>CAWKAA010000001.1:0-1911560 GCA_963847515.1 Terriglobia bacterium
GCGCCCGGAAACGGCCGCCTCACGGTTGGTCTGGGCCGTCGGCTACTTTGCCAATGAGGATTACTTTCTTCCGGACGTACGCGTCAGCGGCTTACCAGCTCACCTTCACCGTGGCCAGGCATTCGTGGGCCGCGATGGGACCATGTATAACGTCCGGCTGAAGAGATATCTCAAAGGGGAGGAAAAGGTTGGAAATTGGAAGTGGAGCGCAGATCCCTTCACCGGTACGCGAGAGCTGAATGGATTGAGAGTGATGATGGCGCTCATCAACAACTGGGATCTGACCGATGAGAACAATGCGATTTACGAGGAGAGCCGTCATGGAGAGGCTGCTGCTCAGCGGATCTACATGGTCAGCGACCTCGGCTCCAGCTTTGGAACGGCGGGGCTCACTTGGCCCATGCAAAAGGCGAGGGGCAACCTGAACTCATATAGCCACTCCAGGTTCATTATCCATGCCACGGCCGACTACGTGGATTTTCGCGCACCCGCCGGACGCGCTCTTATTCCTGTTTACTCCGCGGGAGTTTCATAATAGGCTTCGCCTTTGTTGGATTGGCAAACGCATTCCTCGAGCCGACGCTAAGTGGATGGGTCAATTGCTGACCCAGTTATCACCGGGCCAAATACGCGATGCCTTCCGCGCCGCTGGATACTCTTCCCAAGAGGTAGAAGGATTCAGCAAAGTCGTCGAAGACAGAATCGGCCAACTTGAAAAGTTGTGAGCATAGCAGCCGGTTTGATTACTGTCTGCCATTCAGACGGCGCGTGACAAAACCCGCGTGACGACGTTGGGATGCGCTGTTCCGTGATCCCGCTGGCGCGTGGGCCAATCCGCGCGGGATTTAGCGCGATACGCAGCCGGCGTCATCCCCACCAGCTTGCGGAAGACCGTTCCGAAGTAGCTCTGATCGCAAAAGCCCATCTCCTGACTGATGTCCGACACGGATTTATCGGTCATCGCCAGCAGCGCCTGGGCCCTCTCGATCCGGCAGTGATTCAGATACGCCATGAAGGACTGGCCGGTGGCCCGTTTGAAGAAGCTCATGAAGTGCGATTCGCTCATCCCGCAGATATGCGCCGCTTCCTGCACTTGGGTCGGCTCGCCGAAGTGTCTTTCCAGATGATCGAATAACGGGCGCAAGGCGCTCCAGCGCACGTTGCTGCCGCTGAAACGTCTCGACCGTCCCCGCATACGAAGCGTACTGGTTCACCAGCAGAATCAGAATCATCTTCAGGTAGGTCTTCACTGCCAGGCGCGACCGCGGCGTTGTAGCCGGCAGTTCCGCCCGAATCCGCTGCATCAGGTCGAACACTTGCCCGGGTATCGGCGTATTCGCTGAAACTACGTGCGGAAACTGCGAGTCCTGCAGTAGAAACGGCGTTAGATATTCGGCGTTGTCGGGGCCGCCATCGGCGCGGATCAGGTCCGGCTGAAAGAACAGAACCGCGAGAGTCACGGGCGGTTCGGAGCGGCATTCGAATCGGTGATACAGGGTGCTGCCCACGACCGCCAGGTCGCCCTCATGGAGCGGCAGAGACCGGTCTTGGATCTCCAGACTAGCCGCTCCTCCGCACAGATACGCCAGCTCGAAATACTCGTGCCGGTTCTTGCGCACATTGTGCCGCAGTCCGCTGGTCATGAACCGCACGTCCACTGGAAACGCGGGATCAAACGGCCAGACGTGGATTCCCTCCGCGTTGATCTGCGGTTCCACGACGCGGAATTGGTCCTCACACAGCTTTTTCGGAACCCGCATGGAGGTTCATTATTCCACGCACCCTAACAGCGGTCAATCGACCCCCGACTGTCCGTGGAGCTACGGCAGAATTTCCTGGTACAGCTTTACCTCGAACTTCTCCACCAATCCCGGCTGCACATCGTTGAAGAAATGCGTGATGTAGGGCATGGCGCAGTGCTCGTCGAAGGTTTTCTTGTCCTTCCATTTTTCGACGTAGGTGATCCAGCGCGGATCGTCGACACGCTGGTTGAGCTCGTAGCGGATGCAGCCGGGCTCTTTATGGGTTGGCTGCATCAGCGGGTGCATGGCGGCGATGAGCTCATCGGTTTTGCCTTCCTTGGCGCGAAATTCCGCGACGCAGACGACCTGGGTGGTTTCTTTCTGAGCATCGATTAGCTCCTGTTGGGGATGGCGCCGGAATCTTTTTTCAATCGAAAGATAAAGCTCGTAGGCCTTGTTCGGGCTTCTCCTGATCGTGCACCACGGCGCGCACCGCCTGGATCATGGCGATGGGCGCGTCGCACTGAAAGATGTTGCGGCCCATATCCACTCCGGCGGCGCCCTGATCGATGGCCTCGTACGCCATCTTCAGCGCGTCCAGCTCCGGCAGCTTCTTGCCGCCCGCGATTACCAGCGGGACGGGGCAAGCGGCGGCCACCCGCGCAAAATTGCTTTTCGCAGAAATAGGTCTTGACGACGTGCGCGCCCATCTCGGCGCAGATGCGCGTGGCGAGGCCGAGATACTTCGCATCGCGCGCCAGTTCCTTGCCCACGCCGGTGACGGCCAGCGTGGGAATGCCGTGCCGGTTGCCGGCGTCCACCACTTTGACCAGATTGCCGATCGACTGATGTTCGTGCTGGCCGCCGATATAGACTTGCACCGCCATGGCCGACGCATTGAGCCGCACGGCGTCCTCGACGTCCACCGCCACGAGCTCGTTGGAAAGCTCTTTCAGGATGCTCTGGCCGCCGCTCGATCGCAGCACCACCGGTTTCGACATCTCGGCCGGAATGCAGGTGCGCAGCGCGCCGCGCGTGATCATTGAGCGCATCGGCGTAAGGGACCAACGGCACAATGGACACGTCGATGCGTTCCAGGCCCGTCGTGGGCCCCTGGAAATAGCCGTGGTCCACGGCCAGCATACGGTTCTTGCCGTGGCCGGGTTGAAGATCCGCGCCAGCCGGTTCTTCATCCCCCAGTCGAGCGAGTTGCTTCCTTTCAGGAAAAAAGCGTTCGCCTGCATCGGAACGCCGAAATGGTAGTTCTTTCCGTCTTGCACATCGTCAACATCAGGCATTGCCAGATTCTCCTTTTGATTCGATCAAGGCGCATTTGAAAACCCTTCGAACAGAAGCGCGATCGAGGTGGCTCCGGGGTCCTGGTGTCCGCGCGTTTTCTCGCCCAGAAACTTCGCGCGGCCATAGCGCGCCGTGAGGTTGCGCGTCGATTCCGCTCCCGCGCGCGCCGCGCGAGGCGGCATCGCCCATGGCCTCGCTGACGCCTTTCCCGCTGTCCGCGGCCGCCCGCAGGGCGGCAATCGCCGGGACCAGAGCGTCCATCATGGTCTTGTCGCCGGGCTGGGCTTTGGTTTGCTTCCGAGACTGCCGCCAGCCCGGCCTCAAAAATCGCAGCCAGATCGCGAGCTGCTGATCCAGGGCGCCGCCGGACGCCGGGCAATCCGCCATGCCCTGAAAAAACGTGCCGAGCAGCGAGCTGGAAGCTCCGCCGTCGACGCCTAAGACTCTCCAGCCGGCGTCGCTCAAGCAGGTCCTCAGATCCTGCGGACTGTCCGCGCCAAAGCATGTCTCCAGACTGTTCGACAACGCGCAGCATGGTTGCGCCATGATCGCCGTCCCCGGCCGCGCAGTCCAGTGCGAAAGCATGGCGTGCTGCGCGCGGATTCGCGCCGCCCCGCCCGCGAACATCCGCGCCAAAATCGTTCCTGGCTGATTCGGTCTGCGTCATCGCACTACGAAATACGGCGTATTGCTGGGCGCGTCCCAGAGACGGATCAGCTCGGAGTCCATGCGTGCGATCATCAGCTGGAAACCGGCCTGCTCCTGCGTGGTGATGAACTCGCCCACCTTGGCTCGCGCGAGCTTGATTCCCTTCGCCTTCAGGATCTGAGCGACGCGGCGGAACAGGATGAGCAGCTCCATGAGCGTGGTGGCGCCGGCGCCATTCACAATTACCAGCAGCTCTTCGCCCGCCTTCACTTCGAGGTCCTTGAGCAGCATCTCCAGCATGATCTCCGCGGTTTCGTCGGCGGTCTTCAATTTCATGCGGCCGGTGCCGGCTTCGCCGTGCTGGCCCATGCCGATTTCCATTTCATCGTCGCCCAGCTCGAAAATCGGCTGGCCGGTGGAGGGATGCGTGGCGGTCTGCACCGCGACAGCCAGGGTGCGCATGTTGCGCCCCATGCGTTCGGCGATCTCGAGGCAGCTATCCAGCGGGCGGCCTTGCTCCGCGGCCGCGCCCGCCACTTTGTAGACCGGCAGGAACCCGACCAGGCCGCGGCGGTCCTCGGGATGATCTTTGGTCCGCCGGAAATATCTTCGTGTGTCAGAATCATTTTGACGTTCAGACCCTCGCGCTTGGCCAGGTCCATGGTGATGTTCGCGGACAGCACATCGCCGGCGTGATTCAGCACGATGAAAAGAACGCCCGCGCCGTATTGCGCCAGCCGGATAGCTTCCAGGCACCGCGGTGCGCCGGGCGCCGCGAAAATCTCGCCGGCGACGCTGACGTCCAGCATCCCTTCGCCCACGAATCCACTCAATCCCGGCTCATGGCCGCTGCCGCCCAGCGTCACCACACGCCACCTTGCCTTTGGCCTTGGGCACCGTCCGCGCCACCAGATTGTTGCCGACCAGCCGGATCTGGTCCGGATGACGCGAGAGCAAAACCCTCGAGCAGCTCCAGCACGATGTTCTCGGGCTTATTGATGAACTTTTTCATCTTCATCGATTCGATCTCCTCCACTTCACTCGTAGTTGGCGGGGTCAGGCAAAACAATCGCCTGCCGGAAACCTCGTGTATGCGTGGCTAGCACAAACAGCCCGATGACGAACCAGATGCCGCCGGCGATCTTGGCGGGCGCACCCAGGCCCAGCCAGATGAGCGTGCAGAACAGGAATCCAAGTCCTGGCAGAACAATGTCGGCGAAGAACTCCCGTTGCTGTCCCTCCGCGCGCCGCACCCAGAATTGCCAGATCACCGCCAGATTCACTCCCATGAACCCGAGGAAGGCCCCGAAATTCAGAATTTCCGCCGTGAGTTCGTAACTCATCACCAGCGCGCCGGCGAAGGCCAGGATTCCGATCAGCCAGATATTGCGGTTCGGCGTGTTGCGCACCGGATGCAAGTGAGCGAAGAACCGCCGCGGGATCACGTCGTCGCGGCCCATGCCGAACAGGAGACGCGCGGCGCCCACCTGAGTAGTCATTCCGGCGCCGACATTAGCAATCACGAGCAGGAACGCCATGGCCTGGAATAGCACTACGCCGCCCACACGGCCGGTCACTTCAATAAATGCCGTCTCGATGTTGGAAAAGGTAGTGTAATCCGGCCAGGCAAGCTGGCCCAGGTAAACCAGCAGCCCGCCAAATATGCCTGTGAATGCGCAAACCCCGACGGCCGCCAGCATCACGTTGCGGCGCGGATTCTTCACGTCCTCCGCCAGCGTGGTCACTGCATCGAAGCCAAGGTACGTCAGGGCCGCGAACGAGGTAGCGCCGGCAATGTCACGAACGTTGAACGTCGCAGGATTGTAGAACGGCTTCGTAGAGAACAAACCTGCAACGCCATGCTGCGCAAGAAGGTAACGCACAGCCATCACGATATAGCTCAGCAACACCACGAACATGAACGTAAGTAGCACCTGGTTGGCGCGCGCAGTAGAGCGAATTCCTCGCAGGTTGAGATAAGTAATACCGCCGGCAAACATAGCCGCGCATATGGGATAGGGGAGCGCCGGAACCGCGCGCTGCAGCGCCAGGCTGCCGTAAATCACGCAGAACAGGGGACTCACTACATAGTCCAGCAGCATCGCCCATCCGGAGACGAAACCCAGGTAAGGATGCAGTCCGCGGCCTACATACGTGTACGCAGAGCCTGCCGAGGGATACAAAGCCGCCATACGCCCGTAACTGATCGCCGTCAATACCATGGCGACCATCGCTGCCAGAATTGTTACAACTGCATGGCCGTGAGACCGCAGTTCAGCCAGGCCAAAAACGGTTGCGGGCGCGCTCGGGGTGACCGCAACAATCCCGTAAAGAATCAGGTCCCAAACCGAAAGGACGCGCCGTAAGTGCGGGACGCCGCTCGGATTCTCTCCTTGCGCTGCGGAAATGCTCATCAGGCGGTTGCACCGCCGCTCACACCGGGGCCTGTCCACAACGGCAGGCCGTCGGTCGCAACATCAAACGCTTCTAATTGCCCGAACTCGTATTCGGTCACGTGAATCCGTTTGCGGCCCGGTAAAGCGAAAGCTACGTTTGTAGGCAGCTTGCCCGCTGTGGAAATGCGCTCCACCACTTCTCCTTTTGTGCCCAGCACGGTCACATCGCGCTGCCCGAATACCGCTACATACAGTCTGCCGTCCGTCGAAAAGGCCATGCCGTCCGGGCCCTTCCAGCCAGGCGGCGCATCCGGCCGGATCACGTTTCCAAACAAGATGCGGGGGCCGACGATCTCGCCACCCTTCCATTCAT
The DNA here is from genome assembly GCA_963847515.1 of Terriglobia bacterium. Classification (GTDB taxonomy): domain Bacteria; phylum Acidobacteriota; class Terriglobia; order Bryobacterales; family Bryobacteraceae; genus QHXW01. The sequence goes on from CAWKAA010000001.1 coordinate 6,459, forward strand.
ACCGATAGATGTTGCCGGTGAGCGTCTCGTTGGCGTACAGGAAACGGTCCGGGCCGAATGCGATGCCATTGGTGAACTTGATGCCGGTATCCAGCTTCTTCACTTTGCCTGTTTCGGCGTCGACGCGATAGACGCGGCCGTCATACTTGACATCCATGTAGTCCGGACGGATCTGATTGTTCGGCGCGAAATTGTCGATGAAAACGCCGGAGTCGGTGAGGTACAGGCCGCCATCTGGTCCGAAACAAAGATCATTCGGGAACAGGAAAGGCTCCCCGTCGCACCCGGTCGCAACCACCTCAGCCTTCCCGTCCATGGTCAGGCGCACGAGCGACGGAGTTTTTGACTCAGCGGCCCAGATGACGCCCTTCGCGTCGACCGCCAGGCCGTTCGGCCGGCCAGTCTTCTTGACGATGCGCTTGGTCTGGCCGTCTGCACTGATGTGCGTCACGCAGCCGCGCTCGGCTCCACCTTCTACAATCAGCCAAGTTCCGTCCGGCAATGCCACCGGACCTTCCGGCGCGCTCAAACCTCTAGCAAAAACCATACGGTCTCCTAAATCTTCAAATCTTAGCCGCTTGGCCGCCGTCCACGTACATGGCCGTGCCAGTCACAAACGAGGCGTCGTCCGACGCCAGGAATAACACAGCCTTTGCCAGTTCTTCAGGGCGTCCCAGGCGGCCGATTGGGTGCGACGCCGCCAGCGCATCGAGCGCCTCCGGCGTAAGGGCCTTTCGAATCATTGGAGTATCGGTCGCGCCTGGAACAAGCGCATTAACTCGCACGCCCTGCTTGGCATGATCGATGGCCACGGCCTTCGTAAATAATGTTACGCCACCTTTGGAAGTGACGTACGCCACGGCGTTCGCACAGGCATCGTGTGCACCCACCGTGGATGCTACGTTGATGATCGAGCCGCCGCCCTGGCGGATCATGTGAGGCAACACCGCCCGGCAGCACAGATAGGTGCCGGTCAAGTTGATGGAGATCACGCGATTCCAGGCCTGCTCGTCGGTCTCGAGCACCGTCCCATAGTAGAGGATTCCCGCGCCATTGAAGAGAATATCGATACGACCGTACGCTTGAAGCGCGCCCTCTACCATCTTTGCGACCTTACTCGCATCGGATACATCAACCGGCACGAAGATGGACTCGCCGCCGGCAGTCTTGATCGCCTCTGCGGTGCCGCTGCCGTCTGTACTATTATCTGCGACAGCGACCCGCGCACCCTCGCGTGCGAAGAGCTCCGCAGTCGCTTTTCCGATGCCCGACGCCCCGCCGGTGACCAGGGCCACCTTGTCCTTGAGTCTCATTCCTGGCCTGCTGAGCACCAGATGGCTCGGCCAGACCCCCTCAAGAGTCCTATGGACCCGGTCCGGCTGGCTATAACAAAACTCTGAAAGACTTTTGAAATCCCACGACGGGCTGCCACGTGCGCCGAGCGTGCTGCCCCAACAAAAATTTGGGCTATCGTTACAGACTGGCTGAACTGTGACTAATACTTTAACGGTGAGGGAACAGATGGGTGATCAGCCTACGAACGGTGTAGCGCGATTCAAAGACCAGGTAGCGCTGGTGGTTGGCGGCGCGCAAGGCATCGGCAAAGCGATTGGCCTCCGTTTGGGCCACGAAGGGGCTCACGTTGCAATCGCTGACATCGACTGTCCCATGATGGAGACCACGGCTGAAGAGATGCGCGCCGAGGGTACCGATGCGCGGTGTCTACTATGCGACGTGCGCGATTCCGCACAGGTTCAGGCCATGGTGCAGCAAGTGACGGATTGGCGCGGCCGCATCGATGTGCTCATGTACGTGGCCGGGATTGCCCCCGCGGTGCCCTTTCTCGAAATCTCCGACGCGATCTGGGACAACACAATCGATACCAACCTGCGCGGTGCGTTCCTGGTCTCCAGGGCGGTAGCTCCACACATGGTCGCCCGCAAGCGAGGCAAGCTCGTCTTCATGGCGTCGACAAACTGCTGGGACGCAGAGGCAAGTTTGGGGCACTATAATGCCTCGAAGGCGGGCGTATTCCTGCTTGCCAAGACGCTGGCTCGTGAGCTCGGCCCCCACGGCATCAACTCCAACGCGCTCGGCCCTGGGTGCATCAAGACCCGGTTAACTGTGCCCGTGCTGAACGATCCGGAATTCATGAAAAAGTATGACCCCGCCAGAGGTTTGATTCCGCTAGGCCGTTTGGGAACGCCTGAGGATGTGGCCGGCCCGGCGCTTTTTCTGGCATCGGACGATGCCAGCTACATCAACGGAGTGTTGCTGTTCGTGGACGGTGGGCAACTGGCTTAAGGAGACGACAACATGGATCGGCGGAAATTTCTGAAAACGGCGATAGCTTACGGCGCGGCGGCCGGCGCGTGGAAGATAGCCCCCGCGCAGGTCGCGAGGCAGGCGGCCACGGGACCGCTACGTGTCCACCCTCAAAACCCTCGTTATTTCGCCGACGGCAACGGCCGGGCCATCTTTCTAACGGGTGCGCACACCTGGGCAAACCTGCAGGACACCGGATTCGCGCCCATACCCACGTTTGACTGGCAAGCTTACCTGGCCATGATGCTCAGCCACAACCACAACTTCATGCGGTTGTGGGGATGGCAGCAGTCGGCCTGGGCGCCCTGGACGCCGGACAAGATCCTGTTCGAGCCTGTGCTCTACATGCGAACCGGCCCAGGCACGGCGTTGGATGGCGGATTGAGGTTCGACCTCACCAAGTTCAATCCGGCCTACTTCGACCGCATGCGCGCGCGCGTCAGCGAGTGCCGGGATCGTGGCATCTACTGTGCGGTGCAACTTTTCCAGGGGTTCAGCTACAACCGGCCTCCTCATTGCGGAAAGCAGACGTGGTCAGGTCATCCTCTCAATGCCCAGAACAATATTAACGGCGTCAATGGCGACCGAAACGGCGATGGTCAACCGGACCTGGACGATTCACAAGTGCGCGAGCAGCACGCGGCCTACCTGAGGAAGATCGTGGATACGGTGGACGATCTCGACAATGTGCTCTACGAGGTGGTGAACGAAGGCGGTGGGAAAGATTGGGATTGGTGGGTGGTCGACACCATGCACAAGCTTGAGACCGAAAAAGGCAAGCGGCACCCTGTAGGACTGACCGGAGCCGGGGTCGAGCGCATGGAAGAGATGATGGCGAGCCCGGCGGAGTGGGTATCGCCATTCGGCCGGCAGTTCCTCTTCGATCCTCCGGCGTGGGAAGGCAAGAAAGTCAGCGTGAACGACACGGACCACCTCTGGGGTCACGGCGGAACAGTGAGCTGGGCATGGAAGTGCCTCGCGCGAGGCCACAACACGCTGCTGATGGATAGCTGGGATCCCATCGCGGGGGGCCCATGCCCCGAAGTGAACTGGGGACCTCGGCCTGGATATCCCTTGCGTGATCTGAATCGCCGCGATGATTGGACCTGGGAGCCCGTGCGCAAGGCCATCGGGTACACGCGCGCTTATGCGCTCCGCATGGACCTTGCCTCCGTGACACCGCGCAACGAACTGGCGTCGACGGGCTACTGCCTGGCCAATCCCGAGCGGGAATTCCTGGTCTACTTGCCAGAAGGCGATCAGGCTTCAGTGGACTTATCGCATGCCCAGGGACGGTTCAGCGTGGAGTGGATGCATCCGGCGGAGGGGACCGTTACGCTCGGCGGCAACGTCATAGGCGGCAAGCAGCAGTCCTTCGCGGTGCCGTTCATTGGACCGGCGGTTCTCTACATAAAGAAAGAAAGTGCATGAAAGCCGCGGTGTGGCACGGGCGCCAGGATGTCCGCATTGAGAAGGTGATTGAACCTCCCGCGCCGCCTCCCGGGCAGGTTCAGGTCAAAGTGGCGTGGTGCGGCATTTGCGGGACCGACCTGCATGAGTACATGGGAGGGCCGCTCTATATCCCTCTCGACCGTCCGCACCCGGTGACGGGCGTGCAAGCACCGGTCATTATCGGCCACGAGATGTCGGGTGAAGTCATCGCTGTTGGAGATGGCGTCGAGAATTTCGCGGTTGGCGACCGCATCGCGGCCTGTCCGATCATCGGGTGCGGAAAATGCCGCTGGTGCCGGACAGGGTCGATGGCGCAGTGCGATCGTGTGGCGTTCCTGGGTACGTCGTGGACTGGCGGCGCGCTGGCGGAACGGCTGAACCTGAACGCCTATCAGTGCTACCACCTGACCGATGCGATCAGCGACGAGATTGGCGCGCTGGTCGAACCGTTCTCGTCCACGGTGCGCGCCGTTGCACAGGGCCAGCCGGGCGCGGAGGACAATATCGCGATTGTCGGCGCTGGACCGATCGGCCTGATGGCGCTGATGGGTGCGCGCCTGCGCGGCGCCAAACGTGTAGTCGCAATCGAAATGGCCGAACGGCGCATCGAAGCCGCGAGGCAGTGTGGCGCCGACGCCGTCATCAATCCCACGCGTGATGATGTGGAGAAACGCGCGCTCGAAATCACCGGCGGCGAGGGCTTCGATCTCGTCATGGAATGCGCAGGTCAGCCCACCTCAGTACTGATGGCCGCCAAGCTGACGCGCACGCGAGGCCGCCTGGTGATCATGGGAGTGTTCGAAAAACCCGCTGCCATCGACCTCACCGACGTCGTCTTCCGCGAGAAAACCATCTCGGGAAGCATGAGCGGCTACGGTGTCTACGACGAAACCATCCGCATGATGACCGACCCGCGTTTTCGCGGCGACCTTCTGATCACAGACCACATCGGGCTCGATGATCTCGTGGGCAAGGGATACCACGGCCTACTGAACGAGAAAGACAAGCATGTGAAGATGCTGGTGAGACCGGAATAGCTGGACTCCCTGCAGCGGTTCCCTTAAGCTGGTTCTTATGGATCGCATCGAAGTCAACCCGGGGATTTGTAGCGGAAAACCTGTGATTCGAGGCACGCGGATTCTGGTGCGCAACATCCTAGGAATGATTGCAGGCGGTTACACAGTAGGTCGAGTTCTTGAGAGTTATCCCGAACTTACGCGAGAAGATGTGAATGCAGCGCTCGAGTATGCCGCCCACGTAGTGGACGAAGAGCAGGTCATCCCGAGTTGAGAATCGCAGTTCTGCTGGATCAGAACATCCCGCCACGAATCGCTGCGTTTATCAGGTCGAAGCGCTCGGATTGGGCCGTCATGCATGTTTGCGATGTGGGTCTCAATGGTGCGTTGGACGAGGTCATCTTTCGTTGGGCGCAGGAGCAACGCGCCATCGTGCTCACGTTCGATGGGGACTTCGCCGACGCACGCATGTATCCAGTCGGCAGCCACGCGGGTGTGATCCGGCTCAGGGTGTGGCCAACAACGATAGAGCGCACCGAAGAAGCTCTGACGCGCCTCTTAGATTCCACCATCGACGACCACCTGCAAGGTAGTTTGGTCATCGTCGACGACCGACGCATCCGGGTTCGCCGCGCTGCTCGGCACGGTTGATCACAATGAGTCGCACAGAGGGACGCGACGATACTTGCTACCTGCGCGTGATCCGCAGCGCCACGTCTACGGTGTGCGTCGGGGTCGTGAGGTTGCGGTTCCCGCCGTCGTGAGTGAACTTCTCACTGTGCACTACCGCTCCCGTCGCCGCATCCACCCAGTCAGCTTGATACGAGCCGGCGGGTATATGTAGCACTAGCGTTTCCTGATAATTCCCCGGCGTCACTTTATACGATGCCGTGTTGCGGCCGAACGCGCTGTGGTGGTGGTAATAGGCGTACTGCTTGCCGGGTTCGCTCATGCCGCGCGCGTAGGTGCCAAGGGGAAGGCCGCCTTGGACGAAGCTTTTATCCGGACGCATCTTGAGGAAATTGAAACTGTACATGAAATCGTGCAGGCTTTTGAGCGCGCGGCCGAGTTGCGCGTTCTCCTCCGTTTTGCCGCCGGGGTCGCGAACCGTGTAGAGCCCGTTGAGTTGGTTGAAGCTGCCGCCGCCGCCGACGATGAACTCCCACGCCTCTACGCGAGAATCGGCTACCCGATCGCCTTGATACCAGGTTGGATAGTAGTCGGTCTCGTTAAAGTCGATGGGCTTGTTCTTGTTGTATTCGTAATCAAGAGCCATCAGGCCGCCCATCTGCTCGTGGCTTCCCTCCCAGGCGTACTGTGTGGTGATGACGGAAACGTCGGGATGCGCGGTGAAATCGCATGGACCTCCCATGGGTCCCTCGATCTGCTGGGCGATCAGGTGCTTTTGCGGCAGGATGCTCTCCGCCTTCTTGATGGCCTCGACGTTATGGGCGATCCACGGTCCGGCGAACTCGATGGGCGTGCCGGTGAGATAGGGCTCATCGCAGATTTCGAGGATCACATTGTCGAATTCATTGACCTCCTGAGTGATCTTCCTGACATAATCGTCTTCACGCCGGACCAGGTCCGCGTGTTTCAGCGTCTGCGCATCCTCATAATCGCAGCGGCCTTCGCCCTGAATGTTGTTCTCGTAATACAGAGGAGACATGGGCCACGTGTCACCGTATTGCGCGTTGTAAAAGCAGATCTCCACCACGATCCCGCGTTCGGCCGCCTTCGCGACGAAATCTTTCAGGCGCGCGAAGAACGCCGGGTCCCACTTGTCAAGGTCAAACAGGTTCCCGCCAAGCGCGTAACCTGGCTTCTGGCTCCGCGCCCAGGGCAGCGTCAGGCTGATGGGCTTGGCGCCCAGCGTGTTGCCCTTCATGAACTTGCCCATGGGCTCGAACAGAAAGCCAGGATAGATGCGCGTGTAATCCAACCCATGGGCTTTCAACGCATCAAAATACGCGACGTAATCGAAGTCTTTGTTCACTACGCCGCCATAATGCTCGGCCGAAGTGATCAGGATAGTTGGCTGTCCGTGGAACAGGTAATAGTGCGGGTTGTCAGGATGCAGCTTGATGGGCTCGGCACGGAGGCTCATCACCAAAAGGGAGGAAATCAGGATCAGAATTCTCATTGGCTCAAGCGATCTGCTTCTTCTCCATCTTCTCGCCGCCATACTCGCGGCGGCAGTGCATCACAGAACTCGTGATACTCGCGAGAACGGTCTCATCGGCGAGCTCGAACGGGTAAATGATTTCGAGGAACGCCGGAATATCTTCAAGGCTCGCCTCGCGCACCTCGCGCGCAAAACCAGCCACATCGAAGAGGCCGCGCTTGTCCGGCCAGCCCCAGTGCGAATCACTTTGAAAGTCCGTATTCTGAAGGTGGAAGGCGCCGATGGATCGGCCCAGGCCATTTAGCCACTCCGGCATATTGGCTTTGGGACCGTACAGCGGCTGATATAGCGCGTGGCCGATATCGACCAGCAGCGTGATCGGAACTTCGCAGCGGCCCTCCAGATCCTTGAGAAATTTCTGTCCTTGCTCCACGGTATAGGGGATTTCGCGAGCCAGCGGCGTACATTCGACTTGAAGCCTCTCAAGACCGGATACTTTCGCGGCGCGGCTCAGTTCGGCGACGGAATCGAGAAGGCCGTGGTACCGCTGGTCGCGGCGCTTAGGATCGGTTGCGTCGGCTACGCTCATGCCGCCGAGCGGACCGCCCGAAGCCTTGGCTCCGACCGCGGCAGCGACGTCGAAGGCCCGCTTCCACCATTCGAGCGACGCGCGGCGTCCAGCGGCGTCCGGATGCAGCAGGCCGTCGAAACAGTAATTCGCCAGGCCGCTGAACGCGCTCTCAATCTGGATTCCCCAGTCACGCGCGGCGGTCCGAACTTCCGCAGCCATGGAGCGTCGCACATCGTCGGGCCACCAGGGGTCGAGCAGATCATAGGTGAACTGGACAAGATCGAGCCCCAAGTTCTCGCGCACGATCTTAGCCCAAACGGGCGGCTCTACCCATCGTTTGACCGTAAAGCTGAGATTGATTCCGAAATTCATAGCAGTTACTCCAGGTTAGTGTGGCGGGCACGCATCTGGTCCGGCGACTGTCCGGTTTTCTCGCGCAGCAGAATCGATATGAGATCGAAGAACACAAGCTGCGCCGCTTCATACAGGCTGCCCATGGGCAGAAGACTGGCGGGGCCACCCCGATCGTTGGCCATGGTCTGCGCGGGGAGTTCGATAACCACGTCCGCTGAACGCGGCGCGGGCCCTTCTGGCTGTGCAGTAACAACCACGGTACGCGCACCTGCCTCTCGCGCTACGCCCACGAGCGCCATGACCGTTGAAAAGAAGCCCGGGCCAGCACTGGTGATCAGCAGATCTCCCTTGCCGACGGGCGGAGTGGTCATATCTCCCACCACGTGCGCGTCCAGCCCAAGGTGCATGAGACGCATGCACAGGGCCTTCATCATGAGCCCTTCGCGACCGACTCCGTAACACGCGATACGCCGGGCCTTCAGGATTTCGTCGCACATGCGGTCAGCAGTATCCGCTGCCACACGAGCGAAGACGCTTTCGATTTCCGAAAGCGCCTGGCGGGCCATCGCCTGTAGGCCCTGAGGCTTAGAATTCAAGACGGAACGTCGCCTGCCCTTGCCGGTTGTTGAGTTGTGAGCTCAAGTTCGTAATTTGCCCGAACGTCGAATCGAGAGAGTTATTATCGGGATTTTGGAGTCGCGTTCGGTTGAAAAGGTTGAAATAGTCAATGCGTAATGTAGCCTTCACGTGTTCGCCAATGTGAAAGTACTTCATAGCGGAGATATTCTCGTCCCTCAACGGCGGAAACCGCAACGCTGCATAGGCGCGCAGGGAATCCCCGAGTTGCCAAGGTCCGGTGTTTACAAAAGCGTTGGTCGGGAACTGTACGGGCTGCGGCCCGTTAGGATTTTTAAACCAGTTAAACGACCGGCTGTAACTATATGTTGTCAGCGGCACGCTGGAGTTAATATCCGGCCGGTCGAAGCTGTTCACAAGTAGGGGATTGTAGCTGTTGTAAGCACCGAAGGGAAAACCTCCCGAATAAGTCAGGATTCCGCTGACCTGCCATCCACCCAATATCTGCGCCACTACGCCCTTCGAATTCAGGTACTTCTTTCCGTAACCGACGGGAAGCTCATAGGTTAAGACTGTCTTTTGAGAATACACCTGGTCGTTACCGGAAGGCACATATTCCGACCGATTGTCAAACGCATTTAGGCCGTTGGGTGAAAAGGGCGCCGATCCGACATAAGTATTTGCCATGAGCCTTCCCGCCGTCAAGCTAGATAAGAAGCTAAGGCCGCCGCTAAAGCGTTTTTCTACCTGGATCTGCGCAGCATTATAAAAGGCAGTCCCAGCATTCTCGTACACTGGGAAGAAACCTTGGTATTGAGGAAATGGCGTCAAGGACTGTATCAGTGTGGCGGAGGCTCCCAACTGCTGGACGAATCCCGGATAAGGGGGCTTAAAGCCTGCGGCGACGACCGCCGGAGAATTGATCGATTCACCCAAAAGCGCCCCGTATTGCAAAACGGAGGGGTAAGGTTGGTTATTCAACGACAGGGTAGTGGGAAGGTGAATCGCGCGGTTGCCAACATAGTTGGCTGTCAGGAACATCTTCCAGGGGAGCTCCCTCTGTATCCCGATGTTCCAGTTAGAAAGGTAGGGGGCTCTGCCAACTTTCTGAGGATCGAAGGCGAAAATGACTCCCCCGTTTCCGATGGATGAACTGAAGGGAGTCGGCTGGGGGAACGGCATCGGATTGGAATCCCAACTTCCTACACCAGGAACACTGCCGCCGCTGGAATTGCGGAGGTAAGTGCCGCCCAGCAGGGCTGACATGAAGGAAGCTGAGAAAGACGTTCCGAATTCGTAGGCGCCACCATCCAGCGTGGTTAAGTAACCACCCGCCCGGACCACCGTCTTCGAATTCAGCTTGTACGCAACGCCGCCTCGAGGCTCGAAGTATTTCCAGTGAATGTCGGCGCGGTTGATTCCGGAGCAGCCCGAGCAATTGCCGAATTTCGTGGCGCCGCCGGGGATACCGCCCGCGCCCGGATCCGGCAACTTAGCGTCCACATAAATGATATTGTTATTACTCTCGGTGAACGGAACCATCACGTCCCATCGGACGCCGATATTCAAAGTTAGCCGGCTGTTGACTTTGATCTCGTCCTGCACATAGGTAGCAAACGCTTTGTTCCGCAAGTGGTCGAGAGGGGGAAGCTCGCGCTCATCAGAATCGGCTAATCCCAGGAGAAAACTCGCAAAGGAACTGCCGTAGACGCCGAAATTTGGATCGTTGGAATTTGGAAGCGAGGTGGTACGCTGGCTGAAATTGTACGTGCCGGCGCAAAACTGGCACGAGATGACGTCTTGCCATTCGTGACGGAACTCGCCGCCAATGTTGAGGGTGTGGCGACCGGTAGTCCAAAGCCAGTTATTGGCTACCACGGTACCGAGCATTCGGTTATTGATCGTTGTAAGTCCACCTTCGCAACACGCCAGGTAAGCGCCACCGGCAACACCCCAAGATGAGATAGCATTCTGTCCATCGAAGCCGACTAACGGGAATGTGTTGCCACCGGGTGTGCCGGGGAAGCTGACGTTGTGGTTGGCATTGTCCTGCTTTTGGATATACCCAATCCAATTCGCACCCGCTGTCATCACCAGATGCGGATTTATAGTCTTTACGTAATTGAGCAGAAAGCCCGTACCCAGGTTAGTATTATTGATTCCACTTTGCAGCGGGTTGCTGAAGGGCACGATCGGAGCTGACGTAAAGGATGGTTGTGTTACCGAGTCCCGCCATTGGCTGAAATGGATGCTTTGCGATGAACTGATGTTGTGATCGATCGTGTAGCTCCAGATATGCTGATTAATCGCGACCGAGTGAATGGCAGGAAGTTCATTTTGCTGCAGACCGAAGTTAATGCCTGCAATGTTGGGATCCGGAATCAAAGGGAGAAGCGTTTGCGCAAGAGGACTAAAGCGCGATTGGGGAATCTTATTGCCGGGGAAAGGCGCGCCAGTGGTGGGATCGTAGACGGGAATCATGACGCCGCTGGCGTTTACGTACTGGCTGAAATCGCCGGCCTTCATGGCCGCCGTTGGCACCGTGCCGATCTGGTTCTGAGCCTGGTTCTGCTTGAACCAATCCTGGGATAAAAAGAAGAAGGTACGGTTTTTGCCGTTGTAGATTTTCGGGATCAAGATCGGGCCGCTCAGGGTGAACCCGTAGTTGTTCTGCTGGTCGATTGGAGGAATGGGCTTTCCATCGCTACCGAAGGTTGTGGCAAACGGGGTGAAATAAGGCGAGTCAAGATACTGGTTGCGAAGAATCTCAAACCCGTCTCCGTGGTACTGATTCGTGCCGGATGCCATTTGGAAAGCGACAGTCCCTTGCCCGAGCCCGTATTGCGCATCGAACGTGGCGGTATTGACGCGAAACTCGCTTACCGCTTCGTAGGGGGGGTTGATATAAGTTTGGTTACCCTGGAATTGGACGAAACTTACGGGAACGCCGTTGAACATCACTTCGTTTTCGTAAGTAACTCCGCCGTTGATCCAGTGAGAGCCGGCATTGCCTTCCACGCCGGGCGCCAAGTACATAAAGGAGTCAATCTGGCGGGCCAAGCTGTTGATTTCAATGGGGGCATTCTTCACCAGCTCCGGTTCGAGGGTGGTACCGACGACGGGCGTCGAAGTATCCAACGAAACGGCTGTTCCCTGCACTTCTACGGTCTCGCTGGTGGTGCCCACCTCCATCTGGACGTTGAAGGTGGTAATCCTGGCCACCTCAACCACGACATCAAACTGAGCTTTCTTGAAACCTGGCGCATCCACGACAACAGAGTATCGACCGGGAATCAATCCGATGATCGTGTAGGTGCCCTCTGAAGAGGCAACGGTGGAGGAGGCAACGTTGGTTGCCGCGTTGGTGGCGGTAATATGTGCACTGGGAATTACCGCATTACTCTTATCGGTGACCGTCCCGTTGATGCCCGTGCTCGACTGAGCATCAAGTCGAACGGCTGAGAAGAACATGGCAACGGAAAAGACGAGCACGGTAAGAGTTGCAACGGCAGGCCAACTCTGGAAACGTGTCTTGAAATAGCCCAATCTCTGAGTCACAGTTTCTCCCTCCTGAATTCGTCCAGACTGCGGATACACCTTCACTGACGGCATGATGGTCGCCCCTTGGCTCAATAACTTAATAAAGGAACTTTAAACCCGACGCTGAAAGCGGTCTAGTGGATTCCCACGATTGTTTCTCGTAAAACTATTAGAGCAAGGGCCGGAGGGCTGCTATGATTTCTGGAATTGGATCCGTGAGTCGCACGAAATCGACACGCCTGCGGTTCTGCTCGATTTAGACGCGATGGAGAGCAACCTGGCCAAAATGGCGCGCTTCTTTAGCGCCGGTCCGACCAGGCTGCGTCCGCATTACAAAAACCACAAGTGCCCGGTCTTGGCTCGGCGCCAGATCGACGGGGGGCCATCGGCATGACGTGCGCCACGCTCTCGGAAGCGGAGGCCCTGGTTACACACGGGATTACGAACATCCTTATCTCCAGCGAGCTTGCCGGCGACCGCAAGATCGCGCGCTTTGTCGATCTGGCAGGCAGGTCGACATCAAGGCGGTAGTGGACAATCCCAGGGCCGTCGCGGCGCTGGGAGCCGGCGGGAAGGGCGAAAGGGCAGCGACTCGGCGTCCTGGTGAACGTCAACGTGGGCCAAAACCGCACGGGCGTCACACCGGTGAGCCCGTTCTGGAGTTGGCCCGCAAGTCCTCGCGGAAGGTCTGTGGCTGCGCGGCCTCATGGGCTATGAAGGTCACGTGGCGCATCAGGTGGAAGGATCCGCAAAGGAGTCGGCCTACGATCTTGCCATGGGCACTTTGATGAAGTGCCGCTGCCTGCTCGAAGAGAACAGGATTCCAATCGAGATCCTAAGCACCGGCGGAACCGGCACCCACCACCTGACGCCCAGGTTTCCCAGTATCACCGAATTTCAAGCGGGCTCGTACCTGGTGATGGATACTGAGTACGCGAACACTAGGCATTACAGGATTGTTGTTGGTCGCGAGGCGCGAGCCATGATTGCGCTGGACCATTCCGACACGTGCCAGCTTAACGATATTTCGTTGGAACTACCTGTTGATGGAGGACCTCGCCAGGACTGATTCCGCGTCGCCCTGGAGTATGATGAATCCGACGTTGTTGAAAATATTTTGATATCTGGCATCCGCACGGAGAAGAGGTGGCTATGACTCGGCGGCAATTTGCATTGTCGGAGGCCAGCGCGCTCATGGCGCACGACCAGCCCCCTGAGGACCTCGCCGGTTTGAACTTAGCCGAAGCATCCCGCAGGATAAGAACCGGAGCGGTGAACCCCACACAGCTCACCGAGTCTTGCCTAGAGCGAATCCGTACCTACAACCCGAAGATCAATGCCTGGATTACTGTCATACGGGACCAAGCGCTGGCCCAAGCGAAAGTGCTTGGGGAGGAGCAGCGAGCTGGCCGCATCCGTGGTCCCTTGCACGGCATTCCGATCGGAGTCAAAGATAACATCGATATGGCAGGCGTGCGCACTACGGCAGCCAGCGCGGTCTTCGAAGATCGTGTTCCCATCGAGGACTCTGAGGTGGTCCGGCGGCTAAAGGCGGCAGGTGCTGTGCTCATCGGAAAGTGCAATCTGCACGAATTCGCGCAGGGCGGGACCTCGGCAATCAGTTTCTTTGGTCCGGTTCGAAACCCCTGGAACCTGGAGCGGAATGCCGGCGGTTCATCTAGTGGTTCGGCGGCGGCCGTGTCAACGAATTGTTGCTATGCTGCGCTAGGTACCGACACGGGTGGGTCAATTCGAACGCCAGCTTCTTACTGCGGAGTGGTCGGATTCAAACCGACGTACGGTCGAGTCAGCATTCGAGGCATTATCCCGTTGGTCTGGTCGATGGATCACTGTGGCCCGTTGACACGAACGGTGGAGGATGCAGCCATCGTCCTGGAGCAGATCGCCGGTTATGACCGTCTAGATCTTTCGAGCGTTGATCATCCGGTGCCGAACTACTTAAGCGCGATCGGAGCGCCGGTGTCCCAATTCCGCCTCGGGATTCCACCGCGGTTTTACGACACTCTAGATGAAGACGTCACGCGGGCTGTTGAAGATGCGCTCGCGCTATTGAACAAGCTCACTAAAGGTTCCCGTGAGGTCGTGCTGCCTTCCCTAGTAGACGCCGGTCTAGCAGCTTCCCTCTTGGACGGCGGCGTGGGCGGCGCCGAATCGTACGCCTACCACGAGCCGTACATCACTCATGCTCGCCGCGGCTATCAGCCCCAGACGCTTCGTATTCTCGAGCGGGGCGCACAGACGAAGGCCTCCGATTACATCCGCACGTGGCGCGAACTGCAGTTGATTCGCCGCACTGTAGACGACGTATTCCGGAGCGTGGACCTTTTAATTACGCCGACTCGGCGGCGCACGCCTCGGACAGTGGACGCGGAAATCAAGCGGGCCTCTAGCGAGAAGCCGCTTCCACCGGATCCCGAGAATACACGGCCATTTAACGCATACGGGTTGCCTACGATCTCAATTCCGTGCGGTTTTTCGAAGGATGGACTTCCCATTGGTCTGCAAATCAGTGGGCCGCACTTCGCGGAAATCAATGTTCTCGCCCTCGCTCATGCTTATGAACAGGCCACAGAATGGCACAAACGCGTCCCCCCGTTGAATCAAGAAACCAAAGTCCCGCCACTTGCAATAACTGACGAGGCCAATTAGTCTGCGCGAAATCGACACGCCCGCGCTTCTGCTCGATCTGGACGCCATGGAGCGTAATCTGGCTAAGATGGCGCGCTTCTTTAGCGCGGGCCCGACCAGGCTGCGTCCGCATTACAAGAACCATAAGTGCCCGGCTCTGGCGCGCCGCCAGATCGACGCGGGGGCGATCGGCATGACGTGCGCGACGCTCTCGGAAGCCGAGGCTTTGGTCTCGAACGGAATTACCGACATCCTCATTTCCAGCGAGCTGGCCGGCGACCGCAAAATCGCGCGCTTTGTCGATCTGGCCCGGCAGGCCGACGTAAAGGCCGTGGTGGACAATCCGAGGGCTGTCGCGGCGCTTGGAGCGGCGGGCAGGGCAAAAGGACGCCGCCTCGGTGTTCTGGTGAACGTCAACGTGGGCCAAAACCGCACCGGCGTAGCACCGGGTGAACCCGTTCTGGAGCTGGCCCGCAAGGTCCTCGCGGAAGGGCTTTGGCTGCGCGGCCTCATGGGTTACGAGGGTCACGTGGCGCATCAGGTGGAAGGTCCGGAAAAGGAGTCCGCCTACGATCTGGCCATGAGCACTTTGATGAAATGCCGGTGCCTGCTCGAAGAAAATGGGATTCCCATTGAAATCGTAAGCACCGGCGGAACGGGAACGCACCATCTGACGCCCAGGTTTCCCGGTATCACCGAATTTCAAGCCGGCTCGTACCTGGTGATGGATACTGAGTACGCGAGCACCTGCAAAGATTTCGAGCGGGCTCTCACTGTGCTGGGCACGGTGATCAGCAAGACGGAAGGAGAACGGGTGGTGGTGGACGCAGGGTTGAAGTCGATCAGCGGCGAGCACGGCATGCCCGTAGTCAAAACACTCGACGGCCTGCACTTGAGAAAACTGAATGCGGAGCATGGCATCATCGATATTCTGGATCCTTCCGTCTCGCTCGAGGTTGGCGATACCCATCGAGATCTGGGTGCAGTACAGCGATGCCACCGTCAATCTGCACGATCGCATGTACGGCATCCGAAATGGAGAAGTGGAAGAAGTATTGAGGCTCCAGGGCTGACCAGATGGTGTTGTCCAAAAAGTGGCAGCTCTGCATCGTGTTGTTTCTGGCGACCACGTCTGAACTATCTGGATCGCCAGACCATGAGCATTCTGGCGCCGGCACTGCAAAAAGAACTGCATCTCGACAATGAAGCGCTGGGTTGGCTGTTCGCAGTTTTCTATTACGCCTATACGTTTTCGCAAATGGCGGTGGGTCCGATTCTCGACCGCTCGAATCTTCGCTGGGCATTTGCATTGGCGGTGTTCTTGTGGTCGATTGTCTCCGTGCTGACGGGACTGGCGAATGGTTTCGTGGCTTTGCTGATCTTCCGTTTCTCGCTGGGAGTGGTGGAGTCGGCGAACTGGCCCGCTGGTATGCGTGTGGTGGCGCGGCTAATGGAACCGAGGGAGCGGGCGCTCGGCAACGGCATCTTTACCAGCGGAACCAGCGTGGGCGCGTTGGTCGCCCCCGGCTTGATTCTCGGCATTGCCGCGATCTTCGGATGGCGCTGGGCATTCGTGCTGATCGGTGCTCTGGGCGTATTCTGGATTGCCGGATGGGTCCTCATGACGCGCGACCCGAAGTTGATGCCCGTCTGGCGCGAGACCGACGGCGCCGGAAACTGCGGGTCTTGCGGGGCAATGGCAGAATTTTCTCGGGCATCGCCAAGAGCCCGCGCTTTCTGCCCGTGCTGGCTGTCGCGGTGCTGGTCAATCCTTGCCTGTACTTCAGCGTGAACTGGCTGCCGACCTATTTCGCCCAACAGCGCGGCCTCAGCCCAGGCCGGCAGATGGGCTGGATTCTCACGGCGATCTACCTCGGCCTCGATATCGGCAATATCGCGTGCGGCAGTGCGATTCTGGCGCTGACGCGCTGGGGGATCGGTGTGCAAACGGCTCGGAGAATCGTATTCCTCTTGGCGACGGTGGCCGTGGTGTGTTGTGCGGCGGTTCCGATCCTGCCCATGGCGGGTGCCGTCACCGCACTGGTCCTCGTCAATTTCGGTCTGGGAATCTGGGTCGCGGTGTATCTGACCATGGCCCAGGAGGTATCGGGCACGCACGTATCCACGGCGATCGGGATTCTCAGCGGCTGCGGTTCTCTCGCGGGCGCCTTGGCCATGTGGGCGGTTGGGCGGGTAACGCGGCAAACCGCCAGCTTCGCGATTCCCATGGGCACCGTGGCCTTAGCGGCGGCGCTCGCTGCGGTGGCCGGATGGGCGGCGAGCAGAGAATCCGGACCAATGAGGTGATGGTTTGAGCCTTTTGCCTGACTATCTCGAGGGCGCCGTGGATCTGCATGTGCACAGTGCTCCTGACGTCGACAAGCCGGCGCTTCGACGACCTGGAACTTGCGCGCGCTGCCAAGGATGCGGGCATGGCAGCGGTGCTCATCAAGTCGCATCAAAACTCCACTGTCGAGCGCGCTTGGCTGGTGTCCCAATGCGTGCCGGGTATCCGGGTTTACGGCGGCCTCGTCCTGAATGAAACGGTGGGCGGGTTGAACCCCGCGGCGGTGCGGCTCGCTCTCGAGTTGGGCGCGCGGCAGGTCTGGATGCCGACGCGCTCGGCACGCAACCATCGCCTCTATCACGGCCAGCCGGGCGGAATCACTATCCTCGATGAGCAGGGAAATCTGCTGCCGGTGGTGGAGGAAATTCTCCTTGCCATGGCGAAAAGCGATTGTATTCTCGGCACCGGCCACCTGAGCCCCCAGGAGACTTCCGTCTTGATCGACGCCGCCCAAAAGTTGGGTGTGTCCAAGATTCTAGTGACGCATCCCGAGTGGGGGCCCACATATCATTCGTGCGAGGCCCAGAAGGAACTCGCGACACGCGCCGGCGTGTTCTTTGAGCGCTGCTTTGTTTCGACGACCCACCTTTGCGGCTGCGTTCCTTTCGAGACTATCGAACGCGCCATCATTGAAACCGGCGTCGAGCGCACGATCCTCTCCACAGACCTCGGCCAGCCCGAAACGCCACCGCCAGCCGAAGGCATGCGGCTCTATGCCGAGAGGCTGCGTAGCGCGGGCTTCTCCGTCGACCAGATCCGAACCATGATGCAAGCGAATCCCGAACGTCTGCTGGCCCGTTCCAAATCAACATGCCCGAAGTCCTGAAAGGCGGAATCATCGGGTGCGGCTTTTTCGCCGAGCGTCACATAGAAGCCTGGCGGCGGATTTCTGAAATTGAAATCGTCGCTGCGGCCGATCCGCGGCTAGACCGCGCCCAAACATTCGCCGGCAGGGCTTATAGCTCCGCCGAGGAGATGCTCGATCGCGAGCGGCTCGATTTCGTCGACATTGTGACGCGCGTCGATACCCACCTGCCGCTCGTGCGGCTGGCCGTTCAGCGAAAAATTCCCGTCATCTGCCAGAAGCCCATCGCACCCGATTGGGGCACAGCTTTGGAGATTGTCGATACTGCTGAATCGGCCGGTGTGCGGTTGATGGTTCACGAAAACTGGCGATGGCAGGCCTGGTACCGGGTGGCGCATCGAATGATCGCACGCGGAGACATTGGCGCTCCCATCGGCTATGGGTTTCGCACGCGAACGCGCGATGGGATGGGAGACGAGCCATATCCGAAGCAGCCCTACTTCCGGCAACTGCACCGCCTCCTGATCGATGAGGCCTTGGTTCATCACATCGACACCGCACGATTTCTGTTTGGCGAGATCGAAACAGTTGTGGCGCAAGCCAGCCGCCGGAATCCGAACGTCATCGCGGAAGACCAGGCCATACTTGTTTTGACCCATGAGCCCGCGGTGCACGGTTGGATTGACGGGCACCGCTTCCTCAATCCCGATCCGGATGGCCCGGCCATGGGCGACGCTTTCTTCGAAGGGGAGCGCGGCACAATCTCGATTCCGTCGACCGGCGATGTCTATCTGAACCGTGTACTCGCCTGGAAGAATGATGTGATCGTCGGCTATCGCGGCGACAGCGTACGGTCAACGCAAGCGCACTTCATATCGTGCCTGAAAGACGGCTCGGCGTTTGAGTCCGGCGGCCGCGAATACTTACGAACATTCGCTGCAGTCGAGGCGGCGTACAGAAGCGTGAACGAACAGTGCAGCATTTCAGTGGCTGAGATTCTGCTGCCGACTAGTGGCCCGTCGCAGCCAGAGCGTTAGTACCGCTTCCTCCGGTCGCGGCTCAGCAAAGCCTGTCTGAAACTGAGCCGTGACCAAAGGGAGCGGTTGCGTTCTGCTAACGAACTCACCGCGACAGGCAACTAGATCGTAGGATTCCGATAACCATTCGTAGGCTTTCGATAGACAGAGGGTCCGGCGGTTACGTACTCTAGGAGCTTGTCGCAAAATGGTGACTGGCTTCGCCGTCCCAAAGCCGAGTGATGTGCAGACGGCGCTGCCTGTTACCGTTTTTCAACAAGCTCCTAAAGCGACGATTTGAGGGGGATATGGTTCGAAACACCTTGTCGTTGATGGCGGTCCTGGCGCCGGTACTGGCCGGCGCGCCTCGCGAAGTTTCATTTTCGCAGCCGGCGAGCAGCGTCGAGGCTTACGATTTTGCGGAAGTCGCGGTGAACGTCACGGGACCCGACGCGCGGAACCCGTTCCTCGACGCCACACTCCGCGGCACTTTCGGAAAAGCCAGCGCGAGCGCGACGGCGGTAGAAGGATTCTGCGACTCGGCGGACGGCAGCGTATTCCGCATCCGCTTTATGCCGTCGTCGCCAGGCGATTACACCTACTCAATCACCTATCAGCAAGGCGGTTTCGAGAAGACCACCTCCGGCACATTCCACGCGACCGACGGCCATCGGCGCGGGCCCTTGCGCGTGGACGCCAAATATCCATGGCACTTCATCTGGGAAGGCACCGGTGAGCATTATTTTTTCAACGGGACCACTGCATTCTGGCTAATGGGCTTCAAAGAAGAACGCATCATCAACTATACGATCGAGCGTCTGGTCAAGATGAAGATCAACCGGATGCGCGTGCTCGTGGCGGGCGCGGCTGATATGTTCTGGGGCGAGCCGGTCATGACCGGCGAAAACTTCAGCATGGCTCTGCGGCCCTGGATCGCCACCGATCCCGAAAATTTCAGGACGCCTGGCATCGACTACACGCGGTTCAATACACCCTATTGGCAAAAATGGGAGCGCATGCTGCGATTCTCGCGTGACCACGACATGATTATCTCGGTGGTTCAGGACATCTCCACTCACAAAGCGCAGCCAAAGGAATATAGCGACGACGAGCGGCGTTACCTGCGTTACCTGGTGGCACGCTTGAGCGCGTTCTCGAACATCACCTACGATCTCGGCGACGATATGGACAGCTTCCGCGACGAGAAGTGGGTGCATGCGACGGGTGAGTTGATCGAAAGCTGGGACCCGTACAAGCACCTGGCCACCAGCCACCCGGTGCATCGCGAGAACCAGGATCGCGCCTCCGGCTGGTTCGGGTTTACTTCCATTCAGGACTGGCGCCGCCCGCAGCATCCCCTGATGCTGGAGGAACGGGAGATCCAGAAGAAGACCGGCCGAATCATTCCCCAGACCAACGAAGAGTACGGATACGAGGATCACTATCCACACTGGGCGCCGGGACCGGGAACCGATTCGGCGGAGACCTTGCGGCAGATGGCATGGGAGATCGCGATGGCCGGCGCTTACGGGACTGCCGGCGAGAGTTCACGGCGTGGCACGAATATCTGGCCGGACACAGGCGGCGGCTGGATCAACGGACGCGGCGACGACACGCAGAGCATGCTCAAGGGCTATGAGCACATGGTGGATTTCTTCACCAGCTTCGAATGGTGGAAGACCGAGCCGCACGACGAACTGGTCAATAACGGGGCTATGTGCCTCGCCAAACCCGGCGAGATCTATGCGGTGTATCTGCCGAAGGAAGGAAAAGTGACCATCAAGCTCGATCCCGGAACCTACCAAGCCACCTGGTTCAGCGCATTCACCGGAGAAATGGTTCCGCTGCCGATGGTCCAGGGCGGGGAATGGACGTCACCGCATACTCCAGGGTGGCTCGACTGGGCATTATTGCTGCAAAAGAAACCGTGATCAGCGCGCGTGTCCCGCAGTGTCCGCCAGGTAAAGCACCGAATCTCCACTGAACGGTGGATTGAACGATTGCGACGCTGATCCCGCAGGAATCGGATGTCCGGTAGTCGCAGCCCCGGTGGACGGGTTGAACCACTCGACCGACAATCTTCGTGACCCAGCCATGGCCGATAGATTCACAGTGAACGCCCCGCCCGAAGGAGCATAAATCAGGTACTCCGCTCCAACCGGCGGAGTTTGAGCAAGGCAATACCCCGTCGACGTGAGTGCGCTGCTTGGCCTGACCTTGGCAAGATTCAACTTGCGGGAGTATCTCAAGATGTACCCGAGATTGTCTCTGAAGTTGTCGTAACGCTTATCCGGCCCGCTGCAGATGGCGTTGGTGGGAGAAACGCACATGTTCCGGCTTTCGCGCGGATAGTACGCCACGTAAGGGTCCATGAACAACACCTGATCGCCGTGCATGAAGTTTTCCCACTCATAGTTGCGATTCACTTGCGGCGTGTCCTTCCACATCTCCCAGTAGGAATGATCGCTGTCATTGACGCTCACTTTGCAGCGAGGATGCCCGCTACCGCACGACTCGGCCGGTGAAATCCTAGCCGCGGGCGCCACCCAGTCCGCGTCCGAGTTGTAAAGCGTTGCGTCCGTAGATTCGATGAGGGCTGCATAACCAATCGGGTGCTGATGCTGCTTCTTGGATTCGTACGCGCGCACGTGTGCAATCTGGTGATTGTTCCACCACGTAGAATCGGCAGGAGCTTCCTCCGACATGATCCAGAGCACGTTCGGCAAGTCGTTTAGAGAGTCGATCATCTTTTCCACGTAAGCGTCCTGGAACCTGGTAATGGCGTTGGGCGCGTTCATAGTGATGGAGCCAGTTCCCTTTTTTCCACCTGTGTATCCGTCATCAACGCCATTGATGTTGTTGGCCCCTGTGTAAGGGTAGCCGTCGCTCGAGCAGCGGAAAATATTGAGCCACTCGCCCGTGAACAAATAAACGCCAACGTAGATGCCGGCACGATTCAGGGCCTCGGCCCTTGTGCGCAGGCGTTCGAAAAAGTTTGGATTGAACTTCGTGAGATCGAATTTTAACCCGCCGTCGGTCGCATTTCCCGGACCTGTTCTCAGCCAGGGAAGCGGCCCGGCAATCAGGTCCGGTGGAGCGCTCGCCGTAGCAGGAAAATTGCAGAATTTCGGCATCTCCGTAATCCACAGCAAGGTGAAATTGTGCCCGTGCCCAGTCAGGAAATTGACGAAGGCATCGAAATCCAAAGTTTGCAGTGTCCCCTTGCTTCCCCAATCCTGAAACGTATTCCAGGTTTGCGATCCATTCAAAAGCAGAACCGCACCGTTAGCGTCCTTGAAATAGTTGGGATTACTAGAGGCCACCAGCGGCCCGGAGACTTGGGCCGCGGAGGCAATCTGTGCGATGAACAAAAACCAAATTCCGTACAGCGCGAATCGCACCTATCCACTGTAACTCAGGACCGCGGTGTCCACGGTGGCGCGGCTCCCCTGAGCCGCGCGGGTCCCCCCGACCCGCCGGAACGCCGAGATCGAACCGGACTTTCGCGCATCGCGAGAAACGGCAATTGGCCCGACAAGACCGTGAGGGATGACTCATCTATCCTAAACAAGAGATATATATGAGTGGCCTCACGATGGACTTCTGGAGATCTGCGATCCGGCAGCAGTTCCATGCCGCGATCGATATGCTCGCCAACGCAATCGAAGCCTGCCCGGATTCTCTGTGGTCTGGTCAGAGACAGCGCCCGTTTTGGTACCTGGCCTTTCACGTGCTGTTTTTCCTCGACCTTTATCTCTCCTCGGAAGGCGAATCCCGATTCCATCCGCCACCGCCGTTCGGTCTCACCGAACTCGAACCCGAGGTGGTCCAGCCGGAGCGCGCCTACGGGAAAGACGAACTGCTCGGCTACCTCGAGCACTGCCGCAAAAAGTTGGACGCCGTGATGGCGGGAATGACAGAAGCCTGGGTTGCGAATCCCTGTCCTTTCCCGTATCGCGATATGAGCAACGGCGAACTGCTCCTCTACAACATGCGGCACGTGCAACATCACGCGGCTCAACTGAACATGCTGCTGCGTCAGGCGACGGATTCGGCGCCGGACTGGGTGTCAAAGGGCGGTCAGAACATCAACGCCTGACCGTCAACGGCGGGCTTGCTCGCCCTGAAAAACGCTCGGATAGCTGTTCAAGCGGGGGCCGCCGGATTTGGCGACCCGTGACCTTCGGTTGCTCGACTGCCGGCCCCCGCCCCGCTCAGCTACGCTTCAGCGCCTACAGCAATCGGCACGGCTCGCCCGGCGGAACGGATCGCGTCGGTAATGTGAGCCCTGTGCGCCATTTGATGCAAAGCCAGTGTGAGCAGGGCCTTCCCGTAGGTCGCGAAATGCTCCTCTACGTCCTTAGGCTGCCAAAGGGTCGGCTTATCCAGGTCGGCATCACTTAGCGAATCGAGGAATTGCAGATTCATCTCCCGGAGATGCAGATACCTTGCGCGCACCTTCTGGATGGGCGGATACTTGACTACCTCGTCTGTGGGAATCGTATCCGGAGCGAACAAGCTAGCCCACTCCGCAGCGGGATTCTCTCCGCCGGCGAGCATTTCGTAAACAACTCCCTCCACAAAAGTGAGGTGGCCCAAAACCCAAAGGGGGTGGCATCCTCCTTCTTCAGTCGGAAACGTTAGTGGAATGTCATTGATCTTTGCCAAGGATTTGAACATGGCTTCCTCGGCAAGATTGAGCGAGAATCGAATTGCATCTTTCGTGTACACAGTATTCTCCTGTTAGGTTTATGGCCGCGGACGAGTCCGCGGGTTTATTTGTCCTTCGGTTGGTCTTGCAGGCCGTGTTTCGGACCACGACCCGCCTGAACATCTTCCTGAAGGCGGAGCAGCTTGTCCGCCCAGAACTCTTCGTACCGGCTGACCCATCGTTCGTAGATCCGCCGGATAGGCACAGCATTCAACGAGTTCACTCGTTTACGCCCTTCTTCGCGCGTATTGATCAAACCGGCGTCACGCAGCACGTCGATGTGCTTCATCACCCCAAAGCGGGTCAAATGAGGAAACGCTTCGACGATCGCGGTGGTCGTTCGGGGGCCTCGACGCAGCAGATCCAGAATCGCCCGCCGGGTCGGATCCGACAGCGCTTTCCAGACGCCGTCCAGGTCTCCAGCCATCAGGCTCGTTGGGCCGCAACGCCATCGGAGAAGTCTTTGCCAAGGCTGTCGAGAATATGCCGCCAGCCCTTGCCCAGCCCCTCCCGATGCGCCGCATCGAGCAATCCGATCGCACGGTGCCGCAGGGTAACCTTGGTTCCCCCGGCGATCTGGTCCAGACGCAGCTCCACGTGATTCAAAGCTGGGTAGGACATGAACATAGGACCGCTGAGCTCCAGCAGCACCGGCGGCTTGATCACCTGCACATGGCCCCAGAGGTGGCCGATGCCATTGCCACGATCGCGGAACCATCGCCCACCTGGCCGCTGCTCCAGGATCATTTGCATCGACTCTCCGTTCGGATTGGTACTGCCTTCGCCAAACCGGTGCAGTACACCCTTAAAGACGTCGCCAATATCGGCCTTCACCTCGACATGCTGTTCAACGTCAAGCGTCATCTCTTCGATTTTCATCAGTCTCGCCTCCATAACGTGACTTTATACTAACGTGACTTTGTAGTAACGTCAAGAGTATTTTTATCGATGTCTCTGAACGGCTTGCGGAGATTGAACCTCCTATACTCCGCACAGGATGCGGTGATTGCAAGCTACAATCTCCGCAGGAGGTGCGGAGAATGTATATCCACGAGCTTAAGAACTGGCCCCGGTTTGGCTGGAACCGCGACCAGCTTGGCCGAACCTCTGGCTGCTGTCCGTCACCGGCAGGGCAGGCTGATTGGCCACATGGAAGCCCTCGGGTTCACTCTCCGTCAGGAGGCCATACTGCAAACTCTCACCGCCGATGTGGTCAAGAGCAGTGAAATCGAGGGGGAGAAGCTGGACGCCGACCAGGTCCGATCCTCGATTGCCCGCCGTCTCGGCATGGATATCGGCGCGCTTAAGCCTGCGGACCGCAGTGTCGAGGGCATCGTTGAAATGATGCTCGACGCGACGCGCCACTATGATCAGCCGCTCACTGGCCGAGAGGCTCTTTGCGTGGCATGCGTCCCTGTTTCCCACCGGGCGCAGTGGCATGACCAAGATCAGGGCCGGGGCCTGGCGTGACGACAGCACCGGCCCGATGGAGGTCATCTTCGGGTCCGGTCGGAAAGGAGCACGTCCATTATCAAGCACCTCCGGCGAAACGGCTCGATGGAGAAATGCAAGGATTCCTCGACTGGTTCAATGCCAACGCCGGCATAGATCCGGTTTTGAAGGCAGGACTGGCTCACCTCTGGTTCGTTACCATCCATCCGTTCGATGACGGTAACGGCCGCATTGCGCGCGCGATTGCCGACATGGCTCTGGCACGCTCGGAAAACAGCCCGCAACGCTTCTACAGCATGTCGGCTCAGATCCGGCAGGAGCGGGAAGCCTACTACGAAATCCTTGAGGAAACACAGAAGGGGTCTTTGGATATCACGCCCTGGATGGAATGGTTCCTCGGTTGCTTGGGCCGAGCCATCGAGGGTGCGCGAACTACTCTGGCCACGGTCCTCACCAAGGCGCGCTTCTGGGAGGCTATCGCCGGTCTTGCGATCAACGACCGCCAGCGCCTCGTGCTTAACCGCTTGCTAGATGGCTTCGAGGGTAAGCTCACGACAACGAAATACGCCGACGCTCGCCAAGTGCTCACAGGACACAGCTCTGCGCGACATCCTGCCTCTTGTTGAGCGCGGCATCCTTGTCCGCAGCCCGGAAGGCGGGCGCAGCACGAGTTACGCGCTCGCCATGCCTGCGCCAGACGCGCGTTCATAAAACCATGCAAGAGCAAGAACTGACCGAAGCTGTCCACCAACTGATCCTCGAAAGCGCGCCCAGCGCCGCGACGAGCTCGTCCGTCCCAACTAGGCACGAGTTTATACTGACTACACCTCAACGGAGGGTACGGCCACGCTGCGAAGCGACCGGAGCGCCGATTCAGCAGCCGGAAATGGCTGAAGGGGGAGCTAAACGGGGAGCTAAACGGGGAGCTAAACGGGGAGCTAAACGGGGAGCTAAACGGGGAGCTAAACGGGGAGCTAAACGGGACAGACGCAATTATGGACTGGAAAATGCGTCTGTCCCGTTATTGCTGTCCCGTTATTGCTCCGTTATTGCTCCAACGGAGAGCGCCCTCTTTCCATTTCAGGCTTAACCAAAAACAGTTCAGCACTTGATACCTCGGGGACATATACTCGGGATGACGCGAGCAGTCAGTGGGAGAGAAACGAACATGGCAAACACTTTTGGCACCGATATTCTGATTCAAGCGCAAGATCCAAAAAAGGCGGCCGCCTTCTATGTCGAGCAGCTCGGGTTCGCGATCACCGAAGAGAAGGCCAACATGATCAGCCTCCATGGCGAGCACATCAACCTATTCATCGAGCGCGGTCCGGCGCTCGGGGGGCCGGTGCTCGAAGTTACGGTCGGCAGTGTCGAAGAAGCCAAGAACCGCCTCGTCAAGAATGGTTGCGAGATCATCAAGGACGAGCCCGATTTTCCGAGATCCTACGTCAAAGATCCGTTTCGGCTTGATTTACAACCTGACCCGCTAAAAGAGCGGCGCGGCCGACTCTCGCGACGGCCGGGAATGTGCGCCCTTCGACACGCCAGGTCAAGTAAGCCGTCGCTTCGATGACCATGGCTTCACTCTTAGAGTCGGAGTGTTCTCCCGACCTTTGCGGTGAACAGGGACGGACGAAACCGTTCCGGCTTTGCTCCCGCCTTTCGGGACGGTCTCGTCCCAACTAGTTGTCTCTGGAACCTGGTAATGGCATTGGTTCGTAGCGCAGGGCCACGCCGTTTTTGCGGGGACCTGCGGCACTTTGCGTCATTTATCACGTCCATCCAGCCCGCGCGATTGGGCGCGCTCATAGTGATGGAGGCGGTTCCCTTTTTTTGCCCGGTGTATCCGCGTCAAGGCCATTGATGTTGTTGGCTCCGGCAGGGCATTCCCGGCAGTACGCATCGGTTGCGTCGTGGCACATGCTGGGAGAACCCAGTGAGAGAACCAAGGGACAGCAGCCTGCATGTTTTCCAGTTTCTCCAGAAACGACCCGCCCGGAGTGAACAGGGACGGACGAGACGTTCCGGCTCTCGGCTCCCTCCTTTCGACAGTCCGTCCGTCCCAACTACTTCCCTTGCCCGTGAATCGTTTAAATTAAAATACTCAGCGAAGCGGTTCGAGATAGCGCTTCTGGCACAGAGGACCGCAGGCTGCTGGTGAGACGCGTTTAGAAGTCCTCGAGCAGCCACGCGTTGCTGTAGGAGCTGTATCCAAGAAGCGCCAGGTAGCGGCCGTCGCGAGACTGGATAGCCCGCGTAGCCCAATTGCTACACGTCCACAAAGGTTCCACCCGCCCGCTGCGGTCCACCCGGAGCAACGTAGACCCCGGATGCTTGCCCGATGAAACGAACAACGATTGACCATCGCCAGCCCAATCGACACTGTTCAGGTTTGCCCAGCCTCTGACAGGAATATCCCTCTCGATCTCCCCTCTGTGCGAGAGAAGCCGAACTCGACTTTCATGAGGATCATTCAGAAGGACCGCAAACTCAGACCCATCCGGAGAGACAATGCAGCATGCGCCATGCTCGGGGAAATTCAATTTGAAGAGTATGTGACGTCTTCCCGTCAACGGGTCGAAGCTGGTGAGTATAGTCTCCTTGCGGTCCCGACTCCATTCCGTCAGAATGCACTCCGTCGCCGGCGAAACCGGACAGCTGATAAGCGCCGTTGGCGTAGTTTGCATGACTAACTCAGGCGGACCGCCCGATAGCGGCACTCGTAAGTAACGCATATACTGACCGTCTTTGGCTTTGGAGCTGTACAACGCCCAGTGACCGTCGGGACTGAGCCGAGCGAATCTGTTCTCATCCGGTCCTGTGGTCAGCGGTTCGGCCTGAGCCTGGTCGAGCGCCTGCCCGTAAAGCTTCCACACGCCTGTGCGATCCGACGAGAAAATGACGGCTTTGCTGTCGGCGGTCCACGCCAGCGGCACCTCGTGGCTGTCCTCCAGAGTCAGACGGCGCGGAGTTTCCAGCCTGCCGTTCGCTTGCAGCCGTCCGATGAAAGCGTGGAGCAGCCCCCAACTCTTCTGGATCACCATCCGCTTTTCATCTGCGGAGAAGCTAAATCGATCAGTGTGGATGCCAAGCCAGTTGGTAATGCTGTGCGACCGCCCGTGAGCCTGACCCGTAGTCGGATCCGCTCGGATTTCCCAGAGGTTTGTGTTCTCGTTGTTTGCAGCGCGCTCGTCGATGCTGTAGATGATCCGACCGTCAGACAACCAGCACAGGCCAGCTTGCCCTGCCAGACCGGGGACGATAACCGTCACAGCCTCGCCTTTCAGGTCACAACTCTCAATGCTGTACTCCCAAAGGTCATTGCCGGCTGCGTAAGCCTTGCTATAAGCTAGGCGCCGTCCCCGCGGCGACCACTGGAGCGAGCGGAACGTGGTGAGCTCGCCTCCGGCGCGGATTCTTCTCGGGTTTTCTCCCTGAGGTCCCATGACCCAGACCTCCCTGTCTGTTTCATGGCCGCCGGTCGTAAAAGCGATCAACGAACCGTCCGGCGAAACCGCCTGCGCATCCGCGTCGTCGCGAAGCAAAGTCGTGGCGCCTCCGAGGATAGTTACAAGCCAGCTCGTGAGCCGGTCGCCTTGTGCCGTTGATTTCACGCTGACCGCGACGAAGCGCGCGCCGTCTCGAAACCACGCGTTCGGAAACCAGCACGCCTGCAAGGTCGGCCGGTCTCTTGAAGGTGTGCGTTTCTCCCGTAGCGATAAGGCGGGCATGAAGCCCGATTCGATCTCCGAATAGCAGGTATTTGCCGTCGGGAGACAAGATTGCGCTTTCGATTAGGTTCTCGCTGGAATTTGTGGTGAGCTGCCGCTGAATCGGTTCTCGCGGACTTGCCGTTCTCAGGTGAGCCCAGATCCAACCGACCAGCGCGCTGCTCGCCAGAACACCGGCCAAAACCGGAGCGAGCCAGAGCCATGGCTTTCGCGAGGGCACATCCGAAGGGAGCGGCGATGGAACCGGCGCCGCGTCGGACGGTTGCTGCCGTTCCCCACTGGTGGGAGGCTCAGCTGATGGAATGTGCAGCGTTGTGACTGGCGCGACGAACCGGTATCCCCGACGCGGAATGGTCTCGATGAAAGTGGGAGTATCGGCGGAATCGCCGAGGGCGAAGCGGAGTTTCTTGATCGCAGTGTTGAGGCCCTCGTCGAAGTCGACGCAAGTTCCATCCGGCCACAGGCTGGTGCTCAGTTCTTCGCGGCTGACCGCCTCACCTGGCCGCTCGAGCAATATGGTCAGGATCTGGAAAGGCTTATCTTGTAGATGGAGAACGACGCCGCGCTTGTAGAGTTCGCGTGCGGAAAGATCGGCCTCAAACAGCCCAAAACCAAGGCGCTGGGACCCATTGGTCGGGGTCTGCATACTGGACGTCACCCCAAAATCATGCCTGAGAGTCTATCACTGCAGAATGTGCGTGTCTTCTGATCAGTTCAGCGAACCTAACAACCACTTGATTAGAAGGCGCTTCCTGGTTCAGAAAAGATTCGGCAGAAGTTCGGTTGACGGGGAAAGGCCGACCAGAGCACTCTTGTCGCGACGACCGAGACGGAGTAAGTCTGGCGCAGTCACATGGTGCTGCTGGAGAGAGCCAGAATGCCCCGCAGTCCGCTGTCGGAATTCTACCCCAGCCACTAGAGCTGAAGCCGATGCACCACAAAGCTACGATGGATAGCCCGACTGCCGACCCAGACGGCTTCTTTGCCGGAGACTTCTTCGTTGCCCACGCGTTCGCGCGGCAGAATGGTGCGCTTTGTTGTCCGCGAGCCTGCTCGCGGGAACGCTTCGGGTTAGCAACACGGCCAGCGAGCTGGCCTGGAGGGAAAGCGGGAGCAAGCTCCCGCAATCCAAAGCGCTTCGCGCCAGCCTTAAGAGAAACGGCAAAAGGAGAGAAGATGAAATCCCGATTATTAAGGACATTGACGTTCGCAATTGCGATTATTTTGTTCACCGCGCCGGCGCTGCCGGAGCAACCGGCCGCCCAGCACACTCAGTACAAGCTCATCGACATCGGCACGTTGGGCGGCCCCTCTGCCTATGGGTCGGGTAATGGCCCTGGAAGCCAGCTCCTTAACAACGCAGGAGCCGTTGTGGGTACGGCGGACACGTCTACACCCGATCCAAACGCGCCAAACTGCGCCAACCCCGATTGCTTCCTCAGCCACGGCTTTCGATGGCAGGACGGTGTTCTTACCGACCTCGGGGCGTTTCCGGGCGTGAACCGCAGCGAGGCCAAAGCCATCAATGCCCATGGGTGGATTACAGGCGACTCGACAAATGGTGTATCCGATCCAGTGACCGGGGGGGCCGGCGGGCATGCTGTCCTGTGGAAGGACGGTGAGATCATCGATCTTGGAACGCTGGGCACGGGAGTTGAGAGCGATCCATTCTACGTGAATAACGGAGGAGAGGTGGTAGGAATTTCCACCGTCGATACGAGGCTCGATCCGTTCGCGTCCGCCTTTGGCCCATTTAGTTCGGCGACGCACGCATTCATTTGGAAGAACGGAGTGATGCGAGACCTCGGCACGCTAGGTGGGCCCGATTCGTTCGTCGCCGGCGGCTGCAATAACCAACGTGCCGAACTGGTAGCTGGGAGCTCATACCTCAACTCGACACCGAACCCTGCCACCGGCTTGCCGACTATGGACCCTTTCCTATGGAAGAACGGCACAATGACAGACCTCGGCACCCTCGGCGGCACCTTCGGTTTCTCACAATGCGCGAACAACCCAGGTCAGGTCATCGGCCAGTCGAATTTGGCAGGAGATGTAATTTCCCATCCCTTTCTTTGGGAAGAAGGAGTGCTAAAGGACCTCGGTACCTTGGGAGGCGATAACGGGTTTCCATATTGGATCAACGATGCGGGCGAGATCGTTGGCGAAACTGACTTGCCGGGTGGTCAGGTATTTCATGCGTTTCTGTGGAGGAAGGGAACGATGACAGATCTGGGAAGCCTGGCTACCAACAGTGCTGCTTTTGCCATTAACTCCAAGCATCAGATCGTGGGCCGTTCACGGATAGGTGCCACGACGGTGCACGCGACCCTGTGGGAGAACGGTGGAGCCATCATCGACTTGAATACTCTGATTCCTGCCAACGCAAGTCTGCAACTGGAAGAGGCGGACGGTATCAACGATCGAGGAGAGATAGTCGGTTTGGGAGCCCCGCCCGGTGTTCCACCTAATCCTGAATCCACAGGACTCCATGCTTTCCTGCTGATCCCGTGCGACCGGGATCACGCTGACACGAAGGGCTGCGAGGACAACGCTGAGGTGATAACCGCTCTGACTCAGAATTGTCCAGCGCCCCTTATCAACAGCCGCCCAACCTCGCCTCGCGGTGGCCCCACGCCTAGCGAGAATGTGGCTGCGTCGCGTGCTCGACTGATGCATCGGTACCACATTCCCGGATCCGGAGCCTGGCCAAGGGAATAGTAACGTGCCGATGCACCGCGACGACGAGCGGCGCATGGGTATCGTACTGACTGCACTTGTTTAACGCGGTGTATATCAGTGACTCCTGCGCGGCCAACGGAACGGCAATGGAGAGATTACCGGCGGCAGCTAGCCCCCATGGAGTCTTCAGTGAGGAGAACCCGAGGAGAACCCAGGAGGAGAACCCAGGGACAGCCTGCATGTTTTCCAGTTTCTCCAGAAACGACCCGCCCGGGGCAGTGAACAGGGACGGACGAGATCGCGACCGGCTGTCCTCCCGTTCTTCGGGAAGGTCTCGTCGTACCTACTCCCCGCCCAGCACACCCCGCAGAAACGCCGACGTCTTCCTCGCCGCCGGCCCCGGTTCGCCTTCCGGCACGAGGACAACCGAGGCCGACCCCTCGAACCCCGTTTCCCGCAATAGTTCAAAGATCCGTGGCCAATCGAGCGTCGTTTGGGCGAGTACGCCGGGCGGCCAGCGGCTGGGATCGTAGAGGTGAATGTGACGCGCCTCGCCCGTTCCGGCGCGGATGCCATACTCGATGGACGGCTCGGACTCGGCCAGTTCATAGGTGTCAAGCATCACGCTGAAAGCCGGGCTCGCGATGCGGCGTACCCAGGCCATGGCCTCGTCCATGGTGTTGATGTAAGAGGTCACGCCGGGGTCGGCAGGTTCGAGCATAATGACCGCGCCCGCGCGCTCGGCATGAGCGGCGAGTTCGGGAAAAACTTCCGCAGCCATGGCGTCCATCTGCTCGCGGCTGGCTCCGGGAACTCCTTTGCCGCGGGCGATGCCCAAACCCACGCGTGCCCGGAAGACTCCGGCGAAATCGAGTATCCGCTTGAACGCCGCGATCGATCGCCGTCGCACGGCGGCATCGGCATGGAGCAGGGCCATTTGCTGCACGCCCATGCGGCCTGAATTCACGACGGGCAAGACGGCGCCCGCGGCTTTGAGCGCGCGCTCCATCGCAGCCGGCTCGGGTACCCGTTCCGGATCGGGCATGAACTCGATGCCGTCGTATCCCCACTCCATGGCGCGCGCGGCCAGTTCTTCCATGCTTCCGGTAAGTACACTTCACGATAAATCCGAGGCTCGAAATATCGGGCGTGGATGCGAAAAGACAGAGCGAGATAGCCAATGGAGTTCAGCTTTTCCCGGGAGCGGGCAAACTTACGGGAGGCGTCATCCAGAACCAGATACCCAGTCGCCTTCGCCGGGCGGAGTAAACTGCTTCTTACCGCTGGTAGGAAACTCCCCGGCGGAATTGGATTTTCCGGTGCGCGGGTCGAACCACCACGCGTGGGCGGTCTTACCGGCGATTTTGTTCATTTCCACAGTGAATGTCCGGGCTGTAGGAAGATAGGCCATCACGGTCGCGCCGTCGCCAGTGCGAGCGGCGGCAAGATAGTCGAGGCCGCGGAATTCACCCAGGCCATCGACCACCACCTCGTGTTTTTCATCCGGCGCCAATTCATGCCACGGCCGTGAAGTGAAGAGCGTTTTCAGACGGGCCATGTCCTGCGCGCCGGTAGAATCCAACGCCTTCTCCCAGCCGGGATCGAAAAGCCAGACGGGACGATTTCCCATCACTTGTCCTGTCGCGCCGCATAACACCGCCCAATATGCCTGCCGCCGGATCTGGACCGCCGAAGCGTTGTGCTCGCCCTCATAGGTCGATTCAGTCAGCATGAACGGCATGGCCGGCACGCGATCGTAGTCGGCCAGCAGCATCCGGTGAACGATGCCGTAGGTATAGGTGTCGTTCAAATCCAGCCAGCCTTCCTTCTTGAACTGATCGATCGCGGAGTTTTCCGGATGACAGTGAGCCGTGAACAGGTGCCGGTTGTCGAATTCCTTGATGCCTTCGACTATGGCGTCCACATCTTCGCGCGCCTTGTCCGGATTACGGTCGCCGCCGATCATCCAGATCAGATTGTCGAAATCGCGGTAACGCTGCCCACGTAGCGGCCCCAGGCCCGGCACTTCTCCGGGCCATTCGCCAGCGCCTCCTCGATCCAGCCCTCGTCGGTGCCGATGTAACCCAGGTAGATGGGAGCCAGGAAAACCTGGATGCCCTTCTCGGCGGCTTTGCGGATCACCCAGTCGGCGTGCTGGAAATACTTCTCGTTGGGCGTGGAGAAGTCGCCCGGTGTGGTGAACGGGCCCTCGCCGAAACGATTGACCGGGCCGCGAAACTTGTGTTCGATCAGGTTGACGATGATAGAGTTGAATCCCTTCTGGCGGCGATTCTCGAGATACAGCTCCGCTTCCTCATTGGTGAGCCCGGAAATTAGGGACCATGGCGCATCGCCCTGGATCAGAAACGGCGTGCCGTTTTGGTCGACGAGATGACGATGATCGGGACTCACGCGGAGCGGGTACGGACCGGCCGCAAAGGCCATGACGGCGCACGCGAGCCAGGCCAACCAGGCTAAAGGACAGGGACGAGGCATGAATTTAGCAGAGAGATGTGGGGCGGGCAATCGTGCCTGCAGCCGGCCTTCCGGCCGGCTCTGTAAACCATGCCCGACCGAGGCGCATATTCGTTATTCTGCATACCGCACCAAACTAGACCGCCCTGGCTCGGCGGTCTATAAGCTTCCGCTTTAATTTTGTTGGGAAAATACACGCCGGAATTGTGTCGCGCGCCATCGCGGGCTTACAACAGAAATTTGTGGTTTCCTGATAGATATTCGAGCGCTTTCTACGCTACAAAAGTGCGGGACACTATGGATTACGAAGTCCTTATCAAACGAATATGTGCTGCACGCGAGTCAAGCGAGCAAAAATCGCTGATCTTCGAACGGGCGCAAGGATCGCGGCTGTGGGATATCCATGGCAAAGTCTACCTGGATACCATGTCGGGATCTGCCGGACCCGCCATGGTGGGTCACGCCCATCCCGCAGTGGCCGAAGCCGTCGCGCGGCAGATGGCGAAGCTTCCTTCGACAAACGTGCTGCATGAAAGTGTGCCCGTGATCGAGTTTTGCTCGCGGATGGCCAAGATCGCGCCACCGGGATTGAGCAAGACGTTCCTGTGCATGGGGGGCGGGGAAGCCATCGAGGCCGCCATCAAGTTCGCCATCCGAGCTACCGGGCGGACGGAAGTGATTTCGCTGACGGGAGCCTATCACGGCATGTCGCTGGCGACGATGGGCTTGACCGGAATGCCTGGGCTGCGCAAGTGGATGCCAGGGGCAGTGCGCTGGCCGACTTTTCGGCAGATTCCTTCCGCAGACTCCTACCGTCCGCCTCTGGGAGAGGGCGCCGAGGGTTGCCGCGCTGCAATTCGCGCGCTGGAAGCCGATCTGGATGGCGCCAGTTCAGGTCAGGTGGCGGCGCTACTGATCGAGGTGGTGCAGGGTCCGAACGGTCACACCGTTTTCCCGGCGGAATACTATCGCGGCATCCAGGGAGTGTGCCGGGAACGTGGCGTGCTTCTCATCGTGGACGAGATTCAAACTGGCTTGTGCCGCTGTGGCACGACCTGGGCGTGCGATCTCTTCGACGTGCGGCCGGACATTCTCGTAGTGGGCAAAGCTCTGGGTGGTGGGGTTCCCATCGGGGCTTTCATCACGCGCAAGGAACTGATCCCCGAAGGCCTCGAACTGGAACCATGGCACATGCTGACATTCATGAATCAGCCGCTATCGGCGGCGGCGGCCTTGGCCGTACTGGACATCGTCGAGAAAGAAAACCTGGCTGAGCGTGCCCGTTCCCTGGGCGCACAGGCAACGGAAGGGTTCCGGCAACTGGCGCGGAAGTTCGAGGTGATCGGCGACGTGCGCGGTCCGGGGCTATTCATTGGGGTCGACTTTGTGGAAGACCGACAGACCAAAGCGCCAGCAACGGCGGCGTGTCTGAAGGCCTGGGAGTTCGCCCTCGACCGCGGGCTGATCACGCAGTTCGGCAGCCCGGCAGGAAACGTGCTCAAGTTCAAACCGCCGCTGACCACCCCGCCAGAGGATTTCGACCGCATGCTCGAAATTGTGGAGGAAACCGTAGCTTTTATCCAGCGCGAGGTCGATCAACAGCGAAAGGCGATCCCCGAGCCAGCGAGCATCGCCGGTTGAGCATGGAAACTCCCGCGCAGCCCATGCAGCGCGAACCCACCGCAACGGCGACCGTGCCAGGCGGTTTCCGTCCGGTGCTGTCGCTCTGGGCGCTCGTGCTGTTCGGCCTGGCTTTTGTCGGCCCGACGGCGCCGTACACGTTTTTTGGCGTGGGCTCGGTGAAGTCTCATGGCCACTTTGCCCTGGTTTATCTCATCGCCATGTTCGCTGTCAGCTTCACCGCCGTGAGCTACGGTCGTATGGCTGCGGCGTTTCCGGAAGCGGGTTCCACTTACGCCTACGCCTCCCGCGCCCTGCATCCCGCAGCCGGATACCTCGCGGGCTGGGTGATGATTCTCGACTACATTCTCATGCCCATGCTATGCGTCATCATTGCCGCCGTAACCAGCAATAAGCTTCTGCCTTCCGTACCGTACTTCGTCTGGGTGTTGGTCACAGCAGGCGCTATCACAGGCATCAACTTGTGCGGCATAGAAATGACTTCACGGGCCACCATCGTTTTCAACTCCGTCCTGGCAGTGTCCATCGTGTGGTTCGTCGCGGCGGCCGTTCGTGCGCTTCTTATGGGGACTGGCGAGGGAACATTGCTTTCCCTGAAGCCGTTCTACAATGCCCCAACCTTTTCGCTCGCCGACATTATGTCTGCCACGCCCATCGCCGTGCTCTCGTTTTTGGGTTTTGATGGAATTTCCACGCTGGCCGAAGACGCCAAAGATCCGCAGAAAAACGTGGCGCGCGCTACGGTCCTGGTGTGCTTCGTCGCGGGAGTCGTTTTCATTCTCCAGACGTACCTGGGCCAACTCATTTGGCCGGACTACACACGTTTCTCTCCCATAGAGACGGCTTTCTCGGACATCGGGCGGCTCATCGGCGGGACAGGATTGTTTTATCTCATTGCATTTCTGGTTGTCGCTCAGGCTTGGGCGAGCGGCATCACCAGCCAGGCGAGCGCCTCGCGCCTGCTATTCGGCATGGCTCGCGATGGCCGTTTGCCGCGTCTGGTTTTCGCATATATTCACCCGGTATTACGCACGCCCATCTATAGCGTGCTGTTGATGGGGAGCATCGCCGCCATTGGCGCGATTCTGCTCGATCTCGACCAGGCCGCTGAGGTAGTCAATTTCGGAGCCTGCCTGGGATTCATGGCGGTTAACCTCTCCGTCCTGGGTCACTACTACCTGCGCCGGCGTGAAAGAGGCGCCTCCCGCGTTTGGTCGAACCTCATCTGCCCGATTGCCGGTTTCGTCATCTGCTTCTACATCTGGCTCAGCATCTCGCCGCTTGCCATGCGCTTGGGCGCGCTATGGACGGTAGCGGGCATTCTGTATCTGGCCGTTCAGACCGGCGGCTTCCGGAGAAACCTCAATGTCTGAGAGCAAGCTCACTAAGGTGGATATCGAGACGCCGGCACTACTGGCGGATCTCGACGTCATGGAGAGAAACCTGGAAACCATGGCGCGATTCTTCTGCAACCGGCCGGCAAAGCTTCGCCCCCATTTCAAGAATCACCGCGTTCTCGAACTGGCTGCACGCCAGATGGAGCACGGCGCCATCGGGATCACCTGCGCCAGGCTCTGGCAGGCGGAGCGACTGGCGGGTTTCGGAATTCGCGACATCTTGATCGCCAACGAAATCGCGGGGGAGACACCCATCGGGCGCTTTGTCGAGCTATCGCGTGAAGTTCCCGTTCTGGTGGCTATCGACAATCCGAGAGTCGTCGCCGACATGGCCCGGCTCGCGCGCAATCGTAAAGCCGAGGTCAATGTTCTGGTGGACGTGGACCTAGGCCTCAAGCGCTGCGGGATGCCGCCTGGAGAGCCCGCCGCCGCGCTCGCAAAGATGGTCGTCGAGTCCGGCCTGAAATTCAGGGGCCTCATGGGTTACGAGGGCCACCTGCAGCCTTTGCCGCCGGGCGCCGAGAAGGAACGCGCCGTCTCCGAGGCGATGCAGTCCCTTGCATCGACCAAAAAGTTAATCGAGTCCTCTGGCATCCCGGTCGGCATTGTAAGTTGCGGAGGCACTGGAGATTACGCAATTGCGGGCGCGTCTGCCGGCGTAACGGAGAACCAGGCCGGCTCTTATTTGCTGATGGACACGTGGTATGCTCCTTTCGCGCCTGACTTCAAGGTCGCGCTCAGCGTGCTGGTGACGGTGATCAGCAAAACCGGCGGGGAACGGCTGGTCGTGGATGCGGGCTGCAAAGCGATAAGCGGCGAGCGGGGGCTGCCGTCGGTAAAAGGCATGACAGGGCTGATACTCAAGGCCTTGCACGCTGAACACGCGCCTATTGCGATTGAGGATCCGAATGTAGACGTCGATGTAGGAGATAAAATCGAGATCGCCGTTCACTATCACGACGGAACCATCAACCTTCACAAGCGAATGTACGGCATGCGGAACGGCGAAGTTGAGCGGATCTTTACCATCGAGCAATGAATGAGGAAAGCATGCGATTGAAGAACAAGATCGCAATTGTCACCGGGGCGGGCGCCGGCATCGGGCGGGGGATTGCCGAGCGATTTGGCCGTGAAGGGGCGGCCGTGGTGATTGCCGAAATCGACGCTGCCTCGGGGGAGGCCGCGTCGCGATCCATCCGGGATTCCGGAGGCGATGCGGTTTTTGTGCACACGGACGTATCCGACGAGGCCCAAGTGAAGTCGGCGGTGAAGACCGCGCTCGATCGATACGGCAAGATCGACGTCCTGTGCAACAACGCTGCGGTTTTGTTGTACCGCGAGGAAGCCCGTGCCCATGAGCTGACCAACGAAGCCTGGGACCGGACGATGGCTGTGAATCTTCGCGGATACTGGCTGTGCTCGAAATACGTCATCCCCGCGATGCTTCGCCAGGGCGGCGGATCGATCATTCACGTAGCCTCACCCACGGGCCTGTTCGGGTTTACCCGCCTCACCGCTTACAGCACCAGCAAGGGCGGGGTTGTGGGCCTGATGCGGGCCATGGCGGCCGATTATGCGCCAGACCACATTCGCGTAAACGCCATCGTACCTGGCACCATCGACACGCCCATGAATGCCATCGAACTGGCCGACCCAAAAAATCGCGTCCGTTTCGCCGAGATGGCTCCGGCACGCAGGCTCGGAACGCCTGAGGACCTGGGTGGTATCGCGGTTTTCCTGGCGTCAGAGGATTCCAGTTACTGCGTAGGCGGCATCTTTACGGTCGATGGCGGACTCACCGCCGTTTGAAAGCGGTACTCGAGCGGCGTCATCCCCGTAATGCGCCGAAAGATCACACCGAAATAGCTCTGATTGCAGAATCCGGTCTCCAGACTGATGTCTGCGATGGCCTTGCCGGTCGAAGCCAGCAGGCTTTGCGCCCGTGCTACGCGGAAGCGATTGAGATACGCGACAAAAGATTGCCCCGTCACTTCCTTA
Organism: Terriglobia bacterium; assembly: GCA_963847515.1. Lineage (GTDB taxonomy): Bacteria > Acidobacteriota > Terriglobia > Bryobacterales > Bryobacteraceae > QHXW01. The sequence continues at coordinate 45,319 of CAWKAA010000001.1, forward strand.
AACAAGTGCATGAAGCAGCAGTCGCTCATGGCGCAAAGCCGGGCGGCGTCGTTGACACGGATCGACTCGGGATAATGCTGTTCAATGTGCTCCAGCAAAGGCGCCAGGCGCCGGACGTTGCTTTGCTGCAGGCTGAGCGCCTGGCGCGTTACACCCAATTCCGAGTAGTGATTCACCAAAGCCAGCAGGATCATTTTTAAATACGTCTTGATAGCCAGGCGCGAGCGCTCGGAATCGCCCGGCAATTCACCGCGGATTCTCTCGATGAAATCGAAAATTTCCCGCGACAGTCCTGAGCCGGCCGGGATCACGTTTGGAAATGAAGCATCCAGCAGCGTGAACGGCATCAGGTACTGCACATCATCACCCGCCGGGACGCCAGAGTGGACCAGCTTTGGCAGAAATGAGAGCACAACCGATCTCGCTTCGCGTTGCGCAATCCCGAGAGGCAGGCAACGATGGCGGATGCGGTCTCCTACCACGATGATGTCGTTCTTGCGCACCGTGCAGGCACGATCCTCGACTTCGTAGCCTAGCTCACCCGATTCGAAAACGACCACTTCAAGATGATCCGGCCGGTGCATGGGGACGTCATGTCGGCGATCCAGGATCAGGAATCGCACATCGACAGGGCATGAGTGGGCGAAGGGCCAGATATGAGACTTCTCAGCGTTGATCTGGCGGTCGACAAACGAATCGACGTGCTCCCAAGTCACGCCGCCTTCCGCTCGCATGAGCGCTTTACCCTCCGTACCAAGCAATCATACGCCGATCAGAGGGTCTGCGCCACGATCAGAAGATGAACTTCAGGCCGAGCTGCAGAATGCGCGGCGAGGCGGCGGAGGTGACTTCGCCGTTTCCAATATTCTGATCGCCATTACAAGGCCCACCGGGACTCGTTGTGCTGCTGCACGACAGGTTTATTCCACTCCACTGCGGGTGATTGAATGTGTTGTAGCTTTCGGCCCGGAACTGCAAGGAACTGTGTTCGCCTCTGAACCAGGGCACCTGAATGTTCCGGAAGAGAGCCAGGTCCCAGTTAGCGCGGCCGGGTCCGGTCAGCGCATATTTCCCTATGTAGCCAAACATTCCGGGCTGGTTATCCGCTCGAAGCTGGTCGACGGTTACCTGGCCGAGCAGGCCCGGATCGAACCAGGTCGGCGTAGGACCGAACTGCGGGTCGTCCACGACGCCCTTCTTGATACCGAGGGGCCCCAAAGAGTTGCAGCCTGTGGGCCCGCCAATTCCTGTAGATAATCCGTTGATTCCGCATGTGACAGCGAGGGGAGTTCCAGACATGAAGCTGGAAATCCCGCTGATCTGCCAGCCGCTAAGAATATGACGAGCCCACGGATTCGACGCATTCTTGAGGAACGGCAATTCATACACGTAATTCATAATCAGAATCTGCCCCTGGTTCAGGCCGCCAGTGCCGTACCAGCGATGGAGGTTCTCATCGTTGATTCCGTTGGTACCCCCGGAATTCGCGCTGCCGCCCTGAAACATGTTGTCCAGTTCGTGGGACCAGGTGTATGCGGTCTGGAACGTGAGGCCATAACCGAACGTGTGCCGGAAATTGACCTGGAGCGAATTGTAATTCGAATTTCCCGTCATCTGGCGCTGGGCTATGTTGGCGTAACCGCGATAAGGGACGAAAAACTCGGTAGATTGCAGGTTATTGATCAGGATCGATTGCACATCACAGTTCCCGTGCGCATCGCAACCGGTTGTTCCGGCCAGTGCCGGAACGTTCTCCGTGCCCGCCCCCACTGGAACTTGATTGATGTTGACGTTCTGCTGGAGGTGATGCCCAAGGGTGCCGACATAACTTACGCTGAGGATGTTATTCCCCTTGAACTGATGCTGGACGCCCAGGTTGAACTGCTGGATCTCCTGCCACTTGGTGAGGCTGACGTTGGAAAAACTTGCGGGGCCTAGCGGGCCGGGCGCTACGTTGTCATAGCCCAGAATGTTGTAGCCAAATAGGTTCGAAGCGGTGGGAGGATTCCCGTTGAAGCCCGCTCCATTGTGGAGCGGATTGCCGCTGTCCCAGGTCAGAGCATAGCCGCCACGTAACACGGTGGTGGCGTGTCCAAACGGATCCCAGGAGAATCCAAAACGTGGCGAGAAGGTGCCGCGGTAGGGGTGGTAGCAGCCTTGCGGAATCCCTCCCGTGCCGCACTGAACCAGGCCGTTTCCGTAGTTCAGATAGTTTGCGCCGGTGCCTGGGATCAAATATCCGCTACTGTCCAGTTGCGCCTGTTTGGCCGGATTATACAAGGACGGGACAAAAAGAGAATCGTTGGTCGGAGTCACGGTGTCGTGAAAGGCGGTCAGCCACGAATAACGCATGCCCAGGTTCAGGGTGAGATGAGAGGTCACATGCCAGTCATCCTGAACGTACGGTTCAAAGTCCCACTGCCGCCAGTGGCCCAGAGCCGCGCCTCCTAGCAGATTTCCATTCACCACCCTGCCGTACTCCTGGTAGTTGGCAATACGGCCGAGGTACATATCCGCCAGCGCGTTTCCGGTGCTGATGCTAGATCCGTTGTCGGTTCCGAACGAAAGGAACCCCTGGGTGTTGTAACCGATATTGGTAGTCGTATTGATGTGGTTGTAGAGGAGAAAGATACCGGTCTTCAGGGTGTGCCGGCCGTGCGTCCACACCAGGTTGTCCTTGATGGCGGGCTGAGGATCCCAGAAGAAGAATTCGAAGCCGGTCGATTCGGCGAAGTTGAACGGAACGCCGCCAGCTACAGCGATCCCTGGGAGTTTGGGCTGGTTTTGATTTGCCGGAAAGATCGTGTTGGCATACGAAACCACTGGGCTTATTGATGGACCCCGCTGGCGAATCGAATCCGGTGTAGTTGTTCACCTTGTTGACGTCGGCCGAGAAACTGGCGATGAACTCGTTCAGCAGGTCCGGCCGGATGGTTTGAGTCAGATGGAAAACCGCCGACTTCGCGGGGCTGGTCCACCTCGATTTGACCGTACCGAAATTGGCCGACGACCACAGCGTGGGGATGTAGTCTGCATTCAAAGGCGTCTTGCGTGTACCGGAAGAACGCGCGGATGTTGTCTGTGATGTTGTCGATCGATCTTGAACATGTCCTCGCGGAAGTTCGTAGGAAGGCTCGGCGCGGCGGTGTAGAAGTTGACGCCATTGTTAGGCAACGGCACCAGGGCGTTAAGAAGCGTTTTGGCCGTCGGATCAATCGGGACGATGTCGTTCTGGTAGGGCTGATTCGTGGCGGGGTTGACGGGGACCACGCATCCTGAGGCCACGACCGGATTGTAGTTGGACGAGGCTTTATCGCACTCGCTGAAATCGCCCTGCCGCATTCGCAGGGACGGGACGTTCGCGTTGATCACGGTACCTTCCCGATTCTTGCGCCACTCTTCGGAAACGAAGAAGAAGGTTTTATTCCGGTCATGGTTATAGTGTCCGGGAATGAAGACCGGACCGCCTAAAGTGAATCCGAAATTGTTCCTTTTGAGCGGCGTTTGCGGTGCGGATTGGCCGTTCGGTTCGATCGTGCGATTGATGAACCAGTCGTTGGCATCGAATCTGTCGTTTCGAACAAATTCGAACATCGTTCCATGGAAATCCTTGGTGCCGGATTTGGTGACCACTTCGATATTGGCGCCTCCCGATTTTCCGTATTCGGCGCTGTAGTTCGAGGTGGACACCCGGAATTCAGCGATCGAATCGATGCTGGGGTAGGTCATAATCGAACCGCTGCCGGAGCCTTGATCGATGTTGTTGGTGCTGTCGACTTCCCAGTTCTGAATGTTGACGGGAAGTCCATTAAAGGAGATCGCGGCGTCGGCCAACACTCCCACGTGCGAGGAGTCAAAGCCGGTTCCCAGGGTGGCAGCTCCGGGAACCAGAGTAGCCAGATTGGCGAAATTCCTGGCGTTCAAATTGAGCTGGCTGACCTGCGAACCGGTTACGACGTCGGAAATAGCGCCGGACTCGGTTTCGACGTGAGCCACGGTCGAATTCACCACAACTTCCTGGGTGGCGGAGCCTACCTGGAGTTGCAGGTCCACGCGCAGCGTCTGCCCCACCTGCACGGTGATGCCGCTGCGCACCAGTTTCTGAAAGCCCGTTTTCTCTAGCGTAATGATGTAGTTTCCGATTGGAACACGGGGCGCGGTGTATTCGCCGGCTGCGTCTGAGGTCACTCTGCGGTTGAAGCCCCGGTCAGCATTGGAAACCGTCACCTGAACATCGGGAATCACGGCGCCCGATGGGTCGGTTACCGTGCCGACGATGTTTGCGAGATCCTGTGCGCTGGCATGAAACGATGCCAGAAAAAACATCACGCCCGCTGCCGCCACCAGTGTTCTCACGATGATGCTCCTTTCCCTCGGGCCGCATTCGTGCAAATGCAGACCAGCCTGCCGGAATTGCGCGAAACCTGTGGTGAGGGTACCCCGATCATCCAAAATGGTCTATCAGGATTTGCGTTTTCTTTGTTAAAAGACTACAGCCTCAATAGTTAGGACGGATAGTGAAACGATCGGCTTAGCGATTCGCAGCGAAGGAGTTTGGCGTGGCGGTGCTCCAGGGCGGCGAGGGATGCAGGCGCGCGCTCGCCGTATTAGACCGGCTGGTTGGCCGAAAATGCGGTGCTACGATGTATGGCCGCACGCCTTAGATTGAGGAGATATGCAACGTTTCACGGGACTACTTGCAGGAATCGTTCTGGCGGGCACGCTCGCCGGTGGGTCAGAACTCAACACGAACGGCCGATACTTCGTGCGTAACGGCGAGCCGTTTTTTTGGCTGGGCGATACCGCATGGACCATCGCGAATCTCTACACGCCCGCCGAAGCCGAAGAATATCTGGACCACCGAGCGCGCCAGGGGTTCACCGTCATCAACGTCATGATGGTTTTCACCGGCGGACCGGGGATGAAGGCTGCTTCCGAGGACGTGGCAGGCACGCTTCCCTTTCTCAACTGGAACCCGGCAACCCCGAACGAGGCGTTCTTCAAGAATATCGACCGGGTTCTGGCCGCTGCGCGCAGCAAAAATCTCATCCTTGCCATCATGCCGTGCGGCGGCAGCTCCGGCGCATACGTTAAGAAGCAAAAGATTTTCACCGAAGCGAATGTGCGCGAGTACGGCCGCTGGCTGGGACGCCGGTACAAGGACGTGCGCAATCTCATCTGGGTGAACGGCTTCGATCTGAAGTCGTCTGATTACCCAGAAATCACGCAGGCCCTCGCGGCCGGGCTTCAGGACGGCGATGGCGGCGCGCACTTGATCACGTTCCACCCCGGCGGAGGAAACTCATCCAGCTACTTCCACACCGAGAACTGGCTCGCCTACAACACCATTCAAACCTGGAGCGATTACTGGCGCATCCACGCTCTGGTGCTTGCCGACTATTGCCGCTTGCCGGTAAAGCCCGTCGTGCTTGCCGAAGGCGCCTATGAAGCCGGCCCCGAGTATCCCAGCCGGCCGATCACACCGCTGATTGTTCGGAAACAAGCCTGGTGGGCGTTTCTCGCAGGCGGCTTTCACACCTATGGCCACAACGACATGTGGCGCAAGAACCCTACGTGGCGCGAGTCGCTCGATTCCCCGGGCGCGCGCCAGATGGGAATTTTGAAACAGGTGTTGTCGTCGCGCGAATGGTGGACGCTGGTACCGGATCAATCGGTCATCGCTCTCGGCACGGGAAGCGACAAGCATCTGAACGCGGCTGCGCGTTCGACTAGCGGGGATTGGGCAATTCTTTACCTGAGCACGCGCAACCCCGTAACCGTCGATTTCGGCAAGGTCACTACCTCTGAAACCGTTCGAGCTACCTGGATCAATCCGGAAACAGGCGATTCTGCCGCGGCGGGCGTTTTTCCGAGTTCAGGCCTGCGCCCGTTCACTCCCTCTTTGAAAAGCGAAGACGCTGTCTTGCTGATGGAGGCCGTGAAGCCAGGCGCTCCTGGTGCTCGTTGACAGCGGCGTTCAGACCTACATGGCCAAACAAAGCTATGAAATACAGATGGAGCGCGATCTCACGTCCAAGATGCGCGATGGCGTGATCTTGCGCGCCGATGTCTTCCGCCCGAAAGCCGATGGAAAGTTCCCGGTATTGTTGCAGCGCACTCCATACAACAAGGCCAATTACAATGCCAATGGAGCGCCCTTTGCCATCCGCGCGGCTACTAGCGGCTACATCGTGATCCTGCAGGACGTTCGCGGGCGCTTTGCGTCGGATGGCGACTGGTATCCGTTCCGGCATGAACTCGAAGACGGATACGACACGGTCGAGTGGGCCGCCGCCCTGCCTTACGCCAACGGGAAAGTCGGCATGTTTGGATGGTCCTACTTAGGTGTGACCCAACTGTTCGCTGCCATCGCACAGCCGCCGCACCTAGTCTCGCTTTTCCCGGTGGTTACGGCGTGCGACTATTACGACGAATGGACCTATCGCGGCGGCGCATTTCAGCAGTTCTTCAACGAATCGTGGGCGTCCTTTCGTCTCGCGCCGGATACCCTGAACCGGCGAGTTCAGAAGAGCGCCAATGCCATGAACCGGGTATGGGAACTTCCGCTCCGCGACTTTTCCTTCTTTGAAACCGGTTCCGTTCGGGACCTGGCTCCCTACTTTTTTGACTGGCTGGAGCATCCGGCGTATGACGATTATTGGAAGCAGTGGTCGATTGACGGGCGCTTCAGCAAAGTCGCCGTTCCAGCCTATCATGTGGGCGGCTGGTACGACATTTTCCTGAACGGGACGCTCAGAAACTATATGGGCCTCAAGGCGCAGGGAGCGACGGAGACAGCGCGCACGGGCCAGCGTCTGATGATCGGACCCTGGTATCACGATTCGGTGAGTTTCCGCGAGGGCAAGGCTGGAGAGGTCAGCTTCGCTCCGGAGGGTTGCCGCAATGAAGAAGACGAGATGCTTCGCTGGTTCGATCACACGTTGAAAGGTGATGCGAACGGCATGGATCAGGAGAAGCCGGTCAAGATCTTCGTGATGGGCGAGAATGTCTGGCGCGACGAGGACGACTGGCCTCTGGCGCGAGCACGAAATACAAGCTTCCACCTGCATTCTGGTGGCGGAGCCAATTCCCTGAACGGGGATGGGACCTTGAGTCTGGCGCAGCCCGATTCCGAGCCCGCCGATCACTTCCTTTACGATCCGGCAAATCCGGTGCGCACGCAGGGCGGGGGAAACTGCTGCGACCATGACCACCTGGCGCCTGGTATTTATGACCAACGGCCTGTGGAAAGTCGTGCGGACGTGTTGGTCTATTCTACGGCGCCGCTGGATCGCGATACGGAAGTGACCGGACCGGTCAGCGTTGAACTTTATGTAAGTTCATCCGCCGTTGATACCGATTTCACAGCCAAGCTGGTGGATGTGTACCCCGATGGCGTTGCCCGAAACCTGGCCGACGGCATCCTCCGCCTTCGCTACCGCAACTCGCGTGAACGAGCCGAACCACTGACTCCGGGTGAGATCTACAAGATCAATATCGATCTTTGGGCGACGTCCAACCTGTTTCGCAAGGGCCACCGCATCCGGCTTGAAATTTCCAGCAGCAACTTTCCGCGCTACGACCGGAACCTCAACGCAGGTGAAGCCCTGCTGACCGGCAAGAGGATCGTGCAGGCGAACCAGACCGTGTACCACGATCGCGAACACCCGTCCGCGCTGATCCTGCCCATCGTGCCGCGCTGAGTTTCAGGACGGATGGCGGTCTGCTCAATGAAACGGAAGAGGTCATGGTCGCATTCGTATAATTCACGCAGGCGAACTGGATAACTGCCTGGCTCAACGCTGATCCCTTCTTTGATGGTGAGGAAAGCCTTGATCCGGAAGGCATCGCTCTTTTTTTTCATGCCTGACAATTTTAGTATTTCAAATATTATTGAAATTCGTCGCCCGTCGCGGCCGCCCATTGGCGAAGAAAATTGAGACCGAGAAGATCATTCGCTACGCAGATATGTTCGGCGCGTTGGATGGCAGCGGTTTAGAATCGTGATCAGTTCCATGGTGGGGAAGCGAGTGGCAGCGAAACCTCTACCATAATTCGCCGAAACACTCTCGCGGATCGGTCCATTGGCGAAGTACCTGCTAGCCGTCGAGCCACTTAACTTAAATCGTCATCGGAATCTTCCCAATAACCCGTGCAAACGCCGTACCGTTTAGCAATCGGTCAGTCTGTCACTCCACAACCAAATCGCCGGCCTGAATTGTTGCTCGCCGCCAGTTGACTAGATCGCCGTTTCGGGCCCGTGGCTACTATAGGCTACACTTCGCGATTTCGGGCTGGTTCTTAGTTGTCGCCGGATCAGGCGGAACTGCCCTATCTCGGTCACAAGCGCTTCGAAACTGCTGTCCCCTCTCTGCGAGACTCACCAAGAGCTGGCAGAATGCTTGCGTCCAAACGGCTTTCCTGCGAGTCCGAACCCGCGGCGCTGAAACGTCGAATTAAAATCGGGCCATGGGTTCATTTTCAGACTTGCGGGTTGCCGGATATAGTGTGGTCTCTCAGAAGTATCGGAATTCCCCAGAGGTTCTGAGCATATTTGTAGAGGCCGATAAAGTGAACGCCAAACGATCGCCAGACTCGCCTGCTGAAGGCGAGGCGGAGGAAGACGAGGACTTCTCGGGATACAGCACCAGTGCGATGGCGATTGCTGACCGGTTGGAGTTGATGGGATTCACAGAGGCCGCCGCGCGGCGGGACTTTGCGCTTGCACTAGCCGACGAAATGGCCGAAAAAGCGGAATTGTGGAGTGATCACGACGACCCTGACGATCAGATCTACCCATTGGTTGCCAAGAATAAAGCCAAGCTCGCGTTCCTGTCGGCACTATCTTTTGACACGTGGGTCGGCGCGGTTGGCCGGATCAGGGCCGAACATGTAAGCTGGCGGGAGTATGACGCGGAAGCTCACAGACAGGTCTATAGTAGGGGCCTCGACCCGGTTGAGGCATTCATCCTCAATGAGCAATATGACGACGAGCAGCCGCCACTTGGGTATTTCTGTTCTGACTTGCGCTTCCTGATAAGGGCATATCTTTTGTCGGCCAAGCCGAACGATTCTGTCGTTCTCGATAACAGTGAAATGGTGAATGCAGGTTACTTTGCATCCGAAGACCGAATCGTCGAACAAGCGCGGATGTCGATGGCCGGCGAAGCCCGAACGGTTGAGAGACTCCTTGTATTGACAGAAGGATCGTCTGACAGTCGCATCTTGAAAGAGACGTTGGCAGTTCTTTATCCGCACCTCAAGGAGTTCGTTTCTTTTCTGGATCACGAACAGTTCTCGGTAGCTGGTGGCACCGGAAACCTGATGAATTTGCTTCGCGGGTTAGCTGGCGCCGGTGTCTCCAATCGAGTGGTCGCACTGTTTGACAATGACGCAGCAGGAACAGTTCAGTGGAACAAAGCCCTGACGATGCCGTTACCCAAGAACTTTCGCGTGATCCAACTCCCACAATTGCCACGCGCCGAACGGTACCCCGCGCTCGGCCCAACGGGACTCGTCGAAACAGACATCAACGGTCTCGCCTGCTCAATTGAGCTATATCTCGGCGCGGCAGCCCTCCAAGACAGTCAAGCCGGTCTGACGCCCATACAGTGGACTGGTTTAGAGCGTTCACTTTCGAGGTATCAGGGCGAGTTGATCGAAAAGAAGCGGGTGCAGGATCGTTACTTCGAGTTGCTGGGGACCGGAAGCGCTGACACATCGGATATGGCTGCTGTCTTCAGACACATACTGCGTTCGTTTCACGATTAATGTTCGGTCGGTTCGCGCGACCAGTGGGCCATAGCAACGTGGGCCCCAAGTCCGATTCTATTCGTTTGAGCCGAACAACGCGCCGAACCTAAGACCTCCTCGATCGCCTAACGTCCACTGAGGGACCGCCCGCGGGATTGCTTCCGGATGGCACGTAACGTTTTGAACGAATATCCGATGCAGGCGCCACCAAGATAAACTACTACTGCGATGCCAATCTCCATCGCACTTCTATTGGGACTCACCATGATGCAATTTGTACCAATGCCGTCGCCGATATTTTTCATCGCTCGCGAGCCTTTGGTAGCCGGTCGTGAAAATGCATATCGGGAGATCGAGGAGGAGACCGCCCGCCTCAGCGCCAGACTTGGGTGCCCACATCCCTATCTAGCGATGGAGTCGCTCACCGGGCCGAAAGAAATCTGGTGGTTCAACGGATTCGACTCGCCCGAAGATCAAGGGCAAGTCGCCGACGCCTACGAGAAGAACGCGCCGTTTTCTGTGGCGCTCAAGAAGAATAGCGATCGTAAGGCCCCAGTAACTGGAAAAGTAATTGAGGTCGTCGCGCAATATCGTCCCGACCTGACCAGTGGCGGCGTTCCATGGATTCTCGGCCATGGGCGCTTTCTGGTGATTTCCATTACCAAAGACCAGCCGTCCAGCGCCGGCACGGTTTTTCAAGCAGCCGAAGGAACATTCTTCGTTTTCTCACCGGCTCGAAGTCGAAAGCAGGCAGATCGTCTTGCGGCCTCAATTCCCGGTTCAACAGTCGTCGTGGTACGGCCCTCGTTCAGTTTTCCGGCAAAGGATTGGGTCGCCGCGGATCCGCGATTCTGGCGAGCCAATGCACGATAAACTCGCCTGGGACCGCAGGCCGATTGTTCGGCACCGCCGCCTCCTGGTTGCAGCAGGTTAGCAGGAGGGGTTGGATGGTAAGCATCCGCTACTCGCCCTGCTGCTAGCACGAGGTCAGACTGGTCAATTGTTTTGTGCCGATGAATAGGATCCGAAGCCAGGCGAATACACTACCGTGATCGTCAGACCTTCCTTGCCGGGGCAAATCGCAAGATCTTCCCACATGATCGCCGTGAACCTTGGCGTCCTGCGCGATTAGGGTGCCGGCGATGAAAATGCCACCACCGCATGGGTCGTGAGATCTCCATAATGGTTCGCCGTTGCTGCGCTTACGCCCCCTGCCGAGCCCTCTTTTGGACTTGTTTCGTAGATTGGTTGAGCCAGTCGTCGAACCGCGTCTCGCCGAGTTGCGCGTCGTCGTTAGGAACCAGCGTCCTCTCGCTCACCTGGATACCGTAGTAGCGCGCGTGCGGGTCAGAAATTACCCCGCGTGGATCCTTGCGCGCAGCCAGATCTCGCCGGATGAGCTCATCCAGACGAAACTGTTCCGGCCCCCCTATTTCCGCGGTGCCATTCACGGGTGAGCTCATTGCGATTCTGTCTATTGCACTGGCGACATCATCGGCTGCCATAGGCTGGATGAGCACAGGAGGCAGGCGCACTTTGTTGCCCTCCGTGGAAAGATCGGCGATTTTCTTTACGAATTCAAAGAACTGCGTCGCACGGATGATTGAGTATGGAATGGCGGAGGCTTTGATCAGGTTCTCCTGAAGCGAGTTTTGCGCGGAAGAAGCCGCTTTCGAGCATACGTTCCGTTCCTACGACCGACAACGCAACGTGATGTCGCACGCCCGCGGCCGCTTCTTGGTCGAGGAGGTTACGGGTTGATGTTTCGAAGAACTTCAGCACTGCCGCATCCTCCCATGAAGGGGAGTTCGTTACATCGACAGCCACCGAGGCGCCCTTCAGCGCATGGGCGAGTCCCTCGCCTGTGAGGGTGTTGACGCCAGTAGCGGGCGACGCGGCTACTACTTCCTGCCCATGCTCACGAAGCTTCTTAACAAGCTTCGATCCAATGAGTCCAGTACCGCCAATTACTACGATTTTCATGATTGTCCTTTCGTGTTTAACGGAGGCAATTCTATTGCCGGTTAATCGCTAGGATTGAACGGCACATCGCTTGGTGACACGAGTCCGGTTCTCGATTGTTTTCAGACGATGTGCCATCAACTACGGTACGGCGGGCGCCGATAAAGCCAGCACCTCGACGGCCGTCACAAATGGCGATTCTGCTCTCGTAGCTGGTAGCGGACTTAAGGCAGAGTGCTCGTCGCGCCCAAATTCGGACCGACCGAAGATAAATATATGCGAGATCCTTCGATGGCAGTGGATTGCTGGTGCGGAGGGCGTTGGAGAACTTCTGTCATTAGCGACCGCGCCTCTGAGTTGCTATCCGAAGCTACAGCTCAATTATCGATTTCCGCTCGTCCGGAGCACAAGGGGCGCATTCTCCCCGAGGTGTCGGAAAGTACGCAGCCGCGGTGGGTGCGTACGCCGTTCGGCATCAAGTTGCCGAAGTTGGATAAGTTTTCCTTTGTGATGGTGCCCAACGCCCGATATGTCGGGTTGTAGTCCATTACTCGGCGGGCACTTCCTCCACGCATCAGATCTCCGCGAACCCCTTTTCGGGGTTGGGCCGAATCACGGTTAGTAAAACCTTGGCGACTACACTTTATCTATCGTCAGACCGCTTCCGCTTCTCCTCGATACGTCGGTGCTGCAACAATGGGCAGCATGGCTTTGATCGTTTTCTTCCGGGGTATCAACGTTGGAGGACACAGGGCTTTTCGTCCGAGCGTGCTGGCCAAAGAACTGGGCATGTACGATGCCGTGAACGTGGGCGCCGCAGGCACGCTTGTCATTCGCAAACCTGGGTTGCGCGCAAAGTTCCTTGCCGAATTGCGCCGGAAGCTGCCGTTTGAAGCAACAATCGCTTTCTGCGACAGCAGTGATCTGATTCGACTAGAGATGGACAATCCGTTTGGAACTGAGCCACCGCCCGCAGATGTTGTTCAATTTGTAAGCATCCTGTCGGAGGCTGGACTCCGCAGAGTTTCTCTTCCGATTGCTCTTCCCGAAGGTGGGGAGTGGCTGGTGCGAATCATTGGCTCGAAGAAACGTCTGGTGTATGGGGTGTACCGCCGCCACATGAAAACGATTGGCTATCTCGGCCAGATCGACAGGCTCTTTGGGGCGCCGGCGACAACGCGCAGTTGGAAAACAATACTCTCAGTGCTACGGATTCTGAAATCCCACGAGCCCGGCAAGTAGACCGGCGGCCGGACTAGCGGCCCGTCCCAGCCAGAGCGTTAGTACCGCTTCCTCCGGTCGCGGCTCAACAAAGCCTGTAGGAAAATGAGCCGTGACTAAAAGGAGCGGTTGCGTTCTGCTAACGAACTCACCGCGACAGGCAACTAGCCCGTCTTCGCCGATTCCGCCTTCTCAGCCTCAGCCTTCTCGGCCTTCGGCAGCTTGAAGTACCCCACGACGCCGATTCCGACCAGCATCGCAGCGCTTCCATAATAGAGGTTCGGAATCCCAATCTTTTCCGCCACCGGACCAGCCACGAACATCGAGATCACCTGCGACCCCGCCACCAGCGACATCAGGCAGCTCATCACTCGTCCCAATAGTTCGTGCGGTGTCTCGTGCTGGATCAGCGTCGTCGCCGTGATGAAAATCGCGGACGCGCACAGGCCCAACCCGAGCATTCCCGCCGCGGTCGATCCCATCGTGCCGAACGCCGCCGTGGTCAATACCGCTATGCCCATTCCGCCCAGACCGTACACCACCAGGTTCTGCTGCGGGATGTGCCGCGCAAACCGCGTGAGCAACTGCGTCCCGATGATCATGCCGATGCCGATCAGGGTATTCAGCACACCGAACACCGCGGACGTCGAGTGCAGCACGTCGCGCACGTAGATCGAGAGCAGCGCGCCGAAGCAGCGCATCGCGAACATCCCCGCCGTCATCGAGAGAATCACAAACGAAATCGTCGAGTGCTTGAAGATGAAGCCGAATCCCTGCCGCATCGAATCGAGCACCGCGCTCGATTCCGTGCGCGGCGCCTGTCGGTCGATGGTCAGCGTCATCACCAGCGCCGCCGAAAAGAAGAAACTGAAGCTGTCGTAGAGGAAACAGGAGTTCGCGCCGACAAGCTGCACCAGCTCTCCGGCGACGCTCGGGGCCACGATCAGCGACCCCTGCTGCGCCTGCGACATCAATCCGTTCACTGCCATCAGCCCCGCCATCGGGACCAGCGTGCGCACCGCCACCGATTGCGCCGGAACGAAGAAGGCTGAGACCACGCTCATCGTGAACAGGATGACGTATATCACGTACAGGTCGTGCACGAACACCAGCGCCAGCACCAGCACGCCGCGGATCAGGTCGCTTGCGATCATCGTCCGCTTCAAGTGCCACCGGTCCACGAAGACGCCGGCCAGCGGGCTGACGATCGCCAGCGGCGCCATAAACGATACCAGCACCATCGCCACCTGCGTCGCCGTACCGTGCAGCTTAAACGTCACCACCGCGATGATCGCGAACACCGCCAGGAAGTCCCCGAACACACTGACAATCTGCGCGATCCACAGGCGCCGCACCGGCCGAAGCCGCAACACGTCACTAAAGGATAGAGGTGTCCCTGGTGTGGCCATACGTGTGAGAATCCCCTTTCCCAGGGCGTTCGACGCCTTCTCGTTCTTGATCGACCCATCCAATCTGTCTAAGAGCTCGGGCATCCAATCTCCTTTTCACTGTGCTCATTGCCTCAAGTCCGGGGCTGTGGCATGCGGAACCATGGACCATCACGCTGGTTGCTGGTGTTCAATTTCGGGGGGAAGCAGGGCTGACTAAATCACCTGTGCTGTTCTTCCTCACTCAGGCTAACTGAATTCGGGCTGGAAAATCGAGCGTTCTGATCCGCTAAATATGGACTCTATCTTTCTTGTTATCAAAGCGTTAGACTTCTAGTTAGGCGCGCTGCTATTCTTGAATTGGGTACAGCATCGTGCCCGTTCTGACTTGATACTCACGTTTGCGTGTCGTGGGGCTGCATAACCGCCCAAATTCGCGATAAACGCCGACAGCGTTTACCTGAGCATCCACTGACCTACAGATTCCGACGACAAGCGGTTCTTGGAACCCAAAAATGTTTCGATTAGCTGAGTTTCAGGGGGGATTGGCGGTCTGCAACGCGCCGAACATATCTGCGTAGCGAATGACGCCGGGCGAACAATCAGGATTTATCAAAGATCATCTTTCCTTATGCCGGTCGGTTGGTCTCATTAGTCCGGATTGTGCAACGACGCTCTGATCGTCTACAATTGTCGGTAATCTAGGCATGTTGCAAAGCCAACCGATTTTGTCCAAGGCACTCTGGATCTGTTGATCCTCAAGACCATCTCGCTCGAACCTAAACACGGCTGGGCGATCACCAAGCGCATCCAACAGGTTTCACAAGACGCTCTCCAGATCCAGCAGGGATCCCTGTACCCGGCGCTACACCATCTGGAGCAGCAGGCCTGGATCAAAGCCGAGTGGCGCCCGGCTGAGACGGGGCGAATGGCAAAGTTCTACTCCCTTACGCGCTCGGGACGGAAGCAACTGGAAAGGGAATTGGCGAACTGGGTCCGTCTGTCGACGGCCATCAACATAGTGGTCCAGGAGGCTTAGCAATGCGGATGTTGGACAAAGCCCGTTTGCGGTTTCGATCGCTGCTCCGCCGTCCGAATGTCGACTTCGAGCTCGAAGCCGAACTTCGTTTCCACCTGGATCAGCTCATTGAAGAGAAGATTTCATCCGGTATGCCGCCCGAGGAGGCCCGCCGGGTCGCGCAGCGCATGATTGGAGGCATTGCGCAGTACAAGGAGGAGTGCCGGGATATGCGCCGCGTAAACTTTGTCGAGGATCTTGTACAAGACGTACGTTACACGATTCGATCTTTAGCGAAGAGTCCAGGATTCACAGGAGTTGTCGTCGCCACGTTTGCGCTCGGGATCGGAGCAAACACCGCCATTTTCACGATCGTGCATGGAGTGCTGCTGCGGCCCCTCGACTATCCAAAACCCGATCAGCTGATGTATCTAACGGCAGAAGCTCCGGCCATTGGGGGCACCCGAAGTGCGCTCTCTGCGCCAGAGTACATCGAGTTCCGCCAGATGAACCGGTCGTTCGCGGAGGTTGGCGCTTATTCGACCGGCGGCGCCGCGTACACAACCGGCGAGGTCAACCTCACGCCCGGGGAGCGACCGCTGCGCGTGCGCTCGATCTCCGTCGATGCACATTTGCTCAAGGCGCTCAGTATTCAGCCTGAGCAGGGACGCTTCTTTAATGACGAAGAAACCGCGCGTTGGACCGGGACGCTACCGCCACCGATCGCGATTCTCTCGCACGAATTGTGGCGAACAGCGTTTGGAGGACGACCGCTCGTTGGACAAAAGGTGGAAATCGAGGGCCGCCTCCACGAAATCGTTGGCATAATGCCACCCGGGGCCGACGTCATGGATCACCACACGCAGGTTTGGTTGCCCCTCTGGCTACACCCGAATACGGCCCGGCAACGCGGGGCCCATGTCCTCTACGTCATTGCGCGACTGAAAGACGGCGTCACCGCTAAGATGGCACAGACGGAGCTGAGCGCATTCCTCGAAAACTGGGGCGATCGCGTCGGCACGACAGACCATGTGCCCACGAACCGTCCCCTGCGCTCAGCGGATCACAACCTCCAATTGCGGGCGTTACAGGATGCGATCGTTGGGAATGCCAGCCGGCCGATCTGGGTTCTGCAGGCCGCCGTGGGATTCGTGCTGCTCATCGTGTGCGCGAATCTTCCAAACTTGGTGATGGCTCGCGCCGGGTCACGCAGACGTGAGTTTGTACTGCGGACTGCTCTCGGCGCCAGCCGCGGCCGGCTGCTCCGGCAGTCGGTAACCGAAGGTGCGGTGATGTCCGGAGCCGGTGGCATTCTGGGTCGGTGGCTAGCCAACACTGGCGTGCGGGCGCTGATCCGTGCTTACCCGACTAGCATCCCACGGACGAGTGAGCTTACGATCGATTTGCCCGTTCTGCTGGTTGCGCTCGGTCTCTCGACTGGGACTGCCCTGCTTTTCGGATTCGTGTCGCTCGGGCGCCGGCGAACGAGTAGCATGATGACTGCACTCAAGGAGGGCGCAAGGGACGCCAGCGGTGCTTGGCGTCATCACGCCCGTCGTGGACTTGTGATAGCCCAAGTCGCTTTCGCGGTGATGCTGGTTATCGGAGCGGGTTTGCTAGTTCAGACAGTCTACAACCTCACGAGGATCGATGCAGGATTTGACCGGTCGCGGCTGGTGACGTTCTCCATGACGTTGCCAATGGCGAATTCAGAACCCGACACACGCGCGCAGGCATATCAACGCGTCCTCGACAGGCTTAGCTCCGTACCGGGCGTACTGGGAACGGTTGCCATGTCGGGTCTGCCGCCGAATCGAACTCCAGATGCGATCGCTACTCCTATCGAGAACTACACCTCTGACGATGGAAAGCCCTTTGCAATCATCGACTACTACCAATTCGTCATGGGCGACTATTTCGGGACAATGGGCATCCCGATCGTCGCCGGTCGCGGCTTCGAGCGAACCGACAACGCGTCGCAAGGCAAGGTAGCCATCGTCAATGAGACTTTGGCGAAAAGGATCTGGAAGGGGCAGAACCCGATTGGCCATCGTCTGCGGCCTCCGGGTGGTTCGTTTGGCGCTATCGATGATGTCTGGCATACGGTGATCGGAGTAGCCAAGGACGTCAGGCAGCGCGGGGTGGAGCGCCCGGCAGGAACTGAACTTTACGTATCCCTTGACCAGCGCGGCGTCTCTCCGCCGAGTATGAATGTAGTGATGCGGACGACGCTGCCACCGGCCGCGCTGTCAGGGACAATCGAGCGAATGGTGCGGGAAGTGGACCCGGCGGTTCCCGTCGTGCGGCTTCGCGACATGGATTCGGTGTTCGCCGAATCGATTCGCCGGCCGAGACTCCTGGCGCAGCTATTGGGCGCTTTTGCCGGACTGGCGCTTCTATTGGCAGCCATCGGCACTTACGGTGTGCTCTCCTACATGGTTACCGAGCGGCGGCGCGAGATCGGCATTCGGGTCGCCCTCGGTGCAACTCGCTCCCACGTGCTCACACAGATCATGAAGCAAGGACTTCAGGTCACGGCGTTGGGTGTCACCATTGGCCTTGCAGGTGCGCTTGCCGTAAATCGGCTGATCGCGTCCCTGCTGTTTGGTGTGCAGCCGACAGATACCGTGACGATCGCCTTTGTGATCGCGACGATTACGGCCGTGGCGGCGGTGGCCAGTTGGCTGCCGGCGTGGCGCGCATCACGGCTAGACCCGAACGTCGCGCTCAGAGATGAGTAACAGCT
The DNA here is from genome assembly GCA_963847515.1 of Terriglobia bacterium. Taxonomy (GTDB): domain Bacteria; phylum Acidobacteriota; class Terriglobia; order Bryobacterales; family Bryobacteraceae; genus QHXW01. The sequence continues at coordinate 63,407 of CAWKAA010000001.1, forward strand.
GAGACCCTCTAAGCCGTTCTTGAAACCCGAAAAGATTTCGATTAGCTGAGTTTCAGGACGGATTGGCCGTTTGCTCTATGAACCGGAAGAGGTCTTGGTCGCACTCGTATAATTCGCGCAGGCGAACCGGATAGTTGCCTGGTTCAACGCTGATCCCATCCTTGATAGTCAGGAAGGGCTTGATGCGGCGCGAGGCCGATTCCGTTCGCAAGTGGGTGTCTTCGAGCGGAAAGCTGCCCTCCTCGAGGTCGAACACGAAGATATCGGCTGGGGCTCCCTTCTTCAACGTGCCCAGCTCGTCGCCGCGGCCAAGCGCCTGGGCGGGCGCCCAGGTGGACTTGAGAATGACATCCGCGAGGGGCATGCCCATATGCAGAAACTTGGACATTGTCGACGGCAAATCGAACGCAAAACGCTCCACAGAATAGCGGTGTAAGTCCGTGCTGATGGTGTCCGGGTAAAAGGAATACTCGAACGCTCTACGGGCTGTTTCCCAACTGAAACCGCCAGCACCGTGGCCGACATCGAACAAGACGCCATTTTTGCGAGCGGCCGTAACTTCAGGCAGAAGATGGTGCTCAGGTTCGCTGAGAATCCCGTCGCCACGACCCTGGAAGCAGTGCGTCACGATGTCGCCGGGTCGCAGTTTTCTGAGGATCTGGCGCGTGTCGGCGCCCTTGGTGATGTGGACCATCAACGGAAGGCTGGTGGAATTCGCGGCCTCGAGCGCCTTGTCCATCGCTTCGCTGCCATGGCGCCCGGTCATGGTTCCCTCACGGATCTTCACGCCGACACAAATATCGCGATTGGCCTCGATCACCCGGCCGGTTTCAAGCGGCCGCGCGAACCGAATATCTTCGAGTTCACCCACCAGCGTGGTTGGAATCCCTATGCCGCTGATATTCACGAATGCCAGGACACGAACCGTGGCGGCGCTCACTTGAGTTTTTCGAAAGACGGGGAAATTGATGAAGCCGGTAGTGCCGGCATCGACGGCGGTGGTTACGCCATGGTTCAGGCAGATGTCCGGATCTATCCCCCACGAACTTCCCTCCCACCAGTGGCCGTGAAGGTCGATCAGACCGGGGCAAACATACTTGCCTGCAATATCTCTTTCGACTAGGCCGGGAGCGAGCGCATCGCCGATGTCAGCGATGCGGCCATCTAGAACGGCAACATCCGTTACCCCGTTGATGCTCTGCGATGGATCGATGACGTGGCCGTTTCGAAGCACCAGGCTGTAATCCACAATTCCTCCCACCGAGTCGCCGAATTAGTTGCAACGCGGCCGAGTACCGCTTCCTTTGGTCGCGGCTCAGTAAAGCCCATCTTGCGCGGCGCGGCGGTATGCATCGAGCACGGCGGCCAAAACTTTTCGCGCCATGTGGCCGTTTCGAAGCACCAGGCTGTAATCCACAGTTTCTCCCACGATTCACCGAACCATTGCCTGTAGGATCAGAATTTTAGTACCGCTTCCTTCCGGGCGCGGCTCAACTGGGCGGGTTGAACGGTAAGAGGTGGCGCATTGTAGAGCACCGGTTACCCCGGTTGATGTTCTGCGACGGATCGATGACGTGGCCGTTTCGAAGCACCAGGCTGTAATCCACAGTTTCTCCCACGATTCGCCGAATTAGTTGCAACGCGGCCGAGTACCGCTTCCTTTGGTCGCGGCTCAGTAAAGCCCATCTTGCGCGGCGCGGCGGTATGCATCGAGCACGACTGCCGAAATCTTGCGCGCCATGTTGCCGTCGGTTTCAGGGCGTTGGCCTGTGTCTACGCAGTCGAAGAAATGGGCGATCTCAGGCGCCAGATCCAACCCCTCGTCACTTTCAAGCAACAGTTCCTGCTCGGAACTCTGCGCAACAATCAGCGTCTGCCACCGGCACCGGACGCCCTCGGTATTCTGGTCGCCAAGTGGAGTGCATGTCAGAGTAATGTGCGCCTTCTCGCACATGGCTTCCATGGTGTACCAAATCCTGACTCTCGGCGATGCCCAGGTGTGACGCACCACACCGATCGGGCCGTCTTTGAATTTGATGATGCAGGCGGCGGTGTCCTCGCCGTCCATGGGCACACGGCCTCTGGTTCCCACCATGTAGGCTGCGTGCACGTCCCCGCTGATCCACAACATGATGTCCAGTTGGTGTCCGGAAGCCGAGAACAGGCAACCGCCTCCCAAGGTATCCTTCCGCGTCATCCATTCCGCGAGGTAGCCCTCTACGGAGTCGTCAATCAGACTATCGAGCATGATCAGTTTGCCATACCGGCCGCTGTCAATGGTCTGCTTGAACAAACGGAAGCTACGCTTATAGCGGTGCGGGTAAGCCACCATGAACGTTTTCTGTGCGTGTTCTGCCGCCGCAATCATTGTGTCTGCCTCGGCTAGGCTGTTGGCGATGGGCTTTTCGAGAAGAACGTGGCAGCCGGCCTTCAGGCAGTCGACCGTGACCGCGGGATGCAAGTGATGAGGAACGAGAACGAAAGCGCAATCGATGTCCTGAAGACCGTCGCGATAATCGGCGATGGCGCGGACTCCGGCCCCACGCGCTACAACCTGGGCGTGGCCCGGGTCCGGATCGGCTACCCAGGCGATCTCCGCCTGCCGGCCCAATTGGCTCAACCCGGCAACATGGAAGGGAGCGATCCATCCACAGCCAATGATTCCGATCCGGTGCGCCGTCATTCTCGGTGAGAGTACCGATCCTTGGTGCGGGAGTCTATCGAAATCCGCGATTCCTTTGTTGCAAACCTCGCGTGGGGACGGCTCGTCTGTAAGGCGGTGCTAGGATGTATTTCGCTATGGCTGGGAGGATTATCGATCGGTTGTTCAGTGTTTTGATGGCGACGATTCTGGCATCGTGCGTGGCGCTTTGCCAGCCGTCTGAGCTATCTGATCCGAAAGGTGTGTTCGAGCACGGTCAGCGAGCGCTGGCAGCAGGCAAGTATGCGGATGCAGAACACGACTTCGATCATCTCCTGCGAATGGGTCACCGATCGGCTCCGGTATACAGCAATCTGGGCGTCGCCTATTTGCGCGGTGGAAAACTCGAAGACGCCATCCGGATGTTGAAGGAGGCGAAAAGGCTGGCGCCGGATATGAGCGGCGTCGACCTGAATCTCGGCTTGGCGTATTACAGACAGCGCGAGTTCAAAGAGGCCGTGCCCTATTTCGCAGCGGTCTTCTCGGCTGATCCGGCAAACATTCAGGCGCACTATCTCGATGGCATCTGCCACTTCATGATGGATGAGTTCGACGCCACGGTGAGCGCGCTACGGCCTATTGAAGACCGTGAGCAGAATGACCTCGAGTACCTCTTTATGCTCGGCATTTCCTATGGCAAACTGAAACGCGCCAGCGACGCCCAGCGTACTTTTGCCCGGCTGATCGACGCCGGAGGCGATACACCGCATTTGCACCTGCTATTGGGCAAAGCATACCTGGCTTTGGACGATTACCAGAATGCGCAGACGGAACTGGAGAAGGCCGCCCGGAGCGACACGCGCCTTCCGTACTCTCATTACTATCTGGGCGTGCTTTACCAGAAGATGGGCAAGTCCGGCGCCTCCGCTGCCGAGTTTGAAAAGGAAATTGAAATCAGCCCGAATGACCCATGGGCGTACGAAGAGTTTGCGAAAATCAAGTTGGACCAGGGTGAAACAGCCGCCGCGATTGCACTTCTTGAAAAGGCAGTAACCCGCAACCCCGACGCCCCGGCCTTACAGGCGGCTCTTGCTAAGGCTTACCTGGAGGCATCGGAATGGCAACGGGCGATTCCGCGCCTCAAGCGGGCGATCGAGTTGGATCCGAAGAACGGCAATTATCACTATCAACTCGGCCGAGCCTATTTGAAAGCAGGATGGCAACGCGAAGCGAGGGCTGAGATGGCAAAGGGGCGCCAACTCCAGGTGCGAGTGCTAGAAGGGCAGATGCAAGCGCTCTCACGCGACCGGGGTGACGCGCAAACGGACTCCCCGCGGGCGGTTGCGCCACAATGAATAGTCACCCAGTTTCCGCCGATGAGGAACGACATAAGATTATATGAGGAGGTGTTCCTTGGCATACGACTGCACCAGACGCCATTTCTTTTTCGGGCCGCTGCTGGCCGGCGCAATTCCGATCGCAGGATTCGGGAGCGTTCCGTCGTTGCGAACGCTGGGCTACAAATCACCCAATGAGAAGCTGAATATCGCGTCCATCGGCGCGGGAGGCAAGGCAGCGAGCGATATCCATGGCTGTTCGAGCGAGAATATCGTGGCGCTCTGCGATGTGGACGAGGAGCGCGCCGCACGAAAGTTCAAGGAGTACGAAAAGGCCCCGAAGTATAAAGACTTTCGCAGAATGCTCGACGAGCAGGCCAACAATGTGGATGCGGTCATCGTGACCATTCCAGATTTCATGCATGCCACGGCGGCCATGTGGTGCATGGAGCGCGGCAAGCACGTCTACGTGCAAAAACCATTGACTCGCACGGTGTGGGAAGCGCGGCAGTTGCTGGAGGCCGCAGAAAAATACAAAGTCGCCACGCAGATGGGCAACCAAGGCTATTCCAACGAGGGAACACGGCAGGCGGCCGAGATGATCTGGGCGGGAGAAATCGGCAACGTGACGGAAGTACATGCCTGGACCGACCGTCCCATCTGGCCACAGGGACTAACTGAGATACCACCCCCGGATCCGGTCCCGGCAACACTCGACTGGGACCTTTGGCTAGGCGGCGCCGAGAAGCGGCCTTACACGTCCGGAGGGCCGGACTACAAATCGCCGATCGGCGGCCACTTCTATCAGCCGGAAAACTGGCGCGGCTTTTACGATTTCGGGTGTGGCGCGCTGGGCGACATGGCATGCCATATTCTTGGCGCCCCGAATCTGGCGTTGCGACTGGGGGCTCCCAGCAGCGTGGAGTGCATTCTCAAGGAAGGCCCGAGCGATTTCATGTTTCCGAAGAAGTCGGTGATCCGCTACGATTTTCCCGCTCGCGGCTCCATGCCCCCGGTGAAAGTGTTCTGGCATGACGGGTTGAAGGAAACACCGAAGATTCCTGGCGTACCGGAGGGCGAGCTTCTGGGCGATCTTCCCGATAAGCCTTCTCCGCAGCGCAGGCCAGGCAAGTCTCCCGACGGCGAGCCTGCTTTTACCGGATTCGTCGGCGACGTATTTGACTTTGAGAAGTTCCAGGGCGTGAAGAACGCACCGGATGCTGAACAGCCCAGACCCGATGGCAGCGTCTTTATCGGCGACAAAGGCATGATCACGACCGGCACATACGGCGAAGAGACGCGGCTGATTCCCGTGGAGAAGATGAGGGACTACCAGTTCCCACAGCCCTTACTCACAAGGTCCCCGGGCCACTACCGCGATTGGATCCGCGCCTGTAAGGGAGGTGACCCGGCGTGTTCGAACTTCAGTGTCGCCGTTCCCTTCGTGGAATGGATGCTATTAGGGGTAATCGCGCTGCGCGTTGAAGGCAAGCTTGAATGGGACGCGGCCAAGGTGCGGTTCACCAACAACGCCGAGGCGAACAAATATCTGAAACCGACGTTCCGCAAAGGCTGGTCGTTCACATAGCGTCGCGGGGACATTCCCCGCTCAGACGTCGAAGATACCCACTGCCTGTTTCAGGCTCGCAATGGGATCGCGCCCTTGTGCCGGCCCATATTCGTGCGCCACATACCCGGCGTATCCCAGATCCGCTATTGCCTGCGCAATGAAACGATAGTTTAATTCCTGGGTCTCGTCGATTTCATGCCGGCCCGGATTACCGCCTGTGTGGAAATGCCCGATCCATTGGAAGTTATCGCGGATGTTGCGCACGATGTCACCGTCCATGATCTGCGCATGATAGATATCGAAAAGAATCTTCACTCGCGGTGAGTTGACCCGCTTCATTACATCCACGCCCCACGGCAGGTGGTCGAACATGTAGTCTTTGTGATTCACTTTGCTGTTGAGATATTCCATGCAGACGTTCACGCCCTTATCTTCGGCGTGCGACTTGATGCGGTTGAGCCACGCCACAGAATTGTCGGCGCCCTCGGCGTCCGCCATTCCTCTGCGATTCCCAGGAAACGTGATAATGTTCGGCACGGAATTGGCCGCTGCTTCGTCGATCGCCGAGTGCATGGCCTTCTCCAGGCGATCGTGATTCTCTTTCCGATTGAGGCCGTCCGCGATGGTGCCACCTGGTCCCGGCGGGTACATGGTGGGAATCAGACCGTACTTCTTAAGGATGGGCCATTCGCCGGGGCCGATCAGATCGTATCCTTTGCACCCCATCCCGGCCGCGGCGTGGCAAGTCTCCTCGAAGCTCATGCTCCTGCCAAATACTCCGCGCGTGACGCACTGCTTCAGCCGCCCCTTGTGATCCGCACCCGTTTGCGCTGCGGCTGCGGACGCGGCCAGCGCGGGCAAAAAGTCTCTCCGGCGCATCTTTGGTCTCCTCGTTTGAGAGCTTATCTCAGATAAAGGACTTGGGGGGCCAGCTGTTAACCAAGGATAGCGTGGCCACGGACTGGACGCGGACCGATAATCGGAAGAGCGTGCATTATGATCTCTGGGTGTCCGGTAGATTCGAACATTTTTTACTGCTTGGCCCACTATGCCCCCGAACTGCTGCTGTTAGCTGTGCTGGCCCTGGTTGGTGTCGCCGGCTTCGCGGTGCGTAGAAGCGATCATCAATAGGCGCCTGCCCGCGACCGTGAAGTTTTCGCCCGCGTTTTACCTCGCCACCTTTGCTTCCAGTTCCGCCCAGCGCGCGTACAAATCTTCCACGCGCCGTTGAGCATTCTGTAGTTTTTCGTAGGCCACTGTCAATCGTTTCGCGTCCGACGCGGCCTCTTGCAGTTCGTGCCGCCAGGCGGTAAGCTCCTGTTCCGCATGCAGAATCTTGGCTTCCATGCCATCCCACTCGCGCTGTTCCAGGTAGGCCAGCTTTTTCCTGGGCCCATCGGCCGGCGCCGGCAGGCGCGTTTCCTTGGTGAGTGCTCTCTCCGCAGCCGGTTCGCTGAGCGAAGCTTCCCACTGTGAGTAGTCGGCGAAAAGCCCTCCCTCGCCTCCATCCAGGCCGATGACGACGGTGGAGACACGGTCCAGCAGATACCGGTCATGGCTCACCAGCACTACGGCGCCTGAGAATTCGAGCAGGCTGTCTTCGAGTACCTCGAGGGTGGGAATATCCAGATCGTTCGTCGGCTCGTCGAGCAACAGGACGTCGGCAGGCGCCAGCATCAGCCGTGCAATCATGACACGCGCACGCTCGCCGCCCGAAAGTCGCGACACCGGCATCTCCAGCTGCTCATCCCGAAAGAGGAATCGCTTGGCCCATCCAGCGACGTGAATCGGACGTCCCTGGTAAATTACCAAGTCGCCTTCCGGACACAAGGTTCGGCGCAGGCTGGTTTCCAGATCCAGATGCGCGCCGCGATCCTGCGCGAAGCTCACGATCTGCAGCCGATCAGCCCGCCGGATGGTTCCTTCGTCAGGCGCCAATGCTCCTTCGAGAATCTTGAGCAGCGTGGTCTTCCCGCTGCCGTTCGCCCCAACCAGGCCGACGCGAACACCTGGCGCCAGAGTCAGGTTCAGGTTTTGGAAAAGCCTGCGCCCGCCGAGTGTCTTCCCAATGGCTTCGGCCTCAATCAAGCGCTTGGTTTTTCGATCGGACGCCGTGAAGTCGATCTGCGCCGTCGCCGTGCGGCTGCGTAGCCGTTGGCTGCTGCAAGTTCCTCGATGAGCCGGCCGGCGGCGTCTACGCGCGCCCGCGACTTTCCGGTCCGGGCTTTCGGTCCTCGCCGCAAGCCACTCGACTTCGCGCCGCACCTTCGTCGCCAGCGATTCCTGTTGTTTCGCCTGCGCCTCGAGAAACTCCTCACGCCGCTCGAGAAATTCGCTGTAGTTCCCCTTCACCTGGAACGCACTCTGCGGATAGACCGGGTTGACCTCCACCATTTGCGTGGCGACGTTCTCGAGAAAGTACCGGTCGTGTGTGACCACCAGGCAGGCGTTCGCAGTCTGGATCGCGGTCTCAAGCCACAGGATGCCTTCGAGATCCAGGTGATTGGTTGGCTCGTCCAGAAGCAGCACATCCGGCGATGTCACTAGCGCAGCCGCGATGGCGAGGCGCTTCTTCCATCCGCCGGAGAGGGCCGTGGCCGGCGTCGCGGAGGTCTCGAAGCCGGCACGGCCGAGCATTACCTCGGCGCGAACCCGCCTCTCTTCTTCCTCCAGGGGCGACGCTTCCAATGCAGCTCGCAGAACGGAGCCGACGGTGTCGTCCGGCGCGAATAGCGAATCCTGCGGAACGTAGGCGAGCCTGGTCTGCTTGCGCAGCGCCCGGGTCCCGGCGTCGGGCGCTTCCTTACCGGCCAGAATCTCCAGCAACGTAGTCTTGCCGCTGCCATTCGGCCCGATCAGACCGGTGCGGTCTCCCTCGGAAAGGCTCAACGAAAGATTCTCAAACAGGACTCGCGCACCAAACGATTTGCGAAGAGCGGAGCCACTTAATAGAACGGCCATCTCTTTCCAGCATGGCATTGCAGGTGGCTGCCGGGCCACTGTGAGGGGAAAAGCATCGCTGGATGCCCGGCGGTAGATACTCGGCGAGGAAAGTAGGGGCGGAGACCTCAATTCCCGATTTCGGCTGCAAGATATGTTATGGGATTTGAGGTCTCCGTCCCTCATTTGCTCCGGCGAACTGTGAGTTCCAGGAATTTCCGCGGTGGCTGGGCTCCAATCGTAATTTCGCCGGCCTCGGTCCATTCGCCCTTGTCATTGATCGCCAAAATTGAGCTGGTTTTGATCTGCCCTATCATGAATCCCCACGTAAGTCCCTTGCCGCTTTCCGCCAGTTTGACTTGAGTCTCCATGTAGCGGCCATCGTTGTAAGCCCGCATGCGGAACACCTTGGTCTCGTCGTCGTAGGAAATAATGGCAAGAGCCTGAAGCGCAGCCTTGCCATCTGACATTGTGCGCCCCGTGCCTTCGATGAGCAGAACCAGGCCCTCCAACTTGTACTGTGCGTTTTCGGTCTGGGCTAATTCCAGCGGTTCGCCCTGTCCGCGTTGCATTCGCGCCTGCCCGGACCACTGCCCCACCAGAAAGCTCAACTGTTTCATGGCTGCACGCTGCTCTTCAACGTTTGGCGCTGGCGTGGGTTGTGCGAGGCTAGGGGACAGCATCGCCGCTAAGACAAGAAAGCATCTCAATCGCATGACGCTGATTTTATCGCCTGCCAGTTCGTCAGTGCCCGTCGCACACAATTCGTCTGCAAAATACAACCGCTCCCTCTGGTCGCGGCTCGGTCCGGAGGAAGCGGTACTGCGGTCCGGGTTGCGACAGGAGTCTACATGGCTGTGCCCGCATTTCGCGAGCGCTCGCTCAGGAGTCTTCCGGCGATGAGGATACCGGCAATAGCCACGCCCTCGAGCGCGTACGTTAGCGTCACGGACGGATGCAGCTTCTGTGTGATGAAGGGATCCGTCAGCACCATTTCTCCCCCGACTTTGCCCAGGATGGCTGCGCCCAAATATAAGATCACGGGATAGCGGTCCATCAGCACCGCAATCAGATTGCTGGAAAACACCACGAAAGGGATGCTCACACACAGCCCGAAAATGATCAACGGCACGCTGCCTTTGGCGGCGCCGGCAATCGCCAGAACATTGTCAATAGACATCGTAATGTCAGCGAATGCTATGAACCATATGGCTTGCAGAAAACGGCCTCGGGCAGGAACTTTAACCGGTGGCGCGCTCGCATCGGCGAGAACTCTCACGGCAATCCAGAGGACGAACGCTCCGCCCACCAGCTTGATGAACTCAATGCCCAGAAGCCGTGCCGCAGCGATAGTGGTGATTACCCGGAGGACGACTGCAACAGCCGCACCGAATGTGATGGCGATCCGCCGCTGTCGTTGAGGTAGAGTTCGCACCGCCATCGCGATCACCAGGGCGTTGTCGCCCGCCAACAGAAGGTCGATCAGGATGATGGAGAGATAGTCTATGAGAATGCGGGGAACGGTGCCAACCGGCATGAGAATTCGTCGAAGTGTGCTCGAACCTCATCATCCCATGCCGTCAGGTTATTTTTGGCCGTCGCGCCAGAGCGCTTATCGTCCGCCCACTAAACCCGCCGCGCCCCAGTCCTTTATTGTGGTCACGCGGCCCTTGCCATATGGTGGCTTCAGTTCCTTGATCTGAAAATTTACGGCTTTGCCGTTGACGACAACCAACCCGTACGCGAAGAACCAGCCATCCTCGTATTTCTTCGAGAGGCGCAGGTGTCCCCCCGAACTTGCCATGGAGACATAGGAGACCCCATCGAGATCAATGTGCAACATCTGATGAACGTGACCTGCCAGGACCACTTGCACGCCATACTTCTTCGCCAGCCTATGCACAGCGAAGTCGGGGTTGCGGAGCACCGCGTGGATCAGCCAGGAGGGCCGGTGCGAGACGATAAATTTCACGGGCTGGACCGCGTGCGCCTGAAGGTCATTTTCCAGAAAGGTCAGCTCGTCCGCGGGAAACTCGTCGGAGCGGCTGTTGTCTAGCACGGTAACATGCGCAGGCCCATAATCGAAGCCGTAGTGCGTCGCGCGCCCGGTATATTTTCGAAAGAATTTTTCGGATTTTTCAGACCAGATATCGTGGTTGCCGGGAGCCATGTAGAGCGCATACCGGCGGAAAGGCGCGAGCATCCGCTCGAACGCAGCCCACTCGTTTTCGACCGAATCCTCGTTCAAGCCCTCAATCAGGTCGCCGACGCTGAGCAGGAACGCGGGCTCTTCCGTCGCAGCTTCGCGGAGCGCCTCTTGAAAAACGCCGGGCTGAGCCTCGCCCGTCCGGTCGCCCAGCACCGCAAACCGGAATGGTTCAAATGCTGGCGAGGGCGCGACAAGCAGGAACAGCAGCGAAATTCCGAGGCGCAATGTGAGGCGGGTCATTCGTGGGGGAATATGACTTTATCCAGTTCTTCCTGATGTTTGGGCCGCCATTCCAGGTAAGCGCCACCGGCGAAGGACAGAAGCGCGAGAGCGAAGGCTCCCACGGTGATCTCATCGAAGCCCGCACGCCAGAAAGCGGCGACGCCGGTCAGCACTGTGCGAAGCGCCCACGCCAAGGTGCTGGACCGGCGCTCCTGCCCGCGGTGGAGGCGGATGGCGGACTTCCCCAGCGAATATGAGAAGAGCACACAGAACATTCCCATCATGATTCGCAGAAGATCGATGGGCACGCCGTCACTTTGCCGCAATCGGCTGGGGATTTGCAAGCTGCCTGTCGTTCCAGATTCTGGGTCCGCGTCGACTCAGCCTGCTAAAGCTAGCTATTTATGCTATTTTTTGTCCAGTAATCGGCGTATCGCGACTCGACCCCGACTTTTTCTGGGTCCAGATGAACGAGTTCGGGCCGGACTCGGTGTTTCCCCCGCTGACGCGATCCATCTGGCTTGCGCCGCGGACGCGGGAGTCGACCTTTTTCTGACGAACGACCGCCGACTGGCGGGGCAGATAGTTCCAGGAATTCAGTTCATTGCGGGTCTCGACTCAGACCTCTTCTAGTGTCGCCTCAGGCACGCTAAAATAAGAACGATTCCGCCTTATACTCCTCAATGATTCAACTGACAGGCGCGCTCAAGCGCTTCGGCCCGAAAATACTTTTCGACGAACTCGACTGGCTCATCACCAACAACGAACGTACCGGACTGGTGGGGGCCAACGGTACGGGGAAAACTACGCTCTTGAAGATTCTGGCGGGCCTCGATGGGGTCGACGGCGGAAGCATTACCGTCATGAAGGGCGTGTCCGTGGGGTATCTGCCGCAGGATGGGCTTTCGCTCTCCGGCCGCTCGGTGTTTGCGGAATGTATGACGGTTTTTGCCGGGCTGCGGGCGCTCGAAGAGGAGCAGGAGGCCCTGGCCGGCCGTATGTCAGAGCTGGACACAGCGAGCGCCGAATACGGGCAGGTCTCGGAGCGCTTCCACCGCGTGGAGAACGAGTTCCGCGCGGGTGACGGTTACGCGATAGAAGCGCAAGTGGGCGCGGTGCTGACGGGCCTGGGCTTCAACCGGGAGGACTGGAAGCGGCCTACGGAAGAATTTTCAGGCGGCTGGCAGATGCGCATCGCACTCGCCAAGCTGCTGCTCGAAAAGCCCAACCTTTTATTGCTCGACGAGCCGACCAATCATCTCGATCTCGAAGCGCGGAACTGGCTGGAAGACTACCTATCACAGTATCCCAACGCATACGTATTGGTGTCGCACGACCGGTTTTTTCTGGATGTGACCGTGAAGCGGATTGCGGAGCTGTGGAACAAGCGCGTGAATTTTTACCCGGGCAATTTTTCGAGATACGAAGAGCTCAAGACGGAGCGTCGCGCGCAAATCGACGCGGCCTATAAGAACCAGCAGGACAAAATCCGGCACCTGGAAGAATTCATCGACCGCTTTCGCTACAAGGCCACTAAGGCCAGACAGGTGCAAAGCAGGATCAAGGAACTGGAACGCATCGAGCGGATCGAGCTGCCGGCGGAGGAGCACGCGATTCACTTCCATTTCCCGCAACCCAAGCCGAGCGGGCGCGTGGTGGCGGAGTTTCACAACGTGGCCAAGAGCTACGGCGCGAAGCTGGTTTTCCAGGACGTGAATTTCGCGATCGAGCGCGGCGACCGCGTGGCGTTGGTAGGCGTGAACGGGGCGGGGAAATCGACTCTGATCAAGATTCTGGCGGGCATCGAGCCGCTGACCGCGGGGGAGTACACACTGGGCTACAACGCAACGCCTGACTACTTCGCGCAGGACCAATACAAGGAGTTGGATCCGGCGGCGCGCATGATCGACGACCTCACGGCGGTTGCGCCGCGCGCCACTAACACCGAGCTGCGCTCTATTCTCGGCTCTTTTTTATTTTCCGAGGACGACGTGTTCAAGCCCATCGGCGTGCTTTCGGGCGGCGAGCGCAACCGCTATGCCCTGGCGCGGATGCTCATGATGCCCGGCAACTTCATGCTGCTGGACGAGCCGACGAATCACCTGGACATGCGCGCCAAGGACGTGCTGCTGGAAGCGCTGCAGGAATTCTCGGGCACGGTGGTGTTTGTCTCGCACGATCGCTACTTCATCGACAAGCTGGCCACACGGGTCCTCGAAGTGGGCGAAGGCGCGGTACACGTATTTCCGGGAAATTACGAAGATTATGTGTGGCGGAAACAAGGCGGCGCGCCCGCCGCGGCTGCTCCGGCAACACCCGCGCCAGCGGCCCTCGAGAAACCACTCGCGCGGGTGGCACCGAGCGCATCCAAGCCGGCCGTCGACAAACGCCTGAATCCCATTAAGCTGCGCCAAATGAAAGATCGGCGCCGCGCTATCGAAGACGAGATCACTCGCCTCGAGGTGGAGATTGCTGATTACGAGCAGGCGCTGGCGAACTTCAAGAGCGCCGACGAGAGCGTGCGTGTGAGCGATCTGCTGAATGCTCGCCGCGCCGATCTGGCGAGCCTGATGGCCGAGTGGGAGGAAGTGGCGCAGACGATCGAGGCCAACCGGTAAGCTGATCGGCGTTCCAAAGGCGCGGCCTCTCCAAAACTCGGGCAACTCGCCAACCATTGCCAAGTGAAGAGGTTACGGCTGGGTTAGCTATTCAAACCTAAAGTCTTGCCGAAAATACGCCGATAAGAAAGGGCTACCGATAATACAGGAGATCAAGCCATGAAAAACGGATTTATTCTTACGAGTGTACTATCTGCCTTCGCGCTCACCGGAGTCGCGAACGCTCAGACCGGCTCGGGAACCCTGGGCGTCAGCGCCACTGTCCAGGGGTCTATTAACCTGACGTTCGTGACCGACGCCAGCGGCCTGGCGGTGACCGGCTCGACCACCAGCACGGCATCCTTGCCGTTTGGAAACGTAAGCATGTACAGCGGCACGGTGCCCGCCAATGTGACTAAGACGATTCATGCGACATCGTTCGATCTGTCCACGCCGTTCGATGTTCGTGTGGATTTGGCGAATTCCGCCAGCACGACTTATACTCTGACGGCGACACTGGCCGCTGTGGATAGCATCAATACGTGGTCGCTTGGGGCGATCGATATCTCGGCCGCAGCTCCGCACGCGTTGACTGCCGCCGGTGAATTCGGGACGGCAGTGCCTTACACTCTCAAACTCACGGTGCCGGCCTCGGCGACGGCTGGTTCGATTTCGAACAGCATCAACTTCACCGCGGTCGGCGGCTAATTCCACCCAAACGGGAAAAGAGGAATACTGGCTGGGCCGAAACAGCGCCCAGTCAGTTTTGCGTTTGTGATGAACTCTAAACACATGGTTCTATCCGGGGCATGGATATATATGATACTTTGCCAATCCATCGGTATTCGGGCAGCCGCGCGGCGACCCGCGAACCGTTACACCGGTGGCCGCCGCTTCAGGGGCGCCCGCGATTACGATCCTCGCAGTGGCGACTGGCGCGTTGTTACGAAGCCAGGCAGCGGGCAACGCCTCTCTCGATCTCGGGCGCGTCTCTTATTTCAAAGGAACTTCGGCTCCGGGCGAGAGCAGCCGCAAGAACTCCGAATCGTTTGTGATTTCCACGCGGTTTGCGTTGAAGGTCGACTGTCCTGGAAGTTCGGCGTCCTCCCAGGTCAAGGTGACGGTGTCGCGCCTGGATGCCGCCGCTTCACATGTCATTACCATCGACGGGACCACCCTGGGATCCGCAGAACAGATTTTGGTCCAATCCATGCCTTGCGGTTCCGCCGGCGAGCACCGGCTGGACGTGGAGATTCCGGTTTCTACACCGGCCGGATCGATTGGCAGCACCGTCGCGTTCATGGCGACGCTCAACAGATAATCCAATGAAACTCAAATCAAGACTTGCGTTTATTTCGTGCGCTGCGCTTTGTTCGATCGCCGGCGCTCAGACAGCGGCGGTTCCGGCTTCCGGTGAGAGCGGTGTGCCGCGAGCTTCCATCGCCCTTTCTCCGGCCATCATTATGGTGCGCTGCAAACCGGGGCAGAGCACGACCCAAACCCTGACCATTGTCAATCATACTGCCGACGAGGTCCGCTTTAATCTGGAGACCGAGGATGTGGTGGTGCACGAAGGTAAGCGATCGTTTTCGCCAGCCGGGCGGATTGCGAACGGCATTGCCTCGAGTTCGGTGGCGTCGCCGGCTGCGGTGGTGGTGAAAGCCGGTGAAGAAGCATCCGTCCAGGTTACTTTCACCCTTCCGCCCGGGACCGAGCAGCGCGCCGTAGTCACTTTCTTTCGGGGTGTCGTCGTACACGCCGATAAGGGCGCGATCGGCCTGGGCGCTTCTTTGGGCACGCTGATCACCTTTAACGTTTCGAGCGATTACAGAGTGGAGAGCGGACCGCTCGCAAGCCTCACCCCAGACACCCTCGGCGAACGTGATTCTATCGGAAGAGTTGCGCAACATCGGCTCCGAACCGGTGATACCCAAGGGCGTTATCGTAATTCTGAACGGATCCGGAAAACGTGTAGCCAAAGCGCCCTTCATTCCCCAGCGTCTGTTACCGGGCGAGCGGCTGATTTTTGCCGCCACCAACCCCGCGCAACTCGCTCCCGGTCACTATCGCACGATCTCGTCTTTTGAATTCGAGGGGAAGGTTCTAACCAGTGCAGGGGAATTCACTATTCCCGAATAAATGGCTGGCTCCGCTGTGGCTGGTTTCGTGTTGTCTCACGTTGCCGGCGCAGGTTCATAAAGTCGATCCACAGAAAACCATCACTTTTGAAGTAGCCGGGGCGACTGCGGCTTACAGTCTGGACGCATCCCTGGCGGAGGCGAGCGCAGACAATGGGCTGGTCTCGATAGCGGGCAAACAACCCGGCACTACTCACGTGGTGGTGATCACGCCTTCGGGAGTACAGACTTTTGAGGTCCTGGTGACTACGCCACCCCCGCATTACCCTCCCGGTTTCGTTATGCCGGTCAGCGGCGCGGAGATGGCCCAGAGCGGTTACTACGAAGGACGGTATTATTCCAGTCCCGCCCAGGTCCAGAACCAGCTCGACTTTTTGAAGATTAACGGAGATGACCGGACCCACGTGCACATCGTGGAAACCAACCTGGTGGGACCGCTCGAGCGGGGCCAGCCCAGAATTGCATTGTCGTCCGCGTCCTATCAAGTCGTCACGCCGCGCCGGGACATCACGCTTTTCGATCAAGTACGTGGACGAATCCCCGCTCACCATCAACGGATCGATTGTCCGGGGATTCCATATGCAGCAAGACAACTGGTTTGTGCATGCCGGCTACACTACTGTGGCGACGTTTGAGGGGCTATTCCTGCCCATCCAGCCGGAACTTGTGGCCGGCGGTGGATACCGCTATCCACTCACCGAGAATTCTTCGATCACGGCTTCTTTTTATCAGCGTGCAGGTTCCCGCTTCGGATCTGCTAGGGCATTCCGGAAGTATCGGTGACAGTGAGATACAAATACAGTCCCCGGGAAAACTTCTGGTTCACCGCGGACGCCGGGATCAGCCATGGCATCGGTGGCGCGGGACGGCTCTATTACAAGACCGAGCGCGATAATATCGTGGCCCTGGTGCGGTACATGCCGCTGCAGTTTGCGTCTTTGGGCGCCAACAATTTTCGGGGCCTTCATACGGACCTTTCCTGGACGCGCCATGTCACGAAGAAATTCGACGTGGCCCTGACGTTTTACAACAACAATCTGGTGCTGCCGGATTTAAGAGAAACGACCATCTCCGGCGCGGCCAACCTCCGCTATCAGCTCACCCGGCACTGGGCCCTTACCGGAGGGGCGATCGCCTCGAGTTTCCAGACCCAAGTGCCGGCGAGCCCTCGCGATTCGAAATTTCACCCTGCCCGCCGGCCTCGCTTTTCAATCACGGCATTTCGGGGCCACTGGACAATACCAGTTTGCGGTGACACCCGGGCGCGAGAGCGGCGGCAAGCAGTTTCGGGCTTCCCTACGGTCGGGTTGGGGAGCTTTCACGTTCACCGGCTACGCGGAACGCGATACCAACGCCCCTACCCTGAGTTTCATCTTCGGCCAGGTGGCGGGATTGCAGCAGGCTCTGGACCAACAGGGCATCAGGGCGACCACCGTTCAGCAAGTGGACGAGCTTTTGTCGAGTAACTCCTTCCTGATCGCGGCCGGATATATAAAGGGGGCCACCATCAACCTGGTTCCCGTGCGTACGCAGATCGGCGGGACCGCGGACTGGTCGAGCCGGGGCGCGCATCGGAAACAGTTGAGTTACAGCTTCCTCTTCAACGACAATCAGACGCTCCAGGGGAATACGCGAAGACATCGGACATACCCTTTCCTACTCTCAGAGCATCACGCGTTCGGATGACATTTCGCTGGGTTGTTCCATCCTGGGAGTGAAGAATCCCGGAGGATCCCAGCAATACACGCCGATTTGCTTCATTGCCTGGCGGCACCAGTTCCAACACGTGCCCTAATTTCATCATTCCTGAACGGCACGGGACCATCACGGGAAACGTCTTTCGGGACGACCAGTCCAGAGGACTTTTGGAACCGGGCATGCGGCCGATGCCCGAAGTGGAGATCATGCTGGACGATCGCCGGCGCACCGCTTACTCGCGCCGATGGTTCGTACCGGTTCCCAAATGTGCCCCGCGGTAAACACAGAATCGAGGCTATCTACAGCTCCCGGGAGCCGTTTTTCTTCACCACCGCATCCGGCCTGGAGGTGGATGAAGACGCCACTGTAGATTTCGGCATCGGCTATTCGCTGTCCGGTTTGATGGGCCAGGTGCTGAATGACGCCGGCCAAGGCGTGGCCGGCGTCACCGTAGTGATCCGGAGTAGAGGACGAAAGTGGAGCGCGGCAACGGAGGCGGACGGCAGCTTCTTCGTGTCCTCTCTGGTTGCCGGCGACTATGACGTCCAGGTGGACGAAGATTCGCTGCCGGCGGGTTATTCCGCGGACGCATCTTATCGCAACCACAACGAGTAACGGTAGGGGCGATCATCGCCGGGCAAGGCCGGCTTCACTGTGCGAGCATTTCGCAGCATTTCCGGACGAGTGCTCAGATACGATTCGAATGCGGGACGCTATGTTCCAGTGATCCGGGCGCAAGTAATTCTTCGCGAGACCGGTTTAACCGCCGTCACCGACGCGATGGGACGGTATCTGTTTCGTGACCTGGCGGCGGGGTCGTATACGTTATCGGTTCAGAACGAAGCCCAGACATCTACGCGCACGGTTCGACTGGGCGACCAGCCTGTCGATTTAATAAATGTGGATTTTCAGATCAGCAGGCGCGACCCTCCGGATGTCCCGGCGCCCGCAGTGCTTCCCATGAAACCTCAACCGCTTGTGGCAAACGCTTTAGATTTCAGATCCGTCACAGCGCAGCAACACAATATTCTCGGGCGCCGATCTCACTAAAGCGGGCCGGTACCGGGAAGCGATCGTCGAACTGACCGAAGCGGTTCGCATCGCACCCGATTTTGCCCTGGCATTCAATGCCCGCGGCTTTGCCCTGGTTAATGCTTCACGACTCGGCCGGAGCTATTGAGGATCTGGACAAGGCAATCCTGCTCAACCCAGGTTATCGAAATGCTTACGAGATTCGCGCAATCGCCAGGAGAACCATCGGCGATGCGCCGGGAGCGGCGGCGGACTTAAGGAGATCTCAACAACTGGCCCACTGACGTTTTTGAAGAAATTCAAATGCCCAACAGAACGCGGACACGCTGGATGTTCGGGAATTTCAATAAACCTCGAAATCAGTTTCGGAGAGCACGGGCAAACTAACTATTGGGGCAAACCCCCAGTAGCCAGGTTGACCCGCATGGTGATGGATCCGACAGTCTTACCCTCGACCTCGGCATTCCAAATAATCGTCTGCCACGCCGGCTCGCCTTGTGAAGGAGACGCGAGCACTGTTTCCACCGGGTAATCATTGTGGGCATCCACTGAGTAAATAGCTTGGCCAGCGACCATGCTCCAGCCTTTCGGAATCGTCGCGGAAAGTTGCACTGTGCGCGATTCAGCGGTCGCGTTGTGAATCACCAGCGGCAAGTGGAGGCGCTCACCGGGGGCGATGGCTACTTCTGGTGCGGACAGCAGCGCGGCCAGATGATCGATGGCGTGCGCCTTCCAGAATTCCCGATAAAAACTCCAGGGACCGCCGAGTTCGATGGAAAGCCCGTCTCTCTTGGGGGGCCGGTAGCCGGGCACTGGACTGAATGCGGAAGCGCCGCCGTCGACCCCTTCGAGAATGTCACTGGTGACGGAGGATTTGACCACTGACTTTCCGAAAACCAATAGCACGGGCTGCTCGAAATACTTGAAGTCACCCTTGGCAATCGCCTCCTTGGCGAGTTGGCCCGTATCGCCCTGCGTGAGATGAAAGGTCATCTCGTCGGCAGCGAGCCGGTAATAAGGAACGCCGCGTGACGGGGAAACGGCCGTGGTTTCATACCGCGGACCTTTGCCTTCGAGGAAATCCGTGTGGGAGGCGTCGGAAAAATAGTACAGCTTCTTGGGCTGCCACGGTTGCAGTCCCTCGGTGAGATTAGAAATATTCTGGCGATCCCGAGGTGGCGAAATTTGTTCCGGGAAAGCGGTAGGGTCTCCGGCCAGGTCGAAAGCTTCGGTGGCGATGACACCGGAGGCCTGATGATCGCCGTGATTCTCGCCCGCTACGTAAAGAGGAAGCCAGGTAAGGATCACCTCCGGACGCGTCAGCCGAACCAGCCGCACTGCCTGTGCCAGCGCGGCGCCATGGTTCCAGGTCTCGAGCGAGCGCAGCACATCCTGACCGGGGGTATCGGGACCGCCCAGGAACCAGACATTCATTACGCCGAAAGAGGCCAACGCGCGGCGGGCTTCGATATCCCGTTCGGCGCCCAGCGCAGCGGCCTGCTCATTTCCCATGGCGTTTCCCCCGCCATCGCCGCGAGTTCCGAAGATGACCGCCACGCGGCGTTTTTCGTCAAAGATCGCTTTGGCAAGATAGCCGGTGACTTCAGTTTCATCATCCGGATGCGCGACGATGACCAGGATGTCGGCTTTGAATCGGTCGTCCGGGCGGGGAGCCGGCGGAGCTTTGGGAAGCTCCGCCGCCCAGACAGTAGTGAGCGCCAAGGCGGCCGTGGCAAGGCGAGATTTGGTCATGCGGGTTCGCGGCCGCCCTTCAGAAGCGGAAGTGCAATGCGAGTTGCATTTGCCGCATGGGATTGGCCGTGGAGGTGATCTGTCCCGCGCCACCTACATCGACGGTGTTGCCCGGAAGACCGAGATTCACGTGGTTGAACGCGTTGAAATTCTCCCAGCGAAACTCGACCGTCTTGTTCTCGACAATTACGAATTCCTTGGAGAGCGACAGATTGAAGACAAACAGAGCGGGACCGCGCAGGGAGCCCTTGGAAGCGTCGCCGTTGCGATAGGGAGCCTGCGGCGCGGTGTATGCGGCGGGATTGAACCACATGTTCGCGTTAGGACTGGACACGCCAGGATTGCCGATTATGTCGGGGCGGACATAATTGAAGTCGGCGTTTAGCAGAGGGGCATTCGAGATGGTTGGGGTGAAAGCTACGCCCGAGTACATCGTGGTGACGCCACTCAATCGCCAGCCTCCTGCCACGGCATCCGCCGCCTTGCTTGCGTTCGCAAGATAACGTCGCCCCTTACCGAAAGGTAGTTCCCAGTTATTCAGCAGTGTGACGGCGTGCGTACGGTCAAAGGTTGCAGGGCCATGGTCGTTGCGGACATTGTAGTTATCGGCGAAGCCGTAGCCACCTTCGCCATTGTCCATGGCTTTGGACCATGTGTAAGTCAGTAGAAAATCTAGCCCGTGCGAAACTCGCTTCTGCAGCTTCATTTGAAGGCTGTTGTAATCGGAGTTGTCGCAGTTGCAAACATCATAGATAGGTTGAGTGTCGCCGTACTTAAAGAACGGCCGGCGAGGGCCATAGTCGCCCGGCCCGGGAACCGCCTGGTTGCGGTTCTCGTTGAGGAACCCGTGCCGGCCCACATTGCCGACGTAGGCAGCCTCGACAGTGAGGGTGGGCGCAAGCTGGCGCTGGACAGAGAAATTCCAGAAATCGGCCAGGGGTATGCGGTAAGCGTCGAGCGTATCGAAGAAAAAGTAAACCTGTATGCCGTTCGGCAGGGGATAGCGTCCGGTTGTTCCAATCGGAGGATTGGCTGGGGCCGGCCGCCCGGTAGTCAAAAATGTCGGGACTGCGGTCGTGTACGAGTTAGGCTGGTTGAGAACCTGCACAAACTGAACCGGAGGATCAAGCTCGGGATTCTGTGCGAATACCGCGCCGACGCCCGCTGCGTTGTAGCTGCGACCGTAACCCGTGCGGATCACTGTCTTGTTGTTCAACTGGTAGGCAATGCCCAGGCGCGGGGCAAATCCCAGGTTGTAGGGCTTGATACCCATATTCCGCGGCACGCTGCCGATGCCCGCGACCACCACTTCGCCTGTCGTGGGATCGAACGTGGCGGCACTCCCCGGCTGGGCTCCGACCTGGGGCAGATAGTTCTCATAGCGCAACCCATACGTGAGCGTCAGCTTGGGAGTGATGCGCCACTCGTCCTGTCCGAAGAAGTAGAGGCGCGTCTGGCGGAGCGCTGGATAGAAGCCAGACCCGGTATTCTGCTGTTGGAAATAAGTCGGATATCCCAGCAGGAATGAACCGAGGCCCTCGCCGGTAGTGGCAGAGCCGTTGGCAATCGCATCGACGGTGGCGTTGCCGGTAGCCGAGCTGCCGAACGTCACCTCGCCCGCGCGGTGAGTGCTCGAATCGATGCGCTTCTGTTGGGCACGCCGGACATCCACGCCCCACTTGATGGTATGGTTCCCGCTCTGCTTGGTCCAGTTATTAACCCATTGGAACTGGTTTTCGGTTTCGCTGAGCGGGCAGTTGCAACTGTTGACGCCGAGAGAGTAGCCGAAGTTGAACCCGCCATCGCCATTCACGTAGAACGCCGGCATGCCGCTGGTGTCCGGCGAGCCGGTGTTTAGGCCGAGGATACCGGCATCCAGCGCGGGAGTCTGTCCAAAGCCGTTTGGTAGGTTGTGCGGCCGGTAGCGATAGTACCCGAAGCGGAAGTCGGCGAAAAGTGTGGAGGTAATGCTGTAGGTGTAACCCAGCGCCAGGCTCTGGTTGCGTGCGTGACTATTCCCTGCAAACCCCAGCGGAGATGGGCCGCCTGCCAGCGCGCCAAAGGCTCCCGGACCCTCCAGAATGAAATCGGCGAGGCTATAGCGGCCGAAAATATGATGGTTGGCGGAGATGTTGTAGTCGATGCGGCCATCGTATTGCCCGGAGTCGTTGAGCTGAGGCACCGTGGTGGCATAGTTATTGAACGTCTGACCTGAGGCTCCGAAGTTCGGCATGGGGAGGTAGGTAAGTAGCTTTGCCATGGGTGCAGCCGGGGTCAAGACATTTACTTGTCCGTTCATCGCGACAACCTGGCGCCCACTCCCATCCGGGTTACCAGTTCTGGGATCGAAGACCATTCCTGCTCGAGCCGCCACGCTCTGGCCCTCAGTAGTTGTGACCGTCAACGGATTAGAACAGCCGGTTGGCGAGGTTGTGCCATTGGCGCAAATGTAATTACCCAGGAGCGCGCTCAGGTCACCACTGCGTTCCGCAGCGGTCGGCACAGTGATAATCTCCGAACCGCTGAGCCGCCGGCGCGTGCCTTCGTATGCAAAGAAGACGAACAGCTTGTCCTTCTTGATCGGGCCTCCAATCGTTCCGCCAAACTGGTTCCAGCGAATTGGAGGATCTATGTGACTGAACGGATCCGCAGCGTTGAATACGTTATTGCGCAGATATTCGAACGCCGACCCGTGAAACTGGTTCGTGCCCGATTTGGTGGTGCCCTGCAACATAGCGCCGGACACATTGCCAAACTCCGCATCGTAATTGCTGGTGGTCACTTTGAATTCTTCCAATGCATCGGGATTCGGGTTCACCACAGCCAGACCCAGAATGTTGCTGTGGTTTTCCGTTCCGTCCAGCAGGAAACCGTTGGAATACGGGAGCTGCCCGTTCATGGGTGTCTGGAGGTCGGCCTGCTGATTCTCGGCGGACGACATGCCCGATCCGGTGGGATACCGACCCGCGCCCGGCAGCGAGACCAGAAGGGACGTGACATTGCGATCTAAGATCGGCAACTTCTCGAGCTCGTTCGCAGTGAGCGTGGTGCTGACCTCGGCCCGGTCCTTGATCAGTAAAGGCGCCTCACCGCTGACGGTCACCTCAGTAGCTGCCTTGCCGATCTGCATTTGCGCATCGACGCGTGTCGTAGCATCCACCAAAACAGCGGCCCCGGCGTTCAGATCCGCAAATCCAGGCGCCGTGATCACGATCTTGTACTGTCCGGCCAGTAGATGCGTTTGCGTATAATTGCCGCTACCGTTGGTCTTGGTCTGAACGACTTCGCCGCGCTCGGTATCCGTAATAGTTACCTGAGCATCGGGAACCGCGGCTCCAGCGGGATCGGTTACGGTACCGCTGATATTCCCGAACGTGGCCTGGCCGAATACGTTCGGAGTTGAAACCACGCCGATTGCCAGGCTGGCAACCGCCGCCATCAAAACATATACCCGTTTCATTCGATCCCTCCAGTAAAAAAATCACGGTTCCAGGGGTTCATCATCCGGTGCGCCATCCGGTTTCCCCGACGCACCTAGTTTTCGATACACATCCAGTTCGCGGCGGGCGGCATCGGGGTCGCCCAGAGACTTGTACGCGGACGCAAGCAAGTAATGCGATAGCTTATCACGCGGCTCAAGGTGTGACGCAACTTCCAGATGCGCGATCGCCTCGCGCGCCTTACCCTCTTTCAGCAAGAGCCGGCCCAGGGCGACTTGCGCTTCGAAGAAATCCTGGTTGTAACGGACGGCCTTTGACAAATGCGCGCGTGCCTGTTCCAGTTGGCCGTGCTCCCTCGCGATCTCGCCGAGTTCGAATTCGGCGATGGCATTTTCCGGAGAGAGCGCCAGTTCCCGTTCAAATTCTCGAGCGGCTTCGCGGATCGCTTTCGGATCCTTCGATGCGCTCAGGATGGCCCGGCCCAACCCGACGTGCGCTCCCGGCGCGTTGGGATTCAACTCGATAGCTTTGCGATACTCCTGTTGCGCCACATCGTAGCGCTGGAGACTCTGCTGGACCTGGGCGTTGGCTAAATGCACCCAGTACGAATCCGGCGCCGCCTGCATCAACTGCTTCATGAGACTGTAGGACCGGTCGGCGTGCAGGCGCGAAACCTGAAACAGGACCTCAGGATCATTGGGATAGCGCTTCAGAAGCTCTTCGCCGGCCGCCAGCGCCTTGTCAAACTGTTTTAATTCGTTGTAGGAACGCGCCAGGTGAAGACCAATGAGACGCCCTGTATCTGCATCCGGTGGATGATCGAAGGCGGGCGCGAGTACTGCGACCGCTTCCGTGTACTGCCCCAACTCGGCCTGGCAAAGCCCGACCATCAGCTTAACCTGCGGCATGGCCGGATTTAGCGTTCGGGCGCGATCGAATGCGGCAAGCGCTTCCGAGGCGCGGCCCTCAAAAAACAGAGCCATCCCCAGATTGGCTTGAACTTCAGGAACCGAAGGAGCGAGCTGCGCCAGATGTTGCAGCGCCTTCGCGGCCTCGCCCCATTTTTTTGATGCCAGCGCCTCACGGGCCTGGTCAGAGTAGCGCGCCAGCTCGGCGTCTTGCTCTTGTGCGGCTCCGCCTAAAACCCACGACACGAGAAAAAACAGAGATCGAATCGCCGCGCCGAAATTCATTAGCCCCGGTCACCCTGCCTGAAGAAAGCGATTTCCTACTATAGAGCATCAATAGCCCGCGCGGAATCTTGCCTTCAACCAGTCCACCAGGCGTTGCTTATAGAACTCCCATTCGGGATGGCCCGCCCAATTCTCAATTCCATGGGGCGCCCCATCCACCAGGATCAGCTCGTACCGCGATCCTGCTTTCTTCAGTTGGTTGGCATAAGCCAGCGTTCCCGCGTATAACTCATCCTTCGTCCCCTGAATGAGCAACATCGGAGGCAGATTATTGCGTACGTGAAACAAGGGCGAATAATGCTTCAGCATCTCCTCGTCCCAATGTCCGAAAATGCGATCCAGCATCGGCCGGCTCGCCGTGTAGTTTGCCCACTGCGTGAAGTCGTAGACACCATAGAAGGAAACCACGGCCTGGACCTCACACCCAGGACATGTCTCTGAAGCGACTTGCGCAACCATTTGGCCGCTTGCCGATTCGCCGACAATGGCGATGCGGTTGGGGTCCACGTGAAAGCGCGCAGCGTGGCTTCGAACATAACGAATGGCCGCACGCAGGTCCTCAAGCTGCTCGGCATTGCGTACATACGGAGTCAGGCGGTAATCGATGGAAAACCAGGCGAAGCCTGCGCGCGCCAGCGGACCGAATACGGGAGACACATAGGTCACCTTGTCTCCGGCTTCCCAACCGCCGCCATGCGCGATGACGACGGCGGGAAACGGCCCCGCGCCTTCCGGAACAAACGCGTCCATTTTCAGATCAATGCCGCCGGGTCGCGAATAGGTGATGTCTTTCCACACGCCGCGCTCGTCGCCGCGCAGCCACGCCACCAGTTCCTCTTTCCACTGCCATTGATCCGGATGCCAGTTTTCAAGGTTGTGAATACCTCCCCCTACGGGAAGGAAACGGCACTCCGGCCAGTTCCGGCACAGCGCTTCGACCGGGCCGGGCGGTGATTCTTCATCGGCAGTTCCATGAATCATCAAGACCGGAATGTGCGGAGCGGGCGGCACGTGGTCAAATCGTGATCCAAAGAGCACCATGCCGCTTGCTTGCGCTTCCTGGGCCAGGCCAAACGCGAGCGAAGCTCCCGTGTCCTCGGCGATCAAGACCGGACGGCCCGCGATGTTGAACCGACCGGGACAGCGGACATATTGAACAGCGGTGCGAACATCGTCAAGATTCCGGTAATTGACGGAAAACCAGGCGAAGCCGGCGCGTTCGAGGACCTCGAAAACCTGTGTCAGGTGCGTCGACTTGTCACCCTGGCTGCCGTGTATCAGGATCGCGGCCCGGCGCGGCGTCCCGGGAGGCGCGTAGGCGTCGAGGGTCAAGTCCCCGCGATACTTTAGATCTGACAACCCGCCAGGAACCAGGTAACTTCCAGGCCCTTTACCCACCGCCACTGGGCAACTGGTGTCGCGAGCCTCCGCCGCCATGCGGCAAACGAAGAACGCTGCAAGAGGCAGGCACAGTCGACAGGCGAGCTTAGGCATTTGCACAAGCATGGGCTGGCCCAAAGGCGGTAGATCTATTCTCGCTTAAGTCCCGCCCCTTCCTCACAACTGGCATGGTAAGATGAAGCGGTTTCAACCCCAGTCACGTTGGTTTGTAGGTGGGGGAAGCGTGTTCGAATTCGCAGCTTGGCTCGGATTGCGGACCAAATAGGAGACTTTAAGGCAACATGAAGGAAACAGGTACAGTGAAGTGGTTTAATGCTGCAAAAGGATTTGGTTTTATCCAGCGTGAAAATGGGGAAGATGTCTTCGTTCATTTTTCCGCGATTACGGCGAGTGGATATCGCTCCCTGGACGAAGGCGCCCGCGTCACGTTTGTGGTGAAGAAGGGGCCGAAGGGTCTGCAAGCAGAAGATGTGAGCCCGGCTTAGTTCGTCTCACGAGGTTGCGTCATCTGGAGGCGCGCCCCTTCAAGGGATGGCTTGGCCAAGTCCCGCGGCGGGCGCGTCACATTTTGGATTGAGCGAATCGCTCGATCCGTTCCGTTCTTATGCGGGCATTGCGGTGCCCGGTGTGCCCGCGCGCCGCTTCCTTTCAAATAAAGTCCTATACCGCGTGAAGTATCAGGCGCCTGCCGGCTTTGCGCCTGGGCCCGAACGACCGGACATGCCCTTGTGGCCGGTGCGAGGCGGACGGAATGACGATGACCGGCGCCGTTTGCTTCTGTTCCCGGGGAACGTCGGACGATACCTGCCGCCGTACCAGCCTGGTGTCCAGAGCTCGCTCGATGTGTGCAATGTCCGCGCGCTCAGAGCGCGTGGCGAAGGTCGAAGCAGTTCCGCGCGCGCCAGCCCGGCCCGTACGGCCGACGCGGTGAATGAAGTCCTCCGGGACTTGCGGAAGATCATAATTCACCACGTGTGCAATTCCTTCCACGTGAATTCCGCGAGCTGCGACATCAGTCGCCACCAGTACGCGATAATATCCTTCCTGAAATCCGCGCAGCGCTTGATTGCGCTGGTTCTGGCTGCGGTCGCCGTGAATAGTCGCGGTTTTTACTCCTCCGCGCGAGAGCTTTTTCGACAGGCGGTCGGCGCCGCGTTTGGTGCGGGCGAATACCAGAAAGGAACCTGCTTCTTCCCGCAACATCCCTTCGAGCAGACCCAGCTTTCGATCCTGTTCTACTTCGTAGAGATGCAGGTCTACTTGCTCGATGGGCTTGGTGGTGGAACCGACTTCGACGCGCACCGCGTTTCGGACGTGCGTCTCTATCAGGTGTTTGACCGAGGTTTCGATCGTTGCGGAGAAGAATAGCGTCTGCCGATCGGAGGGTATAGCCGCCATGATTTTTTTGATGGTCGGCAGAAAGCCCATGTCCAGCATTCGGTCGGCTTCATCCAGCACCAGGATGCGCACACTAGCCAGATCAACGAGTTTCCTGCTGAGGAAATCGTACAGCCTCCCCGGCGTCGCGATCAGCACTTGTGCGCCCTTACGAATGGACTGCAACTGCGACCCCTCGTTGAGTCCGCCGACTACAACCGCGGCCCGAACACCAGTGCCCATCGCCATCTTGGCGAAGGTCTCGTGAATTTGGATGGCGAGTTCTCGGGTGGGACTCAGGATGACGGCGCGAATGCCGGAATGTGAGGGTTGCTTCGAAATTAGGTGGATGATGGGCAGGACAAACGCGAGCGTCTTGCCAGTGCCCGTTTGCGCTGTGGCGACCACGTCGCGGCCCGCCAGGGCCGGCACGAGGGCCAGAGCTTGGACTGGGGTGGGTTCGGTAAAGCCATGCTTTACCAGGTTGCTCTTCAGCGGAGCAGAGAGTGAGAATTCAGAGAAACTTTTCATTTTAGGTTTTTGTTTTGAGGATGAGAATCGGCGAGCCGACTACCCAAAGGCAGGGAGAGGGGGTTGCGGATCAACTTCCAGTAGGCTTTATTGTACCGCACCGGTGCGGCTTTCGCTAGCTCACGGGGGTCTGGCTGGAAGCTCTCTGGCCGCGATACCTGGTGAAGCATGCTCTACCTGCTCCCGCTAACACCAGGAATCCTCCCGCCAGTTTCAACTCGAAAAGCCATACCGAAGATATGCCGGCCGGCGGAACGAACGACAGCCCGAGCGCCAGCACCGTCACCACTAACCCAGCGGCACTGCTCACGCGTTGGCCGTACTTCCACGCCGCTCCGAACATGTACAGGAAGGGCACGAAATACGTGACTACCGTCATATCCACCAGAAGCTGGTAGCCAGTCCGGAGATTCTCGCCTGCTTGCATGGCGAAAACGAAAACCGTGCAGGCTCCGCTGAGTATCAGGATGGAAAGATGCGGCGTGCGCCACCGTGGATGAAGCCGGCTGAAAATCGGGGGCAGATAATGATCGATGCCGATCACAAACGGCAGCCGTGCGGTCCCCGCGATCCAGGCGCCGAGCTGGCCCAATACACCGAAACAGATCGCGAACGCCAGCACCAGCGGCAGCCAGCCGATTCCCAGCCGAGCGCCCGCTCCACTGGCGGCTTGCACCAGTCCCGTGACGATGCTGATGCGGTCGGGCGGCAAGAGTACCAGCAGCGCCAGGGTTCCCGCAATGTAGAAAGCGGTAATGCCCAGCCCGGCAATCCAAGCCGCGCGTGGCACGTTCTTTTCCGGGTTCCGAATCTCGCCGCCCATGATGGCTCCCAGTTCAAGCCCGCCGAACGCGAAGGCGATCTGCGACCAGAAGTTGACCTTGTCCAGGTTCCACTCCGGCGCAATCCGGATGGCCGTCGCCGATCCGAATCGAAACCAGACCAGAATGCCGAGGACGATGATTACCGCCCCTGCGAGATACGTGGAAAGCCCGCCGAGATTTCCCGTCCATTTGCCCACGGAGAGCCCCACAATATTGGTGACAGACGCAATCCACAAAATCGCGAGACAAAGCGTCACCAGCCAGGCGCCGTCCTCGGCGAAGCCCAGGGCGGAGCCCGCCATGCCGACACCCGCAAGCAACAGGCTCGGAAAATAGAAAAGGTTGCTTAGCCAGTAGCACCAGCCGCACAGGAACCCGTGCCAATCGCCAAACCCGCGGCGCGTCCAGACGTAGATGCCGCCTTCTTCGGGGAACTGACGCGAGAGAGCTGCTACCGCCAGCGCTGATGGAACGAAAAACAGCACCGCTGCCAGTACCCACAACGTGATGGATCCCGGTCCCGTATGCGCCGCGGCTGCCAGCCAGCGGATGCCGGTCACCGCCGCTATGTTGAACAGGATAAGATCCCGCAGGCCCAGCTCGCGCCGCAATGCAGGGGTCCCGGGATTGTCTTGGTAGGCGATCTCACATCATAGCCCACCCCTGTCGAACTCCTCGAATTTACAGTTCCTTCGAAAGGATTTTGGCGGAAGATTGACTTATGCACGCTAAATTAACCCACCTTTCTTCGCTTATGGTTCGAGCTGGCGCCGTGTCGCTGCTCACAGCTCTGATTGCGGCGCCGTGTCTGGCGCAAAGAAAGGCAGACCTTTCGCGGCTTGTTGTTGTTGGGATTCGCTCTCGGCCGGGTTTCAGAGCGGCTCGCTGCTGGATGTCCGGCACGTCCACGGCTACGCAAGCGTGGTGGCCGCACAAGCGCAGGAGCCATTGCCGCTGCCATTAATCCGCGCACCCGGAATTCCGAACGTGCTCATACTGGTTTCGCCAGGCCCGCCGCCGGTTGTTGCTCCGGTTCCCGGAACGTCTCCGGGCCGCAAAGATTTCACTGTGCAGCCGATGGACCTGGCGGTCCCAGGGCAAAACGTTCAGGACGCGCTCACCACGCGGCCCAGTTTCCCGATCGACGATCTCACCGACCTAGTGCTTGGTTTTCCGGGCTTGCTCGGCGGTCTGTCACGCAGCCAGGTTGAGTGGGCCGAGAACCTGTTCCCCACGACGATCTTCGTGTGGCTGGGGAACGATGACGCGCTCGGAGTCGTTTTACCGGAGACACATCAACATTGACTCCGGTGCCTCAGTTTCAAACCGCCTTTTACCGAGGTCATGACGCGGCTGGCCGCTACCGGCGCCACGCTCGTAGTGGCGAACGTCCCGGACGTGACAGTCGTTCCTTTTCTCACATCAGCTGAAAAGGTCGCCGCCGAGGTCGGCCTGCCCCTGAGTGTCATTGGTCCCATTCTGGGTATCGGTCCCGGCGACTTCGTCACACCCAGTGCCTTCCCGCTGATCCAGGCGATTCTGACGAATCCGCTGCTTGGGCCCTTACCCGGCAACGTTGTGCTCGATGCGCCGGAAGTAGCCACAGTCCGATCCACGATCGATCAGTACAATTCGTTCATCGCACTCCAGGCGCAGGCGCATGGCGCGGCCCTGGTCGACATACATGGCCTGACCGCGCAGCTCCAGGCGCGCGGATTCGTTGCGCATCGGCAGCGGCTAACCACTAATTTTCTGGGCGGCTTGTTCTCGCTTGACGGCATTCATCCCACCAATACCGGCTACGGGCTGTTTGCTGACGAATTCATCCACGCGCTGAATACAAATTTCGCGACGGGAATTCCTCCTGCCAATATCGAGAAGATCGCCACGACCGATCCTCTTGTGCTACCCGGGGTCGGTCATCCGGCATCGGCTTGTGCTACCCGGGGTCGGTCATCCGGCATCGGCGCTCGGCCATGTCAGGCAAGAAACGGTGGACTCGCTGCGCGCCGTCATGGTTCACTGAGCGCGGGACGTCGATTGACCGGTTGAAACAGCTTCCAGAATCGACTCGACAGGACGCTCAGCGCCAAGCCCCCCGCGATTTCAGGAGCGAAGAAGAAAAAGTATGTCGCAAGCCTGCGTTATGGAAGCCGGGACCCTGCGTTATGGAAGTCGGGACAATGTAGTCCAACCGGAGCGCCTGGCCGCGGAGACCCGACAGTACTCCGCGGCCGTTTTCTGGTGCTCTGACAGGAGAAGGAAATGGCCCTGTCATTAGTAAAGACGCATTCCGCCGCCATTTGGTTTTAGCGTTTCGATTTTCTAGGTGTGCGTAGGTGTTAAAGCCAGTATTGCCACTGGTCCCGCATGAGAACGTATGCGGCGAGACAAGCATTCGTCACGGCGTGCGCAAGAATACAGTCTGGCAGGCTTTTGGTTCTTATCATCCACCAGTTGAATACGATGCCGGCGATTAACCCCACATCCCAATAAGAACCATGTTCGGAGGCAAACAGCACCGCTACTAGCCAGAATGACTCCCGGCTATAGGTTCCCAGCGGTACTCGGAGGAAATCCCGAGAGATCAGCCAGCGCATTAACCACCCTCGCCAGAAAAGTTCTTCCAGAACCGGGACATTCACCACACTCGAGAGAACGCGAAAGGTGATGAACGTCATACTGGCTTTCACTCCGTAAGGAAGTGAACTTTGCGGCGCACCGACAATGCTGTTGGTGAACAACCAGTTCTGGCGATATGCAGGCCACAAAAAGTCGGGGCCAACCCAGATGACGAAGAGTGCTACACCCACAGCAGCGCTCCCCCAGAAATGAGCGGACCGAAGGGTGATGACATGCCGGGAAAAGACCGCCAGCACCGCGAACACCATGAAAAACCGGACGACATAAGTGATTTCCGGGCGTGATGGTAGGTATCGTTCGAGCGCCAGAAACGCCAGAAACACGAAAAACGGGATTACGTACGGGAGCGCCGGGTGGCGGATGAGATCGCCGCTGGCTGCGTCGTCGTCTTTCAACGGGAGTCCGCCTGCATGCGGCTGGAGACAAGTCCGCCGACCGCGCCCAGCAGGATCCAGAATATTCCAGTGGTCGCCAGCGAAGCGATGGTGAATCGATGAATCAGTTCGGGCGGCACGGCATTCTGACCGCTAGCGGCCGGCGCTCCAATCAGGTGGGGAAGTGACACGCAAACCACGCCGCCGACTCGGAGCGGCCAGGTCCGTCCTTTGCTGGCCAACAACCAAAATCCGGTAGCCGTCGCAGCGACCGTGCCTACCCACCAGATCTGGCGTTCATGCAAGCCCGCAACAGCGACACCGGGTGGCTGCGGGGGTAACCCGATAGCGGGAGCCAGCCCGACGCATGCAAAAGCCGCCAGTCCCCAAAGCGCACCGCGCCGGGTGTTGACGCGAATCCCGGTTATGGATAGCGATCCAAACAACAGCGCCGCAAATCCCATCCCGCTGAGGATGGTAGTGAGGGCTGTGAGAGAAGTGCGTTTCCAGTTGTCTGCCGGCCGGCCTGGTTCCTCGTGGGCGTTGCCAGTACCAACTGGCTGCTCAGACGCCTCATAGGTTTCGGCCGTCTCGATCAGTGGAATCACTGTGAAGCGCTGAATGATAAACAGTGCGAGCCCGGCGAAAGCGCCCGACCAGAGCACAACGAGCATCAGCTCTCTAAACGTGCGCAGGGAGGCTCCTTAGTGGCAGGGGAACCCGTTTGCATGCCGTGTGTCGTGGGCGGCATTGTGAACGCGGGGGAAGTCCGAGAAACCTGTCGCGTAAAGGACAATGAGCCCAAACAGAAGAACTGCGAACGAAGGCCACCGATCCCCTAGGGTCTGGACCCGGGCACCGCTTATGGGTAAAGCGCTCGATGCTTGCATGGTCTTCTCCGTGAAAATAATTCTCTGGAGTTTATCACGAGCCGTGGCAAGACGAAAGAAGACGAAATGTGAGTCAGGCGGAGCCGCCCTATCCGCGCTTCTTCGCTGACATCAGTTCTTCAATGTTGACCAGTTCAGTGGGATAGTCGCCGGTGTAGCAGGCGTAGCAGTATTCATGTTTCCGGTCGTCCTGTACGGCCTTGCGTAGCGAAGCCAAGGAAAGATAGGCGAGTGAATCGGCTTCAACGAAGCGCCGAATCTCCTCGACGGTGTTGTTGGCGCCGATCAGTTCGTTCTTGGTTGGCGTGTCCACGCCGTAAAAGCAAGGCGAGACCGTGGGCGGGCAGGAGATGCGCACATGCACTTCACGTGCGCCAGCCTGGCGCACCATGCGGACGATCTTACGCAGGTGGTTCCGCGCACGATGGAATCGTCCACCAGTACCACGCGTTTGCCTTCGAGCAGTGCACGCACCGGGTTGAGCTTCAGCTTCACCCCGAAATCGCGGATGGCCTGCGAAGGCTCGATGAATGTCCGCCCGACATAGTGATTGCGAATCAGCGCCTGGCGGAACGGCAATCCCGATTCGTCGGCATAGCCGATTGCCGCGGTTACGCCTGAATCCGGCACCGGCACCACTACATCCGCGTCGGCGGGCGCTTCGCGCGCCAAGCAGCCGACCCAGCATCTCGCGCGATTCCTGCACCGGCCGTCCGAATACGATCGAATCCGGCCGGGAGAAGTACACATGCTCGAACACGCACTGGGACCGCGCCTGCTCTGGCGCATAACGCTCTCGAGTGACGCCTTCCGGCCCCACGATGACCATCTCGCCCGGCTCCACGTCATTCATATAGACGGCGCCGATCAGGTCGAACGCGCAGGTCTCCGACGCGAAAACGTGTGCGACTTCCCCGCCTGAGAATTCCATTTGCCCGGCGGCCAGCGGCCGGAACCCGTGCGGGTCGCGCGCCACGATGATGCGGTCTTCGGCCAGAAATACCAGCGAAAATGCGCCTTCCAGCTGCAATAGAGCATCGCGCAGCGCGCCGGCCAGCGTGCGCTCGCGCGAATGCGCCACCAGGTGCAGGATCACTTCGGTGTCGCTGTTGGACTGGAAGATGGACCCTGCCCGTTCCAGTTCCCGGCGCAGTTCCGCGGCGTTGGTGATATTGCCGTTGTGCGCCACCGCGATGCGCCCTTTGTTGCAGGCCACCGAAAATGGCTGCGCGTTGAGCAGAGCCGTGTCGCCGGCCGTGGAGTAGCGCGTGTGGCCGATGGCCAGCTCGCCGGGCAGCGTCTCGATCACCTGCGGGGTGAAAATATCCGCCACATGGCCCATGGATTTTTCGCAGTGGACTCCGGCGCCGTCGCTGGTGCAGATGCCCGCGCTCTCCTGGCCGCGGTGCTGCAGCGCATACAGCCCCAGATACGCCATCTTGGCTGCTTCGGGGTGGCCGTAGATGGCGACGACACCGCACTCGTCGTGGAATTTATCGAACATAGCAGCCCTCTCTAAGAATGCAGCATGTGCTCGAGCGCGCCCTTCCAGGCGCGCTTCAACCCTGGAACATCGCCATCAATTACCATTGTCCCGCGATTGATCGATCTGTAGCCTATCTTTTATTGTAACTCCAATTCGTGTGGCGTCCACGCCGTGGCGCGGCCGCGATCTGCTGTGCCCGCTCTGGTTCAGCAGTAGAAATCAGAATCCGCGACGGTCCCTCATGAAAAAGCGCGATCGGCAGGCTCCCCTCCTCGTCCACATTTACACAGACTCCAATGGCATCCGGTCCGAAGGAGCACTCCGCCAGCCCCACCGCCAGCCCGCCGTCACTCAGGTCGTGAGCCGATTCCGCCAGGCCGGCGCGTAGCGATCTCGCGCACCGCCGCCTGCACGCGCTTCTCGTAATCCATATCCAGCGCCGGCGGCAATCCCCAAAGCTGTTTCAGAATCACCTTGGCGTATTGCGTTCCGCCGAACCGCACCGGGTCGCATTCGTCCGCTGCCGCCCAGCAGCATCACCGCGCGGCCCGCGTCGCGGAAGTGCGTTCCCACCGGCGCGCCGGTTTTCATCAGGCCGACAATCCCTACGACCGGCGTGGGCTAGATACCTTCGCCCAATGTTTCGTTATATAGGCTGACGTTGCCGCCGGTGATCGGCGTTTCGAAGATAGCGGCAAGCTTCGGCCATGCCCTCGATGGCCTCCACCAGTTGCGCCATGATCTCCGGCCGCTCCGGGTTTCCGAAATTCAGATTGTTGGTCGCGGCCACCGGCTCCGCGCCCACCACCGCGAGATTGCGGCAGCACTCGGCGACGATCAGCTTCGCGCCTTCGCGCGGCGAGAGATAGCAGTAGCGCGCATTGCCGTCGAGCGACATGGCCAGCGATGTCGCCCGTCTCCTTCACGCGCAGGATCGCGGCATCGCGATCCCGGCCCGGCGATCGTGTTGGTGCGGACCTGGTAGTCGTACTGCTGCCAGATCCAGCGCTTGGAGCAAATGTCGGCCGAGGCAAGCAGCGTCTCCAGATCGCGCGTCAGATTCTGGCTCGTAAATTCCGGCGCTTCCATGGGCGCCCGCCGCAGCGGTTTGGTATGCGGCCGGTCGTAGAGCGGCGCCTCATCGGCCAGCGGCTGGTTCGGAATCTCGGCCACGATCTCGCCGTGATGCCGCACGCGCAGCAGGCCGTCGCCGGTTACCTTGCCAACAGTCACCGCGTCCAGTCCCCACTTTCTGAAGACCCGGAAGACTTCTTCTTCGCGCCCGTGATCCGCCACCAGCAGCATCCGCTCCTGGGATTCCGAGAGCATGATCTCGTAC
Source organism: Terriglobia bacterium (assembly GCA_963847515.1). Classification (GTDB taxonomy): domain Bacteria; phylum Acidobacteriota; class Terriglobia; order Bryobacterales; family Bryobacteraceae; genus QHXW01. Next base: position 99,041 of record CAWKAA010000001.1, read on the forward strand.
GCCGTCATGCCGGTCTCGCGCTGCGGAACAAGGTCCAGCTCGATCTCGATTCCCGTTCCGCCGCGGCTCCCCATCTCGCAGGTCGAGCAGGTCAGCCCCGCCGCGCCCATGTCCTGAATGCCCACGATGGCGCCGGTGTGCATGGCCTCGAGGCAGGCTTCGAGCAGCAGTTTTTCAAGGAACGGATCGCCCACCTGCACGTTGGGCCGCTTCTGCTTGGATTCTTCGGTGAACTCAGCCGACGCCATGGAAGCGCCGTGAATCCCGTCGCGCCGGTCTTCGCGCCTACATAGATCACGGGGTTGTCCGATGCCCGCTGCCTTGGCGTAGAAGATTTCATCCTTCTTCGCAACGCCCAGCGCGAATACGTTGACCAGCGGATTGCCGTTATAGCAAGACTCGAAGACGCACTCGCCGCCCACCGTCGGCACGCCGAAACAGTTGCCGTAGTGCGCGATGCCAGAAACCACGCCTTCTAGGATGCGCCGGTTGCGCGCGCCATTCACCGGATCATCCAGAGGCCCGAACCGCAGGGCGTCCATCACCGCAATCGGCCGCGCGCCCATGGTAAAAATGTCGCGCAGGATGCCGCCAACACCGGTAGCCGCGCCCTGAAAAGGCTCGATGAAGCTTGGATGGTTGTGCGATTCGATCTTGAAGGCCGCTACGTAGCCGCCGCCAATATCGATAATTCCCGCGTTCTCGCCGGGCCCCTGCACCACCAGCTTGCCGCGAGTCGGCAGTTTCTTCAGATGCAGCCGCGAGCTTTTGTAGGAGCAGTGCTCGCTCCACATTACGCTGAAGATGCCCAGCTCGGTATAAGTAGGTTCGCGCCCCAGGATTCCGACGATCTTGTCGTACTCCGCCTCAGTCAACTGATGCGTGGCGATCAGATCGGGCGTGATTGTCGTCATGCGTGCGCGAACGCGGAAACCATGGATTGGAAAACGACAAGACCATCGGTCGAACCCATCAGCGGGTCCGACGCCCGTTCCGGGTGCGGCATCATTCCCATCACGTTGCGCTGGCGATTGAGAATGCCCGCGATGTCCCGCGCCGAACCGTTGGGATTATCCACATAGCGGAATACTACGCGATTCTCTGCTTCGAGTTCGTCGAGGGTCTGCTCGTCGGCCACATAGCAGCCTTCGCCATGCGCGATGGGGACGCGCAGAATTTGACCCCTCTGAGCCGTCGCCGTAAACGGCGAATCGGTAGTCTCGGTGCGCAGGCGCACTTCGCGGCACACGAACTTGAGACCGGCATTTTTCACCAGCGCACCCGGCAGCAGCCCAGCTTCCACAAGAATCTGGAACCCATTGCAGATGCCCAGCACCAGCCCGCCGTCCGCCGCAAACTTCTTCACCGCCTGCATGACCGGCGAAAACTTTGCAATCGCGCCGCAGCGCAGATAGTCCCCATAGGCGAAGCCGCCGGGTAGAATCACCCCGTCCAGGTTGCCCAGCAGGTCCGAATCGTGCCAGATGAACTCCGCTTCCTGGCCCAGATTTTCGCGGACCGCATACCAGGCGTCATGATCGCAATTGCTTCCAGGGAAGACAACGACACCAAATTTCATAGTTCGGCCTGTGTGGGGAGGTGAAACTTAATTTTAACAAAAAAAGTTGCGCATGCGCGCGAATTCGCTCGCTTTTTTGCGATGCCTTCAGCGCCGATTGCGTCGGGCGATCCACGTTCGGATCTGTTGGTTCTGGCTGTGAGTGAACCCGAGAGCACCTTGCGCAGCTTTGTCCCAGTCTTTAGGTAGCAACGTCCCCCGCATGATTCCAACAGTCGCGTGGGCGTTCGGGCCCAGCAAGATATGCCCCAGCTCATGAGCCATGACGTAGCCGAGATGAGTTGCCACTGATGGCGTGCCGCTCGAGTAGAAACTACGCGCGAAAACGACTGTGCTCGCTTCGAAGGCTACTCCTCCGCACACCGAGCCTACGCCATACTGGCCAGCCTTAGATTCGGGTTGAATCGTGATTATTAGGGTGGCGGGATCTTCCGGTGCCAGGTTCCTGGCCGCGTGCCGTTCCGCCGCATACGAGAAACCGTCTCGCCAAATCAGCTGAACATTGGCGTATGCGAAGATTTCCGAGACCGTGTATTCGGCGGCGGCGAGCGTCTTCGGCCCGACGTGCGCGGGGTCGTAAATCACTAGAGTAAGCCGCAGGGTGCTCGCAGCCAGACACCGAGGTGCAACTGCAATAGTCATGAATAGACTTATCCCGAGCCCATTTACCAGCCGCTTTTCCATTGGTCGCGCCTCCTGGGCGGGACCAAGTGTTGGTTACGCGGCGCTGACCCTCAAGGGACGGTGGCCGGATTAACACAGGATTAGATCCGGCCAGCAAGAGTCGCCGAGGTGAACAGTTAAATAACTGATGACAACACCAGTTACCTTAGCTTCCGCCCTGGCCGGAGGGCGTTCGCGGCCAACGAAATCGCTGCTATAATCCCCTCTATTCGAGGTGCCCTGGTGCAGTCGTCCCCGGTGTCGCCGAATGCCATCCGCTTTGGGGTGTTCGAAGCAGATCTTTCCGCGTGCGAGTTACATAAGCGCGGCCGGAAGATTCCGCTCCAGGATCAGCCCTTTCGGGTGCTGACTCTGCTGTTGATGCGCCCAGGAGAGTTGGTCAGCCGCGAGGAATTTCAGCGAGCGCTTTGGCCTGGCGATACCTTCGTGGAGTTCGACGAAGGCCTGAACAAAGCCATTCAGAAGTTGCGTCAGGCTCTGGACGACTCACCCGACAATCCGCGATTCATCGAAACTCTTCCGCGCAAGGGCTATCGTTTCATTGCACCGGTGAATGGCAACGCCGTAGGCCCTCCGGCTGCAGGACCCGTCAAGCGGCGGAGCACGGAAGTTCTAGCGTGGGCATTGCTCGGGGTCGTGTCCGCCGCACTCGTTGTCCTGGCTGGCCTCTACTTCCGGGTTGGTCGTCCGGCCTCTCAATTAACGCTGAAAACCGTCCCTCTGACCAGTTATCCGGGCCGGCAGATTACCCCCGCTTTCTCCCCCGATGGCAAGCAGGTGGCGTTTGCGTGGGACGGCGAGAAAGGCGAAAATCTCGACATTTATGTGAAGCTCGTCGATGCAGGTGAACCCCTCCGGCTCACTAGTAACCCGGCACATGAAAGCTCGCCAGCTTGGTCGCCTGATGGCCGTTACATTGCTTTTTGCCGCGAGTTGTCTGACCACGCCGAAATCTTGATGATCCCCGCGCTAGGAGGCGCGGAGCGGAAGTTGGGAGAGGTAGCTCCGTACACGCTGGGGCGTGGGTGTGGCCTATCCTGGTCTCCGGATGGAAAGTATCTGGCGCTGGTTGACAAGAACTCGCCGCGTGAGCCCTACAGCATCTTTTTGCTCTCCGTCGAGACTGGCCACAAGCGAAAACTTACCTCGCCGCCGGCTCAATACTTCGGGGATTTGAAACCCCGATTCGCTCCCGATGGTAAGACGCTCGCGTTTGCGAGATGTGCTGCTCTTTATAGTAACGAGATCTTTAGGCTGACTGTCACTTCCGGTGGAACGCCACTGGGTGAGCCTCAGCGGCTGACCTTCGATGGACGAGGAATTGAAGGCTTAGACTGGACAGCCGACGGTCGGAGCATCTTGTATTCATCGGGGCATTTCGGTAGCACAAATCTGTTGCTGATCCCGGCCTCGGGAGGGGCACCCGAACGTCTGGCCGCCGCGGACCAGAACCCTAGGGCCCTCTCCGTTTCTCGCAGCGGCAGTCGATTGGTCTACGAACGCGACGTGATCGACGACGACATCTGGCGAATTCCTGGCCCGAGCTCGTCCGACAAGAAAAGCGCACCCTCCAAATTCATTGCCTCCACCCAACCGGACGAAGAACCCCAATTCTCTCCCGATGGCACAAGGATCGTTTTCAGCTCGACCCGCTCGGGCAACCCGGAAATCTGGGTTTGCGATCATGAGGGCCGCAACCCCGTTCAACTGACCGCCTTCGGTGGTGTTGATGTCGGAGCTCCGCGCTGGTCTCCCGACAGCCGTTGGATTGCCTTCGACAGCCTTAAGACCGGCAATTTTGATGTTTACGTCATCGGCGCGGATGGGGGTCCGCCGCGCCGCCTCACCAGCGGACCGTTTAATAACTCGCGTCCGAGCTGGTCCCAGGACGGCCGGTTTATCTACTTCGGTTCCAATCGGAGTGGAGATTGGCAGATCTGGAAAGCGCCTGCGCAGGGCGGTACGGCTGTACAGGTGACGAAGACAAAGGGAGGCGAGGAAGCGTTCGAATCGCTCGACGCCAAGTTTGTTTATTTCGCCAAATTAGGAGCGCCTGGCGTTTGGAGGGTGCCGGTGGCGGGCGGTGATGAAACCCGGGTGCTTGATCAAGGCGGGCACAACGTTTGGGCTTTAACTGGCCAGGGCATCTACTTCTTCGACCTCAGTGGCTCGACTGGACCTGTCCTCAGGTCTTACAATTTGGCTACGGGCAAGGTAACGCTCCTCAGGGAGTTTTCGAAGGACACACGAATCGATACGGCCGACACTGCGCTGACCGTCTCTCCTGACGGCCGCTGGATTCTCTACACGCAGCTCGATCAATCCGGCAGTAATCTGATGTTGGTGGAGAATTTCCATTGCCGAAGCGATTCAAGGAAATTGCGATTGCATGTTATGATCCTTGGTCAAAGCTGATCGAAGGGGATGCCGTTCAGGCGGTCAGCGAGTTTGTGTTTCCCACCAATCGGGTGCCGTAACGGGGACGGTCCGGCGCCGCTGGTTTAGAGACGGCATTGGCAGCACCGTAAACAAAATCTCAAAAAGGAGACTAAACATGCGAAGAATGTTCAGCCGAGCGCTGGTCGTTTTGGCGATCAGCACCATGGCCGCTTTGGGCGCCGACAATTCCATTGGGACATGGAAGCTCAATAGTGCAAAATCCAAGTACACACCGGCGCCAATGCCAGTGAAGAGCCTGACGTCGGTGCGGGAGGCGGCTCCGGGCGGCGTGAAAGTGGCGAATACCGGCGAACGGACGGATGGCACAGCTATCAACGCGACCTATACGGCAAAATACGACGGCTCGGCGACTGCAGTCACAGGAACGGGGTCGCCGTATGACAGTATCTCGGTCAAGCAGGTAAATGCCAATACGCTCACTTACGAAGCGAAACAGACGAATGGAAAGTATCACGCCAGTGGACGCACGGTCATTTCGAGCGACGGCAAGACCATGACGACGACGGCCAAAGGCACGGACACCAATGGGGCGGCAATGTCGCTGACCCTGGTTTACGACAAGCAGTAGCGGGGCGACGGAGCAGACAAGTTCACGACGGGACCGGCTGGTTGCAAGAGGATGGCCGCCGGCCCATGTTTTCGAGCAGCTCGATCAATCCGGCGGCAGTCTGATCTTGGTGGAGAATTTCCGTTGATCAAGCGTGCGGGGCTCTGCTTAGGCGAAACGTCACATCGCAGAAAATAAGGTGGCGCTGTCTTGATCAGTTGTCGCGCCGGTTGAGGCGGGACTTCTTGAAGAGCTGTAACGGTTGCCTATTCGCCGCCCGCATTATTTCTCCTGTACCGAAATTAAAGCTCCAGGTTTCTTCGGCATGCCCACAACGTTTTGCGGGCGGCACACTTTCTTCAGTTTCATCCACATCGAGTGCAGTATAAAACTGTGCTCGAACTAGAATGTTGATGCTCTTGTCGGCAGTGAATCCTGCATCCATGACACGAAATGAGCATTGCTTATTTTTGTGCGCTTGGAGCATCGCATCCAACTCGGGCTCGTATACCATTCCGGTTCCGGCATCGATGGCGAGCACCTGTTGTGTGTCTGGTGCATCGGATCCCCATTGCCATTCTTCCGTCTTCACCAAGACCATTCTGGAATTTTTGGCCCAGCCCAAAATCTCCATCCCATTCCCCACGGCGGTGCGCTTGGGCGCCATCAAATAGACCAGCCGGTACGACGAGTTTGCTCTGGCGACCCACAGCCGGGTTGTATGCAGGCATCCGAGTTCGCTCTGCACATCTACCTCAACGTAGGCGCGCCACTTTTCGTCTTCCGAAAACCAGACAGAACTCAACACTTGCTTCGGCTTCTCATTTTCCTGGCAGTTGACAAAGAGCGTCTCCTGGGAAGGGGCACTCGCGGAGGAGTTCACGGGCACCTGCTGGGTGAATCCGAGTGCCGGCAACAACAGGACGAGGCGAATCGCACGGATGCCCGCCAAGGCTAACATTTGAGTTAACTTCCTTCGCTACCCATTGTACGTCGCAAGAACGATGCAAGCTTGCCGAGAGCTCACGCGTTACCAAACCCGACAGGCTCTTTCGGAAACCATCGGGTCGCCCTCTTTGCAGCTGAAAGCCTGTTCGAACTCCTTCATATTCTGAACGACGCCGTTGGTGCGGAACTGACCCGGTGAATGCGGGTCGGTCATGGCCCGGACGCGTGCACTCGCATCAGTAGAATTCTCGCACCAGACCTGTGCGAAGCCGAGAAAGAACTGCTGCTGGGGGGTGAGGCCATCCAGTTTAGTATCTGGCATGGTCTTGTCGGCCAGATCGCGCATCAGCGCCATGTAGGCCAGGTGGATTCCGCCGTTATCCGCGGCGTTCTCGCCGAGGGTCAATTTGCCTTTTAGGTTGACTCCATCGACAGGGCTGAAGGTGTCATATTCTTCCACCACGCATTCGGCGCGCGTCTCGAAATTCTCGGCGTCTTCCGGAGTCCACCAATCTCGCAGGTTGCCCGCTCCGTCGTATTTGCGCCCCTGGTCGTCGAACCCGTGGGTTAGCTCGTGTCCCAACGACGACCCCGATCGCGCCCAGGTTCACGGCCTCGTCCGCTTTCGGATTGTAGAACGGGGGCTGCAGAATTCCGGCAGGGAAAGTTGATGTTGTTCTGCGGCGGGCTGTAATAGGCGTTGACCGTGGGAGGCGTCATACCCCATTCGCTCTTGTCGACAGGCTTGCCGATCTTGTTCAGGTTGCGGCGGACTTCGAAAGCGGCGGCGCGCTCTTCGTCGCCGAGATAATCATCGGGTTTAATCACGACACTCGAGTAGTCGCGCCACTTTTCGGGATAGCCGATCTTGTTGGAAACCGCGGCCAGCTTGGCGTAAGCCTGCTGTTTGGTCGCCTCAGACATCCAGGTTGCTGATGCGATGTCCTGCTTCATGGATTTCTCGATTTCGCCGACCAATTGCAGGGCTTTGGCTTTCGCCGGACCGCCGAAAGCGACTTCCACAAACTTCTGGCCAAGGGCTTCACCCAGTGCTCGATCGGTGGCGCGCACGCACCGTTTCCAGCGAGGCGCGAGTTCCTGCTGGCCGTTGAGAGTCTTTCCAAAGAACTGGAAGTTCTCCTCGACGAAGGGTTGCGGCAGCGCGGTCGCGGACCTCAGAAGCAGGTGCCAGGCCAGGTATGTCTTGAGGTCGTCCAGGCTGGTCTGCTGGATGATGCTGGTTAGCTTCTTGAAGAAGTCGGGATTGCCGACGTTGATCTTGGTGAAGGACGGTGTATGTTCATCGGAGATGAATGCGGTCCACTGAAAGTTAGGCGTCAGATCGGGAAGATCTTTCGTCGTCATGGGGTGGTCGCGAGACTCGGGGTTGCGGCGCGCGACACGATCCATGGAAGCCTCGGCAAGAGCGGTTTCGAACTTCAGCACGGCGCTCGCTTTGGCTTTAGAATCCCAGGTGGTGTTCAGCGATTTGCCAAGCAAGTCGAACATATTGGCGACGTGCTGCTCATATTTGTTGCGAAGGTCGACCGAGCGCTGGTCCGTCTTTAAATAGTAGTCGCGATCGGGAAGGCTGATGCCACCCTGGTCGATGTTGGCGACATTGATGCTGGCGTCTTTGAAATCGGCGTTAGCGAAGAAGTTGAAAACGCCGTTCACGCCAATCAGTCTTCAGCTTGGCCAACTCGCCGGCCAGTTGCTCTTTGGAGTGAAGGGCATTGATGCCATCGAACGCTGACTTGATCGGGTCGACGCCTTTTGCATCGACGCCCTTTTCGTCCATGCAAGCCGCGTAGAAGTCGCCGATCTTCTGATCGATGGCGGACCGGTTGGGCGAGGGCGCGGCGGCTTTCTCGAGAATCTCGCGCTCGATTTTCAGGTTGCGCTCGCTCAGTTCGTTGAAACGGCCCCACCGCGACTGGTCAGGCGGGATTGGGTTCTTCAGGCGCCAGTTGCCGCACGCGTACTGATAGAAATTCGTACACGGGCTGACGTTGGTGTCCATCGCGCCGAGATCCAGGCCGGACTTGCCGACTTGTGGTTCGTAGATGGAAACCTGCGCGAGGGCAGGGAAGGGAACGAAGGTGAATAAAGCAGCAGCGAGCAATCGGCCTTGCATACCTAATTTATTATGACTCCCAGAGCGTGGCCGCCGGCGAGCATTCACCGGGTGGCTGTCGCGGCCGCCTTTTTTCCCGTTATCTCGCGGATAAACTCAACTTCCTCCGGCCGGTAAGGCCGGCCATCGGTGTGGAAGACCTCGTGGAACCAGACTGCCGGCTGGCGGTCCGTGTAAGGCTTCTGCCATGAATCCCATGGCAAGTCGGTCTGCGCTTTCCCTTGAACCAGGCCCCAGTTTATTGCAGCCACGTGGTACTTCTTGGCGATTGGCAGCGTTCCCTGGAATGTGCTGCCGTTTCCGCGCGCCATATACTCGGTGCACACAAGCGGCCGTCCGAGCCACGCTAACGACTGCACGCGTTTCTCAAACTCCGCCGGCGGATCGTAGCTGTGAAATGAAATCACATCGGACTGATCCACCTGGATGCGGGCCATCGGCTCCAGCTTCTCGGGCGCCGACCAATCGCCCTCCCATGCGCCGCTGGTCAATGGTTGCGACGCGCCCGCAGCGCGCGCCCAGCCGAATGCCTTCGGCAGCAACGCCAGCACCAGTTCCACCTTGTTCGGCGGCTCGAGCTTGCCGTAGCTCCCGCCATTCATATTGTCCGGCTCGTTCCAGATATCCCACGCCAGGACGCGACGGTCATGCGCAAACGCGCCCACCACGCCCTTGACATACGCCTCTAGCCGCGGATACTGTGCCGGGTCTTTCAGCGCGGCAGCACCAGGGCTCTGCATCCACCCCGAGTTATGCACTCCGGGTCTGGGCGCCCGCTGTTTGCCTAGTTTCGGATACGGATCCCAAACGGAATCGAATAGCACAAACATAGGCCGGACCTTGTGCTTGTTCGCAATGGTCAGAAACTCATCGATACGCTTCTTGAACCCCGCCGGATCCTGCTGCCAAAGCAGATCGTGGAGGAACACCCGCATCGTATTCATGCCCAGGCTCTCGGCCCAACCCAGTTCCGTATCAATCCGCTTCGGGTCGAACGAATCCGCCTGCCACATTTCCAGCTCGTTAATCGCAGTCGCCGGAATGTAGTTGCTGCCCACCAGCCAAGGCTGTTTCGCGTACCAATCGGCTGCTGTGTTCGCGGACCACCGCTGCGGCTGCGCAAGCCCGAGGTTCAGAAATAGTGTGATGAGGAGGAGACGTTTCATAAAGCAGGTTCCCGGTTTCAGGTTCCAGGTGTCAGCTTGCTAACACCTAACACCTAAAACCTAGCACCTGATTTTCCCTAGCACCTGATTTTCCCTAGCACCTGATTCTACTCCGTCTTCCATTCCGAAACGAACTTCTGGTCGAGCGGCAGCCGGCCCGCATCGAACATAAACATTCCAATGCCCTGGCGCTTCTCGATCGGACCCGCCAGGATCTTCTTGCCCCGATTCACAGAGATCAGCGTCAGTGGAACCTCATTGCCGTTCATCTCCACGGAATGGAATTTCAGACCGAGTGCGAAGTAATTCGAAGGCTGGTATTCCTGCTCGAACCGAACCAGCCGCCCGTGTACGATGGCGCCCTTGGGGACCAGCTTGCCGATCGAATTCAGCAACTGCCCTTCAATCGCGTCGCCCGCAAATGAACTCTCCGCCTCGATCTTTGAGCGCAGTGCGATCTTGATGGTGATCCCGGACGGGATGGCCACGGGTAATTTCGATGCCTCGGAAGCGCCAGGTACCGCTTCCATGTCAGTCCGAAAAACCGATTCGCTCTGAAACTCACGGCAGGAAGCGTACTCGATCCGGTTCTCAAAGCGCTGGGCCTCCCTGTCGAGCAGTTTGAGGACCGTCAGCTGCGGGAGCAGAAAATCGGATCGGCCAACCCGGGCCTGCTGATAGTGGATCGTCGTCTCGATGCGGCATGTTTCGGACCCCGGCGGCGGATTAGGAACCTCAATCGTCATCCGGCTGAGTTCGGCGTTCAGGGGATCGATCCAAAACTTGCCCTCATAAGCCATGGTCGCCCGATCTTCCGGCTCTGAGCCAATTTTGATCTCGTAATGACTCGCCGATACCGGCACGTGATAACGGTACACCGCGAAGTCCCGCCCCTTTTCTTGGTCTAACCCGAGATATTCGTACTGCGACGCGCTGCCTCCAAAGATACTCATCAGGAATGGACCAAAATCGCCCGTGCCGGCCATTCCAGCGCCCACAATTTTCTCCACGTCCTCCGATTGGAAGTGTTGAGCGCCAGCCCAGGAAAAGATCTCAGCGCCACCGGACACTGTCACATCCAATTTGAACCGGTCTGTCCACGTCAGCATCATCTGCGGCTGTGTCTTGGCAGCGCGCGAAATCTCCACATGACCACAACTGCTCACACGGACCGGAGGAAACATCTGAAACCTGGAGCGGTGTACCGTCTGCAGGCATGTGTACTTCGGTAATCTCTCTATGTTCTCGACGATCTTCGCGCGAGCCTGATTGAGGAGCGCAACGTGATCGATCTCTGCGCACAGAGCGAGCGGGAACATTGCTACGAAGCAAGGTGCCAGGTGCCAGGTTTTAGGTGCTAGTAACGTCAACACCTAAAACCTTAGCACTCGATCGCGCGTCATTGTCTGCTAACACCTAACACCTGGCACCTAACACCTAGTAGAGCGCGAACAGAACGGCAGAACTCCCGTCCTTTCTTGCGCGTTGGCAAGGCGTGGCTGTCGGTCTAGGGTAGCGGTTACCTTTGCGATCTCGCCCTTTTGGATCGCCGTCATGAAGTCCTCGGAATCCGCCGCCAGAAGGGTCAGGCAGCTGAGGGAAACGGCACTTAACACGATAACAACAAGATGGGTTAGCATGGCCTCAGAATACGGGCAGGACCCCGGCCTGTCCTATCGATTCTTGCTTTTTTCGGGGAATGAGATAACCTTCCAAAGGTATGCCTGCCGAGTTTCTCCGCGCCAATCTTAACGATGTCCCAGCCGTTCTCGGCCGGCACAACCTGATTCTGCGCGCCAGCTCGCGCACCCACCACGTGAAGGATTACCCCGGACCGCTCTCGATCAAAACCGTGGTCAAAGGACATGCGGCGTGGCGCCCTGACCGCCGCAGCCTGGAGGTCGCTCAGGATTCGTTTCTTGTGCTCAGCGACGGAGAACCATATTCGCTCGACATCGAAGCCCGTGAACCGGTGCATACCTGCTGCGTCTTCTTCGCAAGAGGATTCGTGGAATCGGTCCACCAGTCCATGACGTCGGCGCATCTCGACGCGCGTGAGTCCCTCCGTACGGAATTTCTTTCGCACCTCCATCCTCGCGACGAACGTATTCTGAGCCGGATCTACGAGATTGCCGAACGCCCACATCCTCCCGGCGTCTGGATAGATGAGCAGTTCCTCGCCTTGGCTCAGGACTTGCTGCTCTTATACGGCGAGGTGAGACAACGCATCGGCCGCCTCCCGGGCCGGAAGCCTTCCACCCGCGAGGAACTTTACCGGCGGGTCAACGCTGGCCGCACTTCATCCACGCCAGCGCATTTGAAGCCATCACCCTTGCCGAGGTCGCGCGGGCATCTTTTCTGTCGCCCTATCATTTCCATCGCGCCTTTCGCGGCGCTTTCGGAGTCTCCCCGCATGGCTATCTGACCCGGCTCAGAATCCAGCGGGCCACTCGTCTTCTCGAGGAATCTCCCGAGCTGAACGTCACCGATGTAGCCGCGGCTGTGGGCTTTGAAAGCCCCACCTCGTTCGCGAGCCTCTTCCGTCGGCTCACTGGAGTCTCGCCTTCGGCTCTCAAGCGGCGAGGTGCTAGGTTTTAGGTGTTAGGTCTTAGTAATGCCAACTCCTTGCACCCAACACCTAGCACCTAAAACCTGCTCGAAACAGTTGAAACCGCCGGCCGCTGCGACGCGTACCAATGGAAGCAAATGAATAGGTTGTGGTGTACCCTGCTGCCCTTCGCGGGCGTGCTTTTGGCGGCTGACGAAGACGTCGTTTTCCGAAGTGATGTCTCGCTGGTGCGCGTCGACGCCCAGGTCCTGGGCCGCGACAACCGCACCATTACCGGTCTGCGCGCCGAAGATTTCGTTCTGCGCGAGGAAGGCCGGCCCCAGCCGATTCGCAACTTCGCCAGCGAAAACATGCCTATCGACGTCTTGTTGTTATTGGACGTTAGCGCCAGCATGCGGCCGCACGTCGAGCGGATTGTCTCGGCTTCCCATGAAGCGTTGCGCATCCTGCGGGATCACGACCGGATCGCCATCATGGTGTTCGATCGCACAACGCGCGTGCGGCTGCCGTTCCGTAACAACCTGGATGAAGTGGAGCGCGAGCTCGAATCGGTAATCAACCAGGAGGATTTCAACGGCGGTACGGACATCACACGCGCACTGTACGACGCCTGCAGCTACATCTCGCGCGAAGGCCGGCGCGAGGCCCGGCGAGCTATCGTGATCCTCACGGACGACCAAACGGAACGGAACCGCGACGTCGAGGGAGTTTCCCGCGCTCTCGCCAGGGCCGATGCCGTGTTGAGCCTCCTGCTGGCTCCCGACGCGATGGGTACGTATTATCCGGGTACCGGAGGGGGAGGTCGCACTGGCGGCACTTGGCCAGGCGGATCGACCGGCGGCACGTGGCCCGGATCCACAGGCGGACCACTGGGTGGCATCATCCTGGGCCGGCGTGGTCCGTACGGTGGCCGTGGACCAGGCGGGACCATGCGCGGTCCGCATACGTCATCCGCCGAAACCGGTGAGATTGCCCGCCGCTCGGGTGGCGACATGATGCCGGTGGATGACGCCTCGGCCCTCGAGACGACCCTCGAACGGATCCGGCAACGGTACGCTCTACACTTCAATGTGCCGCCAGACGCCAAGGCCGGCGAACAGAGAAACATCGAAGTGGCTCTGGCGGATAACATCCGGCGGCGCTATCCGGATGCCGAGGTACGCTACCGCCGCGTGTACTTCGCGCCAGCGGGAGGCGGAGGACTTGCCGTAGCGGCTACGCAAGCACCTGTGGATACCACGGGGAACGCTCAGGTTCAGCCTACAGTGGACGCCAAGCGTCCAGTCCAACGGCGTCGACCAGCTGTAAGTTCCGACGGCCCGCGGACAGGCCCGCTCGAAGGAAACGCCAATGCGGACGACCAGCCGGCGGCTACATCGGCGAGGCCGCGTCTCGTGCGTCACGTGGACGAGCCTTCCTCGCAGTCCGGTCCCATCGCGCCGGAGCCCCAATGCGGAGGCTGGCATAAAGTAGACGAGCCCGCGCCGCCGGCTTGCCCCAGCGATTCGGGTAACAATCAGCAACCACCGGCGAAGTGATTCACCTCGAAACCAAAGCGCGATAAAACCCGAGCGACCACAGTAAATCTTCCGTTTCGTGAAAATTATGCACGGTAGAGGAAATATGCTGCCGTCCAAAACCAGTTAAGAAGGCCCAATTCAGGACTGGCAGTCGCCATGCTAACAATTTGGGCTCGCGCGAAAGGTGTCTGAGCAGGCGCCAGACACTTTCAACCACGGCCGGCTCCGGGCAACACCGGCCAAACTTCTCTTGGAGGCGCTTCCGATGGCTGACTTTCATCAAACCGGAGTGGTTACCACTCTCCATCGTCTGAAACCTAACAATATCGACCGGCTCGAGGCCGATCTGGAAAAGTTTTCAAGGAATCGGCCCATTGGATTAGTTCTGCCCGCTCTCTACTCGGAGTTCGAAAGTCTCGCCATGCAAAAAATCGTCTCCGAATTGAAACGCGTACGTTACTTGCAGCGCATCGTGGTCGTGCTGGGCCGCGCCACGTTGGATCAATACGCGCGGGCATGCAGCTTCTTCGATGACTTTTACACGCCAGTCACCATGCTGTGGATGGAAAGCCAGAGGATCCAGGACCTGCTGCAGATGCTCGAGACGCGCGGGCTTTCAGCCGGCGGGGACGGCAAGGGACGCTCCTGCTGGATGGCATACGGTTATCTGCTGTCGGCCCGCGATTGCGACGTCATTGCCTTGCACGATTGCGATATCGTGAATTACGACCGCCAGCTCCTAGCCCGCCTTTGCTACCCGGTAGCACATCCGCACCTGAGTTTTGAATTCTGCAAGGGCTACTACGCGCGCGTCACGGACCGCCTGCACGGGCGCGTGACCCGCCTTTTCGTTACGCCGCTCATCCGGGCTCTCGAGGGCATGGCGCCCGGCGCGGCCTTTCTCAAGTACCTCGACAGTTTTCGCTATCCTCTGGCGGGCGAGTTCGCCATGGATATCAATCTCGCGCGCGCTAACCGCATACCCTCAGATTGGGGGCTGGAGGTTGGAACGCTAGCTGAGGTCTATCGAAACTGCGCGGTCTCCCGAACCTGCCAGGTGGACCTGATGGAGAGCTATGAGCACAAGCATAAAGAGATCTCCGAGGACGACCCTTCCCAAGGCTTAACCCGCATGGCCGGCGACATCGCCAAGTCGCTGTTCCGTACTCTCGCTTCGGAAGGCCTGGTATTTACGGCCGACGACTTTCGGAGTCTCGAGGTGCGATATGTCCGCATGGCCCAGGACACCAGCGCCCGTTATTACGCTGATGCTATGCTTAACGGTCTCAAGTTCGACCGCAATGCCGAGGAGATTGCCGTCAGTGCGTTCGCCAAGAGCCTGCACCGTGCCGCCGCGGAATTCATTGAGGACCCGCTCGGCCTGCCGCTGATTCCCAACTGGAATCGCGTCTTGTCGGCGATCCCGGAGTTCTTTGAATTGTTGCAAGATGCCGTGGATAAGGACGCGCGGCCGGCCTTAGCCAGGGCTGTGCATTAAGACCCATGCAAGATCGATTGCCGGATGAAGCTCGGCGGGCCGCAGAATCCATCGGAAAGGCCGACGTGGTCATCGGCATCCCCAGTTTCAACAATGCCCGAACCATCGAGCACGTGGTACGCGCGGCCAACGCCGGGCTGAGTAAGTACTTTCCCGAGCTCCATGGCGTTCTCGTCAATGCCGATGGGGGCTCCACCGACACCACGCGCGCGGCCGTTCTTTCTGCCCGCATTGAAGACGGGCATCTCATGCTTCTGTCCGCACCCGTGAGCGTGGCCCACCGCCTCTCGCTGCCTTACCACGGAATCCCCGGCAAAGGCAGCGCCTTCCGGCTGATCTTTCAGATGGCTGCGGCGCTGGAAGCCAAGGCCTGCGCGGTCGTCGATTCCGACCTTCGTTCCATCACGCCCGAGTGGATGGACCTTTTGCTGCGCCCCATTCTATTCGCAGATTTCGATTTTGTGGCTCCGTACTACCATCGCCACAAGTACGACGGAACCATCACCAACAGCATTGTCTACCCGCTGACAAGGGCCCTTTACGGCCTGCGCGTGAGGCAGCCGATTGGAGGCGAATTCGGAATCTCCGGGCGACTTATTGCCCGCTATCTGGAACGCGACGACTGGGAAACAGACGTCGCCCGTTACGGCATCGACATCTGGATGACCACCATTGCCATCGCCGAGGGCTACCGGGTTTGCCAGAGCTTTCTCGGCGCCAAGCTGCACGATGCCAAGGATCCCTCGTCGGATTTGACCGCCATGCTGCAACAGGTGGTGGGCAGCGTGTTCATGCTCATGGACGAGTACGAATCCGTCTGGCGGGATCGGACCAGCAGCCGGCCGGCCGAGCTGTTTGGATTCCGCTTCGATGTCGGATTGGATCCAGTCGACGTCAACGTCGAACGTATGATCCGCGGTTTTCGCAAAGGCTGCGAGGAGCTGGAGGAAGTCTGGAAACTGGCGCTTCAGCCGGAAACCTATGCGCAGGTTCGAAGCCTGGCAACCGGCTTGAGCGACAACCCGGCCAGGTTTCATCTCGAAGACGGCCTTTGGACACGCGTGATTTTGGATTTCGCCTGTGCCTATAAGCAGCACCCGCTTTCGTCCGCGCACCTGTTGCAATCGCTGACGCCGCTCTATCTGGCGCGGGTAGCCTCCTTCGTCTACGAAACGCAAAGCCTTCGCTCCGGGCAAGTCGAAGACAAGATTGAACAGTTGTGCACGACCTTTGAAAACCTGAAACCCTATCTTCTAGCCCATTGGGACGCGAAACCCGTGATGCCACTCAAAGGTGTCCCGGAAGATTCCGAGCAAAGACAGGAAACGAGATTGGAGGTATGAAGCCATGGTCGAAACGCTGAGAACCGTTCTCCAGGGAGTGCTGGAGCGCCTCTACAAATACGTAACCATCTATCTACCCTCATTGCTGGCGGCCCTGATCCTGTTTGCGGCTGCTTACGTGATGGCGGTGTTTGCCCGCTGGCTGCTCTATCGAATCTTCAAGGGACCGGCCATCGACCGGTTCCTGCGCCGTAGCGGCCTCGCCTTCGTGCTCGATCCCTCCGGACGCTTGCGCGCTACGCGCCTGGTGGCCGAGACGGTCTACTGGTGTCTCCTGCTGTCCGGAGTTCTTTTGGGATTGAGTGTGTTCGACACCGACATTACCACGCAGCTGCTTGAGAAGTTCGTGTTCCTGCTGCCGAAGGTGGTGGTCGCGTGCTTGATCCTTCTGGCCGGCGCCGCCCTGGGCCAATATCTGGGCCGCAGCATGCTCGTCTGGGCGGTCAATGAAGATTTTCCTTCGCCTCGACGTCTCGCGACTCTGGTCCGCATCGTGATCTTGTTCGTTGCGGTCGTCGTCGCCGCTGACCAACTCGATTTCGCGCGCAGCGTCTTCCTTGCTGCCTTCATCATTTTGGTCGGAGGGGGCGCGCTCGCGGTATGCCTGGCCATCGGCCTTGGCGGCGGATTAGGACGCTTCTTCGAACAGAAAAAGGAGCATGCCGACGGCGCCCGAGAGCGCTCGCTCTGGAATCATCTATAGCAGGTGGGGCGGACCCCTCATCGGCCTGTTTTGAGGAGGGCGCAGTTGCGCCCTCCCTGGTTCAAACGCTACGCCGCTCCTCCTCGCTGCTGCTGGGTGCCACTCTTGGTCTGCTGCGCGGCATACCGGTCAGGATGTTCTTCGAATTTCCGTTTGCAGTCTTGTGAGCAGAAATGATGCTCTTGGCCCTGGTAATTTGTTCGCGCCGGGGCCTTTCGTTCATCAACCTGCTTGCCACATACTGGATCATTGGTCATTTCGATTCACCTCCGTTTAACAATTCCAGCAATCTCTTTACCGGAAAGGTGTGAGTTTACTTACTGACGGCCCGGTTGTCCGCAATCACGAATCGCAGCGGCCAATCCGCACAATGCCGGATTCCGATGCGCGGCGTCACCTCGATTTTGAACCCCGGCTCTCCGCTCCACTCGCGCACCACCAAAGATCCCCGGGTAACATCCGCTCCGTTCTGCTTCCGGGTAATGGCGAACGCGCGCGTCAAATTTCCGGGTCCGGAAGCCAGCTTCTCGGTGGAGCGAGCTTTGGGACGCCGCCTGTTCATCAGTTCAATTCCAACCATCGGCTCGGCTGCACGAATCAGTACACATCCGGGCTGGCCCTCTGGCTCGGCTACCAGATTCAGACATTCGTGCATGCCGTAAATGAAATAGACGTACGCATGGCCGGGTGGCCCGAAGATGACTCGCGTGCGATTCGTTATGCCCCGAGCCGAGTGCGCGGCCAGATCGTCGCCGCCAAGATACGCTTCGGTTTCGACAATCATGCCGGCCGCGCGCCCGTGTACCAGGACCTTTCCGAGCAGTTCGCGCGCAACTTTCACGGCGTCGCGGTTATAGAACGAGCGCGGCAGAATCCGGCTCTCCGTTGCCAGTTCGCTCCATTCCATTGCACAATTATCATCGCGCAGATGCGATTATTCACCGGAATCGACCTTTCCCCCGATGTCGTCGCCAAACTGGAGGAGGTGTTGGTGCACCTGAAGCCATCAGCTCAAATCAACTGGAGCCCGCCGCGCAATCTTCACATCACAACCAAATTCATCGGCGAGTGGCCAGAGGAGCGTCTGGCGGAATTGAAGACGGCTCTTGTGGGCTTACCCGCGCGTGCGCCGATTCCCATTTCCATCGAGAAGCTGGGCTTTTTCCCAAACCCGCATTCGCCGCGCGTCTTCTGGGCCGGGATTCATGCCGACGACAATCTCGCGAGCCTCGCGAGAGATACCGAAGCAGCGCTTGCTCCGCTCGGAGTAACGAAAGAAGCGCGCGCCTATTCGCCGCATCTGACTCTCGCACGCATTAAGACGCCGGGCAAGCAACCCGCATTGCTGCAAGCCGTCGCCAAGCTGCCATCCCTCGATTTCGGCAGCTTCGTCGCAGACCGGTTCTATCTCTATCACAGCCGGCCCGCTCCTTCAGGTTCCGTGTACACTAAGCTTGCGGAGTTTCCGTTTGAGTCCTAATTCTGAATCGTGGGGCGGACCCCCTGGTCCGCGCCGGACCCCCTGGTCCGGCTGCCAGCCCGACCCATGCTGATCGCTGTTCTCGCTCTCCTGGCCGCCTATATAATCGGCGCCATTCCCTTCGGCTACCTCGTGGTGAAGTGGACCACAGGTACGGACGTCCGGTCTTCCGGAAGCGGCAATATTGGAGCAACTAATGTTTTGCGTACTACGGGTCGCGCCGCAGGCATTGTTACGTTGCTGCTCGACATAGCCAAGGGCGCATTCGCCGTCTGGCTTGCCGGAAAACTCACTGCCGGAAATATTAATTGGATGAGCGCGGCAGCCCTCGCCGTGATGGCTGGACATGCTTTTCCGATCTTTCTGAAGTTTCAAGGCGGCAAAGCGGTCGCCAGCTTCATCGGCGCATATTTGGTTCTCGCTCCCATTCCGCTGTTGGCGGTGCTGATTGTGTTCATAGGCGTCGTGGCCGCCACCCGCCATGTGTCCCTCGGTTCGGTCCTCGCCGCAGGCATGTTTCCCCTTGCGGTCTGGATCTTTATGCAGCCTCCGCTCTCGCTCATGGCCGCCTCAATCATAAGCGGCGTCTTCATTATTTACCGGCACCGCGCAAATCGGCGCGCATCCGCGCCGGCACCGAGCACGTTTTTTCGCTCGGCCACCGGGCACACTCGTCGCCCGCTCCCGGATGGAGAACCCGCCGACCTTGAAGAATCTGGCAATTATCGGCGGCGGCTCCTGGGGCACGGCGCTCGCCATCGTTCTCGCTCCGCGGTTCGAGCGGGTGCGCCTTTGGGTATACGAATCGGACTTGGCCGAGCGCATGTGCGCCTCCCGCAAAATGACGTATACCTGCCTGGATTCCCTCTGCCTGAGAACGTCGAGCCTCACAACGAACTTCCGTCCACCGTGGCCAGGGCCGAAATCGTATTGGGGGTCATGCCGTCCCACCTGGCACGGTCAATGTATCAGCAACTGGCGCCGCATCTCACTCGCGCAATGCACCTCGTCAGCGCCACTAAAGGCCTGGAGCAGGGTACCCTGATGCGCATGTCCGAGGTCATGGCGGCCAGGTGCTCGAGCGTCCTTCGAGTGCGCGGCGTTATTTCCGGTCCGACATTCGCGCGGGAGGTAGCCCGCGGCGACCCCACGGCCCTGGTGGTCGCTTCCACTGATCAGGAACTGGCCCGGAATCATTCAGAACGCATTTTCCGGCCCCACTTTCCGGCTGTACAGCAGTTCCGATCCTATCGGCGTCGAGATTGGCGGAGCGGTTAAGAATGTGGTCGCCATCGGCGCCGGCGTTTGCCACGGTCTGGGTTTGGGGCATAACGCCGCGGCCGCCCTGATCACCCGCGGCCTAGCCGAAATCAGCCGCCTTGCCCTGGCAATGGGTGGCCAGGCGAAGACACTTGCCGGACTTGCCGGGCTCGGCGACCTGGTATTAACCTGTACTGGAGAATTAAGCCGTAACCGCATGGTAGGAATAGAATTAGCAAAAGGGCGAAAGCTCGAGGAGATCGTTAACTCTATGAAAATGGTAGCGGAAGGCATAAAAACGACGACCGCAACCGCCGACTTGGCCCTACGCCATGCCGTCGAGATGCCGATTGCCGGGCAAATGCTTGCCATGCTGCATCATGGACGGCCTCCTCAGGAAGCCGTCCGCCAGTTAATGGAACGGTCACTGAAAGGTGAGTAATTCGGCGGGTGGCTGCGAAACCTTTTGTGCAGACTGGGGTTAACGGGATTATGGGGGCCTCAGTGGCTCTTGACTGCGATGCCGAGTTGATGCTTCGGGTCAAGGATGGGGATGGGGCAAGCTTTAGCTTGCTGCTCGGTAAATACCGGGCGTCCGTCTGCCATTTCCTGTACCGGATGGTGCAGGACCAAGCCGTTTCCGAGGAACTGGCTCAGGAGGTGTTCTTGCGCGTCTACAAATCGAGGGAAACCTACGAGGCCACCGCAAAGTTCACGACCTGGCTCTATCGTATTGCCACTCACCTGGCCTTGAACTGGCTGCGGGATGAGAGGAACGAGCGGAGGCAAGAGCGGCTGGACCAAGGTACGGAGGACACACCCGTGCGGGAGGTTCCCGACCGCGTGCCGTCGGTGGAGCAACAGATGGTTCAGGCGTTGAAAGTTGAAGAGGTTCGCCGTGCAGTAGCTTCGCTGCCGGATAAGCAACGCGCTGCGGTGTTGATGCATAAGTATGAGGAGATGGAATATTCGCAAATTGCGAAGGTGTTGAGTTGCTCGGAATCAGCGGTAAAATCGCTGTTGTTCCGGGCATATGAGACTTTGCGGGTGCGTTTGGCGCACATGGCTTAGGGGACGTTATGGACTGCCCGATCAGGACTGATGAAAACACGGACTGGCTGCTGGAGTACTCGGCGGGCCGGCTCGATCGCGAACATACCGCGCTCATGGCGCGCCATGTGGAAACTTGCCAGGAATGCGCCCGCTTCGTAGAAGGGCAGCAGCGTGTGTGGAATGCGCTCAGTCAGTGGGAGGTAGACCCTGTGAGTGCGGGCTTCGATCGCGGGCTGTATCGTGCGATCGACGCCCAGCCGGTCACCTGGAAGGATCGGGTTTTCCGTCCGCTCCAGCCCTTTTGGCGCCGTGCGATCCCACTGGCGGCTACCTGCCTGTTAATTGTGGTTGGCGTGGTGCTGCACGCTCCGCAAGCCATGCTGACGCCCGCCGCCTCGCAAGCCGCGGTGGAAAAGAACGAAGCCGAACAAGTGGAGCGCACGCTGGATGATATGCAGATGCTCCGCGAACTGGAGATGACGCCCAAGCAGGAGGAAAGCGCCTCTAAGTCCTTGTGATCCGTATGCGCCGCTCACTTCCCATCGCCGGTCTGTGCGGGATTCTGCTGGCTGGAGCTGTATTTGGGCAGCGGCCGGAGCCGGCGGAGCGTGCGGCGCGCGCGGAAGCTCGCGCGGCAAAGCGGGCGGCCGCTAAGGAGAGGGCCAAAGCTACCGACACGCCGCTTGAACAGTGGCAACGCATGACGCCGGAAGAGCGGCAGCGAGCGCTGGCGAAATTGCCACCCGAAAGGCGGCGCGAACTGCAGCAGAAATTACAGCAGTTTCGCAGCCTGCCTCCGGAGGAACGGCAGCAGTTGCGTGAGCGTTATCAGACCTTTAGCCAGTTGCCGCCGGAGCAGCAAAACCACGCGCGGGAGTTGTTCAAGCAGTTCAATTCACTGCCTGAGGACCGGCGGCCGATCGTCAAACGCGAATTCGAAGAATTGCGCTCCATGCCGGAGTCGGAGCGAAATGCCCGCATAAATAGTGAAGCGTTTCGCAGCCGGTACAGCCTCGGCGAACAACAGATGTTACAGGACTTAACGCGAGTCTTCGGAAGTCCCCGATAAAAATAATCGGAAAATTCCTAGAAAAGTATTGTCAATTCCCTGAGATTTCTGGTACCTTTTCTAAACCATAGTCTGGCGGGGGACAACTCGTCCGGCGCGCAAAGAATGAGATACCTCCATTGCGCGCTACTTCAAGCGAAATGGAAGCCTACGCCGCGATGGGAAAAAGGAGTGGTATGAAGAAAGTCAAAGCCCCTGAGGGCACCGTCCGGCCCGCAACATATCGCAAGGTGCTGCTGGAAAAGCGGAAGAGCGTAATGATTGCCTTGGGTATGAAATTCGACACTCTCGCCAAGATGGGGCGGGTGGCCGAAGAAGACCAAGCCCAACTCTCGCACGACGAATTCGTCTCCCTAAGGCTGAACAGCCTGGATTACGTGCAGTTGCGGATGATCGAAGAAGCGCTGGATCGTATCGAAGCAGGGGATTATGGAGTCTGTCTGTCGTGCGAGGAGCCCATTCCCGCGAAACGTCTGGAGGCTCTCCCCTGGGCGAAATTCTGCGTGACTTGCCAGCAGTCGCTCGGCAGCATGCAGGACGACTCCTCATCGACCAAACCGCACGCTGGCGCAGAGAACTGGTAGTGCATGTTTACAACCCAAGCCCGCGGGTTGTAAACGCGCCCCCCGCATTCCTTCTATTCCCTACTCAATCGCAATCGAACTGACCTGAACGGTATCGCCGTCTAGCGTACCCTCGACCTTGGCCTTGAGATCTTTGTCCTTGTCGGTACCTTTTAGCGCCGCCAGGGCTTTAGCGTTGCCGGCTTCGTCAAATTTCACGAACTTGCCGTCGCTGGTGACCAGACCGAAGCCGCTCTTGGCGCAGCTTAGCGCACAATTTTTGGTATGGGCTGAGATGTCCTTGTCTTTGCACATCACGTCCACGAGTGTGCCGTTCCACGTCTCGGCGAACGCAGCCACCGCGAGCACCGAAGCTGCGGCGGCGAACATGGCAAGTTTCTTCATAGGTAAAACTCCTTTTGAAATAGCTAACGTATCTATCCACGTTACCGGATGCTTCGACCGGGTACAACTTTCACCCCTACAACTGATCTTCGTATTGCTCGAGAGCGACTCGAACCAGCTGACCCCTGGTCCTGACGCCGGTTTTCTCGAACAAACCCTGAAGGATTGCTTTGACGTAACTCTCCGAAATCTGCAGCTTCCAGGCAATTTCTTTGTTGGAAAGGCCCTCCAGCACGAAGCGGAGCACGCTGCGTTGGCGGTCATTAAATTCCGGCCCGGAGCCCTTGGGCGCGGCCACCGTTTCTTCCGCCGCGAGTGTTTCGAAAGGAGGGTCGAAACAGGTCTGGCCCGCCGCAACCTTGCGGATACTGTTCGCCAGCGCGCTTAGAGGACGCTGCTTTGAAAAAATGCCGGAGACGCCCTGACGCAGGAGGCGCCGCGCTTCGGTATTACTGACCCAAGCCGTCACAATCAGCACCTGGCCCTTAAAGCCGGCCTGCTTGGCTGCCGGCAGAAATTGAAAGGCGCGTTCGTTGCCAAGATCGTGATCGAGCAATACGAGGTCGAAGGATTCGCGCTGGAGAAGATTTAATGCATCCCGGATGGTGGCACAGTGAGAAACATCGAGGTCTGATTCGGCACGCAGAACTCCGGCCACACTCTCCCGAAACAGAGCATGGTCGTCCACAATGAGCGCCCGTATACGCCCCACATCAGCTCCCACGACGCTCCGAGTCATCCTCGGCGGGCCAAAGCTGGAGCGCGAAGCAGCTGCCGCGAGACTCGGGCTCGTAACGAAGTTCGCCACCATAAGACCGAACTACGGCGCGAGCGATATACAGCCCCAGACCGGTCGCTTGCGCTCCCGGCTGAAAGGGCATGAACAGATCATCGGGATTCGACACGCCACAGCCCGTGTCCCGAAACCGGACAATCACCAGATCGTTCTCTAAACCGGATGCCACAGTGAGCGATTTAGTCCCGGCCGCTTCCAGCGCGCGTTCGCTGTTCCGCGCCAGGTTCAGGAAAACCTGAAGCAAGCTGTGGTGATCGGCTTGCACCAGGGGCAGGCCTTCGGCAAGTTGCCAATCGATCCTGATTCCCGCGTCCCGAAAGGCCGGCTCGATGACCACTCGAAATTCATCTAACAACATGCCGAGATTCGCAACGGCCGCCCGCTGGCCCGTGGACAGCCTCAGACCCGAAGCAGCGATCCGTTCGAGCGCGATGATGATGGTACCCAGTGCCCGGAAGTGTTCCATTTGATCGATCCCGGCAAGTGACGCCAGTCCGCGGTGGGCTGACAGCGCCGCTGCGGCCAGATTGCGGATTTCATGCGATACCGCCCCAATCACCACTCGAGAAGTAGCCATCATGGAATTCAGCCCGGTTCCTTCCCGATCCCGCAGATTTTCGGAAGCATCCCAGATGAACGCGGCCAACTGGGGCCCGGAATCAGTGACATAGGTGGACAGCCAAATATTGGCCAGGAACACCTCCCCGTTCTCTCGTTGGCCGCGGCTTTCAACGGTGGTCCGGAGGCCTGAGGTGGAGTTCACTGCCAAAAAGCGCGTCAGGATGGGCAAATACGGTTGTATCTCCTGGCCTGGAAGGAGAGGCTGTTGGAAGCCCAGGACCTGCTTTGCAGATTCGTTAGCAAGTAAAACCCTTCCGGTGCTATCGAGCGTAAGCACAGCCAGCGGGCTGGTATCGATCACGGTGCGGAGTTCTTCTTCAGCCTGCCGCCGTAGCTGCATCTGCTGCTCGCGCTCCTCCAGGTGCCTGGTCACCAGCTTTCGACTGCGGTTAAGTTCCGAGACGAAGAATCCGGCCATGGCAAACCCGGCGACTCCAATCAGAGTGCGACCCACAGCGCCCGGTTGGCTGTGCGCGGGGCTGAACAATTCCCGCAGCAGACCGCAGACGGTCGCCAAGATCATCATTTGGAGGCGGCGGAGAGTTGCCGAGGCGAGAAGGATGGGCACGATATAGAGAAAGCCCAGTGAAACGTTTTCCACTAACCAGTCGAACCAGCCAATGATAGCCACGCATGCGGCGGCAATCGTATAGAACCAGGCACGGTTCGCCTCCGAGAAAGCCAGGAAACTCTCGAAAAGACTGATCTGTCTCATCCGCATAGGAAAATAGGCGAACTCCGCCATGAGACGGCGCTTCGTAATTATCTATCATTCATTGTGACGAAGGCCGGAAAGAAATGGGTTATTGCAGACGGACCAGCCGAACTGTCCTAAAGATACTGGTGTACCGCAAGGGTACTTGCACAATAATTGAGTAATCAGTGCCCTAAGAGGCGGGGACCTAGCCCGGTTACGCAGCATTCGTACGGAGGGTGTGAACCCGGGGCTGATGGTCCCCGATCCTCAAGGAGTGAGACATGCTGGGCAAAGGTGAAGGCTGCGAACGTAAACGGCAACTCTTGCAAGATCTTCTGCAAGTATCCTCTCTGGTGTGTCACATTGGTAGAGCCAGCCAAAACACTAGCGAACCGACACAACCGGACGGCAGGCTACAACGCGTGGTCAGCGAACAACAGCAAGCTCTGCTCGCGATCGAGAGCCACCAGCAAGAGCACGGCTGCTGATCGCCGTCGCGCAGACGAATCCATTCACAAGGCTTGAAAGCCAATACCGGCCTCGGTAATTTAACCGATGTTAACTTTCTGGCTGTTGCGGGCACCAAAGGCAACCAGTCGATGGACGGCGATCGAGTCTAAGGCACGATAAGACCTTTGACAATATTTCCTTAAAGGCGCTCCTGGCTTCAGACTATCTGGTGAGGTTTTCCATGGGCAAGTCTGCTCCGAAGATCGCCACGGGGGTCTTTGTCATCGCCAGCTTTTGCGCTGCCAAAGCACAATCCGTAACGGAATACGGGAGCATGGCCAGTAAGTCTTCCACGGTTGGCCAGCGGGCGAACAGCATCGGCAAGGAAATCGGAGGTGTGTGGGGCAGCCTGGACAAGACCACCAAGTCCCAGGACGGTGGCAGCTCTCAAGGAGCATCTCCCGGCCGGACAACACAACGTACTCCGGTCCGAAGCCGCCGGAAGGCCCCAGGATCTCGGGCAGCCGCGGGAATCCATGAAGACCCCAGCCGCATCCAGCCGGGTCTCGCCTACGAAGACGTGATCCGGCGCTTTGGACCGGCGTCGTTTGAAGTGAGCACCGGCCCCGGCACCAAAACGATGGCGTACCCGGGAAAAAACGGCGGCATCGATGTGGAGCTAGTGGACGGGAAAGTGACCAAAGTGGCGACGGCGAGGACTGAGGAAATCGCGGTTGTGGGGCCGTGATAAGCAGTCCAGTTTCTCACCGCGGGATGGATCCGCTATTCCCTTTGACAGACTCCTTCTACTAACCATTGACAGCCTTGCTGGGGTTGCATGCGTCCATTAGGATCGCTTAACAGACGTGGCCAAGGCTATCGAACCACAAACCATCGGACTTGAATCGAAGCCAGAGGGCGGCTGCGAGAGTGCGATTTCTGCCACCTGCCCGGTTGGGGTCTCCTTCACGGTGGCAATCTTGTTGATTTTCTTCACAGGGATCCATCCGGCTAGATGGTTCCTGGCAGCGAGCATCGCGCTTGGTCTCGATACCACATTGATTTCTGCGTCTTACCAAGCGCGGTTGAAGGGCTAGGTTCTTACGGCTTCATTGTCGTCGCATCGATCGCATCATTGTCCAGTACGCAGGTCCTTCGCGCACTCTATCAACAGTGTCACGGCTGAAAGCAGCCCCACCTTGAGCTATACCGTTAATACACTTCCATATAACTATTTTCAGTATTGGCCTTCATTCGTTAAAGGAGTATCTTGACCGAGAGGTATCGATTACTTGGGGGCCAGGCGCCTTCTGAGTGCGATCCCACAGACGGGAGGGAAGGGGTCGATCGTCTTGCCGATTAGCTAAATCCATGAGCACAACAAACGGCAAATTGAAGCGAGGGACCGAGCGTGGATCCGAGACCGTCGAGTTTGGACTCGTCTGTGTCCCGTTCTTTGCGTTTATGCTTCTAATCCTGGATATCTCGTGGGGGATATTCAACAAGGCCGTGTTGCAATATGCGGTGCAAGAGGGTGTGCGCTACGCGGTTACGTACCAGACGCAAACAGGAATGGGGCAGGACGCGTCCATCAAGTCCGTGGTCCAAAGTAATGCCATGTGGATACTTAACGGGTTAGCTGGTTCTGCTTTGATCTCCGTTCAATACTACGACGGAAGTACGTTGGCTCCCACCAACAGCAACGCCTCCGGCAATGTTGTCCAGGTTTCGGTGACAGGGTACAGCCTAAGCCCAATGGGTCCGCTGCTGCACGGCAATACGCCGCTGACATTGTCAGTCAGTTCCTGGGACCGCACGGAATCTTGTCCGAATGGGTTATGTCCGGCCCGGTGATGGATATGAGAGCCAACCGCATCAGAGCGAATTCTCAATCGGGGCGGCGGGGCAGTTCGGGGATCGAGTTCGCGCTGAGCTCGCTCTTTTGGGTCCCCTTATTGATGGGTACGCTGGTGATCGGGACCAACGTCATCAAGGCCAACCAGGTGACACACTTATGCCGGGATATCGGTCATATGTGGGCCTATGGCGTGGACTTCTCTCAAGCGGCCGGCCAAAACATACTGGCTACGATAACGGCAGGCTTAAACTTCAACATCAACGGCACTGGCAACGGTGTAGTGATTCTCTCGAACGTCACATACATCGGAAACAACCAATGTCTGGCCGCGGGTTTTCAGGCCAATACCACGTCGTGTCCCAACCTAAACCAGGCCGTCTTTACACGGCGAGTCGTGGTAGGAAAAGCCAGCCTGCGAAATAGCAACTTCGGGACACCACCAGCAGGCATTGTCGGGGCCAGCGGCTACATTGCCGCTTCCGATTACTGCACAAATACGAGCGATCGTGCGAATAGTTTCATTCAGTTACTCCCTCTTGCAGCCGGCGACGTTAGTTCTTTGACTGAAACCTACTTCATATCCCCGGAGCTCGATTGGACGGGGATCATGACCGGTACGGCCGAGTACGCTTATGCCATATTTTGACCGCGGTACAGACGGATTACGCAGGTTCCATCCATTGAAACGCAGACCGCGAGTGAAACGCAGACCGCGAGGCATCGCGCTGATTATGCTGACGCTTATGATGTCTTTGGTGCTGATTCCGCTGGTCGGCCTGGCCATCGATGGAGGAATTCTCTTCATGACCAAAGCCAAGCTGCAAACGGCTGTGGACGCGGCTGCGCTAGCCGGCGGGCGTTCGCTGAGCGTGGGGCTGAACCTCGCCAGCCAGACCGCCAGTTGTACCGCAACCGTTAATTCCTATTTGTCGGCGAACTTTCCGAACGGCTGGTTCGGATGCTCCAACCCGAACGTAAACGTCAACATTGCACAGACAGCGTTTAAGACCCGCACCGTGACGGTGACGGCCGCGGTGCAGAGTCCGCTTTACTTCTTGAGAATGCTGGGAGTCAACAACGCCACGGTGGCGGCCGCGGGGCAGGCATCACGCCGCGATGTGAACCTGATGTTAGTGCTCGACCGTTCCGAGTCGATGCAGGTGGCGGGCGTGTGCGGCACTGTTGTGAACAACGCTGTTGCCTTTGTGGACAAGTTTGCCGAAGGGCGTGACCGGCTGGGGCTCATCACTTTCATGGGCTCACCGAATCTCGACTACGCACCCACGCTGAATTTCAAGACTCAAAACCCGACCTTGGAGCAAACCATCGGCACCATGGTGTGCGGCGGACAAACCGGAACCGAGCCGGCGCTCTGGATGGCCTATCAGCAGATCA
Source organism: Terriglobia bacterium (assembly GCA_963847515.1). Classification (GTDB taxonomy): domain Bacteria; phylum Acidobacteriota; class Terriglobia; order Bryobacterales; family Bryobacteraceae; genus QHXW01. The sequence goes on from CAWKAA010000001.1 coordinate 127,842, forward strand.
TAGCCATCAATCAACCGGGCGCTCTGAATGTGATCGTACTCTTCACCGACGGCAACCCCAACGGCTACCCGGCCGCTAGTTTTCCCATCAAGAGGGCGGCAGATACGCGCTATAGCGTCGCCAATCCAAACAACCTTGTTGCGACGCCCGCGAGTAGCTGCAATATAGGTACGGCGGTCCTGCCGGCTGGTTTCGTCGGGGAATACAGTTTGACCACCCCCCTGGGGAATACGTCGGGCATTTGGAGTAACGCAGGTATACCGCTCAACAATCCTAACCCGGTGGCTCTCAGTTCTCCCGGCTGTTCGTTTGATTCTAGTCCATACAACATGCTCCAGGACGTCGCGTACCTACCGCCCACGTGTAATCATATTCCCTCACATTCTATTGTGGGTTATCTAGCGTTGGATACTTATCCCAATGGACCCTACCAGGGCAAGCCGCGTGTCGATGATCAAATCACTCACCACATTGCCGGCAAGAACATCACCGATAATGTGGCGACAATCATTCGCTCAGACGCTACCTATACCCCGGTAATCTACGCGATCGGCATGGGCGGCACCATAGCTGCTGATCCGATCGATGATACGTTTATGGAGCGAATTTCCAACGACCCGAGAAGTCCCATCTACAACTCGGCGCAACAGCCGGGCGTGTATGTCTATGCGCCGAATGCCACGCAGTTGCAAGACGCGTTCAACACCATCGCGTCCCAAATTCTCAGGCTCGCCCAGTAGAGCGACGTCGTTTACCGTGGCCACACCGTCGTCGCGTAGAATGCATTGCGTCCGTGCAAGCCCTTACCATACATACGATAACGACACGGTCACGGTTGAAAGCAAGCCCAGTTGACCTGCATTCCCGTATCACATAGCTATCGGCCCGTACCGAATATGCCGGACGGGACGATAATCTTGCCCGAATCCAGAAACGGCCTTCTGGCAGCCGTTAACGGTTTTCGCGGAGGGATGTGGGGCGGGCAATTCTGCCCACTGTTATCAGTTTTCGACGGGAATGCTGACGGTGATGGTCTTGCCGTTGTAACTGCCTGCCCAACCGAGCGTGATGAGCTGGTATTGATAGCCTGAGATCGTTACGGTGATGCGGTCGTCAGTCGCCCCCGCCGTCCCGTCCCGAGTGACGGCAACATCGGCTGGGGCGATTCCGAGGATTCCAACACCGCCGACGTTGGCAGTCTGATTGTAGAGGACGATATTCTTGGCCGATGCCAGGCTGGTGGGATTGATGGCAGCAAAGCGGGCTCCGCTGCGGGCCTGAGCAACAAGGGTTTGGTGAAAGAACAGAACCCACCCAAAATCGTAGATCGAAAACAGTAAGGTAAGAAACAGGGTTAAGGTGAGGCTGGCCTCGATAATTGCATTTCCGCGCTGGCCTTGATGGCTTCGTCTGCTGTGCATAATGTCCTCTTATGGGGGTCCGAAAACGCCAACGAACGGAAACGCGGTCGTGGGCTTGCCAGTTAACGTCTGGTTGCCGAAGTAAGTGGGCAGCGAATAGCCAGTGATCGCTACCGTCATGGTGGTCGGGACGGAGGTGAACGTCACGGTCAGGGAGACATTAGCGGTGGTCAGACCGGGCGCGACCGGGGTGGCGCCACCGGCCGGAGCTGGATTGCCATAAACCACGACGTTTTGAACGGCGGTGAGAAAGGCCGCTGTCGGCGTGCCGTTTGCCGAATTATAAGTGCCAAGCGAGGCATACCGCGCCCCAGCGCGCACAGACTCTTCCAGTTCGTTGTAGATGAAGAAACCGTATCCGTACTGCCATACGCCCAAGAAGAGCGCGATCAGAAACGTCGCACTCAAGGTGAACTCCACCAGGACGCTCCCGGTTCTTCTTCGGCGATTCATGGTCATACGCATCAATTAGAGCTCACTGGTACAGCTTGATGTGGTAGGAACCGGATCCACCGGGCGCCAGGCCGGGTACGCTCTGACCGGCTGCGCCCTGAACGTAGCTTCCGATGTATTCGGCGCAGGCCGAGTCGTTGCCCCCCAGGCCGGTATAGGCGTTGTCAGCATACAGGAAAAATCCTGCGAACCCGAGGTTTGTGAAGTTCGGTGCGCCACTGTTCACTGCAACGTAGACTACGCGCTCTCCGTTACCTGTGCCGCTGGCAAGATATGCCGCATAATCGGCCGATGTGGTGTCAGTATCTTCTTCAACCCTCTGCGCGATGGCAGACATCTCTGTATTCTTGGCGCCGTTGTCCATGCTGACTGGATTACCAACGGTCAGGGGATCTGTCGCGCCGCCCACGATGGCTTGCCGCAGGGAGGCTGCGCTTTCCGATACACAGCAATATCCACGGATCTTGCCATTTGAGGATAGGTTGGGCTTGGTGGCGTCGGTTCCACAAGTTGTACGGTTACCGGGGGCGCCCCATCGCAGCGTGTATGAGTTTCCGACCTGATATCCGAAAGGATCAGCGGCGTTGTCCGGCGATGCGGAGCGAGTGTAAGGCGAAAATGGGAACTCTCCACCGTTGGTGCCGTTAGTGACGGCGCGGCCGGCTACCGCTGCGGCAGCAATGCTGGCATTCTGTCCTGCCAGAGGGCCGATTAGATACATGGGCAGGTTTACGGTAGTCTGGACTCGGGCAAAGTAGTATGCAGTAGGCGGGCTGGGCGGAGCGGCGCTAAACGGACCGGTGGAGGCGGTGGAAAATGTGGTCGTCACGCCGGTGAAGGCGTCGTTCTGGAACTCCCATTTTTTCGGATTGTTAGTTACCGCCGTTTGCGCCCGCGTGATTCCGGCTGCGGTACCGTCCAACTCGAGTGCGGCAGCGAAGGCCGCTGTGTCCGCAAAGGATTGGGCCTCGCTTTTGGTGATGTACATCCGTCCAACGTCGATGGCTAGACCTGCCATGCCCAGAAGGAAAACTAATCCGAGCGACAAGGCCACCAGGATATAACCGCGCTTTTTCGAAATCGCCTGTGTCATGCTCTTCATACCGCCTCTTTACAGGGTCTTGGGTTCGGTTTCAATCACTTAGTAGAAAGACCGGTTTAATTATCGGCGATTTCACAAAGAGTTCTCTAGCCCCTTTTGGTTAACAGGCGTAGACTGTCTTAAGATAACGGATCTTCTAAAGCGTTGGAGTCAAAAACCACTGCGCGGTTCTTCTAAGTGGATTGACCTTTTGCTACGCGTTGATCGGGTGGCCGAGCCGTTTACGGCATCTGCCAAGTAAGCAGCCGGTAAGTCTTTGAGTTCCGACGGCTTCAGTTTTTCGACAATTTTAACCGTTAAGTCTTCGGCCTGTTCTGCCGACAAATGATTAGTCACGTGCATAACCGACGCAAGACCTACCGACAGGCAGAACACGGCGCCAGTATCGTGGAGTTCGCCTTGGTGATCCTGCCGCTGATGGCGCTCATGCTCGCAATCATCGACTTTTCAATGGTCATTTTTCTACACAACATGTTCACTTCCGCGGTTCGGGAAGGATGCCGATTCGGAATCGCTTACCAGACGACCTACAAAGGGGTGTCCTACGGCACGCAGACGGCTTCGATCCAGTCAGTGGTGCAGGATTACTCGATGGGTTTCTTGTCAGGAGCCAATGTCAGTAAGATCAATGTGAAATACTATTCTCCGACGTCGCCTTTCAGTCAGGTCACGGGAACTGGAGCAAACAATTCGGGAAATATTCTCGAAGTTTCAATAAGCGGATATACCTGGTTGCCCCTCGTACCCATCTGGCGCAGTAATACCCCGCTGACTATCAATGCGATCTCCTCGGATCGCCTGGAATCGTTACCCGCGGGAACGTCTCCTCCGGCACCCTAAAGAGGAATGAAAATGATTAGTACACGATTTGGAAAGGATTCCGAGAAGGGAACCGAGATCATTGAATTTGTTCTCATCGTCGGATTCATCTTGTTGCCTCTTCTCCTGGGTGTGGTGGTCGTCGGAATCAATTTAGGGCGTGAGGTCCAGGTCACTCAAATCGCACGCGACGCCGGCAGTATGTACGTTCGAGGAGTTGATTTTTCCCAGAGCGGCAACCAAGATGTGCTGGTGCGGTTAGGCCAGGGACTGGCACTAGCCAAGACCGGCGGATCTGGCGTGGTCATCCTATCCGAGGTGTCCTACATCCCAGCCGGGGGGTGCACGACACCCTGCAATCAAGCGCAATACGTGATCGTACAGCGGATTGTCGTCGGTGACTCGACACTTGTTGCGGCTCACGGTCAAATTCAATCTTCGGGTCCTGTCAGTTTGGATGTACAGGGTAACGTCATCAACTATGTCACGGACACCAACGCAGTCATATCCGGCTTTGGCAACATACTTACATTGAATGGAAATGAATTCGCGTATGTCGCGGAGTCCTACTTTCCGACACCAAACGTGGACACGCTGGGCTACATCGGTACCGGCGTGTATTCACGATCGATCTATTAAAGGAGGACGCGTGAAGATATTGAGTGCCACAAAGAGATCTCATGAAAAGGGTATTGTCCTGTTCCTGGCGGGGATGATGCTGCTCACGATGCTTATCCCGATTGTAGGGCTTGCGATCGATGCGGGAGTACTCTACGCCGTAAAGGCTCGGCTTCAGACTGCGGTGGACGGTGCGTCACTGGCATCCGCTCGTAGTATGAACCAGGCTCTGGATCTCACATCGCAGCAAGGCGCCGCTGCAAACGCGGCGACGCGGTGGTTTCATGCGAACCTGCCAAACAACTGGATGGGCATTGCGACGGTTCCCGACCCGACTGTGACCTTCCCGGCAGCCGCACCGCGAACCATCAATATCAACGTGGTTGGAAGTGTCGCGGCCCCCACTTACTTCATGCGCGTCTTCAACATAAATTCCGTCAGCGTCAGCGCGACGGGCCAAGCGACACGCCGGTTCCTGAACATCATCCTGGTGATCGACCGCTCGGGATCACTTTACGAGTCCGGTTCCTGCGTAGCTCTGCAGGATGCGTCGATATCGTTTGCCAAATCTTTTGTGAACGGCCAAGACCGCTTAGGGCTGGTCACATTCGGCACCGACTACCGCATGGACTATGCTCCTTCGTACAATTTTGCCACCGGAACGCCAAATGTTGTTCAAATGCTCGGCCAAATCTATTGCTATGGTTACACCAACGCAGCGGCAGCATATTGGGCGGCTTACCAGCAACTGGTAACTTTGAACGATCAGGGAACATTGAATGTGCTCCTTTTTTTACGGATGGCATGCCAAACGCGCTAACGTTCGGCGCAACTCTCCCCGCTAAGGTGCTTACAACACCATCCACCTTTCAATATTCCGGTTACGACAATAAGAATCCAAGCACCTGCATAGACAGCTCAGGCCGGGTTTCAGGTAAAGCCGCCTGGAGTCCGGGTCCTTTTACTGGGGTCGTCTCGTACTATGCGGGTATTTACAAGAAAGATGCAACGAGCTTTCCGGCCTCTCAGGCCGTAGATGCCCAGAAGATCGGCTCGGCGGAGGGCGACTACGGTGGTTGTGCGTTTGACGTGCATTTCAACGACGCTTCGACGAAATACTCCGCGGGCTCTCCCAGCCGCAACATTGCAGGCCCCGGCTTTGTCCCATTCTTCGATATTGCTTATCTGCCCGAGCAAGATGTTTTCGGGAACCTGACAGGCGCTGGATATTCTGGCGCTGCGTATGCGCCGGTGAATCGATATCCGAGTTCTTACGGGGCCTATCAGGGCAAAATCCGGGTGGACGATATCGGACGTGGATGTTGCACGCTTGGAGTTAACGACAGCATCACCGGCGCTGGTATCAACGCGCTCGACAACGCCGCACAAAGGGCACGATATGATTCCATCACCCGCAACTTGTACGTCTACACGTACACGATTGGCCTCGGCAATGCACCCGGCGGCGTAGACGACCAACTGCTTCAGCGGATTGCGAACGATCCCAATGCGGGCAATTACGACCCGACCAAGCCGATTGGCGAATATGTCTATGCGCCGACGACAGCACAGTTGAATCAAGCATTCAGCAGGATTGCTTCACAGGTGCTACGGCTATCGAAATAACGGACCGAATGCGGAGCCCCTGTTCCGGTGACGCCAGCTGATCACAGGAATCACCAGTCACTGCTTTATCGCTTGCTATCTGGACCGGCGGATCGAACGGGTACACATACGACTGCCGAGCCGGTGGAGAACGTAGAGAGCTTCCACGGCCGATTGCCGCGAAGAGTGGGTGCAAGAATTGCGGACCCACTTCACTTGAACATCGCCGGTATGGCAGATTGCTCATAGTGGCCAACCCAGCTCAAAGGTGGCAGTTCCACACGCCACGGCTGACTTTCTATCGCGGAGAACATGAGGAACATTTCTGTGTGTTTTCAATCGCTTATTGCCGATTGGACCAGCAGTTAACGGTTGGGTCTAACAGCGGTAGACTGCCTGATAATTTTCTAGGAGCCTTCCACTCAGAGGCTTTGTGGCGCGCTGGATTGAAACGAAAACCGAATTTTTGACTGGCCTGAATTTTTTTGGGCTGGTAGGATCATGTTAAGCTGCCGTGGGAGAACGAATCAGTCCTGCCGAAATTGAAGCCGTACGCCGCGCCGTGGTCCAAGCCTACAAGGTCCATGCCGAGGAGTTGTCGCGAATAGCGATGGTCATGACGCGGCACAAAGCTTTAGCACAAGATCTTCTTCAAGAGACCTTCCTCCGTTACTTTCTGACGCGCATTCATGGCGAACAGCTTGCCGATGAAGGTACCTGGCTGCGCGCTGTGATGCGCAATCTGATCCTGGATTGGAAGAGGTCCGTAAAAGCGGAAGATTCAGTCGCTCTGGAGGACGTTGAGGGCACGCCGGCTGAAACGCGAGAGGAGATGGAGCGCGGGCTCACCTGGGCCGTGAAGGCTGCCCGGATACTGGCGCCGAGAGAACGGGAGTGCATCACGCTCCGGTCACAGGGCCTCGACTACAACGAAATCGCCAGCGCCATGCAAATCAGTGTAGGAACTGTGGGAGTGTTGCTTAGCCGGGCAATCCGGAAGGTCAAACAGACATTGCCCCTCAGGGAGGAACAGGGATGATCCGGTTCGCAAGACTGTGGGAAAGGCGGAGGCGGCGGCCGTGTCCCGCGGAGCTACCTTCGGAGCGGCTTGACGGTATCCTGTTGACGCCCGCCGAACTGGAACGTGTGCTGGGTGTCTGGACCCGCTTGGTGCAGAACGAAGGCGACGAATTCGACGAACAACTGGCTGTCATGGGCCGGCGTGTGGAGAAGGAGTTACAAACGTACTTCGGACAAGACACCTTGCAGCGTGTCCAGGCAAACCCCGGAGTCAGCGGCGGCGGGGGAACCATGCTTTTGGCCGCGGATCGCCTGTTCGTTGCGTTCTTGGGTACGCGCGCGGCCATGGCGGTCACTCGTAAGCTCTATTTCAATCTCCAGTGAAGAGCGCACCCAAGAGTGTGCGGCGCCTTTGGGCGGCCTTGGGCCTTCTGCTCATCGTGGGCCTGGCGGCCTACGTGTCTTTCCTCGTAACGGGCAAATATGACGCGCTGGTGGCCCTGTTTGATAGGGTCGGTGTGACTTTCTTCATGGTGGTGTCTGGCACCGAAGTTTATTTTGCGTACCAGGCGCGAAGCCTATTCGAGCCGAACGAGGAGATGCATGGAACCTGGACACTGGTGTTCCTCAGCGCCTTCTGCAGGCTGACGGGCGCCGCGTTAACCGGGGTATTCAGCAAGCAGCATCCTTGGAATCCCTTGGTAGTCCTAGAGGCGTTTCGGCCGGATCGAGCCGGAACGTTGCACGACCTGGGAGTGGCCGCGAGCGGACCCGCGGCGATGGGGTTGCTGGCGTGGGGGCTCATGCGGGTGCTTCTTCTGAATCGCCGTTTAGGCATCCTCGACCGGCTAACGATCTTGGACAAGAGCCTTATCGCGGCCATCCTCGCCTTTACGGCGCTCCAGTTCATTGATATTGGCGGGGTGCTGTTCGGTGACCGAAGGCGACTGAGCGTGATGCAGGGTTTCATGTGGCTCAGCGATCCTTTGCTGGCGCTTCTGCTGATTCAGGCGGTGTCGATTCGGAGATCGGTACTGAACATGGGCCACGGGCTGGTGGCGCGGTGTTGGGGCATGATGGCACTGGGTGTAGCGTTCACGTCAGCAGGCGATGCCGTGATGTGGGCGGAGACGCACGGCTTCATTCCGGTGGCCCTTCAGCCGCTCGAATGGTTCACTTGGTTTTTCGCTGTTACCGCTTACGCTAGCGCTCCTTGCTACCAGGTAGAAGCGGCACGCGAAGCGCACGCGGGAAGCTACGCGGCGCACCGCGTAGGGGCTTAACCATGAACGACCCTCAGAGGGCTCCAATGCCTAACCGCTCCTAACGCGGTGAGATCAACCGATGGTGGGATTAGTTCGTGGAGCAGAGTCGTCGCGCCAGGCTGCGGCGGCATCCTTGCTTCGGCCCCGCGAGGCAGCGATACCTCTTCAATTCCAGATGTTCAGTCGCCGCGCGGCGGCGCGTTCGAGTCTCGGCTCGCGGTAACAATTTCGAACGACGCGACGATTTTCATAAGAAGTCAACTCACAATGATAGGCTAAAGGCAATGGAAGAAGAGGTTCTGGCGAAAGCGTACGACTCGCGTCTGATGCGGCGGCTCTTGGGCTATCTGCGGCCGTACACCGGGTATATTACGGTGTCGCTGTTATTCCTTCTGGCGTATTCAGCGCTGCAGGTGTGCGGGCCGCTGCTGACCAAGGTTGCGGTGGACAAGTATCTGGCGCCGGGCTCCGCACACATGTCCACGCCTATCGACCGGTATCTACCCGCGGACAAGTGGCAAGGTCTCACGCGGATTTCCTTGCTCTACCTGGCCGTACTTGTGGGCGGTTTCGTTACGGCGTTCGGACAGTCGTACATCATGCAGTACACGGGCCAGCGCGCCATGTTCGATCTGCGGCGAGAGCTGATGGCCCATTTGCAGAGGCTGGATATCGCCTTCTTCGACCGGAACCCGATCGGAAGGCTGGTGACGCGCGTGACGACCGACGTGGAGGTGTTGAATGAGTTGTTCGCCTCCGGACTGGTGACAATACTTGGCGATGTGATGACGCTGGGCTTCATTGTGGCGATCATGTTCCGGCTGAGCCCGGCGCTGACGGTGATCATGCTGGCCGTGATGCCGCTGGTCATTGTGACCACGCTGCAGTTCCGCCGCACGGTAGCGCTAAGTTACAGGCGCATCCGAATCGCTATTGCGAGGATCAACGCTTATCTGCAGGAACACATCGTGGGCATTGTCGTGCTTCAATTATTCAACCGGGAGCGCAAGAGCGCGGAAGAGTTTGACGGTGTGAACCGCCAGCACATGGAGGCGTACAAAGATACCATCAACGCCTACGGATGGTTCTATCCGATTGTGGAGTTCCTGTCCATGCTGACCATCGCAGCCATCCTGGCGTATGGCGGCCGCCGCGTGGAAATGGGAGCGCTGAAGATCGGCACGATCGTGGCTTTTCTGCAATACGGGCTACGCTTTTTCCGGCCGATTCAGGATCTGAGCGAGAAGTACAACATTTTGCAAGCGGCCATGGCGTCCTCGGAACGGGTCTTCAAGCTGCTGGATACGCCGGCCGATATCGTGCCCCCAGCTGCGCCGCGCGCCGTGTCCGCTGCTTCGGCGGGCATTGAGTTCGACCACGTATGGTTTGCGTACAAGGGCGAGGACTGGGTGCTGCAAGACGTAAGCTTCCGGATTGCGCCGGGTGAAACGGTAGCCATCGTGGGCCACACCGGGGCAGGGAAGACAACCATGATCAGCCTGATGCTGCGCTTTTATGATGTGCAGCAGGGAGCGATTCGGATCGGCGGCGTGGACATTCGCGACGTTGATCCACTCGAACTGCGGAGGCAGTTCGGGGTGGTCTTGCAGGACCCATACCTGTTTACTGGCACGATCGAAGACAACATCCGGCTGGGTACCGAGGGCATCGAGCGCGAGGACGTGGAGGAAGCCGCGGAGCAGGTGAATCTGATGGATTTCATTCGCGGTCTGCCGGACGGATTCGATCAGACGATACGTGAGCGCGGCAGTTCGCTCTCGACCGGCCAGAAACAGCTCATCAGCTTCGCACGCGCTCTGGCGCACCAGCCGCGATTCCTGATTCTGGACGAAGCCACCTCGAGCGTCGACACGGAGACCGAATTTCGTGTGCGCGAGGCGCTGGCGAGGATGGTGGAAGGGCGAACATCGATTATCATTGCGCACCGGCTGTCCACGATTCAGCGCGCCGACCGTATTTTGGTGATGCACAAAGGCAAGTTGCGGGAGTCCGGCAGCCATCAAGAGCTGCTCGCGCTGCGGGGGATTTACTGGAAGCTGTACCAGTTACAGTACAAGGACCAGGAACGTCTCTCAGAAGTGGAGGACACTGTGCGGCCACGGACCGAAGAACAAGTTTCCAATTTGTAGCGCGGCTTGTAACACCTGCCGCGGCGATACAATTGCTTCCATGTGGAACGATCTCCGGTTCGGACTGCGCACATTGCGCCGCAGCCCGGTTTTCACCGCCGTCGCGGTGCTTTCGCTCGCGCTTGGCATTGGCGCAAACAGCTCTATTTTTTCTCTCCTGAGTCAGGTGATGTTCCGGCTGCTGCCAGTGGCCGAGCCGGAGCGTCTGGTGGTCTTCCACACGGACGGCCAGCGGGAAGGCACAAGCTCGAGCGATAACCATGAGGCGGTCTTCTCGTACCCCATGTACCGCGACATGCGGAATCGAAGCCAAGTTTTCGAGGGCGTGATTGCACGGTCGAGCGCTCCAGTGAGTTTTTCTTCCGGCGGTCAGACCGAGCGTGCGCGGGCGGAACTGGTGTCGGGGAACTTTTTTGAGGTACTCGGGGTGAGGGCCATTTTAGGCCGCGTGTTCACTCCGGAGGACGACCACTTGCCGGGCGCACATCCGGTGATTGTGCTGAGCCATGGATACTGGAAGCGGCGCTTTGGAGGAAGCCCGTCGCTTCTCAATCAGAAGGTCAACGTGAACGGACACCCGATGGTGGTGATTGGCATTGCGCCCCCGGACTTCCACGGAGTGCTCGGCGGCGACACGCCTGATCTGCTTGTCCCGGTCATGATGAAACGCGAGGCCACTCCGAACTGGTACGGATTCGACGATCGCCAATATCGATGGCTGAGCATATTTGCGCGGCTGAAGCCCGGCGTATCGGTGCGCCAGGCAGAGGCGGGCATGCAGGTTCTCTACCGAGCAGCCTCAGAGGAAGATATTACTCAAATGAAGCATCACCATTTTGACCAGCGCGATCGCGAACGGTATCTCAGCCAGAAGCTGGAGTTGCTGCCGGCGGCGCAGGGCATCAATCCACTACGCGATGACTGGGAAACTCCGCTGGTTGCTCTAATGGCCATGGTCGGGCTGGTTCTGCTGATCGCCTGTTCCAATGTGGCGAATCTGATGCTGGCGCGCGCTAATGGAAGACAAAAGGAAATCGCCATCCGGCTGGCCATCGGCGCGGGACGCGGGGCCATTGTGAGGCAATTAGTGGTGGAGAGTCTCATGATCGCTTTGGCGGGTGGCGCATTGGGGCTCATCGTTACAGACTGGACGACGGCGGCTTTGTTACGTCTTCTGCCGGACGATGCGACTGGTGGGTGGCTGGCCGCGAGCCTCGACTGGCGGACGTTGGGTTTCTGCGCGGCGCTGGCGATCGGCACGGGCCTACTCTTCGGACTGGCGCCAGCGATCGGATCCACGCATCCGGATTTAGCTCCAGCGCTCAAGGAGCAATCCGGCAACGCAGCGGCGGGCGGCGCGCAGTCGTGGTTCCGCAAGATCTTCATCGTGGCGCAGGTGGCGCTGTCCTTGATGTTGCTGGTGGGTGCGGGATTGTTCGGCCGGAGCCTATTCAACCTCATGACCGAGGATCCTGGTTTCCGCACCGAGAAGCTGCTGCGCTTTTCGGTGGATCCGGGCCTGAACGGCTATGACTTGCCACGCGGCCGTGCTTTTTTTAGTGAGCTGCAGCAACGCCTGGCGGCTCTGCCCGCAGTGCGATCGGTAGGGGGGGCCAATATCGGTCCATTCGGCCACGGCCGGCAGTCCAATAACATCACCGTCGAGGGTTATCGAGCGAAACAAGATGAAGAGGTAGGCGCTTCGGTGGACGCATTTACGCCTGGTTATTTTCGGACTATGGGAATTCCGCTGCTCGCGGGGCGTGAATTCACGGAGCGAGATACCGCGGGAGCGCCGAAAGTTGCGATTGTCAATCAGGCATTTGCCAAGCGGTATGCCAGCGCCGGAAACCTGCTCGGAAAACACCTGGCTTTTGGCGGTGGGGACAAGGTCAAGCTGGAGTGGGAAATCGTCGGTGTTGTTCGTGACAGTAAGTATGCGGGCCTTCGCGAACAGGCGGAGCCATTCATCTATATTCCCAACGCCCAGGAGGACAAGCTGCAAAGGATGACATTTTTTGTGAGGGCCTTACATGACCAGAATAATTTTGGGCCCGAGATCAGAACCCTGGTGCGGAACATGGATGCGAATCTCCCTGTGTTCGATATGAATCTGATGGAAGTTCAGATTGCGGATTCGATTTACCGGGACCGGTTGATCGCCATCCTTGCCAGCGCTTTCGGCGCGCTTGCGACGTTACTGGCGGCGATCGGATTGTACGGAGTAGTGGCGTTCAACGTGGCCCGGCGTACGGCGGAAATGGGCTTGCGGATAGCGCTGGGCGCTTTGCCGGGCGATGTGCTGGCACTGGTGATGAAGGAGGTGGGCCTGCTGGTTGCAGCGGGCGCCGCCATAGGGTTGGCTGCGGCAACAGTGTTGAGCCGGTTCATCGAATCGCAGTTGTTCGGCATGAAAGCTGCCGACCCGCTGATTTTTTCTGTCGCTACCGTGGTGCTGGCTCTGGCAGCCGGGCTGGCCGGTTACATTCCGGCGCGGCGCGCGGCGCGGATCGATCCGATCAAGGCTTTGAGGTACGAGTAGCCGGCGCTACGCACCGGGCGACGCTGCGCATCGCGGACACGGGGACGCGGAGACACGGCGACGCGGCGAGGGGATCAAACCGTAGGATTCGGTTTCGCCCCGTTGCGGTAGGCTTCATCAAGAATCTCGACTACATGTACGACGCGCTGGCCGCGGCCGTGGAGGCGGACGCCGGCTTCCAGTTGGAGCATGCAGCCGGGGTTGGCGGTCGCGATTACTTCGGCGCCGGTCGAGTTCACGCTCTGCATCTTTTTTTCGAGGACTGCCATGGCCATTTCGTTCTCGATCACGTTGTAAATCCCGGCACTGCCACAGCACAAATCAGAAAGCGGCATCTCTTGAAACTTCAAGCCAGGAACTGCGGTGAGGAGACGGCGCGGTGGAATGCGCACTTTTTGGCCGTGCGCAAGGTGGCAGGAATCCTGGTACGTGACGGTGATGGGAACGGGGCCCATGTCGAGGTTCAGATCGATGGATGCGAGGAATTCGTTGACATCTTTCGTGAGGCTACTGAAGCGGTGTGCTTTCGCGGCGTAATCGGGATCGTGTTCGAGAAGCTCATGGTACTCCTTGAGCGTCGAGCCGCAGCCGGCGGCATTGGTAATAACGGCGTCGAATCCGCCCGCCAGGACTGCATCGATATTCCGGCGCGCTAGCTTGCGCGCCTCACTCCTAAGGCCGGCGTGAACGTGCAGCGCGCCGCAGCAGCCTTGCCCGGCGGGAACCACTACTTCACAGCCGTTTTTCTGCAGCACGCGCACGGTAGCTTCATTGAGGCGCGCGAACGAGACATTGGCGATGCAGCCCGCCATGAACGCCACGCGGTAGCGTTTTTCGCCGGCAGCGGGAAAGGTTTCACCGATCTTGCTAAAGAAGAATGGCGGCTCGGCGGGCGGAGACAGTTGCTCGAGACGCCCGAGTTTTCCGAACAGCTTCCACAAACCCGAGCCACGCACGAGCGCTTGCAGCCTGCTGCTCTGATACAGAAAGGCGAGCGCTCCGGCCGTGCTCATCAGGCGGGGCGATTGCAGAAGTTTCTCAAAGACGAAGCGCCGGATGACGCGTGCGAAGAGCGGACGTCGCACTTGGCTCGCGATATCAGCGCGCGCGGCTTCCACCAGGCGTCCGTACTGAACGCCGGAAGGGCAGGCGGTTTCGCACGCGCGGCAGGCCAGGCACAATTCAATATGTTCGGCGTACGATGCGGTGACCGCGGCGCCATTCGCCACCTGCACCATCTGATAAATCCGGCCTCGCGGTGAATCCATCTCCAGGCCCAGCTCGCGATAAGTTGGGCAGGCGTTCAGACACAGGCCGCAATGCACGCAGCGGTCGAGGTCCACGCGTTGGGGGCGATCAAAGGAGACGAAAGAGTCGGCCACGGTTCATCAGACGATTCGGGTCAAACATATTCTTGACCCTCTTCATCATCTCAAGATCACTACCTGGAACGGGCCACAGCTCCAGCTTCGTTCGCTGCTCATCCGGCGCAAACTCAATGACAGCTTTCCACCCGCGCCGCGAGGCCGATGCGGTCCAGCGGGCCGCGGCCTCAGCGCGAGTAAAGTAGCCATAACAAACTCCGGAACCCGCGCGCGCGATGCCAGGGGCTTCGAGAGTCGCCATAACCTCCTTAACCTGGGACAGCGTGCAGGACACGCGCGCCACAGCGCCATGGGTAAACTTCTCCAGAAAGTGCGGGGTGTATTCCTGCACCTGACGCCAGAAACGCGATTCGTCTGTACCCTCGAAAACGGTAGCTCCGGCGCCGGCGAATTCACGGCGTGCACGCTCAACGGCGGCGGAGTTTCCGGCGGTCTGTAGCGCGAGCAGGTGTCTCTTGTAACCGAGCTGGCCGGCGGCGGGCGGATTCAGCAGGTCGACGGCGGCGGGCGCTATCACGCCTTTCAAGATCTGGTCACGGGCTGCGATGGCGGCATCCAACGTGTCGAACAGCAGTAGAAAACTCGCTGCGGCGGCCGGCCGTGGAATCAATTTAAAATTGACTACGGCTGTGGCGGCAAGGGTCCCGAAGGACCCAATCAGGAGTTTGCCCATATCCAGTCCGGCGACGTTTTTTACCACCATGCCGCCCGTCTGGACGAGCTTGCCCTGCAGGGTGGCGAATTTCATGCCGATGACCAGATCGCGGGCCGTGCCATAGAGGCGGCGGCGAGGGCCGCTGGAGTTCGCAGCGAGGATGCCGCCGACCGTGGCGCCATCGGAAAACGGGGGGTCTAGAGGGATCATCTGGCGATTTCGCGCCAGCAAGGTGGTCAGGTCCGCATAACGGATGCCGGCTTCTACGCTGATGGTCAGGTCGCGCGGCTCATAGTGAAGCACGCGCGTGAGTGCGGCGGTGGAAATGGCGACATCCGCCGGTTCAATAGGGCCGCCCATGAGGTGTTTGGTGGAAGCGCCGTAGAGCGAGATGGTATGCTTCCGCGCCGCCGCTGATAGCAGGGCATCCGCGAGCTCCTCCGGGCTTCGCGGAGACACCGCATGGCGCAACGCAACTTGTGCGGACCTATCGATCTCGGGCAAGCCACTACTTTACGCTGGCGCGGGACACAGTGCAAAATGCGCCGGCTTGGCAGGAAGCGTACGGAAGCCTACAATTTTGTGCAACCTACGCGAGTTGTGCGGCGTACCGAACGTTATGAGACTCCTCCTGGTGTTGGTGATGGCATCGAGCGGTGCATTCGCGCAATTGTCCTTTGGCGTAAGAGGTGGTCTGCCGTTCACTGATTTTTTTCATGCAGTGTCCAACCCGGGAGAAACTTTTGAATCGAGTTCCACGCAGTTCATCCTGGGTCCTACCGTCGAGTTTCATTTGCCATTCGGACTTGGTCTGGAAGCAGACGCCCTATACCGGCACTTCCAGTACAACGGTTCGTTTAATCAGGTCGACGTTTTCGTGAAAAGCACGGCCAACAATGCTTGGGAATTTCCATTGCTTGTTAAGTATCGGGTCCCGGGACCGTTCGTCCGGCCGTACGTTGACGCGGGTGTGGCCTGGGACCGGTGGAGCGGCGTGAAGCAGATTACGAATATCAGCGGACTGACGAATTCGAACGTCTCCGGAATTAATACCGGGTTTGTGGTGGGGGCCGGCATTGAACTCCACCTGCCGCTCAAGATCAAGCTCTCTCCCGAGGTTCGTTATACGCGATGGGGAGCGAAAAACATAACGGACCTGGGAGGCGCGTTGAGTTCAAACCAAAACCAGGCCGAGTTCCTGCTCGGGGTTACCTTTTAGTTGGACGCGGCGGCGACGTTCAGCTTCTCCACGTCGGCTGCCTCCCCAAACTTGAACCCTGAGAGCGCCGTATCGATGCTGCGCAATAAACCGGTGAGTACGCCGCCGGGGCCAACTTCAAAGAAGCGGTTGACACCTTGAGCCGCAAGATGGCGAATCGACTCCTCCCAGCGAACCGTGTTTGGGATTTGTTCGATGAGGCCGAGACGCGCTTCAGCAGCCGTCCGCACTTCGCGGGCCTGCCAATTATTGACGAGCGGCCAGTCGAGATCGTCGAATGCCGCGTCCGCTAACTCGGGAGCCATGCGCTGCTGAGCGGGCTTCATGAGCGGGCAGTGGAAGGGTGCGCTAACCGCCAACAACACGGCGCGCCGCGCCCCTGCGGCTTTGGCAAGTTCCATCGCGCGGCTTACCGCTCCCGCATGGCCGGCGATGACTACCTGGTCGGGCGCATTCAGGTTCGCGGCGGTTACGATTTCGCCCTGCGCGGCTTTGTCCAGAATCTCGTCCAGCCGGCCCACCGGTAACCGGAGCAGCGCCGCCATGGCGCCCGCGCCCGGTGGAACTGCTTCTTGCATGTACCGGCCGCGTTTGTGGACGAGGCGCAAAGCTTCCGTGAAGCGCAACGATCCAGCAGCGACAAGCGCCGAGTACTCTCCGAGGCTGTGGCCCGCCACGTAATCGGGCCGTGCACCGAGCTCACGGAGCACGGTGAATGCCGCGATCGACACCGTGAGCAGAGCGGGCTGTGTGTTCTCGGTGAGCTTCAATTGTTCCTCGCTGCCTTCGAGGCACAGGCGAGAGATGGGAAAGCCGAGGGCTTGATCAGCTGTCTCGAAAACCAGCCGCGCTGCCGGGTAGGCATCAGCCAGAGTTTGACCCATGCCCACATACTGGGATCCTTGTCCGGGAAACAGAAATGCGGTTTTGCCCATTGAATGAGATTGTATGATGGACAAATGAGTTCCGCCAGTTCTACCACTTCCGAAACCCAGTCGATTATGGATGTCGAACGAGAGTTTCTGCTCCAGAACTACGCTCGTTACCCGCTGGTGCTCGACCGGGGCGAGGGCTGCCACGTTTACGACGTGGAGGGCAATCGCTATCTCGACTTTATTGCCGGGATCGGGGTTAACGCCCTGGGTCATAACCACCCGCGTATTGTGAAGGTGATTCGCGAGCAGGCCGCGTTGCTGATCCACTCGTCGAATCTTTACTATCACCGGTACCAGGGGCCGCTGGCGGAGAAGCTGGCGGAAGTCAGCGGATTGAAACGATCGTTTTTCTGCAACAGCGGCACCGAGGCCATGGAGGGTGCGCTCAAAATGGCGCGCGCCCATGGCAACAAGAGCAGCGCCGATAAATTTGAGATTCTCTCGATCGAGAATTCATTTCATGGGAGAACTATGGGCGCCCTGTCGGTGACGGGGCAGCCGAAATACCGCCACGATTTTGAGCCTCTGCTGCCAGGCGTAAAATTTCTTCCACAGAACGACATCGCGGCGCTCGAGAGCGCGTTCAGCCAACGCACGGCAGGTATCGTGATCGAGTGGATTCAGGGCGAAGGCGGCATTTTCCCGATTTCCGACGACTATGGGCGAAAGGCTCGCGAACTGGCGGACCGCCACAACGCTCTCCTCATTTTTGACGAAATTCAATGCGGGGTGGGCCGGCCGGGTACGTGGTTTGGATACCAGCTGGCGAATCCGGTTGTGCTCCCCGATGTCCTGGTGGCGGCCAAGCCTGCGGCCTGCGGGTTGCCTCTGGGCGTGATCGTTGCGAACGAAAAGGCGGCGGCGTCGATCGGCGCCGGTATGCACGGATCCACTTTCGGGGGAAGCGCGCTGGCCTGCCGCGTGGCGATCGAGTTCTTCGAGATTCTCGACGACCTGATGCCGTCGATCCGGCGGGTGGGCGATTATTTTCGGGCGCGCCTCCGCGAACTGGCGCGGCGGTATTCCTTCATCCGGGAAGTGCGGGGCCAGGGCTTGATGATCGGGGTGGATATGACGGTGCCGGGAAAGCAGATGGTGCTGGATGCGCAGTCCCGCGGTTTGCTCATGAATTGCACGCATGAGACTGTGCTGCGTTTTCTCCCGCCCTACATCGTGACGGAGAAAGAAGTGGATGCCGCCGTCAGGATATTGGATGGCATCTTCGCGGCGCAGACGTCAGAGTAGGTCGTCCCGCCGGTTCTGTTCGAGCAGCTTGACGATGTCGCCCACTTGCTGGGCGCGCTCGCGATCGGCGATGAGCAGGGCATCCGGTGTGTCGACGATGATAAGGTTGTTGGCTCCGAGCAGGGCCACCAGTTTGTTCCCGGCGTCGATGTAATTTCCATTGCTTTCGGCCGAAACGAAGAGGGACCGTGCTGCGTTGCCGTTGCGATCTCTGGGCGACAGTTCGTAGATCGCGTTCCAGCTTCCCACGTCGTTCCACCCGATCTCGTCGCACGCCAATCCCTCCACGTTGCCGCCGCGTTCCAGAACGGCGTAATCGATGGAGATGTTTTCGCAAAGCGGGAAGGTCTGGTTCATCCTGGCGGCAAAGCGCCGGTCGGAAAACCGGGGCAGGGAAGCCAGAAGGGTGGCGGTTTTGGGCAGATGGCGCCGCAGCGCATCAAGTAGCACATCGGCACGCCAGAAAAACATACCGGCATTCCAGAAGAAGCGTTTGGCTGCCACGTATTTCGCGGCGGTGCGCGCATCGGGCTTCTCGCGGAAACGCAAGACGGGCGAGGCGTGGAGCGAACCCGCGCGCGTCCCCTGTGGGAATTCGATATAGCCATAACCCGTTTCCGCCCACCGCGGCGTGATTCCCAGGACAACGATCTTGCCGCCGGCTGCAGCACGCAAGGCGCCTCGCGCGAATTGCAGATAGCGCCGGGGTTTCCCGATCACGTGATCCGATGGAAAAACTCCCATAACGGCGTCGGGATCGAATGAGTGCAGAATGTGGGCCGCCAAACCGATGGCTGGCGCGGTATTGCGCTGAGCCGGCTCGGCAAGAATCTGGCGCGGCGGAATCTCCGGCAGCTGCCGCACGATTTCATCGCGGAGAAGGGGGCTGGTGATGATCCACAACCGCTTAGCGGGAATCAGGGGGGCAAGCCGATCCACCGTGGACTGGATCAGCGTGCGCTCGCCGAAAATCGTAAGCACTTGTTTGGCGTGCCGGCGGCGGCTGCGGGGCCAGAACCGCGTGCCGCGGCCGCCCGCCAGAATCAAGCCGTAATAATTCGGCATATCTACTGGATGGGGTAACCGTGAATGAGATTGAATGTGCGTCGCCAGCGGGTCTTGGTAAAAAAGTGTTCGACCAGATCGACCAAGTGGTCGATGCCAATCGCGGGATTGGACAACGCCTCCGTCGAGGCATTGTATGACCAGTAGATAATCAGAGGCTTGCCGATGATGTTCTCGCGCGGCACGAAACCCCAGTAACGGCTATCCAGCGAGGAATCGCGATTATCACCCATGGCGAAGTAGTGGCCCGGCGGGACGACCACTTCGTGATTCTGTACGTTATTTTGAAGCATGTCCTGCGCCGGCGGATAAAGATTTACGTTCGGTTCGCCGGGAAAATTATCCCGATAAGAATCAATGTATTCGGTCTTGTTGTACTTATACGGCTCATCGAGCGCGTGGCCGTTGAGGAACACCTTCTTATTCACCAGGTGAATGTGGTCGCCGGGAACCCCGATGACGCGCTTGACGAACGTCTGCCGGATGTCCATGGGGTAACGGAATACGATGATGTCGCCGCGGCGCGGGTCTTCGTACGGCAGCAAATGTCTGGTCCACGGCCCCGGCGGAGCGTACGCCAGCTTATCGACAAGAAGATGGTCACCGATCAAGAGCGTGTCTTCCATGGATCCGGTCGGAATCACGAACGCCTGCACCAACGTGGTGGTTCCAAAGAGAAGCAGGATGATGGTTACCGTCCATTCGGCAATAACGCCGCGCGGAATGTCGCTCTTGCGCGGCTTCTTGGTTTCCGCAGTTTCGTCGGCTACGACGATCTTCTCTTGACTCACGATAAAACTATTGTAACGAAAAGCGCGCCGCGCGGCTGTGCAGACAGCGGCTCGGAACATAATTTGTGAGGCAAAACCGGAGACGCCTCTGTTATTCTGATGGGGCGTGACACCCGCGAGTACAATCCCCATCCATCACCGGCCGTTTACCCATGCGCAATCGATGTCATTGGTCTTTTGCTGCACGATCCTCGGCGCGGCTGCTCAGGTATTAATGAAGATCGGCCTCAGCCACCCCGTTCAAAGCGGTTTGCTAGGCTACGTCACCAGCCTGCCGTTGCTTGCGGGCTATTGCCTTTATGGTTTGAATACCGTGCTGCTGGTTTTTGCGCTGCGGGACGGAGAGCTTTCGATTCTATATCCGATCATTGCCCTGACTTACGTTTGGGTCACAATTCTGTCCGTGGTCTTGTTTCACGAAACCATGAATTTCTTCAAGGTGGCGGGTGTCGCGGTTGTGGTTATCGGGGTGGCGGTGATGGGGAAGCGCCGTTCGTCGTGAACACGCCCGTCTCGTCGATGCTGCTGGTGCTGGCGGCGTCATTTCTTGGGTCAATCGGAGCTGTGTTCCTAAAGGCGGGGGCGCAAAAGCTTCGTCACGGGCTGCGTTACCTGATCCTAAACGCGCGATTGGCCATGGGGGTGGCGCTTTTTCTTGGTTCTTCTGTTTTTTATTTGCTCGGTCTGAAGCGCGGCGAAGTATCGGTGCTCTATCCGATGGTTTCACTCGCCAACGTTTGGACGCTGTTTTGGTCGCGCCTTTTCTTTAAGGAGCCGATTACGCAGGCCAAGACGCTGGGGCTCCTGCTTATTCTCGTCGGGGTATTCTTCATCGGGTTGGGCGCGGAAGCGCACTGATTTCACACCGGTTCGACGCGGTCCAGCGCCAGAAACTCCTGGATGTGAGGATGCTGGGACTTCTCCAACTCCGCTACCGGACCGAAAAAGATGACTTGCCCCTGATGCAGAAACACCACGCGATCGGCCACGCGGCTCATCAAATCCAGGTCGTGGGTTACGACCACGGAGGTGAGTCCCAACTGCCGTTTCAACCGTAACATCAAATCGGCCAGGTGATCCGACATGATGGGATCAACCATGGTGGTGGGCTCGTCATAGAGAATGCATTCCGGTTGTGCCGCCAGCGCCCGTGCGATGGCGACCGCCCGCTTGAATCCGGTAGGCAGGTCGGCAGGATAGGAATCGCGCGCCTCGTAGATGTCTACCATTTTGAGCAGTCCGCTGACCACTTCCTCTTTGTTCTGCCTCGTCGTAGTCCTCGCGTAATTCGAGAGAAAAAAGTACATTTTCGGCAACGGTGAGGGAATCAAACAGGGCGCCGGATTGAAACACCATGGTTACTTTCTTTCGAATCCGGCGCAGGTCCGGCTCGGCGAAATCCGTCGTATCTTCGTGGGCCACGATGACGCGGCCGCTATCGGGTTTGAGAAAACCCATGATATGGGCCAGGGTAACCGACTTACCGACGCCGCTGCGGCCGATGATGGCTACGGTCTGGCCGGCATCCACCCAAAAATTGCTGTCGACTAAAACAGGCTTATCGAACGTCTTATAGACATGCCGGAACTCGATGTAATGCGGGTACTCGTCAACCATGGCGGTAACCCCTCCACTCCGCCGGAGTATTGAGGTTATGGAAGTGGCGAGAATCCGGAACTTGCCAGAGATCGATTTCCAGACCGATCAGAGCGTCCATCACTTTGCGAATATCTCGATCAAGCGCGCGTTCGATGACATCGAGGGCGCGCCGGCTATAAGCCGCGCACAGAGGTTCCGGCAGTCCCGAGGGACTGGCGGGAATAACAGCGTGCGCGGTTCCAGACTTGGCACGCTCAAGAATACTGGTGAGAAGCGAGGCAGAAACTTCGGGCATATCGCAGGCTACGATGAGATTCCATTCCGCATCCGAGGCGGCAAGAGCGGCGTGAATCCCGGAAAGAGGGCCACGGGCTGGATAGATATCAGTAATTACGGGATAACTAAGGTAACTATACCGGGCGGGATCGGCGACCAAAGTCACGTTGCCTGCGGCTTTATATACTTGTGCTGCCACGTATTCAACCAGCGTGGCCCCTTTGAATGGAAGCAAAGCTTTATCGGAACCCATGCGGGAACTCCGGCCGCCCGCCAGCACGAATCCCGCGCATTTCATCTTGAAGATGATAACATTATAAGAATGCAATATGGCCTAAGTTACGTGGCAGAGAAATAAAACATAAAAATGAGAAAATGTTTTATACTAACTTCGGTGATTACAGCGAACATTGCGTTCGTGTCTGCTGCGACAGTTAAGACGCCTGCTCCGGTGCTGGTGATTGTTCGTTCCGACATGCGCACGGGAAAGCTCGTACGAGGCTTGGCAAGGCCTGTGCGTAGTGCTTCGGAAAAGATGCCTCCGCAGATCGAATTACCGGCGTCGGGGTTGGCCGCGCCTCCGGCGTTTGCCACTTTGGTGGATAATATCGCCCAGCGGCACGATGTCGACCGTGATCTGGTGCATTCCATGATTCGGGTAGAAAGTAATTACAATCCCTTCGCGGTTTCCAACAAAGGCGCCCTTGGATTGATGCAACTAGTTCCCTCCACGGCACGTCGATTTGGGGTAGTTGACGTTTTTGATCCGGCCCAAAATGTCGAGGGTGGAGTCCGTTACCTGAAATATCTGCTGGACCTCTACGAGGGTGACAACCGGCTGGCACTGGCGGCATACAACGCCGGTGAGGGCACGGTGGAGCGTTACCGCGGTGTGCCGCCGTTTCGGGAAACGCGCGATTACGTGTATCGGGTGGGCAAGGCGCTGGACGAGACCCGAGAAGCCAAGAAACAGCGCGAAGCGGAAGCCGGTGCTAAACCAGCATCAGAGTTCAACCCCGTGCGCGCCTTTGTGGATGCCATGGGAAGGATGTATTACAAGACGCAATAATCTATGGAACAGCGGTTCACGCGTGCGATAGGTTTTCTGGCGGCGACCATGGCCGCGGTGGGCGCACGTGCCGCTTCCTCGCCCGAGGTGACGGCGGTACGCTACTGGACACTTTCCGATACCACGCGGGTGGCGATTGAGATTACCGGCGAGGTTCACTATCACGCCGACCGCGCTCAAAACCCCGAGCGAATTTTCTTCGATCTGTCGGGCACGCGCCCAGCCATCGATGGTCACCGTCTGTTTTCAGCTGAAGTGGGCGACAAGCGGCTTAAAAGAATCCGCGTGGCTGAGACCGTTCCCGGGATTACGCGCGTTGTGCTGGATCTGGAATCTCCAGCGGAGTTCACCGTATCGCGGTTAGACAATCCCAGCCGGATGATCATCGAGCTCCGTCCGACAGGCGGCACGCCGGAAATGTTTGCCAGAAAACCGGACCGGGAGGCGGCGCCGGCGCTGCGTGAGCCGGAACCTATGCGGGAACTTCCCCGACATGCGGCCGCGCCAGCGCCAACTATTTCCGATCCTCCCTCCCTGAAGGCTGATGTAGTCAGGCCGCAGGTGGCGCGCATGGCTGCCAAGACCGTGACCACATCTGTTGTCGTCCTGCCGGCGCCTCTCCCATCGGTATCACCTGCCGCGGCGCCTTCGAAAAGCGAACTGGACGATGCGGCGCCTGCAATGTCTGCATCGCGAATTGCGCCTCCGCGCGTGGTGCCAAAGCCGGCTCGCGAGTCCACCGATGGCGAAACATCGTTGACTCGGGCGCTGGGCCTGAAGATCAATCGCGTCGTTATCGATCCCGGCCACGGCGGCGCCGATGAGGGTACCGTCGGGCGGCGCGGCGTGATGGAAAAGGAATTGGTCCTGGACGTCGCTAGGCGCGTGGGTAAGCTGATCGAGGAGCGCATGGGCAGCGAGGTAATTTACACGCGATCGGATGATACGTTCATCCCTCTGCATGCCCGCACCGAGATGGCGAATGAAAAAAAGGCGGACTTGTTCCTTTCCATTCACGCCAACTCCTCCCCGCACCCGAAAATCGGCGGGATCGAAGTCTACTACCTGAACTTCACGCGATCGTCAGACGCACTGGACGTGGCCGCACGCGAGAATGCGAGTTCGGAGAAATCCGTTTTTGAGCTGAAAGACCTGATTCAAAGCATTACATTGCACGAAAAGGTAGAGGAATCCCGAGAATTTGCCTCCAAGGTGCAGGGATCTCTGCAAACTTTCGAAACTCGATATAACGGAGCGGCCAAGAATCGCGGCATCAAGAAAGCGCCGTTCGTGGTGCTCATTGGCGCCTCGATGCCATCGATCCTCGCAGAGATCGGTTTCCTCAGCAATGCACGGGAAGAGCAGCTTTTGAAGCGGCCCGATCACCGCCAGCGCCTGGCTGAAGCGCTGTATCAGGGGGTCTCGCGTTATGCGCAATCGCTGAGCCACTTCCAGGTAGCGCAGAGAGCCTCCGTCGATTAACTTGCCGGTACGGGTTCTCGTCTTTCGGCACACCCCAGTTGATGATCTCGGATTGATTGCCTCGGCCTTGGATGCCCAGGGTATTCTCCGCGAGTACGCCGATCTCTATGCGCATCCCTGCGCTGACCCCCTGGTGACTGAAGCGGATGCCCTGATTTTTATGGGCGGGCCGATGTCCGCTAACGACGACCACGCCTACATTGTGCGCGAGATCCGGTACATCCGGGACGCGAGAGATCGCGGCCAGATGCTTCTGGGCGTTTGCCTGGGCGCGCAATTGATCGCAAAAGCATTGGGCGCACGTGTACACACCAACGCCGTGAAGGAGATCGGCTGGGCACCGGTTAGTTTCGCGCCGACAGCCGCCAATGATCCGCTCTTTGGCGGGTTGCGCCAGGCGGAAACGATCTTTCACTGGCACGGCGAGACTTTCGAACTGCCGCCGGGAGCCGAGCTGCTCGCTTCGTCTGATGCATGCCGCAACCAGGCCTTCCGGGCTGGAAATCGTATCTACGGCCTGCAGTTTCACCTCGAGGTGACTCCGGCTATGATTGCGGAGTGGTGCCGCGAAGACGAAGCCTGCGGGGATGCGCGCGAACTCACGAAGCCGATCGATCCCTATCCACATGCTGTGCGTAGCGGGGAACTGGCGCGGCTGGTGTTTGGACGCTGGTGTGCGCTGCTGAAGGATAGAGCATGCACCGCCTCGTAATTGCAGCATGTTTGGCGGCATGCGTTCACGCGCTATCCGCAGACTCGATCCATCTTAAGGCGTATCCGCAGAAATTCCGCACGTTTTATGACACAGCCGACCCGGGCGTACCCCAACCTGTGCAGCGGCCTCCCGAACCAGTAGCTTCGGGCAAATTCACGTGCGTCGCAATTGCCAGCGACGGCGCGAAGTGGGCTGGCACCCGCTCGGGTGCGATTCGTGAGGATCCGGCGGCCGAGCCTGTCGATCGCCGCCAGTACTTTGCGGGCCGGCGCTACCTTCCGGATGACGATGTCCGCAACCTGGCGCCCGATGATTCGGGGGGAATGTGGGTGAGGACGCGTACCGGAGTTTCGCACATCGAGATGCGACCCATGACGCTCGAACAGAAAGCCGCTTACTTTGACGAGCGCGTTCACAAACGCCACGACCGCTACGGACTGGTGGCTTCTTCAAAGCTGCGAGTGCCCGGCGATTTATCCACCAACCAGCTCGAGCCGAGCGATAATGACGGCCTCTGGACCGCGATCTATGCTGCGTCTCAATGCTTCCGGTATGCCGCTACAGGCTCGCCGGAGGCGCTGGCCAATGCCAAGGCATCCACCGATGCCGTCTTGTTTTTGGAGGCTGTCACCGGCCGTCCCGGTTTTCCCGCGCGTTCGTATATCCGTCGAGGCGATTATCGTGAACCAGAAGTAGTATGGCACTGGACCGCGGACGGCCGATACGAATGGAAAGCGGATACCAGCTCGGATGAAATCGTGGGTCATCTTTTCCTGTACAGTGTCGCCTGGGATTTGGTGGGGGACCAGGAGCTGCGCCAGCGCATCCGGGCGACGGTAACGCGGATTGCCGGCCACATCCTGGAACACGGGTACAATCTGACCGACATCACCGGCCGGCCGACCACGTGGGGCCGCTGGTCGCGCGAATATTTCGACAGCAAAGCGGGTGCGCCGGATAGTGCGCTCAATTCGCTCGAGTTGCTCAGCCTGCTGAAAGTGGCAGCACATATCACAGGAGATGCGAAATACGAGGCGGAATATCACAAAGCGGCCATCGATCTGAAATATCTGAATCAGACGACGCGCCTGCTCGAGCTGACCCACGAGATCAACTATTCCGATGAGGAACTTGCCATGCTGAGTTTCTATCCGCTGTGGACTTATGAACGAGATTCCCGGTTTCAAGATTCTTACCGGCGGGCGATGGATGAGTGGTGGAAGAACATCCAACGGGAGAAGAATCCGCTCTGGACCCTGATTTATCTGCACTCAAAGCCGGCGGAGCCCGTTGATCTGGCCGGGGCGGTCTGGACTCTGTACCGCACTCCCATGGACATGATCGAATGGACTGTGCGGAATTCAGGCCGCCACGATATCACGATGGACCGCCGGCGCGGACGCTTTCACGAACCGCAGTCCACACTTCTTCTCGCTCCGGACGAGCGGCCGGTGATGAAGTGGAACGGAAATCCATTTCAGGCTGACGGGGGAAACGGCGGCCGAAGCGAAGACGATGGGTCTTTCTTCCTGCTGCCGTACTGGATGGGACGGTATCTCGGCTTGCTGTTAGAGTGAGACTGCCGGCTTGCTTTCAGCAGCCAGGCGCTGCAAGACCAGGCGCGCGGCGTTCTGCGCGGCGCTTTTCTTTGAGTAGCCGTCGGCTCTTGCTGCCAAATCCTTGCCCACGCGAACTTCAATGGTGAACGTTTTCGAATGCTCGGGGCCGTCTTCTTTCAGAATCACGTAACGCGGCAGAGGAAGCTTGCGAGCCAGAGCCAATTCCTGCAGAGTGCTCTTGTAGTCGGTGAACGTGCCGGCTGGTACACTCGCAGCGGATTCAATATCGACTCCGGGGTCGCCCACCACTAGCCCGGTCACAAATTCACGCGCCTTGTCGATGCCGGCGTCCTGATATACTGCTGCAATCAGTGCCTCAAGCGCGTTAACCAGAAGCGTGCGCTTGAAGCGGCCGCCACTCATTTCTTCCCCGCGCCCTAAACGAAGGTACTGGCCCAACTGAAGCTTTTCGGCAACGCCGTACAGGTGCGCGGCGCTCACGATACCGGCCTTGAGTTTGGAAAGCCGTCCCTCGGAGTATCCGGGCAAGCGATGGACCAGCGCCTCGCTGATGAGAAACCCGAGGATCGAATCGCCCAGGAATTCGAGCTGCTCGTTATCTGCTGGAAGCACGCCCGCGACGGCGGATCCTCTTTCGTGCACATGGGAGCTGTGGGTCAGCGCGAGCTCGAGTAATTCGCGGTTCCGAAACTGATGCCCCATCGCGGCCTCGAGAGATTTCAGATCGGCGGGCATGAGGCGACCGAATGCGATCTCGCTTTACTGCTTCTTTATTTCCACCTGCGGCGGCGCGGCGGCAGGAGCCGGAGCAGTCCCCCCCGATTTCAACTGCAATGCACGCACGCGCTCGGCTTGCGCAAACTGACGGATGCTGGCGTGAAGATCCGGCGTTGCCATCACTTTTTCCAGGATGGGCAGAGCTTCATCCGGCTTTTTGTCCTGATCATACACGGCTGCCAGGCGCACCATGGTCACCGGGTCGGGAAATTCTGCAATGGCCTCCTTCAGTTCGGGAACCGCCACCGCGTAGTTCTTTCGCACGGCCGCGGCAAAGCCCAGCGCCTCGTGTCCCTGCGCCATATACTCTTTTTTACCTTGTTCCCACTGCTCGTCGGTGATCTGCGAATTGGGCTTTGGAGCGTCCTTCAGAATCGCCATTCCGTCTTTCGCATACTTTTCCGCCTTGGTAAGTTTTTCTTCACGATCCAGATCGAACTCGCGAGTTTTTTGAGCGATGCCCTTGGCGAGCATCAGCAGGGCGGCGTACTGCTTCGGATCCGCCTGGATCGCCTGCTCGCCAAAAACGATCATCTTCTCGTAATCGTTTTTCTGCTGATATGACACCGCCTCAAAATACAAAGCCAGCGCCTTGAAATCCGTGTCGGCATATTTCGTGATGAGATTATCGGCAGCTTTAATTCGCGCGTCCGGATCTTGCGCTCCAAACATAGCTTGCAGTGCGTCCGTTTCGCCCTTTGATTTTGGCGCCGGCGGTTTCTGGTCCGCGCAAAGCACGGCGGTCGCCATAGAGACCGCCAGCGTCGATAGTGTTAAGAGTTTTTTCATGAAAGACTCCATTCAGTTTTGTTCCTTCTTAAATGATTGCTGGATGCCCTGCTCAGCAGCGTGACGGGCGGCGGCTGAAGCACCGTCCACAGCCAGAGCCGTTTGATAGTGCTTCGCCGCTTCGTCGCGGTTGCCGGCGATGTCGGAAAGGCGGCCCAAATACACGTGCGTCCACGCTGTTGTCCAGGGGTCGGCGCCGGAATCCAGCACCTTCTGGAAGAGCCGCTCCCCCAGCTCCGGATCTTTTTGCAGAACCGCAATGCGAGCGAGCCCGTAATACGCCTTAGCATGCACGAATTTTTCGCTGCTCTGCTCGATCACGCGAAGATAGCCCTGTTTGGCGCGATCGTAGTCCTTGTTGCTGTAAAGGCGATCCGCGGCTTCCAGAGCCTGTTCGGCCGGGCTGGGTGGTTCGGCTATACGTGGCTCAACCTTTGCGGCGCGAACGCGCGGCGCGTCGGCAAATTTTACGTTCGCCAGCCGCTGGTCTTCCTTCGCCGGATCGATGTGTTTAATCATTTCCGGGAAGAACAGGCGCATGGCCTCCGGCTGCTTCTCATAAGTAGTGAGTTGTTCGGCAAAGTACGGAGTCAGTATATAACCTTCTCGCAGAGCCTCATCGACGCTTTCGGGTTTTCCGGGCAGCCTGGCTTCAACGGCCTTAATCAGCGATTCAGTGGCCAGCAGCAGAAAATCCGACTTGTACACCGGGTCGAGCGCCGGGGCGCCCTGCGCGTAATCCTCCAATGATTTTTTCTTCAGGATTTCCATGCCGTACTTGGTGGCTTGAGGATCGAGCAGATAGTGAAGATAGGCGTGGCGGATATCGGCCACGCGCGGCTCGGCCGAGGGCGTCACCACTACGAAATATTCGTTGGCATAGCTCCGCGTCTGTACCTGGTTCGGGGCCCCCAGCAGGTCGAGATAAATCTGAAAGGTACGGCCCAGATAGCCTGCCGTGGGATTACGCAAGTATGCGTTGGCTTCCAGAATCGCGCGCGAAACAGGCGCATGATAGCGCTCGAGGGCTCGCTCGAACGCTGGCTGTGCGCGCTTCCACAGTGCGTCGAGGTCGGCTTCGCGAGAAAATCGCGTCAGAAGCGGTCCGAGGGCATCGAGAGCGCGGACATCCGGCGGCAATTCCACGTCGCGGTATTTGAAGGCGAAATCAGGAGGTCCCTTTACGGATAGAGCGAAGGAAAGATACTGGGCCAGTTCGGCGGTGTCGTCCTTTTGGCGATGGTCTTCAAAGAACTTCTTCAGCTCGGCGACAACCGGCGGGTGCGCGCCTTCCACCTCATGGCGGATCTGTTCACGCAGGGGATCATTATTGGGAGAGGCCAGCTCGGCATCGTAACCCGCGGCGTTCATAGCCGCCATTACCGCGAATAGGGAGGGGCTAAAATCCAGCTGGTCCCGCTCGGCCGAACCGCACGGGATGGCCACAATGAGAACCAGGACGATGGGGAAAAAGGTTCGATTCAAACGGGCCTGCCTTGGATATCTTCAGTCTACCGTATTCCGAAAGTTGAAGCTCCCTTGTTGCCCTTAGAACGATTTCCTGCGGCAACCCCCTTGACAAGGGCATTGCCATCATTAGAATAAACCCATATTGCCTTTATGCAGCCCGCATGCCAGCACAGCCGTACCGAGGTTATCGCAAGGCGCGACGGCGTCGATTACGTGGAATGCCTAGATTGCCGTCAAATCTTCGAAGCCGAGGACCTGGAACCCGTCACCGTCGAAAAAGAAGAAGACGAATAACGGATCTCGCGTTGTCCGCTTGAAGCGAGCCGGGCTTGATCAGTGTGCCTGTGCGTTAGCATAGGTTTCATGCACGATCTCGCATTCTTCCGGTCCAACTTCGAGAAGGTGGCGGAACGCCTGGCCACCCGCGGTGCCACCGCTGGCCTCGACCAGTTCCGCGAACTCGACCAGCGCCGCCGCGCCGTGATCACAGAAGCTGAAGAGTTGAAGGCACGCCGGAACGCCGAAACTGCGGAGATTGCCACGCTGCGTAAAGCGGGAACGGACACCACCGAGCGGCAACAGCAGGTGCGCGAAATTGGCCATCGTATTTCCGTTCTGGATGAGCAGGTCAAAGCGCTCGACGAACAGTTCCGGGAACTGCTGGCGGGAATTCCCAATCTGCCTCACGAATCCGTGCCCGTGGGCCGTGGCCCCGAGGACAACGTGGAAGTACGGCGCTGTGGAGAACCTCGCAAATTTGATTTCGAACCCAAGGCGCACTGGGATCTCGGCCCGGAACTGGGGATTCTGGATCTGGAGCGGGCGGCCAAGATCACGGGTGCGCGTTTCGCAGTTTACTGGGGCGCCGGCGCGAGGCTCGAACGCGCCCTCATCAATTTCATGCTCGACGTACACACGCACGAGCACGGGTACAACGAGGTGCTGCCGCCGTTCATGGTCAACTCGGCGAGCCTGTTCGGCACCGGGAATTTGCCCAAATTCGCAGACGACCTTTTCAAGTGTGAAAATCATGACTTCTGGCTAATTCCCACCGCCGAGGTGCCGGTAACGAACCTGTATCGTGACGAGACCCTCGATGCGGACCGCTTGCCCGTGAAGTTGTGTGCATACACGTCGTGTTTTCGAAGCGAAGCCGGGTCTTATGGCCGCGATGTGCGCGGCATTATCCGGCAGCATCAGTTTCAGAAAGTCGAACTCGTAAAATTTACGCGCCCCGAGCAGAGCTACGATGAACTGGAGAAATTGACAGCCGACGCAGAAGACATCCTGCAGCGTCTGGACCTGCCGTTTCGCACGGTAGTGCTGTGCACCGGCGACATGGGCTTCTCATCCGCAAAGACATACGACATCGAGGTGTGGCTGCCCGGGCAAAACGGCTACAAGGAGATCTCGTCTTGTTCCAACTTTGAGGCCTTTCAGGCGCGCCGCGCCGGCATTCGCTTCAAGGGCCCAAAAGGGAAGTCAGAGTTCGCGCATACTCTGAACGGAAGCGGGCTTGCGGTGGGACGTACCTGGCTGGCGATTGTCGAGAATTACCAACAAAAAGACGGAAGCGTCATCATTCCCGAGGCGCTGAGGCCGTACATGGGCGCGGAGCGGATTGAAAAAGCGGAATCGCGGTAAGTGGGGCGGACCCCCTGGTCCGAGGCCGACGCCCTCGTCGGCCTCAGTTTCTCGCGTGAAAGCAGAGCCGGACCAGGGGGGCCGGTGTCCGCGCCGGACCCCACCGTGATTCACTCCCCACTTGCCGCAAAGCGCCGGAAGAAGCTGTCCCGGTTCCACTGGGGCCGCGCCGCCTGATTGGCGACGGCCTCGCCGAGCAACAGCATCACCCGGTTGAAATCCGCAGCGGCTTTCAAGTCCACCCGCTGGTTCACGTCATCCGACGGCGCGTGATAGCGCTCTTTCAGCCACTTCTTGGCGATGCCCTCTTCCGGTGAGCCCTTTTCATAGCCGACTTTGAAGAAGAGGGAAGGCACGCCCTGACGGATGAAATTGTACTGGTCGCTGCGGATGAAAATATTGCGCTCGGGCTCGATGATCCTGCTGGATAGAAATGCCCAGAGGCTCGGCAATCGCCCGCACCTGCTTGCCGAGGTCCGACTCATCCAGGCCATAGACCGTCAGTATGTGAAACGGAAACAGCGGCAGGAACATATCGACGTTGAGGTCCGCCACAATCTGCTCGCGCTTGACCGTCGGATTTGTGGCGAAGTATTTCGATCCCAGCAGCCCTTTCTCCTCTGCCGCCACCGTCACAAAAATCAACGACCGTCTGAGCTTCGGTTTGGCTTCGTGCAATTGTTCGGCGATATCCAACAGGGTGGCCACGCCCGAAGCATCATCCATGGCGCCGTTATAGATGCTATCGCCGTTGATCGGCCGGCCCACACCCAGATGATCCAGATGCGCGGAAAGCACCACGTATTCATCCTTCAGCTTCGGATCCGTCCCCGGCAGAATCGCAACCACGTTGGGCGACTCCACCTCCGTGCGGCGCGCCTCGGCCTTAGCGTTCAGGCGGCCATCCAGAGAGAAATGAGGAAGCGGCTTGCGTTCCTTGGCCAGGGCCAGAATCTCGTCCGCCGTGTGCCCGGAACCCGCCAGCCATTTGTCGAGATGCTGCGGATTGATCGTCACCGAAATCTGCAGGCCGAAACTCTTGTCCAATTCGGGATAATTCAACGACATCGCGGGCTGAAAGCGCGCAAGGGCCAAGCGTGCCCACGGCACATCCATGGCGGCGGGATTCGCGATGGAGCAGGTACCGATAACCCCAGCTCGCTCAAGAAATGCGCCGCGCTCTTCAGCGGATTGATAATGCGAGCTAAGGGCGCCAGGAATCGAAGACGGCCCGCCGCTAACATAAACCGCGATTTTTCCGCGGAGATTCTGTCCCGCGAGATCATCGAATTTCAACTCCGGAACGGTCAAGCCGTAGCCCACGAAGGCCAGCGGCGCATCGACCCATGCCGCTGGATCCACGCGCATGCTAATTGTCGCGTCTTCACCGAGCCGCAGCGCTTCTTTAGCGCCGTTACGCTCGAGTGCCAGGCTGGAGCCTTCTTCCACGATTTCGCGTGATTTGAATTTCACGGGCTGAAAGTAGCCGGATGTCCCGCCGGGTTTGAGACCGGCTCGCTCAAATTCTCCGGCCACATAAATTGCCGCCTTACGATAGCCTTTGCTACCGGTTAGGCGGCCCTCGAGTTTGTCGTCGGCGAGATACAGGATGTGCGACCACCAGCGCTTGCCATCGGCGGAGGAATCGGTCCCATATAACAGGCACGTGAACCCAGCCAGCGCCAGCCAGCGGCGTTTCATCACTTTTTCCCCTTTTGCTTTTTGTATTCCTCGCGAATCGCCTGCATCTGACGCGCATGGCTCTCTGCGTGGTCGGCGAAGCCCTCGAGAAGCTGCCGCAGGGTCAGCGGACCTCGCTCTGAATGTATGCCCTTGCGCTCGAATGCGGTTTCGGGAAGCTCTTTGAGTAGCTCGTAGTTTTCCGAGCGAATGCGCCGAAAGGTCTCGAGCGACTGCTTAGGCTGCCGCCGCGCATAATCCAGATTACGGGCCCACGCCTCCTGGTCGAACGCCCCGAGCTTGGGATCATCCTCGGCGATCACCTGCCGGAATCGCTGCGCTCCCACGAGTTCCGCATCCGCGAGATGCGCGACGAGCTGCCGGATGCTCCACTTGCCGGGACTGGGCGTGAAGTCCGTCTCCTCGCCGTAGACTCCGGTGAGAACGACGGCCAGCACTTCAGGACCACGGCGAAATCTTTCCAGTGTTTCGGCTAGGTTACTCATCGGACGATCCCTCGGCGTCAGTAATAATCCGCGCAGCTCATGTAGTAGCCGCACTTTTCGCAGATCAGTTTGCACTTCCGGCTGGTAAGACGGCTCGAACAAACCGGGCAATAGAGCATGGGCTCCTCGCGCCGCAGCTCGGGAGATGCCGCGGATTCAGCCGGAGGCTCGGGCTCACTCATGGGAACACAGTCATTATAGACTCCAGACTTTGCGTCCGCCCACGTAGGTGGCCTTCACCTGGATGCTCTTGGTTTGCGGGTCAAAATCGAAAAAGCACGAAATCGGCGCGCTCGCCCGTGGCGAATCCATGTTCGCGGCCTGGCACCCGGCCGGCGCGCGCCGCGTTGACGGTGGCCAGGCGCACGGCATCCGCCAGGCTCAGCTCGCCCAGCCGCATCAGGTTTTCGACGCCGCGATCCATGCGCAGCGCGGAACCCGCCAGCCGTTCCTGGCCGGCCAGCACCACGCGATTGTCCGGCGTCAGATCCACATCCTGCTCGCCTAAGCGGTATCGCCCTGGCGGGCAGCCGGCGGGAGAACTGGCATCGGTGACCAGCACCGCGCGATCCACGCCTTTGGCTCGCAGCGCCACTTTCAGAAAGGACTTCGGCAGATGAATGCCATCCACGATGAAACTGGCCCGCAGCCGGTCTTCGGCAAGCTGTTCCCAAATGTAGTTCGGATGCCGCCGCATCACGCCGTGCGCGCCGTTGCCGAGGTGCGTTGACATGGTGGCGCCCGCGCTCACCGCGTCGGCAATGTGCCGCGCCTCGGCGGTGGTATGCCCGATGCTCACGACCACGTTCTGCGCCACCACGGCCTCGATGTACCGCGGCGCTCCGGCCATTCGGGCGCCAGCGTCACCAGGCGGATCCGGCCTCCCGTGGCGTCCTGCCAGCGGCGGAACTCGTCGATATCCGGCGGCCGCACCCAGCGCCTGGGATGCGCGCCGCGCGGGCCGTCGTCGGGCGAGATGTGCGGGCCTTCCACGTGAAATCCGTCCATGGCGGCGCCTTCCGGCAGCGTGTCTTTGGCCCGCGTCAGATTTCCGAGAGCGCCAGCATGTCATCGGGCGCCTCCGGTGATCACGGTAGGATAAAATCGCGTGACGCCGGCCGAATAGAGCACGTGCACCGAGCGTGCGATCTCCTCATGCGGCGTTGCGGGCGAGTTATAATCCACGCCCGCGAAACCATTCACCTGAATATCCACCCAGCCCGGCGCGATCCAGCCGTCCGCCGGCCTGGCAGCCGGAAGCACGGACGAAATGCTTTTCCTCGAACCCAATTTCAATTCCCGAACCGGTGGTTGCGTCAATACCTGAACAAATCGTCATGTGTTTGCTTTATTCACAGGTTTGCCACACGGAGACGGCGGCAACTGTAACATACCTTTAATAAATAAATCTGTTGAAAAGCCCACAAAGCTCCGAAGTTTTTCCTGGCGTCTGCAGGCCGCGACAGCGCTACAACAGAGGAGTTCCTTAAACAACAGCGCAATCCGAGCGGTAGATCTCGGGGGAGGTGGCCGGCTCGGGTTGCGCTGTTTTTTATTTCTTTCCCGCGAAGCTGAGGCTCCGGCTGCTCCCACTGGCGAAAGCCATCCGTGCCGGTCGGGTTTGGTTCCATTCACAATCGCGAAAAATTCTTTTTGCAATCGCTCCGCCACCGGTCCGCGCCGCCCCTTGCCGATGGCGATGCGATCGATGGAGCGGATCGGCGTGATTTCGGCCGCCGTTCCGGAGAAGAAGACTTCGTCGGCGATATACAGCATCTCGCGCGGGACGATGGTCTCGACCACGGGAATCTCCAGATCCTGCGCCAGCCGCAATACCGAGTCGCGCGTGATCCCCGGCAGCACGGAAGCGCCTAGCGGCGGCGTGAGTGATCTTGCCATCGCGCACCAGGAAAATATTTTCGCCCGAGCCTTCGCTCACATAACCCGCGGCATCCAGAGCGATGCCTTCCGAATAGCCGTTGGTGATCGCTTCCATCTTGATGAGCTGCGAGTTCATGTAATTGGCGCCGGCTTTGGCCAGCGCGGGCAGGGTATTGGGCGCGATCCGGTTCCAGCTCGAAACGCACACGTCCACTCCCTCGGCCAGCGCCTCCTCGCCCAGATACTTGCCCCATTCCCAGCAAGCAATGAACACGTCGAGAGGATTCTTCAGCGGATTGACGCCCATCTCACCGTATGCGCGCAGGACGATCGGCCGGATGTAGCAGGAGCGCAATTTGTTCACGCGCACCAGCTCGCGCATGCCCTCTTCCAGCTGCGGTCGCCGTGAAGCCGATATTCTCCATGCGGTAGATCTTGGCCGAATCGAGCATGCGGCGAACGTGCTCGCGGCAAGCCGAAAGATGGCCGGGCCGGAAGGCGTCGCATAGCAGCGAATCCCTTCAAAAACCGAGCTGCCATAGCTGACGACGTGCGAGAGAACGTGAATCTTCGCGTCGTCCCATGCGATGAAGCGGCCGTTGTGCCAGATTTTTTCGGTGGGGGTTAACATTCAACGATTATAAAACGGGATCATTCTAAGAAGAATGGGTTTTGGTGGTGGAATTAACGGTTACCTGAACATGCGGCACAAGAGATTTCTCTGTCTGTTGAAATGTGGCTGGCGGGCAATCGTGGCGGGGAATTCTTGTGACCTGTTAAGTAGCGGCCGGTCAAATGACCCGCAAGACAGGCCCCGTTTCATGGATCAGGGCGGCACTGAAGGAACGGCCTCGGCGCGGGCATGTTCGAGATCGCGCTGCCGTTCAAAGGCGGTGCTCTCGCGTGGTCTACGCGCTGCCGCTCGCTGATGAAATCTGGGTCGCGGACGCGTTCCAGAAGAAATCGACGCAGGGCATCAAGACCCCGGCGCGAAATCGACCTGATAAAAGACCGTTGAAGAGAGTGAAGGAAATGGTGTGATGAAAAGCGAAAAGCTGGAAGTGGTGCGAGGAAGCGCCAATGTGTTCCGCGACCTCGGACACAAGAACCTGGACGCAGACCAATTCAAAGCAATCTGGCCGCCGAGATCATCAAGGCGCTCGACCGGGACGGCTTGAGCGTCCGCGCGCGGCGCACGATCGAACGGGCATTGCCGCGGCCGACTTCTCTCGCGCATCCGCAACGCGGACCTCCACCGGTCGAGGAGGGCATGCGAGGTTAGTTTCCGATAACGGATATTATGTAAACTAATGTGTTTGACCTTGAGTCTTATATCTTTGCTTGCGTGCTGCTTTGCTCCACCCCCATAAAAAATGGGCCCGAAAACGACCAATTAGTTCTCCGGGCCCCAAGGGAAGAAACTTGAATCTTACTTGTGGCTGCTGTGGCCTCCACCGTTGCCGCTGGAGTGCCCACTGCTTCCGCCGCTACCGGTGGTGGAGTGCGAGCTGCTGGGCGGCGCGGACTGATGGGCAGGCGCGCTGCTCCGGCCACCGCCAGAGGACGGTTGGTACGAAGGCGCGCTGCGCTCGCGCACGATAGGCGGGGCGATTTGCAAAGATCTCGATGATCCGCCATACCCCGGGCTGCTGTAGCGGGGCGCCGGCTGCGTGCTGGGCTGGAATCGCCGCCAGCCGTCCGAAGGCGTGCCTTGGTAGCGCTGTGGCGTCGATGGACTAGCTGTGGAGGGACGGTCTCCAACCGTGCGCCAGCCGCTCGCGGTTGCTGAGTTAGCTCTCGGCGTTGCCGGGTTGCCGAAACGACTCCATCCGCTACCGGCCGACTCGGGAGCCTGCGGCGAGTTGCCGAAGCGCCGCCAGCCAGGGCTTGTACCGGCCGCGGCTGCGTGCGCTACGGGGGCGCTCAGCGCATTGGATCGGACAGTTGGCACCATGCTAGGCGCACGACTGGAATTTCCGATGGCCACGCTTCCCTGCTGCCGGTTGATCTGCGACAGGCTCTGTTGCTGTTGGGCGAACGGCACGCGATTGGCAGACGCCGGTGAATTGGAGCGGCTGTTGTTGAACGCCGTGGCGCGGACGGGCGATGTAACCGGCCGGTCTGAGAATCGCAAGCTCGAAGACGACGGCGTGATCGGAACCTGCCCCCTCACCAGGCTCGCCTGCTGAAGCTGAGCGCTCGAGACCCGCATGGGTGTAGTCATGCGCCCGCGCGCAAAATCATTCGCATTGACCGCTGTGACTCCATTTGCCACGCGCGCATTGCGGTAGGTGTTCGCGATATTCACGTTATTCACGACGTTGATGTTGTTAACCAGCACATTCTGATTGCGGAAACCGCCGTAGAAACCGCGCCCCCACCACGGATGGAATGCTTCGAAAGGAGCCAGTGGCACCCACCCGAATCCAGGTCCGCCGAAGCCAATACCGACATGGAATCCACCGAAACCGAAGAACGCAACCAGTGCCGGGCTCCAGAAGGGCCGGGCGTAAATCGGACCGGGAGCCCAGCACCAGCCACCTGCGCCATAGAACCAGCGGCCATAATGAAACGGCGCCCAGCCCCAAGGGTCGTAACTCACCCAGGTCCAGCCATACCAGTCTTCCCAGACCCAGCGGCCATAGCGATACGGTGCCCAGTCGGGGCCCACCGCCGGGTGCCAGACATCGCCATATTGCGGATCGGAGACCCACTGACCATGAGAATCGAGATCGTCCGCTCCTTGGATCTCGGGGTTTACGTGCTGATAGCTCGTGGAACGCATGAGATTCTGGTCGCGCTCCGCATTCCAGCGATCAAAATCGTCTTGCACGGCGGGGCCGGCGACGTTGAATTCCGGATCGGAGGGGTCGCCGCGAACCATCATGGTGTTGCCTACGCGCAAGGTCTCGACGCCGCGCGGACCGTAGACTTCCGCTTCACCAGCGCGCGGCGTGATTTCGGAATGACCGTCTTCGAACACCGTGATACGGTACGCGCCACGCTGGACGGGCCGAACCGAAACGGACGGCGTATTTATTTCCACTTGCGCGTGCGAATCGCGCACCACACTGAGGATTACCGTGCCTCGCCCTACTTGTATCTGATACCCTTTTGCGGTCAGCTCGCCGATTTTGACTTCAGAGTCCGGCGCGAGACGGAGCATATTGGCGGCATCGAACTGAATCTCGACCCGCGCGCCCGGTGCGGTGCCGATGATGTCGCGCGCCACGAGCGGCGCATTTACCGCGGCGGCGGATTGTTCGCCCGAATCGCCTCGTTGAATGGAAACATCGCCATTGATCACGCTAACGCGCGCCACTCCGTGTTCCGCACTGTCATTGGGATTAAGATTAGGATCTTCCTGAGCTTGGAGAGTGGCGACCGCTCCGGTCACGATCAGGGTTATGAAGAGTAATGGAGTACGTCGCATGCGCGAATCCCGCCCCATGAATGGCAGCTACGGTTCCAATGTGAAATTGCCTGATTCAAAAAGGCTTACGTATAGCGCGAGACCCTGGCAGCTGGCCGAAATGCACCACACCGCTCCATCTCGTGCGGTTTGAGTGGTTTCTAAGCGCTACCCCGCGGACTTCAGCACGGATTTCAGATTCATATTGCGGATCAGGCGGTGAAGGTAATTTGGGTGGACTCCCAGGAGTTTCGCGGCCTCGGTGTAATTGCCGCCGGCCTGGTCTACGGCGCGCATGATCACCTGCTTTTTCGCGTCGGCAACGGCTTCATGATAGCGGGCGATGCTCACGCCGGCGGGCTGTTCGGTTTCGAGCACGGCTTCGGGCAGATCTTCGGGCAGAACGAACTCGGACGATCCCAACACGACGGCGCGCTCGATGGCGTTTTCCAGCTCGCGCACGTTGCCCGGCCAGTCGTAATTGGTCAGGCAGCGCGCGCCTCGGGCGAGACGCCGCGCACGTGACGTTTGGATTTTTCGCCGGACGCGCGCCGCGAAATAGGCCGCCAGCAGCGGAATGTCCTCGCGGCGCTCCCGCAACGGCGGCATCTCAATGCGAAACCACGTTCAGCCGGTAATAAAGATCCTGGCGGAAATGCCGGCGCTTGACGCTTTCCGCCAGGTCTGCGGTTGGTGGCCGCGATCACCCGGACGTCGATCTGCACGGGCCGCGTGCCGCCCACGCGCTCGAACTCGCGCTCCTGCAGCACGCGCAGCAGCTTGGCCTGCAAGGGACGGAGCCAGCTCGCCGATTTCATCCAGAAATACGGTGCCGCCGTCGGCCACTTCCAGTTTGCCTTTTTTCTGCGCCACGGCGCCCGTGAAGGCGCCCTTCTCGTGGCCGAACAGCTCGCTTTCGAGCAAGGTTTCGGTAAGGGCGGCGCAGTTGATGGCGACGAAGGGCTTGCCGCGCGCGGGCTATTGCGATGAATGGCGCGCGCCACCAGCTCTTTGCCGGTGCCGCTCTCCCCGGTGATCAGGACGGTGGATTCGGTCGCCGGCCACGCGCGAGACAAACCGGTAGACCGAGCGCATGGGCGCGCTCTCGCCGACCATGTTGTGCT
The DNA here is from genome assembly GCA_963847515.1 of Terriglobia bacterium. Taxonomy (GTDB): domain Bacteria; phylum Acidobacteriota; class Terriglobia; order Bryobacterales; family Bryobacteraceae; genus QHXW01. The sequence continues at coordinate 168,136 of CAWKAA010000001.1, forward strand.
CGATGTTGATCTCGGCCTTCAGCCTTTGATTCTCGTCTTCCAGCCGCTCGACGTGGCGCGCGTTTTCGAGCGCGACGGCGGAAATCGCAGGCGACCGCCGTCATCAATTCCAGATGGTCCTTGTCGAGCTTGGCGTCAGGATCCCCTGTGTCCAGATAAATCAGCCCTAGGACGCGGTCGAAAACCGTCAGCGGCACGGCCAGCAGCGAGCGTGTCTCGGTAAATCAGAAGGCTGCGTGGACTGTTCGAGTGTGGCGTCTTCCAGCACGTCGGCGCTCAAAACGCCGACCTTTTCCTCGATCACTTTCCGCACAAGCGTGCCACTTACCGGGAACGGCGGCACCGGCCCCTGCGCCCGGTCCCAGGGAAAAACGGAGGTGAACTCATCCGGATTTTCGCCCGTGAGCAGAATCGCGCCCCGCGCCGGCCGGGACCACTTCGAAGACGCACTCCATCAACTGCCGCTCGAGCACCTCGAGCTTGCGCACCGAATTGATGGCGGTACTGATCTTGAGCAGCGCTTTCAGATCGCGCGCCACACGCACGGCCGGCAGCGGGGCGGTAGCGATTTTGTCCGGCTGGAAGTACCGCGAATCCTCGCTGCGCAGCACGACGGTTGCGCCGCTGAGCGGGCTTCGCTCATCCAGGCGCGGACCGACGGCTCGTGGCGGGGCGAGCGTCTTCTTCGGCCAGAAACAGAAACAGCGAATTGCCGATCTGGATCTCGTCGCCATCGGCCAAGACGTTCGCTCGCGGACGGGGACGCCATTCACGAAAGTGCCATTGCGGCTTTCCAGGTCGCGAATCTCGAATTGCCCTCCGCGCGCCACGATAACGCAGTGCTGCCGGGAAAGAGAGGGATCGCTCACCGAGAGGCGGTTGGACGGATTGCGGCCCGACCGAAAACTCGCTGTCATCGAGCGCAAATACCGAGCCTTTCAAGGGACCATCTCTGGCCACTAGCCGATGCGTCATATCCGGGCTGACCAACCAATATACGGCATGGTGAGGCGGTCGCGCGACTGCTGGGCGAACTCATCTTTCAGATAGGCTGGCTATCTGTTTGGATAGTGCCTAACCTACGGCCTAGCGGTGGCATTCGCGGCATCTTCTTGATTCCTTATTCTCAGCCTACCGCCTCTATGATTGGCCGTATGATTGCATTTGAAGTTGCATCGTCAACCCCAGGGTGGCACGGCTGGTACAGACATCGGAGGATGTATCGGCACGGTCACCCTACCCCAGATTTAACCCACTGAGGCGGTTCTTTAGACCGCACTCCGAATCGCGCCCTGGAGTGCGGCCGTGAGCCGCCGCCCACCTCGATACTAGTAAGTACCAGAGAGAGCGCACAGCCTCGGCTCTGCGAATGCTGCGCAGCGCGAGGACAAACGGTGTCAGTACGTGTTTCCTGGAGCGGTTAGGCGTGACTTATGATCGACATATGCAACGCCGAACATTCCTGCGCGCCGCGGCCACGGCGCCGGTAGCTCTGGCCGCGACTCTTCACGAGGAATTGCCGAAATACCGCGTCGTAAGCCGGTTTCCTGCTTCCGGCCGATCCGGGCATGCCCGGGCTCTATCCCGGCAAAGTGGCGCGCAGGTACATGCGGCGAAGTGATCGACGAGGAATCCGAAAAAGTGGACGCTGCCACCGTACGCGAAATGGTGGCGCAAGGGATGCGCGCGCTCACTGGCGATGCCGACGCGCGCGATAGCTGGGCGCGGTTCTTCACGCCCGGCCGATGAAGTGGGCATCAAGGTCAACTGTTCCGGAGCTCCCGGAATCATGTCAACTCCTGAAATAGTGGGCGGAAATCGTACGGAACCTGGGCACGGTAGGTGTGAAGCCGGAGAAGATCTGGATCTACGAGCGCTTCCGGAACCAGGTGGACAGCGTGCACTACGACCGATTCGTGCCGGCGGGCGTGCATATCTGGACAGCGGAACAGTCGCGAGGTTCCATCGCGGGCTACGATCCGAATACGTATGTCGACGTCAACTTCTTTCGGCGAGGATGACACGCGCTCCAATCTGTCCAAGCCGGTTACCGGAACGTTCACCAAGATCATCAACGTCCCCAACATGAAGGACCATGGAGCAGCGGGCGTCACAGGTTGCCTGAAGAATATCGCGTACGGCAGCTTCTCCAACGTGGCGCGGTCGCATTCCGGTTTCAAGACCAATACATATTCGTTCATCGGCACCCTCGCCAGCGTGGAACCGCTGCGCTCGCGCACGGTTCTTCAAATCATGGACGGACTGCGCGGAGTATGGCATGGCGGGCCGTTTTCGCCCAAGCCGCAAATTCCGTTTTTATCCCAAGCAAATGATGTTCGGCACGGATCCTGTGGCCATCGACCGGCTGCTGCTGGACGTGATCGATGGCAAGCGCCAGCCGAGCATGCCAGCTCCGTCTGGGACCGCTCGATGACGAACGTGAAGTCGGGCCGGGATTACGACGACAATCCCAGCATCAACCGGTTCGTCCGCGAGCCTGGGCACATCGAGTACGCTCCACGCTCGGCCTGGGCGTCTACGACATCGGCAAAATTCAAGTGCGGAAAGATCGAAATGTGATGCTCGGCGTTCTTTCTGGCGGCGCTGCTGCCGGCGCTTCATTGGGACCAGGACCCATCGACAGCCAACGCTGATGAAGCAGGCCGGCATCGAACGCGTCTATGTCCCAGCCGACCAGATGGCCCGTGGAAAAGCCACGGCTTCGACGCAGAGCGCATTCGATGCGGCGAAGTTCGTAAAGATCCTGCGCCGGGCGTGGAATACCGGATGGATGTCGCCGCGGCCACGAGCCTGCCGTGGGTGGATGCGAACGGGTGGCGCTTTGCGCGCGACGGGCATCGCGCGTACTACTACAACGTGCCTTGGCGTAAAGCCGCGTTGGCCGCAGCCGAGGCGTATGCAAATGGCGTGGAGGCGGCGGTTCATCTGGATGCCGCGGGACCTCGCGGCGTTCGGGAAGATGCTTGCATTTCTCAGGAGCATCGATGCACCGCCGTTGCCGGTGATGGCGAACATCGCGAATCGTCGACGATGGCTCTCGGCGGAAACCGGCGAAGTGCTGAATCTGCTGGCGCGCCGCAACCTGCTATTTCGAGTGGTTCGGGCGCCCGATCCCGACTTGCGATCTCAATGTGCAGATCGGCACGGAAGAGTTTTCGAAGGAAGCCGCCGCGGATCCCTTCGCTTTCGCTACGCTGGTGCGCAAGAAGCTGACTGATGAGAAGCGGCTGGTGCGCATCTATGGCAGCGAAGTGGTGCTGGCCAGAATGAACGGGGATGCCACCCATGTTCGCGTGCACCTGATCAACTATGGCGGCGGTAAAGTAGACGGGCTTGAGAGTGCGGGTTCGCGGGGAGTATGCGAAGCGGCACGCTCTAGGCATTTGGAATTCAAAATGCCGTCCTCGTGGATTACGCTGTGGCCGATGGGGGAACCGAGTTTACCATCCCATCGATAAACGTGTATGCGGTAGTGGATCTGAAGAAATAAGACGCGAAGAGGACATGCGGGTATCTAGACGAGAGTTCATCGCCGCCGCGGCGGCGCCATTCGCTCAGAAGGCGGCGGGCACGGCCGAAGCTGGCGGCGATTTGCACAATCTATTTCGCATGTCGCACGCGCAACACATCGTCGACCGGTTTCTCGACGGTTACGGGTGGAATGGCACGCATCACCATCCGCCCATGGATCTGGTCGCCTTGTATGTCGATCAGATCGGAGAGGACGATTTGAGCCGGGAGCGCGCCATGCGCCATCCGGAAATGGAAATATACCCGACAATTGCAGAAGCCCTGACGCTCGGCGGAAACAAACTGGCAGTTGACGGCGTGGTACTGGTGGGCGAGCACGGCCATTATCCGCGCAACGACAGAGGGCAGACGAAGTATCCGCGCTACGAATTTTTTGAACAAATCACGAAAGTGTTTCGTGGCGAGCGGGCGAACCGTACCCGTGTTTAACGACAAACATCTTTCGTGGAACTGGGATTGGGCCAAGGAGATGTACTAACATCCCGCAGCATGGGTTTCACGTTTATGGCTGGATCGAGTTTGCCGGTGACGTGGCGTACGCCTTCGATCGAGATGCCCTGGGGCGCAAACGTGCGCGAAGCCCTCTGTGTCTGTTACGGCGCCGTGGACAGTTACGATTTCCACGGGTTGGAAACCATTCAGTGCATGGTGGAGCGGCGGCGCGGGGGAGAAACCGGCGTGAAATGGATGCAGGCTTACCGCGGCGAGAACTTCTGGAAGGCCTGTCAGGAAGGCGTCTGGCCGCATGACTTGATGGAGGCCGCGCTTATGCCGCAGCCACACTCTGACACCCGCACGGCCAGGTTTCAACGATATTTTCCCGCCCTGGATGACATGACGCCGTCTGGTGAAGGACCCTATAGCGTACCGCTACGAGCATGAAGATGGCCTGAAATGCACGGTGCTGCTGATGGCCGGCCTAGTTAGGGATTTCAACTTCGCGGCGCAGCCTGGAAGGCCGCGCCGAGCCGTTCTCGACACAGATGTATCTGCCCATGCCGGACGGCCGCACCACACTCGCTAATTTCTTCAGCCCGCTTGGTCAATCACATGGAGCAAATGTTCCTGACAGGCAAACCAGCATACCCAGTGGAGCGTACGTTGTTAACAACGGGATTGACCGCCGCGGGCGTGGAGAGCCTCTATCGCAACCAGGCTCGTGTCGAAACACCGCACCTCGGCATTCGCTACCAACCGTCGAAAGAGTCGACTTTCTGGAGAACGTAAGTGCCCAAGCGGATCGCAGTCATTACGACGGTCTATCGCTATCTCACGCACGCCCAGCACGAGGCGGATCGGATTCTGGTGGGGTATCCCCACAATGGGCAGTGGCACCGGCCGGATATGAAAGTTGTCTCGCTGTACGTCGATCAGAAACCCGAGGGCGACTTGAGCGGGGAGCGGGCGCGCGAATTCGGATTTCAGCTTTACCCGACAATCGCCGAAGCCCTGCGGTGCGGCGGAGACAAACTGGCAGTGGATGCAGTGATGATTGTCGGCGAGCACGGAGATTATCCGCGCAACGAAAAGGGGCAGATCCTGTACCCGCGGTACGAGTGGTTCAAGCAGTGTGTGGAGGTGTTCGAGAAAGGCGGGCGCGCCGTGCCGGTTTTCAACGACAAGAACCTTTCTTACAGTTTCGCGAAAGCCAAGTGGATGGTGGAGGCCTCGAAGAGGCTCAGCTTTCCGGTTCTGGCGGGATCGTCTCTGCCGGTTACCTGGCGACTGCCAGATATCGAGTTGCCGCTTGGTTGCGAGATCGAAGAAGCGCTAATGGTGGGAGAAGGCGGGTCGGACGCCATGGATTACCATGCGCTCGAAGGGCTCCAATGCATGGTGGAGCGGCGCAAAGGCGGTGAGACAGGCGTAAAGGCCGTGCAGTTGATTGAAAATGATGAGGTCTGGAAAGCAGGTGATGCTGGCCGGTGGTCCAAGGAACTTCTGACCGCCGCGCTGTCGCGCAGCGATACACCGCAAGGCCTGACTGTGAAGGACGGCCGCACGCAGGACCTGGTTCACAATGGCGAATTGCTCAAGCTGGCGAAGAATCCATGGGCATACTGCATTGAGTATGCGGACGGGCTGAAGGCTACACTGCTGATGCTGGACGGCGTTCTGGCGGATTTCAATTTTGCGGCGCAGGTGACGGGATCAGGAATTCAGTCGACACAATTCCTTTTGACACCTGAGCCAAATGTGACGTACTCGGCCTGCCTGATCGGTAAAGTCGAGGAGATGTTCGCGACGCGCAGAGCGCCCTATCCAGTGGAGCGCACGCTCATTGTCAGCGGGATTCTGGAAAGCTGCCTGACCTCGAGGGTGCAGAACCACCAGCGGCTGGAAGCATCGCATGTGAAGGTACAGTACCAGGCCCCGCGCCAGAGCCAGCACTGCCGGGCGTGAGGAACGCAAAGGGCAGCCTCAACCGATCGCGCTAACAGCGGGAGGGCGGCTCGCAAGAAACCGGCCCTCGGCATCGTACGCGAGTGTGATTTGCTCAGGAATCGTAAGTTCGCGGTGGCCGCTGGCGGGATCGACCGATTCGCGGTAAGGGATGCCTTTCAACTCGAGGTACTTTCTCGCGCCCCGCAATGTCCCCTGCTCACGCATCATGCTGGCGATGCGATAGGTCTTTTGGCGTAACGCCCGCTGCCTTTCCCGATCGAGCTGCCGGTATTCGAGTCCTCGCAGCTTTTGGCTCAGTCTCTCCCGGATGCGCTTGTTCAATGCGTTACACAATACCCTTCCGCCGGGTCTGGGGTCAAGTCCTACGACCCGACGGAGCTACGGCGCGATCCGCTCCACCACTACAGCCGTTCCGTACGCCAGCACTTCGGTCACGCCACTCATCAGTTCGGTGGCGTCGTATTGGGCCGCCACAATCGCGTTGGCGCCGAGCTCGGCGGCATGCTGAAGCATTAACTCGAACGAATCGGACCTCGTCTGCTCGCACAGTTTGGTAAACAGTGAAATATTTCCGCCCACAATGGTCTGCAAGCTCGCGCCGATTGTGCCGATCACCGAACGCGATCGCACGACGATGCCGCGCACCAGCCCGAGATTACGGACAATGTGATACCCCGGCAGCTCGAGCGCCGTAGTCACCATGTTATGCGGGATTGCACCGGCTGCATTTCCGGAATGAGAACTCATTGATATCTCCCGCAGGCATCATACTCAATACCGAGTGTCAATACCGTATTTCATCCATCGCAGAGACGCAAAGATGCAAAGAAAAAGATCCGGTTCCCCTCGGCGTCTTTGCGTCTCCGCGGTGAGCGTGGGTTAGTTTGCTGGGGCCTGACGGCACCATTTAACGGCACCATTTACTCGATAACGACAGCCCGTTTTTTCACTTCGCAGCTTTGCGTAGCGGGTAGGCTTTGCCAGACCAGATTGTTGAAATCCCGGCGGAAGAGGGTCATGAGGGGTTCGATCCGCCGCTGACGCCCTCGCGAGCTTTGGTCTAACGTGAGGGTCGCCTCGATGTCATCTCCCATGGCCTTGCTTTCGTTTTGGATAGCGCCGGATTCGGATGTATCCCAATGGGTGCCAAACTTGGCGTCGATCTGCTTCACCAGGTCAGTAACCTGATCGAAGGTGATGCGCTCCTTCTGCGTCTCATCCGCATCATTCGGGATGTGCAAATCAAACAAGCGCTTCATTTGAACGACGGTATACTTGCCGTTCACGGGCAGTACCAACGCGCCCGTGTACAGGCCGCTCTCGCTGACAAACACTCCGTGAACCGGAAGAAGCCCACAGAGTGTGGCCTTCCTCAAGATCGGAAGGACGGCGGAATCGGCAACGATGAATGAAGTTTTCTCCCTCACGAGGGAGTCCATCAGGCGGGAATAGGGAACCGGCTCGCCGGCATAACCGCTATCGAGAAAATTTCCTGCCACGGTTTCAAGGTCAGCCGCGCTCAGGTCGTGATAGGCCTTACCGATGACGGCGGCATACTTCTTGCGCTCTTCTGTCAGGTCTCTTAAATGAATCACGGCCTTGTCATCGTCGGAGCTCTTGATGTGAGTGGTAACCCAGTGCGGCTGCGCCTGAATCAGTTTTTCGAGATCGTCACCAATGCACACGGTGGAAAAGCAGATGCTTCTGAATGTGGTGGCGGTTTTTTCTTTGTCTTCGGCAAAGACTGAAGCGAGACAGACCAGAACCAGAACGGCTGATTTTTTCATGTTGGCGAACTGCCTTTCGGGTTGACCGTCACAGCACAATTGTAGGTAATTCATTCCACCGAATCATGTCTTCGAAGGTTAATGCGGCATGAGACCGATCGGTTAACGGAGTTCCCGCTTGCATAGGTGTACCGGGGCTGGTAACGCGAGGGCGGGGCGGTAGTTAACATCAGCGGCCGGCCTCGACGGTGCCAGAAACCCGATGGCCGCCGGCGCAAGTAAAATAAAAGCATGTGGGTCGCGCTAGCGCCTTACCTTCTCCTGTTCGCGGCCGCGACGGATTATCAGGCCGATGGGATCAAAGCGCTTGAAGCCAAACAGTATGAAATGGCCGCTCAACTGTTTAAGCAGGCCATCCAAGCCGATCCCAACGATTACGCGGCTCATTTCCAGCTGGCGCTGGCTGAAAGCCTGCTCGGTCAGCAGACGGACGCAATTCCGGAATATCAAAAGGCTCTCGAGCTGAAGCCTGGCCTGTATCAAGCGGAACTCAACCTGGGCATTCTTCTGCTCCGGCTGAAGCGGCCCGGTGAAGCACAGCCGCACCTGAAGGCCGCTGTGGATGCCAAGCCCAAAGAGTACCGGGCGCAGTGGCACCTGGCCGAGGCCCTGCTGGCCACTGGCGATGCCGCACAGGCGGAACAACACTATCAGGCAGCCGCCGAGCTGGACGCGAAGTCTGCCGCGGCGCAGTTAGGCCTGGCCCGAACCGAGGCCAGGCAGAATCGCCTGAGCGAGGCGGCGGAGCATTTCCGTCTGGCCGCGCAGCTCGATGCCAGCTTCAATGATGCGCTGCTCGAATTGGCCGGGCTTTACGAGCAGAACCATCAGCCTGACGAGGCCATTGCCATCTATCAGAAATTCCCGGAGAGCATTCCCGCTCAGGAGCGGCTGGGCGAATTGCTCGTCGAAGGCAAACGCTTTGCGGAGGCTATCCCATATTTGGAAAAGGCAGTCACGCGCGACCCCACCCCGGCCAACCGGCTGGCGCTATCCACAGCCTATCGAATGAACAAGGAGCCGCAGAAATCGATCGAGCAGCTCGACAAGGCAGTAGCGGCACAGCCCTCGAGCTACGATCTGCGCATGGCTTACGGACGGGCGTTGCGCGATGAGCGCCAGTTCATACCAGCTGCGCGTCAATTCGCCGCTGCCGCCCAACAGAAGCCGGAGACCAAGGAGGTTTGGAATGAATTGGCCGGCGTTCTGACGCTGGCGGAACAGTATCCGCAAGCGCTCGCGGCGCTGGACCGGGTCCACGCGCTGGGACAGGAAATTCCGGGTGACTATTATCTCCGCGCCATCATTCAGGATAAACTCCACGAGTTCAAGCCGGCGCTTGAGGCTTATCGGAAGTTTCTTGCAACGAGCGATGGCAAGAATCCGGACGAGGAATTCAAGGCTCGCCAGAGGGCCCGGATTATCGAGACAATGTTGAACAAGAGATGAAGCTGGCAACTCTTTTTCTTTTGCCGCTGATGGTCGCAGGCACACCTGAGGGAACGCCCGCAGACGACCTGGCGCGGATTCAGGCGGAACTACACCCGGACAAGCGCGCCCACATGGCCCTGGATAATGCCGACGATGCGCTCAAGCAAGCGCGAGAGGCGTACGACAAGGGTGACAACGAGGCGATGGCTGCCCGGCTGCAAGAGGCGGAGCGCTCCGTCGAACTGGCTGACAGTTCGCTGAAGGGGACCGGCAAGAATCCGAGCCGAAGCCCGAAACACTTCAAGTATGCGGAACTCAAAACGCGCGACCTGCTGCGCAAGCTGAATGGCTTCCGCGAAGCCATGAGCGTGGCGGACCGTCCGCCGTTGGAGCACGTGATCGGGACGGTGCAGAAGATACACGATGCCCTGCTGGACGGCATCATGGGGAAGAACAAGTGAAACTGTTTTTGATCGTACTTGGTTTGATGGCCGCGCCGCAGTTGTTTGCGCAGCGCGATTTTCTGACAGAAGACGAAACCGACCAGGTCCGTCTGGCTCAGGATCCGAACGACCGGCTGAGGCTGTATATACATTTCGCAAAGCAGCGCCTCAACCTGGCGCACAGCGCCCTATCCAAAGAGAAAGCCGGGCGCTCCATTCTGGTGCACGATGCGCTCGAAGACTATAGCCAGATTATCGACGCCATCGACACCGTTTCCGATGATGCACTGAAGCGCAAGCTGGACATCAAGGAAGGCATGGCTGCAGTGGGTACCGGAGAGAAGGAACTACTCGATCAACTCGAGAAGATCCAGGAGAGCCAGCCGAAAGATCTTGCGCGATATGAATTCGCCCTCAAACAGGCGCTGGAAACCACCCGCGATTCACTGGAACTTTCGAAGGAGGATCTGGGCCAGCGTGTCGCCGAGGTCCAGGCGAAAGAGTCGAAGGAGAAGAAGGAACTCGAGGCCGCGATGTCGACCAAGGAGCTCGAAGAAAAGAAGGCCGCTGAGAAGAAAGAAGGCGAAACCAAGCGCAAACCCCCGACCCTGTACAAGAAAGGCGAGCAGAAGAAAGAAGATCAGAATCAGTAGTGGTACCCGGTCATCGCAGGTCAGATCTGACTGGATCGCTCCAAAATGCACTTGACCTCACCGGTCATGAATCCTATGAAGCGCATCGCATCACTCTCCAACTGGGGGGTCGTCGAGCCGGCATTCTTCAGCCGATTATCTTTAGCCGCATGAATGACCGCCCGCCACGCAGGCGGTACTGTTTCCATCGCCCAGGCGTAGGCTTGGTCTTTGGAGGCCAATGCCCTGTGATAGGCCGAGTAAAGGATGCGGCAAGCGGTGAGGACCGAGTAGGCATTGTGGATGAACGCCTTATCGGATCGATCCCCGGCGTTGGAGGTCAGGTCTTGCTTTAAGTAGTTTAGTTCCAAAAGGAGCGCATCATTGAGGCATTGACCGGACACAGTCGGCGCTACGAGTTTGGCCTCCTTGCCCCACAGCGTGATGCCGGACTGGGCGATATTCATCCAGATGATCGGGTTTCCGTCCGATCCATGCCGGACGAGTTTTCCTTCGTGGTGATAGAAGCCGCAGCACCGGGACGTCTTGTCGAGAAACTCACGGTCGATGACAAAGCGCATGTCGACTCGGCCGACCCAGCGGTTTTTGGCTTCTTTGTTTTTGAACCATTGATCCAGTTCGGAAAACTGGCGGTCGTCGAGGTCGCGTCGCGTGACGCCAACACAATCGACGTCGCTGCAGGTCTCATCGAAGGCGTCGTAGGTCAAGGAACCCCAAAGGTAGATGCCAACGAGATTTCCATGGAGGATCTCGGGGAGATCGGTGACCATTGCCTGAAGAAGGTCGGACAAATCCTTGGGGATATTCATTCGTGGACTGACTCAGACTGTCTTTTCTAAGGCGAAACTCAGCACGAATCCATGTCCAGCCGCATTTTACCCCGGCCTTCGCGTCTCCGAAGGAGGCCGCCAGATCTCGCCCGCGTCGTAAGCCTGTTCTATAATCGGAAGCCGAGTGGCCGTTAGATTCCCTGCTTGGTGTACTGGGGGCTTGCTGCTAATAGCTGGCTGCGGAGAGTTGCGCGCAGCGGACCCGATTTCTTTTTCCCAACAAATTCGTCCCATCTTCGAAACCAGTTGCTGGAAGTGCCATGGAGCCTCAATCCAGCTATCGCGCCTCGATCTCCGCACTCGCCAGAGCGCTCTGAAAGGTGGGGAGCGCGGCCCTGCCCTGGTCCCAGGTAATGCCGCGGAGAGCCGGCTCTTTCGCCTCATCGCCGGCAAAGAAAAACCCAGCATGCCAATGGACGGGACAAAACTCACAGATCAGCAGATCGCTCTAGTCCTGGAGTGGATCGATCAGGGCGCAGTCTGGGATGGTGAACGTGAAGGCGGCCAACCGTTAGCGGTTCCCGCAGCTGTTGAAGAAATGCCCATTCCTCCGGAAGTTCGCCACTATTGGGCATTCCAGAAACCGGTCGCACGTCCGGTTCCCACAACGCGCAGCCCGCGCATGAATGCTCACCCGATCGATGCCTTTCTGATGAAGACTATGGAAGAGCGGGGCTTGGAACCAGCGCCGGAGGCCGATCCTGCTACGCTGGTTCGCCGTGCCTATCTCGACCTGACCGGTTTGCCACCCAGTCCCGCCGAAACCGCCGGATTTCTAAACGACAAGTCGGCTGACCGCTGGGAGCGCCTCATTGACCGGTTGCTGGCCTCTCCGCATTACGGCGAGCGGTGGGGCCGCCACTGGCTGGATGTAGCGCGTTACGCCGATTCCAACGGTTTTGAGCACGATTTCGACCGACCCAACGCCTGGCGGTATCGCGATTACGTCATTCGAGCGTTCAACGAAGACAAGCCATACAATGTGTTCCTCAAAGAGCAGATTGCGGGCGACGAGCTGGAAGATGTTACGCGAGACAGCCTGATCGCCACCGGATTCCTCCGTTGTCACGCGAAAGTCGGATATCGGGAGAAGGACAACCCGCAGTACCGCTTCGATTATCTCGATGACATGATCGCCACCATCGGGCGCGGCATCCTGGGTCTGACAGTGCAGTGCGCGCGCTGCCACAATCACAAGTTCGATCCGATCTCGCAGAATGACTATTACCGGCTGCAGTCGGCGCTGTTCGGCTACGTCGAGGTGGACCACTCGCTGGCAACGGCGGAGCAGACGGCGGCCTATCAAAAACTCCTGGCAGCGGTCGAAGCACGCCTTCAACCTTTGCGCGAAGAAATCCATCGCATCGAGCAGCCCTATCGAGACATCCTCTTGCCCGAGAAGTACAAGGAATTTCCGGAAAACGTACAAATCGCCGTTCGCACGCCGGAAGCCCAGCGAACGCCCGGCCAAGCCCTGCTGGCAGGGCAGATCATTCGCACGGTGGATGTGTCCGCGAAAGAGATCCAGCGCATCATGCATTCCGACGATCTCGCGAAAGTGCGTGGCCTCAGAGCAGAACTGGAGGGCCTGGAAAAACAGAAGCCCGCGCCAATTCCCACCGCGATGGGGATCACTGATGGCGATTACCGGCTAGCCCCCGATGGTCCGGGCGACGAGCCCGAACCCGGAAAAGGCGTCAAGCAGGAAGCCATCGCAGGAACGTTTCTACACCAAGGGCCAGGCCGATATCGGCCGCCACCGGCATATTTCCTGTTTCACGGAGACTTCCAGAGTCGCGGTCCTGTAGCCCAACCCGGCTTCATCCGCGTTATCACCGAGGGTAATCCGCCGACCGAAATTCCACCGGCGAACGGCCACACATCGGGTCGCCGGCGCGCTCTGGCGGAATGGTTGACATCACCGGATAATCCGCTGACTGCGCGCGTCATCGTCAACCGAATCTGGCATCATCACTTCAGCCGCGGCATCGTGGCCACGCTGGACAATTTCGGCAAGATGGGCGAGAAGCCCACGCATCCTGAGCTGCTCGATTGGCTCGCGCTCGATTTCATGGACCACGGCTGGAGCATCAAGCATATCCACCGCCTCATCATGACCTCGAATGCCTACAAGATGGCGTCGCAGTTTGAAAATGCAGGAGACCTGGCGAAGGATCCTGCGAACGACAGTCTCTGGCGGTTCCGGATGCAACGTCTGGATGCTGAGATTGTGCGGGATGACATTCTCGCGGCGAGCGGCGCGCTCACCACCGAGATGTACGGTCCAGCCGTCTTCCCGAAATTGCAGCCGGCGGTGCTCCACTCCATGAACAAGGGAATCTGGGAGCTCGAAGAGGATGGGCCCAAAGTGTGGCGTCGCAGCATATACGTCTACCGCAAGCGCGGTCTGCCCTTCCCTATGTTCGAGGTTTTCGATCTGCCCGATCAGAACATTACCTGCAGCCGGCGGAATGTCTCTACCGTTCCCACGCAGGCATTGACTCTGTTGAACGACGACTTCGTGTTAGGGCAGGCTCAGCTTTTTGCGAACCGCGTGGCGGAAGCGGCTCCTAACGACCCGCGGGCGCAGATTCGCATCGCGTACCAGATCGCCCTCAGCCGGTCTCCCACAAGCGAAGAGATGCGGCTCGCATTGGAATTCTTAGGCAAGCAGAAGCTGGCGGATTTGACGCACGTCCTTTTCAATCTGAACGAATTCGTGTACATACGATGAACTTCTTCTCTTCACGGCGTGATTTTCTATTCCAAGCCGGCGGCGGATTGAGCGGCGTGGCCCTCGCCTGGCTGCTGGAACAGCAACAACTGCTCGCGGCCGGTGACGCACCGTCATCGGGAGCCTGCGAAGCCAAGGTTTCGGGGTCCACGCCGTTCACGGCAAAGAAACCGCACTTCGCACCGCGCGCCACAAGTGTGATTTCGTTGTTCATGTCTGGCGGGGTCAGCCACGTCGATACATTCGATCCCAAACCCGAGCTCCGTCGATATGCTGGGGAACCGCTCACGGGCAAAGGTGAGGTGATCGTTCGCCAGGGGAATCCCGGACCGCTGATGCCCAGCCCGTTCACCTTCCGCAAATATGGCCAGAGCGGTATCGATGTTTCGGAAATATTCCCGTCGATCGCCGAGCACGTCGACGAACTCGCCGTGTTGCGCTCGGTCTACGGCCAATCGAACGATCATGTGCAGGCTCACTACCTTATCTCAAGTGGAACCGTGCGCATGGGCTTTCCCAGCGTGGGATCGTGGGTCACTTACGGATTGGGCACCGAGAATCAGAACCTGCCGGCGTTCGTTGTGATTTATGACGCGCGCGGCGGTCCCTTCGGGGGACCCGCAAACTGGAGCGCCGGTTTCATGCCGGCGGCCTACCAGGGGACCATCTTCCGCGCCTCCGAGAATCCGATTATCGATCTCAAACCGCCAGCTTCCGTGACGCCGGAACAACAGCGCGCGCGCCTCGATCTGCTAGCCAGGCTCAACGCGCTGGACCTGGAGAAGTATCCGTCGAGTTCAGAGCTTGCGGCGCGGATTTCTTCGTACGAACTGGCGTACCGCATGCAGGGCTGTGCGCCGGAAGCCGTAGATGTAAGCCGCGAGAGCGAAGCCACTCGGAAACTCTACGGGCTCCATGAGAAAACCACCGAACCTTTCGGCCGGCAATGTTTGATGGCCCGGCGGCTGGTCGAGCGTGGCGTCCGGTTTGTGCAGCTTTATCATGGCGGGCTGGGGAATCAGAACACGGATACGTGGGACGCGCACGATGACGTGAAGAAAAATCACACGGCCCACGCCGCCGAAGTGGACCGTCCTATTGCCGGGCTGCTTACGGACTTGAAGGGACGCGGCCTTCTGGACTCGACGCTCGTCGTCTGGCACGGGGAATTCGGGCGCATGCCGATCTCGCAGCGCGGCGTCGGCCGTGACCATAATCCCGGAGCCATGAGCATGTGGATGGTGGGCGCACGCATTAAAGGCGGACAAGCGATCGGCGCCAGCGATGAATTCGGGTACAAGGCCGAGCAACAGCCGATCGCGATTCATGATTTGCATGCCACGATCTTGCATCTCCTGGGCATGGACCACACGAAGCTTACCTACTTCTACAACGGCCGCAACATGCGCCTCACCGATGTCTACGGCGATCCCATCCCGCAGATTGTGAGTGGCTGATGGCCTGTCGCAGCGAACTCGTCGTTATCATGCGCAACCGCTCCCTTTGGTCACGGCTCGGTTTCGGAGAGGCTTTGCTGCAAGAGGTACTAACATAGCCGCGCATCGTCTTTCATGCAGACCCTCGTCGAACTGCTCGCGGAAATCCGCCGTCTGGACGACCACGAAGCTGTTCGCTTTTACAACGGCTTTCGCACGTGGACGCTTACGTATCGCGAACTTTACGGGCAGGTTGCGGCTTTCGCCGCCTATCTTGACCGTGCCGGTTTGCATAAAGGTGACCGCGTCATCCTGTGGGCCGAGAACCGGCCTGAATGGGTCAGCGCTTTCTGGGGCTCAGTGGCGCGAGGCGTCCAGGTTGTTCCCATCGATTATCGGTCGTCCGCCGACTTAGTTCGCCGCATTCAGCAAGAAGTGCACGCGCGCCTCATCGTCGCCGGTGACGCTGTGCAATGCGAAGGTTTGGATATACCGCAGCTTGCGATCGCGGCCGTTGCAGGTCTTCCTATTTCCGAACACTTCGCCCCATCCGAGATTTCGCCCGACGACATCGTCGAAATCGTCTACACCTCCGGCACAACCGGCGATCCTATGGGCGTCGTCCATCGCCACAAGAACATCTGCGCAAACCTGACCCCGATTCAGGACGAGATGCACAAGTACGAAAAACTGGCGCGCCCGTTTCAGCCCGTCCGCATCCTCGACATGCTGCCTCTTAGCCATCTATTTGGGCAATCGCTGGGCATCTTCACTCCGCCGTTGCTGGGTGGTGGCGCGGTGTTCATGCTGGAACTGCACTCTGGCGCAATCCTGGATACGATCCGGCGGGAACGCGTCTCGGTTCTGGTTTCGGTGCCCAAGCTTCTGACCAATTTGCAGCACGAAGTCGAGCGCCGGTATCATCCGCCGGATATACCGGCGAAGCTAAACGGTGTGCCGGGTATTCTGGAGCGCTGGTTGCGCTATCGAAAAGTACACAGTGGCTTGGGCTTCAAGTTTTGGGCGCTCGTCGTCGGCGGCGCCGAGGTTAGTCCTGAGATCGAAGCTTACTGGGGGCGTCTCGGATTTCTCGTCATCCAGGGTTACGGGCTGACGGAGACCAGCCCCGTGGTGGCGCTCAATCATCCGTTTAACGCACGTAGCGGATCGATCGGCAAACCGCTGCACGGTCAGGAAATCCAGATCGCGCCGGATGGCGAGATTCTAGTCCGCGGCCAAAGTGTCATCCGGGAATATATGGGCGCGCGCGCCACGGAGCAAGGACGCGTCGACGAAAATGGATGGCTGCACACGGGCGATATCGGCGAAATCGATGCCGAGGGCAGGCTGTATTACAAGGGGCGCAAGAAAGAAATGATCGTAACCTCGGAGGGTCTCAACGTCTATCCGCAGGATGTCGAGCGCGTGGTGAACTCCATCGCACATGTAAAGGACAGCGCCGTAATTGCTTCCCGCCGTGCCGGAGACGAGTTGGTGCACGCCGCGCTCATCTTGAAGGAACCCTCAGCGGATCCCGCCGCCATCGTCGCCGAAGCCAATCGGCGCCTGGAATCCCATCAGCGGATTCAAAGCTGGTCGGTGTGGCCCGACGAGGATTTTCCGCGTACGCCATCCACCATGAAGGTAAAGCGCGGCGAGGTGGCGCGTCGGATTTCACAAGGACAAACCGCCGAAAAGACTGACGGAGCCGAAAGCATTCTGGCACGCCTCAAAGGCGCCGGGTCCCAGCCGGGGCAGACGCTGGCCATTTCTTCGCTCGAGCGCGTGGAGATGCTCTCTGAATTGGAAAATCAGTATGGCGTGGAACTCGACGAGCGCCGCTTCGCCGAGATTTCGTCCGTGGACGAGTTGAATGCTCTGCTTCACGACGCCGGTGAACAGACCGCACGCGTGGAGCGGACATTATTGCCGCGATGGACCCGCAGTTTTCCGTTACGCGCTTTCCGGTTTCTTTTCTTCCAAGCCGTCGTGATTCCGCTGTTTCGAGGCTTGCTGACCCTAAAGGTGGAGGGCCTGGAAAATCTTCAGAACCTCGACCCTCCCGTCCTATTTGCCTCCAATCATCAGAGCGACCTGGATGCACCCGCCATTTTTACTGCGATGCCGCCGCGCTGGCGTTATCGGCTGGCTCCGGCGATGTCCCAGGATTACTTTCGGGCGTGGATCGAGCCGGGAGGCGCATCGTTAAAGGAACGAACCTCCATGATGTTCCAGTATTTTCTGGCAACCGGTTTATTCAACGCTTACCCCCTGCCTCAGCGCATGGCCGGAGTGCGGCGTGCGTTGAAATATACGGGTGAGCTCATGGATAAGGGCTATTGCCCTCTCGTTTTTCCGGAAGGCATACGAACGCCCGACGGAACCATGCGCCCTTTTAAGACCGGCATTGGCCTCATGGCGACGCATTTGCGAGCCACCGTCGTGCCCCTTCACCTTTCGGGGCTATTTGAGATTTATCCATCGGACGCAAGCTGGCCCAAGCGCGGACCGGTTCATGTGCAAATCGGGGTACCCTTGCATTTCGAAGAAGAGCACGACGAAATGACTGCCACGCGAGCCATTGAAGATGCCGTTCACCGGTTGGCGGCCGTTCACTTTACTTCGTAACCGGCGAACTCCGGCAGCAGGACGTTGCCTTTGTACTCCATCTCTTGGTGGATGCCGATTTTCGACGAATAATAAGCGTCTGCCGTGCTGAACTTCAGCTTAAGGAAGAAGTGCTCATCCGGCGTCTGTGGGTTCTTTTCGTTCGCAGCGATGTGTGAAAGCACACTAATGCGCTGGTCCGGCGTGGCTTCGAGGAATGGCTTCCCGTGCAACTCGTGGGAAAGGGCGTCGATGCGTTTCAGACCTGCGTGCCACTGTTTCTTAGATTCTTCGTCGATGGATTCTGCGAGACGTGCGTCAAGGTAGGTTGCCACGCCGGCGGCCCGAGCCCCAGGTGAATGATCGTCCGCCGGAATAATCAGCTCGGTAAGTTCGTCCAACATGGCGAACTCGTCGCTCGAGAAAAACTTCAGCGCCGGACCACCTCCAAAACCGCGCTGGACGCCAGCCGAAACCGCGACGGCAGCCGCCGCAGTGACCTGGATCAGCTCGCGGCGTGTCAGTTGGTCTTGATCTGCCACTTATAGCTCTCCTTTGCGGAGCTCATCCGCCAGGTTATCGCATGAGCGCCACGCCAGCGCCATGATGGTCCAGGTCGGGTTCTGGCAGGACGCGCTCACGTGACTGCTGCCATCCACGACGAACAGGTTTTTCACGTCATGCGACTGTTGGAACTGATTCAGCACCGACGTCTTCGAGTCGGTCCCCATACGCGCCGTTCCCAGCTCATGAATGGACCAGCCTTCCGTGTAGAGCTTGCGGCTGACATAAAGTACTTCGATGCCTGCTTCTTCGAACATTTCCTTGGCGGAATCGCCCATATCCACCGCCATCTTTTTCTCGTTGTCGCCATACTGGTAATGGAAGCGAACCACCGGAATTCCCCATTTGTCTTTCACTTCCGGATCGATGTCGATGTAATTCTCATACCGCGCCAGCACTTCGCCGAATGGGGATAGGCTGATGAATGCGCCGGCGTGTTCGCGGACAGCTTTCTTGTATCCGGGGCCGAATCCGGGAATCGAGATGGCATCTCCGGGGAACATCGTGTTTCCGCCAAAACCTTCGTATCCATACGCGCGAATAAAATTCGGGTTGCGGTCCTTCAAATTGCGAAATCGCGGTACATAGAATCCCCCAGGCCGTCCGTCATCCAGCGTGCGCGGTGCGCCGACTAGATTCTTCACCAGGCCCATAACGTGCGGACCCATGGTATGGTCGCACAGATTGTGGCCCACATGGCCGCTCGAATTACCAATACCATTGGGGTAAGTCTTGGATTTCGAGAGCAGCATCAGCCGCGCGCTCTCGAGAGTCGAAGCTGCCAGGACTACGGTCTTACCGCGCGCCTCGTAGGTCTTCCGGGTCGCGGTGTCCACAAATGAAACACCGCGCGCTTTTCCCGACATAGGGTCGACCGTCACTTCATAGGCAGTCGCATTGGTGCGGATCGTCAGATTTCCGGTTTCGAGCGCCGGAAAGATCAGGCCCGTGGGAGAGTCAAAGGCCGCATGGATATCGCAGCCTCCCGTGCGGCGTTCGCAGGCTCCCCGGCCGAAGCAGCGGCTGCGATATTTGTTGTGTTTCAGGCCGTCAGTGGTGACTCCCGCACGATATGGCGTGAGCACTCGGCCTGTCTTCGCCAGGCTCTCACGCAGCATCATCTCCGATCTGCTCAGCCGGATCGACCTTTGGAAAATGCTATCCGGAAGGTAGTCGAGATTTTCCTTGTGCCCGGATATGCCCAGATAAAGATCCACCTTGTCGTAATAGGGCGCCAGATCGGAGTAGGAAATGGGCCAGTCCTCGCCGTAGCCGTCGTGGCTCTTGGCTTTGAAGTCGTAATCGGATAAACGCAATCCGAGCCGCCCCCAAATGTTGGTCTTACCGCCCAGACAGCGCGCACGGGCCCAGGCATAGTTCGTGCCCGTGTAGGGATGGTCTTTCTCGTCCACCACGATGTTCTTGCTGTAATCGCCCTTACCCCAGCCTTCGATGTACGAATACACGTGGTCATACGGCATGCCCTTGGCGTACGGGCGGTCGCGAAATGCGTACTCGGCCGGGGTCAGCACATGAGAACCGGGTGGAAGATCGCCGCGCCGTGGATGATCGTACGGCCACTCCATCGACTTCAGCTCTTTGTTGATATCGAGCCTTTTGCCGGCTTCGAGCAGCAGCACTTTCATGCCGTGCGATGTCAGCACATGCGCCGCCATCCCTCCGGCCGCCCCCGAGCCTACGATCACGGCGTCGTATACGCGCTTCAGATCAACATCGGCTGCATTCGGATTGTCCGGAGAGAAGAACAAGTTCACGGTCGGGCCCTCCACCAAGATTCGCGTTTATGCGCGTTCATTTGCGGTCCCAGCTGCTAGAAGAGGCGTTCCTGCTTTCTCAACGTTCCGAAACTGCCCATGTTGGCGACAGAAAACGAGACCAGGATCTGAGTTTCATCTCGCACACCGAAGTTGAACCGCCGAAACTGAGCGCTGATGCCGCAGCAATCCGTATTGTAGGTTACCTGCGCCGTGGCATATTGCAACACGCCCAGCCGGTAGTCATAAATCATGTCGAAACCCGCGTTCCACCCTCGATGGTTCGGGTCGCCCCAACCGATGCGGCTGCGAAACTGATCGGCCTTGGGCGACAGGAGCCTTGTGCTATCGGGATTGGTTAACTGGCATTGGCCGTTATCAGCCGGCGTCAGCGGCCGGCACGCCACCAGTGTGTGGCCCAGCGACACAAAGAAGTGGCCCCGCCGGAAATCCGCGCTAACCCCGCTGTCCACGATTTTGTGGGTTAGTGGATCATAGTCGAATCGCCACTCGAGGTTATAGCCGAGTTTGGGACTTGCTCGGAAAGCGGACACTACCGGCGAGTAATTCCGGGGGCCGTTCAGAAATGCATAAGGAGTCAGTTCGACCGAGCTCAACACCACATTTCTCTGGCCAGGAACCACTGCGCCGCCGAAGGTCGGATCAAAATAGCGCTCCTGCATGAGTTGCCAACTGAAGACTTCAGCTACGTCGTTGCCACGCTTGGCATAAATCCGGTTCGTCAGCGAGATTTCCAACTGGTTAGTGTTGGAGATGAGGTCCGCCCCATCGAAACGGATGACTTCGTTGAAATCCTGCACGCCACCGACGTAGCGATAGGAAACACGCGGCTCGATCACATGCTTTAGCTTATCGCCAAGCCAAGTTTTGCGATTGAATACACGCTCGAGCGACGGAAAGATGAGATCCGCGTCGAACTCGCGTGAGAAGCGGTTTAGTCCACTCGCAATGACGGCCTGGTTCTGCTGCTGTTCGCCGTAATGCGCCTCCTCGAAAGAGAAGCTCGGCACCAGATGAAAGCCCTTCCAGTCAAACGCGGTCATCACTCGCGGAGCGGCTTCCACCCGGTCTGTAAACTGTCGCGTCTGGAACAAAGGTTGCGAGCGGTATAGTAGCCCGGCGCTGGAATCGAAGGAAATCCAGATGGGTACTCCGTTCCAGATTTGATGGTCCCGGCTTGCAAAATCGACTTCCGGCAGCTTGCGGATTATGATCGTGTCGCCCGGCAGCGTGCTTTGGAAATTCTCCAAACGGGAAACCTCAGTGTCAAAGCTAAAGGTTGACCACTGCTTGGTGATGAATCCGACTGAGGAACTGGCCGAAAAGATCGCCTCGTTGAAGGACTGAGTGAAAGCCTGGCGGAACGCTAATGAACTCAAGTAATCGATGGTGCCGCGTGCCGTAAAACCATCCCCCAACTCAGCCTTTGCCGTTCCGTAAATGCTGTATCCGCTCTCTTTCAGTGGCGTATTGTCCTGCACCCCGTAAAGAATCACATCAAAATCGGAACCCGCGGTCGGCTTACCCCGAAAGTCGACGTGATGCGCCACGGCGCCTTGAGAGAAATCCTGGATCCGGTACGTCATGTCGTAACTGCGGCTGATCGCCCAATAGTACCCTAGACCGACTGTATAACCGCGGAGCGAACTATGCCCGACGAGCGGGGTAAGAAACCCACTTTTGCGGGGCATCTTCTCAAGCGACTTGTAGAAATACGGTGCGTAGAACAGCGGCATCCACTTCAAACGGAAGATGCTTCGGTGCGCGATGGCGTGCTGATCCGGGATGATGTCGAACGTCGGACCACGCAAGGTCCACCACGGATTAGGCAGCTTGCAGTTGGTCACCATTCCGTCATGAAGAATGTATTTTTCTTGCAACCGCTCGGCCCACACAGCTTCGAAGTACAACGGGTTGTTGGTCGTCAGCACCCCTGGGCGCGCGACCACGTGGGTCTGGCTCCAGCCGCGCACATTGTAAAATTTTCCAGTCTCGTCGTGTGTGTTGTATTCCACGCGGTCGGCATGAATTTCTTCGCCTTTTACATACTGATGAAACGTTACATTACCGCGCGCCTGGGTGTTGCCCGTATCCTCGTCGTAGTCAATTTCGTCAGCCGTAAGCAGCAATTCCGCGCCTTCAATGGACGCGTGGCCGCGTAGATGATAGATTCGGCCCTCACTTTCGAGGCGGTGATCGGCGCCAACGTCCCATTCGCCTTCAGGCGGGGCATTCGGACGCGGAACCCGAACGCTGAGATCGGGTCGCGCGGCGGTAGGGGCGGTCTGGACGGGAGGGCCTACGGGCGGCGGTCCAATCTGCGCCAAAGAGACGCATGCTACAAAAATCAGGGCAAGGAAAATTCTCGTGCTGTGGAAAAACTCGTGACAAACGCCTGTGAGCGTGCTATCAAGACAGAAAGAGAAGTGTCGCGCAGAGGTCCCCAATCGAGCAACGTAGCACAACTGCTCTCGGCAATGCGCGGACAATGCCATGAACTGTGAGTATTGCGCGAGTTGGAACGCCGAGGACGAACATCGCTGTACCAGGTGCGGCCGGCGGCTGAAGGTCACGGGAACGAGCGCGGCGGGCTACCCGGCAAGCCGGTCGGCGTCGGCATTCGCCCTTGCCAGGGAACCTAGCGTTGCCGTTGAGGTGGAAGAGCCCGCTCCGCTCCTCCGCGCATCCGTACCTCAAAAATTGCCGTTCCACGATTTCGCCGACTCTAAGGTGATTCCGTTTGAATCCTTCGCAGCGCACCGCATTGAGCCCCTCGTGTTTGCTGCGGCCCCGGCACGGACCGCAACCGCCCTATCCGCTCCCGCCGCCAGGCCCGCACCGCCAATCCGTCAGAAAGCCAGCCGGCCCCTCGCTGCGCCCGAGAAGAATGACGCTCAACCTGCGCTGGATTTTCTGCTGCCGGCGCCGCAAGGTCCGCGCACGCTGAAGACGAAGGTGGAAGCGGTGATCTACTGCGACGCCAATGTGGCCACGCCGAAGCACCGCGCCATTGCTGCCGCCATCGACGGTGGCATGATTTTTGTCGGCTCCAGCTTATTCCTTTTTGCGTTCCACTTGATGGGCGGCATGTTCCGCTTTAACCGGCAGACCATCCCGTTCTTCGTCGGCGCATTCGGCACCTTGGCGATGTTCTACGGCCTGCTGTGGATTTGGGCAGACAGACAAACCGTAGGAATGCGCTGGACCGGGCTGCGCCTGATCGATTTCGATGGGTTCCCCGCCGACCGCCGCGCCCGAAGTCTGCGCGCCATCGGAGCGTGCCTGAGCTTGTGTGCGGGTGGGCTCGGCCTGTTATGGGCGTTGGCCGACGAAGAAAAGCTCGCTTGGCACGACCACATGTCCAAGACTTTTCCAACCTTAGAGGAATCGAACCGAAGTTTTTTCCAGAAACGTCTCTGACCGTGGGACGGGGTTAAGAATCCCTGAAGCTATCGTGGTAATTGTGTCGCTGGCGGTCCGAAAAAACTGTCGTCCAAGGTTACTGGCACCTGCTTCTGCAGGTTTTCAACGGCGTTGCGTGCCAGTTCAGGTCCCATCTTTTTCTCCAGTTCCGGTTTCACTTCCGCAAACGTCTTAGTCTCGTGCTGTTCGACTTTAATAAGGTGGTAACCGAACTTGGACTTAACAGGCTCGCTGAGTTGACCCACCGGAAGGCTGAATGCGGCTTGCTCGAATTCAGGCACCATCTGACCGTGCCTGAACGTGCCCAGGTCGCCGCCCTTGGCGCCTGTTTGCACGTCGTCCGACTCCGTCTTGGCTAGTGTTGCAAAATCTTCGCCGGCTGTTAACTTCTTGCGGATCTCCTGCGCCTTTGCGAGCGCCTCCTCGTCCGTCAATTCCTTCTTGCCCGCTGCAAGGGGTAACTGTGAACCCTTGAAGCGGATCAGAATGTGACGAGCATGCACGCTCTCGTATTCCGTTTTGTGTTGCTCAAAGTATTTTTGCGCGGTCGCGTCGTCCACCTTGACGTTTGCGGCCATCTCCTGGAAGAGTACATTGGCCAGCAAATTCTCTTTTTGCAGTTCGATCTGGCGCTGTACGGTCGGATTCTCGTCCAGCTTTCGTTTGTGGGCTTCCTTCGACATAATCTTGATACGCACCAGTTGCTCGGCAAACTGGCGTTTGTTGGGACCCCGTGCCGCTGCGCGAACCTGCTCGGGAAGCGCATCCACCAGTTGATCGAACTCACCCGCCGTCAGTTTCTCATCACCCACCGTCATAACCACTTTGTCGGGCGGTACCGCCGTGGGTGCAGCTGCGGGAACGCCGAGGCGGGCCGGAGGAAGAGGCGGCGTCGGGCTGGCTGGCGTGCCGGGTGCCGGCGTTTGCGCAGTCAGACACGTCGCACCCGCCAAAATCACGAAAAAACTGGGGAAATTCATTTAGCCATAATACCAGCAAGCCGCTAGCGGGATTCCCCAGCGCACGCCGGTTCCACCACCGCCGACATCGAACCCTTCGACCGGGGCAGACGCCAGTCTGGGCCATAAGCTTGAATTTGATCGCGCGCGAATTCGGCTTCCGGTAACTCGCAGGTGATGAGCACTGTGCGCCCCGCGGTATCTACTTCCTCGGCGTGGCGGTAAGCCTGATCCATCGAAAAAATGAATATCTTCTGCAGCATCTCGATCACGTAATCGTAGGTGTGATCGTCATCATCTAACAGGACCACACGGTAGAGCGGGACCAGTTCTTCCTGGTTGGTGACTTTCGTTTCTGGAGAAACCGTGCTCTTTGCCATCGGTTGCTACGGCACAGGCGGCCCGCAGTCTGCCGCTATCGATCAGTATGCCAAAGCACGAACTCCGAGGGAAGAGCGGCTACCGCAGCTCTTCCATCGCTTGGTCCAGCAATTCTTTGGGCGGCCTGACCTTGGATTCGGGCAGGGTTGCCAGCGGCGCGTCTTCCATGCTCAGCATCTCCATGAAATTCGGCTTGTTCGTATCGACGTAAAACACCCCCGTCAGCACCTCGCCCTTCTTTCCGGCTTCGTCCAGAGCCTTGAGGGCATCGAATTTGTTGGTCGGATCGTATTCGCGCCCCAGTTTCTTGATGCGAAGCGTCGAGCCATCGTGCATGTTGACATCCTGCACCTCGCCTTCCGGAATCTCCACCGAAATGTCGTCATAGAACGGCACGAAGTCCAGCTCGTTCAGCATCTCTTCGTGCTCCTTCATGTAGCTGTAGCTCTTGGTGGAGCCTTCGTGATCGTTGAAGTGGTGCAGGGGAGACTACATCGATGACGGAAAGGCCGTTGTGCGCGATGGCGGCCTTCAGAATCGCCTGGAGTTGCTTCTTGTCGCCCGAGAAAGAGCGCGCCACGAAAGTCGCGCCCCACTGCAGCGCCAGCGCGCAGCAATCGAACGGCGGCAGATCGTTGATTACGCCCGTCTTCAGCTTCGAGCCCAGGTCGGCGGTAGCCGAAAACTGGCCCTTGGTCAGGCCGTACACGCCGTTGTCCTCGATGATGTAAATCAACGGCAGGTTGCGGCGCAGCAGGTGCATGAACTGGCCCATGCCGATGGACGCCGTGTCGCCATCGCCGGTGACGCCGATACCCAGCATGGTGCGATTGGCCAGCATGGCGCCCGTGGCGATCGACGGCATGCGGCCGTGCACGCCGTTGAAGCCGTGCGACAGTCCCAGGAAATATGCCGGCGATTTCGACGAGCAGCCAATGCCGGAAAACTTGGCCACGTTCCAGGGCTGCACGCCCAACTCGTAAAAGCACTCGATCATGCGCTCGGAAATCGAGTTGTGGCCGCAGCCGGCGCACAGCGTGGTCTTGGCGCCCTTGTAGCTCAGAACCTCCAGGCCCGATGCGGTTCACTTTCTTGGGCGGCGGCGTTACTGTGGTGCTCATTTTCCCTCCTGTCGAACGATGTCATCGGTCACGGTGCGCGCATCCAGCGGCAGCCCGCCGTAATAGCGCATGCTGCGCAGCTTGGCAATCTCCCCGGCCGCTGAACTCCAGGCGCATCAGGCCCAGCAACTGCGCGTCGCGGTTCTGCTCCACCACGTACACGCGCTCGTGGCGGCGGATGAAGTCAGCCAGGTCTTTGCGTGAACGGATAAGCCCTCAGCCGCAGGTAGCTGGTCTCGATGTCGTACTCGGTCCGCAACTGGTCGCGGCTCTCGCCCACCGCGTAATGCGAAGTGCCGAACGCCACGAAACCGATCTGCGCTTTCTCGTTGTATTCACCATGGCGGCGCCGGCACGTGGGTGCGCATGGTCTCGAATTTGTGCGCCAGCCGGTCCATGTTATTCACGTAATCGTCTTCGCGCTCGGTGTACTGCGCCTTCTCGTTGTGGCCGCTGCCGCGCGTGAAAGTAGGCGGCGGCGGGTGATTGGTGCCGGGCAGCGTGCGGTAGCCGACGCCGTCGCCGTCCACGTCCTTGTAGCGCGCGAATCCGCCCAGCCGCTCCAGGTCCTCGGCGGTCAGCACCTTGCCGCGGCTGATCGGCTTGTCGGGATACGGGAACGGGTCGGCCATCCAGTTGTTCATGCCCAGATCCAGATCCAGTCATGACGAAGACCGGCGTCTGGAAGTGCTCCGCGAGATCGAAAGCCTCGATGGCCATGGTGAAGCATTCCTCCGGCGAGCACGGAAACAGCATGGGGTGCCGGGTGTCGCCGTGCGAGAGCAGCGCGGTCGAAAGGATGTCGCCCTGCGCGGTGCGCGTCGGCAGCCCGGTGGAGGGTCCCACGCGCTGCACGTCGAAGATCACAGCGGGAATCTCGGCGTAGTAGCCCAGGCCCACGAATTCCGACATGAGCGAAATGCCGGGGCCGGCGGTCGAGGTCATGCGAGCGCGCGCCCGCCCATCCCGCGCCCAGCGCCATGCCGATCGATGCCAGCTCGTCTTCGGCCTGCACCACGGCGTAGGTGGCCTTGCCGGTTTCCTTGTCGATGCCGGAAGCGCTTCAGATAGCCGATCAGCGATTCCACCAGCGAGGAGGAGGGCGTAATGGGATACCAGGTGACCACCGTGACGCCGGCGAACACGCAGCCCAGCGCCGCCGCCGCATTGCCTTCGATGATGATCTTGCCGGCGGTGGCGTTCATGCGCTCGACGCGGTACGGGTCGGTCTTGGTGAAGTTCTTGGCGGCGTAATCGTAGCCCGCCTGGCACGCGCCCCAGTTCAGCTCCGCGGCTTTGGCCTTGCTCTTGCCGAACTGCTTGACCAGCGCTTTGTGCATCTCCTCCATGTCGATCGAGAGCAGCTGCGCCACAATTCCGTCGTAGATCATGTTGCGCACCAGCTTGCGCAGCTTGGCCTCGGGGCAGACCGGCCCCACCAGCTTGTCGAAGGGCACCGGATAGAAATGCAGGTCTGAGCGCAGCGCGTTGAGCTTCAGCGGCTCGTCATAAACCACGGCTGCGCCGCTATCCAGCTTCATGACGTCTTCGCGCGCGGTTTCCGGGATTCATGGCTACCAGGAAATCGATCTCCTTCTTGCGGCGCGATGTACCCGTGCTTGCTGGCGCGGATGGTGAACCAGGTGGGCAGTCCGGGATGTTCGACGGGAACATGTTCTTTCCCGACACCGGAATGCCCATCTGAAAAATGGCGCGCATCAGCACGCTGTTGGCGGTCTGGCTGCCGGAACCGTTGACGGTCGCCACCTGAATGCTGAAATCGTTGATACAGGATGAAATTCGTCCGATCGTGGCAAGGCCGGGGAAACCTCAATTGTGGACATCTATGTACGAGATCCTTCTCCGAGCGGCAGAAGCGCTCTTAGGTTGAACTGTGTTTCCTTTCAATTATACGCCGCTTAGTGTGCGCGCGTGTACGTGCGGCACGGCATCAATCGAGTGACGGATGCCGAATACCGTGCCGTACCCCTGCGTTCCGTAACTCTCCAAAGCTCGCGTTAGAATTAATCTAGCCAATGCCCTTCCCCATCCAACGTATGCGACGGTTGCGATCGAGCGAGCCCATCCGCCGCCTGGTCCGCGAAACCCGCCTGCAGCCGGCCCAGTTCATCCTGCCGCTGTTTGTCTGCCCCGGCGAAGGAGTGCGCCGCGAGATCGGCGCCATGCCCGGCAATTACCAAATGTCGGTGGACGAACTGGTGAAGGAGTGCGCGGAGGTCGAAGTCCCTCGGCATCGGCGGCGTGATTCTGTTCGGCCTGCCCGGAGATCAAGGACGAGATGGCCTCCGGGGCTTACGCCGACAATGGCATCGTGCAGCGCGCCATCCGCGCCATCCAAGCGCGAAACCGTCGGCTGCTGGTGATGACGGACGTCTGCAATTGCGAATACACCAGCCACGGCCATTGCGGCTATATCAAGGATGGCGACGTGGATAACGACACGACGCTGGAAGTGGCTGGCCAAGTCGGCCGTCTCGCACGCCCGGGCCGGCGCCGACATCGTGGCCCCGTCCGACATGATGGACGGCCGCGTGTGGGCGCGATCCGCAAGGCGCTGGACGCCAGACGGCTATGAACGACACGCCGATCCTCTCCTACGCCGCCAAGTTCGCCTCGGTGTTTCTACGGCCCTTTCCGCGAGGCGGCCGAATCCACGCCGCAGTTCGGCGACCGGCGCAGCTACCAGATGGACCCCGCCAACGGCCGCGAGGCCATGCGAGGAAATCGAACTCGACCTGGAGGAGGGCGCCGACATGATCATGGTGAAGCCCGCCATGCCCTACCTGGACCTGATCAGCCAGGCGCGCCAGCGCTTCGACGTGCCCATCGCCGCGTATCAGGTGAGCGGCGAATACTCGATGATCATGGCCGCCGCCCGCAACGGCTGGATCGACCACGACCGCGCCATGATGGAGAGCCTCACGTCCATCCGCCGGGCCGGCGCCGATTTCATTCTGACCTATTTCGCCAAGCCCGCTGCTAGATTGCTTCAATAAAACAGCATCCGTACAATATCCCCGATGAGCCTCATGTCGGAAATCCGGGCGTTCCCCGTTCCCAAGAAGTCCGTTGCCATCTGGTGGCTGGGCCAGACCGGTTACATTTTCAAGACTCCCGAAGGCACACTGGCTACGACCGATATGTACCTGACCAATAGTTGCGCCGCCGCCTACCCCAACCTGGATCTGGATTTGAACCGCCGCGTGCCCGTTTTGATCCCGCCGGAAGATCTTGACGTGGACATCTACACCTGCACCCACAACCACCAGGACCACACCGACCCCGAAACGATTCGCGGCCTGCGCCATCGGGATACCACCCACTTCGTCGGTCCGCATCCCACTTGCGAAGTTTATCGCGCCGAAGGCATTGAGACTGGGCGTATCGTTCCGGCCTGGCCCGCTTGCGAGCTGGAGCTGCGTGACATTCACATTCGCGGGGCATTCGCGCTCCCTACAGACGATACCGATCTCAACCACATGGGCTACATCTTCACTTTCGCCGGCGGCCCCAAAATTTACGTGACTGGCGATACTGATTTCAGCGATCTGCTCTTTTCGGCCGCCAGATTCACGCCGGATATGGTTATCACCTGCATCAACGGCGGATTCAACAATCTGTCGCACTTCGAGGCCGCACAAGTGGTGGCCAAGGTCAAGCCAAAAGTGGCCATCCCATGCCACTACGATATGTTCGCGGATAATGCCGTTGACCCGCGCCAGTTCCGCGCCTCGCTCAAGCTATTTGCGCCGGAAACAGCGTATCAGGAGCTCGAACACGGCAAGCCGTTCGTGTTTTCGTTGTGAACACATCAGACTGCCGTAGCCGAATCCCGTAACATAGTAAATTGCCCGCTCCTACTGACTCCTCTCAATCACCCGGCTTTCACTGGTCTGTGGTTTACCTGTGCGTGGCCCTTACCACACTGGCCACGTTGTTGCTCGAGCTGTCGCTGACGCGCATCTTCTCAGTCGTCTTCTACTACCATTTCGCGTTTCTCGCCATTTCCATTGCGCTGTTCGGCCTGGGCGCGGGCGGCGTATTCTCATACGTCGTCGCCGGTTGGAAAGGAAATCTTTTCTCGAAGCTCGGATTCCTCAGTGCCGCTGACAGTGTTCTGGTAATCCTCGCCGTGATGACGGTGCTGGCGCAGGGCAAGGATCCATCCGCTGGTTATCTGGGCCTGATCTACTTTACTTCTGCTTTGCCGTTCTTTGTTTCCGGCGCCATCGTCTCACTGGCCGTCTCCGAAACCATCGACCGGGTGAATCGGGTCTACTTCTTCGACCTCGCCGGAGCGGCTGGCGGCTGTCTGCTCCTAGTCCCGCTGCTGAACGCCTTTGGCGGGCCGAACACCACCATTGTGGCCGCGGTCATTTTCGCGGCGGCGGCGGCCATTTGGTATGGCATCAGCGGATCGGTGAGGGCTCGCGCAGGGAGCGTTGCCTTGGCGCTCGGCCTTTTTGTCCTGCTCTTTTTCAACGGCCAGAAAGGCGTCATCGGCGTGGTGTATGCCAAAGGTCAGAAACTGGAGAACGAAACATTCATTCAGTGGAATGAATTTTCGCGTATCGCCATCGCCCCAGACAAAAGCTCCGGCATCCCCGCCATTTTCATCGACGCCGACGCTGAAACCGCCATTGCCAATTTCGACTTCGATCATTTGTCGGCTCACGACCTTCACGATCTGCTCTACCAGGGTCCCGGCCTCCCTTATGCTCTGCGGCCGGCGCCAAAACGCTGATTATCGGCCCCGGAGGCGGCTGGGACGTAGCACGAGCGCTCGCATCGGGCAGCCACGACATCACCGGCGTCGAGATCAATCCCATCATCGCCACCACGATCATGCGCGAACGCTTTCCGCAATTAAGCCGCGGCCTGTATCTGCGGCCTGACGTGCATATTTTTGTGGAAGACGGCCGCGCCTTTGTGCGGCGTAGCGCCGGAAAAATACCAGGTGTTGCAGGCGACTCTCGTAGATACCTGGGCTTCCACTGCCGCCGGCGCCTTCGCGCTTTCGGAGAACAATCTCTACACCACGGAAGCGTTTCGCGACTATCTCACCCACCTCACCGATGACGGCATACTGGTATTTACGCGCTGGGGCTTCGATCCGCCCCGCGAATCTCTGCGGCTCGTCTCGCTCGCCATGGCGGCGCTCCGCGGTTTGGGTGAACCCGATCCGGCGAGGCACGTGATTGTGGCGCGCGCGGGTTCACGTGCTGAACTGGCGGCCTGGGGAGTGCAAGACACCGTGTTCATCTCGCGGCGCCCGTTTCTCGCGGAAGACATCAGCAGGGCTCGCGCAGCCATCGCTGAAGGCAAAACGCAGGCCGTCTACCTGCCCGATGAGATGATTCCTAACCAGTTCACTGAACTGCTACACAGCGCCGACCCGGCCGCCTACCAAAGCCGCTACCCTTTTGATATTTCGCCCGTCAGCGACAACCGGCCTTTCTTCTTCTACTCCGTGCAGCCTCGCGACGTTTGGAACTTCGTTTTGCACGCCTCCAGGCGCACCGCCGATTACAAGATCAACCGCGCCGTGCCGCTGCTGTTCGAGCTGCTTGGCGTGAGCCTGCTGGCCACCCTTATCATCCTGGCGCTCCCGTTGATGGTGTTGGGTACACGGCTGCCGCGTGAGAAACCGGTCCTCGGTTTCCTGCTGTATTTCCTGGCGATCGGCGCTGGTTACATCTTGATCGAAGTGGCACTCATCCAGAAATTTGTCCTGTTCCTGGGGCATCCGACGTACGCGTTAACCGTTGTGATTTTTTCGCTTCTGGTTTCGAGCGGGTTAGGCAGCGTTGCCAGCCGTCGTGTGATCGGTTCCTCCGCAGCCAGGTGGAGAGTCTCACTCGCTGGTATCGCCGTGCTCATCGCCCTGCTCGCGGTGGATGTTTCGCTGCTGCTTCCTAAAGCCATTACCCTGCCGCTTGTCTGGAAGGCCGCCGTTACCGTCGTTCTGATTTTCCCGGCGGGATTTTTCATGGGCATGCCGTTCCCCACCGGCCTTGCCCGTCTCGATCAGTGGCAGAGCGCTTCGGTTCGCTGGGCCTGGTCGCTCAATGCCGCCGCCAGCGTACTCGGCTCGGTGGCGGCCCTTGTGTTCGCGATCTATTTCGGATTAGTCCAGACACTTTTGATTGGCGGCGTTCTGTACCTGATCGCACTGGCAGTTGTTGCTCGAGACCCGGCAAAACTAAGGCCAACTCCTTTACACTTGAGTTAGCAGCCTCCGAGCCGCGACCGGCAGGGAGTGGTTTTCAGGCTTTTAACATCTCCCAGGGCTGTCAGGAGCCAGCATCGCAACCACACCTACCAGTACCGAACGCCAGAACGCCGGCCAATACGAAGGTCTGGACGCGGAGTCTCTGATCCGTGCGTTCCGCCTGATGCACACGTCGCGCCGCCTCGACGACCGGGAAGTCACGCTGAAGCGGCAGAACCGGATCTATTTCCAGATCAGCGGCGCAGGCCACGAAGCGGTTACGGCCGCCGCCGGAATGGTTCTCCGCCCAGGGCACGATTGGGTCTATCCGTACTATCGTGACCGCGCACTGTGTCTCGCATTAGGAGTAACGCCATACGAAATGCTGCTCTCCGCCGTTGGGGCCGCTGACGATCCCGCTTCAGGTGGCCGGCAAATGCCCTCGCACTGGGGCCGCGCCGAAATTCAACATCGTGACGTCCTCCTCGCCTACTGGAACGCAGTACGTTCAGGCAGTGGGATGCGCCGAGGCCAGCCGGCTCCGGCGTCGCGAATTCGGACGAATGACTCTGGTGGCCGGCGGAGACGGAGCCACCAGCGAGGGCGAATTCTGGGAAGCCTTGAACGTTGGCCTGCCTGAAACGCTCTCCATGCTTGTTTCTCATCGAGGACAACGGCTACGCCATCTCCGTGCCCCTCGAATGCCAAACCGCCGGTGGAAATATCAGCACCCTGGTTTCGGGTTTCCCGCACCTGTTTCCGCTGAAGAGGTGGATGGCACCGATTTCCTCGGCGTCCTATCGCACGCTCCGCGAGGCAGCCCGGTACTGCCGCGCCGGGCGCGGCCCGGCCCTGGTGCACGCGCACGTCGTCCGGCTCTATTCGCACTCGCTTTCCGATGACGAGCGCATGTACAAGACCGCCGCGGAGCGGAAGCGCCGAAACGGAACGCGACCCCGTTCTGACATTTCCCGAAATTCCTGGTCGACGAAGGCATTCTCGACCGCCATGCGTTTGCAATTCATCCTTCACGAAATTGATGAAGAGATCCACGAGGCTACCCAAGAGGCGCTGCGCCAGGAGCCGCCTTCGCCCTGCCTCCGCACTGGCCCACCTTTATTCCGATCGCGTGGACCCCAACGTCGGACGAATTCGCAGGCCGCGCCGCAATTTCACCGGGAGCCCAAGACCATGGTGGATCTGTTGAATGCCACGCTGCGCGAAGAGATGCGCCGCAACCCGGAGATCGTGGTTTTCGGCGAAGACGTGGCGGATTGTTCAGCCGCGAAGAGAATCTTTCCGAGGTGAAGGGCAAAGGTGGCGTCTTCAAGGTGACCGCTGGATTGCAAACCGAATTTGGTCAGCAGCGCGTCGTTCAACACTCCGCTGGCCGAGGCCTCCATCGTCGGCCGCGCCATCGGTATGGCCACGCGTGGCAT
This sequence comes from Terriglobia bacterium, assembly GCA_963847515.1. Taxonomy (GTDB): domain Bacteria; phylum Acidobacteriota; class Terriglobia; order Bryobacterales; family Bryobacteraceae; genus QHXW01. The sequence continues at coordinate 201,930 of CAWKAA010000001.1, forward strand.
GAAACCCGTCGCGGAGATCCAGTTCTTCGATTACATCTGGCCGGCGATGATGCAGATTCGCGATGAGCTGGCCACCATCCGCTGGCGTTCCAACGGTGAATTCTCCGCCCGGTTGTGCTGCGCGTCCCTATTGGCGGCTATCTGAATGGCGGCGCCATTTATCACAGCCAGTGCGGCGAGGTGGAGTTTACGCACATCCCCGGGCTGCGCGTCGTGATGCCGTCGAACTGCGCTGGACGCTTGTGGCCTGCTGCGCACGGCAATCCGCTCGGACGATCCCGTACTGTTCCTCGAGCACAAGCGCCTCTATCGCGAGCCATACAATCGCTCGCAGCATCCCGGGCCGGATTTCACCATCCCCTTCGGCCGCGCCAAGGTAGTCAAGACCGGCCAGAGCCTCACCATCATTACCTATGGCGCCGTGGTGCAGAAAGCCCTGCAAGCCGCCATGCAAGTGGAGCGGACCAACTCCGACCTCAGCATCGAGGTCATCGACCTGCGCAGCCTCGCGCCCTATGATTGGGACGCCATCCGTGTTTCCGTCGAAAAAACCAATCGCGTGTTGGTCGCGCATGAGGACTACCTCTCGTGGGGCTATGGCGCTGAGATCGCTGCGCGCATCGCCGATGAGCTTTTCGACAAGCTGGACGCGCCCGTTCGCCGCGTAGGTGCGCTCGATACCTGGGTGGGATATCATCCCCAGTTGGAGAACGCCATCCTGCCGCAGGTGGACGACCTGGCCCGCGAAGATCGAACGGCTGCTGGCATACTAAATAAATAAGCTCATGAATCGCCGAACATTCTTGCAGGCCAGCCTGCTTGCGCGCGGAACAGCGCTTGCCCGCCCTCAATCCGAATCCGCCTCGCCATCGCCGGTATCCGTAAAGCCCTTCGAGCTGGACGAAGCGACGGTCACCGATTTGCAGGCGGGCATGAAGTCGGGCGAAATACACCGCACGGTCCATCGCCGAGAAAGTATCTGGAGCGGATCAACGAAATCGACAAGCGCGGTCCGGCCATCAACGCCATTATCGAGCTGAATCCCGACGCGCTGGCGATCGCCGATGCTCTCGACAAGCAGCGCCATGAGAAAGGCCCGCGCGGCCCGCTGCACGGCGTTCCCGTACTCATCAAAGACAACATCGATACTGCCGATCGCATGATGACCACCGCCGGATCGCTTGCCCTTTCCGGCTCCATCGCCCCCCGCGATGCGTTTGTCGCTCAGCAGCTGCGCGCGGCCGGCGCCGTGATTCTCGGCAAGACCAATCTCAGCGAGTGGGCAAACTTCCGGTCCAGCCACTCCTCGAGCGGCTGGAGCGGACGCGGCGGCCAGACGCGCAATCCCTATTCGCTCGATCGCAAGCCCTGCGGCTCGAGTTCGGGCTCGGGCGCGGCCACTGCGGCGAATCTTTGCGCCTCGCCGTGGGCACGGAAACCGATGGCTCCGTTACTTGCCCTTCGTCAATCAATGGACTCGTGGGCATCAAACCGACACTCGGACTGGTCAGCCGTTCCGGCATTATTCCCATCGCGCATAGCCAGGATACCGCCGGTCCCATGACGCGCACCGTTACCGACGCCGCGATTCTGCTCGGCGCGCTGGCTGGAATCGATGCCAGGGATACCATCACCAGTGAAAGTGGCGGCAAAGCACAATCGGACTACACGAAATTTCTCGATCCTAACGGTCTTCGTGGCGCCCGCATCGGCGTTGCACGCAAATTTTTCGGTTTCAGCGATACCGTCGACAAACTGATGGCCGCCGCCCTCGACGCCATGAAGCATTTAGGAGCCGAAATCATCGATCCCGCCGATCTTCCCAGCATGGGCAAGTTCGGCGATTCCGAACTCGAAGTGATGCTCTACGAGTTCAAGGCCGATCTCAACGCATATCTCGAGCGGCTGGGTCCTAAAGCGCCCGTCCACACGCTCAAAGACATCATCGATTTCAACGACCGGAACGCCGACAAAGAAATGCCCTTTTTCGGCCAGGACATGATGATCAAGGCCCAGGAGAAGGGACCGCTCACCACCCCTGCTTACTTACAGGCCCTGAAAAAGGACCACGAACTCTCGCGCAAGCATGGAATCGACGCCGTGATGACGAGGTACAAACTAGACGCTCTGGTGGCTCCCACTGCCCCGCCCGCCTGGCCCATCGATCTGGTCAATGGAGATCCCGCCGGTGCCGCAGCGTTCACCGGCCCCGCAGCCGTCGCCGGCTACCCGCACATCACCGTCCCCGCCGGCCAAGTCTTCGGCCTGCCCGTCGGAATTTCCTTCGTCGGAAAAGCATACAGCGAGCCGGTGCTCATCCGCCTGGCATTCGCATATGAGCAGGCAGCAAAATTCCGCAAGCCCCCGCGTTTCTTGCCAAGTGTCGATCTTCACGATCAGATTTAACTTTACCCTCGGCGTCTCGGCGTTGATATGTGGGCCGAACCACCGGTAACCACCCCACCCCCCACTATTTGTATTAACGTAGTTACCAATGCCGAAACAGGTCTACGATGTCCTGATCGTCGGCTCCGGCGCATCCGGCGGCACACTGGCTGCACACCTGGCGCGCCGGGGCGTCGATGTCGCGGTGATCGAGGGCGGACCGAAAATTGATTCCCGCACCGGTTTCAACACCCACGGCATGCCATTCGATTTTCCCGACCGCCACATCCCCACCATGCGCCCCGGTGTCGCAGGGTTCGAATCCGAGCGCAGCCGCGGTCTGGGCGGCAAGAGTCTCACCTGGAACGCCGTCGCCTGGCGTTTGAGCCATCGCGATTTCAAAGGCCGATCCATCGACGGCGCGGGCCAGGATTGGCCCATAGATTATGAAGACCTGGCGCCCTTCTACGAAAAGATCGAGCGCGAAGTTGGCGTCTGCGGTAACCTCGATCACCTTGAAGATCTTCCCGACGGCGTCTTTCTCCCCCCGGTACCGATGAAATGCAGCGACATGATAGTACGCCGCGGCGCCCGCCAGCTCGGCGTCAAGGTCATTCACGTGCGCAAGGCTACGCGCAGCATTGCCTCCCCACAGCGCCCGGCTTGTCACTTCTGCGGGAACTGCATGGCCGGTTGCGATGTGATCGCGAAGTACAACTCCTACGATGTCCACATGCTCCCGGCCCTGAAGACCGGCCACCTCGATCTCTATCCCAACTCTATCGTGCGCGAGGTCGTTGTTTCGAACGAAAATCGCGCTACGGGTGTGCGGTTTCTCGACCGAACCACTAAGACCGAAGGCGAAGTACGGGGGCGTGCCGTGGTGGTTGCCTGTGCGTGCGTCCAAAGCGTCGCCTTGCTGATGATGTCGAAATCGCGGCTCTACCCCAATGGCCTCGCCAATTCGAGTGGCGAGTTAGGCCGCAACTTTATCCCTCACTTCACGGGCGGCGTCGAGGTGTTTCTCAAAGACCTCATCGGACAGCCCGCCATCGATGACGAAGGCTTTCTCGATCACGCCTACATCCCCTCGTTCATGCATAGCCGGAAGCGTGATTTCGCGCGCAGTTTCGGCATCCAGTTCAACTACCAGAATCGGAGATCCGTGGGATGGGCGCGCTCGATGCCCGGTTTCGGGAAGACTTTCAAGCAATCGGTCAAAGAACGCTACCCGGCATTTGTGGTCTTCTCGCCCTATGGCGAGATGCTGCCCAACAAACAGAGCTTCATCGATCTCGATTATGAAAAACTCGACTCCTACGGCTTACCCACGGCGCGCCGCACCCTAACCTGGGGCGAAAACGATATGAAGATTTTCCGCGAGATGCAGCGCTGGTCGCACGAAATTCTGGCGGCCGCAGGCTCCGAGTTTCACGACATTTCCCAGGAACCCCAGCCCAACCATGAACTCGGCGGCTGCCGCATGGGCGCAGATCCGCGGACATCGGTAGTCAACGCCGATTGCCGGACACACGACGTGCCCAATCTTTACGTGGTGGATGGCAGCGTATTTCCCTCAGCCTCCGAAAAAAATCCAACCCACACCATCATGTCGCTAGCCGCTCGTGCAGCGGATCACATTGCGGACAGATTACGAAAAGGAGAAGTATAACGATGGAGACCCGCCGCGACACCCTCAAAATTATCGGCGCCATCGGAACCACGTGCGCCTTCCCCTTCGCCGCCAACGATCTCTACGGCCAGCATCAGCACGGGACCCAGGCACAGGCGCAGCCCCCACGCGGTCCGTACATACCGAGGTTTTTCACTGCAACCGAATACGAAACACTCTCACGTCTCGCCGACCTAATCATTCCACCGACCGATACCCCCGGAGCCGTGGCGGCCGGCGTGCCCGAATACATCGACTACGTAGTACATACCAACCCGGAACATCAACCGCACATGCGTGAAGGACTAATCTGGCTGGACCAGCAGTCGGCCGGCAAGCGATTCATCGAACTCCCCGAACAGCAGCAAATCGATCTCCTCACACCCCTAAGCGCCGCCGCGGACCGCGACGATCTCAACCCACCCGGCGCCAGGTTCTTCCGCATGCTCAAAAGCCTGACCGCCGACGGCTACTACACCTCCCAAATCGGCCTCGTCCAAGAACTCGGCTACAAAGGCAACACTGCCCTACCCTCATTCCCCGGCTGCACCCACCCCGAGCACCAGTAGCTTTCGCCGCGCAGCACCACCCATTCGCCGCGTCCCCGCGTCGCCGTGTCGCCGTGTCCGCGATGCGCAGTATCGCTCGACGCCAAAGCGTCGACCGGCATCGCTCGGCGCAAAGCGCCGAAGTATAATCTACCAATGCCTACCGAACTGAAACGGCGCGATCTGCTGCGCGGCGCCGGCGCCCTCACCGCTCTTTCTTATTCCCGTATTCTTGGCGCGAATGACAAGATTCAGCTCGGGGTCGTAGGCTGTGGCGAGCGCGGCCGGCACGATATGTCGCAGTTCCAGGAGAATCCAGCGGTTGACGTGACCGCGGTGTGCGACATTTACGGCGAGCAGATCGACAAGGCCCGGCAGAAGGCAACTCACGCCAAAGACTTCACCGACCACCGCAAGCTTCTCGAGATGAAAGAAATCGACGCGGTCCTGATCGCCACGCCCGACCACTGGCACGCGCCCGTCGCCATCGACGCCCTCAATTCCGGCCGCGATGTGTATGTCGAAAAGCCGCTGACACTGAAGATCGAAGAAGGCCCGCCCATTGTAAAAGCCGCGCGCGTTAATGAACGCATCTGCCAGGTAGGTATGCAGCAGCGCTCCGGCATTCATTATTTGCGCGCCAAGCATGAATATTTCGATTCCGGACGCCTGGGCAAAATCACGCTCGCGCGCACCTGGTGGCACGGCAACAGCTACCACCTTCGCCATGCCCCTGCGTCACTACAGCAGAAGCCGTCCAATCTCGACTGGGCCCGTTATCTGGGCCCGGTGAAGTGGCGCGACTACGATCCCCAGCAGTACTGGAATTTCCGCGCGTATCTCGATTTCGGCGGCGGCCAGGTGACCGACCTCTTCACTCACTGGATCGACGTGGTCCATATGTTCATGGGCCAGGAAATTCCTAAATCGGCGGCCGCCGCAGGCGGCGTCTACAACTACAAGGATGGCCGGACAGCTCCCGACACCATCAACGTGTTGCTGGAATATCCGTCTGAATTCACCGCTACCTTTGAAGCCACGCTGGCGCCGGGAATCCGCGGAGCCGCGGTCGAAATGTGCGGCACTGAAGGACGGCTCTATATCGATCGCGAGTCATTACGAATTTCATCCTGTGGGCAGAAATGAGCAGCCCGTCACTGTGAAAGCTGAGCCCCATGACATGACTCTCGATCATGTCAACAACTTTCTTGAGTGCGTTCGTTCCCGCAAGTTGCCCAACGGCGATGTCCTCATCGGCCACCGTTCGGCGCAAGCCTCTCACTTGGGCAACATCGCTTACGTGGAGAAGCGCCGCATCGACTTCGATCCGCTGCGCGAAGAGATTTTGCCGTTCTAGCTGCTATACTGAGCACTTAGTCCTGCTCGACTAATCTCTTCCATTTGGAGCTGGTTTCATGATTGCATCAACACAAATGCGCCCCGGCATGGTTATCAAGTTCAATAACGAGTTGTTTTCCGTCTTCAGCGTGAACCACCGGACGCCTGGAAATCTCCGCGGATTTGTGCAGGCCAAGATGCGCAACCTTCGCAATGGATCGATGATTGAGCACCGCTTCTCCTCGGAAGACCGAGTGGAGCGCGCCAGTCTGGAAGAGCACGAAATGGAGTATTTGTACGACGACGGCGAATATTACTACTTCATGAACACAGAAAACTACGAGCAGATGCACCTGACAAAGGACATTCTTGGCGACTCCGTGAGCTACCTCATTCCCCAGCTCCACGTAAAGGTAGAGTTTTACGAAGGCAAGCCCATCAGCGTCGAACTGCCCCCGACCGTCGACATGACCGTGGTCGAGACCGAGCCCGGAATCAAAGGCGCCAGCGTGTCCAATGTCACAAAACCCGCCAAAATGGAAACCGGCCTCGTGGTGCAAGTGCCACCCTTCATCATCGAAGGCGAAAAAATCCGCGTCAGCACCGCCGAAGGCACCTATCAAGAACGCGCCTAGTCGGTGCATAGGGGACTGGCTTCACTGTCCCTAATCCACCCCACTTCAACCGTCCGACGCGCACGTCGTGGACAGTGCTGCCTGTCCCCGCCCCAAGCAGACAAACCCCGCAAACCCGGGACGGAGACCTCAATTCCCGTTTCTACCTAAGCTATTCCGCGTGTTTCCTGGATGCGCACGCGCGCGCGACGCCGTGGCTGGGTTGGAAAAGAATCGGGAATCGAGGTCTCCGTCCCGATTTCATCCCCGATTTCATCCAACCGTCCCCGCTACTCCGCCAGCCCCCCTAACGCCCGCGCCAGCGCCCCTTCCTCTTCCGGAAACACCGTCCGCAAATCCAATAGCAGCCGTTCGTCCTCAATTCGCGCAATCACCGGCGGATCGCCCAACCGCAGCCGCTTCTCCGCCTGCATCACATCCTTCGGCTCAATCACAATCAGCCAGGTTGGAATCGACTGCGCGGGCGTCGACCCGCCGCCGATTACCGATTCACCCGGCTCAACGCGTGCCCCCAGTGCCGATAATGCCGCTGCCAGCCGCTCCGCACGCTCGCGAGTCTGCTCCGCGGTCATGCGAATCATCGCTAGAGCCGGAATGCGCTCCCATTGTTCGAAGACTAACGCGCGCAGCGTATTTTCGAGTGCCTGATAAATCAGTTTATCGAGCCGCAACGCGCGGAACATGGGATTGCGCCTGAGCCGTCCCACAAGATCGGACTTGCCCGCCAGAATCCCCGCCTGCGGCCCGCCCAGCAATTTGTCGCCGCTGAAGGAAACCAGATCCACACCGGTTCGAAGGCTTTCCGCCACCACGGGCTCATCAATGCCGAACGGCCGCAGATCCACCACGCACCCGCTGCCTAGATCTTCGTAGACCGGAATCCCGCGTTCCCTGCCCAGCGCTACAAGCTCGGCCAGCTCCGGCCGCGACGTGAATCCCTCGATCCTGAAATTGCTGGGGTGTACGCGCAACAGAAGGCGCGTGCGCTCGTTGATGGCGTTGCGGTAATCCTGGATGCCGGTGCGGTTGGTTGTGCCCACTTCACAGAGGACTGCCCCCGACCGCTGCATGATTTCCGGGATGCGAAAGCCATCTCCGATTTCGATCAGCTCGCCCCTCGAAACGATGACCTCGTGGCCCTGCGCCATCTCGTTCAGCGCCAGATAAATCGCCGCTGCGTTGTTGTTGACGGCAATGGCCGGGGATCCCACCAGCCGCTCGAAGAGCAAGCTCGCGTGGATATCCCGCTTACCCCGCCGGCCGGCGCCAAGATCGTACTCCAGGTTTGAGTATCCCGAAATCGGCTCCTGCAAGCCCAAAGGCGCCCGGCCCAGGTTGGTGTGCAGAACCACGCCCGTGGCGTTGATAACCCGTCTCAACGACGGGCGTGCCAATGCTTCGAGCGACCGAGCCACCTCTACCTCGATCGCAACCTGCCCCGCGCCGTTCCCTGCCCGAATTCCCGCCCGCCGTAGCTCGATCACCCGCCGGACCTCCACCGTGACCAGCCCGCGCGGATACCGCGTCAGAATCTCGTCCAAACGTGACAAGACTTCGTACACCGCAGGCAGTTCGCGCAGCTTCTCAGTCTCGCTCAAGAACTGATCGTACCAAGGCGGAGTGTGCCCAATCTGTAGCCGCTTTACTTTGTGCGAAAATGTAAAGGAGGTAGATAACATGGCTGAGGCAAAGCTCTCCAGCAAGAATCAGATCGTTATTCCGCTTGAGGCGCGCAAAGCGCTGGGCCTAAAGGCCGGCGATAAAGTCATCATCGTTCCGCGTGGAGAAACGATCATTATTATGCGCAAACCCAAAAGCTATGCGAAGGCGATATTGGGTATGGGCAAGGGTATGTATCCTCCCGATTATCTGCAGCGCGAACGCGAAAGCTGGTAGTGACGCCACGTATCGAGAGCTTTCTGGACCGTCACCGTCGCATCGCTCTAGACACCAGCATCGTAATTTACGCGGTCGAAGCCAATCCAAAGTACTTCAACCTGGCAAGCCGAATTTTCACCTGGCTGGAATCGGAGGGCCACGCTGTCACGTCAACTCTCACCATGACCGAAGCCTTGGTACGCCCCTATCGCGTCGGTGACATCCGTGCGGTTGATAAATTCTACTCTTTTCTCCTCACCTATCCTCACATCGAGTGGATCGCGCCGACACTCCAAATCGCCGATCGAGCCGCCCAAATCCGAGCCGAGCACAACCTCCGGACTCCCGATGCGATTCAGGTGGCCACCGCCGCCGTCTCAGGTGCCACCGCTCTGATCTCTAATGACGCAACATTTCGCCGTATCGAACTCCTCGACATCCTCCTTCTTGACGAAATGCTACAATAAAAACGACTCCACCGAGGTGAATCCCATTTGGCATTAGTAGAAGGTTGCAGGCATTCGCTCGAAATCTCAGTACCCGTGGAAACTGTGGACACCGAAACCGAGCGAGTCGTCAGCTCATTTCAGCAGCGCGCCAAACTGCCCGGTTTCCGCCCCGGAAAGGCGCCGGCGGGCCTCATTCGCAAACAGTTCGCGGGCGATATCCGGCAGCAGGTGATCGAGAACCTGGTCCCCAAGTTTCTCGACCAGGAACTGCAAAAGCAGGAGCTCAAAATCGTCGGCACGCCCGATATCACCGACGTGCATTTCCACGACGGCGAGCCGCTGCGCTTCAAGGCCGAATTCGAAGTTGTTCCCGAGATCGAACTGAAGGATTACCAGAGATCTCGAAGTGCCCTACCACGATCCCGAAGTCACCGACGAGGACATCGCCAAACGCATCGAGGAAATCCGCGAGCAGAAGGCCGACAATACGTCAACGTCGATCCCCGGCCCGCTCGAGGATGGCGACTACGCCGTAGTCGCGCTCGAGAGCCTTGGCGGGGTCGAAGGCGCGCCGGTCAAGCAGGATGAGATGATGCTCGAGATCGGCGGCCGCAGACACCCTCGCCAGCCTTCACCGAGAACCTCCGCGGCCTGTCACCCGGCGAGGAGAAGGAATTCGAGGTCACCTACCCGGAGGATTATGGCGCAGCCAAGCTGGCGGGTAAAACCGTGCGTTTCCACGCCACGGTCAAAGGACATCCGCAAGAAGGAACTGCCCGAGCTGAACGACGAGTTCGCGCAGGATCTGGGCGACTTTCGCACCGTGGACGAACTGCGCGAAGCCGCTGCGCAAGGACATCTTCGCCCAGCGCCAGCACGAAGCCCAGCAGGGGGCCAAGAACAAGATCGTCGAAAAGCTGGTGGACGCGCACGAGTTTCCCGGTGCCGGAAGCGTTCATCGACCGCCAGATGCGCAACCGCGTCGAGCAGACCCTGCGCGCCATGGCGGCGGAAGGCGTCGATCCCAGCAAGATCCAGCTGGACTGGGAAAAGTCAAGGAAACCCAGCGCGACAAGGCCCTGCGCGAAGTCAAGGCTTCGCTGCTGCTCTCGCGGATCGCCGAGCGGGAAGCCATCGGCGCCACTCGCGACGAGGTGGACAAGGAAGTCGAGCGCATTGCCCGCCAGCAGCGCGAGCCGTTCGCCGCGCTGCGCATGCGGTTCGAAAAGGACGGAACGCTGGGCCGGATCGCCTCGCACATCCAGACCGAGAAAACCCTGAATTTCCTGTTCGAACATGCCCAGCAAGACGGCGCATGAATAGTCCATACCCAGATGCAGTACTCCCTCCTACGCCAGAAGTATGCAACAGGATTAATGCTATCCGATGTTCAATTGCCTCCGGAGCCAGTTCAGGTGATAATGAAGATGGCATTCCTGAAAGTAAACTGCGCCCGAAAGCAGCCACTTCCCCCAGGGCAGCCGACAGGCGGAAGAGGAGAATAATGCGTGAAGCGTGCCGGATCGGATGATGCTTTACGGTGTTCGTTTTGTCATAAGAGCCAGGACGTAGTCGGAAAGCTGATCTCCTCCCCCAGCGACTACCCGCGCGCTTATATCTGCGACGAGTGCATCGCGGTCTGCAACTCGATTCTCGAGGACGACAAGGCCGAGCCGCCCTCCGGCAGCTCCCAACAAGATTCCCAAGCCGCTGGAAGTGAAGGAGTTCCTGGACCAGTACGTGATCGGGCAGGAAGCCACCAAGAAGAAGCTGGCGGTGGCGGTCTACAACCACTGCAAACGCATCCACATGAACCGGATGCGCAACACCGAGGTCGAACTGCAGAAATCCAACATCCTGCTGATCGGCCCCACCGGCACCGGCAAAACGCTGCATGGCGCAGACCCTGGCGCAAGATTCTGGACGTGCCGTTCGCCATCGTGGATGCCACCACCCTGACCGAAGCCGGCTACGTGGGCGAGGATGTCGAGAACATCATCCTCAAGCTGCTGCAGGCGGCCGACGGCGACGTGCAGAAGTGCCAGCAGGGCATCATCTATATCGACGAGATCGACAAGATCTGCCGCAAGGACGAGAATCCCTCCATCACGCGCGATGTTTCGGGCGAAGGCGTGCAGCAGGCGCTGCTGAAGATTCTGGAAGGCACGGTCGCCAATGTTCCGCCGCAGGGCGGACGCAAGCACCCGCACCAGGAATTCACCCCGGTGGACACCACCAACATCCTGTTCATCTGCGGCGGCGCGTTCGTCGGGCCTGGAGAAGGTGATCGCGCGGCGCACCGGCAAGAAGTCCATGGGCTTCCTGCAGCGAAGAGGACAAAGGCCACGTCAAGCCGTATGACCGTCGAGCGGGCGGCGCGATATCGATCTGCTCGCGCAGGTCGCAGCCCATCGATCTGATCAAATTCGGCTTCATCCCCGAATTCATCGGCCGGCTGCCGGTGGTCGCGGTGCTGGAAGATCTGGACAAGCTCGGCGCTGATCCAGATCCTGACCAAGCCCAAGAACGCCATCATCAAGCAGTATCAGAAGCTGTTTGAGTTTGAGAATGTGCGCCTGAAATTCAGCGACGATGCCCTCGAAGCCATCGCCGATGCTGGCCATGGAGCGCAAGGTGGGCGCGCGCGGATTGCGGATGATTCTCGAAGACCTGATGCTCGACTTGATGTACTACCTGCCTTCCTACAAGAAGGTGCGGGAGTTCCAGGTCACCAAAGAGATGGTGCTGTCCCAGAAGATCAGTCTTACACTATTAGAAAAGGCCGGCTAGCCGCCAGAGCCGTAGTCCTAGGCTTCCGGCGCTGCACCGCGGATCCAGGGGTCGGCCATGCCTCCTGCGGAGATCAATGCTTACTTCAAAGGAAAAATCCGATACAAAACGTCTGCCGATGATGCCCATCCGGGACGTGGTCATCTTTCCGTACATGATGACGCCGTTCGTCGTGGGCCGCGAATCGAGCGTGCGGGCGCTCGAAGAGGCCATGGCCGGCGACAAGAAGATCTTCCTCGCCACCCAGCACGATGCCTCCATCGACGAACCCAAGCCCAACGAGATTTACAACGTCGGCACGATCGTCAACATCGTCCAGAGCCTGAAGCTGCCCGACGGCAACATCAAGGTCCTGGTGGAGGGCGTGGAGCGCGCCAAAGTGGTTTCGGTCACCGATGACGAAGGCTTCTTCCGCGCCGTGGTGCGCACGTTCAACTATCAAGGTCGAAGCCGGCCCGCAGCTCGAAGCGCTGGTCAGCCGCGTCACCGGCCTGTTCGAGCAATACGTCAAGCTCAGCCAGAACCTGAACTACGAAACCATGATCGCGGCCATCCGGGTGCGACGATCCCGGCAAACTCGCCGACACCGTGGGCGCCAACCTGCAGCTCACCATCGAAGAGAAGCAGGAGCTGCTCGAAATCTTCGATCCCATCGACCGCCTGACGCGCGTGGCCGAGATGCTCGACATCGAGATCGAAAAGCTCAATGTCGATCGCACCATCCAGGGCCGCGTGAAGCGCCAGATGGAGAAGGCGCAGAAAGAGTATTACCTCAACGAGAAGATCAAGGCCATCCAGAAGGAGCTGGGCCGCGGCGAAAAGAGCGAAATCGACGAGCTGAAAAAGCGCATCGAGACCGCCGGCATGACCAAGGACGCGCTGGAAAAGGCCATGGCCGAGCTGAAGCGGCTGGAAAACATGCCGCCCATGTCGGCCGAATCCACCGTCTCGCGCAATTATCTCGATTGGCTGCTGGCGGTGCCGTGGAAGAAGAAGTCCAAGGAAATCCGCGACCTCAAGTTCGCCGAGGAGGTGCTCGAATCCGACCACTACGGCCTGGAGAAGATCAAAGAGCGCATCCTCGAATTCCTGGCCGTGCGCCGCCTGGTGAAGAATCCCAAGGGCTCGATTCTCTGCTTCGTCGGGCCTCCCGGCGTGGGCAAAACCTCGCTCGGAATGTCCATCGCCAAGGCCACCGGCCGCAAGTTCGTCCGCATGTCGCTCGGCGGCGTGCGCGACGAGGCCGAAGATTCGCGGCCATCGCCGCACCTACATCGGCGCGCTGCCCGGCCAGATCATCCAGATGATGAAAAAGGCCGGCACCCGGAATCCCGTTTTCATGCTGGATGAAGTCGACAAGATGTCGATGGATTTCCGTGGCGACCCGTCCGCGGCCCTGCTCGAAGTGCTCGATCCCGAACAGAATTTCATGTTCGTGGACCACTACCTGGACGTGGAATACGATCTGAGCCAGGTTTTCTTCATCGCCACCGCCAACGTGCTGCACACCATTCCACCGGCCCTGCAGGACCGCATGGAAGTCATCCGCCTCTCCGGCTACACCGAGCTCGAGAAGATGGAAATCGCCAAGCGCTTTCTGGTGCGCAAGCAGATGGAGCAGACCGGGTCTTGCGCCAAGCAGATCGAGTTCACCGATGCGGGTCTGACCGGCCTGATCCAGTACTATACGCGCGAAGCCGGCGTGCGCAACCTGGAGCGCGAAATCGGCAACATCTGCCGCAAGATCGCCCGCAAGGTCGTCAATCACGAGAGCCGGCAAGGACAAGACAGAGCTTCCTCTCGAAGTCGATCACGCGCGAGAAGCTGCCCGACCTGCTTGGGCCCGACAAGTTCCGCGACCTCACGGCCGACAAGAAGAACGAAATCGGCGCCGCGGTCGGGCTGGCCTGGACCGAAGTCGGCGGCCAGATCCTGACTACGGAAGCCACCCTGATGGAAGGCAAAGGCAAGCTGACCATTACCGGCAAGCTGGGTGACGTGATGCAGGAATCGGCCCAGGCGGCCATGAGCTACATCCGCTCGCGCGCTCATCAGTTCGGCCTGCCGCGCGATTTCTACCGCAATCTGGACGTGCACCTGCATATCCCCGAAGGCGCCATCCCCAAGGACGGACCTTCGGCCGGCATCACCATTGCCACCACCATTTGCAGCGCGCTCACCAGAATTCCGGTGCGCGGCGACGTCGCCATGACCGGCGAGATCACCCTGCGCGGCAAGGTGCTTGCCCATCGGCGGCCTCAAGGAAAAGCTGATGGCCGCGCACCGCCACGGCATCTTCGAAGCGATCATGCCGGCCGGACAACCAGAAGGACCTGCCGGACATTCCCGAGAATATCCGCAACGTCATGAAGCTTCACTTCGTCGAGAACATGGACGAAGTTCTGAGAATCGCGCTGGAAAGCGAGATCGTGGCATTGCCCATGCCCGCCGCCGTAGAGGTTGCTGTACAGCCCCCGGTTGGCGAGACTCGGGCGCATTAGGGGATTAGGCGTTCATGCCTGGAGGCCTGCGGCAATCGTCAGGGGTTTGCCGCGCGCCGCGGTTTTTGGTAGTTTGTTAGCAGATTTCATAGTTAGTGCGGCCTCGCCGGATCAGTTCCCCTCTGATGGTTTGGCCGAAATCGCATTTTTAGGGAGAAGTAACGTCGGAAAGTCCAGCCTGATCAACGCCCTGATCGGGCACAAGGGGCTGGCTCACACCAGTAACACGCCGGGTCGCACACAAACGATCAACTTTTATCGGGTCACTCGTGGAGCCGCAAATAACTCGGGCGCATGTTATTTCGTCGACCTGCCAGGATATGGTTACGCAAAGGTTTCCAGGCAGCAGGCCGACGGCTGGAAGAAGCTCATTGAAAATTATTTGTTGACAAGACCCGCACTTCAAGCTTCGCTTCTCATTCTGGATGCCCGCCGCGGCTGGATGCCCAACGATCTGGAATTGAAGCGATGGCTCGAGGCGCACGGCCGGCGATACCTGGTGATCGCCACGAAGATGGACAAACTCAATCAATCGGACGCACAGCGGATTCTCACCGCCATCCGTAAGGAAGGCGCCGAGCCGCTGGCATGCTCGGCTGTCACAGGCCGAGGAGTGAGGGAAATTTGGCAAGCGATAACGAAAACACACCACAGTCTGTAACTCCGAACCCACCTCAGGAAAAGACTGAAAAGACAACCACCCGCGAATCCGCAGACAATGGCGAGCAAAAGCCTGTCGAAATCGCGCCCCCGGCAACCGGGGATGGCGAACACGCCGAACGAACCGAATCGCGAGGCGAGCGCCCGGAGCGCGGCAACCAGCGCGAAGGCCGTGGACCGGACAACCGCGACCGCGGCGACCGGCCCGATCGTGGCGGCGAGCGCTCCTCCGAACAAGCCGGCGGCCAGCAGCCGCAACAGGGTCAGGGGCAGCGCCGCAAGCACTCGACCGGCGCCATCGCCAAGAACGGCTCACCCACGCTCGACCTCGTCGAGCTAAAAGATATGAGCATCCAGAAGCTCAACCAGGTCGCAAAAGACCTGGGTGTCGCGGGCGCCGCCGGGTTGCGCAAGCAGGAATTGATTTTCAAGATCCTGCAAACGCAAGCTGAAAAGAGCGGCCTCATCTTCTCCGAAGGCGTCCTCGAATGCCTTCCCGACGGCTTCGGTTTCCTGCGCGCCCCTGAGTACAACTATCTGCCCGGCCCCGACGACGTCTACGTCTCGCCCTCGCAGATTCGCCGCTTCGATCTGCGCACCGGCGACACCATCTCCGGCCAGATCCGGCCGCCCAAAGAAGGCGAGCGTTACTTCGCTCTCATCAAGGTCGACGCCATCAACTTCGAGCCGCCCGAGGAAGCCCGCAACAAGATCTTCTTCGACAACCTCACGCCGCTTTATCCCAACGAGCGTATGAAGCTCGAAACCGTGAAGGAAAACTTCTCCGGCCGCGTGATGGATCTGCTCACGCCCGTCGGCAAAGGCCAGCGCGGCCTCATCGTTTCCCCGCCCCGTACCGGCAAAACGATGCTGCTCCAATCCATCGCCAATTCCATCACCGCAAATCACCCCGAGATCTCGCTCATCGTTCTGCTCATCGACGAGCGCCCCGAAGAAGTCACCGACATGCAGCGCTCCGTGCGCGGCGAGGTGATCAGTTCCACCTTCGATGAGCCCGCTACCCGCCACGTGCAGGTGGCCGAAATGGTGATCGAGAAAGCCAAGCGCCTGGTCGAGCACAAGAAGGATGTCGTCATTCTGCTCGATTCCATCACCCGCTTGGCTCGCGCCTACAACACCATCGTGCCGCCCTCGGGCAAAGTGCTCTCGGGCGGCGTCGACTCCAACGCTCTCCAGCGCCCCAAACGCTTCTTCGGCGCGGCGCGCAATATCGAAGAGGGCGGCTCCCTCACCATCATCGCCACAGCCCTGATCGACACCGGCAGCCGCATGGACGACGTGATCTTCGAAGAGTTCAAAGGCACCGGCAACATGGAAATCCACCTCGACCGCAAATTGGTCGACAAGCGCGTTTTCCCTGCCATCGATATCAACAAAAGCGGTACCCGCAAAGAAGAGCTGCTTATGCCTAAAGAAGAGCTCAATCGCGTCTGGATCCTCCGCAAGGTGCTCAACCCGCTATCGCCGGTTGAAACCATGGAGCTGCTGCTCGACAAGCTCGGCAAGACGCTAACCAACGCCCAGTTCCTGGGCTCCATGAGCGGTTAAGCATTCCGACCGAAAACGAGCCCCGACCAGAGGGAGCGGTTGCGTCTGCTAACGAACTCACCCTTATTCGTACCGCAACGCCCGCGTCGGGTCGATACCGCTCGCGCGCCGGGCCGGGACATATGCTGCGAGAGCGGACACCGCCGTAATCACCACGGCTGCCGCGATCATAACCATCGGATCGCTGGCCTTCATGCCATACAATTCGGTTTGGATCAGTTTGCCGAGGGCGATCGCAGAGGGTGCGCCGACGCCGATGCCTATTACCGTCAACCACAACACCTTGCGCATGACGAGCCGTAAGATGTGCGTCCGTTTCGCGCCAAGCAGGCCCACCGCGTCTGCACGCAAACCGTAGTGTGCCGGTTTTCTTCCTCTCGCCAGAAACCGACATGCTTCTCATCCGAACTCAGCCCCTCGACTCACTGGTGAGAAGTCCGGGCTAAAGCCCGTGGATCCCAGCTATCTGAAACGCGATTGAATATTGGTCGGGAACGAATGGATTACCTGCTGGTCGTATAAAACCTCCGTCCACCACCAGGAGCCGTAAGCGATCAGAGTCAGGACCCCCGCCATCAGGCAGACGTTGCGAAACAAGCGCGGGTTGTCATCGGTGAGGCGCAGGCAGAGACCCCCGACGCCAAGAAGGACCAGTACCGCCTCTGCCAGCGGAGGATCGCGGTGCCCTTCGTAGGGGTTGGGGGTTGCCTGACTGTCGACGACGAGACCCCGGGTGAGGTTGTGCAAGTGAGAAAAGTGTTGTCTCATTTCCCACAGGCCCAGGAGCAGGCAAGCCATGGCGGGCGCGTACGACACGCACTTAAGGAGGGTTCGCAGTTTGCCCGCCGGGAGCCGCGCCCGGTAGAGCGCACACAGACCAAACCAGGACAGTGCGAAAAGGATTGCCCCATTGAGAGTGGCGCCGCGAAGGATTTCAATCTGGTCATGAAACTCGCGCAGGCGGCCGAGTTTTTCCTCGCCCTCCAGCAGCAGCTTGCCCTCCTGCAGGCTGAAAAATTCGACCACCAAGGGTTCCAGCTGATCGCTCTCCTTTTTGCAGAAAGCGGCTTGTCCGCCCGGCAGCTCAATCAGTTCCGCCGGTAGTTTGATCGCTACAAGAACGCTGTGGACATCGCAATACTCGTGCAGGTAGACTCCGCGCCGAATGGAGGTTTGGGTGGCCATTCCGCCGAGGATCTCGTTGTCGTCGAAAAAGTCGCTGGAGATCCGGGAGACGGCGGAACCCAGAAAGTACCCCAGGGCAAGGATCAGGACTCCGGCCACGGCTTGCCGCGTCGGCTCAGACAGGGCACCCAGGAGGGGAAACTTGAGCTCCGGTTCGCTCTTGCTGCGCTGGAAAAAGACGCGCATGAACAGCCAAAGCCAGGGCAGAGCCAGCGCACCGACAACCAGCGTGTCAAACGCGAACTTCAGCGAATCCATCGCCGTTGAATTATACAGACTTTTGGCTTCGAATCAAATCTGCCGCGGGCATCGAGTCGATGTGCTTTCCTTGACGTACACTGCCGGGTAGAGTGGTCCTTACGCCCATTTATTTTGACACTACCCCGCCCCGCCATCCCGCCCATCGCGCTATACTACCCTCCCATGCTCCCCGACTATATCGCCAAAGCCTCTCCCAACCCGCCGCAGAATCGCCAGCCCTGGTATTCCTCGACCGCGCCCAGTTACGCCGGCATTTTCTTGTGGGTCGCGTTCTACGTTTCCATGGCACAGAACACCATCAACCACGCATCACTCGGGCTGTGTATCCTCGCCCTGGCGGTCGCGGGTCTGCTGAGCTTCGCGCTCTTCTACTACGTCCCCGCCATGCTCGGCATGAAAACCGGTTTCCCGCTTTACGTCGTCGGCAGTTCGACCTTCGGTACTCGCGGCGGCTACGCCATGCCCGGCCTGCTGATGGGCCTGTTGCAGGTCGGCTGGTTTGCCGTCGGCACGTTCTTCGCCACTAAGTTCATCCTCAGCGGTTTCCACTCCGATGCGCAGCCCGGCAGCCTGCCCTTCATCGTGATTGGCGTCGTCTGGGGTTATGTGATGGCCTTCGTCGGCGTGAAGGGCATTCAGTACGTCGCGAAACTGTCGCTGCTGCTGAATGCAATTCCCTTCCTCATGATCCTGGTCGTGTTCGCCAAGACCGCTCCGGGCATTTCGAGCTACGTGCCCGCCGACCCGAATCCCTTCCTGGCTTTTACCCTGCTGCTCCAGATCGTCATAGGTTTCTTTGCTACCGCGGGCGCCGCAGGCGCTGACTTCGGCATGAACAATCGCAACGAAACCGACGTCCGCTGGGGCGGCCTGTTCGGAATTGCCGTGGCGATCCTCTACGCGGGCGGCCTGCCGATTCTTTCTGTCGCCGGTGCGCGCGTACTCGACCCCAGCGTACAAAGCTATAGCTACGATGCCGTGATTTCCTCGCTCGGCGGCCTGCTTGCTACGGCCATGTTCTTCCTGTTCGCCCTCGCTTCCATCGGTCCGGCATGCTTCTGCGCCTTCATCGCAGGCAACAGCTTCTCCACCATGATCCCTGGCGTGAAGCGCATGTCGTCCACCATGGCCGGAGTCACCGTGGCCATCGTTCTCGCCGTCACCGGCGTGGCCGCCAACCTGATCGGCTTCTTCACCATCGTTGGCGCGTCATTCGGCCCCATTTGCGGCGCCATGGCGGCCGACTACCTGCTCTCTGGCAGACGATGGAAAGGCCCGCGCGAAGGCATCAACTGGGCCGGATACATCGCCTGGGCGGTCGGATTCTTCATCGGTATTCTGCCGAACCTTCCAGTCTCTCCAGCGATCCAAACGTACTCGCAGCCCGCCGTACTATACAGCTTTTTCGCCGGCTTCCTCGTATACACGGTACTGGCAAAAGCAGGCCTCGAGCCTGGAACCATTCCGTTGGAACCCGTCGGCGTGCGCGCACCCGTAGGTGGCGGCGGTCAAAAGAGCGGGCGAGCAACTGCGTAGCGGATCAACAAATCCACGGTGCACGCCGTCCATGTAACGAGCCAGACGCCAACGCGAAAACACGCGGTGCTGCCATCTGCGGTTCACCGGATCTCGCGCTGATTCCTTGGATGAAGACGGAGTAGAATTATTCGATACCCTGTGCTCCTTTCCGCTCGGACTCGCTCGGGAACCCACGATCCTCGCACCCATTGCCACGGGCGACACGCGGCGCAGGGTTTGAGATGAGCCACGGCGAATCCAGGCCCCGCGGTGAGCGATTACGCACTCCTGTTTTTATCGTAGGCGCCCCGCGCAGCGGGACCACGCTTCTCCGTGTAACTCTCAACCGCCATTCTCAACTCGCCATGTGCGGCGAGACAGCCTATTTCCGCCGTGTGTATTCCCGGCGGCATGCCTTCGGAGATCCCGGCAATCTACCAAACCGCAACCGGGTCGTCGAAGCGTATCTGGCAGTGGAGCCGGTCCGCCGGTTGGGCATGAACATCGAAGTCTTGCGAGAACGGATGATGAGGGAAGGTGTGAGCTGGCGCGACCTGTTTGCATCGATGCTGCGCGTTTACGCCGATTCCCACGGCAAACCGCACACCGGTGAGAAAACCCCTAACCATGCTCTGTATGTCAACACTCTCTGCGAGTGGTTTCCAGATTGCACCATCGTCCATTTGGTCCGGGATCCCCGCGCTGCGGTCTGCTCTCTGATACGGATGCCGTGGGCGAGTCGCAGCGTACTCATGGGCGCGCGCACGTGGCGCTTGTTCAACACAGCGGCACGCACGATCTCAGCCCGTGACAACTATGTATTGGTCAAGTACGAGGACCTGGTCGCCCGGCCGGAAGAGCAGCTGCGACGTCTCTGTAACCACGTCGGCCTCGAATATGAGGCGGCGATGCTTCAGCCAAATCCAGCCGAGTTTGATCCCCGGCGTCCGGTCCACCGGGCGTATGAGAGGATAAATCCAGTGCGGGCCGAGTTGTGGCGTGGGGAACTTGAACCATGGCAGGTGTCGACGATTGAAGCTGCGGCCGGTCACCGCATGGAAGAGTTCGGGTACCAGCGGCAGACGCAAGGCGCCACGGCGATGGACATGACCCGAGCCGCGGGGGAAGCCTTTGTTGAAATGACTTGCCAGAAGTTCATTCGCGCGCCCGGCATGTTTTACCACTTCCTTCAGCCCACCAACTTGGCGGATGAAGAAAAGTGGATTGCGCGGGCTTCAGCCATGTACGGGCGCCTGCGCTCGCGGCCTCCGGCAAGCCCTCGACAGCCATCACTTCCCGGCGGAAGGGCTTGAGTCGTCCGGTGGCATCGCAATGATTCCCCAGAGACAGTTTCCAGGCAAGCCGGTTCTGATCCTCGGGCTGAGCCGGTGTGGAACCTCTTACCTCGGCAGTTTCCTGCGCGCCAACGGCGTGGACCTTGGCACAAATCTCGGCCAAGGCGGCTACGTCAACCCGCGGGGCTTTTTTGAAGATAGAACCATTGTCAACTTTCATAGGCGGCTGCTGGCCAAGAGCGACCCTCGCGGCGCCGACATCCCACTCCTCGCGCCGTCAACTGCCGCGGCGCTAACCAGCCAGGAAGAAGAAGATGCCGTGCGAATTCTCGAATCGCTGGCAAGACCCGGGCTCTGGGGCTGGAAGGATCCCCGTACGCTCCTTTTCATCGATTTCTGGCTGCGGCTACTGCCCGATGCCCGCCTGATCATTCCAATCCGCCATCCGCTCGAGAACTATTGCTCTTACCTTAAGCGCATCCGCGTTTTGCCGCTGCTTAATCCTGTATCTTTCTTCCCCGCATATGCGCGTCAATCCCGGCGGCTGTTCGAGGTGGCAAAGCTTCATCCGCGGCGCGTGTACCTGATCGACGCCCAGACCGCATACCGGCAGCCAGAACGGCTGTGGACGGAGCTTTCTGCCTTTCTCGAAGTCGAGAAGGGCGTTCCGCCTTCTTATCCCGTTTTTCACGAGGATGAATTCATGAGGTTGCATTTAACCCAGCGGACCTGCAACGTTTTTGCGAAACAATTTCCAGAGGCTGCCGCAGTTTTCCAGGATTTGAACCAGATGGCGCGGATACGTTTCGAGCCAGCGCACGGGTCATCTCGTTTCGACCCGGTGCTCGAGGCAATCGGAGCAGTCTGCTCGATGTGGCGAACAATCCGCGGCGGCCGGGCTTCCATCGCCTCCTGAACTATGCGCGCAAATGCCATTCGCTCCTCCGGAAGAATCTAACATTTTATGTTGGGCTATGGTTCTAAATCCGCTATTCTGACCTATCACTCGCTGGACGCGACCGGCTCGGCAGTCTCGATACCCGCCGGCTCCTTCCGCGAACAAATGGAGATCCTGGCTCGAAGTAGAACCCCTGTAGTACCGCTGTTGGGCGTGCAGCAGCACCCGGGCTCCCTGGCGTTGACATTTGATGATGGATACCGGAACTTCTTTGAGCACGCGCTGCCTGTTCTGATGGAGTACCGGTTTCCAGCGACCGTGTTTGTTGTCACGGGATACTGCGGCCTCCACAATGGGTGGCGGTCACGGCAGCAGCGCCCGGCACAACTCGAACTCATGGGATGGCGGGAACTTCGCGAAGCGGCTCGGCTCGGAGTCGCATTAGGCGCCCATACGGTACATCACCCGGATCTGTCGTCGCTCTCGCCCGACGAGGTAGAGCAGGAGCTGCGGGATGGCCGGACCTGCCTGGAGGACAACGTCGGTCAAGCTGTTGACACCTTCGCGTATCCCTACGGCGCTTGGAACCCCGCGGTCCGGCTTGCCGTCAGTTGCCAGTTCCGCCTCGGCTGCGGAACTGCGCTTCGCTTTGTTGATTCGCGATCGGATCCTTTCGTGCTGCCCCGCATAGACGTAATGTATCGGCGCGCGCCCTGGTGGTTCGGCCACCTGGTGACCGGATTCAGCGAAGCATTTCTGACGGTTCAACGGTGGCGGCATACAACCGGGGGGCTCCTACGGGGCCATAACAATGCTCAGAGCTCGATGGCCTCCGATACGGATTTTCGCTCCGCCAAAGAGTTATAGAGCGCGGCGGTGCGCCGGGCGACCTCCTTCCAGCTGCGGTCCTTTTCAAACCAGTCGCGTGCGCGTTCCCCCATTCTGACCAGGCACTCGGGGTTCCGAAACCCTCGGCAGATCGCGTCGGCCAACGGTTGCTCGGCGCACGGTGGCACAAGGAAACCTGTCTCGCCCTCCCTTACTATTTCAGGCAAAGCGCCTGCCGAGGTTGCAATTACCGGGCGGCCATATCGGTAGGCCAGCGGAACCACACCGCTGGTGGAGATTTGAACGTGAGGAAGCACCACGGCATCCGCCGCACAAAAGTAGTATTGAGCTTCAGACCGAGGGACATAACCCAGGCGCAGTGAGATGGAGTCTCTGATCTTCAGGGTGCTGATGAGCCGATCAAGAACACTCATCGGCAGCATCACCTCACCGGCGATTAACAACCGGGCATTTGGAAACTCCCCGAGCACTCGGGGCCAAGCTCGTAAAAGGTACTCCAGCCCCTTGTAGCGCTTGATCATCCCAAAAAAGAGCAGAAGCGGACCGGTAGAGTCCAATCCCAAAACTCGCCGTGCACTAGTCCGATCGACATCCGGTGAAAGGGGGAATTTCGAAATACCTTCCGGAATCTCAAATACTTCTGGCAGAACGTCGCCGCTGTCTTCGCGCAGCTTCCTGGCCAGCCCGGCTGTGTGGGCGATAACCGCATCCGTCTCCCGGTACATACGCCGGAACAGCCAGCGCCGGATGGGGCGGTCCAGTTCAAAAACAACATCATGCGCAGTATAAACGACGTACCAACCTTTGGAGCGCAGCTTATGGAACAGCAGAGCATCCAACAGCGGAACCAGCGACCATTGAACGTGCAGAATGCCAGGCGAGTCGAACTTCAGCGCCTGCCACGTGCGCCACAGTCCAAGAGGATAGCCTACAACCTTCAGGAATCGGCGTAGCGACGCATGCCGGCGAAAAAAGCGTCTCCTGGTTACCTTGAAAAAATGGAGGTCTACGCGGACGCATTCGTCACGGTAACTCTGCTCAAATAAAGGCGAGGACGTGATGAGATCCACCTGCAGATTCAGGTCAGTGAGCGCGTGGCACAGATTCTCCACATAGTGCGGCGTGAAATTCCCCGGATCGAACATTCTCACGTGCACGCGAGCGCCTCCCGGTAAAGGGCCGCCAGGGCTGAAGCTTGTGCTTCTATCGTGTAGCGCCGTCCAACGAGCTTCTGGCCCGCGCTGGCAAGCCTTCGAGCAAGTTCGCGGTCCTCGAGCAGGCGCAGCACAGCAGCAGCCATGGCCTCCGGATCGCCGGCAGGCACCAGCAAACCGGTTTCTCCACCCAGGATCGCTTCAGGAATGCCGCCCACGCATGTGGCGACCACTGGCCGCGCCAGAGCAAGCGCTTCGAGGACGGCTCTCGGGAACGCCTCGTAAAGGGATGCGCAGACAACCACGTCGCTCAAAGCCATCACATGCCGTGCATCAGTCCGATAGCCCAGAAACGAGACGGCAGCCGTCAAGCCTAACTTTGATGTGATCGCCTCCAATTCGTTGCGGAGCTCTCCGTCGCCGGCAATCCAGAATTGAGCATCTGGCCTTTTCGTCAGCAATTTTCTCGCACTCTCCAGGAAAGTACGATGCCCCTTTACCGCCTGTAACCTTCCCACAATCGAGATCAACGGTCCGCCAGCGCGCGCAGGCAGGGCTGGCATGCCCGGGTCGGGCGCGGGGAAAGCGTTATCCACAGCTTCAACTGCGTGATGGATCACCTGCGCGCGGCTCCGCAGCGCTGGCCATCGTTTCAATTCCTGGAGTGCCCCCAACGAGGGACCGGTCAAGCGATCGAAACGGTGCAGCACCAGGGAGTCTAGCGCCTGGAAAAGCGCCATCTGGAGGCCCGGTTCGGTGTGTCGTACCGTGGCAACAAGGGCCAGTCGGTGGCCTGGTATTCCCCAGGCCGCAAGAGCAGCAAGGAGATCAGTCTTGTACTCATGGGAGTGGAGAATCGAGAACTGCTCGCGTTCGAGCTTCTGGCGCAACCATTTGACCGAACTGGGCAGCGCGTGCGCATGCCCATCCAACTGGGTAACTGGAGTCATCTGAGCGCGTGATGCCGCGACCAACGGGTGTTCAGCAGGACTGCCCTTGCTCCGCCGGTACATGATCACAATTTCACAGCTAAAACCGTAAACTGGCAGCAAACGGCAAAGGCCGAGGATACCTTTTTCCGGCCCCCAGATATTGCTGCTTTGCCGGAAATGGAGGACCTTCAAAGGATTCGAGCTCAACCGGCGAGACTCCGCTGGGTCATCTTTGCCGCTCGTCGTCGGAAGCCTTCGTCTAGCCTCGTCCCCGCCGCTTCGCCTTAAATTTCGTCTTCAGCACTACCGGCGTCCCCTGAAATCCGAACCTCTTTCGGATCTGGTTGATCAAGTGCCGTTCGTGCGAAAAATGCAGCGGCCCCGCGCGGTCCGTGAACGCCACAAACGTCGGCGGATGCACCGACGCCTGCGTGATGTAGTAGATCTTGCGCTCTTCAAACCGCAGCTTTTCCACGAAGCGGTTCATCTCCGCCGTCGGAATGCGCCGCCCCGCCGACTCGTGTACCTCACGGATGAGTTTGAACAGCTTCCCCACGCCCTCGCCCGTCTTCGCGGACAAAAACACCACAGGAGCGTAATCCAGGAACTTCAGTTCATCTCTCACCTGTTGATCGAATGCGCGCTTCTTGCCTTTGTCGATCAGGTCCCATTTGTTCACGCAAACGATCAAGGCGCGGCCGCCCTCGTGCGCATACCCGGCGATGGTCGCGTCCAGGCCCAGCACGCCTTCAGTCGCATCCAGTAGAACCAGCACTACCTGCGCCATGCGGATGTGCCGGCGGGCCATCACCACGCTCAGCTTCTCCGCCATCTCCTTGGTCTTGCCCTTACGGCGAATTCCGGCGGTGTCCACGAATACATAATCCGTCTCGCCGTGGCGAACCTGCGCATCCACCGCGTCGCGCGTCGTTCCGGCAATCGGCGACACAATGGCCCGCTCCTCTCCAGTCAACGTGTTCAGCAGCGTCGATTTCCCTACGTTCGGACGGCCGATGATCGCCACCTTGATGGCCGCGGCCTCTTCCTCGGCCGGAGTCTCGGCCATCCCCTCGGTCACGTGCTCGACCAGCTCACTCACGCCCATGCCGTGTTCCGCCGACACCGGAAACACGTCGCGAATCCCCAAGCCGTAGAACTCGTTCGCCAGGTCCTCTCTCGCCACGGTATCCGCCTTGTTCACGGCCAGCGTCACCGGCTTGCCCAGACGCAATAACATCTGCGCCAGGTCCCGGTCGGCTCCCGTGATCTCCGCGCGGCCGTCGACCAGAAAAATGATGTGTGACGCTTTCTCAAACGCCACCTGCGCCTGTTTCAAAATCTGGGTGGGTATGTATTCGGAATCGCGGACGACAATGCCGCCCGTGTCGATCACCTCAAACTGCCGCCCGTCATAGCGCGCCAACCCGTGCATCCGGTCCCGAGTAATCCCCGATTCATCTCCCACAATGGCACGCCGCTTCCCCGTGATGCGATTGAACAACGTCGATTTCCCGACGTTCGGACGCCCGACGATCACGATGGAGGGTGGAACCTGCGGCATAGCTTGTACCGTAGCATTGTCGCCGGTACCCGCGCCTGCAGCCCGCTTACGAACGGCCACCGGCATCAATTCACCCGGCCTTATGCACGAAAAGGGGCGTAAAGTGAGCGCAGTACCTCCACACCAGGATTATCCAGAGGATCGTCGTGAAGATCGCTAACGGCAAACCGCTCGGCTGCATCGTGGCGTGATATGTGAGGATGTTTGCGATGACCGGCGCAAGCATCGCCAGCGCTAACGGCACGAATCGGTTGATCAGCAACAGAACCGCCGCAACCAACTGCACTCCGCACACCAGATATAAATAATGCGAGCTGGCGAGCGCACCGATGAAGGCGCCAGCCACGCCAGCCAGCGGGGGCATCGGAATAAAACTCAGGAACCCGTTCAGGCCGAAAACGAGAAATATCAGCCCGAGAAGGATTCGTACGACGACGGCAAATATTTTCATGAGCGTTATCTTCCTTCCCTTGATTTTTCTGGCCCGATGCGTTGGAAACCACTGCACTCACCCAAAAGGGATGCCTCGAAATCGTATCATGACGGCGGACAAGATGTGATCTCGCTCGCCCGAAAGAACGCCGTTGACATCCGGACATCAACCGGTTTATGTCTTGATGTATGCGCATTGCGCTGACCATCAAGGGTGACGTAGCCGCGCTCGTCCAGCGCCTCCGCGAAGGCCTCAAACAAATCCAGGTGCAATCGCGGCCGCAACGCCGTCACCGGACAGCCGTCGTCTCTCTCGGTTCTTGTCTGCCCGGAAATCTCGATGACGTCACCGAAGCGCTGGCCATCGCGGAAGGCGAAACTTTCCGGTGATTCTCGTCGGCCAACCTCCTCGTTTACGCGCACGTTTCCGTGTTTACGCGGGCACAAGGCGGCGTACGCATGGCTGGACGGCCGGCTCAATAGCTCGTCGTCAGTGGGATTGCCTTGGCCCAGCTCGTTGGGCTTCGTCCGTCTGGTTTCCAACCCGCGAATCTTCACGCGCCCAGCCAGCGTAGCTGGGGCCTGGCGCCAGGTGGAAGAGTGGTTGGATTGCCCGCCCGTGTGGATTCCCCAGCCAACCGAACGCCATCGTGAGGTGCTCGGTTCTCTCTTGGAGAACCAAGCCGGCAAAGCAAACCTTGTCCCAGACTCTCATCTGGCCGCCCTCGCCATCGAGCACGGCCTCACTCTCTGCTCGCTCGACGGTGACTTCGCGCGGTTCCCAGGCTTGCGCTGGCAGAACCCGCTTTCTTAGGCGTTGCCGCGTTCGAGATGTGCGATTTTAGGTTCACGGCGTTCGACGCGGAGACGGGCAGTGTCCGCTGGAAGTATCACGCGCCACACCCGATGCTCGCTGGCGTGACGCCGACAGCCGGTGGGCTGGTGTTCGCTGCGGATCTCGGAGGCCAGATCTACGCCATGGACGCGGACAAAGGGAGCATCCTTTGGCAATCGAACGCCGGTCAATCCACAGGTGGTGGCATTGTCACTTATCGCGCCGGAGGACGACAGCTCATCGGCGTAGCTTCCGGAATGAAATCACCGATGTGGCCGGGAGGCGCCCAACAGAGCCGCATTCTTGTGTTCGGTTTGCGCTGACGGACGCGCGCGCCTCGAAACTGAACGATGCTCCGTTTTGACCTGTGCTCGTATTCGGCCAATCGAAGGAGAAGATCGTGTCCGGTGCTCAACAGACCTTCACGGAACGTGAGCCGCGCCACGGACGTTCGAGGTCCAATTCCAGATGACGATAACCTGGAAAGAATAGCAGTACGTTAGGGAGCCTACGTATGGATCTCCGGGTTGAGCAACGCGATAAGGAGGGAATTCGGATCCTCGATCTACGGGGACCTGTGGTCATTGGGCGCTCTGAATCTCTTCTCCGCAGCACTGTACTGAACCTCGCTAAAGAGGCGACGATCAATATCATTCTCAATCTCGCGTCCGTATCGGAAATCGATGATGACGGCCTTGGCGCGTTGATTGTTTGCTACGCGAGCCTGCGAAGGGCTGGCGGAGCGCTGAAACTGCTGAAGCCTACCCGTGTTCACATGGAGCTGTTCGTGCTGATGAAAATGGAAGGGATCTTCGAGACGTTCCTGGATGAACAGGACGCGGTGAACAGCTTCTTTCCGGACCGGTCGGTCCACAGGTTCGATATTCTAGCGTTCATCGAGCAGCAGAAGAACAATCCGCCAATGGCGCCGGAATGAAACGATATTACGCCCGATTAGCCGGGCAGCACTTGTTCGCATGGTCGTCAAGAGTTTTTATTAGTTGAGGGTTCTTGTCACTCACAATATTTCATCCGTCCGCGCGAAAGCGATATTAACGATTCATCTTGAGCTTCAATACCCTACGGTGAACCGCTGCCGGATATGTCTTGGATTTTCCAGTTCGTCGATCATGGCGGCTGCATAATCCTCAACAGAAATCACGCTTTGTCCTGCCGCATCCACCAGGAGGTGATCGCTCCCTAAACGAAACTTCCCTGTCCTTTCGATCGGCTTCAACGTGGCGGAAGGCGCCAGAAAGGACCAATCCAACTCCGGCTCTTTTCGCAATTGTTCGAGCGCGTCGATGGTCGCCAGGGAACCGGGCTTCACCCAAGCCGGCATATTAGGATCGTCGATGACGCGGACGCCGGGTTTGACCTCTAGTCCGCCCGCCCCACCGACCCAGAGCACGCGTTTGATGCCGGCCATTTTTACGGCCTTAATGATAGACACCGTTCCCCGAACTTGGTCGTCATAGAGATTGGGATCGTTCCAGCCGGGGTTGAAGGCGCTGATCAACGCATCATGACCCTCGATCAGCTTCGCAAGCAAACTCGTCTCATAAACGTCGCCGGCTCTTGCAACCAGCCCTTTTCGTTGCTCGAGTTTCTCAGGATGGCGGACAATCGCTGTGACCGTGTGTCCCCTTTCGAGCGCTTCCTTCAGCAGCGCTGAGCCCACGAAGCCCGTCGCCCCTAGCAGTGCCACCTTCATTCCGTGCTCCGCGTGTTCGCAGAATCGACGCGTACGGTCAGCATCGAGATCGAGCCTCCATCGATGCCCTCGACCGGAAACGTCACGGCATCGCCGTGCTGCCTGGCGCCTAGCACATACAGGAGCGGCATGTAGTGGTCGGGCGTGGGAATTGAAAGCATGGCGTCCTTCCCGAGTCCTTCATAGTCGATGAGAGCCTTGGATTCACCGGCCAGCATGATCGCTCTCGCCTCATTTTCGAACCGGCCCGCCCATTCGTACGGAGTGGGCATGTGTCGGCCCCAGGCATACGCATGAAGATTGTGAACCAGATTGCCGCTGCCGATAATGAGGACATCTTCCTCACGTAACGGCGCGAGTCGTCTTCCAATGTCGAAATGAAAAATCGCAGGTTGCGTTTCATCGATACTAAGTTGAACCACGGGAACGTCGGCCTCGGGGAACACGTGGCGGAGCACAGACCACGTTCCGTGATCCAGTCCCCAGGAGTTGTCCAGTTGGACCGGCATTGGCGCTAATAGTTGTTGCACCCGGCGGGCCAGATCGGGATCGCCGGCTGCCGGATATTGCACGCGATAGAGTTCCTGAGGGAACCCCCCGAAATCGTGAATCGTCCTTGGTGCGGTGCTGACTGTTATCCCAGTGCCGGGCACAAACCAGTGAGCAGAGATCGAGAGGATTGCGCGGGGCTTTCTGAGCTGCTTGCCAATCTTCCGCCATCCCTCGGTATAGTGATTGTGCTGCACGGCATTCATCGGATTGCCGTGTCCAAAAAAGATCACCGGAAGTACGTTATGCATAGGATCTTTCTCCGCGTCGCGCTAATACTATAATCGCGTGAAAACAGGCGACGGATCCTCCTCCAGCGAGCGCAGGCGTCTTGTATTATGAGGAGGGTCTCCGAGTACACATTTCAGATTCGGAGGGCACAGTGTATAGAATCGTTCGTTCGCTCCTACGGGCGTTAGGAGTACCACCTTTCGGATTGATCCTTGCCTTCAGTGGTGTTCTTCGGAGAAGCCGAGTCGGCAAGAAGATCTTTGCGACGGCTCCCACGCCGGTAGGGGCAAGGCCCGAATTACAGGACACTGCGGGAATGTCGGCTCGCATCATCAGGAGCGGCTTCTCGGGTCTTGAAAAGCGGCTTCGCTGCCTCGCCTGGTAGCGACGGCGGGAATGGCAGACGGGCGCGGGCTCTTCGCTGGTATCGTAGCTCGTATGAAGGTTGACGATCAAATCCTCGTCAGCGAGTTCCTGAAGGTGCTCGATTTGGTCGGAACGTTCGCCTTCGCCCTCAGCGGGGCGGTATCTGGCGTGAAGCACAGAATCGACCTGTTCGGAGTGCTCGTATTGTCCTTCGCCGCGGCGACTGCGGGTGGAATTACGCGCGATGTGCTCATCGGGGCCATACCGCCCGCTTCAATTCAAGACTGGCGATATATCACTTTGTCGATGATCGCCGGTTTCGTTACGTTCTTTTGGTATCCCCTCATCGCCAGAATGAAGAGCCCGGTACAGGTCTTCGACGCCCTCGGATTGGGGCTTTTTGCGGTCACCGGAGCTGGCAAGGCGATTGCCTTCCATCTCGGACCGAGCGCGGCGGTGCTGATGGGTGTGCTGACGGGTATCGGCGGAGGGATTGCGCGTGATGTTCTTGTATCGGAAGTCCCGGTTGTCTTTACCGCCGAACTGTACGCAGTCGCCGCCCTCGCGGGCGCAGCTGTTGTCGTCATCGGCAACGCCGTTTTTCCGAACGCCACGCCGATAGCCGCCATAGGTGGGGTTGTTTGTGTCGCGCTACGTCTCTTGGCGATCCGGAACCGCTGGAAGCTTCCCGTGGCTCAGCAGCCGGATTGATCGTGTCGTACCTGCGCGAAGGAAGAGGAACCGATGTGTGGTACTGTTCTGCTTTGCGGTAGTCTGTTCGACGGCGTCTCCGAGACGCTGAGCGGACCGATGGAGGTCCTGGTCGAAGGGAATCGCATCACCAGCGTGGGGCGGTCCGTCGAGCGACCGCCGAGCGCGGAGGTCATCGATCTCTCGAACCGAACCGTGAGTCCCGGATTCATTGATACGCATGTTCACCTCACGATGGATGCTGCCAATCTCGCCCGGCAGACACTCGAATCATCGGCAAGCAAGGCGCTGAAGGGCCTCAGCCTCGCACGCACATACATGAGCTATGGGTTCACGATGCTCCGTGACCTGGGTAGCGCCGATCCGGACTGGCCGACCATCGATCTTCGAAACGCAATCAATGCCGGGGGCGTGCAAGGCCCTCGCATCTTCGTCGCTGCTCACATTATCAGCGCCAGTGGGGGTCACGGCGACTTGCGCAGCTTCTACAACCCTCGCTGGACACTGCCCGTTTCTACGATTGCCGATGACACAGCATCGGTGCGAGCGTTGGTCCGCGAGCACACGTACGGCAGCGACTGGATCAAAACGACGAATACCGACGGCTACTTCAGCGCAGGCGATGATCCGGCCCGCGTCACGTGGTTTGATGACGAGATGGAGGCGCTCACCTCGGCCGCTCATCAACTAGGTATGCCCATCGCTGTTCACACCGGCGCCGCTAAAGGTTGTAAGCAGGCGATTCGTTTTGGCGCTCGGAGTCTCGAGCATGCGTACCTGATCGACAGCGAGGCGCTCGCAATGGCGGCGCAGTCCGGCGTATTTGTGGTGCCCACCATGCAGATGACGCAGGAGGATCTGCATCAACTCCAGGAGGGGACCCTGCCCTGCCAGGCGGTCTGGAAATTCCGGCGCGACAACGAAAAGATCCTTGCATCGCAGCGGTTGCTAGCGGCGACCGATGTGAAAGTTGCCTATGGCACCGATTGCGGCATGTTCCCGTTCAGCCACGGAATTCTCGAATTCCAGGCCATGGTAGCAGCCGGATTGACTCCCATCCGTGCCTTGAGGGCAGCCACATCAGTGGCGGCCGAGTTGCTTCAGCAGGTGGATCTTGGAGTGATCGCCCCGGGGAAACTCGCCGACATAATAGCCATGCCCGGCGATCCGCTCACCGACATTGCCGCCACGGCGAAGGTAGATTTCGTAATGAAGGATGGCGCCGTCTATCGGCGTTTGGGACAGGAATATTTGTAAGAAGAGGAAGATCATGACTCCTGAAAAGAACTTGCACCTGATGAAGACGCTGGACGACTCCTGGAATTCGCAGGATCTGAAGGTGTTTCGCCAGCGCCACGCCAAGGATTGCATCGTGCGTTGGCCCAATCAACCGCCCACAATTGGAATCGAAGCGCACGAGCAGGAAGCGCTTGCGTTTTTCAAGACATTCCCCGACCAGCACCTCGTCAATAATCCGTACAAGGTGATGTTTGCCCAGAATAATTGACGTGCACTGTTGCCGAGTTTACCGGAACGATGAGGGGTCCGATGAATCTGGCCGATGGAAAGGTCGTACCGCCGACGAACAAGAGCTTCAAGGTCGATTTCTGCACCGTGGCACATTGGAACGAAGATGGCGAGATCCTGGAGGAGAACCTCTTCTACGACCTGATGGGAATGTTGAAGCAAATAGGGGTCTTGTAAGCGGACCGTGCGTTGGCCGCTTAATCCGCGTTCGGATTCGGAAGGCCACCAAGCAAATTCGAGAGAATCGCTCCCGATTAGCTTGTCTCTGCACCGATCTGGAGAGAGCTCATCCTGAGCACCAAACTTATTGCCCGGGGAATGCCGACTGGGCATCCAGTCGTTTGCAGAGTTTGCAAACCGGGCCAGGCGTTAGTGATTCACCGACGACTTCAAACCAGGTCCAGCAGGCGCCACGGGTTCGGCGGTCGGTGCCGTCTCGTGTTCGGTGTTTATGACAACACTTTCACCATCACACCGGCTTCGATTGATATCGTTTTCAATATTGGCTCTTACCACGGTGGGCTCATATACATTATCGGCTCAACAACCGACGAACAATGTGGCGGCGGGATGGCTTGACCGAGCCACCCTCAGCGGAGACTGGAACGGCGCGCGGACCAGCATGGAAAACAGGGGCATCAGTTTCAGCGCACATTTCTTAACCGAAAGTGCGATGAACCCTGTCGGCGGATTCCGGCAAACTGCGCGTTATACGCAACAAGTCGATTTCAGTGTCGACCTCGATCTGAGTCGCCTTGCCGGCGATTCGGGTGGGAAAATTCAGATCGTGCTACTCGATCGTGTCGGACGTAGCCTTTCTGCCGATGCGATTGGGAATCAGTTCGCGGTTCAGGAACTCTACGGCGCTGGCCAGAATTTCCGGCTTGTCGAGCTCAATTACGAGCAAAGCTTGTTCGCCGACAACCTTTCCTTTCATTTGGGATGGGCACCAGCGGGCAACTATTTCGCTTCGCTGCCGGTCTTCTGCGATTTCCAGAATGGCTTCATCTGTGCGCACGCGACCCCTATGACAACGAACAGCGGCGCTCACAATTATCCAGTCGGACAATGGGGCGGCCACATGAAGTTGGAGCCCACGCGCGAGTTCTATGTCCAAACCGGCATTTTTCAGGTCAACCCAAACGAAGGGAATAGCGATAGAGGATTTGACCTGAGCCTTGGCAGCACCGGGGTGTTTGTTCCGTTTGAGTTTGGATGGCTGCCGGGGCGAGATACTGGAACATTCCCAGGCATTTATCGCATAGGAGCCAACTATAATTCTTCAGATACACCCGATGTTCTTCAGGATATTCATGGACTTTCGGCCGGGTTTTCTGGTGCTCCTTTCGCGATGCGGAATGGTCGCCGGGGCGCGTATGGCATGGCAGACCACGTGATTCAGCGCGACCACCTTGATGCGCAGCGGTTCTTGAGGATCGGAGCCATCGCCGGTGTTGGCGATCGGGCGACCTCGACGTCTCGATACTTCGCGGCCGTAGGTGGCGTACGTCAAGGCACGTTCTCGCATCGCGACAACGACTTTGTTTCTGTGATGTTCGCGTACGCCCGCACGAACCCAGCCGGCAATCGACAAACAGAAAATCCGAATGCCAGCGGCCACCCGCCGGCGGAGACTCGAATTTTCCGCTGAGGAATGGGCCAGTCGCGACGAGTACCTAGCCCGAGTCCTGCGTGAAACTGGACCAGCGAGGTGCCCCGACCCGGCCGCGCGTACGCAAAATGATCAGATCGAATGTGGCCGGAATGGTCATCAACCCCGGAGCGGCCGCGATAGCCCACAACCAAGCAACCGACTGCACACCGGCAAGACAAAGGTCATTGCGCCTTGGTCTGGATCGCGCCCTGAGTATTATCGTTAAAGGCCTCCAGGCCGATCGGTCCGTTGTAGCTTTCGCCCGCACTGCGCGAAGAATCGTGACCAAGGGAAGAGTACCCTGTCCTAACTAGTAATAAACGGTGATGTCGGGCGGCTGTGATCACCGTCTCCCGCGTCAATCATTGTCCGACAGTTCCTCAATGCGATTGCTCAAGAACTCGCGCCGTTGGAGATTGGCGGAAGATTGTTGAGCATGGGGGCACCCGGACCAATTCGTTTCGGCCGGGCGCAGTTAGGAATAGAGATGGAGGCTTATCGCGGCACGCCAGCCGCGATGGTTGACGTGATGCTTGAGGATACGGCGCGTCAGCCCCCTGCGATCCCTCAAAAATGACGGAAAATCATCGTCGATAGCATCAACCAGGACCAGACGCCGAAACGGATCGTCCTCGGAACCGACGCTTGGGCAATCATCCGGAAGGCTTTGGCAGATCTCTTGGCGGCGGTCGAAAGCCAAAAGGATATTGCGTTCTCGACCGACTTCGTTGCGCACGAATCCTGATGATCGCCTGGGTACCGAACAGGAGATCCATTGCCCGGCACGTTGACGCCAATCCCGAAGCGTAATTGTTCGGAGAAGAGTGGGACGAAAATCAACCACCCACTTGCCCACCCCGAGTTGCTCTCTTGGCACTTTCATTCATCGCTCGAGTCGGGTGAGGATTCAGCGCACTTGTCGACCTTATCCTTTGACCTTATCCTTTATCGTGATCGCCACCGTATAGTGATCGCCAGCATGGCACACTGTATATCATTCAAGCCTTGCATTATCATTCGGTTCCGGATTATCAGCCACCTCGAAAAGTGAGTTACGCAGATGGGCCATAAGTTATTGAGAACAAGTAGCGGAAGACGGTGCTCGAACCCGGGCGACCCTCTTGGTGAAGCTGACATTCAGTCAGCGGGTCCAGCTGTGGATCGCCGGCGGTTTGGACGTCCTAAATCCCTGATCTAATGATTCTTGTCGGCCAGTTGGCTATCAGCTGAGTCGGTCCAACCTGCAAATCGACTGTTGTTGCACAGACACCGGCCTAATATTCGGCTCAAGCCCTCGCATTTCAACGAATTAGAACCGTCCTCGTGTTTTGGCACAGCAGCGTCCTTTGTTCGGGGTTTTGGCACAGGTGACACAATGGGAGCCGACCATGGAAAGGAAGCAGCCTCGTAAGCGGCTTCTTATGAATGAGTTCTGGAGCCACCCGCCGGGATCGAACCGGCGACCTGCTGATTACGAATCAGCCGCTCTACCAACTGAGCTAGGGTGGCTTGATCTTTGGTTTGATCAGGTTAACGAAAACGGCAATAGAAACTTGGATTCAACTGGATTCAATTTGTCTTTCCGACCTGATCGGTCCCAGGACTCGATTTTAGCAGATGATCAAGAAATTCGACGGCGACCCTCACGCTCTCAGGGAACCGACTTGTGTAAGGTTCGAGCGGGGTTTTGGGCGTGCTATGGCGCAGGTGGTCTGGAGGCTCTGGTGCAAAATCAAGCTGACGGAGAGATCTGTTAAGATAAGCTCCTCCTTGCAAGTGATTGCGAATTGAGTTCAAGCTGCGAGTGCCGCGTTCCACAGTTCCGTCATCGTTCGCATCGGACCCGCCGAGATTGCCCGGCTTGAACTGCCCCTTTGATCGTGACGCCCGCGTTGTCGAATCGCTTGAATGCCAGCATCGGCTCACTCTGGGATGGTCGTGCTCTACTCAGAGTGTTCAAGTACTGGCTGGATCGCACTGACGCGACCCGGAAGTTCGCCGTCTTCCTTCATCTGTCGCACCGCCCGGTGCGAGGCCGCACAGGCGTCCGACGTGATCTTCGTGGGCGCGCGAGTGTTCTTCATCGCGCTGCGCAGAAACAATTTGGGGGCGTTCACGTTCCGGTTCCGGCTCAGAAAGAAATCGACTGTTGGCCCGCTGTGTCGACGCCGCGCTACAGGTACACCCATTGTCCGTGAACCTTAATATAGGTCTCGTCCATCCTCCACGATCCACCCACGGGTCGAGCGTAGCGCCGCCAACGCTTCTCGAACTCCGGCAGGTAGCGCTGGACCCACCCGAGAATCGTTGTATCCGTCCGGGAAATGCGGCGGTCTGCCATCATGACCACCAGATCCCGCAAGCTCAGTTTGAAGCTCGTGTAAACTGCCTCGTCGCCGCTAAATTGCCGTCGTCAAGTCGCTCGAAGGCTAAAGGTTGACCGAGCTTTTGTCGATCTGATTTTTAGTCGCATAACCGATGGCAAAGGTTTCGCCGTACCACACGAATTCGACCGAATATCCGTACGAGCATAGAAACGTACAGCGCGATCATGACGACTGCCCGGATGGTCGCATCGCGCAAACCAGCCCTGGTACAAGCCGCGTTGCAGCGAGCGCATTACGCTTGGGGCCTCTCGCCAGTCGAACTGGCGACCAGGCCGGTTTCAGCGCCATAGACGTTCGCGTCTACTGCTCTGCCAAGCTCCCCGGCTCACAAAGCTGGCTGCGCGAAGAGAAGTGTTTCGCCCCGGAAGTCCTGTACGAACGCGGCCGGCGTCTTTCGGCGATTCGCGAATTGGCGCAGCCGCAGTCGGTACGAGCCACGAGCGGGTCATGAGCAACGCTGGTACCTGCTCACGCCCGATCGCTGGCTTCTCACGTTCGCGGCCCTGGTCCCCCGAGATCCCCTTCAATTTCGATTAGGCAACCACCATGAGTCAAAACGGAAAGACAACACCTCAGACTATTCTCGTCGTGGAAGACCATGTGCTCCTTCTGAAGCTCATCAAGGACATACTAGAAGACGCCCATTACACTGTGCTTGCTGCCAACAGCGCGAAAAAGGCGATTCTGGTCGAAGCAGCGCACTCGGGAACCATAGACCTGCTGCTTAGTGATGTGATGATGCCGGGTATGTCCGGACCCGACCTCGCCAAGAAACTAAAAGAGCAGAGGCCGCAAATGCGCGTCCTCCTGATGTCCGGTTACCCCGACGGCGGATTGCTTGTTCTCAATTACGGTTGGCACTTCATGCAAAAAACGTTCATGCCGCGAGCCCTGGTGAGCAGGGTCAAAAACGTTTTGCAAAGCAAGAGAAGCGAGCAGGGCACCGACCATTTCGACACGCGCAAGTGACGCCGCTAGGTTTCGACGAATTATCTCAGACTTCTAACGGGACCGCCGGCCCATCCGCTGTACCCATAGACAGACTGAGTCCCCGCTCGGCCATCATCTCTTCCAGGTCACGATAGCTAAGCGAATAGTGTAGATACCGACGAAGGCAGAGCGTCGCTCGATGATTGTCTGCCTGCATCCAGTTCTTTCGCCAAGCAGGTCTTCACCACATGAACTAGCGCCCAGCGAAGTCATGCTCTGGACCGTTGAGATGCGAGGCAGATCCGAAGTAATGATGGCCGATATTAAGCTGGCCTTCAAACCGATTCTGTCGCAAACGCGTTGAGTAGGTTCTGGTAGGGTGAGCTAGTGAAGCACGAGCGGCCAGCTATGTTTCGCAGGCGACGCTTTCAGGACGACATCATCGTATTGCCGCCCATCTGTAGTAGATTTCTGGTACGGTGGAAAGTCGGCACATGGCGGCTGGTGACTTATCAGTTCTTGCTAAATTCCGCTTGTCGAACCCTCACTGCACTTTCCGGACTCTCTGAGTCACAAGCCATTGGGCCGCACTCACCCCGCCAGCACGTTCAATTCCCGGCACGGAGAAGCTGTGCAGGTAATCGGCCTCAGTACCGCGGAACCAACCAGTATCGGTATGAAGCGCTAAATCGACAGGAGCGACGGCGGCGGCAAACAGGCACCAGATCGAAGCCTCACCTGTGCCATACAGTTCGACGGTGCCGGCCTTGCGCGACGAGAGGAATGCAAGCGCCGTCAGTATGTCCTGCACGCGGTTGGCGTCATCGGTTCGATTGAAGGTCGTAAAAAACTTGTGCGAACGATCCCTGGGCGCGATCGCCGAACCGGTTTGAAAACAATTGATCAGCAGCACCGACCGACCAGCCCTGAGCAGATCCTGAACCAAGGCAGATCTTCTGGCGGCTTCTGCTCCGCGCGAATCGACCACTAATGCAGCGGCGGAACCGCCGGGCAGCCACACACCCGGAATGCGGTCGGAGCGTGCCGGTCGACTAAGCACAATCTGCTGCCCCTCTATCTTCGTCTTTACTTCATCCGGATACTCCGCGCCTAGCGTAAGGCGCAGCGTCTCGCGAAGGCTCTCAACGTCTCCACTGCCCGCAATCCAGCCAGTCCCGATCTCTCTCCACTTAGCAAAGACTTGATCGTAGCTGAGAGCGCCAGGCGGCAGGGTTCGTCCGTGGAAAACCAGCATATCCTGCAAGTTTTCCATTTCGATTTCCCTCTCCTCGAAGACCTCCTGCGGGCCGCGTCCCAGTACATGGCGACCGAAGAATTTGTAAACTGCGGCACGGCTCTGCGCGTTGTAATTGTGGGGCGCATCGATGTGAACATTCTCGATGGCATCGGCCTTTCCATAGAGTTCGTAAATCTTGCGGATCGCGGGAAACTCTTCCGCCGGCACGTGGCTGGTCCAATCTCCCGTCGCGGAAACCAAGAGCATCGGCCGCGGCGCCATCATGGCAGCGATCTCCGGGTTGGAGGTGTCGAAGCGCAGGCCCGGAGCATTCTCACAAAGGTCGCCGCCTTGCATGTAGGCAGAGACCATGTTCACCGGAGCAGAATAGTGCACCCGGTCATCGATCGCAGTCAGTAGAAAAGTTTGTGATCCTCCGCCCGACGCGCCAGTCATCGCGATTTTCGTCGCGTCCACATCTTCCAGAGATTCCAGAAAATCCAACGCTCGAATCGAGTTCCACAACTGAAGCCCCAGGGGCCCGAAGGACCACAACTGCTCTCGCGGCGATCCAAAAGCATGCGGCGTCTGGATCATGTCGTTGTACCCGGTCATGTCGTAAGAGAAGGCCGCAAACCCCTGCAGAGCCAGACTGGCCCCAAGCGTGGGAGCAGAGGCATTCTCCCGGTTCTCGAGCCGCCCGTACGTCCAGTGACCTTGTGTGAGAAGCACGCCCGGCCACTTGCCGGTCTTACCCACGGGGCGGTAGAGATTACCGCACAAATAGTATCCAGGGAGAGACTCCAGGTACACCTTCTCAATGCTGTAACCTTCACGCTGCAGCCTCCCAAAAATCACTGGATGCATCTCAGTCTTGGCCGGCATTGGCAACAAACCCGCGGCCGCGAGAATCTGTTTTCTCAGATGCGCCTTGCGAGCCTCCCATCCCGCCAACGTACGGTACGCGGGCATGGTGAAGTGCGTATCGGTGTTGGGTACGTAGCTATTTCGCGCATCCTCGGCGGGAACCTGTGCCCGCAGAGACCGGAGACCGCCCGCCAGCAAAACCGCCACCAGCGCGACGGAACTGTATAGTCTGAGATTCAATTTTCCTTGTCTTTCCCGGCACAGCGTTTGCCCGCGGCGACTTCGTGACACCGTTTTTCTTCACAGCCTGTTCGCACTAGCCGCATCGATTCAGTGTAGTTTACCTCATCCGCCCCGCGGCACGGAACAGCGCCGGCTGAACGTGGGCGGCTAATGCGGTTCAGGCAAAAAACGCAAGATAACCTCACCTTTCCAGAGTGAATTGATTGAACCGGGAGATCGCTGTCGCGAACGCGCTAGGTGGCAGACCTCAGCGAGCCGCAGGCCGGTTCGGTAGAGGACCATCAGATGTCCCGCAGTAACGGATACTGCGTATTGCAGCGTTCCCGTGTTCAAAACCGTAAACGCGGTTTGCCTGCCGCCGGAACATCGAGCCGCCGCCTGCGGCACGCGCCGGACGGGGCGGATTAAACAGCGGGTCAATACGCTCTGTGCCCTTAAAATAATCCGTCGGTCCCTCAATGAAAAACGCGCAAGCAAATACGCTGCACATTAGTATCCACAGTATCCACCCGGAAGCTCGGTTGGCCTTTGGGCATTGGGATTACCGCCGCCACTGTGATGAAGATCACACTAAGCAAACGCCATTCGCCCGACTGGGCGACCTCGGTTTTGGTGAACGGCGTATAATCGCCTTATTATTGACATTACCGACCTATCCCCTGACACGCGAGTCTGCCGCCCGGCATGACCGCTGGAGGATTCATGGAAACGCGCATGTTTGACCTACCGGTCACAGTCCTTAGCGCTGACGGACAGCATTCCGAGGCGTTCAATAAAGGCGAGCGAGTAAAGAACGTCAGACGAATCCGCCAACGCGTTATGTTCGACCCTGTGAGTACACACCGCGTGGCCCGCACTTATGTAATGGACTGGAATGATTTCGAGCAAAGCACAACGGCAGTGCGTGAAGCGCGGGCGTCAGAGTAACCTGGGTCACGTCAAGAAAGCGTGGCTGCAAACTTTAGCGCGTGAATCGGGCAACCTGTGTGTAGCCAAAGCCTCGATTGATCCTGACGAA
Organism: Terriglobia bacterium; assembly: GCA_963847515.1. Taxonomy (GTDB): domain Bacteria; phylum Acidobacteriota; class Terriglobia; order Bryobacterales; family Bryobacteraceae; genus QHXW01. The sequence goes on from CAWKAA010000001.1 coordinate 242,709, forward strand.
TGATTGAGCAACGTTCCACTGCGCCTGCACATGCTGCTCGTATGTAACTCGCCGGACCAAGGCGCCGCAGATGGTGAATGAGCAGTAGGAGAGGAAACGGGCTCTCCGCGACGACCAGGAGTCGGACATATGCCCGCAGGGGATATATAGCGCTGCAGGTGTAGCTCGAATTGTTGGTCGACGCGATCTCGATAATCGTCTTTCGCCTCTCCCTGCCAGTTTGGGTACTCAGGTTGTGGCCTTTTCTATTACTGAAACTTAGTGGTGTGATCGCTGCCGTATAATGGGGGTTCGTCGCGCTTAAGAGTTCTTCGCATGTCCCTCTTCGAAGAATCTACCCTCACGCACTCCACCGCCGCACCGGAATTTTACACGTGGACCTTCCCCGGTGCGCCCGTCCGGATCCATCTGCAGCTCAACATCGTCGACCTGATGGCATGCGAAGTGAAGCGGGCTTTCGAAGACGTTCGCGCGCACGGCGTGGAAATCGGCGGACTGCTGCTGGGTACGGCATTTGTTTCCAGTCGTATTATCGAGATCAAAGGCTTCGAGCCGTTTCCATCCGCATACCGGACAGATCACAAATTCATTCTCTCCGACTCTGACCGGCACAATCTCGAAAAACGATTGGCCGCTCGCCAGGCTGATCGGAGCGATGGACTCGACGTGGTGGGATTCTATCGCAGCCACTTCGGAGAAGGCCTCGGCCTTAGACAGAGCGATGTTTCGCTCGCTCAAAAGTATTTCAAGAATCCGACCAACGTATTTTTGCTGGTGAAGGCGGCCACCAACGGTCCCGCGAACGCTGGATTTTTCTTCTGGGACAAGGGCTGGATCGATGCAAAATTCAGCTATCTGGAGTTTCCCTTCGATGCCCGACAGCTCTCGGGTGTGTTCGAGCAGAGTGCTTCCCGAAGTCACCCTCGCTGGCTTTGGTACATGTTGTTTGGGACCGTTATGATTGCCGCCGGTGCCGCTGGCTTCGGGACATACATGAAATGGAGCGCGCCGGCCACAGCCGGGAATGTGGCATCCGACTCGCCGGCGGTTGCCCTCCAGGTGGAGCGCCGCGGCACCGATCTTCGGGTGACCTGGGATCGCCATTCGTTAGCAGTCAGCCGGGCCAGCGAAGGAGTGCTTGTGATCCGTGACGGCGATCTGACGGAACGGCAGATACGTCTCGATCTCGAACAGCTTCGTCACGGGAGTATCCTCTACAGTCCGGCGAACCCCACTGTGCATTTCCGGCTCGAAATCACCGACGCCGAAAATGTGAAGACCAGCCAGACTGTACTCGCGCTGAGGGCGCCTAGGCTGGATGCCAGCGGTAGCGCTCGGCAAACAGGCGCAGTGCCTGAAGACAATCGAGCGCCCGGCAGCCGCCAACCGCAGACTGATTCGACCCCATCCAGCCAGATACCGCCGGCGGCAGCCCCATCAACCCGCGATTTTGGCGAGCCGGCTCGCGTAACCAGGGTTGACCCTCCGGCTCAATTGCCGGGCAAGGAGGCACCCAATACGGCTTCGAAGCGCGTGCCGGAATCGCCGCAGCCCAAACTCACACCGCCCTTAGCACAACCGAATCTGGCCGGGGCATCCTACATACCTGCACGACCCACGCATGAAGTCCAGCCGACGCTTTCGCCAGGAGCAAGCACGGAGGCCACCTCACTGATGGAAGTGGAGATCCGGGTGCACATTGACGACAAGGGGCGCGTAGTAAAGGCAGAGCCGCTGCCCACGAAAAAGCCGGTGAGCAATTCTTTCGTCGGTGCGGCTCGCAATGCGGCTCTACAGTGGCAGTTCGAGCCGGCGTGGCGCGGCACCCGGCCGGTAGCCAGCGAATCGGTTCTGAAATTCGGATACCACTCAAAGCGCGTGCCGGAATCGCCGCAGCCCATACCCACGCAGCCTTTAGCACAAGCGAATCTGGCGGCATCATCCTACACACCTCCGCGACCCATGCGTGAATTCCAGCCTATGCCAAGAGCAAGCACGGAAGTCACGTCACTAATGGAAGTGGAGATCCGGGTGCACATCGACGACAAAGGCCGCGTGCTGAAGGCTGAGCCGCTGCCCACGAAAGAGCCAGTGAGCAGCTCTCTCGTCGGTGCGGCTCGCAAAGCAGCTCTACATTGGCAATTCGCGCCGGCGAGGCTCGGCGACCGGCCGGTGGCCAGCGAATCGGTTCTGAAATTCCAATATCACCCTGCCGTGCCCTCTAGTGGCTTGTCGCAGTGAATTCGTCAGACGTGTGCGACGCCACTTCGCTGATGAGAGCACTTGAATCGAAACCGGCGCAAAGCTAGAGTCTGTCCAGACTTTTTGCTAGGCTCCAGACATTTTTGCCACGGCAGGTGAAGGTGTTCCAGTCCGGAGCCGCATCTGTTTTGCGGAACACATCGCCCGGTGAACAAGTGAACGGCGGTTCTTTGCCGCTGGAGATGCGCGGCTTCCTGCGAGCGCGGTGCCGGGTCGCAGTCGCCGCCTTCAGCGGCGCAGCGATTTGCCCGTTTCTGACTAGGGACGGAGCCGCCGATTCTTGCGCGGACCGCACTCCCGACATCGCGAGCACCTCTCGCTGAGGTCCGTTCAAATTCGACGGACGTCCAGATATCATCCGGTCCTTGGCAGATGCGCGAGAGCCTACTTGATTTATATATACGCGATAACCGATCACCGCCATCACAATGATTAATACCGCAAACGAGTACCATGGCACGCGGAGCGTCCGCCTCCACCAGGGGAAAGTGCGTGTCTGCGACAGGCTTGTTCGCGCCGGAGCGAGAGGAGATTCATTCATGAACGCCCCTGCACGTGTCAAGACCGCCCGGCTTATCGCACGCGCCAAGGCAATCAGGTAGCCAAGCGTCCAGAGCGCGTGCGCCTGCAATGGGAACGCGCGCGTGCGACCCAAGAATGTCTGCAACGGAGCGAGAAAAGCTCGATGGACGAATGTCCCTGCCTGCTCGACTCGAGTCCGGACTCGCCTGCTTGCCGCACGGGCCACCGCAAACGCGCATCCGAGCACCTGCAGTATCCGCGCCCGCCACGGGAACGCGCGCGTTCGCCGCAAGAATGTCTGCATTGGAGCGAGAAAAGCTCGATGGACAAATGTCCCTGCCTGCTCGACTCGAGTCCGGACTCGCCTGCTTGCCGCACGGGCCACCGCAAACGCGTATCCGAGCACCTGCAGTATCCGCGCCCGCCACGGGAACGCGCGCGTTCGCCGCAAGAATGTCTGCATTGGAGCGAGAAAAGCTCGATGGACCAATGCCCCTGCCTGCCCTACTCGTGCCTGAACTCGCCGGCTTGCCGCACGGGCCACCGCAAACGCGTATCCGAGCACCTGCAGTGTACGCGCCTGCCATGGGAACGCGCGCGTTCGCCGCAAGAATGTCTGCATTGGAGCGAGAAAAGCTCGATGGACCAACGCCCCTGCCTGCCCTACTCGAGTCCGGACTCGCCGGCTTGCCGCACGGACCACCGCGAACGCGTATCCGAGCACCTGCAGTGTACGCGCCTGCCATGGGAACGCGCGCGTTCGCCGCAAGAATGTCTGCATTGGAGCGAGAAAAGCTCGATGGACCAACGCCCCCGCCTGCCCTACTCAGTCCGGACTCGCCGGCTTACCGCACGGGCCACCGCAAACGGGTATCCGACCACCTGGAGTGTCCGCGCCCGCCACGGGAACGCGCGCGTTCGCCACAAGAATGTCTGCACCGGAGCGAGAAAAGCTCGATGGACCAACGCCCCTGCCTGCCCTACTCGAGTCCGGACTCGCCGGCTTGCCGCACGGACCACCGCGAACGGGTATCCGACCACCTGGAGTGTCCGCGCCCGCCACGGGAACGCGCGCGTTCGCCACAAGAATGTCTGCACCGGAGCGAGAAAAGCTCGATGGACCAACGCCCCTGCCTGCCCTACCTGAGTCCGGACTCGCCGGCTTGCCGCACGGACCACCGCGAACGGGTATCCAAGCACCCGGAGTGTGTGCGCTCGCCACGGGAACACGCGCGTTCGCCGCAAGGACGTGCGCACTGACCGGAGCGCGCGAGTCCGAACCAGAAGTGCGGCCGCCCGCCACACTCGCCTTCGGTGTCGCCGAGCAGGAACACGGATCGCAACCTTCTCCGTAGGTTTCGTCCTCGTTTCAAAGAACGCCACAGGGAAAGGCCGCTCGACTGGCGGGCGATCGGCAATAGATGGCGCGGTCTTTGCGTCGTCTGATACGCGGGGTTCGCAGGTTTCGGCCGGCTCGTCCGCCAGTTGGCGAACGTCAAACGGAAACTCTTGGAAACCATATTCGGAATCGATTTGCCCGTCTCCCCAGGAAAAAAATGCCGCAGTCAACGTCCCGTTGGAGGAGGGCTTGATCAGCAGGAATACGCCGGACGGTCGTTGGAAGCAGCTTTGGGCCAACGCAAGATCGTCAGCGCTCAGACTGAAACCTTCGCCGAGGTGGCTTCGATAACAGCCGACTACATTGAGTTTGCTGTCCCGCAACCACGCGCAAGTTGCCAGTGTCGTTTGCAGGGCACGACGCTCGGATTCAGAAAGGACGAACCGCTCGGGGCGGGCGTTCCACCCGAGCGGTTCGAAGTCCTCGATTTCGATCACGCCAGTCTCGAGCGCCACTGTGCCCAGCAAGAGGCCGCCGATCTCCATACCCTGCGACGGCATCGAGTCGAACGTACGCCACACCTCCCGACTTAGGCACGCGACGACTTTCCGACGCAGGTTTATGATTCGAGGTGCAAATTCTGGAGCGGCCAAAGCATCAGCCTCACTGTTGGCTAATCTTAACTCAATTTTCGCCGATTGAGGGACTGACCTCGGTCGAGAAGCACGCGTGACCCCTCGGGATACTGTCGGTAACGTCGAATTTCTTCCGGCGTTCGGATTTGTGCCTGTCGGAAATGCCGAACTGCATGAGAAGGTGGAGGTTGCGTGTGCTCCGTCAATACCTCCGTCTCGCGCTCAGCGCAAGCTCGCGGTAGCCGACAATCGTTAGCTTGCCCCAACTGTTTCACCTGCCGCGAGTGAAGTCCGCCTGAAGCGACACCCCAGCAAAATTACAAAGTCTCTGCAGCGGGGGCTAAGGTTTCAAGAGTGACTTCCCGTAGCCCACAGGAATGGCGAAATTTGATCCGCCGAACTCACGCACCATCGCAAAGTTAATTCCTATAACCTTGCCCTCGTTGTTGAAAAGCGGACCGCCAGAGCCGCCCGAAGTGGTTTGGGCATCATAGACAATCTTGTCGGGCAGTACATCGCCGATGTGCCCCTGGGTGGTGATAGGCCTGATTAGGTTGCGGCGGGCGAGTTCTTCCATCACCTGCTTTGGGTCACCTTTGGATGCGGTCGCGATGGACTGGAGCGTCTCTAATCCGGCCCGAGCCAAAATTGCATCAAGTGCGGTGGGATATCCAAGTAGCACGACCGGTCCTCCGCTGACGGGCGATCGGTGGCCATCGGCAAGGGCGATCTGTTTGATTCTCAGCTCTGAAATATTTCCCTTCACGACAGCCACGTCGGCTGCAGATGAAATCTTCTCCGTCTGGATAGCAACGCCATGTGGAACGCCGGGGAAATACGCTGTCATCTCAGCAATCACCGGCTCAAGACCTTGATCGAGCATTTCCTTCAGTTCATCGTTTTGCCACCAAGGCTCGGCCACGTGGTGATTGGTGAGGATTTGTCCACTGCTGGAGGCGAGAAACCCAGTGCCAAAAATATCCAGGCGTACTTCCGGCCCGCTCCCGGTAAGGCTCAGGAGTGGGTTGTTGTGTTCATCGGCAGTAGGCGCGCCACTGCTTGTTACCCCAGCGTAATGTAATCGCAGTCCGGTGGTGCGATCGCGTAAGGCAAGCACAACATGGATGAGGCAGATGCTCGGCTCGTAGGACTCGATAATCTTCTCAGCAAACTTGCCTTCGGTCTCGATCTTCTGGAGGCGGCTTTCTACCGCATTTAATTGATTTCGCAAAGCGGAAGCGTCTTCTGTTTTGCTGATGGCAATTTTCGATCTCAATTCTTCGCTCTTCTTCTCGAGCTGAACCTTTTGCGGATCGCCGGCCGGAGAGGGACCGGGTTTCACGTCTTCATGGGCGCGACGTGTGCTTTCCATCAACCGTTGCTGCGTCAGCATGCCAGTCTGTAAGCGGGTGATCGCAGCATAAACCCGAGTGTTCTGTTCCTGGGTACGACGATAAAAGAAGAGGAAAATCAGACCAGCAACGATTAAGACGGTGATCGTCGCCAGTCCGCCAACCCGAAGCGTCCGCCGTTCCTCATTGACTGCTGCCACCACCTGCCGATTAGCGTTTCGATTCTCCTCCGCGACGCGCAGCCGTTCCCGAGACTCGTCCGCAGTGTGTTTGCTCCGTAGTTGCGAGCGGACCCGCGACAGCAATTCGTGCGGATCGAAGGGCAGTGACAGCACGTCGTCGGCCCCTAGATCCATCCCCCGAGTCCGCTCGCCAGATCCTCCCGGAGACAGCATTAGAACGCGAATGTACTGGGTGTGCTCGGAACCTTTGATTTGGGACAGAAGGTCGCAGCAGTCGAGGTGGGGAGGATCAGCGCCCAGGACAACGGCGTCAGGATCGAATGCGAGAATCGCCTTCATCCCCTCTCCGTGGTCGGTCGAGATCTCATATCCCGCATCGCTCAGCACCGCGACGATTTGTTCCCTGAGAGCATCGTCAGACTCGACCACCAACAACTTCTCTGCTTTGGATTCCATAACGCCACCTCTTGAGATGCCCTCAGACCGTCGCAGGGTTCAGTTAGTACTGCTTACTCCGGTCGCGGTTCAGCAAAGCCCGTCCGCGTTGCGTCAGAACTTGGGCAGGCTGACTGTGTCCCATCCACCGCCGAGAGCCTTAATGAGCAGCACGCTCGCGTCCATTCGCCGCCGCCGGATATCCACCTCGGTGCGTTGGTTGGTCAACGTGGCTGTTTGTGCCGTTATCACCTGAAGATAGGTGTCGAGTCCGCCTTTGTAGCGATTCGTGAAGATTCTCAGAGACTCCTCAGCCGCCGCGACGGCTTCGCGCTGTTCTTTCGATTCCTGTTCCAGAATGCGCAGCGCGGCCAAATTGTCCTCCACTTGCTGGAAAGCGGTGAGGGCGGTCTCGCGATAATTCGCCACCGATGCATCGTAGCTTGCCAGCGCCGCATCGGAGGTGGCGCGACGCCGCCCGGCATCGAACAGCGTCTGGACCATCGAGGGTCCCACCGCCCAGAACCTACTTGGCCAATTGAACCAATTCAGAAGCGACGTGCCTTCCAGGCCCGCGGAGGCGCCGAGCATCAGTGTGGGAAAGAATGCTGCACGCGCAATCCCGATTTGCTCATTGGCCTCTGCGACGCGGCGCTCAGAGGCCGCGACATCAGGACGACGCTCGAGGAGCTGAGACGGCAGGCCAATGGGCACAATCGGCGGCTGTGTGTCGCGAGGCGCCGGAGGAAGGCTGAAGTCCGCGGGTGGTTTGCCGGTCAGCACGGCAATCGCGTGCTCGAATTGAGCGCGCTGAACCCCGACGTCGGTATCCTGTGCTTGTGTGGAGGCGAGCTGCGTCTTTGCCTGCGCCACGTCGGAGCGCGGAGCAGCGCCGCCTTCGTAGCGATTCGTCGTGAGCTTCAAAGCATCCACATAGGCCTTCACCGTATCATTCAGCAGCTGCTCCTCGGCATCGGCGGCGCGCAGCTCAAAATAGTCAAACGCCAACTCGGCTTGGAGACTCAGACGGACCGTTTCCAGGTCCGCCGCGCTGGCCTGCGCCTCTTCACGAGCGGCTGCTACCGTTCGCCGAACACGCCCCCACACGTCCAGTTCGTAAGAAAGATCGAAAGGCAGTACGAAATCGCCGGTGGGTCTGCTGGAAGACCCGAAATACGGCCTGTTGGCGGAATCTCGCAATGAACTGATGCTCGGTCCCACGCTGAGGGTCGGGAACTCTGAGGCGCGGTTGAACCGGATCATGGCGCGGGCTTCTCGAAATCGAGCCTCGGCTGCTTTCAGTTCCTGATTGGAAATCGTCACTTGTTCTTCCAACTCGTTGAGCTTCGAATCGCCGAAGAGTTCCCACCATTTTCCACGCAGCCGTTGATCGGCAGGCTGCGAGCGTTTCCAGCCATCGGACTCCTTAAAGGATTCCGGCGGCTGTTCCTTGAATGCCGACGGCACTGGCGCGGACGGTTGCTTGTATTTTGGCCCCACCATACAGCTCGTTAGCAGCGCCATCGACGCGACCGAAGCGACAAGACGGAGTTTCACCGCTCCCTCACCTGCACTTCGGCTCCGCTGATCAGCGAATCGGATGGATCGACGATAATCGCATCGGTCGCCTGGAGGCCGGACACTACCTCGACCGTATCCCCATAGTCGCGCCCAATCTTAGCCGGAATCAGCGCGACGCGGTTGTTCTTGACAACACCGACTCTCAATCCCTCCGATCGGAACAGAAGCGTGTTCGCCGGGATCGTGACGGAACGGATCTGTTCGGGCAGTTTCAGATGAATCGACATATAAGCGCCAGGCAACAGTTGCCCCGCCGGATTCTCGACATCGACTTCTACTAGCAGCGTGCGGGAAATGGGATCGATGGCGTTGGCGTTCCTCGCCAGTGTCCCGCGAAATACCTGGCCCGGGAATTCATCGAGAGTAAGGGTCGCGATCGCCCCAGGAATAGCAGCGCGTGAATAAACTTCCGGAACCGAGACGTACACGCGAAGCGTGTGGATTGCAGCAAGGTGGAAGAGTTCCCTACCAGGAGTGGTCGCCGCACCGGCGTTAATGAGCGCGCCGACGTCGGTATTCCGCGCCGTAATGATTCCGTCGAAAGGTGCGTAAACCTTCTCAAACGACTGCAACTCTTGCAGGCGGTGAACATTCGCGGCATTTGAATCGACCGTGGCCTTCTGCGCTTGCAAGTTGCTGACGGCTTGATCGGTTTCCTGCTTTGAGACGGAGTCTTCTTCTAGGAGTTTCTTCCAGCGGTCTGCGGTAGTCGTCGCCAGGTTGAGGTTTGCTTTTGCAGTCTCCAGTTCTGATCGTGCCTGTTCCAGTTGCTGGTCGACTTCAGGAGTTTCAATCTCTGCCAGGAGCTGGTCTTGCTTTACCCGCGCGCCGATATCGAAGTACCACTTTTTCAGGTACCCATTCGTTCGAGCGTAAATTGGCGCGTCGACGAACGCTTGCGCGCCGCCGGGCAGAACGATTTCTGAAGTAGGAGCGCCGCGCTTCGGATGTATCACATTTACAATTGGGACGGTGCTCTGCTCCGTCGCCCGGGCTAGTGTCTTCGCCTCCGCCACTCGGGATCGAATGCCGAAGTAGATTGCCGCACCGAGCACAGCCAAGGCCACTAGGACGCCAAGAAGAGCCTGGTATTGACGCCGTTGGGGACTCTTCTCGACGCGGGGTACTTTCACGTCATCCGTTGTTGTCATTTGCCCTCCGTTTGTGCAAGAGGCTGAACACCGACGGCACGAACACCAGAGTGGCGACAGTAGCGCAAATCAATCCGCCAATTACGGCCCGCCCGAGGGGCGCGTTTTGTTCTCCGCCTTCTCCGAGTCCTAATGCCATCGGGATCATGCCTATGATCATTGCCAGCGCAGTCATCACGACGGGCCGGAATCGCGTAAACCCTGCCTCGATCGCAGCTTCTGTGGCATCACTGTGCTCGGCGAGCCTTTCCTTGGCGAACGACACCACCAAGATGCTGTTGGCGGCGGCGACGCCCATGCACATGATGGAGCCCATCAGCGCCGGCACACTGAGCGTCGTGTGAGTAAAAAACAACATCAATACAATGCCTGCCAGTGCGGCGGGAAGTGCTGTGATAATAATGAACGGATCGAGCCACGACTGAAAATTCACCACTATGAGTAGGTACACTAAAAGCACAGCAAATCCCAGTCCGCCGATCAGGCCGATGTACGAACTACGCATCGTGTCCAGTTGGCCCCGAATCGTAACGAAGCTGCCCCGAGGCAAGAGCTTTCGGTTAGCGTCCACAATCTGAGTAACCTCGTGGCCTACGGCGCCCAGGTCCCGATCTTGCACGCCGCCATAAATATCGACCACCCGCCGAATGTTGTAGTGAGATAGCACCTGCATCTCGCTTGTCCTGCTGATCGAAGCCACATCTGCAAGAATTCCGGGACGTGGCGCCGCCGACGACGTGATCGGCGTGCCCTGCAAGTCCTGGAGCGACTGAATGTTGTACTGTGGCGTCTGTTGCGCTAACTGGTATTGAACGCCGTTCTGCCAATTCAAGAAGAACGTCGGCGAGGTCTGGAAACTTCCGCTCAGCGATACCAGCATGCTACTGGCCACATCGCGCTGGGTGAAGCCGGCTGCGGCCGCCTTGGTGCGGTCCACGTCGATGTGGAACTTTGGATAGTCGAACGCCTGCTGAATACGCAGATCCACCAAACCAGGGACGTGCCGAAGCTGGCTCAGCATCCGATCTGCGACTCGACGATTCTCCGCAAGATTCGCCCCTTCGATCTGGATGTCGACCGGCGCGGGCAAACCAAAATTGAGAATCTGTGTGACGATGTCGGCAGGCTGAAAGTAGAGCGTAGTTCCGGGAAACTCGCGCGTGAGCTTGTTTCTAAGCTCTCGTACGTAGTCCGCCGTTGGACGATGATCCGGCTTCAGGGACACAATGATATCGGCGTCGCCGGCGCCTATTAAGCCGGAGGTGTTGTAAATGTAGTTGATATTACTGAAAGGAAGACCGATGTTATCCAGAATGGTGTCCATCTCCCGCGCTGGAATGGTCTGTCGAATGGAGGCCTCAACCAGATCGCACAACCGCGCTGTTTCCTCGATCCGTGTGCCCGTGCGAGCGCGAACATGAAGGATGAATCGCCCGCTGTCCGTATTTGGAAAGAAGTCCTGACCCAACCAGGGCGTCAGGAGGAAAATGGCCAAACATGCTCCGAGGAATGACGGAATGAAAACTGCTCGTCTCCGCACGAATGTGGAAAGAATACCTCTGTAGCTCGTTCTAATCCGCTCAAATGTTCGCTCGAACGATCGCTGAGAGAGCGCCAAGGGATTACGGGATCGGGACGAAGCGTGCTTTACCCGCAGCAGGTACGCCGCCAAGGTCGGAACCAAGGTGCGCGAAAGTATGTAGGAAGCCAGCATCGCGAATACCACGGCCTCGGCCAAAGGTACAAACAGATAGCGTGCCACCCCATTCAGAAAAAACATCGGCAGGAACACGATGCAAATACAGAGCGTCGAGACAAGCGCGGGCACCGCGATTTGAGCAGCGCCTTGCAGAATGGCGTCGCGCAAATCCCGCCCTTCCTCCAGGTAGCGCTCAATGTTTTCGATGGTCACCGTTGCGTCATCAACGAGAATTCCGACTGCGAGCGCCAGTCCTCCCAGCGTCATGATGTTGATGGTCTCGTGGAGAAAGCTCAGAACCATCACAGAAGTCAGAATAGACAACGGTATTGAAACAGCGATGATGAGCGTGCTTCGCCAGCTTCCCAAGAAGAGAAGAATCATCAGCCCGGTAAGACACGCAGCGATTACCGCTTCCCGGATCACGCCATTGACCGCCGCGCTTACAAAAATCGATTGATCCACGACAGGCTGAACGTTCAACTCCGGCGGAAGCGTAGCTGCGACGCGCGGAAGAAGCTGCCGAATGTTTTTGACTACGTCGATCGTGGACGCATCGCCCGACTTCACCACCGTCATCAGCGTGCCGCGGCGTCCGTCATGCCGGACGATGTTGATTTGCGGCGCGAAGCCGTCGCTCACCTGGGCCACGTCTCGCACGTAGATCGTGGAGTTGCCAACCACTTTAATGGGAAGATTGTTCAGTTCCGCGACGGTCCGCGGGCTGGCATTGAGATCGACGTCGTATTCGAATTCCCCGATCTTTGCCGTGCCAGACGGCAAGACCAGATTCTGCGAATTCACCGCCGCGAGAATATCCGGTGGCGAGAGCCCTTTCGATTGAAGCAGACCGGGATTCAAATTGACCATCACTTGCCGCTGCTTCCCTCCGTACGGAAAGGGAATGGATGCTCCAGGCACTGTGACGAGTTGCGTTCTCAGGAAATTGAGGGCCAGATCGTTCAACTGAGCTTCGGACAACCCATTCCCCGACAGCGCGAGTTGAAGAATCGGAACGGTCGAGGCGCTATAGTTCAAGATCAGCGGTGGAATGGCGCCCGCAGGCAACTGGCGCAGAATCGTCTGCGATATTGCTGTTACTTGTGCGTTGGCCCGGTCGACACTAGCGTTCGGTTGCAGAAAAATCTTGACGATCGCTGTGCCGTTCACGGTAGTCGACTCTAGATGCTGGATATTGTCGACCGTGGTGGTCAGAACCCGCTCAAAGACCGTTGTGAAACGGCCCTCCATCTCTTCGGGATTCAGACCGTTGAAGGTCCAGGCAGCGGCAATGACCGGGATATTGATGTTCGGGAAAATGTCGGTCGGCGTTCGCAGGATGATCACTGGGCTTGCGATCAAGATCAGCAAAGCCATGACGATAAACGTATATGGCCGGTTGAGCGCGAGTTTGACGATCCACATATTGGCGCTTCCTTTAGAAACTTGATCCCAAGGCCAAATCCGCCGGCCCTTTTTTGCTCCTAGGGATTGTGATACGATTCGTATCGAAATGGATTCAGCTTTTTCAACCTCCAAAGAGAGGAGAAGCCCGGAAGGCGCAGGACGCCCCCGAGACCAGGAAGCGCGAAATGCCATCCTGCGGGCAGCGCTGAGCTTAGTGAAGGAGTTCGGCTATCGATCGTTGACCATAGATAAGATCGCCCAGCGTTCTGGGACTGGCAAAACAACAATTTATCGCTGGTGGCCATCAAAAGGCGCCGTGGTAGGAGAAGCGTTCCTGAGCCTTGTTTCACCTGAGATTGCGTTTCCGAGCATTTCTGAGATGTCGGCCTGCGAGAGCATCCGCCGGCAAATGCAGGCAGTGGCTCGGGCCTTTCGAGGTCCGCATGGAGACTTATTGCGGGCATTGGTCGCTGAGGCCCAGTTTGATTCGGAGTTGTCGCACGCATGGCTTAATACCTGGGTCAGGCAACGGCGAGCGCTTGCGACGGAAATTTTGAACGCAGGAATCGCATCCGGAGAGCTACGAAGTGATATCGACGTGAACGTTGCGATCGACGCGCTGTATGGCGGGCTGTACTATCGCTTTCTGATTCCCTATGGGCCCTTATCCTCGGAATTTGCCGGGAAATTGGCTGATACCGTACTGAACGGGTTGGTCCGGCAGAGCCGGTAGCGTCAGCGGACTCTTTTAATATTCTCGATTCATCTATCCTCGAATCCGCTAAAGACCCTCGACCTGCCGTTGCCTCGAAGAAGCGTTACATCTGGCTGTAATCAACCTCCCTTCGACACCCGTGTCACTCTAGCGTCAAAAACAAACTCACGCGCGGACGAGTGAACAACGCTGCAAGCGACTTCGCCGCCGCGTAGATCCTTCGCGGCGAACGGTTTCGGCGGACGAGCCCGTATCGGCCATCACCTACAGCTCTTGGCTGCTCGATTGCACAATATGCAGGCGAATGTTCGAGGAAAGAGACGATTGGAGAAACTTATGGCCGCTTCCAAAGGCGCCACTTCAAGGCGACGATTGCCCTCGAGCGAGCTATTGGCACAATTTTGGACGAGAATCACGTTGCTATCGATGAAGCCTATCGTGGGAGCGGCACTCGCCCGCCCAGCGCGCTTCCGGAGCCTGCCAACTGGAGGTTCTGACGCACACACAACACGGCATGAAGGAGATATTCATTATGAGAGTTCTTCAACAGGGTATGGCACTTTTCCTTTCCTGGTGCCTACTTTTCGTCGGTTTACGGGACGGGTTCGCCTATCAAACCGACGCATCCATTTCGCAGCCACCGCCTCAGGCTGCGCAACAGAGTTCCGAACAACTGCAGCAACTCGTAGCGCCCATCGCACTGTACCCGGATACATTGATTGCGCAGATCCTGTCGGCCGCCACTTATCCGGACCAGGTAGTCGAGGCCGGAAGGTGGATGGAACAACATAAAGATCTTCAAGGCCAGCAACTGGCGCAAGAAGTAGACAAACAATCCTGGGATCCCAGTGTCAAAGCTCTCACACAGTTTCCCGCGGTGCTCGCCAATATGAACCAGAATCTTGCCTGGACGTCTGAATTGGGCGACGCCCATGTCAACCAGCGGCAGGAGCTGACTCAGGCGATTCAAGCCATGCGAGAGCGCGCTAAGCAGGCCGGGAACCTAAAAAGCACAACACAGGAGAAGGTGGACACTAAGGGAAAAACGATCGTCATTCAACCCGTATCGACCGACGTGGTTTACGTTCCTCAATACGATCCCTGGCTGGTGTATGGGTACCCGCTGGCGATGTTCCCTGGTTGGTATCCGTACCCGGGACTCTTCCTGGACGGCCCGGGGATCGGCTTTGGCCTGGGCTTCGGGGTGGGACTGTTTGCCGGCTTCGGCTGGGGTTGGCACCACTGGGGATACGATTGGCACCACGATGGGAGGGTCGTCTACAACCACAACACATACATCTCGCATAGCAGGACGATCGTCAATCGCAATAGTTTTCGTTCGGGTCGAACGAACTTCAATCATGGAGGCGATTCACGTAGCCGAAGTTTTGGCGGGCATCAGGCGTTTCACGGGAGCAACTCGCACGCAGCGGCGGGAATGCATTCCGGCGCTTTCAGTGGGTTCGGCCACGGCGGAACTGCGAGAGCCAACGCATTCCGGGGACAGTCCAGCTTTGGCGGATTCCACGGCGGCGGAGGCGGCTTCCATGGTGGGGGCGGGGGCTTCCACGGCGGGGGCGGGGGCCATAGATAGTTTGCACGAGGTGATTAAACCATGAAACGAGAAATGATAAACATGATTAACTTATACCTTCAAAAGTTTTCAGGACGCGCCCGGATCGCCATGGTTCCATTGGCGATGCTTGCGATGTGGGCAACGAATGGTGCTTACCCGGTCTGGCTCAGCAATCCGCTCAGCCGACGTTTCCGTCGGACCGCGGAGGCAAGCCAGAACCTTTTCCAGGCCGTGCAAAGCAACAATGAGCAGGCTATTACAAACATCCTGGGCGGACCGACGGAACTCACCTCCTCGCGTGACGAGGGCCAAGATAAGGTCGACCGCGAACTGTTCGTCCAAAAATACCAGGAGATGCATCGCCTGCATCGCGAGGCCGACGGATCGGTGACCCTGTACATCGGCGCCGAGAACTGGCCGTTCCCTATCTCGCTCGTTCAGAAAAACGGTGCCTGGCACTTTGATTCGGATACCGGTTTGAAGGAAGTCTTATACCGGCGAATCGGTGAGAACGAACTCGCCGCAATTGCTACTTGCCACGAATTTGTCGCCGCCGAAAAGCAATATCGCGCAAATCCGAACACACCAGATCTGGAGAGCAGCTCTCCCACGAGCTTGGTAGCGAAAGCGGCCAGCGGCTCCACTGGCGCCGATCCGGTACTCCTCCACGGTTACTACTTTAAAGTGCTGGCGACGCACCCCACCAATGGCAAGTCGGGTGGCGGGTTTGCCATTATTGCTTACCCGGCGGAGTATCGGTCGTGTGGTGTCATGACCTTCATCGTGACGGCGAAGGATGTTGTCTATGAGAAGGATCTAGGGCCGAATACTTCCGCGCTTGCAAGTGCAATGGCAGCGTTTCACAGAGACGCGACTTGGCGCGCCGCCGATGAATAAAGAAGGTAATCGTACAGAATGCCCGGCCGGCTGACTGACCGGCCGGGGGGAGAACGCAAGGTTATTCGAAGAAGCAGTTTCAAGAAGCAACATGGGGTGCGCTACGTGGCAGTCGTAATTCTCCTGTCCTCCTTGCCTTGTAGGTATCAAGGCGCACAACCCGCAAGGCGTTTCATTGATTGGATTTTCTGACGGCGACTCAAGCTGGCGAGCTAGTTGCAATCTGAAACTCGGTGACAGTTGGCTTGAAATGATCGAGGCTGAGGAGGTTATTGGCTGCGATGCGATACCTGGGTCTGTTTCAGCAGAGGCGGGACAGGGTTTTGAGTCGTCACTCCCTGACACACCGAACGGAAAATGCTCTCTGCTTCTCGCCACCGCTTTGACGATGGAGAGCTTGCCCGCCTCGACCAAAGTTGTAGAACCATCCACTGGCCGGATCACTCTCTGATGCCGTCCAGTAGAATCCGTGGGCTTCCAATCGTGCATACTGGCCATCATCGGAGCGGCCACCGCCGAGCAAGGCATTGAATCCCGAGCTGCCTCCGGCCAAGAGCGCCTTGTAGGCCGCTTTACCTCTGTCATCCGAATCCTCGCTGACGCCACCGTAGTCCTTCGCCATTTGCCGCCATTCGTCGTCCGTCGGCAATCGCCATCCATCTCCCAATGATTGACATACTCCCCGCGCCGACTCCCACGTGTACAAACGGCCATACCGACGGCAATTCAGTTCCGCATCTTCGTAGCAATAGGACGGCATAGTGTTGACGTCCAGATTGTGTGTCGTCCATTGTTTGCCGTCCGCCATCCACTTGGGGGAATACATCGTGCCGGACGCTTTCTGGGCTTGCGCTGAAAGGGGTTGCAATGAGGTATTAAGAGACCCGAACGCTATACTCAGCACGATTGATACAACACAAACTCGAATCGGCCTGGTCTTGTCCTTAACGGTACTCATGAACGACCCCCACCGCGAGCCCAACCATTCTACCCGTGATTCGTGCGTTTTTCATGAACCGGCGCACCCGGCACTCCTGGAGTCGATGGGCGCCTAACGCTGACTTTCTCCGAGCGACGAAGAGAAAAGGCCAAGCGAAAAACTTGGAAGCGTATGTCCGTGCCCAACGAGAGAACTACCGGCTGCAAAATCCATCGGTTGCAAACGTCGTGGGTGTCCGTACTTAATGCGACAGCCGCAGCACCGCAGCGGACGCGTCATACCTTACGATGTCGCTCTTGTCATCCAGTACCGGCGTGATGACGTTCAGCAACGCAGGATCCTCTCTATTGGCGATCGCGTCCACGGCTGCAGCCCGAACACTCCATTTTTTGTCCGAACATGCTCTGGTCAGAGCCGCGTCAATTTTCGGATCGCGATCCGTTGCAAGCTCTTTCGCGGCAGTTGCCCGTATGGGGCTGCCATCGTCCTTATTGATTCTCTTGAACACCTCATACGCGGTCCCGCCGAATGGCACGAACCCAAGGCCTGTCTCGACTCCCATCATCGCCACAGCCTTTGGATCCTTGAGCTCGTTCATCTGGGACTCCACAAAACCGTCCGCACCCTTCCGTTCGCCGATCAGCACTTCATAGTCGATTTCGTACGCTTCCTCCCGGTCTCCCAACAGGAAGAGCGAGTGGGCGGCAGCAAGAACTACTGCCGGCTCCTTATCATTCAAGACCGCCTTCAGCTTTGGCACTGACGACACAGCTCCCATTGGACCAAGCGCCCTTGCGGCAGCGGCTCTCACCTTCGGGTTCTGATCGCCGAGGGCGCTCTCCGCCATCTTTTGCGCCCTCGGGTTATTAGGGAGGAGTCGAAGTGCATGAACCGCATTCGCACGTTTTTCGGCCCTCTTGTTTGCGAGGCCTTGTTGAAGAATCAGCCAGGCCCTTTCGGCGGGTGGCCTGGGCACAGATGAAGGCGCGGCACGCCAATGATGTCCCTAAAATTGACAAGATAAGCACTGTTCGCATCATGGTAAATGTTCTGCTCATTTGCTGACCACCTTCGCGATCGCTGGCTGGTTAGCCGCGTCTGATGCAGGACCCGGCGAGGCTGGATTCGGATTCGTTCCCGGCTGAGCCGGTACGCCAAGCCATCCACCGCCTAAGGCCTTGATCAAGACGACAGTCGCGACCATGCGCTGGCCTCCAATCTGCGTAGCGGTCCGCTGGTTCGCCAGCAGGGCCGTTTGTGCGTAGACGACATCGAGATAGCTGACCAGGCCGCTCCGGTACCGGTTCAGTGCGATCGTTTCTGCCTGCTGGGCGTCAGTCACAGCGTCCGCGGTTGACTGCGCCTCGCCGGCTAGAATGCGGAGAGCGGCCAGTTGATCCTCTACTTCCTGATAAGCGGTCAGCACCGTCTTCTGATACTGCGCGAGCGACTGGCGGTACACCGCCCAGGCCTGATCCACGCCTGCTCGCACTCTGCCGCCGGTGAACACGGGCATCAATGCAGACGCGCCGAGCGAGGCGATACCGTTCTGCCAACTGAACAGGCTCGTCATGTTCGTGCTCTCAAAGCCGGCTAAACCCGTGAGCGAGATGTGGGGCAGTGCCGCCGTCTTGGCGACGCCGATCTCCGCATTCGCGGCTGCGACATAACGTTCCACCTCGGCGATATCGGGCCGGCGGGCCAGCAGTTCGGCCGGAAGACCGGAGGGAATT
Source organism: Terriglobia bacterium (assembly GCA_963847515.1). Taxonomy (GTDB): domain Bacteria; phylum Acidobacteriota; class Terriglobia; order Bryobacterales; family Bryobacteraceae; genus QHXW01. The sequence continues at coordinate 261,135 of CAWKAA010000001.1, forward strand.
GCCGGCGGCAGCCCGTCATACGGACTGCGCGGAAGCGAGAAATCCGACGCAGCCTTTCCTTCGAGCACCGCGATCGCGTGCTCCAGTTGAGCGCGTTGGACGTCCAATGCCTGCGCCTGCGCTTTCGTCTGGTTCAACAGAGTCTGGGCCTGCTTGACCTCCAGTTCGCTCGTCAACCCTCCGCGAAAACGGTTCGTCGTCAAATCCACTGCGCTTTGCATCTCCTGCACCGTTGCGTCGAGCACCTGCCGTTCGGCATCGGTCTCGCGCAAGCTGTAGTAATCCATCGCCACGTTGGCTTCCACGGCAAGGCGCACAAATCGCAAGTCGGCTGCTGTCGCCTGTTCTGTTGCGTTGGCGGCTTCGATCGAATGGCGCACGCGACCCCATGCGTCGATCTCGTAGCTGAGGAATGCCGGCAATTGAAAATCGTTGAAGGTCGCTGCCAATCCGTTAGTGTTGCCATTGTTGGGCCGGTTCTGAGCTTCACGCGTTCGGGAGGCGCTGGCGCCAAGACTGATGGTGGGGAAGAGGAAGGAACGCGCGTACTTGGCGCCCGCTTCCGCCTGATCGACGCGCGCCACCGCCAGCTTGATGTCTTGATTCGCTGCATCGGCTTCGGTTTCGAGCCGAGCCAGCTCAGGGTCGTTAAATACGCGCCACCAATCGCTATATGCGATGTCCGGCGTACCGGAATCCGGCGTGCCGCCTTCTTTGAACTGCGCCGGAACCGGAGGCACGGGCTGGTGGTACTTGGGGCCGACCATACAACCGGCCAGTGAGAAAAGCGCTAGAGCAAGCGCTACGCGCGTCCACATACTCAATTCCCCTTTTGCTTTGCCGGAAGCCGATTGCACCGCGACGCGCATCCCGTTCGTGAGAGAATCCGGCGGATTGGCGATTACGGCGTCGGTCAGGACGGACTCCGCGCACAGATTTGAATCGTGTCGCCGAAATCATGCCCAAGCGTCACTTTTCGAAGCTCGACTTGATTCTGGCTGTTCACCACACCCACTTGCGGACCATCCGCCTGGAACAGGATCGTGCTTGACGGAAGCACCAGTGGCACAACATTGAGCGGAAGCTGAAAGTGCACGTTGGCGTAAGCTCCAGGGAGCAGTTCACCGGATGGATTCGGAACATCGAGCTCGACCGTCAGCGTTCGAGAGTTGGCATCGATTGCGTCGGTGGTTCGCGTAACCGCAGCCGCGAAATGGCGGTTCGGCAGCTCGGTCAGGTCCATGGACGCTTTCGTGCCGGGCTTGACTTGCTTGCTGAATTCTTCGGGCACGGTGACAAATACCCGCACGATGTTGTTCTGCGAAATCCGGAACAGCTCGCGGCCAACGCCGGCATTGCCCGCATTCACCAGATCGCCGAAATCCGTTTTCCGTAGCGTGATCACCCCGTCGAATGGCGCAACGATCTTCTCGAACCCCTGCATCTGTTCCAGCCTGCTCACGGCGGCGGTAGCGGCCTGGACGTTTGCCTGTCTGCGCCGCGAGGTTCTGGTTGTTTTGATCCACTTCCTGCTGCGACACGGAATTGGTTTTGATCAACTCCTGATAGCGAGGCGCCGTAACCTTGGCAAGCGCAAGACTGGTTTCGGCCTGCTTCAGCATCGCCCGAGCCTGATTCAACTGCTGATCCACTTCCGGCGCATCAATCTCGGCAAGCAATTGACCCTTCGTTACGTGCGTGCCGATATCCACATACCAGGTGCGAACGTAGCCGTCTACCCGCGCGTAAATCGGGGACTGCGAGAAAGCCTGGATCATTCCCGGCAGAGTGAGATCCGAACTCGACTTGCCTCGCTGCGGATGAATCACGTTGACCGTCTGGACTTCCAGCGATTTTGTGGTCGCCTCGAGCTGCTGACTCGTCTTTTGCCGGGCCTGTGCTCCCGAAGAAGGCGGAAGTGGCCAGCACAGCGGGAATCAGCAAGGAACCACAGCAGCCGCTTTCCGCTTCGCCGCGAGTGCTGCTCTTTTTCGGAACTTTCCAGCTCTTTGTTCATAACGTCTTCGAGTTTCATAACGTCCTCACGCGTTCTGATTTTTTCGGTGGCGGACAATGGCGAATACCACGGGTACAAAGAAGAGAGTGGCGACGGTCGCGAACAGCAGGCCGCCGATCACCGCGCGGCCGAGCGGCGCGTTCTGCTCTCCTCCCTCGCCCATCCCGATTGCCATCGGGACCATTCCGATGATCATCGCGAGCGCCGTCATCATTACCGGCCTCAATCGGGTGGAACCAGCCTCGAGCGCCGCGCGCAAGGCATCTTTGGTTTCGGTGAAACGCTCATTCGCGAAGCTGATGATCAGGACGCTGTTCGCCGTCGCGACTCCCATGCTCATGATGGTTCCCATCAGCGCGGGCACGCTCAGCGTGGTTTGCGTCAAGTACAACATCCAGCAGATGCCCGCGAGCGCCGCCGGCAGAGCGGTGATGATAATGAATGCCTCGCTCCACGATTGGAAATTGATCACGATCAGAAGGTAGACCAGCACGATCGCGAATGCGAGACCGGCGCCCAATCCGACAAACGAAGAGTGCATGGTGGCGACTTGGCCGCGAACGACCATGCTGCTTCCTTTCGGCAATTGCTTTTGTGCCGCGGCCGTGATTTTCGAAATATCCGCAGCGACTCCGCCCAAGTCGCGTCCTTGGGTACCGGCGTAAATGTCGATGACCCGCTGAACGTTGTAGTGGGTGACAACGGCTGGTTCCTGGACGCCGGCTCATCGAGGTCAGATTTTCCAGAAGCTGCGGCTGCGGTACGGATGGAGAGTTGACCGGAATGGTCCGCAACGCGTCGATCGAGTCGACCTTATATTGCGGAGTCTGTATCGCGATTGGGTAGCTGACCCCATTCGGTGAGAGCCAGAAGTTTGGAGCTGTTTGGAAGCTCGAGCTCAAAGACACCAGAACGTTGCTGGCGACGTCTCTTTCGCTAAGTCCCACTTGCTGCGTTCTCACGCGGTCGACCGCGAAGTCCAGCCGGGGTTGGTCGAGCAACTGGTGCAGGTGCACATCGACGGCGCCGGGGACCGAACGGATCTGTTCGGCCATTCCCGCCGCAAGCGAGAAGTTGTGCGCCATGTCGCTGCCGATGATCTGAATGTCAATCGGGGCAGGCAGGCCAAAGTTCAGAATTTGGGTGACGATGTCGGCTGGCTCGAAGAAGAACGCAGTGGCGGGGAAAGCCTTCGGCAACTCTTCGCGCAACTTCTGCACATAATCGGCAGTCGGGTGATGTTTTGCTTGAAGAGAGACCAGGATCTCCGCATCGAAATTACCCACGGTTTCGCTATTGCTGTAAGAAAGATTGATTCCGCTCGTCGGCAAGCCGATGTTGTCGAGAATGCCACCCAACTCCGAAGCTGGTATCAGCCGGCGAATGACGTTTTCCGCTTCACTGGTGACGCGCGCCGTCTCCTCAATGCGCGTGCCCGTCTTGGCCCGCAGATGGAGGCGTAGCTGGCCGGCGTCGACGGTAGGAAAGAAGTCCTGCCCCAGATGGCCGACGAGCACCAGGCTCGCCAGGCAGAAAACGAGAAAACAGCCCGCGAAGAGGGCCCGGTGATCCAGACAGAGTTGCAGCAGGTTCGAGTAGCTGCGCCGTAAAGCCTCAAAGCCAGTCTCGAAGGCGTGATGAATGCGAGCGAAAATGCCGTTCCCGTTTGTTCCTGTTCGGGATGCTCGGTATTTCTGGCCGCTTCTTTTTTCATCAGGTACATGACCAGCGTCGGCACCAGAGTCCGCGAGAAGAAATACGAAGCCAGCAAGGCAAATACTACCGCTTCGGCCAGCGGCACAAACAGATAGCGCGCCACTCCGGTGAGGAAAAACATGGGAACAAAAACGATGCTGATGCAGAGCGTCGAGACGAATGCCGGAACGGCGATCTGCTGTGCGCCATCGAGAATGGCCTGATGCAGTTCTTTGCCGAGATGCCATCTGCCGCTCGACGTTCTCAATGTCCACGGTTGCATCGTCGACCAGGACTCCCACGGCGAGAGCCAGACCCGCCGAGCGTCATGATGTTGATGGTCTGACCCAACGCGCTCAGGATTAGTAGCGAAGTCAGGATGGAGAGCGGAATCGAAATCGCGATGATCAGCGTGCTTCGCCAACTACCCAGGAACAAGAGAATCATCATTGATGTCAGAGCGGCGGCGATCGCCGCCTTCGCGACCTACACCTTGCAGCGAGGCCCGCACAAAGAGTGATTGATCGAATTGCGGGCGTTATGACCAGTTGCGGGGGAAGCGTCGCCTTAATTTTCGGCAATGCGTTATAGGGCTCTGAACGAGAATCTGAAAAGAGCATAATTTCACGCGGCTTTCCGCAAGACGAGGAATTCGGTTTTCAGGGCGGCCAACCTCTGGGCTTTCAATAATAGGTAGTGCAGGTTGGTGTAGCCTCGGCCGCGCCGGAGAAGGGCTTTGATGTTTCCGTTAATGGCCTCGACGACTCCGAAGCGAACCGGCACGCGGCAGTAGTTCAGGATGCCGTCCAGGTGATCGAGCAGCATCTCCGCCAGCTTCTGAAAGGGTCTAAGCCGCTGCCATCGAAGTTGATCCATCCAACGCTGCAGGTAGCGCACCATCGCACCTTCATAGCGGTAGGTCCACAACCGGTCCAGACTTTCTTTGAGCAGATAAGCTTTCATCACGCGGCGGTTCAGCGCAAAAAGTCCGTTGAGTTCCTGCCGCTTGCGTGACTCCAGATTCACCCAGCGCGTCAGCAGCAGCCAGCGTTTGCCTTTCACGATTCCGCGCATGCGGCCACCCTTGCGGAAGAACTCGGCCCGCCGCACTTCATCGACGGCCTGGTTGGCGTGCTGCATGATGTGAAACTTGTCGTAGACGATGCGGGCCTCGGGAAGCCAGTGCTGGATGCTGTTGGTGAACGCGGGCCACATGTCTACGCACACCGCCTTCACGCGCAGTCTTTGGAACTGGCTCAACTCCTGGCCCAGAAAGGCATCCAGAGTTTCCTGCTTCCGATCCCGTCCAAACCAGAGCGGCTCGCCGGTTTCCAGATTGCTGACCACTGTCAGGAACTTCGTCTTCTTACCTAGATAAATCTCGTCCACGCCCATGTGCCGCCGAGCAGGCTTTCTTCTCTTCCTATTCCAGCGCTCCAGGCATCTCAGATCGATCGCGCGCACGGTGCTGGCTGCCAGTCCGAACTGCCGGGCCACCTGGCGGGCGGCTGCCGCATCGCAGGCCAATCCCACGGCATCCTCAAAATCTTTGCTGAAGGGCGCCTTCGCAGGCAACTGCGGCACTTGCTCTGTCTTGAGCCCGCACTTGGGGCAGCGGACCCGATAATACTCAACCATCACCGTGGTCTGGTACTTGCGCCAAGGCAGGTCTCGCACCTCACGCTCCCGCACTTCTTCGATCTTGGAAGCTTTCCCGCCGCACCCCGAGCAGATCAGCACCCGGTTGCCTCGCTTCCGCCGCACCCACAGCCGCAGCTTTCGCGTGCGCTCGTCGATCTCATGCCGGTAAACCCGGTACCCCGGCCAGTCCAGAATCCTTGTAAACTCGCTCTCGGTCAATCCCGCAGAGTTTAACCCACTCTTTCACATTCCTGCTCAGAGCCTGATTACGCATCCCTACATCGACAGTATCCCTGGGCACGAAGCTGCCGAATACCTGCGTGGAAGGAACCCACAAATGGGGGTCCTTATAGTAGCTGGCCTCTTGGATGACGATAGGCTTAAGTATCGAGAGGACTTTGAAGGGTTTGAGATATTTCCTCCGCCGTTTACTGCTGCTCAACTGACAGAAAAGGTTGAGCAGGCCCTGAAGACGGCACAAGAACGACTGGCACACGCATAAGTTGATCTACTGGGAGATCGAAGACAATCTTGGCAGCTCTGAGAATTCTCGGACAGGCGATCGCTGGGACCGAGTCACCTGGCGCAGCGCCGGTCTGCAATTGAGTGAAATGCCGCAGATGGAACGGGAGTCCATTACGCATTTGGAGTTGTCCCACTCTGAGGCAAAAGAGCGTTTCGTGGTTTTCAAAACCGATACCCTATTGGTGCTCGGATTGCAGTTAAGGGTGAATGAAGGCAAACGCCATGCTAAAGATCAACCACATCCTTTTTCCGATCGATTTTTCGGAGCGCTGCTGCGCCGCAGTCCCATTTGTTGAATCCATGGCACGCCGGTACGGCGCGAGGATTACTCTTCTCAGCGTTGCGCAACCCTTCTACTATGCGGCCATGGGCGACCCAAGCGGACCGCTGGTGGTTGACACCGAAGAGTTGTGGCGGGACCTTCAGGCGAGGCTTGACAACTCACTGGCAAAGGATTTTCCGGGACTTCGAGTGGAGCGAATCGCTGAACTCGGCGATCCCGCGCAGGTGATCACAGATTTTGCGCATACCCAGGCAATTGACCTGATTATGATGCCAACTCATGGCTACGGACCATTCAGGAACCTGCTGCTTGGCTCCGTGACGGCGAAGGTTCTGCACGATGCGAAGTGCCCCGTGTGGACCGCGACCCACGTTGCGGAGCCACTATGCCGCGACCATATCGCTTGCCGCCAGATCCTCTGCGCCGTTGACGGCACGCCGAACAGTGTTTGTCTCATGCAGTGGGCAGGAAAGCTCAGCGAGGACACTGGTGCGACGCTCCGGCTGGTGCACGTAATCCCCGGGATGGGAGGCGTGCTTTCTCGGGGGATCGACCGGGAGTTTGAACAGGAAATGCGGAAGGAAGCGAATCAGACGATAGAGCGCCTCCAAGAGTCCGCGGGTGTCAAGGCGCCGATCTGCGTGGCCGTGGGTAATGTGTCCGAAACGATTCGGGAAGAAGCGCGACGGCACGGAGCGGATCTCGTCGTAATCGGGCGCGGCGCCGTACACGGAACATTTGGCCGCCTGCGAACCCACGCCCATGGAATCATCCGGCAGTCGCCGTGTCCTGTGTTGAGCATCTAGACAGCCACGTTTCTCCAGAACTGTAAGCACTATTGCACCGACTCTAAAAGTCTGTAGGTCGACGCACCCTCGGCAGGCCGCACACGCATCGGCTCTTGTAAGGCCCCGCTTCTGATGGCTCCGCCGTGGTAGTCGCGGACAGTCGCGATCAGAGTATTGCCCGCACAGAGCGATAATGCCCCGGAGCAGCAGGCCGCTGGTTCGAGTCCAGCCGGGCGCACCTACTCACTTCACACAAGCACTTGAGCATATCGAGGACGATCGGCGGTTTGCGCCGAATCACAGGGCCGCGGCATCATGGATGCAATACACCAAACTGGACGTCAGCGGGAGCCTTGGTTTTCCATGCAGACTGACTGGTGGTCAGCCGCTAAGACTCAGCCAATATCGACCAACCTCGTCCTCATGATCGTTAATTGTGCGCCGGTTGTGTGCCGGAATTGGCCCCGAGATAACGCGCGATTGCAAGCCGGAGAGATCATTTCGAGAGAGCGGAGTTCCAGTGGGCGCCTGCGGATATACTGAAATGCATCATGGGTCGCCAGTCTGCAGAACGAAGATCTTTCGAGAGGCAGTTTTTCTCTTTGACCACGTTGTTGCTGTTGGCTGCCACCGCATCCATCGGTCAGCAGACGGCGCTGGACCGCTACGTCAACCGGCCCGACCCGGTCTACTCATGGAAACTCATCCGCACAATTGCTGGAGAGGGTTACCGGACACACGTGCTGGAACTGACGTCTCAGATGTGGCGCACCGAAAAGGACGTCGACCATCCGGTTTGGAAACACTGGCTGACCATCGTTCGCCCCGATCACGTCGGTACAAACAAAGCGCTGCTGTGGATTGGCGGCGGAGATAACAGCGATCCAGCGCCATCGAATCCATCCGACCGCACGGCGCGGATTGCTTCCGAGACGAATTCCGTAGTCGCTGAATTAGGCCTGGTTCCCAACCACCCACTGCGGTTCACCGATTCGAAAGATCACCCGCGCTCGGAAGATGACCTGATCGCTTACAGCCGCGTGAAGCATTTTGCGACGAAAGACGACACGTGGCTGGTTCGTCTGGCGATGGTGAAGAGCGGTGTGCGGGCCATGGATGCCATCCAGGAGTTTTTGGGAAGCGAGGCGGGGGGCCGCATCCAGGTGGATCAATTCGTGGTGGCCGGCGGCTCCAAGCGAGGCTGGACCACGTGGCTCGTGGGCGCGGTGGATCCCCGCGTGGTCGCGATCATCCCCGTGGTCATCGACGCCCTTAACAGCGAGGCCATCACCAGGCACCAGTTCGAGGCCTATGGATTTTTCTCACCGGCACTCGAGGATTACATCCGCCACGGGTTATTTCCCCACAAGATCGGCACACCGGAGTATCAGGCGGTCCTGCAGATCGAAGACCCTTACAACTACCGTTACCGCCCGCAACTCCGCATGCCGAAGTTCATAATGAACGCATCGGGCGATCAGTTTTTCCTTCCCGACAACGCCCAGTTCTACTATGACGATCTGCCGGAAGAGAAGCATCTGCGCTACGTGCCCAACGCCCGGCACAACTTGGCGGGATCCGACGCGACCGACAGCATGATCGCGTTTTACCAGGCCATCCTCAGCGGCAAGCCGCGTCCGCGCTTTTCGTGGAAGAAGCAGGCAGACGGGTCGATTGTGGTTCAGGCGGTGGACCGTCCCGCCGAAGTCCATCTATGGCAGGCGACGAATACTGAGGCGCGCGATTTCCGCCTCGATACCATCGGGAAGGCGTATCATTCCACGCTGCTCGAGGAAGCGAGAAAGGGAGTGTACATCGGCAAGGTCCCCAGGCCGGAGAAGGGATTCACGGCCTTTTTCGTCGAGCTGGTTTACCCTGGCACCGGCAAATTTCCCTCTAAGTTCACCACCGAAGTGAGCGTGGTGCCTGATGTGCTGCCGTATCGTTTCGCGGATGCAGCTAAGAAATGTCCGCTGAACGGGAGCGGTCAAGATAGATAATCGGTCAGCGTCGCAAGGTTTCTAATCGTCGAGGGGGAGCCGAAACTGAAACGACGCGTGGTGGCGGCGGAGTTCGGTTTCTGAGAAGGCGCCGGCGTCCATCATTTCCCTTGCGGTCCCGGCAGACTGCGAGGCACATATCATTTCGCACCTCCTCTTATGACCGCAAGTTTCCCGCGCGTCTTCGGCTGCCATGCCGATTTGAGAATATCCGTGAGGCGCTCCTGGCGTTCCGGGACCCAGTGGCCATAGTGCTTCAGCGTGACCTTCGGATCGCTGTGGCCCATGAGCGTTGCGACATCGTCGACCTTTACGCCGCGCTGGAGCAGTAACCGAGCGAACGTGTGGCGGAATCGGTGCGGCGTCGGATTGAGCTTCCATGGACCAGCCATCTCAAAAATCTGATCCAGCTTACGGCGCCACATGTCAGCAGCCGTTTCTTTTCTCTCTGTCACGGGCCCCATGAAGTAGTACATGCCTCGATGGAGAGGTGTGTTCTTCAGCCGATCCACAAGTTCATCTGGAATCCATGTAAACACCGGCTCATCCGTTTTATGCATGAAGAGGAACGCGTTGTTCCCCTGCAGCTTGTCCGGGCTGAACGTCGCCGCGTCCGAGATCCGCAGACCCGTATACATGAGCAGCATCATGAAGGTCTGTATCTGATCGCCAGTCACCTCGCCTTCGGCGAGGCTATTGCGCCATCGACGAGTCTGATATTTCGCACACGCCTCGAACAATCGATGTACCTCTTCGTCTGAGAAGGGGTGCTTATTGGCCGGCTTGCTGGAGCCGATGGGCGGCTTGAGCTTGGAGGCCGGGTTCTGCAGAATCCATTCCCGTTCCTGAGCGAACCGGAAAACCGCCCGGACGCGCTCCAGCTTTTTTGCGCCGGAGCGAAGCCCATCTTTCCAGGTGGCGCGGAACTTCGTGAGCTCGTCGACGCTGAACTGGTTGAGGAAACGAAATCCAAACTCGTCTGCGTAAGCCCGAAGCTGCTTGAGCATCGTATGGTACTTTCGGCGCGTCGACTCGTCCATTTGCCGGGCCTCGATATCGGCCAAAAACTCCACGGCCGCGCGCTCGATCGTGACCGGCTCATCCTTCTTCGGAACGGCAGTCGTTGGCTCCTACACCGGCGACGGTTCCGGGACCGGCGCGGGCTGTGCGCTGGCTGCCGCCTCCCATGAGGAAGCGACTAGCTTCGCTTCTTCCCAGGAGGTCTTCTCCGTACTCTTGCGGACGAACCCGGCGCCTTTGATCTTGCCCTCGAACTGGATTGGGCACTGGCACCCCTTGAACCCGCGGCGGAGTTCGTCAGATTCGTACGTCCGTTCGTGCCGGGATCTGACTTGGGAGCATTTGGAAGTATGGCGGCGGTAGAGGGAGAGCGACATAATGCCGTTCCTGCCGGTGGGACCGGTGAGCAGCATTGTACCAAAATAACTACACCTGATTACACCCAAAAATAGCGGTTACACACCTAAGTTATTGATTCTATTCTGGCGGTGAGGGTGGGATTCGAACCCACGGAACCCGTAAAGGCTCAACGGTTTTCGAGACCGCCCGATTCAACCACTCTCGCACCTCACCGTACTTCCAAAGTACCTGATATCCCATAGACTTGCAACGACTGTCACTATGCCGATTTCTTCTCGGAATCGGGAATTGTCACTACTTTGTCACTACTGTTGCCGAGTCGTCTTACGGCGCTCGCTTTGGCCTCCCGGTTCGTGTGCGCATAGCGCATCGTCGTCTTAATACCGGATACCGGAATGCCCGAGAAGCTCTTTCACCGTCACCAGGTCCGTGCCGTTTCCATTGAGCCTGGACGCGAACGTATGTCGGAAGGTGTGCCAGGTCACGTCTTTAAGGCTTGCTTTCCGGCAGGCCTTTTTCAGCGCCAGCCACAGGTCCTTCCATCGTGTGCCAGTCTCCGGGTTGTAGTATACGACCTCGCATTTCCTGATGCCGTGCCAGCCCTTCACAACCGCGAAAGCCTTATCGTTTAACGGCACCTCCAGCATGCGCCGGTTCTTGCGAACCAGCATCTTGATGATGCCGTTCTCCAAGTCCACCTCCTCCCACTTGAGATGCAAGATTTCCCCGAGCCGAAGTCCGGTATTGATCGCGAAGACGGCCAGGTCCTGTAAGTAAGGCGAGCAGCATTTTAGCAGAGCCCTTTCCTCCTCGTCCGATAGTGACCGGACTTGGAGATTATTTTCGTCGAGAAACTTCACGCCGCGCACCGGATTCCGTCCTCGATAGAGTCCCCATTGCTCCGCCATATTGAACATGTGTTTGAGCATGGCGATTTCTCGATTGACGGTCGCCGGGCTCACGAACCGTATCCTTTCGAGCTTGTATCGCTCAATCGGAAGAGGACCGATTTTGGTGAGAAGCGACTTTCCGAAAAATGGGTCTAGGTGCCCCATGATTTGCTGATCGCGCAGCCAGGATCGCTTGTTTGCTTTGGCGTACTCCAAGTATTGCTTGCCGAAATTAGATAGCGTAATCTTGGCGGGCTTTGCGTATTCGCCCCGCTGGACCTCTGATAGTCGTAAGGCGTAGAATTTCTCCGCCTCGCGCCGGCTCGCAGTTCCCGTGCTTTCCTGTACACGCCTGCCGTGAACATAAAAATCCGCGTACCAGACTCGGCCGCGTCGGTAGAGTGCCATCGTTTTGCTCCTTCTACCTCTTGCCAGCCTCAACCATTGTAGAGCACCCCCGAAGGAATTCTTCGATCTCTTCGACATCGAACCGCAGACATCGGCCGACCTTCGAGTGCGGAAGTCGTCGTTGACTGACCCAGTTGTAAAGCGTTCCTTTGGCGATACTCAAACGCTTTGACAATTCATCAATGTCGATCAGTATGCGAGGTGTTCCTCCCGATTCAGCGTTGGATCGTGTCATCCCACCAGGGTTTGAGCTCATAAAAACCTCCAGCGAACTGAGAGAGCCTGCCCGTCTTTGCCGAGCTTCTTAGATCGGTTCGTCGTTTCTGGCTTCCACAGGGGTGCTGGCGTATTCTCTCTGTTCAATTAACCGTAATGCTAACCCAGATCGAAAACTGCCCTTCAATTACTAAGGGAATGCCAGAGGCAGTTTCGGACGCGGGCACGGAAGTTTATTGAGTGCGCGTGGTATTCGATTGTTGTTGGTGAAGGCTCCAAGGGAGTACACGAAGCGCCGTTTACTCGGCGCGCTATCTATTCGATTCATGCCGCAGCGTCGTTCATCGTGGTATTCGCTTACCGGTTCGACAACTTACGACATTTTTCAACAATTTCCAACATTTCGCGACGGCCTTCAATTGTCCCTACAAAAAATCCGAAAGTGCGTGACAAGGGCGGAAGCATCGCTCGTCTATTGAGGGGATTGGGGAAGTGCCGAGTGGTACATAGATCGCGGCGTCGACGCACTATCACGCGAAGCTGCGGATCTCTGCAGGCACTCGATCCGATGCTGGCGTCTCATCGGATGCGCGTTAGGCGGCGCGGCGTTCGTAGTGATGATGCAGACCGCCCACTTCACGAATCTCCACCACAGCACCCTCTGCTGGAGGCTGTATTCTTCGTGACTGCGGTGCATCTTTGCCGAGCGCCAAGTGAGTTCTCCACCTATGGTAATAAGCGCAGTACGCCGTGAGTGTCCGATGCAGAGAGCGTTCGCCGAATACGATGACATGATCCAGGCACTCGTGGCGAATGGACCCGATGAGCCGTTCGACGTAGGCCCTTTGCCACGGAGATCGCGGCGCCGATAATACTTGTTTGATACCCAGTGCCTTCACTTGGTCAACGAAGTCCTTGCCGAAAATCTGGTCACGATCACGCAGCAGATAACGAGGCGCACTGTCCCATGGAAAGGCCTCGCGAAGTTGCTGGGCTGGCCACTCTGCAGTTGGATGAGCCGTCACGCCGAAGTGGAGAATGCGTCGCCGGTCGTGCGCCAACACCAGAAATACGTACAGGACCTGGAACCGGACCGTTGGCACGGTGAAGAAGTCGACTGACACCAAGCTGCGGAGGGATTGTCCAGAAAGGTCCGCCAAGTCTGTGTGGGCGGTTTCCGATGCCGCACCATGTATTTAGCGATTGTGGGTTCAGTAATCTCAATACCCAGCTTGAGCAACTCGCCGTGAATGCGTGGTGCACCCCAGCGCGGGTTGTTGCGGCTCATCATCCGGATCAGATCCCGGACCTCTTGCGGCACGCTGGGCCGACCTGGCTTGCCGCGGCCGATTTTCACCTCCAGAACAAGTAAAAGCCTTTACGATGCCAGTCGACAACTGTTTCAGCCTTGACGATCATCAGGGCGGATTTCCAGTCGCTCCACACGCGTCGCAACCAGACCCAGAAGATCCGGTCGGCTGGCGTCAGCCTTAGTGTCCTGGAGCCGACCGACGCAAGACGGCGAGTTGTTGCCGCAAGGCGAGGTTTTCCAGTCGTAGCTGGGCCGAGGTCTTGAGCATCGAGATGAGGGCGCCGAGCAAGTTGAACAGGCCTTGCTGCGCCGACCAACGGAGCAAATGAAAGTCGATCAACTTCAATGATTGCAGATCGATCGGATTATTTGGAGGGACAGTTTAATGTGTTCAACCACACCCACTGGGGCGGCATCAACTCCGCGGCCATTTGCTACGCGGGAGCGAACAACTCAGCCGGAGATCCCAGTTGCATCGCGGGCAACACGTTCCTGCACCCATCTGGCGCTCACAATCCCCCGCATCATGCAATTGGGGGCGAAGTTCCTCTTCTAGTGTCTTCTAGTAAAGAAACATACTCGCCGGGGTCAGCGCCAGTAAAGATTAGTCTCGTGAAGTCCGCGGTCACGGCAGGGACGACTGGTGTCTATCGAGATCGCTCCGCATCAACGCAGCGGGGCGCTGCATTCAGCAAACAGAATAGAACGACGTTGTGGAGCAATAACGGACAGTATTTCACGTGATACGCCGTAAGAACTCAGAAGTAGTCGCCCAAGGTGTCCGAATGGCTGTATCTTCGGGACGACGGTTGGCCGCTGAACGGTTTGAAGGAAAAGCGCCGAATCGGGGTCTGATAGTTCATGCCTTCGACCAGGTGCTCGGTTGGGTATTCGTCTGCCTGTTCTAAAACTCAAGGAGGGACCTTAAGGAGATGAAGTGCTTCGGGCTGCTGGCGCCAGTTCGCGGGCTACTAACTCTTCATGCAGTATCCAAAAATTCCGCGCTTGGGTATTGGGGCATGCTCGGAGCCGAAACAGTCAAGACTAATACTCCTTCCATGACAGACGCACTGGCATGAGAAGGGTGTCGTTATGCTGAATCTGGATGTGATGCTCAGCCAGCGGGAGAGCCGCATCCTGGGCGTCGGCCGCGGTTGCAAACTCCTCTTCATGCACTATGTCCTCGCCGTGCCGGCCGTCCCGCAGCGTCAGGCGCCACTGGCCGGCATGCGGCTCCACGATTAGCTCGACGTAATCATACTGCGCTTTGTAGCCGTGCCCCAAAGTCATGAGTCTCAGTATAGAAGAAGTGGGCTTTGGCGTTTTTACTTGAAGCTCTCCACCAGCATCAGATCGCTTTCCTGGCGGTCCGTCTGCGAGTACAGGATGGTGCTCTCGTCGGCCGACACAGTGAAAGCGGTGCCGCCGCCACCAAATAACTCCGACTCCTTCGGAAAGCGCACATACTCGAACTTGCGGCCGGTGTCGGTGCGCCATATCCAGATGCTTTGTGGATTGCGAATGCCGTAGTAGATGCTGTTTCTTGCCACGGCATAAAGGGGAAAGCTGGCTTCGGGCAGGACCAGTTTCGGATCGCCTCCCTCGACTGGTACGCTCCACAGCCCCTGGTTGTTTGTGTAATAGAGCTGCTTGCCATCGGTCGATTCAAACGGCTCGCTGCCGAAATTGCGGGTGAGCTGCTGGGCCTCGCCTCCACCTGACGGGATCTTCCAGATTTCGTTGCGGCCGGTGCGGTTCGAGCTGAAGTAGATCCATTTGCCGTCGCGGGAAAAACTGGGCCTGATATCGCTGAATGCATCGTTGGTCATGCGGCGTGGCTTGCCGCCCTCGGCGTTTACGGCATAGATCATGCTGTGGCCGTTTTCGTAGCGGTCAAATACGACCGTCTGGCCGTCGGGCGACCATCGGGGGCTGCCCATCGCAGTGGGTCCCAACGCAGTGAGCGCCACCTGGTTTGCGCCGCCGACGTCGGCCAGGTGAATCTCAATGGACCCCGACCGGTCGGAGTTGAAAAGGAAGCGCCGGCCATCGGGCGAGAGCATCGGCTCGCGGTCGATGGCGGTGGAATCGACGACCTTAGCTACATGGCACTGGTCGTAGAACCGCGGTCCGCCGCGGGGGCCAGGACCATCCATCCGATAGATATTCAAGTCCATGCGGCGTTTCTCGTAAGCCAGGCGGTTCCCAGTGCGTGACACCGAAGGCCATCTCACGGTCTCGCTGTCGATGCTCACGGGCTCGAGCGCGCCCGCCAGGGTCAGACGCCACAGGCCATAGTGCTCCAGCCCTTGCTTGGCGGTAAGGACCAGGCCCCGGCCATCCGCTTGCCAAGTGAGATCCTCCAACGCCATGTCGTAGCTGGTGGCTTCGCGCTGGCCGTCCTGAGTAGTCCCGTCACGATTGACGTCTTGCAAGATGACGGCGCGGCTGTACGTGTCGCGCGCGCGTACGAACGCGAGCGTGCGGCCATCGGGCGAGAACGCGGGAGAGATGTCCCAGTAGTAGCCCTTGGGCGGAGTACTCGCGCGGTGATGTTCCCCCAGATTCGGTGGAGGCAATCCAGATCGCGGGCGCGCTCGCGTCCTGGGTTCCGCTGAAGGCGAGGAATCGTCCGTCTGGGGACCAGGAGAGCGGGGTGACTCGAAGGTTGCCGCGTGAAAACTGCAGCAGCTTGCGCTCCACGCCCCCGAGAGCGGGAATGAGATAGATGGCGTTGTCTCGAAGAAACGCCAACCGGCTGCCATCGGGCGACCAGGCGGGCGCGTGATCTTCCGCCGGATCGGTGGTGAGGCGCACCGCGGCGCCGCCCTTTACCAGGCGCACGTAAATATCGAAGTTGTCCTTTTTCTCGCCGTTCCAGGAGAAGGCTACCTGGTTGCCGTCCGGCGAAAGTGCAGGCTCGTACTCCAGGCCGGAATACGTGGTCAGATGCTTGACCGGTCCGTAGGCGGACGTGTGGCGCTCACCGCGGGAGGCAAACCACCACGCGCCCGACACGCCGAGCACCAGACCGAGCGCGAGGGCTGCGGCCCAGAGCCTGCCACGATGCTGCGGCGCCGCGGGCAGAGCGGCCTCGGGCACGCCATTTTCCATCTCACGCTGGAGATCGCAGAGGCTAATCTTCAGATCGGCGGCCGATTGGTAGCGCCACGCCGGATCTTTGCGCATGCAACGCTGAATGATCTTCTCCAGCTCCCGCGGCACGCCCGCGTGGATCTCGGCGGCGGGCCGCGGGTCGCCCTGGAGGATGAAGGCGAGCGTCGAGATCTTCGAGTTGCCCATAAAAGCGCGCTTGCCGGTGGCCATCTCGTACAGCACCGAGCCGAAACTGAAAATGTCCGAGCGCCCATCCACCTTGCGCGCCTCAGCCTGCTCGGGCGACATATAACACACCGTCCCAAGAATGCGCCCTTCCTCCGTCTCGGGACTTTCGCGGCGAGTAAGCTCGGCGTCGCTGGCATCGTGGAGGCCGGAGAGCTTGGCGAGACCGAAATCCAGCAGCTTGACCTGGCCGTCGTCCGCGATCATGATGTTGCCCGGTTTGAGATCGCGATGGACGATGCCCGCCGCGTGCGCGCGCGACAGGGCGTCGGCCACCGGGATCGCATATTTCAGCACCTCAGCCGGCTTCAGACCGCCGCGCGGGATCAGGTGGTCGAGCGTGCGCCCCGCGATCAGCTCCATCACGATGAAGTCGGCGCCTTCCTCGCTGCCGATCTCGTGAATGGTGACGATGTTGGGGTGATTCAGTGCCGACGCGGCCTTCGCTTCCTGGACGAACCGCAGCTTGCGGTCGGGGTTGGCCACCTTGTCGGCCGGCAAAACCTTGATGGCGACAAGGCGGTCCAGTTGCGTATCGCGGGCCTTATAGACGACGCCCATACCGCCCTCGCCCACCTTATCGATCAGCTCGTAATGAGAGATATTGCGAGTCATCACGGCGTCCCCTCCAGAAATCTGCCTACTCGGCAGTGTACTCGCACCACTCAAGGCGGAGCAAGCACCAGTCTTTATCGCAGGTTTGCGGAAGAGATTCGACTGAATCTCTCCCCTTAGCGGTGCGCGATTCAAGATCATCAGCGCCTTCGATGTTTACCTCGAAACTAGAAACAAGGAGCGTTAAGCGTCAATATCGGAAGCTATTTCTGAAGAACGCCAAGCTCCGCACCAACGCCGGTATAGAAGACATCGACTTCCGCGGCGCACGCGGACTGGACAAGAGCGTGATCCGCGCGCTGCCCACTTGTCGTTTTCATTCGGGATGGAGTAATCGAGTCATTGCGCGTGCAGGTAAGCGTTCAGCCGCCATGGGTTGAACGGGCCGTAAGCTTGGCGGGGTTAGCCATTTTCTCCGGTTGATCAAGACCGGAGTAGCGGCCCGTGAGATTCGCTCTCACCATCCATTATCGGGGCTAAACCGGCACCTCATCCAGCGCCCATTCGCGGCCTCGACGCCGGCCTTAGGCATCTGCTCCCAGCGTGGCGAGCATCGCCTGCAGGTTAGACTCAAGAACTCCCGTTTAAGGAATTGCCGCCTGAGCGGATGGCTCTGACGGCACTCCTGCGCTGTTAACGGCTAGAATGCTGTAGGTGTGTTTCTCGCCGGGTTCGGCGGAGACGTCGAGGTAACGCATCTCCGGGGGCGGTCCCTCCGGGGTGTCGTGATACGACAGGCCCTGGAACAACGGGCGTCCATACACCACAGGTGGGGTCATGGTTGCCAAACGGGCCAGCGCTCGATTGTCGCGCATGACGAAGAACCCGCCAATACCACTTTCGAAATCGGCCTCGGCGTCCCATGTAATTTCATTGCCCCCGCTACCCCTGGAAGTCACCCGAACGTTGAACGGAGGAAGCGGTGGAGTAACGTCAGCAACGGTTCCGTTCTTGACGTATTCGATCCAGATCTTGGCTACTTGTTCGTTAGGCAGCCAGGCCGCTTCAAGAGGGTTGCCCTTGTAGGAAGAAGCCGGGATAGCCGTTTGGCTAAGGAAGGGCGCTAGCCAAGCCTTGCTCATGTCCACCGGCTTGAGGTTTTGACTATTGCTGCCCTTGGCCGGCAGGCGCATCGCCAGGCAGGCGTCAAAGAAAGGAATCGCCAGATAACGCGAGTCGCCGCACTCATGGCCCGTGCGTGGATCGGGGGCAAATCCGGCCGGGCCGCCCTTGCTGCGATATTCGCGGGCCCTCGCTAGAGTGTTGATCCAGGCGCCGCGTTCCTGCTCTTTCACGCCGGCGTTTCCCATGACGGGGACCGCGTAAGCGGCGGCCGGCGTCTCGGGCTGCGGGAAATCTGGCCGGTTCCGGAACGAGCCGGATCGCAGGAACGCGGCAGCCACGCGGTCCGGGTATAGGGTTGTCATCACGTCTGACCAGATGCCGCCTCCCGAGTGTCCCCACAGGGCCCAGGGCACAGTCGCAAGCTCCGGATGGTTCGCCTGCGCCGACAACTCGCCGAGTGCTTTGAGAAAGGTTTTATCCGAGCCACGCCGCGGGTCGAACCAGAGTTCGGATCCGCCGGGGGAAGCGTCAGTTGCATCTGTCAGGACGTGATATGAGGGACCGAGCAAGGCGCAGTCCCATTTCTTCGCCAGCGCCTGCCAGTGTAAATCGTATGCGGCCGTGAATCCATTTTCAGCCGCGTTTCTTCCCGCGCCGTGTTGATGAACGATCACGCAGCGGAATCGGGCGACGTCGTCGGGAACCCACATGATGTAGGTTACGCCAATCTGCAATTGGTTCGCTGCAGTCGACGGCGGGTACTCGACCTGTAAGTATTTTCCCGCTCCGTGAATTGGTCGACTCAGGAAACATAGACAACCCACCGTTAACACCAGCGCGCGCAAGTTGAATTCCATCCATCTCTCCTTTCGAGTTACCGGACTGCCCGTTTGCGTTGAATAGATCTGCGCCCCGGTAGTGCAACTACCGCTGGTGGCTCAGGATGAAATCCACCACCGGCTTCGGATCCTTGCGCGACACCCGGAAGTGACCCTCGCCCTCGGTCATCAGCACCGTGATCTTCCCGCCGAGTTCCTTGTACCGCTTCTCCGCCACCCGTGTCTGGTCCTTCAGCCACGGGTCGAGACTCCCGCAGTCGTGCAGAATCGGCACCCCGGCCTTGGCCAGCGGCGCCAGGTTGTCGATCGGCGGCGTCTTCGACATCAGGCTGCGCAGGAGCGGATTCCGGGCGTAAATCACCGAGACCTTGTCCGGGTTCGCGATCGCCCACGCGTACGACTCGCCCGCCTTCGCCCCGGTCCCCTCCATCACCACCTTCTTCGCAAATCCGTTGTCGACCATCCGCTCATAGACCTCGTCCCACTGCTTTTGCACGGCCCCCGGCCCCGAGATTGGCGGCAACACGATGTGGTACCCTTGGCCAGTAGCGTCAGATCCACCGCCGAGTCGCGCTCGAGCGGGCTCGCATGGAACACCCACGCCTTGCCCGGCGCCGGCTTCTGCGGCACCACGATCGACATGGCATCCGCGTGGAAGTTACCCGTCCCCGGACCGTCATAGCGATCATAGGAGGGAACGTATCCCGGTCCGCGCACTGTCGCGTAAGTATCCTCCTTCTTCAAGTAGATGAGGGAATTCTCGAGGCTGTAGTAGTGCGCCTTGGTGTAAGTTGAATCGGCGAACGCCGGCCGGTTCGCCTCTACCGGATGCATGTGCTGCTCGATCCAGTCCGCGATCGGCGTCGGGTCCATGAGACTGTGCGGGTGATGCGCAACGCCTTCCTTCATGATCACGGTGATTGAGCCGCCCAACTGGTGATACATGTTCTCCACCACCATAGTGTGCCGCTGCAGCACAAAATCCTCAGTGCCGACGACGTGCAGCAGGGGCACGTCATGCTTGGCCAACTCCGGGATCTTGGCGAAATCTTCGTCGTAGACCGCCGGGTTGTCCGCGTAGATACAGGCCACCTTGTCGGGGTTGACCACACCCCAGTTGAACGCGTTGACGCCGCCCTTGCTCATCCCGACGAAGGCCGCTTTCTTCGCCAGGCCGTGGTATTCCGTCATGAACTTGTACCACACGTCCCACGCCTTGCCCTGTCTGCCGGGGTCGGGCGCCACATAGGCGATGTGAAAACCGCGTTTCAGTAGCTCGACTTCGGGGATTGAGGCTGGTGGTTCCAATAGCAGCCTCGCCAGGACCACGGATTGCCGGGCGCCGCCTTCTTGGGGACGACTACGACGCAGCGGCGCTTGCCGCCCTTTACACTCTCGTCGATTCCGAAGCTCGTCACCTCGCTCGCCGGGGCCGTCATAGGCGTGATCGCCCCAGTGGCATCGTCCATTATGAGGTCATAGCGGTCGAACCCTTCGTGCCAAGTGGTTTTCTCGCCTTCGAAGGGGACGTACACGTCCGCTGCCGTGGCGTTGCTGCAAGTCCAAACGATGGCCGCTGCGAAGAACAACTTGAGACCGGAGCGAAAATGTCTTCTTGAACTGTTCATGGTCCTTACTCTTTCTCCTTCTTAGATTCTTATGCAGCGTCGGTGCACGGCTGTAATCTCGGGTTCGAGTCACCTTGGAGGGCGACCTCCAGCGCGTGACGTTCGGCGCGTCGCGGCGCCAAGCCGTTGAGCCTCGCCTCGACCGAGGGGTTGGGCGTCGCTGTTTGCCAGCGCTTGCAGCACATACGTACACCGCTCTGCAACCGAAACCTTGGGTACCTCGATGAGCTGATATCGGCACCGACGGTACCACTCCTGCGTGATGCTGTTGACCGACTCAGCGTGCTCGAACCTGTGGTCGCGTTCGGCGTCGTTCGTGTAGATCGCCCTCCACGGGGGCAAGACGAAGACCTTGGAACAGTATTGGTACTTCGAGAGCCACATACTCAACTCGCTCTCGTTCAGAGGTGTGACGTGATCGAGCGAGCAAAGAGCATCGAGGACGCTTCGATCATAGAAGACGTGGCCCGGGGTTGCAGCGTGATGAACAAAGTTCTCGATGTCCATTCGCAGCACTTCGTGCGTGAACTTATACGCATTCGGTCGCGGACTCAGCCCGCGCCTACGGCGGTCTTGGATGATGGTGCGCGCGCTATCGCCGACGATGGCGTAGCCGCGAGCCTGCAGCGCCAGCAAGAGCGTGGTCTTCCCTGCGCCGGGGCCACCAGTGATTACTATTCGCGACATGCTGAGGCGCCTCGCCCGTGTTTGCGACGCCTAACTAATAGTAGGCCGACCAGCATATCGCGCTCGGCCCTGCCGCGCTCGCAGCATAACGCCAAACCGCTGGTACCCGCGAGATCCGTCAAGCGCTTGGCTGCTGGATACTTGGCTGAATTATGAATTGCGGCGTCGGCGATTCGGCCGACCTGCATAGCGTGAGGCCAGCATGCGCCGTAACGCCGCTTGGTCCCGGATAGTCGGGAGGGGTTTACCGATGATCGGGCGCGAGCGTATGCGGATGCTGGACACGGCACAGGCTGCAGCCTGATATCTGGTGTTGTAGGTAGCTATTTTTTCGAAGAGCACGGTCGGCCCGGACCTCTGGTGTGGAGGAGTTTCGGAGTGCCTCTCTTCTCCGGCGTTGCGCGTTTTCACTCCTTGTCACTCTTTGGCTGTAAGCCTCTGAGGAATTGGTGGCGCTAGCGGGAATCGAACGCGCCGACAGCCAGTCCAGTTCTGTCCAGTTAGGTTCTAACTCAGTCATTTCACGTCGTGCTCGTATGGCGCGCCGACCACCACGCCTCGCCACGGACGCTTGGCGTCGTTACTTGGTTGTCACCTGCGGGTGCATCACTGAATGCCGGCCAGCCACAATGAAGCGTTCCTACTCACACCCGTTCGCGAAAGAACGGCGCTCGGCGACCATGTGATGTTTTATTTCTTCCGACGAACGTTCGTTTACCGTGAGTAGAAACTATTCGGACGATGAATAAGAGGTGCTTGACTAGTGCCAGCAGCTATCGAGTCATTTTCTTTGGCGGCTCCAGCTTGGCGGACGGGTCCACAGAAAGTCGAACGAAACCCGTAAAATACAAACCCACCCCGGAAACATAGTCACCGCGAGGAAAATGAACCGACGAATCATCGCGCTGCTGCACGTGGGCGAACGCTGGCATCGCTACTTCAGATCTGTCCAATAGAAGCACAGCAAGAATCGCGCGATCGCGTAGGCCGCGGAGGGTACTGACGTTTGGGCTTGCTCGTGGACGTGACCATTTCGCCGTTTCACGACGGCGACTTTAGGCTTAGAAGGTTTGAAAGATCGGGAGCCGTGTCAAGATCGCTTTCGATACGTGTCTTCTCAGTCGGCGAACTGGCATTCGCCATAAGAACCCCGCAAATCTTGTCTTTCCGCTCCTTTATGGGAGGGTGGGTTTCAGAGACTTCGGCTATTAGTCTTTCAGCGGCCGCAAGCAGCGAAAACAGGAACGAAAGGAACACAGCTGGTTTGGCGCCCGAACCCTCGCCATGCCGGCACCAGGCCCGGATTGCAAACTCGTCGGCATCGAACTCCTGCTGGAACGAAGCTTTTCCTTTCATGCCGTTGCGATGATCCAGCATGACGTGACCGTACTCATGCAGCAGAATCCAGGTGCGTTGTAGGAGACCCAGGTTGTAGCCCATTCGGGCGAAAGGTCCAATCGCACCAGAATCGTATCTCTGCACGCCTTTCAGCGGTCCTCCAAACGCGATCGTGTCGACACCGGAGCGAAGCAACTCAGTCTTCGAGAGATTCGGATCGACAGCCTCGAGCAGCCATTCGTTGAGGTAGTCGAGGTAAACCAGCCCGTATTGAAGGCGAATGACGTGCCCCCAAGGTGTCGTATGGGCGCCGGCGTTTACATACGGAATTACGGCGTACCCTACCGGCACATCGTCCAGCTTGTTAGTGTGCTCGGGGAGCATTCGCCGGCAATTCTTCATCATGTCCTGTAAATCGGGATTATTTAGCGTGGACAGCGGCAGCGCGCCGCGGACTATTTTTTCGGCCCTGACCCGAGGCAACCCCAAATTCTCGAGGGCTTGGATCGTCGCCTCAATGTTTACGGGCACCGCATCGATATCCGGAGAAAAGTACCCCCACAGCCCATCAGATTCATGCTGAAACGTTAGGTGCGGGACCCGGGTTTGCACCTGGAGCTGCTCCAAAGCCCGCTCGCGTTTTCGATGCCGGTCTTTATCTTTTGTAGTTGATCTCATCCGATAAGCCGGCGCCGGACTGCACTGATGAGGCGTGGATCGTGCCGCATAAAAAGATTGTACAGCTGGGCCGACGTGGCGGAAGACTTGGGTCTACTTCGACCCATCGAGGTTCGGATACACTAATTGGTTTACGAGGCAAAAATGGCGACAAAGATTGCCCGGAGGATCGCGGGCGTTTCTGTCGGCGTCGACCGGCCTGGCGTTCTCGAACCACTCAAGGCGGCTGCCAGCAGCGCCGCCGATTTCCACAATTGGCTGTTGAGCCAGCGCCGTCATGGTGTGGAGGTGGACTCCACGCTTCTCACAGACAGGAACCGCGGCATCGTGACTCACAGCAAGGTGGCGGATGTGATCGGGGAGATTGTAAAGAAGCGGGCCTGCGACACCCTTTTCCTATATTTTTCCGGTCACGGGGTTACAACGGGAGGGTATGAAGAAAAATTTCTGCTTTCGCGGGTTGATCGGTATAAGAATGAAACCGTAAATATTCTGACCACCCGCCTTGACGCGAAGTATTGTGGTATTTCTCACGTCGTGATCGTATACGACGCATGCCGCAGTTTGGCCGACGATGCCAGCTTGAGTAAGCTCGGCGGAAGCTCGGTTATAGCAGCCGAGGGCACAGCAGGCCATGTGGATCTATTCTTCGCCTGCCCGCCGGACGATTCGGCTTACGAGATTCCGCGCACAAAACAGGCCTTCTTCACATCGGTTCTGCTGGAACTCTTGAAAAAGCCGCCGGCCGGGATGTTAGAAGCCACAACTATCCGGAAAAAGTCAGTCTACGTAATACCATCGCACAGGCTGGAGGCCTTTTTGAAAGATGAAGTGCCGAAGCGCGCCGCCCGGGCGACCCCCCCATTTGACCAGAGTCCCGATATTGAAACACCTTCGTATCTCCCTGAATTCTTCTCGGTGGTCCCTACTCCTAAGCTTGCTTCCAAACTCGGCCCACCAGGCGGCTGGGACCCGGCCGCCGGCGGCGGTGGCAAAGGACCGCTGCCATACTTTCCGATGGCCGAGCCGCTGCGCACCGATTCTGAGCTACTACCTTCGGGTCGGCCAGGATCGTCAGAGGTGGTCGCCTGGCACGCCCAAAGAGTATTTCGCACGCAACAGAAGGTGTACGTTGTCCCGGAAGAATTGCGCGCGATCGAGCAGAAAAACGGCTTCGATCGAGCTGTTGCCGCGATGAAGCGGGCCCGCGGCCGGGACGGTTTCGGAACGCACACAGGTTTCACGATTATCGGAGCTAAGATTAGCAGGATCGCTCTCTCAGGCCGGAGTCCCGTATTTGAGCTGGAGAGCGATGATCTGCGGCGGAATGTCACACACGTCCGAGTTGGTCGTCCGCCTTGGGACGTTCAGGCTGGAACCGCGATCATCGAGCTCCAGCGCGGAGGCGGCCTGATTCTTGCGGTGATGCCCGGCTACATCGGCACAGTGGTCATTCAGAATGGCGCGATCGCCGCGCTCGCATATTCGCCCTCCGTCGATACGCTCCTCTATGATGCGTACAAGTCGGAAGAATCACAACTTCAGGATCGTCGAGCGTTGGCGGCCGCCGCAGCGGGCGTGGCCAAGCTTCATGATCTTGCGAAATCAGAAGGAATCGCCCTGGCTGAGCACATCCGTGTCGCGAAAGGATTCGACCCATGCCTCGGAATTTTGGCGGCGTACGCCTACCATATTGCAGGCGATCGAGAGAACGTCCGGTCCGTATACGGCTGGATGTCTCAAACCCGGGTCAACCGGCATGGGGACAAGAAAGAAATCCTTGCTCCAGTTCCCTTTGACGTAGCCATGTTGGCGGGTGAGACGAACCGAGCAATGCCGCCGGGAATTGCCCCGTGCTGCCCTATGTTTTCGGTCGGCTGGTCGCTGCTCGAACGATATCAAATCCGGTTGCCGGCCGAAATTCGCATAGCAGGCGAATACCGAAGACCCGGGATCTGGACCGCGTTCGATGCAGAAGGAATCGAACACTGCTTCGACGCGCTTGAGAAAGGACAGATTGCGTGAAGATTGTCTATGTACACGGACGAGGGCAGCAAGGCAAGAAGAAGACGCTCACAGCTGAGTGGGATTCCATTTTCCGGAAAGGACTTAAGGCGGCTCGGCTTGATTGGCCTACCGGCGCGACGTCAGTAGCGCCTTTCTATGGCGACGTCCTGGCGAAACGGACGATGCAAGCAGACAACGATATTTTCGGCCTGGTTCGGAAAGGAAGAAATGCCATCCAGGATCGAAAGAAGCGCAAGTTCTATCGCGAGTTTCTAGGAGAGATCGCGGCCGCGCAAGGGATCCGGCAGGACAATTTAGTAGATGACGAAGGCACCGTGAAGAAAGGTTTCTTGAACTGGCGACCGGTAAATTCGCTGCTTCGCAAGTTGAATAAGATCGAACGCATCGCGAAGCTGTCTATCGAAAAGTTCACCCGCGACGTTTACTACTATTTGGAAAGTCCTGGCATCCGAGGGTACGTCGACGAGATCGTGGAAGCCGAAATACCTAAAGAGGAGCCCTGTGTGGTCGTATCTCACTCCTTGGGCACTATCGTTGCCTACAACGTTTTCTCGCGCCGGGAGGACTTAGAAAACATTCGAACCTGGGTCACACTAGGCTCTCCACTTGGTATACAGGCGGTTTATGAACGCCTGCCAAGCGGGGGAGGCAAGCGGATCGCCCCTTACGGAATCCGGTCTTGGTACAACGGACGCGACGCGAAGGACGTCGTGGCGATCAATCCCATTCCTGAAACTGAGTTCGCCGGATCTCCAATCGTGGAAAACTACAGCAAAATTCGTAACCAAACCGATAACCGCCACGGGATTGCCGGATACCTGGACAAAGCCGATGTGGCTCGTCGAATTTGTGCTGCCGCCGAGTGAGTCCTGGAATCCGCCGCGAATTGGAGCGCGTTCGCTGGGATGCCCCAATAAAGGGCCTTTCCTTGCGGTGTTCAAAACAGACGAAAAGCGCTGAAATAGAACCGAGCCAAGTCGTTGTTCCACGACTGCTCCAGCGTCTTGATAAAGATGAACCACAGGGCGCCGAGTCTGTTGCGTGTCACAGTTGGCGGTCAGTTCCGCTCGGGAACAGATATGCCTACTGGCGGGCGCGAAGCTGACTTCCTGGGAGTAATCCTTGGATGGTTCTCAAATAAGCACTTCCGTATGCCGCATCTGTGTTGGCGCTACCGGTAAACGCTGCGCCACTTCATCGGGCTATCTGAGCCACAGACAACGAGGGCTACGGATCACGAACCTGATTTTAGAGAGCAGATTCCGAGCTCGAGGCGCGAGACAATGGTTGGATCGGCTGAGCGACCGGGATAGAATCGTAGCGTTGGATTGCCCATGAAACCGTGTCCTTCGCCGGATGGATCGCTTCTAGCCGTGCACCATAGGCCCTTTCTGGGCGATCTACTTCGAATATTGACGGAAAACGAATTCCGTCAAAGCAAACTTAATCCTCTACTTCCGAAACTGGTAGGCACTTTCTCGCAGCTCTGTTCGACGGACGAGGATTGGAGCGCGTGGTGTGACGAGTTAGGTCTATGGGTGCGCTGGTACCGCGTTCCTGCTTTCTGGCTTACCTTTATCTTCCAACTAGTGACCCGCACCTCCAACTCTATCTACCACTTCCTCGCGTGCGATCTCTACTCCCAAGCGCAGACAAATTTCGCCGACGACTTGGCTCTTTCGTCGCTCGAGACTTCTTACAGCGGATACCTGAGGAATCGCAAGGCTCTTGGTAGCGCCTTTGATCCAGTCCGGCGCACTCTGGAAGGCAGGCTCCGTACCTACTATGACTATTACTACTATTGGTCTCGCCCCTTTGAGTACGAGCAATGCAATCCGTGCGCCGACCACCTGTACACGCATTTAAGCCGCGGGTGGCTGGTCGAAGGCGTTGCTGCGAACCAACGCGCCAATCTCGATACCAACGATGCTGGAGCATTGTCCGCCGTGATCAGCCAGGCGAATGGCCAAGAATACGCATACTATGGCGTTCTCGCCCACCGCTTCCTCGGTTTGCTCCAAGCAAGTCGAGGTCTACACGAATTAAGCGCGCAGCAATTTCAATCTGCCCTTGACGAGGCGCGCAGATTGAGGATGGATACCGAGATCGGACATCTTCGCCGCCTGTTGGGTTTGGAGTTGCAAGCCATAGGCAAACTTGATGAAGCCAGGCATCATTTCGAACAGGCGTATGCGTTCGAGCAATTAGAGCCATTTTTCATGTACACGACCTATTGGCAGGCCCTCTCCGCGCGCGAATTAGGCGACACCATCCTGCGCCAGTCTGGCCGCCCCGCAGGCGTACCAACCGCGCCTCAGGACGCTGCCATCATCATAGAAGACCCCGAAAAGCTTCGTCCAGCGCTCAGCGCCTATCACGACGGACGTAGTTTTTCAGCGGCCACCTCAGTGTGCAATGCCCGGTTCCCATCGCCCGGGCCGCGAAACAACAGATGCTTCGTTCTTACTCCAACAATGCGATTCACGTTGCCGGAATGCTCATGCGCCCACCAGACGTGCTGGCTGAAGTAGAATTCAACGGCCCTCGGGAAGCGACCGAGGTGACCACTGAAATCGCCGCTGCGCGGGAAAACCGCCAGGTTCCACTCGCCGAGTTCCGCCGCAGCCGCGCCTTGTACTATAAGGCGCTCGGCCCGGTTAAAATCCCTTTCGAGGACTACCTGGAAAATGTAGCGGTGTATGGAACGAACAGGCGTGCCTATCTGGAGCAGTCTTCTGCCCTCAACGAGAAGCTGATGAACCGGCAAGCGCCCGACAACATCGCGGAGGAAACGCTGAAACTGCGCCTGCCGGATACCATTTTCCTGCTGTTTCACTTAGGCACTCGCGCAGGTTATTTTGTTCTCATCGACATGAGTTCCGGCCTCGCTGCTCCTTTCCCAATTGCAATTGGCGAGCAGGACCTCAGAGCCATCCACGCCGAATATGTAGCCGCTGTCCAGGCGGCCCAGGACGCGGACCAACAGAAGGCTGTCCTCGATCAATACTTGTCGCAATGCGCCGACATTCTCGGCCCGGTGTTCGAGGATGTATTGAAATTCCTGCCAGGCAAGCATCTCAAGATTTTTCCGCGGCTGCAGATGAATGGCATTCCGTTTCATGCGCTGCGCCTGCAAGGGAAGTACCTCGTCGAGTACTGCGCCGCCGTCAGCTATGGCCAGACCCTGGCACTCTTCCTCGAGAACCATTCCGCCCACATGCGCCCCGTCAACAAGGATCTTCGCCTGGTAATGGGGCGGATGTTGACTACTATGAACTCCTTCTGCCCAAAGCCCAGCAAATGTACGCCGGCAGGCTCAAGGTGGAGCAGCAGATTACCTGGCAGGAATTACTACAGTCCCTGTCTTCTGACCCCGCCCGTTGACACCATGTTCGCCTGTCACGGCGTGTACGACCCCAAAAATGTGGCCGCCAGCTATCTGGAGTTAGCGAACAGAGCCATGTTCGAGCGCGTTTTCGAGGAACTCGATCTAAATGGTTGCCGCTGCGTGATCATGGGCGCATGTGAGAGCGGGGTGGTCCGTGCCGACATCGGTGCGGAATACATCGGACTGCCCAACGCCATGCTGTCGTCCGGCGTGCGTTATGTCATCGGCGCGCTGTGGAAGATCAACGCGATGGCTGCCGCCATACTCATGGATCGGTTCCTCGAGCGGATCCGCGACGAAAAGGTCAACGTTCCTGCCGCTCTTTGTCAATGCCAGCGCGAAGTAATGGCAATGAAAGCCGGCGAAGTCCGCAGTTGGGTGATCGAGAAGATGGAGTCAGGCCCAGACTCGGACAAGGTGTTGAATGGTCTGGTCAGTTTGGGCGACCCGCCATTCACTCATCCCTACTACTGGGCGGGGCTTGGAGTCGTCGGAGACGCCTAGCGGACGGAGATTTCGAAATATGCCAACCCTTGATTTTTCACAATTGTCGCTGGACGATCTGCTCAAGAAGTTAGAAGAGGCCATTGCCCGCCGGGATAAGGATCTCGCCACGGAGATAAAGCGAGTCATTCTCCTCCGCCTCGGTTCGGAAGCAGCCGATCTTGAAGCCAAGGAGCGCAGTCTTAAGGATAAGGAGCACACGCTCCGTGCCCTGACAGCCGAATTTGAGCAACAACCGGACGTAGAGCCGCCACGTGTGAAGCACTTCGACGTGTACGGGGTACTGAGCCCGGGTTCATCGGAATCCGTAGTGTATCCCGTGTGGTTTGGCACCAATCGTAAGCCTACCGATGACGGCCAGGGATTTACCGGTGAGCGCGATAACGCCATAAGTTACGGCCGTGTGGAAATACTCGTTCCCAGGAGTCACAAGATAGGTGAAACCGGGTCGAGCTGGTGGAAACGTTTCAAAGCGTTTTGAACTGCGCGATGATCATCTGCTGGTGCAAAGAGTGGTGCAGCAGGACGCGCAAGAGATGTTTGAAGATCTCAATCGGGCCATGCGGGAGGCCCGCGATAATGGGGATTCACCACATGCCCTTGTTTTCCTACACGGCTACTCGGTGACATTCGAAAACGCCGCAATTCGCGCTGCGCAGCTCGGCGTTGATCTGAAAGTAACCGGAGCAATCGCGTTCTTTAGTTGGCCATCTCGAGGCAACCCTTTGTTTTACACTCCCGACGAGGCCACCATAGAAGCCAGCTAGCGGGCGATCTCCGAGTTCCTGGTAGATTTCACCGCCAGGAGCGGTGTCGACAAGGTTCATCTGATCGCTCATAGTATGGGAAATCGCGGGCTGCTCCGCGCGCTCCAGCGGATCGCGGCGAATGCCGAGACGCGGGGTAAAGTCAGGTTCGGCCAGATCTTCCTAGCCGCGCCCGATCTGGACAGCGATCTGTTTCGCGATCTCGCCCATCTTTATAGGGAACACTCCGAGCGCACCACGCTCTATGCCTCAAATGGCGATCGGGCTGTCGACCTTTCAGCCAAAAAACACCAAGCGCCTCGCACCGGTTACTTCGAGCCATATACGTTAGCACCTGGCATCGATACCGTGTGTGCCTGCGTTCGACATCGATTTCTAGGGCCATGCCTACTTTGCCCAAGCCAAAAATCTGCTGAGCGATATCTACGAGCTCGTCAGGAGCACGGGTGCGCAAGTGGATGCCGGGAAACGCCAATACATAGAATCGAAGCGTGACGCTACAGGCGTTTGGCAAGTAAGAATGTAATACAGGGATAAGATAGGCGAGCGCATCTTTTGCCGCCCTCGAAGATCACGGTGTATGCGCGACAATGACGCGACTGGTCCCGTGAAACGCATTTGACTAAATGCGACCAAATCGGGCCCGAAACCCGGTTTTCGTGAAAACGCTAATGTTTTCGGGGATCTGTTTTTGCGGCTGACCGCGTGTCATTGATCTGAAGGAAGTTAATCGCGCGATCATTTTTTATGCCCGCTCCTGGCTGGTCGTGCTCGCCCAACGCCACCGTAAATTCGGCGCGCGCAACGGCTCCGCAACACTAGATACCCGACTGGCGCAGGAGTTCGACGCTGCTATCGGCTGCTCTTGAACCGCGATCCGAGTCCCAAGGAGCTGCACCTCGGGCTTCTCCGCGGCGGCGGCAAGTCGTCGTCGGAGTACGCACAGGTGCTGCAATTGAAAGGAGCGCCGGAATGACACGCCGTGACGCGCTGCGCACCATGGGATCGGCTATGGGAGGTAAGCGTGTCTTTGTCGAAGGAACACAAGGAACAGGGCTGAGTCTGCACCATGGCGATTACCCATTCGTAACCTCACGTGACACCTCAGGAAGCGGATGTATGGCCGAGGCTGGCATCGTTCCAACCCGCGTACGACGGACAATTATGGTGGTGCGTAGTTATCCCATCAGAGTTCAGAGCCCGAAGAACGGAACTTCCGGTCCGATGGGAATTGAGGTCAGTTGGAAGACAATTGCCGAACGCTCTGGATTATCAGCGAAGGAATTGGAACAGAAGGAAAAAACATCGACGACGGGCAGAGACAGGCGAGTGGCCGAGTTTAATTGGTCATTATTTCGGAAGGCCGTGACTCTGAATGGCCCGACTGATATTGCGCTCACTTTTGCTGACTATCTGGACGAAGCCAATCAGGATGCCCGCCGATACGATCAGTTGACTCCGGCCACGCTCCAATTTATTGAAGAGATCGAATCGCTCCCTTCCGCTCCTGTATCTCTTGTTGCTACCCGCTTTCGACCATGCTTGGATTGCCGAAACGGGCTGACCACCTAAATCGAGCATGAGTAATCGACACGAGCAAGGAAGACATGGCGCTCGCGTCAGCCTGGCGAACATAAATCTCTTCGTCCGCGCGGCGTCGCCATTGCGCGTTGCTAAATGAGACGGCCGGAGCCTCCGCGTGGAAGGCTCCGGCCTCAGGCTCAGAGAGGCTACTGACAGATACCAATACACTTTGGCGGCTTCGTGGGCGTGGGCGGTGGGGGTGGTGGCGGCGAAGGAGGAAGCGGAGGGAATTGGTATGTGAAATCGGCTATGCGGCCAGTCAATCCGCCAACTGTAGCCGTAACCAGAACCAAGGGGTTTCCCATCGCGCCGGTTCCCCCGTAGGGTGGAACGGTCATGCTGCATTGGCCGGAGGACGTTGGGTTTGGTAGGCCCACCTTGATACCTGAATTGGTAGGAACGCAGACCACGTTGGTCGCCGGCGCTGCACCGAAATTGAAGGTGACGGCGCCGGGGACGGTAGTGAAGTTGCCGCCCGTGACCGTGACGGTCGTGCCCGCTAGGGCGCTCGACGGCGTCATGGTCCCGTACGGAAGGGGTTCGTACGTGAAAACATCGGCTGGGCTTAGTGCGCTGGTAACATTGTTGAGGGTTACGGTGATGTGCACGGAGCCGGAGCCGGGCGGGCTGATTACATCGCACCATGTGTCCCCGTTGCAAGAGACCCCGTTCGTAGGTACATTCCCGAACTTCACGATCATGCTAGACGATAGTCCGAAGCCGAAAATCGTAACTGGGTCGCCACCGAGTTGTGATCCAGTGGATGGACTGATGCCAGTAACGGTCGTGCCCAGATACTTGTAGTGGTCGGCGGAGTTCGGCCAGCCCGGCTGCCCCACGGTTACGTCAACCATACCCGGTGCGGAAGCGGGAGTAAGCACTTGGCACTGTGTGGTGCTTGAGCAGTAGGTGCTTATAGATGCAGAGCCGAAATAGAACGGGGTCTTAATGCTGGGACCTCCAAATCCGGCGCCGGTCAGGGTCACTGGCATTTGGCCATCTAGCGAGCCGGAATTCGGGCTGACGCCGGTCACGATTGCTAAATATTGGAAGCGGTCCGCATTAGTCGCGATCGAGGTTCCGGCCGGTGTTACGACCTGAATGTCTACGAACCCGGGCGTAGCACGTGGCGGGCTGATTGCGGTAATGTCTCCAGTAGAAACCACCGTGAAACTGGTGGCCGGCACACCGCCGAACAATACGTTCTGGACTCCGAGGAACGACGTACCGCCTATGTTGACGAAGCTCTTGCCAGTCATCGGTCCGGATGGGCTGACGCTGGTCACTTGCGGCTGGGGGCCGTATTGTGCCAGGGCGGCTGTAAGAGTCCGCGCAACGTTGATGCGACCGTACCCGAAGCGATTGTTCCAGCTGCATGGATTGCTAATGGGGCAGATCTGGTCCGCATTGAATCCATAGGATCCGCCCACCTTGTCGGCGTTCTGCGCAATCAGCTCCCGGATGTTGCTCCAGCTAATAGTGGGGTTGATGCCCTGTATGAGGGCAACAAGAGCAGTGACATGCGGGGCAGACATCGATGTTCCGCTCAAGAATCCGAAACCCGTCGGCGAATTCAAGGCCAGGCTCGGATTAGTGGGCAGTGTGCTCAGTATGCCCACTCCGGGGGCGGCTACGAGGAAATTCCCGGCGTCGCTTCCGTTGCTGAACGAGGCGATGTTATCACTCGAGTCTGAAGCGCTGACCGCGAGTGAGGATGAACAGCCGGCGGGGTAGCTGAGCCCGATGACGCCGTTGTTCCCCGCAGACACCACGACAACTGCAGGCGAGTTATTAATGGCGTCGCATACCGCGCCGCTCTCCTGAGGGCCGCCGAAACTGAGATTGATGACAGTGGCTCCCGCAGCCGTTGCCGCCTCAATGGAGCTCACCACGTCATCGTCAGCACAACTGCCGCTACTGTCGCAGGCCTGGTACGACAGCAACTGCCGAATATTGAAGGCAAGGCCGGCGATACCCACGTTGTTGTTGGCTGCCGCGGCGATAATCCCGGCAACATGGGTCCCGTGGCCCCTTACGTCAGGGTATCCTTGAGCACGGCCGGCAAGATCAGGATTGGTGAGGTCAATTCCTGTGTCCACGATCGCTACAATCGGCCCGTTGGCTTCGTTTCCCTGACAGGACCAACAATTTGGGTAGTCACTCCAGCCTTGCATGGCGGCCGAAATGATACTCAAGTTCCATTGCTGATTAAATAGCGTGTCATCGGGCGCCGGTAGATTGTGCAAGTGATAGATGTAATTTGGTTCCGCGTAGCGGACGTGTTCCAGACCCTTGAGCATGCTTGCCATGGTCAACTCGCTGCCCTTTGGCACGCTCAAGACATGAACGCGGCTCATTTTGAACGAACGCAGCACGGAGCCGCCTACGATTGAAGCGAATCCGCGCACATGTTCGTCGGTGGCACTCTCATCCACACCCACCAATAATTTTCCGGGCTGGAACTCCTGCGCGCCGGCCAGACCAGCGCATGCCCACATGGCAACCACCGCGAAGCCGGCTGCCTCTAATATACGATGCAACTTTTGAGCGAACATAGTTATTTCCTCCTTTCGAGGCCACTCGACGGCATGTGGTCGCATGAGCGCAAAAAACCGAAGACTCGTTTGTTCTTCCTCGGCGCTGCTGCGGGTGCCATGATTGCCTCTCACCCCCTCATGCGGAAACGAGACTGCAAAACGCTCATTCCGAAGCTGTGTTTCGGAGATTCGCCATTTCCGGTAATATACTCGTGCCATGGCTTCGTCCCACGATGTCACCCGGCTGCTCAAGGAATGGGCACAGGGCGCCTCGTCAGCCCTCGATGCTCTGACGCCCTTGGTATACGCCGAACTGCGTCGTCTGGCTGATAGTTATCTGCGCAGCGAGTCCCCAGGGCACACTCTGCAACCAACGGCTCTGGTGCATGAAGCTTACCTTCGCCTTGTGGACCGCAATGCCCCGGACTGGCAGAACCGGTCGCACTTCTATGGCGTGGCGGCACACTTGATGCGTCAAATCCTGGTGGATCATGCCCGTACCCGTCAGGCCACGAAACGGGGAGGCCAGGCCATACACTTATCTTTAGAAGAAGATCTCGTCGTTTCTCGCGAGCGGGACGCCGACCTCGTGGCACTCGACGAGGCGCTTGAGCGCCTGGCCGCCCTCGAACCCAGAAAGGCCCAAGTGGTGGAGTTGCGCTTTTTCGGCGGGCTGAGCATCGAGGAGATCGCAAAACTGCTCGATGTTTCCGACGTCACCGTCAGGCGCGATTGGCAATTTGCAAAAGCCTGGCTCCTGCGCGAACTGGGCGGAGAGAAAGGCGATGAATCCTGAGCGCCTGCGGCAAATCGAGCAGTTATATCACGCGGCGCTGGAATGTGACGAGAGCCAGCAGGCCTCCTTTCTCCGAGAGGCCTGCGGTGCCGACGACGCTCTGCGCGGCGAAGTCGAATCACTGCTTGCCTATGGCAAGAAAGCGCAAACCTTCATTGAGCTGCCGGCCTTAGAAGTAGTGGCCCGGGCAATGGCCCGCGACGAGACTCAACCTCTTCCATCCGCCGATCCGGACCGCTTCCTGATTGGCAAGACGGTTTCCCACTACTGCATTCTCGAAAAACTCGGAGCTGGAGGCATGGGCGTTGTTTACAAGGCGCGCGACAACACGCTGGGCCGCCTCGTAGCGCTGAAGTTTCTACCAGAAACCGCCGCGGGCGCCGTGCGTGGAGCGCCGACACCGTACAATTCTCAGGCCCTCGAACGCTTCAAGCTCGAGGCCCGCGCAGCATCAGCCATCGACCACCCCAACATCTGCACCATTCACGAGATCGCCGAGTACGAACGTCGACCGTTCATTGTCATGCAGTTCTTGGAGGGCCACACTCTCAAGCACCGTATTTCCGGAAAGCCGATGCCGCTGGCCGAGCTGCTGGATCAGGCAATGTGCATGGCCGACGCCCTGGAAGCAGCTCACGCAAAAGGAATCCTGCACCGCGACATTAAGCCAACCAACATTTTCATCACCTCGAACGGCCAGGTGAAATTGCTCGATTTTGGGCTGGCAAAGGTCATGCGAGTGCGCCCGAACGTTGAGGCAGCGGGAGCTTCTCTGTCGGCGTTCTCGATGAGTGGTGCGACTCTAAGCAGCCCGGGTGTGCCGATGGGTACTACAGCCTACATGTCTCCGGAACAGGCTCGAGGCGAGGAACTAGACGCGCGCTCGGACATTTTTAGCTTCGGCGCAGTGCTCTACGAAATGGCGACGGGGCAGCAAGCCTTCTGCGGTAAGACCGCGGCGGTGGTCTTCAACGCAATACTGAGCCAGGAGCCAGCGGTGCCCTCGCTTGTCAATCCTGAGGTGCCCTCGGAGCTTGAACGCGTCATCGAGAAGGCACTGCACAAGGACCGGGAGCAGCGTTACCACACGGCGTTCGAACTGCGAGGCGACCTCCAGGCCTTACAGGCCTTAAGGGATGTTCGCCAGACCGGGATTCCCCGCAAGGGAGGTACCGGCGCGAAACAGCCGCCCGGAAAAAACCTCGTCGCCCGTGCAGCCCGGTTAACCGCCGCCATCGCTCTCGTGCTAGCGGCCGTCTGGTACATATCCCTGAAGCAGCCCGCCCACCTGTATCCGTCGAAACTGCCGATCCCCGCCGTTCATCGTCCTTCGGTTGCCGTTCTGGGCTTCACAAATCTTTCCGGACGTTCGCAAGACGCATGGCTATCCACCGCGCTCTCTGAAATGTTGACTACCGAATTGGCTGCAGGCGAGAAGCTGCGGACAGTCTCAGGAGAAAACGTCACTCGAACCAAGATCGATCTTTCACTGCCCGATGCCGACAGCTTTGCGCGCGATACGCTGGCTCGAATCCGCACGAATCTCAACACCGATTACGTTGTCGTCGGCTCCTACTATGTTGTTTCCGGAAAACCGGCGGGGGTACGGCTGGACGTAAGGCTTCAGGACGCAGTCAGGGGAGATACACTATACACTCTGTCAGAATCGGGGACTGACGGGGAAATCCTCGATTTGGTTTCGCGTGCCGGCGATGATTTGCGGGGCAAGCTCGGCGTGCGGCAGGTCACGGCCGCCGAGACGCAGGTGATCCGTGCTTCCGTCCCATCCGACTCTCAGGCGGCGAGATTGTACGCCGAGGGTCTGGCGAAACTTCGGCTTTTCGACGCACTGGCCTCACAACCCTTGTTGGAGAAAGCGGTGGCCGCCGATCCGAAATATGCGCTCGCCCACGCCGCGCTTTCCACAGCCTGGTCCGCTCAGGGCTACGATATGCGTGCGCGCGATGAAGCGAAAAAGGCCTTCGATCTTTCCACCGGTCTCCCCCGCGAAAATCGTTCGGCCATCGAGGGACAGTATCGTCAAATCACCCACGAATGGGATAAAGCAATCGAAATCTACCGCGCGCTCTTCAATTTCTTTTCCGACAACCTCGACTACGGGCTTCGCCTCGCTTCGGCGCAGGCGGCTGGTGGCAAGGCGAGAGATGCCTTGGCCACAATCCAGTCTCTTCGAAGGTTGCCAGCCCCGGCTTCCGAAGACGCTCGCATCGACTTCGCGGAGGCTCATATTCAGGAGATGCTCTCTGACTTCAAGCAACAGCATCAGGCCGCAAGCAAGGCCGTCGCCAAGGCAACGGCGCAGGGTGCCCGCGTGCTTGCCGCCAACGCTATGCTGCAACAAGTAAGCAGCCTGAACGCCCTCGGCCGCAGGAAGGAGGCCAAAGCAGTGGACCAAGCCGCCATACAGATATTCGAGGCGGCCGGCGATCGAAAAGGTGAGCAAAGGGCCTTGAATCAGATTGCGATCATCGAGAACTGGGAGGGGAACTATACCAAAGCTCGGCAGTTGTACGAACAAGCCGGCAAAATTAGCCAAGAGATTGGTGACCAATTCGGCACCGCCACCGCTTTTAACAACATCAGCCAATTACTTTCCGATCAGGGCGATTTCGCTAAAGCGGGAGAATTATGCCAGCAGTCATTGGCGATCTACCGCGAAATCGGCGACCGGCGAAACGCTGCCGCATCGTTGTCGAACTGTGCCATGGCAAGGTATAACCTCGGGGGCCTGGCAACTGCCAAAACAATGTATGAGGAGGCGCTCAAAATCAGCACCCAGATCGGAGACAAGCAGGGTGAAGCCGTTCAACTGTACAACATCGGAGTCTTATTGTACGACCAGGGTGACCTTTCTGGTGCGCAGAAGATGCTCGGGCGGGTCCTGGCGATGTGGCGCACGATGGGCGACCGCAGCCCGCAGACATATGCCCTCAGAGCTCTTGGATCCGTGTTTCTGGCGCGGGGCGATCTAGCTGGCGCCCGTAAAAGACTGGAAGAGGCGTTGGCCATCAGCAAAGGACTTGGGGAGAAGGTTGCCACCGCGGATACGTGGCTCAGCCTTGCTGAGGTTTCGCTCGAAGAAAGACAACTCGACGCTGCGGCGTCATTGGTGCGAAATGCTGTGCCTGTGTTCGAAACCAGCAAGGCGCCGGATGACGAGATCACCGCGGATTTGCTGCTTTGCCGGATCCTTCTGGCTCAGGGCAACATAACAGAAGCCGAGCAAGTTCTCCGAGAGGTTCAGGAGTGGGCGGCCAAAAGTCAGGATCCCAGGGTGCGACTGAACGCCACCATTCAGAAGGCTCGAGTCATCGCAGCCTCTATCAAACAACAGGGTCATAACAGCATGAACAACCGCCGCCCGATTGAGAGTCTGCTCTCCGCATCGAGCGAGGCGAGAACATTAGGTTTCCTACCGATCGAATTCGACGCCCGTCTTGCCCTCTGCGAGGCACAACTCTTACTTGGTGACGCCGCTGCGTCGCGAACTGCCCTTGCCGAACTCGAAAAGGACGCAAGAGCTGCTGGCTTCATCCTGATTGAACGCAAAGCCGGACGATCCGAGTAAATCCAGGTACCCGACCGCGGCTCTGGTGGCGGCCGCACTCCGCGCGACGATTACGGCGCTAAACTGTGTGGCCCACAGACATCATTTCACTTTTCAGCTCCCCAACGAATCGAGGTAGACTGATCGCACCTGGGCGGAGGGTAGGGCTCCGGAGACGCAACTCGAGCGCCGACTCAGCGGCCGGAATGGCTGGTCCTTGATCCTATGGAAGTTAAGCACGACGGCGCTATCCGCCCCCGGCCCGCGCTAGATCCCCTGATACGCTGAAATCCCTTTATTCCATGGCATATGAGTCAACTCAGATGGCTTTTGATGAAGATCGACACAAGCAGCTTGCTCGTGGCGTCTATCGTCGGCGTGGGCACATTCATATTGGCGTCCCAGGTGTGCCCACAGACGCTAAGCCTGGCTTCACCGATATTGCGGATTCCTTACACCGTGGAGACCGTCGTTAACGTTTATAAAAATGACGGCCCACCGAGGGCCGACGTCTACAGGACGTCGTACATTCACAACGGAAATGAGATTGTCGTGTCGAGTACCCTTCCGGGCCACCCGTTTAGAACAGTAATGCGGCGCACACTGGACACCGTTGGCGTGGTCTGGTTCCACCTTACCTTGCCGTTCCGGGGAGGTGCCGAGCAGGCTGAACGTATTGCCGCGACCGCTCACGTGAGTGACGGCTGCATGGAAGCGACAGTAGTCGGACGAGAAACGATACTCAATTATCGAACCGTTGTTGTTCAGGTTGTGGGCCGCGAGAGGATAACCATGTGGTTGGCTCCAGGCCTGGAGTGCTTTCCCCTGAAATTCACCTTGGAAGAGCGGCGTCCCGACGGCAGTTTTGCACCGCAGATCGAAAAGCACGCGCTCAAAGTAACCTCTAACCTCTGAGAGCAATCCAGCCCGGCCCGGCTCCTTCTGCCTTGTTCGCCTCCATGGCACACACATAAACGCATGTGGGAGTCACTGAGCGTCCCAATTGTCCCGACACGGGGTTCCAGGAAGTTTCCCCGTCGGCGGGTGACGCTCCGGCGAGCGGGCGTTATTTCGTATTATCGGCCTCTATTTCGTCAGAATGTTTGCCGTCGTGGTGGAACTTCAGCCCACCGCAGTTCGTGAGGAGGCCATAATTGGTATACGCTTTTGTTTTGGCGGCGAGTAACCGCCTCATTCAACGTTTACGTCGAACACGATGAGCTATCAAGATCTGAAGGCAGAACTCGAGACATTGAGGGCCAAAAACGCGGCACTAAGGCAACGCGGGCCAGCGTCCATCTAGGTCACGACGACTCAATTCGCTCGGACAAAGCAAATCGGCACAACGCTATCTCTTTGAAACCGTTGTTGCTTCGGCGTCACCCACTCGCACAAAAAGATGCGCGATCGCCTTCTGGCCCAACCGATTGACGCGATCCCACGCGCACGATGTAGTCTCCCGGCTTTTGGAAAACATGCGTCGTGATGGCGAATCCATTCTTCGCGAGAGGCACAACATCACCATCTGACTTCGTCCGGGCGCTGGCGCCATCGCCAAAGGACCAGGTCTCCTCACCATCGGTGGTGCCAAACGTCCGGACCTTGAAGGTTACCGAGACTCTTGGAGCAATGCTCGCAGTTGGCGAATATGCCGCCTGAATGGACGGAGGTGTCTGCTCCGGATGTTGCGGATCGAGCACATTGACGGTCTCGAAATCGTAGTCCGTGTGGCCCCGGTCGTCGGTGATCTTGAGGATCTCGCTGTACGTCCCGGGCTGGGAGTAGGTCCGCTCGACACTCTGTCCCGACGCGTTCCCGCCATCCGTGAAAGTCCATTCGAACCGCGTGATGCGCGCGTCACTATATGACCGCGAGCCGTCCAGCAACACCTTCTCCCCGACGAGTACGGCCTGGTGAGGCCGCGCGATGGCAATCACGTGAGGCTTATACTGCCGCAAGTAGGCCTCCCATAAGAACGCGTAGCCTTCGAGGGTCCCCAATCTGCCGGACGCCTGCCGGCTGAGGATCTCGTAGTGCAGGTGCGACCAGCCGCCGCTCCCGCCCTCCCTCCCCAGCGTGCCGATCTTCCGCCCCATCTCCACCCGTCCGCCCAATTTCACCGACGGATCAAACGAGTACAGGTGCGTGTAGCGGTGGTACCATCCACGCTCATCCAGTACCCAAATGGTGTTGTTGTACTGCCGGTCCTGCGGGTCAAGACTTGCGTTGTTTTTTCTCGCTGTCGAGCACGGCTTTTCCAACTCCTACCACGAGACCGCTGGTCGCAGCGAGGACATCCACCATACCCTCGGCCCCACCGATATCGAGGCCTGAGTGATAGTAAATCCGCCGCGAGCCGATACTCTCGCCGCCGTCCACGTGGGTCGGCTCGTTCGCCATTTGTGTTCGCGTGGCGAACCAGCGCTGCCGGACCGGATAGACAAAAGAGCTTGCTGGTATGTACGGTGACGTAGCCGGCCAGAGGCGCAGGCGAGCGTCTTTGACCAGCGCCCAGCGATCGGCATTGCTCTGGCACCGCCAAGGAGAATCGCTCAAGAGGAGCGCAAGATACCCCGCCGCGCCAGCCTCCGGTTGCCTAGTTCCTTGAACCGCGCTTTGGCCCGCGATTTCAATACCCGGAACTGTGTCTCGGTCAGATTCATCTCACTGCAAATCTGCTGCTGAGATTGCTCCAGCACATAAGAACGCGTCAGGATCTTTCGATCGCGGTTCGAAAGGCTGTTCAGAACCCTCCGGGCGATCTCTTCATGCCGCTGGCGGATCGAAGTTTCCTCCGGGTCGAGGTTCAAGTCCACGATCGTGCTGCCGGAGTCGATTCCGACCTGCTGCCGCCGCGTGTACACCGTATGGTCGATGGACGCGGCCAGCTGTCGTTGAACCACGGTGTGGACGAGATCCATCAACCGCTCGGGTTCGCGTAAGTCTCCGCGGCGGACCGCCTGCACCACAATCAGAAACGTATCGTGGACCTTATCATCCAGGTTATGTGGTCCCAGTTGCCGACAGAGGTGGAAACGAACGCCTCTGGAAAAAACGCGGTACAGTTCCTCCATGCCGCTCTGGTCGTCGATCTTGATCCGTTCTACAAGCTTCGTCCAGTTCGGGCCTGCCACTGGAGCATGCGACCCCAGCGGATCGGACGGGCTCATTGCGTCGCCCTCAAAGCTTAGTGCTCAATCCTGCCATAATCCGGATGTTTTTGATAACAATAATGTCCGAGCCCGCTGCGGCACTTCCTTTTCTATCGTCGAACCGACAGGCGACGAGCCACCATCGATGAGAATGCTATTTTTGTACCGAACTTTCAATGAATCCGATGTCATAGTAAGTACGACATCGACGCCAGGCTATTCACGCGGCTTTTCTGCGACTCAAGAGTCGAAAAAGGCTGCGCCAACCATCGCCAGCAATGCAGTAACATTGTGAGACAGCAAGGACGGAACTGCCATGAACCAGGAGCGTTTGGCGGAGAGTAGAGGGGCTCTTCCACGCGGCTGTGCCTGTCGTAAATGTCGAACCAAATGAGAACATGGAGTTTGCTTGTCCTCCGTCAATTCCTCCATTTGACGGTCAGGGCACTTCACGTGTTGGCCGCCGCCGCGTCGGCGCCTTCAGATCCCGAGCCACGCTCCATTTGGAGAACCTCGCGCTACGGCACCAACTCGGCGTCCTGCGTCGCTCGGTGAAGCGGCCTAAACTGACCTCAGCCGATCGGCTCCTATGGGCGTGCCTATACTCAGTTGGAACGATTGGCGATCTTCCTTGGTCATCGTCAAGCCGGAAACCGTCATTGCCTGGCACCGCAAGGGCTTCCGGCTGTTGTGGACTTGGAAAGTCCGTCGCGGCCAGCCTGGCCGACCGGGCGTCCCGAAAGACGTGCGAGAACTGATTCGCAGAGTGAGCCGCGAGAATCCGCTTTGGGGCGCGCCCCGCATCCACGGCGAACTGCTCAGACTCGGCATCGACGTCGGTGAGACCAGCGTGGGGAAATACATGGTGCGCGGGCGGAAGCCGCCGTCGCAAACCTGGCGGACCTTCCTTGAAAATCATGTCAAGACCCTGGTGTCGATCGACTTCTTCACCGTGCCGACGATCCGGTTCCAGATCCTGTATGTCTTCTTGGTGCTAGCTCACGACCGGCGCCGGATTCTCCACTTCGGAGTTACTGCACATCCGACGGCGGAATGGACCGCCCAGCAACTTCGTGAGGCCTTCCCTTGGAATGCAGCACCTCGTTATCTCCTGCGGGATCGCGATCGGATCTTCGGTGACGAATTCACGAAACAAGTCAAGGATATGGGCATCCAGGAAGTCCTTTCTGCCCCGCGATCTCCTTGGCAGCGAGCATACATCGAACGCCTGATCGGCACCCTCCGCCGCGAGTGTCTGGACCACATGATCGTCTTCAACGAAGCCTCACTGTACCGGCATGTGAAGTTATTCATGGCGTATTATCACGAATCCAGAGTGCACCTCTCGCTGGCCAAGGACACGCCGGAACCGCGGCCCGTGCACCGGCCGGAACTCGGACCCGTGGTAGCGATACCGCAAGTTGGCGGCCTTCATCACCGGTACGAGCGGCGCGCGGCCTAAACGTCGGAGTCCTCGCCGCAATTCCTCTCAGGAATGCCGTGCCAATTCTTTCAGGTCGATCCGACATGACCATTCGATCCGCCAACCGCAGCGAAGATTTCGGGCGCTCCATTGCTCCAGGGAACAGTCGAACGAGCCCCTGATTTGCCGGCGTTATGTGCCGGCCCTCGTCCGCTCTCAGATGGGATTATCGATGGGCACAGTCAACAATGCAAGACAGCCAAGCTCAATCACAGGGCGTACGCAATAGTGACACTCGATCCGCGCTAGAACGGAATGAGCTCTACCAGTCACTGTTTTGTCACTGTAGACGCGAGAAAACTAGTGAAATTGAGGGATATCAGATGAAGTCAGATTCGGTGTAAACCCTTG
The DNA here is from genome assembly GCA_963847515.1 of Terriglobia bacterium. Classification (GTDB taxonomy): domain Bacteria; phylum Acidobacteriota; class Terriglobia; order Bryobacterales; family Bryobacteraceae; genus QHXW01. Next base: position 304,640 of record CAWKAA010000001.1, read on the forward strand.
GCTCGCAAGAGGATTTCTTGAATTTTGTTGGATTTAAGAAATGGCCTAATTCGGTTTTCGAGACCGTCCGATTCAACCACTCTCGCACCTCACCGTACTTCCAAAGTACCGGATATCCCATAGGCTTGCAACGGCTGTCGCTATGCCGGTTTCTTCTCGGGACCGGGAATTGTCACTACTCCTGGTGGCGGCGCGCGACCGGTTCACTTCTTCGGCGCGTATCCCTGCCATACATACTCCAGTGCCAGGGGCAGGGTCTGTGCCTTCACGCCGCGGTCGCAGTGCACAGCGTTCTTCGCAAAGACAAACTGGTAAGGATACCCCTTGGCGGCCAGAGCCTTGGCCATGCGCTCATTGGCGAGGACCCAGTCGTGATAGTTGTCGCGGGCGATGAGAATGTCTCGATCGCTCACATGCATCCAGATGCGCAGCGGCTTCTTCGGGCTGTTGGGAATGAGGGTTTCGTGGAACTCCCATGCGCCGTGCGGGGTCTCGGGGTTGAACGGCCACTGCTGGTACACGAACGTGCCCGAGTAGCTCAGAACACGGTGGTAGAGATCGGTGTGATACCAGGCCATCGCCATCGCGGCCGCTCCACCGGAGCTGCAACCCGTTGTCGCCCGCCCGTCGGGATCCTTGGTGAGCTTCACGTTGTATTTCCTTTCCACCAGGGGCAGCACTTCCTTCTCCACGAACTCCGCGTAAAGCCCGGACATCGTGTCGTACTCCAGTCCCCGCTGGCTGCCCTGCGCGTCGCCGCTGCCGTTGCCGATGGAGATCGCAATCATCACCGGTACCCGGTGCTCGGCGATCAGATTGTCGAGTGCGGTGAACAAAGTTGGGTCAGGTCCATCCGCCCCGACGATGAACGGCGCCTCCGTGCCGGGTACGTATTGTTTGGGAACGTACACCGCCACCCGGCGCGTATAGGGTGCAGGATAGCTGTTGACGATCACCTTGTTCGAGTCCGCCGGGTCCGGCACGGCGAAGGTGTTGGGCTCGCGCGCGATGCCGGGATAGATCTTGCTGTCCTTGGATTCCATGGTGAATTCAAAGACGTCACCTTTGGGCACGCCTTCGTTCGCGGCCATTTCCGGTGCGGGATTGTGGGTGGGGCCGATGATGAAGTTCCCGTCTTCTTTCGCCGAAGGGATGGCGCCGTCGGGCAATTCCTTCGCGTTGACGTACCCGGGCGTGTTCGGATCGCGGGTCGGATCCGGCGGGCGCGCCGCGCTGCTGGCCTTTGCCGGAGCATGCTTGTCGGGGGGAAGCTGTGCCCGAGTTTGGGCCATTGCCGGGCCCCAGCCGGCCATCAGGCAGATCAAGAACGCGCTGGTCGGAACACCAAACATGCAGAACTCCTTTCCACCGATCTTAACCTACGCATCTTCAAACACACCTGGGCCAGCCCGGCGGCGCCGGATTTCGCCTTCAACCAGCTCCATTACCAGCGCGATGTTGTTCAATCCCCAAGAACCGACGGCTGATTAGCCCAACCCGCAATGCTATCAGAGGGAGATCAAGACAAGCGCAGTCAAGACGTCACTCGCCGTTTGACGCGATCGGAGCTGGCCTGAGTTGCATGGGAGCGATACACGCAATTCTGGGCTTCCACATTCTCATTCGGCGTCGCGTCTGTCCAAAGGCATCTCTTGCTGCCTGCTGCGTCAGTGCCGACCTAATTCGGCCATTTCAGGTGCCGGCGTAGGAATTCAAAACTGCCTTTTCCGTTGATAGTATGCGGCCCGTTAAAAAATTCGATTTCGGTACGGTCCGGCAGGTTCATTTTCATATCAAAGAATCGACGAACCTTTGCAAACTCGTATGCCACTTGTTCGTCAGGGGCTACCGTATCCTCGTGTCCGCGCTCGACCATGAAGGGGCGCGGAGCCATAAGGTTGGCTAAATCGGAATAGTTCACTACATTGGCGAAGTCGAATTCGATCATGTCGTACTCACGCGTGAGCAAATAACTGTAAGAAGAGTCAATATTGGTGTTCTTCCAGACCCACTCGTTGAAATCAGCAGAACAAATCGATAGCGCGTAATTTTCGAGGAGCGGCGGAACTCGAACAGCAGTCTTGCCGCCATAAGAGAGGCCGTAGAAGCCTATCCGCGCCGGGTCCACGTACGGCAATCCGGCCAACCATTCCAATGTGCGCTGGTGCTGCCCTAGGATGAACGAGAATAGCGCCAACTTGAGGGGATGTCCCCTGCGCTGTATCAGCCGAAAACGATCCTCCCCGATATACGGATTCTGTGGAGCATACGTAACGAATCCCTCTTCGGCCAGACGCACCGCGAACTTGTGGTAATAAGGCGAGTCGATCTTCGAATTGGCCACGTCTTCCGGCCGGCCCTCCAAGCCATGCTGGCACACAACCACGGGGCGATGTTCGCCTGGTTGGATATTTTTTGGCACAAGCAGGATTCCATAGGCAAAAACGTCCGGCCACACATCCAGCATCACCTCATAGCCACGGAATTTCGGCTCATCGTAGATTAGGCGTGTTCGAGCATTCGCTGGCAGGCTAGGCGAGGGGAGGCGGCCTATTACTTCGCCCCAGATGTAATCACGATAAGGCCGCGTGGTCTCCTTCCATCGCTCCGGCGATGAGGAATCTGCTTTGGCCCAGAACGCAGCCCGCTTGGCTGGCGACTTCCGGATCAATAGTTGCGTGTAATCTACAAGTTGATTGAACTGCCGATGTTGCCGCACCGAGGGGTCATAGTTGTCTCGGTGATGTTTAGGCGGAGCACTCAACGTCGGGGGCTTCGTCTTGAGCCCGAGTGATTCGAGAAGGGCCGCAAGGGCTGGCCCCGAGCCTGGCAATCCATTGCCATCCCCACTCACTATCAATCTCAACCGCTCAGTCGCATTCAGCCCGGCAAAGAAGGGCGTCGCGCGCTCCACTTCCATCCGCACAGAAGCCACTGGGGGCGTATTCAGTTGTCCATTCGGCGTCGCGCCGGCTCGCTCTTTCGTCGCTGGAGGTGGCCCGGAAACCTGCGGCCCACGGGAAGCTTCCACGATCAGCGCACGAGGAGCAACGAGGCCGGCGAGTTCTGCATCACCGAACTCGCGCAAGAGCGCCCAGACATCGCGATAGACAGGCTCCTTCCAAACGTCTTGCCGAGATTGAAAGTAGCCGCTGACCAGGGTCGCCTGGATTCTTGGATCGAGAGCAGCGCTGTAGAGCGCCAGCAAACCGCCCTCACCATACCCTGCGATGCCGATCGGAAGGAGGTGGCCGCTATTCTCTTGCGTGAACCAGTCCACCCCGGCAAGAACCTTCTGCATTTCGTAGCCGATAATGTGACGGCCCACTTCAAACGCCATGCGGTAAATCCACTCCCGGTGGGGCTGATTCGTCATGCCAATACCTGGAATCACGGACCAAGTGTCGGCTCGATCGATCAACACTGGCACTAGGACTTCGCAACCGGCTTCGGCCAGCCGCCGCGCAATCTGCGCCTCCGGTTCGACACCGGGCGCGAGCCCGACCAGCATCTCGGGCGACCAGTCTGCATCTGGAATCGCCACAATTCGCGCGACCGGGTGCTCGGGCCGGAGAAGCAGGCCTTCGCCGTCCACCCCCTCAAATACTGGCCATCGCACAGCGTACACTTTGTATCCTGGTCCTTCGGAAACGAGTGCGGGCCGGGCCGTCGTCACTTCGAGCTGCATAGACGGGACCGGCAAACGGGCATCCACCGCACCGACAATCCTGCGAAGGTGCTCGCGGTTTGGCGTGACAGACTGCTCGTAGGATTGGGCGGATTTGTAGTCGCGTTTCCAGAGAGTCGAGCGCTTCTCCACCGAGGCCGCAGTGGCTCTCTCGAGGAACCGATTGATCCCGTCCACCATTTGCGCCGCGACATCACCCTCGGCGGTCAAAGGTTTGGTGCCCGGCAATGCAATTTCAGCCATTGCCGGCGAAAACAGCGAAATGCACACGCCGACGACCAGTGCTACTCGCCTGTGGATAGATAGGCGTTCAAGACGGCGGGTCTGCCAAGTGGTTTTTAGTGACATTTCATAACGGTCGATTTTCCGGCAAAGGTGTCAAGCCTTTAAGCTCCGATCTTGCGACCTTGGTGGCTCACTGCCGCCGCGCTCTGCGCCTGCCACACAGGTTAGCGACAAGCCACGACCCGAATTGTCCGCACTGACGTGAAATGCCTTTCTGAATGCGGCGGAAACCACTCTGCTCCTTGCTTCACCTCGCGACTACTATCAGGCCGCGACCTGACGCGACTCTGACATATCACAGCACTCCCGTAGCGTCCAGCAGGCAAACCTTACACCTTCCACCCGAATGTGGCTCGGCGGTGGCGCTGCCAGCGCGGCCGGCGCGGCGGCAGCACTGATCAGAAACCGGCGACGTGTTGTGCTCATCCTACTTCGCATCCATACCTAAGCGCGCTGCAGACCCACCTGGCTCATCATCGTCCGCACCTTTGTCAGGTCGCGCCGCGCGATCTCGATAAACACCTGCCGGCTGACGGCAATCGTGCGCTTACCCAGATCCGCACCGCCCAGCTCAGGATACTCGAAGTGAAGCTGGATCGGCCCCGAGAAGCGCTGCTCGCACAGAAATTCGAAGAAGCGGGAGAAATGCACCATCCCTTGCCCGATCGCGCACCAACGCGGTTCCCACTCGCCCTTGGCATTCTTCTCCCAGTAGAAGTCTTTCAGCGCCACGCCCCGCATCATCGGCGCAATCAGGCTCGCACTATTCATCCAGCCGCCCAGCCCACCTTCCACCGTTGCATGGCTAATGTCGAAATTGACACTGACCGCGTTCGGGTCGAAATCCTTGAGTAGCAGGTAGAGGTCCCAGACCGACGCGCCTAGCACGCCTGCACCCGAGTGCGTGTGGTACATCGCGCACACGCCGTACCGCTTGTTGAGAGCTGCCAGGTCGCGAACCTGCGCCTGATACCCGGCAATCTGCTGCGGTATGGACTGGCGGGGATCGAGCAGAAAACCACCCCAGCGGTAGCGCCGGATGTTCAACGCGCTTGCCGTGCGCACAATGTCCTCGGCGTAAGGCGAGTGGACATCCACAATACCGGTCGTGATCATGGGTACTTCCAGACCTGCCTTGCGCACGGCTTCGACGGCCTTGGGAAGTTCGACCGCCGCCCGTTCCGGCTGCACGTGGCCCCCGTCGCGCACCGTGATGTCGACGCCGTCAAAACCGATCTCCGCGGCCAGCATGGCCGCATCCGCCATGCTCAGCCACTGCAGATGCTTCGAGAAGATGTAGATTTTCGGCAGCGCTGGTTTTTCTGCGGCGCCCGCAAGAGCCGCGGTCCCCATTGCGAGCATCTCGCGCCGCGACACCACGGTCAAACCTCCGCCTTCTGTGTTTGTGCATTCCACTTGATGCGACGCCCCGTCTGCAGCGAGAGGTTCGCCAGATGGATCACGAGAGCGGCTTGAAACCCTTTCTCAACCGTAGCGTTGGGCTCCTTGCGTGTCCGCACGCATTCGAGAAAGTTCTGAATGTGAGCATCGGTTGCCGTATCGAAAGAACCCTTGGCCGTGATGGCTGGCGTTTCCGGGTCGGCCTGCTTGTACACCGATAGGAACTCCCGGCCTACGTCCATGCGGGCCTCATCGCCGTCAAACTGGTTGAGCTGGTCCATGCGCCCGGGATAGTGCATGCCGGCATAGTTGATGGTAAAGACGCCCAGAAAATCTTCCGGATACTCTGCCACCACCACCACCGTTTCCGGCGTGTCCCCTGCCGTGCTGTGTACCCTCCCGGCCGATGCGTTCACCGCCATAGGAAAGCCGACGCCGCGGATCAGATGAATGCTGTCGTAAATGTGCGCCCCCTGGTCCGCCACAATACCGCCAGCGTAATCTCTGTAATTCCGCCAATTGCGAAACCGGCCGAGCCCCATGGGGTGGCGCGGCGCCGGCCCCTGCCATTGTTCCCAGTCGAGCGGTCCATCCAGTTTCTCATCAGTCCTGCCGGTCAGGCTGTTGTTGATCCACCACGTGCGCACCAGCCGTACATTCCCCAGCGTTCGGGCGGCAAGCACATCGCGCGCCTGGAGATAGAGTGGATAGCTGCGGCGCTGCATCCCCACCTGCACGATCCGGTCGGAGTTCCGCGCCGCGCGCATCAACTCCACGCCCTGCTCCGGTGTGTGGCAAAGCGGCTTCTCCACATAGACGTCTTTGCCCGCCGCCAGCGCATCCAGCAGCATCTGGTGGTGCCAATGCTCCGGGGTGGCAATGATCACAATGTCGACATTCTTGTCGCTGAGGAGTTCCTTGTAGTGCCGATAGGCCTTCGCCCCTTTGGCCAGTGACAGCCCGGCTTCCAGATTCGGCTCATAAACATCGCAGACCGCTGTCAGCCGAACCGCTGCATCTCGCGCGAAGCGTTCCATGAGAAAGCGCCCACGCCCGCCGGGCCCGATAACGCCGACACTGAGGCGGCCCGAAGGTGCCGCCCCCGCCCACATGGCGCCACTCGCGCCCACAAGAAACATTCGTCGATTCATAAAACGAAAACTCCTAACCGCCGCTGCGGATGCGAAACACCCAACGCTGCACCAGTGCTTATCCCATGTCGCAGATCAGGATGGCCGAGCCCGCCGCCGAAAAGTCGCCCCCTAATGCGACCGGTTGCCAGACATTGAACGCGATTTCGCAAGGGCGCGCGAATATATGTTACGCGCGGGGCTACAGGCACCATAAGAAACCTCGCCGCCAAGCGCATAATTGATATATCAAAACGATACTGAATCCATAGTATGTCAACGGAATTTGGGTTCTGGAGATCGAAGCGCTCGGATTGACATGACAAAAAGGCTGAATGCAATAATCTCCCCCAAACGTCACGTCTTAAGCGAACAAGTCCATCACCGGCTTCCCTTTGCCGTCCTTCGTCACGTGGAAGGGCCGCTGTTCGACTTAATAGGCCAGGTCGGCGCCGGTACGGTGACGCCACGGGATGTCCAATAATTTTGGAGAGCGCGATCTATGGGATTCGAGAGGTCCGTCGCGGCCACGGAGACCCTCAAAGAAAGCAACAGCAGGACAGGAGATCGGACATTTAAGCGATGGAGCACGTCAACGCCTCATGCAGCCTATCTTATACCTGATTTTCATTGCACTAAAACAGCGTGTTGCAGCCCGCATCGCTTGAATCCGTTATGATGTTCACTCGCTTTGCCGCATGAGTGAATTGCCCGAGCAGTCTGCCAAACCTCTCAACACTACGCGTCTGATAGTCGTCGCTTTGTTATTCGGCTTCAGCTTAATCAGCTATTTCGATCGCACCATCATGTCGATTGCCGGTCCCCAATTGATGAGGGACTTCGCAATCTCTCCGACGCAGATGGGGGCCGTTTATTCTGCGTTCATTCTTGGTTATGCCCTTTTGATGATTCCTGGAGGCCACCTGGCCGATCGCCTCGGCCCCCGCCGCACATTGGCGCTCATGGGCACATTCTCGGCTGCGTTCACCGGTCTGATTGTATTCGCCGGCAAGCCTGGCCTGGGCGCATACATAGGCATCGTACCAGCTCTGTTCGCCATACGGCTAGGACTAGGTGTGGTGACCGCCCCGCTCTATCCAGCCTGCGCGAGAATGACGGCAAACTGGATTCCCGTGGTCTACCACGCACGCGTCCAGGGATTCATCATCGCGGGATCATCGGCAGGCGCAGCTATTTCGCCGTTACTCTTCACCTGGATGCTGTTGCACTTCCGCTGGCGGATCTCTTTCATCGCGGCCGCCGGTGCCACCGCCGCTCTGAGCATCTTCTGGCTGTGGTATGCGCGTGACCGTCCTGCTTGGGTCAGCGCTCCGCGTGATAGCAAAACGGGACAAGAGCGCGCCTCGTGGACGACGCTGTTCGCCAATCGTAACTTAATGCTGCTGACTTTTGCGTACGGGACCCTCGGGTACTTTCAATACATATTTTTCTATTGGATCTACTACTATTTCGGCGAGGTACTGCACATGGGCGCGCGAGCCAGTGCGCAATACACGACCATTCTCTTTCTGGCTGAAGGCGCCATTATGCCAGTCGGCGGCTTCGTTTCCGACCGCCTGACACGCAGTTACGGGGCGCAATTCGGACGCCGCATGGTCCCTATGGTTGGATTGCTTCTAAGCGCCGCCTTCACTTATGCCGGCACAGTTGCCTCCCGCGCCAGCGCCGCGGTCGCATGCCTGTCTCTCGCCTTCGGTCTGGCAGCTTGCTGTGAAGGACCCTTTTGGGCATCGGTGACAGAGATGGCCGGCGAACGGGTGGGTGCTGCGACCAGCATTCTCAATGCCGGAGCACAGGTCGGCGGGTTCTTTGCACCGATCCTTACGCCATACATTGCCTCTCGTGCTGGATGGTCCTGGGGACTGTATGCTGGCAGCCTCGTGGCTGTGTCGGGGGTTCTTGCGATTTACATCGCCGACGTCCGTCCAAGCGGACAGTCTGCCTACTCAGCAAAAGACAAAGAACCGGGTGCGGAACCTGTGCCATAACGTCCCGGTGCCCCCTACTGCAACGCCTGCCGTGCGGCTGAATGTTGGGGATCACACTTTAGCGCGGTACGGAACTCCGCCATCGCCTCATCCCGCATGCCCGAAGGAGTCGGGCCGCGACCACAATCCGCGCGGTTTCTCGCTGTGGATGGCTGGTGGCGGCGTCAGACAAGGCTTCGTTTACGGGACCACTGATGAGCTCGGCTATGAAGCGGTAGAGAACAAAGTCAGCGTGACAGACTGGCACGCCACGATTCTGCACTTGCTGGGTCTCGATTATCAGAGTCTGGCATTTCGATCAGAAATGGGCTGAAGGAAAAGCTGACGTCTGTATTTGAAGCCCGCGTGATCAAAGAGATCCTTGCGTAAATGCCCAACCACGGCAAGGGAGTCAACCGACGTAAAGTGCCGTGCCAATTGTTGACGGATCGTAGGGGGTAAACTGCCCGCGCTCCAAATATAGTTGGTGATATTTTCCGAGCTTATCCTGATTCACCTCTACGCCGATGCCAGTACCGCTAGGCACGCCCCAGTCTGGTCCATTGGTGATGGGGATGGTTTCTACAACAATGTCGTCAGTCATCATGTGCGCGGTCTGCTGGTTACCATCCACGATGTTCGGCAACGTCAATAGAATATGATGACAGGCCGCTGCGGTAATTCCCAGTTCTCCATGCGTGTGGCGGCAAATCTGCAAACCTTCATAATGCGCCAGCCATGATAACCGCTGAAACTGCGCCAGGGAACCGTTAAAGTACGGGCTGAAGCAGTATACGTCCGCGGTCCGGCCGGCGATCTGACGAAATGTATCTTCAGCGGTCCACAGACCTTCGTTTGCCGAAAGCGCTATGTTGCAGCGGGTGCGCACCTCCTGCATGTTCGTAATGGGGTCCTGCACGACGGGCTGCTCGATGAAGTCGATGTTGAACTCGTCCAATCGCGCTAAGTTCCGGAGCGCTTGGTTGACTTTCCACGCTCCATTCGCGTCGAGCCGGATCTTTGCCCGGGGCCCGATGGTTTCCCGCAAGGTCCGCACCATCTGGAGTTCCGCTTCTATATTCAAACCCACTTTCAGATAAAAGACGTGAAAGCCTTTCTGGATGCCGTCGCGGGCCTGCTCGGCAACGTGTTCGGTGGTCCCCCGTGAGCAGTAGTAGAAGTAGTTGGCCCGGTCGCGCACTTTTCCGCCAAATAGGTTGTAAAGCGGCTGGTTGCACGATTTTCCGCAAATGTCCCAGAGCGCCATATCGATACCTGGATAAGCGAAACATGCCGTATGTTGCCGCCAGGACCAGATGCCCCTGTGCCACAGCTCCTGCCTGATCTGCTCGCTCTCCCAGGGACTGCGGCCCAGAACGAACGGAACCATTGCCTGCAGGGCACCCATAACCGACCCAACATCTGCGCCGCTGCAGCTCTCGCCCCACCCGACGAGGCCATCCTCGGTAGTCGCTCTTACGATGACGTCAGTTACTCCGTCGCGGTTTACAAGCGAACTGACTTCTCGATGTGTATACGGGACACTGACCGGAATGAACTCAAGTTTGCTGATTTGCATGGATGAGAGCGACCTGTCTTTTTAGAGAGCAGCGCCAGTGAAAAACAGTTACTGTTTGCGTTCCTGGCGATCGTCCATTCGGCTTTCGAGTATAACATCGAAGCAAAGACATCTTCTTTCCTGCGCCCACAGCCGGAGCTCAGCGTGTCTAGCGAATTTGGCAGCCAGACATCGTGCCTCCCGCACGTCAGTCTCCCAGTCGCCACTCTCGACTTCCAACGACACGCTGCGCATGGCAGGCAAGTGCAGTTTGAGCATTCATCATGGTTCTTCGCCGAGTAGATATATCAGCCGGCCTTTCGAGACCTTTCGCGAGGCTCTGAATCGCCGAGTAAGACATATGCTGAGGTTGGTACTGCTCACCATCGGCCTCGCGTTCGCCTGTCCGGCGGTCGAGATAGCTGGAATCGTGCGGACTTACGAGGTGGCGATGTTGGGCGGTGGCTGCGTAGACTGCCGTCCCCAACGCGAGGAATCTAACGGCCAGCCCGCATCGCCTGAAACTCTGCATATCGCTTATCGACCACCGCGTATCCTGAAATCAAATCTGATGGCTTATGTCCAGGGTCAGGAGCATGGAAGCTGAGAAAATAATCGGACGGTTTCATCTCCACACGGTCCGCTGGCACGTTGAACAGAGCGTCGTCAGGCGGGTCCGCTGTGGCTTTGATGGCTTCCCTTATAACTATTCCCCCATCAGACTTTCGTACGGCGATGGTCTTGATGAGGGCACATCCCAAGTCCGGCGCGATCCATTGCTGAATCGCAATGTCTGGTCTATCGATGAGAATGTGATAGGTTCGATACCCCAACAGCGTGTCCGTGCTCCTGTCCGATTCTAAACCGCCGAATTGACGGCAGTCCTCAGTAACCTGTGACAGACTTTTGGGCAGCCCAGTTCCCATTGTGGACATCGATTTGTTCTTGCTGTTGAACGTGATGTCCAGCCCTTGCTGGGCAAGTTTAAGAACAAATTGTTTGCCACCGTTGCCTAGATCAGTAATTGTTACGTGATCACCGTTGGCTCGTTGGCCTTCGAAGATTGCCAGAGTGTGGGTAGCCTGAAGAATTTTCAACTTCTCCGCCTGAGTCGCCTGGGCGACCTCGGGTGGTATTTTGCCCGGTATCCTGGTCTCCAGAAACCAGATCGAATACTGGCTTGCCACGTGCTGCGCCCGGACAGGGCTGACCACCGACGACGATTGAAGAGCCAACAGGGCGACAGGTTTCAAAACCAAGATCATCTTAATTGTCGTTTTCATGTTGTTTCCCTTTTTGTCGCTCACTGTCCCAGCAAGAGCAATTATACGGTGGGTTGCCACTGGTGGAGTAATCACCGCTCGTCATGCACATTTGTGCATAGTCGTTCCCGGGTCCGTTCCATTATTAGGCCCGATGTAGATGAATTGAACCACGCCCCACCGCCGTCTTCCCCTTGAAGTGCATTGCCATCGCCAGTCCATCCAACGTCCTGTGTTGGCGGCGGGACTACCGAAAACAATATAATCGGCGAATGCTTGTCTCACGCACTCTGGCGGTCGCTGCGGCATTGGTATGGCTCGCGGCCTGCTCGCGCAGAGGTTATGAAAGGTCTGCGGCGAGCGCCGCAGACGTTATTTACAGTGCGAACGGCTGGTCGCAAGCGGAACGGGACCAGTATTATCATTTGGCGGAAGGAAGCGAGCTCATCCCGTACAATCTGCTGGCGAATCTGCAGAGCACGAAAACCGGCGCACCTTTCCTCCAGAATATGGAGCGCTTCGGTTTTTTGCCTGACCCGGCGAGACCTGCGAACCCATTGGGACTGCCGGTCGGGCTCACCGTGTCTCTCTTCGAGACGCTGCCAAGGCTGGCGTTGAAATCGTGGGATTCAACTGCGCGGCGTGCCACGTTGCCGAATTGACGTATCACGGCAAGCACGTTCGCGTCGATGGCGCGCCGGCTATGGTGGACCTTCAGGGATATCAGGTGGAGCTTAAGGAATCGTTGGATGCGGCTTTGAAGAACCCCACGAAACTGCTCGCACTGGTCGTCGCCATGGAGAAGGGGAATACTCCGGACACTCCAGCTAGCGGGAACACCAGTTCATACGCCAACGAACCGGAACTGCAGAATGCCGGGAACGTACAGGCGGCGCCCAACGCGGATCCTTCCTTTCATTCCGTCTCATCCGCAACCGCCGATGCGGCAAAGCCCGCAGCGCAAAGCGCCTTCCGTGAACGTCTGAACACAGACATCGCCATTCTGAAAGCGCGGTTAGCCCATCTCCAGAATGGAAAATTATTGGTGGACGGAACCGCGCCGGGCCCTGGGCGCATCGATGCATTTGGCGCGGCGCGCAATCTGCTGTTTCCGCAATATGCGGTGAAAATGCAGTCGCCGGTGAGCTTCCCATTCATCTGGAATGTTCCCGAGAATGTTGGCCGGAAGCCGGAAGAATTCAAGTGGATTCACTATGACGGCAACACGAATTCCATACTGGAGCGTAATATCGGGCAGGCACTTGGAATGGGCGCGGTCTTTGATCCGAACACGTATGAATCGACGCTGAGGATCGGCAACCTACATCAGTTGGAAGTGCTGACTCATAAACTCCAGCCGCCCAAATGGCCCGCGGAAGTGCTCGGCGTGATCGACGAGAACAAGGCGAATCAGGGCGAGCAGATCTTCAACCAGAAATGCCTGCCTTGCCATCAGGACAAAATGTTCGCTCAAATGCAGATTGGCACGGATCCGATCCGAGCTAACAGCTTTGGTCAGGCGGTGGGAGCGACACCCTTTCCCAAGGCAATTTCTCCTATTTTGAGCGGCCTCAAGAAGCGTGCATTCGCGGATGACGGTGTCAGCCCGGCAGAACAGGCGGCCATGGACGCCAATCCCGTAATCTGGCGCGCCACGGCGCAATACCTGGCGAGGCCTTTGAACGGCGTCTGGGCCACTGCCCCTTATCTGCACAACGGCTCAGTGCCCACACTTTACGATATGCTCCATCCCGACCGCCGCCCGGCGAAGTTCGCCACGGGAAATCGCGAGTTCGATCCGGTGAGGATCGGCTATCAATACGACGTCACCGCCAGCGGCCCGAACATCTGGATCTACGACACGGCCCATCCCGGCAATAGCAACATCGGTCATAGCGGCGAAGCCTTCGGCACTACGCTGCCCGAAGAACAGAAGGCCGCGTTGCTGGAGTATCTCAAAAAGCTGTAATCTCCCGGCAAACTAGAAGAATTGGAAAATGGCGAAGCCCGTTTTTATCAGCTATGCCTCTGCGGATACCGCGGTTGCCAACCGCATGTGCGTCGCGTTGGAGAGCGCCGGAATTTCCTGCTGGATCGCGCCTCGCGACATTGAGCCTGGCACGGACTATCCTGCTGCCATTGTGGACGCTGTCACGTCTTGCACGGTGCTGATCGTGCTACTGACCCAAAATGCAGTGTCCTCCCCGCATATTCTCACCGAGATTGGGCACGCATTCAGCAACAAGAAACGCATCATACCCTTCCGTCTCGCGCGTGTTCCGCTTTCAAAGGACATGGACTACTTCCTTTCAATGGCGCAATGGCTCGATGCGCCGGAGGGATGTACGGATCAGAATCTGGATCGGCTTAAGCAAGCAACTCTCGCGGCTTTGCGCGGTGAAACGACGGCTGGAGCAACCGGAAACAAGGAATCACGCGCGCGTCTCTGGCACGTTGCCTTGATTTCCTGTTTAGTATTCGTTGCGGGAACCATCGCTTACCGGGTATGGCCGTCTCATTCGTTGCAGACGCCGGTTGTGAAATCAGATGCGAAGATCGCGGGTTCCGCTCCACAGACGTGGCTCAATCCCGAAGACGGGCAAGAGTACAGCTGGATTCCCGCCGGGACATTTACCATGGGATGCTCGCCCGCCGATAGTCAGTGCGCGGACGATGAGAAACCGGCACATCCCGTTGATATTCCAAAAGGATTTTGGCTGGCACGGACCGAAGTAACAGTTGCGGCGTACCGGAAATTTGCGGCATCGCATAAAGTCCCGGCTCCGCCTGGTGATGGCAACTTGCCGTATGCCAACCTAACGTGGGCGGAAGCGAAGACGTATTGCGCCGATGTCGGAGGCCGTTTGCCGACCGAAGCAGAATGGGAATATGCAGCGCGGGGCGGTCAGTCCGGGGCTTATTACGGCCCGGTTTCCACCATAGCCTGGTTCACAGAGAATAGTAGCGGTACCCCGCACGTCGTTGGGACTAAAGAACCGAATGCCTATGGTCTATACGACATGCTGGGCAATGTCTCGGAGTGGGTGCTGGACCGCTACTATAACCGCTATGATGTGACCTCACCCGCCGTGGGCGCCAACGTTGAGCAGCCGCTCGTTTCAAATGCCGAAGCCGTTGCACGCGGCGGATTCTGGGACAGTGATGCAGCATCGGTCCGCGTCTCGCATCGTGCCGCCCATGAAAATGACGATACACAGCCGATAGTTGGAGTTCGCTGCGCGAACGATCATTAACGAGCACGCTAAAGTTGCCAGGCTTTGACTGAGGGCAGGTTTCGAGTTCGGCTCTACGGCCGCGCTGAGTTCGAGACGGCGCGCGCAACTTGCCTCTGAAGTGTGAATTTTACAGTGCGCAGGCGGCCCATCGCGTTCGGACCGCCGGCAGCAAGAAAGAGCGCCAGAAATCCCCACGGCTGATGGAATCTAACCTTGCTTCTGGCGATGACGCCAGCCATGTGCTTTTGAAGATCCGCCCGGCGGTTTGCAAATTCGCTATTCCGGGCGAGGGTGGCGGGATCAGCTGTCGTGAGAAACTGGCGCATCTCCTGCAGTTTTCCGGCAGCGCTATCCATGCTTGACGCCCACCAGGCGATGTCGTAAACATCTCCTTCAACCTGCTGCAGTACGAGTTGATAAATAGAACTACTCGAGCTTATCGGAAGGAGAGACCCAAGGGCGTCGACCGGTCCCATTTTGATGGCTTGCATCCACCTGGCGTTGTCGGTTAGTAAGCTGTAGCGGTATTGGTCTACCTCGCTATTTTCCGGATCGAGAAGTAGCACCAGAGCTTTCCGTCCGATCTCGATATAATCACTCTCTCGCCGGGGCGCGCCCAGGCTGTCGAAAAACATGCCGTTACAAGTTTGGTCGTCAAATTCGCTTCGCAGCAGGCAGCTGGATTCCCCGCCGCCGGCAAACTGGCTGATCAACCGTCCCTTGCCTGCCGCGTCCAGAAGGTGTAAAGCAACAAACCAGTCGAGGTAATCCCCCAGGGTCTTTTTGCTCGTGCTTTCACTTAGCGCGAAATGGAAGTTGTGACTGCTGAACGCCGGCATAGCAACGCTCTTGCTGGCGCGATAAGCCGTGGTCACGGTCACCGAGTCGAACATTGCTTTTCGAAGTGCTTCCTGGCGCTTCCTAGGGTCGCTGATGGCCGCGATCGAATTTCCACTGACTGTTTCGGAGATCGTCAGATCGCCTGTAACCGGATCCGTCACGGCCTCGCTGTTCCGCATAAGACTGGAGAGAGAAACAAGATTAACAAGGCCGAGCAGGTTCAGCCTCAGCGAGATCTCGTTTGTACGCATTTTTGAAACGCAACTCTTAAGAACCTTGATGCCAGCCGCGATAGTTCCATCGGCCTTCATCGTGATTTCCATGGCGGTCAGCCCGGAAAGGTCGCCATGTAAAGCGCGGTTGACGGCATTGGTGGACTGCCCGTCCAGCTGATCGAGCTGAATTTGATACAGAAACGCGGATTCGTCGTCCTTCACGGTCGACAGGGCAAGATCGAGTGAAGCCTGCAAGCTTCGATCAGTCCCGCTCTTGATGGCGCTCTGTAGGGTTGCGGCCTCGTCCTTGGCCAGGCCTAGATTGAGAACTTTATCATTCTCGTTCGTATCGGAATTGATTCCGTGGCAAAGCCGGGCTATCAAATCTGTACTCCCGAGTTCCACTTGGACGCCAGCCGAAGCCGATAGATCCGTTTGGAGGCTCGAGCCTTTCTCCTTGCAGTAACCAAGTTCGACTGCGTTGCCTGCAAGCTTGCGAACGCGAACCTGGTATGAACCTGAAAGTGTGAGCGATGCGGCAACGCCAGCCATTACGCCGTCTTTAACCGCCAGGGTTCCGGTTCCGAGCGGCAGGTGTACCGAGGCCAGCGGATTCACCGGAGTGGTGACATCGAAACTTCCGGAGACCTTGAGGCTTCCCTGCCCCGACACGGTGGCAATGTCGTTTACATCCAGCAGCCACAAATCGGCGACACGTGCTGGAATCACATACCCCGAGATAACTCTGCCCAAAGCGTCTCCGACCGTGAGCCCTCCGGTGCCGAGAGCGAACGCTTTCAGAAACTCGATTGTGATCCCACTATTGGATTGAAGGCCGAATGTCAAATCGCCAGCCGAGCCGCTTATCCCAAGATTGAGAGTGCCTGCCAGTGAAAGTGAGACATACCCCGTGCGATCCGGGACGGTGGCCGGCACCGCGAATGGGTCATTCTCGAAAACATTCGAGCCGGGCGCCGCGTTTACTCCCACGGTGATCAGGGCTGCGGGGCCGATGTCTATCTCGGGTTTCTCGATGCCGAGCTGGAATGAGTGACCGACCTTTAATTGGAACTCGATAGGTTTCGGCGCGGCTTGACTCAAATTTTGGTCGGCGGCCTGAAGGAACTCGGGCATTACCGTCAGGTGCATCGACTCTGCTTTCAAGTAGTGGAAAATCGAAGAGGTAGACTCAAGATTTACGTGAACGGCACTGACGGGATTTCCCAAATTATCGGTAATTGAGATATCTGCCATGCAGCTAACCTCCTTTCGCCCCAAGGGTAATGATCCGGCACATTTTCCCGGTTTCCGCGATCGAGCGCGCGTTTGATGTCACGTGAATTCATACGGTTTTCACTTCTAGGAGTGGCAGGCTTCTTCTCCGGGCTTCGTCCGCGAACGCCTGAGTGTAATCTTGGTCTCCGCGCTGGACGCCATCCCACACCACCATCGCCGCCGCCTCGTCAGAGGCATCCTTCGCCAATCGTTCCGCTTCATCAAGGATGGCTCGATTAGCCGCCGAGTAAGCCTCATTTCCGTCCGCGCCATCCAGGATTAACAAATCTCCCTTGCCCTGCACGTGGCCGATCAATCGATCGTAGATTTCGCCCCAGTTCCCAGGCCGGTCCGTAACAGATGTTACGCGAAAGCGTTGGGGATCGAAAGGAAGAACGATGCGACATCGCAAGCCCATCGCACCAGCCTCTTCGAGCGCGATCAAATCGGCTCCGCACGCCGCCGAGCTGATCAATACGGCTACCGATTTGGCCTGCAGAACCGATCTAATTCGGGTCCGCACAAGCTCCAGGTTTTCGGGCGGAAAGCGGCGGATGCCGGCATTGGGGTTATCGATGCGCCTGCCTGCCAAAGCGATGATCATCACCCGCCAGCCATGAAACGAAACGTTAGCTGGATTATTGTCACATATTTGCATGAGGCAGGGGAATTGTTCGGAAGATATGTTGCTACCGCTGCGGAATTTCGAGAAAATTGTCTCAATATTCTTGGAGGGCTTGCGTGATTCACCCGGAACGCTGGGGGCCGTTGCAGGCTCGGTACCAGAGACAAGGGCCATGGCGCATGCTGGCGCTTGATGGGGGCGGCATTCGAGGGCTTCTGACCCTTGGGATTCTGGAAGTCATCGAGAAGTTCATCGCCGGACGGACCGGCAAGGCCCTTCACGAGTATTTTGACTACATTGCCGGAACCAGCACCGGCGCAATTATTGCCGCCGGCCTGGCAAGGGGGCTCCCGGTCGGCAGGCTGATCAAGTTCTATCAGGATAATGGCGAGGCAATGTTCGAGCCGTCGCGCCTTATGGATCGGGTGAAGTCCTTTTACACCGCCGATCCTTTGAGGTACAAGTTACAGGAGGTTTTCGGTGAAAACACAACGCTCGAACCGCAGAACCTGAAGTGCCTGCTGCTGGTGGTGACCAAGAATGTAACTACGGACTCTGCCTGGCCGATCAGCAGCAATCCAGACGCAATTTACAACACTCCCCAGCGGCTCGATTGCAACTTGAAAATCCCGCTCTGGCAGATCGTTCGTGCCAGTACGGCCGCACCCATCTACTTTCCTCCTGAGATCCTACAATGGGACAAGAACGATCCAAAGAAAACATCCGTCTTTGTTGACGGCGGAGTTACGCCGCACAACAATCCGGCTTTCCTGCTTTACCGTATGGCCACCGAGCCGGCGTATCGGCTCAACTGGCAAGCCGGTGAGCGAAATGTGTTCCTGCTTTCGATTGGCACTGGCGCAGCGGAGTCGCTGGGAGTTAGCGCGGCCGCACCCAACAAGAACATTGTCTCCAATCTGGCTGGGCTTCCCGGAGACCTCATGTACGGAATTCAGGTGGATCAGGACATCAACTGCCGGACCGTCGGCCGCTGCACCTATGGGGCCCGCCTAGACAATGAGGTCTTGGATCTTATTCCTCGCGAGCCGACGGATGCGGTTTCAACGGAAGATCGCAACAAAGCGCCAGTGATTCCTCTCTCGCGCGACCTTGGCCGGAAGTTCCTGTATGCGCGCTACAACGCAAATCTAAGCAAGGGGGGTCTGGAGAAACTGGGAATCACAGATGTTGTGGCAAACCAAATTCAGCGTATGGACGCGGTGGAGAACATTCCCGACCTTCTAAGGATCGGAAGGGCCGCGGCCACAATTATCGATCCGGCGCACTTCGGGCCGTTTATTTAGGAGCCTCCATGATAAGAGCATTCATCGTAAGGCCGTTTGGGAAACGCAACGGTATCGACTTCGATGCCATTGAGGTGCAATTGATCCAGCCGGCGCTGGGGCGGCTCGAAATCCAGGGCGGCACAACCGGTACGATCCTTGAATCCGGTAACATCCGCGAGGACATGTTCCAGCAATTGCTGATTGCGGATTTGGTCATCGCCGATGTTTCAATCCACAACGCCAACGTGTTCTACGAACTCGGCATCCGCCACGCCTTGCGACCCAGACACACGTTTCTCATTCGAGCCAGGCAAGCCAAGCCGTCAACCGAACGGGGCCCGGAGGACCAGGTTCCTTTTGACCTTCGAACGGACCGATACCTCGAGTATGATCCCGCGGACCCCGCTGCCGCCCTGTCGTTTCTGATCGATGCCCTGAACCAGACTGTCGTGTCGGAGCGCCAGGACAGTCCGGTGTTCCGGTTATTGCCGAACTTGCAAGCGCAGGACCGCGCCCGCTTTGTCTCGGTACCGTTGAAATTCCGGGAGGATGTCGATCTCGCGTCAAAAGCGGGACAGGTCGGAAAGCTCGGACTTCTGGGCCTGGAGGCAAGAGACTTTGGTTGGGCCTCCGAAGGGCTCCGCCTCGTAGGCCGCGAGCAATTCAACCTAAAGGCTCATACAGCGGCTCGCGTAACGTGGGAATCGGTCTGTCAGTTGGATTCGTCAGATATCGAGGCTAACCTGACACTGGCAACCGTCTACCAAAGGTTGTGTGATCTCAATGCGTCCGATCAGGCCTTGCAGCGTGTACTCCGGAACCAGCAGGCTACGTATTCAAATCGATCCGAGGCGCTATCGCTACTGGCCAGGAATATCAAAGACCGCTGGCATCAGGTGTGGGACGAGTTCGACGGTGAACGGCTAAGACGGCAAGCCTTCCAATCACCTTATCTGCTTCAGGCATTCGACAAGTATCGCCAAGGCTTTGAGGAGGATCTGAGCAGCTTCTATGCCGGGCTGAATGCCTTAAGCCTGCTGACGATTTCGTTGGAGCTGGCCAAAAGCTTGCCAGATCTCTGGGAAATCCGGTATGCATCCGCGAGCGACGCGCAACGCGAATGGAATGCATTGGAGCAGCAGAGGCAGGCGCTGGCGGGCGCGGTTGGAACCACATTGAATGCAGCCCGGCGGCGACTCCAACAAAACGGAGGCGAAGATCGATGGCTCTCGATCGGAGCCGCCGACTACACGTTTTTAACGTCAGACCGTCTGGCGGCGATTCGCTACGCATATGACTCGGCGCTGGCCGGCGCCGCCACATTCCATGTGGATTCCGCCCGCACGCAGTTGCAGTTGTTCTGGCGGTTGAATCTCCTCATGGACAAAGTGAAGGCGGCGTTCGAAGCCTTTCCCGCCAAACCGCAAACGGCGACCGCCAACGTGGCGCCAGCGAATCGGGTAGTGCTGTTCACTGGTCACATGATCGATCAGCCGGGCCGGACACCTCCGCGTTTCCCTTCGTCGTGTGAAGAACGGGCGCGTGCCGCGGTCCGGGACGCGCTCCGTCAGGAAGTGCAGCGCACCCAGGGAACCATCCAGACCATCGCAAGCGCCGCTAACGGAGGCGACATCCTGTTTCACGAGGTTTGCGACGAACTCGGTGTGCCGCATCGAGTTCTGCTGCCAATTCCGGTAGACCTGTTCCGCAATGAATCGGTTGCGCCCGCAGGCCCTGGCTGGGAAGCACGTTTCGATCGATTGATGAAGCAGTTCCCATCGCCTGCTTTCCTGTCGAATTTCGAGGATCTGCCATCCTGGCTTGCCGTAAAACCTAAGTACAACGCTTGGCAACGCGCAAATTTGTGGATGATCCAGGAAGCGCTGGCGACCGGCGCGGCTTATTTCACACTCATCGCGCTGTGGGATGGGACGCAAGGAGACGGCGCCGGCGGTACCGAACACATGATTCGGATATCCAAGCAGAACGGCGCGGCCGTTATTATCTTGCGTACGGACCAGCTATTTGCCGGGACTATAGCTAACCCGGCAGCTGCCTCCGCACGCTGAGCATTGGCGAAGGAGAACCATCCTTGCAAACCAAACTTAAAGTCGCGGTTCTTGGGGGCGGAGTTGGAGGCTTGAGCGCCGCTCACGAATTAGCTGAGCGGGGCTTCGAGGTGACCGTATGCGAAAGAAGAGATACGTTTGGCGGTAAAGCCCGAAGCATGTCCGTCCAGAGCACGGGAACCAACGGACGGAAGGATCTCCCCGGCGAGCACGGGTTCCGCTTCTTTCCGGGCTTTTATAAACATGTTACGGACACGATGAAGCGTATTCCGTTTGGTGACAGCGGCCGCACATGTTATGAGAACCTCGTCGTCGCCACGCGCATCCTCCTGGCGCGCGCCGGCAAGGCCGAAGCTCTTTGGGTGGCCCGGTGCCCTGAGACACTGGACGATTTCCGGACTGCGTTTCTGGCCTTGTTCACCAATCTAGACATTCCTCTCGACGAAGTTCAATTCTTCGTCTCACGCCTTCTGGGCCTGGCTACCAGCTGCGACGAGCGGTATCTCGCGGAGTTCGAGGACACTCCTTTTTGGGATTTCATTGAAGCAAAAAGCAAATCTACCAACTATCAAAAATACCTCGGGCAGGGCTTTACGCGGTCCTTGGTAGCGATGAGATCCGAAGAAGGCAGTACGCGGACCGTCGGACGTATTCTGTTGCAGCTGTTCTATGGGATCCTCGTGCCCGGCCGGGTATTTGACCGCCTGCTGAACGGACCGACGAACGACGTTTGGATCGAACCCTGGCGCGAACATCTGAGCCGCCGTCTCGGCGTCACTCTCGTGTCCAATGCAACGGTTCGCTCGCTGAACCTTGCTGGTAACAAGCTCCGCAGCGTGACCATCGAGCGCAATGGAGGGCCTGTCGAGATTACGGCCGACTTCTACGTCGCCGCGGTTCCCATCGAGATCATGCAGCAACTGGTCACCGAAGATGTGCAAAAAGCGGCGCCCTCGATTGCGAAGCTGGGCCAGCTCAGAACGGAGTGGATGAACGGGATCCAGTTCTACCTCAAAACCGACGCGCCACTAACGAATGGACATGCCATCTATCTGGATTCGAACTGGGCGCTGACGTCGATTTCGCAGCGGCAGTTCTGGAGTGGCTACGATCTGTCACAGTATGGCAACGGGCAGGTCGGGGGGCTTCTTTCCGTGGACATCTCGAATTGGACGGCTGCAGGGAATTTTAACGGGAAGCCCGCGATGGAGTGCACGACGCGTGAAGAGGTCAAAGAAGAAGTCTGGGCCCAACTGAAAGCAGCCTTGAACGCCGGCGGCGAGCAGCAGATTGAGGACGAGAACCTGATTGCTTGGTTTCTGGATCCGGATATCCAGCTTCCCAATCCAACTGGCGTTGCCAATTTAGAGCCGCTGTTGATCAATTATGCCGGCTCGCTTGCCTTTCGACCCGAAACATACACGGAGATTGGGAATCTATTCCTCGCCTCCGACTACGTTCGCACGTATACGGATCTGGCGACTATGGAAGCGGCCAATGAAGCGGCAAGGCGGGCTACAAACGCAATCCTGGCCGTGACCGGAGTGACTGCCCAACCTTGCCAGCTTTGGGAATTTGACATTCCCGAGCCGATGTTCGCTGCTCAAGCCCTCGATCACATTCGCTTTCGGATGGGACTACCGAACTCGATTCTTGGGAAGAAGTATCCCCAAGGACTGGCCGTCGGCCAGTGATTTTTGCATAGAATCCCATAAGATAGGACCGTCATCTACCTGAACGAAGCGCCAGGTACGACTACGGCAATTCCCGAACCCCTACAGGTACACGAGGTGCCGCACGATGGGTGTTTTGAGGATGCAGTTGCGCAGCCGCTCTTCCAGTTGGCTATCCGCCCGGGTGAAACGGTCATGCTGACGAAGATGTTCCGCCCAGGAACTCACGATAAATGTTTCGAGATAGCGGTCCGCGTTCTCGAGGTCTCGGCAGATTCCCCATCGCGAAGCGCCGTCGCGGCGTCTGACGCGGCCATATTGGTGCATGGTCTTGATAAACTCCGGTAGCCGGTCAGGATCCACGTGGTATTCAACAGTGACCAGGACCGGGCCCGTCTGCATCGGCGTTGCGCATCGACGACAGCAGGCAGGCGCCAATGATTCCAAGGCGTCAAGTCAACACTGGCTTCGGGCAAGCGAAGAAATAATCCCAACGCCGTTGTCAGTGATCGCTCCGATGCCGGCCCATAGCAGCGCCGTTGCTCAAGACCGGCCCGTGCTGCAACCGCGCCCCACGTGGCGCTTCCGGCGGCAACAGCTCCTTGAAACACCAGCATCGAAACCGCGAGCACGCGGGCCCGCACCCAGTCCGGCGCCTGGTTTAGAACCTGAACATTGAAAAGCGAGATGAAGGAGATCCAAGCCGCGCCTCCGATCAGCATGATCGCACCCAGCGGCGCCAGGTCGCGGAGTACTCCCGCCGCGATTGTCGTCAGGCCGAAGATTGCAATACCGGCCGATACGATCACGTCGGCCGACCAGCGCGCTCGAGCGCGCTGCATTACCAACGCACCAAGCACCGCGCCGCAGCCAAAGCAGCCGAGCAGCACTCCGTATCCGACCGGACTGCCGTTAATGCGATGAGCGACGGAAGGTAGCAACGCCAGAAGTCCGCTCGCGAAGAACATAGCGGTTCCTGCCCGTAACATCACGGCGCGAATCGCCGGGGAGTAGCGGACGTATCGGATCGCTGCGACGGTTGCACCAGTTACCGTCTCAGGCGGCGTGGCCCGTTTGACGGCGGGCCGCTTCCAGCGAGCCACGACGAGGATTACCCCGACGAAAGACACGGTGTTCAACACGAACGCGGTGCCAATCCCCGCAAATGCAATAATGAAACCGGCCAGCGCCGGCCCGACTGCCCGGGCGAAATTGAATTCGATGCCGTTGAGCGCTGACGCCGCTGGTAGGTCCTCCTTTTGAACCAGCTCGGGCAAGACGGCGCGCCAGGTGGGTGTTTCGAATGCGTCTCCAGCCGACAAAGCAAAGGTCAGAATGAGGAGCAGAGCCGGAGACATCATTCCCGCGATGGTCATCACAGCAAGCACCAGCGCGACGACCAGCCATCCATGTTTCAGTGAGCAGGATCAACTTTGCGGCGATCGACGATGTCCCCGATTGCCCCTGCCGGCAGGGCAAGGACGAAGAAAGGTAAAGCCGATGCGGTCTGCGATAAGGGCCACATACATCGGCCCGCCGTTGAGCGAAACCATCAACCAGGCGGCGCCCACGCTTTGCATAAACGTTCCGACGTCGGAGACCACGTCGGCGATGAGCAAATTGCGGAAGGTTGACGATCGTAGAGGCCGCCAGAGACTGGCCGACCGGTCACTCGACGAAATCGTCACAGCCTCCACGTTATCAGCATCTCCTTGGGTACCGTGGCCGAGGTGGCGCAGACTTCAGTCTGCGAAGGGCTTTTTCAACAAACTCCTTAGAGGCCGGGCGGTAAGCTAGAATTTCCGTTGCGGCCGCTTCTTGGCACAGAAGCTATCTATCTCGCGTGAATCGCGGCTACCCGAACGAACTGCCGAAATATCAGACTATGGGCGGCATCACCAAGACTCCTTGCGACGAAGCTGCGATTCTCGCCGGTTCGTGCGGGAGCCCGGCTACAACGAACGGCGCATGGATTCTAGCCGCGACCATTCTCGGTTCGAGCATGGCGTTCATTGACGGAACGGTCGTGAACGTGGCGCTGCCGGCGCTGCAATCGGCTCTGCGCGCGACCCTGGCGGACGTTCAATGGGTTGTGGAATCTTACGCGCTTTTCCTGGCGGCGCTGCTCCTCATCGGCGGGTCTTTGGGAGACCTGTACGGCCGCCGCAAAATCTTCGCAGCCGGCGTCGTGCTCTTCTCCGTAGCCTCGGCCTGGTGCGGATTGGCGCCCAACATCGGGCACCTTATTGTCGCCAGGGGCCTTCAAGGAATAGGCGGGGCGCTGCTTGTTCCCGGCAGCCTGGCTCTGATCAGCGCTAATTTTCCCCGGACGGAACGCGGTCGCGCCATCGGGACGTGGTCTGGCTTCACGTCGATCACCGCCGCCATCGGTCCAGTGCTGGGTGGATGGTTCACCGAGCACGGTTCGTGGAGATGGGTGTTTTTCATCAATGTGCCGCTTGGGACTGGCGGTCCTGTCGCTGGCTCTGTGGAAAGTCCCGGAAAGCAGGGCCGGCAACCAAGGCCAGCGGTTCGACTGGTTGGGCGGCCTGTTGGCCGTGCTCGGCTTCGGCGGAATCGTCTTTGCCCTGATCGAATCGATGCCGGTCGCGGGCGCAGTTGGCGCCATGGCCCTGATGGCGCTGTTGTATTGGGAGGCGCGCACGTCGTCGCCGATGGTTCCGCTCCGCCTGTTCCGTTCCCGCAATTTCAGCGGAGCGAACCTGCTCACCCTCTTTCTCTACTCCGCGTTGAGCGGCATGCTCTTCTTTTTCCCGCTCGATTTGATACAGGTGCAAGGCTATTCGCCGACGCGAAGCGGGGGCCGCTCTGCTGCCCTTTATTTTGTTGATGTTCTTGCTGTCGCGCTGGTCCGGCGGGCTTCTCGATCGATATGGCGCCAAGCCTCCGTTGGTGGTGGGTCCCCTGATCGCCGCCGCCGGATTCGCGCTATTTGCAGGCCGGGTATTGGCGGGTCTTACTGGACTACGTTCTTCCCCGCGGTGCTGGTGCTGGGGCTTGGCATGGCGATCAGCGTCGCCCCGCTGACCACCACCGTAATGAACGCGGTGGAGCAAAGCTACGCGGGAGCGGCCTCCGGGATCAATAACGCCGTCTCGCGCATCGCCGGTTTGCTGGCTGTGGCAGGTTTCGGAGCATTGCTCAGCGGTGTTTTCCAGAGCGCTCTGGACCGGCGGTTGGACAGTCTCGATCTGTCGCCGGCGGTGCGGCGAGCAAATCGAGGCCCAGCGATCCAGGTTGGCTGCTGCCGAAACGAGGGATGGGCGCGGACGGCAGGCTATCGACGAAGCATTTGTCGCCGGCTATCGCTCGGTGTTGTGGGTGGCGGTGGGTCTCGCGCTCGCCAGTTCGTTGACCGCGGCAGTACTCATACGAACAGAGAGGCGATCGGAGCACCGATAGCTGAGGGCAAACGCTTCATTCGCGTGAATGCGCGTTCATTCGCGGCCCAAGCTTCAGGGCTCTGCCTACTGCCAGCCTCCACCCAAAGCTTTGTAGAGTTGTACAACGCTGAGAACCTCGTTTAACCTGATCTGCGAAAGAGCAAGCTGAGCTTGGAAAAGATCGCGGTCGGCATCCAGCGCATTCAGAAGTGTATCCACTCCCCCGCGGTACCGCACATAAGCCAGCCGCTTGCGGTCGGCGAGCGCGGTCACCAACAACTCCTGCTGTACTCGGCTTTCCCGGACTCTCTGATGCGCGATGAGGGCATTGGAGACATCGGTGAATGCCGTTTGGATCGCCTTTTGATACTGGATCAACGCGCTCTGGCGCTGGGCCTCTGTGAGTTTCACGTTCGACTTCAGACGGCCCGCGGTAAAGATCGGCTGCGCTACCTGCGGAGTTAGAGTCCACACGCGGCTTGGTGCGCTGAAGAGGCCCGACAACTGCGTTGCTTTGTCCACCCAGGAATCCGCTCAGACTGATTTGCGGAAAATACGCGGCCTTCGCAACCCCGATCTCGGCATTGGCGGCGATCAGGTTCTGCTCCGCCGCGCGGATATCCGGCCGGCGCTCCAATAAAGTGGAAGGCAAGCCCGTAGGTACTTCGGGTGGCAACTCCTGCTCGGTCAGGCTGCGTCCGCGGACGACTTCGCCGGGATTCTTCCCGAGCAGCAGGCTGATCTGGTTCTCGGTTTGCTCGATCCGTTCTTGCAAGCTCCGGGATCGTTTCGGCGGCCGTGTCCACCAGTTGTTCTCCCTGGCGCAGGTCGAGCAGCGTCGCTACTCCGCCGCCCTGCCGGTTTTGGATAAGGCGCAGCGACTCCTGGCGGGTGGCGAGCGTTTCGTTGGAGATCTCCAGTTCGTAGTCCAGCTCGCGCAGGCTGAAGTAAGAGGTGGCCACATCGCTCACCAGCGTCGTCACGACAGCTTTGCGGTTTTCTTCGGCGCCCAGCAGATTCGCCCGTGCGGCTTCAGTGGCCCGGCGCAACCTTCCCCAGATGTCCACTTCAAAGGAGAGCAAGTTGAGCGTCGCTTGGCCAAAGGTGCGATTCTGCGAGGGCACAAACGAAGCCGGCAGCGGCAATTGTCCGTCTCGCGAAAGCCGAGTGGTGGTCAGATTCCCGCCGACCTCCGCATTGGGAAATTGATCGGACCTGGTAATGCCTAAGTTGGCGCGCGCCGCTTCCACGCGCGTGACCGCATCCCGGAGGTCGTAGTTTTCCACCAGCGACGTCCGGATCAGCTCTTGCAGCTTTTCATCCTTGAACACCTCCCACCACTTGAGATCCGCCAAGGATGCCGCTTCGGGCGTCGGCTGAGCGGTTGGCGCTCGAAACGTCGATGGCGTCTGCACCGCGGGCCGGTGATAGTCCGGGCCGACTGCGCAGCCGGTGAGCAAACTCGCCGCCAGAACTAGAGACGGTGAATGGTATCTTCACGTCAGTCTCCTTCC
Source organism: Terriglobia bacterium (assembly GCA_963847515.1). GTDB lineage: Bacteria > Acidobacteriota > Terriglobia > Bryobacterales > Bryobacteraceae > QHXW01. The sequence goes on from CAWKAA010000001.1 coordinate 332,089, forward strand.
GCCGGTGAGGGCTTCCGCGGCAGGACCCCCGGCGATGCCTCGCGTCCGGCGCCCGACAACTTCTCCACGACATAGAAAATTGCCGGGATGAAGAAAATGCCGATCACGCTCGCCAGCCAGCATGCCCCCGATCACCGTGGTGCCCATGATCTGACGGGCCACGGAGCCAGCGCCGGTCGCCGTCCACAGCGGCACGCAGCCCAGGATGAACGCGAACGACGTCATCAGGATGGGCCGCAAGCGGAGCCGGGCCCCTTCAGAGCGCCGCGTCTACCAGCGGTTTGCCCTTCTCGAATTCGTCCTTGGCGAACTCGACAATCAGAATCGCGTTCTTGGCCGCCAGGCCGATGAGCATGACCAGACCGATCTGCGAGTAAACATCGCTTTCGATCTGCACCATGTACGCCGGATAGAACCAGCCGAGGACCACACGGCGCAGCCACAACACCGCCGAACGCGCCGAAAACTGCGACTGGCGTACTCAGCAAGACGCTAAACGGCAAGGTCCAGCTTTCATACAGCGCCGCCAGAATGAGAAACACAAACAGCAGTGAGAAACCGAAAATCACGGTGGACGACACGCCTTCCTGCGCCTTCTTTTCCTGAAACGACATGCCCATGTAGTCGTAACCCATCTCGCGCGGCATGGTTTGCGCGAAAACGTCTTCGAGGGCTTTCATAGCCTGTTCGGAGCTGTATCCTGGCGCGGCGCCGCCGATAATCTCAGCGGAACGATAAAGGTTGTAGCGCATGGTGAACTCGGGGCCGGGGCGCGATTCGAACTTCGTCACAGCAGAAAGCGGCACCATTTCTCCCGCCGCTATTGCGCACGTAAAACTGGCCGACATTCTCCGCCTTGGTTCGGTAATCGCCTTCCGCCTCGATATAGACCTGCCACTGGCGGCCGAAGCGGTTGAAGTAGTTCACGAACAGGCCGCCCATAAAAGCCTGGATGGTGCGGTAGACGTCGTTGAGAGGCACACCTTGCTTGATGACTTTGTCCCGATCCACATCCACGAACTGTTGCGGCACGCTCGGAAGGAAAGTGGTCACCATGCCGCCGATCTCCGGGCGTTTCCTGCGCTGCGCCCATGAACGTGCCCAAATTGTTGGCGAGGAACTGGACGTCCTTGCCGGCGCGGTCCTCGAGCACGAAAGTAAATCCGCCGGAGGTGCCGACGCCGGGAATGGCCGGCGGCGAGAAGCTGAAGGCGAAGCCATCCGGAAGTTTGCTCAGCTCGTGGTTCAGGCGCTGCAAGATCTCCTGATATTGCTCTTCGCGGGTTTTGCGATCGCCCCACTCTTTCAGAGTGATGAAGAACAGCCCGTTGTAGCTGGTCCGCACGAAACTCAGCAAGCTGAAGCCGGCGACGGTGGTCGTGTATTTCACTCCCGGCATTTTGGCCAGGATGTTCTCGATCTTTCGGCACGCTGCGTCGGTGCGTTCGAGGGAAGCCGCGTTGGGAAGCTGGAGATGCATGAACATGATAGCCCTGATCTTCGTCGGGCAGGAAGCTCGACGGGTACACGGCTGCTGAAGAAACCCGCCGCAAGGCCGAAGCCCACGCAGCAGGACCAAGGCCACCGCGCTCTTGCGAATGAGCGCTCCCGACAGACGGACATAGCCTTCCGTGGCGCGCGTCGAAGACGCGATTGAACCAATCGAAAAAGCGCCGCAGCAGCCCGTGGCTCTCCTGCTTTTGGCTGAAGCATCAACGCGGCCAGCGCCGGGCTGAGCGTGAGAGCGTTGAACGCCGAAAGGATCACCGAGATCGCAATGGTCACGGCGAATTGCTGGTAGAGCCGTCCGGTGATTCCGGGGATGAAGGCCGTGGGCACGAAGACGGCCGAGAGAACCAGCGCGATGCCGATCACCGGTCCGGAGATTTCTTCCATGGCTTTGCAAAGCGGCTTCCTTAGGCGCCAGGCCATCCTCGATGTGGCGCTCCACGGCCTCGACCACCACGATGGCGTCATCGACCACCAGGCCGATCGCCAGCACCAGGCCGAACAGCGAGAGCGTGTTGATGGAGAATCCGAACAGCGGGAAGAAGACGAACGTGCCGATCAGCGAGACCGGCACGGCCAGCAGTGGAATCAGCGTGGCGCGCCAGCCTTGGAGAAAGATATAGACCACGAGAATCACGAGCAGGATCGCGATCACCAGCGTGATGACGATCTCTTTCATGCCTTCGGTGACCGCGCGCGTGGTATCGAGCGAAACCACGTAATCCATGTCCTGCGGGAAAGCGTTTCTTCACCTCGGCCATCAGCTTCTTGACGCCCTCCGCCGCCTGCACGGCATTGCTGCCGGGCAACTGGTAGAGCGCGATAATCGCGCCCGGTTTGCCGTTCAGGCGGCCGATGATGGTGTAGTCCTGCGCGCCCAACTCTGCGCGCGCCACGTCCTTCACGCGCACGATGCCGCCGTCCGGCGTCTCGCGAACCACGATCTCGCCGAACTCTTCGGGCGACGTCAGGCGTCCCTGCGCGCGGACCGAGTAGGTGTACTCCTGGCCCTTGGGCACGGGCGCGCCACCCACTTGTCCCGCAGGATTCACTGTGTTTTGCGCCTGAATGGCGTTCACGATTTCCGGCACCGTGATTCCGAGCTTCGCCAGTTGGTCCGGCTTCACCCACAGCCGCATGGCATACTGGCCCGCGCCAAAAACCTGCACGCTGCCGATTCCCGGCACGCGCGTGAACTGATCGTTCAGGTTGATGTAGGAGTAGTTCGCCAGGAATTGCGCGTCGTACGTGCCGTTCGGCGAGTAGAGGCCGATGACCATCAGCGGCGCGGTGACCGATTTCTGCACCGTGACGCCAAAGTTCGTAACGTCGGCCGGAAGCTGCGAAGCGGCTTGGGTCTCGCGCATCTGCGTGAGAATCTGATCGGTGTTCGGGTCCGTTTTGACGTCGAAGTCCACGATCATGGTCATCTGGCCGTTGGCCGCGTTCAGCGAATACATGTAATTCAGGTTGTCCACGCCGCTCATCTGCTGCTCGATGGGCGTGGCGACGGACTGCTCGACCGTCTGCGCGTCGGCGCCGACGTAGTTCGCCTGAATCTGCACCTCCGGCGGGGCGATGGCGGGGAACTGCGGCGATGGGCAGCGTCGCGATGGTGACCGCGCCCACGATCACCAGCAGAATCGAGATCACCATGGCCACGATGGGCCGGTTAATGAAGAATTTGGACATGATGCGTTACCTCCCTTGCCGCTCGCATCCGCGAACGGCTGCGGATTCACGGGCATGCCCGGGCCCAACCTTCTGCACTCCTTCGGCTACGACGCTCTCGCCCGGCTTCAGACCTTCGTCGATGATCCACATTGTGCCGACGCGATCGCCCACCTTGACGGTCCGGATGCTGATCTTGTTCTCTGCGTCGACGACGGCAACCTGATAGGTGCCTTGCAGTTCGGTGACTGCGCGCTGCGGAACCAGCAGGCGCCCGGTGTGTTCCGGTCGATGCGCGGACGCGGCCGTATTGTCCCGGGCGCAGAATATTTCCGGGATTGGGAAACAATCCGGCGAGCCGGATCGCGCCGGTGGTCTGATTCACCTGCCGGTCGGCGAAGAAGAATTTCCCGGGGTGCCCATAGACAGTGCCGTCAGCCAGAATCAGCTCGAGCGGCAATCGTCCGGTCTCCGCGTTCCGTTGGCTTGTGTTGGGAACCGCCGGTTGAAGTCGAGATACTCCTGCTCGCTCACCGTGAAGTAGACCTTGATGGGATCGAGCGTTGAGACCGTGGTGACCGGTCCGCTGGCCGGGCTGACCAGCGCGCCGACCTGCTGCTGCGCCATCCCGGCAATGCCATCGATCGGCGAAATGAGCCGCGTAAAGCCAAGATTGACCTGGGCGGTTTCCACCGCGGCTTTGGCCGCTTCGCACCGCGGCATCGGCGGCCTGAATTTGTGCCTTGCGCCGTTTCCACTCCGGCCTTTGCCGCCTGGACCTGCGCCTTCGCGGCCAGGTTGTTCTGCGTGGCGTTGTCGAGATCCTGCTGGGTGATGGCCTGCTGTTTGGCGAGCGGGATGTAACGGTCTTCATCGAGCTGGGCTTTGTGCTGATTGGCCTCGGCCGCGGCGAGCTGCGCCTGCGACTGGACCAGCTGCGCCTTGGCCTGCGCTAAACCTCCGTTCGCCTGTGCGAGCTGCCCCTGGGCCTGATCGAGCGCTGCCTGAAACGGCCGCGGATCGATCTCAAACAGCAATTGTCCCTTCTTGACGAAGGAGCCTTCGGTGTAATTCTGCTTTAGCAGATAGCCTGAAACCTGCGCTTTGATGTCCGCATTTACCATCCCATCCAGCGTGCCGATCCATTCGCCATAAATCGGGACATCTTTCTGCTGAACCTCCACCACCTCGACTCCGGGCGGGGCTGGACTTGCGGCAGACGTGCCTTCCGAGCACCCGGTTGCGAGCGCAATCACAAGAATCGCGCAAACTATCACCCACATCTGTTGCCTGGACAAGACTTGTACATTCATTGAATACACTCCATCAGCCGACGTTTGTGTTTCGTTAGTTGATGCTCGATGGCCGGTTTTCGGTTCGTGCGTACACTTCCGCGAGCGGAACAGATCGCGCCGCGGGGCTTGGCCGGCCTACGAATATGTGCAAAAGGGCTATCGCAACTCCCCAATCCGATGCAGCTTCATCAGGTTCGTGGTGCCCGGCCGGCCGATCGGCTGTCCGGCCACGAACACCACCACATCGCCAGGATTCAGGTAGCCGCGCTCGATCAGCAGCCGGTCCATCTGTGCCATCATCTCGTCGGTCGAACCCACCTCGGGGGCCAGCATCGGAAACACGCCGTAATGAATCAGCAGCTGCCGCGCCACAATTTCGCTGGGCGTGATGGCGTAGATGCCACCGGCGGCCGATAGCGCGAAACCAGCCGCGCGCTCGAACCGCTCGGCCGTGAAAACCACGATGGCGTTGACGCGCGCGTCGCGCGCCGCGTGGTAAGCGGCATCGGCGACGATTTCGGCGTGCGTGCGGATCAACGTTCGACGGGCAGATCCTGAAAACCGTGCTTCGTTGATGGACGATTCGGCTTCCGCCGCGATGCGCGCCATATAAGCCGCGGCTTCCGCCGGATATTTTCCGAGTCGAAGTCTCCGCCGAGAGCATCACCGCGTCAGTGCCATCGTAGATGGCGTTGGCGACATCGCTCACTTCGGCGCGCGTGGGCGTGCGGTGCTCGATCATCGATTCGAGCATCTGCGTCGCGGTGATCACGAATTTCCCACGGCGGCGCGCGCGCTCGGATGATGGACTTCTGAATGGGCGGCACGCGCTCGAGCGCCATCTCCACGCCCAGATCGCCGCGCGCCACCATCACGCCGTCGGCTTCCGTCCAGGATGTCCTCGATGTGATCCCACGCTGCCGGCTTTTCGATCTTGGCCACGACGCGCGCCGGACGCTTGCCGATATGGTGCTTCAGCGCGTAGCCACGTCCGCGGCCGTCCGCACGAACGAAAGCGCGATCAGATCGACGCCCGCCGCGAGGCCGAATTCGAGATCCGCAGAGATCCTTTTCGGTAAGCGAAGGGCGAGCTGACGCTGAACGCCCGGCAGATTGATGCCCTTGTTGCTGCCGACAGCTCCGCCGCAGACCACCTCGAAGCGCACACGCGACGCCGTCGCTTTTCAGCGCGCGCAGCTCCACGGCGCCGTCGGCGAGCAGCACGCGGTCGCCCGGCTTCACGTCGTTGGCGAATGCTGGCATAGGTGGTGGAGGCCCGTTCGGCAGTTGCCCAGCACCGGCTCGGTGGTGATGGTGAACTCCGCAGCCCGTGGGCAGCACGCAGCCTTCGGTTTCGAATTTGCCCAGACGGATCTTGGGACCTTGCAGATCGAGCAGGAGCGCCGCCATGCCGGCCCTCGTCCGGCGGCGATCGCGCGGACCGCGGCATATGCGCGCGGCGTGTTCCTCCTGCGTGCCGTGCGAGGCATTCAGGCGGAAAATCGAAACGCCTGAGGCCATCATCTGCGCGCAGAACCGCCGGCGAGTCGCTGGCTGGCCCCAGCGTGGCGACAATTTTGGTGTTGGACATCGGCGGCGGGTTACCATGGTCCATTCTGACACCATGCCGCTGTATCAAGTAGTCGTCCTGGCGCTCATCCAGGGAATCACGGAATTTCTGCCCATCAGCAGCACGGCGCACCTGTCGCTGGCGCCGTGGCTGCTGGGCTGGACAGGATCCGGGCCTGACGTTCGATATCGCGTTGCACGTCGGCACGCTGGTGGCGATCTTGTCTACTTCTTCCGCACGTGGCTGCAAATCATCGCGCAAGGATTCGGTATTCAATATGGGGAGGACGAGACGCTGCGACAGAATCCGCGGCCTGCTGTGGCTGCTGGTGGTCGGCACGATCCCGGCTGGCATCTTTGGATTCGTCTTCGGAAAGCAGGCGGAGACCACGTGGCGAAGTCCCGTTCGTGATCGGCACGATGATGATAGCAGTGGGCGTCCTCATGTGGATGGGTGAGCGCGCCGGATCTCGGAAGAAGGATTTGAGCGCAGTAACTTTCACGGACTCGCTGGCCATCGGCGCGGCGCAGGCCGTTGCCATGGTTCCAGGTACTTCGCGCAGCGGCATTACCATCACCGCCGGATTGTTTCGTAATTTAGATCGCCCAGCGGCTGCACGTTTTTCGTTCCTGCTTTCGGCTCCCGCCATTGCCGCGGCGCGCCGCCAAAGCCTTACACGACTTGATGAAACATGGCGGCATTCCCGCAGGTATGCATACGCCGCTTGCTCTCGGAATCGTGATCAGCGCGCGTGTCCGGACTCGCTGTGATCGCACTTTTCCTGCGATTTTTGCAGCGCCATACCCTCTATTTCTTCATTTACTATCGAATCATTTTTGGCATAATAGTCATTGCTCTGGCTGTTTTCGCGCCCGCCAGCGGGATGAAGCTCTTATCGCCGTCTGAATCCAAACGTCTCAACGAGGTCACGGGATTCGTGTTCCTCGCGTTCGGCCTGCTGGTTCTGTTCAGCCTGGTTTCATACCGAACCTACGATCCCTCCTGGAATACCGCCGCCGGTCATGTGCGCCCCCAGAACCTGGTGCGGGTACGTCGGCTCTTATCTCGCCGATCTGCTGCTCCAGACATTCGGACTCGCGGCGCTTCTGTTCCCGGCGTGCGCATTTCTCCTGGGGTGGAAGTGGATCCGCTCGGAAGCGATTGATTACGCCCGGAGTGAAGCTCGCGGGCTTCCTCTTGCTGGGGTCGAGCCTTTGCGCTGGCTTGGGCGAATTGCCGGGGCTGCACATCTTTGGGCTGCCCGCCAGCGGTGTGGTTGGCATGCTGCTCGCGCATTGCGCTGGTGGCTGCGTTGAATAGCGCGGGCGCTGCGTGGTGACGGCTCACCGGCATGATCGTTTCGGTGTATCTGGTCTCGACGTTCACGCTATCGAAACTGGAGGACTGGTTCGCGGGCCGTTTTCCGTGCTAGGCCTTTTCACACGACGAATCAAGGATTGGCTTGAGGAGCTGGCGTGAGCGCCGAGCTCGAGAGAAGCCGTGAGAAGGCCCTGCTGCGCCGGGAGGCCCTGGTTGCGAAAGCCAAAGCCCAAGGCGTGCGTGGACCGATAACGCAAATCATGGAACCCGGCGAGACGGCGGCCATCCAGCCGCTATTGGAATTCGAGCCTGACATCAATAACATTCCAATCTGCCCCATCGAGGAGCCACCAACGCCACCGCCTGCTGCGCGCCGGACGCCGCGAGCAGTGGAACAACGTCCCACTTCCACCAACTTTCAGCTGCCCACGACGGATCTGCTGAATGAGGCAGCGGCCGCAGCGCTTACGACGAGCAGGAACTCAAAGAGACGCGGCGCGCATCAAATCGAAGTTCGAAGAGTTCAACGTGCTGGGCTCGGTGGTGCAGATCAATCCCGGGCCGGTGGTGACCACTTTCGAATTCAAGCCCGAAGCCGGCATCAAGTACAGCCGCATCACCACGCTCACCGAAGACCTGTGCCTGGCCTTGCAGGCCGAATCCATCCTGATCGAGCGCATTCCCGGCAAACCCACCGTGGGCATCGAGGTGCCCAATTCGCGGCGCGAGCTGATCAGCCTGCGCGCAGATGCTCGAATCCGACGAGTTCACGCAGTCGCACTCGCGGCCTCACCATTTCGCTGGGCAAGGACATCAACGGCCGCATCAAGGTGGCGGCGCTCGAAACCATGCCGCACCTGCTGATCGCCGGCTCCACCGGATCGGGCAAGAGCGTCATGATCAACTCCATGATCATGTCGATCCTGTACAAATCCACGCCCGACGACGTGCGCATGATCATGGTGGACCCCAAGCGCGCTCGAGCTGGGCATGTACGAAGGCATCCCGCACCTGCTGACGCCGGTGATCACCGATCCAAGAAGGCCACCAACGCGCTGCGCAACGCGGTGCTCGAAATGGAGCGGCGGCTGCGCCTGCTGGCCGAGCAGGGCGTGCGCAACATCGACCAGTACAACAAGAAAATTCGCAAGCTGCAGGCAGGAGCCGCGCAGCCTGTTCGAGGAAGAAGACGCCAGCGGAAGAACTGCGCCGCTGCCCTACATTCTGATCCTGATCGACGAGTTGGCCGACCTGATGATGCTGGAAGGCCGCAACGTGGAGGAGTCGCGTCACGCGCCTGGCGCAGATGGCGCGCGCCGTGGGCATGCACCTGGTGCTGGCCACGCAGCGGCCCAGCGTGGACGTGATCACCGGCTTGATCAAGGCCAATTTCCCCGCCCGCATCAGCTTCCGCGTGGCCACCCGCGTGGATTCGCGCACCATTCTCGACGTGATGGGCGCCGATCACCTGCTGGGCAAGGGCGACATGCTGTTCCTGCCGCCCGGTTCGTCGCGCCTGACGCGCGTGCACGGCGCGTTCGTCACTGAGACCGAGATCAACCGCGTGGTGGATTTCTGGAAGGAGCAGGCCACGCCGGAGTACGATCAGTCGTTCCTGATCGCGCCGCCCGCCGACGATGATGAGGCCGCTGGATGACGCCGCTGAGGCATCCGGAGAGCAGGATCCCATGTACGAGGACGCCCTGCGCGTGGTGCTGCGAGATGGGCAAGGCATCCACATCGACTCTGCAGCGCCGCCTGCGTCTGGGCTACGGCCGCGCCGCGCGCATTCTCGACATGATGCATCGCGACGGCATCATCGGCCCGCCCGACGGCAGCAAGCCGCGCGAAGTGCTGAAGCGGCCGGACTGGCTGCGCGAAGTCAGCGAACGCGGACGCTGAGGGCACGGCTCCCGGATTTACCGGCGGCATATAATTATCCTTTCAAGGGAGCAATCATGAGTGCGTTATTGTTGAAGCCGTCTGGCGCGCCGGGCGAGGTCTTGAGCGTTTCCCAGGAGCGCGCCGGGTGGCAGACGATTTCCCTGCGCGTCATTCGTCTGGAGAAGCAACAGATACAGATCGTGTCGCAGCCGGCCGAGGAACTGGCCCTGGTAATGCTGGGTGGCCAAGCAGCCATTCGCGCGGATGGTGAGCGCTGGGAATCCGTGGGAGCCCGTGCCAATGTTTTTGCCGGCATGCCGCACGCGCTTTATCTTCCGTTTGGTACACAGCAAGTCGAAATTGAGGCGCTGACAAACACCTGTGAGGTAGCTGTTTGCGGCGCGCGAGCGAGCCGGAAATTCCCTACCGCGCTCATCCAACCGTCATCCGTCGAAGTCGAAATCCGCGGCGGAGGAAATGCAACCCGGCAGATCAATCACATCCTCAAACCCGACTTCCCCGCCGACCGGCTGCTGGTGGTAGAAGTCTATACGCCCAGCGGGAACTGGTCCTCTTATCCTCCGCACAAGCATGACGTACATAACCCTCCCGGCGAGGTTGATCTGGATGAGATCTACTTCTACAAAATTTCGCAGCCCGAGGGATTCGCGATCCAGAGAGTCTACACACGAGATGGGCGTCGGAACGAAACGCTCACCGTGCGTGACAACGAACTGGTGCTGATCCCGGAGGGCTACCACCCGGTGGTCGCGGCGCACGGCTACGACTGCTATTACCTGAATGTGCTGGCGGGCTCAGCGCGATCGATGGCGGCGACCGACGATCCGGATTACGCCTGGGTGCGTGGGACATGGAACGCGAAGGATCCGCGTCTGCCGCTGGTGCACTAACCACTTCGAATGAAATACATCATGAAACTTTTTAGAGGATTGGGGCTTCTTCTAGCAATGGTGATTGCGCCGTTCTTCGCCTTCGCGCAACCTAAAGTCGAGGCACGATCATTAAAAAACACGATCCTCGAAAACGAAAATGCCACTTGGGAACACCTCAAGCAGAAGAATTACTCCGCTTTCGGCGAGCTTCTCGCAGACAATTACGCGGGCATCGACAACACCGGAATCAGCAATCGTGCCGAACTCCTGAAAGTCCTGCCCGACTTGCACCTAGTGGGGTACTCGATCGAGGACGTGAAAGTCATGCAAGTGGCCGGCGGCGTGGCCCTCATCACTTACGAGGTCAAGCTGGAGGGATCGTATCAAGGCAAAGACTTCAAGCGGCCGATTTACGCGGCTTCGGTCTGGGTAAAACGCGGCTCAAAATGGCTCCAGACTTTCAACCAGGAAACCGAGGCTCAATAGACCGCTATGGACATCGTGATTTTGGGAAGAGTCGGCTACGACCTTTATTCCGAGGAGCCAAACGTCCCCCTTCCTCAAGTCCGCCGGTTTTCCCGTTACCTTGGGGGCTCCAGCGCGAACATGGCGGTCGGGCTGGCGCGGCTGGGGGCGAAGGTTGGCATCATCGCCTGCCTAGGTAACGACAGTCTCAGTGAATTCCTGGCCGGCTTCCTGAAATCGGAGCGCGTGGATACCAGCCATCTACAGACGGCTGCGGGCTATCTGCCGTCGTTGTGCCTAACCGAGGTGTCTCCACCGGATCGCTTTCCGCAGGTTTTCTACCGGCGCGACCCTGTCGACACGCGGCTGCAGGTGACCGAAGAAGACTTGCAGTACATCGACGCGAGCCGTATGTTCATCACCAACGGCACGTCGCTGTGCGCTTCACCTTCGCGCGAGTCGACATTCCGCGCCTTGGAGCGCGGGCGAAAGTCCGGCTGCCGCGTGGTGCTGGACGTGGATTACCGTGCCATGTCCTGGCCCGGTCCTGAAGAAGCCGGCCTCGCTGTGCGGTTGGCGCTGCCGTTTGTTGACGTCCTGATCGGTAACGAACTCGAGTTGACCATCGTTACCGGCGCCGGCAACCTGGATGAGGCGGTCGACCGGCTCCGCAATGCATCCGTGCCGATGCTGGTCTCGAAGTTGGGAGACAAAGGCACTCGGGTCTGGACGGGCGGTGAATCGGTTTTCCTCGCGCCGTACTCGGTAGAAGTCGTCTCGACCATCGGCGCCGGCGATGGATTCGCGTCGGGCTTTCTGTATGCTTTATCCAAGGATTTGCCGGCCGTCGAGTGTCTCCATTACGGCAACGCCGCCGCCGCCATCGTAGTCAGCCGTTTGAGCTGCTCCGAAGCCATGCCGACGCTAGCTGAGGTGCAGGAGATCATGCGCCAGCAGCGGAGCAAATTGGCGCCAGCCCGTTGATCGCACCCTTCCTGCCGTCCAGCATGTAGAATCATAAATCGGCCAAAATGTTCACTAGCCATCAGTTTCTTCCCGACGCTGCGATCTCGCTTCTGACAGACCGGCGGGTTAGTGACCCTGAGTTTCCGTTGCGGGTCGCGGCAACCCGCCACCGCCGCGACTCACTCGCTCCTGATGGAAAGCTGAACATCCTTGCGGCGGACCATCCCGCGCGGCGTGTGACTAAAGTAGGAGACGATCCCCTGGCGATGGCCGACCGCCGCGATTACCTGGCGCGCACTCTGCGAGTGCTCATGAGCGACAGAGTAGACGGGCTCATGGCGACGATGGACATTCTGGAGGACCTACTCGCCATTGACGGTCTGGTTCGTGAAGCGGGCGGCGAGGCCTTGCTGGATGGCAAATTGCTGATTGCGAGCCTGAATCGTGGAGGCTTGGCCGGCGCCATTTGGGAATTGGATGACCCTATCACCGGGCCGTCGCCCGCTGCCTGCCAGGCGTGGCGGCTGGATGGCGTAAAGCTCATGCTGCGCATTGCCGACGACGAACCGGATTCGCTCAAAACTATGCTCGCCAGTGCGCAGGCCATCACCGAATGCAATGCTTTGCGCGTACCGGTCTTTCTCGAACCGCTACCTGTCACGAAAACCGACAAGGGCTACACGGTTGTCAAGACTCGCGAGGCGCTGGCGCGTATTGCCGGCGTTGCCTCCGCGCTCGGCGATAGCAGCAGGTACCTCTGGCTGAAGCTCCCTTATTGTGAGGGCTACGAAACCGTCGCGTGCGCCACCACGCTACCCATTTTGCTGCTTGGCGGCGAATCGGCAGGGAGTCCCGCGCCTTTCCTCTCTCAGCTGGTGTCTGCTCTTGCGGCGGGATCGAATGTGCGCGGCGCACTAGTCGGGCGGAACGTTCTTTACCCAGGGGACGAAGATCCGCTTGCCGTGGCCACGGCCGTGGGTGGAATCGTTCATGAGGGGTGGTCGCTCGAAGAGGCACTGAACTCATTCGCGGCGAACCGGGGGCGAGACTTAATTCAGGTGTCGCGTTATCTTGGAGAGCATACGCGAGGAGGAATGGTATCCGTATGAAGACACAGCGTGTCAGCATGGCGCAGGCTCTGGTGGGTTTTCTCAAGAACCAGTACGTGGAGCGAGACGGACAGGAGCATCCGTTCTTTGCGGGCGCGTGGGGTATTTTCGGCCACGGGAACGTCGCTGGTCTGGGCCAGGCGCTGCAGCAGAACCCCGACTTCCGTTACTACCTCTGCAGGAACGAGCAGGCCGCGGTTCACATCGCCACAGCGTTCGCGAAGGCCAAAAACCGCCTCTCCACGTTTGCCTGCACCTCTTCAATCGGTCCCGGCGCTACCAATATGATTACCGGCGCCGCCACGGCTACCATCAACCGGCTTCCCGTGTTGCTGCTTCCTGGGGATATTTTTGCGCGCCGCAATGTCGCGCCGGTGCTGCAGCAACTCGAGTCCGAGCACACCCAGGACATCTCGGTAAACGACGCCTTCAAACCGGTCTCCCGGTACTGGGATCGCGTCAATCGTCCGGACCAGTTACCTTGTTCGGTGGTGGAAGCCATGCGCGTGCTGACATCCCCGGCGCAAACCGGCGCGGTTACTCTGGCGCTTCCGCAAGACGTGCAGTCGGAGGCGTGGGATTATCCCGCTGATATGTTCGAGAAACGCGTATGGCATATCGCGCGGCCCGCACCGGAGCGCGCGGTCCTCGCACGCGCGGCCGCGATGATCCGGGCTTCCCGGCGGCCGCTCATCATTGCGGGCGGTGGCGCAATTTACAGCGAAGCGACGGCAGCTCTGTCACAGCTCGCGTCGCACACTGGAATTCCCGTTGGCGAATCGCAGGCCGGCAAAGGATCGCTGCCCTTCGACCATCCGCAGAACCTGGGCGCCATGGGGGTGACTGGCACGCCCGGCGCGAATATCGCAGCCCGCGATGCAGACCTCGTCATCGCTATCGGAACGCGCATGAGCGATTTCACCACCGCCTCCAAGACCGCGTTCCAGAACCCTAACGTGCACTTCGTCAATATCAACGTAAATGAAACGGATGCTCATAAGCACGGCGGCCTGCCGGTGATTGCCGACGCGCAAGCCGCTCTCACCGAGCTCGACCCCGCGCTCGCCGGTTATCACGTGGATCAGGAATACGCGGCTTGCACCGCGCAGTGGAAGCAGCGATGGGAAGACGAGACCGATCGTCTGTTTGCCCTGCGCCACGGCCCGCCCGTCAGCCAGGGCGAAGTCATTGGCGCGGTGAATCGCGTGTCCCGGCCACAGGACGTCGTCGTGTGCGCCGCCGGAAGCCTGCCGGGCGACCTGCACAAGCTGTGGCGGACGCACGACCCGAAAGGCTATCACCTCGAGTATGGTTACTCCTGCATGGGCTACGAGATCGCTGGCGGCCTTGGGGTGAAGATGGCCGACCCCTCGCGCGATGTCTACGTCATGGTGGGTGACGGGTCATTCCTGATGATGTCGTCGGAAATTACCACATCCATTCAGGAAGGCTACAAGCTCAATATCATTCTGCTGGATAACCACGGCTTCTCGAGTATTGGCGGTCTCTCCCATGCGGTTGGGTCGCACGGCTTCGGAACCGATTATCGCTTCCGCCGCGAGGAGACCGGCCAGCTCGACGGCGGATATGTTCCAGTCGATTTCGCCGCTCTCAGCACCGGACTCGGGGCATGCACGGTTCGCGCGACAACGCACGACGAGTTCGAGCGCGCTCTCGACAACATGCGGCGTCACGATCGCACCAGCGTGGTCGTCATCGAGGTGGATAAGGAAATGCGCGTGCCAGGTTATGAATCCTGGTGGGATGTGCCGATTTCCGAAGTATCCGAGATCGAAAGCATTCGCCAGGCCCGCGCTAAGTACGAGCAGGGCGTTAAGAAGGAGCGACGGCACGAAGTGGCCGCTAGCAGGAGGTGACTGCATGATTGCTATTGATGAAGTTCGCGATTACGTCGGCGGTGAATGGCGCCGCCCTTCGTCCGGCGGCGGTACCGAGGTTTTGAATCCCGCCACGGGTGAAGTCATCGGCCAGGCGCCTTTGGGTGCGGCTGCAGATATTGCCGCTGCTGTGGAGGCTGCCGCGGCCGCGTTTCCGGATTGGCGCGCCATGCCGCCCGCGGAACGAATCCAATACTTATTTCGCCTCAAGTCGCTTCTCGAAGAGCATTTCGAACAAATTGCGCGCGCGATCACCATCGAAAACGGCAAAACGTTGACCGAGGCACGCGCCGAACTGCGCCGCGGCGTTGAGAATGTCGAAGTGGCCTGCGGCATTCCTATCCTGATGCAGGGTTACAACCTCGAAGACGTGGCCCGCGGCATCGATGAATCCATGTTCCGCCAGCCGCTGGGCGTAGTTGCCGCGATCACTCCGTTCAACTTTCCCGCAATGATCCCGCTCTGGTTTCTGCCGTACGCCATCGCGTGTGGTAACACGTTCGTACTCAAGCCCTCCGAACGCGTTCCATTCACCATGGCGCGCGTTGTCGAGTTGATCCAGCAGACAGGACTCCCCAAAGGCGTCGTGAATCTGGTGAATGGCGGCAAGCCGGCGGTCGATGCCCTGCTCGATCATCCGGCAGTGCAGGCTATCAGCTTTGTCGGCTCCACGCCCGTAGCCCGTTATATCTACGGGCGCGCCGCCTCGAACGGCAAGCGTGTGCAATGCCAGGGCGGCGCCAAGAACCACGTGGTCGTTCTTCCGGATGCCGATCGCGAGACCACCACGCAGATCGTCGCCGACAGCGCCTACGGCTGCGCCGGGCAACGTTGCCTGGCGGTTTCGGTCGCGGTCACCGTGGGCGATGCTCGCGAATGGTTCGGAAAATCCATCACCGATCTCGCAGCGTCTTTGAAAGTAGGCGACGGCCTGGGAAATGGCGTGCAAATGGGACCAGTCATCACGCCGGCCAGCAAGCAGCGGGTCGAAGGTCTGATCGCCAAGGGATCTTCCGACGGTGCCAAGCCTACGCTGGATGGGCGAGGCGCAAAGATCGCAGGACACGAGCGGGGCAACTTTGTCGGCCCCACGGTTCTCGACGGCGTCCCGGCATCGAGCGAGTTGACCGAAACGGAAATCTTCGGCCCCGTCCTCAGCGTGATTCACGCCTCCGACGAAGAGCAGGCCATCGACATCATCACCCGCAGTTCTTACGGCAACGCATCATCCATCTTCACTAGCAGCGGAGCGGCCGCGCGAAGATTCCGAAATCAGATTCCCACGGGCAACGTGGGCGTGAATATCGGAGTGGCCGCTCCCATGGCGTACTTTCCGTTCAGCGGATGGAAGGGCAGCTTTTTCGGCGTCCTTCACGCTCAGGGGCGAGACGCCGTAGAATTCTACACCGACAAAAAAGTAGTTATCGAACGCTGGCCCAAAGAGTGGTCCCGCAAATTCTAGGAGCGCCCATGCCGCAGACCATGGAAGCTCTCGTATTTCGCGGACCGGGCCAATGGGGGCTGGAAGCGCTGCCGGTGCCTCGTATCCAAAAAGACGATGACGTGCTCTTGCGAGTAAATGCCGCAAGCATCTGCGGAACCGACATCCACATTCTCTCTGTGCCGCCCGGACATCCGGCCACACCGGGTAGCATCCTGGGCCACGAATACACCGCCACAGTTGTGGATGCAGGCGCCTCGGTTCGCCACCTGAAGCCCGGCGATCATGTCGTTATCGATCCCAACGTCACTTGCGGGCTCTGCGAATATTGCCGCCTGGGCATGTCCAACATGTGCGTGAACATGACCACGCTGGGGATCTTCATCCACGGCGGTCTGGCCGAGTTCAACGTCGCGCCCGTTCGCGCCCTGCACAAGATCAGTGCCGACGTCCCCGCGCACCGGGCGACGCTGGCCGAGCCGCTTTCCTGCGTATTTCATGCGGTGGAGCGAGCCCCGCTAACACCCGGCGAAAGTGTCGCCATCTACGGCGCCGGCCCAATTGGCCTACTCTTCTTGATGTTGTACAAAACGGCAGGCGCCGGCAAAACATTCGTCGTTGAGCCAGTCGAGTTCCGGCGCAAGATTGCCGATCAGATCGGTGTCGGCGCCGCTATCGACCCAGGTTCCGAAGACGCCTCGGCCGCGATCAAGAGCGCCACCGGAATCGGCGCCGACATCGTGGTGGACGCAACCGGCGCGGCGCTGGTCCAGTCGATCGCCACCGTACGGCGCGGTGGAAGGGTGGTTCTATTCGGCATGAACCAGCATGCCACCGGCCAGGTGAAACAAAACGAGATCACACGCTACGAGATCAGCATCATTGGCACCTTTATCCAGCGCACGGCGTTCCCGAAAGTAGTGCGTATGCTCGAATCGAATCTTCTGCCGCTGGAAAAGCTTATTACGCATCGCCTGAAACTGGCACAAATCAGTGATGGCTTGGACGCGATGCGCGCGGGCAAGAGCGTGAAAGTTGTCGTGACGCCGTAGGCTGATTTGGAGAGACCTCGCATGCCGATTCGAATCGCAACCGCCCCGGTAAGCTGGGGAATTCTGGAGGTCCAAGGGTGGGGCAAGCAGAGGCCCTATGGCGAGGTCCTCGACGAGATTGTGCAGGCGGGTTACACGGGAACCGAACTGGGACCCTACGGCTTTCTGCCAACAGATCCGAATCAGCTGAAGATCGAGTTGGCGAAACGGAACCTGCCGTTGTTGGGCGCGTTCACTCCCCTGCCCCTGGCGCATGCTGCGCAGCACGATGCCGCCTTGCAATCGGCGCTCGAAGTGGCGCAGTTGCTCTCGCAAGCCGACGCTCCATTCCTGGTGCTGGCCGATGAAATGAGTCCCGCCCGGATGGCCGTCGCCGGCAGCGTGGATGATAAGCGCGACGGTATGAATGCCCAACAGTGGGATGGCGCGTCGCGTCTGCTCGATCGCGTAGCGCGGGCCGGGCGCGAGCTCGGCCTAACCAGTGTTTTTCACCACCACTGCGGGACTTACATCGAAACACCCGCCGAGGTGGAGCGCCTGCTGGCCACCACGGATCCGCAAATGTTGAGCCTTTGTCTGGACACCGGACACTACTTATATGGCGGCGGCGACCCGGTGGGTTGTGCGCGGACGCACGGAAAGCGCGTCCGCCATCTTCATTTGAAGGACGTCAAGCCGCCGGTCCTCGAGCAAGTGCGCCGCGAGAAAATCCCCTACCTCGATGCCATTCGTATGGGAGTCTTCTGCGAACTCGGCCAGGGCGGCGTCAACCTTTCCGGCGTAATCCGCGAACTCACTGCCGCGGGATTCGATGGCTGGGCGGTTTTCGAGCAAGATGTCGATCCAACGCAACCCGGCTGCAATCCCCTGCAGAGCGCCATTCGCAGTCACAACTACCTCCGAAAAACTGTCGGCCTTTAGACTTTGCCGAACTTGTTCGCGCAGGAGTATGATCGCTACGAAGGGGATAATCCACATTGCGGCTAGCGCCATTAGTTGCAGCGCTCGTTTTCGTCGGTCTCAATTTGACCGGTGCGGATAGCAACCCCTACCTCAAGCTGCGTCAGCAAACCAAGGACGGCAAAATCCAGTTTGCGATACAGAATGCTTCTGGCAAGCCAATCGTTGCTTACGTCGTTGCCGTTGAGTATACAAGCCAGGATGGCAGTCAATCCAAGACTGTTCATTATGGAGTCTACAGCGGAAAAGATCGGTTCGTGGCCGGGCACACGGTTCAGGTAGCCGAGTTGGAAGCCAGGCGAGTCTCAGGCGAACCCACAATATTGGTGGATTACGTTCGGCTGGCAGATGGCACCACGTGGGGAGCTCACGTAACTGACGAAGGCAAAGAAGTGGCAGCTCGATTCAAGAAGTAAGCTTGGGCGTAGAGAAGCTAAGGCAAGTGCCCGGAGCCGATGAGTTGCACCAGGTGTTGGAATCGTGGATCGGCGCGCAGGCCGTCGACCGAGGGTTCGGTTTGCAGGTAAACCATGTAATCAGACGTCGTAGGCCTTTTGCGCCCAGGTGATGGCCTGATCGTTGTCACCGAGGGCCGCGCAGACCGCTGCCACGTGGATAGCAGGAACATACTGACTGCCAACCAGGGTTATAGAATGTCTATGGAGGCCGGGATGAGAATCCTAATTCTGGCGGTCGCTTTGAATGTGTGCTTGGTGTTGGGCGTTGAAGCACAAAACGCAACAATCCGAGGCTGGCTCTCGGACGAACAATGCGCAGGTGGACGGGCAAGTGGCGGGGTGTACACCCGGAACGAATCCTGAGTGTGCCAAGCAATGCGTCGCTAAAGGCGCAAAGATCGTCCTGATTGTACCCCGACCAGAAGCGGTTGCTGAGTATTACAAATCAAGGGACCGCGAAAGAAACATCGGCGATTATGTGGAGGTGACCGGCATGATGAATCAGCAAGCAAATTCGGTTCACATTGACTCACTCAAGATGCTGACTGAAGGCCGTGCCAAGTGTGATCTGCCGAAGCGTTCTGAAAAATGAAAAACCTCCTTGCCACTGTTCAGCACCAAGCTGGGTGTCGGATGGCAATCATTTTTTGCTGGATTAGTAGAGGAGATTTTTTGAAATCGCACGAAGCCAAGGGCGAGTTGCCTGGATAACATTAACAGAAGGCTGACATGGTACTATTCTGCCCGTGCGTTTAATTACCTTCCAACGCTGGTTTCAGTGAGGATACTCCTGGACGGGGCAGCGTAAGCGAGATAAACTGCACACATGCCGCGTCACGGAGGAGTGCGCTGAATGATGACGCGGTATCGCCTGACGGCCCCTATTTCAGCAATTCGTCACCCGCCTGCAGGCGCTGAAATTGCTGATCGCCGTGTAAAGCTTCCAGCCGGTGCCATGCTCTATGAATCTGTCGAACCCTCAGGTACTCTCACGGGAATGATCGGTGTGTACTGGGAAGGGCGGCATTATTCAGTCTTCCTGCGTGATCTACTCAAGAATGTCGAGCGGATCGCCAGCGCTTAATCGCCGTTACCAGTTCGATGATTATCATTGACAGCGGGGTGCCTTCTACGCCGAGGCAGTCTGATTAAGTTCACTGGAGTTAGAAGGCTGTTCCTCACCCGTCATGATGGCGTTCTCGTACTCTTGTACGACTTTCAATTCGCTCATGAGACTCCGCATCTTCTCCACGGAGTCATCACTATTCTTGCGGACTTGCTCTGGATCGAGATCTTCAGCGTCGTTGGGCATGTTTCGAGTTTACCGGTTCCAATATTAACCGGCACACAGCGTGAAGGATCGCATAGGCGTTTCCATGATCGAAGCCGCCGAGCAGGCCGGCCTGATCCATGAAGACACGATCATAGTGGAACCGACCAGCGGCAATACGGGGATCGCGCTGGCGATGGTCTGCGCGGCTCGCGGCTACCGATGCGTCCTCACCATGCCGGAAACCATGAGCAAGGAACGCCGCCAGTTGCTGCGGGCCTATGGAGCCGATCTCATCCTGACACCGGGTCCGGAGGGGATGGCCGGAGCCATCCGAATGGCCGAGGAGTTGGCCGCCTCCGATCCCCGCTACCTGATGCCGCAGCAGTTCAAGAACCCGGCCAACTCCGCCATTCATCGCCGGACGACGGCCGAAGAGATCTGGCGTGACACCGGTGAGAAGGCGGACATTCTCGTGTCGGGTATCGGCACGGGAGGAACCATCACGGGTGTGGGTGAGGTCATCAAGGCGCGCAAACCGTCTTTTCGATGTGTGGCGGTGGAACCGGACGCCTCGCCGGTGCCATCGGGGGGCGCGAAAGGCCCCCCATCCGATCCAGGGAATCGGCGCAGGATTTATTCCCGACATTCTCAACCGCGAGATCTACGATGAGATCATTCGCGTTAAGAACCCGTAATAAACCGGAAAAACGAAGTTCAGGATGATCTTGGAGCCAACGATCTGAGACAACAAGGGGATGGAATCAAGCGCGACGGACAAACCAGTCCCGCGCGAGATCGCCGCCCTGATGTCGGATGAGCGGCTGATTCTGCGCGAGACGCAACGCGCCGTGACCCCGTTTGGTGGGATCGCGGTTTTCATTTCATTTCTCGGGAAGGTCGGCTTCGTGGAGGCGCTTCGGCAGCACATGCCGATCCGCTGGAAGTCGCCGAATCATATCGATCCCAGTTCCACCTTCACAGCGTTCCTCCTGTCGGTTCTGGTGGGCGCCAGGCGGTTCGCGCACGCCAGCTGGCTGCGGGGGGATCGCGCGTTGCACGCGCTGCTGGGCATGGATCGTTTTCCCACTGACGATACCATCCGCAATTTGTTTCGCGCCTTCGGCATGGGCGAAGTCCAGCGCTTCTACGAACCCATGGCCGAGTGGCTGATGCAGCGTTTGCCACAGCGCGAAGGCGGCTACACATTGGACTTGGATTCGACGGTTTTCGAGCGTTACGGCAAGCAGGAAGGTTCTCTCAAAGGCCACAACCCGCGCAAACATGGACGGCCCAGTCATCACCCCTTGCTGGCGGTGTTGAGTGAGGCGCACTTCCTCCTGCACGGCTGGCTCCGCAGCGGCAACTGCGGCACCAGCCGTGGCGTGGAGGAGTTTCTCAAAGAAGCTCTCGCGCTGTGGGGACAGCGCGAAAAGATCCGCTTGCTACGGGCCGATTCAGGCTTCTTCGACGACAAGCTGCTGAGCTTTTTGGAACAGCGCCTGCTGCCTTACATTGTAGTGGCCAAGCTGACTCCCTGGGTGAAACGTGCCGCCCAGCGAGTGGAGCAATGGACGACCCTGGACGACGACTATGCCGTGGGCGAGTTTCGGCTGAAACTGCTCGGCTGGAGCGTGGAGCGTCGATTCGTGGTGATTCGCGAGCAGGTGCGCGAGGGCCGCGATAGCATAGGCCGCAAGCTGATCGATGTGCCGGGCTACACCTTCCGCGTCTTTGTCACCAGTTGCTCCGACCCTCCGGAGGGGATCTGGCGAGACTACAACCGACGCGCCGACATGGAGAATCGCATTGCCGAGTTGAAGCACGACCTGGGCGCCGATGGCTTCTGCCTGAAACAGTTCTTTGCTACAGAGGCCGCGTTTCGAGCCGTGTTGCTGCTCTTCAACCTGTTGGCCGAGTTCCAACGTGCGGCTGGTATGCCGATCTATCGAGAGCCAGCGACCATCCGGACTCAGGTCCTCACCTGCGGCGCGATCCTCGGCCGAGCCGGCCGCCGTCTGGTGCTCCACCTGTCCGAAAGTTGGGGCGGTCTGAAAACGAGAATCCCTTTACTGGACAGCATCTTGACCTGGCAAATCCCAATTTCCCCGAAGTTGGATCTGGCCCTTACAACCTGAGCCCGACAACCGTCACGCCACGCGTCGGAACCCATGCCCAGGAGGTCGATCAATATTCAATTTCGGAATTCAGGTTTAGTCGAAGGCGCGCTCGGCAAGGATCTTTTCGAGCCACCGCCAGATTTTCGGCGCGTGATCAGTTTCCCTGGAGGCCATCCATTGAGCTGGACTGAACAGATCCAGCGGCGATGGGAATGGCTGCAAGACCTGTTTACGGGCTTGGCCGATTGAAAAACCGCTTCCTCCCGGTCGCGGCTCAGCGGCCCTTCAAGGCATTTTCCCGAAGCAATACAACGCGCTCCGGGTGCGCAGATACAACCGGCCATCCACGGGAGCCGGCGTGGCGTACACTTCGTCGTCCATGTCGTTGACCGCCAGCACTTCCCAATCGCGGCCCGCGCGAATCACCGACACATGCCCGTCCTGGCTCGAGGCGAAGATCTTGCCGTCCGCGGCAACCGGGGAGGAATAGTAGAAATCGAGCGCGCCCTTCAGGCGGCCTTGTTTTAGCACGCCGCCGGTTGCGGGATCGAGGGCGGTCAGAATGCCGCCTTCCTTTACGAGGTACAGAACATTCTCGTACAACAATGGCGAGGGGACGTTGGGAAGCGATTTGTAATACCGCCAAAGGATGTTCGTGTCCGTCACGTCACCGCTGCCGCCTAGCCGGACGGCCATGACCGAATTGACCATGGTCCGCTTCTCGCGATACTTTTCCCATTCGCGCTCGCTCAGGAATCCGTCGCCGTCCAGATCCGAATCCTCGAAGTCGTCTTTATACTGGCGGTCGGGAAGTTCGTTTTTCGAAAGTTTCCGGTCGTGATTGGTATCAGCCACTCTCAGCATTTCTTCAAACGACGGGAGCTGCTGCTGGTTGCCCTGATCCGCTCCGCCGGCCCACCCCAGAACGTAAGCCACGCCGCCCGCTATGATAGGCGTCGGCTTCATCTGCCAGGTAAGGCCGCGAACCCACCAGATTTCCCTTCCCGTATCGACATCGTAGGCGATGAAGCGATTGGTTCCCGCAACCAGGGCCTGTAGCGCGCCTTGCTTCGGTTGATACAGCACGGGAGTGGAGAAGCCGCGCGTCATTTCGGGACGTTCGGTTCGCCAGACAATTCGTCCGCTGTTCTGGTCGACCGCGATCGCGAACGATCCCGTCTCGGAATCGCAGATCTGAATCACTTTCCCCTTCGCCAGAACCGGAGAGGCACCCAAACCGAAAGGGTTGTTGAAGGGACCGAGCGGAACGCGCCATCGCTCTTCTCCGTCCGATCCATACGACACCAGGCCGAAGTCGGTGAAGAATGCGTAGGCGTTTTTTCCGTCGGTGGCCACGCTCGGTGAAGCAGGGCTATTCGAATTGTGCAGCTTCTGTTTGCGCGGCCGGGGCACTTCGCGCCGCCACAAAATCTTTCCTGTGGCGCGATCGAGAGTAATTACGTACAGATGTTCGTCGTCGAACGCGGTGAGAAAGATTCGATCCTCCGACAGCACGGGAGACGAGTGGCCCGGAGGTAGCGGTGTCTTCCAGAGAACGTTCTTCCCTGGCCCGAATTCCGCAGGCAGACCGGTTGAGCTGGACACGCCAAACGCGTTTGGACCGCGAAATTGCGGCCAATCCGAGGCGGCTAGCGTGCAAGTGGCGGCGCATAGGAGAAGCATGGCACGCAAAGGCGGCATTGAGACAGTATATAGTGCGGCGGGTGCATACTTGATTCATGAGCACAAAATCTACCATCGCATTTGCCCTGGCGGCCGGATTCATTGGCGGGATCGCTTCTCAACGCATCGTGCCGGCATCGGCTTGGGCACAGGAGCAAGCATCCGTGCCGCAGGAGATTCGCGCTCACAAGTTCGTGTTGGTGGATGAGGCTGGCGTCTCTCGTGGCGTCTTAGGGTTTGATAAATACCACCGTCCAAATATCGAGTTGATGGACCCGAAGGGTAACACGTGGGGATTTACGCCGATCCCAAACATGCATGGCAACATGCTGCCCGACGCAACCTGTCAAACATGTGCTCGCAAGGCCGGCAAGTAATTTACTCGGTCACTTTCATCACCGCGTAGGTGATCTGTTTGCCAGGGTCGAGCATCAACTGATGCGGTGTTTTGGCGGCGATATGCACCACATCGCCCGGTCCTAGATGCTTGCTGACGCCGTCTTTGATCGAGGGTCCGCGGATCTCATTGGGCTCGGTGGTTTTTGGATCCACCACCGTTCCTCCGACCAGCAGCGTGGCCTCGCCCGACTGCACGATGAACAGGTCAGCCTGTTTTTCGTGGTATTCGGCCTGCCCGCTGCCTTCGCGATGAATAACCATCAAGTTGTGATTACCGTAGTTGGCCAGCGGTGCTGAACCGATCTTTTGGGCATCGATTTTCGGCGCAAGCTTCTTGTCGTAACTTTTTAGCTCGGCGCCCTTCCACTGGCCGAAGCCGGCGGGATCGGCTGCGGCGAGAACGGCGGACGCTGCGAGCAATGCTAGAAGGGTTCTCATATGTCTCTCCTGGGTTAAGATGCCGGCTGGGCGCCGCCCAGTCCGGTCACGACTTTCAAATTCGGAATGCGCGCGGCCGCCGGCGGAAGCGTGGGGAAGTCAGTGTACGGCTCCGACTGATACCAGTAGGCCACCGAGAAGAAATTGTCCGCGCGGTCGTCGGCATGTCCGTGCTCGATCGTGTGCTTGAGATAGCGGGTAAAAGTCACCGGGTTGTCGGCATGCCATCGATACAGGCAATAGCGGCCGCCGGCAATTTCGGGAGCGATCATCAGCGGCGCCCCGTTATATAGGTGCGCGAACGGCACTGCGCCGTCACGCCCGCCGAAATCCCAAGCGCCGTTGAAATAATCCTCGGAGCCGGTGCCGGTGATCACGGGTTTGGCCTCATCGTCGACGAAGATCATGTCATCTCCTTCGCCCATCCAGCGATCGCTGTTCTGAAGTACCCCGAGCGTTACGCCCATCAGATGCCCGCGTCCGCGCGTCTCGACAAAAACGTAATTATGCTTGCCATCGAGATTCTTGTCGGATTCAGTATGCGCCAGGTTGGGTGTCGCCTGACGGTACTGCGCGTGAAAATACAGAGCGTCATCGGGAAGTGAAGGCACCAGCTGATAATCGATGTTGGAGTAGAACGCCTCCACCTTGTGGCTGCTCTCATTGGTCGCCGTAAGCCGGGCCGACTTACGAAACGGCATGGCGAAGTACGAGTTCAGAGCCTTGATGGAGGAACAGTTGAGGAACGCGGACTGGTAGACGAAGTACTGCCCCAGATTCAAGCCGAAGAAATCTCCTACCGGAACTTCGATGCTCGGTTTGGAGCTGCCATCCCAGTAAGCACGGAGCACAATCTCTTTCAGGTGATGGTCGCTATCCGCCGCGATGGTGAACCAGATATGGGTGATAACGCCGGGGCCCGTGGAATTGAAGACCTCTTGCGTGGCGCCGGGAGCCATGGGCCAGTAATCCTGGTTGCCGCCGGTGCGATCGAAGCTGGATTGCTTCAGCGCCTTGTAGTTCTGCGCCCGCGCATAGCGCGACAGAAACGGCGGATCGCCCGATCCGGTATGTTGCGGGGCCTGTGCAGTGGCGGGTGACCCTGCCAGCCCGTAAAAACCGGCTACTCCGGCCATGCGTTGTAGAAAACCGCGCCGCGGGGCGCGTGGATCCGGCATGCTTCCTCCCATTTCGAACTAAACATCATAGCTGAGGGAAGAAGGTGTAGCACGAAATGGTGAAGGGGGGAGCAGGGCCAAGAGGCGATCAGGGTGGCGGGCTGATGCCACCACCCGACGTTCCCGAGGCGCACGCCTTAATACAGTACGGCTGTCAGCGCGGGCGGTCTCGTCGGTCCCCGGCCTTCTTAATCTCCATGTCACGCTCCTCTGGAGGCCTGACGCTTCAGTGTCGCACAGCCTGGATCCAGTTTCGGCTGGCTGGAGGACAGGTGTCCGGTTTTGGGAATTGGCTTCGTTTTGCATTTTTTTGTAATTAGTTGACGGGGCGGCAGATAGACTGTGGGGCCCACTCTGATAATAGCGTACAGGGCAAAGGAGAGAACGGTGGATTGCAGTGAACGATGATCTGAGGGTTAGTCACGGGACAGGAAGATGTGAAAAAATCGCTTGAAAGTCATGGTACACCTCTTCCAGGGGATCAGAAATGTATCTCCTGCCCTCGCGAATTGCTCTCAGGGCCTTTACTCGCCAAGATTTTTCGCTCGGTTGCGGTGCGTTGGTGGAACAGGCGATTTTTTTCACATCTTCCTGTCCCCGGGTTCCCCCCGAAGAAAATCGCGCAGTTCAGGCTGACCCATTTTCCGACCCATTTTCCCGCCCATTTTCGCCAGACCCATTTTCGCCCCATTTTCGCCGACCCATTTTCGCCCCCATTTTCGCCCGATCGGCGCAGCGATCCACGATCTCCTTCGTCCGCCCACCCGGCCGAACTTGCAATATGCGGCCCGGGCCTTTCTTCTAACTCAAAAGGGACGGACGAGACACCCCCAGCTCTGCTCCCGTTCCGGAAGTTTTTTCTTCCTTTGAACGACGTCAGTCGCTGCTGGAGCTCGGCGCTTAGTAGTTGTAGGGATTCCGGGGCGCAGCCTGCCCGCTTAAGGAGCAATTGGGATATAGGCCGGCAGACTGGTCTTGCCGTCGATGGATACGGTTAGCGGGACCTGGGCTCCCGTCGGTACGGCTGGATCGAGCGTGAATTGAATGACGTAAGACGTGCCATTCAGCTCTGTCACACTGCCGGCCGGCATGGCGTCCCCTCCGGCCGTTATGCTGACGCGCCCGGGCGCCACCGCCGCATTCGCAGGCGCCAACCCGGCCACCCGCACGCTCAATGACTCGCCAGGATGCGCCGGATTCGAAGGGCTGATATTCACGTTGGCCGCACTCTGCACCGCGCCGATAGATGGTGGCGCCGGTGCGATTGCCACCACCACCGGATACGCGTTGGCCGTGCCATTATTCAAGCGAAGGATCGCCGGTCCGGGCTGGAGCGATGCCGGAACTACCAAATTAATCTGGGTAGACGAAGTGGAGAGGAGTTTCGCTACAAGATGATTGATGCTGACCGTAGTATGAGCGCCACCCAGGTTCGATCCGGACAGGGTCACGGTCGAGCCTGGATAAACCCCGCTGGGCGCCCAAACCGCATTGACGAGAGCCGGCTCGACCACCGGAAGATTAGGTACCGGGGCATTGATCTGGAACGCGTTCTGCTGCGCCGTCACTTGAAAACCGGAAATCACGGTCGCATACGATGAGCCGGGCAGCGCATTGTCGGCTACTTGCACGTTCACCAGTGCGTGCGTAGGGTTTAACACCCAGACTCCCCGCACCACCGCATCGCTCGACCCGAATCCCACCTGCATGAATCCATCCGTAAAGTTCGTGTTTACGCCGGCGATGTCCACCAAGCCCCGCACTCCGGCGGGCAAGGCACTCGGAGAAAGCGTCACGCTCGAAGAAGCCGCGGACGTGGCGGAGCCGGGGTAGGTGTACGCCGGTACCGGCGAGGGCGCCAGGAACATCGAATTCTGTCCGTCGCTGTTAAACATCGTGACCACCGCCGTCTGGCCGCTCACGCCCGGCGGAGGGACTACGGTTGCGTGCGAGGCGCCCACAATAGTCGTCGCCACCGGCAGGCCATCGAAATAAACCTGGCTGTCGGAGGCGAAATTCGTTCCCGTCACCACAACATTTCCAGTCGCGTCTGTCGACACAGAACTGATCGAAGGCGGATCGCTCTTGGTCAGCTTCAGCCCGGAGGGAAGGACGTAGTCGTTGCCGCCTTGAGAGAGAACGATGTGCTGCGGTCCGGTGGGAGTGGCCAGCCCGAACATCAGGTCGAGAGCAAGGTATGTCGGGGTGGTACCGTAGGCCCGGACACCACCGGGAGCAAGAAACGCGGCGCCCAGGATGGAAGCACTCAAGCCCGGGGCTACGTGGCCGTTTGCGCCCAGACCCATACCCGCCGCTGCGATCGTGGCCACGCCGGGCAGGAAGTTTACGTACGCGGGATGCGCGGACGCCTGGCCGAAGAAGCTGTAGGTGGAGACGTCGTAGATCGGCACTGAGTTCTTGCGGCTTACCGCAAAGTTAATTCCATCAGCCGAAACACCGGCTTGGACAGAAACCACGGCGGCCTTGTTCGGATCGCTGACATTGCGATAAAACACCCCATTGAAGGGGCTGCTTGGACTGACCGCGTTTCCATTCACGTCCTGTGGAGAGGTGATGTTCGCGGTCGGCGGAAGCGGCTGTACGTAAATGTTGTAGTTTCCCGGTGGAATGCCATCGATGCGATAGGTACCGTCCGGGTTGGTCAGCGCGCTGACCGCCGGACCGCCGGGGCGCAACGCCACAACCGACGCCATGTGCACGCCTGCGCCTCCCGCGGTCACCGTGCCGGTGACGGTGCCGGTGTTTCCACCGAAATTGTGCGGGTACAGCAGCGAAATCGCCGCTATGTCGTCTGCGTCCAGAGGCGCGAGTTCCGCGGTCGCCCGAGTGACTGCCGTCGACATCACGCTGGAGGTGAAGGTGTGCTGCAACCCTAGTGCGTGGCCAATCTCATGGACCACGGTCAAGAAGAAACCTTCCGTGTAACTGGGCCCAGGAGCCTGGGTTAAGTCGCTTCTGAAATGCATGACGGACCGTAGGATCGGAAAGAAAGGTCCGTCCGGCCCGGTTACTGGGGTATTGGACGCAGTGTGCGTCGTGATCGCCAACAAACCCGGCGGAACCTCGTCGTCGAACACCAATTCGCCGCCGGGCGTGGCGCCGGCCGTTCCGGCCGCATACAGCCCACCGAAAGTCACCCTCAGATCCGAGGTCGCCACTCCATTCCACACCTGCGCCGCTTGCCCCACCTGCGTTAAGACCGATGGAAGACTGTCGTTGGCCGAGTACTTTTTTGGTCCGGCGTCGGAAACAAAAATGGTGACGGTCTTATTCGGCAGGACCGAAAGATCGAATCTTTCAGGAACGGGAAGATAAGGAGCGGTCGCGCTGGTGTAATGAATGTAGTGGTAGTAGGCGCCAGCCGAAGACACTGTGAGCGCCCAGCCCAAAGCCAGCGCTGCTGCTTGCCGCGGTATCCGCATGCGCTAGTGGCCGCCTCCGTGGGTGAGTGCGGAGATCCGAGAAGTTATCTCGGAGTAACGCATTTGAATGTTGTCGTCCTTCACCAGTGTCCAGGTGACGCGATCGAGCATCGGTTCACCGGTGGCCGCACGAGATACCATCCATTCACCGTTTATGCTCTTTGACAGCTCAAAAAGCCCCTGGCTCAAACCGGTGATGCAAGTAGAGCCGCTTTTGGATGTCCATAGAAACAGCAGATATTCCTTACCCGTCAAGAGCTTAGGAGCGCCGGCCACATCCTGATGCAACAGGCGCGTGGCGCCGCCGGGAATCAGAACTTCCACCGTAGAACGATCCTGCCCTTTCCACTTGTCCAACACCTGGAGCTTCCAGTGGGTATAAATCATTGAGCCGTGAAACTCCGTATAGGAGTCAACCGCTCTGGCCCGGACGATGGAAGTTGACTGCTGCGTTAGCTCTTCAAAGGAAAGGCGTTCGAGAATCGCTGCGTGTAGCGGTGCCAAACAGGCCGCCAGACACAGCAGGAATAAGGCGATCCGCTGCACGGGACGTTTGCTTGCATTCCGCGTACCAGTCACATCTGCATCATAACAAATAACTTAATCTATCTAAAGTTAACTCCGGTGTGTTCGACGGACACGCGTTTGGGTCAGGTTGTCCCAAAGTTTAGGGTTGGACGGGGATCTGCACCGACTGCGTATTGGGTTGGTTGTTGGATGTGCATGAAAGTGTCGGGTGGGTTACCGTCAGACCGGACGGGATCTGCATATCCACCTGCTCGATCCCAGTGAAGAGGGGAGCGAGACCGGCAAAAAGGATGTCGGCAGGCAAAACGCCGCTAGCCTGAGAGAACTGACACGAAAACGGAGTAACCACGCGATAGAGTGGGCCGATTGGGGCGGCGACGCCGGTCGCGATCGCAGGCGCAACCATCCCAAGTCCAGTGAAGTAGAGATGAATGAACTCACCGATTTTGGCCGGGTTTTGATCCGTAATCAGGGCACTAAAATCCTGATGAGCCGCTAGCGCGTACGGCGGAGAGACCACACCAGTCACGGGGAGGGTGTAAAACTGTGGGACGGCGACTTGCAGTTGATTGTCGTCATCCTCTTCAAGCGCAGAGGGATTTCCGGGGACGAATAGTTTGATGGTGGAACCAGCTTGCGCCCCCCATGGGATCTGAAAAGCGACGGCCGAAGATGACCTCGCAATGATAGGCGCCGCGCCGGCGCCGGATACTATGGCAGGATCAGGCGCGCTGGCAGGCGCACCGGAGACCGACAAATCGACGCGGGCCCCCGGAACGAGCACGCCACTTACAATCTGGATGTGCGGAACCGCGGCAGATAACTCAGTGACGGCGCCTGAGGTGACGTCGGCGCGGAGGAGGCGATCGGAGCCTGTTACAGCATAGACGACGTTGCCGTTGCCGGAAATGACGACATCCGTGAAGCCGTCCGCCGACGAGACAAGCGAACGCACACCCAAGGTATGAGTCGCTTGCACAACGAGCTGATTGTTCAGGACGTACGCCACCAGAGATCCATCCTTGTTCAATGATGAATGAAAGTACGAGTTTTGACTCTGAGGAGCTGTCGGCACAGCGGGCCCGGTAGCCAGAATTAGATCCTGACCGCTCGCGACGTAATAGGTATGCAGCTCATAATTGCCGGCCCCTGACACGCCTTCGTAGACAATCTCTTGTGAGTCGGCACTCAGGCGCGCCTGCCCGGGCGTTGCCGAGAACGAAAGCCGCTGTGTGTGCCCCTGATTCCATAGCAAGGGACCCTGGCTGTCGGAAAGCAAGACCGTCCCGCCGTTGGCGATGCCTTGCCGCCCGTCGCCAATGGGTAGAGCACTTGATCCTGCGAGGCTCACGACGGTCCCCTGGCTCAGATCGCTCCAGCCAACGTCATACGGTTCAGTTTGCCCACCCATCGCCGAGAACAGGACGTAGCGCCCGTCCGGGCTGAGCGTCAGCATTCCGGGCCCAAGATTCTTATCGGTGCCGGTCGCGCTTGCCATAAATCCCTGGTTGTAGGCAAAGTAGAGGCAGTGGCTGCCGCCAAAGCAGTCCCGCGTGGCGGTATATGCGACGGTAGTACCGTCGCCACTGACGGACGGGCGGCTGGCCAGATAGAAGTTGGTATCCGTACCGAAAGACATGAATGCAATTTCGCGGAATAACTGAAATTCATTGTCGGTGTAGCGGAAGATCTTGGAGTAGCCCACGTCGCTCGAGCCCTTCAGGCGGTACGGGGTGGAGAAATACAGAACGGTTCCATCATCCGTCGTGGCCAGATCCTGTATTTGCGCGGTGAGGCAAAAGGAAATGCAGAGCAGAAGCAAGGAAAGGCGCATGGCCTCCGATGGGCACGTCTCTGACCAATCCAGCGCCTGACACCAAAAGCACTTATAACTGCCGACCTGTGTCGTTCGGCAACAATAAGGCCACTCAAAGACTCAGACCCGCACCCAGCGCCGGGCTTTCATTTCAAACCGAGGCAGCTCACCGGAGTGGACGCACTCGACGGGAATGCGCAGTGAAAGAGCGTTGTTGAGCGCCGCTTCAATCTGCTGAGCCAGCCCGGCGCCGTCTTTGTACTCAGGGGTTGGTTCTACCTGAATGGTCAATTCAGGGAGAGTGCGCTCAGTGCGGATTTCTACCCGATATTCGGCGACACCGAGGGCGCGCAAGACGTCCTCGACTGCGCTCGGGTACACGTTCACGCCACGAACGACTACCATGTCGTCGGTTCGCCCCAGAATGCCGCCTTCGAGCGCCAGATCGTAGCGGCCACACGCGCAGGGGCATTCCGCCGCTCGCTCGACCAAATCACCCGTGCGATATCGCAGAATGGGAGATCCTGTGCGCCCGAGGTTGGTGAGCACCAGTTCCCCCGTGCCTCCCGAGGGAACGGGCCGGCCGTCGTTGGTCGAGATGACTTCGGCGATGTACGCTGATTCCATCACATGCAGCACCCCCGGCCGCACGGGGCAGCTGTAGCTAACCGGGCCGGTTTCAGTCATCCCGTGCTGATCGACGATTTGCGCCCCGTTCCACAGTTTCTCGATGTGGGCGCGCGTACCCGGGATGCTGCCGCCGGTCTCGCCGGCAACGAAGATCTTGTCGATTTTCGCGGCTTTGAGGTCGATGTTTTGCTCCGCGCCCACTTCGGCTAGGCGAATAGAGTACGTCGGAGTGCAACAGAGCACGGTCGCGCCGGTATCCAGGATGGCGTGCAAGCGGGCCGAGCTGCGCATACCGCCTCCGGGTATCGAGAGGCAGCCCATGCGAAGCGCCGCATCGAACGCCGTCCAGAATCCAAGAAACGGTCCAAAGGAAAAAGCAAAAAAGATGCGGTCTTGCGCTGTGACGCCGGATGCCTGGAACACCTGCATCCAGTTGTCGAGCATCCACGCCCAGCTCTCGGGTGTGTCCAGCCAGTGCATGGGCTGGCCCGAGGTGGCGCTGGTTTGGCAGAAACGGGTATAGCGCTCGAGCGGGTAAGTCAGGTTCGTGCCGTATGGCGGATGGTCGCGCTGGTCCTGACTCAGCTCCTGCTTTAGGGTGAAAGGCGCGCGCGCGGAATATTCGTCCAGACTCGCCAGTTCGGGACCAACGCCCGAGGCCCGGAGTTTCTCAGAATAAAAAGGATTGGCGCCCAGCAACGCGTCGAGCAGCGCCCGAAGCTTTGCGAGCTGGTCCTTTTCAATCGTGCCGCGGTCTGGGAAAAGCGCCATGAATCCAAAGATTACGGCGCGACTTCCATTTTGTCCACAAGAAGAGGCCTCCCGTGGGACAAAGGTTCTGGAATCTTTGCAAATTCCGCCACGGCGGAGAACAGCGGATCGAAATCCCTAAAAAGGTTGCCGATGAGGCAGTCCGTCATGTCGCCATGCAATTCCGGATAGTTCTTGAGGAAGACACGGAAGCTGAACGCGTGATCATAAAACGCGTAGACCAGGCGGCGCATGGCCTCGATGCCTTTGCATAGCTCCGCTCCGTAATTGCTGAATTGCGCCGCGGAGAAGTCGCCGGAACCGAGCGCGGCGTCGGCGGCATCGCCGGCCATCTCGCCGCTGCGCAGTGCGATGAAGACGCCCGAAGAGAATACCGGATCGAGGAAGGCAAAGGCGTCGCCAGCCAAAATCAGTCCATCGGTCGCGCAATAGCGTGAGCGATAGGAAAACTCCCCGGTAACTCTGTAGGGTCCGAACTGTTCACCCGCCGCAAGGTGCTGTTTGATCCACTGGTTCTTCTCCACCTCGCCGTGAAAGATGGCCGGGAGTTCTCGCGAGTGCTGGTAGAGATAGTCCTTCTCGGCCACAACGCCGACGCTGACCACGTCGCGATGCAGGGGAATATACCAAAACCAGCCCTTCTCCGGCACATAGGCGACGGTGGTGGCGCCTTCGTCCACGCCGGGATCGCGCAGCGCGCCTTTGTAATACGTCCACACCGCGATCTTATTCAAATATGGATCGCGGACTTTCCACCCATTACGCGAGACGGAAAAAGCGTCGCGGCCGCTGGCATCGATGGTGATCGGCGCGTGAAATTGCAGCGTCTCGCCGTCCTTGGTTACGGCCTTCACACCTACGACCGCCCCATGGTCAAGGATCGTCTCGCGCACCGTCATTTCCTCCAGCACCTGGGCGCCTTTGTCGCGAGCATTGTCGAGCAGCAGTTGATCGAACTCGCTGCGCAAAACCTGCCACGTCTGAGAAGCCTCGTGCTTGAGCTGCTGGAAAAAGTAAAACGGCAGGGAGGCCCGGCCGCTTGTGCCCACGAACTGAACACTGTATTTCCGGGTGAACTCAGAGCCTTTCATCTTGTCCAGAACGCCGATGCGCTGGAGTGTAAAGTAGCCATACGGCAGCAGCGATTCGCCGATGTGATAGCGCGGGAACTTCTCCTTTTCCAGCACCGCCACGCGGCGGCCCTTTTCGGCCAGCACAGCCGCCGCTGTGGAGCCTGCGGGTCCTCCCCCGATCACAATGGCGTCATAGTGGTTCGCTTTTTCCACGATTCCTCTCTATATTTGAATTTCCGTTACTGGGCGGCAGGATCTCAATCACTTGAGCCAGCGTTCGCCCGGCGGCATCGATAAGCGCGTTCCGCCGGCCGTACAGCGTGGCGGGCTCCGCGAGGCCGAGCGCATCGTGGATCAAAGCATCTGCATCGACTTGAAGGTAAACATCCGGGCGTCCCGCATGTGCAATCCCCTGACTGCGGAGAATGGCGCCGAGCGGTTGCTTTCCTTCGAGAACCAGCGGTCTCGCCGCGTCGGGAAAATGTTCCAGGTGGATCTTGATGGCCCCAAAAGCCACCGGTACCTGGGTGCCTTCCGCGACCAGGACCACCTGCCGCGTCAGCAAGTCGCCCGTGAGCACGCGACGCAAGACACGAAGCTGAATGCTTTGATTATGAGCGCGCTCGAGGGTCGGCGTCATATCCCGGTTATGGACCAGCAGGCTCCGGTATGGCTCGGGCATGACCCAGCCATTCACCCGCGTCACCACAGGCAGCGGCAATCCCAGCTGCTCGTAAAACTCGTTCAAAGGATAGATTAACCTCGCGTCTTTATTCACCTTTATGGGAGACGAATGGCAAGATCGTTTGGTTAGCGGTTACCTTTACGCATACCGCGCGCTCTGATGTTGCGGCAGAAAAAACTCATGCAGCAGCTTGTCGACTTGTAACAGGCCGTCGCGGTTCAGCCGCAGGCTGTCCTCGTCCGCCGTCAAAAAGCCCTGTTCCTGCAGCCTGCCCAGAGGAGTAGCGAACCGCTGACGCACATCAATCCCGAACTTGTCTTGGAAATACCTCTGACGAACCTGCCCCAGCTTCATCTGCAAAATGAGCTCGCGAATCACGCGCTCTTCCTCGGTGGTTGTCAGAGCACGAAAAATCGGCAGCTCTCCCTGGCGCAACCTGGCGGTGTAGGACTCGAATTCGTGCTCGTTTTGAAAATGGGTTCCGCCGACATGTGAGAACGACGACACACCCAGGCCGATCATATCCGCGCCCTTCCACAGCAGATCGCGGTAAAGGAAGCGGGTGCGCGAAGGATCCTTCACCGCGGCGTAGGCGCTGGCGATACTGTAGCCGGCTTTTTCAAATTCAGCGAATGCGTACTCCACCCACGCGCGCTTGGTCCGCCAATCGGCGACGGGCGCCACACTTTGTCCCACAATTTTCATCTCTTTGAATATCGTCGTGTTGTAGGGGATTTCCATCTGGTAGATGGTGATGCTATCGGGAGCGAGGGCAATGGTCTTTGTAATACAGTCCCGCCAGTTCTCGGCAGTCTCTCCCATCATACCGGCGATCAGGTCGATATTGATCTGCGGAAATCCGATATGGCGCGCGAACTGGTACGTGCGGTCAATCTCTCTCGATCCGTGGGCGCGCCCGTTGATTTGCAGTATATGGTCGTCGAAATTCTCGATGCCCAGGCTGAGACGGGTCACGCCGAGGTCCCGGATGGCACTGAGCTTCGGCTCCGTCAGTGTTCCAGGCTCGCACTCGAAGGTGACTTCTTCAGCTTCGCCCCAGCTCAACAGCTGCTTCATTCCGTTGACAACGTACGTAATCTGCCGCGAGGAAATATAAGACGGCGTTCCGCCGCCGAAATAAATGAACTTCGGTTTCCTGCCGCCGATGAACGGCTTTTTCGCGTAGAGCGCCAGCTCCTGAATGGCGGTGTCGAGATAGCCTTCAATCTCGCCGGCGTCTTTGTCGGTGTAGACCTTGAAATAGCAAAAATGGCACCGCTTCCGGCAAAAGGGGATGTGCAGGTAGATTCCCAGCGGCGTATCAGGCGAGGGCGGCCGGTCCAGCGCCGCATAAGCTTCATGTACGCGATCGCGCGTCCAAAAGGAATAAGGGGGATAGTTGGAAACGAAATAATTACCAGCGCCAGTGGCCTCTTCCTGACGGACTTCGTTCGGCGATTCCGTTGTCATGAACCTCTCCTCGAATTCCCGTCACAGAAGGCAAGCCGTTCCCCTTGCGCCGCCGTCATGGCCAACTCTAAATAGGATAGCGAAATTATCACCGCAAATGCGCTGAGGCGCGGAGAACACAGGGCTACTTGGTGAAATATCCGAACAAACTAAGCAGAATTAAACCCAGGCCGATTCCGGCGATCCAGGGGGACCGGTGAGGCTTCTCGTATTGCGCTTGGCGCGGCGGTCCTATGGGAATGGGCGACGAAAACGAGTTACGAAAATTTAGGAGCGCGCGAGCGAGACCATCCGTCAGCTCTTGGAACAGGCCGGGAGTCAGGCCTAGGGCGATCAGCCCGCATCCTATCAGTACACCCATCACGACGTCGCTCGGTTGCATCGCTAACCCATCATATCCCGCTTCATCGGATCATGGGAAGCCGGCTACTGTGAAGTCGCCGGGAAAAAGCCGGCAGCGGCCACGAATGGCTGGCCCACGGTGTTGTATTCTAACGGCGTGATCAACCGAACTCTGCTGGGTGTCGTGCTCGCTGCGGCCGCGGGCGCGGCGACGGTCAACTGGCCGTCTTTCCGCGGGCCGGAAGCGGGAGGCGTGGCGGATGGGAAAGTGGCTACGTCGTGGAACGCCGATCCGGGGGCTGGCGCGCTGCGGAACATTCGCTGGAAGACGGCCATTCCGGGCCTGGCGCACTCGAGCCCGGCGATTTGGGAAAATCGGCTGTTTGTCACCAGCGCGATCAGCTCGGCTGGACCTGCGCCGCTCAAAGTGGGCCTCTACGGCGACGGCGATCCGGCGGACGACAATGCCGAGCAGAGTTGGGTGGTCTACTGCCTGGACAAGAACACCGGGAAGATCCTGTGGCAGCGCGTGGCCCACAAGGGCGCTCCGAAAACCAAGCGGCACACCAAGGCGACTCACGCCAATTCGACGCCGGCCACCGATGGGAAACGGCTGATCGCATATCTAGGATCGGAAGGCGTGTACGCTTACGATCTGGATGGCAATCTGCTTTGGACCAAGGATCTTGGAGTATTCGATCCTGGTCCGCAAGGTTACGACCTGCAGTGGGGAACGGCCAGCTCGCCGGTGTTATTTGAGGACAAGCTGATTCTGCAATGCGATCAGAAGAAGAATTCGTTTCTTGTTGTGTTATCGGCCAAAGACGGCAAGGAGCTTTGGCGCGTGGGGCGCGACGGCGTCTCCAACCACAGTTGGGCCACGCCCGCGGTGATTCGAGGGGGCGGACGCACGCAGATCGTCTGCAATGGCTGGCCCTACATTGCCGGATACGAGGTGGCTACGGGCAAAGAGCTGTGGCGTTTGAAATCAGGCGGCGACATTCCCGTGCCGACGCCCGTTTTCGCGGATGGACTAATTTATGTCACCAATGCCCACGGCGGGCCGAAGCCGCTTTACGCCGTCAAGCCCGACGCGACTGGCGACATTACGCCGGATGCGGCTTCGAATACAAGTCCCGGCCTTGCGTGGTACGAGCCCAGCAACGGTGCGTACATGCAAACGCCGGTAATTCTCGGCGATCTTCTCTACAGTTGCTCGGATCGTGGCGTCTTGAAAGTGTATGACGCCCGCACGGGTCAACTGCGCTACACCGAACGCCTGGGCGCCGGGACCACTGGTTTCAGTTCGTCGCCCATCGCCGTCGATTCCAAGCTGTATTTCGCCAGCGAAGAAGGCGAGGTCTATGTGATCAAAGCCGGCCCTCAGTTCGAACTGCTGTCGAAAAACCTATTGGGCGAAATTGCCATGGCGTCGCCTGCGGTCTCCGAGAATGCGCTCTACTATCGGACTCGCGGACATGTGGTCGCCATTGCGGAGCGATAGATCTGTAGTTGCCGAGTGGACCGGCATCGTCCTCGGTAGGCAGCGCGCGTGGATCCGATCACGGCGTATCTGGTAGCGCAGGGCTACCGCGGGGTTTGCGGGGGACCTGCGGCTTTTTCTTCGTACGGCCGAAAGGCCAGCAGGTCCCCGCCAAAATCAGGCGTGGCTCTGCGCTACGGTTAACCGAACGGCAAAGATGATTGTGGCAGGTGCGGCTAATTCGACGTCTGAAGCTATTCGTTCCGCAGGGCCCGCAGCGGATCCAGCCCTGCGGCGCGCCGTGCCGGCACATAGCTTGCAACCGCGCTGACCATTAACAGCGCCAGCGGAACAAGAGCGTACACCGCGGGGGAAGATACACCGAGTCCGGGAAAGCCCGCGGCGAGCAGGGGTACTGCCGCCGCGGTGAGCACTCCGCCAATCGCGATACCGACGCCGGCAAGAATCAGCCCGCGGCGCTCGACAAGCCAGACAACGTCGCGGTGGCTCGCGCCGACCGCAACGCGGATGCCGAACTCCTTCACGCGGCGGCTCACCGTGTAGGCGACGAGCCCGTAGAGCCCGGTCGTGGCGAGCGCCAGACCGATGAATCCCATTGTCCCCACCATCTGGAAGAACTGCAGCCACGTATCCGTCACGCGGCTTTCGTAGAGCGTCGCTACGGGCCGCAGGTTGAATACCGGCACGTTGCCGTCGATCGATCGAACCGCGTCGCGCAAGGGCTTTGCGAGCGTCACTCGCATCGCCCACCGATTGCACCATTAACGTCATCCGCGAGCGCGGGTTCTGCTCGTAGGGCAGATACACGAACGGCGCCGGCGCTTCGTTCACAGCCAGATAGTGCCCGGTCTTCGCCACTCCGACGACCTCGACGGCAGGGCCGTCCGCGCTATCCAGCCGGATCCGCTTTCCAATCGGATCCTGGTCCGGCCAATAGGTCTTCGCGAACTGCTGGTTCACAATCGCCACGCGGCGCGATCCGGCGCGGTCGTCGTCCGTGAAAGCGCGCCCGCGTTTGATTTCGACATTCAGGATGCTGAAGTACGCGGCGTCCACCGCGGCGCCGAACTCGAGTCTCTTTTTCGCGGCCCTTCGGGAACTGGTATCCCTCGGGCACTACACGTGACCGCGGTCTGCGAGGGAGACAGCGGCAGCGACTCGGTCATCGCCACCCCCGCCACGCCGGGCATCGTGCGAACGCGATCGACAAGCCGGCGGTAGAAGGCCCTCGTCTGTTCGGGCGAGTAGTGCAGTACGGCGGGCGCGGTATCCAGGCTGATCAGGTGGTCCGTGCGAAATTCGGGCGGCATCACCAGCATGTTCCGGAAGCCAGCGAGAAACATGCCGGCGGCGATCAGCACGACCATCGCGAGCGCAATCTGGCCGGCCACCAGAACGTCGCGGCCGAATGTGCGCCGCCTTGCCGGACGCGCCGTCGCCGCCCGCCTTCAGGGCGCTCACGAAGTCCGTCCGCGCGGTTTGCCAGGCCGGAGCCAGGCCGAAGAAGATACAACTCCCGAGCGCGGCGAGCAGGCTGAACTGCACGACGCGCCAATCCAGCTCGTACGCCCAGGACATACGGTGGATCGCTCGGTACGCTGAGCGTTTGAGCAGCAGAATACCGCCGTATGCGACGAACAGCCCCGCGACGCCACCGGCCATCGCCACGATGAGACTCTCGGTCATCAGTTGGCGCACCACGCGGCTCCGCGCTCGCTCCGATGGACAGCCGGATTGCGATCTCGCGGCTGCGGGCGCGCGCCCGGGCCAGCAACAGATTCGCGACGTTCGAGCACGCAATGATCAGGATGAGCGCCACCAGCCCCATCAGCATCTTGACGAGCGCCAGCAGTTGCGGAGTCTGCTGGATGCGCCGCTCGCAGTTCCGTGCGGACCGCCATGTGCCGGTTGCGATTCGTCTTTCACGTACTCGCGCTCGAGGGCGGCCCCGATAATGGCAAGTTCAGCCTGTGCCGATTCCCGCGAAGCGCCCGCGCTCAATCGGCCCTTGACTACCAGATCGTGCCGTCCGCGGTCCTCCAGCGGATCCGCCGTCTCGCCGTCCAGGCGCTGGGCCATCCCGAGAGGAACGAAGATGCTGGGGAGAACGAAACGGTCCAGGCCGGTAAAGGACGCTGGGGTCACGCCGATGATCGTGAAAACCATCCCGTTGAGGCGCAAGGTGCTGCCGATCACGGAGCGGTCGCCGGCGTAATTCTGCTGCCAGAAGTCGTAGCTGACTATCGCGACGGGCTGGGCGGACTGAAGTTGCTTCGTCAGGCAGAAACGCGCGGCCGGCTGAAGGCGTCACGCCTGCCACCGGAAAGAAGTTGTCGCTCACCAGGTTCGCAAAGCGAATCTGTGCCGGCGCCGCGGGATTGGCAGCCACCGCCAGGGTGGTGAGGCGATACGCGGCCAGGCCGCTGAAGGAGCGGCTTTTATCGCGTAGATCGCGGTAATCGGGGAACGACATGCCTTCAAAAGGATTGTCGGGCGTGGTGCTGCTGACGTCGAACACAGCCGCTGGATTCTTTACCGGCAAAGGGCGCAGGAGCAGCGCGTCGGCGAAGCTGAAGATCGCGCTGTTCGCGCCGATGGCGAGAGCGAGTGAGAGCACCGCCACTGCGACAGAATGCGGGCTGCCTGCGCAGCGCGCGGAGTGAATAGCGGATGTCCGCAAAAACAGTGTCAAGCCACGTCCAGCCCCAGGTTGCACGAACGTCCTCCATCGCCAGCGTGAGGTTGCCGAGTTCTTTGCTGCCCGCGATGGCGGTGAGTGATTCCAACTCCTCGCGCATCTCGCGCTCTTCGCGGCGGCGCCACGCCGGCCACAGATATTTGAGCCGATTCCAGATCATCATCCTTTCACCTCCGGCAACGCGCCCATAATCCGTCCCACCGCGCTCACGAAGTCCGCCCACTTCGAGTGTTCCCGTACCAGGTGCTTCCGGCCCGCCGCGGTGAGCTTGTAAAACTTGGCGCGGCGATTGTGCTCGGACGTCTCCCACCCGGATGCGATCCAGCCTTTCGCTTCGAGCCGTTTCAACGCGGGATAGAGCGAGCCGAACTCAATATCGAGGGCCTCGTTGGAGGTGCTGCGAATGGTTTTGGCGATTCCGTAGCCGTGAAGGGAGCCGGCGAGGAGCGTCCGGAGTACCAACATATCGAGCGTTCCTTGCAGCAGATCCATATAGAGATAGACTATATGAAGATAATCTATACGTCAATCGCTGATCGTTGTCCATCGGCCGAAGAATCCCCCTTGACACCATACTCGGATTCCGATATAACGGGAGCCGACTATGACTGAGGATCTGAGTCCCTTTCTTCCCTTATCTCCCGCGACGTTACACATCTTGCTCGCCCTGGCCGGTGAAGACCGGCACGGTTACGGCATCATGCAGGAGGTGGCGCGACAGTCCGAGGGCAAGTACAAGCTGGGCCCGGGCACGCTGTACGACAACCTGGAAAAGCTCATGAATCTGGCGATGGTGGAGGAGACTCCGCGGCCTTCGCCGAACGAGGATTCGCGCCGCCGCTACTACCGGCTGACCGGGCTCGGGCGCCGCACACTCTCCGCTGAAATTGCGCGCCTGGATACGGTCGTCCGGGAAGCCAGGCTGCGCTTGCGGGTGCCGAGTCCCAGGAGGGCGTCATGATTCGATCTATCTATCGATCGATCCTCCGGTTGCATCCGCCGGGTTTCCGG
Organism: Terriglobia bacterium; assembly: GCA_963847515.1. Lineage (GTDB taxonomy): Bacteria > Acidobacteriota > Terriglobia > Bryobacterales > Bryobacteraceae > QHXW01. Next base: position 373,639 of record CAWKAA010000001.1, read on the forward strand.
CAGCAGTTCGCCGAGGAAATGCTATGGATCTACGATGAGACGGCAGGCGCGGGAGCGGTTTCGCTGCTGGCCGACGGTTTCTTTTCGCTTGTGCGCCAGTGGATGACCCGTCCTGCCACGTTGACGCTGGCGGCCGCCGGTTGCGGCGGAGCCATGCACATGGCTCTGTTCCTCGTCATGATGATCCCCGTGGTGAACCAGCCGCCCGCTGTGATTTACGTGCGTCGTCCCATACTAGCTAGCGGCATGCCGGATGTTTCGACGGTCCGGTTCAGCGGCAGCTGGATCGGCACACTGCACTCCACGGGTCCTTCGGGACCGATGCAGCTGATGCTTCTGAACAACGGGGCTTCCTGGACCGGACGTCTCTACCTGCAAGGACAAGACGGCGTCATGCACGGCGGCCCGCTGGAAGAAATTCGCGTGGAAGGCGACGCGGTTCGCTTTCGTGTGGAAGCCGGCGATGCGGACCTGACCTTCAGCGGCCAGCTTCAGAAGGGCAAACTCACGGGCATTCTCGAAGCCACCGCCAACGGCGCGCGGTTCGCGCCAAAGGGCCGGAAGGTAGGGGAGGGAACGTGGGTGATGGCCCGGGCCCAGGCGGGCAGCCGGGCGTCAGAACCCCGGCAGCGCCAATCGTGAGCTGAACCCGGAATTGAATCCCGTGAGGCTGTGGACTCGGCGAATGCTGACAGGCCTGAGCGCGAATGGGGACTTCGGCATTCAGCACCAAGCACCTGAAGTGCTAGTTTAGGCTGTTCGCGAAGTGGTCACACAGGCACGCTCGGAGCGCTACCCATGAGGTTAGTCGTCGCTTCCTTGCTTCTTATCTCTCCTCTCACCGCTCAGTCCGACGGCGTCCCGTGGCTTCAATGGGGCGGACCGCATCGCAATTTTCAGACTGAGGCGAAACTCCCCGATTCATGGCCCGCCGCCGGGCCGAAAATTCTCTGGCGCCGGCCGCTGGGCGAGGGTTATTCTTCGATCCTGGTGGAGAACGGCCGACTGTACACCATGTATCGCAACATATCAACGGAGTACGTGATCGCGGCGGACGCAAACACCGGCAAGACCATTTGGGAATTCTCTTACAACGCGCCATTTCACAACGACGCCGCCGAGGAAGGCAACGGCCCGCACGCCACGCCGGCCATTGCGGGCGATCGCATCTTTACCGCCGGCGCGAGCGGCAAGCTTCACTGCCTGGATAAAAAGTCCGGCAAAGTGCTCTGGGAACACGACCTGTGGAGCTTCCGGTACGGCGGGTCTTCGCTGATCTATGGATACGCGTCGAGTCCGCTGGTCTATCGCGACACCATCATTCTGCCGGTGGGCGGAGATGGCCGGGCCATGTGTTTCCGCCAGAGCGACGGGGTAACGGTCTGGAAAAAGGGCGATGCCGGAAACGCGTACTCTTCCGCGGTGCTGATCAACGTGGACGGCCTGGATCAAGCGGTGGTCATGACACGATTCCACGCGGTCGCATTCAATCCGCTCAACGGCGACGTGCAGTGGAGCCACGAACACAATGCCGATTACGGTTTGAACATCATGACGCCCTTGTGGGGCGCGGGCAATATTTTAGTTGTATCGGCATCGTATAACGCGGGAACCACTGCCCTCGAACTGACGCGAGCCGGGAACCAGACCAACGTCAAAGAGTTGTGGCACAGCAATGATTTCTACGTGAAGCACGTCAACATGCAGCGCATCGGCGATGTGCTCTACGCATCGAGCGGCAATTCCGGGCCAACACCGTTGTCTGCGGCTGACGTGAAGACAGGCAAAATTCTCTGGCGGCAGCGAGGATATCCGGAGGCGAACCTGATCTACGCGGACGGGAAGGCCATCATCCTCGATCAGGACGGCAATCTCTCCCTGGCTACGGTATCGTCCGCGGGTTTGAAAGTGTTGAGCACGGCGCCATCGCTGCTGAAGAGCAATGCCTGGACGCCGCCAACCTTGGCGGGCACGCACCTCTACATCCGCGACCGTCACGAGATGATGGCACTGGACCTTGGGAAGTAGCCCGAGTTACACCGGCACATACTGCTGCAGATACCGCCTCGCCATCCGGAAGCCCGTCTTGCAGCCTTCCGTAAAGTCGCCCTCGCCGCCGGGCGGATCGTACAGAGGGTCCTCGTGCTCGATACTCATCGCGCCCTCGTATCCCACGTCCTGCAGCACCGTGAAGAACGCTGGCCAGTCGATCGACCCGAGCCCCGGCAGCCGGAAACGCCACCACTCCGCATCGTCCACTGGATTGATGCCGCCGTGCCGCAGCACCGGCCAGCGGATCTCGGTATCCTTCAAATGCACGTCATAAATCTTGTCGACAAAATCGCGGGCCGTCTGAATCGGATCCATCATCTGCCACACCAGGTGTGACGGATCGTACTGCAAACCGATATACGCCGATTTTCCGAATGCTTTGAACAGCGCCTCGTAGCCCGCGGGACCGGTGGCCACATTGGGGCCGCCCGGCCACGGCTCCCATAAGAGGCGCACGTGGTATTTCTCGCAGGCGGGAAAATATTTCTCGTTGTACACGCGCACGATTTCGTCCACCTGCTGTGCCAGATTTTCTTGGGATCCCGGCCCGATGCCGTGCCGATGTACGGTACCCCCAGCTTACCGGCAAGCTCAATCGACTTCACAAAATACGCATTCTCGCGGCTGCGCCGGTCGGCGTCCGCGGCGATATGATTCTGCGTGACCTGCAACGCAGAAACATGCACTCGGGAGCGTTCGATGGTCTCTTTGATCGTTGCGATCTTGCCATCATCCAGCGCCGTCGCATCCAGCGCCCCACGCGGGCCAGACCCCAGAATCATGTTGTTGAAGCCGGCCTCGTGTGCAAAAGCGAGATTGGCTGGTGTATAGGGGCCCAGTACGCCCAGTCGGGGCTTCCATTCGTGCGACTCGCGATTCTGTGCCGTCGCGGCAGCCCCGGCCGCCAGGGTACTAAGGAGGGTACGTCGGGAAAGCGTCAGTGTGGGATTGGACACGGATACATTGTAATCCGCCCTGGACCGGCTAGTACTTTGATAAAAAATTCTGGTGCGGAGCCGCTTGGAATTGAGGCATACTTTCCTAAATGGTCTGACCGCCTCATGTGCGGTTAGACCGAGGAGCGTACTTGTCCGCATACGCGTTTTTGGACCCGCGCTGTACGTATCCACTCCCCGATGGCTTCGACTATGCCGATTACATCGAGACCGAGCAGGAGCTCTGGGCCTTGTTCCCCGAGACTGACGGCCTGCGCGTGAACTTCTGCCAACTCGGTCTCACGGCCAGCCTATATGTGGAGACGTTCGAAGATGGCTCGGAATTGCGGCCCGGAGAAACGTACTTCCTGATGCCCTGCCCAGACCGCACCATGCGGCCGCTGCGCATGAAGGTGGTCCGCAAGCTGACGCTCGGCGAATACCGCATGAGCCATCTCACCGCCATCCGTCTTCGGGACAAACTCGAAGACACCGGCGACATCATGGACGAAGTCCACTTGCAGATCTTAGGCCCCGAAATCATCGCGGAATCGTAGCAATCATCACGTGGGCGGTTCGCGGCCGACGTCCGCGTGGGCCGCTCTTCCTATTTATTGCGGCAACCCGATATCAAAATTCCACTGGCCGAAAATATCCTGTCCGCCTTTCGGCGCCGCGGTCAACAGCGGCTCCACTCCTGCAAGAAGATTGATCGCGGTCACTGAGGTGCCGTTGCCTATGGTCGATGAGAGCATAACAGCGTCCCCCACTTTCAGATCCGCCAGTTTGATCTGTGGCATGCGTTCCAGCATGTCCTGGAAATCCATGTTGCCGCGCCGCGTTCCGCCGCCCGGAGATTGTGCGCCCTCGGCTGCGGCCGTACCCGCGCCGGGCTTGGCGCCATCGGGACGAGGAGGTCCGGGAATACCCTGAGCGGCCCCTTCGCGAGACCCGCCACCGGCAGCGCCTCCCGCCGGAGCACCACCGCCGTTCTGGCCGCCGGCCCCTCGCCTTGCCAGCATCGCCGCCATAAACGGCGGCAGCCGCCGCATCGCGGTATCTGGTGTCAGCATCACTGTCACGGGCTTGTGTGCTACCAGATCCGTGAGCGTGATCTGATTGGCGCTCGCATCCATGGTCTTGATCACTCCCGCAATGTTGCGGAACGACCCGGAAACAATCGCCTCGGCTTTGATGTGACTGCCGTCCGCATCCTTATCTCCCAGAACGCGCAGCTGGTCTCCGACCTTGAGTTCGGCGAACGAACTGGCCTTGGCATCGCTGAAGCGCATCGAGTCGGGTGCGTACCGCCGGAAGTCCACCTGCTCCGGAATCTCCACCACCACCGGTTTTGGACCTTCGCGGGTTCGCGTAGAAATGGTGACCTGTTTCGCCTCCGCATTCACCGCCGTGACCGGACCGGCCATCCCGCGCCGTTGCCACTCGTCGCGGTCGCGCTCGTGCTTCTGCGCCAGTTCCGCCTTGGTCATGATGATGACGGCGACCGCCTGGATGGACTTCTGGTCGCCGGACATGTGGCCGCGGACAAAGGCGCGATCGCCCACTGCGACGTTCTCAAACGCAATCGTCGCCGCGTTCTTCAGATCTTTCTCGCCGGGAGGAATTCGCAAGTAACGTGTTTTATCATCCACCGTCGCGGCAACAGCAGTCCCCGAATCCGATTTCACGCTGATCTGTTTCGTATTGGCGTCGATCGCCGTCACTTCACCGATCACGCGATCCAGCTTTGGAGCCTGCGCATGCAGAACGGAAACCACAGATAAAAGAGCGGCGGGCGCCGCCATGAGAAAACTTCTCATAGATGATTGGGCGTGTAGTAGGGCCATTTAGTTACTACACTTGCAGGTTCGAACTACGGCTGCAACTGCCGGTCGCGGTTCGCCATATCCTTCGCCACCGTGCGCGATCCCGCATAAAGCACCACTGCCAATCCCAGCGACAGCACGGGGATTACGTACATGGCCTGGTGAAGTCCGGTTGCCCGCGCAGCCTCGGTGATGGTGGACGCACCCGCCATTCTCGCGGCGCGCCGCGCCATCAGGTCGCTCAGGCGGCCCGTGATCACCGGCCCGAACGATGCGCCGCACAGATACATCGCCATAAAGTAAATCGACATGGCCGTGCCGCGCAGAGCCGGCGCCACGATGTCATGGAGGGCCGAGTACACTGTGCCGTAGTACACATTCAGCAAACCGTACGAGGCACACATGAGGACGACGGCAGCGACCCACGCACCGGCGGGCTGCATCACCGAGAGCAACGCCAGCGGAGCCGCGGCCAATGCCGCCCCTGCGGCTGAAAGCATGCGGCCATCGCGGCGCTTGCGAATGGCATAATCGCCGATCAGCCCGCCGGTCAAAACCGCGAAAACCCCGGCTGCTGCGTGTCCGACGCCCAGCCAGAAACCGGATTGCGCCACCGAAAGTCCGTGCACCCGTGTAAGAAACGCGGGCAGGAACGTGCCCAGCGCGTAGAGATTAAAGTTGACCATGGCGCCCGAAGCGATGATCCACCAGAGCGTCGGAATCCGTACCAGCGACCACGCCGAGATGTGGTGGCCCGCAGCCACATGGCTTTCCGATGCGCCCCTCTGTGGCTCGCGGACGAAGATCAGCGCGGGCGTCAGAATGACGGCTGGCAGCGCCGCGATCACCAACGCCGTGCGCCATCCGAACTTCTGGGCCGCCGGCCCGCTCACCATATAACTGAGGGCTGTTCCCAAAGGCACCGCCATCATGAAGAATGCCAGCGCGCGCGAGCGCTTATTTGCGGGAAATAGATCGCCGATCCAGCTGGTGCCCGCCGGCGCGCACACCGCTTCGCCCACTCCCACGCCCAACCGCGTGACGACAAGCATGGCGTAACTGGTCGCGAGCGACGCCGCGCCGGTGAGTGAGCTCCAGACAACCAAGCCCAGCGCCAGCAGTTTCTTCCGGCTCCAGGAATCCGCTAGCCGTCCGAATGGCACACCCACAACTGCATACAGCAATGTGAAGATCGTGCCCAGCAACCCCAGCTGCGTATCGGTGAGATGAAATTCCCTGCGGATGGGCTCGGCCAGCGGCCCCAGCGCCTGCCGGTCGTAAAAATTCAGCAGATTGATGGCAAATAGAACCGCCAACCCGAAACCGGCGCCCCGCCGCGATGCGTCAATTGAAAGGCGTGGAGGAGCGACACGAACCTCAGGGCTGGCCATGCGGATTTCAAGTGTACCGCACGTGCGCTTGTGTGACTGTTCCTCGCCATGTCGAACGATGCGCAGCATCGCCCGCGCATGCGCGGCGGGCTGCGACCCGCCTTGACACGGCCCGCAATAGAGCGAATACTAATGCTCGGTTGCTATGCCAGGTATCGGCCTCAGGCACTTCCGGAAGGATGAAATACGGATCACGCCGCCCCAAGCAATGCGTGTTCTGCGCTTTTTCTTCCCAGGCCAGCCGATGACGGCTCTTAACGATGGTGATGTGGAATTCGCACAAGCCTTGCTCGTCGAGGCCGTTGACGCGAGCAGCGAATTGAGTTACGTCAAAATTCTCGCTGATAAGACGTCGTCGCCTGTTCCGGATTTTGGATTTATCAAAGATTTAGCCAAAGCATTCTGCAGGCAGGCGTACACGAATTGGTTCCGGCACGCGAGTGGCGAAGATCTCAGTGATCCTCAGATCTACGAAATAGTCCGCCGAACGATTAGTTTGAACTGGAGAAGTGTCTGGTCGATCCGGATCGCAACGGGTGAACTAACCGGTTATTGATCCGACTTGATTAGCCGCCCTGTGAGCATTTGGCTTGGCGACCGCCTAAGAAGCAAGCGCCAGACAATAATGCCTAAAACCAGCACGTGCGCTGGTGTTACGTGTTATGGAACCAGGCGCCCATAGCCATCAACGCGCAGAAAGGGCAGCCCGCATACCGCCGCCAGAGCTGCATCTTCATCGGAATCGCCAATCATCAAGGATTTTGCCAGGTCCAGGCGCCATTTTTTTTGAGCTTGCACAACCAGACATGGTTTCGGCTTCCGGCAGTCGCAAGAGTCCTCTTCGTGCGGGCATACGAAAACATCGTCGATCCGCGCGCCCCGCTGTAATAACTCACGAATCATGCTGCCGTGGATCTCTTCAACTGTCTTGCGCGCCATTCCACGCTGATTCGTGACCACGATGACCAGGTAGCCCAGTGTGTTGAAGATCCGGACCCAATCTGCGATATTCGGCAGGAACCGGAATTCGCTCCAGCTCCGGATGTGTTGATGCGGAGCAGGCCTTTCGTTAATGACGCCATCGCGGTCCAGAAACACGCAGCGGGGATTCAATCGCGCTCGCTCCCAACGTGCACGATCTTGCTGCCTTGCGGGTCGAGCGAGAAAGTCAGCTCACGCAGATCCGACAGAGCTTCGCGCAGCCGGCCCTGATCCTGCGGCTCGCAGAAGAAAAGAAGAAAGCCGCCGCCACCGGCGCCGAGTAACTTTCCTCCAAGCGCCCCCGCGCGCCGTGCACGCTCGTACAGTTTATCGATTCGCGGGTTGCTGACGGAATCGCTCAGCGATCGCTTGGCTTCCCAGGACTCATGCAGCAGGCGTCCAAAAGCACCCAGGTCACCACTGGAAGTCAAAATTTCTCGCATCTCTCGCGCAATAGCACACATGCGTCGCAGCACGGGGAGTTTCTGGGACGTCGTGGCCTGCTGTTTGGCCAACGCCTGCCGGGCATCCCGCGTGTCACCAGTGAAGAACATCAACAAGCGCCGGCTCAATTCGATGCGCGTCTCGGGAGAGATGATTACCGGGTCAACAAAGACCGTGCCATCCGGATTGAACTGAATAAACTGTAAGCCGCCATAGGCCGCAATATATCGGTCCTGCTTGCCGATCGGCTCGTTGAGCTTTTCAATTTCGATGCAGCACGCCTCGCGCGCCAGGCGCTCCGGGCTGACCGCCTTGCCTTGCATAGCGTAGAGTGGGTGGAGAAGGCCGACAGTGAAGCTGCTCGAAGAGCCCAAGCCGGTTCGAGCGGGCAGGTCGCCCATAGAGACGATTTCCAGCCCCGCTGCGCGGGGCAAGAGCCTGCAGACACTCACGGACGATCGGATGCTCGATCTCGCCTACCGTGTCGACGGTCTCCGTGCGCGAGTAGCTAATGCGAAAGTTCTACTCGAAGTGCTCCTTCACTGCGATGTACATATATTTGTTGATCGCGGTGGACAAAACCACTCCGGGCTCGCGCGCGTAGTAACTCGACAGGTCCGAGCCGCCTCCAGCGAAGCTGACGCGAAACGGGGTCCTAGTAATGATCATGTGCCAGTACGGTTTCGATCACGGCCAACCGGTCGGGAGTGCCGATGTCATAAAAGCGTTGGTGGGTGACCAATGCGGCCAGGCGCTTTTCCCGGATAAGTTTCGGGAAGATTTCCTTTTCGAGCGAGACCACGCTCTCGGCCGGCATAAGATCCACAACCGAGCGTCGAAAAGCCAGCACGCCCGCTTCGACGTATGACAGGCGGTCGGGCGAGTCTTTCTCGTAACGGCTCACATATCCTTGGTCATCGAGTTCGATGTTGTTCCTTACTGAAGTGTCGCCCAGGCTGTTGTCGTAGACCACGACAACACCAGCGGCGCCGGTTGATACCAGACGTTCAAACGCTTCGCTATATTGGATGGGGAGATATGAGTCGCCATAGATGATGAGGAACGAGTCCTCAAGCTGGTCACGAGCTTCACGCAAGGCGCCCCCAGTCCCCATAGGCTCGCGCTCACGCGAGTAATTGATCTCCAAACCGAGCCGTTCGCCGGAGCCGAAACACGCTTCGATCTGCTCGCTGAGATAGCCCGTTAGCAGCAACACGTTGCGGATGCCCTGTTTGGCGAGAAGGCGAAGCTGATGTTCGAGGTACGGTACTCCGGCAACGCGCACCATTGGCTTCGGAATCGCTTCGGTGAGAGGCCACAGCCGCGTTCCCAATCCGCCCGCCAGGATCACGGCTTGCATGCTTCTTCCGCCACGACTGCGGTCGTCTGCGCGAGCACCTGTTGAATCGCTATTCTGACGGCTTCCTCTGAATTGTGCCGGGCTTTCCAACCAAGCTTGTTCGCCTTGCTGGTATCCAGCAGGAAGTGCGGCACGTCGCCGGGCCAACCGCTTTCGCCGCCCGTGAACTGATACTCGACGTTCTCGAGTCCCAGGGCTTCCACCACCATGTCCGCAATCCGTGTGACCCGGAGAGAGTCGTCGCACCCGACATTGTAGACATTCAGCCGCTCGACGGCATGACCCACGATGAACAGCATCGCACGGATACACTCTTCGCTCAGCAGATACGATTTCGCTTGCTTACCGTCCCCCAAAATGATTAACTGGCGCGGATTCTCATGAAGCCGTACCATGAAATCGCCGATAACCGTGCGGCCCTTTTTGCGTACCTTCGGGCCGACGATGTTGGCGAAGCGAAAAATCCAGCACTGCCATTCGAACAGATTCTGGAACGCTGAAATGAGCGCCTCGCAAGCCTGTTTGGTCGCACCGTAGAGTGAAATCGGCTGTGGAAAGGGCGCGCTTTCGGGAATCGGTTGCACGGGCGTTATGCCGTACACGGCCGAAGTGGAGGAGAACGCCAGGCGCTTTACACCACACCCGCGCATCGCTTCGAGCACGTTATAGGTGCAGATGATGTTCTGTCGAAGGTCTTTGTCGGTCGCGTCTCCCATAGAGAACTTCACCTCCGGATTCGCAGCGAAGTGCCAGACCAGATCTATGCCGTTCATCACCGAGCCGACCAAAGCAGCATCTTCGAGATCACCTTCGATGAACGAGAAATTTGGATTCGCACGGAGCGGCTCAATGTGTTCCAGTCTGCCGCTACTGAGGTTGTCAATCACCACCACCTGATCGCCACGAGTCAACAGGGCTTCAACGAGATCAGACCCGATACAGCCTGCGCCGCCTGTCACCAAGGCCTTCATCAGATATCGAATATACCGCGAAAGAAGAATTCTCCCGGCCTCGGCGGCTCGGCGTTGATCGCTTGGCTTATCTACGGATTTCGGCCGGTTTGGTCTGTCTCTGGATGGCTGTTGTAAGCTGAGTTCTTGCCATCGCGCCGATTCGCATGTCTCATTTCTCAACACCCCGCGATTAATCACGCCGTAATTCTTCGTGAAGTGCGCCTCCTGCGCGAACAATTTGACATTTACACCGCCTCCGTACGGGGGCCCGACCGTCCTTCCGAACAGCTCTCGCTCGAGGAGCGCGAGGAGGCGAAGCGCACCTATTACATCAACCCGGCGGGGGCGGCGAATGCGTGCGCGGCTCTGGCAGCAGCGCTGAGTTCGAGTCCGCTCCGGTTCATCGCCGGGTTGTCGTATGCGGTAAGGCTTGCGGGCTTCCAGGTGAAGCCGCTGGCCCTGAATCTGGCTTACTTCGCCCAAGCGGCGATGGTCGGGTGCTGGATGCGAAGGAATGGGCTGACCCACCTGCACACTCATTACTCTTCGACCGTAGCTCTGCTCGTACATAAAACCTTCGGCGTGGAGATTTCGATTTCCTTCCACGGTCCCGACGAATTTACGGACCCGGCCGGATTGTGGATCCGCGAGAAGGTCGCCGCCTGCACATTCGCCCGCGCGATCAGCCAATATGCGCGTTGCCAGTTGATGATTGCGTCGGCTGTCTCCGATTGGGGCAAGATCGAAGTGATATACATGGGTGTCGACCCGGATACCTTCCATCCGCGCCCGCTCCCGCACTCCACTTCTCCGGTTGAGATCCTATGTGTGGGGAGGCTCTCCCCGGTAAAGGCGCAACACATTCTGATCGGCGCTATCGATATGTTGGTGCACGAAGGCCGGGACCTCCTGCTCCACATAGTGGGCGGCGGGCCGGATCGACAAGCTCTGGAACGCGAGGTTATTCAGCGGGGCCTTCAAGATCGGGTAATCCTACATGGGTTCACACCACAGAACAAGCTCGATAGCTTATACCGGCAAGCTGATATCTTTGCTCTGCCCAGCTTCGCCGAAGGGGTACCTGGCGTACTCATGGAGGCGATGGCGATGGCGATCCCATGCGTATCCACCTGGGTTGCAGGCATACCCGAACTGATCCGGAGTGGCATAGACGGGCTTCTAGTTCCCCCGTCTGACACGAGCGCCCTTGCAGACGCTATTCGGCAGCTTGTGACGGATCCCGATCTGCGGTTACGCGTTGGACAGGCGGGCCGCCAACGTGTGATCGAGAAATTCGACCTGCGTAAAAACAGTGCCGGACTCGCCAACGTGATCCGAAGGTACGGCGCAGCCGAGTAATAGATCATGTGTGGCAAACCAGCGATGGCGGCGGTCAATCAAAAGGTCATAGCAGGCGGCCGCTTGCGTCACAGCCCTTGGTTGCTGGACGGCTCGAGAGTACCTGGTTGAGAAATGCTCTGTTTTGTCCAGAGTCCGCAAGCTCCAAAAAACCATCTTGTCCCCCGACGTCTGACGAATAATCAAAACAGTGGAAGAATTGGGGCAGCTCCTTCCACGAGACGTTAGGATCATCGCCTTCGTTCCACCCCCAATCGGGCTGCGGCTCTGCAGCCAGCAGCCGCTTGGATACCCACACACTTTGGCGCTGGGCAAGCGCTTGCCCCGATCGCCGCGCGAACTCCTGCCTCCATTCAGGCACTCCGGCCGTGGCCAGGGCTATAACATCGTAAACTGGCAAGGCTGTTTGTCGAACTACCGGATCAAAAGGAAATGACGATGTCAGGGAGTAGAGCTTATCGTTCCGCGAAAATAGAGCAACGATGCCGCCTGGCCCTACCCTCTTGGCAAGGCTGAGGGCGCGTTCTGCCGTCGGCTGGCGTCCTTTTAGTTCGGAACTCCTGAGTAATGCACCTACGTTCACCATGATTGCAATGGACATGAACGCAACACAACAGGAAATGGCAATACGATTCTGCGGCCATCGCGAGAGGCAAAATGCGACGGCGACACAGAGGAATGGATAAGCAGGCAAATACCGCTCCGCTGAACTTGGATCGAGCGTTAGAAGTGCGAAGACGATCATAGGTATGGCCGCTGCCGCGAGAATCTCGAGCACGCGTTGGCCACTTGCGGAGTGAACTAGAACCCACAGCAGACTGATGCCAAAAACGTAAAATGCGACGATGAGCCAGAACTGCTGCGAAATTACCCGCCACAGAGTCACATGTGTGTAGGGATCGCGCAGCAGGTAACGTTTAATGAGCATACCTTCATCGCCGATCCACACAAATGATCGTGGCAGGCCCGAGACTATGCGAATGGCCCGCCGATTTTGCGCCGAGCCATGACCTGAAGCGATTATCCAATTGCGTACCTCCTCAAAAGAATGCATGTGCAGTTGCGTCAAAGGCAATAAGTATCCTACGCAAAGAAGCAGACTGGCGGATCCAAGTGTCAATCCCGCCAGTACCGCGCGACGGCGCACACCCACTGGGGTGTTCTCACCAGGCCACAGCAAAGAGGCGGCCAGAACTCCCGGTATTGCAACTATATAAGGAAACCAGAAGAGAACAGCTAGCGCGGCCATGATGCCGCTCCACAGAGCGTAGCGCGAGTCTCCGGCATTCGTTTCCGTCATACGAACGGTTGACCAGAGCGATAACGTAAGCCACATGAGGCCTATTACGTATGAGGTACCGGTCTGAACATAGTTGAGGAAAGCATAGAAACAAAGAAATGCAATGGCAACGAATGTGGCTGCCCACTCAGTCAGAAAGCGCACTGCCAGCGATCGAAGTAACAAAATCGTGACCAACCCGCTGATCACGCTGACGGCGATCAGTAACGCCGCGACTGTAAGATTGCTTTCTCCTGTCTTGGTGTATGGAAGCAGGCCTCCAAAAGCTCGAAATAGCAGCCATCCCGACGGCCGCCACAACAAATGGCCGAAGTCCCATAAGGTGCTTCGCGCAGCCACGGCGTTCCGATCAAACAACAGGATATTCTGAACGTACCCGGTTGTGTCTGCAAAGTAGGCATAGTGAGTAATAGAAAGAACGACGAAATACACCAGCACTAAAGGAAGTACAGACCGAGATCTCACTCTCGCGACCGTGGCGCTATTCGGCTTCATTCAGTGAATCCGGGATAACATAGCACTTCGCCAGGCGATCGCCAAAGGGCGGCGTAGTCCCTGGACAGAGCACCGGCCTAACCTGTAGCCCATGCCCTGATATCCGCCAGAGGGTCAGGGGCGTGTGTCTTGGGAAGCAGCCGGCGAAATCGCCGCCATTTTGAGATCTGGCTCCGAGTCAACAACTTGTTGCCTTCTTCCTGGGTACTAGTACTGCGTTTTAGCGCTTGACTCGAATATGACCGTTCATCATACTTGGCGACAGCCGGAGACATATGGGTACGCTCTGTCGTTCGATGCTCACTGTATTTGCAGTGGTGCTAGTGGCGGTTATTCCATGCTTCGCGACTACGGTTTACGTCTCGGCCGACGATGACAATCTGTATACCATCGACCCCACCACAGGAGCCACAACCTTGGTAGGCAACATGGGTGCTCAAATGACAGACATCGCACTCCGGAATGGATCAATGTTCGGGACAGACTATCCGGCGAGCGGCCCGAACAGCCTTTATGCCATCGACCCGAATACGGGGGCGGCGACATTGAAGGGGTCCACGGGCGTGTTCCTAAATGCGCTGCAGTTTGGCTCGGATGGGACGCTTTACGGCGCTGGTGGCGCCCCCGGATGCGGACCGGCGGGGCACCCTACGGCGTGCAACAGCTTATACACGATCAACACGACCACTGGGGCGGCGACCTTGGTCGGCTCAGGAATTTATAATTCCTCCGGCGACCTTGAGTTCACGAACGGCCTTTACCTTACCAGTTTCGACAATGCATCGACGGACCAATTGTTCAAGATGGATGCGACTACTGGCGCCGGAACGCTTGTAGGGGACATTGGTTTCGCGGACGTATTCGGTCTTGCGTACGTGCCGGAAGCCGGTACACTGTATGGGTTCAACGATGTTGGCAACAACGTCGTCAGCATCAACACCACCACGGGCGCTGGGACATCGGTTGCAAACTACTCGAGCCGGTTTGAGATCCTGGGAGCGGCTACGGACGCTGTGCCCGAGCCTCGATCCGCCGGCGCCTTGATGTTGGGGTTGGGGGTGCTGGCAGGGGTTTTAGTTCGAAGCAGGTTTAGGAAACGGAGCCTTGACACGGCGTCGTGGCAATAGAAACAATATACAGTTGTGAAAAAAGAGTCTCACGCGAGGTAAATTTGGTGCAAGAATTCTGCTTCAGAATATCGGCGGTGGTGTTGCTGACGGCACTGACGCTCGGCACCTGCTCAGCTTTTCAGGTACAGGGAGTGCCTGAGATCGATGCTGGTTCAGGCGCGACCGCACTGACGCTCGTGGCAGGCGCGTTCCTTTGGGTGCGACAGGCCCGGCAGCGGCGCTGATTACGACAGTTTGATCCGACGTACAACGGTCCGCAAAGGGACGCCGTGCGTGGGTGTTCTCCAGTGACGGCTTCCGCGGGCCTTGTGCCGAAACGCGCAGGGTTTCGCCGGCGAACACCGTGTGATCTGAAACGGACTTTTGAACCGACCCACATCCCTTATTAGCCCTCACCCACCAAGCGCCACAGCTCGGATTGTTTGCCTCGGCGTCCTATTCTCCACTGAACTAGTTCTCATTTCCACTTGGCTCGATAACGCATCGCTCAGTGGCGGCCGGGGCCTGGTTGGGCTGGTGCATGATTGGGGAGCCTGGGCCGTACGGGCGGCGGTTGCATTCATCATTTTTTCACTGGTCTTCGCCGCGTTTGCGGCTAAGAAAAGGCTGCAGCAAGCCTCTGGCCGGCTTGCGGAACAGCCCATTGCCTGGGAGTTGCTGATCGCGCATCTCGGCGGGCTGCTCTTGTTTACCGGGCTGTCCTGGTTTCTGTTCGAGAGTCATCCAACTGGCTTTTCGGGTGACGTCACGGTCGTTAGCTGGGTCGCATCCAGCCTGTTAGCGATTGTACTGGCCGCACTTGCCTTTGTGCCGGCGGTGTTTTGGCTGCAGCTTATCGTGAACAGCGGCGCGGCGTTGTTGTACGGTTTGACTACGGGGGTCGTAGCCTGCCTACTTGGAAGATATGCATGGGCCCTCTGGCAACCATTGAGCCGGGCCTCATTCGCGCTGGTTCGAGCTATCCTGCATCCGTTCATTCCGGGTCTGATCTCAAACCCGGCTACCCTCGTGATTGGCAGCCAGACCTTTTTGGTGGCGATTACACCCGAATGTTCTGGCTATGAAGGCATCGGTCTGGTATTGACTTTCAGCGTAGCCTGGCTTTGGTTCCTTCGACACGAGTGGCGCTTTCCACGTGCCTTTCTATTGCTTCCCGCTGCCGCCATCGCAATTTGGTTCTTTAACGCTTTGCGGATCGCCGTGCTGATCTTGATCGGAAACGCTGGGGCACCGCGCATCGCTCTGGGAGGGTTCCACTCGCAGGCCGGTTGGATTACGTTCACGACTGTTACGATCGGTCTCTGTCTCTTGGCGCGCCGTCTTCCTTGGTTGACGAGGATCCAGTCAGTCGAATCCCGCCCCTCGGGTAGCGTTGCTCACAACCCTGCAACTCCGTATCTGATACCGTTTCTGACCATTCTCGCGGCTACGTTAATCTCCAGGAGCGCTACAGCCGACTTCGAATGGCTCTACCCGCTGCGGGTCCTAACGGCCGCGGTGACGCTTTGGTCGTTCCGGTCCACGTATCAGAAACTAGACTGGCGCGGCGGGTGGTTTGCGTTAGCCATTGGTAGTTTGGTTTTTTGCGTCTGGGTAGCGCTGGACTACCTCAGCCGGGGGGCTCAGAGTGCTGCCATCCCAACCGCTCTGGCAGAGAGCTCTCGAGCAGCGCGGTTCACCTGGCTGGCGTTTCGCGTTGCCGGAGCCCTGGTCACGGTTCCCATCGCTGAGGAGCTTGCCTACCGGGGCTTCTTAATGCGCCGCCTGACCTCACGCCATTTCGAATCCGTAGGGTGGCGGAATTTCGAGTGGACTCCTTTTTTGATCTCTTCGGCGGCCTTTGGGGTCCTGCATGGCGAACGCTGGCTGGGTGGGACAGTCGCGGGGTTGGCATATGCTTACGCACTGGTTCGCCGAGGCAGAATCGGAGATGCAGTGGCTGCGCACGCGACAACTAATGGTTTAGTGGCGGCGTGGGTCTTACTGGCGGGCCATAGGCAGATGTGGGGCTTTTGAAAAGCGGCTGATCTGGGAGCTGCAGCCAATCTGCATGAATACTGGCTCGTGCGCCGCCACTAGAGACTGGATCGAAAATGTTACACTTGTCCCTGGTGGGCTTAGGGCCAATGAATTGAGGCTCTTTCGCATGAGCCATTTCCAGCCGCGGAGTTCGCCCTACAACGTTTCTCCTTCCGTCCAGGCGGGCGGTTTCCTGGCGTCCTTTCCCTCGAGAGGCTCACGCTCCGTTCGAAAGCCCACCCTCACAGCATCATCAACTGGATCGCCAGAACCCATCCCGAGCGTGCTGCAGCGCGTGGGTTTCTGGATGCTCTTCGTTTTGGTGGTTTCGGGCTTCGTAAACGATTGGTCAGTGCGTTTGTTGGGAAGCAACACCTACCTATTGGTCCTAATGCTGGTGCTGCTTCCCGCAGTGTGGTTACTGTCCGGATCGAGCTTGCATGGACTCCGGCATCCGATTGGCAGATGGTGGCTCGCATTTCTCGTGTGGTTGCTGCTTGCTACTCCGTTCAGCGTCTGGAGAAGAGGAAGCGCGTCGATGCTTTTGGATTTCATTCCTCGTTCTTACGTGTTATTTTTTTACACGGCCACTCTGGTTACATCGCTCCGCCAGTGCAGGTTTTTGATGTACGCCAACCTTATCGTCACATTCGGCACTTTAGCAGCCTGCATCATTTGGGGAGCATATAGTGACGATGCGCGGTTCTACGTTCCGGGGGGAATCGGCATACTGGTCAACGCGAATTTGTTAGCACTCAGCCTTCTGTTGGGTGCGACGCAATGTATCTATCTTTTGTATCAGAGTGGCGTCGTCCAGAAGCTCACGGGTATTGCCGGAATCTGCATTGCCATTCCATACATGCTGAAGACCGGATCACGGGGCTGTATGGTCGCCGCGATTATCTGTGGTATTTTTTTTCTGGCGCTGACACACCGGCGGCGTGTTTTCCTTCCAGTAGCCGCAGCAGCTGCCGCCATCGGATCATTCGCGCTCCTCCCGACCACGTTGAGCCGCCTGGTTCAGGTGGGGATAGGAGATGAAACCGATCCTTCTGCGGAGATGTCCCGACAGACGCGGACCGAGTTACTCAAACATAGTCTCTATGAGACTGCTATACACCCATTGTTCGGAGTCGGGCCCGACCAGTTCGCAGTTCAAATGGCCGAAGAGGAGAGGGCAAAGGGAGCATGGGAACCGTGGCTCGGAACGCACGATTCTTATACACAGGTATCCAGCGAGTGCGGTATTCCGGCTTTGATTTTCTATTCGGCGGTGATTGTTCTTTGCTGGCGTATGAATTTCCGCTTGTTCAGAACAACCAAAAGTAATCCCCAACACGCAGAGATTCATGCTCTGAGCGCCTCCCTTCTCTCCACGACCCTCGCGTATACTGTGTGTAATCTTTTTTTCGAGATGGCTTATACCAGTACGCTACCCGCGTTGGCTGGTTTGACGCTTGCAGTCTACAATTCGAGCCGGCCAGTTCTGGAGGCGGATCCGGCGTCCTCCTGAACATAGTTCGTACAAGTCTTATGCACAAGCTCCTCTTTGTTCTAGGGACCAGGCCGGAAGCCGTCAAGCTATGCCCCGTTTTGCTCCATATGCGCCACCGGACGCAGAATTTTGATGTGCGTGTCTGCGTGACGGCTCAGCATCGCTCGATGCTCGATCAGGTGCTGACCGCGTTTGATGTCACGCCAGACCACGATCTTGATTTGATGCAACCGGAACAAACCCTTTCGCAATCCACCTCGCGCATGATGGCGGCGCTCGAGCCGGTCATGAAGGCGGAGCGTCCCGATATGGTTGTGGTTCAGGGCGACACGATCACGACGCTATGCGGGGCGCTGGCTGCGTTTTATAACAAGGTGCCCATAGGCCACGTAGAAGCGGGCCTGCGGACAGGCGACTTTCAGGCGCCTTTTCCGGAGGAAATGAACCGCGTGCTGATCGCGCGCATGACGAACCTGCACTTCGCCCCCACCGAGAGAGCTGGACGCAATCTGGAGAATGAAGGCGTGGAACGCACCCGGATCTTCATGACGGGGAACTCGGGAATCGACGCCGTACTCCACGTCAAGGCCGGCCTGGAGAAGGGAACCTTGCGGGGTGGCGATTGGCCGCAACTCGATCCTACGAAAAAATTGATCGTGGTGACGGCCCACCGCCGCGAAAGTTTTGGCAATGGTTTCGAAAACATCTGTGTCGGACTGGCCGGGCTGGCAGAGCGCAATGATGTGCAGATTGTGTATCCCGTGCATCGCAATCCCAATGTGCTCGACCCGGTGCGCCGCCGGCTGGCGAATCTGGACAACGTAATTCTCTTGCCGCCGCTCGATTATGTTCCTTTCGTCGATTTGATGCGCCGCGCCTACCTCCTGATCTCCGACTCAGGCGGCGTGCAGGAGGAAGCGCCCTCGCTCGGTAAACCAACCTTGGTGCTGCGCGACAAGACCGAGCGACCGGAGGCCGTAGAAGCCGCCACGGCGAAACTCGTAGGAACCGAGCCAGATCGAATTGTCAGCGAAGCCAGCCGGCTCCTGGACGATCCGGCCGAATATGGACGGTGTGCCCGTGTTCACAGTCCTTATGGCGATGGCCGCGCGAGTTTCCGGATTGGGGATGCCATTCATTCATTCTTCGAAGCGAGGCAGGGATAAAATTGGCCGATTTGCCGTCTCACGGGGTCGTTTGTATTGCGCCAGACCGGCGAACCACCGGTTTACCGTTTTTCGTTTCCCCTTTGAATCCAAGTGCATCGCGGCCAATCTGGTGGCAGGACCGGCCCATCCGCCAACGATGACTGATACAATACGTAGCCATCAGCCCTTGGTATCGGGCTTTGCTCCGAAAGGGATCGAGCGATGAGAACGATGCGTATCGCGCTCCTGACAGCGTGGACGCTGGGAAGTCTTGCGGCACAGAAATCGTCCGCCGAAGTCAGCTATTTTCGCGACATTCGTCCTATCATCCAGCGCAGTTGCCAAGGCTGCCATCAGCCGGCAATGAAATACGGCGGCCTCGATCTCACACTATACGAAGGCTTCAGCTGCGGGCGGAAACAAAGGCCCTGCGTTTAAGGTTGGAGCTCCGCAGGAAAGCCTGGTCCTCGCCTATCTGAAAGGCGAACGGCAGCCGCGCATGCCGTTCGGTACGCCGCCGCTGAGCGACGATCAGATCGAGGTGTTCCGGAGCTGGATCGCCTCGGGCGCCAAGGACGACACACCACCAGAGGCGCGCGAAAGCTTGCCTTTGGACAAACCTCCGGTTTATCATTTGGCTCCGGTCATTACCGCGCTCGCGTATTCACCCGATGGATCGCTGCTGGCTGTTTCGGGATATCGCGAAGTGCTGCTTCACAAAGCGGACGGCACAGGGTTGCTTGCACGTCTTGTAGGTCTTTCCGATCGCATTCAGTCGCTGAAGTTTTCGAACGACGGCAAGACGCTGGTTGCGGCGGGAGGAACGCCGGCGCGGTTTGGCGAGGTCCAACTCTGGGACGTCGACTCGCGCAAGCTGAAGCATTCGGTCACTCTCACGAATGAAACCGTTTTTGGCGCTTCCGTTTCGCCGGATGGATCGCGCGTGGCAGTAGGCTGTGCGGACAACACGGTACGGGTGGTGGACGCCGCAGCAGGCAAAGAAGCGCTCAAGATTTCGAACCATGAAAATTGGGTGCTTGGCACGATCTTCGGCGTTGATGGCAAGCGCCTGGTTTCGGTAGGGCGCGATCAGGCCGCCAAGCTTACCGACGCGGCCAGCGGCGCATTTATCGAGAACATCAACGCCCTCCGGGGCGAACTCACAGCAGTAGCACGGCACCCCACGCGTGACCTCATCCTGATCGGCGGCGCCGAGCGCATTCCGTATTTATATATGATGGATCGGCCGGCTTCGATGAAGATCGCGGACGATTCGACGCTGGTGCGCAAGTTCGAAATGCAGGATGGCGGTATCTTTGCCCTCGCGTTCTCGCCGGACGGTTCGCGAATCGCGGTCGCTGGCGCATCCGATGAAGTGCCTATCTATCAAACCGAAACCGGCGAGCGCGTCGCCACCTGCAGAGGTCACGGGGGAACCTACGCCGTTGTGTTCAGCCCCGACGGCGAGCATCTGTCCGCGGGCGGCTTCGACGGCAAGGTTCGGACCTATGAGGTCAAGTCGGGCAAACCGGAGCGCGAGTTTGTCCCCGTACCGCTCGAATCGCAACTGGCTTCCGCGAGGTAATGGTTATGTGGAGAGTCACGGTTTTTGTGTTTTCGTCGGCGCTGGCCCTATCCGCCGCCGCTCCTGAGTTGATGGAGCTGGAGCCGCGCGGCGCTGAGCGCGGGAAATCGTTGACCGTCACGCTGGTGGGAACGAATCTCGTTGAGGGTTCGCAGGTACTCTCCACGCTGCCCGCGACGTTCACTCCACTCACGCCGCCGCAGGACAAAATGGCGGTGGGTCGCCAGTTGCCGTTCTTGGTCGAACTGAAGGCGGATGCACCGGTCGGTGCTTACCCGGTCCGCGTGCAGACGCCTGACGGTTTGTCGAACATCCTCCTGTTCACGGTCGGCGCATTTCCCGAGGTTGTTGAAGAAGAGTCAAAGCCGGAGTCGCGCGAGCACTCGAATGATTCAATCGAGACGGCCCAGCGCATCGATCCGCCAGTGACTGTGAATGGCACGTTGAACGGACCCGACCGCGATTACTACCGCATTAGAGCGAGACAAGGCGAGCATCTGGTGCTGGAAGTGGAGGCGCGACGCGCCGGCTCGGCGATCGATCCCGTACTCATCCTGGTCGACTCCTCCGGGAAGCAGCTCGCGCGCAGCGAAGACGCGCCTGGTTTGGGCGTAGACTCCCGCATCGATATGACTTTTCCGCGAGATGGCGACTACTACGCCGTCGTGCATGACGCGCGCTTCAGCAAACAAAAGCAGAATTTCTACCGGCTTAAGGTGGCGAGCTTTCCCTACGCGGACGGCATTTTCCCCCTCGGCTGGAAGCGTGGGGAGAAGGTCGATGTCGAGTTCTTCGGCGGCAGCCTCAATGCACCGGTGAAGGTGGCGGCTGATTTGTCGGCGCTGACACCGAAAATGGACGTTACTCGCGTGGGCGTGCCCGGCGAGTCGGGTAGCCTGCCGTTTCTGTTTGTCGTGGGCGATCTGCCGGAAAGAATCGAGCCTCAGCGCCAGAGTCCAGCCGAGGCTGTCGCACTCGATCCGTCAACCGTCATGAACGGCCGGATTTCGAAGACGGGTGAAGTGGATCGCTACAAACTAGCCGTGTCGCCAGGCGAGCAGTGGGAGCTGGAATTGCGGGCGCGGGGCCTTGGCACGTCGCGCTTGGATGGCGTGGTGGCGGTTTATGATGCGACAGGGAAAGAAGCTCGGTTCAGCCGGAGACAAACCACCGAAAGAGGATGTTTTTTCCCTGCTTTCGGCGGGGCGTACCAGTTCTGATCCGTGGCTCGATCTCAAGGTGCCGAACGGTGTGCACGAAATTGTCGTGACCATAGAGGACCTGCTGGGCCGCGGCGGGCCGGGATTCGCCTATCGGCTGGTGGCACGCAAGCAACCTCCTGATTTCAAGCTCACGGTGCTTGAACCATTCGTAAACGTTCCAGCACAGGGTACAGTTTCGGTGAACGTCTCAGTCGACAGGCGCGGCTTTGTCCGGCCGATCCAGTTGGGCATCTCGGGCCTGGGCGACGAGTACATTGTCGGGGGCGGTCATATCCCTGGCGAATGGAAAGACGACGTTTATTCGATCTCGCGGCGCGGCGTTTTGACGATCACTGCCAAGCCTGGCGCCAAGCCGAAGAAGCTAACTGAAATCGCTATATGGGGCGAAGGAAAAACGGAGGATGGCGCGATCGTCCGCCGGAAGGCACAGTGCCTGGGCATGATCACAGACGTTGCGGGCGGTACCGGCATCGCTGACGCCGAAGGTAGAGAGAACCAAAGCCCGTTCGTCGCGCCATGGCTTGGTCTCGATCTGGCTGTGGTGGTTGCGAAGGAAGAATCCGGTGCGATTGAGCCGGAAGCACCCCGCCTGCTTCGCCTGGTACAGGGCACTGGCTACTCGTTGAAGTGGAGCTTCAGGCCGCGCAATCCGGATGCGCGGCCGCCGGAAAACGTCGGCGTCGACGTAGTTTCGCCGTCAGCGGCTGAGATTAGTGTGCGGCGCGCCAAAACGGAGAAGAAAGAAGAAAAATACGCAGACAAAGGCGAGTTCAGTTTGCTCACCACCACCCACACATCGCCCGAGAAGTACGACCTGATGATGTTCGCCGACTCCAAGGACGACAATGCCGAAGGCCTAGTGACGCAAGCCATGACGCTTGAAGTCATCCAGGGGTATAGCATGGCGGCGCCCAAGGAGCCGGTCACGTTGCAGCCGGGGAGAAAAGGGGAGTTGGTGGGCGCCTTCCATCGTGAGCCTGAGTTCGTGCAACCCGTAAGCATCCTGGCTGAATATCTTCCGGCGCATGTGAGCTGCCAGCCGGTGGAATTGCGGCAGGAGGCGAGCGAGTATCGTCTCTCGTGCGAGGCGGGAGCGTCGGTTAAGCCAGGAGAATATGAGTTTCAGTTGACTCCCTCGTCCGTAGTGGTTGGTCTTGACAAACGTGAGGTGCCTTACAAGATTGCGCCGGTGACGGCAAAGCTGATCATATCCGCCAACCAAACGGCGCAGGCAGCAAGATAAGGGGGAACGATGCGGAATAAGATCTGGGTGATCGCACTGATGACGATGGCGGGCGGAGCGCTCGCGACTGGTCAAGATGTCACCACGCTCTCCGTGATTCCGCCGGAGTTGACATTCCGCTCGCCCGACGAAGGCATGCGCGTCCTCATCGTGGGAACCACGGCTGACGGAGAGAAGGTGGATCTCAGCGAGTCGGCGCAGTTCGATCCCGCAGACGCGATCGTGAAGCGCGGGCCAGACGGCCTCCTCTATGCCACGCGCCAGGGCGAGACAAAAGTGACGGTCACCGCTGCCGGCGCCAAAGCGCAATTTACCGCGCACGTCGCCGATCTCACCAAACCGCCGCAGGTCAGTTTTCTCCGCGATGTGGAACCGGTCCTCAACAAGGTCGGTTGTACCTCGGGCCTTTGCCACGGCTCGGCCAAAGGAAAAAACGGTTTCAAGTTGTCGCTCCGCGGATACGATCCGGAGTTCGACTATGAAGCGCTGCTCTACGATATGTCCGGGCGGCGTTTTAACCGCGCCGATCCCGCTCGCAGCCTGATGCTGGCGAAGCCCACGCAACAGGTGCCGCACGGCGGCGGGCTGCGCATCGAACTGGGTTCGCGCTACTACAAGACCATACTGAGTTGGATTTCTGCGGGTGTGCCGTACGGCGATCCCAAGGTTGACCGTGTAGAGAAACTCGAAGTGCTCCCCAAGGAAGTCTTCATGCATGGCCCCAGCAAGACCCAGCAGGTGTTGGCGTTGGCCCACTATTCGCGATGGCTCCGTGCGCGATGTAACGCGTGAGGCCAACATTTCAAGCAACACGCCCGAAGTCGCCGACGTGGATACCAACGCACGCGTAAAGGGAGAGCGCAAAGGCGAAGCCGCCCTGCTGGTCCGCTATGAAGGCAAGTTCGTGGCGGTGCCGGTAACCGTGCTGAATCCAAATCCGGGTTTTGCGTGGAACAATCTGCCGCAACACAACTACATCGATGAGCTGATTGATGCCAAGCTGAAGCGGCTGAAGATTCTGCCATCGCCGGCGGTGGATGACGCGGAGTTTCTGCGTCGCGTTTCGCTGGATCTTATTGGTCTTCCGCCCACGCCCGCAGAGCTCCGTGCTTTTGTCGAGGACAAGACCGATTCCCTCACCAAGCGCAGCCGCATGATCGATCGCTTGATCGCTCGTCCGGAATACGTGGACCACTGGACGCTGAAGTGGGGCGACCTGTTGCAAGTCAGCCGGCGCTACATGGGTGACAAAGGAATGTGGGAGTTTCGCGAGTGGATTCGCGATTCCATCGCGCAGAACAAGCCCTACGACAAGTTCGTGCTATGAGCTGCTGACGGCGCGCGGCAGCTCTTATGAGAATCCCGCGGCTAATTTTTTCCGCGTCACGCGGAACGCCAAGGCCTCGATGGAGAAGACCACGCAGTTGTTCATGGGCGTGCGCCTGGTTTGCACACAGTGCCACGACCATCCGTTTGAAAAGTGGACGCAAAACCAGTACTACGAGATGACTGCATTTTTTCGGCTCGGTTGGTCTGAAGCCCGGTTTTCAGAGCGGTGACGAGATCGTTTACGACAAGCGCGAGGAGTACGAAATAAAACACCCCAAGACGGGCCGCGTGGTTGCCGCCAAGTATCTGGTGGCAAGTATCGGTGCGCCGCCTATCCCAAGCACCTCGGAGCGTCGCGAAGCGCTGGTCGAATGGCTGACCTCGAAAGACAACCCGTTCTTTGCGCGCGCCATCGCCAACCGCATCTGGAGCTACTTCCTGGGCCGCGGCATCATCGAGCCCGTGGATGACATCCGCGCGTCGAACCCGCCGGCCAATGAGGCGCTGCTCGAAGCATTGACCAAGGATTTGACGGATCATGGTTTTGACTTGCGCTACTTGATGAAGACGATCGTAAATTCGCGCGCGTATCAGGCCGGCATTCAGACGAATGTATGGAACGAAGACGACAAAGTGAACTTTTCGCACGCCGTTCCGCGACGACTGGGCGCCGAGGAACTGATGGATGCACTTACGCTGGCAACCGGGTCACGGCCGACATTTCCCGAAGTACCCGCCGGACACCAAGGCAGAAGAGTTTCCCGATCCGCACGTCGGCAGGGATGGCTTCCTCGATGTGTTCGGCAGGCCTGCGCGCGAGTCGTCATGCGAGTGCGAGCGCCGCAGCGACATCAGCCTGCCGCAGGCGCTCAACCTGGTAAACGGCAGGACGATTGGCGATGCCATCGCCGATCCCAAAGGTCGCGTAGCGAAGCTGATTCTCGCGGGTGCATCTGATCGTGCGATCGTCGAAGACTTGTATCTGGGTTCGCTGAGCCGATTTCCGACCGCCAAGGAATACGACACGGCTTTAACTTTTCTGAAAAGCAGCCAGAGCCATGCTGCGTGGGCGCAAGATCTGCTTTGGTCGTTAGTCAACAGCAAGGCGTTTTTGTACAACAGGTGAGGTTTCTGGCGCCGGGCTTCCGGAGCTAGCGCCAGAGGAGGTATTCAATGCTGACGATTCCAGGCCGAAAAGGCTGCTTGTGTGATGGACCGACCCGGCGCGAACTGCTGCGCGTAGGTTCCGTTGGGCTGTTCGGTTTGAACCTGGCTAATTTCTTCCAGTGGCAGAAAGCTTTGGGAGCATCACGCCTGGAGGGTGCGCAGGGATTCAATTCGGCGAAATCGGTGATCCTGGTATTTTTGCAGGGCGGACCGAGTCACATCGATATTTGGGATCCCAAACCCGATGCGCCGACGAGCGTCCGCGGCGAATTCAAGCCCATTAATACCAATGTCTCCGGCATTCAGTTGAGCGAGACCATGCCGATGCTCGCCCAACAAATGGATAAGTGCACGCTCATCCGCTCGATGAGCTATACACCCACCGGCCTGTTCAATCATACGGCGGCGATTTATCAGATGCTGACGGGTTACCCGCCGGACAAGGTATCGCCCTCTGGACAACTGGAGCCGCCGTCGCCCGCGGATTTTCCTACGGCCGGCTCGCACATCTCGAAACTGAGGCCGCCATCGGAGCCAGTTTTGCCGTTTGTCGAAATGCCGCGTCCGTTACAGGAATCCGGCGTCATCGGCAAAGGCGGCGCCGCAGGCTTCCTCGGGAAAGCGTACGATCCGTATCGGCTATATCAGGACCCCAACAAACCCATCCAACTCGAAGACCTTACGCTGCGGAAGGAAGTTCCGCCCGAGCGTTTGCAGGAACGCTTCACCATGCTGAAAGGCATCAACGGTTCGATGCCGGATCTACAGAAAGCCCTGAAGGATTACGCTATCGATGAATACTATGGGAAGGCGTTCGACCTGGTCCTTTCCGGCAAGGCACGTGGGGCTTTCGATCTGACCCAGGAGCCTGACAAGGTACGCGAGCGTTATGGCCGTACGACGTTTGGACAAGGTCTATTGCTTTCACGGCGCTTGATCCAAGCCGGTACTCGCTTTGTCCAGATGAACTGGCCGGCAGTGGCCAATGGGAATCCGGAAGTCGACGCATGGGACACGCATGCCGCTAACTTTGGACCGCTGCGGAATCTTCACTGCCCAGTGTTCGACCGCGGGATCTCAGCGTTGATCGAAGACTTGTCGCAACGCGGTATGTTCAAAGATACGCTGCTGGTCACGGTCGGGGAGTTCGGCCGCTCGCCGCGCCTGGGTGTAAGCACGTCGGGCAACACCAACTCTCCCGACGGCCGCGATCACTGGCCGTACTGCTATACGGCACTGGTCGCCGGCGCTGGAATGCATGTTGGACGCGTATACGGCGCATCGGACCAAACCGCATCGTCGCCCAAAGAGAAGCCCGTGCATCCGAACGACTTGCTTGCCACCGTGTACTACTCTCTGGGAATCGATCCTGACATGACCGTTCTGAACCACCTCAACCAACCGCGTGAACTCGTGAAGGGTAAGCCGGTGCTGGACCTATGGTGAACCAGGGGATCTGGCTCACAGGAAAACTGACTCCGGATACAGTCTCATCCTTATTTTTTGCTCGCCGGCGAGACGCTACTCGCGACGGCCAACCGCTCGGCAAGAAATTTCTTGGCTTTCTCGGGTTCCTGCAAGGCGTCGTAGATTGCAGCAAGATCTTTGCGCGCCGATTGCAGCCAGGTCACCGAAGGGCTGGCCTGCTTCGAAAGGATCTGATACCCGGCCAGCGTGTGCTCTTCAGCCTCCCGGTAGCGCAGCTGGCGAAGCAAGGCGCGCCCTAGCTTAATGTGCGCAATGGCCGAGTTCACATGGTCGGCTCCCTGCGTTTCGACGTAAAGCTGCAATGCTGCCCGAAAGAACTGCTCGGCGCGGGTCCACTGTTTTCGATCCAGGCAGACACTGCCAAGATTGGCCTCCGCGACGGCCATCCCAAAGTAGTGGCCATGGTATACCGCCTGGTAGATATCGGCCATACGCTGGAATTCCTTCTCGGCTTCATCCAACTGGTCGCGCATGTAAGCCACAGCGCCTAACTCGTTCACCGTATCGGCAACTGACGGATGCACTTTCCCGTAAACCCGCTCGCGAATCACGAGGGCCTGCTGCAGCGCGTCCACAGCTTCGTCATATCTTTGCTGGAAGTGCAGGGCGCGACCGAGCACGGTCAGGTTGTTCGCCGTTTGAGGATGGTCGTTGCCGTAATACGGCCGGGTGATGTCGAGCGCCTGCCGCGCCAACCGCTCGGCTTCGGGATAATAGCCTAGCTCCTGCTGGATATCGGCGAGGTCGAGAAGATCGCCCGCCACCGACGGGTGCCGTTCGCCGAAAAGTTGCCGGTGCATGGCCAAGGCGCGTTCGTGCAAGGATTTCGCCGTTTCGTAGTGGCCGGCTTGATAGTGGTTGTTGGCCAGTTCGTTCAATGTATCTGCCAGTTCCGGGGTTGGCGGGCCCGGTCCGGAGAGGAGCTTCAGCGCTTGCTCCAGAACGCCGATCGCCTCGGTATAGCCGCCACGTGTTCTGAGCACCTGCCCCAACGCCAGCATGGCCTGGGCCACGGTGGCATGGTCGGGTGGGCGCAGGCGCTTGGCCTTTTCCAGACCGTCGCGCACCAACCGCTCAGCTTCGTCCAGCTTTACCTGATCCGAGCGCAGCAGACCCAGCTCCACCTCGCTTCGCGCCACTTCGGCGCTTCCCGGGCCAGCGGCGGATCTGCGCTGATCGAGCGCAGCACGGAGCAGGGCATCGGCCTGGCCGAACTTGCCTAGCTTCTCGTAAATACCTCCCAGCGTCTGATACAGTTCGGCCTGCACAGCGGGCTCGCGGTCGAGCGAGCGCGCCTCCTGGACGCCGCGGTCGAGGAGATTCACCACGCGCAGATTATCGGCGGGCCCGGCTTCTTTGTCGCCGCCATTGAATAGGTTTAACATGAAGCGCTGTATGCGCTGCGTTCGCGCTGCTTGCGCCAAGGCGGCATTGCGCGCATTCGCCAACCGCAGCGTGAAGAACACCACCAGAGCAACCAGGGTCACCGAAACGGCTGTAGCGGCCAGCACCGCCCGCCTGTTTCGCCCGACGAACTTGCCCACCCGATACCGCGGCGAATCGGGTTGCGCCTCCAAGGGCGCACCTTTAGAGTAATGATCGATGTCGCGGATCAGCGCTTCGACAGAACCGTACCTTCGCTGCGGATCCTTGTGCATGGCCGTGAGACACAGCACGTCCAGATCGGCCCAGGATGTTTTGCTGGCCTGCGGAACTCGCTCCCCGCCGTTCTTACACCGCGCCCGCAACGATGGTTTTTCGGGTTCGTGTCCCACGATCATCGCCTCGGTCTCGCCGGGAGTACGGTTCGAAAAGTCGAAGGGAAGCTGACCGGTCAACAGCTCGTAGAGAATCACGCCCAGGGCGTAGACATCCGTATAGATGCCGGCATGCTCTCCCCGGATCTGTTCGGGCGCCGCGTAGGCCGGCGTCATCAGCCGCAGTCCGGTACGCGTCTGGTCCGCTGGCATGTCGCGCTGGTCGAGCTGCTTAGCAATGCCGAAGTCCAGCAGTTTGACGGCCCCATCGGCCTTCACCAAGATGTTGGAAGGTTTCAGATCGCGGTGAATGACCGCGCGGGAATGCGCATACTGCACGGCCTCGCACACGGAGCGGAACAGCTTGAGGCGTTCCTCCATGGAGCTCCGGTGCTGGAGGCAGTACTCGGTGAGCGGGACGCCCGGGACGTACTCCATGACAAACCATGGGGTTCCATCGGAAAGAGTGTCGGCATCGTAGAGCCGCGCGATGGATGGATGGGTCATCTGCGCCAACGTGCGCTGCTCGCTGGCAAAGCGCTCGCGGCGAGCGGGGGACATCCAGGCGTCGCGCAGAAGTTTAATGGCGACCAGACTTCCGAGGTCCTCGCGCTCGGCCAGATAAACCACGCCCATGCCGCCCTCTCCCAGCGCAGCTCGTATCCGGTACGGGCCGAATTCCTCAGAGGGCAATGAGGGCATCGCTGCCGGCGCACCGAGCATTTGACCGGCTACTTGCGCTACGTCACGATCCAGCAGCGAAGACCCGCGGGCGTCTTCCTCCAATAGCGCCATCACATCGGCGACCAGCTGCCGGTCACCGCCGCTGGCGGCCGTCAGAAAGGATAGCCTCTCGGGCGCAGGCTGATCCGTTGCCTCGTGGAATAGGGCCTGTATTTGCTCCCAGCGTCCGCTGTCCATGGTGTCCTCGGGTCCGGCGCCGAATCAGTCCCCTTGGCGGAGCTCATGCGCCAGCCAGGCTTTAGCGGCGCGCCAGTCGCGGAGAATCGTGGCTTCGGATACCGCAAGCAATTCCGCGGTCTCGCTGATGTCCAGACCTCCGAAAAAGCGGCTTTCCACCATGACGGCCTGACGGGGGTTGAGACGCGCCAGTTCGTCCATCGCGACATCCAGCTTCAGCACGTCCTCATCGCAGCAGGCCGCCTTGATCAGCGCCTCATCAAAGGTGACAAAGACGCC
The DNA here is from genome assembly GCA_963847515.1 of Terriglobia bacterium. Lineage (GTDB taxonomy): Bacteria > Acidobacteriota > Terriglobia > Bryobacterales > Bryobacteraceae > QHXW01. The sequence goes on from CAWKAA010000001.1 coordinate 403,519, forward strand.
CTGGGCCCCTCCTCCGCGTTTCTGCGAGCTGCGGCGCCGGGCCGACTCGACTAACAGCTGGCGCATCGCCCGGGCGGCGATCCTCTTGAAGTGCAGGCGCGATGTGGAGACAAACGCTGGCGAACTCGCCAGCTTGAGCCACGCTTCATGGACCAAAGTGGTGGGATTCAGCGTGGCACTAGGGTCGCCGCTCTTCACCGACGCAGCCAGGCGGCGAAGCTCCTCGTAGGTGACGCTGAAAAGATAATCCAAATCCCCGCGGTCAAGCCCCGGTACCAGTACCGTGTTTTGAGCCGGAATGACGGTTTTGTTTCCCCGTTTGCGCATTGCGTTGTAAATGCCGACAAGTCCAGACCCCGCAGACCATGCCGCGGACACGATACTACCCCCAGCGGGATCGATAATACCATCGGCTTTCCGCGCATGCAAACGCGGTCGGAGAGTGAGGTTCGTTTCTTAATGAGCTGCAATCATTTCCTCGAAAAATTGTTGTTTGCAGGTGTAAACCCGCTGCCGCAGATCCTTTCGGTTGCGAGCACAGGCACTGCGTTGACTTTTACAGCGACGGGATCAACAGTAAAGCCGATTCCCACGTCGAATTACAGTACTGGTGGTACTTATGTCATAAAACTATTCGAAGAAGTACTACTACTGTGTAATACACTACTCCAAGCAGAAGCCAGGGTTGACTTCGCCCCGAAAAGAAACGGCGGTAAATGTGAAAACTGAACGGTTACACCATCTGGCTCCGAACGTCTTTGCCGCGTTGGCCTTGATAGGTTTCTTCTCGACTCCGCTTCATGCCCAGCAGTTTGCCAAGATTCAGCCATTATCCTTTACCAAGTCCTTTGGCGGGCTCAACCCACTGCCGCAGATTCTGACTGTTGCCAGTACTGGGACTAGTTTCAATTTTAGCGTCACCTCCGTCACGACCTCTTCAGGCGGAAGCTGGCTCTCGGTAGACAACCCGAGTTTCGGCGGTTGCGGCCTCTGTGCAACGCCGGAGAACTTGCGGGCCATTGTGAACCCAGGCGTTGCCCTGGCGGCTGGAACTTACACCGGGCAAATCGTAATCACTTCCCAATCCGGCACTGTCTCGATGACCGTACCCGTGACCTTGACGATTGCGGCGGCCGGCGCGGCATTCCTCGATGTTCTACCCGGTGGAATGAGTTTTTCCCTTAAGACTGGCGGCTTAAATCCTCCAAGCCAGCCTGTTCAGATCCGCAATGGCGGTACGGGGGCATTAGCCTGGACGCTCACAACCACCACCGCGGACGGTGGCAGTTGGTTGAGCACTTCAGCTGCGAACGGGACTGCGCCATCCATCGAGAACATATCGTTGCTGAAGCAGAATCTTCCTGGTCAGGGGTTCACCGCGGGGACATTTATCGGCCAGCTTGTCTTTAAGGGAGGAAGCGGCAGCGTCACGATTCCTGTGAGCGTGGTAGTAGGGGACAACGTTTTCAACCAGGTGAATGCCATCAACTTCACCAAGCCGTTTGGCGGAGCCAACCCGAATCCGCAAACCTTGACCGCCGCTAGTACCGGCACCCCTTTTAACTTTACTGTAAGTGTGTCGACATCCACAGGAGGCAACTGGCTCTCGGTAGACAACGTTAGTTTTGGTGGTTGCGTCCTGTGTTCAACCCCGCAAGCGATCACAGCGATCGTCAATGCCAGTCCGGCCTTGGCGGTGGGTACTTATACCGCACAAATCGTATTCACGTCGCAAAACGGTAGCATGGCGATCACGATACCGGTGACGTTAACCGTTGCGGACACTGCCGGTCCATTCTTCGATAATTTCCCCGGGCAGATGAGTTTCTCCCTGCAGACGGGCGGGCTTGCTCCTCCAACCCAGGATCTAGAGATCCTGAATGGCGGAACAGGAATATTAGATTGGACGGCGACAGGTACTACCTCGGATGGCGGGAGCTGGCTAACCATCTCTTCTCCCAGCGGGAGTTCGCCTTCCCTGTTTACCGTGGGAATATCGGTTCCCAATCTGCCTAACGCCGGCCTGATCGCCGGGACGTTCACAGGTGAGCTAGTGTTCCGTTCGGCGAGCGGCAGCGTCACCGTTCCAGTAAGCGTGGCGGTGGGAGACAACGTTTTCCGCCAGGTGAATGGCATCAATTTCACCAAGTTTTTTGGCGGAGCCGATCCGCTCCCCCAAACTTTGACCGCGGCCAGCACAGGCGCCAGCTTTAACTTTACTGCAAGCGTGTCGACCGCCACGGGAGGCAATTGGCTCTCGGTGAAAAATGTGAGTTTTGGCGGTTGCGTTCTTTGTTCAACACCGCAAACGCTCACGGCGATCGTCACTACAAGTCCCACTCTGGCGGTGGGAACGTACACCGGGCAAATCGTATTTACCGCACAAAACGGCAGCATGGCGATCACGATACCGGTCAATCTGACGGTGGCAGACCCGACGACGGCTTTCTTCGATAATCTTCCTGGCCAAATGACTTTCAGTCTTGTAACGGGCGGCCTTGCCCCTCCCAGCCAACCGTTGCAGATCCGGAATGGCGGATCCGGGACTTTGAATTGGACGCTTGAGACGAGCACCTCTGATGGCGGCAGCTGGCTGAGCGCTTCCCCACTGAGCGGGACCGCGCCCTCTCTAGTGAGCATTTCGGTGCTAGAGCAGAACCTTCCGGGTCAGGGGCTAATTGCCGGAACGTTTAACGGCGAACTTGTGTTCCGGTCGGCAGGCAGCAGCGTCACCGTTCCGGTAACCGTAGTCGTGGGGGCCAACGTTTTCCGTCAGGTGAATGCCATCAACTTCACCAAGCCGTTTGGCGGGCCCAATCCGTTGCCGCAGACCTTGACCGTCGCCAGTACCGGCACCTCTTTTAACTTCACTGTAAGTGTGTCCACAGCCACGGGCGGCAATTGGCTTACTGCGAACAATGTGAGTTTTGGCGGTTGCGTCCTCTGTGCAACACCGCAAGAGATCACAGCTATAGTGAATCCCAGTCCCGCCCTGGCGGTGGGAACGTACACCGGGCAAATCAAATTCACTGCACAAAACGGCAGCATGGCGATCACTGTCCCAGTCACTTTGACGGTTGCCGATGCAGGCGGCCCGTTCTTTGATGACATACCCGGCCAAATGAGCTTCAGTCTGGTAACAGGCGGGCTTGCCCCTCCAAGCCAACCGTTGCAGATCCGGAATGGTGGCTCCGGGACTTTGAATTGGACGCTTGAGACGAGCACCTCGGACGGCGGCAACTGGCTGAACGCTTCCCTGCTGAACGGGACAGCGCCATCGCAGGTGAGCATTTCGGTGCTCAAGCAAAACCTTCCGGGCCAGGGGCTAATTGCCGGAACGTTTAACGGCGAACTTGTGTTCCGGTCGGCCGGCAGCAGTGTCACCGTTCCGGTAAGCGTGGCAGTGGGCGACAACGTTTTCCGCCAAATCAACGCCATCAACTTCACTAAGTCGTTCGGCGGGCCTAATCCGCTGCCGCAGACCCTGACCATCGCCAGTACCGGCACCGCTTTTAACTTCACTGTAAGTGTGTCGACCGCCACGGGAGGCACTTGGCTCACGGCGAACAATGTGAGTTTTGGCGGTTGCGTCCTCTGTGCAACGCCGGAGACGATCACGGCTATAGTGAACCCCAGCCCAACACTGGCGGTGGGAACGTACACTGGGCAAATCGTCTTCACGGCCCAAAACGGCAGCATGGCGATCACTGTCCCAGTCACTTTGACGGTTGCCGATGCAGGCGGCCCGTTCTTTGATGACATACCCGGCCAAATGAGCTTCTCCTTTGCGACGGGTGGCGGCAATCCACCGGCTCACGAAATTCCCATTCGCAACGCCGGATCCGGGACTTTAAGTTGGACTCTTGCCACCAGCACTTCAGACGGCGGCAACTGGCTCACCGTGTCTGCTCCCAGCGGGGGTGCGCCTCAAACCGTCACGGTAGGGGTAGTGGCTGGTTCTCTGCCGGGGGGCGGCCTGATTGCGGGGACCTTTACAGGCGAACTCGTGTTTCAGGCGGCAGGCAGCAGCGTCAGCGTTCCCGTGAGTGTCATAGTGGGGGCTTCTGTTTTCGTCCAGTTGGACAGCCTCAGCTTCCTCGAACCGGTGAGTGGCCCCAACCCGCCCTCGCAAACTCTGAACATTGCCAGCACTGGCACCGCCTTCAATTTCACTGTCACCGAAGCGACAGGCAAGGGCGGCAACTGGCTATCGGTCTCCACTGCCGGAGCGTGTGTTCTTTGTGCGACGCCAAAAATAGTTACTGCCACGGTTAGCGGCGCCACTCTGGCGGCTGGTTCTTATACCGGGCAAATCGTATTCACTGCCCAAAACGGCACGATGGCGATGACGGTTCCGGTAATTTTGACGGTTGGAGCCAACACCCCCACAATCACTTCGGTGACGCCGAACACGGGCCAGCAGGGACAGACGCTGGCGACCGTGGCGATTGTGGGTCAGAACACGAACTTCGCGCAAGGTACTAGCGTCGCGAGTTTCGGGGCGGGGATCACGATCAATAGCCTGACGGTGAACAGCGCGACCAGCGCGACGGCCAACATCACGGTGCAGAATAGCGCCGCATTCGGCGCGCGCAACGTGACGATGACGACGGGAGCCCAGGTAGCCACGCTGGTGAACGGGTTCACGGTGACCGGACCGGCGCAGGTCTCGGTACCGAACGTAGTCGGTCTGACGCAGGCGGCGGCGACGACGGCCATCACGAATGCAGGACTCGTATTGGGCACGGTGACCACGGCGTCCAGCGGCACGGTGCCGGCAGGCAGTGTGATCAGTGAGAGTCCGATCGCGGGAACGCAGGTGAACGCGGGCTCGGCGGTCAATCTGGTGGTGTCGAGCGGACCTGCGAAAGTCTCGGTACCGAATGTAGTCGGTATGACGCAGGCGGCGGCGACCACGGCCATCACGAATGCAGGACTCGTATTGGGCACGGTGACCACGGCGTCCAGCGGCACGGTGCCGGCAGGCAGTGTGATCAGTGAGAGTCCGATCGCGGGAACGCAGGTGAACGCGGGCTCGGCGGTCAATCTGGTGGTGTCGAGCGGGCCTGCCAAAGTTTCGGTACCGAATGTAGTCGGTCTGACGCAAGCGGCGGCGACGACGGCCATCACGAATGCAGGACTGGTGCTGGGCACGGTGACCACGGCGTCCAGCGGCACGGTGCCGGCAGGCAGTGTGATCAGCGAGAGTCCGATCGCGGGAACACAGGTGAACGCGGGTTCGGCGGTGAACTTGGTGGTGTCGAGCGGACCTGCCAAAGTCTCGGTACCAAATGTAGTCGGTCTGACGCAAGCGGCGGCGACGACGGCCATCACGAATGCCGGACTGGTGTTGGGCACGGTGACCACGGCGTCCAGCGCCACGGTGCCGGCAGGTAATGTGATCAGTGAGAGCCCGATCGCGGGAACGCAGGTGAACGCGGGCTCGGCAGTCAATCTGGTGGTGTCGAGCGGGCCTGCGAAAGTCTCAGTACCGAATGTAGTCGGTATGACGCAGGCGGCGGCGACCACGGCCATCACGAATGCAGGACTCGTATTGGGCACGGTGACCACGGCGTCCAGCGGCACGGTGCCGGCAGGCAGTGTGATCAGCGAGAGTCCGATCGCGGGAACACAGGTGAACGCGGGTTCGGCGGTGAACTTGGTGGTGTCGAGCGGACCTGCCAAAGTCTCGGTACCGAATGTAGTCGGTCTGACGCAAGCGGCGGCGACGACGGCCATCACGAATGCCGGACTGGTGTTGGGCACGGTGACCACGGCGTCCAGCGCCACGGTGCCGGCAGGTAATGTGATCAGTGAGAGCCCGATCGCGGGAACGCAGGTGAACGCGGGCTCGGCGGTCAATCTGGTGGTGTCGAGCGGGCCTGCGAAAGTCTCAGTACCGAATGTAGTCGGTCTGACGCAGGCGGCGGCGACGACGGCCATCACGAATGTCGGACTCGTATTGGGCACAGTGACCACGGCGTCCAGCGCCACGGTGCCGGCAGGCAGTGTGATCAGCGAGAGTCCGATCGCGGGAACACAGGTGAATGCGGGTTCGGCGGTGAATCTGGTGGTGTCGAGTGGACCTGCGAAAGTCTCAGTACCGAATGTAGTCGGTCTGACGCAAGCGGCAGCGACGACGGCCATCACGAATGCAGGACTGGTGCTGGGCACGGTGACTACGGCGTCAAGCGCCACGGTGCCGGCAGGCAGTGTGATCAGCGAGAGTCCGATCGCGGGAACGCAGGTGAACGCGGGTTCGGCGGTCAATCTGGTAGTCTCGACCGGACCGGGGAAGGTTTCGGTACCGAATGTAGTCGGTCTGACGCAAGCGGCAGCGACGACGGCCATCACGAATGCAGGACTCGTATTGGGCACGGTGACTACGGCGTCCAGCGGCACGGTGCCGGCAGGTAGCGTGATCAGTGAGAGTCCGATCGCGGGAACGCAGGTGAACGCGGGTTCGGCGGTGAACTTGGTGGTGTCGAGCGGACCCGCCAAAGTCTCGGTACCGAACGTAGTTGGTCTGACGCAGGCGGCTGCGACGACGGCCATCACAAATGCAGGACTGGTGCTGGGCACGGTGACTACGGCGTCCAGCGGCACGGTGCCGGCAGGTAGCGTGATCAGCGAGAGTCCAATCGCGGGAACGCAGGTGAACGCGGGTTCGGCGGTCAATCTGGTCGTGTCGAGCGGACCGGGGACGGTCTCGGTACCGAATGTAGTCGGCTTGACGCAAGCGGCTGCGACGACGGCCATCACAAATGTAGGACTGGTGTTGGGTACGGTGACCACGGCGTCCAGCGGCACGGTGCCGGCAGGCAGTGTGATCAGCGAGAGTCCGATCGCGGGAACACAGGTGAACGCGGGCTCGGCGGTCAATCTGGTGGTGTCGAGCGGACCTGCGAAAGTCTCAGTACCGAACGTAGTCGGTCTGACACAGGCGGCTGCGACGACGGCCATCACGAATGCAGGACTGGTATTGGGCACGGTGACCACGGCGTCCAGCGGCACGGTACCGGCAGGGAGTGTGATCAGTGAGAGCCCGATCGCGGGAACGCAGGTGAACGCGGGTTCGGCGGTCAATCTGGTGGTGTCGAGCGGGCCTGCCAAAGTCTCGGTACCGAATGTAGTCGGTATGACGCAGGCGGCGGCGACCACGGCCATCACGAATGCAGGACTCGTATTGGGCACGGTGACCACGGCGTCCAGCGGCACGGTGCCGGCAGGCAGTGTGATCAGTGAGAGTCCGATCGCGGGAACGCAGGTGAACGCGGGCTCGGCGGTCAATCTGGTGGTGTCGAGCGGGCCTGCCAAAGTTTCGGTACCGAATGTAGTCGGTCTGACGCAAGCGGCGGCGACGACGGCCATCACGAATGCAGGACTGGTGCTGGGCACGGTGACCACGGCGTCCAGCGGCACGGTGCCGGCAGGCAGTGTGATCAGCGAGAGTCCGATCGCGGGAACACAGGTGAACGCGGGTTCGGCGGTGAACTTGGTGGTGTCGAGCGGACCTGCCAAAGTCTCGGTACCGAATGTAGTCGGTCTGACGCAAGCGGCGGCGACGACGGCCATCACGAATGCAGGACTGGTGTTGGGCACGGTGACCACGGCGTCCAGCGCCACGGTGCCGGCAGGTAATGTGATCAGTGAGAGCCCGATCGCGGGAACGCAGGTGAACGCGGGCTCGGCAGTCAATCTGGTGGTGTCGAGCGGGCCTGCGAAAGTCTCAGTACCGAATGTAGTCGGTCTGACGCAGGCGGCGGCGACGACGGCCATCACGAATGCAGGACTTGTATTGGGCACGGTGACCACGGCGTCCAGCGGCACGGTGCCGGCAGGCAGTGTGATCAGCGAGAGTCCGATCGCGGGAACACAGGTGAACGCGGGTTCGGCGGTGAACTTGGTGGTGTCGAGCGGGCCTGCCAAGGTTTCGGTACCGAATGTAGTCGGTCTGACGCAAGCGGCTGCGACGACGGCCATCACAAATGCAGGACTGGTGCTGGGCACGGTGACCACGGCGTCCAGCGGCACGGTGCCGGCAGGTAGCGTGATCAGCGAGAGTCCGATCGCGGGAACACAGGTGAACGCGGGCTCGGCGGTGAACTTAGTGGTGTCGAGCGGCGCTGCGCCGACAGTAGTTTCGTTTAATGTGTTATTCGGCGCCCAGAGTTACAACGTGACAACCTCCAAACGCACCCGCTTGCCATGGGACATCACTGGTATCCGGGTGGTCTTCTCCAAGCCCATTATCACGGGAAGCGCCACGAGTATCTCAGGCGTAGCGGTGCAAGGTTTCAGTGGACTCGGAACGAATACTCTGACTTGGTCCATTACACCCGTGCCGCAAGGCAACTTAAACATCGTGCTGTCGGGAACTGGGCCTAACGCGCTGAAGGATGCGGCAGGTAACAGCCTATCGGGCGGCGCCGGCTTTATCCAAGCACTCAAGATCCTGTGGGGTGACACTAACGACGACGGTGTCGTTAACGCGGCCGACCTGGTCAGCGTCAACGACGCCACAATCGCCCCGTACAACGTCTTTGCGGACATGAACGGCGATGGAGTGGTGGACATCGCCGATGTGCAGATTGTGCGAACGAGAGTCGGTACCTCGCTGCCCTGAGTAGTTATAGAATTATGTAAAGCCCGAAAAGAAAGCGGAGGTTGGGGATGAAAGTTAAGAGAAGTTTTATACCAATGAATTCTCAGTTCGCGACGGTGCTGGTTCTAGGAGCTGCAGCATTCCTGCTCTATTCCGTTCCTGTCCGGGCGGACTCATTGGAGATCTCGATTGAGTCCCCAATTGATGTTAATGCGGGTACATCGGGCAACGGCTTTGACGTACTGCTCACAAACCTCAGCGGACCAGCTGTGTCCCTTGCGGGTTTAACCTTCGAGATATCAGTCCCCAGTACAGATGTCCAGTTGAGTGAAGCAAATACGGCTACGCTGCTGGATCCATATATTTTCAACGGCAACTCGCTATTCGGCCCGAACATAACAGTGGCACACACCGGCCAGGACCTGAAGGCCAGCGATCTTTATAGTGCCATTGGCTCTGGCGTCACATTGGGCGCGGGCGCGACAGTAGGGCTTGGACACATACTCTTCGACGTCTCTGCGACGGCGCATTCGGAAACTGTTCCTGTGACATTCGCCGCTTTTCCGGCGACGAGCCTCTCAGACGATCTGTCGAACAACGTACCAATCAACACGTTGACCAACGGTCAGATCGACATCATCGGCACCGTGCCAGAACCTTCGTACCTCCTTCTGCTGCTGACCGCCGGGGCTCTTCTCTTGGTTGGGCGCACACTGCGCGTGAGCCGGCCCAATCGCTAAAGCTTCCAGGCGATGGCGTGAAGGCGCCCACTTCAACGCAAAGATCTCGCTCTGACCCACCTCAACCAAACCCCGTGAGCTCGTGAAGGGCTAGCCAGTACTGGAACTATGGTGAACGAGCCGGGCTAGCTGCCGGCCAACCTCGCCGAGCCTATCGGTAAGCAACGTTTTGCACGGGTAGCGCGGCACCGCACAAGGTGTTACGACACACAGAGCGCACGCCCAGCCGTGAGGCTGAACGCGATAAGATTAAGCGGTCTGCACATGCAATCCTCAATACCAAGCCCCGATTTGATGTCTCCAGAGCCAGCCGTCTGGCACCTTGCCGCGATCGTTGAGTCTTCTGACGACGCAATCATCAGTAAGACGCTGGAGGGAATCGTTTTGACCTGGAATGCTGGCGCCGAGCGGCTCTACGGGTATTCGACTGCGGAGGCCAAAGGCCAGCCGATGTCGTTTCTGCTCCCTCCCGATCGGCCTGACGAGGAGAGTGAAATCCTGGAACGCATCAGACGCGGGGAACCCGTCGAGCATTACGAGACCGCCCGTCTGAGAAAAGACGGCCGCCGGATCGATGTCTCGCTCACTGTTTCGCCCATTCGAGACAAAGAAAGCCGCGTTACCGGGGCATCCCATATTGCGCGCGATATTACTGAACGCAAGCGTTTTGAGGAGAAGCTTCTGCAGTCCGCGAAGCTGGAGAGTCTGGGCGTGCTGGCCGGCGGCGTAGCCCACGATTTCAACAACCTGCTGGTGGGAATCTTGGGGAATGCATCGTTGGCCCTGGAGACGCTCTCGTCGAATAATCCAGCCCGTTCGATGATTAGGGACATCCTCGCCGCCAGTGAACGCGCTGCGCTCTTGACCAGACAGCTGTTGGCCTATGCCGGTAAAGGCCGGTTTGTCGTTGAATCGATCAGCCTCTCGGACCTCGTGCGTGAGATCAGCAACCTCGTTCAGACATCGATTCCCAGAACCGTGCAGTTGCGTTTCGAGCTGCAGGAGAATTTGCCGTTGATCGAAGGAGATGCCGGGCAGCTCCACCAGCTTGTAATGAATCTGGTGATTAACGGCGCCGAGGCGATTGGGGCCGACCAGAGCGGCACACTCCTCGTTACGACGGGCGTGCAGGACGTCGATGATGCCTATCTGAAGACAACTTTCAGCACAATCGAAATTCAACCCGGGAAGTACGTGACGTTAGAGGTCCACGACACGGGTTGCGGCATGGACGAAGACACGATCCAGCGAATTTTTGACCCGTTTTTTACAACCAAATTCACCGGACGGGGGCTTGGGCTGGCCGCCGTTCAGGGGATCGTGCGAGGACACAGGGGTGCGATGAAAGTTTATAGCACGCCGGGCCGCGGTACAACATTCAAGGTTATTCTTCCTTGCGCCGATCAGACACAGGTCCAGAACGCGCATGCACCTGCCGATCAGTTGCTCGCGGGAACCGCCACAATCCTGGTCATCGACGATGAGCCGCTCGTGCGGGGGACAGCCAAGTCGATGCTGGAACACTACGGGTACACGGTGGTGGTTGCGGAGAGCGGCAAAGAAGGTGTGGATCTGTTCAACGTACTGGCCGACAGAGTCTCATTGGTGCTGCTCGACATGACTATGCCCGTCATGAGCGGCGAAGAGACTCTTCGACGCCTCAAAACCAGTCAGCCCGATGTTAAGGTCATTCTTTCGAGCGGATATAACGAAGTCGAGGCCATTCAACGGTTCACCGGCAAGGGATTGGCGGGCTTCATTCAAAAGCCGTATTCTGCGGCGACTCTTGCTGAAAAAGTGAAGACGGTCCTGGAAGAACAGAATCGCGTTTGACTAACGCGAGCCTGAGCTCCCCGAAGGTCACCGTCGTGGAACGGAGACCGTGATGTTACGGAATTTCAAACCACCGGTGTGGTCGCCTTGAATGTAGAAGGGACCGGGCTCGCCTTCGTTGGCATCCAGTGCACCGCCGGTGATGCCTTCGATTTCCTGGTGGTCAATCGTGGTCACCCCGTTGCGAACAACGGTTACGTTACGTCCTACCAGCGTGACGTCGAACGTCTCCCATTGGCCGGGCGTTCGCGGTAGCTCAACTTTAGGTGCGATGCGCCCGTAGATCGATCCGATGCGCCGCTCCGGCGGATTCTCGCTCAGGGGTTCGTATTCGATCTGGACCTCGTAGCGGCCACGCAGGTAGAAGCCGCTGTTGCCGTTGTTGGGGCAGTTCACTTCGTAGTGCACCTTGAAGTCGTCAAATGTCCGAGTCGTTTTCAAGTTCGCACCATGCTCCTGATTCACCAGCAGCCCATCCTGCACGGCCCAGTGGCTGCGGGCGGGGTTGCCAATCGGCACCCAGCCGTCGAGGTTCTTGCCATTAAATAGCGGCTCGGGATTGGTCCATGCCTTGGGGGCGTCGCGCTTCAACTCCGGCGCACGAACCCCTGCCAACTCCAGAGTGTTGCTCCCGCGCTTCTGCACACCGGTGAGCGTGCCGCCGCTGGCATCGAGTTCCCAAGCGAGCGTCGGAGAAAGAGCGAGGGTCAGATGCGAACCGTTCAGATGGAAATTTTTCACTTCATAGACGTTGCCGCCGGTAGGTTGGTACCACACCTCCAGTTTGCCGTCCTTCGCATGCACGCCCAGCCAAACTGCTCGAGGGCCTCCGGGTGTCGTGATGTTGAAATCCCACCGTCCGACGAACGGATTACTCTCCTTCTGCGAAAGGGCTGGACTCAGGAGCGCGCAGACAAAAACTAGGCCGGATTGAAATCGTCGCATCCTGGCAGTTTATTACACATGCGGGGATGGAGCATGGAGAACGAGACTCGAGGCAAGACTACTGGCTCTTCGCCGTATGCAACGTTTGCCTGGGCAGCGCAGGCTGGCCCGGGTTGAATTTCTCCAACGGCGGCAAAAACGCGGTCAGGAAATCGATGAAACGATCGGTAAAGATGGTGCTATGGTCGGGCACTATTTCCGTGGGAATCGTAAATATCCAATAGGGTGTGTGGTTCCAGGCGTTGCGGTCCCGCACCCGCGCCAGACAGTATTTGATGGGAGTGTCCTGGTTGGTGCTGCTTCCGGGAGCGTAGGCAGGTAATGTGATGGACACCGGGATATAATATTTGTCCTCCTTCAAACATGGCGTGCAATCTCCGTTCGCGCACTTGATCAACTGATGGCTGGCTAGCTGGGGCGTAAAGGTTGCGGTGGTGGTAAAGACCTTCTTGGTATCGACGCCTGGAGGCAACCGCACATCCGGAGGGAGTGTCTTTGGACGGTTCTTTGGCGCGGCGATGGTCTCGGCAATGGGCAATACGGTCCGAGTCGCCAGATCGGTTTCCGACGATATGGATAGGATCAGCGGACGGGTCAGCTCTTTGCATTCCTGTGACGAGTCGCCGGGCGCACAGTCGGATTTCGAAGGCGGCCTCAGGAGATTTACCCGTGCGAGATCCTCACGATAATGGCTCAAGAGCGTTACCGCATTGGTGGCCGGCGCGGCCTGATTGATCAAGACCACCAGGTCGGCGAAGTCCTCGAGAGTCTTTAGATGGTAGCCTTCCAAAGTGGTGTGCTTTCCTAGCTCCTGGTGCAACTCGTCTCCGAGTTCCCGCATCCGCTTTGTAATGGCATATTCAAGGATCAAGCCTCCGAAGGAATGACCTACAACGACAGAGTGATTGGTGCTGCGCTCCGGGCCGGTTTTCACCTGCTTCATGATTGCGAACAGAGCGTCGCCGAGCGGAGCGGCGGCTACGTTTACGGCGGTGTCACGCCGGTCGAAGTAGGTCAGGTTGCGAAGCGTATTCCAGTCGCGACTGACGAGATCACCACTCCACGCGAGATATATGCCGACGACGCCGCAATGGCCCTTATCGCCCTGACAGGCATTCGACGCGATGCGATTCAGTTGACGGCGGAAGTCGAAGACGTTGTTGTTTGACGGTGCGGCATTGTTCTTCCAACCGTGAAGGAACGTGATCACCAGCGCGTGATGATTGGAACGCTGATCGGCATCGTCAATCGCACGCAGGGCTTCATCCAGCTGGCGCTTGTCCCACGGTTCGCCGTTATTCTTGAATTCGACAAAGGCAAGCGAATAGATCCGGTTCTTATTCAGGTCCGTGGGTATGACGAAGCGCTTTTCTACATTCGCGTCCGGCGCTGGTCCAGCGGAGGCAGCCTGTGTGCGCCATTGCTTGTGAGGCACACAACCGGTGAAGGCGGCGAATATCAAGACGACTATAAGCGGCTTCATGGCTTAGGCGCTCCGGGGGCGGGAGCCGCTTTGGGCGGCCGTCGAAACATACTGGAGACCAGCTTCATGACGTCCGGCTGAAACTCTGTCCACAGACTACCGGCAAGCACGCCGCCCATCGCGGTGCCCGTACGAACGAGTGCGTTATCCACGCTATTGATCGGGCCAGGCGTCCAAGCCATGCCAACAAATCCGGAAGAAAAGGCACCGGCAAGCCGTCCCGCCGAAAGCTGCTGCCGGCCGTTATCATTCTTCACAATGAGGGTATGCGCGAGAGCAAAGCCGAACCGAGGCCAGAAACCCTGCTTACGCGACACAAAGAACCGGGGATCTTCTTTGAATAATGCACCCACCAAGGCTTGGCCGGTACCCTTGGTCATACTCTGCGCGACACGTGTGCCAAAACGCTTGGAGAAGCCCCTCGCGCCCTGGCCCCAGTACGGGTCCGAACTGCCGTTGAAAATTGGATCCAATGCCGTGGTAAAAGCAGCGCCAAACAGCATCTGCGCGTTGAACGAATTGGTCCACCAGTAGCACGCTTTGTCCTTACCGCTCATTGGTAGGTCATTACGATCGCCGCAATGAAATGCGGGCGGAAGGTTCTTCTCCGGATCGTCTGACTGCGCGGATGACGAGGCCGGGATCAGCAGTGCCAGAATCAGACCGAGGTATTTAGACACAGCTTTACCCTGCTTTCCAAACGTCGTCATAAACCCCGTCCAAAAGGGATAGTGCTCATAGCCCTCCATTCGTTACAAAGGCCGCCTTGTCACTGCACGGTAAGCCGGTTGTGCACTGGTTCGGGCGTCTTAATTGCCTCTCCGTTCACTATGACTTCGGTACTCTGCGCGACTTCGGCTGCCGCGTCTTTCACGTGCTGAGTCTCCACATTCCCGCTGAGGAACACCACCCGCTGGATCACCTGTACCTGGATTGCCGCAGGCTGCGTCGCTTGATTTTCATGCAACCGTTTGCGGATCGCGGCCTCAAGGATTGTGTCGTTCGGCGAGGCACTTTCGGGGTGTAGATAAAGATCTACGTCCAGACCCAGGCGCGGCGGGTTCTTTCGACAAGCGGGCAGAGCCAGGGAAACAAGAATGAGTGGAACTGCCATCCTCGGCTTCATCGAAACCTCTCGTTGAACAGCGTCAGCGTGTGAACAACATCCTGAAAAGGTGTGGTACGATCTCTTCCCGCAAACAGCCGTAGGGAACTGGAAAACTGCGCGAGATTGTTGCGGGCGCCTTGCACGCCGGTTAACGCGACCAATGGCGCATCATTCTGCAGCGCGCCATCCTTCAGCCGCAACTTTAGCCGTGCATTGTCCCAGGTGATCGATTCCGGCGGGAACGTTAATTGAATATCGGTCGCAATCTGCCGCATGAGATCGTTCATTCGCTTCACATCGAAATCGCTCTCGAATTGTAGTCTGCCGACAGAGCCGGGGACGCTGCCCACGTCGAGATCCAATGCCATTCTGTCGAACTGGTTAAACCTGCCGGGATCGGCGAGTGCAGCTTGGAGCAAGCGCCGGCTTAGCGTCACTCCCCGCGCCGAGGCAGCGAGCGAAAGCCCGATACGATCTTGGACAAACGGCCGATATCCCAACCGCGTCGCGAGATGCAGGGCGTCCGTTTGCGCACCCTGCAGAGACCATCCAAGGAACGAATCCAGCACCGCCTCATCGCCGGCCCACCGCAATTGCGACTGCAGCGTACCCGCCGACTCACCATACAAGAAACTGCCCTTAGCCGGCAGATCCAATTGAACCACTTCTTTCGAGACCTCTACCGTCGCATGCAATGGTGGAACTATAGAAACTTCTTCGATCCGCACTGGCCCCAACGCAAGCTCGGTCCATCGCAGAGAATCCTTGCTCCCACCCGCCGCATTCACAGGCCGGTAACCATCCCAGAATTGCAAGTAACGCCGCGAATCCCAGAGCGGACCTTGCGGGGCATTCACCGGCTGCAACGCGTCGCCAAACGCGATTAATAGCGGAAGGCTGACGTCCGCCCGATACCTTCCGAGACCCTCGAATTGAGCGTCATAGCGCGTTCGCGTGAGGGCATCCAGGATCAATTGATCTTCTTGCAGCGAAAGATCGGCCGCAATGCTCGAGGAAAAGTCGAAGCGCATGGAACGGCCGAGCGAGACGAAGGATGGCTCCGCGCGCAAACGCAATTTCAATCGATTGTGATCGAAGGTGAAAGCCGATCCCTGCGCGACGTCATTGGACAGGTTTAGCTTCCAGGCTAACGGCGCTTTTTCGCCGGAGTTCGCTCCGAAGGCACGTCGCGTTCCTTCTATACCGGCCCATACATTGGTACTTGTCCTTCGGATCTTTGAAATGAGCGGACTTGCCTTGGTGCTATGGGACAACGTCGCGGTCACGTCAGCGTCGATATTTGCGTGCTCCGCTCCATCACCCGACCGGACAGCCAGCACTGGAACCTCAGCCGTCACGCGCGCCGTTCCGTCTTTTGCGGCCAGAGTGATCCCAAGCCCGCGTCTGGCGCCGCCGGATCCGACGGCTACCTCGAGCGGATTCGCGTGAGGAGTGCCGGGTGTAAAGCGGAACAGTGGGCCGGGGGCGGTCTCAACGCGGGCAGCCAGACCCGTCCACTGGCTCCCGGCAAAATCTGCCTGTCCCTCGAGTTGCACCAGAGTTGCGCCGATTTCGAAGTTCGATAGATCGATCCCCGCCTTGCTTAAGAATGGGCGGGCCTCCGGAATGAATCGAGCGAAAGACAGCTCTTTGTCGAGGTTGAAGCGTAAGCGTCCAGGCTGGCGCAGAAATGTAGTGTTCAGAAGATCGGCGCCGTCGCTCCCGCGAACGTGCACCGCTAAAGTGCTGGAGTCCCCGGTTGCCTTCCAATCAGCGGCTGTGCTCAGATTCCCGTAACCGTCGAGAGTACGAATTCCGGGTGCATCCGCATGGATCTCACTCTCGGCGATTTGCCCGCGCTTGATGCGCACCAGGCGAGTGTCCACTACCGGAGAAATGCGGACACCCGCGCCCTGGCGGCCTTGGATCAGCAGCAAGCTGGCCCCAGGCCTAGCGTGGCCTTCGATGCGAAACCAGCGGCCAGGCTCGAAGCGCAATCCACCAGCCCGCCCCCGTAATGCGTCCAGTTGTTGGAACAGTTCATGCGTGGCAGTTCCCTCTGTTTCCAGCCGTAATTTCGCGATATCTTTCAAAGTCCAATTCCAGGGGATCGCGGGAAGGACGAGTTGATTCCACCCGCTGCTAAAGCTAAGTTCGGGCGCTTTGCCGCGGCGCCATTGACTCGACATCTGCAATCCGTCGATCTCGATCTGGAGCGGCGCAACATCTGCCAGGACCATTTTCGGAATCCGAGTTTGAAGATTTATCGATTGCAAATCGCCCGTGAGCGCCAGCGTCAAACCGAGCCGCCGAGGGATCATGGTAGTCACACTTTCCTCGAGCTCCAGATTCTGCTCGGGCACGATAACCGCGCCCTTTGCGGGGATCGCGGAAAAACGCAACGGACGATCTATCGAGAAGATGCTCTGGTCGCCGTCCGCGAGACGGACGGTGACTGTTCCCTCGAGGGACTTCCAGCCAGCTCGACTGCTGGAGGCGTGTGCATCCGCGCTTGGGAAATCCGCCTGGAGCCACGAATTCTGTGCTCCGTCTTTCTGGCTGCTTAAAGTAAGCCCGGAAACCCATGCGGAAGTTGAAAATGCTCGCTCTTTGACGGCTAAATCGAAAATAGACGAATCAAGAGTTGCATGGTACCCATGGATCGAGAGATTTGCGCCCTGCACCCGGCTGGTCATGGCGAATAGCGGCGCGTGAAGAGAAGCATCCACGCTGCCGGACTCGGCACTGAACCCCGGCCCACTCATCTCTCGCATAGAGAGGGCTGTTTTCAAACCGGCTACCCAGGTGACTGTTCCGGTTGCGCCACCGATCTGCAGCGGCGAATTCTTGAGCGAACGAAGGCTTGTGATCTGCATCGAATCGGAATCGCCCTTCGTTGTGGCTTCAAAATTGAGGGCGCGACTCCTCACCTCCCCTGAAGCAGCGAATTGCAAATGCTCTTTCTGCGACAGGCTGCCCGAAACCCGGAGTTGAAGGCGCTGCGGTTCGTGCCAATCGGCCGGTAGCCAGCGGAATTCGCGAACGTGCCGGGCCAGGATTCGGCTCTCGATGGCCGCCTTCATTTGCAGGTCTTTCACGGCAAAAGGCCGGACTCGCCCGGCCTCTTTGCCCACGTTGATGTCAACGATAGCGAGACTATGAATCTGGCCTCGAGCCAGTTCTTGCCCCGCTTTATCCCGCATCCACGCGTCTCCACTGCTAAGTTCTAAACGGTGGAGCATCGCGGTATCCAACCCCGTCCCGTCAGGCTTTAGGACCAGTTTTAGTGCCGTCAGGTTGGCTGCGGGCACTTCTATCTCTGATGTCAAAACGTTTGACTCCAGACGTGCGTTGAGCGCTTTCAGATCGACCGAGAATAGAAGGATCGAGCCCGGAAGGTTTCCTGACGGCAGGCGCAATTCGAAACCATAAAGCAAAAGCAGGAGAATGAGGGTTACCGGCGCCACCGCGTCAACGACGAATGGCTCCCATCGCTTAAGCCACGCATCGTTTCGCCGGTAAAAGATCTGGCGTAGCGTAATTGCGAAGATAGTCCCGAGCGCGACCGCAGCCACAACCAGTCCCGCCGCAGTGGAAATCTGCCGAAACAAAAAGAAGAGACCGTAGGCGACGAATGCGGGCACAAAGCCGATCAGAACCCAAATGGCTCTCGGTCGCACTTCGGCGGAAGCAAGCCATTTCAAAATCGTGACGAAAACCGTAGCCGCCAACAGCGCCCAATACGAAAGATGGCGGATAACGATGAGTAGCTTGCCTCCGGACGCTAGCGCCTGCTGCGCAAGACCGGTAAGCTCCCGGCCGCTTTCCTGAAGCGCGACGACGCGTTCAGCGGTTTGGCCTGCGCGGTTCCATCGCAACTGCAGGCCGGTTGCAGCGAGATGCGCGAGGGTCAGATCCCCGTTCCTTTGCGATGGCAGATGGAATGGGCTAGTTTGCACCTGCTCAGCGCGAGCCGCTGGTTCCCCAGAATCCGGATCTTGCAGTGCGGCCAGACCGAGTATCCGCAGCGACTGGCCGGATTCGGCCAGTTCACCCTTGTCAACGGCGAAAAGCACCCGCCCCGCGCGATCGGCCATGGCAATCTTTTCCGCCACGGCAAAATGGGTGAAAAGATTCGCGCGCGCCTCCTGTGTCGCCAGCAGGCTCTCGCGCTGCGGGGAGCCCGCCACGATGCCGTGGAGAGCGACTGCGCCGCCGCACAACCGCACGGTCTCCGCAGACCCATGCCCGGCGATTGCACTCTGGAAAGTAACTTCGGCGCCATTTAATTCGAGTAACACCGGGCAGCCACTCTGCCAGGCAGCATGTAGGCGTTGAACGTGTAAACGAAGGCCGGCGCGTTCGCCTGCAATTCTCACCAGCGGACCGTTTATAAGCGCTGTGAGCCATCCGTCTGCGGAACCGGTCACGACCGTTACTGCCGCAATCGCCAGCAGCACAACAGGCAGGATTATAGCGATGTGGGCCAAAACGCGTCCGACATTGCGCATAACGCAGCTCCTGTTGACTGACATCGCGGAAAATTCAGTCACAAACGAATCCGAAAACCACCGTCAAATGCCATGAATTAGGGTATTGCCTTTGCGGTGGAACCAAGATATTATCGCCATTGCAGTTTACGTAGTCCAGTTTTTCGCGCCCCCAAGGTCCAGGATCGCAGGGTAGGAGGGCAACAGGGATGTCTAGCCGAGGCCATTCTATCTCCGCGAATATAGTGTGGATTTATGAACAGAACGTTTCTGCACTCACCGCAAGTTTTGGTCCTGATCGCAATTACCATGCTCCAATCCAGTTGCGAGCAAACGTCGAAAAAGCAGTATCCGGATCCTAAACTTAGGTTCGCTAAGTACACGCAGACATGTAATGGCATACCAGGCTATATTCCCGATCATTACGGATACTATTTGACAGAGGAGCAGAAAAAAGGAGCCTGCACCTGGTATCTGTGGACCGGCGGGGATCCTCTCCGAACCGACGGCAGCCCGGAAAATGCCCGCGGGAATCCACGCTTCTGGCGGCTCACAGAGAAAAAGATCAGGACAGCATCGCACGCCCTTCAGCTTCCTCTTAATGTCAACATGCTGAAGTATATTACCGGAACTCCGCGTGAACAAAGATTTCAGAAGCTTGGGGTGATCAACGATCCGGGATGCAGGAAAGCGTCGAAACCGGATGCTTATGGTCTCATGCTGGATGACTGCGACGACCCGTACTCCAGCGGCATCATGGGCCTTCGCTTGTTCCCCAACCCACAGTTCAATCCCTCTCACTGGGATGGGAACCAATACGTCAATCAAGACGCTGACATGGAGCCCCCTTACATAGCCGGACTGAGTTGCGGAATCTGTCACATTTCCTTTAATCCGGTGAACCCGCCGGCGGATCCGGCAAATCCTCATTGGGAGAATCTCGCGCCTGCGATCGGCAATCAATACCTCAGGGAAGGTGAGATGTACCTCGGAGGACTGCCTGATGATAATTTCCTGTATTGGCAGTATTACACGCAGCAGGCCGGAACCTCCGACACCAGCCGTATCAGCAGCGACTTCATTAATAATCCAAATGCCATCAATTCCATTTGGTACATTCTTTCCGCCCGGCCGAAGCACACTGAAACGATGAATGACGGGACGGTGCAGGACGTGCCGCACATCCTTAAGGACGGTTCGGATTCCATTGGTCCTGCGGGCGCCGCGCTACGCGTTTATATCAACATTGGGAGTTGCCCGGACTATCGGAGCAGTTTGGAAGATACCTTCTTCGGAATCCTTAAGCCGCAGCATCCCTTTGAAATCGCAAAAGCAAGTAAAGAGTGCGTGGACTGGCAACTTACTTCGGCGCGAATGACTGACGCGGCCAATTTCCTGGACGCAAACCAGCCTTATCATTTGAAAGATGCGCCCGGTGGAAAGAATTATTTGACCGCCAGCCCCGAGACATTGGATCTTGGTCAAACTGCCTTCGCCGAGAATTGTGCTCGTTGCCATTCGAGCAAACTGCCACCGGAAATCACACAGGCTCATTTGGACAAGCATTCGCCCGAGGCCAGGGCGGCGTGGGTAAAGCTTGTAAAGTCTGATGGATTTCTCGACAAGAACTTCCTTTCGGACGACGACCGCTATCCGCTGGTGTCAGCAAACAAGAATCTCGCGATCGGCACCAACGCTGCCCGCGCAATTGGCACGAATCCGATGGAAGGGCACATTTGGCAGGATTTCTCTTCGCGGACCTTTAAGCAGCTGCCCTTGCCTGGCAAGCTGATTTTCGAGAACCCGTTCAATGCCAGTACGCCCATCGAATTCGCGATTCCAAACGGCGGCTATTACCGCACGCCGTCATTGATTAGTGTCTGGGCCACAGCGCCGTTCCTGCATAACAACATGCTCGGACTCTTTAACAATGATCCCTCCGTGCAGGGGCGCATGACAGCGTTCCAAGACGCGGCCGAGAAACTTCTCTGGCCCCAGAAGCGGGCCGGGAAAGCCACCATCAAGGTAACCGGGAAAGCATCCGTACTGAAGGTGGGCGCTCTCGAAATCCGCATTCCGGCGGGAACGCCGGTCAATCTTCTGGCGAACATAAACACGTACAAGGCAGCGCAGCTTCCCGCTGTGCTCGCCACGTTGAATCAACTGGTGCAGGATCCTCAGCGGCTCGTCCGCCTGGTCGAGGTCCTTGCGAACCGGGGACAGTTTGACGACGATCTCAAGAAAATTGTTCCTGATCTGCTCGCCTTGAATCAATGCCCGGATTTCATCGAAGACCATGGGCATACGTTCGGTTCGGATCTTCCCGATGATCAGAAAAAGGCGTTGATCGAATATATGAAGACCTTCTAGCTTTGAAAGGTCTCATAGAGGTCACCTGATGGATAACGGCCTCATCTTCCAGCCGCTGAAGTTCCGAAATCTAACGGTGAAGAACCGCCTCTTCCGGTCGAGCATCTCGGGCCGATGGGATAACTACGACGGTTCAGGCACTCAGACCCGAATCAACTGGGAGGAGTCGTTCGCGCGCGGCGGTGTGGGTGCCATCATATCGTCATTCGTGCCCGTGCATATTCGGGGCCGCATCCTGCCGAATTACGCCATGATCGACAGCGACGATAAGATCCCATTCTGGCGCAAAGTAGGTGAAGCGGTCCATCGCCATGACTGCACGTATATTCTGCAGTTGAGCCACTCCGGCCGGCAGCGCGACAACCCGGGCATTGAGAACTTCAAGGAGAAAGCACTTTCATCCACTAACCGTTCCGATACCTTTCATGGGCTACTCTGCGAAGCCATGACGCTCCAGCAGATCCAAGACACTATCCGGCATTTCGCCGATGGCGCACGCCGCGCTCGCGATGCGGGTCTCGATGGAGTCGAACTACACGCGTCGCATGGCTACCTGATCACCCAGTTCTTAAGTTCCGCCATTAACGACCGCGAGGACCAGTACGGCGGTACGCTGCGCAACCGGGCTGCATTCCTGCTCGAAATCATTCAGGCCATTCGCAAGGAGGTCGGCAGCGATTACCACTTACAGGCCAAGCTAAACGCTGTTGATTTCGGCGATGCTCTCTATCCCTGGGAGAAGAAAGGCAACACTCTTGAGGAGGGCATTCAGGTCGCGAAATGGGCGGAAGAGGCAGGCGTGGATGCCATCCACGTCTCCATAGGCAACATTTTTCCGCATCCGCTGCTGCCCTCGGGAGGATTTCCGCCGGACGAATTGAACTGGTGGTACGGGGCCATGATATCGAGTGGTGTTCGTGGCTACATGAACTACACAATGTTTCATTTCAAGATCCTGCGCCCAATTTTCACATTCTTCTGGGGCCGCACCAAGAAGGATCATCCGATCGAGGCAGTAAGTTCCGAGTACTCGAAGGAAATCAAAAAGAACGTGAAGGTGCCCATCATTAACACCGGCGGATATCAGGACGCTAGCGTCATTCGGCGCGTCATCTCTGAAGGTTATACCGATGCAGTTTCCATCGCCCGTCCGCTGATTGCGAACCGCAGCCTGCCTCAGGTCTTCGCATCCGGCGGCGATCTTCCTGAGAAGCCATGCTCGTTCTGCAATCGCTGCCTGGTAAATGCCGTCGCCAATCCGCTAGGTTGCTACGACGTGCGGCGTTACGGCGGCGATCACGAAGCCATGGTAGCCGAAATCATGCAGGTTTACCGGCCTTCACAGTTTCAGGCAACGGCGGGAGATTAGGAGAAGCTGCCGTGGCCGACGAGATGATCATACGGACGAGGCAAGGAAATCTCGTCGACGACATACAAACCAGCCCGGTGGACCGATATCAACGGAAGTTTCGGTTGCTGTTGATCCTGATTCCGTCGGTTGTTCTGGTGATCATCGCCCTTTATCTGGTTTGGTACTTCACTGCTGACAAGCCGCTCGAACACACCGATATCCGCGAACACTTCAAGTACGGCTCCATTGGCAGCGAGCCCGGCGGTTCCGTCTTCACACCGGTGGGTGGTTTGCTACCGCCTTACCTCGTGTTCAAGGCCCTGCCGGCCGTGTGCCCGGACAAGCTTCCCGGCGGGTACGCATCAGTCGGGCTGGTCTTCGAAGCAGGCCACGACCTTCCCATCGGTATTTCCCGCCGGCGCCGCCTCGGAATAGACGAAGTTGGACTCAACTGTGCCGTTTGCCACACGGGTACCGTGCGCGTAGCCGCCGGCGCCCAGCCCACAATCGTTCTGGGAATGCCCGCTCACCAGCTCGACCTCGAACGCTTGCTTGAGTTCGTAACGGCCTGCACGCTCGACGATCGATTGACAGCGGACAACGTAATCGCGAAGGCGAAGGAGCGGGGCGAGCACGTCAGCCTGATGCAACGCTTGATCTACAAGTTTGTTCTCATTCGCCGGTTGAAAGAGCAAGTTGTCCAGGGTCAAAATCGGACCGGCCCACTTTTCAGAGATTCTCTGCCGCGATGGGGCCCGGGACGGGTAGACACGTTTAATCCCTACAAAGCCATTCAGTTCAACTGGAATCTCAATCAACTCCCTCACGATGAGCTTATCGGTGCGTCAGACTTCCCTTCCCTGTGGAATCAGAAGCCCCGTGAGGGAATGCACCTGCACTGGGATGGCAACAACACTTCCGTCGACGAGCGCAATCTCAGCGCTTCGCTCGGCGCGGGAGTGACTCCAGTTACTGTCGATCATCCCAGCTTGCAGCGTATCCATGACTGGATTTGGACTTTACCGCCGCCTAAGTATCCCTTTGCCATCGATCAGCGCCGGGTCGCGAGTGGCCAGACTATTTACAATCAACACTGCGCCGAATGCCACGCCTTCAGCGGCAGCAAAACGGGAACTGTCGAAAGCCTAGCCGAAGTAAATACCGATCCTTTCCGGCTGAACTCATACACTTATGTTTTCGCCACCACTCAAGCGGCACTCTACCCGGAGAGCCCGTATCAATTTACCCACTTCGCAAAAACTGATGGTTACGCGCGTCAGCCACTGGATGGCATTTGGGCTCGAGCCCCTTATCTTCACAACGGTTCGGTCCCGACGCTATGGGACTTACTGCGGGACCCGAACGAGCGTCCCAAACAATTCATTCGCGGCTACGACGTTTACGACCAGAAGAAAGCCGGGTTCGTGTATGACACCCCGGAATCGAAGAGCGCCGGATTTCTCTACGACACATCCGTTCCGGGCAATGGCAATGGCGGGCATTTGTATGGGACGAAGCTGCCTGACGACCAAAAGATGGACCTAATCGAGTACATGAAGACGCTGTAACAACCTATGAATAAGTTCGGCACCTGGTTTAGCCGTGTAGTCTGGCTCGGCATTGTTGTCAATCTCGCCCTTGCGGTGCCTGTCCTATTCGCGCCGGCACAGGTGCTGGCAGTGTTTTCCATGCCCGCGGCCACGCCCGCCATGTGGCCGAGCTTTGCTGCCCTGCTGCTCATACTTTTGAGTCTCTTCTATATACCGGCAGCAATCAATCCCACATACTACCGCTCCATTGCGTGGCTTTCGGTTCTTGCCCGGCTCACTGGAGTCGTGTTCTTTTGTGGCTTCAACAGCGACTACTTCGTGATGGGCTTGCTCGATCTTATCTTTTTCATCCCGGAAGCGATTCTACTTTATTTGGCCTTGCGAGACCCGGCAGCAGCGGCCACCAGCACTAGTGACAATAGGAAGCCGCAATTAATTGCTGTCGCTCTTCTTCTCATTCTGCTGATTGGTGGTGTCACTTGCGCTGGATTCTTTCGGGAATTGCCGCCGCCGCACTTCGCCTCCGATGAGGCACACTTCCTTTATGGTTCCATCGGGACAGAGAGCACATCGGGCGTTCCCTACTGGCTCTGGTTGGTGCTTCCGCGCGTTTTCCCCGACCTCCTGCCCAGGCCCGGCGGGTACGAGTCACTTGGAATCATCTGGCAGGAAGGACACGAACTGCCGATCGGATTTTCGAAACAAACCATAGGAATCGAACGCATCGGTATTAATTGCGCATTCTGCCATACCGCGACGTACCGTCTAACCACCGGTGACAAGCCGGTGATCGTGCCAGCCGGGCCAAGCCATACTACGAGCCCGCAGGACTATTTACGATTCCTGTTTGCGTGCGCGAGCGATCCCCGATTCACGGCCAGCAACATCATGCCGGAGATCGCGAGAAATTACCGTCTTTCCTGGTTCAATCGTCTGATCTATCGGTTTGCTCTAATCCCTTTCACGAAGTTCACACTGCTCAACCAACAAAACGCCCAGAATCAATACAGTTTTATGAAGAATCTGCCGCCGTGGGGCTACGGCCGCATCGATCCCTTCAATCCTGTTAAATATCGAGTGCTGAACCAGCCAGTGGATGGAAGCATCGGAAACTCTGACATGGTTCCTTTGTGGAACTTGAAGCAGCATACCGGATATTCAATGCACTGGGACGGTCTGAACAATAACTTACAGGATGTCGTCCTCACTTCCGCAATCGGAGACGGCACGCCGGTTGAGTGGGTAGACCGTGATTGGAAGAAGTCCGATACCGAATCCAGTCTCAAGCGCATTAAGTCTTACATCAGCCAGGTACAACCGCCGAAGTTCCCTTTCCCGGTCGACGCCTCGCTCGCCGCCAAGGGCAAACCTGTGTATGACAAGGAATGCGCTTCATGCCACGCCATCGGCGGTGCGCGTACCGGCAAGGTAGAGCCGCTTGATAATCCAAACCTTCAGACGGATCGTCACCGCATAGATATGTGGACACAAAGCGCAGCCCAGGCTTATAACAGCTACGCATCCGGCCATAGCTGGAAATTCAACAATTTCGTGAAACAGAACGGTTATGTCAATGTTCCGCTGGAGGGCCTTTGGCTGCGCGGCCCCTATCTCCACAACGGGTCGGTTCCTACCCTGACCGACCTTCTCGAGGCGCCTGCCAATCGACCGCGAATCTTTTACCGCGGCTACGATGTTCTCGATCCGCAAAGAGTTGGTTTCGTGTCAAGCGGCCCGGATGCCGAACGCGTCGGATTCAAATACGATACGAGCGTTGCAGGAAATGGAAATTATGGCCACCTCTGGGGTACGATGCTGACCGCAGCCGAGAAAAAGGCACTGGTCGAATACATGAAGACTCTCTGACCTGGAGATCATCCGACAGCCCACAAGGTGAGAACCTCACGGCAGCCCGAAGACAAACAAGGTCGAATCACTTGCTATGGCCAGGTACTGTTTTCCGTCCACGGCATACGAAATCGGAGAGCTGTGGATTTCGCCGCCGGTTTGATAGCGCCAGAGCTGCGCGCCTGTGCGCGCGTCGAGAGCCACGAGGCTGCCTTCGGGGTCCGAGGTAAAAAGCACGCCGCCGGCTGTGCCAAGCACACCAGCGGCCGCGGAGCCGAGGTGCATGGGAAAGTTCCAACGGATATCTCCGGTTAGCGCGTCGATGGCACGGACTGAGCCCGGTGCACCTCGTTTGTGGTCTTCCTGCGGATCGCCGCCGGTGAAAGGATCGCCGGGTTTCGGCGTAATGGTTTCGCGGGTATAATTCGCACAGCCTTCGCGGACTGGAACAAAGAAGAGACCGGTGGCCGGATCGTACGAAGGCGCGGCCCAGTTGGTGGCGCCAGTGGCGTCAGGGCAGACGTAGACTCCCTTGGGCGTAGGATCCGTATCGGGAAGAACGATGGGGCGCCCTTTTTCATCCAATCCTTTGGCCCAGGTCTGGTATGCGAACGGTTTGCCGAGCAGGAACTGGCCGGTTTCGCGATCGAGAATGTAGAAGAACGCGTTGCGATTGGCCTGAATGAGCAACTTGCGCGGGCGGCCCCCGAACTGGGCGTCGATGAGAACGGGAGTTTCGGTGGCATCCCAGTCATGTACATCGTGTGGCGTGAACTGAAAGTACCACTTGATCTTTCCGGTCGCGGGGTCAAGCGCCAGAACGCTACACGTATATAAGTTGTCACCGAGGCGCGCGGTGCCGTCGTAATCCGCGCCCGGATTGCCGGTGGCCCAGAACAAGGTGTCGGTTTCAGCGTCATAGGTGCCAGTCATCCAGGTGGGGCCGCCGCCCACATCGGCGGATGACTCTGGCGACCAGGTGGCACGCGCAGGGTCCCCTTTTTGGGCAGTGGAGTGAGTCCTCCAAAGTCTCTTCCCGGTAGCCGCGTCGTAGGCATCTACGAATCCGCCGAGCGCGCACTCGCCCGCGGTTATACCCACGACGATCTTACCGTCGAGCGCCAGGGGAGCGAGCGTAATCGAATAACCCTCGCGATAATCGGCGACGGGGACGTCCCAGATTACGCTGCCAGTCTTGGCATCAAGCGCCACAAGGTGGGCGTCGAGCGTTGCCATATAGAGACGATCGCCGAGCATGGCAAAGCCCCGATTCGTCATGACGGTGCATTGGGCATGGATATTGGGCAACCGGCGCGTGTAACGCCAGATGGGACGGCCGGTGCGGGCGTCGAGTGCCGCAGCGTTGTTCCGAGCGCCGGTGACGAACATGATGCCGTCGACAACGATCGGCGTATTCTCCACGTTTGTCCCGCCGAACTGGAAGGACCACTGGCTCTGTAACGCATGCACGTTATCTGGCGTGATGGACTTAAGGCGGCTGTAGTGCGTGCCCTCATAATCACCCCAGTAAGTGAGCCAGTTCTGGGGTTCCTCCCGGGCGTTGCGAATCCGCTGGAACGAGACGTTGAGATCGGGGCTAGGGGTCCAGGGACCCGGAGGGATTTCCGAAGGTTCGGTTTTCTTGAGAAAAGCAATCAGACTATCCAGATCGCCGGCGCTGAGGTCCGGTGCGTGCATGAGCGAGCGCGGAGGGCGCGTGATTTCCTTAAGGCTGGTTTTTGAGAACAGATGGAATTCTTCGTGCTCGTCCATCATCTGCAGTGAGAAGGTGTCTTCGTTCTTAATGACGCCGCGAATCAATGAGCCGTCGCCGGTGCGCACTTCCACGGTCCGGTAACCCTCCCGTAGGCTCTCGTCGGGCCGGGTGATGTCTTTTTTCAGTTCGGCGATGCTCTTCTCTTCGGCGATGCGGGTGAGGTCCGGTCCCAGCCGGCCGCCCCGTCCGCCGAAGGTGTGGCATCGGCTGCAGCCGGCCGATCCGAAGAACAGCGCGTAGCCGGCCCGAGGATCGGCAGTCACTCGCTCCTCGGGGCCGACGCTGCGGAGTGAACGCAGCCAGGCTACCACGGCCCGCGCGTCCTCTTCCGGCATCGGGAACGCGGGCATCTGCGTACCAGGTATTCCTGTAAGAATGTTTTGCAGGATCGCGCCGTCCGAGGATCCCCACTTCCAGCGGCCGCTGGTCAGGTCCGGGCCACGTCCGCCCCTGGCCTCGGTGCCGTGACAGGCCGAGCAAGTTTTCTGAAACAGCTTGTGGCCAATCTCAATGCGGTTAGCCGCCGGCGCCGGAAGCGGCATGGCAAACATCATCGCCGCGAACAGAGGAGTCAAACTAACGAGATTCATTCCGCACCATGGTACTACGCGGTTCACGCCGGGGTTCAAGACGGCTGCGATCCCTGGTTTTTGTGCTAGGATTCTCCAAGGAAACATCATTGACCCAGTGAAATTGCCTGCCCTTCTGTTTCTGCTCGCCGCGCCGGCGTTCCCTGCTGAAATGGAAACAACCGAGCTGCCGCACCGGCTTCCCAGGCTCATCTCCGTATTTCCTCAAGGGTCTCGTGCAGACGCCACCGTGCAGGCCGAGATTCTCGGCGAGTTTCTTGACCGCGCCTCGTCCGTTGTGTTTCTGGACGAATCCATTTCCGGTAAAATCCTCGACACCCGCCCGACGAGCCTGAGGTTAGCGTTCAGCGTTGGCGCCGGGGCTACTAATGGTCCGCACTATTTCCGCGTGGTCTCGCCGCGCGGCGCGTCCAACCTGCTGCTGTTTCGTGTTGGCGATTTGCCCCACGTCACGGAGCAAGAACCCAACTCGACATTTGCCGAGGCAAACCCAGTCGAGCCGCCAGTCACCATCAATGGACGGCTGAACGTCGATGGCGACTTCGACTTCTACCGCTTCCGTGCGGACGCAGGACAAACCTGGATCTTCGATCTGCGGGCCGCGCGAAATGGCAATGGCCTGGACGCGGCCCTGATCCTGCTCGATGAGCAGGCTCGCGAAATCACACGCAACGAAGACTATTTTATTTGGGATCCGTTCATCGAGTACAAATTCGAACGCAGCGGCACTTACACCGTGGTGGTGCAGCCGACGCACACGCAGCTCGATCCCAATTTCACCTACCAGCTCGATATTCGTACCGCGCCACATATCGAGACCGTGTCGCCCATCAGCATGACGCCCGGAGCAAGCCTGGAAGCAACAATCTACGGCGCCGGATTGCTCGACAAATCCGCGCGGCTGTCGTTCACCCGCGATGGGGTTGTGGCAGTGGGCTTCGCCGGCCGGATTCTTGAAACGCGCGACTCGAGCGCACTGATTCACATCGACGTGCCGGACAATGCCCCCGTGGGCGCCTATCAATTAACGCTGGTCATGCCTACCGGTTGCTCGGACGCCGCGACGTTCCTGGTTGATCGAACGCCTGTGTACAAAGGCGGTGAAATGATTCAGCCGCCGGTCTCGATTACCAGTACCGCGCACTACCCCAATTCTGAACACTTCCGGTTTGAGGCCAAGAAGGGACAGGCGCTGGTGTTTGAAGTGCGAGCGCACCGGTTCGGCTCTCCCGTCGATTCGGTGCTTCGAATTCTGGATGACCAGGGCAAACAGTTGGCGGTTAACGACGATGCGGATTTCCCCGGCGTCGCCGACAACAAGGACTCGCGGGTGTTTCACACTTTTGCCGCGGATGGACGTTATGAGGTAGAGATCCGCAACCTGGTGCGGGTCACGGGCGAGAATTTTCCCTATCAGCTTCTTGTCTATCCGCCGGCGCCGCACGCGAATGTTATGCTGGCGAGTGATCAGCCGTACGTTGATGCCGACGGTTCCGGGGTCATTAAAGTTACCGCCGAGCGCTTGTACGGTTTCGATGGGCCTGTCGAACTGTCGGTGACCGGGCTCCCGAAGGGCGTCAGCGCGGAGGCGGCAGTCATTCCTCCGGGCCAGACTAACGGCAGCATTGCGCTGCATGCGCGGGGCGTCAACCCCGGCGTTTATCGCAATGTGCAGGTCTTTGCGAAAGGCGTGGAAGAACCTGCCTGGCGATCTGTCAAAATCTCTGGCGGCGAGGGGGAGGGTGAAACGTTCGCTCGTGTTGACCGTGCCACGCTGGTTGTCAGCGAACGGCCTCTTTTCGCCCT
This sequence comes from Terriglobia bacterium, assembly GCA_963847515.1. Taxonomy (GTDB): domain Bacteria; phylum Acidobacteriota; class Terriglobia; order Bryobacterales; family Bryobacteraceae; genus QHXW01. The sequence continues at coordinate 434,015 of CAWKAA010000001.1, forward strand.
GGAGGCCGAGGCAACCCGCGTGAATCTGGTCCGTGGCGGAAACGTGGACATCCCGGTGCAGATCCAACGGGAGAAGGATTTCGCGGCCGCTATTCGCGTTCAGGTCGACGGCCTTCCCCCAGGTGTGACTGCCGAGCCTCTGGTCGCCCAGGATGGGATCAGCAATGTTAAAATTCGACTCACTGCAAGTAGCAGCGCCGCTACCGGCAGAACCAAGGAAATCGCCGTCATCGGAATGGTGGAAGGCCATGTCGAAGAAGCGCCTGTTATCTCGGTTCAAGTGGATTAGCGGTATCACGCTGCTGGCCGGTGTCATCGGTTCCGCAGCCGTGAAACCGGTGGAACTGGCTATCTACCCCACCAATCCGTTGCTGTTCGGTAAGGACTCGCGCCAATCTTTGCTCGTGGTGGTCTCTTACTCCGACGGCACTAGCAAAGATGTCACTGGAGAGGCGAAGTTCACCTCGGCGAAGGTCAGAGTTGCAACTGTTGACGAGGCGGGACTCGTCACCGCCCACTCGAACGGCGGTTCAGTGATGGAAGCGACTTATGGCGGACTCCGTGCCTCTACCACGGCTCTTGTGCAGAGGGCCGAGGCGCCGCTTCCGGTGAGTTTCGCCGGAGACATCCTGCCAATATTGACTAAGTACGGCTGCAACGGCGGAAGCTGCCACGGCGCGCTAAACGGACAAAACGGTTTCAAGCTATCGCTGTTCGGTTATGAGCCGGAAAACGACTACGAGATGATCGTACACAAGCACGACGGCCGAAGGCTCAGTCTATCCGATCCGGAAAAGAGTCTTTTGCTCCTCAAGCCCACGTTCCAGATGACACACGGGGGTGGCAAGCGCTTCGCCAAAGATTCTCCGGATTACATTACGTTGCTTAACTGGATACGCAATGGCGCAGGGAGTGTCCCCGCGGAGGAACGAAGGATGGTGGCGCTTTCGGTGTATCCGTCGAGCAGCGTCCTATTCGGGAAAGAAGCGAAAGGACGGTTACTGGTAACCGCCCGTTACTCGGATGGCTCGGAAAGTGACGTGACGCAACTGGTGAAGTTTCAAGTCTAACGATGATTCAATCGCGAGTGTTGATCCATATGGTGTCGTGACAGGGCTTGATGGCGGTGAAACCGCAATTGTGGTTCGCGGGCCGGGGGTGACGGGCGTCGCGATCATAGACGTGGTGCCCGATTCGCGCCCCGTGCGGGTGTTCCAAGCAAACAATTTTATCGATCGGTACGTCATCGAGAAGCTCAGCGGCTGCACATTCCCGCATCCGAGCCGACCGATGACGCCACATTCCTGCGCCGGGTTTTCCTGGACACTATCGGTATCATTCCCACCTCGAACGAAGCCCGCCAGTTTCTAAATGATCGCGATCCCGACAAACGCGCGAAACTTGTGGAATCGTTGCTACACCGTCCCGAATACGCCGACTTCTGGGCGCTTTACTGGGGCGATCATCTCAATAACACCAAGCAGCTTCTTTATAACAAAGGTCCTTACACTTTCACCATTTGGCTGAACCAGATCTTTCGGAACAATGTTCCGTATGACAAGTTCGCGCGAATGCTGCTCACGTCCACGGGCAATACATACGATGCGCCAGAGGTTAGCTTCTACCCGGAGATGAAGAAGGAGCTTGACCGCGCGTCCACGACTACGCAGTTATTCCTGGGAGTGAGCATCGAATGCGCGCGGTGCCACAACCATCCGCTCGAGCACTGGACCCGGGACGACTTCAACGGAATGGCGGCGTTCTTCTCGCAGATCAAGTTCAAGGAACCGTCAGGTCCGCGCAATAACGAAAAATCTTTGTACCTGGATTTCAAGCGCCAGTTCCAGCATCCCGACACCAAACAGGTTTACCTGCCCAAGTTCTTAAACGGACCGGTGGTTACGGTACTGGATGACTCGACGGACCGGCGCGCGCTATTGACCGACTGGATGACCTCTCCCCAAAATCCTTACTTCGCCCGGACGCTGGTCAACCGCATGTGGCGGCATTTCATGGGCCGCGGGCTGGTTGAGCCGGTGGATGATTTTCGGGCTACTAATCCACCGACCAATGCGCCACTGCTCGACGCGCTCGCCAAGGACTTCGTGGAGCACGGCTACGATCTGCATCACCTCATCCGCCGCATTACTTCGTCAGCAGCGTATCAGCTCTCTTCTATTCCGATCGAGGGGAACAAGAGCGACAAAATGGCTTACTCGCGTTATTACACGAGGCGGCTTACGGCGGAACAGATGCTCGACTCTATCGTCTCCTCCACGGGCGTGCCGGAGAGGTTCCGGTCACAATATCCCGGCACGCGAGCGTCACAATTGGCGGAACCCGAGATCGAGTCCTATTTTCTCGACGTCTTCGACCGTCCGTCGCGGCAGCTCATTTGTGAACGCAAGCAGCCGCCAACCCTCAACCAAGCGCTGCATTTAATCAGCGGAGACACGATTCAGAAAAAGATCACTGATGCGCGAAGCATTTTGGCGGCGACGAGAAACATCGACGAAATGTACCTTCGCACGCTATCCCGATATCCTGATGACGAAGAGCGGAGCATGGCCGAACGGGCGATCGCTAAAGCTGGAGACCCCAGGCTGCGGTTATGAGGATCTGTTATGGGCGCTGTTGAACTCCAAGGAGTTCCTGTACAATCACTGAGGGGGCGGCATGATTTCGAATCGCACATCGCTTTTCGGCCGGCGTGACTTTCTCCGTATCGGATCGCTGGGCGCCCTGGGGATTAGCCTGGACGGCCTGTTGCGAGCCGGAGCCCAACGGGACATCTCCTGCATCCTGCTGTGGCAAAGCGGCGGTTGCGGCCATCTGGACACGTTCGATCTGAAACCGGATGCGCCCAAAGAGATTCGCGGCGAGTTCAAGCCAATCTCGACTAACGTCCCTGGAATACAAATTTGCGAGCATCTGCCGTTCACCGCTAAACAGGCCGACAAGTTCACCATTCTGCGGTCGATGAAGTCGCGCGAGAACAACCACGAGCGCGCCATCAACTACCTCTTGACGGGATATCTGCCGCTGCCGACTCTCGAATTCCCCAGCGTGGGTTCGGTGATTTCCAAGGAACTGGGATCGAGGAACGGTCTGCCGCCTTACGTTGCGGTTCCAAACACGTTTCCGTCTTACGGCGCCGGCTATCTGGGCGGCTCTTATAACCCATTCATCGCGGGCGATCCCAATATTTCGGGTTATCAGGCGCGAGATCTAACGCTGCCCGCGGACGTGGACTGGACGCGAGTCGGCAACCGCAATTTCCTCTTGAAACAGATGGACGCGAAGTTTCGCGCCATCGAGGCTTCCACGGACATGGCGGCCATGGACTCCTTCTATCAGAGAGCGTACGATCTGCTGAAATCGCCGGCAGCGCGCAAAGCATTTGATATCGCTGCCGAACCCGAATCGCTTCGGGAGCGCTATGGGCGGACTCCGGTCGGGCAGGGTGCTCTGCTGGCGCGCCGGTTGGTGGAATCCGGCGTGCGCTTCGTCACCGTGGCCAAGGGCTGGCTTAACTACGACACGCACGGCGATAATTTCAACACCATGAAAAAGGCGCTGTTGCCGGAGTTTGACCGCGCGTTCGCCGGGCTGCTTCGAAGATCTACACGAGCGCGGCATGCTCGATACAACGCTCGTGATCGCCATGGGTGAGTTTGGCAGGACACCCAAAGTGAACGAAGCCGCGGGACGCGACCATCACTCCAAGGCGTGGTCAATCGCGCTGGCCGGCGCGGGTATTCCAGGCGGGCGAGTGCTGGGCGCCACCGACAAGAATGGCGTACAAGTCACGGATCTGCCGGTCGAGCCCGAAGACCTTCTCTTCACGATCTACACACTGTTTGGCGTCGATCCCGCACGTGAGTATCAGACTCCGATCGGCCGGCCCGTAAAGCCGGTGAACGGCGGGCATCTCATCCCCGGGCTGTTAGCGTAAAGCTGCTTTCGGTGAATGCCGCTAGGCGAGGGTCGGTTCGGGCAACGCCGCTAGAGCTTGCAGGCGATCGCGCATCGCGTCAATAGAGTGAATTAAACGGCTGGCATCCACTCCGCTCCAGCCTGAGGCAAACGCAATCAGCCTGAATTCCACGTACACCAGGGAGGCCGCAAAATGGAATTGCTCCTTCATCACGACAGCAGCTAAATCGGAGCGGTCTACTTTGCAGGCGATCATGTGCAGTCTGAGGGTCTTGCAAAGTCCATGGAAATCCTTGGACAGCAATTGAAGATAAGCCCTGAAAATCTTGATGCGCCCTTTGCGGAAATTCTTTTCGAGTCGTCGTGTGCAGGCGGCGTGCGAAGAGATGAATTTCCCATCCGCCTCATCGAGCAAACGCTCCATGGCGCGGTAGCGTCCCGGCGAGAAGAGCTCGTCTAGAGAGAAGGTGTCATGCCGCGCCGATAGCAGTTTCGTGAAAAGAACGGCGAAGCCCGCAATGAGCAGGATGCAACAGATTATCGCGACTATGATTCCAACTTCCATGTGGTGCTCTCTTCCTGACCTAACAATACTGCAACGGGGCCCAACGCACAAGATGCCTCTTGGGGTACAACGAAAGTCATCGTGGCGGCATATGGGCCTTGTTGAAAATAGACCTCATGAATACGTGGCCGCCTTGCGGATAAGTTAACCAAAGACATATATGCCCTGCCCCAAGCGGACTTTAGACTAGTGATTAGAGGAAGGTCAAAGGTAACCGGCGGTCAGCGATCTCCGTTTGCTATGTCCTTCTTGAGACCATGAGATGCATCTCCGTCCAAATGATGCTTTCCGCCGTAAAGTCCTGTTTCGGTACCGCATCTTTATAGCTGTGGCTTTTTTGCTGCCTGGCTTCGCTTCTGCACAACGTTTTACCTTCAAATACTATTCGCACGACCAAGGCTTGACTAGCTTGGATGTGCACAGCCTGTTACAGGATCGGACAGGATATGTCTGGGTTGCAACAGGGGATGGTGTATTCCGCTACGATGGTGCACGATTCACGGGATTCTCTACAGCTCAGGGTTTGCCGTCCAATCGGATTGAATCGCTCCACCAGGCGACCGATGGAACCATTTGGGTTGGGACTCGGGAAGGGCTTGCTCGTTTCGAGGGCGACCATTTTAGGCCCGTGAATTTGCCGGAGCGCGTGGTATTCCTCGGCCAATCCGGGATCACGTCCGATATTCATGGCTCGCTCTATATGGGCACCACTCGGGGACTTTGGGTCATGGGACAGTCCCGACGCGCCGTCAAGTTGTATCCTCAAACATCATCAGTAGCACACCCCGAGGTTTACGGAGTTCACATCGATCCGGAGGGCGCTGTCTGGTTTGGTTGCGGTATGGACCTGTGCAGGTATGACCACGGCAAAGTGACCGTGCTTGGAAAAGAGTCCGGTATTCCAAGGGATATTTGGAATGCCATACTGACCGATCAGAGCGGCAGTCTTTGGATCAGGAGTTCGACGAGGCTGCTGACCAGGAGCAGGACGAGCAAGCGATTTGTCGCAGTGGACAATATCCCGGAGGCCAGCACGCTGGGCAGTCTGTACTTGCTGCGCAGCGGCACTCTGCTCGTGCCCAGCCGCTACGGGCTGATGCGACAAGCTGGAAAGGGCTGGGAACGCATCGGCGCAGAGCGGGGATTGCTAGTGAGCATGGTTGCTTGCGCTCTAGAGGACCGTGAAGGTTCGATATGGATTGGGTTGGATGGATCTGGCCTGGCTCGCTGGCTCGGCACCAACCAGTGGGAAAGCTGGACCCCTACTGAAGGTTTGGCTGGCAGCGCGAAGACAATCTTCCGGAGTTCCGCGGGAACACTGTGGGTCGGTACAAGTTACGCCCTGCAACAATTCGGCCGCGATGACCGGCCGGGACGGATCTGGGATGTGCGCCACGGTTTAAGTGGGCACGCCGTTCGAGCCATTACCGAGGCTTCTGACCACGCGATTTGGCTGGGAACCAATCCCGGAAAAGTGTACCGTTTGGATCCGCGCGCGGGCATGATTCGGAGCTTCGCGCACGAGTCGGGATTTTTTGGAAATGGTGTGTCTGGGGTGTGCTGGGACAGTAGCCAGCGGCTCTGGGTGGCCACCGACGGCCCGATTTACCGGGGTGTTGTTTCGGGTGCTTCGGCTCACTTCGAACGCGTGGCGCCGCCCGGCAGCGAGGAGGACGAGTCTTTTAAACGTTGCGCGGAAGACGGAAACGGCGGGCTCTGGTTTGCGAGTGACCGAGGGTTGCTTCGGTTCAAGGATGGGAACTGGAACAGGTTCACCAAAGCAGACGGATTGCGATCGAACCTGCTCGACGAGGTGATCCTATCGCCGGACGGCTCATTATGGATCACGTATGACGAGACGGCAGGTATGACGCACGCCACTATCCGGGGCGACGGCATTCAGTTGGAGAGCTTCGCCAGGGCGAACGGCCTTCATTCGGAGAACGTGAGCGCGATGGCATTCGATACGCGGGGGAAGCTTTGGTTTAGCAGCGACGACGGGGTTCAGTTCAAAGATGGCGGGACTTTCCCACACTACAGTGAGGCGCAGGGCCTTCTCTGGAACGATTGTTCCAGCCATGCCGTATTCGGAGACCGCGATGGCACAATCTGGATAGGCCACAACTTGGGGCTCAGTCATTTTCGCCCGGACGCGGAGCCGAAATCGAGTGAATCAACACCAGTCGTTCTGACTTGGTTGAAGCTGGGAACGGCACTCGTCAGTCCCGAGAGCCGGCCGGCCGTTTCGTACCAACGCCGATCCTTTCAGGCTAACTTCACTGCGCTAACGTTCTTAAACGAGGCAGACGTCCGTTTTCGTTATCGGTTATCCGGATTTCATGAGGATTGGGTGGATACCCGTGAACGAATGGCCAGCTATCCGAGCCTGCCACATGGCAAATACCGGTTTGAGGTACAGGCAGTGCTACCCGGCCGTCCTGTTACGGCCACAACTACCTTCCGATTCGAGGTACTGCCAGCCTGGTGGCAGACCTGGTGGTTTCGCGGGCTGCTGGCTGTGTTGGGATTGGCTTCCGGGACCGCCTATTGGCGCTGGAGGCTTCGAAGCCTGCAGGAGATGCACCGTCAGTTGGAACTTGCCGTGGAGAAGAGAACGATCCAGTTGCGCGAGGAGAAGAAAACCGTAGAGGCGCAGCGATCCGACATCGAACGCCTGCTGACTAAAACACAGGAAGCCAGCCGGTATAAGGACGAGTTCCTGGCCAACATGAGCCACGAGATTCGCACTCCGATGAACGGCATATTGGGTATGACCGATCTGGTGCTGGACAGCGATCTTACCGCCGAGCAGCGCGAATTCCTGACGGACGCGAAGACTTCGGCGGAGCATCTGCGGACTCTGCTCAACGATATCCTCGACCTCTCAAAGATTGAAGCCGGCCGACTGGAGCTGAATCCAATCGCCTTTTCCGTGCGTGAATGCGTGATGGGGGCCGTAATTGGTCTGGCCGTCAATGCCGAACAGAAGGGGCTGAAATTAACGTTCGATGTCGCCGCGGACGTGCCCGAAGAGTTGGTCGGCGACCCCTCCCGAATCCGCCAGGTTCTGCTGAACCTTCTCAACAACGCCATCAAGTTCACTAGCTCCGGAACTATAGAACTGCGATCCACTTTATTTGACCGGCGCGACCGGACGGTAACCGTGCATTTCTCGGTGCGCGATACAGGCGTGGGAATACCGACCGACAAGGTCGATTTGATTTTTGAACCATTCCGTCAGGCCGACTCCTCGACCACCCGCAAATTTGGCGGCACCGGCCTCGGATTGACCATCTCATCACGTCTCGTCAACATGATGGGTGGACATCTTTGGGTCGAGAGTGTATTGGGCAAAGGCAGCCTTTTCCACTTCACGGTGGCCTTGGAGTGCAAGCCGGACGGCAAACCGCCGGCTGTGAGCGATGATCTAGTGCACGAGTTATCGTCAACTCAAGAGACTGCCGCAGGCGAGAAAGCCACTCTTAGCAGCCGTCGGGCATGACCCGCGGCACGGTACTGGCGTCACGATCACTCACAGAGTAGACGAAACACGCTGCCCTGTAGAGATCGACCGTTAGAGACGCTTGATCCGGTAGACAGCGTATTCATGATAATCGCCAAATCTCCGAGAGTGACAAACTCCGCGCTATCCGCCCAGCCGCTCTATTCAACCGAGTTTCAGAGCCGACAGCACCTCTCCGAAACGCCGATCCGCGCGAAGGCCCGCGAATGAAGGATCGACATTTAAGAAAGCCGCCATGGGCGGCCTCTCATCGAGTGCATGACGCAGGGAGAGGAAGGCACCATCCGGGTCCCCCAGCGCAACCTGCACGATCGCGAGTGCAAGGGGGTCGACATATTCGGATTGTGACGCTTCCTGCAAGCTCCGAAAGATCCGCAGCGCCACTTCGCGGTTGCCATGTCCTGCGTATGCCGCTGCCTGGACACTCTGCAGAAGGTAAGACGGGAAGGGGTCGTCAAATGTCCTATGCGCCGCCAGCGCCTCGGCATACCGGCCCATCGAGAGGTACAGCCGCATCAGAAAGTAATGAGGTAACAAAGAACGGCGATCTAGCCCGTGCGCAATGCGAAGCCAATGCTCAGCCTCTTCGTAATTGCCCATAACCCAGTACACGGCCCCCATTGCCCCGTTGGTACGAGTGGACAATGGATCCAATTGGCGGGCCCGCTCGAACGAACTCAGTGCTTCTTTGAACCTGCCCTGGGCCATGGCGCAATTCGCCTTCATACTGTGCGCTAATCCGCAGGCTGGGTTGATTTCCAACGCTTTATCGGCGGCGGCCTCGACGCCCGCCCAGTCCCAGTCGAAACGTGACAAGGTGGCGGCCAAGCCGGCATAACTCTCAGCGGAGTTGCTGTCAATGCGCAGAGCCTCGAGGGCCGCGCGGTGGCTCTGGGGCTGAGCTTCCCTCGGGCGCATCCACCCCCACAACGCCATCCACTGATACGCCTGTGCCAAGCCGGCATAAGGAAGCGAGAAATCAGGAGCCAGGGCGGCGGCCTGCTTGAAATAAAGGATGGCGGTGAGGCAGCGCTCACGAGTACCATCGTCCCAGATATGGGTGCCCTTCAAGTACAACGTATACGCTTCGACGCCGGGGCCACGAGTACGGGCCGGCGGCTTTATGGGTGTATGGAGGGCCGAAGCGACCTTATGCGCGATCTCGTCCTGTAGGTAGAAAATGTCTTCGACGGGCCGCTCGAAACTGTGCGACCAGAGAGTCCGGCCTGTCTTAACCGACACCCCCTTGGCCGTAATCCGGAAACGGCTGCGCGACCTGCGAACGCTACCCTCGATCAGCGTTCCTACGCCTAACTTTCTGCAGGCTGCGACAGGGCCTTCCCTGGATTCTTTGAGAGCAAATACCGTGGTCAAGCCGAGCACTTTGAGCTCACTCACGGACGTCAGCTTGTGAATTACCTCCTCGGTTGTGCCGTCACAAAAAAGAACCTCGGCCGGGTCGGGGCTCAGATTTACAAATGGGAGCACGGCTACAGTGTTCGCGTCGAGGGCCGGCGGGGCCGGGTCCGGTTTGTTCGGCAATTCCGCTACCCGGCGCCACCGAAACGCAGGCACGTAACTGCCGGGCTGGAAGGCGATCCAGACCGTGTCATCCCGCCCTGCGAGGTTATAATACTCGGCAAGCTTTCGCCGCAGCCGTAGGGCTTCCACACGGACGATCGAGTCAGTTCGGGGGTCGTAGTCGGACCGGCGATCGAAAACGTCATGGCCCAACGAGAATTCCTTGAGGCCTTCGGCGTACCCATCGAGAGTGCGTTCTACTGTCAGCCGAAGGAACCGCGACAAGCGGATAGACTTTACAAACTGCTCGCTGGCGAGCACCTTGGCCAATTGCGTCCGTACTTCTTCTGGTGGGATGGGTGAACCGTCTGGTGGCGATTTTATGCGGCTGGCATGCGCGCCCGCCATAGAAAGCCTTAACCCTGTGAGAGTAGCACTGACCGGCGATCCTTACAAGCATATATTTTCCTTCGCCGATGATGCTTTTACTCCAGAGTGGCTGTGAATGCTAGCCTGAACACAGCTTCGCAATAAATACAAATGATTACGAGCAACGTAGGGAGAACCCCAGGAGACCAGTTCAGCGGCGTCGTCATGGCCAATACCGGTGGCACTGGACGAGGTTGTTTCTTACAATTCGCCGGGGGGTAACAGGTCTTTTACCGAGGAGAGGAGCTGTTCCTGATTGAAGGGCTTCGCGATGACCGCATTCGCCCCGAACTGCGCTGCAATCCGCAAAAACGGCGCCGCATACCCGGACATGGCCAGGATTTTATATTTGTGCGTCAAGCGGCGCGACTCTCTAATGAACTCCAAGCCATCTTCTTCCGGGATGAATACATCAAGGATCACCAGATCAACCTCGGTTTTCCTTAGGAACTCCTGAGCTCCGCTTACACTGGCGGATTCGTATACCGCATAACCTTTGCCTGCAAGGAAACGACGCAGCAACGCCCGGATCTGCGCGTCGTCATCCACTACAAGAATGACCGGAGTGGGCACGTTGGCGTTAGGCATTGGCGCACATCTCCGCAGTAAGGGATATGGGTCGCTCCAAACTCGGTGCTGCATAGTCGTGTGTCTTGAGCTGGAGCATAGTTAGTGGGTGGGAGCTGGCCAAGGTGGACGCGATAAATCATCCGAGAGAGTCTAGAATCCGGGATGCGATCAGACATCTACCTCAACAACAAGTTTGCCGAATTACGAACTGGTTTCAAAGTGACGAGGGGTTAGCTAACGGTGAGATGTCTCGGCTGGTGCGCGCCGTTACCACTCTACGTGGTGCGCGCTGGACGAACTCCGCCAATCCCGGCGTCAGGTGCAGTTGCGTAATGATCTTCTCGAAACGCAGGTCGATGCGCAAACGGGCGAAACGTGGATCGACATTGAGCCAGATCAGGCCGCCCTCACGCTCCGCGACGGCCCGGTCGAGCCACTCAAACGTCTGTGCGATGTCGCCCAGACCGACATGGACCGTCGCCACAGCCAGCGATACCCCTCCGGAGGGGGCGCGATCGATCAGCGCTTGCAGACACCGCAACGCCTCATCTCTGCGGCTGGCGAGTGCAAATGCGTAACCCTGGGATGCAACCACGCTCGGTACGAATTCGGCGCTCGAAAAGCGGGCCGCAGACTCGTAGGACGCCAGAGCGCTATCCAACCTGTTTTGCAATTCGTGAATCAGCCCCATCACCCAATGGGCACGGAAGAACCCGGGAGCAGCATCTAGCGCGCCTTGGCAAGAGGCGAGTGCCTCCTCATATCGGCGGTTGAGACAGAGAGCCCAGGCGAGGTCGGTTTGAATGCTCGCTGCGCGCGAAGCAAATTCTAGCGCCACTTTCAGCTCGAGGATCGTTCGATCTACAAGTCCAAAGGGAAGCAGGCCACCGATGGCGTACCAGTGGTGCGCCGATGCCAGTCCCGGGCTGCGATCCAGGGCATCGTGAAATTCCTTGTCGGCGGCCTGGAAATTCCAATCGTGGACCGCAAGGGCAAGGGCGTGAGCAGCGCGGGCTTCCGCCGAGCGCCCATCCAGTTGTAGAGCCTTTGCGGCCAGGCTTTTTACCTGAGCCATCGCGGCTCTTATCGGATAGATCCCGGTCACGCCGGCGGCGGTATACATTCCGGCAAGGCCCGCGTAAGCCGGGGCATGATTTTGATCGCGCTCGACCGCGCGCTCGAAGCACTCTATGCCAAGGCGGATGGCTTCCGGCGTTGGCTCCAGAAGGCTCAGGTGGCCTTTGCGGCAAAGATGATGCGCTTCGGGTTGTGCGACCCACGTTTCGGCGGGACTAGGTTCGGGTCGTTTCGCAAGATGCGCGCGCAGCACGTCCGCGACAGCTTGTGAGACCTCTTCCACTATAGTGGACACGGCCGCATCGGCGGGGGCTGCGCCGGGGGCGTTGACGGGTGGCCGTTCCAGGCTGAACGCCCGGTTCGAAGCCCGCGAACGCAGGTGCCGGAACAGGGGTATGTAGCGGCCGCTGGGCAAATCGATCCGCAGCGTGTCTTTCCATCCTTCGGTCTCGTAATACAGATCCAGTTTCGACCGCAACCGACAGGCCTGCACGCGTACGATGGGATCTGTACCGGGATTGAAATTCTCTCCGCGGCGAAATACTGTAACCCCGATCAGATACTCCTTCAGGCGCACGGTGCGGTTGCGCAAGGTCTGCTCGACGACAAAACGCAGGAAACGGCACAAATCTTTGGACCGTGTGAAGGTTCTGGACGAGACAATCCGGTTCAACTGTTCGTGAACCGACTCCGCCGAAGGAGGGTGCGCCGGCGGCGCGGGCAGAGGAACGGCCGGCGCCGGAAACTCGGAAAGTGGTTGTGAAGTGTGTCCTGTCAGCGACATTTTGCCAGTTCGCTCCGGCGCCCTAGCCGGCGAGGATCGTTTCGCGCATCTTTCGGGGGAGATCCTGGCGCTTGTGCCACCGCAGGAATGCTTCCGCCAGGCGCGGATCAAACTGGCTGGCACTTTGCTTGGATATTTCTGCGAGTGCATCTTCCGTCGACAAAGCCTTGCGGTATGGGCGGTCGTGGGTGAGAACGTCGAATGTGTCGGCGATTGCGACGATACGCGCGGAAACGGGAATGTCTTGCCCTTTGATGCTTGCGTATCCTGCCCCATCCCAATGTTCGTGATGGTAAAGAGCAATTTCTTCGGCCAACTGGAGCAGCGGTACTTGAGTCCCGGAGAGAATACGCGCGCCGATGGAGGCATGCAGCTTGACTTGCTCGTATTCTTCCGCAGTGAGGGTAGACGTCTTTTTCAGAATGGCGTCCGGTACCCCGATCTTCCCTACATCGTGCAAAGTGGCGGCCTGGCGGATCAATTCGATTTGCGCTTTGGGTAGGCCGGCCGCGCGCGCCAGGTTCGCCGCAGTCTCACCCACTCGCTTGGGATGCTCGCCGGTGGGGTCTTCGCGGTACTCCGCAGCCATGGCCAGCCGCTGCAGGATTTCGATGCGGGCCTGCTCCAGTTCCTGCGTTTGTTCGCGCACTCTCTCTTCCAACTGCTGGTTCTGGTTTTGCAGCCGCAAATGCAAAGATCGGGTTTCGAGAAGGTTCTTAATGCGCAGCAGGACCTCGGTGGCGTCGAGTGGCTTGGTCAAAAAATCCTTGGCGCCCACGGAGAGCGCCTTCTGCTTAACCTCCGTGTTGGTCTCAGCGGTCAGCATAAGAATCGGAAGGTAACCACCTTCCGGGATGCGGGGACTGATCTGCTGCATCACCGAGTAACCATCCAACTGGGGCATCATCAGATCGAGCAGAATCAGGTCCGGCTGAAACTTGGAGAATAACGGCAGTACTTGCCGGGGATCGGTAGTGCTCAAGAAGTTGGTATAGCCGGCCATTTCAAGCAGGCGCTCCAGAAACTGGATGTTGGCCGGCTGATCGTCAACGATCAGAATGTGAGAGTTTTTCAGGTTATCTTCTTTCATGATTGCGAATCGTCCTTTTCCTTCAGGCAAGCGTCGAGGAGTTCCAAGAATCGTTTGATGTCGAGCGGCTTGGGAAGGTAATCGAGAACTCCCATTGTGGTCAGTCGCTCGATGCGGCCGCGGGTAGCGTCGGCGCTGATCACGATTACCGGGATGTCCTTCAACTCGGCTACTTGCCGCAGGCCATGGAGGACCTCTTCACCGGAGATGTCCGGGAGGTGAAGGTCGAGCAGGATGAGATCGGGGCGATGCTCGCGCGCCAGGTCGAGCCCCAGACGGCCCTGCATGGCCGCTACCAGGCGCACGTGCGGCCTATGCACCATGATGTGCTCAATCAGCGCGATGTTCGAAAGATTGTCTTCGACGTAAAGCACGATCCGTTCGCGCGCGCCAGGCGACGATACGGGGGCGGCGGGCAGATCGAGCATAGCGGTGCCCACTTGCTCGACGGGATCGTTCACCAGCGGGAGATCCATCCAGAACGTACAGCCACAATCCAGATTGTTCTCGACGCCGATCGAGCCGCCCATCATTTCGAGGAGGCGCTTGGAAAGGGCCAGGCCGAGGCCGGTCCCTTCAACGGTCGTTTGCTCGGCGCCTAGACGTTCGAAAGGCGTAAACAGCTTGTCCCGATATTCGGTCTTGATGCCGGGCCCGGTGTCGCGCACGCGAATGCGCAGACGGTGGCCCTCGATCTCCTCCGCGGAGATGGTGACGGTTCCGGACTCCGAATTGTACTTAATGGCGTTGGTGATCAGGTTGAGAAGGACCTGTTTGAGGCGCTGCTGATCTGCGAGAACATGGCGGCGCCGCATGGTGGCGAGTTCGTCGCGGACGGTGATCTTGCGGCGCACCGCCATAGGAGTCAGCAGATCGAGCGTTTCCTGAACCGCCGTACTGATGAGCACAGCTTCGGGCGAAAGAGAAAGGCGCCCGGCTTCAATGCGCGAGATTTCCAGCACCTCGTTGATGAGCTTCAACAGGTGCTGCCCCGCTTTCAGAATCTGGCCCACGGACTCCCGCTTGTCGCGGTCAAGCGGGACCATTTCCAGAAGCTGCGCAAATCCGAGGATGGCGTTGAGAGGAGTGCGCAGCTCGTGGCTCATGCGCGAAAGAAACTCGCTTTTTGCACGGTTGGCCTTCTCGGCCTCCTCTTTTGAGCGTCGCAGCGCCACGGTCAGCCGTTCACGCTCGGTGACCTCATTGGCCAGCAGCTGTTCAGCCAGGCGACGGTCAGTGACGTCCAGAAGAACCGAACGAAGGCCCGTTATTTCTCCGGCGCGATCGCGAATCAGGCTGTCATAGATCTCAAGAATAAGGTAGCCGCCGTCCCGCCGGATGAAGTCGTGCTCATGCGGTTCAAGCAACTCCTGGTAAGAGACTTTACGGAGAATAGACTGACGGCATTCAGCCTGCTGGTCAGCGGACACGAATTCCCAAATAGGCCTGCCAATCATTTCTTCGCGTGGAAACTGCAGAATGCGGCATTCGGCCTGATTCACTCGCCGCACGATGCCGGCGGAGTCGATTTCGTGATAAGCCACAGGCGCCAGTTCAAACAAATCCCGAAAAGGAGCGTCAATTTCGATGGAATTCCAGTCTGATCGAGAACCCGATGCGGCATTAGGCAGTAATGCGCCTGACTCGGAGTGGCCGCGAATCATGATTGTCCCCCATTACAGCAGATGCCGCATTGCTCGGCAAGCAGAATAATGCCACAACGGCAAGACAGGAAAGGGTAAAAATGAGGGCGTATTTTTGGCTTTCTCACCCCAGTTTGCCAATTTTGCGGCCGCGCCGCAGGCCCCCGCGCCAACGATCGGATAGCATGCAGGGTCGGCTTGGCGCTGTGGCGGGCACAGTTAAGCAGCCCGGCTGCGGACTCTTTCAAGGTGGCGGACATGGTTAATGTGGGTGCCATCGCATGAGGTTCTGACGAAAGACTAAGACCTCGGCCAGGCTCGCTGCCGAATTACGGTGACGATTCGTGGCGAACGCATAAAAGGCATCTTTCCAATGAAAACGCTATCCGGGATACCCTTGTCTCCTGGATCGCGCGTGCGCCCAGTCTCCGGGGCCGCAAGCACGGCCCAGCGGGCAGACCAGAGCTGTAAGCTCTGCAAAGGTTGCTGGCAATGTGGCATACCCTCGTAAGCGGTTCTTGCGGCACTCGAACACCGCGAGTCAATTGTAGATTTCCGTGTTAGCGGTAACAAGTAAAACACCAGATTTTTACTGTTAAATAAGTTTAATTAACCGCGTTACTAATTTGCGTTACTAAAATTATATTGTTTTTGTTAGCCGGCATTTAAAAAGCCGCGAAACGAAATCGACAGCGGTCATTCAAATAACCAAAGAAATATAGACCATTTGCAAGGGATACTCTTAACATAAGGAAAGAGCCACGAATGGTCTCCCGCGTCATAGTCACGGTCAATCGATTCTGGTCGAACCTCCCGCTGCGAGCCAAGGCGCTGGCGCTTGTGTGGTTTCCATTACCCGTCGTGTTCGTAGCCGGTGTCATGATGTATCGTGCCGAGCGAAGTGAACAGGAAGGACGGACACGCATTGAACATACACTAGATGTTCGCGGAGACATTCAAAATGTCACGGCCTTGTTGCTGGACGCAGAGGCCTCGGCTCGCGAATTCGCCGCCAACAGAGAAGCGCAAGCGTTGCGGCCGTATCTCCGATCCAGGGAATTGCTCCCGGTAGTGAGCGCGCATCTGGGCACGCTGGTCCGATATGAGCCAGAGCAGTCTGCACGTTGGAAAGAAATCGAGGATTTGATCACGCATGAGTTCGAACGTCTGGACGAGCTTTGCAGAATCGCCGGCGCGGCGCAGCCGTTGCCCGAGCGCCAGATGCAAGTGGCGCGGCTGCTGGACCAGGGCCAGCGGGCTTCGATCGTACTGGCGGTGAAGCTTACGGCGATGGAGATGGAGCAAGACCGGCTGGTACAGCTCCGCGGGCAAACCGGAGAAACCGTCCATTTTCGTCCTCTTAGAGTGCTGCTGGAGGGCGCGATCGTAGGAATCTTTTGCCAGATGGTGGCCACGCTGTTGCTCGCGGGGACCGTTACCGGCCAGATTCGCTGCCTGGAAACAAATGCCCAGCGCTTGTGCCAGGGGTTACCCCAAGAGCCGCTCACCCTGGATAGTCAGGAAATCCACGCCCTGGGCAAACGGCTCCAGGACGCCGCGTTGGTTCTGGCCCAGCATGGCCGCGAGCTGCGCGACAGCGAAGAACGGTTTCGCACACTGTTCAGAGAGGCGCCCATCGCGTATCACGAGACCGATCGGGACGGCATCATCCGTCATGTGAATACAGCCGAATGCGCGTTACTCGGCGTCGAGCGCGAGGCGCTGGTGGGCAAACACATTTGGGAAACGGTGAGCGAGGACAGCCGGGAGATGGTACGGCGGAACTGCGCGCAGCGGCTGGCGGAGTATTGTCCTGCCACACCTTATGAATGCGAGTATGAGTGCGCCGACCATTCCCGCGTGACGGTCGAGGTGCACGAAAACCTGATCCATGACGAGCAGGGGGGAGTTTGCGGCATTCGCTCTGCTCTGCTGGATGTCACGGCGCGCAAGATGGTAACCATGGCTTCGCGGAAAGTCAACCAGTATGCCCGCGAGCTAAAGACCAAGAACGAAGAACTGCTGCTCACTCTGGGCGCGGCCCGCGCAGCCAGCGCCACCAAGGGCCGATTCCTCGCAGCCATGTCGCACGAACTGCGCACACCATTGAACGGTATCATCGGGCTGACGGAGTTGATGTACGACGGCAGAGTGGGTCCCGTTTCGGAAGAACACCAGGAATACCTCGGGGACATTCTGGCCAGCTCCCGGCACCTCCTCCATCTGGTCAACGAGGTTCTCGATCTAGCGAAAGTGGAGTCTGGGAAGATGGAGTTCCGACCCGAGCCGGTGGAAATTACGCCATTGTTGCATGAGGTGCGCGACGTGCTGCGAATTCTGGCGGACCGAAAGAGTATCTCCATCGAGGTGGAAGTCGATGATCAGGTCGGAACGGTAGTGACTGATGCGGCGCGCCTGAAGCAGGTAGTTTATAACTATCTCTCCAACGCCATTAAGTTCACCAATGAGGGAGGCAGCATTCAAATGCGTGCGCGGCGCGAAGTCGCTGGATTCTATCGTCTGGAAATCGAAGACACAGGTCCTGGCATAGAAAAGAGCGATCTGAG
Organism: Terriglobia bacterium; assembly: GCA_963847515.1. Taxonomy (GTDB): domain Bacteria; phylum Acidobacteriota; class Terriglobia; order Bryobacterales; family Bryobacteraceae; genus QHXW01. The sequence goes on from CAWKAA010000001.1 coordinate 451,720, forward strand.
CCGGCTGTTCGCGGATTTCCAGCGACTCGACGAAGCCCGTCCCGAACAGGGCACCGGCCTGGGTCTAGCCTTGACCAAACGCATTGTGGAAGACCAGGGCGGCAGCGTTGGAGTGCGGAGCACCCCCGGCGTGGGCAGCGTTTTCTTTGCCATTCTGCCCACCCGGCACACGATAAATGCAAAAGAGGACCCAACCGCCGGGCGTAATACCGGCCCGCTCGATCAACGCGCCGCTGCATTTTTGTCGTGGATCCCGATCCGACCGGAAATCGCTGTGAAAAATAAAACAAGAGCATGCTCTGCCGGAGAGGTGAATGCATCATGTTGCAGCAACAACCGACCCGCATCAGGAGTGATCTGATGGTCAACAATTCCGTCCTGATCGTAGATGATACACCGGTAAATCTGAAACTGGTGCGTGTGCTGTTGACCCGGCAGGGCTTCGACGTGCGCACGGCGAATACAGCAGAGGAAGCTCTCGAGCTCGTTCAGAGCTTTCGTCCCCGCCTAGTATTGGCGGACGTCCAGTTACCCGGCATGAATGGCCTGGAAATGACGCGCCGGATCAAGTCCGACCCGGCAACGCGAGACACCATCGTGCTGGCGCTCACGGCCTTCGCCATGAAAGGCGACGAGCAGCGGGCGTACGACGCCGGTTGTCACGGCTACATCACAAAACCTATCGATACCCGCACTTTTCCGGCGCTTATCCGCAAATACATGAGCGGGGCGGACGAGACACCCAACGGAGTTCCGCAAAACGGCTCTTCCGACGCTGTCTTGCGGCAAGCGTTTCTGGCGGAGGGCATGGAGCAGAGTGGGAGGCTGATCGCGACGTTGAACTCCAGCTTCGATCACGCGGAAGCGTTGGCCGTGGCGCATCGGTGGAGCGCAATTGCCAGCACGCTGGGCTACACGGAAATCAGCCAAAACGCCCGGAAGTTGGAGACCTTGCTTACCCAGAATGGCCAAGGCTTGCCGGTGCAAGCGCAAGAGATGTTCGTGCTGCTGGCCCGTTCGTTTGCGGACGGTTTGAGCGCCCTGTAGCGAATCGGCCACGGGCCCGGTGCGCCCGTCGTGTCTCCGAATTCCGCAGGCGAGCGACTCCAACCGCTCTTCCTGGAAACACCGGCTTTACGACTGGCCCCACCGGTCACTGAATTTATCGAAGATGCGCCGCCACTCCCGGAGGCGATCCTCCACGCGGAGTGACTTCAAGTGGCTCATGTCTATTTCAGGGCGGCAGGCGGAATCCATGGGCTCATCCGTTTCGTGGCCCAGGGCGTCTGCCACATGAATCGCGGCAGCGGCGCTGAAAGTTCCGGTCAAATGATTTGCCGGACGATGGTGAAAGGCGACCGCATCACAAACCTCATCCGGTAATCCCCACAGCCAAAGCAGATAGGCCCCGATCTCGGCGTGAGAAGTGCCTAGCATCCGCCGTTCCACTTCACGGCACGAGCCATTCTCTGCCTTGGCCGCAGCCAGAACCTCGTCATATTCCTCGGGACAATTCGCCGCGAGAATCAACTTACCAATATCGTGTAACAGTCCGCCTACCAGGCTGCAATCCGCAGTCCTCTTAGGCAGGTTTTCCGCAGCGGCAATGGCGTTCGCCATGATGCCGATTTGCATGCTGTGCCGTTGCAGTTGACTGATTGAAAAATGCTTCGCCTCTGTACGAGGAAAAGCGGAAAACACACCAGCGGAGAGCGTCAAGGCCCGGATTGTATCCGTGCCCAGGTAGATGGCCGCTTCGGTGGGGCTCGCAATGTAACGGTATAAGCCAAAGAAAGCCGAGTTAGCTAATTGAAGAACCTTTGCCGTCATTCCGACATCCTGCGCGATGATCTCACCTAGTTCGCGACTCGACAGCTCCGGATCTTCCAGGGACTGAATGAGCTTCATGTGGACGGAAGGCAAACTAGGCAAGGAAGTCAGGCGGGAAATAAGCGTCCGCAGCACTGGAATGGCCAGGAGCTCACGAACCTGCAAGGCCCTTCCCAGTTTGGTGTGCAGTGTAGCCGCATCACAAGGCTGGACGAGACACTGATGAGCGGCGCCGGCTGAACCGCTGAAGTCGTGTTTCAGCTTGTCGGCTAAAGCGATCCTCACTATGTTCGGATAGCGCCGCAGAACCTCCATCAGGAGCCCGTAGCCTCCTGGCGTCCCCATGTCAGCCACCACCACATCAAACTGACCGGTTTCCAGCCTCTGCAGTGCCTCCTGGCCGGTTAGGCTGAGTACGATCTGCCATTCGTCGCGGCTGTCGAGCAGTCGCTTGATCCCGTCGAACGCAGTGCGATCGCGGTCCACAAACAAAACAGCTTTCGTGGATGAGTTCAGAGCTGACGGCTCGGCATCAGGACTGAAACAGCATGGCTGCGTCGCGCACTTCAATGTGGACTCCGTTCGCACGGATGCCGATAGCGATGGCATCGGTTACAACAGACTGCATTCGATCATATTCAGTTCGTCGACGACTTTCTGCCGCATTAGTTCTAAAGGCGCCTGCAGGCCTCTGCTTTCCTCGGGCAGCACACTAACAATCCGTAGCGGATCCCAATCTCGCAGCGGTCCGATGGCGTGAAAACCGCTCATACTTGCCGCTCTACAGGCCGCCTGAACCAGGGCGAGAGGCCGCGGCGTCGCGGGAGTGATCTCATCATGGTGATGGGCAATCACCTCACCGAGGGCCGGTTGAAAATTCCACATCGTCGCAAGATACTGGCCGACCTGGCAATGGTCAAAGTCGAATAACTCGCGCTCAGTTTTACGCCAGTCTAGGTCGCTCGCTGCAGATTTCTCCAGGAAAGCGGCGTAGTCCGACGGTAACACCATCAGCAATGCGATACGGCCGAGGTCATGGAGAATCCCTGCGGTATATGTCATCGGCCGATCCAACCTGTAACACTGAGCCAAGGCCTCGCCCCACAGTGCGGTAGCCAAATTGTGACGCCAGCAAGCACGGAGAAAGACATTATCGCCATGCCCGGTGTAATCCTTCAGCGCCAGCGTGACGACAACGTCGCGGACCCGGCTGGCGCCTACAAGGCATAGTGCATTTAGGATGCTTCGAATTTCCTTCCTGAAGCCAAACAACGATGAGTTCGCCACGCGAAGCACCTGGCTGGAGAGCGCGCTGTCGGTCATGACCAACCGCGATACTTCGCGAAAGTCCGCATTGTCGTCGCTAATCAATCCCAACAATTTGCCAGCTACCGCCGGGAAAGGGGGCAGGGATTTGATACCCGAGAGCCGTCCAAGATGGATGCTTGGCTTAAGTGGAATCTCACAAGCGCTCATATATGCTCCCCAGCAATCCGCAGTTCACCATCGGACCCTTGTGCGATCAGACATAAATGCCATTTGTTGCTCATAACACTTATCGTGTTCTGCCATAAAATTTTCTAGTTGTCTGATGGCCTATGTCGATCGTGAATGGTTCAAGCTTCCCTGATCCTTCCTAACCAAAGTCAGTAATTCCGCAGAGGTCGAAGCTAGATCCTGAGGTGAGAAAAGAATCTTTTGAAAAACTCGGGAAAAGACCTTAGGAAGAGGCGATAAGAATTTTGAACGCGGTACCTTGGGAATCTGGAAAAAAAATCAACGGAGAACCCAGGCCCGAGCGTCTCGGGATGTATCGCCACGAGGATATTTCACCCATGATTTCGCTCCAGACAAACATAACATCGCTGATCGCGCAGCAGAATTTGAACACCAATCAATCGTTCGAAGGCAGCACCATTCAGCAGTTGACCTCCGGTTATCGTATTAACTCCTCCGGAGACGACGCCGCCGGCTTGGCCGTTGCCAACCAATACCGTTCCGACATTGCCGAGCTCACGCAAGGCGTCCTGAACGCCAACAACGGAGTCAGCAATCTCCAAATCATCGACGGCGGGTTAGGCAACATTTCTCAAATGCTGGATCGAATGAAGACACTGGCCACTGAATCCGCTTCCGGTACTTTCACAGGCAGCCGCAGCACGCTGAACACCGAGTATCAGTCTCTCATCACGGAAATTACGCGGCAAGCGAGCAACATCAACCTGAACTCAGGCGGCGTCTACAACACAAACCTCAACGTGTACATCGGTGGCGGCCGCACCAGCAATCAGTCTGGCTCGTCACAGATCAACGTGGATCTGAGCGGTGCGGCGAGCGCCGTAGATGCGGGTTCGCTGGGTCTGTCGTCCACTTCCGTTCTTGGAGGCGGTACGGACTTCACCGGCAACACCGTCGCCAACCTGAGCAACCCGAACGTGGTGTTCAACCAGGACGGTGGATTGGGGGGAAGCACCAGCTTCGCTATTGATTACTCGGACTCGTCCGGCGCTGTCCAACACAAAACAGTGAGCGTCACCGCGCCCGGCGCTGGCCAGACGGGCGCTCAGTTCGTGAGCGCTCTAAACTCGGCTATCACGACCGCGGGTATCACCGGTATTGCCGCGCAGATCGGCACGGACGGTAAACTGCAATTCACCGGCGGCGGACTGCTCCAGGTACAAGCAACGACCGCGGGTCTGGCTGCCGGCACCGATCCGGTGACCAACGCAAGTACGCTTCTTAACGGCGGAAATTATCAGACCGGAGCGGGTGCTTTCGTCGCTTTCACTGGCACCCAGACTCAGGCGATTACAGTTACGACAGGCGGCACCAATTATGTGGCGAATCTTGCTATTGGCAACGCTAACAATATCACCAACGCCGTCTCCGCGCTCAACACCGCACTGGCGGGCAGCGGTGTTTACGCTGTGCAAGATCCGACTGGTACAACTATCGCTCTGGAGGGCGCGCCGTCTTTCACGGTGGCTACGGGCGTCGCCGCAAACGGCGGCGCGGGCGTGGGTGATCTGTTCCAGGCAACCGCGGGCAACGTGGCCGTCACCGCTCCAAGCACCTCGGCAACATCGACCGGCAACGCCCTGAGCGCCATCACCGCTATCACAAGCGCGGTACAGGCACTCGGTCTCGTCCAAGGTAAGGTCGGCGCCGGCGAGAACCAGTTGAATTACGCTATCAACCTCGCCCAGTCACAAATCACCAGCTTCACAGGGGCGCAATCGGCCATCCGCGATGCTAACGTGGCTGCCGAGGCGGCCAACTTGAGCAAAGCTCAGGTGCTCCAGCAGGCATCTGTGGCAGCTCTCGTGCAGGCAAATGCCATGCCGCAGGCGGTTCTGGCCCTCCTTAAAGGGTAGGTAACTCCTGAGGTTTCGAAAAGGCTGGGCCGGAAATTACCGGCCCAGCTTATCTTTTGTTAACAGGAGACAACACGTGGGCAGCAGTTCGATTAGTTTCAGCGGCGCTCCTACTCTAAGCACTCCCAGTAGTGGCATCAGTACGCCGAGCTTCACAGGATTGAGCGGTTACTCCACCGATTTGCAGAACGCCCTGAACCGGTCTGTCGCCCTAGCCTCGCTTCCTCTACAGCAGCTCCAGAATGAGCAGTCGACTCTTACCAACCAATCCACGGAACTGAACACCTTAGGCACACTCTTCGCTTCCCTGCGAAGTTCCGTCACGAACCTGACTTCATCCAGCCAGCAACTCCTCGCAGCGTCGGTCTCAGATACGAGCGTGCTGACCGCTCAGGTGAGCGCCGGAGCACTGGCGGGCACCTACTCGGTTCACGTAACTGATCCCGGGTCATCCGCGAGCGCGATGGGCTCGAATGGTTTGACGGTAGTCAGCGACCCCACTACGCAGAACGTTAGTGCTGCGGCCACATTCACCCTTAGTGTCGGCAGCACCCATTACACCATCACACCCGCGGCGAACAATCTGAACGCGCTAGCCACGGCCATCAACTCCCAGTCCAGCGGGAGTGTCCAGGCCTCGGTAGTCAACGTAGGTCCGCCCTCGGCGCCAGATTACCGGCTCTCGTTGCAGGGTACGGCGATTGGCGATTTGCCCATCCAACTCTCGTTTCAAGCCAATAACGTCACAACAAATTTGCTAACGCCGCTGGCAACCGGAACGTTGGCGCAATATCAGGTCAATGGACAGCCGATCCTGCCAATATCAAGCACTACCAGCACCGTGACCCTCGCCCCGGGAGTGACGATTAATTTGCTGAAAGCCGGCACGACTACCGTCAGCGTGGCCCCCGGCACATCCTCCATCAGCAATTCGCTTACGGCGTTCACCAGCGCATTCAACGCCACAGTGGACGAATTGAATAAGAACATAGGCCAAAGCGCCGGCGCACTATCGGGGCAAAGCGTCGTCTACTCTCTGCAACAGGCGCTAAACAATATCGGGAACTACAGCACCGTGGGCAACGGCGCCATATCACTGACTGATCTCGGCGTTACGTTTGACGCTACCGGCCATCTGAACTTCGACCCCGGTGTACTGGCGGGCGCCAGCGCCACGCAGCTCAGCAATGTCGCGTCCTTTCTGGGCGGCGCGACCAATGGTGGCTTCCTACAGTTCGCGACAAACCAGCTAACGGCCATCGATGATCCCACGACCGGAATCCTGCCCAACGCCATCAGCTCCACGACCACTTCGATCAGCAACGACAATACGCAGATCGCCCAGCAACAGGATCAGATCAACCATCTGCAGACCTCGCTGCAAGCCCAGATGTCGAAGGCGGACGCCGCCATTGCCCAACTCGAGCAGCAGCAGACCTACTACACGAGTCTGTTCACCGCCATGATTCTGCCCAGTCCGCAACAGTTGGGTTCACTATGACCAGCGCGGCTCTGCGCCAGGAAGCGGCTGAACGTCTCCGCCGGGCGGTGGCGTCGTGCGCTTACGATGAAGTGCCGGAGGCGGCGGCCGATTATCGCCGGCACGTAGACGAAGCCGTAGCCGCCTGGCCCAACGGCAGCCCGCCTCCCGTGGAGCTGGCTGGCGAAGCCGGCGAGTTGATCCAGTGGTCGCTCCAGGTGGTGCGGGGTGCCCGTTCCCAGCTCCGCAATCAGTACGATCAGCTTTCGGCGGTTCTTCTTTACCGGAATTCGCAGCGCCAACTTAGTACGTGGAATATCGATGGCTGACTGAACTGCGTCGTCGAAATGCTGACTTCGTCGAATCTGTAACACTTGCTTCGGTTAACACCGAGCGAGATCCAATGCGTTTACCGGTGGCAGCTGGTTTGCAAGAACATCGGTCCATGCTGGAACGGACTGGCAGGCAAGCTCGAACAATACATGGATCTTCTCAGCGCTCGCCAAAAGCTGGTGGCGTCGAACATCGCGAATGCAGACACTCCCGGATACAAAACCCAAGACATCGACTTCCAGACGGAATTTGCAGAATGCCGCTGCCGGCCTGGGTCCGCACGTCGTCGAAGCGAACGGCCTTCCGGTGCGAAATGACGGCAACAACGTGAGCATCGACCGTGAATCGCGGCTGCTGGCCGAAAACAATCTGCGGTTCAGTATCGCCACCAACCTGATGCGCGACAAGATCCGCACCGTCAAAGAAGCAATTAACGGAGGGAAGAGCTCATGAGCCTGTTCTCACTGCTCTCGGTCAGCGCGTCTGGAATGTCGGCGCAACGCGCCCGCGCGGAGCTGCTGGTGGAGAATCTGGCGAATGCCGAGACCACGCGCACGCCGGAAGGCGGGCCCTATCGCCGCAAGGACGCGGTGTTTGACACGCGCCCCGGCGGAATCGCCGTTTTCGTCTCTCTTCGAATCGCAGATAGGGCGGCCGGATGGCGTGCGCGTGTCTGCAAGTAGTGGTCGACAACGCGACCGGAGCGCCGCTACATGCCCGGGCATCCGGACGCCGATAAAGACGGCTACGTCGCGTTTCCCGCGCATCAACCCGGCCGAAGACATGGTGGACCTGATGGGCGCCAGCCGCAGCTATCAGGCCAATGTAGCGGCGATCTGCGTCGGTCAAGGACATGATTCAGCGCTCCATCGATCTGCTGCGCTGATTACGGAACTCACATGCCACTTCCTATTTCTTCGATCACCATTCCGGCAGCGCGTGCAAGCGATCGGCCAGCGCCATTCAGACTGCCCAGCGACACCAGCAGGGGCGGCGAGTTTCGCAACGTCCTGGAAGGCGCCATAAACAAAGTGGAGCAAAGCGGGCAAGGACGCGACGCAGGCGGTATCGAGGTTTTTTGTCCGGTTCTGGCGAGGAGCTGCACACGGCCATCCTGGCGACGCAACGCGCGGATCTGGCATTCGAGCTGGGATTGCAAGTGAGAAACAAAGTGGTTTCGGCTTACCAGGAAGTCATGCGCATGCAGATGTAAGGCGGGCCTACGTCCATGGAACAACTTAAGAAAGCTTTTCGCGAATCTTTCGGCGATGCGCGCGTGACGTATCGTTGCGGTCGCGCTGGCCGTGGGCGCCGGCCTGTTCGGCCTGATGCGCTGGCAGCAGGAGAGCGATTTCCGGCCCCTCTACTCGATCGTTGGCCTCGGATGACGCCGGCGCGGTAGTGAAAAAGCTAAAAGAAACCGGCGTGGAATTCCGGCTTGTCGGAAGAACGGATCGACGGTTCTGGTTCCTTCGGCGAGAGTCGCCGAGGTCGCGGTTGGAAATGGCCTCGGCGGGACTGCCAAAAAGCGGGCGCATCGGTTTCGAGCTGTTCGATAAAACCAATTTCGGCGCGACCGAGTTCGTGGAGCACATCAATTACCGCCGGGCGCTAGAGGGAGAGCTGGAGCGCACGATCATGTCGCTGGCGGAAGTGGAGCAGGCCCGAGTTCACGTGACGTTTCCGAAGGAGTCCGTGTATCTGGAATCGCGGGAGCCTGCGAAGGCCAGCGTGGTGGTTCGGCTCCGGCCGGGGGTGCAATTGCTTCCGCGAAATGTGGTGGCCGATGCAGCACCTGTTGGCGAGCGCGGTGGAGGGACTAGCGCCTGACGTCGGTTTCAGTGCTGGACGTGCGCGGCAATCATGCTCAACCGGCCTCATGCGGCCGCGTCGTCCGATGGCGGCGAATCGAGCGACCGGCTGCTCGAAACTCGGCAGGACATCGAGCACGACCTCGTCGCAAAGATCAATTCGACCCTCGATCCGCTGCTCGGCTCGGACAAGGTTCCGCGCCGGCGCATCGGTCGAGTGCGATTTTTCGAGCGGCGGAACAAAGCGAAGAGATTTTTGACCCGACCCGACTCCGTGATGGTGAGCTCCCAGAAATCGGAGGATACCAGCAACACCGGCGGAGCTGCGGGAGTCCCTGGAACGGCCTCTAACCTTCCCCGTCCCGCGCCAAGCCCGCCGCAGCGTTGGCTGGCGTGTCACGCCACACTGAAAGCATCGCGTACCAATCCAGCCGCACGGTAAAACGGGTAAAGTTACCGCAAGGCACGATCAAGAAAATGTCACTGGCGGTACTGGTGGACCAGGCGGTGCACTGGGAAGGACAAGGAACAAGCATGCATCGGGTTCTGGAGCAGCCGACGCCCGAGAAACTGAAATCCATCCGCGATCTTGTGGCGGCGGCGACAGGCTTCTCGCCGGATCGCGGTGACCAGCTCATCGTTGAGAGCTTGCCATTTGAATCGACGCTTCATCTCGGAGCCGGCCTGTCCGGGCCCCTGGCGCCGAAGCCCACCGGCACCAACGCGGTGAATCTTCCGCCTTGGTTGTCCCGCTTGATCGAAAACCGCACGTACACGATCGGCGCAGGCGCTCGCGGCCGGTCTCGTTCTGATCTTCGCCCGGCGTCTGTATCGCGAAAATGTTCAGCCGCAAGGGAAGGAGCCTGGCACGTCGGTGCCCGGCGCCCTGCCCTCTGCGGGCCGGACCAACTCGAAGCGCAGCACAAGGTTCAGCTGGAGCTGAGATGCGGAAATGCAAGCGCAACTGAATGCCGCGGCGCTCACAGAGGCCACAAAAAGAACGGAAGTCATGATCAAACGCTTCCGTGACAGCATCGACAAAGACGCCTTGCTGGCGTCCCACATCGTGCGTGGCTGGCTCAACGAAAATGGTTAACAAGAATGCATGCCCTGTTAGAAGCTGAAACGTCGCAAGAGACCAGGTTCCGCACCGCGGGCTCGCGGCGCCCGGAATTTCCGGCGTGCGGAGGGCGGCCATGCTGCTGATCAGCCTGGGCGATCACGCCAGCGCGAAAATTGTCTGCCAGTTGTCCGAGGAAGAAGTCCAGCGAGTCAGCAAGGAAGTGGCCAAGATTCGATCCATTAGCTCGGAGCAGGTGGAGACGGTGCTCGGATGAGTATTATAACCTCACGCTGGCCACCGAATACGTTGTCAGCGGCGGTCATCGAGTACGCCCGCAAAATGTTGGTGGCCGCGTTTGGCCCGGAAGCGGCGAGCGCCTGCTGGACAGGTTGCCCAAGGAACTGGGGCAAAAGGCCCTCCAGCTTCAGCGCGCTGCAAAAAGTGGAGCCAAAGCAACTGGCGCGTTTTCTGCAGTCGGAGCATCCGCAGACCATCGCGCTGATACTGTCGCACCTCGATTCCTCGAAATCCGCGGCGTTGCTTAATCTCGCTTCCCGAAGAAATGCAATCGGATGTGGCGATGCGCATGGCCAGCGCTCGATCAGATCGCGCCGGAAATCATTACGAAGATCGCCGGCGTGATCGAGGAGAAGTTGAAAGGTCTGGGCGACTTCAGCCGCGAGTCGCACGGGGGCGTGCGTGCGGTGGCGGAAATGTTCAACCGCCTGGATTCCAGCACGAGCGAACAACTACTGGAAAACATAGATCAGCGCGATCCCAACACCGCCGGCGGCATTCGGCATTTGATGTTCGTGTTCGAGGATTTCCTGTCGCTCGATCAGACCGGCATCAAAGAAGTGCTGGCGCGGGTGGATCGCAAGGTGCTGACCATCGCGCTCAAGGGCACCAGCGAAGCGCTCAAGACCCATTTCACCTCCTGCATGTCGCAGCGCGGCGCCGAGATGTTAAAGGAGGACATGGATGCCGCCGGGCCGGTGCAGAATCAAGGATGTGGAGGCGGCGCAAGAAGCAGATCATCGCGAAGGTCAAGGAACTGCAAGCCGAAGGCGTAGTCAGCCTCAAGGGGGGCAGCGATCAGTATGTCGTCTAAGGTCCTGGTCGAGAACCTCCGGAGCAGCGTCCGGCCATTCGCGTGGCGCACGGTGGCGCTGTCGGGCGAAACGCTGGACCGCGAGGGGCCGCGGCAACCAAGATTGTCTCGCGACGGTACCGATCCGCCGGCACTGGAGGAGCGACGCGCGGCGGGAGCAAGGGCTCGTCGAAAAACGCGCCCGCGAGGCGCAGCAACGGGATTTCGAGAGGGCGAGGCCGTGGGCAAGCGTAGGAGCAGGAGGAGTTCGAGCAGCCATTGAACGCCTCGCCAAGCCAGTATCGCCGAAATCGACGAGTATCGCAGCCATATCTACGCAGACGAAGTCGGACGCCGTGCGTCCTGGCGATCGCCATCGCGCGCCGCGATATTGCGCAGCGAGCTGACGGTTGATCCCGCGGCCATCAAGGGCTCGGTTCGGGCGGCGCTCGAAAGGCTACAAGCGCAAGAGGGCTGCCGCGTCAGAATGCATCCGGATCACGTTGCCGGCTCTGCACGCTTCAATCGAACGAACTGGGCATGAGCGCCAAAGTGGAAGTCATTGCGGACCCGGCGCAGGAACTGGGTGCGGCCGTCTTCGAAATGCCCGCGGGAATCTGGATGCATCCATCGACTCGCAGCTGAGAGAAATCGAAAGAGGTCTTGCGGACCGGTTTGAGACGGCCATGAGTGACTCGCCCCGCCGGCATCAGTCTCGACCCATATCTGGAGCGGCTGGAGCGGCTGGACCCGTTCGTGTGGTCGGGCGAGGTGGTGGAACTGGTGGGGCTGCTCATCGAATCGCGCGGGCCGGCCGCCGCGATCGGCGATTTCTGCGAGATTCTGGCTTCGGGGGGCCGCGGCAATCCGCACTCAAGTGATCGGCTTCCGCAATGGCAAACGTGCTCTCCATGGCGCTTGAAGAGATCGACGGCCTGCAAGTCTTGGCGATCCCGATCGTGGCGCGCCCCGAACAAGCGCGCGTAGGGGTGGGTCCGGCTCTGCTGGGACGCGTGCTTGATGGTTTCGGCCGTCCTATGGATAGCGCGGGGAGCCCGAAGTTGCCGATTTCTACGATCTCTACAAGCCACCCCCGAATCCGCTCGAGCGCGAGCATATCACCGAGCCGCTGGTGACCGGAATTCGCGCCATCGACGGTTTGTTGCCTTGCGGCCGCGGGCAGAGAATCGGCATCTTCGGAGGCAGCGGCGTGGGTAAGAGCACGCTGCTCGGCGCGATGTCCCGCCACAGCTCGGCCGACGTCAGCGTGATTGCTCTGATTGGCGAGCGCAACCGCGAGGTGCGCGCGTTTCTCGATCACGAACTGCGATCGGAAGGCATGCGGAAATCGGTGGTGGTGGTGGCCACCACGTGATAGTCCCGCGCCTATCCGGTTACGCGCCTGCTTCGTGGCACTCGCCATAGCGGAGTATTTTCGCGACCAAGGCGCCAGCGTACTGCTGGTGATGGATTCGGTAACGCGGCTAGCCATGGCGCAGCGGGAAATCGGCCTATCCGCCGGAGAACCGCCCAGCCAGAAAGGCTATCCGCCCTCGGTGTTCAGCCTGCTGCCGAAAATTTTCGAGCGCGCGGGAAACTTTCGCCAGGGGTCGATCACCGGGTTTCTTCACCGTGCTGGTAGAAGGCGACGATTTCAACGAGCCCATCTGCGACGCCGTACGGTCCATGCTGGATGGCCACATTATTCTTTCGCGAGCGTTGGGGGCCGCGGGACATTACCCGCCATCGATATTCTGCATTCGGTGAGCCGGCTGACCACTGCAGATCGCCACCAGTGAACAGCTCGCAGTCGCTGCGAAAACTGCGCGAAGCATTGTCTTCCTATCAGCAGGCCGAGGATCTGATCCAACTCGGCGCCTATGTTACGGGAACCAACCCAAGCTCGACGCGGTGATCCGCATGCGCCCGGAGCTTCTGCGTTTCCTGCAACAGGATGCGCACGCTGAGTCGAAGTGGGACGACACCCTGGCAGGCCTGCGTAAGCTGGCCCTTCTGGTGCCTTGACGAAGGATGCACAGGCTCGAAAGCCCGTGCCAACCAGATGAAAGCATTTGCACTCCGGCTGGAAAAGGTACTGCGGTGGCGTGAAGCCAAGGTTGAGCTGGAACAGTTCAAATTAAGCCGGCTTATGGCAGAGTGCGCGGAATGGGACCGAATACTCGCGCGGTTCGAAGACACGCGCTGTGAAGCCGAGAAAAGCGTGCTGGCATCCAGTTCGATGCGAGGCGGCGAACTCGAAGCGCTCGCCAGATTCAAGGACCGCTTAATGCACCAGAAGCAGACCGCGCTCGGCCGCCGCCAGGAGTGTGAACGAAAAATTGAGCAGCAGCGCGGGTGCGTGCTGGCGGCCCGCCGTGAATTCCGGTTGCTAGACCGGCTTCGTCAAGTGCGGCGCGCCGAGTGGGAAATGCTGATCAATCGTGAATTCGAGGCCCTGGCGGCCGAAAACTACCTGGCTCGTTGGAATCGCTGACGCTCCCCTTAGCCTTTTTTTCCGTCCTTCCGCTCGGGCCCCCTCATCCGGTACCGCCATCAGGCGGTTCAGAATGACGATGTCCACGCGCCGGTTGCGTGCGCGGCCTTCGGCATCGTCGTTGGAAGCCACCGGTGCGGTGTCGGCGTAACCGGCGACCGAGAACCGCCCGGCGGGGATTTGGAACTTATCGGAGAGTACGGCCAGCATAGCGATACTGCGGGCAGCAGACAGCTCCCAATTGTTGTGGAAGCGCGCGGTATGAATGGGAACGGAATCGGTATGGCCTTCGAGCCGAACGGGGTTGGGCAGGGTCCGCAGTACTCCTGCGACCTTCTGGATGCTGGACAGGCTTCCCGGGTCGACTGCATCTCCGCCGGAAGGAAAGAACGCCGCCTCGCGCAGGCTGACGACCAATCCGCGGGGCTCGAGCCGCATCTCGATCTTGCCGCTCTTGATCTCGGCGCTCAACTCCTTGCTAAGAAACTGCAACGAGGGCAGCAATTCTGCCACTTGAGGCGAGGGAGGCGGCGTGGGAGGCTTGGTCTGTGCCTGGGATTTTTGGGCGCCACCCGGTCCTTTCATCTGTGCGTTGCCTTTACCCTTTTCGTCCACGGTTCCGCCCAGGATCTCTTTGACGGCCGAAGGCACGCCGCCATGTTCTAGGGCTTCGCGCACGGAATCGGAGACCTGTTTGGCTTTGGCCTTGTCGGTCTGGGAAGAGGCGAACATCACGACAAAAAAGGCGAACAGCAAGGTGATGAAGTCTGCGTACGAGACCAGCCAGCGTTCGTGGTTCTCGTGGGCGGCTTGCTTCTTGGCGCGGGCCATGGCGGACGTCCGTCTAGCCTTCTGCCGGAGCGGCAGCTGGAGCGGCTTTGGCGGCCTTGGGCTCCTTGGCTGGCTTCTCGCTCTTCTTTTCGTGCGTGTAGGCTTCCAGGCGGCTGCGGATCAGCTTGGGATTGAGGCCCTCCACGATCCCCGCCACGCCCTCCAGCATCAACTCACGGTTCTGAATGACGGCGTGCATTCGAGCTTTGATCTTATTGGCCGCCGGAAGGAAAAAAAGGTTGGCCGTGCCTACGCCGTAAACCGTGGCGACGAATGCTACCGCTATGCCGTGGCCCACCTCCTCGATGTTTGCCAAATTCTTCATGACCTGAATCAGGCCCAGCACAGCACCGATGATGCCGATGGTGGGAGCGTAGCCTCCGGCCGCTTCGAATACCTTGGCCTCGGCTTCGGCGTGGTGCTCTACAAGAGTGATTTCGAGTTCCATGGTCTTGCGGATGATGTCGAGGTCCGTGCCATCCACGGCCAGGTTGAGAGCCTTCCTCAGGAATGGATCCTGAATGGCATCCGCTTCGCGCTCGAGCGAAACGATCCCGCTCTTGCGGGCCTTGGTGGCGTAACCGATGATCTCCTCGATCATGGCATTCGGACTGTGGTCCCGCTCAAAAAATACCAGGCCGAGTTTCTTTACCGCGCCGATCAGCGTGTGCATCGGAGTGGTTACCATCACGGCGCCGATGGTGCCGCAAAGGACGATAATAGCCGCGGTAATCTGCGCTACGTCCTTACCTTGCCGCCCTCCATCACAAGGCCGCCCAGTATTCCGCCGACTGCAAGGACCAGCCCGCCGAGCGTACGCCAGATCAGGTTTGCCTCCGGATTTTTTGGCCGTTGCCGGCGTTGTTTCAGCCATCTATTTCGTCCAGTTCGGTTATGGTACGGATGGGGAGCCGGCATTCCGGCGGTTTCAGCGGGCAAGCAAAGGCGCCAGCTACGAGGGATTTCCGGTACTCGAATGATGCGATCCACTACCTCCTCGGCCGATTCAAGCACCACGATCTTCTGGCCGGTCGTCAGGGTCACGACCGTGTCGGGCGTCACGTCCATATGCTCGATGAGGTCCGAGTTTAGGACTAGCGGGGCGTGATTCAAGCGTGTGAGCTGGATCATGTTGATAGCCGCGTACAATTCCTTATCGGCTAGTTTCCCCGGTATTTTCCGATAATTTGCCGGTAGCTACGTCGTTGGTAAGCATCTATTTCCCGACAAAACATCCTTTCCGGGCCGATAAGGAGTACATGAAGAGGAGCGATCAGCTGGTGGACTCGGCAGAGCGGGCAGGGGACATTCTGGCGTCCTGGAAGCGGCGGGATTTATGCGATCTGGAGGCCGAATTGGATCGCACGCGGCGCGCGTGTTCGGCGATGACCGTGTCGAGCTTTGAGGAGCAGGAGCGGTTAGATCTGCTGGATGGAATCGCCGGTCAGATCCAGGAGGACCTCCGCAACCGGGGTGGCCTGGGCGATACCGCTGAAACCTGTTTCCGGCTGCTGGAGCATCTCGCGACGAGCGGGAAGTACTCCGCTATTCGATCTGAAACGCTTTCTGTTTCCCGGTACTGACGATTCTGTCCGGCGAACTTTCGTTTGCCATTGACGAATCCGCTCAAAGGCTGATCGATCGGGTGATCGAAGGCGAGCACATCGCCTTCCTTCAATTCGAGCAACTCGCGCACGCGTAGCATGGGCCCCTCCAAATGCGCCTCCAGTGTGAATAATGCCGTTCTGCATCAGATTCAGCATGCGCAGCTGCTCAGCTTCTCCGGCCTCAATTTTACGAGGGGCTGACGAAGCATCGCCGTCCTCTCCCTGCATGGTGAGGATTTCGGTAGGGACTGCAAGGTTCATATGGCCGGCGCAGTCCTCGAGCTTGATCTCGAAGCTCATGGCTACCATGGGCTCGTGCGGCGCGTGCAATAGGCGCGCTTCCTTTCCCACTGAATCGATCGTCAGGGTAACCGGGAGCAGGTCCTTCCAGGCTTCCGCCAGCGCCTGCAGAACGATGCGGAACAACCCGTCCAGGACATTTTGCTCGATCTCGGTGATTTCGCGTATGGCGGCGGAGCCCAGCTTGCCATTGCCTCCCAGAAGGATCTCAATGATGGGAAACACCAGGGACGGATTGATTTCAAGGACGGCATTGCCCTCGTAGGGCCGCATCCCTACGGAGACGACGCATGTTGGGGAAGGCAGGCTGCGCAGAAACTCGGCGTATGAGAGATGGTCAACCGCCAGCATCTGCGCGGTAACACTCGATCGCAGGTAGGCCGACAGGCTGCTCACCAGCTCGATGCAGGAATTTCTGCTTGAGCATGTAGATGGCGCGCATCTGCGAGCCGGGAGTTTGTCCGGGCTTACGGAAATCGAATGGGACGACCTTCGGGCTCGATGCCGCCTCAGCGCCGGGAGTTCCAGCGGGGGGCACGGCGTGGATTCTTGGTTGAGCCAGTTCCTGTTCCATGTTTCCCTCAGGCCAAAAAGTCGAAGAGACTGGTGCGGGGCAACTTGGCCTCGGCGCTGAGCGCGGCATTCATTTGGGTGGTGCTCTGTGTCAACTGCAGTGCGGCCTGCGTGATGTCGGCGTCCTGCGTCTGGCTTAGCGAGGTTTGCAATTGCACCTGCTGGCTGGCCGCGAAACTGGTCGCGCCGGCTATCCGGTCCTGCACCGAACCGTAGAAGCTGAGTTGCGTGCTCAGATACGTGGCAGCCTGGTGGAGCGAGTCGATCGAGTTGGTGACTCCCGCCTGATCATTGTTCTGGAGACTCACTAGGAGGCTGTTGAGCGCGCCAAATACATTGTCGGAGGCCACCGAATCATTGGGGTTGCGGTGGTCGAAAATGGCTTGCGCGGTGTGGGCGACGGTAAACGAGATCCCCGTCGCGTCGACAATCTGGCGAGTCGCTGTAGGTGTAATCAGCCGGTCCACTCCATTGGGAGCGGCGAGGTCCAACTGGTAGGAAGGCTGTTGCGGTTCGTCACCGCTGAAAATGAACCGTCCGTTGACGGCGCTCTGGCTCAAACCCACCATTTGCTGAAGGATGTTGGTCACCTGCTGCGCAAGCGCCTGGCGGGCGCCGGCTGTTTCTGTGGTGTTGGCTCCCTGCGAAGCGAGGCTCGTCGCCTGGTCCAGAAGCTGTGTGGCGGTTTCGAGGGCTGACTCGGCAGTATCGGTCTCAGTCTTGACCACTGAGAGATTGGTAGTAACCTGCGCATTTTGGTCAAGCTCAGCATGAATTTGCATCAAGCTTCCCAATTGGTCGGGCGCGTCGGAGGGCTGCGAGATTTTCAACCCCGATGAGACCTGGCGCTCTGCCGTGTTGATCTGCGACTGCACCATGGACAGATCTGAAAGGAATAGTTCCGCGGATGGATTCAGGCTAGAGATCATAAGATTGTCACCTTGTTATGGCGTCGGCAGCATATTGATGGTGTCCTGGGTCAGTTGATCCAGTACCGTGACCATTTTCGACGCAGCTTCGTATGCCTTCTGAAATTGCAGCATCTGGGCTGCCTGGTCGTTGAGAGATACGCCCGAGGCCTCGCTGCGCAAGTTGCGCGCCTGGGCCAGCACCTGCTGTTGTACGTTCATCTGATTCTGTGCGCTCGCCGCCTGGCTCCCCACACTCGCCGCAAGGTTCCCATAAAACTGCGCATAGCTGGAGCCGTTGATCTCATCCGCAGCGCTTGTTGGCGTTGCGAGACCCGCGAGCTGCAGTGCGATACCGTTCGAAACGTAAGGCGGACCGGGATCAATGGCTGCCAGTTGATCGGGTGTGATGGCATTGTTTAGCGTAAGGGTTTGCGCGATGGCGGCCGGATGAGCGGCATCATAACTGAATAGTGCGACGCCCGGCACCTGCGGCGGACCGTCCGATATATTGCCTGACTGAAGAAGTTGGTTGACGCGATCCGCCACGCTCTGCGCCATTTGATTCAGACCGCCTTGCTGGTACGCATTGCCGATGAGCGACGGCAGGATGTTGTTGTATACGTCGAGCTGTCCAGCCAGTTTTCCCTGGGAAATGGTGGACGTTATATCCGCGCCTCCCGAATCCAAGATGCGGGCGGGCGGCGCGCCACCTGCGATCGTGGCGGGTGGCTTGGCGGGGACTGAGAAGCTGGCGCTAATGGCATACTGCTGCGTGCCGATCACCAAAGGCGTCTGCCCGCCCAACAGCACGGTGACGGTACCATCAGGTTGTGTGGTTGCGGTGACGGCGCCGTATTCCGATAGTTGCTCGAGGGTGGAATGAATCTGAGCATCCAGCCCGGCGTCGTTTGCTCCGCCGTTTATGCGCTGCACATTGAAAGCCTGCAACTGGGCGGAGAGGCTGTTGATTTGAGTGACGGTCTGCTGGATCTGGAGGCCGGTATCGCTGGAGTTCTGGGCCAGACCAGCGGCCGCCTGCTGAAACGCCTGGGTGAGTTGTTGCGCGCTGTCGATCACCGACTGCCGCGCGGTGCTGTCGCTCGGCGTCACGCTCCATGCCGAGAAGTTTTGCAAGAGAGTGTTCAGCGTTCCCGGAATTCCGGAGTCGTTAGTCACGTTGAAGTTCAGTTCGATGTTCGAAAGGCTCTGGGATGACTGCTCCAGCGTTCCAAGAGCAGAGAACTGCTGTCGCACCGACTGCTCGGAATATTCATCACGCGCGCTTTGTACTTGTCCCGCGCTCACTCCCCCTGGCAACCCCGCCGTCGGCTGGAACGGCATGGCCTGCAGATCTAGAGTCTGGGTTGCATAACCAGGAGTGGACGAGTTGGTCACGTTGTTCTGTATGGTATCTAGAGCGCTCTGAAACACGTCGAGCGCGTTGGCGGAAGTAGCAATAGCCGAAAACAGACCGGACATGTCTCAGGCCTCCAGCCAAACCCGCCGTCCCGCTTCCGGTGAGACAGGCGATCCACCGGCGGTATATCCGGCGACCATCGATGCGGCCAAGTACATCCATCCCGCGTGGAACGCGGCAGCGCTGTCCAGCAATATAGCGACGCGGTTGACCTCAACACGCATGGCTTGGACAAGCGTGCGCAACGCAGCATCCCGTTTGCGGTCGCCGCGGGGCATCGCCCTACCCAGATTTCTTAGCAGGTCGCCGGCTTCCTCGAGCCGATCCCGGCATTCCTCGATCGCCTGCGCGGTAGGAGTAGCAAGCCGCGTTCCGGCTTCGTGAATCACGTCGAGCAGCTGCCGCACGCTCTGTACTGGGTCGGTCAATGTCTGCCGGTTATTGGGCCGCATCTTTGTTTCCCAGTGCGTCCTGGATAATCGCCCTGCTGGTGGATTTCGAATCCACACTGTAGCTTCCGGCGCTGTATTGCTTCGCGAGGGCCGCAACGCGTTCGGCTCGTTGTGCCGACAGCGTCGACAGTGTGCCTGAAATTCGCCCGGCTAGTGAGGAGATTTCCGCACGATCGCCGGTACCGGGCTGCGAGACCACCGCAGTCCCGGATCCCAGGCGATCGGTCTCTTGAGTTTCGGCTGTCCGGCCAGGCGAGAGGCCAGCCACGCCATTTAGATTTCGGTCGTCAACTTTCATTGCAGCTCCACCCACAATGCGTGCAAAGGTGAATTGCCATCGCTACAATCGCTCCTCATAAATATGCCGACGACGAGATCCCGGAATCTCTGAGCGTTGTAGCCATAGCGCGAAGAGCGCTCCGGTGAATTTGCGAGGCCCGGCTTTCCTTCACGCAGAGAGCGACGCCAATGTCCTTAACGGTTTTGTGCTGCCGGTAATAAAGCTGGATGACCTGCTGGTAGCGCGGCGGAAGACTTTCAATCAGGCGATCCAGGACCGCGCGTAGTTGCCGTTGCGAGCAGATGTGATCGGGATCCGTGCTCGGGGTGTTGGCCGGAAGTGAGGACAAATCCTGGTCCGGCGCCGCGTGTGAACCGAATGCAGTCGCGCCGGTCCAGGCCAGATCTCCGGTTCTCAACTCGCCCATGGAGACCATTAGCCGATCACATAACTCTTCGTCTGTCGGCTTCCGGTTCAGCTCGGCCGCGAGTTGCTGCCGGGCGGCACTCACCTGCTTCTGCCAGCGGCGCACTCGCCGCGACACGTGGTCGTTTCTGCGCAAGGTGTCCAGGATTTCGCCTTCGATGCGATAACGCGCATACGTCGAAAAGGATACCGTGGTGGTGGGGTCGTAACACCGGCCTGCATTCACTAGACCCAGCAGGCCCGATTGCGTGAGGTCGTGCAGTTCCAGCAGCGTGTTCGGCGGAAGGGAGCCGTACATGCGCCGGGCAATGGATTCGACCAAAGGCTGATAACCCATGAGGAATTCATTCATCGAATCAGGCTCGCTTAAATCAGATTGCGACCCCAGCTTCACCGGCTGTATTGGAACTTCCGGCGGCGCCGTGCACAGGTTACTGCCGTCCACCATTGTGATTTCTCTCTCCGCTTCCACCCTGTCTGGGGCTTGAAAATGCGGTGCGTTCCAGAAGAGCAGAATCGCGTTTCCATAGATGCGGTCTGTCAAAAACAGCACGCACCGGGCTTTAGGTTAACCATTTGTACGTGAGCAAACAAGATTGCAAAAAGTAGACGTTACGCAGATTTCACATTTACCGTAAATCTTGAAGATTTTACTCTAAATATCTAACCGTCATCGTCGATATTAGACGATGAATGCGCCAGAGGACAGATCTGTTGTGGGTCCGAACCGCCACTCCCGGCCCCGAAGAAATCTTATTGCTCGAAACCCTCGATCAATTCACAGTTCGCCTAGTACACACGGCGACCGATGTGTTCGACCGCCTTCGGAGCAATGGGGCGGACGTTGTGCTTGCGGAATTGCCAGTCGCCGGTCTGGAACCGGTGGAGGTGCTAGAGGCCATCCAGGAGATCGATGCGGGTGTCCCGGTGCTGATCCACGATCCGAACGGCACAGTTGCGGACTCGGTCCGTCTGATAAAGCTCGGCGCCTATCACTTCACCAGTGGCTTACTCAAACACGGCGAACTGGCTGGACATCTGGAAATGGCGGCGGAAAAACGCCGATTGCGGAAATCCGCATTTGCCGGTTCGGCTCCTGAGGGCGAGCCGTGGAAGCGTTTCTTAATCGGCGAGAGCCGGGCGATGCGCGAAATCGAGCAGATCATCCGGGTGGCAGGTCCCAGGCGCTCGACGGTTCTGGTGGAGGGCGAGACCGGTACTGGCAAGGAAGTCGTGGCGCGCGCTTTGCACCTGGCCAGCCCCCGAGGCCAACAGCCCATGGTGGCCGTCAACTGTAGCGCGCTGCCTGCAAACCTCCTCGAAGCGGAGCTGTTCGGACACGTTCGGGGCGCCTTCACTGGAGCTCACCAGCACCGGGTGGGCCGTTTCGAACAGGCGCACAACAGCACGTTGTTCCTCGATGAGATCGGCGATATGCCTTTGGAACTGCAGGCTAAACTGCTGCGAGTGTTGCAGGAGCGGGAGTTCCAGCGGATCGGCAGTTCAGAGACGATTCGCGTCGACGTACGCATCGTGGCCGCATCCAATGCCGGCTTGCGCGAAAAGGTCTCGCAGGGCTTATTTCGAGAGGACCTTTTCTACCGGCTCAACGTGGTACCCATTGGCGTTCCGCCGTTGCGCGAACGCATTTCCGACATCCCTTTGCTGGTGCACCATTTTCTTGAAAAGTTGTGCCGGGCTGAGGGAGTTCCGGTGAAGAGAATTTCCCGTGAGACCATCGACCGCTTGTGCGTTTATTCCTGGCCGGGCAACGTCCGCCAACTGGAGAACAAGGTGGAGCGGGCAGTGGTGTTGAGCGAGAGCCGCTTAGATCTCAACCCGGCGGATTTTCCGTTGTCCGCAGAAAGCCCGCGAAAGGGGTTGACCGCCGTTACTGCGCCCGCGGTCTTGCCCGAGGGCGGAATGGATTTCGATCTGGCGGTGTCCACTTTTCAGCGCACCATCCTGGAGCAGGCCATCCAGAAAAGCGGCGGGAACAAAACCTTGGCGGCGGACCTGCTCCGCATGAAACGAACCACTCTGCTCGCCAAACTTCGCACACTCGAAACGCGGAGCAACGTAGTCACCCTCAAGTCGGCATAACGATGACCCGGCGGGGGGCCGCTACTCGACATGCCCCATTGCCAGGAAATGTACCTTCAGCAGAAGATCCACTTCGTTGCGCGGAACTCCTAACGCCCCGGCGATGGTTTCCGGACTCTCCCCGCGGCGGCTCATGCGTAGCGCATGGCCTCTCTTATTCAGGTTGATCGCAGGCCCGAGCGCCGGCGTGGCCGGGGGCGATTGAACCGCGGCTTCTTCAAGTTGCGCACGCAACTGACCCATGGCTTCCAATGCGCGTGAGAGCCCGCCCTGCAAGGTCTCACACTGCTCGCGGTGATCCCGGGCGATTCCACGTACTTTCGCGTGTAACACCAAGGCATAGAGGAAGCAGAGCGCGGTGAGCGCCAGCATCCCGTATAGTTCGAGCGCATGAAAAAGCCAATTGGGAATGTCGATTCCTTCAAGAAACATATCTTCACACCTCCGTGGATGTGCCGGCAGTGGTTTCGAGGCGCTGCTCGCGGCTCACGATTTGCTTGATCCTGACACCATAGTTACCGTCGACCACCACGACTTCGCCCCGGGCGATCACGCAATGATTCACCACGATCTCGACGGGGTCATTGACCGCGCTTTCCAGTTCGACAATCGACCCGCTCGTCCACTTAAGCACCTGCTGTAAAGGCATCTTTGTTTTGCCGAACGAAACGCTTACCGGCAATTCCAGATCGAGCAACAGCCCCAGTGTGCCCGAGGACTGCCCAGGCTGATCCGCCGTTTGATTGATCTCCGACATCTCTTGTTCTCCTATCGCTGGGCCGACCAGCGTCGTTCCATATATGTCCGCAACCGCAGGATGCCCTGGGTTTTGAGCTGAGCAATGCGGGAAATATGCATTCCCGTAATCTCGGCGATTTCGCGTAGTGTGGCCTCTTCGTGGTAGTACAGGCTCAAAACGGTTCGCTCCATTTTAGGCATCAGATCGATCGCCTGTGCCAGCAGCCTTTCGAGTTCGGCGCGTTCGAGCCTCCTCAATGGCAGATCGTCTGCGTCGGGAATGAAATCGAGCAGGTCACCTTCCTGCCCTTCGGTTGCAATGTCCAGGCTGCCGATCGTCAGGCAACGCACCTCATACAGTGCCTGCTGATATTCCTCGAGGCTCATCTTGAGCTCAGCCGCGATTTCATCTTCGGCGGGAGCGCGCCCCAGGCGCTGTTCAAGAACGGCAATGGCCGCCTCGATCTGCTTCGCGAGGCGGCGCTTCTTTTTGGGAGCCCAGTCCATCTCGCGCAGGCTGTCGAGAATGGCGCCCCGGATCTTGTGCTCCGCGTATGTTTTGAGCTGTGCGTTCTGCCCGGGATCAAATTGATCGACCGCGGCGATCAGGCCGATCACACCGGCCGAAATCAGATCGTCCAGGCTGACGTTATCCGGCAGGCGCTCATGGATGCGCCGCGCGATCAGCCGTACCTGGGGCAGATGCTCCAGAATGAGCTGCTCCCGCTCCGTGGCGGCCGGCTCGTCAGTTTGATACGTATACATACGCGCGCGCTATCTGGGATCTCCGCTCATGCCGCTGAAAGAATCCGCTCCCGTGAAGGATCGAGCACGCCTTCGATCAAACGTGCGGCGGTCGCGGGCTCGATGTCCTCGGGGATCTGCTGTCCAGAGGCAAGGAACGATACCGGTTTGCCGGTGCGCGCCGCCTCACTGACCACCGCGCCGAGGCAAGCACTCTCATCCAAGCGCGTGAAAATCAGCTTGGCGGGCGCGAAGATCTGGTACCGGTCCACGGTGCGGCTCAGATCGGCGCCGCGCATGGACGCTGGCGCCACCAACTGCACTTCCGTACTGGGCTGGCATGACAGAAAGTGTGCCAGCTCAGCCGCGGTTTCCATCTCGCCTGAGGAGTAGCCCTGGGTATCGATCAGGATCAGTCCCCGTCCGGGATGGGCTGCGATAGCCTGTTGAAGGCTTCTAGTCGTCTCGACGGCATCGAAACTGGCCCCGATGATCGTGGCGTATGTGCGCAACTGCTCCGCCGCGGCAATGCGCTGTGTGTCTGTTGAAATCAGATGCACGGGGCGGCCGGCCGCCAGCCCATAGCGCACCGCTAGCTTTACCAGCGTCGTCGTCTTTCCGCATCCGGGCGGCCCCACCAGCGCCACCACGCTGGCACCGTCGTTCCCTGCCCCAAGCGACGCATCTACTAAAGCGATTCCTTCAAGCTCCGTCTGAACCGCGCACGCAATCGATTCCCGGTCAAACGGCATTTTGCGGCGCGACCACGACGCCGGATCGGCCTCCAGGCGAGCCTGCGCCTGTTTCACGATCCTCTTCGCGATGTCGATCGAGAAGTCGTTTTCGAGCAATCGCGCAAAGGCTTCTGCAAATTCCGGCGCCGATGCGGACGAAGCACGCGCGTTCAGCCCATTGAGCGCACATCCCATTTCCTCAATCTGTCTTCGTAAGCGGGCCAATTCGCGCATCACCGGATCTTGCTGAGCGCCTTCGGCGCTGTCCGGCACAGCCGTCGCGGCGGCTGTGAGAACTGCGACCTTCTCTTCCGGGCGTTCTGGCAATACAGCGAAAACAACTTCGTACTCGCCCAAACCGCGGGCCTCTGGCGGCGCCTTGCGGCTGTTGACCAGAAGCGCATCGGGCCCCATTTCGTTGCGCGCCTCTGCAATGGCAGCTTCCACACTGGCCGCGAAATATGATTTCATTTTCATGCTCGGCTACTCCCGGTATTCGAATTTCTTCTAAGGCTCATTGAATAAGACCTTGTGAAACGACCTTCACTTCCACAGGCACCTCGTTGTGTGACAGGAAAGCCACGTTGGCCATCGAGGCCTCTGCGATTTGGCGCAGGAAGTACCGCGCACCGGCTGAAGTCACTGCGACCACCGGCGTTTCCGGCGATCCGATCTTCTGCTGAACACGGCTCAGAACGTCGCGAATAGCTTGCGGCGCCATGGTGAGGTGGCTGCTCTGCTCGCCATGCTGGACGGATGATTCGACGGCTTGCTCGACAGACGAATCGACAAAATACGCCGGCAGATCGCCCGATGCGTTCAAGTACGGTTTGACTACTGTGCGGCGAATTGCCTGGCGTACAAACTCGGTCAGCAGTATGGGATTACGGCTGGATGCCCCGGCTTCGCTGAGCGCCTCTAGAATCGAAGCCGCATCTCGAATCGAAACCCGCTCGCGCAGCAGATTTTGCAGCACTCGTTGCACGGTCGCCAACGGCAGCAACTTCGGGGTCAGTTCCTCAACGACTTTCGGATTCTCGACCGCCACGCGATCCAACAGCTTCTTGGCATCCTGCCGCGAGAACAACTCGTGCGCATGGCGGCGAATCAATTCGGCGAGATGCGTACCGAGCACGCTGACCAGGTCCACGACAGTGTAGTTTGCCCTGCGGGCGCGTTCGGCTTGATCGGACGGTATCCACCACGCCGGCATGCCGAACGCGGGCTCGCGCGTGGCCTGCCCGGCGACAGGAGCGGACGGCTTGCCCATGGGGATCGCGAGATCGCAGCCCTGCGGCATTTCGTACCGGGCGATTTCCACGCCTTTCATAGAAATGGCGTATTCGCGCGGCTTGAGCGAAAGATTGTCAGTGACGCGCACCGGCGGAAACATGTAACCGAGATCGCCCGCCAACTGCCGCCGGATGCCTGAGATCCGGCGAAGCAGCGGAGAGTTCTTTCCCCCTTCGACCAAGCGGACCAGTCCCAGACCGACTTCGACGGCCAAGCGGCTCCACGCGCAGCACAGCCTCGAGATTCTCGCGCGGCGGCGCAGCCTTGGCTTCGGTCACCTGCTGGGCTTCGATCTTGCGTTTCCGCATCCGCCACGCCGATGCGCCCATGCCGGCGCCCAGCAGCAGAAGGAACGGTGGGCAATCCCGGAAACGCGCCCAGCGCCAGCAGCACGCCGCTTGCCAGCAGCAGCGGCTGCGGGTTGCCGAAAACCTGCTTGCGGAAATCCGCGCCCAGCCGCGTATCCGAACTGGTGCGGGTTACGATCAGGCCGCCGGAAATCGAGATCATCAGCGCTGGGATGACCGTAACCAGGCCGTCGCCGATGGTGAGCACGGTGTAGGTTTCGATGGCGTGCCCGAAATCCATGCCGTGCTGCAGAACACCGATCAGAAATCCGGCAATGATGTTGATGCCGGTGATCAGGATGCTCGCGACGGCGTCGCGCTGCGTGAAGCGGGAAGCGCCGTCCATGGCGCCGTAGAACTCGGCTTCGTTCGCCAGTTGCTTGCGGCGCAGGCGTGCTTCCGACTTCGTCGATCAGCCCGGCGTTCAGGTCCGAGTCGATGGACATCTGTTTGCCCGGCAGCGCGTCCAAGGTGAATCGCGCCGTCACTTCGGAGATGCGCACCGCGCCATGGTTGATGACCACGTACTGGATGGCGATCAGCACCAGGAAGATCACGGCGCCGATGATGTAGTTGCCGCCCACCACGAAATTGCCGAAGGCCTGGATCACGTCGCCCGCGGCGGCGGTGCCGGTGTTGCCGTTGAGCAGGATCAGCCGCGCGGAGGAGATGTTCAGGGCCAGCCGGAATAGCGTCAATAACAGCAGAGTGGTGGGGAAAACGCTGAACTCCACCGGCCGCGTGATATACATCGCGACCATCATCACGATCACCGACATCATGATGTCGGCGACGATCAGGATGTCGAGCACGAATCCGGGCAATGGCGTGATCAGCGCGATGACGATCGCCAGAACGGCGATGGGCACCGCCAGTTCGCTGAGCGTCGGTGAGATTGATCCCCCCGAACCCCTTCCATATTGCCGGCGCCGTGATGGCTTTCGTCTCTGCCAAGTCTTCTAACTCCCTCTAAGCCGGTAGCCGCCCATGCATCAGGCGGTAGATGTACGCCAGGATTTCCGCCACCGCGCGATACAGATGCGGGGGGATTTCCTGTCCGATTTCCGCTGATTTGTAGAGCGCCTGCGCCAGCGGCGGATTTTCGATCAGCGGAACCTGGTGATCGATGGCGCGCTGCCGGATGCGCAGCGCCAGATAGTTCTTTCCTTTGGCCACTACGTTGGGCGCCGAGGCCCATGTCCATCTGATAGCGAATGGCTACCGCGTAGTGGGTCGGGTTGACGATCACGGCCGTGGCCGTCGGGACTTGCTTCATCATGTTCCGGCGGATGCGGTCGCGCAGCAGGCGCCGGATCCGCGTCTTCATCTGCGGATTGCCTTCGGTTTCCTTGAACTCTTCCCTGACTTCCTGCCGGCTCATGCGGAGGTCCTGCTAAAAGCGGCGGCGCTGCCGGATCAGGTCGATGCAGCCGAACACCATGAACAGTCCCGCTCCTCTCCAAAGCAGCAGGGAGAGCGAAGCGCCCACCTGGCGCGCTCCGGTTTCTACGCCTCGAGCGGCAGCGGCAACCATTTCCGCGAAATGGTCCCGGCAAATGAAGTACACCGCTGCACTGAACAGCGGCAGCAATACCAGCGCCTGAATAAGCGCGGGAATATTCTGGCGCGGCAGCTCACGTAAGCGTGCCAGCGGGCTCAACCGGCTGAAATCCGGAGCGAGTTTTTTAGTGCTCAGGCCGAACCGGGTCACCGCCATCTGAGCAGCCAGTGTCACCACGACCAGCGCCGCGCCTACGAGCGTCAGCGGCAGAAACATCCGGAAAAGCAAATCGCCCGTCAGATGGACCCAGTCGGAAACTTGAAGATCGGCCGCGAACGCCTTTCTCAATAGGAAGCGCATGTTTTCGCGGGTCTGGTCGAGCCAGGTGCCCCCAAAGCGGCTTAGGATCGCCGTAAAAGCTAGAAACTGAGCAGCCGATACAAACTGTCTGGCTGTCGGAAACTGTCCCTCGCGGCGGGCGCGATCCAAGCGCCGCGGAGTCGCTTTTTCAGTTTTCTGGCCGTTATCGCTCATAGGTCAGAATCCGGCGACGGTCGCCACGCGCGCCAGCACTTGCTCGGCGTAGCCGCGATAAACGCGTGGGAATAAAGCGGCCATGGTGGCGAGCAATCCGAGTGCGGCCATCATCTTGATCGGAAACGCCAGTATCAGAAGTTGCAGCTGCTGGTTCAGTCTTCCGAGCAGTGCAAGGGCAAGGTCGACCATTAAAAGCAGGGCCAGCACCGGCATGGCGAGACGCAGTCCCGTGGAGAATATTCCGGACGCGAGCCGCAAAATCTGCTCCGCGCCAGCTGGAACGAGCACGAATGTGCCCGCCGGAAATGCGTCCAGGCTGCGGGCAAACGCGCGAATGACTTCTCGTTCGAGCCCCAGAGCAAAGAACAACAATCCCGCAATCAGTTGCGCGAAGACCACGAGAATTCCCGAGTCGGCCTGCGTCGTAGGGTCGATGGTCGAAGCAAACCCGTATCCGGCCTGCAGTCCGATGATCTGTCCGGCCAGCAGGAAGGACTCGGCCAGAACCGAGACGGCCACGCCAATGGTCAAGCCCAAGGCAGCCTCAGCAAGCAGCGCCAGAACAAGTGCTGCCGATGTAGGGCTCGGTCAGGTTCACATGCGGCCAGCGCGGGAAAAGCGCCAAGGTAAAGCTGAGCGCCAACACGATGCGCGCGGCTTCCGGGCCCGCATTGACTCCGGGTATGGGCACAAAGACGAACGCACCGGCTACACGCGCCAGCACCAGCACGAAGCCGAATACCGCCGACAGCGAGAATGTGAGCTGAGTGGGCACGGGAATTACCGCGCGTACCTGCCAAGATCGCTGAAGAGAAGGATGGTATAGTCGGTCATCCTGCGAAGCATCCAAGGCATTAGCAGGATCGTTCCGAACAGAAACGCGACCAGACGAGGGATCGTGCTGAAGCCGCTATCCTGGATCGACGTGACGATCTGGATCAGGCTAATCACAATGCCGGCTAGGAATCCAATGATCAACAAGGGCGCAGCCAGCCACAGCGTCGTCATCAGGGTATCGCGGAGGATTTGAACCACAAACTCGGGAGTCATTGACCTTCTCTCACGTATAGAAACTCTTCATTAGCGAACCCAGCACCAGGTTCCAGCCGTCCACCAGCACAAAGAGCAAGATTTTGAACGGCGCTGAAATCATCACCGGTGGCAATTGAATCATGCCGATCGACAGCGTCACCGAAGCCACCACCAGATCGATGACCATGAAGGGCAGAAACAGCACCGCGCCAATCTGAAATCCGGCTTTCAGTTCGGAAAGGATGTAAGCCGGAATCAGAACCTTGAGGTCGAGATCCGCCGGTGTCCGCGGGGCGGGAGCGTGCGTCACTTCAAGAAAGAGGCTGATGTCCTTCTCGCGTGCGAAACGGAGCAGGAAGCTTTTCAGCGGCTTGGAGCCCTCATCCAGGGCTTGCTCGAAGCCGAGCTGATTTTTCTCCAGTGGCTCCCAGCCCTTGTGGTACATGTCCGTCGCGACCGGATTCATGATCAGGATGGTCAGAAACAGAGAAAGACCGATGAGCACCTGGTTGGACGGCGTGGACTGCGTACCGAGAGCCTGCCGGAGGAAGTGGAGCACCACAGCGATCCGCAGGAATGGTGTGATCGACATCACCACCGCCGGCAGCAGCGTCAGAAGCGTCAGCAGGATTACAATCTGCATCGGGACGCTGAGCGACGCTCCCGCGGTCCCATGCGCCGGCTGAATGCTGAACATGGATTGAGGAGCCGGCAACGTCGCGGCCTGCGTCAGGCCAGTCATGCCCATTGGTGCGCAAATCCCCAGGACCGATCTGAAGATTCGGACGCGAGTCATTGTGCGGCTCCGGAGTGCGTCGCCGCGGTTTCCATCGCGGTGGCCGTTGTCCATGGCACGCGCTCAATCAGGGCGCACCCGGTAGGCGAAAGGGCCAGTACAATGGCATGATCCGACACACGGATCATATGAAGGGAATGGTGCTGGGTGAGGGATAATCGCGCAATCGCTTCAAGATGCTTCGCAGACTTATGGCGCGCGGGCCCGCGATAGCGTGCCAGGCCGCGGCTTCGCAGCAGCCACAGTGTGGCTCCCAGCAGCGCGAGTACGAGGAAGACCGCCAGAGTTTGCTGAAACATGGGAAGCTCAGGTCCTCGATTCGAATGTGGTAAGGCGGATGCCAACATTTTTCTCGAGCACAACCACCTCGCCACGTCCCACGGGTGCGCCTCCCACGTAAATGTCGAGGTAATCGCCGGCTGTCTTGCTGAACGCGACGATGCTGCCGGAAGCCAAGTCCAGAATTTCGCGCAGCCGCATCATGCGGCGGTCCAACTCGATCTCGACTTCGACGGGCACATCGCCAAAGTACGCGACTGCTTCCAGACCTGAACGCGCTGTCATGTTATTGCTTCAGATTGATGGTGTCCTGCGTAAGCGTGTCGGTCGTGGTGATGACCTTAGCGTTGGCCTCATAAGATCGTTGCATCACGATCAGGTTGGTGAACTCGGTCGCGATATCGACGGTTGAGGCCTCAAGTGAGCCGCCTAGAATTTGGCCGCGGCCCCCGGTTTGCGGGACGCCGATTACCGGAGCCGCGGTGCCAGGCCCGATTTGAAAATCATTCTGACCCTCAGCAATCAGCGTCTCCGGATTGCTAATCGAAGCGAGCGCGATTTGAGCGATGCTTGTCTGCTGGCCATTGGAGTATTGCGCGACGATCAGGCCGCCGTTAGTCAGGGTCACGTGCACCAACTCGGAGGCGGTCAGGCCGTCTTGCGTGGTGGAAGAGGTCGCGCTAGGCTGCGCGTATTGCGTGATGTTTGGCTGTCCGGTGGGCGAGTAAAGGGACCAGTTGATTTTCATGTCGGCGGCGCCGTCCGTCAACCCCGGAATGGCGATGGCTACGAGTCCGTTGGTCGCGGGCGGCGGCGGCGCCGGGGTGATCAGTTTGCCATTATTATCGAAGGTAAGCGTACCCGTGGCGCCCGCGATCGGGAACGGAGTGCCTGCGACGCCGGTTTTAACGTCCGCGCCTGGAATGCTGACGGTGTAACCCCAGGTGTTGGCGGCGGTTTCTGTGAAATTCATCGTCAGTACATGAGTGGTACCAAGCGAATCCACAACTTGAATCGGCGTCGAAAAGCTGGCGTCCGGCTGGCCCACCGTGGCGGAGGCATTGAGATTCATGCTCAGAGACATGCTCGTGGTTGCCGTGGGTTGCCGAAGGCTGCCGGAAGGGATCACGATGTTGGAGACTGCCCCATTCGTGTTCAGCACGCCGTTGACTGCCGTCCAGCCCTGCAGGTGTGCTCCGTTAGCGGTGATCACGTTGCCGTTTGGGTCCACTTGAAAATTGCCGGCGCGCGTGTAGCTAACCACTCCTGAAGAATCTTGCGCGAGAAAGAACCCGTCGCCCTGAATGGCGGCGTCGAACGGGCCACTGGTAGTCTGAATCGCACCCTGCGTGAAATTTTGCGAGGTAGTGGCACGCGTCCCCAGTCCTACCGAATTGTCACTGGTGCCAAGGCCCAGGGATTGCGCTACCAGGTCGGAGAAAGAGACCGTACTGGCTTTGAAGCCTGTAGTGTTCAGGTTGGCCAGGTTGTTACCAACGACGTTGACGCCGAGTTCCGCTGCGGTAAGTCCCGTTAGAGCTGTCGAAAATGAATTGAACATTCTGATCTCCCTTTGTTCTGTTTCTTACGGTATTGCGGGTGTGCGAGTCGGAGGGTTGCTACCGGACTGGCTGCCGTTCGAGAGGTCCCCCTGAATCTGCTGCAAACTGGAATTCATGTTGATCATTTCCTCGAGTTGGCTAAATTGCGCCAGTTGCGCCACGAACTGGGTACCGTCAACCGGGTTGGTCGGATCCTGGTTCTTGAGTTGCGTAACCAGAAGCTGCAGGAACATTTGCTCGTTGGCTGCGGGCAAGCCCGCGGTCGCGCTGGAGGCCGGCGGGACAGGGGCGGGATTTGAATTAGATGTTATCGGGTTGCTGATGGTAGCCATGCGTTAGTGCTCCTTTGAAGACTGGATTGCAGTTCACCGGACCATTCCGGAATCGGCGTATCGGATCGCTGTTGGTCTTGGGGATTTCGTTGCTGGCCGGCTCCGTTTTGTGATCCGCCAGCGTCCTGCCCATGCGAAGAGCCGCCCTGCGGAGGAGACTCGTGACCCTGATCCCCAGCCGAGGAGCCCTTGCCATCGGACGGCTGCCAGGTTTCCGTTCGATACCCGCTGTGATCCAGGCGGCCCACCAGCTCGCTGACGCCGTCGCGCAGCCCGCGGCTCAAACCCACGTCCGGCGTACGCACGGAAACGCGGAGTTCGCCGGCCCGTTCGCTCAAGCGAACCTGAACCGTGCCTTGATCTTTGTTCGTGAGTTGAATTGCGATGTCGTGCACGCTCCCACTGGCGGGCTCGTTCGGTTCATTTCGTGCTTCGGGAGTCTGTAGTGTGCGGCCATCAGCCTCTGGTTTTGGTGTGGCTGGGTTTCGTGAGTCTTCGGGCGCGTTGGATAAGGTCTGTCCGGCCGACATCCCCAGCGAGGCATTTTGCGATCCCCCTGCGTCGGCCCGTGCTCCGGCAGTTGCGCTCACTGCGCCTACTGGACTGATCACTCGCGAAGCGCTCTGCGCGGTCGACCGGTCGCCGTTTTGCCCGGCGCTCGCCAACTGTGAATTTGCTTTCGTTGAGAACTGGTTGTTGGGTGGCGCCTGCGACGGCTGGGCGGGGTTGGAATTCACCGCCGGATTGACCGGCTGGTCCTGACTGGAAGGCGTTGCACTCAAAGAACCTGTGTCCGCAGCCGCCTGTGCGCTGCCGGATTTGCCGGCGGTCACCGGCGGTTGCGCGCTTTGGTTTAAAGGAAAAGGGTTCTTCGGTCCCTACCGGCTTCGCCTGTTCGAGCGCTCGATTTGCCGTTGGATCGGCTAGTTGGTTCGCATTGGCCAAAGGCGCCGGGTGCGGCTGTGCATTGCCGCTCGTGGTGAAATGGCTGCCGGCATTTGACGTGTCGAACCGGGCTGCGGCGATGGCCGCATCGGCGCGGCTCAAGCCCTGCGTCGCCGGGACTGCTGCAAGCTCAGTGATGCGCGCCGTGAACGCTACCTGCCCGGGATCGCCGGCGTCCGTCTGCCACCTTTGGGCGTCAATAGAAGCTGCTGCTTTCGTAATCTCAACGGAGGGATCTATCTGGCCCGCAGGGTCACCCTCTCTGCTGGTGGTGGTTGCGGTGGCCGTAGCCACGGAACTGTTTCCGGCTGTCTGGGCCTGCGCGGTTGCGGCTGCCACAATATTTGCGGAGCCGTTCGTTCCCGTATCCGCCGGCATCCCCGCGCCATACGAAACGCTGGTGGCTGAAGCCCATTCCAGGTTCCCGCCCGAGTCCGGTTTTCTCGCACCGGTTTGTCCGTCATTCGGCAGGATGTCTCCTAAGAGAGACAGAAACGGTGCCTGGTTTTCAGCCTCCGCGGTGCCGGCAGAACCGGCGTCCTTTCGGGCAACATGTCTGCCGGATCGGCGTCGCGTCTCCGTATGCTGCTTTACTTGCTTTGTGTCTTTCTGATCCGTCGCTTCGGGTCCGCGACTGACACGTGCCGGCGCGCGGTGCTCGCTCTTGGCAGGCTGCGTCGGTGTTCCAGGCGTGAGTGGAGTCCGGGTGGGGTCCGGGAGAATTTGCGTTGCGAAATTGGCGGGCTCGCTGAGCTGTTCGTTGAACCAGGCTGCCGCGGACGGCAGGGAACTAGAGATGAGCACGCCACAGAGATTGCAGGTGGACTTCCAGCCAGATGCCTTAGATTTTCAGCGATTTAGACCTAGTCCGGCCGTCAAAAACGTGACTTTTGGCGCGTGGTGGCAAGATTCTGACGTCGATCCACACCAGTCCTGATCTACTTATCGGCGAAACAAGCTTAATTTTCTAGGGTATTTTTTTTCGGAACCTTCGGACTTCTACTTGCACCCTGCCACTCCCGAAGATTGCCATGGACCCTCTCACTATTTCCGCCGCCAGCGGATTGCGCGCCCGGATGGAAACCCTCGATCTGCTCGCCAATAACCTCGCCAACGCGGGGACCACAGGTTTCAAGTCTGACCGCGAATTCTATAGCCTGTACGTGTCGCCCGAGGCGGACGCTAGCGCGAACGCCAGTTCCAATGTGACCACCGTTCCAGTAATCGAGAAAAGCTGGACGGATTTCTCACAGGGGCTGCTGGTACCCACCGGCAACAAGCTGGATCTGGCACTTTCGGGCAAAGGATTCTTCGCCGTCAACGGTTCTTCCGGACCTCTTTATACGCGCAACGGCAATTTTCGGCTCTCGGCGTCCGGAGCGCTCGTCACTGCGGAAGGATACCCGTTGTTGACCGCGGACGGAAAGACCATTCAATCGCAAGCCGATAGCCCCCTCGAAGTAAGCGCCGAGGGCGAAGTACGTCAGGAGGGCCAGGTCCTCGGAAAACTGCGGATCGTGGACTTCCCCGCCAATGCAGAGGTGGCCAAGCAGGGGAGCGCGTATTTCCAAATGACGGATCCGAAGATCCAGCTTGCGCAGGTTTCCACCGCGCAAGTGGAACAGGGCAAAATCGAAAGCTCCAACGTAGTGGCCGCCCAATCCGCGGTTCGCCTGGTGGGCGTAATGCGGCAATTCGAAATGCTGCAGCGTGCGGTATCGCTCAGCACGGATATGAACCGACGCGCCGTCGAGGAAGTAGCCAAGGTGACTTCGTAAAGGCAAATGGGGAGAGAAGCCTCAGGGCCGGTTTGGATGCAGAAATCTCAGGAGAAACCCAAGATATGATTCGTGCTCTTTACAGCGCCGCCAGCGGAATGACGGCCCAGCAGCTCAACGTCGACAACATCGCCAACAACCTGGCAAACGCCAACACCACTGGCTACAAATCGCGGCGGGCGCAATTCCAGGACCTCATCTACCAGACAATGGTGCAGCCCGGCACGTCGGCGGGACAGCAGACCGTCGTGCCTACGGGTCTGCAACTCGGCCTCGGCACCCGTGCGTCCTCCAATGAAATTATTTTTACGCAGGGGGATTTCTCCCAGACCAGCAATCCGCTGGATGTGGTGATCCAGGGGAACGGATTCTTCCAGATACGTCAGACTACGGGTACGATCGCGTATACACGCGGCGGGTCCTTTCATCTCGACAAGGATGGCAATCTGGTCACCGGCGACGGCGATCCGCTGGAACCCCAGATCACCATTCCGCCCAACGCACAGGCTATCACCATTGCAGCCGATGGAACTGTTAGCTACACCCTTCCGGGCCAGAGCGCGGCCCAACTCGCGGGACAGATGCAGCTCGCGGTATTCCAGAACCCGTCAGGCCTCAACAGCATCGGCCGCAACCTCTATCTGCCGACCGACGCCTCAGGCGACCCGATCGTAGCCAGCCCCGGGGGCCAGGAGGGAATCGGCACGCTGCTCCAGGGATATACCGAACAATCCAACGTCAGTGTGGTCGACGAGTTTATCAACCTGATCACGGCGCAGCGAGCTTACGAAGCGAATTCCAAAGTGGTCAAAGCCGCCGACGAAATGTACCAGCAGATCAACAATCTGACACAATGATCCGGATCGCGACCTTCATGATGGCGGTGCTTGCGGGCGCGCCCGGCGCGCCCGCAGCTTTCATTCCCGGTTGCACGGCCGTGGAAGGCGATTCCATTCTGGCAAGGGACGCCGCACAGGCTCTGCCCGGTTTTTCGGCCATCCCAGCGGACACACAAATCGCGTACACGCCCATCCCCGGCGCCCGGCGCGTCTTCAGGGTGGCGGAACTCGGCCGGCTGGCGAAGCGTTACAAGGTGCCGCTTGCGCCCGCTGGTGAAATCTGTTTCGAGCGCGCCATGGAGCCGCTCCGTCTCGATCGCGTGACGGATGCTATGCGCAAAGCTCTCGATAACCCCGAGGCACGCATAGAGATTACAGAATCGAGCCTTTATCCGGTACCGCATGGTGACATTCTTTTCACGCGTTCCTCGTTGCCTTCGGGCTCCTCCGCGCCCGTCTTGTGGAGAGGGTTTGTGCGTTATGGCGCGGAACACCGATTCGCCATCTGGGCTCGGGTCAGGATTCTTGTACGGTCGGTCCGGGCCGTGGCCGTGGAGAATCTGCGCATGGGAAATCCTATCGAGGCTAATCAGGTCCGGCTGCAAGAACTGGAAATGTTTCCGCAGGGCCAGCAAGCCCCCCCACACTCGAGACAATCGTAGGCAAGATTCCGCTCCGTCCCATCGCAGCCGGCACAGCCATCGCCCTGACTCAACTGGAAGAACCCAAGGACATCCGGCGTGGCGATCTGATCAAGGTCGAGGTGTCGAGTGGCGGTGCGCGCCTGGAACTCGATGGCCGGGCACAAGCGGATGGTCGCACAGGTGAGACCATTCCGGTACGCAACGTGACCACAGGCAAAGTCTTTTCCGCGCGCGTCAGTGAAAAAGGACGTGTGGTACTGATTGCTTCTCGTCCCCCGGCTACCAAGGACATCAACCAATGACACACCGCAAGTTCCCTACCCTGCTGGGCTTGGTTCCGTTCGCCGCGCTGGTATTGAGCGTTTTTCCGTGCGCCGCTGGGATTTCCAATCCCTTTAAGCCTAAGCAGTCCAAGAAGGACAAGCCGCCTGAAAAATCACCGTTGGACCGTTACATCGAGGAGGCCATGCGCAACTCCCCTAACTCCTCGGCGCCGGTTGGATCTCCCGGTTCGGTCTGGACCACGGGCGCGCGCCTTACTGACCTCGGGAGTGACGTGCGCGCAGCGCGCGTGGATGATCTGGTCACGGTGCTGGTTGCGGAGCACGCTTCGGCGGTGGCCTCGGGAATCACCAAGACCCAGCGCCAGTCTGCGACCGCTAATACCATCACCCAGCTCGCGGGTGTGACGCGCGCGACGGGCCCGTGGGCCAACCTGGCCAACGTTTCCGGTAACACCACGCTCAACGGCCAGGGCCAGACGACGCGCCAGACCGACCTGACCACGACGCTTTCAGCGCGAGTGACGCACGTATTGCCCAATGGCTATCTGGTGGTCGAGGGCTCGAAAGATATCCAGGTGAACTCGGAGCGACAGACTGTGAGCGTGCGCGGCGTGGTCCGTCCCGTGGACCTGTCGCCGGGTAATGTTGTGCCTTCCACCAGTCTCGCGGACCTGGAGGTGCACATCAACGGCAAAGGAGTGGTGAACGACGCCGTGCGCCGGCCGTTTTTTCTCTACCGGCTGCTGCTCGGCCTGATGCCGTTCTGAAACAGGACCATGCGCAAATCGACCGTGACATGGATTTTACTGGTGGCCGCCGTCGGGGCTCCATCGGCTAAGGCGACCACCAGATTGAAAGAACTGGTGTCGCTCGAAGGCATGCGTGACAACCAGCTTATCGGGTACGGCCTGGTAGTAGGACTCAACGGGACGGGCGACCGCAAGCAGACCATCTTCTCGGCGCAAAGTCTGGCCAACATGCTGGAGCGCATGGGCGTGACGATTACTCCCACGCAGATCACGGTGAAGAACACCGCCGCCGTCATGGTGACCGCTATTCTGCCGGCGTTCGCTCAGCCGGGCTCGCACGTCGACGCAACGGCAGCCGCAATAGGCGACGCGCAAAATCTGCAGGGCGGGCTGCTGGTAATGACCAGCCTTCGGGGCGCCGACGGGCAGGTGTACGCTGTCGCGCAGGGGTCGGTCGTCACCGGAGGCTTTTCGGCTGGCCGTGGCGGCACGAATCAGACGGTAAATCATCCGACGGTAGGCCGAGTGCCGGCCGGCGCGATTGTCGAACGTCAGGCGCCGTCCGTGACCCCCGCGGGGCGCGTCCGGCTGCAACTACACAACGCCGATTTCACCACTTCCGCGAGGATTGCAGAGGCGGTCAACCGCCAGTTTGCCTCAAACGGGGCGCCGGTGGCGCAAGCCGAAAATTCCGCCCTGGTTAATGTCTCCATTCCGCCCGATTATGCCTCGCGCACCATCGAATTCATTTCCCAACTGGAGAAAGTGCCCGTGGATGCGGACAGGCCGGCCCGCGTCGTGATCAATGAACGCACGGGAACCATCGTGATGGGCGGTGACGTGCACATCTCCCCTGTTGCCATCATGCACGGCAATCTGAACGTAGAAATTCAGACAACCTTTGCGGTATCCCAGCCTGCGCCGCTTTCTAACACCGGGACAACCGAAGTTGTGCCTCAAGTCGCTGTTGGCGCTAAGGAGGAGAAAGCGCGCAGCTTGATTCTGAAGCAGGGCGCCACCATCGAGGAACTGGTGCGCGCGCTGGCATCCATTGGATCTACCCCGCGCGACATCATCGCCATCCTGCAAAATCTGCGGGCGGCCGGCGCGCTCGAAGCCGAGCTGGAAGTAATCTAGGATGGCAATGATCGATCCGATTTCCACCCCGCCATCAATAACGCCGCCGGAAAGCCGCAACAGCCCGGCCAAGATCGAGAGCGCCGCCAAACAGTTCGAGGCTTTGCTGATGGGCCAGATTCTCAAATCCATGCATGACGAAGATTCAAACGGATGGCTCGGCGGCGGCGACGATCAGTCGGGCGAGTCCGCCATGGAGTTGGCGGAAGAGCAATTCGCACAAGCGCTGTCATCGCAGGGAGGACTGGGTCTTGCCAAGGTCATTACTCAGGGCCTTTCCGCGCAAGCCCAGAAAAATCCCAGTGTGTTTGGCGCCGCCGTGGATTTGAAACGGTAGTGCTAAATCGCTCGCACGGTCGCTTGATCCCACGCCTCGGATAATGTGCCGAGCAAACCTGCAACTTCGGCCAGCGGCGCATCGGACTGCTCGTGCTGCGCCGTCAATAGTTGCCGCTGCATGTAGTCATACAATTCGGCCAGGTTGCGCGCCAGCGCCGGCTCTGCCTTGTGATTCAGCGAAAAGCTCAGCTCTCGCAGAATATCCATGGCCCTGCAAATTGCTTTGGAACGTGCCAGTATGTCGCCGGATGCCAGATGGACCCGTGCGTTGCCGACCGAATCCAGCGCCCCCTGATAAAGGATGCGCACCAACTCGACCGGCTCGGCAGTCAAAACCGTCGCATCTAAATAGCTGGTATACGGATTGCTTGGCATCCATCGCTCCTAAAGTCACATATCGGCCAGCGTTAGGATTTTTGTCGTAGTTTTCAAGGAATGGCAGCCTGCCATTTACTGCGCGATCACGACTTCGACGCGCCGATTATGAGCGCGGCCATCGGGGGTATCGTTTGGGCCGGCGGGACGATAAGTACCGTAGCTGGCGATCGATAAGCGCGATTCCGGCACACCGTATCGCTGGCTCATCAGTTCCAGCATCCTCAAGCTGCGCGCGGTGGCAAGATACCAATTATTAAGGAAATGACGGTTGTGAATGGGAACTGCGTCTGCGTGCCCGATGAACGTTACCTCGTTGGGAACATCACGCAGAACTTCCGCGATGCTGGCAATCACCGGCAGGCCCTGAGCGCTGATTCCGTCTTTTCCGGTTGAAAACAAAATGGCCTGCGAAAGGCTGATGACCAGGCCACGAGGCTCCAACCGCATGTCCAGGCCGTGATGCTCCAGCTTCTTGCGGATCTCAATCAGTGGTTGCCGGGGATCGGGGACAGGGGCTACCGCAGGCACGGGTTTAGGTGCCGGGCCTACGGTAGGCTGCTCAGGCGGATGCAAACGGACTTGGGCCGCGATGGCCACAAAAAAGATCAGCAGGATGGTCAGCACGTCCATGTAACTGATCATCCAGCGGTCTCGGATACCAGCGTCGCGGCGAAGGTAACTAGGAGTCATGCGCCTCGACCGGTCTCGCGGAGGAAGCAGTTCAGGCGCTGCCGGATCACCGCGGGATGAGCGGCATCGAAAACACACAGCACACCCTCAGTCATGAGTTCCTGAGTCTCAAATGTCTCCGAAATTCTCGCGCGGATGCGTTGTGCCGCCGGCAGCAACACGATATTGGCCAAAATCAGGCCGTAGATGGTGGAAACGAAAGCCGTACCAACCCCATTCACGACCGAGCTCAGAGTGGAGAATTGCCGGAACACATCGATTAACCCGACCACCGTTCCCACAACGCCAATGGTAGGGGCGAAGCCTCCCGCCATCTCGAGAATTCTCGCGTCCACTTCACCTTGCCGCTCCCGGAGGCGTACCTTGTCCTCAAGCGCCGACTTCAACTCCGGCCTCTGCTTCACATCCATGGCCAGCAGCAGAGAGTCCGCCAGAAACTCGTTACTAGCCTTTTGGATCAAGGGTTCGACCGCAAACAATCCCTTGCGCCGGGCAATCAGCGCATACGAGACAATCTCGTCAATGAGTTCTTCGCGGCTCAATATCGAAGTCCGGAAGAGTTCGCGCACGCGTCTCGCCGCCGAAAACAAGCCGGCGTGCGGTGTGGTAATGATGGTAACGCCGAGGGTTCCTCCTAATACGATGAGCGCGCCGGTCGGCTGGAGAAAATACCTCAGGCTGACTCCGGTGGAAGCGATGCCCGCCACGGTTGCAATCACGGCGATGGCAATGCCCACCAACATCCCAAAATCGATCTGTGGCGTGCGTTCGGCTTTTGCAGATGGCGCCGGCTTCGATCCGGGCACCTCTCTGATCATTGCCGCTGACGTGGACAAGCGTTATCTCCCCTCGACGCGCTTCGCGCGGTCTGCACCGTCAGACGATGTGGCAAGCGAAGGACCAATTTGCTCCGAACCCAGCACATTCGCTCCCAAGGAGTTACCAGGAACCTTTGAAATTTGGCCACAGTGCGTGCTGTCAGGATTCTGACAGAGCGCTCCAACTGTCAGGACTTTGACGGCGCGAGCGCTAGTACCTCGGGTCGCTTTGGGCATGCCTGGGCCCACACAAGAGCCGTTGGCAGCCGACCTGGCGCCGGATGGGTCGCTGACTCGCAGAGTGAAACCACGTCCCCGGGGCCCACCTTGGCTACCTGCCGGCAGATCCCACCACGCCATCGCCGACTAAGGCGCAAAACGCTTGACGACCCATACCAGGTACTGGGTAGTGCTGGTTGCCTGGACAGAGTATGGGCGAAAGCCGTCAGTGGCCGTTCTTCCCATGCCGTACCGTGCGATCGAGTTGCCGTTTCCCTCCTCCAAGTGATGGCGGGAGGACGCTGAGGATCTCATACTGGGTACGGAATGCTGAAGCCGGGCTTCATTGAGCGGCGGGTACTCAAATTTGGCAGCAAAGGTTTGGGCGAACGAACATCTTCGAATCGGCGATACGCCGTTGTATTCTTATCGAGATCGGTCGGGAGAGCAACGAAGCTCGCCAGCTTGCTATCACTGGCCGGTATCCGTGTCCACCATGCATCGACCGAGGCGGAGGTCAAGATTCTGCTGAAAATCACGACCGCTGGCGTTGTGCTCCTCGACCTGCACACGATCGGGTCCTGCGGGGAGATCCTTCGCGAACTGGCCAGAGATTTTCCGGAGGCATGCACCGTTGTACTCTCCCCGTTCGACGCGGCAACCTCCACCCAATGCTATGCTTACGGTGCCTGGGAGGTCGTCACTGAACCCGCTCGATTGCTGGACCTGTTGGCCGCTCTCGAATCGGCCCACGAGCTCAACCGGGAATTGACCGATCCAGTGCGGTTACAGTCGAGGGTAAATGCGATCATGATGGCATTCGCCAAGTGGCGAAGTTGACGACATAACTCCCGGCGCGGGCGGCCGAGGCGCTTACGACGCGTGTCATCTGACGACTTGGTCCGGTACACTAAGAGGCCAGTGAAAGCCCCTCCTATCGAATCGAGAGAGGACCGCGGCTGGACCGGAGTCGACCGCCCCACTCGCGGTTTGCGTCTTGCCCTGATCGTTGGCTTTGGGGGGATGCTGGTGATCTTCCTGGTTGCAGGCGTGGACGCCGCACGTCTGCTCCGCCAGATGCGCACCGAAAACAAAATTCTGAGTGACGCCTCTATGGACCGATCCCAGCGCCTCACGTCGATCCGCTCGTATATCCTGCTCAGTCATACGTATATGAGCGACTATCTACTCGATTCAGATGAACAGAGGTCGAAAGAACATCTGGCTCAACTGCAGGATGCGTGGTCGCGAATGTCGAAGGATCTAGCGGGCTACCATTGCTCCACGTCAGGCGAGACGGTGTTGCTCAAGCAGCTTCAGGATCTGCTGGATCGGCACTGGCAGGAATTGAGCCGAGCGATGAACGGACCGCCGGGCGAGCGCAAGCGCCGAAGCGAAGCGTTCTATGGAGACGAAATTGTCCCCCTCCGAACAACTATTCTCGAAATCACGACACGAGTGGACGACGTCGACGCTAAACAACTCGCCGCAACGGAAGCCCAAACCCAAAGCGAATTCGAAAACCTGGGACGGCGACTTAGCGTGGTGCTCTACATTGCATTGGGTGCGGCAGTTCTACTGGCGGTCGGGTGTATCGCGTACATCCTGAAAATCGAGCGGCAAAACCGCGGGCGGTATCAAGAGGTCGTTCAGGCGCGCAGCACGCTACAGCAGCTGTCGGCGCGGCTTGTCG
The DNA here is from genome assembly GCA_963847515.1 of Terriglobia bacterium. Lineage (GTDB taxonomy): Bacteria > Acidobacteriota > Terriglobia > Bryobacterales > Bryobacteraceae > QHXW01. The sequence continues at coordinate 494,503 of CAWKAA010000001.1, forward strand.
AGGCTCAGGAAACGGAACGGCGTACGATTTCGCGGGAACTGCACGATCAGGTAGGCCAGACTCTGAACGCTTTGCTGGTGGACGCCGCAAATCTGGGAAAGCGGATCCCCAAGGAAGATAGTATCGGCCGGCGATACCTCGACAACATTCGTACTTTCGCCGACTCCAGCGTGAATTCCCTCCGCGATATCGCTTTACTGCTGCGCCCCTCCATGCTGGACGATCTGGGTCTGATTCCCGCCTTAGAGTGGCAGGCGCGCGAGGTTTCGCGTCGCAGCGGCATCAAAGTAAAGGTGACGGCCGAGAAGGTGCCGGATTCGCTTCCCGACGCGGTCCGAACGTGCATCTATCGCGTGGTTCAGGAAGCGCTGCATAACGTATCGCAGCATTCCGGCGCTCGCAGCGCCACGGTCACGGTCCGTCAGACAGGCGAATCGCTCATGCTGATTGTCGAAGACGACGGCCGCGGCTTTGACCCTGTAAGAATGCGCGGGCTGGGCCTGCTGGGCATGGAGGAACGGGTCAAGCAGCTTGGCGGGCGCCTGGAGATTCAATCCCAGCCTGGCAAAGGAACGGTGTTGCGCATCACCCTTCCGGTCGCGGCCGCCATTACTGGATAATTCCCTTCCGCACAGCGTAGAGAATCAACTCGGGAACGCCGTGAAGGTTTAGCTTTTCGAGGATGTTGCCGCGATGTGTCTCCACGGTATAGAGGCTCAGCTTGAGAATCTTGGCAACTTCCTTGTTCGCCTTTCCCTCCGCCAGGAGCTGAAGAATCTCACGCTCGCGGGGGGTCAGAAGATCGTAGCTATCTTCAACTTCTTTGTCGCGTATCTGGCGAATGTAGTCTTCAAGCAGCATCTTGCTGATCACGGGACTGAAGAACGATTTTCCTTCAGATACAGCCCGGACTGCGCGAATCAAATCTGCGTCCGCGGAGTTCTTAAGGATGTAGGCGCGGGCTCCCGCCTTGAGCGCGCGAAGGACGTAGCCTTCGTCCGAATGCATACTCAGGATCACGACATTCGTTCGGGGCTCGCGGGAGACAATCTGCTGAGTCGCCTCAATTCCATTCAGTTGCGGCATGCCGATATCAAGAATTGCGACCTCGGGGTGCTCCTTCGAAACGAGCTCAACAGCTTCCCGGCCATCGGCGGCTTCCGCCACAACTTTGAAGTCCGGTTGCTGCTCCAACAGGAGCCGCAGCCCGGATCGAATGATCGTGTGGTCGTCAGCGAGCAATATGCGAATCTGTCCCATGCGCGATTGCCTGCTCGCCCAGAATACTGCATCTACGTTTGGAATTCAGAGGCAATTAACCAACGTGCGAACCGACACAGTTGCCGAACGCAGCTTGCACAAACAAGTCGCGAACATTCAAAATATTTAGTGCGACAGAGTTTGTTCGGGCTCACATTTTCGGGCTGCCTTTGACTTCGACTACCGGACGCTCTCAGTTTTCCAATGACATTCAAAGATCGGCTGCGAACTTGGGTCGCTAAAGATCACCTGCGGCAGCATGAAGACAAAGTCCTTCTGGTTTTGACCCTCGTGATCGGGGCCATTGTGGGCCTGGTCATCGCTTCTTTCATCCTCGTCACAGAGAATCTTGGTGCCCGCATGTACCCGGCGGGAGGTGCGCCCTGGCGGCGCCTCACGATACCGGTTCTGGGCTCGCTGATGACCGGCGTGCTGCTGTACAAGTATTTTCCGAACGCGCGCGGCAGCGGCATTCCGCAGACCAAAGCAGCACTATTTCTACACGACGGTTTTATCCGGCTTCGCACGGTACTGGGGAAGTTCGGGCTTTCTTCCGTCTCTCTCGCGAGTGGCATTTCGCTTGGCCGCGAAGGTCCGTCAGTGCAAGTCGGTGCCGGCATCGCGTCCGTCTTGGGACGCTGGCTGGGCCTTGGGCCGAGTAAGGTCAGGGCGCTTGTCCCGATAGGAGCGTCGGCAGCGCTCGCGGCGGCCTTCAACACACCGGTTGCGGCCGTGCTCTTCACGCTCGAAGAAGTCATGGGAGATATGCACGCTCCGGTGCTGGGATCCATCGTCCTGAGTTCGGCTACGTCGTGGATCGTTTTACATCTGGTGCTGGGCGATGAGCCACTATTCCACGTACCGCCTTATCAACTCGTGCATCCATTGGAGTTCCTGGTGTATGCGGCCCTGGGTGTCATCGGCGGTCTCGTGTCGGTATGCTTCGTCAAACTGCTCCTATGGCAGCGCAAGTACTTCCGTCGCATGGCGGCGTGGGGACAAGCGCTACAGCCAGTAGTGGGTGGGTTGCTGGTCGGAGTGCTGGGCTGGTTTGTGCCCGATGTGCTGGGTGTCGGGTACAGCCATGTCAGCGAAGCGCTGAACAGCCAGCTGCCGCTGCGCCTGATGGTGCTTTTGGTTGTATTGAAACTGGTAGCCACCGCCACCTGCTACGCGTCAGGTAATGCCGGTGGCATTTTCGGCCCGGCTCTGTTCATCGGCGCCATGATGGGCGGGGCCGTAGGTGGTACCGCGCATTCCCTCCTGCCGGACTACACAGGCAGCGCGGGCGCCTACGCACTGGTGGGTATGGGCGCAGCTTTCGCCGGCATCATACGCGTTCCGTTAACGTCCGTGATCATGATCTTTGAGCTTACGCGAGACTACACCATCATCGTCCCGCTGATGATTGCAAATCTCATCAGTTTCTTCATTTCGCAGCGGATGCAACGGGAACCGATCTATGAGGCGCTCCAGCACCAGGATGGGATTCATCTGCCAACAGCAGGCCGCGATCGGGAAGTTCCACTCCTGGTCAGGGACGCGGCGCATCCGCCACAGGAAGTGCTTCAGAATGATGAACCAATACACGCTCTGCGGAATTTGGACGGGGAAGTGAATGCCTGGCCGGTGCTCAATGGGCAGAGATTCGTCGGCATGTTACGCGTTGGCGAACTAGAGAAAGCGCTCGGAGAGGGCCATGGCGATTGGAAAGTAGCTGACTTGTTGCCAGAAGACCAGCCCGTGGAGTCGCTGACGGCCGAGAATTTTCCCCACGTTCACGAGGATCACCCGCTCGATACAGCTCTGCGGCGAATGTCGCACGCTCATCTGAACGTGCTGCCCGTGGTAAGCCGGGCCAACGTGCGGCAGCTCAAAGGCATCATCACCAGACGCGATATCTTCAATGCGTACGAGAAGGGCGCGAGCCTGGCGAAGGGCGCGGAGGCCGGAGAGCAAACCGGGGCACCCGGCGCACTCCTTGCGGGCGTGGTTACAGTTACTCTGTGTATCCTTCTATTGATCGGTTTTTTGAGCTATTCTTATCGCGCCGACCGCGAGGTTAAGGCACGCGCCGACTTCGAGACCGGGAACGCGCTGTTGCGCCAGGATCGAATTGAAGAAGCCATCGAAGCATATCGAAGCGCGGTCGCGATTTCGCGGGACAACGGCGAGTACAAGTTAGCGCTTGGCCTTGCCCTGGTGAAAGCGGGCCACTTCAACGAAGCCGAGATCTATTTGCAGCAACTTCTGAAGGCTGGTCCGGAAAACGGACGGGCCAATCTGGGGATGGCTCGAATTGCCGCTGCACAAGGCAGAGTTCAGGACGCAGTGACGAACTATCATCGAGCGATTTACGGCGCATGGCCAAGTAGCGCGGGCGATGAACGTATCCAGGCTCGCTTCGAACTCGTTGATTTCCTGATGAAGCACGGCCGGCGGCAGCAGGCTCTCCCGGAATTGCTGGCGCTAGCGGAGCAGGGTCCGAAGAGTCCGGAGATGCTGAAACGCATAGGCCGCCTGTTGTTGGACCTCGGTTCAGCATCACAGGCCGCTGACATATTTCGCGAGGTCCTACGCGAAAATGACCGCGATGCAGAGGCGTCAGCGGGCCTCGGTGAGGCAGAATTCGCCCTGGGCAACTACCAGCCTGCTCAGCGGGCATTTGAGGACTCGCTCAAATGGAACCCGAACGAAGCGAGCGTCAAACAGCGCCTGCACGTCTCGTCTGAAATCCTCTCATTGGATCCCGCGATCCGCGGGCTCAGTTCGAAAGAACGCTACCAGAGGAGCGTGCGTGTGCTGAATGAGGCCCTCGACAAAGTCCAGCGTTGTGCTGGCACCGGCCAGAGCAAGGCCACTCCGGAAGTGCAACAGTTGGTGGCTAATGCTGAGAAGGCGCTCAATCGCCAGGCGCGATCCAACTTGAGCGATGCTATGCAGGACAACATGTCGTTGTCAGAAGATCTGTGGCGCGCGCGAGCCCGGATCTGCGGTCCCGCCGGTCCGGCGGACGAGGCCCTGGGACTTGTGCTCCACTCTGGCGCCAGGTAAGCGTCAGCGTTGCTTCTTCGATTGAATCTGGAGATCGCTGGCCGCAAACCCCATTCCGCCGGACGGTTCGGTGTATACTGCTTCCCATCGGGAGGCTGAGGATCAGATTCCCGAAAAAAAACACAGAGGCATTTCTCTCAGCTCTTAACTTCAGGCCCCTATGTGGATTGTTCGCCTTGCTCTCCGTCGACCATATACCTTCGTCGTAATGGCCGTCCTCATTGCCATTCTGGGTGGCGCAGCCATTGTCACGATGCCCGTCGACATCTTTCCATACATCGACATTCCCATTGTGAGCGTCTTGTGGGTGTATTCGGGTCTGTCACCGGAGGAGATGGAGAAACGGGTGGTTACCGGATTCGAGCGCAGCCTCACTTCCAACGTCAACGACATTGAACATATTGAGTCGCAGGCTTACAACGGCTATGCGGTGGTGAGGATTTACTTTCACCCCAATGTAAAAATCGACATGGCTGTTGCTCAAGTGACAGCGACCATGCAAACTGCCCTGCGCCAAATGCCGCCTGGCATGTTTCCGGCCAATGTTCTGAAGTATGACGCAGCGAGCGTTCCCATTCTGCAACTCGGCCTTTCCAGCAAGAGCCTGCGCGAGCAGGAAATATTCGACCTTGGGAACAACTTCATCCGGACCCCCCTCGGTACCGTACAGGGCGCTTCGGTTTCCTACCCATTCGGTGGCAAGCAACGAGCGGTAATGGTGGACTTGAACCTGGACGAACTGTACGCCAAACAGCTTTCGCCTATCGACGTGTCCAACGCCCTGAACGTACAGAACCTGATTCTGCCGGCGGGCACGGCAAAGATGGCTGAAACCGAGTATCAGATCAGGGTCAACAGCAGCCCTGTGCTGCTGGAAGAATTAAACAACCTGCCCATCAAAACGGTGAATGGCGCGACCGTGTACATCAAAGACGTGGCGCAGGTGCATGACGGTTTCTCGGTGCAGAACAATATTGTCCGCACCAACGGATCGCGCGGCGTTCTCATCACGATAACCCGAAATGGGAAAGCCTCGACTCTTTCCATCGTTGATGCCGTGAAGGCGGCCCTTCCCCGGATTCTCGCGACAGTTCCCCCCGAGTTGAAAGTGGACGCGCTCTTCGACCAGTCGCTCTTCGTGCGCGCCGCGATTCAAGGTGTCGAGCGGGAGGCCCTGATTGCCGCCGGTCTGACGGGCATGATGATCCTGCTGTTCCTGGGAAGCTGGCGGAGCACCTTGATCGTGTGTATCTCGATCCCGCTTTCCATTCTCTCCTCGCTGTGCCTATTAAGCCTCTTGGGGCAAACCATCAACGTGATGACACTCGGCGGTTTGGGACTGGCGGTCGGCATCCTGGTAGACGACGCCACGGTCGAGATTGAGAACACCCACCGTAACCTTGCCATGCGGAAGCCACTACTGCGCGCGGTGCTCGATGGCGCGGGTCAGATCGCCGTTCCAACCTTTGTCGCTACTCTTTCGATTTGCATTGTGTTCGTACCGGTATTGCTGCTGACAGGGACGGCGAGGTATCTATTTACACCTATGGCGATGGCCGTGGTCTTCGCCATGCTCGCTTCCTACTTTTTGTCCCGAACCTTGGTGCCGACGATGGTCAATTTCCTGCTCAAATCGGAAGTCGACCTCTATCAGCAGGGAATTCACGGTGAGACCGCTCGGGGCCGGGGTGCGTTCTGGGGAGTCCACCATTTGTTCAACGCCTTGTTCGAGAGCCTCCGCTTCCGCTACGTTGGCTTGCTCGATTGGTCTTTACGGCATCGCGGACGCGTCTTGACGGCCTTCATGTTTGTTTCGGTTGCCTCACTAGGTCTGACATGGCTCGTCGGCGAGGATTTCTTCCCCAACGTGGATTCCGGCCAGATGCGGCTTCACGTACGCGCTCCGGCAGGCACGCGCATCGAACAGACCGAGCTAAAGTTCTCAGCCATTGACCGCGGCATACGGGAAGTCATCCCTGCTGATGAGATTGACTCGCTGATCGATAACATCGGGATTCCAAACAGTTGGACGAGCATTGCTCAGGGAGACATTCCTACTATCTCCAGCGCAGACGGCGAAATCCTCATTTCTTTGAAGAAAGAAAAGCACGGCTCAACCCGGGACTACGAAGTTCTGCTCCGTGAACGCCTACGCGAGAAGTTCCCGGAAATGATGTTTTTCTTCCAGCCCGCTAATATCACCACACAGATCTTGAGTTTCGGCCTACCCGCGCCGATCGATTTACAGGTTGTCGGCCGGGATGCGGAGGCCAATTACCGGTTGGCTGAGAAGCTGGCCGGGAGAATTGCACACATCCCCGGAGCAGCCGACGTCCATGTACACCAGGTGGTTGACCAGCCGGAAATCCTCCTGAACGTGGATCGTGTGAAGGCCTCGCAATTGGGTTTGACGCAACGCGATGTCACCAGTAGTATGTTGATCTCGCTCAGCGGCAATGGGTCGGTGGCTCCGAATTTCTGGGTGAACTGGGCCAACGGCGTCAACTATAACGTTGGCGTGCAGACGCCTCAATACCGGATCGATTCTCTGGATGCCTTGCTGCGCACACCGATTACTGTGCCTGGCAATGCAGTCAGCACCACGACTACAGATTCGCAAGCTGGTGCTGCCGACGCCAGGAATTCGTCCGTTGGCGCCTCTCCGAATGGCTCCTCACAGGCCTACGGAAACCCGGGAGCCATGACGAACGGCACACAATTGCTCTCAAACCTGGCGACGGTTCGACGTTCCTACGCCCCCGTAATCGTCAATCACTATAATGTGTGGCCGGTTTTTGATGTCTATGCCAACGTAGACCGGCGCGACCTCGGTGGCGTTGGAGCGGAGGTCGAGAAGATCATGCGCGAGGAGGAAGCCCATTTGCCGCGCGGCACTTCGTTCGCGCTGCGTGGGCAGATCGAGACCATGCAATCATCCTTCCTCCACCTGGGGCTGGGCATGGTCTTTGCAGTGGTCCTGGTGTATCTCCTGATGACGGTGAACTTTCAGTCGTGGCTCGACCCGTTCATTATTCTGACCGCCCTGCCAGGCGCGCTGGCCGGCATTTTGTGGATGCTGTTCGTCACCGGCACCAGCTTGAGTGTCCCGTCCTTGATGGGCGCTATCATGTGCATCGGCGTCGCGACTGCCAACAGCATCCTGCTGGTCACCTTCGCCAACGATGAGCGCGCATCCGTACCTTCCGCGACGGAGGCGATGCTCTCCGCCGGCTTCGCTCGTATCCGGCCGGTGCTGATGACCGCTACGGCCATGATCATCGGCATGTTCCCCATGTCTTTGGGTTTGGGTGAGGGTGGAGAGCAGAATGCTCCGCTCGGGCGCGCCGTGATCGGCGGCCTGTTGTTCGCCACCGTGACCACACTGTTCGTCGTCCCAATTATTTACAGCTACCTGCGGACGGCGCCTCCGGTGGATCACGAGCGCCGCTTCGATGAACAGGAGCAGCGGCCTAATTAACACCCACGTGGAATAATGGCTAAGACGTTTCCGAGCGCCTGATGCGACACACCGAACCCGATCCGCCTGCGTCTCAAATCGAGACCGCGACCGCAGAGGAGAGATTGCGGAGAGAAAATCAGGATCTCAAGCGCCAGCTCCAGGAATTAAAGGACTCTTCCCACGGCTCCTCACGAACCGGGCGGCCCATAACGCTCTGGCAGCCGTCCGGCCTCACCATTTGGTCTATCGTTTTGCTAGGGGTCGTCCTGCTCGTGGTCGCATTTTTCGCCGGTTACATTCCCCTCCAGAAGCGAACCGCTCTCATTGTCCGGGAGGCACAGGAACACGAGGAAGCTCTCCCACGAGTGGACGTCATCGAGGTAGGCAGGTCGTCGGAAACGAGTGAACTGGAACTGCCAGGCAACATCCAGGCCATCACGGAGGCCCCCATTCTTGCCCGCGCCGACGGATACCTGAAGCGCCGGATGGTGGACCTTGGCGATCGCGTCCGAGCCGACCAGCCCGTTGCCGAGATTGAGGCGCCTGAGCTGGATGATCAGGTTCGCCAGGCTCAGGCGAACCTGCAACAGGCACGGGCGGGGTTGGACCAGGCGCTGGCGAATTACGAGCAGGGCAAATCCAATATGGAATTCGCTCGCGTGACCGCGGAGCGCTGGAACCACTTAATCGCTCGCGGTGCTGTTTCGCGGCAGGAAAACGATCAGTACCAGGCCCAGTATCGGTCCCAGGCGGCTAATCTGCAGGCGCTCGAAAAGGCAATTGCTGCGCAGCGCAGCACCATTTCTGCGGCCGAAGCCAGTGTCGCTCGCCTCGAACAGATGCAGAGCTACCGGGTGGTGAAAGCGCCCTTCGCTGGCGTCATCACAGTACGTAACCTGGATGTCGGCGCTCTGGTGAATGCGGGGAGCACCCTGTTGTTCCGCATCGCCCAGACAGATACACTCCGCACGTACGTCAACGTCCCACAGGCAAGTGCCAGTACGATCCGGCCCGGCCAACCCGCTCATCTGCGTGTTTCGAACGTGCCCGGCCGCGAGTTCGCCGGCACTGTAGCACGAACTGCGAACGCGCTCGATCCCAACAGCAGGACGCTGCTGGTCGAGATTCACGTCCCAAACACAGAAGGCACGCTGTTACCGGGAATGTACGCCCAGGTCGACCTGAGGAGCACTCGAAAGAATCCGCCCCTGCTGATTCCGAGCGAAGCCCTGATCGTTCGTGCCGATGGGGCCGTGGCCGCCGTGGTCCGGCCGGATCACACAGTGCATCTGCAGAAGATTCAGATTGGCCGCGACTATGGCGACCGCATGGAAGTGATCGGCGGCCTTCAGGAAGGGGACACGATCATCCCAAGCCCGGGCGATCTGGCGCGCGAAGGGCTCAAGGTGAATCCCATACCTCTGGCGCGAAACGCAGTGGGACAGCCCGCTCCGGCCAGCGCCGGCAGGTGAATTCCCGATGCTCTAAGCGGCTATTGAAACTCTGGGGTTGCGCATGAATCCTAGAACAAACCTCCCTACTTCAATGGCAGTAATCGCTGGCGGATCGTATCCTCCATGCCCGGCGCGGGCGGCCCGATATAGTGGAAGACCTCTGCAAAATCCACGCCGTATTTCCGACCCAACTGGCGGTCATGCGCCAGCACAAACTCCCGGATGTAGTTACGATCGGCGGCGGCATCATCATCGCCCAACAGAGGCAGCCGCTGGTTGCGCCCGGTGAGTTCGGCCCGCAATTCGGAGCCGTGATGGCCACCCGGCCCCTTAGCCACGTTAGCGCGGTTGGCTTCGATCTTCTTAGCCACCACACCGCTGATGTCTACCACGCGAGTGATCTCGGGACGCCGCGCATAGTAATATTTCGCCTGAACGGCTTGCGGTTTGAGCCCAGCCGCGAACTGTTCGGGATAGTCGTGCACCCGGCCGGCCATCCAGCAGGCCGCTTCCACGCAGCGGGAAAGTACGTAATGGTCGGGGTTCTCCTCGTCGTGGCCCCACGGGTCATAGCAGAGGATGGTGTCCACCTTGAGCAGGCGAAACAGAAAAATCAGGCGGCAGATCAGCTCGTTCCAGGACACATCGCCCATGCGATGGTTGTTGTAGTTTAAATCGAAGCTGCGCTGGAGGCCCAGGATGCGCGCCACCTCGGCGTTCTCGCGTTCGTTGCGAAGGACGTTTTCGCCGATAGTGCCCGGCTGGCCCACGTCATCGCCCATGTCGTCGTTGGTCGCGCGGATCATGTAGCCGGTGTAGCCTTCTTGAATCAACTTGGCGACCGTGCCCGCGGCAAACTCTGAGATGTCGTCTGAATGCGGCTGAATGGCCGCCAGCACCTTGCCTGTGTGCGGAGTCCCGGTAACCGGCCTCTCGATGAAGACGTCGTTAGACACCGGCTGCGCGCCGGCAGGCCGGAGGGTAAGACTGGCCGCGCTCCCCAGCATCCCGGTAAGGAACTTACGCCTCTGCATGGCGGTATTCTATCCCGAACGTACGCCCTGCAGACACCCGGCGGTGTCGCGTGCGGAATTTATGTTGCTTTTGTTTTTCGCGCAGTGGTATGACCAAATATGCCGATCCTCTCTGACTTTGCCGCATATTCGGTTCGGAGCATGCAGCCGTCTCTGCTACGCCAGGGCCGGCTGGGAACTTTGAAGGCGTAGCGCGCGTAAACAAAGCTATTACCTAAATCTATGAGCCTCACACACAATCGTGGAGAGAGGATTCGAATCTCTGTCCTCCTCTTGTGCATTTTTCTGCTGCTCGCCAGTGCAAGTTACGCTCAAACCGAGGTTCGCATTGACTCCGCGACGGGCGGCCTGGGTTGGCTGACTCATCCTTACCAGCCCAGATCCGTGCCGCCGATCAACCTGAGCAATTCTTCACGGCTGGACTCGCTGGTGCGGGCCGGCAATCTCTACGTTTCAGCTCAGGATGTGGTGGCGCTGGCCATTGAGAACAATATCGACGTGGAAGTTCAGCGGTATGGACCTTTGTTGGCGCGCGAGGTGTTGAGGCGCGCGCAATCAGGCGGACCATTAAGAAGCGTCGGTGCCCCACTGGCGGCAGGGCCCCAAAGCGTCAGCCTGCAGGGCGTCACGGTGAATGCCAGTGGTGTGGCGGGAACCTCAGGGGCAGGCGTGGGTTCTGGCGGCGGCATTGTCACCCAATTGGGCCCCAGCCTTCTGGCGCTCGATCCCAGCATCTCCGCGTTCGTGAATTTCCAGCATCTGAGTATCCCGCAGAGTAATACCATCCTGAGCGGAACGACGGCATTTGTTGAGGATCTCCGTACTTATCAGGCCAGTTATCAGCAAAACTGGGTCTTCGGATTGAGCGCGCAGTTGACTTATTCAAGCCAATACACGAAGGTGAATAGCCAGTTCTACAGCCTGAATCCTTCTACGTCCGGCCTGCTCGATTTGCAGATCACACAAAACCTCCTGCAGGGTTTTGGCTCTGCCGTCAACGGCCGAAATATTCGAGTCCAGAAGAATAACTTGAAGGTGACCGACCTGCAGTTCAAATCTCAACTGATCACCACGGTCTCAGCCGTTCTGAACTTGTATTGGGACCTGGTGGCCTACGTGCAGGATGTGCACTCGCGGGAACAGGAAGTGCAGACGGCTCAACAATTGTTGGACGACAACAAAAAGCAGGTACAAATCGGTTCGCTGGCGGAGATTGAAGTTACCCGTGCGCAATCGCAGCTGTACGCAGCGAAGCAGGATCTGATCATCTCGCAGACGACTATGGCACAGCAGGAGACCGTTCTGAAAAACGCGTTGAGCCGCTCGGGTGTGGCCTCGCTGGAGTTGGCCGACGTACACGTGATCCCACTGGACAAGATTGAGGTGCCGCCGAACGATGACGCCAGGCCGTTGGACAACCTGGTGTCCGAGGCTCTAAACAAGCGGGTGGAAATCGAGCAAAGCCGCATCAACCTGGAAAGCAACAAGCTGAACCTCGTCGGCATCAAGAATTCTCTGAAGCCGTCGCTGCAGGCCTTCGTCGAACTGACGAACAATGGCCTGACCGGTGAGTTAACGGCTTTCGGGATAGCCCAGGGAGGCGCGCCCTACTACGCTGGCGGTTATGGCAATCTGTTGGCTCAAATCGCGCGCCGGAACTTTCCCAATTATTCGGCGTCCCTCTCGCTCAACATCCCCATTCGGAATCGCGCTGCACAATCGGATTATGTGACCAGCCTCATCGAAATACGCCAGAACGAGTTGAACCTCCAAAAAAGCGTCTCGCAAGTCCGGGTGGACGTGCAGAACGCGGTCATCGGTCTCCGGCAGGCCCGTGCCCGGTATGACGCGGCGGTTCAGGCGAGAGTCCTTGCGCAGCAGACGCTGGAAGCCGACCAGAAGAAACTTCAACTGGGCGCCGCAGCCCCCTTTCAGGTGGTACAGGATCAACGTGACTTTGCGAGCGCACAGAGCTCCGAAGTGCAGGCCATGGCGAACTATACCCATGCACGAATCAATTTCGATCAATCCGTTGGGGATACTCTCGAGGTCAATCATGTCTCGGTGGCTGACGCGCTCGCGGGGAGCGCCGGGCCCAAGCCCGGTAAATCCGGCACAGGAGAACAGCGATGACACATCGAAAGATTGAAGAATTTACGATGTGGGGCGGACCCCCTGGTCCGCGGCCGACGCCCCCGTCGGCCTCGTCTCGCGTGCTAGTTGAGCCGGACCAAGGGGTCCGGCGCGGACGAGGGCGTCCGCCCCACCGCAGTCAGGTTTGCCGGAAGTTCATCGCAATTGCCCTCTGCCTTCTGTGTCCGGCCGAATTTCTCCCGGCACAAGAGCTTTCGATTGAGCCCGTGCGGCCCTCTGCACCCATCCTTTGGCGACCCTATCTGGCTCCGGATGTGCCACCTATCCGGCTGGCGAATTCCGGGCGGCTCCGCGATCTGGTTCGCGCAGGCAAGCTGTATTTGACCGCGCACCAAGCCATCGAATTGGCCCTGGAAAACAATATCGACCTTGAGGTGGCCCGTTATGATCCGCTGCACGCGGCATGGCAACTTGAGCGTGCGCAGGCCGGCGGTGCATTGCCGGGCGTGCCGAGCGGTGCGTCGCAGGCTATTTCAGTGGCCAGCGGGCAGGGCGTCCTTGGCAGCCAGGCCGCCGCAGGCGTCAGCGGAGGGGGCGGAAACGGAACCGTCAGTGGTACCACCAACGCTACGATCTCGCAGATCGGGCCCGTCACACAAACCCTGGATCCCACTTTTCAGGAAGCCACAACCTTCAGCCACAGATCCATCCCTCAGGTCAACAGCGTGCAGAGCGTAACTAATGTTCTGGTCCAGAATCAGCGCGTCTACAACGGATCCCTGCAGGAAGGGTTTCTGACTGGTGGCAGTATTTCCGCCAGTTACACCGACCATTACCTCAATGAGAACGCTCCCTCCGACGTCTTGAATCCGTCGGTGGCGGCCACGCTATCCGTTTCTTTCCAACACTATCTCTTGCAGGGCTTCGGAGTAGCGGTAAATGCCCGACAAATTAGGGTCAATAAAATCAATCTACAAACCTCCGACCTCAACTTCAAGACGCAGGTGATTGCCGTTGTTCGAAACGTGCTCCAATCCTATTACGCCCTAGCAGCCGATTATGAGGACATCAAGGCAAAACAAAGCGCGATGGATGTGGCGCAAACCTTCTACGAAGACACCAAGAAACAGGTGCAGATTGGCTCCCTGGCGGAGATCGAGATTACCCGGGCGGACTCTCAAGCGGCTACCAGCCGCCAGGATCTGGTGAATTCGCAGACGAATCTTCAGCAGCATGAGCTGCAGCTGAAAAACCTCATCAGCCGGACGGGAGTCATGGATCCCATCCTCGCCAGTGCGCAAATCGTACCGGTAGATCGAATTGCCATTCCCGAGAAAGATGAGTTTCCGCCCCTGAAAAGTATGGTTCAGATGGCTCTGGCCAACCGGAGCGACCTTGCGGCGCAACGAGCCAACGAGAAGGCGAGTGAGGTTTTGGCTTTGGGTACCCGCAACGGCGTGCTGCCTCTTTTGGTGGCGTTCGGTAGCGAGAGTCACGCAGGCCTGGCCGGCATTGGCCGGACCGTCACCGCGGGAGGGTTCACTGAGACTCCGAACCCTTACTTTGTCGGCGGTATCGGCACGGCTCTCGGCCAAATATTCCGGCGAAACTTTGCCACAGACGGCGGGGGCGCTTTCTACCAAATGCGACTGCGCAACGGCCAGGCGCAAGCAGACTTCGGCATCGACCAGCTTCAGCTCAGGCAAACGCAACTGGAAAACGAAAAAAGCGTGATGCAAGCGCAGGTGGACATTTTGAATTCCGTGGTCGCGTTGCAGCAGGCCAGAGCCCGTTATGATGCCGCCGTCCAAAACCGCATCCTGTCAAAACAGCTGTTCGACGCCGAGCAGAAGAAGTTTGCTCTCGGATCCTCGACTCCATATAACGTGATTCAGCAGCAAAGGGATTTGACGGGAGCGCAATCGGGAGAGCTCTCGGCCCTGGTTACCTACAGCAACGCCCGCATCTCGCTCGATCAGACTCTCGGGACCATACTGGAATCCAATCAGATCTCGATCGCAGATGTGCGAACCGGGAAATTAGCGCCCGCTGCATCTACCCCTGCCGTAGCGCCTTGATAACTCCCTGTGTTTGGCTGAGCTGGTCACACTCTAAACTAAACTAAATCGACCTTGCGAATACGATGCCAGCCGCCCTTTCAATTTCTAACAAGCGGTTGTACTTGGCCAGCCGCTCCGACCGAGTGATCGATCCAACTTTGATCTGGCCCGCGCCCGAGGCCACGGCGAGGTCGGCGAGGAAATCATCTTCGGTTTCGCCCGAGCGCGCGGAGATGACGGCGCGAAAGCCCGTCGCTCGGGCCCGGTCGATCACCTCGAAGGTTTCTGTCAGCGTGCCGATCTGATTCATCTTCACCAGCACGGCATTCGCCGCGCACTCGCGGATGCCGCGTTCGAGCCGCGCCGGGTTGGTGGCGAACAAATCATCGCCAATCAGTTGGACGCGCGCGCCCAGAGCCGCGGTCAGCTTCTGCCAGCCGGCCCAATCATCTTCCGCCAGGCCATCTTCGACGGAGACGATGGGATACCGCGCTGCCCAGCCGGTGAGCAGGTCGATCATCTCGTCCGGCGTCAACGTGCGCCCCTCAGTCCTCAGTTCGTATTTGCCGGCATCGAAAAAATGTGAGGCCGCTACATCGACGCCGATCGCCATCTGGCGCCCGGCACGGTCGATGGACTCGACCATCACGTCGAGTGCGGTTTCATTCGTTGGCAGCCGGGGACCCCAGCCTCCCTCGTCGGCGACCCCGGTCAACAGATAGCCTCGCGTTTCGAGGACCACACGGGCGGCACGGTGCACGGCCGCAATCGCTTCGAGAGCCTCGGCAAAAGTCGCAAACCCCAGCGGAATCGCCAGGAAATCCTGGAACTCGAAATTCTGTCCCGCGTGGAGGCCGCCGGAGAGAATATTGACCATCGGCACCGGCAGGACCGCGCGCCGGTCGCCGGCCAGGTAGCGCCACAACGGAACCTTCCGTGAGCGCGCTACTGCACGCGCCACGGCGCACGAAACACCGAGGATGGCATTGGCTCCCAGCCGGGATTTGTCCAGCGTGCCGTCGAGCTCGATCAGCCGATGGTCGAGGCCTCTCTGATCTTCCGCGGCGGCGCCTCGCAACGCAGGAGCCAACCCGCGCCGTACGTTTTCGATGGCATGGCGCACGCCTTTGCCGGCATAGCGCGCGCGATCGCCATCGCGCAGCTCGATGGCTTCGTGTGATCCCGTAGATGCGCCGGAAGGAACCTTTGCAGAAGCCGTGGTCGAATCGGAAAGTTCCACCTGCACCATGACGGTTGGGTTGCCGCGCGAGTCGAGAATCTCGAGAGCATCAATCTCGCGGATCGTCAGACTCATGCCGCACTCCCCTGCGCCTGTTCGAAAACGTCAGTAACGCGCGCGGGTGGTGAAACGATAAGGCGCCGCGCGAACTGGCGGACTTTCTCCTGAAGGGCGGGTTTTGTAATGTACTCGGCGGTAGATTTGCCATCGACGCGCGCCAGCAGCAAGCAGCACAGGTGACTGACCGTCCCCGCTTCGATCCAGTCGCATCCGGGTGGAAGACCGGCGCGATACACCTCCCAAAACGTTCCTGCAAGCCGGGCAAATTGCGCGCTCCACTCGGGCCGGTAGAAGGACTTCAGCAGCAGATGATTGAGTAGAAATGCGGAATCGAATGACGGATCGCCGAAGTGGATAACTTCGAAGTCGATCGCCATCACGCCGGAGCTGACCAGGAAATTTTTCGGACTCCAGTCGCCATGCACCAGGCTGACGCGACGGCATGAAGAATCGCGCAGGAGGCGGTCGAACTGCGGCCCGAGATCAGGGTGTCGGGAGGCCGTGGTCCGATAGTAGGGGTCGAGCCGCAGCTGGTCGAAAACGGTTTGATCGCCGAAAAGCCGCTCGGCTTCGGGGTCGCGCCAGCTTGCCGAAACCATGGCCGCCAGCATCCGGGCAATCGCTTCGGCAATTGAAGCGCCGGTTTCGCCGCGCATCAGCAGCGCCTTCCACGTCTCGGCCTCGCGCGGCGCCGCGGTCATGGCAAACAGACAGTTCTCGCGATCTTCAAAAAGGATTTCCGGAACGCTCCCATGAGGCAAGTGAGCCGCCAGCCAGCGCATCGCCGCCGACTCTCTAGAAGCGCGCTCGCGGTCCGAAAACCAGTCAGCCTGCACGCGCAGCTTGCCCAGTGCCTGCTTTAAGACCAAGCGGCGCGGGCCGGCCTCAACCAGCAGCACGGTGTTGGAGACGCCGCCGCCCAGCTCGGTGATCCGCGGCGCATCGCCTGTAATGCCGCGCGATCTGAGATACTCCGCCGCGTTGCTCGTGTGAAGCTCAAACAAGCGAACATAATAGCAATAGAGACGCCGCACACAGGAACATCGCGCTCAAGGAATGGAGTTTTCCTGTCAGAGTTCCGCTCCTTCGCTGCCAGTGCTTGTCCCTGGAACAAACCGCCAACTGGCGGTGTCGAACTAGACGCGCCGAAATGCTGAGACCGCTAGAGAATCTCCTTCACGACCTACGCTATGGAGTGAGGTTACTTTTTAAGAGTCCAGGGTTCAGTGCCATTGCGGTCGCGGTCCTGGCAATTGCCATTGGCGCTACTGTCGCGTTGTTTAGCGTGGCCAATGCTGTCTTGCTTCGGCCTCTTCCATATCCCGACGCACATGAGCTGGTGATGGTTTGGAAGCTGCGCTTCCCGGGCGGTGGGCTTGGAGCATCCCCTTCAGACTTCCTGGCATGGCGCGGCCAGTGCCTGTCCTTTCAGAGTATGGCTGCTTTTGTGCGCCGGACCGTGAACCTTTCCGGGCAAGGCGAACCGGCGCAGATCGAAGGCATAGGCGTCACCCGCGACTTTTTCCCGCTGCTCGGCGTTCAGCCATCCCGCGGCCGCCTGTTTCAGCCTGAGGAAAGCCGAGTAGGTGGTCCTGTAGCGTTGATCAGTGATCGGCTGTGGCGGAATTGGCTGCACCTTGACAACGATGTCATTGGAAGAAACGTCACGCTGAACGGCGAGCGGCACATAATCGTGGGTGTATTACCCGCCTCATTCAGTTTCATGGATACGGCTGCCGACGTCTTTGTCCCACTGGTTCTTAACCCGACCAGCACCGATCATGTGCTGTCCGTGCTCGCCAGGCTGCGCTCCGGCGCAACAAGAGAGCAGGCGGAGGCGGAGATGGCCGTCATTGCTGCACGGTTGCGGGCTGCGTCAGACGACAGTTCCCGTTTGAACCCAAGCGTGGTCCCGCTCGCAACCGACATCATTGGCGACGCGCGATCGTTGCTGATTCCGTTGTTTGGGGCTGTCGGGTGCGTCCTATTAATCGGTTGCGCGACACTCGCCAACCTCCTGTTGGCGCGTGCGATGGCTCGTCGTAAAGAGATGGCAGTACGATCGGCGCTTGGCGCTGGGCGCGGCCGATTGATCGCCCAAATACTCACCGAAAGTTTGCTGTTGGCGCTCGTCGGCGGCTTTGCAGGTCTGTTGTTGACTCACTGGCTGTTAGCACTGGTGGTCGTGATTCATCCCAAAGGGCTGCCGCGCGTCGAGGAATTCAACATAGACAGGGACGTGATATTGTTTGCGATCGCCGTGTCTGTGAGTACGGGTGTGATGTGTGGCCTGGGTCTCGCGCTTCGAGCTTCTCGCGTCGACTTGAACGCGACACTCAAAGAGGAGGGTTCCAGTCTGGCCGGTTCGCAACGGCAATGGCTTCGCGGAGCGTTGGTGATGACTGAAGTGGCAGCGTCTCTTGTGCTCCTGATCGGGGCCGGGCTTCTGTTGAACAGCTTCGTGCGCCTCGTTTCCGTCTATCCAGGATTTCGCACAGATCACCTGCTCACGATGCAAATAACGCTGCCGGCTTATTCCTATCCCGACGGGCACCGCGTCAACGCCTTTAATCAGCAGGTGCTGAATCGTGTGATCGGATTGCCCGGAGTGCAGAGCGCTGGCATGGCCAGCGACTTGCCCTTGGCGCACGGCGTGGAGCACGTTTCTTTTAATTTCCGTGAAGACTCCACGCTCGGCGGCGACCGAGAGCCCATTGGTGAGGGCTGGGATGTTCGGGCACTTTACCGGGTCACCCCGGAGTACCTGAGCACAATGGGCACGCGGCTCCTCAGTGGCCGCCCGTTCACGAATCGCGACAACCAGGAAGGCGCGCCACCGGTGGTAATTGTGAACCGCACCTTTGCTCAGGAATTTTTCCCGAAGGAAGACCCGATTGGACGGCGCTTGCATCTGGGACCCTGGGATCTATGGTGCACGATCATAGGCGTCTCCGAGGACATGAAGAACGGAGGGCTCGGGGACGACCAACTTTGGTTGAGCAAACCCCCGTTTGGCACGATTTACCTGCCCCACGCCCTGCTGCCTGCGTTCGCGTATGATCCGCCCTGGGACGAGGGCCGAACGATGCACCTGGTCGCGCACACGACGGCAGAGCCAGTGGCCTTGGCTAATGCCGTACGCCGTGCCGTTTGGTCGATCGACCCGAATGAACCAGTCGCCGAAGTGAAGACCATGGAGGAGCGCGTGATGGATTCGGTCGCCTCCAGAAGGCTGGGCATGTGGCCTCTGGTGATATTTGCCGCGATGGCACTCATGTTGACGGCAGGAGGAATCTATGGGCTCGTGGCCTATTCCGTGGCCCAACGTACGCGTGAGATTGGTATCCGCATGGCTCTGGGAGCCAGCCGTGCGAACGTAATATGGCTGGCCATGCGAGATAGCATGATTCTTACGCTAATGGGACTGTTGATTGGCGGAGTGGGTGCCCACTGGCTGACCCGCATCGTCGCAAATCAACTTTTTGGCATCGTGGCGACCGATCTTATGACCTATCTGGCAGTGATTGGGTTGTTCCTGGCGGTGGTCGCAATGGCGACTTACATTCCCGCTCGCCGGGCTGTGGCGCTCGATCCAATGGCTGCGTTGCGATATCTGTGAGGCAGGCCGCCGGACTGCTGGCGCACCTTGGTATGGCGTTAGATGCTGGAAAAGGCGTTGAACAAGCCGCCGAATAGAGAATGTTTCCTCGGGGCGCTCGTTCGGCCCGTCAATTTCTCGGCCAACTCGGCAATCGAACGGCCTACCTTGGTCGAAGCCGGGATGGCCTTTCCCTCGATCAGCGCCTTCTGAACACTTTCGAAGTCGCTCGGCAGATGCTGGAATATTTTGAGATCGAGCACGGTCTCGATGGCCTCGCTGCTTAGCCCGATTTCTGTGTTGTAACGATTGACGATCAGCTTGATTTTGGATTTTTGGACGCCCTGATCCTCGAGGCGCGCCAGCGTGTTCTGGGTGGCGTGAACGGCCGGCAACTCGTTGGTCGTCACCAGCAGTAATTCGTCGCACAGCTTGGCCAGCGACAGGCCCCACTCGCTGTACGGTCCGGGGATATCGAGAATGGAATATTCATACAGCCTGCGCCAGAAACCGACCATGGCGGGCACATCCGCGGGCTCATAGACCAGATCGGCAGGAATTTCCGGAGAGAGCAGCACGTCCACGGACCCACAGGGCGTGACCATGCCTTTCCAGAGGGCTTCGTCCATGCGACTCGAATTCGCCAGTGCGTGAACGAAGCTATACGCTGAGTTCAGCTTCAACAGGAACGCAATAGTACCCGTAAGCGGATCGAGGTCGGCGAGCAAGACCTTCGGGCTGCTGAGCGCTTGCAGCTGGAAGGCCAGATTGCAGGCGATGGTCGTGTTTCCACATCCCGATTTGCCTCGCATCAAGCAATAAACAATCCCACCTGAGCGGGGTTGAGCCAAGACTGCTTGCGCGCGCTTCGCCAGACGGTCCATGGTCGCGTGGACCTGCTCTTTATGGAACGGAAGATAGAGAAACTCAGCGGCGCCCTGACGCAAACATTGCAGAATCAGATCGGGGTCGTTGATCGTGTGCAACGCTGCCACCGGAACCCGCAGATCTCTCAATCCTGCAATCAGGTCCAGCGCGATATCCCGATCCGAACCGACGTCCAAAAAGCAAAGCGAGACCGCGTGGCCGCTAATCAAGGCCGATAACGCGGAGCGGTCGACGTATCTTGGAGATTCAACAATCAGCTCAGGTTGGCCCGTCAGGCGCCACACTGCGCACAACTTGTGCGCTAGGTCTGCATTGGGGCAGATGAGAAGCGGCTTCCAGATGATGCTTGATGCGCCATTCGGGAACATAGGCGGAACGCCTGCCATAACTCCATCCCTTCTATCGGTGCAATTGGAGAAAACCTTGAGAGTACTCTCCGGGTTTCCCAACTAGAGCTTGGTATTCCAAAATCATCCAGCAGGAGCGATAGCTTGAAGAAAACCGTGGTCATTTGTGACACTCAACCGATTGCCATTGAAGGCCTGCGCGCCTTAATCACCGAACACCACGATCTCGCGGTGGCCGGCGAAGCGACTTCATTAATGGCTGGCATGGAACTGGTTCGCAACCTGTCGCCATCGATGTTGATCGTGGATAAAGGGTTCGGCCTCCAGCCAGTGATGGATTGGATGGCCAACCTCCGCAGTAGCGGCCGCCGTATCGCGGTCGTCGTCTGGGGGAACTCCCTAAATGAAGCCGAGGCTTTGCGCATGGTGCAGGCCGGCACTCAGGGCGTGATTCGTAAAACCGCCGCACTGCGCACCTTAATGGACTGCCTGCTCATGGTGGCGGACGGAAACACCTGGATGGACGAACTTATGTTCCAGAGTCCCGACAAGCTCAACGGCTCGGGACGATCCAGCCTCACCAGCCGCGAGCAGCAAGTGGCCGAACTCGTAGAACAGGGACTCAAAAACAAAGAAATAGCGCGCACGCTAGGTATCTGCCCCGGAACCGTCAAGATTCACTTGAAGCACATTTTTGAGAAAACAGGCGTTCGCGGCCGATACGGCCTGGCGCTTTCCGGGTTGAAGGAACGCGGATATCTGCCCGCCGCGCGTTACAACTAGAGGGAGTTTCGACGGCCCAAGAAGGCGCTCATGCTATCTTGAACGCAGAGTGCGAATTCTGTTTGCGGCGTTACTTCTCGTCTTTTTTCTCCCTGCATCGTTTGCCGAATCACCGGTTCTTAAGATTCTGGGTGAAGAACTTAACCGTAACTTCAGCATTCTGAAAGAGAAAGCTGATCCTCCTCCGTATTTCATCAGTTACGAAGTCACCGACGAGGAATTTCAGAGCGTAGCCGCTACCTTGGGATCGCTCTCCCACAAAAGCGGTAGCCGGCGGCGGCACATGGACGTTTCGCTGCGGGTGGGTAGTCCCAAGCTGGACAATTATCACCGGGTTCGTGGCGAACGCGCCCAGTTTACGTCGGGATCACAGATCAGCCTCGACGATGTTCCCATCGCCATCAAGCAAAGCGTTTGGCTCGAAACCGATCGCGCCTATCGGGAGGCAGCCGAGAGACTCATCAAAATCCGGAGCAATCTAGACGTCAAGGTCGCAGCTGAAGATCCGTCCGACGATTTTTCGGTGGAGACCCCCGCGATACACAGCGAAATGCCTCCGGCGCTGGCCGTACCTATGGATGCCTGGACGGATCGCCTACGTAAGCTGTCGCTTAAGTTCCGGCAATTCCCCGAGATCCTCGTCTCCAATGTGACTTTGACGGCGCAGCGGGAAACCAAGTACCTCGTGAACACGGAAGGCAGCCGGTTGGAATACGGGCGCAACTTCGTGCGATTGACGATTTCGGCCGAAGGGCGCGCGGCGGACGGAATGAACTTGGGGACCTCGGCGGCATTCGACGCCGCCGACCCCTCGGGGCTTCCCGCTGATGATGCAATCGTTGCCGCCATCAACCGGGTGGCTGGCGACCTGACCGGACTTCTGCATGCGCCCGTCGCCGAGCCGTTTCTTGGCCCGGCAATCTTCTCCGGGCGGGCTGCCGGCGTTTTCTTTCACGAGATATTTGGCCATCGTGTGGAAGGCCACCGCCAAAAAGACGAAACCGAGGGTCAAACGTTCACGAAACGCATTGGCGCAACAGTTCTTCCCGGGTTTCTGTCGGTGGTGTTTGACCCGACCGTGCGGAAAGTCGAGGGGATCGACCTGAACGGCTGGTACGCCTACGACGACGAAGGCGTTCTTGGCCAGCGAGTTACCGCCGTGGATCACGGCATTCTCGTGTCCTTCCTGATGTCCCGCTCCCCCATCAAGGGTTTCGACCATTCGAACGGCCACGGCCGGCGCCAGCCGGGGCTCGAAGTGGTCTCGCGCCAATCGAACCTGCTGGTGGAATCCAATCGTAAAGCGTCCGACGCGAAGCTGCGCGAGATGCTGATCGAGGAGATCAAACGCAAGGGCAAGCCATACGGCCTTTATTTTCAGGATGTGACCGGAGGCTTCACTACCACGGGCCGAGCCGGCATGCAGGCATTCAAAGTGATCCCCGTGGTGGTGTACCGCGTATACCCCGACGGTCGTCCTGACGAACTGGTCCGGGGCGCCGATATCGTCGGCACGCCGCTTTCGAGTTTCGCCAAAATTATCGCCACTTCCGACCGCCCGGAAGTTTTCAACGGCTACTGCGGCGCGGAGTCGGGCACGGTCCCGGTTTCGGCAGTGTCGCCGGCCATCCTGGTTTCCGAGATCGAGATTGAGAAGAAGGACAAGGCACAAGACAAGCCGCCGTTGCTGCCGTTCCCGAAAGACGCAGGGTCGGCGCAGTGAAGATTTTTTTCCGGCTGCAGTCGGCGATTCTTGCAGCCGCGCTCTGCCCGGTCTTCGCTGCGGATCCTTCCGATGTGGCGCTCAAGGCCATGCGCGACGAATTGGAGCATTCCAAATCGCTGGAAAGTGCAAACCTCGGAAAGCCCTATTTCATCTCTTACGATGTCGAGGACGGTGAAGCGTTTGCCGCGTCGGCCAGCCTGGGCGGACTGATCACTTCCACTGACACGGCTTTTCGCCTACCACGCATTCAAGTGCGCGTGGGCGATTACCAATTCGATAACACCAATTATGCCGCCAGCGGGTTCAATCGCGGCAGCCGGTACGACATCGAGCAGTTTCCCCTCGAGAACTTGTATTCAGTCCTGCGCCGCTACCTGTGGCTCGCCACGGATCAGTCCTACAAAGCCGCGGTGGAATCGTTGGCCAGCAAACGCGCGGCGCTGAAAAATATATCGGCGGCTGAAACGCTTCCGGACTTTGCCCGAGCAGAGCCCAGCCAGTTGATCGAAGAAATTCCCCAGTCGAAACTCGACCGGGCGATTTGGATCGAGCGGGCGCGTACGCTTTCCGCTATATTCGCCGAGTTCCCGCAAGTCGTAGGCTCGAACGTGGAAGTGCAGGCCATCCAGAATATCCGGCGGCTGGTGAATTCAGAAGGCAGTGAGGTGCGGACGGCCGACGACGTGCTGTTTTTGCGAGCGCGTGCCGCTGGTCAGGCCCCCGACGGCATGCTCTTGCACGACGCCGTATCCATTCACGCGCGCGATTTCGGCCGCGGCCTGGATGAAGCCAGCCTGAAGCGCGACGTCCGGCAGGTGGCGGAAAATATTGCCGCGATATCCCGTGCTCCAGTCGGCGAAGTCTACAACGGCCCGGTGTTGTTCGAGGGCGTGGCCGCCGCGCAGCTCTTTGCAGAATTGCTGGGCCGAAACCTGACGTTGACGCGCCGCCCGGTGACTGAGCCGGGGGGCGGCCCATCAATGTGCCGTCCAGTGAACTGGAAGGCCGCCAAGGCTCCCGCATTCTGCCGGAATGGATGGACGTGATCGATGATCCAAGTCAACAGACGCTGAACGGGCGCCGCCTGTTCGGCAGTTACGGGATCGATTTCGAAGGTCTGGCCGCCAAACGCCTGGTTCTGGTTGAGAAGGGCACGCTAAAAAACTTCCTCCTTACGCGCCAGCCCGTCACCGGCTTCAAAGAATCCAATGCGCGCGCGCGCTTGCCGGGCCTGTTCGGTGCTTCGACCGCCGGCATAAGCAACCTGTTCGTGCGCGCCGCTCAGACTGTGCCCGTCGCTGACCTGAAGAAGCAATTGCTTGAGCTCTGTAAAGCCCGAAACTTGCCGTACGGCATGGTCGTGAGAAAACTGGATTTCCCGTCATCTGCCAGCTTCGATGAGCTGCGGCGGCTCATGGCCGCCAACGCTAACGAAGGCAGCGGATCGCACATTTTTAGCTCACCCATTTTGATCTATAGGGTCTATCCCGACGGACGGGAGGAATTGATTCGCGGCGTGCGCTTTCGCGAGCTCAACGTCCGCTCCTTGCGCGATATCCGGGCCGCCGGAGACGACCCCACGATCTTCGACTACCTCGATAACGGCGCGCCGCTCGCGGTGATGGGCGCCGGCAGCTACGCGGCTGAAACGGCCGTGATCGCGCCTTCTGTTCTGGTAGATGATCTGGAAGTGCGCAAAGTTGGTGACGAACTGCCAAAGCTGCCCATGGTTCCGCCGCCCCTCCTGGCCGGAAAATAAGCCGAATTGGAATGAGAAGGCAAGGGTGGGATGCGGTAAGCTCCCAATGCATATTTCCCGGCCGATAATCGAAGGATCAGCATTGTAGCGCTCTCGCCACTTGCGGTCCGCGAGAACGATGACCGGGCACCGCTATAGGTGACACGACCAAATCCACGCTTGACTCGGAGTGACCGGGTTGACTCTCAAGGTACCCATTCTCCAGATCTGGAATCCTGACGATCTCAATATTGAGGACCGGCCCGCCCGCTATCCGTAACGGCGAGCCGATG
Organism: Terriglobia bacterium; assembly: GCA_963847515.1. Lineage (GTDB taxonomy): Bacteria > Acidobacteriota > Terriglobia > Bryobacterales > Bryobacteraceae > QHXW01. The sequence goes on from CAWKAA010000001.1 coordinate 519,592, forward strand.
ATCATCAAGACTGGGGGATTCCTAAGCACGGTCTGATTTCCTACCAGACCGTCTCGCCGGGATACTTCGTGGCCCTGGGCATTCCCCTCGTTCGCGGACGCCTGTTCGACGATCGGGAACGCACCTGTCTCAGCATTGGTCAATCAAGCCATGGTGCGAAAATTCTTTCCCGATGAGGACCGATCGGCCGGCGAATCGCCATCGATCGTGGAACGAACTTCCTCCGGCGGATGGCGATCGTGGGCATCATCGCGGACGCGCGGCTGGATCGAATGGATCAGCAAGCCTTGCCTGAAGTCTTTACGGCGATGGCGCAGCTGCCGACCGCCGACGCATCGATCATTGCCCGCGCCAGGGCAGCGCCGATTCGGGGTGCGTTACGGAAGGCCGTTCACGATATCTGTCTTTTGTCACTCACTCGGATCGACGGGCCTGCGCGGCACGCCGGGAAACTACCGATCCGCAAACTGCATGTTCAAGGCAGTGCGGTCTTCGGTTCCGATGGTCCGCGAGATGTGGCCTTCCCGGTCGAGTCCTCCGCCAGGACAATGCTTCCCGGTTCCAAGGCAATCTTGCGGCCGCCCGCCAGCTAGATTTCTCCTCTGCCCCTGAGAGTGACGATGTACTGGTGACGCTCCGCCAGCCGGGCGATGTGCGGGCAAATTGCAGACCTTCGCTACCCGAATCAACGCCATGTGAAAATTAAGATCGTGAGGCACTACAATAGGCTTTCGCACCGACTATGGCTCAGGATGACGCAATTGTTAAGCTGGCACGCCAGATCGATGCCGCGCGGAAAGCGGAGCGCTACCTGGTTAATGCTGATGAGGTCGCGAGCCTGCGCCGCCACGGTGCCTGCGAATTGCACCGGATTTGCTCGGATTTTGTCTTGTCGGTGAACAGCAACTTGTCGGAAGCGGCGCTCGATCTTGCGCCGGCCACATATTCGCCAGAGTCGTTCCGGGAACCCGGGGAGAACCTAATCCAGATTGGCTCACAGGGCCGCGAAATGCAGATTGCGTTCGAATCTCCTTCGAAGCTGGTCTCCAGTGAGAAGTTCCTGGTCCCGTACGTCCTCGAGGGCGAGATCCGGACCTATAACCAAAGGATGCTCGAGCGGTTTGAAATTCGAAGCCTTTTGCTATTCTTCTGTGTGGAGGGAGGAACCGCGGACTGGCGTTTTTTTGATTGGAAGAGTCGTCAAACTGGACCACTCAATCACGAGTTGCTGGTGAGCCGGATGAAACCGCTGTTTTGATGTTCACTAAATCATCAGCATCAGTCTCGACCGTAGCGAGAGTGCGACCCAAACCGCACCGGTTTTCGCGGAGAGGTATAGGGCGGGGCAATCCTTGCAGTCCTTCTGGCCGGCCCTTGGCTTTCCTGACAAACAGGCAATCTTAGTCCGCCTTATCCTTTTGCCGCGTGGCTTTGACGCCTGTTAAGATCGCAAGACCTAATAGTATGACCCCGCCCACCGCAATCCAGCGTTCGGGGACATGCAGTATGACGGCGGCATAAACCAGCCCGCCGATTACGATCAAGAATCCAATTATGTAAAGGCCAAATGACAAGGCGTTTCCTAACTCCAGCGGGGATCCCGCGGGACACGCATAAGCTCCTTACTATCGATGGATATCCACAACGACGCCGGGGTGCAGATGGCGCCATCTCCAGTATTCTCTCTGCCGTTCACGCCTTTGTCGCGGGAAGCTACGATACTCATAGTGTTGTTCCCGCAAGTAGCTGCGGTAAGCACGGTCTTCATCCCGGTTATACACGTGATAGTCTCGACCGTCTCGATCGTAATACCGCCGGTAATGGTGATGGTCATCGTCGTCGGCCTTTACGGTCACAACCGGGACAAGCAAGGCAGCACTTAGCAGAAATGCACTCAGGTAACGTTTCATCGGATTACTCTCCCCAACGTTTGCACGTAACTGAAGGCTACCAGACAGATGACTTGTAGTCTGAGCAAAAGCGCTCATCGTCACTCAACAACCCGGGCTTCAAAATCAATGCTGCCTTCATCGTCAATTACGTAGCGGACCTCTATGGGATTGCAGCAAACCTCACAATCCTCGATATACTTCTGGCTTCGCACGGAGGTATCCAGCACCATTGAGACTTCTTGCCAGCAGTACGGACAAGTGAAGAAGTATTCCACAGGTTTTAGCCCAGCGGCTTGGGTATGGCTCTGTGCTTCACGCCGCTTCAGGTTTTATAAACCATTTCCGACTGCAGCACCTCAATTTGTTCCAGGGCCTCCGCCAGGCCAGTCACCAATCGGTCGGGCTGGCTTCGCTCGAAACGGGCTTTGGCCTTCTCTGTATCGCCCTTGAATCCCCAGATACCGGCGACGAGCTTGATTCCGGGAAAGCGACTCCGCATTTGTTTGCAAATCATGCGCGCAGGCGCAAAGGCGTAAGGAGGTAACGCGGAAATACAGATCACGTCATCCTTTCCCGGATCCGCCAATGCCAGCATTTCAAGGGGAGACGTACCGTGGGGGAAGGACAGAGCCACGTAGCCCTTCTGCTCCAGAAGTTGAGCCAGCATCGCAGCGGTTATCTCATCCGCCTGATCGTGTGCCGGAAGGCAGAGTATCCTGCCGCTGCAATGGGCCGTTGGGCTGGGTCCTCGATAAAGGTTTTCCTCCAACGGCAAGTCGAGCATGGGTTGGTATTCGAAAAACTCGGCAATCATTTCGTTGATGCTGAGAAAAAGAAATTCCTCATGCGCGGTGTCAATCGTCCCATTATGCCGGTCCTGCTCAGCCAGACTTAACGTTGGTATGAGGACCGAATCGTATAACTCGATCAAGGGCCTCCCCTTGAGAAATGAGTCGACAATGGTCCGCGCTTCCAATTGGTCCATGGCGAGCAACCGCTGGTAAAGTTGAGCCTCTGCGTCGAGAGCCTCCTCATCCCCCAGGAGTATGTGCAGGAACGAGAGTTGGGGAAAATAGCGGCCCAGCACAACCACGCACACGGTGAGAGGCGTGGACAAGATGAGGCCGGCGGGTCCCCACAGAACGGTCCAAAAGACGGCCGCAACCAATAGTGCTAAAGAAGAGATTCCCGTATGCGCGCCGTATAACCAGGGCTCGACGAAGTTGCCGATGATCAGTTCCAGACCGACAAATAGCAAGAGAACCAGCAGCGGCGGCAGCCACCCATCAAATACTGCCAGCGAGAGTATAATTGGCAGCGTGGCGGCAAACAGTGTGCCCACGTAGGGCACAATACGTAAGATCCCTGCCAAGGCCCCCCATAACACCGGATTTGGCACCCCGATGAAGTAGAGTCCAGCCGCAAACAGGATGCCGAAAGCTGCATTGACCAGGAACTGCATGAACAGGTACCGGCTGACGCGTTGCGTCGCGTCGTCGAGCGCTTGGGTCATTATGTTCAACTGACCGAGTCCGACAAGCCGGAAAAGTCGATTCCGTAAATCCTCGCGCTTGATCAGCATGAAAATCGTAAAAATAAGAATCATGCCGGCGCGTCCCAAGGGCGCGATGAATGGTGTCAGCAGATCCGGAACGCCGGCCAGTACCCCGGTTTGGGTCGGGACGATCTGTACAGGCACGGGAGGCGCCGGGGCCCTGGTTGCGTTTCGCTGCTTCTGATTTTGTGCCGTAGCGGGAATGGCCGGATCGTCCGGACTCGAAAGCTCCCGTCCAATATCTTTGGCGCTGTCGGCGGCCCGCCCTAACGGCCCCTTTCCGTGGCTGCGAAGGGCCTCAATTTTGGAGTGGATGTTCAGACGATACGTGGGCAACTGGCTCGCGACATCAACTAGCTGACTGGCGAGAATCCATGTGATCCAGCCACCCGCCACCATCGAGATCAGGACCGTAAGGACAACCGGCAAAACGCGGCCCATTCGTAACTTTTCCAGGAATGTGACCGCCGGCGTCAGGAGGAACGACAAAGTTAAGGCGAATGCCAGCGGAATCAGAATTTCGCGGGCAAAATACAGCGCTGCGACGACTGCAAACACCAGCACGATAGCCCCGGTATTGACGTGTGCTGGGCCTCGGCGGAACACGCTCATGGGGGGCTCGAATGGGTACGCATTTCTTTGGCGAGTATCACGCGAGACTTCAGGCCGTTATGGTCCCTTTACCGAGCCTTCATGCGTAGCCCTGCACTGTAACCATAACAAAGACATTCTTTGTAAGTCTGCTCACATTTGCTCATCGCCTCTTCACACTATTGATGTATCGTTGAGACGAGCTTCTCTCTTCGTGACCGTGTCCCGAATAGCATGAGCCATATTCGCCTCAAAGAGATCGCACCTCTAATCAGAGTTACAGTCCAAAGCTGGCAAAAGGACAGAGCGCCACGGTTAGGGGCGGCGTTGGCTTACTACATGGCACTGTCGCTGGCGCCGACTCTGGTCATTCTCCTCGCGATTTCCAGCTTCGCATTCGGCGCTAACGGCGCGGAGAGCCGTCTGGTCTCGCAGATCCGAGGCCTAGTGGGAGGAGAGGGCGCTAAGGTGATTCAGTCCATGATCAAAGGAGCGCACCGGTCTTCGAGCGGCATCGCAGCCACCGTGGTGGGGCTAATCACTCTGTTCTTCGGCGCCACCGCCGTGGTCGGCGAGCTCAGGGACGCCCTGAATACCATTTGGAAAGTACCGGAAGACACGACGTGCAGCCGGGGGCGCAGTATGTGGAATCTAGTGAAAGAGCGGCTTCTTTCATTCGCGCTGGTGCTGGGCGCCGGCTTGTTCCTGCTGGCGTCGCTGATTGTGAGCGCCTGGAGGACGGCCGCAGGCCAGTACCTGAACTCGGTTGCGGCGCCGCCGCAGGCTCTGATTCGGACCGCTGATTGGTTGGTCTCCTTTGTGGTCATCACGCTTTTGTTCGCCTTCATATTCAAGGCTCTGCCGAACGTCTCCCTCAAATGGGGCGATGTAATGATCGGGGCGGTCCTCACCTCGCTACTATTCACTGCTGGAAAGTCCTTGTTGGGCGTGTATCTGGGCAGGGCGAGTTTTACAGACACCTACGGAGCGGCGAGCTCGCTCGTAATCTTGCTGGTTTGGATCTACTATTCGGCGCAAGTGTTCTATCTGGGCGCTGAATTCACCCGGGCGTATGCGTGCCGCCGCGATCCAAAGTTCACGGCTGTGTCCGCTTCTGCACCGGTCTAACTAACATTTTCATGTAATCGTGGACGAGGTACACGCGCCGCTTACAAGAATGGGAGGCTACTGAATGCTTGCGGGCATGGCATCCACCGCAGATATTCAAAGCTGTCCGTTTTGCATCTAAATCCAGCGCGAATGATGGCTCCCAACCTGCTGTGCTATTTCGTCTGCCTGGGGCGGAAAAAAGCTCTGCGGGAGCTTACCGCTGGAACCAGCGGCGGTAGGCTCCCGCCGAGCTGTTCGACGTCTTACTTTACCAGCACCGGAATAGGCGGGCACCAAATGAGCAATGCGCGCCGAGCACCAATCAGTCGCTTGTCGTCTTCGCCTTACCGCAGGGTGCGAAACGCACGGCGTTCTGCCGTCTTTAGACTGAAGGACTCCGCTTCTTCCAAACAATAAAGCCAAGAGCCGCAGCCAGCAAACCGGTTATGCCTGGTTCAGGGACTGCCGCTACTTGGCCGACTGCAGTAGCTGGAAGTGGAACCCCAGTATTAGTCATGTCGATAAAGGGAACACCGCCGCCGAAAGTTCCGATAGGTGTCCCACTTGCGTTGACGATGGGGCAAGTACTCGAGATGACGTTCGTATCCATCGTCACTGCGGCATTCAGTGCGATGACCCTACCGCACCCGTCGGTGGCAGCGGTGTTCATGGTCACGCTTTGGTCCGCAATAACATTTCCCACGAACGACGTGCCGGTTCCGAGGGTCGCGGATTTACCGACAGCCCAATACACGCCGTCATTTGAACCGGCATTGATAATCGAAACACTAGAGCCACTTGCAGTTGTGAGCGTGCTCCCTATCTCGAAGTCTATGAACGCATTGTTGAGTCCCTGGAAGTCGAGAATGAGATTTCCTGTAAGCTGAGCCGAGGAAGTAAAGTCATAGACACCTTTAGTGAGAGTGTGCCCACCCAGATCCACACCACTCAGGTTCAAAGTAGGTGCCAAGCCTTGTAGAGTAGTGTACCCTGCGAGTGCATCGAGCTGCGCCTGTTTCGCGATGCCATCAGTGATGTGTGTCGTTGACGCCCCAATAAAGGTGATGCAAGGAGCGGGCACGCAGGTGCCAGAGACATACGAGGTACCCGACCAGAGGCCGAGATCTCCATTGATCGTGGTGGGACCAGTATTGGTCACCGTCGAGGCGCCCAGTACGGCGAAGTTAGTCGCACTCAATAGAAAGGCATCGCCATAGGCATTGAGTGCGAACGCGGAGAAAATCAACAAACCAATGCTAAACACTTTCATCTTTCCCTCCAAATCAGGATCTCCATTCTCGGCTCCCTGGGCGCATCAAGTATACACCCGAGAGTTTTGATTGAGACTTTTTTCTGCTATCCGTCGCACCAAAATGATACTAGTACGAATGACTCACGCTTGGCACCAATGACTTATGCTGGTGTAGGGCGGCAAGCAGAATGCGAGTATTCCACGTCTCCGAAAGGCTTCCTACAAAATCCGTAGACTTTCGGACTCACTTGCAGATAAGGTACTAATCCGGGATTTCCAGTTTGGCTCCCGGTTTTCGATTATGATACTCCGCCGCCGACTTTTAATCCTCCAAAGTGCAGTTGTTTTGGGGGGAGCCTTTCCGCGCATCTCACGGACATCTCGCCGGCCTCACCTCCGGGTCGTCTGATTTCAATGCGCCCATCGTATCCGTCTATTCCGTCGCCAACGGCAAGACGAAGATCCGTCCCACCATATGACGCCGCACGATCCCGGTGGAACCGTACATTAGACGTCGGCGCTCCCACGCAGTCCTTTCCGTCCAGCGCGAACTCGATCTGACACCCCGCCGACCTGCTCGCGTATTACTTCGCCAGCACGGGAATAGTGGTGAGCGCACCCGCTCCTGTGGCTCGGATGCCGACTGCGGTGATCTGCGCGCCCGCTGGAGTATCGAATTCCACCGTGCCGCGCTTGCCTGCCACGAAAGCGTATCGGGTGGCCAGCATGAAAGACGTATGCCCGAGCGCGGCAAGATCGATCGTCGCCGTGCCCAGGGTGGTCCCGGTATCGTCGCGAATAATGACAGGCACGTTCGCAGCCTGGTTCGACACATTTGCTAACGCCAGTCCGGTGGCCGCGCCATTGGTGTAATCGAAGGCAAGCACGTACGCGCTGGCATTGCGTGTTTCGAGCGGCACAACGGCCTCCTGTCCGCTGGGTTTGTAATGAAAGATGGCGAACCCGCTGACGTTTCCGTTGGTTGTCAGTTGCGCCGAACCCACCAGTGTCACCGCGTTGTTTCCTTGGGTCACAATCACTAGCGTGGCGCCTGCGGCGATCTGCTGATTGACCGTAGAAGCAGTCATTACCGCGCCGGATTGCACGAAGGTGAGCGGCAAAGACAGTGCATTGCCGTTGTCGTCGAAAAAGCTTAACTCGATTTGGGCCGAGGACGTTCCCGCGTTAGCTAGTGTCAGTGTCGTATCCCAACCGCCACCGGATGCCAGCTGCGCCATCGAACCTGCGAAGGTGGAACCTATCACGACACCTCCGGCAGGCTTAGTGATCGTATTGCCCTGTAATGTAACCCCGGCAATTTCTGCCAGCGCTCGACCGTCCAGCGTTGCGCCAGTTGCGAGCGTAATGGATTGAAGAGCCATTATGGTTCCCTTGAATACAGAGTTCGTTCCAATAGTCGCCGAACTCCCAACCTGCCAAAAAATGTTGGAAGCTTGGGCGCCGCCGGCCAGGATAACCTGCCGGCCAGAAGTCGTGGTAAGGCTGGACGCAATCTGGAAAATGAAGACGGCATTTGCGTTACCCTGGGCGTCGAGAGTGAGGTCCCCTGACGATATCGCCAGCGAGGACGTGGATGCATAGAGACCAGGCGTGAGAGTTTGCCCACCTATATTTCCAGCCACCGAGACCGGACCCACGGTTCGTCCCGCGGCGTCGCCAATCGCAGTGGTCAAGTCGGCGATAGCCTGTGCGGCGGCCGGATCGCCTGCGTGGATCGTCCCGTTCACCGTTCCGGGCGGAAATCCAGTCACCGCAGTACCGGGACTGACCCCAAGATCCCCAGTAACCTGGGAAGCGCCGGTATTGGTAACAGTTGAGCCGGCAAGGACCGCAAAGTTGCCAGCTGCTCCTAAGACTACAGGCGCCTGACTTGCGGCCTGCAGGCTGAGAGCAAACGCTATACAGAAAAGAAATCCGCTCACATGTTTCATGGAGCAAATATAAGCAACACGGGACCGTGCGGCTGTTCAGAATTGCACACCAGGCAAATTATTTTGCGAGTGCCTTCACATGTATTCCGCCCCGCCCGGAGACATAGGAACACAAAATCAACGTGAGCAATATTGACCAGACAACAACGGCTGAGAGGATCTATTTGTTTATTGAAGTCTGTTAGGAGAACACTAAATATGCATCGTTTTCTGCACATGGCGGTGTTAGGCGCTGCCCTGATGGCGACAGTTGCTGTACCGGCGGCCTCAAGGGCTGCTGACGACCATCCCACGCGATACCACGATAAAGAACACCATGACGACCATGAGTGGAATGACCGTGAGGACCGCGCTTACCAGAAGTGGCTGGAAGAGAAGCATCACGCGAAACGTGAATTCGCGAAGCTCAAAGACAAAGAGCAGAGGGAGTACTGGAAGTGGCGTCACGAGCATCCAGATAAGGACTAACCAAGGCACACGGGCCGTCAACCATTGCATGCACCAAAGCCGCATGCAAAATCTGCACCTGGAATGATCAATTTGCCGGGCCGGATTCAGCGACAACGAAGCTATGCCCCACGCGTTCGTGGGTACTTTTTAATCATGCAGGACAATATTCAGCAAAGAGCTGTGAACGTGTAGTCCTCCGTTATTTAGCCCGCCGTTATACTCGATGAACCCCAGCTTACGAAACTTGTTCATGAAGAAGCTGACTCTGGAGCGAGTGGTTCCAATCATCTCGGCCAGCGTTTCCTGGCTGATCTTAGCGATCACGGGTTCTGGTTTGCCTTCCTTACCGAAATTAGCCAGCAGCAGAAGGACTCGCGCCAACCTCTTCTCGCTGGAGTTGAAAAGTTGGTCTACCAGGTCTTCCTCAATCCGGATATTTCGCGAGAGCAGATAGGCAACGAACAATTCGGAAAAAGCCGGCTCTTCATGAAGCAAGCGGATCATCCTCGACTTCTCCAGCCGGACGATCGAGCAGTCTGCCAGTGCAGTGGCGCTTCCCGGGTACAATAGCCGGCCCGCCAGGCACCCCTCCCCAAGAAAGTCGCCGGCACCCAAAATAGCAATGACCGCTTCTTTGCCCGCGTCGGAAACGACCGTTAGCTTGACCTTGCCTCTTTGTATGAAAAAGATGGCGTTCGCCGTGTCACTTTGTGCGAAGATCACATCTTTCTTGCGGTATTCCGTAGGATTTTTTCCGCTGCCAGCCTTGTCCAGTAAGAACCTTGGATCGAATGGCAGCTTTTCTTTTGGTATCATGCGCAGCCTTTTCACCACTACACCGAAAAGGGTAATGGTGCTTTCACGAATGGCCCAACTTAAAAAATTGACGTCTTTGCCGGATGAGCACGCCGGTCGCCAACGACGACTGTACTGCCACACATACAAATGGAGCCACACGTGCTCCTAATAGAAGTGGGAGGATCCGCCAAGTGTTGCTCATTCTTTTGTTGATCGTGCTGCTGCTGGCGGTGGTTCCCGCGTGGCCACACAGTCGAAGTTGGGGCTACCGTCCCAGTGGGGTGCTGGGCACCGTTCTGTTGGTAGTCATTGTGTTGGCATTGTTGGGGAGGATTTAACAGTGGAGATTCGTCCCTGCCGATCCTGCCGGGCTAAGGCTTCAAACCGCGTACACCGGAATCTGTTGCAGAAATGTATCTTCAGTAAGGTCTTTAGCTGCCGCGTCTGCGGGCAATATGGATACGTTCTGCGCGTTTTACCTTTCTTACCCGCGTGGTCGCATGATTATTGGAAAGTCGTACGGCGTGAGACTCGAAATCTCTGACCTCGTTCGCCGCCACGTGACTCGCTGAGCACACGAGGGAATTTGTAAGCTCAACAAAGCGGGCTCCTGGTCCGCCCAGCCGCAGATCCTGCATTTTCGACGGCAAAACTTGCACCACCCTCCGCGAGTTTAGTGGTTAGGATCGGTTTCCAGGTACTTTTGAGCTTTGGTGCCCAATCTGCCTAGATACAACGGAGACGAGGAGATTAAGAAGAAATGAAACACCTATTTAATGGCGCTTTGGCGGCTTTTGCCGTCCTCAGGACTCGTGCCAAGCGCATCTCGTAGGAATAGGAGAGCGATCCACTTTGCGCCCCCCGCCTCGGTCTCCTTGAGAGAGGCCACGGCGTGAGGCTGTAGACGAGAGTATACTGTAAAGGAAAATGAAATGGATCCGAAAGAATTTGCATTTCTGCACGCCCAGTGTTCGGAAACGCTTAAGCATTTCGTGCACGAGGCCGATAGGATGTGCGCATTGTTCGGCCAATGCCTGCCCGAACCATCATCCGTTCAGATTCGCTCGGACATACTAGAGCAACGTGTTCGCGAAAATAATGCTTACGCCAGTTACACAGAGATTCGGCGGCAACTTTTCGAGGCGGTTCGGGTCGGCTACGATCCGTCAAACTGAGATGGCTGGAGTAAGTGTGAAAGAGGCTTCGGTTGTTTCTCCGGCACGCGTCCTGGTGATTGAAGACAACCGTTCGGATGTTTTTCTTCTCGAGCGGGCTCTGAAGCAGCAGGATTTTCTATTCGAACTGACTCACCTCGCCGACGGAAGCCAAGCTCTGGCATTTATCCGCAGGGAGGGCGTATATACGGATGTGCCCATTCCAGACTTGATCCTGGTGGACTTGAACCTGTCCAAATATGACGGCGAAGACATCCTGCGCGAGATCCACCAAGACCAACATTTCGCCAAGGCTCTGGTATGCGCGTGGAGCTCTTCACAATCCCGGCGAGACCGGACCCGGCTTACGGATCTCGGGGTTGCGCACTTCGTTACCAAGCCTGCCGGCCTCGATCAGTTCTTGGCGATAGGCGCGCTCATCAAAGACCTGCTTGCTCGGCATAAGGCCGCCTGAACACATCGATTCAACCAGCCTGGGCGGCGGATTGCAGTACCTCACCCACTCTGCGGATCAACCCGGCTCCTGTAAATGGTTTGGCCACACAGCCAAAACCGCGACTCGCGTCCTCGCTACCCGACATGAAAAGAATCGGCAATTGCGGTTCCCGCCGCAGGAGCTGATCAGCCAATTCCGGCCCGTTCATGTCCGGCATGACCACGTCGGTTAACAACAGGGCCACTGTGGAGGAGTCGAATAGCTTCAGCGCGGTCTCTGCGTCGGCGGCTATGAGCACGGCGTACCCTTCAGTCTCGAGGAGGGCCTTTACGAGCATCCGGATGGCGCAGTCATCGTCGACAACCAAAATCGTCCGGCTTGGTTTGACTGCCTCTGCGCACGGCTGAGTCAGTGGACGATGACTGTAGGATGGCGTTTGGGCGGGAAGGGACACGCGTGCTTAATTCCCCGATCCGTTAGTTGTAGCGGCCAATGAGCCGTTGGATCCGTTCTTCATTGTGTGAATGCGATTCATCGTCAGCCATTTAGGTGGCCGGCCTCTTCGCGGTGTTTGCTGCTGGGCAATCCTTTGTAGTGCCTCTATGACTGAGTTAACCAGGTCACGTTGCAGTCGAAAGTCCGCAAGAATCTTCTGAATATCCATATCGCCGCCAGCCTCCAATCGAGTTACAGACGAGGCTCCAGCGTAGATCTGAGTTGAAGTCTCCGTCTGTTCAATATTGCTCAATCCGTCTATTTTCAGCAGGCGCTCTTGGCTGCGTTACAATTCAAGCAAGTTAGCCGCCGCCGCGAGGACTGCCACCCGGGGCAGATGCGGCCGTTGCCCTGGCATGATGCGTGCTGGGAATCCGGCTAAGCGAAAGGCACGCGTGGTGGTGTGGTAAAGAAGAAGGCTGGCAGAGGTCAGGCACGCAACAAGACTGCGCGTGGGGCTAGCCTGCCGCATGCTCTACTGCAAAGAACGGGCGGGAACGCCCTACAATCGGCCAGGAAGCCTTTCCCCCCTGCGCCTTTCAGACTGGCAACAGCCGAGGAAAACGGCCAGGGCAGTTCATTCCCGATTGTCGGCATTGGAGCCTCCGCCGGCGGGCTGGAGGCGTTCACGGAGTTGCTCAGCCATCTGCCGGACGATACCGGCATGGCATTCGTACTGATTCAGCACCTCGATCCGAAACACGAGAGCCATCTGACGGAGTTGCTTTCCAAGGTAAGTAAGATGCCTGTCTCCGAGGTAAAGGCGATACGCGCGCCGAGGCCAATCACGTTTACGTGATTCCGCCGAAATGCAATTTGGATATTTCCGGTGGAGTCCTGCATACTCCGCCCCGTCCGGACTAGTGGCCGAAACATGCCGATCGACTCTTTTTTAGGTTGCTGGCGGGAGACGGGGACAGCAAAGCCTTCGGCGTCGTTCTGTCAGGAACTGGAACGGATGGGACCCTGGGCCTGCAGGCGATCAAGGCGGCGGGCGGTATCACGTTCGCTCAGGAGAAGACGAACCGCGAAGTTCGATGGCATGCCGGAAAGCGCCATCGCCGCCGGTGTGGTGGATTTTGTGCTGCCGCCGGCCGGAATCGCGCGGCAACTGGTGACCATGGCGCGCCATTCGTACGTCACGTTCGCGCCTCTGGAAGAGATTGAGCTGCCGGGCGAGCCGGACGCCGAACTGGGCAAGAGTGTTCCGGCTGTTGCGGAGCGCTACCGGAGTGGATTTCACGCACTACAAACACAGCACGCTCAAGCGGCGCATCAAGCGGCGCATGGCCCTCCGCGGATTCGAAAAGCTGGAAGACTACATCCGGGATCTCGAAGCGGAACCGCGAGGAAGCCAATGCGCTGTGCGAGGACCTTTTTATCACCGTCACGGCATTCTTTCGGGAACCCGCGGTCTTCGAGGAATTGAAGAAAAGGGTTTTCCCCGCTATGGTTGAGAATAGAGCACCGAGGATCCTATCCGGATCTGGGTGCCGGATGCGCCACGGGCGAGGAGGCTTATTCGATCGCCATGTGCCTGATGGAATTCCTGGACGAGGCGAGCTGCACCTGTTCCGTTCCAGATTTTCGCCACGGATATCAGCGAAACGGCAATCGAAAAAGCCCGCGCGGGCATATACTCGCAGGCCGCGGTGGCCACTCTATCTCCGCAGCGGTTGGCGAGGTTCTTCACCCGGTCGGAACGCGGATACCAGATTGCGAAGAGCATCCGTGACGTATGCGTTTTTGCCCGGCACAACTGGCGCAGGACCCGCCTTTCTCCAGGTTGGACCTGATCAGTTGCTGCAACGTGCTGATCTACCTGGGAGCCGTATTGCAGCGCAAGGTGTTGTCGATCCTGCATTACGCCCTGAAGCCGACGGGCTTCCTGGTGCTGGGTCCATCGGAAAGCCTCGGCACGCTTTCCGATTCATTTCATCAAGTGCGAGAAGAACCAGAAGATCTATCCGCCGGCTGCCCTCGGCAGGCGCCCCGGCTCCCTGACACGAAGGCCGCCGAGCCGAAGGCCGCGTGGAGTCTCCGCGAAGGTATTGCCGAAGGCCGAACCGGGATGTACATGAGAGAAGCCGACCGGTTGGTGCTGGCGGAATACGCCCCGCCCGGCGCCGTCATCGACGATGCCATGAACATCGTTCAGGTGCGGGGCCGCACGGCGCCGTACCTCGAGCTGTCGCCCGGCGAGCCGAACCAGAATCTTCTGAAAATGGTGCGGGAAGGCTTGATTGCGGGTCTGGGGAAGGCGATCCGAACCGCCAGGCGAAGCAACGCCGTACGCCAAGGAGGAACGGCTTGCGGATCGAGAGGCAGCGGCCAATTCAACGAAGTCACGATCAAGGTAATCCCGTTCCGGGAATCATCCTCTTCCAAGCAACGCTATTTCCTGATCCTGTTTGAAGACACGGGCGCTGGACCAAAGCCAGCCAGCACGCAGGGCGCCACGACAAAGCACAAAACACCAAAGCGCGACGGCGAAGCGCCCGGCTGCGGCTGGAGCTTGCGGCCACCAAGGAGTATCTGCAATCGATCATCGAAGAAAATGCAAGTACCCTGGAGGAGCTCAGGGCCGCGAACGAAGAGGCACAAGCGGGCAATGAGGAACTGGAAACCGCGCAAGAAGAATTGGAATCCGCCAATGAAGAATTGAACACGCTGAACGAAGAGCTGAAGACCAGCAACGTGGAATTCAGCAAGGTCAACCGGGACCTGACCAATCTTCTCGAAAGCATCAGCATACCCGCTGGTTATGGTTGGGAGGGATCTGCGCATTCGCCGCTTTACGCGCGCCATCGAACCCATGTTGAATCTGATCGCCTCCGATGTCGGGCGGCCGATCACCGATCTTCGGTCCCGCATTGAACTTCCCGATCTACGCCGGTTGCTGCTGGATGCCATGGAGGGAGGCGATCGAACGCCACATGATGTCCGGGACATGCACGGCCGTTGGTATTCGCTGCGTATCCTGCCGTCGGTGGGGCCGGACGGGAAAATCGACGGCGCCGTAATGATGTTGATCGATATTGATGCCGCGAAGCGGGGTCTGGATTTCGCCAAAGCGATTGTCGAGACGGTCCGGGAGCCGCTGGTGATTTTGAACCAGAACCTGAAGGTCGTGAGCGCCAACAAGGCGTTCTATGAAACGTTCCAGGCCAGTCCACAGGAAACCGAGGGGCGCCTCATCTACGATTTGGGTAAGGGACAATGGAATATCCCGAAACTGCGCGAACTGCTGGATAACATTCTTCCCGCCCACTCAACGTTCCGCGACTTTGAGGTGACACACGAATTTGCGCGTGTTGGGCGGAAAGTGATGCTCCTGAATGCTAGCGAAGTCTTCGATGCGAATGCACAAGAGCGGACGATTCTATTGGCGATTGAGGACACGACCGACCGCAAACGGGCTGAGGACGCCCTCATGGCGACCAATGCGGAGCTTCAGCATTTTGCCTATGCGCTCACGCACGACCTGCAGGAACCCGTGCGAATGGTCGTGAATTTTACTCAGTTGCTGGCGAGTGAGCATGCAAGGAAAGCTGGGTGGAGAGTCGGAGAAATTCATCGCGTATTCCGTGGCGGGTGCGCTGAGGATAGAGGCTCTGCTGAAAGCCCTGCTTACATTATTGGGAGACTACTGAAGAAGGTCAGGACAGCTTTGGCCCCGTCGATTCCAATGCGGTACTTGCCAAAGCACTAATCAACCTCCAGGCTGCCATTGCAGAGAGTGGGGCTATAGTGACCTCCGATCCGTTGCCGACGCTGGTAGCTCAACAGGTGATGCTGATGCAGGTTTTCCAGAACCTCATCGCCAATTCGATCAAGTACACAGGCAAAGAGACGCCGAGCATCCAAATCGATGCCGAAAGAGCCAGGGAAGGGTGGTTGTTCTCGGTGCGGGACAACGGAATCGGTATCGATCCGCAGGATGCCGAGCGGATTTTCGGTATGTTCAAGCGTTTGCATGGACCGGACATTCCCGGCGCGGGTCTTGGACTTGCGCTATGCAAGAAGGTGGTCGAGCGGCACGGTGGAAGGATTTGGGTGGAGTCGGAAGCTGGTCATGGCGCGACGTTCAAATTCACTATTCCTGTCCGCAACGGTGCGATGAGCCGGATTGCGGGCGCGCCTGCCGGAACAACACAGTGAGGATGGGTACATCTACTGTAATGGATAGCCCCGGCCGAAAGCTCCCAGACGACGAAATCGAACGTTTGCGCAAGGCTCTCGACGCGGAAACAGAATGCTGCCTCCAAGTGCAGAAGCAGTTGGAGCAAGCGAACGCGCGCTCTGAAGAGTTCATCTCGATCGCGGCTCACCATCTTCGCGAGTCTCTTCGCGACGTAGCCGCGAATAGCCAGTTGATCGCCGAAACGTATACTGGCCGTCTGGATTCTGACGCCGATCGATGCCTCGGCTATATTCGGGATGGTGTTGCCAGAATGCAAACCCTTCTGACTGACATGGTAGAGTACGCGGTTATCGAGGCTGGCAACAGGCGGAGCGCACGGACGGATATGGAAGCCGTTTTGCAGCTCTCGATCGACCTGCCAGACGATGGAACTGCAGTCATTAGTCATGATCCATTGCCGGTGGTAATGGGAGATGCCGAGATACTCACAAAGGTCCTGAAGCATGTGATCGGAAATGCCGTTAAATTCCACAGCACCAGCAATCTTCGCATTCACATTTCTTCGAAGCGAGAGAATGGCAAATGGCTATTTTCCGTCCAAGATAATGGTCCGGGCATAGACCCGGCATTCCACGAGCGCATCTTCGGTGTCTTTAAGCGTTTGCATGGAAAGGAATACGCCGGCGCCGGCCTTGGACTGGCATTTTGCAAGAAGGCAATCGAGTGGCATGGCGGCCGAATCTGGGTGGAGTCGAAACCCGGAGAAGGGTCGACGTTCTACTTCACGCTTTCTGCCGCGGATGAGGATTTTAGCCGCGAATAAACGCGAATTCACGCCAATAAGTATCGTCTTATTCGCGTGAATGCGCGTTCATGCGCGGCCCAAGTTATTGCTGCGACCGCGTTTGGAGGGGAAGTTGCTGGGAATGGTCACTTCCTATACAATGGGCAGCGTCATTCACATCTTATTGGTGCTCGCGTTGGTTGTCTTGGCGGCCAATTGTTTGAGATGGAGGTGTTATGTCAGCACGTAACGGAGACAAAGCTCGTTTCGGGCGCCTACGGCAGCAAAAAATAGCACGCCGCCAACGTATGCGCGAACTGCGCGGCCGATTACTTCAGGGATTGCAGGCAACGCACAGCCAAGAAACCGCGGAAGCCAAGCCAAAGATTCCAGCTAAGACTTAACCTGCATTAGTGCCGAATTATTACCTCCAAAGTGAGCAATTTTGATCAGCCACGGCCCTGCCCGAAATGCTGCAATTATTACTGGCACCTTGAAACGACAGAGTAGTGACGCGAAAAGCCGGCCTCCTCTGGGGCAAGTTTCGACAAGTTCGCTAGACATACGCAAAAAAGGCGACTGCGGGCGCTGAAGGAGCTTGCTCAGAACCTTCCGGACCGCTCCCCGCGGTCATGGCTCAGCGAGCATTCCTGGGCGTCAGTTTATCGGTCGCTAGAGTGGGGCGCGAATTGCTCTTAGTGTCAATGTGGGTAAATCGAAATGAAAACGCTGGTCGTCCTCCTCGCAGCTTCGGCGCTGTTGGCCCAAGGCAACCGTTCTTCTCCGGATGCCCGCCAGATCATGCAACGGTCGATCGCAGCGACAGAGCGGAGTTGGGAAGCGCGGGATCATTACGTATTCACCGAGCGTGATGAGGACCGGCGGCTGGACTCAGACGGGAAGGTGAAATCGGCAGATGTCGATGTTTCCAAGGTCATTTTGATTGGCGACGCTTCCTTAGAGCAGCTGGTGGAACGCAACGGGCGGCCCCCTTCGGTCGAGGAAAAGCGGAAACAGACCGAGAAGCTTGACAAACTAATGCGGGAGACTCGCGCTGAGCAGATGGCGCGACTACGCGATCAGCAGGAGAACCGGTCGTTCATCCGGGAAGTACCTAAGGGTTTCGATTTTCAGCTTATAGGCGAAGAGGTAATTAGCGGCAGGCCGGCCTATATACTTCGGGCGACGCCGCGAGCTGGCTATCGAGCGCACGGCAAGTACGGGAAGCTGATGTGCAAGGTGGAAGGTAAGCTTTGGGTCGACAAGCAGGATTTCGGCTGGGTAAAGGTCGAAGGAAACGTAACGCAGGGGTTCTCGATGGGCCTGTTCCTGGCGCGCGTGCTATCCGGCTCGCACATTACCATGGAGCAGACTCGCTTCGATGACGGGATCTGGCTGCCGAAGCGCATCGAGCTGCAAGCTAGCGCAAGGATCCTTTTCGTAAAGAGTTACGATATCAATAGGATCCTTACTTATTCGGACTACCAATTACCCCGACCCGCATCACTAGCTTTGGTGCAGAGCCGGAGTCGGGTAGCAGAATAGCGCACAATCGACGCTAGGCGGCTCAGGCCTCAGTACTCGATACAACCTGATAGAATGGTAAGTGTTGCCCTCGGCGCCAGTGATCTCTGGCCGCATTCTCATCGTAGATGACGATACCCCCCAACGTGTTGCCTTAGCGAAGATTCTTTCCGATCGGGGCTATTTGATACAGGTTGCCGCCGACGGCCTGGAGGCGCTGGAACGGCTCAATACCTTCAACCCGGACGTCATCGTTGCGGATTTGGTCATGCCGCGCATGGACGGTTTTGAGCTGATCCGGCACTTGAAGGCGCACGGAAATCTAACCCCGGCGATCGTACTCACGGCATTCGGCAGCATGGAAAAAGCGCTGTCCGTGGTTCACGACCTGAAAGCATTCTGGTATCTCGAAAAGCCGGTGGAACCGCGCGCATTCGAGATACTTCTGGAACGCGCCATTCTCCACAAACGAGCTCTGCAGAAGACCGACGAGCTTAAGCGCGAGTTAACTCTTCGCGGCGTACTAGGAGACTTAGTGGGAACCTCCGCGGCCATGCAAGAAGTCTTCTCGGTCATCCGGCAGGTTGCGGCAACTTCTGTACCGGTGTTGATCTGCGGGGAGAGTGGCACCGGGAAGGAGTTGGTCGCGCGGGAAATCCATAAGTTAGCTCCCCGTGGCGACGGCCCTTTTGTCGCGATCAATGCAGCGGCGTTACCCGAGAGTTTGATTGAGAGCGAGTTGTTCGGCCACGAGAAGGGTGCGTTCACGGGTGCGATGGAGCGCCGTGCGGGGTGCTTTGAGCAGGCTCACGGCGGCACGCTGTTTCTCGATGAGATCGGCGAGATGCCGCTGTCTGCGCAACCAAAACTCTTGCGCGTTCTTGAAGACCTGCGGGTGCGAAGACTGGGCGGTAAGAGCGAAATTCCAGTAGATGCGCGCCTGCTGGCCGCCACCAGCCGTTCCGCGGTAGCTCACCTGCGGGAAGAAATTTACTATCGATTGAGCGTGTTTCGAATCGTGCTTCCTCCCCTTCGCGAGCGAAAGGAAGATATTCCGCTCATTGCGGAGGTCATGATCGAGACTCTGAACAAGAAGCACGGCACCCGTGTGACGGGTATTGATTCCGATGTGCTGAACCTTTTTCAGACCCATGCTTGGCCTGGAAATATAAGGGAGCTGCGCAACGTGATCGAGCGGGCTGCAATCGTCGCGAACATTGGCGCGATTCAGCTCAATCACCTGCCGTCTGGAAGCTTCGATGTGCGATCCGTCGAGCAGTCCCTGCCAACACCACCCGAACGCAAGGGTGGTCAATTGATGCTGCAGCCCGGTCAGCCACTGTCTCAAGCCGAAGAGGCCTATATCAAGCTCACCCTCGAGTACGTGAACAACAACCGGAAGCGTGCCGCCGAAATTCTAGGGATTAGTCTTCGGACACTGCAAAACCGCATCGCCGAATTTCAGAAAGAAGCCAAGGCGGCGACGACTGATGAGTGAAGCCGATCTGATGGCGGCCACTGAGGCCTGAACCCGCGCAGCCAGCTGAGATAGGCAAAACCTGCACTTTTCTTGACACATTCTGCACGTTTCCTTGCCGGCCACGCTACAAGGCCAAACCGGGAACCGAGAAAAACCGCCCGGTTTAGTGCGAAACCCTTCACAACTCCAATGACCTGAAGCTTGGCCGTCAGCGAATGTCTGCCTTTCTCGCGACTGCGGCGTGAGAAGAAGGTTGGTGGTGCTCGTGCTAACAAGGTTGTGAAAAGAAAGACAGAGGCAGAGACATGAAGATGATTGGCGCATTCCTCACGGTATGCGGAATTCTATCGGCTCAGGCGCCGCAGGCTCCGAACCCGACTCAACAGCCGAATGCCACCGAGAATGGGGCAACGATGGCCAATGGCTCGGTGCCCATTTATCGCGTCACCGTCGTAGCACGTACGACGAAAGCGATTAATTACAACCACCGCAGCGGTCCCACAAACATCGATTTCCGTGGTACCACCCTGATGCCGGAGGCCCGCGGTGAGGCAAAGGTAGAAAGCAAGCAGGGCGTGATCAAGATCGACGCCCAGATGGAGAAAATGCAGCCTGCCACCACCTATGGTCCCGAATATCTGACATACGTGATGTGGGCCATCACACCCGAGGGCCGGGCCACCAACGTGGGCGAAGTACTATTGCATGACGGCAAGAGTAAGCTGAACGCCACAACGGAGTTGCAATCATTCGGCCTGATCGTAACCGCGGAGCCATATTTTGCGGTTACCCAGCCTAGCGATGTCGTGGTGATGGAGAACGTCATCCGCAGAGATACGACTGGAACCATCGAACAACTCGACGCGAAGTACGAGCTCTTACAGAGGGGCCAGTACACGTTGAACGTGAACCCGTCGGAGATCAGGCCTGTGCGACTCGATCGGAAAGTGCCGTTGGAGCTATACGAAGCTCGAAACGCTGTCCAGATTGCGCGATGGACCGGGGCTGAGCAGTATGCCGCTGAAACGTTCCACAAAGCTGTCCAGGGGCTGGAGAATGCCGAGGGTTATCTGCAGGGTAAGGCGGGCAAGAAACCCATTGGAACGGTAGCACGCGAGGCCGTTCAAATGGCGGAAGATGCCCGGATCATCACTGTCAAGAAGATGGACGAGCAGACCTTGGCGAATGAGCGCCAGGCGGGAGCGGACCGGGAAGCGCGCGCTGAAGGCGAACGGGCCGCAGCGAAGTCTGAAACTGAGCGTGTCACACGAGAAGCTGAGGGAGCCCGGATTGCCGCCCAGGTGGAAAATGACCGCGTCCAAAGGGAAGCCGAGGGAGCGCGGGTCGCCGCACAAGCGGAAACGGATCGCTTGAAGCGGGAGCACGAAATGCAAATGGCAGCTGGTCAGGCCGAAGCGGATCGTTTAAAGGGTGAGAACGACCTTCGGACGGCTTCCGCTGCCACGGAAGCGGATCGTTTGAGGCATGAGAATGACGCACAAAAGGCAGGGCTCCAGGCCGACCTCGATCGCGCGGCAATAGAGAAAGCAAAAGCCGAGGCTGAGAAGACAGAGCTGCGAGTGAAGTTATTGCGGCAATTCAACGTGATTCTCGAAACTCGCGATACGGCTCGCGGCTTGATCGTCAATATGTCGGACGTTCTTTTTGATACGGGCAAGCATTCGTTGAGACCTGGAGCGCGTGAGAAGCTCGCCAGGGTGGCGGGGATCATCTCGGCGTACCCGGGCCTGCGACTAGAAGTAGAGGGTCACACCGACAGCGTGGGCGGCGATGACTACAATCAGCAGCTCTCCGAACAGCGCGCCTCGTCTGTGCGCGACTACCTGACTCAGGCCGGAATTCCGATGAATTCGGTTACGGCAAAGGGATTCGGAAAGACCCTGCCGGTGGCTTCAAACGGTACCACCGCAGGCCGGCAGCAGAATCGTCGCGTGGAACTGGTTGTCTCCGGCGAGGTCATTGGTACAGAGATCGGGTCGCCAATCGCTGCTAAGTGAAGCCTGAATCCGCTGTTCTCTCAGGGCCGGCATCCGATGTGAGGCCGGCTCTGATGAATCGAAAGGCCCCGCAAGATGAAAACAAGCACTGTGGTCGCCATCATCCTCATAGTCGTCGGAATCCTGGCCTTTGCGTATCAAGGCTTCACCTACACGACGCGAGAGAAAGTTTTGGATGTGGGTCCGGTCCACGTGACAACGGAGCGGACGAAAACGATTCCGCTGCCGCCGATTGTGGGAATGATCGCACTGGCCGGCGGCTTCGCGCTGCTGATCACCGGCAGAAAAAACGCCTAAAACGAGGGACTGGTCATGCGAACCTTTTTTGCACTTCCGTTTTTTTCGCTCTGGATAGTTTTCGGGCAGACTCGTGAGCCCGCGTCCCTTCCCGTTGCCGTGACGTCATCTGATCGAGCCCGGGATTTCCTCGAAGACTCGTTGAAAGATAAGAACCCAGACAACCGGAAGCACGCCGTACAGGCGCTAGGTCTGGTCAGCCCGCGAGACCCATACCTCTCGCAGTTGGAAGCGATGCTCGATGACAAAGATGTCGAGGTGCGGCTGGCGACGATCACGAGTCTCATGGATTTGAAAAACGACCGTACCATTTCTGCGTTGCGGAAGGCCCTCGACAGTGACGTGCCGGAGGTAAGTTTCGCGGCCGCCAAAGCACTTTGGACGCTCAACGATCCCATTGGACACGATGCCCTGCTTGCGGTTCTCAGCGGCGATACGAAGACGGCATCAGGATTCATCACCAGGCAGAAGCGAGATGCGCTGAGGATGCTGCATACTCCCAAAATGCTGTTCCTGTTTGCGGTGCGAGAGGGCGCGAACTTCGCTCCGGTCCCGGGTTTGGGGGCAGGTGTTTCGTCCCTGCAGGGAATTCTGTCCGATCAAGGCGTTTCGGGACGGGCGGCGACGGCTCTCCTCCTGGGTACCGACAAAGATCCGGAGGTATTGACGGCGCTTGAGGATGCGCTCGGCGATAAAGATTGGTCCGTCCGGGCGGCTGCGGTGCACGCCATCGCACTCAGGAACGATCCCGCTCTGGAGAAGGATCTGCTGCCCCTGTTCGAAGACAAAAAGGAAGCGGTGCGCGTTCGCGCCGCGGCAGGCTACCTGCGACTTGAGTCCATCAAGTCTATGCGACCCGAGCTGGCACTCACGCACCGGCCGAAAAAGTGAGCCTCTACGTCAATTCGAGTTCGGCCCTTGCGGTGTTGATTTCGCTACCCGGATATGGATATCGCTTCACCTGCAAAGTCTCTTCGTAGGCAACATAATGGCGGCGGTCGTGGCTGCGGTGAACAATTAGGCCGATGACCCTATGTAGCCCACGCACGGCTGGTACCAATGCCGGATGCGCGGACTTCGGTATCGGGTGTTGTGGGAGGAATCTTCACCGGGCTCGGTGGAAAACGCCGCGGCTCATTCGCGCCTACGAAATCAGCCAAGAAGCCGCCGGCCCAACCGAACCAACAGCGATAGCGTCTTGGCTGCTTTAAGCAGCCGACGTGTACGCACGGTCGCCTTCCGCGTGTTTCCGAGCCGCAGCGGGCTCGGAAACAATCCATTCGGTTGTCCAG
The DNA here is from genome assembly GCA_963847515.1 of Terriglobia bacterium. Lineage (GTDB taxonomy): Bacteria > Acidobacteriota > Terriglobia > Bryobacterales > Bryobacteraceae > QHXW01. The sequence goes on from CAWKAA010000001.1 coordinate 542,837, forward strand.
CGGACTACCGGATTTGGACCGCGGTTCTTCAGCTAGAGTGCGACAGTGATCGCCAGTCCCATGCCCGGATGTCTGCGGTCGTAAAGGTAGTACCCATTGTCATAACCGATGTAAAGGTCATCGGTGTCGTACCAGTCCGCTTGCCAGGACTCCGGCCAGGGATCCACGAGCAGGAATGAAAAGCCGCCGTACGAGAAGCGAGGATACCCCATGTAGATCGTCGGAAGGCCGTGCATGCGGAACCCGTGCCGGCTCCCGAAATAGAGACTGAAGCGGTCCTCGGGAATGTAGTAACCCCCATAGCCTCCGCGCTGCGCCCACGTGCGATGGTCGCTATCCCACCGTTGCGCACGATCCTGCTGCCATGTACTATGCCCCTGCCAGCCGCCCTGCTGTTGCCAACCCCGCTGCTGTTGCCACGCGACTGCCTGCTGCCGCGTACGCTGGGGTTGCTGTTGTTGTTGCTGGGCCTCCTGCTGCTGCGGCCGCTGTTGCCGAGCCTGCTGGGCCCGCTGCTGCTGTGGTTGTTGTGGCTTAGTTTGCTGGGCGCGCTGTTGCTGTGGTTGTTGCGGCTTAGTCTGCTGGGCCCGCTGTTGCTGCGGTTGTTGTGGCTTAGTTTGCTGGGCCCGCTGCTGCTGTGGTTGTTGTGGCTTAGTCTGCTGGGCCCGCTGCTGCTGCGGCTGTTGTGGCTTAGTTTGCTGGGCCCGCTGCTGCTGTGGTTGTTGTGGCTTAGTTTGCTGGGCCCGCTGCTGCTGCGGTTGTTGTGGCCGAGTTTGCTGGGCCCGCTGTTGCTGTGGTTGTTGTGGCTTAGGCTGCTGAGCCCGCTGCTGCTGCGGTTGTTGTGGCTTAGGCTGCTGGGCCCGCTGCTGCGCTTCAGGCTTGCTCGGTTTTTCCTTCTCCTGGTCGTGCTGCGCGTACGCCGGGACAATCGTCCCGAAGAGCAGAAACAGGGCAGCGGTACTGGTAGCTCGAACATATTGCATAATAATCGTCTCCTTCAAATACGCAATGGAGTAGGCACGCAGACCGCCAGTCCGTTCGATCCGCATAAATCGCATCCCTGATGTATTCCTTGCCGTCTAGTGCCTCCTTTCGTGGGAAACGTCGTCGTTGTGTCTGTGCGCGAGCCGGGTCAAGCGCCGGGGACCCATTGCGTTACAGAGATACGCGAGGGAGCGCACGCGTAGATGCAGAATTTGCCTTTGGAAATGCACATTTGGGCAGATGCGAGCGGCGCTTGCGCCAGGCGTCGCAGCATATTTGGGAAGTAATCTCAAATTGACGAATGGCTCCCCGGCATGGACAGCTTGCGGCCCGATGCGTAATATACGGCTATCCGAAGATCGAGCGTCCTGTCAAGAAGTTTTCGTCCTGGAAGTTTGGAGATCAGACACTATCCGGAACAATAAAAGGAGCGCGGCAGTTGTCTCTCAACATCTCGTCGGCCTCATGATCGCTCACGAAACGATTGGCAACGGGATCGAAATGGAGTTCTCTTTTCAACCGGTACGAGATGTTTCCCAGCAAGCAGAAAGCTGTCGAGAGGTAGGTTTCGTTGATCTCGGCGGTGAGGATGTCCCGCTTACCCGCACGCACGGCATCGAAGAAGTTCTGGAAGTGGGATAGCTCTTCGTCCCCGGTACGATCGACGTCATCGAGCTTACCCAGATCGGGCTCCGGCGCGCTTCGTCCATCGAGAAAGACCTTAAAGGCTTCGGTGTGGGGATCCGAGATCATGTAGCCTTTCGAGCCGTAGAACATGAGTCCTGAAGTCACGCCGCCTTCGCCATTCGTGTATCGTCCGCGAATCTCCATCACCATCTCGATTCCATCGTCGAACTGGTAGGTAACCAACTGCGTGTTGGGAGTCTGCCCCTGGTCTTTGTAACCGAAACGTCCACCGGTAGAATAGACCCTGGAAGGCAAGCCCTTGTTCAGGCCCCATCTCGCGACATCGATATAGTGAATGCCGTTGTTCCCCAGCTCGCCGTTCCCGAAGTCCCAAAACCAATGCCAGTTGTAAGGATGAAGATTGCGATTGAAGGGTTGCGCCGGCGCCGGCCCCAGCCACAAATTCCAGTCTAAAGTACCGGGAGGATTTTCCGAATCTTTGAAGCCCAACGAACCTCGGTCTTGGTAATGGACACATCGGGCCATGTAAACGTCGCCGATAACTCCTTCGCGCAGGGCTTGAATCGCCCGGCGGACGTAGCCGCTCGATCGCCGTTGCGTGCCTCCCTGAACCAGGCGCCCGTATTTTCGCGAAGCCCCTACCATCTGCGCGCCCGAAAAGAAATCATGGCAGACGGGTTTTTCGACATAGACGTGCTTTCCGGCCTGACAAGCCCAGATGGCTGCGAGCGCGTGCCAGTGGTTGCAGGTGGCGATAGTCACGGCATCAATGTCCTTGTCTTCGAGTACTCGCCGCAAGTCCTGCTGGAGCGCGGGCTTCTGGCCGGTCAGCGATTGAAACTCGGCCGCCCTTTGCGCCATCCGAGTCTCGTCCGGGTCGCAAAAAGCCACGACCTTCACGCCAGGGACTTTGGCACAATCTCTCATGTGATCACGGCCGCGGCCCCCCAGGCCGATTATGGCTACGCGGATGCTGTCGCTAGCTGCCGCCGACGCTCGCGCGGTCCCGAGCAACTGAGCGCCGCCAATGACGGCTGCTCCAGTGATGAAATCTCTCCGTCCGATTGACATGAGTTGAATCCTCCAGTCCTCAGCGAAGCTTGACCGGTGTTCCGCCTAGCGACAGGCTACGCTGCGCCGCATTCATGAATTCCATGACCTCAAGCGTCTCCTCATTGGGCACGGGCGGCCGTTTGGTCTGAAAGAATTTCACGATCTCCTCCACCAACGGCCGGTAGCCGTCGTCGATGTTCGGCGCTACAGCCACCTTGCCTCCGTCGCGGAATACCAGCGCGCCGTAGTCGCTGTCCGGCCGAATGGCACGCACCTCGCCGGTCCTGCCGCCCTTCCATTTTCCGACAATCACATCGGAGTTATCCGTATGGGTGCGGGTCACCTCTTCGCAACCGGGTCCCATCACCGCATACAATAGCTCCACGACGTGGATCGCATAGTAGGTGAGGTCCAATGGCTCGCGACCGAGCGGGCCGGCTCCCCATGCGACCGCACCAGCGGTATCGGGGAACTTCACCGCGTCGACACTCTTGCCGTAACGAAGAGACGACGCGCTGAACCACGGCGCTCTTCCTTTTGCCGCACGCTCAATGGCTCGCGCATCTTCAAGCGTCGAGGCCAACGGCTTGTCGATCCAGATCGGTTTACCGCAAGCGAGGGCCTGTTCCGCCTGTTCCAGGTGTTGCCGCCCGTCCACGCTTTCGAGCATCAGGCCGTCCACTTTTGCACAAAGCGACGGAATGTCCGGAACAAACTCCACGTTCCAACTGGTCCGAAGATCCTCGGCGAACTTGTCGACTCGCTTATAGCTATCCGGCAGGTCCTTGCTGCCGCCCTTGAATGCCGCCACCACCCGAGCGCCCGGGACATGCTGCGGGGAAGAGCCGTCGTTGAGGAGCTTGGTAAATTCGATCACGTGCGACGTATCGGTCCCGATGATGCCCAGCCGCAAATCGGCAGCGGCGGCGACAAGCCCACACCCGGTTAGCAACGCCAGCAGTTTCCTCATTGGACAAGCCGATCTCCGGCGGCAATCCGGACCCTGTCCCATTCCTCCGGGTTATTTTTCCAGATTTCGATGTCCCGCATGGCGTTCTTGCCGAAGGGGCGTTTATATACGATGCTGTTTACGAACTCGTCGGCTGCCTGTTTCCCGCCGGTTTTCTGGGCCAGCAGCCAGAAGTACTCGTAGTCCTGCAATCCTCTGCGCTGCGCTTTCAAGCGGATGCTCGGAATTGGCTGTTTATGATTCATAACGGCGCCGCGATAGATCAGTTGGCCCGAGCCGTTGTAAATGCGGTCCGGACTGTCTTTGTAATTCTCAGCCTCATACCAGGCCGCGAAGGCATTCCAATCGAATTCCCATTCCACCCACCCCGCCCGGTATTTCCAGCCGACCCAGCCTATGCCGCGATTCACCAGCAGATCGAGATCGAGGAAGGTATTTGAGCCGCAGCCGCCGTTTTTCTTCTGCTCATAAATCATGGGTCCATAGAACCACGTGTTAACGCCCTTTGCACGGAAGTAGTCCACGTCGCTGATATCGAAGTCTTCGGTGTGGCACACCCACAGTTCGACCTCTTTCGAAAGGCGCTCCATTACCGGCCGCGAATAGCCGCCGTCCACGCGGTACTTGAACCAGCCGCGGCCCATGGCGTCGTGCAACAGCTTGCCGTAATACAACATTTTTTCGTACGCCGCTTCGTTATAGGACTCATCGAGGCCGTCGAGAAACGCGATCTTCGTGACATCGTGCCAGCGCGGGTCCCGATCGAAATGTTGGCGGATCTGGCGCCCGGCCTCCTTCCAGACCGCCTCATACTCCGGGGTGCGTTGACCCTTCGGCAGCGCCATCGGCCAAACGGTGCTGTCGTCGCCTCCCTTCTCGTTATTGAAAGGGAGCATGACGTGATCGACGGCCAATCCATAACCCGGGCCCCAGTAGCCGTGAGTTTTAGTGAACGCCGAGCCGTCCAGATAGGGAGCAAGCCGGCGGTCATACTCGGTCCAATCCATATGCACGCTGGTACCGCTGATTTCGACCTTCGGCCGATATGCGTAGATCAGCGGCAAAAACCGGTGCTGGCGCGCCAACTGGTAGTACGCCAACTCCTCATCGGGCGACATCTCGCGCATGGAGCCATTCCAGATATCGCCCGGGATATGATTTTCTTGTGGCAATGCGAAATCCCAAACCTCCAGTGCTACATGAACGGTATCGCGTGCGCCCTTCCAAGAGATCTCGATATCGCCCGTGTAGCGGCCCGGCGGCGCAGCCTGGCGGTCGGCAGGCACGAACACATCGATCCACAATGCCTGATTCTTCTGATCGGGAATATCGTTGTAGAGGTCGGGAATGGAGAATGGAAAGCCACTATCCAGGTGTGCACGACGTTGCGGCAACAAAGCATCGGGATACCAGCCGGGGCCGAGTGAACTGCGTTCGTAGCCGGTGGTAGCTTGGCGCACGTGCACGTACCATTCTTTGAACACTGCGGCATATGCGCCATCAATGCGGGCGCCGTTCGGCCCCACGAGCCCCGGGAAATGCGCATTCACTTCCCGGATCGGCTTCGCCGTTTCCACAATCACTTGAAACGCGACAAACTCATTCCGCGCCGCTCTTAGCGAAACGGTCTTCGACGGGCCTGTCCACACGGAATTCGCAGCGCGCAAGTCTCCAGCCGGATAATCCGTGTGAATGTCGGCGCGCTCCTCGAACACCCGGCCCGTCACCGGGTTGACGCGCAGGCCATCGCTGATCGCCCATAGGCGGGCGGCGGGTGTCTGCGCCGCGAGGCGGACTGCGAGCACGGCCACAGCCACTGTCCACATCTGCACTGATTTCATTGTTGAACCAACCGTCGGATCATAGCCTACTCGCTTGTAGAGATTTTGTTTGTCCGGTTTGTTGCCTGGCGTTTCAGTTTCGCGGACAAGTCCCAAAGGCGGCATTATATACTGCGTTTTGTCCAACGCAGTGCATACGGAACTCTTGCAACGATCCTTTGAGCTTTCTTTCCACAGCTCCGCTCGGATCAAACGAGGTTTGACTACACGCACCGGTTGGAACCACTGCGATCATCATCTTTCTCAGCTAGTGGCCCGTCGCTGCCAGAGCGTTAGTACCGCTTCCTCCGGTCGCGGCTCAGCAAAGCCTGTCTGAAACTGAGCCGTGACCAAAGGGAGCGGTTGCGTTCTGCTAACGAACTCACCGCGACAGGCAAGTAGTCACCGCTGATGTTGATGTTTCAGCACAACGCTATGATCGAGCCTCTCTCGGCAGCTGCTCTCATCGAACCGAACACCGCACGGGCGCGCAGAAGTTCAACTCGTAACTATCTTTGCGCGAGTGGTCTCGCGCGAGCGGTTGCTCGTTGCCGGCATCGTCGACCGCGCGGCTCATCAGGATATGGTCGCCGGGTGCTGGCGACCACAAATACTTCCAGCGGACCCACGTGAAGCGGCTGGGCACCGATTCGAGCAGCGCCGGTGCCCACTTGCGTCCCCCGTCGGCACTGAAACTGACTCGGCGGACAAGGCCCGCGCCACTCCAGGCAAAGCCGCGAATGACGATTCGGCCCGCGGGCAACCGCTGGTTGTCTGGCGGCCAGGCTATTACCGACCTGACCTGGATCTCAGTGAGACGATTAATCTTAAGCTCGCCGGTTGGGGTCGTGGCCATGCGGTTGTAGAGCTTGTTCATACCGCTCGACTGGAAATTCGGTGCCGGATCGGACGGCCCGAGCACGACGATCCGCTGGAGCCACTTTACTGAGTCCATGCCGTACCAGCCGGGGAACAGCGCGCGCGCGGGGAAGCCATTCCGGCGAGGGAGAAAGTGGCCATTCAGCTTAAATGCCACCAAGCTTTCGGGACGGAAACATTTCTCGACCGGGACGATTTGACAATAGGGCAGTTCCGGCGAGTCCTGCAGTAGCCGGCCGGAATCGGCGCCTTCGAGCATCACGGCCACGGCGTCGTGCTCAACTCCCGCCTGCTCCAGGAGAGCTGCGAACGGCACGCCTTCCCATATCCCATTACTGGCCGCGGAACCGATGGTTGGGTTGCCGGCGCACTCGAGCACGGCTTCCACCTCTCTAGTCGGCGATTCAATTAAATCGGATATCGTGAGCTCGATCGGCCGGGAAACGCGCCCTTCGATCTTCAGTCGCCAAGTAGGGAGATAGACTTCAGGTTCACGAAAGTGGTCGCGAACAAAGAACAGCTGAGGAGGAGTTACAGAGCCTTCAATGCTCGCGAGGGGATACGAGAGATTCTGTGGATCAAACGAATTGGGCACTCGCGCCAACAGGCGAGCGGCGCTCGACAAAAGCAGTAATTCCCTGCGGGACACGAAGGCCACGTTCGACTAGATCATCTTACAATGCGCGGTTCGGATTTGGATCGTACCGCGGCAACGTTACGGAAATCCGCTACTATAGCCAAGATGTTTTCAAACACTGATGGAACTTCCGAGGATGTCCTGCCTTGCCGGACATCCATTCGTCTCGCGATTGCATTCGCAGCCATGGCCTCGTTTGCTGCCGGGCAGTCCCATGTGGGCCCGGTGGGCATTGATGGCGAATTGCAAGAAAGCTTTTGGGACCATATCACGCCAGGAACACTCAGGCCCACAGAAGCCGGTGTACCGGTGGAAACCGGTGGCGAAGTTCGGGCTAGCGTGGCCGGGCGGTACTTGTATCTGGCCGGACGTTTGCCGGAGCCGAGTGGACGGTTTACGGCACGCTCGATTGGAAAGAACCCTCACTGGGAAGAAGAAGACACACTGACGTTCGTTATTCGCATAGCGAGCGAAAACGACTGGATGCTGCAGGTCGGTCCGCTGGGCGCGTACTCGGTGAAATGGCGATGGACCGGCGAATCTGAGTGGTATACCAGCCGGCAGGAGAAATGCAGGATGTTCCTGGTAGCGGTGGGCACGGGTGCGAAGGAATGGCGTGTCGAAGCCGCTATCCCACTCGCGGAGTTAGGCTCGCCGCGCGCTGGCGCCGTTCACATTAATGCCGAAAGAGTTCGCGCGGCACGTCCCGGCGCGCCAGAGGAGCGCTGGCGGTGGCCCGACGACCAGCCCATGGCCGAAGTATCCGGCGCACCGACACTGGACACAACGGCACCGGATCCGGTGTTTAAGGCACACGTTGTCGGCAATAGCGAGGCTCCGATCGAAGCCGGCCACCGGGACAGCATTCCACCCCTGGAAACAGGCTGGAGTGACGAAGCCTGGCGCGACGTACCAGTGTGGACTCTCTACCGGGATGAGCCCGGTTCTCGCGCTCCGGTTTTCCCCACCGAAGTAAAGATGATGCAGGACGGTAAAACGCTGGCTGTGATGGCAAGGTGCGCGGAGCCTTATGGAACTGTCGCGGATGCCCGGGAGCGAGATGGACCGATAGATCACGACGACCGCTTCCAGATTTACCTTGCGACATCCGGCTCCTCGTACGTGAAGTACGGGGTCAATGCTCTGGGTTACGTTCAGGACGCGAACGGATTTTCCGGGGGACCGCGGATTTCAAGGCCGCATGTGGACTGGAACAGTCCGGTCCATGCTATGGCACGGCCCGGGCGGGGAGAATGGATCGCCCGGGTGGATGTGCCGCTCGATTTTGTAGCGAATGCTCTGGGAGAAGCGCAGACGCCGCGCGACTGGCGCGTCCTGCTGATGCGATACCGGCCGGGCCGCTCGGGCGAGCCACAAGAGACCACTGTTCTGCCGGTAATCCAGAGCGTCACGCCGTATTGTCCGGCGCGTTACCGGCATCTTGTTCTGGTGAACACAGACCCAAAGCAGTTAAAGGGAGTGGAGCTGCCCACACTTTCCGGCAGCCTGGCCTTCGCTCCCATGCGCGTGCTGTCCGACGAGCAACGCAAGCAGATGGCGCTATCCGATATGTTGGATCGCAATATCCACGGTCGAGTCTTAAAGGTTCTGCAAGCAGAAAAGCGGGACTGGGACCAGGTTCACACTCTGCACGATTGGGAAAACTTTCGTGACCCCAAACTGAAAGCTCTGGCGGCGTCCATGGGCGAATTCCCACAACGCCAGGCGCTTGGGACGCGCGTGGTCAAGGAATATCGCGGCGACGGATACCGGCGTCAGGACCTAGTGTACCAGACGCAGCCAGGATTCTGGGTGACAGCCAATTTGTATCTTCCGGGCGATTCCAAGACGCGGATGCCTGGAATCATCATTGCCCACAGCCTGCATGCTCCGAAAACACAGTTCGAATTGCAGGACATGGGCATGCTGTGGGCGCGCCTGGGATGTGCCGTGCTGGTGATGGATCAGGTCGGCTACGGCGAGCGCTTCGAAGGCTACCCCTGGGAACGCGAATACTATCACTCCCGCTATGTCACTGGGATGCAGTTGTACGCTGTGGGGGAGAGCCTTATCAAGTGGATGGTGTGGGACATCATGCGCGGCGTCGATCTTTTGCTCGAACGGAAAGACGTCGACGATAAGCGGATTGTTTTGCTCGGCGCGGTAGCGGGCGGCGGCGACCCGGCGGCAGTAGCCGCAGCGCTGGACCAGCGGGTCTCCGCAGTGGTTCCTTTCAACTTCGGGGAGTCGACACCGGAGATTCCCAGGTTCATTCCAGACAAGAACCAGTGGCCTCTGGAATTAGCTGACCCTGGTTTGGGCGATTGGGAGACGCCGCGCTGCTTGCGCCGCGGAATTATCGATCAGTTTCTTCAATGGACTGTCTGCGCCATAGTCGCGCCGCGAAGGCTGGTCTACTCCTTCGAGCTGGGATGGAACGTTGAGGATCTGCCCGCGTGGGCTCGCTATAAAAAAGTGTTCGAGCTATATCAGGCCAGAGACAACCTGGCCGAAGCGCACGGTTTCGGTCCGTTCCCCGGACCAGGAGAGTGCTGGAACATCGGCCCGGCGCAGCGAAGATCCCTATATCCGACTCTGGAGCGCTGGTTGGGAATCCCGATTCCTTTCGAGAACATGGAGACATCCATTCACGCCAACCTGGCAAGGGAACCGGGCGACCGGCGGCCGGAGGCTGAGTTGGCGGTGCTCAGTCCGGCGGCCGCCACCCAACTGCACATGCGAACCGTGCATGAGCTGGCTCGTGAGGTTGGGTTGTCTAAAGTGGCATCGGCGCGCTCGAAGGTGGCGGGAATGGATCCCGCGAGTCGCCGCAAATGGATGCAGGCTCATTTAGCCGAGCGGTTGGGGGACATCGAGCCAAATCGGAATCTGCAGGTCGCGGTTCACTGGACGAAAAAGCTTCCGGACGCAACTGTTGAGGGGATTACCATCGGTATCGAGCCCGACATTGTGGTGCCTTTGCTGCTTCTCCGGCCTACGGCCAAGGCGGATCGTGCCTCGGTAGTCGTCGGCATTGCAGAGGGTGGCAAGGAATTGTTCCTGGCAACCCGAAGCCACCAGATCGAGACTCTGCTGAAGCGCGGGGTGGCCGTCTGCCTTCCCGATGTGCGCGGCACGGGTGAAACTTCGCCCGACTCACGGCGCGATCCGGAGAACGATGAAAACATGCAAGCCGTCAACGAGGAGATGCTCGGCGAGACGTTAATCGGAAGGAGGCTGAAGGATCTACGGACCGTGTTGGCTTATCTCGAGCAGCGCCCGGATTTGGATCCCAAGCGCCTCGCCTTGTGGGGAGAGTCGCTGATGCCCGTGAACGGCCCGCAATTCGTTCTGGACGAATTGCCTCTGTGGCAAGTTGGACCGCAAATTCAACAGCAGGGTGAACCGTTGGGTGGCTTGCTTGCAATTCTTGGAGCACTTTACGATCCCAATGTGCGGGCGATTGCCGTACGGAATGGGCTCGCCAGTTACGCATCGATACTTGACGATGCGTTTGCCTACATTCCGGCCGACGTTATTGTGCCCGGGTTCCTGGAAGTGGGGGATCTAGCCGACGTGGAGGCGTCCCTTTCGCCAACGCCTATGCTAATGGAAAATCTGATCGACGCAAAGGATCGCGTGGTCCCGGAACGTGATCTTAGAAGTCAACTCCAGCCGCTCTACGATGCATATAGCAAGGCATTGGCGAATCTGTCAGTTCGGAGTGGGGAGGACGGTTCGCAGGTTGGCGAGTGGCTTGTGTCGCACCTAGAGGCTCCAGCCTCGGCGCGACACTAGGTGCGGTGAGATCGCAGGAGGACTGATGTCGAGCCACTTTCAACGTCGGGAATTTTTGAAGCTGGCCGGTGCCGCCGGCATGGCGGGGTCGCTTTCGGGCGCCGGCAAGCCGGTGCGAATTGGTCTGGTCGGAGTGGGGAATCGTGGTACGGGGCTCCTCAAGATTTTCTCGGATATCCCGGGCGTCGAAATACCGGCGATTTGCGACATCAACGAGGAGCATTTACAAAATGCACAGGCTTTAGTCGAAAAGGCCTGGCACCGGCGGCCGGAAGGATATTCGAGCGGCCCAGAAGACTACCGCCGCTTGGTGGCCCGTGAGGATCTGGACGCCGTCGTGACTGCCACTCCTTGGGAACTGCACACACCGATAGCTGTGGCGGCCATGAAGGCGGGTAAGTACGCGGCCACTGAAGTCCCGGCGGCAATCACGGTTGAACAATGCTGGGAGCTGGTGAACACATCCGAGCAAACAGGCATGCCTTGCATGATGCTCGAAAACGATTGTTTCGGCCGGGGCGCCCTGATGGCGCTGAACTTGGTCGAGCAGGGAGTGCTGGGCGAGGTGATTCACTGCGAAGGCGGCTACGACCACGACCTCCGCGCCGGGCTCTTGCGAAACGGCCAGCTTTCATGGCGCGGGATGCACGCCCTGCGGAGAAACGCCAACCTATATCCAACTCATCCGATCGGACCGATAGCGTGGTGGATCGGCATCAACCGGGGCGATCGCTTCACATATCTGACCTCGATGAGCAGCAAATCTCGCGGTCTGAGCCACTACGCGGCCAAGCACTTCGGTCCCGATAACCTTTACGCGAAGGACCAGTTCGCCGATGGCGATGTTAATACCAGCCTCATCATGACCGAAAAAGGGGTGACCGTCACGTTAAACCATGACACGCAATTGCCCCGGCCCTATTCAGACTCCGGCGACACTAAAATACCCTTGATGGTGCAGCGCCTGCAGGGTACGGAAGGAATCTTCTTCGGCAGTCTGGAAAAGATCTACATCGATGGCCGCAGCCCGGAGCACAAATGGGAAGACTCCGGCCCATATTATGAACAATACGATCATCTCCTTTGGAAAGCGCTCGGCGCGGCAGCCAGAAGCTCGAGTCATGGCGGCGAGGATTACGTCGAGCTGCACCAGTTCGTGCGCGCTGTCAGCAACAAGATGCAAACGCCGGTGGATGTCTATGATGCCGCCACGTGGAGCGTGATTGTTCCTCTAAGTGAGCGATCGGTCGCCGCGAAGAGCGCTCCGGTCGATTTCCCGGACTTCACCAGGGGAAAGTGGAAAAATCCGCGGGCGCTTACTCTTGGGGTTTAGGCGGATCCGGCGGGCCTTTGAGATACTCGAGTTTTTCAAACTGCTCTTTGGCGAGGTCCGGTTGACCGAGCTTGCGATACGCCAGGCCAAGCTGATAGTAGGCGCCCGTCTCCGTGGGCCGCAGTTCGATCGCGTGCCGCAACGAGGCTACAGCCTGGGCGTATTGTCCCGTCGCGAGGAAGACCTTGCCGCGGAGGTAATAAACGTCGTAATCCCCGGGTGAGACTTTGTCCGCCGAGGCGAGTTCCTGCAACACACCCGGGTAATCGACCCTCTCTTCATCGAGCAGGGACTGCCCAATCACTACGTGGAGCATTGGATCATCCTGCTTGCGCCGCGCAAGCTGCCGCAGTGTCTCCGTGGCTCGGCTGGGTTCACCCAGGTTGCGGTAGGCCTCGGCCAGTTTCGGGTAGGCTTCGAGCTGGTCTGGGAAGCTCTTGATCAGTCCGGCTAGCGTCTGGCTGGCGGCCTGATACCGTTCCGTGGACACCAGAGCAGCGCCTAGAGCCAGCAACACGCGCGAAGAGCCACCAAGTATTTTTCGCGCCTGCTCCAAAATCTCCACTGCCGCATTATTGTCCTGCTGCTCTGCGTAAATGCGAGCGAGCGCAAGATACGGCTGCTCCTGATTGGGATCGAGCCGAATCGCCAGCCTGAGATGCCGGATGGCCTCTGGCAATTGTCCCAAGCTCTCATAGCTGAGACCAGCGAGGCCCGCGCCGGACGCTCGCACTTTTTCGGGTAGCCCGGCTTGCTCCCCTATCGCCGAGGCAAGCCGCGCGGCGTCGCCGAAAGCGCCTACCTGATTCTCAAGCACGGCCAGGTTTATGTCGCCCCGGGCGCCGGCCGCACCACTTTCCTCAGCCCGGAGCGCCTCGGCCAGGGCCAGATCGTATTGCTTCTCGTGGAGAAGATCTTGGGTTAGGTCCGCGTGAAGCCTGCCGTCGTGGGGAAAGCGTCGGGCCGCGGCTAACAGAGACGCCTTGAGATGGGCGATGTCCCCTGAAATCAGGTAGACCTTCACCACCATGGCCACCGGCAACGCATAGTCGGGTCGAAGCCGATCCGCTTCCTCCAAGACCTCTCGCGCCCGCGCAAAATCACCCGCTGCCACGGCGCCAGCGGCGATTTCATAGAGTTCGTAGTAGGAGCGGATGTTTTCGGGAGCAACGCAGGCTGCCTGATGAAAATCTTTAGAGGCCGCAGAGAACTCCGAGTGCCGAAACTCGACCTGAGCATTTCTGTCCAGTTCTTGAAATCGTGCCTGTGCCTCTTGCGGGTTGAGGGTTGGCGACGGGCACACGGAGGCGAAGGTGGGCACTGTAGCGAAGATCCACGGCAAGAATAATTTCATAGATCGGGACCGCAAGAGTAAACTCATTCGGGAGCTGCTCGAAACCAGTGGCCTCCGATCATCTTAGCAGCGGGCAGTTTTGCCGCGTTCGAATGGCCCGAAGGCTCGGCTTGCTTGACATTTCTTGCGGCTCGCAATAAAGTGGATCGCTTCGGAGGAAAATGCGCTTCACATTAATCGTACTCATTGGAATGATGGCTATTTTAGCGCCGGCGTTTGGCCAGCGTAATACCGCAGGCATTTCAGGAACGACCACAGACTCAACCGGCGCGGTGGTTCCCGGCGCCCAGATCACCGCCGTCCACACTGCCACGGGAAACACGAACAGGACGCAATCGAACGAGAGCGGCTTTTATCAACTGCCAAATTTGCCCGTAGGCGCATATACCTTGCGCGTGGAACACGCCGGGTTTCAGGCCTACGTTCAAGAAGGAATCGTTCTTGAAGTGGATCAGGCGGCAACGATCAATGTCGCTCTGCGGGTAGGCAGCCAGGCAGAGTCGGTGACCGTTACGGGAGAGCCTCCGCTAGTGGATGTGCGTACCCAAACCCTAGCCACGGTAATCACCTCACAAATGGCGCGCGAATTGCCCTTGAACGGCCGCAACGTCCTCCAGTTGATGGCTCTGGCGCCCGATGTGAGTCCGGGAGGATCAAGGTGTTTCGCGCAGGGAGCGTCCCGGCCGGAGTCGACGGTGACGTTTATTTCCGCGAGTGGCGCGCGCTCCAATGAGACCGCATTCTACTTGGATGGCGGGATTAATGAAGATCCGTACACTGAGATCGCAAATATTTTCCCCAATCCCGACGCGATCCAGGAGTTCAGCGTTCAAACCAACAGTTACAGTGCGAAGTTCGGAGGGCGCGGCGGCGGCGTCGTGAATGCGGCAACGCGCAGCGGAGCCAATGACTTTCACGGGTCGGCCTTCGAGTTTGTCAGGAACCATGATTTCAACGCCCGGAACTTCTTTGCCTCCGCGGACGACGGTTTGAAACGCAATCAATATGGCTTCAGCCTGGGTGGTCCCGTGCGCAAAAACAAGACGTTCTTTTTCGCTTCCTGGCAAGGCACAAAAGTCCGCTCCGTGCCCACCCAAAACGAAGCCGTCACTCCCACCGCCGCTGAGCGCGCGGGAGATTTCTCCGCCATTAGCACCCAGTTAGTGGATCCCAACAACAACGTGCCGTTCCCCAACAACCAGGTTCCGATGTCCAGGTTGGACCCAATCGCGTTGAAGGTGCTGAATCAAGTGCCGGTTGGTGCGCCCGGAACCGGACTGGCATTCTATTCGACATCCACGCACACCGATGACAATCAGTGGATGGGCCGCGTGGATCATAATTTCTCCGACAAGTTTCGAATGTTTGCGCGATATCTCTACGACCGCTTAGACCAGCCCGCTTCGATCATCAACAACAACATACTGAGCGTTGCGGATGCAACTTATTGGCAAAGCCAGAACATAACACTGGGTGGGTCATATCTTCTGAGATCGAACCTGGTTACAGATCTAACTCTAACCTACAATCGCGTGGTCAATATCTCTCTGGGCCCGAAAAATCTCCCAGGTTGGGTGGACTTGGGTGTCAACGTTGCTGACGAGGCAACGCAAGCGGGTGGGGGACCTGGTTTTTATCTGAATGTTGGCGGTTACTTCAGTGCCAATTGGGATCCGCTTTATCGGGTTCCTCGAAGCGAATACGACGTTTCCAACAATTGGATCTATGTCAAGGGAGCGCACAGCATCGAGTTCGGCGGCGAGATTATCCGGGAGCAAAATGTCCTGGCCCAGGTATTTCTATCCCAGGGAGTCTTCACTTTTGCGAGCCAAATCTCGGGCGATAATTTGCTCGATTTTATGCTGGGCAAACCAAGCGACTTTCAGCAATTCAGCCCGACGTATGAAAGCTTATACCGGACTCTTCCGGCGCTATATTTCAATGATTCCTGGAAGGCCACCAGAAGACTGACCGTAAACCTCGGCGTTCGATGGGAGCCCTGGCGAATGTTCACTGAGCAAACCAACCAATTTTCGATCTTTACCATAGGGGCTGCCGCAAACGGAGTGCGCTCGAAGGTATATCCAAACCTGCCGCCCGGGGTTCAGGTGCCGGGCGATCCGGGTGTATTGAAAACGGCTGTGCCGTCGTACAACCATATATTCGATCCGCGCATCGGTCTTGCTTGGGATGTCTTCGGTGACGGGAAAACCAGCGTTCGCGCGGGTTTTGGCATCTACCACGACATGATCAATGTGAATTCGAATAACGATACGATCTCCGCGCCGCCATGGGCCTTGACTGTAGATGTCCCATTTCCGGCAAGTCTGGAGAATCCTTACCAGGGGCATGTGGTCCCGTTCCCAGCCTTTCGTCCATTTTCTTCAAACCAAACCTTTGCATTTCCATACTTCGGCAACGAGTTCGATCCAACCATGGCTTATCCCGTGATTCAGCAATGGAATTTGACCGTCGAGCGCCAATTGCCTAAAGGGTTAATGATACGAGCTGCCTATGAAGGTATGGAAAGTTACCACCTGTTTGGTGGAGTAGAACAGAACGCAGCGGTTTACATTCCCGGTCAATCTACGTTTGAAAACGACCAGCAGCGCCGGCCTATGGGCCAGTACTTCACCAGTAACTCGATTAACACGGCGACAGGAACCGCGAGTTATAACGCCTTGGCGATTACAGCGGAGAAGCGAGCGACACATGGATTGACGTTCCTCGCCGGTTTCCGATGGGCGAAGATGCTCGATGAGCTTAATGGCGGCGGCACCAGTTTGGGACAGGGCGACTATACGACCCCCAATCCGAAATTTGACCGTGGCCTGTCAAGTATCGACGTGAATCGGCAGCTTATCGGCTCCTACGTCTGGGAGTTGCCCACCTTCAAAACGATGGGCTTTTTGGGCCGCAACGTGATTGGCGGTTGGCAGTCGAGCGGCATCCTGACATTGCGCGCTGGTTTCCCATATTCCATTTTCTCGGGTCTGGATTATTCCTACAGCGGAATCGGAGCCGACCGGGCGGATCTGGTTGGTAGTCCCAATCTGGCAGGAGGGCGCACAAAGGCCGCCCAACTTGCTGAGTGGTTCAACACCGCTGCGTTCGCGTTCAACGCGCCGGGAACGTTCGGCGATTCCGGGCGCAACATTCTTCGCGGGCCCGGACTTGCAACGTTCGATTTCTCGTTGAGTAAGTCGTTTTCCTTGAAGTTCGGCCGTTTCGCTGAGACCCAAAAAATAGACTTCCGGGCGGAGGCCTTCAACCTGTTCAACCATGCAAACTTTAGGGCTCCGGACAATACCATAACGGACCCTACATTTGGCCAGGTTCTACAGACTGCGAAAATCGGCGGCGACCCGAGGATCCTTCAACTCGCCTTACGTTTCTCGTTCTAAGATCAGGCTGCCGCGTGTGTCGTTCGACGGCCTGATTTTGCTGAACAACAAGGATCGCAGCCTATCAATCATGAAACCGAAACAACTGTTCGTCGCAATACTCGTAACGGCCTTCCCTGTGACGGCCCAAAGCCGATTCGAGGATATCGCCCCAATTCTGGAGCGTCACCTGGAGACGCCGGATGTCGTTGCGTTCCAAATTCGTCAATATCTGTTCCAGCGAATCTCTCCGCTGCCGACTCCTCGGAGTGCCGGGCAGTGGAGCGCCGAAGCTGAGCGAATGCGCAAGCATTTGTTGGACGACGTTGTTTTCCACGGGTGGCCAAGGTCGTGGGTGGAGGAGCCGCCTAAGTTCGAAGACCTGGGAACTATCGAATCCCACAATGGATACCGGGTTCGAAAACTCCGCTACGAGATTGTACCTGGATTCCAGTCCACGGCGCTTCTGTATGAGCCCGAAAATCTCAGTGGCAGGATTCCCGCTATCCTCAACCCGAACGGGCACGAGCACGAACTGGGCAAAGCCGCCGAATACAAACAAAAACGGTGCATCAATTTTGCCAAGAGGGGCATACTCGCCCTGAGCCTCGAATGGCTGGACTGCGGAGAGCTTCACGTTCCAGAGAACAAACACGAGTTTGGCGCTCACCTCGACCTTGTGGGCGCCAACACCGCCGGTTTGTTTTATCTCGCCATGCGCCGGGGGCTCGACTATCTGTACGAACACCCCAATGTCGACCGTACCCGCTTGGGCGTTACAGGACTTTCCGGCGGCGGGTGGCAGACTATCACGTTAAGCTCGCTCGACCCCCGCGTGATTGTATCCGTTCCGGTCGCAGGGTATTCCGCGTTCGTGTCCAAGCTTGAGCGCGTGGGTGACTACGGGGATCCTGAACAAGTTCCTCAGGACTTCCTTGCCGGCCAGGACTACTCTCACCTTACTGCGATGCGAGCTCCTCGCCCGACTCTTCTCATCCACAACGCGGAAGACGACTGTTGCTTCCGCGCGCCCCTGGTGAAACCCTATATCTATGATGACGTCCAGCCCTTTTTCAGGCTGTTCGGCAAGGAAGACGCGTTTGCATGGTATGAGAACACCGACCCCTCCACCCACAACTACCAACTGGACAATCGATTGCAAGCGTATCGTTTTTTCAGCAAGCACTTCGGCCTCGCGCCCATTGAAAAAGAGATTCCGGTTGACAGCGAGGTAAAGAGCTATGACGATCTCGTTGTCGGCTTACCGGAAGGTAACCTGACAATCCTCGGCTTGGCTCGAAAATTGGCGGGCGAGATTTCCTATCCGCCGGCGCCGGCGTCCGCGAGTGCGAGATCTCAATGGGCCGTCTCGGAGCGAAGCAAGCTCAACACGGTGGTGCGGTACAAGCCTGTCGCGGTAGAACATGCATGGGCACTCATGAACACGAAGAACAAAGGGGTAGAAACAAGGTCGTACCAATTCATTTTTGCCAACGGACTGAGCGCCACCGGAGTTTGGGCCAAGGCCATCACCAGTCCCGCTGGCTCCCCGGCGACGATTGTGCTGAACGACAAGGGTAAGAAGGAGGTGGCGCGGCAGGCCTCGGACCGGTTGAATCGCGCCGAACAAATTCTGGCGGCGGATTTGGTATTCACAGGAGATGCTGCGCCGAAGCAAGAAGATCTGGAAGAATTCCCGCTGATGATGGCCACAACAGGCGAACGTGCTCTTGGCATGGAAGGGGCGCAGTTGATTGCGCTGGCTCAATGGCTGAAGAAGAACTTCGGCGCCAGCAGCATTCGTGTGGAGACCTTCGGTATACGGAATCAGGTGGCAGCGCTCATTGCGGCGGATCTGGCGCCGGGCTTATTCTCTGAAATTGTAATTCGCGGCGGGATGCGAAGCTTGAAGTACCTTCTGGATACGCCGGTCAAATTCGAATCCGCTCCCGATCTTTTTTGCCTCGACCTGTATAAACAGTTTGATATAGACCGGCTGGCCATGATCGCCGAACCGGCCCGGGTTACTCAACAATACCAGTAGTAGAGGATTGGAAAAAGTAAGCCGCCGATCTTTGCTTCGCCAAGCGCCTTGCGCTTTGCAGGACCGCTGGCGATAACTTCTATGATGTCCGGCGACCCCAACCAGGCGGAAGCGCGCGACCAAGAGTGGCGACATACGCAAGGACCTTGACCCAATCGACCTCCTTATTGCTGGTGCGCGGCCGATTAAATAAGGGGAAAACTAGGCCAGGCGGCAGCTCGTCTGAATGCCTCAATATCGCGTCGCGGCGGCAGCCCGAAGATTCGAGCGTATTCACGGCTGAATTGCGCCGGGCTTCACCACAGGCCTTTCCATTGCAGCCATGGTGGGGAGTCGGCTCCAGCTTGCGCGCCCATCCACGCCGCGATAGAAAACGACAAAAGAGGCGAAATCGCTCAAGAACGGCTTAACCCGCGCGCCTGAACCTATGTTCGAGGAGAAGACATCCATGCAGACCAAACCTAGCATCGTGTTCTGCCACGGGATCTGGGCCGACGGCTCGTGCTTTAGCAAGGTGATCCCCGCTCTTCAGGCAGATGGGTACGAAGTGATGGCCGCCCAATATGGCCTCGACACGAACGAAGGCGATGTCGCCACCGTAAGACGGACGCTAGGGCGGGTCAGTAGGCCAGCCATTCTGGTCGGCCACTCCTACGGTGGAAGTGTCATCACGGCCGCAGGAACCGATGACCGTGTCGCCGGGCTCGTCTATATCGCTGCCCTTGCCACCGACGCCGACGAAACTTCGCAGAGCCAACAGGAGAAGTTCCCCGTTACCGACGTCTTCAAATACGTTGAGGTCACGGACGGGCGCGTCTGGATGCGTCCGGAAGGCGTAGCGTGCTTCGCTGGAGACCTCTCGGAAGAAGATCAAAAGGTTGTTTGGGCCACCCATTATGCGCCGGCTGCCGACCTCTTCAGCCGGAATGCCCCTGGCACGGCCTGGAAGTCGAAGCCGAGTTGGTACATCGTGGCCAACCACGACCGCACAGTCCATCCGGACCTGGAACGCTTCTCGGCGAAGCGGATGGGCGCTACCACCTATGCTGTCGACAGTAGCCACGTCGCGATGCTTTCGCATCCCGGCTTGGTTATCGACGTTATCCGTGCCGCCGCAAAAGCCGTTCAAGGCTCATCCGCTACGCCGTGAGGCGCGTCGCGGCGATTACTCCGTAGCAAAACCGAATCCTTCCGGACGGGCAGAGGGTTCTGGAGCGCTGTGTCGGATATGAGAGCGCCTCGGCCGGGGCATAAGAAGTGAATCAGGCTCCTGGGCGAAAGGAAGAGGCTGATGCAAGCCATTCAGTTGACGAAATACGGTGAACCGGAGGAAAGTCTTCGGCTCGCGGAGGTTGCGGAACCGGACCATCCCAAACCAAACCAAATCTTGATTCGCGTTGAGTACGCGCCCATCAACGACAACGACATGCTCTTAGCCCGCGGGCTCTACACGATCAAACCGAAGCTTCCCAGCGTTGTCGGAAACGAAGGAGCTGGGAAAGTATTGGCCGTCGGTGATGACGTGCACGACGTCAAGATAGGCGACCGTGTCGTAATCCCTCTTGGTGTGTTCTCCTGGGCGGAAAAAGTATTAGCGCCGGCTGAAAAAGCGATTGTGTTACCTGCTGATATCGATCCCCGCCAAGCGGCGATTCTCAGTATCAATCCGCCGGCCGCAGCACTCCTTCTCGAGGAGTTCGTTTCTCTGAAGCGCGGTGATTGGATTGTTCAGAACGCCTCGAATTCCGGAGTGGGGAGATCCGTAATCGCCTTCGCGAAACAAAAAGGCGTCCGGACCATCAATATCGTTCGCCGTCCCGAACTCATCCAGGAACTCAAAGACATAGGTGCCGATGTCGTTCTTTTGGCGGGATCAAATGCCGCGGCGGAAGCGAACCGCGCCACCGGCGGCGCTCTGGTGCGCTTGGCGCTTGACGGGGTCGGCTCTGACGCGACGGGAACACTATTGGACGTCGCCGGCTGGGAAGCAAAAATCGTTTGTTATCCGTTTCCGACGCGCGACCTCATCAAGTTGAACCCGTTTGGCCTGGTTGCCAAGCGCGCTTCCATCCATCCGTTTTTCATGCATTACCCGGACAACTTGCCCAAAATTCCGGCGAAGATTCGTGCCGCAGCGGAGTTGGTCGCCAACCATCAGCTTCGCTTACTGATCGCCGCGATCTATCCGGTGCGACGCTTCCCGGAAGCTCTTCGTCATGCTCTGGGCGGCGGTGGCAAATTTCTGCTCGGCTTCACGGATGAAGCTTAAAAGGAAATGATCGACGTTTGTGCCGATTGCACTCTATTCCCGAAGATGTCGCGTCTTGGCGATTTCCCCCGAGAGCAAAACCGAAACCGTCGTGGCTGGTCTTTGAGGAGGGCCTATGTCCGCAAACAAGTTTACCGAGAGTCTCACGCGTTAAAATGCTGCCGTGGTATTCGTCGATCACCAGGTCGGCCTGTACAGCGGGGTGCGTGACATTGCCGTCGCTGAGCTGAAGCACAACGCAGTGGCCTTGGCCAAGGCCGCACGCGTGTTGAAGCTGCCGCTGGTGGTGACCCACCACCGCAGCCCGGAGTATGTGGGGACCCACAATCCCCGAACTGGCCGAGGTACTTCCCCCCGGCTTGGAGATCATCGACCGCTCGACCGTGAACGCCTGGGACGAGCCCCGCGTTAAAGCAGCCATCCAAGCTACCAGACGCAAGAAGTTGATCATCACAGGTATCTCCACAGAGGTGTGCCTAGCTTTTCCGGCGATCAGTGCGACTGCCGAGGGATACGACGCCACGCCGCCATAGACGCATCCGGCACCTTCTGGCAGGCAAAGCGCGAAGCGGGCCTGCTGCGCATGCAACAGGCGGGTATCATCCCCATGGACTACGCGACCGCCATCATGGAGATCCTCGCCGACAACGCCGACCCGCTGGCCGCAGACGTCTACGCCGCGCTCGATATGCCGTTTGCCGTCCTTGTGGGCCAGATCGCCTCAGCACTCACGAAGAAATGACGGAGTCAAGATCAGTCTGGAGTTCCTCAGTCGAAGCCGACTTGGTACAATCGTGGCCAATAACGACCGCACGGTCGGATCTGCAACGTTTCCTGGCAGCGTACGCGTCAGGGATCTTGCGGAATTTGCGAAATCTTGGATTTGCGCTCGGCCGGTGGTGATGGCTACAACCGGCCGCTACTCCTTGCAAGAGCTTTGCGTGGTTCTTCCGTGGCGGCTGCTCCGTTGCTATTGGCGCGCCGCCAGTATGACGGGGTTATGTGCTCCATGCGGCTAAAGCTCCGCGTAAAGGCAGCCTGGTCACAGAAGCCGGATAGCAGGGCAACCTCTACAAGAGACTTGCGGGTTCGTGAAAGCAGGTCTTTGGCATGCTCAATCCGAAGTTGAATGAGGCGCTGATGGACCGACGTGCCAAAACTTGTCCGGAAGCACCGCGCGAAATGACTTTCCGAAAGTGAGCACTCGCTGGCGAGTTCCTTGACTGTGATATTTCCTTCAAGATGCGCGCGCAACATGTCCCCGGTTCGGAGCTTTTGCCACGCTTCCAGTCCCCGCCGGGGTCCGACTGCGAACTTTGGCGCGCCGCAATGCGCTTGCAACGTGTGAGCGCCGAGCACCATCGCAATCTGGTCGAGCGCAAGCCTATCGAGCGGCTCTCCATGCTCGACAGGGGTGAGAATGCTCTTTGTTATTTCCGCCATAACCAGGTCTTCTATAAAGAACGCTTCCTGAAGACGGAACGACAGCGAGAAGCCATTGTCGAGGGCGATCCTCTGTAGCAGTCGTTGAGAAAGGTAATAGTGCAAGTAATCGAACGGCCCGCGCACCCACATTTCCATGCGGCAGTTCAGATCGATGAATGTCGTGGCGAACGGTATCGCTCGCGTGACCCCAACCTGCTTCCCGTTGTAGAGGGCTCGCCACTGGCCGATTGCTGAGGGCGTAAGGGAGACGCAGATCAGGGCTGCCTGATCCGGGGGATATGCCGGGGCCTTCTCCATTTCTCTTGGACCCGAGCGCAGCCGGGTCACGGCAAATTCCGGCTTTTCGTCCGGCCCAGCTGCCCTGCAATCGTAGGCCGGCACTCTGAAGACATGTGCCAAGGACGATCCGAACATCAGCGCGTCCGACTTCGCACGCCGAACCGCACGGTTTTCCCGTACATCCTCAGCTCTCCGCTGTGGCGAGACGACCGGTCGGCTCATTCGATCATTATTTACAAAAGTCGACCCCGCCGCATCCCCCGAAACGGTAACCACCGGGTACTTCGAATATACAAATCCGGCGCGTTTTCCCAAAACACGCCGGCCACTTCTAGTCGATCATCGCAAGTGGAACCACCTTCGGACTCCCTTGGGTGCCCCCAATGTGCGCGAAAAGCTATCCGGTTCAGCCGCCGCGCTGTTTCAGCGTTTTGGCTACGCGCACGTCAGCATTCGGGACATAACCTTGTCCATCGACATCCCGAAAGGCACGTTCTATAACCACTTCAAGAGCAAGGAGGCTCTCGCTGCGGCTATCCTCTCCCAGCATTTCGATGCGCTCATGGAAGCTCTTGGTCAAAGCGGGAGCGAGACCGCCGGAGCCCGTCTCAGGCGGCACTTCGAGTCCATCGCACCTTCGACGCGAGAGCCTGGGGTGTCCCCACTCCAGCTCATCAGCACTTTGTCGGCGGAGGGTCCGGCGCTCCCCTCCGCTCTGGTACTGCAGATCGCCGAAGGTGTCCGGCTCTGGAACACTAAGGTTGCGGCTCTGATCTCGCTCGCCCAGGCGGAGGGGCAAATCGACGCGGGAGAGGACCCAGATCAGCTCGCTTCGCTTTTCATCAATTGCTGGCAAGGCGCCATGATTCGCACCAAATGCGACCCATCCGCGCAGTGCGACTGTCTACGATTCGCGCTTGACCGCGTTTTAGGCGCGTCGGGTGAAGGCGCTGGCGGATCGAGTAAGCTGCGACGTTAGGCGAGCAACCTTTCGACGGAAGGCTTCTCGCTGTCCGCGGCCGTCGCGCGATTAGACGTTGTTGAGTTGAGCGTTGTGGCGGAGGCAAACATGGCGAGTCTTAACGAACAAAGTGGCACTGGTTACCGGGTCGGCGCGGGGAGCCTTGCAGCCATGGATTCGATTTCCAAATCCATGCCCTACGTGCTGCTCGGAAGCTTAGCAATGAGTTCCACAGGGCTGACGAGAGTTCAGCAACAGACGTCGGTACAGAATTCGTACATGGACGGGGCAAATTGTTTTCTAGATTGTTCAAGCTAAAGTGTGGCTCCCCGGCATGGATTCGAACCACGAACTTGACAAGATTTTTAAGTCTCGCAACTTATTGAGTCTAAAAAGTCTATGAAGTCGTCAAAAGCATCAAAAGCAGTGTTTCGGTACAAAAAGTGTACAAAAATTTTCGGATGATATTTCAGGAAGCTGGCTACAGTCGCCATCTCCTCCGCACTAGCCGCGGCAAAGGCCTTCCTGAGTGGAGTATCAGAAGAGCTCCATGATGGCTTGCTTGAGTCGACGTACCTGCCACGCTGCTTCTCACCGAAGGGGCCGTACGGATATTCGTCGGGAGTCGGCGCACTGACTTGGTCGAGCCGGGCCGTGAAGCTTTCCCCCAATTCGAGGTCAGCGCCAGCCAGGTTTGTCTTCCAGGTATTTAAGCGTCCTGGCCCCAATGATCGGTGCAGTGACACCGGGTCGGTTTGTCACCCAGCTGAGAGCGACCTGGCTGGGAGTCGCGCCCAGTGAGTCCGCGATCTCACGCACGACGTCAAGCGTCGCCCAGTTCTGCGCTTTGGAAGTGAATTTGCCCATTATTCGGGCGTACATTGGGCCGCCGGAGGCCGCACGGCTGTCGCCGGCAGCCTTTTCACCTTGCTTGTATTTACCCGTCAGGAACCCACTCGCCAGCGGCGACCAGGGCAGCAAGCCGATCTGATTGTGGAGAGCGGCTGGAACGATCTCGTACTCGATCTCTCGACAGACGAGGCTGTACTGCGGTTGTAGCGTCACCGGTACTTGCAGCCCCAGTGCCGCAGCGGTTGAAAGGGCGAGCTGCATCTGCCAGCCGGTGAAGTTTGATAAGCCGGAAAACCGAAGTTCGGCGTGAGATTGGGGCCAAGGATTTGAGACAACAGGGAAATGGAATCAAACGCGACGGACAAACCAGTCCCGCGCGAGATCACCGCCCTGTTGTCGGATGAGCGGTTGATCCTGCGCGAGACGCAACGCGCCGTGACCCCGTTTGGCGGTGTCGCGGTTTTCATTTCGTTTCTCGGCAAGATCGGTTTTGTGAAGGCGGTTCGGGAGCACATGCCGATTCGCTGGCGGTCGCCGAATCACATCGATCCGACTTCCACCTTCACAGCGTTCCTGATATCGGTGCTGGTGGGAGCCAGACGCTTCGCGCATGCCAGTCTGCTGCGGGGAGATCGCGCGTTACATGCGCTCATGGGCCTGGAACGGTTTCCTACCGACGACACCATCCGCAATCTGTTTCGTGCATTCGGCATGGGCCAGGTCCAGCGCCTCTACGAACCACTGGCCGAATGGCAGATGCAACGTTTGCCGCAGCGCGAGGAGGGCTACACCTTGGACTTGGATTCGACGGTGTTTGAGCGTTACGGCCAGCAGGAAGGTTCGCTCAAGGGACACAACCCACGCAAACACGGACGGCCCAGCCACCATCCACTGTTGGCCGTGCTGAACGAAGCGCACTTTCTCCTCCACGGGTGGCTCCGCAGCGGCAACTGCGGAACCAGCCGGGGCGTGGAGGAGTTTCTCAAAGAAGCTCTCGCGCTGTGGGGACAGCGCGAAAAGATCCGCTTGCTGAGAGCCGATTCGGGCTTCTTCGATGACAAGCTGCTGAGCTTTTTGGAACAGCGCCTGCTGCCCTACATTGTAGTGGCGCGTCTCACCCCATGGGTAAAACGTGCCGCCCAGCGAGTGGAGCAATGGACGATGTTGGACGACGACTACGCCGCGGGCGAGTTTCGAATCCAGTTGCACGGCTGGAGTGTGGAGCGGCGGTTCGTGGCGATTCGCGAGCAGGTGCGCGAGGGTCGCGACAGCGTGGGCCGCAAGCTAATCGACGTGCCCGGCTATACCTTCCGCGTCTTCGTCACCAGTTGTGGCGACCCTCCGCAGGAGATCTGGCGGGGCTACAATCGGCGCGCCGACATGGAAAACCGCATCGCCGAGTTGAAGCACGACCTGGGCGCCGATGGCTTCTGCCTGAAACAGTTTTTCGCCACCGAGGCCGCCTTTCGCGCCGTGTTACTACTGTTCAACTTACTGGGGGAGTTCCAGCGCGCGGCTGGTTTGCCGATCTATCGCGAGCCCGCTACCATCCGGACTCAGGTCCTCACCTGCGGGGCAATTCTTGGGCGGACCGGCCGCCGACTGGTGATTCATCTGTCGGAAAGTTGGGGCGGGCTGAAGACGAGAATTCCCTTGCTGGACAGCATCTTGAACTGGCAAATCCCAACTTCACCGAAGTTGGATCCGTCGCTCATAACCTGATCCCGAACCGGAGCCCAAACCACTTTCCAAACCCGCGGACAGGAGGTTCGATCAACGTTCAACTTCGGAATTCAGGATAAGCCGATGTAGTTGACCTTGCCGGCGCGGACGGCGTCGTCGAGAAAGCGAAGCGTCTCTTCGATCGGGGTCAGTGGGTCCCACGCATGCAGCTGGTAGAGGTCGATTTTTTCCCGCCCGAGACGACGCAGGGACGCCGTCAGGGCACGGTCCAGGTTGCGACGGGAGGACCCGTTTTCGTTGACGTCAGGCCCGGTCCCGAAGCGGCCTTTCGTCGCTAGCACAACGCGGTCGGTGACGTCGGCGGGACGGTCGGCAAACCATCGGCCGAGCAGTTTTTCTGACTCGCCGCCTCCGTAGACATTGGCGGTGTCGACTAAGTTGCCACCCGCTTCGATAAACCTGTCGAGGATTGCAAAGGCTTCGGTGTCGCCGGTCTTGGCTCCGAAGTCCATGGCACCGAGGGCGAGGTTGGACACACTTGTGCCGGTGTTAGCGAGTTTGCGGTATTTCATACGACTGGTTCTCCATCTAGTGCTGTAAGGATCATTGTTCGCCCGGTCTCTTTAGCGCCCGACCAGCTTCTGGAGATGCGCCGGATAGCGGCCGCCTTCAATGGTGATATGCGACAGGGCTTCTTCGATTTGCTTGAGATTATCGCTGGCGAGAGACAGCTTCGCGGCGCCAATGTTTTCTTCAAGCCGGTGCAGCTTGGTCGTGCCGGGGATGGGAACGATCCAGGGCTTCCGGGCGAGAAGCCATGCCAGCGCGACCTGCGCAGGCGTTGCTTTCTTCCGCGCAGCTATCTCCGCGAGCAGATCGACCAGCGCCTGGTTTGCCTTGCGGGCTTCGGCCGAAAAACGCGGCACGATGTTGCGAAAATCCGTCTTGTCGAAGGTTGTGTTCTCGTCGATCTTGCCCGTCAGAAAGCCTTTGCCGAGCGGGCTGAAAGGGACGAAGCCGATGCCGAGTTCTTCGAGAGTCGGCAGGATCTCGGCCTCGGGCTCCCTCCACCACATCGAGTATTCACTCTGAAGGGCCGTCACTTGCTGCACCGCATGCGCGCGGCGGATCGACTCCGCGCCCGCTTCCGACAGTCCGAAGTGCCGGACCTTGCCTTGCGCGATCAGCTCCTTGACGGTCCCGGCGACATCCTCCATCGGCACATTGGGATCGACACGGTGCTGATAGAACAGATCAATGCGGTCCGTCTTGAGCCGCTTCAGCGACGCGTCGGCGACTTCGCGGATGCGTTCCGGCCTGCTATCGACGCCTTCCGAAGGGACGCCGTTCTTGAAGCCGAATTTGGTCGCGATAACGACCTGGTCACGCATGGGGCCGAGCGCTTCGCCCAGCAGTTCCTCATTCTTGAACGGCCCGTAAGCTTCGGCTGTGTCGAAGAAGGTGACGCCCTGCTCAAAGGCCGCGCGAATCAGCTTGATGCCCGCGTCCTTCTCCACCGCGGGTCCATATCCGAAGCTCAGGCCCATGCAGCCAAGGCCGATGGCGGAGACTTCGAGGCCGCTCTTTCCGAGTTTTCGCTTTTGCATAAGTTACTCCATTCGTTAACCAGCTTGAAGGTATTGAGGTTACGGGAAAGTCTTCGATGTTCTGTCCGATTCCTTTACGCCTGATGGCTGGCTTCGCCAACCCTTCCTTCCAAGGTACGCCCAAACACCGTTTTTGAGTAGTATGTATAAAACATATGGGCTTGTGAGAAAGATTCATCAATGGCAACGAGCGATCTCAACATTCTTGGGGCTTTCCTCATCGCGGCGGAGGAACGCAGCTTTACCAAGGCGGCCAAACGCCTGGGCGTTTCGCCATCAGCGATCAGTCATGCGATCCGGGGACTGGAAGAAGGCTTGGGTGTCCGCCTGCTTTCCCGGACCACGCGCAGCGTCGCGCCGACCGACGCCGGGCAGGAGCTTCTCCTCCGCCTGCGCCCGGCGCTCACCGATATTGAGGATGCCCTCGACAAGCTTTCCGGCTTGCGCGGCAAGCCCGCCGGCCGTGTGCGGCTTGTGGCGCCGCGGCTCGCGGCCATGACCGTGCTCGCGCCGAAGCTGAAGAAATTTGCGCAGGACTACCCTGATGTCGTCCTCGACATCACCGCCGATGAGAGCCGGATGGATATTGTCGCGGGCGGATACGATGCTGGCATCCACTTTGGGGAATACATCCAGAAGGACATGATTGCGGTGCGTGTTTCCGGTGACCAACGGGCGGCGATTGTGGGCTCGCCTCTGTATTTCAAATCCAATCCGACGCCGAAGACGCCGCGCGACCTTCCGAACCACAGGTGCATCAATTACCGCCATGGTGCTGGCAGTGAGATCTACCGCTAGGAGTTCGACAAGGGAAAGAAATCCTTGTCCGTTGCAGCGAACGGACCCCTCATCGTCGATGACGTGGAGCTTCTGGTCCGCGCCGCGCTTGACGGCCTCGGACTCGCCTTCATGTCCGAAGAACTCGCGGCGGATCATATGGCCAAGGGAACGCTCGTTCGCGTCCTTGAGGACTGGTGCCAGCCGTTCCCAGGGTTCTTCCTTTATTATCCGAGCCGAAGGCAGCAACCGGCGGCGCTAGCTGCTTTGATCAATACACTAAGGCTGTGAGTGTTAGCCCTGCTGAGCATGGATTTACATGGCTCGAATCCATGCTCATCGCTTCTACCTTGCAGATTCAATGAGTTCTGCGGGTACAAGCGGCGGCCACGTACAAAATCCGTACAATCACGACGCCGCTGCGCTCTAAATTATTGAATCTAATGATTGGCTCCCCGGCATGGATTCGAACCACGATTCACGGCTCCAAAGGCCGCTGTCCTACCATTAGACGACCGGGGAAATGGAACGAGCTGATTCCAGTGTAGCGTTCACGGACGAACCCGCGCAATCATCTGTTAGAATCGGCGAGGAAGCTAGTCTTGGCCGGTGCCCGGCGCGGGCTTCAAACCCGTCGTGCGGCACTTTCGTGTCGCAGGTGGGTTCGACTCCCACTAGCTTCCGCCAGAGTGCCCACGTTTGAGCCGCTCTTCAAATCGGTGTATCCTGCCCCGATGGCTTGTCGACTTGCGTTCTTGTGTGCCGTCCTGTTGGTTCCCAGCATAGTGCGCGCACAGGAGGATCCAGACCTTGATTTCCTTAGCAGCATTGGCGAATTCCGCGATCTTCGCAAAATGCTGCCCGCCCACTTGATGAATCAGGCTAACGAGCGCTTGCGGCAACGGGCGACGGTGGTCTCAGGAATGTCCACGACCGATGCCTTAGCCGCGAGGCGGAAACTGGTGCGGGCGAACATATTGGAATCCGTCGGCGGCTTCCCGGAGCGCACGCCACTCAACTCGCGGATCACAGGCACCATCGATCGCGGCGATTACCGGATTGAGAAGGTCATTTTCGAAAGCCAGCCCCAATTCTTTGTCACCGGAAACCTTTATCTTCCGAAAACCGGTTCTCCTCCCTACCCGGCGATTCTCTATCCACTGGGACACGAGCTTGGCGGCAAATCCCACTCGACCTGGCAACAGATGCTCGGGTCACTGGCGCGGAGAGGCTATGTCGCGTTCGCGTGGGATCCACTCGGCCAGGAAGAACGCAAGCAGTTCTTCGATCCGGATTGGAACGACTCGAAGTTTTTCTCATCGGTCGTCGAACACACGGAACTCGGGACGCAGTGCATGCTCATCGGCGACGCCATTGCCCGTTACACCATCTGGGACGGTATCCGCGCTTTGGATTATCTGCTTTCGCGGCCTGAAGTGGACGCGAGCCGCGTGGCCGCAACCGGCAATTCCGGTGGGGGTACGCATACCAGCTATCTCTCGGCGCTTGACGACCGAATAAAGGTCGCTGCGCCCTCGTGCTATATCACCTCGTGGCGGCTGTTGTTGTACTCAATCGGCCCGCAGGATGGCGAGCAGGTGTTCCCAAGCTGGTTGAACAAAGGAATGGACTTTCCAGACTTCATCTATAGTTTCGCGCCCAAGCCGTTTCTGGTGCTTTCGGCAATCCGCGATTTCTTTCCCATTGGCGGTGTCCGAGAGTCATTCGCTGAGGCACATCGCGTCTACGAAGCGTTGGGAATCGGCGACAAGCTGCAGAAAGTGGAGGCCGACGACGGACATGGATACTCGAAGCCGCGCCGCCAGGCGGCTTATCGCTGGTTCGCACGCTGGCTGCAATCGAAGGAAGACGACGGAGCGGAACAGGATGTGCCCATCGCCCGCGCCGAAGAGCTTTGGGCCACTCCAACCGGGCAGGTGTCCACTTCCTTTCACGGCGAAGATGTCTTCTCGCTCAACCTGAAGCGGTATGAGGCGGTGAAGCGGAATCGACCCTCATTTTCGCTCGCTAAGGTTCGCGATGTGGCCGCCTTTGATCCAGGAAAAGGCGACTTGAATATCGCGACCTATGGCACGCTCGAGCGCACAGGATACCGAATCGAAAAGCTTACCTACGAAAGCGAGCCGGGCGTCCTGATTCCGGGGCTGCTCTACATTCCCGAAGGACAGAACACTAAGTTTCCTGCGATCCTATACGCCGACGGCGAAGGCAAGCAAGCCTCCGCCAGGGAAGCGGAACGCCTGGTTCATAAAGGCTTCATCGTGTTGTCCGCCGACCTCCGCGGAATGGGTGAGACCGGTCCGGCTCTTGACCCTCACGACGACTTCGTTCGCTATTTTGGCGACTACGCGAGCACCGAAACCGCCATTCTGCTGGGGAAGACGCTGGTGGGCATGCGCGGAGAGGATATCGAGCGCGGCATTAATCTGCTGGCCTCGCGTTCGGATGTAGACGGCGCGAATCTCGCGGGTATTGGAAAGGGTGCTGCGGCCGTCGCCATGCTGCACGCTGCGGCGCTCGACACGCGCATCCGGAAAGTAGCGCTGGAAAATATGCTCGTGAGTTACGATGCGCTGGTCACGCACCGGATTCATCGCAAAATGTTCGAGCAGATTGTTCCCTCGGCGCTCAAATATTACGATCTGCCGGATCTGGCAGGTTCGCTTTCGCCGCGGCAAGTCTGGATCGTCGATGCAGTGAATCCGATGGGGCAAGTCATGCCCGCCGCTGAGGTCCGCTCGATCTATCACGGGGAACAGATGCATGTTGCGAACCGGGATGAGAAATGGGACTTTGCGTTCTGAGGGATCATGCCGTGGGCTTGTCCCTGGGCGGGAGATACGCCTGGAAGTCTCGCTGAACGCGCTCTACATAGCTCCCGAGCAACTCTTGGATGCGCTGCGGGCTGGAAGATTTCACAATCATCCCGACATGGTGCGCCTGATCCATGCGCCATACGATTTCAGGATCCGTGAAGGCGGATGTATCGGGACGCTCCTGCCGGGCGAGTGATACCAGCAGGCCGGCATAATCCTGCTTCGGATCGGGCGGCGTGTACGGCCTTTGGCCGCCCGCAACCTCCACCTTCGCCCATTCGGCCCAAAGGTTCAGGCCAGTAGCGGCCTCCACCAGTTCGGCTATATGCGCGCCGCCGACGCGGGCGGAGGTCTCCAGGAAATAGATTTCATCGTCATCGCGCGCCTGAATGAACTCGGTGTGTGAGACGCCATTCACCAGTCCAAAAGCGGCCATCACACGCTCGTTCGCGGCGAGCAGATGGCGCACCCGATCAGAATCGCGTTCGAGAATCCTGGTCGTAAATACGCCGCCTTCGTGCGAAACTTCCATTGGCGGCCTGCCATAGCCGCTGGCAATCGCGAATCGGATCTGCTTTTGGTAGACGACAGTATCGACATGGAAGATGTCCCCGGGAATGAATTGCTCCAACAGGTACTGTGACTGCAAATCGTCCAGGCCTTCCACCATGGGCCAAAATTCTTCGGCGGAATGCACTTTCCTAATGCCAATCGCTCCTGCCATGGAGCGCGGCTTCAGAACCCAAGGCGGGGGTATGCGGTTGAGAAATGAACGCACCCGGTCGTAGTTGAGCACGTGCACGAAGCCGGGAACGCGAATGCCGGCCTCCCGCGCCGCCATGCGCATGGCGAGCTTATCCCGGAAATAGCGGACGGTCGTCTCGCCCATTCCGGGAACGCGAAGATGCTCGCGCAGCCCGGCCGCCAGCTCAACATCGAAATCATCCAACGCCACGATTCGGTCGAAGTATCGAGTGCGGGCGAGAAAGCTCACAGCCTTGATGGTGTCCTCCCTGTTCCAGGCGTGATCGTTGTCCGGCATGTAGAAGATCTCGTCGACGCTGCCAGCCGGCCATTTCGCTTTCTCCTTCAGGCTGAGGGAGGTCAGAAGCACAACCGTAGCGCCCTGCCGTTTACATTCGCGCAGAAACTCGTGGCCCTTTTCATAACCCGCCAGGCACAGAAACGTCACGTGATTCCTCCCGCATCGATGAAGGCGGCAGAAGCGCCCACCCAATCCATACCCTTGTTATGATCCACGCCCATCTGCGCGCCTCGGCCCATACGAATGATGAGGTTGACCGGGCGAAGCCGGTTGAGCCAGACGTACATGATGCGAACCTCAATTTTGGTCGCGCCGGCCGGTGTCTCAATCACCGGACGGAAATTCACGCGCTGTTGCAGAACATATTGATGCCGTTCCGTTTCCGGAATGGCCTGGAGCTGCGCAGCCGCCGGTCCAACGATGACCCCGGCTCCGGCGAAAGAATACAGCGGCTTCAACACGAACTGTTCGGGGTGCTCGATCTTGCCGGCACGGTCGAGAAACTCCGTCCGGGGCGCCGCCGGGTGATCGAGATACGGCATGGAGAACTTACTCAGGCGGAAGAACCAGTTGGGATGTCCGGCCCATTCCACGTCGAGGTCGTCCCGGTAGTCGAAGGGGAGCCGAAGATGGCGCCGCTCCAGCTCATCCGCAATGACCCGGTTGTAGATGCGGTGAATCGGCGTGTCCTTGCCGTCGCGATCATAAAAAAGCCGGTTGCCCCGCTTATGAACGCACTGCACGTCGACGGCGCGTACGCCAAACATCTCCTCGGTGATCACAAAGTCATGCCGGGTCTTTTGATGAGCCGGATCGATCTCGAGCAGTACCACCGTTTCCGGATCATGGGTGCCGACGATCGCGTCCGTCAAAAGTCTGTCGTACTCGTTTGCGGCGAGGCCGCCCGGCAAGCTGTCGAGCGCGGCGTCAATTCCATAAGCCTGACGATACACATCCGCCACCACGAGTTGGTACGCATACAGCGACGGGAAACCCTGAATCTCCACTAGCTTCGGTTCCAGATTCTCATCCAGCCCAAAATCGGCCTGCACGAAAAGCGGAACGGGATCTTCGCGGGGCACGCGGTACGCCGCTGGAATCGCTTGGTGAGAGTCGCGTTCGTAATCCGGATTCGAGAGCAGTTGATCCACCATCTCACGGCCGTATCGCGCCATGCGGTCTACAAGCTCCGCGGGGAGGAAACACGGCGTCTCGCTCTGCCGGAATTGCGGACCTTCTCCGCAGCGGCTTGCCAGCAGTTCGAAGAAATGTGCGTATTTCTCCGCCGACCAAGACTGATTAAATCGCCGGCGGAGCGAGGGAATCAAGCAGAAAAACTCCCGCATGCATGATCTGGCGGCCGTCAATCCAGATGTCAAATTTGCGGCCCACTACATCGATGTGCGTCGAAGAATACCAGTCCGCGCCTGTATGCGCGCCGTAAGGGTTGCCGAAAGCGATGTGAACTCCGGGGATTTTCTCATCCTGCAGAATGTTACCAATCACATCGCGGATCGCAATGTTCGTGCCAATGGCAAATTCGCCCACCCGACTGCTGTTTTCATCCGTGCGGCAGTAACGCCAGAAGTCGTCTTTCAGCTGCTGGTTTGCCGAGTGAACCTCCTGAAGACGATTCTCCTCAACGCGCAACGTAAGCGGAGTGCGGGCGAGGTCGCCATACTTTTCGCATAAATAATCGCCGATTACGCCATCCACCACGAAAGTCCCGTCCACTCGCTCAGGCGCGGTGAAAGTCTCGCCGCCGGGAAGATTTCCCCATTTGTGTGCACTGATGATGCCGCTGGTCTTCAGCCACTTGAGCTGCGGCGAAAAACGACCCACGATATCGGTGCCAGCCGGAGTGGTGGCGCGGATTTCTTGTGCGGCGCTGGCCATTTGCCAGACTCGAGTGCTAATGCGATCCACCTCGTTGAAATCGGCGCGCATGCCCTCGACCATGACCCGCGGGTCGATGTTCACCATATGAGCGTGACGCATCTTACGCCGGTTCACGACATCGGTCATCTGCATGCGCGTACGCAGCTCGTTGGGCTGTGCTTTCACGGCATAAATACTGACCTGGCTGGTTTCCATGTCGGCGAGTACTTCGCCAGGCATGTCGGCAAGGGGCCGGGGCGCCAGGTCTTCGAGAACCCACGCGTGATAGGGAGCGTCAATCTGGTCCAGCTCATGCGCCAGGCTCGCACCGATCTCGATGGACGCCCGGTCGGTGATAAGCGTCACCTTCTCATCCGGCTGGATGCGCAGGCAGCAACGCACAGCATTCCGCGCTCCCGGCGCGAATTCCGGATCGAAGCGGACGCCGCTTAGTGTTTCGTGGGTTCCTGTCATCCCGTCTCTGCCGTGGCTGCCTGGAATAAGCCCTGCTCGGTTTGCTCGATCATGTAATCTACCACTCGATTTAGATCTCCGGTTTCGCTAAAGACGCGCAACTGGCGATCGGCGCCGCTCCCTTCGTCCAATATGCGGGTAATGTAGGCGATTTCGTCCTTGCTATCCAGTTCGCCGGTTACGTCGCTGACAAATTCCAGAATCTCATAAATCAGATCGCGGACGGGCACCTCGGACTGCTTGCCGAAATCGATCAGCTTTCCGCCCAGACCGTAGCGGGCGGCGCGCCACTTGTTCTCCATGATCAACGCGCGGCTGTAATGGCGGAACGACAGGTTCTGCTCGTGCAGCCGGTAGAGTTTCGCGACGATCGCCTGGCACAACGCTGCGATAGCGATGGTCTCATCGACTCGCATGGGAATATCGCAGACACGGAATTCCAGGGTGGGGAAATACGGATGGGGCCGGATGTCCCACCAGATCTTCTTAGCGTCGTCGATGCAGTTGGTCTTGATCAGCAGGTTTACGTAGTTTTCGAATTCGGACCAGCTGCTGTACAAATCCGGGATGTTGGTGCGCGGGAATTTGTCGAATACTTTGCAGCGATAGGATCGAAGTCCGGTGTCCATGCCCTGCCAGAAGGGCGAATTCGCGGACAGCGCCAGGATATGCGGCAGGAAGTAGCGCGCGGCGTTCATGATGTGAATCGCCGTTTCGCGATCTTCGATACCGATGTGGACGTGCAGGCCGAAGATCAGATTGGCGCGCGCCACTATCTTCATGTCCTCGACGATCATGCGGTAACGATCGTCGGGGTAGATTTCTTGATCGCGCCACTGGGCAAACGGGTGCGTGCCAGCAGCGGCCAGCCGCAACCCGTTCTTCCTGGCGATCCCAATGATCTGCTGGCGGATGGAACGAATTTCCTCTTTCGCCTCTTTAATATTCCGGCAGATACCGGTACCGATCTCGATCACGGATTGATGCATCTCGGGCTTGACACGCTCGGCCAACAGCATCTTGCCCTTCTGAATAATTTCGGCCTGGATATGCGAGCGGAGATCGCGGGTATTCGGATCGATGGTCTGGTACTCTTCTTCAATCCCGATATTGAGGCTGGGGCGGGAACTGGCGCCGCTCATCGTGCACCTCCTGATCGCGAAGCCTGATTTTTAAAAAACTCTGCCCAGCGGTACGGCGGAAGCGTGGCCGGTTGCCGCACGCGCGCCACGGCCATCTTTGCCACCGCCTCTACTATCCACTTGAAATTCTCCGGCCCCACGGACTCAAGGGCCGCGTCAGGCGCCGGATTCATGAAATCGATAGCGTACGGAGTGCCGTCTTCAACCGCGAACTCCACTGTGTTCAGATCGTAGCCTAGTGCCCGGCATAGCCTGAGCGCATCGCGCTCCATGCGATCCCCCAGCTCGCGTGCCGGCGGCGGATTGCCTGGAATATACCGACGGTGATGAGGCTGGCCGGGATCGTATCGCATTACGTGCACTCTCTCCTGGTTTATCACGTAACAGCGGAAGTATTCCTGGAAGTCAACTGCCGCCTGCAGCGTCATGCACAAGTCGCCGCTTTCGTCATATGCCTGGAAGAATTCTTCGCGATTTGTCACCTTATAAACGCTCTTCCATCCACCGCCGTCGTGCGGTTTGAGGAAGGCCGGAAAACCGACGTAATTGAAGATGCCATCCCAATCGAGCGGATAGACCAGGTTGCGCATGGACCGGTCTGTGGTGCCCTCCGGATTCTTCTTGTGCGGCAGCAAGACCGTATGGGGAACGGCGACGCCGAGCTTTTTGGCCAGCGAATAGTTGAAGAATTTATCGTCGGCACTCCACCAGAACGGATCGTTAATCACTTTAGTACCGGTGAGCACTGCGTTTTTCAGGAACGACCGGTAAAACGGGATATCGTGCGAGATCCGGTCGATGATGACGCCGTACGCCGCGGGCTCGGCCATCTCGACCCCTCCGATCTTCAGGTGTTCCGCACTCACATCCGGCACACCCATGCTGTTGATCCGATCCACCAGCGCGGGGGGAAACGACTCTTCCATGCCGTACAGCACGCCGATCGTGGTCATCACTCCTCCATCAGCCGAAAAACTTTGCGGCCATGCGCTGCCACCATGGCCAATCGTGGCCGAATCCTTCCCAAACGTCAAGGATGTGCGGGATCTGCTTCACTCCCAGCTCGTGCGCCAGCTTCACATTCT
Source organism: Terriglobia bacterium (assembly GCA_963847515.1). GTDB lineage: Bacteria > Acidobacteriota > Terriglobia > Bryobacterales > Bryobacteraceae > QHXW01. The sequence goes on from CAWKAA010000001.1 coordinate 580,075, forward strand.
GATCGAACTGCGGATCGTGATTGCCGACGGCCAGCACATAATAGTTTCGCCGAAAACGATCCAGGAACCAGCCGTCATTCAGGTTCGGCAGGTAATCCAGCGGCGCATGAAAGTACGCGTTCTGATCGTAATAGCCGTCTAGAAAACGCCTGGGGACGTCAAATGCGCCGGACATGCTGACCGAGTAAGTGACGATGTCCGGATGCCGGAGCGCAAAGTTGACGGCGTGGTACCCGCCGAAGCTGCATCCGGTCGCTCCCATTTGCGGCCACGAAGTACGATTTGCCACGAAAGGGGCAAACTCGTTCACCAGGTAAGTATCGAAGGCGTTCTGACGATTCAGCCGGTCGGGCGGAGAAGCCCAGCGGTTATACCAGCTCTCCGGATCCACCGAGTCCACGCAAAATACCTGCAATTCACCGCGATCGATTTTCCCGGCCAACGGGTGGATCATCCCCCGGTCCTCATATTCGTAGAAGCGGCCACCCGACGTCGGAAACACAACCACCGGAAATCCACGGTCGCCGAAAGCGAGCAGCTCCATCTCGCGATGAAGCGACGGGCTGTACCACTTGACGTAATCACGGCGCATGAGGATGTTCGGGTATGGTAGACCGGGACGAAGGGCTCCCGCAAGCACACAGTACAATGCGAGGGTGCCCCAGTTACGGCGAGCGAAACAGGAAGGCAGGCTGCGTTTGCACCCGCGATTTGCTTCCCGTTTTCTATCCACTCCACGGGATTTGATAGTTTATTTGCCGCCCGGCTATGAGTCTTCGGGTGCGCGCCATCCCGTCTTCTATTTGCACGACGGTCAAAACCTGTTCGATCCCGCCACTGCATTCGGCGGGCAGGACTGGCGCGCGGATATCACCGCCGACGAATTGATCTGCCGCGGCGAGATCGAGCCCGTCATCCTGGTCGGCATTTACAATACCGGCGCGCGCCGCGTCTCCGAATATACGCCCACGCGAGACAAACGCCTGCGAAAAGGGGGAAAGGCCGGCCGTTACGCGGAAATGCTCGCCCGCGAAATCAAGCCGTTCATCGATCACGAGTACCGGACGCTGAAAAGTCGCCAGCATACCGCGGTGGGCGGCTCCTCGCTGGGCGCACTCGCCTCTTTGATCGCCGCGCTCGAATATCCACGGGTCTTCGGACAGGTGGCCATGCTGTCTCCCTCGGTTTGGTGGGACCGGCGATCCATCATTGCAGAGGCACGCCGCTATCGAGCCCCGTCACGGCCACGCATTTGGCTGGATGTCGGCACAAACGAGAGCGAATCCGCCCAGTCAGTGGTGGACGATGCGCGCTTATTGCGCGACGCGTTGATCGCAAGCGGATGGCGCCTGGGACCGGAGCTGGCGTATCGGGAAATTGAAGGAGGAGTGCATAGCGAAAGCGCCTGGGCCGAGCGATTCGGCAGCGTTCTCGCTTATCTATTTGGCACGCGGAAGTAATTGGCGCATTTCATCGCGCGGCTTGCCCCTTGGCCTTGATGATCGCCGTGGCGAGCGCCTCTTTGAGCTGTCGAATGGTTTCTTCCACGCGGGCCCGGGCCTGATCCACTTCGCTCAGGTCGCCGCCGCGAGCTAATTCTTCCAACTGCTGCGCCGCAAGAAATGCGTCGTTCGCCAGAAAGTTTGCCACGGCCCCTTTGAGCGCATGCGCCGCGTACTGCAGCGCCGCGGCGTCCCGTCTGGTAACTGCATTATCAATCGACGCTTGAATTTTGACCTGTTCGGCCAGGAATAAATCAGCCAGCTCTTTCAGAAGACGGGTATCACCGCGCAGTCTCACCATCAGGGCTGGCAAGTCGATCGCTGCGCTTGCGCCCTTCGACGGCTCGGCCACAACCTGCCCGATCACCTCCGCCAGTTCCTCGGCTTGCACCGGCTTCGAGATATAGGCGTCCATGCCGGCTTCGAGACATCGTTCCTTGTCGCCCTTCATGGCGTGCGCGGTCATGGCCACAATGGGCACGTGCCCGCCCGTTTGCTTCTCGTGCGCGCGAATGGCCCGGGTGGCTTCGAATCCGCCCATCTCGGGCATCTGCACGTCCATCAGAAGAAGATCGAAGGCCCGCTCTTTAATGGCCGCCAGCGCCTCTTTGCCGTTCGGAACGATCACCACGTCGTGTCCCCATCTTTCAATGAAGCGCAGCGCGACCATCTGGTTGACCGCGTTATCTTCCGCCAGAAGGATGCTGAGCCGACGGTTCACTTGCAGAATCGGCGCGGCCAGAGCAGGTTGCCCCTGCGCCGCGCGCTCGACGCCCAAACACATCATGATCGAATCGAGCAGCGTGGAGTGCTGAACCGGTTTCGTCAAATACGCGGCCACTCCGATCTCGCGGCACCGCGCGGCGTCGCGGCTCTGGCCCGCGGAAGACAGCATCATCAGCGTCGCCCCCGCAAGATCCGGCCGTCCATGAATGCGCTCCGCCAGTTCGAAGCCATCCATTTTAGGCATCATGGCGTCGAGCAGGACCAGCGCGAAAGGCTCGCCAGCCTGTCCCGCTCGCTCGAGCGCAGCCAATGCCTCCGCACCGCTCGAGGCCGAAGCCGGCCGCATACGCCAGCTGGCCAGCATTTCCTCGAGAATTCGCCGGTTGGTGGCGTTGTCATCCACAATGAGAACGCGCAGACCCTGCAGGCTCGCCAGATCCGGAACGGTTCTGGCCGTGGACTCCATAGCGCGCTTGAACGCCGCAGTGAAGTGAAAGGTGCTTCCCGTCCCAACCTCACTTTCCACCCAGATTCGCCCGCCCATCAGCTCGACGATCTGTGCGGCAATGGCAAGTCCCAATCCGGTGCCGCCGTAGTGGCGCGTCGTCGAGGTGTCGGCTTGAGCAAAAGCTTCGAAAATTACATTCCGCTTATCCGGCGGTATGCCGATTCCAGTGTCGCGAACAGTGAAATGCAGCCGCACATCGTCGCCGTCAATCTGTTCCGGCTGCACCCGAACCACCACTTCGCCGCGCTCTGTGAATTTGAGAGCATTGCCCACCAGGTTGACGATCACCTGTCTCAAGCGCCCCGGATCGCCGATCAGGGAATCCGGCACGTTGGCCATGATGTCGCCAGCCAGTTCCAGGCCTTTCTCTTCGGCCCTCAACGCCAGCGTGCTCAGCGTACTTCCCAAACTGTCTCGCAGATTAAAGTGGATCGACTCAAGCTCCAGCCGCCCGGCCTCGATTTTCGAAAAATCGAGGATGTCATTGATCAGTGTCAGAAGAGCGCCAGCGGACTGCTTGACGGTGGTCAGGTATTCCCGCTGCTCGTCCGTGAGCCTGGTATAGAGCGCCAGTTCCGTCATACCGATGATGGCGTTCATCGGGGTGCGGATCTCGTGGCTCATATTGGCCAGAAAATCGCTCTTGGCGCGAGTAGCTGCTTCCGCCCTTACCTTTGCCGCCTCCAGTTCCTTGAGCAACGAGTGCTGCTGATGGTTGGCTGTTTTCAGCTCGGCCGCATACTGTTTCAGCTGTTCTTCGGCGCGCTTACGCTCGGTAATGTCCAGCATCGCGGAACGCATTCCGGTTACGACGCCGTTCGCATCCCGAATTAGGCTCTCATGAATCTCAAAGAGGCGCCGAGTGCCGTCGCCACCCTGGTACTCTCGCTCAAACGGGGCAATCGGCTGGTTTCCGGCAAACTTGCTCCGCACAGCTTCCCGGCTGGCCTCTCGATGTTCGGGCGAAACGAACTCCCAAATGTGCTTGCCGATCATCTGGCCGATCTCGATGCCTATCAAACGGCATTCGGCGCGGTTCACGCGCCGGACAATGCCTTCGGCGTCGATCTCGTGATACGCAACCGGCGCCTCGTCGAAGAGCAAACGGAATCTCTCTTCACTTTGCCGCAGCCCTTCTTCGGCCTGTATGCGCTCGGTGTACTGTCCGATCTGGCTGCCAACGGTCGCCATCATCTGCAGCAGGTCCTTGTCGGGCTGCCGGATTTCGCGGCTGAAAAACTCCATCACGCCGACAAACTCGTGGTCCAGAAGCACGGGAAAAGCGAAAGCGGCGTGCAGCCCCAACAAAGACGCCAGCGGAGCACGCGGGAAGTTGTCGTCCTGCAGTACGTCAGGAATCCATTCCGGCTGCTTGCTCTCCCAGACGCGACCGGGTAAGCCTGTGCCCAAAAGAAACTCGGTCCGCCGGTTGAGCGCTTCAAATTGCGCGAACTCGGCGTGCGGAGTGTGCCAGGTTTCCAGGCAACGCAGCACATTCGCCTTCCGGTCAAGGATCCACAACGCGCCATGTTCCCACGCCAGGCTTCCACAGATGGCCTTCAGAATTTTCGGCGCAGCGTCCGAAAGTTTCGACGACTCGGCCAGGATTCGGCTGACGGCATACTGGGTTTTGAGATGAGACTCCACCCGCTTCTGATCGGCGGCAGCGCGTTCGAATGCGGCCAGATTACGCCGCGATTCGAGCTGCTCCATGGCCTGCCGGCCCAAGGCTTCGAGCGCCCGAACCGCATTCGAACTGGCCTCTCGCGGAACTTCATCCATGACGCGAAGGGCGCCCAAGGCATGACCATCCGGAGTGGTGAGAGGAACACCGGCGTAGAAACGGAACCCGGCGTCGGCGAATCGTTCATCCCGGGAAGCATCGGAAACCACCAGAACTTCGGACCCTAGAATCACGTGGGCGGAAAAAGAATCATCACGGGATATCGCCGTCGCGTCCAAGCCGGTTTGCGACTGGAAGCATTCCTGATCCTGTTCGACGAAACCGATGGCGGCAGCGGGGGCTCCGAACAGAAGAGCAGCAATCGCAGTAATGTCGTCCAGGCTGGTTTGCACCCATCCGGCCAGCTCGCGGTATTCGCGAACGGCGACAAGCCGTTTGGCCTCATTCGTGGGTACCTCCGCTCGCTTCATACGCAGCCCCAGGCTTTGCTTGCTCCTAGCTTACTGAAAAAAAAACGTTAACTTTAGGAAACTAACTGAGCCGCGCGTGTAGCAAGCGGTATCAAAGCGATTATACCGCCAGCCGGCCAATCGAGACTCTGCAGCTCGTGATATCATTCCGGCGGACCAGGAGAATGCTATGAAACGAATTCTCATCGTGGATGACGATCCGGTCAGCCGCCACTTCCTCACCAGTATCCTCGAGGGCGATGGCTATTCGGTCGCCACCGCTAGCGACGGAGCCGAAGGCCTGGAACAACTTCGGAAAAAGGATGTAGATCTCGCATTGCTGGATGTCTGGATGCCGCGTATGAACGGCCTGGAAGTGCTAGGCCATATCCGCCACGAAGCGCTTGGCGCCAAGGCCGTAATCATGACCTCGGACGATACTCCGGAGACATTGCTCCAGGCCATCCGCGAACAGGCCTATCAATATCTGACCAAACCCGTCGACCCCGGGAAACTGATGGAACTGGTCAGGGACGCCTTGTCCGCCCGCTCAGCGCCGCCCATCGAGGTGCTATCTGCCGCGCCGCACTGGGTGGAACTTCTGGTGCCGTGCGAGATGGCGGCCGCCGAGCGTATTCAAGAATTCATGTCGCGCCTGCAATCCACGTTATCCGAAGATGTGCGCGATTCCGTCTCTCAGGTTTTTCGCGAGATGCTCTCCAACGCGATCGAGTGGGGCGGGCGCCTCGACCCGAATCGGAAAGTGCGCATCTCTTATCTGCACGCACGCCGCATGGTGCTTTACCGCATCGCCGACCCTGGGCCCGGCTTCAAATTCGAAGAGCTCACTCACGCTGCCGTCGCCTATTCTCCGGGAGATCTGACCCATGCCATGGTCCGTCAGGATAAGGGCCTCCGGCCCGGCGGCTTCGGCATTCTCATGGCAAAACAAATGGTCGACGAGTTGTTATACAACGAAGCGCACAACGAAGTTCTGTTCGTGAAGTATCTGGATTGAAGACAGGTGCCATGGCTCCTGAAAGAAGTGGGGCCAGCCCTTCTGGGCTGCCGCCGTGCTTCTGCCCGGCCTCGGACCTTGCCAGTAAGCGGGCACCGCGCCGCCTGAAAGGCGGCGGCAGGCTGAAAGCCTGGCCCCACTCTCGTCCATGAACGTCAGTGAAAGGGCTCTACTTCCCCGCCCCCATCGCGGCCATCAGTTCGCTGCTGAGTACGCTGGGCGCCCAATACTTTTCAATGTGCTCGATCACCAGTTCGGTTCCTTGTTCGTGCCGGACGAAGGGCCGGTCCTTGGGGTTGTACATGGAATCCGTCAGGTCGCGCACCAGCACGCAGCGCACACCCCACTTAGTCATCTGCTTAATTGCGAACGATCGATTCAGGATGCACATGTTGGTGTGTACGCCCATGATTAGCAAGGTTTCGATGCCGCGGCCGCGTAGAAAGCTGTAGATCTCAGCGCCGTTGTCCGAAATGACATCTTTAGGCCCGATGCGGAGAGTGGGGATCTCGCGCGACCACGCTTTGTAAAAACTGTCGGCGGTGTCGCAGCCGCCATCGGCATCATCGATGGGCAGCGGCGGATCGGGCAGTGCCACGGGCGAGGGCGGCTCGATCCTCGCGAGCGCGAGCATCCGGCGGCGCTGCGGCGCGGCATTATAAAAGTCCATCACCTCCGAAGGCGCATGGATGATCTGGATGCCGGATGCGCGCGCCTGGTCCAACACCGGAGCCATGCGCTCGGCCAACTCACCTACGCGCCGGTTTGCTCCGCTGCACCAATGCTTGTCCCACATATCGCAGATCACTATTGCGGTGCGCGCCACCGGCACGGTCCGCTCGACGTACATCTCCTGCCATTCGCCTGATCCCTTGAAAGGCTCGACGCGCGTGCGCAGATGTAGTCTCATTGTGCCGCTGGGGGCGTCCGCAGCCAGTGAGTACGCGCACGCCAGAATCACGGAAAGGATAATCCTGCGCATCATTTCTCGATGGTCGCTTTCTTGATGTAATCGAGCTTGGGAAAGTCGCGGATGAGATACGCATTGCCATCCGACTCAGCGCTGTTTTGCGCCGGGCCGTTCCCGTTCGGCGCGCCTTCCCCGTAGCCGCTGTAGAACTGGTCCACAACCTCCATGCCCTGGCTCACCGCCCCGAACGGCGAGAAGCCGCTGGGATCCAGCCGCGCGTTGTCCGCGAGGTTGATAAAGACCTGGGTGGTACGTGTGTTCGGACCACCCTTGGCGTAGGTGATTGTGCCGCGAAGGTTGCTCTGCTTCACCGGCTCATCCGCAAGATTCGCATCGCGCCACTTGGCGGTAACGGCCGGATTCGCAGCGATGCCGAACTGCACGACGAAACCCGGCAGCACGCGAAAGAACCGTGCGCCGTCAAAGAATCCGCTTTTCACCAGCGTATAGAAACGATCCGCGCCTAGCGGCGACCAGTCGCGCGTCACCGTCACCACAAAGTCGCCTTTGCTGGTCTCAAACTTAACCTTATAGGAATCGGGCGCATGCTCGTCACCGGTTGTGGTTTCCTGCTTGTCGCTCGAACAGCCGGCGCAGAGCAACGCAGCGAGAATCAGCGTGGCCGCTTTCACGCCACGCCGTATTTCTTGAACCACTCCAGCAGCCGCTTCCAGCCGTCCTCGGCCTCCTCCTTGTGGTAGCTCGGCCGGTAGTCGGCGTTGAAGCCGTGCGCCGCGTCGGGATAGACCACGATCTCCGACGGCTTCTTGGCGTCCTTGAGCGCCTGCGCGCATCTTCTCGACGGTCTCGACCGGGATGCCCTGATCGGCTTGCCGCCGTACAGGCCCAGCACCGGCGCCTTGAGCGACGCCGGCAAGATCGATCGGGTTCTTCGGGTGCAGTTCGTTCGTCTTGCCGACCAGCCGGCCGTACCAGGCCACGCCCGCCTTCAGGTCCTTGTTGTGCGCCGCGTACAGCCAGACGATGCGGCCGCCCCAGCAGAAGCCGGTGATGCCGAGCTTGGCCGTGTCGCCCTTGCCGGTCTTCTTGGCCCAGGCGACGGTCGCGTCGAGGTCGGACATCACCTGGGCGTCGGGCACCTTGCGAGACCACCTTGGAGATGATCTCCTTGAATGTCGGTGATCTTCGACACGTCGCCCTGGCGGGCGATACAGCTCCGGCGCGACGGCCAGGTAGCCGAGCTTGGCGAAGCGGCGGCAGATGTCCTTGATGTGTTCGTGGACGCCGAAGATCTCCTGCACGACGAGGACGACCGGGAACGAGCCCGGCTTTCGGCATGGCGCGGTAGGCGGGAATCTGGCCGTCCCCAGTTGGGAATCTAGACCTCGCCGGCCTCGAGCCCTTCTGTGTCGGTCGTGATGGTTTGGGCGGAGACCGGCTGAACGGCCAGGGCAAATCCGGCAGAGAGTTTGGTAACAAGAAATTGGCGGCGATCAAAAGCCGCGACGGATGGTTCAGGCATAGAAGGATTTTAGCGCAGGTTGACGGTGGTCCTATCCGGCCCGTTCCGCCGCTTCGCCCGCGTCCTTGTAAACCTCTTCCCGAATGATGCGTTCTGTGGCCTCGTTGAGATAGGAGTGCAGAGCCGCCTGTAGCTCGATGTATTCCGGCCAGAGCGTATTGTCAATAAAGGACCGCGGCGCACGCACTACCACCGTGGTGTAACGCTGGCCTTTGTAGCGATACGGTTCGAGCCCATATCTCCGGCAAAGTGCGGAAAATAGGCGTCTCTGCCATTGATCCGCCACGGAAAACTGCGTTTCAGGCTTTGCCGCGACCGGAGGAAGCGGTACTAACGCTCTGGCTGCGACGGGCTGCTAGCTTCGGGCGAAGGACTCCATCGCGCTAAACTCCTATTGGTCCTGAATCGTCTCAATCGGAAGGCACGAAACTCCATGTCCGCATCCGCATCGCCGCTACGCGCGCTTCGTTCGTCAATCATTTTGCCGGCAGCCGCGCTGGCGTGTCTTTTTCCTGGCGCTCCCGGCCGCGCTCGTCGCTCAGTCCGTGCCGCCGGCGCTGGAGTCTCCCGCTGCGCGGCCGCCCCAGACGGGCCCACACGGCGAGAAGTTCGTCGGTATGCCGAAGTTTCATGACCCAGCGCCATATGACATTGACGAGCACACGGGCTACAAGCAGATCTTCGACGGTAAGAGTTTCACCGGATGGGACGCCGACCCCAACATCTGGCGCGTCGAAGACGGCGTCATGGTGGGCGAAACGTTCGAGGGCAAGCCAAAGGGCAACAACTACATCGTCTATCGCGGCGACAAAACACGCGACTTCGATCTGAAGCTGCAGATGAAGATCGAAAAAGGCGGTGGTGGCGGCATTCAATACCGAAGCGTCACCGGCGTACCGTGGACACGGCCGCAGCCCGCAGGCCAGCCGCCGTATGACCTCAAGTTTATGATGACCGGCCCGCAGGCAGACTTCTGGTTCCCGGTCAGTGCACAGGCTGCGGCGTACACAGGCCAGTGGTACTCCGAAAACACGATGCAGGGCATCCTCGCGTATCGCGGCCAGGTAACGCAGGCGCTGCCCGGCCAGACCAACCGCCTCGTTGCCACTATCGGCGACAAGCAGGCGCTAGGTGGCTATGTGAAGGTCAACGAATGGAACGACTACGAGATCATCGCGCGTGGCGGCGTGATGATGCACATCATGAACGGCCAGCTGATGGCGGTCTTCATCGATGACAATAAAGACTCAGTCAATAACCAACCGGGACTCATCGGCTTCGAGATCGAAAGCCAGCCGTGCAAGATCTCCGTACGCGATATCTGGCTCAGGAGGTTTGACTAGTAAGCCTCCGTTCCCGCAGTTCAGCAAGCCGCGCCAGGCAAGACTGCAAGACCTCTATTTCATACTCGCGCTCGTTGCTCGCTTGCAATGACTTCCACAGGAAACTCACCGGGCTTGCTTTAGCGTGTGGCGTTTTCAACTGACGATATCTACGGCGGATTCGCACGTGCACGCCACCATGCGCGGCAGGCCTCGATCGATCCGCATCCGGTAGAGATACCCGGGCTCTGGAACCGGAAGTTTACCGCCGTCTCCGAGCGCGCGGAAGACCCGGTCGGGATGCCGGTCCCAAAGGACTTCGAACACTTCCTCGGAGCCGGCGCGGGCTTCCAGAAATGCGCGCTCAAATTGCGAAACAGCGTGGATCAGCGGATCCTGCTGGCTGCACAGCCAGGCGAGGAAGTCGCGGCTGAGCTCCTCGACAAAGGGTGAAGTTGCATTGCAGTTGAAGTAGGTAACGATCAGCTCGTCAAAGCATCCCAGGCGTTTCAGCAGGCGCGAGGTGAAGCGGCATTGAGATTCGAGCTGCAACCCCCGCCACCACACTGCGATTTCGCGCATCATGGCGAGCTCGCGCGAGCCGGCGACGCGACGAAGATAAGGATCGTCCGAAGGATCGCCGCGGCTCTTGATGAGATCGAGCAGACCGCGTTGATGAGCTTCGAGCTGCGTCATTGCAGAATCGCCTGGCGGATGCGCGTCAGCTCCGCACAGATCCCGTCATGACCGAGCGAGGCGATGGCTTCCTTGAGGAATTCGTACGTGACGATGCGCAGACCGGGAGAGCGCTCGACGATGTCCCTCGCCAGCGCGAGCGTGCTGTCGCACGCGGGGCGCGAGTGGATATCCAGCTGGAAACCGTCGTGCCGTACGCCGCCGGCGATATGCAGTTCGCGCACGGTGGCCAGATCGAGCTCATCAAGGAATGCTGGAATATCAAATCCCTGGTTATACGCGTCGCATTCAAGATTGTACGCATCCAGGATCAGCCCGCATCCCGTGCGCGATGTGATAGCGTTCAGGAAGCCGGCGGGCGTGAACTGGCCAGGTGCCTCGGGAAGCAGGTGAATGACGTCCTCGAGCAGGAACGGAACCCGGTATCGCTCCTGAAGGATGCGGACCCGCTGGCAGACCAGATCAAGCGCTTCTTCGGTATGGGGCAACGGGAACATCGTGCCGGTGTTCTCGCCGGCCACCACAGTGAAGCCGAGATGCTCGCTGTGCCATTCGAGGTCGAAGCGCGCGAAGAGCTCATCCAACAGGCTCAGATAACTTTCCTCCCAGTCGTTGAACGATCCGATGGAAAGCCCGACGCCGTGCGCGATTAGAGTGACTTGCGGAGTTAGGGACGCGTATTCATCGAGCACTTCGCGTCGCAACCGTGCCCGTTTGGCGTCCGAGCGAGCAATGGCGTCGGGTGAAATTTCAATGGCGTCAATGAGCGGGGCCAACCGCTCAAGAAGCGTGTGGTCGTCGCCTTCGTATGTAGTGGCCAGCGCCGGCCGGGGATGGGTACAGAATGTGGCGTCGACGCCGGCCATTTCCTTCTCCGTTCAGTCGCTAAAACTGGCGGATTGCACACCCGGAAGCTTCGTGATCTGCTGAAACTCCACGGGGTCGCCGCCCAATTGAAGGTCGACTCCCAGTAGCCCGCACGTACGACAGCCCGTCATCCCCACTATGTTATCGATGATGCTGTGCAGGTTTTCGAGCGTGACGTTTTGGGTCACACGGATCTTTATGTTGCCTTTCAGGCTTGCGGCTTTGGCCGTTGCAGCCGGATTTTCCGCCATATTGCTCTCCTTTTATCCCGGATTTCCGTTCTTAATTCCGGGGTAGCTGCCAGTATACACCTGAAATTAGGCGCGTAAGCCCAGGATTTCCAGTTTTGGTGTTACCTGAAACACAGAGCGCTGAGTTCACGAAGAAACCTGTTACAAGACCTGGAATACGTGTTTGTTGGTGTGCCTAGACCCCCGGGCCTTTATATACCTTGGCAAGCATATGCTCTGTGGAGTATACCAAGAGAGTGGAATCTGTGTTCGATATCATTGCGGAGCCGAACCGCCGCGCAATATTGAGCCTCCTGGTCTCGTCACAACAGTCGGTTGGAGAGATCGAGCGCCAGCTTCGTATGACGCAGCCGACCGTGTCAAAGCACCTGCGAGTGCTGCGAGAGGCCGGTTTCGTGGAATCCACGGTGGACGCGCAGCGCCGTCTCTACCGGCTGAAACCTGAACCACTTCAGGAGGTGGATGCCTGGCTGGCTCCGTTCCGCCGGTTCTGGTCCGCTCACGTAGATGCTCTCGAACGCCACCTCGACCGCATGGATCAATCAACACTGACGAAAAGGAAGGCAAGAAGAAGACGACGCGGCCCAAACCGCGAACATGACACAGGAGAAACGAAATGAAAATCAAAGTGACCAGCGTATACGTGGACGACCAGGACAAGGCCCTGCGCTTCTATACGGAGGTACTGGGCTTTGCCAAGAAGACCGATTTCAGTCAGGGCCCATTTCGCTGGCTGACGGTGGCCTCGCCCGAGGAGCCGGACGGCACTGAGCTGCAGCTGGCGCTGAACAACAGCCCCGCGGCCAAAGCGTATCAGCAGGCAATCTTTCAACAGGGCCAGCCCGCGGCCATGTTCTACACCGACGACGTGAAGGGCGACTACGAGCGGATCAAAGCCCGCGGCGCCGAGTTCACGATGCCGCCCACCGACGTTACCGCCTCGACCATTGCGATGCTGAAGGACACCTGCGGCAACCTCATTCAGCTCACCCAGCTGGCACGCTATCAACGCTAAGCGGAACGCCCGCGCCGTAGGTTAGAGTGACAAGGGCAGCCTATCTGAACTTTCTCGGGGAGGCGGACGAGGCTCAGGTCCGCGCGGCCTATCCGGGGTCCACATGGGATCCCCTGCACCAGATCGAGGCCAAGTACGATCCGACCAACCTGTTCGCCTGAATCAAAATATCAAACCGTAGAGGAAACCATGTCTCAGGAATACATTGAGATACGCGGTGCGCGCGAGAATAATCTCAAGAACGTCTCGCTGCGCATCCCCAAACGCAAGATCACGATCTTCACCGGCGTCTCGGGTTCCGGCAAATCGTCGATCGTCTTCGATACCGTCGCGACCGAGGCACAACGCCAGATGAACGAGAATTTCAGCATGTTCATCCGCACCTTCCTGCCGCGCTACTCCCAGCCGGACGCCGATGCCATTGAGAACCTGAGCATGCCGATCGTCGTGGACCAGAAACGGCTCGGCGGCGGGTCCCATTCGACGATGGGCACGATCACCGACATCTACTCGGTGCTGCGCCGGTTGTATTCCCACATCGGCAAACCGTATGTGGGACATGCGAATGTCTTTTCCTTCAACGACCCAAAGGGCATGTGCCCGAACTGCAACGGCCTCGGGCGCAAGATGGGCGTGGACCTGGATCTGTTCCTCGATAAATCCAAAACACTGAACCAAGGCGCGATTCTGTTCCATGAATATGCCGTCGACAGCTGGGGCTGGAACTTCCTCGGCCAGTCGAAACTCTTCGACATGGACAAGAAGCTTTCGAAGTTCAGCGAAAAAGAAATGGAACTGCTTTTATACGGCAAACCATATAAAGTGAAAACAAATGTCGGAGGCAAGGCCTTCAATTTAACGTGTGAAGGCATCATCAGCAGATTTACCGCCAAGTACATCACGCGCGACGTGAAGACCATGTCTGAACGTACGCAAAAGGCCGTAGCGCCTTACATCACGATGGCGCCGTGCACGGTGTGCAAGGGCGCGCGCTTAAGTCAGGAAGTGCTGAAGTGCAAGATCGACGGATACAACATCGCCGAGCTGGCCTCGATGGAAGTCGACCAGTTGATCGGTGTGATCAAGACGATCAAGGAACCGAAAGCCACACCCATTTTGAAAACATTGATCCAGCGCCTGCAATATCTCGTGGATATCGGCCTCGAATATCTCACCTTAAATCGTGAAACAGACACGCTCTCCGGCGGCGAATCGCAGCGCGTGAAGATCGTCAAACACCTGAGTAGCAGCCTCGTGGACGTGATGTATGTGTTCGACGAGCCCAGCGTGGGTCTTCACCCGCGTGATGTGCATCGTTTGAATGAACTTCTTCAACAATTGCGTGATCGAGGAAATACGGTTCTCGTGGTAGAACATGATCCTGATGTCATTAAAGTGGCTGACAATATCGTGGACCTGGGTCCGCATGCAGGCAGTCAGGGCGGCCAGGTCATGTACGAAGGTCCGTTCAAGAACCTGTTGAGCGCGGACACACTGACAGGAAAATATATGAAACTGTCGGTGTCGATCAAAAGCGATTTTCGCTCCCCCAGTGGAAAACTGCCGGTCAAGAATGCAAAAGCCAACAACCTGCAGAACGTGAGCGTCGACATCCCGAAGGGTGTACTCACGGTGATCACAGGTGTGGCAGGTTCGGGGAAGAGCTCGTTGATTCACCAGACCTTTCTACGCCAACACCCGGATTCCATTGTGATCGACCAATCCCCTGTGGGTGTTTCGAGCCGGTCCAATCCCGGCACCTATACCGGCATCATGGACGAGGTGCGAAAGGCCTTCGCGGCCGCGAACAAGGTGAGCCCATCCCTGTTCAGCTTCAATTCGGAAGGCGCCTGCGAAAACTGCCAGGGACTGGGCGTGATCTACACGGAGATCCCCGCGATGGGCGAGGTCAAGTCGCCATGTGAGATCTGCGAGGGCAAGCGTTTCAAGGATGAAGTACTGGCTTACAAGCTCAACGGGAAATCGATCAACGATGTACTGGAAATGACTGTGCAACAGGCACTCGAATACTTCAAGATCGAGAAGATCACCGGCAAATTGCAGGCCATGAGCGATGTAGGTCTCGATTATCTGACTCTGGGCCAACCGTTGAGCACGCTCTCCGGTGGTGAATGTCAGCGTATCAAACTTGCCAGTGAACTTCACAAACAAGGAAGTATTTACGTTCTTGATGAGCCAACGACCGGCTTGCACATGTCTGATATCAGCCACCTGCTCGAGATCATGAATCGCCTCGTGGACGCCGGCAACACTGTCATTGTGATCGAACACAGCGTAAGCGTGATCAAGAACGCAGATTGGATCATCGATATGGGTCCAGAGGGTGGCACCAAAGGTGGCAGGGTGATGTTCGAAGGCACGCCCAAGCAATTGCTCACGGCAAAGAATTCGCTCACAAGTGAGTACATACGGAATTAGTTAAATTGTACTAATCTCAACTTGATCTGACATTTGATAGACTGCGCGGAAGCGCGGTCAGGAGAGTGTCAGCGATGAACACCGAACAGAAGATCATCAAGAACAAAGTAGGGCTGTTGAAGCTCAGCGAGATGCTGGGCAGCGTCTCGGAAGCCTGCAAGGTGATGGGTTATTCCAGAGATAGTTTCTACCGTTTCAAAGAACTGTACGACAAGGGCGGCGAGCTGGCGTTGCGCGAGATCAGCCGACGCAAGCCTTGTCCGAAGAATCGGGTCGAGGATCACGTTGAAAAGGCCATTATGGAGATGGCCTTGGAGAAGCCGGCTTTGGGCCAGGTGCGTGTGGCGAACGAACTGACCAAGCGTGGCCTATTCGTTTCTCCCACGGGCGTTCGCAGCGTCTGGCTCCGGCATGATCTGGAAACGTTTCGTAAGCGGCTGAAGGCGCTCGAGGCCAAGGCCGCCCAGGAACACATCGTTCTCACCGAGGAGCAACTCCGCGCCATGGAGCGGGCGCGCGAGGAAAAGGAAGCGCACGGCGAGATCGAAACCGCGCATCCCGGCTACCTAGGAGCCCAGGATACCTATTACGTGGGCACGATCAAGAGCGTGGGCCGGATCTATCAGCAGACGTTCCTCGACACGTACACCAAGGTCGCTTTCGCCAAGCTCTACGACCGCAAAAATGCTCTGGTGGCCGCCGACATGCTTAACGACCGCGTGCTGCCGTTCTTCGAGGAGCAGAAAGTTCCGCTGCTGCGCGTGCTCACCGATCGCGGTACAGAATACTGTGGGCAGCGCGAGCATCACGAATACCAGTTGTACCTGGCGGTCGAGAATATCGACCACAGCCGCACCAAGGCCCGGCATCCGCAGACCAACGGTATCTGCGAGCGCTTCCATCGCACCATCCAGGAAGAGTTTTATGCCACCGCCTTTCGCAAGAAGCTCTATCAGCGCCTCGACGAATTACAGGCGGATCTGGATGACTGGCTGCGGGAGTACAATCTGACACGAACACATTCTGGAAAGTACTGTTATGGCAAGACCCCGATGCAGACTTTCTCGGACTCGGCACACTTGGCGCAAGAGAAAATGCTCGACTCGTTCCAGAACGTAGCGCCGGAGCCGGAGCGGAGCCCTGCGCAGCGGAGCGTAGGCGGAGGCGCGGCCGCTGATGCGGCTGCTTGATCTAACCAACTATGTCAGATCAAGTCTGAGTTATTACAGTTAAATGTAAATGGGGCAACGCGGCGAAGCGGTCGAAAAAACACAAAAGCCCGAGCCTTTCGGCTCGGGCTTTTGATGTATAACCGGGCAACTTCCTACTCTCCCACACACTTGCGCGTGCAGTACAATCGGGGCTGAGGGGCTTAACTTCCGTGTTCGGGATGGGAACGGGTGGGTCCCCCTCGCTATGGTCACCCAGAACTTGGCTACAGAAACCAGAAGACAGGGGTCAGAAGCCAGAATAACCATTCTGACTCCTGACTTCTGTCTCCTGACTCCTTTCACTGAATATTGACGGGACTTACCACTACTCCAAAGAACTCACGTTGTGTGCAGAGTAAATTTTATGGTCAAGCCGAACGGGCAATTAGTAACGGTTAGCTCAACATGTTACTACAACTTACACATCCGTCCTATCAAACAGGTAGTCTTCCTGTGCTCTTATTACCTTTCGAAGCTTGGGAGATCTCATCTTGGGGAAGGTTTCACGCTTATATGCATTCAGCGTTTATCCTGACCGAACTTCGCTACCCAGCTATGCCACTGGCGTGACAACTGGATCACAAGAGGTTCGTTCACCCCGGTCCTCTCGTACTAAGGGCAAGCCCCCTCAAATCTCCTACGCCCACCACAGATAGGGACCGAACTGTCTCGCGACGTTCTGAACCCAGCTCACGTACCGCTTTAATAGGCGAACAGCCTAACCCTTGGGAGCTTCTACACCCCCAGGATGCGATGAGCCGACATCGAGGTGCCAAACCGGAGCGTCGATGTGAACTCTTGACTCCGATCAGCCTGTTATCCCCGGCGTACCTTTTATCCGTTGAGCGATGGCCCTTCCATACAGAACCACCGGATCACTAAGGCCTACTTTCGCATCTGCTCGACTTGTTGGTCTCGCAGTTAACCTGGTTTATGCCTTTGCACTCGTCGGCTGATTTCCAAACAGCCTGAACCAAGCTTCGCGCGCCTCCGTTACCGTTTAGGAGGCGACCGCCCCAGTCAAACTACCCGCCTTCCATTGTCCTTCTCCCGGATTACGGGAGTAAGTTAGAACCACAGAACCATCAGGGTGGTATCTCACCGTTGGCTCCTCCGAGTCCGAGAACCCGGAATCAAAGCCTCCCACCTATCCTGCGCAGATGGCCCCATAGTTCAATGAAAAGGTATAGTAAAGGTGCACGGGGTCTTTCCGTCTAGTGGCGGGCACCCGGCGTCTTCACCGGGACCACAAGTTCGCCGGGCGGCTTGTTAAGACAGTTCTCAGATCGTTACGCCATTCGTGCAGGTCGGAACTTACCCGACAAGGAATTTCGCTACCTTAGGACCGTTATAGTTACGGCCGCCGTTCACCGGGGCTTCAGTTCAAAGCTTCGCCTTGCGGCTGACCTCTCCCTTTAACCTTCCGGCACCGGGCAGGCGTCAGCCCCTATACGTCGTTTTCGACTTTGCAGAGACCTGTGTTTTTGTTAAACAGTCGCCTGAGACTATTCACTGCGACCCCTCTTGCGATGGGCACTCCTTCTCCCGAAGTTACGGAGCTAATGTGCCTAGTTCCTGAACATACCATCACCCGAGCGCCTTAGAATATTCATCTCGTCCACCTGTGTCGGTTTGTGGTACGGATACCTAACTCTCCTTAGAGGCTTTTCCTGGCAGACGACCCGGCGGATTTGCCAATCCGGATCTCCCTTCACCCAGCATTGAAACCATTGCGCAAATGGGCTTACGGTCTGCGTCCCCCCTTCGGTCTTGATCGAGCTTCGGTAGTGCAGGAATATTAACCTGCTGTCCATCGGTTACGCCTTTCGGCCTCACCTTAGGCTCCGACTAACCCTGAGCGGATTAACCTTTCTCAGGAATCCTTAGACTTACGGCGACCAGGGTTCGCACCTGGTTTTTCGCTACTTATGCTGGCAGAGTCACTTCCTAACCGCTCCAGCCGTCCTCTCGGTCGACCTTCACTGCAGCTAAGAATGCTTTCCTACCATCCCCGGTTTTACCCGGGAATCCATAACTTCGGTACTATGCTTGAGCCCCGTTATATTGTCGGCACCGAGCGACTCGACCAGTGAGCTGTTACGCTTTCTTTAAAGGATGGCTGCTTCTAAGCCAACCTCCTGGCTGTCTGAGTCTCCCGACTTCCTTTCCCACTGAGCATAGATTTAGGGACCTTAGTTGATGGTCTGGGCTGTTTCCCTTTCGACTATGAAGCTTAGCCCCCACAGTCTGACTCCCGCGCTACACGTTCACGGCATTCGAAGTTTGGTTGGATTCGGTAACCTGGGAAGGCCCCTAGTCCATTCAGTTCTCTACCACCGCGACGGACCACGCGAGGCTAGCCCTAAAGCTATTTCGGAAAGAACGAGCTATCACGGAATTTGATTAGCCTTTCACCCCTACCCTCAGCTCATCCAAGCTGTTTTCAACCAACACTGGTTCGGACCTCCATCCGCTGTTACACGGACTTCATCCTGGCCAAGGGTAGATCATCCCGCTTCGCGTCTATTCCCAGCGACTCAACGCCCTATTCAGACTCGCTTTCGCTTCGGCTCGCTTTCGCTTAACCTTGCCACTGAGAATAACTAGCCAGCTCATTATGCAATAGGCACGATGTCAGGCATTCTCCTTGCGGAGCATAGCCCTCCAACTGCTTGTAAGCGTGTGGTTTCAGGTACTATTTCACTCCCCTCGCAGGGGTTCTTTTCACCTTTCCCTCACGGTACTGGTTCACTATCGGTCGCAAGTGAGTATTTAGCCTTGCCGGATGGTCCCGGCAGATTCCCGCAGGGTTCCACGTGTCCCGCGGTACTTAGGAGCCACTGGAAGGAGGATTGCATTTTCACCTACGGGGCTGTCACCCTCTATGGCCGGCCTTTCCAGACCGTTCGATTAACACTTTCCTATCCCTCGTTTAACCAGGTCTGAGCCTCCGTTCGCCACGGCACGCCACCTGATTATTGTGGTCCTGCAACCCCGGGCTCTCCTTTCGAATCGCCTGGTTTAGGCTCTTCCGATTTCGCTCGCCACTACTATCGGAATCACGGTTGTTTTCTCTTCCTCCGGGTACTGAGATGGTTCACTTCCCCGGGTTCGCTCCGCCACCCTATGAATTCAGATGACGGTAACGGGTGTTCGCACCCGTTGGGTTTCCCCATTCGGAAATCTCCGGATCACAGCCTGTTAGCGGCTTCCCGAGGCTTATCGCAGCTGACCACGTCCTTCTTCGCCTACTTGCGCCAAGGCATCCACACACACGCCCTTAGTAGCTTGACCATAAAATCTACTTCTGACACACAAACGTGACATTCTTTCTGCGCTTCCTGCATTTACTTATGGTAAATGCCCGTCAATATTCAATTGTCAAAGATCAGAAACACCTCGGTGCTCAGGTGTTAGGCTCTCAGCTGTTCAGCTAAGATCCGCTAACACGCTGGCGACTCTAAAACCTGATTGCTGACTCTGCTTTTTCTGGTGGGCCTGGGTAGAATTGAACTACCGACCTCACCCTTATCAGGGGTGCGCTCTAGCCACTGAGCTACAGGCCCAGGTTCCTGCCTACCACACTGGTGGAGCTGGTCGGGATCGAACCGGCGACCTCCTGAATGCAAATCAGGCGCTCTCCCAGCTGAGCTACAGCCCCCGAAAATCTTCAATCGAGGCCGGTTGGATGCAGGGACCAGCGAAGACCAGCTCTCGACTCCAGACCGACTTCACGAAACTTCAAGTAGAGACTCCGTACGAGTAGCGATTCACGCGAGCTACTGCTTCCGCCGAACTCGGACTAGCGGTTTGGAGTGGAACGGCTGCCTACTCGCCCGTGTACATTCAGTCGGCTTTCGGAACTCCACCCACGTTCTCTCTTAGAAAGGAGGTGATCCAGCCGCAGGTTCTCCTACGGCTACCTTGTTACGACTTCACCCCAATCATGAATCATACCTTGGGCCGCTGCCCCCCTTGCGGGTCAGCCTGCAGACTTCTAGTACAATCCACTTTCGTGATGTGACGGGCGGTGTGTACAAGGCCCGGGAACGTATTCACGGCAGCGTGCTGATCTGCCATTACTAGCGATTCCAGCTTCATGCAGGCGAGTTGCAGCCTGCAATCCGAACTGAGAACGGTTTTTTGCGATTGGCTCCCCCTCGCGGGTTAGCGGCGCTTTGTACCGTCCATTGTAGCACGTGTGTAGCCCTGGACATAAAGGCCATGAGGACTTGACGTCATCCCCACCTTCCTCCAGCTTATCGCTGGCGGTCTCCTGCGAGTTCCGCCTTTCGGCATGGCAACACAGGACAAGGGTTGCGCTCGTTGCGGGACTTAACCCAACATCTCACGACACGAGCTGACGACAGCCATGCAGCACCTCGACTCGACCCCCTTGCGGGGTAGCCGTGTTTCCACCGACCGTTGACAAGCCGTTCGAGCCCAGGTAAGGTTCTTCGCGTTGCGTCGAATTGAACCACATGCTCCACCGCTTGTGCGGGCCCCCGTCAATTCCTTTGAGTTTCAGCCTTGCGACTGTACTCCCCAGGCGGCATATTTAACGCGTTAGCTCCGGCACGGATCAACTGAATGACCCACACCAAATATGCATCGTTTAGGGCGTGGACTACCAGGGTATCTAATCCTGTTTGCTACCCACGCTTTCGTGTCTCAGCGTCAGTTACGGTCCAGAGAGCCGTCTACACCACCGGTGTTCCTCCTGATATCTACGCATTTCACCGCTACACCAGGAATTCCACTCTCCTCTCCCGCACTCTAGTCCTTCAGTATTCGGCGCACCCTCCCAGTTGAGCCGGGAGATTTCACACCAAACTTAGAGAACCGCCTACACACCCTTTACGCCCAGTAACTCCGAACAACGCTTGCTGCCTACGTATTACCGCGGCTGCTGGCACGTAGTTAGCCGCAGCTGCTTCTGCAGGTACCGTCATAATCTTCCCTGCCGAAAGAGCTTTACACCCCGAAGGGCTTCATCGCTCACGCGGCGTCGCTGCATCAGGGTTTCCCCCATTGTGCAAGATTCCCCACTGCTGCCTCCCGTAGGAGTCTGGCCCGTGTTTCAGTGCCAGTGTGGCCGTGTGCCCTCTCAGGCCGGCTACCGATCTCTGCCTTGGTAGGCTTTTACCCTGCCAACTAGCTAATCGGCCGCGGACTCCTCTCTCAGCGCATTGCTGCTTTCCTCTCTCGAGCTTATGCGGTATTAGCGCCGGTTTCCCAGGGTTATTCCCCACTAAGAGGTAGATTATCCACGTGTTACTCACCCGTACGCCACTGTACTCATGGATTGCTCCGCTTTCTCGTTCGACTTGCATGTGTTAGGCGCGCCGCCAGCGTTGATTCTGAGCCGGGATCAAACTCTCATTTGAAATTGTGAGTTTAGAAATCGCTCCGGTTTGACTCAGAGTTCTGACGAAGTTCTTCTTTACTGCATCCAACCAGATTGTCAAAGATCTGTGCGGCCACGCACCGACATCTTGCGATACCGGACCGCACCGCAGGCCTCGAAACTTGTTCCGGCCGATCGAGCCTCAAATTCGCAAGGCTTCAAAGCACCTTACAGGCGCAGGATCGAACCGATTAGAATTTTAAAAAATCTTGAAAGAACTACCAGGAAGGCCGTATTCCGCCGGACACGATGGCCGTGCCAGGTTTTGTTACCTTTCCTTACTAGGATCTCTGGATACTATAACACCCTAGCCGCGCTTGGGCAACCCCGCCCAAACTCCTCCCCTTGCGAGATCCAATTTTTTGCGGCACTGGCGAGAATAGCAAAAACTGGGGCGAGGCGCAATACCATTAATGCACGAGCAGGCAAGAAAATCCGTAACTTCTTATTTTTCAACTGATTTGACCGACAGTCACTCTGGGCTCGAATTCACTTTCATGAGGATGAAAGTCAGATCGTCATACTGGATGGCGCTATCCATCCAAATTTTCAACTCATTGGTGATCGCCGATACCATTTCGCCGACGGGCAGATGAGCGGACCGGCGCAGCAGATTCTTTAATCTCTCTTCGCCGAACTCGTCCTCCTTGGGGCTCAACGCTTCCGGCACTCCGTCGGTGAATGCCAGGAACACATCGCCGGGCCGCAGATCGAGAACGCCCTCTTCATAATCGGCCTGCGGAAACAGCCCGATGACGGTGCCCCCGGCAGGTAACTCTTCGATGGACTGATCTGCGGAACACCGCAGCAGGCATGGCGGATTGTGGCCGGCGTTCACATAGCGGAGCTGCCGCAATCGCTCATCAATCTGGGCATAGAAGAAGGTGGCATACGCATTCGATCCGGTGGAGCGATGAAGGAAGCGGTTCATGCGTGCCGCGAGCGTCGCGAGCGATGCGCTCTCTTCGGTTGCGAGGATGCGCAAGGATGCCTGTACCACGGACATGATCAGAGCCGCGGCGACTCCTTTTCCGGCGACGTCGGCGAGTGCGATGCCGATCCGCTGATTTCCAAGGTCGAAAAAATCGTAATAGTCGCCGCCAACGCTGCGAGCGGGCAGCGAGACTCCAGCCAGCGTCACGGTGGCGGTGGCGGGAGGGTTGTCCGGGAACAATCGCTTTTGCACTTCGGCCGCGAGCTGAATATCACGGCTCAACTTTTCCTGTTCGACCATTCGATCCGTCAGGCGCGCGTTCTCCATCATGAGGGCGAATTGTCCGGCGCAACTCTGAAGAGCGCGTTTCTCCGCCGCGCTAAATTCGGCGCGCGCCACCGGCGGGCCGAGGAGGAGGATCCCGACAATGTCGTTTTTTGCGAGCAGCGGAACGGCGAGCGCCGTGCCGACACTGCGAAGACACTCGATTTCAGCCAGATGCCCGGCATCGCTCGATGCCCAGCGGCTCCAGGCATCAAAATCGCCGGGTGTCAACGGCAGCGGGAAAGAATAACCGCGCAGCCGGCCAATCAGCAACCCTCCGGCAGGAACCGTACAGCCATCTCCGCAGTCGCCGGGCACACGCGCGATGCAACTATATGCCTGCGCGGAATTCTTTTCCAGCAGCAGAGCCGACTCGCAGTGGATGACGTCGCGGAGCGCGGCCAGGGCGAGTTGTATGGCCTGGCGAAACGATTCCGCGTGGCGGCTCGAGTCCACGAAGTCCGCCATCAAGGCCCCTTCGGATACGTTCCCTTCGGCGCCAGAGCCGGAGATCAAGGCCGAGACCCGCTTGGTAAATCCCCAGGCTCCGGTCCGGGCGCTTCTCCACATAGATCCCGGATCATCGCGGATGGCGACCATGGGGGAAACCAAAGTCGCTCGCCAGGCCGGAAAGAAACAAGCTAGAGCGGTGATGGCCGCTACGATCCCAGTCGAGAATAGAAACGGCCGAAGATCGTCAACCTGAATTCCGAAGATCTGCGATTTGAGTAGGTAAACGGCGGCTACCACCACGACTCCGCCGATGGCAATTCCATACACCGCCATTTTTAGCGCATCGCTCAATACCAGACCGAGAACATCGCGCGCCACTGCCCCTACGGCCATCCGCGTGCCGAACTCTACGGTCCTGTGGCGCACGGAATACGCCACTACGCCGTAAATTCCCAGCGCCGCCATCAGCAACGCGGTAAAAGCGAAAAACGCCGTTAGGAGCGACTGCAACCGTTCGCTGGTCACAGAACCCAGAACAATCTCGGGCATGGTGTGTACTTCATAGAAAGGCTGTGAGGGATCGACGCCCTGGATCGAACGTCTTATTTCCTGCACCAGGGCTGACGCCGGAAGAGGCGAGCGCACAACGAAATGCATCGGATTCAACAGCACGGCTGTAGAGGGTAAATACAATTCGGCCTCGGTTTCCTCGCCCAGTCCCCGATTGCGCACGTTTCCGACGATGCCGACAATCCTCACGCGGGATCCACTCGCGCCGCCAAGCCGCGCGTATGCGCCTAATGCGTCGCGGCCACGCCAGTACAGTTTCGCAGCGGCGATGTCTATTACGATGCCCAGGACGCCCCTTCCCATCATCGCTGTCGTCAAAACTGCGTCCTTGCAGCAAGGGGATCCGCATGGTCTGGAAATACCCTGGACTGATGACTAGGAGATTCACCTCGTGGACGCCATTGTCATCGCCGGGAATTCCTTCGGGGAATAGCGAGGTGACCATGCAGCAGCCTTCTAGCGGCAAATGATCGACGATCGCGGCGCCACTCACACCCGGTATCCGATCGATCGCCTGGAGCAAACGCTTCTGATACGGGACCAACCGCGCGGCATCCGGATAATCGCCACTGCTGGTGTTCATGCTAAATGTCAACAAACCGCCGGGCTCAAATCCCGGCGCAGTGTGCAGCAGGCCATTCAGATGTCCGATGACGACCGCGCTCACGGAGAGCATCGTAAATGCGAGTGCGATCTCCGCAATGACGAGCGTCCGAGACAATCGTCGGCTGCGAGCGGGCGCCGACGCACGCACTCCATCAATCAGCGCCTGATTGGGGAAGATGCGCACGGCCTGCCAGAGTGGCGCCAGACTGAACAGCACGGTGGCGAGAATCGCCGCGCCGAACGCGAAGAGAAGGACCGTCCAGTGGATGCCGATTCCATCGGCGCGCGGAATGTAATCCGCCGCCATGGAAAGAACCAGGCGTACGATGGCAACGCTCACCACAACGCCACCCGCCGCCCCGGCCAGAGCAACCACGAGCCCTTCGATGAAATATTGCAACGCGAGCTGCCAACGGGCGGCGCCGAGCACGACGCGGATGGCGGTTTCTCGCGCGCGCATGACCGACCTCGCCAGCAGCAATCCCGCAACGTTGGCGCAAGTGATCAATAGCAGGATCCCAGCAGCGGCGAATAGCAGCAGCAACGCAGGACGAATCTCTTTCACAACGGATTCGAGCAGATTGATGACAAGCGCCGTGTACTTCCGATGTTCCGCCGGGTACTGTTTGCCAATTTCCGCGGCTACACTTTTCACATCCGCGTCAGCTTGGGCAAGCGATACGCCCGGCCTGAGCTTGGCGTAACAGAAGTAACCTGCATAGCCGCGATCCCTCCGTGCGGTTTGCGAACTTAGGGGCACCCAGACGTCGGTTCGGGATTCTCCCCCTGCGACGAAGGCGACGGGCAATCGAAACCACGCCGGCATTACCCCGGTGACTGTGTACTGCCGCCCATCCATGGTGACGGACCGGCCGATGATCTTCGGATCGCTCCCCAGACGGTTCCAGAGCGCGCTCGAAATCACTGCCAGATTCACGTTGCCCTGTTCGTTTTGCCGTCTCGCCAAACCAGCGCCCTACCAGAGGCGAGACGCCGAGGCTCTGGGCAAAAGAAGGCGTCACCTCGACTCCCGTCAAATGCTGGGGCTGGCCGGGCGAAGTCAGACTGAACTCTCGCGGTAAAAACACTCCAAACGCATCGAAGCTACGGGTTCTTTGCTGGTAGTCCACGAGATCCAGCCAAGAAGTCGAGGCCCACTCCCCTTTGCTCGTATTGTCCAGCCGCGCGCTGAACAGGGCGAGAAATCGCTCACTATGCTGCCAAGGCACGGGCTTGATCAGGACCGCATCGATTACGGTGTAGATCGCCGTAGCGGATCCGATTCCGGCGGCCAGGGCAGTGGCAGCGAGCAGGCCAACAGCTTTGGCGCTCTTCCAGGATTTCCATGCGTGGACAACAAAGGTGAACATGGCTGAGAAGTAATCTTAACGCGGGCCGGTGCGCGCCGGTTACGCACTAAATGATGCGCCGCGCGGTCCGGTTACGCAATGCCGGTCATCGTAGAATAATGCGTCAGTAACAAGGAGAATACGATGCCAGCAAACACTGCGGAGACGTACAAAGAACTACGGCTCGATCAGCCGTTTCACTTTTTCCTTCTCCCGGTGGCAGGAATCAGCTGTGGCAACATCCCGGTCTAACGGCTGGCTGGCTGGTGGTGCTGGCCCTTGCGGGCGCGGTCGCGGTGGCGAAAATCGAGACAAAAAGGGGACAAAGACAAAAAGGGGACGGGACAAAAAGGGGGACAAAAAAGGGGACGACAAAAAGGGGACAGACGCATTTTCCATGAGAGCCCAGGCCCCCCTCAAAGACTTCAGATTTATGCCCCGACGTGCTCGCATCATCGTTCCGGGCGTGGTCCACCACGTCACCCAGCGCGGCAACAATCGACAGCAAGTATTCTACTCCGATGATGATCGCCGTCTCTATCTGGATCTGTTAACCCGATACGCCATCCGCTACGGCACGCAAATCGCCGGTTACTGCCTGATGACCAATCATGTTCACCTGCTGGTCGTACCGGCGCACGAAAATTCGCTGGCGCGCACGTTCGGCCAGACCCATGCAGAATATGCGCTGGCCTTGAACCTGTCCGAGAAACGTAGCGGGCACTTATGGCAGAACCGCTTCTTCTCCTGCCCGCTCGATGCCGCACATCTGGAAAACGCACTTCGTTATGTCGAACTGAATCCCATCCGCGCCGGCCTCACCGTGATGCCGTGGGATTGGCCGTGGTCCAGCGCCAAGGCCCACAGCCAGAAGCACGCTAACGACGCCGTACTGGACCGCAGCGGCCGCTTGGACGGGTGGGATTACGCAGGCTGGAGAGAGGGTCTCCGGTCAGGCATATCTCAGACGGAGTGCGATTCCATCCGCCGTGCGACCCACACCGGCGAGCCACTGGGATCGCGCGAATTCCTCCGGCAACTCGAACGGCAGGCGGGGAGGCGACTCCAGGTCTTGGCCCGTGGGCGGCCCCCCAAACGGCTGTGTCAGTCGGAGCGAATCGGCTTGCAGCAGAGTCTGTTTGGGGTTGAGGTCTGACGCAAAATAAATGCGTCTGTCCCCTTTTCGTCCCCTTTTCGTCCAAAGAGCAAGTGGTCGTCATTGATGAAGATCTGGGGCTGTCCGGTTCCGCCACCGACAAGCGCTCCGGGTTCGCTCGCCTCACCAGCGAAGTCGCCCTGGCTCACGTGGGCATCGTTCTGGGCCTGGAAGTTTCTCGCCTCGCGAGGAACAACGCGGATTGGTATCGTTTGCTGGAACTCTGCGGCGTCACCGATACTCTCATTGGCGACAACGACGGCGTTTATCATCCGGCGCTGTTCAACGATCGACTGCTGCTGGGACTAAAGGGCACGATGAGCGAAGCCGAGCTACACATCATTCGCGCCCGCCTGGACGGAGGCATCCGCAACAAGGCAGCTCGCGGGGAACTGCGCCGCGGCTTGCCCGTGGGCTTCATTTGGGGAGACCAGGATGGCGAAGTCTTATTCCATCCAGACGAGGCAGTTACCGGCGCCATCCGCGCGGTTTTCGAGCGGTTCGCCGAGTTTGGCTCGGCGCGACGGGTCTGGCTCTGGTTCCGT
Source organism: Terriglobia bacterium (assembly GCA_963847515.1). Lineage (GTDB taxonomy): Bacteria > Acidobacteriota > Terriglobia > Bryobacterales > Bryobacteraceae > QHXW01. Next base: position 607,560 of record CAWKAA010000001.1, read on the forward strand.
TCCGAAGGTCTGTCTTTTCCGCTGCAGACGATGCCCGCTGGCATGCCTGGTCCGATCCGCTGGGTGACTCCAACCTACCACGCACTGCACCAAATCCTGACCAATCCGGTGTATGCTGGCGCTTACACCTACGGCAAGACCAAGTACGAACGCTACATTGATGGAAATGGCGCTGTCAGAAAACGCATTCGGCATTTACCCATGGATCAGTGGTCCGTGCTCATCCAGGATCATCATCCGGCTTCATCGATTGGGTCACCTTTCAAGCCAACCAGGCACGGCTCGACTCCAACACCCGGCCCAAACCGCATCAGGCTGGGGGCGCGGTGAGAGAAGGATCGGCACTGCTGCAGAGCCTCGCCACCTGCGGGCACTGTGGCCGCCGTCTGCATGTTCATTATCGCGGCCGCAACTCGGCACCGGGTTATCATTGCGCCGGCAAAGACCTCGTTAACGGACGCGGTGTGTACTGTCTCAATGTCGGCGGAATGGTGATCGAGCAAGCCGTGGCCAACGCTTTCCTCGAAGCCGTTACACCGGCGGCCGTAGAAGCAACCATGCTGTCGGTCCAACAGCTCCAAGCGAATCACGATGCTGCGTTGTCGCAGTGGCGGCTGGAAGTGGAACGGACGCGTTATGAGGCGGAGCGAGCGGAACGCCGATACCGGGCCGTGGAGCCGGAAAACCGCCTTGTTGCTCGCGGCCTAGAAACCGAATGGGAGAATCGCCTACGCGATCTGGCCGCCGCCGAAACAGAACTGCGCCGCCGCGAGCAACAGCGGCCCAATCCAATTGGCCCCGAGCAACTCAAACGCATTCAGATGCTCGGCGCCGATATTCGTCAAGTCTGGACTGCGCCGGCCATCACGGATCGCGATCGCAAGGAACTCCTGAGAACGCTGCTGGAAGAAGTCATCCTGCATCTCAAACGAGCCGAAGGTCACGCGCACCTGACTCTGCGCTGACGCGGCGGCGCGATTACGATGCTGGATGTCCCTATTCCGCGATTCAAGCCGATGGGACCGCGCACCGACGAAGATACGATCTCGCTGCTCCGGCGTTTGGCCGCTCTTTATCCGGACGAAGTTATCGCAGGAATCTTGAATCGTCAGGACCGCAAAACAGCTACCGGCGAACGCTTCACCGCCAATCAGGTCGGCAGCCTGCGACGATACCGCAACATCCCGCGATTCCAGCCGTCATCCGCTGAGCCGCCCTCTGGCGAGCTCGTTTCGATTCGCAAAGCGGCGCAGATTTTGGGCATGAACACATCTTCGATTCATCGCTGGCTGGCCGATGGTTTCATCGCGGGCGAGCAGGTCACGCCAGGTGCGCCTTGGCAGATTCGGATCACCGATGAGTTGCGGGCGCGCATTGTGCAGCAGGCACCACCGGAATACCTGCCGATGCTGGAGACCACCATGAAACTCGGCGTTTCGCGGCAGACGGTGTTGCAGCGTGTAAAGCGAGGCGAGCTTCAAGCCGTGCTGTTAAGACAAGGCCGGCGTAAAGGCTTGCGAATCAAAGTGGTCGATCAGCAGCCAGCGCTATTCGAACAACTTTCATGAACCAGGGGGCAGTATGAAGCCGTATCCAAGAACCCACGAATGTCCGCGTCCAGAATCCAGTTCACCTTCTTGCGTTGGATGCCCACATTCAGCGCGTCCAGCGCCTGATGCGGGCTGCGCCCGGGCCGGAACCCGTAGCTGAATCCCCGAAAATCGACCTCGTATATCTGATTGAGAACCGACACCACTGCCTGTTGAACAATCTTGTCCTCCAGCGCCGCAATGCCGATCGAGCGTTGTCGCCCGTCCGCCTTCGGTATGTAGATCCGCCTTGAGGGCTGTGCCCGATACGCTCCCCGATGAATCCGGTCTTTCAAATCGGCCAGCCGATCCTCCAGACCTTCTTCATACTGCCGCCACGTTACCCCGTCCACTCCCGGCGCAGCCTTCCGCTGTAAGGCTTGAAAGCTGGCTCGGAGCAGATCCTGAGTTACGTGGTGCAGCAAAGTGGTGAACTGCTCTTTCTTCCTTTCCCTAGCTGCTTGACGCACACCCCCCAGGCCCTGGGACACGCCGCGCCCGTCCTGTGCCGGTGGCGTGTGTACCTGACTGGTGTTCTCCTTGGTTCGCACCCTTCCCTCCATCCCCTCCGCGGCTTGGGCCTGTTGCTCCGTTGCTTTGTTCGGTGACTTCATTGGTACTTCGATGCGATCCGACTCCTCATCGCCGTTCATGCCGGTATTACGGCCTAAGCCTTTTCCGGCCGGACTGCCCGTTGAAAGCGGCGGTCAGCAATGAGGTCTCCCGGTTCTCGTGCATGTTGTTTCTCAGCGTGCATGGGGTCTGCGACTACGTGGGACCGCTATCGAACTCGCGTTTTCGTCCGTTCGCGTGTGGCCTTCCCCTTCTGTCCACAGGGTCGGCGTCCCAGTTGCGTTCTCGAAGCTCAATACCCAGCCCGCTGATACCTCTGTCTACGCTTCGGCTCACACCTCGCGATGGGAGCCGCAAGACTCGAGGCCAGGTGGTTCGCTACTCCTTTCCTGTAGGACTCTTTCATTCCCTACTACATGCCGGTTTATCCCGGCGCTCGGACAGCCCGCGTGTTTCCTGTTTCCTAGAGACGACCTCGCCCATCGGGCCACTGTTCTGATTCATGCCTCGCATAGCTCGTGTGGTGTTGGCGGAGACGCCGCACCACGTCACGCAGCGCGGTGTCGACCGCCAGGCTGTGTTCTTCTCCGACGCCGATCGCCGCGTTTACTTGGAACTGGTCCAGCACAGCGCGCAACAGTTCCAAACGCGCCTGCTGGGTTACTGCCTCATGTCGAATCACGTGCACTGGATCGTGATTCCGGGCCAGCCTGACTCGTTGGCCAGGGCATTCGGTGAAGCGCACGGCCGATATGCCCATTACGCCAACGCACTGCGCAACCGGAGCGGCCATTTCTGGCAGAACCGCTTCTTCTCCTGCGCTCTGGAGACGAGTCATCTGTGGGCTGCGCTGCGTTACGTGGAACGGAATCCGCTGCGGGCGGGCTAGTGAAGCCGAACTGTGGCTGCGCATCAACACCTACACGGGCCGGCCGGCGGGTTCGGCGGCGTTCCTTGCGAGAGCCGAGGCGACGTTATGCGGCCGCCCGGCACCGAGGAAGATCCTCTTGGTCTTCCTTTTTGTGTTACGGAACCGGGATGCGGTAGATGTTCCGGTGCGTCGCGACGCGCGGATATGCGTAGACCAAAGAAAACATCGCCATCCGGAGCGAAAAGGGCTCGCACACAATCCAAGTCCGAAAGACGACGCGGCGCAAAACTTCCGTCCAGCGTCGCGGTCCATAGCGGCGCGTGTCCGGTGCCATCGGCATTGATGAATACCACCTGCTTGCCGTCGGGCGAGACGTTGTAGTTTTCCATCAGGAAATCCGGCAACAGGCGCTGCTTCGTCCCGCTTTCAAGATCCGTCGCCCACAGTTCGCCGCTGACGAAGCGCCGGTTAGCGGTGGAGCGCTGCAAATAGTACAGCCGCTTCGTGTCCGCGGAGAACGAAGGAAGATAGGCGTACCCTTCGAACGTGATTTGCCGCTCTCCTTTGGGGACGTGAACCCACAAAGTGCTCTGGCTCTCGCCCACCGAGGTCACAAACGACTTTCCATCGGCGGCGAACGAGATGCCCTGTTCTTCCGTCGCGCCCGAAGTCACCTGCTCCGGCGTGCCATCCGGGAAACGCTGGCGCCAGATGTGAAACCCGTTTCCAGTATTGGCAGAGAAATACATCCACTTCCCGTCCGGCGACCAGGCTGCGTCGGTGCACTGGGCCGGCGCCGGGCCGGCGCCGGGCCGGCGCGGCGTCCGGACGAGCTTCCGTCAAAAGGCACGACGCGGCAGGGCAGGCACCCGCTTACATCCATTTCGACAATCACCACCGAATTGCCGTCAGGCGAAACAAACGAGCGATGCGCCATGCCGTTCACATCCGCCGGCAGGTACACCGTTCGCTTCCGCGCGGCTCTCCGTGGCCGTAAAGATCCCCATGTGGATACCCTCTCCCGTTAACGCGGAGTACACACGGGGCGGCCGCGAACGCGGATCCACCCAGCTCAAACCTCCGGCGTTGACCAGCAGACGAGCCGGTTCGCCACCCAGCACCAGCACGGTCCAGCTATTGTTGGTTCCCTCGCTATAAGCGATTCGGGAACCATCGGCGGAGAAAATCAGCGGGCCCATCTTGATGCGCCTGTCGTGTGTAAGCTGTACCGGCTCGCCGCCGGGCAGAAGTTTGACATACACGTCGCCGGGACCATCGAACGTGCTCGCCCCGCGGATGAAGGCGAGCATATGGTCGTCCGGCGACAGCGCCGGCGCCACCACGGAGTCGGAGAAATTGGTCAGCGCGACGTATTCTAGCCGTGGCGGCCCGGAAACCTGGCGGGACCGGAACAAAATCGCTCCGCCGGCCACCGCAAGCACGATGGCCGCAATCCCGGCCGCCGACATCCATTTCGACCGGCGTTTGGGAGGCGCCGGAGACATCTGTGTCCCCTGGCGCAGCGCCCGGCGAAGATCCACCACCAGGTCGCGCATCGACGGATAGCGATCCCCCGGCTTCTTTTCCAGCGCCTTTGCGACCACCGCCCGCAGCGGTTCGGGAATTTCGTCGCCCAGCGGCGCGGCCGAATCGTGAATGACCCGCTGCAAGACCTCCAGATCCGTCGCTCCCGCAAACGGCCGCCGCCCGGCCAGCGTCTCGTAAAGCACCACGCCGAACGAGAAGATGTCGCTGCGCGCGTCAAGCGGCATTCCGGAAGCCTGCTCCGGCGACATGTAGGCGATGGTGCCGGCGATCATTCCGGGCCGCGTGCGGCCTTCCGTCAGCGTGCGCGTTACGTCGTCGGGATGGACGCCTTCCTCCAGCTTGGCCAGACCGAAATCCGCCAGCTTCGCGTAACCGCTCGCCGTGATCAGGATGTTGTCGGGCTTGATATCGCGATGCAGGATGCCGGCCTGGTGGGCTGTGGCCAGTCCGTCCGCGACGCCGGTCAGCAATTCCACCACATCCTGCCAGCTCATCTGTCGCGTCTTCGCCCAGGTTTTGAGCGTACCCCCGTCGACGAATTCGGTCACCAGATATTGCCGGCCTTCAAACTCGCCCACATCGTAGACCGTGAGGATGTGCGGGTGATTCAGCGACGACGCCATCTGCGCTTCCTGCTGAAAGCGGCGGCGTGCGGCGGCATCGGCCAGTTCGTCGAAAGAAACTTGATGGCGACGGGCCCGGTTCAGCTTGGTGTCGTGCGCGCGAACCCACCACGCCCATGCCTCCCTCGCCGATGGGAGCCTCGATGCGATACGTCCCCAATTGGAATCCGGCCACAAGCGGCGTCACGGTGGAGTCACTCGCATCTGTCATTTCCATCAATAACATATACCGCCATCCACCGCCGAAGACTGCCGCGTCAATTACGTCGCCCTCTGGTTCTTTCCGAAGGCCGCTGCGAACTGCGCACCTGCTACCCGCTGGATCTCTGCAACATCATCGTCTCCATCAGCGAATACGAGAAGCGCCCGCCGCAAATGACCAAAACCGACATCATCTATAAGGATGACGGTCAGTCCAGAGTGGGACGGCGTCTCAATCAGCCTCCTGCATGGCGGTTGCGTCGAGCAGGTCATCGTAGAATAATGCGTCAGTCAAGGAGAATACGATGTCCGCAAACGATGCGCAGAACTACAAGAACCACACCCGGTTTGATCCGCCGTTTCATTTTTTCCTTCTCCCAGTGGCAGCCGCCAATGTTATCGTCGCCATCTGGAAGCTGGTGCAACAACCTACTCTCACGTCAGGCTGGCTTGTGATCCTTGCTATTGCGGGCGTGGTCGCGGTGTCTAAAATCCGCACATATGCGCTCAAAGCGCAGGATCGCGTGATTCGCATGGAAGAGCGCATGCGCCTGGCGCAGTTGCTTCCCGCGCAGCAGCGCGGCCGGATTAGTGAGTTGACCGAGCCACAGCTCATCGCCCTGCGGTTTGCGTGCGACGGGGAGATTCCCTCGCTGGTGGAGAAGGCGCTCGCCGGAAATATGCGTGCACGCGACATCAAGCAAGGGATCGTGACCTGGCGTCCGGATTACTTCCGGGTCTAAGGGTTTTTGGGTTCAGGGGTAGGGCGGGGACAGGCAGCACTGTCCACGACGGGCGAGTCGGACTAAGTGGGGAGGGATGGATTCGGGACAGTGAAGCCAGTCCCCTATTAAGTTTCCTCGTGTTGGCAGAGCCGGACCAGGGGTCCGGCGCGGACGAGGGCGTCCGCCCCACTCAGACACTAGACTTTGTCGGGAACTACGAAGGGCTTGCGGTAGTCGCGCTTGAACATGGCGTTGGCTTCGGAGTCGCCTTTGCAGGAATAGGTCTCCGCGTCAAATTGGAGCGTGCGCCCCAGGCGATACGAAATATTCGCCAGGTGGACCAGTGTCGTAGAAATGGCGCCTTCTTCGATAGGCGCGTTCAAGTCGGAGTGTTTGCGGCTGCGCACGGCGTCGATGAAGTTGGCCCAGTTATTCCCCAGTTCTTTGCGCCCGGGTCCAGGCTCCTGTTCGCGGCCCAGGAATGTGGCATACGTTCCGTGGTCCTCATCGCTCACTACCATGTAACCTTTCGAGCCGTAGAACAGCGCACCGATCGTATTCGAATCCTTCGTGCCTTCATTCAGGCCGCCCTCGTGGTTGCTCATCCAGTGGCGCACCTCGAAGGTCATGAACTTCTTTTTTCCGCTGTCGTCGAACTCGAACATGCAGGTGATGGTGTTGGGCGTTTCCTGATCATCGTCGAACATGAAGTGGCCGCCGATGGCGCTGATCTTGACCGGATACTTCACGCCCAGACCCCAGCGAGCCATGTCCACCTGGTGAATGCCCTGGTTGCCGAGGTCGCCGTTGCCGTAGTCCCAGAAGAAGTGAAAATTGTAATGAAAACGGTTGCGCGTAAACGGATGCTCGGCCGCAGGGCCCTGCCACAAATCGTAGTGCACCCCGGCCGGGACGGGCTCTACCGGTTTGCGGCCGATGGTGTCGCGCCACTTGAAGCACGTGCCACGGGACATGTAGACGTCGCCGATTAAGCCCTCGCGGAGTTTCTCCACGGCTTCGCGGGCTACACCCGACCTGCAGTTGGTTCCGTGCTGTACGATGCGGTTGTATTTCTGCGCGGCGGCTACAATCTGCTTCGCCTCGAACATGTCGTGTGAGCAGGGCTTCTCCACGTACACATCCTTGCCAGCCTGGCAACCCCATACGGCCTGCAGCGTGTGATTGTGGTTGGGTGTGGCGATCGAGATCGCGTCGATAGATTTGTCTTCCAGCAGCTTCCGCAAGTCCGTGAACGCAGCGGGCCGCTTCTTACCCATCTTCTCGACTTCGTTAATGCGTTGATTGAGGACCGATTCATCGATGTCGCATATGGCCGCGATCTCGACGTTGTCCATGTGGGCGTAGTGCCGGATGTGGGTGTTTCCCTGTCCGCGCACCCCAACACAAGCCACGCGCACGGTATCGTTGGGGCTTGCCAGACTGCTCGAACGCAGCGCGGCTGTGCCGGCGGCCACACCGCTCATCAGAAAATGTCTACGATTCATCCTAAGAAAATAGTACCGCAATGGAAGGCTGCGCGAGAAGGTAACGCCGATGCATTGGCGGTTACGCCTGTAACAGGCAGTGGTCGAGAATAGATTAGTGTGACCATCGTCCTGAGGATCGGCCGCCTCAGGAGGGGTGAAAATTCGACCGCTACAACTGCTTGTTCAGAAGAAGTGAAAAAAATCAGTACAACCGCTCCCTCGCGGTCGCGGCTCGGTAAGTTCTTTTGTAAGAAGGAGATGTTTCCAAGCCCATGTCAGCGCGCGGCGGAATTGGTTGAAATCTCACAAATTTGCCCAAAAATAAGGCAAATTCGGGGATTCACCGGGGTAAGGAGCCGGGATTGACTCTGCTATCCTTTCTGTTTGGGGTCGGTCGCGGATGTATCGGGAACTAAGAGTTCGGTCAGGGTACCCGCGGTCCAGGCGACGGCGACCCGGTTATGGGCTTCGGCCGCGCTCGTTCGCCTTCTCGGCGGGAATTCACGGCGTTGTAGTCGCGCTGCTTTTCATGGTCCCGTCCAGCAACGAGCGGGCCGCGAAGACCGCCTATAACGAGTTGATTCAGCCGCAGGTTCACAAGCTCGTCTGGTATCACTTTCAAAAGAAACTTCCGGATGTCGCAGCAGCCAAAAGGGTTGGGAACTCGCCCGAACCGCGGGGCGCGGAACTATCGAAGCAAGCGATCATTGCCGCATCGGCAAACCCTGTTTCGAAACAGCAGTTCATTTGGCGGCCGGTGCCCAAGATTCTAATTCCGCAGGATTTGCCTCTACCTAACTTGATCGCGCGGACCAACACTTCCCTTCCCCCGCCCCCGCCCACTGAGGTGAAGCAGAGACTCGAAAGGCCGGCAACGAAGGGCCAACGTTCCGCGAACCCGAACAATTCGCCCCCGAACCCCAAGGGAGACGTGAATCACGCACCCAGCCCCAACGAGGCCAGCCAGCCTTCCAAGCCGCGCAGGGCTTTTGTTGCTCCTGTGGTGCAAGCTCGTGCGAAGGTCACGGTATCTATGCTGGATACGCCCTTGCCGGATCCTTCAATGGTGGCTTCGCTGAAAACGGACAGTGGCCTCCACGCTCTCCAGTTAAAGAAAGCTCTCATTCTTCCTCCGCAGCAAGCTCAGCCCTCCGGCGCGGCGCTCCCGGCTGCCGTACTGGACGCACCGGATGCCACGGTGGGCGGGAGCGGGGGTTCGAAGATGCAATCGGCTTTGCCGGCAGGGCTTGGAGCGCCCTCGCTCTCTCAGGGCGTTGCGCCCCCGCCTAACGGACCGGTCGGCCAAACTGCGAGCACCGGCAATGGCGCAGTGGATGTCGCCATCGTCAGCCTGCATCCGGGCAACCAGCTGGGAGAACTGCCGGATGGGACGCGTCCGGGTGCCTTTTCAAAAGCTCCGGCGATCGGTGAGGCTTCTAGCGGCGAGGGCGGCGGCGGAGCGGGAGCCGTGACGGTACCCGATCTGAGCGTTCGAGAGGCACGGACCAGATCCACACCGACGCCGGATTTCCTGAGCGGAAACCGCAAAACCATTCTCTATGCGGAAACAGTTCGCGGCGTTTCGGCCTCGACCTTGTCGGTACCTCTGCGCCCTTCGTCCCGGACGATCCCTGGCGCCATCGACGCCCGATTCCGGGGACGCAGCGTTTACACCATGGTCGTGCCCATCGAGAACTTCCCGGACTACGGCGGCGACTGGATCCTTTGGTTTGCGGACCGGGACCAAAAACCCGGCGACACATCCGACGTGCGAGCTCCACTTCCTTTCCGTAAGCATGAGCCAGTGGACTCGATGCTCGCCAATCGTACAGAGCGCAGGCTGCAGATTGTGGCTGTTATCAAGAAAGACGGCAGACTCGAAGAGATTTCGCTGGTGAGACACTCGAGCCCGGCGGTGGAGCAGGCGGTGATTCAGGATCTGCAGTCATGGGAATTCAAACCGGCCACTAGGGCGGGAACGGCCGTGGACGTAGATGTAGTGTTCGAAATCCCATTTAATCTGACAGCCGAGGTGGCGAGTGCGGGCGGAAGATGAGGATATTGGCGGTCCTCACGGTCGGGTCCGTTCTGATGGGGTGCGTGGGCTGTGGCTCCTCCCGCGATTACGTCGCGGAAGGGGACCGGCTCGTCTCGTTACAGAGACTTCAATGGCTAAACCGCGCTGGGTAGAGTGTTCGGTTAAGCTACGGAAACAGTTCGGCCTGGCCCACTTGAAGGCATAACAAGCGAACTCCGCATTCCAGGATCTGCGATTTCATCGACGGCGCTCCGCCACGATGGTGATCTCCATGTCGCGTGCCAGCCGTACTACGCGGTGGAGCGTGCTGCCGCGTAAACGATGTTTCCAGCCTTTCGAAGGACTTCGCCCCATGAAAATCTGCGTGGCGTGGCGAGTGCGAGCGAACTCAACGATGCCATCGGCCACCACGTTGCCTTGAACCACGCTGACCTCAATGCGGAGATTGCGCGCAAACCCCAAATGCTTCTCGACCGACTCCCGCTGCTCCTGCGAAAGGTGGGAAAGGGCGGGATCCGGGCTCACGTAAATGGCGAAGCATTCGGCCCGAAGGTAGTCGGCTACCCTCCTGCCTCGCCGGATGAGCACTGCAGCCGAGGGCCGCTCGTCAATACAAATTAGGATGCACTCCTTTCGGCCGGACGGTTGGGCGGCGGGGGAAGAATCATGCGGCCCGGCGGAAGGAACTGATCCGTCACCCACCGAAAGCTTCTCTTCAATCTCGTGCGCCGCGTGACGCATGGCGATCTCGCGCAGCGCGCTCAAGTTGTGCTCTGCAAAGAAATTCTCTAGAGCCTTGTCGGCCTTCTCGCGCGAATAAATCACGCCCCGTTCCAGACGGTGGCGGAGCGCCCGCGGCGTGACATCTACGACGACGATCTCGTCCGCCTGATCAACAACCCAGTCCGGCAGCGTCTCCCGCACGCGAACACCGGTCATTTGCCAAATCTGATCGTTCAAGCTCTCCAAATGCTGGATGTTGAGCGAAGTGAGTACAGCGATGCCGGCATCCAGCAGCACCTGCACGTCCTGCCACCTCTTGGTGCGTTCCAAGCCGGGGACGTTGGTGTGCGCCAGCTCATCGACCAGGCATACTTCGGGCTTGCGCTTCAAGATGGCGTCCGTGTCCATCTCTTGAAAAGTGGTGCCGCGATAGACGATCTCGCGGCGCGGGATGGTTTCCAGTCCCTCGGTGCGGGCGATGGTGTCCTGGCGGCCATGAGGCTCGAAGTACCCGATGACCACATCCAGGCCTTTGCGGCGCAGCTCCTGTCCCTCGTCCAGCATCTGGTACGTCTTGCCTACGCCCGCTGCATAGCCCAAAAAGATCTTAAACCGGCCTCTCTTGGTTGGAGTGGGGGATGTCATGAGGCGGAATGCAAGTCTGGGTGCGGGAAGATGCGCACATCCATCGACTCGGCGGCTTCGATCAACTGGTCCAGCGGATTGCCGAACAGAAAGTCGTGCCAGCGGCTGGTGAGGCTGTGCCCGACAAACAGTTGCGTGATGGCGTGCCTCCGGGCAAATTCAAGAATGGCCGACGCCGATTCTGACGCTTCCAGAGTATGCACCTTAGCGCCGAGCTCGCGGGCCAGTGCCAGGTATTTTTCGACTACTTCCTGGTCCGCAGCGCTCAGCGCATTCTGACGCACATGTAACGCCAGGAGATCGCAGTGGAATCTTACAGCGTTGCGATGCCCGCTCTCCAGCATGCGTTTGGCGTTGCTGCGCGGCGTGATGCAAACCAGGATGCGCTCCTGGCTGCCTAGAAACGTTGCTACTCCGCGGAGTTCCAGTGACTGGTGCAGTTGCTGATCCACTACTTCGGCCGCCAGCAGCAGAGCCAGCTCGCGGAGTTCGGATAGCCGGCGATTGTCGGTTGTGCTCGACGGCTCGTCCTGTTGCAGGTCTTCCGGCGGCGCATCGACGATGACGATTTCATCAGCCGAGCGAATGAAGGCTTCGGGCACGGTCTCACGCGCGCGTTTGCCGGTAACTTTTTCGATGGCGTCCTGTTGCTCAGCGATATATTGCAGATTGATGGCGGTAACCACGGTGATCCCGTTGTCGAGAAGCTCCTTGACGTCTTGCCAGCGCTGGTGATTGCGGCTGCCAGGTGGATTGTCGCGAGCCAGCTCATCCACCAGACACACCTGCGGATGGCGCCGCAGGATGGCAATGACGTCCATCACCTCTTCTTCTCGTCCATCCGCCCGAACCTTCAGCCCGGGAATTACCTCCATAGTTGCGAGGGCTTTAGAAACATCGGGTTCGAGCTTGCCCTGTATGTAACCGACGACCACATCCTGGCCTCGCTTCTTCCGGCGCCGGCCTTCATCGAGCATGCGAAACGATTTACCGACGCGGGACGCGTAGCCCAGAAAGATCTTCAAGCGGCCGCGGCGGGCCTGTTGCTCTTCTGCCTCTACGCGACGAAGGAGTTCGTCGGGGCTGGGCCGCGCGTCGGGCATGAAGCTAGCATGTTACCAAGATCCTTGCTTGGCGCCGAACCACCAGACCAGGCCGAGCGTGGCGGTGGTTTGCTCGTTCTTCAGTATTCCCGGGGAGCTACTGAGAAAGAAAGGGCGGTTCGAAAAATCGCGGCGCCATTCCGCACGCATGAGGAAACCGTCGACCGGCAGGTAATCAAACGTCAGGGTGCCCTCTTTCAAGGCCTGGGTCGATCCGCTAAACAGGCCGCCCCGATCGCTAAAGTACTCGCCTCGTCCCGCAAAAGCGAACTTGGGAGCGAACTGATAGCGGGCGTATGCGGCGCCGGCGGAGACGTGCGCATCCGTAGTTTCATGGTGGACGACGTAATCGCCTTCGATCGCGAGTGTCCACTTAGGATTGATGTTCCAGGTGGCGTAGCTATCCAGGATTTGGAGCCGGTGAAACGGGCCCGGCAGTACGGTGGTTGACAGGCCCGGCTGAGTGGGCAACGTTGGAATCCCGGGATTGAGATCGGGCGCGTAACTCCGGTTTTCGATGCCCGTGTAATAGTTCATATTCCACGACCACGACTTGGCGGGTTTGAAGGTGAGCAGCACGGCCTGCGATTTGTTGCTGTTAAAGTCTTCGCTCTGTTGCACGCCATTCACCAGCCAGTAACTGACGTTCAACCACGGCGTTGCATTGTACGAAGTGCGAAATCCGAAATGATAGAACGGAAGGAAATTGAATAGATAGGACCGCGAGTAGTTCATCTGGTCCTTGGTGTAGTTGTTCTCGATGCCCAGTGCGCTGGACCATTTTCCGAAATCCACTGTGAGCCCGCTGCCTACGGGCAGGATGTAAGTGCCGTACGCCTGAAAAACCGGCCGGTAGACCTGAGGACGCGGCTCGTTGGCGGGGTTACCTTGCAGAGTCTCGGTGGCCTGTCCGTATTGCAGATCTACGCGCACGCCGAACCGGCGTCCGGCTGCAACATCGGGAGCACGCTCGATGACCATCGTGGCCTGGTTCAGGCTGAAGCTGTTGCTCGAGACGTCATAGGCGCGGAGCAGGTTAACCTGTCCCACCGGCTGGTTGAAGTTGTACGCGTAGTAGCCGTCGAGCGTCATGTTAAAGGTTGTGTCGCTGAGAAAACCGCCCGTCTGGGGAGGCTTTACCTCGGGCACTGGCACCACAGGGGACGGCTGCGCCTGAGTTACGGCCGCGGCTGTGGCCGGGGCCGTGGGCGTCAGCCGTGACTCGATAGCCGCGAGCCGCTGCTCCAGGGTGTTGATTCGTTCGAGCATTCTCTGCTCACGAGAAGTGAGGGGCGGATCGGCGTCCGCCGCTAGCAGAGGGGAAATGACGAGAAACATGTGGACGTATAGTTTGGCATGCGGCATATCGGTTCGTTCCAGTTTCGCACTGGAAACGAACGTACAGCGGCGAGCGACACACGAGAGCCAAGGTTCCGCGTGAGGCTGCAACAGCTGTGAGGGCGGTAAGCTCGCACGAGAATCGGTGCGGCGTGGGTGCGTCGAGCCTCAGTATTGGACATTCCGCCTATCCAGCATCGGCATAGGAAAAGGGTCATTAAAGAAGTCGTTAAGAAAGAATTGAAGGTCTTACGGATTTGATGTTTTTCGCACCGTTCAGCCTTCCAGCTTGAACCTTGTGGCGGCCAGTGCATACAACGGCCGCCAAAGTAAACGGTTCATGGTAACGACAATCACGGCCATCACCACCGTTGCCCCAAGCAGCACCGGGAAGTTGCCGCGGTCAGTGGCCTGGCTAATCACCGCGCCGAGACCGGTTGTTGAAAAGGTGCGATTGTGGAACCGGAAATACTCTGCGACGATGCTGGCGTTCCAAGCTCCGCCGGACGCCGTCACGAAGCCGGTGATCAAGTACGGGAAGATCCCCGGGAGGAGCAATCTGCGCCAGCGCTCAATTCTGCCGAAAGTGAATACATCGCAGACTTCTTTGAGGTCAGTGGGGATAGCGGAAGCTCCGGCGATTACGTTGAACAGGATGTACCATTGTGTCCCGAGCAGCAGCAACACGATCGAGCCAATCCCCAACCCGCCACCGACTCGGATCAGGAAAAGCAGAACGATGGGGAAGAGGGCGGTCGCTGGCACAGAAGCTGCGATTTGTGCGATGGGCTGCGCGATGGCCGCCAGCCTGGGCCGCAACCCGATATAAACACCCACGGGAACGGTCCACAATCCGGCAAGAACCAGAGTCAACTCCACGCGGAGGAACGTGGCGCCGGCCCCTACCAGGATGTCGAGCAGCTCAGGCCGCGAAAGCGCGATCAGCATGAGTACCATCTTCCCGATGGCATATAGGACGCCCAGCAGCGCGACAACCAGCAGCGCGCGCGCAATCCATTTCCTGGCGGCCAATCGCCGTGGCTTGGGATTGGAAGCGATGTTTTTTCTCGCGAAGTACAGGGTCAAAGCCTCGCGCGCCGGCGCCACCGCCACGCGGCTGGCACGAGATAGAACTCTGGACCGGCGCAGCAGGTCGAGAATGGGAGAACGCGGCGTCTGAGCGGATTCCACTTGCTCGAATTTAAATTTTTCGCTCCAGGCAATCAGTGGGCGCCAGATCACCTGGTCCATCAGAACGATCACTGCAATCATGACGGCGAGGCCCCAGACGATGGCTGCGGTGTTGCCGGCATTGGCCGCGGTCTGCAGGTAAGAGCCCAATCCCGGAAGCCGCAGATCGCGGTTACCTAGCACGAACATCTCACACGCCATCAGGAAGAACCATCCACCCGCCACCGACATGATGGAATTCCAAATCAGCCCGATGGCCGAATACGGCAACTCCAGTTGCACAAATTTCTGCCACCAGCTCAAACGGTAGGTCTCGGCGGCTTCAAGCATCTCGCGCGGGATGTTCTTCATGGAAGAGTAAACACTGAAAGTCATGTTCCAGACTTGACCGGTGAAGATCAGTAAGATGGACCCCAGTTCCACTCCCAGTTGTTGGGTGGGGAACAGAGCTACCATCGCGACCATCACGCCAGGCAGAAAGCTCAGAACCGGAATCGATTGCAGCGTGTCGAGCAGGGGAATAAGAAATCGCTCGGCTGTGGCGTTGTGAGCCGCCACGTACGCGTAGACGAGTGTGAGCACCAGGCTGATGGCGTAAGCGATGGTGATGCGCGCCAGTGAGAACAGCGCATATTTGGGCAGGGCGCCCGGGTTCAGATGAATTTCCGGCTGCGTGTTCATTGGGCCTGCCCAGTAGTGCGCAAGCGACATCAGTCCATAGAACAGCGCGAGTCCTGCGCAGACGATCGGCAGATCTCGGAACAAGGAAGGCACCCTAATGGGCAGTCTTCCCCAAGGCGGCAGACCGGAGGAAGAGTTCTGCACAGCCATCAATGCCGTTCCGCGGGTTCGCCGGCATCCAAGACAGGGGCAGGCTGGTCCAAGTGCAGCCGATCCGTCGCGGGATCGTAAGTGAAAAGATCGCTGTACCGGCCCCAGTCGAGAACCGTTTCCAGTTGCCGCTGGACTTCGATGGCGGAAAAGTGCTCTTCCAAAACGTCACGGAAGAACTCCAGCGGCATCGTGTGATCCGACTTACTCAGAAGTCCACTATTGATCTGTTGGAGCAGGCGAACACTGGCGAGTGCAGCTTTACGAAACAAGGTCCGCCGCGTTGCAATGTCTGCTTCAGCGAACGCCTTCCCAGCCGGAGTGATCTCCAAATCGCCTTTATCTGATTTGGCAAAGGACAGCAGTGTCGTGCCTTCCACGATGGGGAGCAAGTCGTCCACTTCCATGCGGAGTTCCTCAGCCACACGATACAAGTCCTCCCTGCCGCCGTGATCGTTCAATAATTCGAGCAATCCGGCGATGCCCCCCGGGCGGGCATGCGGCAGCAGCGGATATGGCGGTTTTGCGACCGCGAGCGGGCCGGCCTCAAGCTGCGGCTGCGTAATCAGTTTGTATATGTAGTCCACATAAAGCAGAAACTCGGCCGAATGGCGTTCCCTCGGCTGGGCGAGCGGCACGCGAAAATCCGCACGGATCCTTGCCGGGTTTCGCCCCAGCACAATGATTCGGTCGCCCAGCAGGACGGCTTCCTCAATATTGTGTGTGACGATAAAAATGCTCTTAGTCGGAATTTTCTTTCCGAGCCACAACTCCAACAGTTCGCCCCGGAGGTTTTCGGCGGTGAGAACGTCGAGGGCCGAGAACGGTTCGTCCATGAACAGAATCTCGGGCTCTACCGCCAAGGCGCGTGCGAAACCCACGCGCTGCTTCATGCCGCCGGAAAGATCCTTAGGATAGGCGTTTTCGAAGCCCTCCAATCCCACCGACCCTAGTGTGCGGATCGCGCGTTGACGCCGTTCGTCACGCTTCATTCCGCGGGCCAGGAGCGGCACTTCCACGTTCTCCAGAACGCTCAACCAGGGAAACAACGCGAAGCTTTGAAACACAATCGCGACGTTTGGGCGGGATTCAGAGAGTGGTTTTCCGTGCCAGAGAACTTCACCGCGTGAAGGCACGGCGAGCCCCGAGAGAATTCGCAGCAGTGTGGATTTTCCAGAGCCGGAGGGTCCCAGCAACGTCAGAATCGAACCCGGCTCGATGGACAGGTCCGTGGGAGCGATCACCTGCATCTGTCCGCCGTCCGGCCGCTCGAAGCTCTTTTCAATACCCCGCGCTTCAATGATCGGCTTCGCCGGCGCCGCTTCCCGGCGGGCTGGGGGCGCCTCCTCGACCGCCACACCGCCGGCGCGCGAAGCTTGTTCGGGCTGCGCCTTCGCCAGTTCGTCCATCAAGCGCTGCCAGGTTTCTTCCGGCAGCTCGTCGAAAAACTGGAGGCGCTGGCCGGGGCTCATCTTGTCGACAATCGCGGCCATCTCTTCGATCGGCCGCGAATGCAACAACACGTAGGCATGGTAATAGGGCAGCGCTGCGATCAACGTGGCGGCGAAATCCGGAGTCAGCCTGCGAAACAGGGCCTGTTGCTGTTCAAACGGCAAACTCATGACCAGTTCTGCTGCGCTAGAGGGATCCATCCCCTGGAGGATTCGCGTGACCTGGTCCCAGTCCCCTCGGGAGAGAATGGCGCGAAGTTTTTCGGCGAAGGGCGGATTCATTTGGGCTCCGAACCTTCCGGAATCGCAAAGCGGTATCCAATCCAGGGCTCGGTCAAAATGTACTTCGGCTGCGCCGGGCTGGGCTCAATTTTCTTTCGCAAATGGTTGATGAAGACCCGCAGGTATTCGGTTTCGTCGCCGTAGTCCGGTCCCCACACGGCTTGCAACAGCTCGCGGTGCGGAACCGGCTTGCCCTCATGTGCCACCAGGTGGCGCAGAAGTTCGAATTCCTTGGGCGTCAATCGGACGTTTTTATCGTGGACGCGAACTCGCCGGCCGGCGAAATCAATTTCCAGATCTTCCGAAACAAAACTCTGCGGCCCGCTCTCCGCCGAACTGGGCGCCCGGCGCAACGCCGCGCGGATACGCGCCAGCAACTCTTGCATGCCGAAAGGCTTGCTGACATAGTCGTCGGCGCCGGCATCCAGCGCTTCGACCTTTTCTTTCTCCGTGTTGCGCACCGTCAAAATAATGATGGGCACATCCGATCCGGCGCGGATGGACTTGCACGCTTCCAACCCTCCAATGCCCGGCATGTTCAAATCCAAAAGCACCAGATCTGGCTGAAACTCGCGAAACTTTTCCAGCGCTTCTTCGCCGGTGCGAGCCTCGTCAACCTGGTGTCCGCTGCTGGTTAGCGTGGCGCGCATCATGCGGCGAATCTGCGGCTCGTCGTCCACAACCAGAATCTTGGCCCCACTCATGGCACCAGCTCTTCCTTCTTGGTGACTGGCAGCGCGAAGCTGAAGATGGATCCTTGGCCAGGCTGGCTGGTCACCCAGATCCTGCCGCCATGCGCCTCGATGATTCCTTTTGCGATGGACAGTCCCAGGCCGGTTCCCAGGACTTCGTCTCGTGAGGCCCGTCCCCTGTAGAATTTTTCAAAGATCCGAGCCTGCTCGGCTTCGGGAATCCCCTTACCGCGATCGGCCACGCTGATCACGAGCTTCTCACCGGCCACGCTAGCGGTGATCGTGAGAGGAGAACCTGGCGGCGAGTATTTGACCGCGTTGTCCAATAGCTGTTTGAGCACCTGCTGGATAAACTCGAAATCGACATCCGCAGTGGGCAACCGCTCGGGTAACTGCAGTTCGACACGCCGGTCCTTCAGTGATTCCTCCTGAGCTTTGACGGCGGCGGAGACGATTTCGGCGACGCCGTGCGAAGACCGGTCGGGATGGAACTTGGCTGCTTCAATCCTGGCCATCTCCAGCACCTCAACCACCAGACGGTTCAGACGATCGGCCTCTTCATTGGCAATAGTCAGCAGTTCTTCCTCCTCTGCGTTACGCGGTTGTGCAAGCAGGTGGCTGACCGCGCCCTTGATCGAGGTGAGAGGCGTTTTCAGATCGTGGGCCAGCGCATCGAGTAGGACCGCTTTCAAGACCTCGCTCTGCCGTAGCGCCTCCGTTTTGCTTCCTTCCTCCAGCGAGCGTGCCCGCTCAATGCCAATCGCCACCAGATACGTCACCGCATTGAGCGCAGCAGTGGATAGTGTGGAGCCGATGAATCCGAGGCTTCCCAGCACTTGGCCTCCCAACCGGACAGGCACAATGGCGATCTGCCGTTGATGATCGATGAGCGGTTCTTCGCTCGTGGCAATCCAGCGGAGCTGCTCATCGGAAATCGTCAGAGTTTGCGGATCGGAGCGGAAGAATTCGTCCTCAGCTTTGGTGAAGAGAACCGCGCCGGGAATCTCGAAGGTGCGCATGATGCTGTTTACCGCGTCCCGGGCGCTGGTGCGGACGCTGCCACTCAACAGCATGGCCTGGCCAAGCGCGTACAGTCTCTCTACCTCGCGACGCCGGGCATCCGCTTCCGCGGTACGCCGGCGCGCCCTTATGGAGAGCTGGCTTGCGGTGACGGCAGTGATGAGAAAGGCGACAAGCGCCACCCAGTTCTGTGGATCCGCGATGGTAAAGGTACGGACGGGCGGCAAAAAGAAGTAGTTGAATCCCAGCACCGCGGCGACCGAAGCCACAAGCGACTCCGTCAGGCCCCAGCGTGTGGCGATCCCCAGAATCGCCAGCAACATCGTCAGTGCAACCGTCGTGCTGTTCACCGACAGGAATCGGATGTACACCATGACAATCGCGGCCACCAGCGCAACCGACGCCAGAATGCGAATGGTCAAACGCAGCGCTGCGCTCATAGGGAATTCCTAATGTACAGTATCGTTTGTCTGTTCTTCAGGCGCCGGCCGGATTCCGCCGGATTCGCTCAAACGTGCGCCGGATTGTATCCTGGGAGACTGGAGTAAATTTTTGGGACGCATCTGGCTCGCTATTCGCAGTTTTTTTTCAATCGTATTGCACGGCTCTCTTCCTGAGGACGCCATCGGCAAGCTCGGCTTAGCCCGGCGCGGTGCTCCCAAGCCCCAGGCAGCGTCCTCTGCGCCGGCGGCGCCGCGGCCATCGGATGGCGCGCTTCAGATGCTCTCCATCCTGCAGCGGGATTCCCGCCTGATCGATTTCATCATGGAGGATGTCGCGTCTTACTCGGATGAGCAGGTGGGCGCGGCTGTCCGCGGGTTGCACGATCAAGCCGGGAATCGCTGGTACGCTACGTGAAGCTCGAACCGGTCATCGACGGGGTGGAGGGAACTTTTACCAGGCCCGCCTCATCCGATCCTACCGCGGTGAAATTCGTCGGCAACGTTCCCGCCGGAAAACCATCGGGCGGCCTGTTGCGCCACAAAGGCTGGCGCGCGGCCAAAATCGATCTTCCGCCGCTGAATGCTAAGCAGGATTCCACGATCATCGCTCCAGCAGAAATCGAAATTGAATAAATGAAGTACGTTATAGGAATCGACCTGGGCACCACCAACTCCGCCCTGGCATACACCGAAATTAGACCGGACGCGGACCCGCTCGACACGCCCGATGTCGGCCTGATGGATATCCCACAGCTTGTCAATGCCGGCGAGGTGCGCGATGAGCCCCTGTTGCCCTCGTCGCTATATATTCCGGCTGTGACGGATTTTCCCGCGGGCTCGCTCGCGCTGCCCTGGAATCCGGAGCCTGAGTTTGTCGTCGGCCGCCTCGCGCAAAAGCGCGGCGTGGAAAACGCCGGGCGGCTGGTGGTATCGGCTAAATCGTGGCTCTCGCACTCGGGCGTCGACCGCACCGCCGCCATTCTTCCCTGGAATGCGCCGGAGGGCGTACGAAAGCTTTCGCCGGTGGAGGCATCCGTCGTGCTATCTGGAGCACCTGCGCCACGCATGGGATTCCAAGATGCCCGACGCTCCGTTTGCCGAGCAGCAGGTCCTGGTCACGGTGCCGGCTTCTTTCGACGCAGTGGCGCGCGAACTGACCTTGCAGGCGGCAGAGCGCGCGGGCTTCCGCGAAGTGACCCTGCTCGAAGAGCCGCAGGCGGCGTTCTACGCCTGGATCGACCGCCACCCGGACTGGCGCGAGCGCGTGAAGCTCGGCGATCTGATCCTGGTGGTCGATATCGGCGGCGGCACTACCGACTTCACGCTCATCGCGGTCACCGAGCACGCGGGCGAACTGGCGCTCGAGCGCATGGCCGTCGGCGAGCACATCCTGCTGGGCGGCGACAATATGGATCTCGCGCTGGCCCGCCTGATCGCCGGCCAACTTGCGGAGAAGGGCACGCGCATCGATAATCTGCAGCTTCACGCGCTCTGGCACAATTGCCGCGTAGCGAAGGAAAAGCTGCTCGAGCCGGGCGCCAGGACCAAGGAGCAGCCCGTCACCATTCTGGGCAAAGGCACGGGACTCGTAGGCGGCACCATCAAGGCTGCGCTGCGGCGCGACGACATCGATAGAGTGCTCGGCGAAGGCTTCTTCCCGCATGTTTCCAGCTCCGACATGCCCTCGCGCCAGCGCCGCTTCGGCTTGCAGGAAATCGGGCTGCCGTATGCCGCCGATGCCGCCGTCACGAAGCACATGGCGCGGTTTCTCCGCCAGCAGGCCTCAGCGGCGGAACACGAGCGCGTGCGGCGCGGCCCTAGCGGCCTGGCTGCGCCCACGCACGTTCTTTTCAATGGCGGCGTGCTGCACGCGCGTCTGATTCGCGACCGACTGATCGAGGTCCTCGACGCGTGGCTCGCCGAGGAGGGCTTCGGCCCGTTCAACCGCTCAGCGGCGAAGATCTGATGCACGCGGTGTCGCGCGGCGCGGCTTATTACGGGCTGGCGCGGCATGGCCGGGCGTGCGCATTCGCGGCGGCGTTCCGCGCACTTATTATGTCGGCATCGAGAGCTGCCATGCCTGCCGTCCCCGGCATGCCTGCGCCGCTCAAGGCGCTGACGGTCGCGCCCTTCGGCATGGAGGAAGGCACCGTCCGTGCCAATTCCCAACCGCGAATTCGGCCTGGTGGTGGGCGAGCCCGCCGAGTTTCGTTTCTTCTCCTCCGCCGGTCCGCAAGAACGATGCGCCCGGCGCATTGATCGAAGAGTTCGGCGACGAACTGGAGGAACTTTCGCCCATGGAAGTGAATCTTACTTCCACGGACGGAACGAGCACAGTGCCGGTGTCGTTTGAAACCGTGGTCACCGAAACCGGCGTGCTGCAAGTTGTGGTGCGTGGCGCGCGACGGCCGCCGATGGAAACTGGAGTTCAACGTCCGCGAGCGCATCGCCCCATGAAGATCGGCATCGACCTCGGCACCACCAACTCCGCCCTGGCCTAGATCGATCCGCGCGAGGCCGAGGACCGCGACTTTCCGCCGATTCACATTTTCGAAATGCCGCAACTGGTCGCGCCGGGCCGCATCGAGCCGCGCCGCACGCTGCCCTCGTTTCTGTTCCTGGAAGACGGCCAGCCGGTCGGCGTGTACGCGCGCGAGCAGGGCGCGCTGGTGCCCACGCGCCTGGTGCACTCCGCCAAATCGTGGCTGTCGAATCCCGATGTCGACCGCACCGCCAAGATCCTGCCCTGGGACTCGCAGGAGACCGGGCCGCGTGCTTTCGCCGGTCGAAGTTCCGCGCGTTTCTTCGCCAAGTTCCGCGAGGCCTGGGACCAGCAGCAGGGCACGCCGCTCGCCGAGCAGGACATCGTCCTCACCGTTCCCGCTTCGTTCGACGAAGAGGCCCGCGAGCTGACCGTGATGGCCGCGACGCGAGGCGGGCTTGCCGAAGCTGACGCTGCTCGAAGAGCCCGCCGCGGCGTTCTATTCCTGGATCGCCAACAATTTCGCGCGCTCGCGCAAGATGCTGTTCGACGGCCAGATCGTGCTGGTCTGCGACGTGGGCGGCGGCACCAGCGACTTCAGCCTGATCCGCGTGTCGCGCGAAGGCGACCGGGTCGACTTCACCCGCACCGCCGTGGGCAAGCACCTGCTGCTGGGCGGCGACAATCTCGACCTCACGCTGGCCTGGCTGGTGGAAACCAAGCTCGGCGTGCCGCTCTCCATCCGCCAGCGCAGCGGCCTGCGGCGGCAGTGCTCGGCGGCCAAGGAGCGCCTGCTCAGCGATCCGCAATCTGAAGAGCGTCGAGATCACCGTGCTGGGCAGCGGGCTCGTCGCTGATCGGCGGCTCGCTCAAGACCGAAATCCTGCGCGAGGAGGCGCTGGAGCTGGCGCTCGAAGGCTTCCTGCCGATCACCGAGCGCGGCGACGCGCCCAAGGAAGAAAAGCGCAGCCTGTTCCGCGAGCTGGGCCTGCCGTACGTCTCCGACCCCGCCATCACCCGGCACCTGAACGCGTTTCTCGAAAGCGCCGGCCAGGAGCCCGACGCCATCCTGTTCAACGGCGGCTTCTTCATTCCCGAAATTCTGCCGCGAGCGCGTGGCCGACGTGGTGGGCCACTGGTACGGCAAGCGCCCCGAGATCCTCGAGAATCGCGATCTCGATCTGGCGGTGGCGCGCGGCGCGGCTTACTACTCGTACGTCCGCTCCACCGGCAGCGGCGTGCTGGTGCGCGGCGGACTGCCGCGCACCTATTACATCGGCCTCGGGCGAACGCGTCGACGGCAAGATCGCGGCCGTGTGCCTGGTGCCGCGCGGCGCCGAAGAAGGCGCGACGCTCGAAATCGATCGCGACGGATCTGCAACTGGTGGCCAACCGGCCCGTGTCGTTCCGGCTCTACAGCTCGCTCACGCGCACCGAAGATCAGCCTGGGCGACGTGGTGGAGTTCGCCGCCGGCGACGAAAGCCTGCACACGCACGCGCCGCTGCAACGCCGTGATCCGCTTCGGCAAGAAGCCGGCGAGCGGCTGATTCCGGTGAAGCTGGGCGCGCGGCTCACCGAGATCGGCACGCTCGAAACCTGGTGCGAATCGAAAATCAGCGACAACCGCTGGCGGCTGCAATTCGAGCTGCGCAAAGCGCGCCGCCGAGCCGGAGAAGCGCCAAGCCCGCCGCGGTGGTCAGCGAGGAGGCGCTGAAGCAGGCCGCGGAGTTGGTTCGCAACGTGTTCTCGCCGACCGCGAAATCGCCGATCGCGCCCGAAGAACTGCCGGCCAAACTGGAGCAGACCTGGGGCTGGGCCGAACTCCTGGCCGCTGTCCGCCATCCGCCAGCTGGCCGACGCCTTTCTCGCAGTGGCCGACGGCCGCAAGAAGAGTCCGGCGTACGAAGCGCGCTGGCTGAACCTGTGCGGCTTCTGCCTGCGGCCCGGGTTCGGATTTCCGGGCGACGATTTCCGCATCGAGCAGGCGCGCCGCGATCTACGCCGCCGGCTTGCAGCTACGCCAACCAGGTGCAGTGCGAGATCGACTGGTGGATCTTCTGGGGACGCGTGGCCGGCGGCCTGAATCGCAACCAGCAGGCCGATATGTACCAGCGCCTCTCGCCCTTCCTGCTGCCGCGCGGCGGCAAGAAGCCGCCGCGGCTGAACAACAGCCTGCTGCGCGAAATGTGGCGCACCGCCGCCAGCCTGGAGCTGCTTCCCATCGGACCAAGACGGAGTTGGGCGAGGCGCTGGTCAAGCGCGTGAAAGCCGGCGACTGCGCAGCGAAGCGAACTGTGGTGCCTCTCCCGGCTGGGCGCCCGCAAACTGTTCTACGGCCCGATCAACCTGGTGGTGCCGCCCGCCACCGTGACGCGCTGGGTGGAAGCGCTGCTGCCGCTGCCGGCCGCCGGCGAAGCCCTGGCCTCCATGGCGCGCCGCACCGAAGATCCCACGCGCGATCTTCCGCCCGCCACCCGCGAAGCCGTGCGGCAGAAGCTGGAAGCACTGCCGCACGCCGAGCGGCTGCTGGCGGTGTTGGAAGGCGAAGAGAGGCGCGACGAGCGCGCGCTGGGCCGGATCTTCGGCGAAGAGTTGCCGTCGGGGCTGGTGCTGGTGGAGAGCTAGTGTGCTCGGTCCGAAGTTCGCTATCTAACCCACAGTGCGGCGGAACCCCGGAACCGCAAACATAAACGGCCACCCATGTTTTTCAGGCACGATCCGCCACAAAATCATCGACAGGCGTATGATTGGTTGACATCTTTATGCCTTTGGCTGCTGGGACTCGTTTTGGACCCTACGAAATCCTCGCTCCACTTGGCGCGGGCGGGATGGGGGAGGTCTATCGCGCCCATGATACACGTCTTGACCGTGATGTGGCCGTTAAGACTCTTCCGGAACGTCTGGCGCGGGACCCTCAGGCCCTGTCACGTTTCGACAGGGAAGCCAAGGCCATTGCCGCTCTGTCTCACTCGAACATCCTTTCCATTTTTGACGTCGAGCTGACCCAGCCACCGTTGTTTCTGGTGACTGAATTACTCGAAGGAGACACGCTGGGCCAGCGTCTTAAGGATTCCGCTCTCCTGTGGCGTAGGGCCGTGGAAATCGGAGCGGCAGTCGCAGAAGGGTTGGCGGCCGCCCATGCGAAAGGGATCGTTCACCGGGACCTCAAGCCCGAGAACATCTTCTTGACTAAAGACGGGCGGGTCAAGATCCTTGATTTCGGGCTGGCGCGTTTCAAGGAAGCGCTGGAAGTCGAAAGCAGGACTCACGCCCCGACGCTTACCGGTACCGCCATTGTGATGGGCACCATCGGATATATGTCGCCGGAACAGGCGCGAGGCGAGGCGGTGACTGCGGCCAGCGACCTTTTCTCGCTTGGATGTGTACTTTACAAAATGGTGACTGGCCGGCGCGCATTTCGTCGTTCCTCTCCGGGCTCAACCATCGCGGCGGTTTTAAATGACGAGCCGGTACCAGTAACTGAGTTCGTGAAGGATATCCCTCCCGACTTGCAGCGTTGGATCGTCCACTGTCTTAAGAAGGATCCCGAGGAGCGACCCCAGTCCGCTCGCGATCTTAGTCTGATCCTGCGGGATCTGCTGAGCGAGGCGGAGTGGCCAAGCCGTTTGGCGGCGCGAGGAAGTGGTCCCACCATAGACTCGCTCGCTGTCCTACCGTTCGTCACGACCAGTAGTTCTCCGGATGCGGACTACCTGGGGGACGGGATCACGGAAAGCCTCATCAACAGCTTCGGCCAGCTCCGGCGGTTAAAGGTCATGGCTCGAAGCACGGTGTTTCGACACAGGGGCGAGGATGTCGACCCGTTGCAAGTTGGCCGCGATCTGGGAGTTAAAGCGGTCCTAACGGGACGAATCCTTCAGCGTGGCGAGACTCTGGTTATCAGAGCCGAACTTGTGGATGTGAACAGCGGGTCCCAGCTCTGGGACCAGCAGTACAAGCGGCAGATAACCGACATCTTCGCCATTCAGGACGAGATTTCGACCGAGATTTCTAGCCGCTTGCGGGTGCAGTTCACCGGCGAAGAACAACGTCGGCTGACGAAACACTACACGGAGAACCCTGAGGCATACGAGCTCTATTTGAAGGGCCGCTACTTCTGGAACAAGAGGACACTGGAGGCAATGAGGAAGGCTCTCGCCTATTTCGAGCAGGCCGTCGAGTGCGACCCGATTTACGCGCGCGCGTACACAGGCTTGGCGGACTGCGCTGCCATGCAGTCCATTTATGGCGAACGGGCGCCACGGCAGGCCTTCGCCATAGCAAAGTCTGCTCAGGCGCGGGCGCTGGAAATCGATGCGACCCTGGGAGAAGCGCATGCCTCTCGTGGATTTGCGCTGTTACTCTTCGATTGGGATTTTCTTCCGGCGGAACAGTCGCTGCGACACGCACTCGAGTTGAACCCGGGATACGCGTCCGCACACCAATGGCTTGGTTTTGTGCTCGGATTGACGCGGCGGCTTGAGGACGCCAAAGCTTCAATGAAAGTTGCTCAGGAACTCGATCCATTCTCGGCGAGCATCAATACTACCGCGGTTTGGCCCAGCTTCTGGGCCCACCGGTTTGACGAAGCGATCGCAGCGTTCCGGGCGGCGGTCGAACTCCATCCCAACTATTGGATCGCCCATTACTTTCTAGGACTGTCCTACGCACACAGGGGCGATCTGGCGCCGGCGATCACGGCGCTCCGCGAAGCTGAAGCCATCGGCGATTCTCTCTGGCGCTACTCGGGTTTGGGATTTGCCTATGGATTGGCTGGTCAGTCGGCTAAGGCTCGCGAGATTCTGGCAAAGCTGGAAAGGTTGTCCGAACAGCAGTACGTATCCGCGCACGTTCGTGCTCCTATCTGTCTTGGATTGGGAGACAAGGATGAGGCGTTCGCCTGGCTGGAACTGGCTGCCGAGGAACGGGATTGGCAGATGATTTGGCTCGCCGTCGATCCTTTTTGGGACAGCGTGCGTTCCGATTCGCGTCTGAGTCGTCTGATCGCGAAAACCGGATTGGGCAGCCGGGCCTCTGGCCCAAGCAGCCAGGTCAGTCCGCTTGAAATGTGACAAGAAGCTGACTACACCTTCGCAGCGCGTACGATGCACGATATCCTTGGTCAAATACTCGTTTGCTCTTGTCCTCGCCGAAAAGGGACGGAATCGAATGGTCGCCGCCGGCCTTTTGGTCCGGGTTCTCAGACGTGGGTAGGGGCCAACGAGGGCGTTAAACCACCGCGCCCGTCGACAGCCGCCCGTACAACTTCACGACGTTCTCGATCATTCGCAGCCCGCAATCTCCCTCGAGAGTCAGGATCGATTCCGGATGGAACTGCACCGCCTCAACCGGCAGTTCTTTGTGGCGAACGCCCATGATGACGCCATCCTCGGACTCCGCGGTCACTTCGAGGCAGCTCGGGAAAGTCTCGCGCCTGGCGAATAGCGAGTGATAGCGGCCCACCTGAAATCGGTCCGGCAGCCCTTCGAAAACGCCCTTGCCGCGGTGCGTCACCCAGGACGGCTTGCCGTGCATCGGATAGTCCAGAACGCCGAGCTCGCCGCCGAATGCCTCGACTACGCCTTGCAATCCAAGGCACACACCGAAAACCGGGACTCCCAGCCGCACGGCCGTCTTCACCAGATCGGGAACGCCGAAATCCGCCGGGCGTCCGGGACCGGGCGAAATCAGAATGATGCTCGGCGCAATCTGACGGATCATCTCCGGCGGAAAACCGGCGCGATACGTGACCACTTCCGCGCCGGTCTGCCGGGCGTAATTGGCGAGCGTGTGGATGAAGCAGTCGTCGTTATCCACCAGCAGCAGACGCACGCCGGTCCCCTCCATCTCTTGGACCTCGACCGGCGGCTGCTCCGGCTCACCACCGAGAATGCGGAAAAATCCAGTGGCCTTGAGCCGCGTCTCGCGCTCTTCCATCTCCGGGACGGAATCGTAGAGCAGCGTGGCGCCCGCCGGATACGTGGCCATGCCGTTTCGCAAATACGTCGTGCGGATCAGGATGCCGGTATTGATGTCGCCGTTGAGCGAGAGCATCCCGATGGCTCCGCCGTACCAGCCGCGCGCTTCTTTCTCCAGGCTTTCGATGGCCTGCGCGGCCGCCTTCTTGGGCGCGCCGATCACGGTGACGGCCCACATGTGGCTGAGAAACGCGTCCAGCGAATCGAATCCTTCCTTGAGAAAACCCTCGACGTGATCGACAGTATGAAACAGGCCCGCATACGCCTCGATCACTTTGCGGCCGATCACCTTCACCGTGCCCGGCTCGCAGACGCGCGACTTGTCGTTGCGGTCCACGTCGGTGCACATGGTAAGCTCGGACTCTTCTTTGGTCGAATTGAGCAGCTCGCGGATATTTTGAGCGTCGCGGATGGGATCGCCGGTGCGTCGCGCCGTGCCGGAAATCGGGCAGGTCTCCACCCTCTGGCCTTCCACCCGCACGAACATCTCGGGCGACGCGCCCACCAGTTGCTCGTCGCCAAATTGCAGCAGGAATTCGTAAGGGCTGGGGTTGGCGCGCTGCATGCTGCTCGAACAATTCCGAGGCCTTGCCGGAGTATGGCGTGCGGAAGGTCTGATGCAGCACGACTTCGTAGTAGTCGCCGCGCCGCATGCCTTCGCGCACATGTCTCGACACTCGCCATGTACTCTTCGGGCGTGTGGTCGGATTCGATCGGTCCCGCTCGGGAGCCGCGCGGCAGCGGCAACGGGCTCGGCTGTGCGAGCCAGCGCTAAAGTTGAAAGGCCTTCGAAATCAAAATCGTACTGGTATCGCTCGATCTGTTCCTTCTTGCGATCCATAAAGTAAATGTCGTCGCAGAGGAACAAGTGCAGGTCCTTCTGCCCGCTGCGCGCGAGACGTTTCTCGATGGGATCAAACTGAAAGAGCAGGTCGTAACCGAACGCGCCTACCAGCCCGAGCCTGGTATCCTGCTCGTTGTGAAATTCCTGGGTTAAGGCCCGCAGGATGGAAAACACGGACGGCTGTTTGCTGCGTTCCTCTTCCGGAAATAGTTTTGGTAGCGGCTTCAGGTGTCCGGATAGCACACCTGCGCCCTCCAAGCCGAACGATTCCCAGTGCGGATGATCGGCAAGCACCCGGTAGAGCATCTGATTGAGGATTTCGCCGCGAGTGTTCAGCGGCCGGAAATCGATCCTCCGGTCGAACGCCAGAATTTCGAGTGGAGGCCGAGTGGAGCCGAGATCCCAGCGCGAATACCTGCCCGGAAATTCGTAACCCGAAGACAAGTAGATTCCACGGAACGTATCCAGCTCGCGCAGCAAGTGTCGCAAACCCTTGCGATAACTGGTCTTCGTCAGCTTGCGCGTAACTGTAATTCCGTGCGGAGTCGAATACTGTAATGTGCGCATAGGCAGACCTGCCGCGTGGAACTGATTTCATTAGGATAACAAAGGGCGTGGCTTAGCCGCGATTTTCGAGCGGCTGATCCACCTTCCTTCGCCGCCTGATACACTGTTTTTATGCGACTTCGTCACTCGCTTGCAGTCCTCGCCCTCACGTTTTTCGCGGCCTCCGCATTCGCTCAACAAGTGCCGCGACCGGCCGGCGAGTTCGCCATTAGCATGAGCAACGGCAGCCAGACTCTGCTCAGCCAGTACTCGGGCAAAGTCGTTTTGCTCATGTTCATGTTTACTACATGCTCCCATTGCCAGCACACAACCCAGGTTCTGAACCCGATTGCAAAGGAATACGCTCCGCGCGGCGTGCAGATGCTTGCGGCGGCTTTCAATGAAGGCGCAGGTCAGTTGGTAGCCGGATTCATCGCACAGTTTCAGCCTACGTTTCCTGTGGGCTACACCACGCGCGAGCAGGTAAACGAATATCTGCAGCATCCCGCCGGCAAGCCGACCTACGTGCCCGAGCTTGTTTTCATCGACAGGAATCGGGTTGTTCGCGGGCAGTTTACCGGCTCTGACGATTTCTTCAAGGACCAGGACAAGAATGTCCGCGCCATGTTGGACACCCTGCTGAAGGAACCGGTAGCCTCGAAGAAGAGCAGCGCTCATAAGAAGCGGACATAGCCGTGGAACGCCGGGATTTGCTGAAGGGTGCTGCCGCCCTGATGGCCGGCGCCGCGCATGCCCAGCAGGAATCCCCAAAAACCAGAATCACCCACTCGGTGATGCTCTGGACCCTAAAAGGCTCCTTCGAAGAGAAACTGGAAATCGCCGCGCGTTCGGGATTTGAATCCGTCCAGATGGTGGGCGAGTACGCCGAGTGGACCGATGCCGATGTCGACCGCTTCAAAAGGCTCGCACGTTCCCTGCACCTCGGAATGGACGTCCTCATCGCCACGCCGAATTGGCCAACCCGGCCGGTATCCATGGTTGACCCGGCGCAGCGCGATAACTTTCTTGCCGACGTTCGCCGCGCCATTGGCTACGCGCAGAAACTCGAAATTCCCCAGATTCTGCTCATGAGCGGCAATGCCATTGCCGGGCGCACGCACCAGGAGCAGTATGCGAGCCTGCTCGAGAGCTGCAAACGCGCCGGCGACCTGGTAGCCGCAGCCAATCTGACGGCCATCGTCGAGCCGCTGAACTCGCTGGTCAATCACAAGGGATTTTTCCTCACCACCTGCGTGGAAGGGGCTCGGCTCATCCGACAGGTGGACAATCCGCACGTGCGCCTGCTGTTCGATATCTATCACGAGCAGGTGCAAATTGGGAACGTCATCCGCACCCTCACCGAAGCAGCCAATGTGGTGGCGGTCTTTCACATCGCCGACAATCCCGGCCGCAACGACCCGGGGTCAGGCGAGATCAACTATCAAAACGTTTACAAGGCGATCCGGAAAACAGGGTACAACGGGTACGTCGCCATGGAATACCTGCCGCTCGGCGATCAGGTGGAGAGCCTGACCAAAGCGCTGAAAGACTTCCGCGCGGCAATGGCATAAGCAGCCAGGCAAAACCAGATGAGGCTGGCATGCGTCAAATAAGACAGGTGAACCTTTATTACGATGCGGCCACGGCAGTTTCTTTGGCTCTCGATTCGATCCGCGCGCATAAGCTTCGCAGCTTTCTGACCCTGTTGGGCGTTATCATCGGCGTTGCCAGCGTCATTCTGGTGGGCGCGGCCATCGATGGGCTGGGCGTTTACGCCGAGAACATCACGGCGAAGGCTTTCGGATCCGACAGCTATCTTGTGGCGCAGATCGCCTCCGTGGGGCGGCTCACCCGCCGGCAGCTCGCCGATAAGCAGCGCCGGAATAAGCGCATTCGTCCTGACGATGTAGCTTACCTGCGCAACGTCACCGGCGATAGCATTATGTACAGCGCTTACGCGCAGCGTTTTGATGACGTGAAAGGCGAAAACCAGGTCTATGAAGGGGCGGTGATCCTGGGAGTAGCGAGCACACTTCCTGAGATGCGCGACATTCCCGTGGAGGAGGGCCGCTTCTTTACGGAAACCGAGGAGCGCATGCGCAAGCCAGTCGCAGTGGTTGGCGTGGATATCCGCGATACGCTGTTCGCCGGGGCCTCGCCCATCGGGCGCACGATTCGGGTTTCCGGCACAGTGTTCACGGTCATCGGTCTTTTGGAGCGCCAGGGTTCCTCGTTCGGGCGAAGCCTGGACAATCCCGTGTACATGCCCATCACGATTTATAATCAGCTGTACGGCGGGCAGAAGGGCGAAGCGGTGTTCGGCAAAGCCCGTCCGGGATCCGGCCTCAGCATGAGCGAGGCGTTGGACGTCACGCGCGCCGCGCTGCGCAGCCGGTTTCACACGGTTGTCGGACAGGAGGATAATTTCGACACGCTGACGCCCGACTCAGTCCGCTCTTTTGTCGATCAAATCCTGGGAGTGATTGCCGCGGTGGTGATGCCGGTTACCAGCATCTCGCTGGTCGTAGGCGGCATCGTGATCATGAATATCATGCTGGTCAGTGTCACCGAACGGACGCGTGAGATCGGGATTCGCAAGAGCCTGGGCGCGCGGCGGAGCGACATCATGCTCCAGTTCCTCACCGAATCCGTGATCCTCTCGCTCACGGGCGGCGTTATTGGATTGCTGGCCGGCGCCCTGGTTTCGCTCGGTCTTTCGGCGCTTTTCGGCGCCACGCTTAAGATCACCTTGCCGTATATCCTGCTCTCCATCTTCGTCTCCAGTGCGGTCGGAATTATTTCGGGCTGGTATCCCGCAAGAAGGGCGGCACGCCTCGATCCCGTCGTGGCGCTCCGAGCCGAATGACCGCGCCATTCCAAATTAGCCCGAGAGAAACACTGGCGATGGCGCTGCACTCTGTTTGGGCGCACAAGTTTCGTTCGGGCCTGACAATTCTCGGCATCGTGATCGGCATTACCACGGTCGTGACGGTAGCGTCACTTTTGACCGGGCTTCGGCAAGGCATCGTCGATTTCTTCCAGGAGTTCGGCCCGGACAACATCTTCGTCGCGCGGGTCAGCGGAGATCCCAGCGGCCAGAACGCCCGCCCCAAGGAACTCAAACGGAAACCCATTCGCCCCGAATACGCCGCCTATTTGAAGTCCGTGGTGCGATCCCTGGATGACGTGGGAACCAGCCTGTTCATCCTACCTCTTCCCGGGAGCGTCCCCATTGCTAAGGTTCCGGGCTATGAGTCCGACAATTTTTTTATCGCCGGCGCCACCCCCAACCTATATGAAATCTCGCCGCGAGAACTGCAGCAGGGCCGCATCTTCTCGACCGAAGAAGCGGCTAGAGGACAACGGGTGGCGCTTCTGGGCTCGGGTATCGCCGACGCGCTGTTTCCCGCCGGCGATGGGGTCGGCCGAACGCTGTTCGTCGACGGCGGTGAATATACCGTTGTTGGTATTTTCGCGCCGGCGAAAGGTGGATTCTTCGGCGAGAACGGCCTCGACCGTCAAATCGTGATTCCGCTCGAAACCGCGCGCTTGCGCTATCCGCAATCCCAGAACTTTTTTCTCACGGCGAAAGCCCCTCCGGGCCTTCGAGCGGATGCCTTTGAAGAAATCCGCGGAGCGCTACGCAAGCTCCGGCATACGCCCCGCAACGAAGAGGATGACTTCACTCTCTCCACGGCCGATTCCATCATTGAGAACTTCGACAGGATCACCGGCATGATTCTGCTGATTTCCATCGCGATCTCGGGATTGGGCCTGCTGGTGGGTGGCATTGGCGTAATGAATATCATGCTGGTCAGTGTGACCGAACGCACCCGCGAGATCGGCGTCCGAAAAGCCATTGGCGCGCGCCGGCGGGACATTGTCCTTCAGTTCTTGAGTGAAGCGGTAACTCTTACTGGAGCCGGCGGCCTCATCGGTATTGTTTTCTCGATCCTGGTCACGCTTCTGCTGAGCTTATTGTTCCCGAGCCTTGGATCTCAGGTTCCCGCCTGGGCGGTCGTGACGGGCTTCAGCGTTTCGGTTGCGGTGGGAGTCTTCTTTGGGGTTTGGCCGGCAGTCACAGCATCTCGCCTCGATCCGGTCGAGGCTCTACGGTACGAGTGAGCCGGCGCTTCCGCACCGGGCGATGCTTTGCATCGCACACACGGCGACGCGGGCGAGGAGAGAGTGAGCGGAGTCAGGCCTTACCGGGAAAGTACTTTAGGGGTTTATCCTGACGGAAATACGCTTCCCGTGCTTCGGGAAACGTATGTTTTTCCACATTAGATAAAATTTGCAGGAAAAAATTGCTCTGGGATAGGGATAGGGCGGGTGATACCCGCCCTATGTTTTAACGTTGTGCCGCAGTTTGAGGACTGGTAAGGTCCGCCGTAAACATCCGAATTTCTACACGGCGATTCTTCGCTCGAGAGGCGCGGTTCCGTCCCTCATCAGCGGGCTTTTCCTTGCCCAAACCCACATCCTGGATGCGAAACACCGGGATGTTGTGCTGTGCCACCAGATACGCCATCACGCGCTCAGCGCGGCGGCGGCTCAGGGCATCGTTATAAGAAGAGGAGCCGGTCTTGTCGGTAAAGCCTTCGATTGTAATAAAGTAACGCTTCGAGTTCGAGTGCTCTTGGACGAACTGATCCAGTTGCTGCCTGGCCTCGTCGCTCAGCGTGTCTTTATTGAAACCAAACGGAACTACCGTTTCCGCAGCCATCTTATAGTCGTCCAGATTTCCTAGAGTCGTCTGGATTGAACTGATTTGCTGGGTGTTCTGATTGGCAACATTAGCGGCATCGGCGGCCTTCTGGTCCGCTGTCTTGGCAGCAGCCATAGCGTCGCTTGCAGCCTTCTCGGCCGACATAGCGCGCTCTTTAGCTGCGTTAATGCCGGTCTCATGCCGCTCGATATCTTTTCGGGCTTCCTCAATCGAAGTGCCCTGCTTGTTGGACTGATCGCTTACCTGATCGACTTTGGTCTGGATGGGCGCCGCAGTCTCTTGGACATACTTCTTGGTGGCGCAACCACTAGACAGCAAACCCCCGACCAGCACGATCGATAAACCTAGAATTTTTTTCATTCGAAGTGACCTCCCGCACGAAACATAGCAATTTGGTGGCCTTTCCTTGGACGGCGGGGAAGAGTAGAATGATTCTTAACGTTTCTTCACTCCCAAACAATTTTTGCCCCTCGCGAGGGGAACGTCGCACTCGGGTAAAGTCCCGGAGAAAGGTACACACATGGCTGAAAATGCATCGGTAAACCGTAGAAATTTCATAAAGCAGGCAGCAGGCGTCGGCGCTGCGCTGGGAGTGGCTGCAAAGGGATTCGCCGCCCACCCCGCCAAGACCAGCGGGAGAGTTGTCGGCGCCAACGACAAAATCAATATCGCGGTGATCGGTGTGGGCGGCCGCGGGTCGTATCTGGCGCACACGTTCGCCGGGATCTCGGAGCGTACGAACGACTGCAAAGTTATCGCCGTCTGCGACGTGTATGAAAAGCGCAAGCGCAAGAATGCCGAGAGCCTCAAGTGCGAAGGCTTCCTGGACTACCGCGAAGTGATCGGTCGGCCGGACATCGATGCGGTGGTTGTGGCTACGCCCGATCACTGGCACGCGCGGATTGCGCTCGAGGCGATGGATCACGGAAAAGACGTGTACCTCGAAAAGCCCATGTGCCACACCATCGAGGAGGCCAAGCAACTTGCCAGCACTGTGCATGAAACCAAGCGCGTACTGCAAGTGGGATCGCAGACCACCTCCGCGGAGCAATGGTGGAAGGCGAAGAAGGCGATCGCCGACGGCATGATCGGCCAAATGCTCATGAGTCAGGGCTCGTATCATCGCAACTCGGTGGAAGGCGAATGGAACTGGACCATCGATCCCGATGCCGGTCCCAACGGCAAAGAAGAGAATTACATCGACTGGAAAATGTGGCTGGGATCGGCTCCCAAGCGGCCCTTTGATGCGGACCGTTTCTTTCGCTTCCGCAAATACTGGGATTATTCGGGCGGTATCGCCACCGATCTGTTTTTCCACGTGGTTGCGCCATTGAATATCTGTTGGCCCGAGCCGCAGTTCCCTTACCGCGTGATGGCGTCGGGCGGCATCTACGTGTTCAAGGACGGACGGGAAGTGCCCGACACGTTCAATCTGATGGCGGACTTCGAGAAAAAGCACTCGCTGATCCTGAGTTCCTCGATGGCGAACTCCCAGCACATCCCCGGGCTCATCCGCGGCCACGAAGGCACCATCATCATGGTGGATCACGGCAAATTCGAAGGCGAAACCGACCACATTACGGTGAAACCCGAGAAACGCGTCATCAACGATGAGTACAAAGCCAAGTGGGGCGACAGCGACATCACGATTCCGGTGACCGAGAAGCCCGAGTGGGCCCACATGCAGAATTTCCTGGATTGCGTGCGCAGCCGCCAGAAACCCGTGCTGGACGTCGAGACCGCGTTCCGCGCGCAAGTAACCATTTCGATGTCGGTACAGTCTTACCGCGAAGGCCGCGTGCTGTACTGGGACGACAAGGCCATGAAGGTTGTAGCCAAGCCGCCAAAGGCGCTGGCGTAAGGTCGCAACCACACAATCGACATCGTCAACGGGTTCGTACGCTGCGGCTTTACTTCGCTCGGATCGAGCAGATGCTCGGGCTCAAACTTAGCCTTAGACCATTTCGAGTCAGTATCGAATGCGATGCCGATAAAATATCCGTCGTCGCGCCTGTAACAGAAGCGCACACCACCGTGAAACTCGGCCTTGCCGCACACCAGGCGAACGCCAGCGTCATTGGGCGTTGAGACTTCGGCTTGCACGCACGCGCCGGAAGCCGAGATGTTCTCCAGGACTACGGTTTCGCAGCGCTCGCCTTGTGCGCCTTCCTGCCAGCAGAGGGTCACCAGATGCGAACAAAGAAACCGGGGCTCAGCACGCTGGTCCTCCATAGGCTTCTCAATCAGGTGATCGGAGCGTGAAGGGGCGGCATCAATAGGGTGGTCCCAGGCGCGAAAACTCGAAGCGCGCCGGATCGTGTCCCCGTGCGGTCAACTGCCGCACGCACTCTTCGACCGAGTCACCGATGGCCTCGATTCGACGCAACGGCAGTGCTTCAGGCGTATAAATCTCTAGTGCGATGAATTTGCCCACGAGCGCGATGCGTTCGTCAAGATTCAATCGCTCGGGTGCGCGCCCAATGGCTTGCTTGGGATCACTGGCTGCGGAGACGGACATGATCGGACCGGTATTGTATCAAACGGCAGGCTTCGACCGCCTCGGCGATCGGTAGTTGGCAATCGGTAGTTCTGAAATGTAAATGTGTGTTGGCGGAAATTTTCGGCAATAATTAACAGAGCCCTGATAGGTTCTAGTAATGGTCGTATACCCCCTCGGCGATCAACGTCTCACGATCGAGAGGAACCTTGCAATTCTAGAGGTCAAAAGAGCAGAGGATTGGCGAACCGTTGGGACTTATAAGCTCCCCGTCATAGCTTATGAATTGTCGGAGGGCGGCCATCTTGGCCGGTTCGTGGCCATATATGAGGCGGAAAACAACCGCTTTGATCTCCGCGAACATCTGACCCTGTATCGCCAGGGAAAATAGACCAGACCGCGCGTACGCCTACCCGGCGATCAGCTCCCGGCGAATTGATACACTGAGGAACTCCAACGACGTACTTTCCTCATGAGCGCCATCGTGGAATTTCGCGGAGCCGGCTACTCAGTCCTGCGGGCCCAACCATCGTCCGACATTCTGCGTGCGCTGACCTTCACGGTGGAGGGCGGCGAGACACTGGTTCTATTGGGCCGGAGCGGCTCCGGAAAAACTACTGCGCTTAAGATGGTGAACCGTCTGCTCCCGCCGACTTCCGGCGAGGTTCTTGTTGAGGGCAGGCCCACGGCTGCGTGGGATCCCATCCGGCTGCGCCGCCGGATCGGCTACGTCATTCAGGAGACAGGGTTGTTCCCGCACTTCACCGTCGCCGAAAATATCGGGCTGGTGCCGCGCCTGGAAGGATGGACTCCCGAGCGCATCGCGGCTCGCGTCAATGAATTACTGGAAAAGATGGGATTACCTTCCCGCGAGTTTGCCGGCCGGTATCCGCGGGAACTTTCCGGCGGCCAGCGGCAGAGGGTGGGAGTAGCGCGCGCCCTGGCGGCGGATCCGCCGGTCCTGTTATTCGACGAGCCTTTCGGCGCGCTCGATCCCATCACGCGCCTCGGATTTGCAGCAACAGTTTCTGGATCTCCGCAGGGCGCTGCGCAAGACCGCTATTTTCGTCACCCACGATGTTCGAGAGGCCCTCATGTTGGGTACGCGCATTGGTTTGATGAGCAACGGCCGGCTGGAGCTGCTGGCCACGCCGCAGGAGTTCCGGCACGCAACCAGTAGTGAGGCGCGCGCCTTTCTTGCCGGGCTCGATTGGAGAATGGAAGGCGATGGACCTTCGCAGTGAACTGGCTTCGTTAACCCTCGAGCACGTCGAGCTGGTGCTGGTGGCGGTGCTGATCGGGGCCGCCGTCTCCATTCCACCGGCATTCTGCTCACACGGCGCGCCGGCATGCGCCGCTGGGTGCTCGGTTTTGCCAATGTGCTGCAGACGATCCCGAGCCTGGCGCTGTTCGGATTTTTGATCCCGGTGCCGATCATCGGGGGCATTGGCAAGCGCACCGCGATTGTCGCGCTGGTGCTCTATGCGCTGCTTGCCGATTCTGCGCAATACGCTGACCGGGATTTTGGGAGTCGATGCCGCGGTGCGCGAATCGGCTGTAGCCATGGGGATGACGGGCCGGCAGGTGCTTTGGCACGTGGAGCTGCCGCTGGCGATGCGCACGATCCTCGCGGGGGTCCGGGTTGCCACCGTGACCACAATCGGCACGGCAACCATCGCGGCGGCCATCGGTGGCGGCGGTCTGGGCGTATTCATTTTCCGCGGCATTTCGACGGTGGATACCGCACAGATCCTGGCGGGCGCCATTCCCGCGGCGTTGATTGCTTTGCTGGCTGACGAGGGATTGGGATGGGTCGAACGAAAATTATCGCCGGTCTGATCGCGTTGGGGTTGTGCTGTGGTTGCTCGCGATCACGGCCCATCGTGGTAGGGTCGAAGAATTTCACCGAGCAACTCATACTGGGAGAAATAATGGCGCAGCAGCTCGAGCGGCGGCTCGGTCAGAAAGTGGAGCGCAAGCTGAACCTGGGTGGCACTCTGCTGGCACATGAAGCTCTGGTGAATGGCGAGATCGACCTCTACCCGGAATACACCGGCACGGCGTTCACCACAATTCTGAAATTGCCTCTTCCGTCGGATCGCGCAAGCGTGTTTGCTCAAGTGAGATCGCTGTACGAGAAGCGCTGGCGCCTCGAGTGGTTGGCGCCGCTGGGGTTTGACAATTCGTTCGCCATCGTCATCCACGGTGATGAGGCACGACGCAGCCATTTCGGCACGCTGAGCGAAGCCGCACGGCGCCCTGCCCCCTGGGTAATGGGAGCGGGCTATGAATTTCTGCAGCGGCCCGACGGTTTCAACGGCCTGATGAAAGCGTACGGGCTCAAGATTAAAGGGCAAGTCAAAACGATGGACCTGGGTCTCTTATATCGAGCGCTCGATCAGCGGCAGGTCGATATGATTGCAGCCTCCGCTACCGATGGCATGCTTTCGGTCCTCGACGTAACGGTTCTACAAGATGACAGGCACTATTTTCCGCCGTACGAAGCCGCGGCCGTAGTGCGCGCGGATTCCTTGGCGTCGCGTCGGGGCATGCGGGAGGCGCTGGAGGAGCTAAGCGGAAAGGTGACGAATGAGACCATGCGAAAGCTGAATTACGAGTTGGATGGGAAGCACCGGGCGCTGGCGGATGTAGCGAACGAGTTCTTGAATCGGGCCGCGAATGGACGCGAATAAACGCGAATGAATAACAGCTCAATCCAAATCAATGTCACGTTTGGGAGGGGTCAGGTCGGGATTTTCTTTGGCCTGCCGCAGCAACTCGTCGAACTTTGTATTGAGAACCTGGCCGCGTGATTTTTCTGCCTCAAATTGTTTGCGAAAAACTTCATCGCGGCGGCCCGCTTCGCTCTTGAGTTTGGCTACCGCCGCTGCAAGGTCTTCAATCGGCGCGGGTTTCTCGGGGACTTTGTGCGAAATGACGGCGTGCGTCTCAGGATCGACCTTGAGCAGCGTCTGGCAGCACGGGCATTCGACGTCGAACAGGCCTTTAGCCATAGAACCATCCTAGCTCAGATGGCTTCCGCTATTATTCTGCTTTTTCGTCGACCGGCGCGCTTACGCCGTTGGTTCGTAAGGCTTCCTCGACTAAATAGACAGAATTTCCTGCCTCGTCATCGATGGAAGCTTTCGTGCACGTCAGCTTACCGTCCAGGTTCAGCAGGTCGAGGCTGAAGCTCACTTGTTCAAGGAGTTCGTTGTCCACACCATTCAATCGGCAGCACTACTGGAAGGCTTTAAGAGCGATCCAGGCTCAAGGTAACGATTGTGAGGAGTTTGGGGGAGACTTCGAGGAAAAGTAATGAGGTACTTCTAATGCGTGGCAAACTACGCGGATTCAATCGTCTTTCGCCTTGAGCCTGCGCTTTCTGTCTCACGCCTACCTCGGGAGCAATCCCATCGCCAAATTCTAATTGGTTTTCTTTCAATCAGAAAGCTCTCCCTGTGACACCGCCGAAAGCAAAAATGGCACACGAGTGTCAAGAATTTGTCCCTGAGGATCGGCAGACATGTGCCGGATTGGAACAAGGTGTTCGTCCGAGCTGTAGTAAGCCCGAAACTCTACGGTTGAGCGGCTGCCGGCATGGCCGGCGGACGTGACACGGCGCCGCGAAACGCCTCATCGAGTGAGATATTGTTTCTCTCGATGGTTTGTCCGGTTGCCCGGTCGAGTTCCACGCGAGCCTTCGAGTAGGCGGCAAGAGCTGCCACTTCATTGGATTGGGCCGTCAGCAGATCGCGCTGGGCCAGAATGACGTTGTAGATCGTCTCCGCACCTAGCGCATATTTCTTATTTTCCGCGTCCAGGGTCTGTTCCTGGAGAACACGCGCCTTTTGAGCAGCCGTGTGTCGCGCCCGGGCTTGCTGCACACCGATAACCGCATTCTGCACTTCCACGCGAACCTGATTTTCCAGCTGCTGCAAGGCGATCTGTTGTTGCCGGAGAGTCAACTCATCTGTCGTGATGTCCGCCTGCGCCGCCCGGTTTCTGATCGGAATATTCAGGTTGAAGCCGATGCCGTAATCGGGAAAATTGCGCGAGAACACTTGTGAAAGCAGGGTACCAGTACCACCGACGAAGAACGGATTGCCGCTGTGCGGGACTCCGGGAATCACATTCGGCAGCGGGTTGGGCGCACCTACGAGAGCGTTATTGTCCGCCAACGCCACCAGGTCGAGTGTGGGCAACAAGGCGCTCTTGTCACCCTTAATGTTGATTTTTGAATCTTCGACCTGAATCCGGTTCTGGGAGAGTTCTGGCCGGGACCGCAAGGCATTAGCGGCGAGATCCTGCATCGGCTGGATCGGTTCGACGGCCGGGACCTGCATGCGATCCGTCGGCACAATGCGCGCTTCTGCCACCGACGGGCTGGCCACGCCGTTTCGGCTGAGAGCATTCTTGATGATGGTCTCCTGCTGCAGGGCCTGAGTCTCGGACACAGTTAAATCCTGCTCCCGGCTGGCCACTTCGGCCTCCGCACGAACGATTTCAATAGGCGCCAGCGTTCCGACCTCGACCTGCTTCTTGTTGTCCTCATAGAGGTGTTGACTTGTGGCCAAGGCTTGCTGTTTGACGCGAACGTCTTCGTTAAAGGACACGAGGTCCCAGTAGAGATTGACAATGGCCGTTACGGTGGTGATGACCTGCTGCTTGAAGACGAGGTCGGAGATTTCCCGCTGATTCCTGGCGATGTGGATCTGGCGGGAATTTACCGCCCATCCGAATCCTTGCAGCAAGTGCTGCGTCAGCTGAAAGGTCAGACTAGCCTGGGTGGAAGGATTAAAGTCCGCGCTGCGGTTATTCGCGTTGATAGCCGTGGCGCTGAAACCCAGGGCGACCGTCGTGCCGCTCAGCCAAGACTGATTGTACGTGTAGCTGCCCAGGTTCAATTGCTGAATGTATGAATTGGTACCCGTGAGAAAACCACTTGTCTGCGGGGTGGTCTGGTGCTCAAATCGCATCAGACCTTGAATGAACGGGTCAAGCTGAGGAATAGGGCTTCCGGTCTGGCTGACTAGCACGTTACCCGTGGTTTGCACACTGGCGGCCTGCTGCGCCGCACTCTGATTGATGCCCGTTTGCGCCCCGGTCTGTGTGGCGCTGGTGGGTCCCGGAGCCACAGTCGCATTCACGCCGCGCAGAAATCCACCGGCCTTAGATCTCAAAATGTTGGCATCAGCAATCTGCGTCCCGTAGCGCTGCACGGCGATGTCCAGATTGTTCTCCAGTGCAAGCGCGATGGCGTCCTGCAAAGAAAGGTACAGCTTTCCGGCGCGCAGCAAGGCGTCCAGGCGATTGGAATTGGCCAAATCGACAGGGGCAACATGCGGTTCCCGGTAGGGGCGCGACACCCGCCCAAATGGCCCACCGCTGGATTCAAATCCCGGCTTGTTCGACGGACTTTCCGAGGGGTTCGAAGCAGTCTGAGCGCCGGCCGATGGCGTCAGGAGCGCAAAACAGCAAACCACGGCTATCAATGATTGAAGACGGTGCATAGCTTTTCCTTTTAATGCTGAAGTTACGAAGATATGCGCTGAACTGTTCCTTAGTCCTCCAATGCTATAGTAGGCGTTTGTGATGCCGCAACTTGAGCCGGATGATGGAGTTCTCGATGTTTTTCGATCCACCGGCGCATACCTCAGCGGACACTTCCGCCTGACCAGCGGCCTTCACAGTCCTGAGTATCTGCAGTGTGCGCTTGTACTCCAGCATCCGCAGTATGCGGAAAAACTGGGTCAAAAACTGGCGGACGCTCTCCTGCGCGTGGCCGGGTCCGACAAAATCCAGATGGTCGCGTCTCCCGCTATTGGCGGTTTGATCATCGGCCACGAAGTAGCGCGCGCTTTGGGCACGCGGTTCATTTTCGCCGAGCGCGATGCGGGTAAGATGACGTTGCGCCGCGGGTTCGAACTGACTCCGGGTGAAACGGCCGTGGTGGTCGAGGATGTGATCACGACTGGCGGCAGCACGTGCGAAGTAATTGAAGCCCTCCGGCAACGAGGCGTGCGTGTGCTGGCCGCGGGCTCCATCATCGACCGCAGCGGCGGGAAAGTTGACCTGGGCCTTCCACGCGTGGCGCTCGAAACCCTCTCCGTGGTTTCGCATCCGCCGGAAAGTTGCCCGCTTTGCGCACAAGGCATTCCGGTGGTGAAGCCCGGATCTCGACCCACCTGAACCGGCCGCACGTCTCATGCGGCGCATCAAGTTCAATCTCGCTTACGACGGCACAGACTTCCACGGCTGGCAGGTGCAGCCCGGGCTGGTTACCATTCAAGGCACTCTGGAGCAGGTGTTCGCCGAAATTGAAGGGAAGCTGGTCCACGTGGCTGGATCGGGGCGAACTGACGCCGGCGTGCATGCGATCTGCCAGACTGCCGCAGTTTCACTCTCGAACCCCATCCCGCTGGCCAACCTGCGCAAGGCCGCCAACCGCCTGCTGCCACCCTCCATCCGCATCCTGGACGTCGCAGAAGCCGCGCGCGATTTCCACCCGCGCTACCATGCGACATCAAAGACTTACGAATACCGCATCTTCCGCGGAGACGTCTGCCCGCCGGTGGAGTGGCGCTATGTACATCATTACCCCTATCCGCTGCTTCTTGACCGCATGACGGAGCTGGCGCCCATCCTCGACGGGTCACACGATTGTGGAGCGTTTGCCGCGGCCGACGACCGCGAACTGGAATCCACGGTACGGACGATCTTCTCTTCGCGTCTCGAGACCACTGGAGATTACCTGTTCTACCGCGTGTCGGGCAGCGGATTCCTCAAGCATATGGTCCGCAACATCGTGGGCACGCTGCTCGAAGCCGGCAAAGGCAATCTGGATGCGGAAGGCTTCCGCGCACTTCTGACGCCGGGATCGAGGAAGCGGGCCGGCCCCACCGCACCGGCCAAGGGATTGTTTTTGGTACTGGTGGAATACGGGCGCTGCGAAAACGGGGTGGCCGGTGACGATTTCGAGCGAGGTTGAAGCGGATTCGCAGTGGAGTGCGTCAGCGTCACCCGCCTCTATTCGTGCCTGAGCATCACTATGGGATCGAGGCGCGAAGCACGCCAAGCGGGAATCGCGGTGGGCTGCCAGCGCCACGAGGGCTAGCACTGCTGCCGCCATCACCGCCGTTGCAGTGTCTTGAGGCTTTAGACCATAAAGCAGTGAGGACGCGAGTCTGCCACTCACGAAGGCAAATGGCACTCCTATCGCGATGCCTCCCAATACCACTCGCGCGCCTTCGTCGAGGAACAACATAAGAATCTGCCGCCGTTCCGCGCCCACTGCCATTCGGATGCTGATTTCGCGCATGCGCCTCGCCACCGAGAATGAAAGCACGCCGTACAGGCCAATGGACGCTAACGCCACCGTAATTAGAGCCAACAATGTAGACAGAAAGGCCAGAAGGCGCTCGCGGGCAAGCGCTTCATCGATCTGCATCTGCATCGTCGTGATGCTATCGACGGGCACGCGCGAATCAAGATTATGTAGCAGCGCCCGCAAGCGCTCGATCGCACCGGCGGGATCACCCGTCGTCCGCACTTGCAAGAATAGAGCCTGCGGAAAATGCTGCGGCGTCACGGGAACGTACATCACGGGATGCGGGTCCTCTTTTACCCAGCGAAACTTGGCCGTTCCGGCAATGCCCACGATGCGAACTTTGCGGCCGCCGCCATAGGAAAATGTCTTGCCGAGCGCGTCACCGGCGAAGAATTCGCGGGCGAACTCCTCATTGACGATGACGCCGCCTTCGCCGCTTTCACGTTCCGAGTCGGTGAAGTCTCGACCCGCAAATAGCGGCAGGCCGAGGGTCCTGAAGTACCCGCTGCTAACGGCCGTGAAGTAGGTCACTGGCGACAAATGGTTCGGCGATACGTAGCCGGGGATCTGAAGCATGATCGATTGCATGCTTCCGGAGAGCACGCTGACGCTGGCGAGGCTGGCAGCCCGCGTACTTAGCAAATCACGCGTCCGGCGGAGCA
This sequence comes from Terriglobia bacterium, assembly GCA_963847515.1. Lineage (GTDB taxonomy): Bacteria > Acidobacteriota > Terriglobia > Bryobacterales > Bryobacteraceae > QHXW01. The sequence goes on from CAWKAA010000001.1 coordinate 652,003, forward strand.
AATCCTCGAAGAAGGTCTCTGCACCGTGATCGCGGTATACCGTGCGGCCGAGATCGACGTGCAGGAGCACCAGGTTTTCGGGAGGGAAACCGAGGTCGATCGAGCGGAGATTCCTAAGCGTCTGAGCAAACAATCCGGCGCAGAATAATAAAGCCAGCGATAAGGCAACCTGTCCGGCGACGATAAAGCGAGAGAGACGCCAGCGCCCGCCGGAACCGGACGCGCTGCCGTGGATAGCCGGCATCGGATCTGCATGCGCCGCCCGCCACGCCGGAAGGATACCGAAAAGAACACCGGCCGCGAGGGTAGCCGCGGCTGAGAATGCAAATATAGTTGCGTCCGGACGCACCTGGCCGACGAGCCCTGCGCTTTGTGGTCCGAGCAAGCCGAGAAGCGCTTGCGCTAGAAAATGGGCAAGCAGCCAGCCAGCCATGCCGCCGCAAGCGGCCAGCAGGAAACTCTCCACAAGAAACTAATCGAAACAGAGCCGGTCTCGAAGCCCCGAGTGCCACGCGCATGCCCGCTTCCCTGGTGCGCTCAACCGATCGCACCGGCAGCAGGGCGGCCAGGTTCGCGCACGCCACCAGCAGGACGATAACTACCAGCATCAGCAGGAGGAGCACGGGTTTGCCGAACTGTTCCTTCATCGAACCGATTCCCTGGCTGCCGTCGCGAAGCAGAAAATCGTCGCGATCAGACATCACCAGTCCGGTCACTCGCTGGATTTGTTTACCGATTCCGTTCAGACGGGCCTGAGCCTGTTGAAGATTGAAGCCGGGCTTGAGGCGCGCAATGAGTTCAGCCCAACCGAATGTGTCCCGGCGGTCGCCCAGGATCGAACCCGTCATCGAAGCGGGCACTTGGAGATCGTGGGGCTCATGGAGCGCCACTCCTAGAAATCCAGCCTAGCTGACCCCCGCGATGAGGAAAGGCTCCCCATTAAGGAAAACGCGATGCCCAATTACGTTAGGATTACCTGCAAAACGCTCCTGCCAGAGCTGGTGACTGATCACGCATACGCGGCCTGCGCCCTCCGCCTGATCATCACTCTCCGACAGCAGGCGCCCCGCGGCTGCCCGCACACCAAGCATTTCGAAATAATTGCCTCTCACGATCTCAGCCATCAGGCGCTCGGTTTGATCGGCATCCGTGAGATTCACTTCCGTGGCCCGCACCGCAAGCACGTCTTCGAAAACGCCGCCCTGTCGGCGCAACTCCCGGAAAAATGGGTAGGTGAAGCAGCAATTCTCCATGTGAAACATTTCGTTATGCTGCCGGATGAGGACCAGGCGCTCGGCGCCAGGAACTGGCAATGTCTTGAGAACGATGGCGCGCGCGAAAGAGAATATTGCCGTATTCGCACCGAGCGCAATCGCCAGCGAAAGCACAGCAACCGCGGTGAACCCTGGCCTGCGCACCATAATGCGCGCAGCATAGCGCAGGTCCCGCCAAAGGCGCTCAATGGACGTCCATCCCCACATGGCGCGCGTATCCTCTTTTATTAAAGCGATATTGCCGAAAGCGCGCCGCGTAGCCTGCTTCATTGAATGGAACGCCGGCTTCCTTTTGCTCCTGCGCTTCGAGATCCAAGTGGCTGCGCAGCTCGCGATCCAGGTCCTCCTCGCGATTCTTTCTCGAAAACCACCGTCGCCAGTTGCCAGATGGCTGCCACCATCGCATTTCAACCCTCCTCGGCGGGCCACATGACTCGCGCGATCGCGCGAGTCAGTTGCTTCCACCTCGACTCCTCCGCCACCAGCTGCCTCTTTCCCGCCTTTGTCAGCCGGTAGTATTTGAATTCGCGGTTAAGATCCTTGCCAGCCGGCTCCCACTTCGCGGTTATCCAGCCCTTACGTTCCAGTCGATGCAGTGCCGGGTAAAGCGATCCGTGTTCGACCTGGAGAACATCATCGGTGGTCCGGTGAATGTGTTTGGAGATCTGATGCCCATGAGCCGGACCGAAGCGCAACGTGCGCAAGATCAACATGTCGAGCGTCCCTTGCAGCAGTTCGAGCCGGTCGCATCGTTCCTTTGGCATGTGCTGGTAGATATTCTACCCAGAATTCGATCCACGTGGGTAGACAGCCTGCCCAGCCTGCTCACGTTGCTGTGGGTCAGACTTTGAAACGCTCGTCGATTTCCACCTGATATCCGCTGGCGAGACGGTTGGTCTCGTTGGCCATACCGATAACGGCCATCAACTCAGCCAGCATTTGATCCGTCATTCCCTTCGTCCGCGCCGATGCGGTGTGCGACGCAATACAGTAACCGCATTGATTCGTAGTACTTACGGCGAGATAAATCATCTCTTTCGTCAGACCATCCAGAGCGCCGGGCGCCATGATCTCTTTAATGCTGTGCCAAGCGCGTCGAAGAGCTGGCACGTCGTGCGCCAGCGCCTTCCAGAAATTGTTGATCCAGTCGGTTTTGCGGGTGGCCATAATATCCTCGTAGATGGCCCGCACTTCAGCGCTGGCGTTCTGGTATTCGATTAGTCCACAGGTTGCCATACGGGCAATCTAGCATTCTTGTCCGATACAATTTGTGCTATGCACAGAGTTGGTCTGCTGCACTGATATTGGTCCCGGCGATTTTCGCGATCGAAGAGAATGATATGGAGTTTGCCCGGCCCGGGGGCTTCTCGCTCACGCTCGACGCGAAGACACCGGATGGAAACGGTCCTTTCCCAGCCTTGATTATTGTGCACGGCGGGAGTTTTTCCCACGGCACCAAAAGAACGTATGTCACGCCGCTGTTCGACCTTTTGTCGAACGCGGGCATAGCGTGGTTCACAATCAACTACCGGCTGGCGCCCGATTATCAGTTTCCCGCGGCGGTAGACGACGTCGAAAGCGCCGTTCGATGGGTCCGCGCCAATGCCGCGAAATATCGCGTGGACACCAGGCGCATCGCACTAGCCGGCGAGTCTGCTGGCGGATATTTGGTCGCGTTTGCCGGCGCAAACTTGAAGGGCGATGCACGCGTCGCGGCGGTTGTAGATTTTTACGGGCCGAACGACTTGGTGATGCAAACCGAAGCGCGCCGAGCTGAGCCGCCCGACGCGGCGAAAGCAGGCCCGGGTCTGCTGGAGTTTATGGGATTCAAAACGTGGAGGGATGCGGGCATTGTGGAAAAGCTGCGCGCGGCGTCACCCACCACGCTCGTTTCGAAAAACATGCCGCCGTTTCTGTTCATTCATGGCAACGCTGACGAGCAGGTACCCTATCAGCAGTCGCCTAAAATGTGCGAGCTGATGCGAAAAGCCGGCGCGACGTGCGAAGTGATCACGGTGGAGGGGGGCCGCCACGGCATGATGAGTTGGGACAAGAACTCAGACATGACCCATTGGAAACAGGAAATGCTGACTTGGCTGAAACAGAACCTCGGAAAGTAGCGGCCGTCCGTCTTGCCATGAATTATGTGGCCCGCTTCAGCTTGGTTTTGGCGGACATCTGCTCGCCGCCGCTGCCGGTACCTTTCACATTGCCCTCAATGCTGGAGCCATCGAAAGTAAGATCGAAGACCAACCGGCCTCCGTCCTCCATAGCTACTTCGAACGTGAGCTTTTGTCCGTCGAGCTTCCCTTTCTGAATCGTCCACTGCTTCTCAGCGTTCGGCCCCGCCGTTCCGGTGACTTCTCCGCCGTCTTGTTTGAGACTCATGTACGCGGTGTCGGCCTCGGTTTCTCCATTGGAATTCGTGATATCAAAGCTGCCGGACCACTTGCCGGTAAGCTCCGCGGCGCCCAGCGCCAGCGCAGAAAACAGCAAACAGCACAAAACATTCCTCATTCAGTCCCTCCACATAGACTGCACAGACGCAAATCGGCCTCGGTTTGTTCCCGGAAGTTTGCGCGCAATCGCGCCTGGTACCCTCGCACCCTACTTGCGGATATTGTTTGGGCGTGTTTCACCTCATACGGCGAGCGTTCCTCGGGTGCTCAGCCAACGTAATAAGAAAAAGTGGCCCCAGGCAACGGTTCTTCCGCTTTCTTTCAAACATTTCAGCAGCTGTGACCTCATGTCTGGATTTAGGGGAGCCGATAAGAGAGACATGTCGAGTTCGCCCCGCAGACGCGCGGAAAAGGCTCGTAGCGTTTTCCTGACCCGCATGCGTATTTCCGTGTTGCTCAGTCTATCGGTTCCGATCTTCAGCCCCGCTCAAGTCTCTACTCCCAGCGACCTCACGAAACTTGATTTGGAAGACCTGATGAATGTCCAGGTTACGTCGGTCTCTAAGAGAGAGCAGAAGGTTTCGGCGGCCGGAGCCGCAATTTACGTCATCAATCAGGAAGACATCCGCCGATCGGGCGCCACCAATATTCGCGATCTGCTGCGGATGGTGCCAGGAATACACGTGGCTCAGATTAATTCGCACACCTGGGCCATCAGTATTCGGGGTTTCACCGATAAATATGGAGACAAGGTGTTGGTGATGATAGACGGAAGAAGCGTCTATACGCCACTCACTTCAGGCGTCAACTGGGATCAACAAGACGTGCCGCTAGAAGATATCGACCGAATTGAGGTGATCCGTGGCCCCGGCGGGACGGTCTGGGGCGCGAACGCCGTCAACGGTGTGATCAACATCATCACCAAAAGCGCCAAGGCCACGCCAGGAGGTTTGATCAGCGCCGGTGCGGGGTCCCAGGAAGGCGTACAAGGGCTGGCGCAATACGGAGGTCAGATCGGCCGGACGGGTGCGTACCGTGTTTTCGCGGACTATGCGAATCTCGGGGACTCTGCCGCCCCCGCGGGCGAAACGGTTGCAGACGGATGGCACAAAGCGCACGTAGGAATCCGGTCGGACTGGGAATTGACACCCAGGGATGCCTTAACCATCCAGGGCGACCTCTTGCAATCGCGCGAAGGGCAGACCATAGATACGCTAGTCATCAACGAATTCCCGCGCGAAGCAATCCTTGACGACACGATTACCGTCGGCGCCGGCAATGTCCTGGGACGATGGGATCACACTCTATCGAACGGCTCCGGCACCTCTCTGCAGGTCTATTACGATGGCTACGATCGCGTCGAGAGGGGATTAGGCGAAATCCGGAATACCGTCGATGTGGATTTCCAACATCATTTGACCCTGGGGGCGCGCAACAACATCGTGTGGGGCGGCGGTTACCGCGTGACCAGCGATGATATCACTCCCGGATACGCCGTCAGGTATATGCCGGCCAAGCGTACGGATAGCCTTTTCAGCACATTCGTGCAGGATGAGATAAAGCTCACTCGTGCTCTGTGGCTCACCCTCGGAACCAAACTGGAACACAACTCTTATACCGGATTCGAATATGAACCCAGCGCGCAGCTGGTTTGGAACCTTACCACCCGGCAAACCCTTTGGGCGTCTGCGTCCCGGGCCATCCGCCAACCCGCTCGCGCGGACTTCAATATCCTGGGCGACGTCGCGATTGTACCGTTGGACAATGGCGGCTTCGGAGTCATAGAGCTCACCGGCAATCCAAATCGGAAGGCAGAGCGCCTTTATGATTTCGAAGTAGGGTATCGTGCTCAAGCCACCCAGCGGCTCTCCCTGGACCTCGCGACTTTTTCGAGCCACTACTATGGCCTCCAGACGGACGAGCCAGGGCAGCCGTTTATCGCCATGGACCCGGGGCCCGTACACTTGGTCATCCCCGTGATCTTCGGCGACAACGCCCACGCCCACAACTACGGCGCCGAGGCGTTTGTCACATGGAGCGTCAGCCATCGCTGGAAGATCAGCCCGGGTTACAGCTTCCTTCAGATGCATGTAGCCGGAGATCGCACAAGCCAGGATCCGGTCGCCGGCGAAATTGCGAACGAATCACCGAAACACCAATTCCAGATTCGCTCTTTCCTGAATCTGACGCGCAGGTTGGAATGGGACACCGCTGTATACCAGGTTGGGCGTTTGACGGACGGGGACGACGGGTCGACGCCCGGCTACGCACGCCTCGATTCGCGCCTCGGATGGTACGCCGGAGAGTCTCTTGAATTTAGCATCGTCGGACAGAACCTGCTATCGCCGGCCCATGCTGAATATCACGACGCGTTCACGATCCTGCATACCCTGGTCGAGCGCAGCGTCTTCTGCAAGGCCACCTGGCACTTTTAGGCGCGGATACATGGTGGCCCGTCTCTATGTGATGTCCCTTCTGCTTGGGACCGTGCTCCTTGTCCACGCCGGCGAACCCGCGTTCGACGAGTATCAGGTGAAGGCCGCCTATCTCTATAACTTTGCCAAGTTCGTGGAGTGGCCGCAGAGTACCTTCGCGAACTCCAATGACCCAATCGGCATCTGCATTGTCGGGCAAAATCCCTTCGGTTCGACGCTCGAGGATATGGTCAAAGGCAAGAAGATCGGAGACCGGGCTTTCGCGGTTTGGCGGCTACGGGACACGCAACAGGTAAGCAAGTGCCAGATTTTGTTTATCGGGGCCGCGGACCAGAAGCGGATTCGTGCTTGGCTAGAAGCGCTCAAAGGCGCCGACATTCTGACGGTGGGAGAAACGGAAGATTTCACGGCCGCGGGCGGGATCATCGGCTTCAGGCTGGACGGCACGCGCGTCCGCATGCAAGTCGCCTTGGAGACAGCGGAGCACACCAGGCTTCGAATTAGCTCGATGCTTCTAGGCTTGGCAGAAATCGTAACGAAGCAACAGCCAACGATGCCCTAATGGTCACCGCGAGCGCGCTCTTTTAAGCACCTTTCGGTCCGCCGTACTACTTCCAACCGGTATTGAACGACGCCCCTCTAGCTCAGTGTTCCGTTGAGATATTGCGCCAGGGGACTGAGACTGCGCTTCCGCTCGTACTTCGAAACTACCAGGGACCGCAAGGGCGGGGGCGGGCGCACCGAATCGATGCGCCGCGCTCAGTTGAGGGCTGTTGTTGAAGTGGGTTGTTGATCAAATAGTGCTTCGTCAGCGCCAAACGTTTCGCCTGCACGCTCAAATGGCGGGCGTACTCCTGTTCACCATTTCCGGCCTCCACGGAGGCGCCGCGGGCAGGATTAAGCTTGAACATGGATTAAGCTTGAACCAGGAGGAATGTACTGGTGAAAAAGAACCTGCTTCTGGTTGTGCTTCTGGTTGCCGGCTCATTCGCGTTCGGTCAGGTGTCGGTTGGGATCGAGATCGGACCACCACCGCCGCCACGAGTGGTTAGGGTTCTCCCGCCACGTCCGGGCCCGGAATTCATATGGGTGGACGGATACTGGTATCCGGTGGGACACCGCTACCGTTGGCATGCCGGGTACTGGACTCGTGCGCCATATGGCGGGGCACATTGGGTTGGTCCCCGTCACGACGGACACCGTTTCTATGCCGGCTACTGGGATGGCGATCACGGCCGCCGCGAACACGACCATCACTGGGATCGGGAACGTGATCGTGATTATCGTGAACATGAGCATCGCTAGCTGAGTCGCGAAATTTTTCAAAGAAAACCGCTGAACGTGTCGATCTGGCCCGGTCTTGTTCGATGTATCAGCAGAACCGGGATCCAGCCCCTCAGGATGGGTCGGAGCCCGGGGCCCAAGCTAGAAGAAAGGAAGACGACGACGATGCGATTTTTGTGTTTGTACAAATCCGGGAAACCCGAGCGGCCTCCAGCCCAGCAGGAGATGGCCGCAATGGGGAAGCTGATTGAGGAGGCAATGAAGGCCGGCTGGCTGATTGCGACCGAGGGATGTATGCCCAGCGCCACAGGGGCGCGCGTCCGGCTCGGTGACGGAAAGTTCATTGTGACTGACGGACCATTCGCGGAGACCAGAGAATTGATTGGCGGCTTCGCCATTATTCAGGCGAGCTCGAAGCAAGAGGCTATCGAACACACCAAGCATTTCCTGCAAGTGGCGGGTGGAGGCGAAACAGAGATTCGCCAACTCTATGAGGCGCCGGCTTCCGCATCCGGGAAGGGGTAGCAAAGCCTGTTCTCCGCAGAATGACCTTTAGATTTGTCGGTGGAAAATGACCGCCGCGGCGCGGGCTGGAAGTTACGGTCGCGATCGGCACCTTGGAAGCCTTTCGTCCGTTAATTAATGCAGCGTTGCGCAGCGTTCGTCGAGGTCAAACGAGGTTTTGGCTACCCACAGAAGTTCCTGGCTTGCCGCCAAGAGTTACCGGCTTGCCATCAAGCCGCTCGACGCGCCCTGATGCGTCTGATCTCCTGCGGGCTCAACTCACGGCGTGCGACCTTCAGATCATAGTGCGCCTGCAAGTTCATCCAGAACTCGGGGGTGTTGCCGAAATACAGACTCAGCCGCAACGCCGTATCGGCCGTAATACGCCGCCGGTTGTTGACAATCTCGGCGATCCGGTTCGGTGAAATCCCGATCGTTTTGGCGAGTTGATTCTGCGACAGTCCGTACTCGGCCAGGAACTCCTCTTTCAGAATCTCGCCGGGTGTGACCGCTGCGAATTCATCTTTTGCCATAGTCTGCTCCTCAGTGATAGTCGACGATCGAGACCTCGTGAGCGTGATTCTCGACCCACTGGAAAACTACCCGCCATTGGTCGTTGATGCGGATCGAGTGAAAGCCCTTTCGGGCTCCCCGCAGTTTTTCCAGCCGATTCGAGGGAGGCACGCACAAGTCCTCAAGGCGGGCGGCCGCATTGACGGATTCCAGTTTCCTCTTCGCGCGCGCTGCAAAGCCCTCAAATTCCTTTACCACATTGTCGTTGAACAGCCTCTCTGTTCTCTTGTCGCCGAAAGACTGGATCAACAACAGGAGTATACCGCATACCGGGATGGGTTGCAGAGCAGTAGGTGAGGACTACTCCGGAATCTGGAGGCGGGAGCCGGAATCGAACCGACGAATAATCGCTTTGCAGGCGGTGGCCTTACCACTTGGCTGTGCCGTCCTCTGGATCAGCCGCAGAACATCTGCCGATGACTTGGTTTTGCAGACCTTCGATCGTCTGCCATTAAATCCTTTCCCTCTGTTTTTTGCCCTATCTTTCGGTCCGGTATCCGTCCGGTTTTTGGGGGCCACGTGAAACGAACATCCCATCCATGCCACCGTGTACTTCTGCTGGATCATCGCCAGCGACGAACTGCTCGAACGGCTGCCATGCTCGCCACAGGTTCGCCAGTAGCTCCACAGCTCCGACACCCATGCCCAGAAGAGGCGATCATCAGGAGCGGTCAGCCTCGGCCGCTTTACCGAGCGATGCAAAACGCCGAGTTGGCGGCGAAGAGCTGGATCTCAACCTGAAGAGCCCGTAACGGCCGCAAACAACGCTGAGAAAACGAGGGCTGGTGAGAAATTACGTACGAAACGCAACACCTTACTGTATCAACCAGATCCAAATTTACTAGAACCACAGCGGTGCCAAAATTGCCAGACTTTTGCTAGACTCACGCCTTACTTCCTTGTTTTGTAGTTTTTGAAAAGCTCGGTTCGAGCCAGCCCGGACGGAGTTCCGCACTTCAAAGGTACTAGAAGTACTGGATCGGCGGCTTCAACGCACAGAATGGTTATATACTCTATATACTCCTCGTGTGCCGGGAGGCCAAAATGCAACTCACGGGTAATCGACTGTTCATCGCTGCGTGGTTCATCGTCTGGGCTGGTTATGCGAAGGGTGATCTGGTCGCTAATGGGAGCTTCGAGAACACCGGGAGCACGTTTGTCGGCGATGTGAACAAAACGGAAGTGCTCGCCTCTGGTTCTTCGGCGATCCCGGGCTGGACGACGACCAACGGAGTGCCATTGGCATGGATAGAGAACGGTAATCCCTGGAACATCCCTGCATCGGACGGTAGTTTCTTTCTCGACTTGACTAGTTATGCGGATGTCGGGACGTACGGTGGCGTCACGCAAACCTTGGCCACGACGGCCGGTACCAACTATCTTGTAACTTTTGATCTTGGCTATGGCGGCAATTCTCCTCTTTTCAGCGGCCCCGTTAGCGTCAAAGCAACTGCAGGAGGCTCCTCCGGCATTTTCACCTCGCCTTCCGGCGATCCGAACCCTGCATTGTGGAGCACCGAGACCTTTGGTTTCATGGCGACGTCGTCCACGACGCAACTGACCTTGATCGGTCTCTCGACCGCAGGTGGCGATTACATCGGGCTCGATAATGTCCATGCGGAGGCGGCGACAGTCGGCGCGGTTCCCGAACCCAGAAGAATTTATCTTCTCGCAGGCGTCCTGGTGGGGCTGGTGATCCTGAGACAGCGCTTTCCTCGTCCATCGGGAACAGCTCGCTAGTTTTCCTCGTGCGCCCAGCCCTACGGTCTAATAACGGGTTGTGGGCTTTCTCTTGACGGCGCCGTGACAATGGCCGCGAAATGCTGGCGACACTGCAGCGTGCGACGCGGTAACTGCATGGTGTGCAGCCGGGCTAAACGGAATCCGCGCGAACGTCCCCAAGTCGCTCAAAACGCCGTCTTGAATTGGTTGGGCGTTGTATCGGCGTGGTTGACGAAAGCTAGCTTCATTCGAGCGGCTTCATTTTCTCAATCGCAACATCAACTTTTTGGCAGAGTGTTGTGGCAAGCGGTAACGTCCTCTGGGCAGCGTCTTTTAGGGTCTGCGAATTTTTCTCCAGCACAACCGTATTTCCGACATACTTGATAAGGATTTTCCGCAATTCTTCTGTGAGTTGCAATTGACTCCGGAGTAGCAGTAGAGCCTTGATAAACTCGTCATCACAAATCACCGGCTCGCTCAGATACAACTCGATACCTTGAGTGAACATCGGTTGAAAATCGGGTTTGCCTTCAAGTTGATATTCATTAAGAGTAGCGATAATGAATCGCAGACCTGAACGGAGCCCGACTAATCGTGCCCTCGCATTTGCGTCAGTCTGCAATGTCGCCCATTCGTTGAGCGCGTCGAGCCGCTCGCCGTCAAGGAAATGCGCGTTGTCGCCGTAGCGCTCCCGCTCCAACTCGCTCAGCAACTGCTCCTTCGCGTTGGCGGTTATCTCGCCGCTGTCGAAGACGTATACCGCCGAGACGTGGCACTCTCTCGGGGAGTCTGCTCGCTTGAATGGCCTTGCGAACGCCTGTCGCACTTGGCTGAGCAATTCGTCAACAGACGCGCCTTGGCTAAGTCTCTTCTCATGCTTCGCCTGTGCGGCGTAGTGCCTCATGCCACCCAGTCGGTGGAGTTCCGAAAAGACAAAGTCTTTGCCAAATTCCTGTGTGCCGTGCTGCTCTGATACGCCGTAGAACCCAAGTCTGTTGAGTAACGGTTTGATAAATTTCTCCCGAAACTCCGACTCGTCCCTGAACCGCTCGTACAGCAACATCCGGTAAATATATCACGCGCGTGACCGTGGCGCGCCGTCCTACGTGGTCTACGTCGTCCTTGCGGTGGCCGTGGACTGCGTAAAGAAGATGGCACAACCCGTTATGTCTTAGCATCACACCCGGTACAGAAATTCGCATCCGTGCGCAGTGCTGCGCCGCATGCTGTGCAATGCTGCCAAGGGCCCTGATGCTTCCCCGCCTCAGGTTGTGCAAGGAAATGCGCCACATTGAACAAGAACCAGCCGACCGCAGGTCCCGCATTCACCGGTATGCCCACCGGGCCAGGTAAAAGTACCGTGAAGACTTCCGCCTTTGCGCTAGCGTTATCTCTGAACAAGCCAATTCCGTCAGCATGTGGTTGGAAGCTTACTACGTGTTAATAGGGAACTCGGAACCTGGTGTGGCTTCCGCCAAAGTAGATGTTTTGCGTGGTTAGCAGCATTCCTCCGTAGTCAATTTCCTGGAGGGCCGTAGAGTCCCTTCTCTCTCCCTCGAATCCCCCGAAATGGTAATAAAGCCCGTGTGCAACCCGAATGCTCAGACCGCTGTATCCACCTACATATGACCGGCTGATTGTCTCCTGCGAATAGATCACGCTGCCGAAAAACATCAGCGAAACTTCGCCTGCCATCAGGTTAAACGGGTCAGAATGCGGACCAAACCAGTCAGAAGCCGCTTGCGCGTCATCGCGCACCATAACGAACCAAAGCATGAGGCTGAAATTTAGCCTCGTCGGGGAAATCTGTGGGTGATGGCGAGCGTCAGCGGGCCGTCGCGGTGAGGAACCGGCGGAATTTCCTGCAAGTGGAATCGAAGGATCTCTGCTGATCTTCGCCGCCATCATAGAGGAGCGGGCCGCCGTCTTCGATCATTTCGAAAAGGTGCTGTTCGACCGGTCGCTTTGTGAGGGACTGGTCGTAGTTCAGGTCGCGGTGAACTCCCCGCCCAATGCCCACATATTGTCGACATGTTTCTGGATCGTCTTCGGCGACAGATCAGACGCGGCCAGATTTTCTAGGAACGGACGGAAGAGGGTGAGCAACTGCTTTCCCGGTGGCAGATCTTTTTCCAATCCCATCCACGAGCGGGGCCAACCATTGAGATCCCGGCAGTAATGTTCAAGGTCGTGGCGTGGCGCGGTGGCGCGGTTTATTTTGGTAGTTCTCGCCGCCGCTATCTTCCATTTCATGCTTCAGCTCATCACGATTCTAAACCGCTGTCATCGTTTCCGAGGGTTCGTTTACCAGCAGGCCTCCTTCAACCCCGATCACAAGAGTATTGAGATCGCCGTGCGGCCGCGTAAGGGTTCGGCGGCGATCTGTTCGCGTTGCCATCAGCCGGCGCCTGGTTACGATCAGCTCCCCGAAAGGCGATTCGAGTTCATTCCTTTCTGGGGATTTTTGGTTTTTCTGCTCTACTCCATGCGGCGCGTTGATTGCCGCCGCTGCCAGGCGGTCTTCGTCGAGGAAGTTCCGTGGGGCGGCGGCAAGCGTACCCTGAGCAGAGCGTACATCTTGTTTCTGGCTCGCTGGGCGCGCAGACTGTCATGGAAGGAAACGGCCGAGGCGTTTCGCACTTCATGGGAAAAGGTTTTCGACGCGGTGGAACACGTCGTCACCCTCGGGCTGGAGCACCGGCTGCTGGGCCAAATCGATGCGATCGGCGTCGATGAAATCCAATACGCCAAAGGCCACAAGTACCTGACGTTGGTTTATCAGATTGACCTCGGCATTACCCGCCTGCTCTGAGTGGGCCGCGAAAGAACCATCGAATCCTTTCAGGGATTCTTCACTGTCATCGGCGACGAACTGGCTGCGAAGATCGTGTTCGTCTGTTCCGATATGTGGGAGCCCTATCTGAAAGTCATTCGCGAAAAATGCTCCGAGGCGCTTCACATCCTCGATCGTTTTCACATCGTGGCGAAAATGAACAAGGCGCTTGACGAAGTCCGCGCCGGAGAATCGCGCCGCATGGCAAGTGAGGGCCGCGTGCCGGTGCTCAAGAAGTCTCGCTGGCTGCTGCTCAAACGCGAACAGAACCTGAAAACCGAACAGCTCTTCCGGCTGCGCGATCTGCTCCGTTACAACCTGAAGACCGTCCGTGCTTACCTTCTTAAGGAAGCCTTTCAGCAACTCTGGGATTACAGCTCCCCCACATGGGCTGGCAGGTTCCTCGACGATTGGTGTCGGCAGGTGATGCGCTCCCGCATCGAGCCCATGAAGAAGATCGCTCGGTCCTTGCGCGCGAGCATCGCGAACTGATCCTCAACTATTTCCGCGCTCAGAAGTTGCTCTCCAGTGGGGTTGTCGAGGGCCTGAACAACAAAGCAAACTCACAATGAGAAAATCCTACGGATTCCGCACCTTCCGCTGTCTCGAATTCGCCCTCTATCACTCACTTGGCAAATTACCGGAGCCGGAATCAACCCACGATCTTTTCTGACGAACCGAAATTTAGGGCCTTAAGCCCGCTTGTCCTGATCATTTCTTGGTGACTCAATCCCATTTCAAGATAGAGATTTATTATTGCAACCTGCCTGTCAAGAGGAACTGGCTGCGCAAAAGCAACCTTTTCCGCCCCGATGCTCCATCCTTCCACCAAAGATTTATGAACGTCCTCCGAAGGAATTCTGTGATCATGTGTGATCCGTTCCACGGCCCGGCTGAGTTCGGACCAGACTTCCTGCAAGAGCTTTGAGCACCACACGTCGTCGTCCGCATGCGCGGCTGGTGGAATCACTCGGTCGGTAATCGCGGAGGTTACGAATGAGGTAATGAGTTCACACCCGCCTTGCGAGAATGCTACGCAAGCTTCATGAACCTCGCTTAGCCAACCTGCTTTTTGACAACAGAATCGACAGATACCCATGACAAACCTCACCTTGCCGATAATTCTCAAATGTGAGTGGATCGGCCGTAATCATATGACGCAGCGTGTCGAGGAAGATGCTTCGCACTGATCTTGTGCCACGATCCGATGATGCCGCGGTATGACATCGCCCTGCCGGGTCTGCTGCACAGCGTGCAGTCGAATCGGCGAGACACTAAAATTTCCAGACACTTGCCAGACTTTCGCCTATTTCAACCGATCTCAACCAACGTCGGTATTCGCTCTAGCACAACGGAAATAAAGGATTTAGTTGGAGGCGCGGGTCGGAATTGAACCGACGAATAAAGGTTTTGCAGACCTTGGCCTTACCACTTGGCTACCGCGCCCGGTGGAGGTTCTATTTGCAACATACCGCGCCCAAGCGCTCGAAGTCAATTCGGAATCACGGGCAACAACACCCGAGATGGATGAGCCTTGTCGTGGTAGAGGGTCTGGAGCGCCTTGTGCAGCGTGGTTTCGTCGGCAATGAGGCGGCCGGTATTCGGGTTGCGGTCGAAGCGCGGGAAATTGCTGCTTGAAATTTCGACCCGCACGCGATGGCCCTTCAGGAACACGTTGCTGGTAACGCCGGCGTCGATGGTGAGTTTGTAAATCTCGCCGGGCTTTGCCAGTTCGGCTTTTTCCAGCGAAGTCGCGATAGCGCATGCGTAGGATGCCGTCGGTCAGGATGCGCGCCTCGCCGTTGGGAAACACGTCCACCAGCTTGGCCGTGAAGTCCGTGTCGGGCGCCGAGGTTGCGGCGTAGAGCACCACGCGCACCGGTCCGGTCACTTCGAGATCCTCGGTGAGCGGAGGGGAGGTAAATACCAGAACATCCGGACGCAGTTCGACAGCCCGCTGGTCCATCGGTCCCCAGGGGAAGATTTTTGGATTGCAGCACACTGCTCCGCCCGCGGTCGGCACTGGATTGCGCGGATCGAACTCAAATCGATCGGCCGCTGCGCGTTCGAGGCGGACGGGCGTCCAGCACGCCATCGCCCATTGAGCGTGTTGGCCCGGCCCTTTCCCGCTAGATAAAGCGGCGTCAATCTGGCGCGCGCGAGCGGCCATTCGTGCTCGTCGCGCCAGCGGTTGGCGCCCATGACAAAAATGTGGACCGGGGGTTGCGACATGAGCGGCGTGTCTTTCGACTTCAGCCACTGGTCGAACCACTCGAGCTGCATGCGCCGGACCGGCGCACCCGACTCTGTGCCGAAGTCGGCGTTGTCGAACTTGATCGACATGTTGTGCGGCCACGGGCCGATCATGATTCGATGCACGCCGGAATTTCGGCGCAGGGCGCTGAACGCCTCCAGATCACTTTCCACGAAATTGTCGTACCAGCCGCCGACGGAAAACACGGGAACGGAACCTGATCGATGTGCTCGCGCGTGCTGATGTTCTGCCAGAAGGCATCGTCGCTGGGATGATCCAGAGCTTTCTGAAAGATCTCGCAGCGTTGTCCGGTGGCCGCCACGTCGGCCTGGCGCAGCGGCAGTAACGCGCACGAAACTGTCGAAGTCCGGGCATCGGGAAATCCGGGCGCGCGGAGGTTTTCCGCCATCCACAGCAGCCGGTGACCGAGCTTGAACGCGCCGCCGGTAGAATAGAAACGGTCGCGGTAATCGTCGTAGCCGGAAACCACCGGCGCGATGGCCTTCAAATGGGGATTGCTCAGCCAGTGCGGCTTTCCACTGCACGATCCCCAGATACGAGCCGCCTAACATGCCGATCTTGCCGTCAGACCACGGTTGCCGCGCAATCCAGTTCAGCGTGTCGTCGCCGTCTCTGGGCTCCTGAGTGAAAGGATCGAAACGCGCCTCCGATTCGTAGCGGCCGCGCACATCTTCCACCACCATGCCGTAGCCGTGCTCGACAAAGAACCGGAAATTGGGAGTCAGGTCGTCGCCTTTGCTATAAGGCGTGCGCACCAGGATGAGTGGGAAAGCGGCCCGCTTCGGTAGGCAGGAAAATGTTGGCCGCAGAGATGCACGCCATCCCGCATGGGGACCCTCACATGCAGGCGCTTGACAATTTCGGGCGCAGACGCA
Source organism: Terriglobia bacterium (assembly GCA_963847515.1). Lineage (GTDB taxonomy): Bacteria > Acidobacteriota > Terriglobia > Bryobacterales > Bryobacteraceae > QHXW01. The sequence goes on from CAWKAA010000001.1 coordinate 668,177, forward strand.
GAAACCGTGAGGGTAAACCAGGCCAACAGAACTAGCAGCGATGAGCGCACAGCGTTTCCCAATACGTGTTCCGCGACGCGCTCCAACGAGTGGAAGGAGCGGATATGCCCGGCTCCCCGTTTGCCAATTTCCCGCGCGGTCTGCGGAAGTGACGCAACTAAGATACTATGTTCCGTCAAACTGGCCTTTTCGGCAACTCCGGGCGGGATGCGGAAACAGGCGGTTTCGGCATATCGCTCGGTTTCCTCCCCTAGGTAACCATCACAGGCTTCGCGATTCCCATCAGGCGAACCGAAATGCCGGAGGTTTCCCCTGCCGCCGGGATACCGCAAATTGATGCAGGCGTCCACAGCGGACGCAGCCAGCCAGAACTCGCGCTCGGGCAGGTGGTGAAGGCGCAAGATGCCCGGAATACCGAGGAGCGGTTCTGCCGCGCGCGCCAGATCCTGTGAAACGAAGTCTCCCGCCAGCAGCAGAACACTATGGGGCGTGGCACGGTGAATCGCGATCGAATGCGCGGAGGATGGTCATAATGCGCTTGGACTCCCGCAAGTATCCGAACACGCCGAAAACAAACTGGTGAGATGAGAGTCCGAGCGTCTGGCGGTACCGCTGGACTTCCACCTGAGAAGGCAAGTCTGCCGGCGCAAACAGGTGTGGGATCTCAACAACCCGCGCGGCTGGAACGTGCTCTCGCACCATGCGCGCCGCTGCGGGATTGTGCACCACTACGGCCTGCGAAACCTCCGCAATGCGACGCAGCATGGGATATGCGTAGTAGCGCTGGCTCAACGCTGAATTCGCCCGGCCGCGCCAAAGCTCGTGCGCCAATTCGCGATGCCATTCTCCGTAGTTGAAGACGAACTCCTCGACGTACTCCTGCTCGTCGAGCCAGCCGAGAAAAAAGTGCTGCAGAACAGCATCGTGCAGCACGACGACACCAGGGCGCGCTAGTGCACGCTGGTAAATCTTACGGTGAAACTGATTGTTGCCCAGGTGGTAGAGCCATACATCGGCGCGGCGGGCGTTCACTTCCACAGTTCCGTGCCGGCCGAGTGCGGCGGCGAGCGCGGCCGCGTAATCCGCCACGCCCGTGCGCGCCGGGGGAAGCGGCGCCTCGAAGCCGACTGTCATGGTTTCTTTCGTTTCCCGAACAGCGCCGTTCCAAGCCGGATAAAGGTTGCGCCCTCCTCAATGGCTACTTCGAAATCATGCGACATGCCCATGGAAAGGTGCGCCAGCCCGTACTGCGATCCGAGTTCGCGCAGCCGTCGGAAATAGGGCCGGGATTGCTCTCCGTCTTCCGTCCAAGGCGGCATGGTCATCAAACCTAGCAGTCGCAGGTTCTTCGCGGCACGCACGGATTCGATAAGCGCCGGTAGCTCCACGGGATCGGCCCCGCTTTTGGCTTCCTCCAGCGAAAGCTTTACCTCGATCATGATATCGAGCAAATGGGCGGCTTCATTCAGGCGCCGGGCCAGCTTTGCGGAATCCACCGTTTCGATCACATGGAACAACTCGAAGGCTCTTTTGGCTTTGTTGGATTGCAGATGTCCGATCAAGTGGAACCGGGCGCCGGTGAGGTCTCGGACATCAGGCTCCTTGGATTCGAATTCCTGCACGTAGTTTTCCCCGAAATCCATGATGCCCGCGTCGTACGCTTCGCGGATCGCACTCGCAGGAAAAACCTTGGTCACCGCAACGAGCGTGATGGAGTGGGAATCCCGGCCCGCCCGTGCGGCGGCGCGTTCGATGCGGTCGCGCACATCCGATAATCGTTCGCGAACGCTCACATCGTCACTGGGCGGGCGCCGCCTTCCAATCTCCGTCGTCTACGGCCGCGCCGTTGGCCAGCGCTATGGCGTGATATGTGCCCTCCATGCCAGTTCCCTTCCGCTCCCCGTGAATCGTGGATTGCAGCCGGTTACCGCTGAAGTCGTAGTCATATTGCACTTCGATCTTTGCGTTGTCGATTTTGCAGAGCGTAACGTTGGTTTTCACCTCTTCGCCTGCGTAGTCGAAGCTCACGGTGCATTTGGTCTTGCCGTCCTGTTCGCCAACAGACAGCCTGAACTTGCCGCCCGCGCCCGATGAGCCGCTCCAGGTTCCTACAAAATCACCTCGAATGGCGTCGCCGCCGAGGCCGCGCAGAACCAGCATCGACAGAAATAGCACAGAGAGGGCAAAGCGTCGCATGCCAGTCAAAATAGCAGCCGGCACTGCCGTGCGCAAGCGACAATCAAGCTACAATAAGGATAGTGAGCAAGACCGCCACCCGGCGGGCTTCCGGCCGAAGCGCCGAGGAGCTCCAGGCGGCAGTTGAGCGTTTTCTCAAGGCCTCCCGAAAACCCGCACTGCTCGAACCCGGCGAGCCAATCATTCCTATCACCGGCACGAACTGTTTGCTCGACGTGCGCAACGCGCGTTTCACCGTGCAGGCATGGGACGACCAACGCAACGTAGTCCGGCGCGTCGTCGACATCCAAGAAGAGACGCGCGGGCGCCTGGAACTGGTGGCGGAACGGTTCGCGGGAAAACGCGGAGCGCTCTACTTGATCGATCTCGCGCGTCCGGCTGGCGCCGATTGGGAACGCCGCGGCACGCGCTTGGTGTTCCGTGAGAAGTTCCGGCAGTTTCTCTCGCGCGAGTACCCTGCCTGGCGAATCGCAGAACTTTCGACGGAACGAGACCTCGAGCACAGTCTCTCGCCCGCTTATCCGCGGGCGCTGCTCAAGCGAGGAGCAGCCGCTCTTGCGGCCATCGGCAGCCCTTCCGATGGCCTCAATTCTTCAGGTGTACTGAGCTTCGGGTTGATCTGGCTGGATTATCTGCGAAGACGCGAGCGGCGCACCGTGATTGAAGGCCTGGTGCTGGTCGTGCCAGCCAATCAGGAACGAAATACCACCCTCCGGCTGAATTTCCTGGATGCCGCGCGGGCACGATTCGAAGTACTCGCCTATTCTGAATCCGATCAAACAGCGCGGATCGATCTTCGCGACGCTGGTAATCTCGAAACGAAACTGGACATCTGCCGGCAAAGACCGGCCACTTCTCTGAATACGTTCCAGAACCTGCTCGCAGTAGCCGGCGTCGAGCAAATCCCCGCCGGCAATGGAGAAATCAGCTTTCGTGTTCGAGGCCTCGAGTTCGCGCGAACCGCGGGTTCCGAAATGCTATTTGGCTTGGGCGAACGCGTTCCGTTGGCGCCGGCAAATCTGCCCGAATGCGAGCGCCTGGCCCGCGAGTTGGCACGCCTCCGCGACCCAGGGGCGAAAGCAGGCGATCTCTATCTCCGCAATCCCGAGGCCTGGCTGGAATCGCAAGTGCGCCGAAATTTGGAAAAGATCGATCCCTCACTCTTCCCGAGTCCGGTCTACGGCCAAGTGCCGGCATTTGCAGCCGGAGATCGCGGCATTATCGATCTGCTGGCGTCCGGCCGCACCGGCAGGCTGGCCGTGATCGAACTTAAAGCATCGGCCGATCTTCACCTGCCTTTGCAGGCCCTCGATTACTGGATGCGCGTCCACTGGCACCTCATGCGCGATGAATTCGGCCAGCACGGCTACTTTCCAGGCGTCCCGCTCACCAAGGAGCCGCCTCGGCTGCTGCTTGTTGCCCCCGCACTCGATTTTCATCCGACGACCGAAAGCATTCTCAGTTACTTTTCGCCCACAATTGAAGTCGAGCGCATCGGCCTTGGAATCAATTGGCGCCGCGATCTGGATGTGATGTTCCGGCTTCGCGGCTGCGAGCGGCCCGGCTGATCCGGATTCGTCTGTACCAACTCTACGTGCATTCAAGCGCGTTCGCAGCTAAAATTACGATGTATGTCCATGCAGGTGCTGAAGGAAATTCGTACAGCGGTGGGGAAGCTGAATCCGCATGAAGTTCAGGCAGCCGCCGACCGCCCGTTGACCATCGGCCTGGTGGCTTCGGGCGATGCCGGATTCGAGGCCATGGAGGAGTTTTTGTTGCCCTCGGAGAAAGTTTCGCAGCAAAAGCGGGAGGAGGCCTCGGCGCTGATATACCGCTCCACCAATCCCGAATTGCCCCAACGCTTTGATGTGGTTCTCTACGAAGACGGACTCGGCTGTCCAAAGAACGCGTTCACGTTTTACCCCGATGATCCGCACCGAACCATCCACGAGATTCTGAAGGAGCGGGATGAACTCGGGCTGGCGCTGGCCCGCAATTTCTATCCATTCCGCCAGCCGGTGGTCGATCGCGCTATTTTCACGATTGCGCGCGATAACGCATTATTTGCGGTGGTTACCGCTCTGCCCGACGTGATTCCAAGCCTCCTCGAACTGCCGTGGTCGCTTGGCGAGTTTGCCAGCGACACCGCGTTCATCTCCATGAATCAGATACGCATGGCATTCCTGATCGCCGGCGCTAGCGACAAACCGGTAGGCTACTCGCTGCAGAAAGGCGAAATTGCGACGATCATCACCGGCGCTTTCGGATGGCGGGCGCTAGCGCGAGAACTCGTGGGGAAGATTCCTTTCGGCGCCGGTCTCATTCCTAAAGGGGCCATCGCATTTGCCGGAACCTACGTGGTGGGTCTGGGGCTCGACCGCTTTCACCGTCTGGGATACGGTTTGTCCACTACGGAGCGGCGCGACTCCTATCAGGCCGCGTTCGAGCGGGGCAAAGGCATCGTAGAGGTGGTGTTGCGCGGCATGAAAAAGGGCAACGCCGCCTGAGGAGAATGGGAATATCCGCATTTTACTGAAACGTAATTGCTCGTAAAATAATCTTAGAAATATGGAGGACTGTATGCATTTCCGGCAGCTGGTGTGGTGTGTTCTTCTAGCGTCTGGCGTGCTGAGCGTCTGTTTTGGGGACACGCTCACACTAAAGGATGGCCGTGTCCTGAACGGAACCTATCTCGGCGGGAGCGCCCGGCAGATTCGGATGGAAGTAGACAACAGCATTCAGACATTCGAAATCGATCGCGTGTCGGCAATCCAGTTCGGTTCGAACTCGCCTTCTTCGGATGCTCCGGTAGCGGAGCCGGCTCCCTCTCCGCGACGCGATCGCGACAATCGCGATCGTGACAACAGTGCCGGGCCGAATAGCTCAGCCGACGCGGCGCCTGCTCCAGCGGGGATTGAGCTTCCGCAGGGCACCGTGCTCACCGTGCGAATGATCGATCCGGTAGATTCGCAAGTCAACCGCATCGGTGAGACTTTCCGCGCGAGCATCGATGAGCCCGTGGTGGTGGGCAGCAACCAGGTGATTCCACGCGGCTCCGACGTGGTGGTCAAACTGGTGGACGACAAGCAATCCGGCAAGATCAGCGGAAAAACCGAACTAACCCTCGACCTGGTTACCGTGACCGTCAACGGGCGGACAATCGATGTGAATACGCAGGCGGTGACGCGCGCGAGCAGTTCACGGACAGGCCGTAGTGAGAAGGTAATTGGCGGGACCGCCGTGCTCGGAACCATTCTCGGCGCGATCGCCGGTGGCGGCAGGGGCGCGGCCATCGGTGCGGTGAGCGGCGCCGGAGTCGGCACTGCAGCCGAGGTTGCCACCAAAGGCCAGCGCGTTCACATCCCTTCCGAGACGCGTCTCACGTTTACGCTGGAATATCCAGTCCGGATATGAGCGGGCACCTGCTCCTGGCGCTCGCAGCCGTGGGCCTGTCCGCGCAGCAGGCACTGGTTGAAGGGCCCACGGAAAGCAAGGTGCGCGTCTTGATCTACGAAGATCTGCAATGTGCGGATTGCGCGGCCTTCCGCCGCATGATGGACGAGAACCTGTTGCCGCGATATTCGGCCAGAGTTGCCTTCGTACATCGAGATTTTCCGCTGGCGAAGCATGTATGGGCGCGAAAGGCCGCCATTGCGGCCCGTTATTTCGCGGGAATCAAACCCGAGTTGGGGCTGGCGTATCGCCGGAACATTTTGGCCGCCATTCAGCAGACCACGTCGGACAATTTCAACGAACGGCTCTCGCAATTCGCGCGCGACAACGGAACAGACCCGAAGCCGGCTCTGGCCTCGCTCGACGACCCGCATTTGGCCGCGCTGGTGGAGAGAGACTTTCAGGATGGCGTGGCGCGCGGCGTTGCCAAAACACCCACCGTCTTCGTGAGCGGAAAGGCATTCATCGAGAGCTTCTCTGCGGAAGAAATCTCGCTAGCCATTGACGACGCTCTCGATGGCCGCTAGATGCCGCGTCCCACTGCAATTGTGACCGGTGGAAGCCGGGGCATCGGCCGCGCCATCGCCCGCGAACTGGCCCAGACCCACCACGTCATCGCAACCTACAAAAGCCGACGCGAGGCGGCCGAAAGCCTGCGGGCAGAAACCGGCGTCGAGATTTTCCAATGCGACGTCTCGTCTCCGCCCAATCGAGCGGCGCTCATCGAGTTCGCCCGCTCCAGATTTTCGCATCTGGATCTGCTGGTGAACAATGCAGGCATGGCCCCGCGCGAACGCCGCGATGTGCTGGATGCCGCGGAGGAGAGTTTCGACGAACTGATGGAGACCAACCTGAAAGGCCCTCATTTCCTGACCCGCGAAGCCGCCCGCTGGATGCTCAACGCGGAACATCGTACGGGACGAATCGTTTTCGTCACATCGATCTCCGCCTATACGGTCTCCTCGAACCGAGCCGACTACTGCATCTCCAAGGCAGGGCTCAGCATGTCGGCGGCGGTTTGGGCGCAGCGGCTAGCCAACGAAGGGATTCGTGTTTTTGAAATCCGCCCGGGCATAATCCGGACGGAAATGATTGCTGCCGTCGAAAAGACGTACCAAGAGAGAATTGCCGGCGGGCTAATACCGCAGGGCCGCATGGGGGAGCCGGAGGACGTAGCGCGTGCGGTCCGCGCTATCGCGGGCGGCCTGCTGGACTATTCCACCGGGCAGGTCATCGACGTCGCCGGCGGCTTTCATATCCGCAACTTATAGATCAGTTTTCGCGCGCCGTAACTTGCAGGGCGGCTTCGCCGATGCGGCATTCCAGATAGTGTTGCAGCAGTTGCCGTTTCAGTGCGCAGGCCGTGGCCTCAAGTTCCCGTGCAGACTCCAGCGATTCGCTCTGCTCTCCCTGAAGTTCAACAAGCGATTTAACAGCGCGCTCCAGTTCCTCACACATCGTGGATATTTCGCCGATGCGCCGGAGCAGTTCATCATGAGGATCCAGTAACAAAGTGGCCGCCACTCCTTTTGTCATGCAAGCCGGCGGCCACTCGGTATCGTGCGGGTAAACCTTTGAACGCGCACGGCGTACGTTTTCTACGAGTGCATGCGAACTATCTTTTTGGATAGACCCTCCTATCCTCGAAGATACGGTTGCTCGCGCAGTTGCTCGGTCGCGTTCGGCAGTTTACACTGAAGTTGTTCGGGGCGTGGCTCAGCCTGGCTAGAGCGCCTGGTTCGGGACTAGGAAGTCGCAGGTTCGAATCCTGCCGCCCCGACCACCATCAAATTGGTGGAAATGAATACCATGGGTACGACACTCAGGCGTGGTCGATCCCGGCATGGATTCGAACCACGAACTTGACAGAATTGTGAACTCTCGCAACTTTTGATTCTAAAAAGTCGCTGAAGTCGTCAAAGGCACCAATAGCCGGTTTTGGTACAAAATCGGTGCAAAATTTCTTCTTGAGCGTCAGGTGGACTCGAAGTGTTGTTTGCGATACCCACGTGACGGAATGCTCCTTTCCCGACACAGAAGCTTTTGTTGATCGACGACGGCGCCGGATCGTCACCCTGCATGAGACTCAATTGCAAATTCGTTCGAGCCAGCCGGCGATCGCATCTCCAACCTCGTCGGGACTATCCTCTTGCACGAAGTGGAGACCTCTGACTACGACGCGGTCCTGATTAGGGAAGCTGCTCGCCAGTTTCCTGATTCGGCCCGTGATGAATACACCGGGCTCCGCATCGATAAAGAGCTTCGGCAGCGACGCTGTGTTCAGCCACGCGGAGTAGGCGGCAATCCGGCCGTGGACATCGGCCGGCTCGCCCGACAGCGGCACTTCGCACGCCCACTGCAATGTCGGCCAGCGGTCGTCGCCGGCCTTCAGGAATGGTCGCCGGTACTCTGCCATCTCGTCGGCTGACAGCGTCTGTTGCGTGACGCCGGGCAGCATCTTTTCGACGAACATGTTCTCATCAAGCCCCAGACCTTCGCCCGCCGACGAACGCACGGCCTTCAGCGTTGGACGGAAGCCTTCTGGCAGATCCTCCAGGGTGAGCGGAGCAACGAACGTCTCCATATAAGCTATCGCGCGAACGCGCTGCTGATGACGATACGCCCAGTCGAAGCCCAAGGCCCCTCCCCAGTCGTGCAGGACGAGCATCAGCGGCTCCGTTCCGACCACCTCATCGATAAAGGCGTCAAGGTAGCGGGCGTGGCTCGCGAAGCGGTAGCGGTCTGGCTCGGCGCCGGGGACGGTTCGATGCGACGAGCGGTTGGGTGGGCTGCTCAAGTACTATCGCCGAGCGGCGGCTTGAGGGTGGGTTCGCAATTCCAGATGCTGGGATTCTACTGGGCCGGCTTTCTCTGCCTTCTGTTGGCGGGTCTGAAGCTGACGATCGAAGGGCACTGGTCGTGGTGGTGTGTGCTGTTGCCTTTTTGGGTGGTCCTGGTCCACAACGCTTTGTACATAACAGTCGGGTTCGTTTGGCTCTTTTTCGCCGACGACGGCGCAGTTGGAGAAGAAGAAATGGTTCGCCAAAACAATGGCCCGTACGCTTACCAACTGGCGGCCATGTTATGTTTTCTCGTTTTCGCCGATAACCTGCTCGGACGAATCGAGGGAACTCGGGAGAACCACGTGGTTGAGGCTGAGATCAGGCTGGTGGGTGCTGATCGTGGCGTCCGGTGTTCTCAGCGCGGTGTGCCAGCTTCTGTTCTGGTCGCCAGTAGTACCTCCGGGCAATCGCCGAACCTGGGAAGAGTAATGCCCCGTGCGAGTCCCGAGTTCCATCAACGTCAAACACTGCACTGGGCATGATGGTGTCGATGAGTTATTTGACTGTACGGGGATTCGAACCCACCAGCACCTCCTGGAATCTGCAACATGTAGATTATACGTTCCCCACAACGCCACGAATGCCACGCCCGCCAGGGCTGCTTATCCGACCTTGCCCGACGGATCGTTCCTGACTAGGCAGTTTTGGTGCCGTCTCCCTTGTGCCTGGCAGACGCCATTCAGAATGGCGTCGTGTTTGCACCCCGAAGTAGACTAGAGGATAACACCAGAAAACTAGGAGTGCTGCCATGGCAATTGCTTGTCCCGTTGATCTCGACACGCAGGTGCTGCGTTCAGAGGTGTCCAAGGTTTACTCGCGCGTTGCTAACGATCCGAAGGGCGACTTCCATTTCCACTGCGGCCCCGCATATGCGTCGCGGTTGCTCGGCTATGATGCGGTTGAGTTGGCCGCGTTGCCGGCGGAATGCACGGCGTCCTTTGCCGGGATCGCGAACCCGCATACGATTGCCCGGATTCTGCCGGCCGAAACAGTTCTGGATATCGGTTGCGGCGCCGGAACGGATCTGCTGCTGGCCGCCCGTTGCGTTGGTCCCAGTGGTCGCGCGATCGGCATCGACATGACCGCAGCTATGCGGGACCGGGCAAGCGCCTCGGCTGCCGCCGCTGGTTTGACCAATGTAGAAGTGCACCGAGCCGATGCCACTGCTCTCCCGTTACCAGACGCAAGCGTCGACGTTGTGATCTCAAACGGCGTGCTGAACCTCGTCCCCGAAAAAGAGAAGGCGTTCGCTGAAATCATGCGCGTGCTGCGTCACCGCGGGCGGTTACAGCTTGCCGACATAGTGCTCGATGCAGAACTTGGCGAGGACGTCCGCCGCAATATAGACCTATGGACCGGTTGAATCGCAGGTGCTCTGCCGGAGGCAGAGCTCGTGTCGTTTTTGCGCGACGTTGGGTTTGAGGAGGTCCACGTAACGGCCCGCTTCGACTGTTTTCGTGGCACGAAGAAAGAAAACACAGCGAGGAAGTACGGCGTGCGCGGGGCTAACTTGTTCGCGCGGAAGCCGAGTCAGCACCGATAGGAGTCTTTACGGCTTCGCTCTGATCGCACCACACGAAAACTACAGAACAGTACTATACCGTGGAGTGGCGTTTCGCCAGCCGTTGGGTTCCAGGGCTTCAGCGGTACAGTGGAGAACACGCTCCTGCGATTGGTCTCATGTTCATTGGTGTTCGGACAGACGCAGCCTTCGACGAATCGATCGAGGGCAGACGGGCGGCTGTTTTTGCAGCGGTCCGAAGCGACCAAAGCCTTCGCTACAAGACGCTGCTCCACAGGTTCGTCAGACCGGCATACTGGCGTGTGTGTCCGTCAAGGAGCGTTCGTCTGGTCCACGCAAACTTTCTAGGCGACCAGCTTCTTCGTGAATTCGTTTTGTCCGTGAACGTCGGTGAGGCGCTGATCGCGACCTTGGTAGAAATAGGTCAGCTTTTCATGATCGAGGCCGACCAGGCGCAGTAATGTGGCGTTGATATCGTGCGCATCCACCCTCTTGTCGACGGCCTGCACACCGAATTCATCGGTTGCGCCTAACGCCTGGCCGCCGCGCACGCCCCCTCCGGCCATCCACATGGTGAATCCATAGGGGTGATGGTCGCGGCCATTCTGGCCCTGCGAAAGCGGTGTACGGCCGAACTCGCCGCCCCAAACGACGAGCGTCGACTCTAACAGCCCAAGTGTCTTCAGATCTTCGAGCAGCCCGGCGATTGGCAGGTCGGTCTTCCCCGCCATGCGCTCGTGGGAACCCACGAGGTCAGTGTGCGCGTTATCCCAGTCATCGCCCACGTTGGTGCCGGAGTAGATCTGAATGAAGCGCACGCCGCGCTCGACCAGCCGCCGGGCGAGCAGGCATTTGTGGCCGAAGTCAGCGGTCAGCTTTCCGTCGAGCCCGTACAGCTTCCGCGTAGCCGGGGACTCCTTGCCGAGATCGACCGCTTCGGGCGCTGCACTTTGCATGCGAAACGCCAGTTCGTAGGAGGCGATGCGCGCCTCGAGGGTGAAATCGCCGGGACGCGCGGCGTCGTGCATCCGGTCGAGCTTGCCCACGAAGTCCAGTGTTTCGCGCTGTGTTTCGCTAGACACGCCCTCCGGGTTTCGAAGGTAGAGGATGGGGTCATCGCCGCCGCGAAAGACGGTGCCTTGGTAGACGGCCGGAAGGAAACCGGCGCCGTAAGCCGGAGGCCCAGACTTGGTCGAGCCGTCCGACATAACCACAAACGCCGGCAGATTCTGATTTTCGGAGCCCAGGCCATACACGACCCACGACCCGAGACACGGCCGCCCCGGAAACTGCGAGCCGGAGTTGCGCAGGTAAATCGCCGGAGCGTGGTCGAACACATCGCCGAAACAACTGCGGATCACCGCGATATCGTCCATCCGCTCGCGCACGTGCGGAAACAGGTCGGACACCGGCGTGCCGCATTTGCCGCCCGGCCGGAACAGCCAGGGGCTGCCACGCAAAATGGCCTTGGTTGGATCGTGGATGAAGCTGGTCTTGATGGTTCTTGCCAGCTCGACCGAGAGCGGCTGGCCGGTGTGGCGCGTGAGCTCGGGTTTGGGATCAAAGGTATCGATGTGGCTTACGCCTCCGTGCATGAACAGATAAATGATGCTCTTGGCTTTGGCGGGCACGGGCGGCCGCTTGGGCGCAAGCGGGTTCGATTCGTCGGCATCGAGAAGGCCCGCGAGCACCACGGCGCCGAATCCCCGCCCGGCTCGCAGCAACATGTCTCTTCGCGTCATCACCGTCTCCTCAATCCACGTAGAGAAATTCGTTGGTGTTCAGAAGGCTACGTGCCAGCTCGGCAAAAGCAGCCGACTTCGACCCGAGGCGCGCGGCCTGCTTCTCGATAAACTCGTTGGCTGAGGTGCGCTCTTCGGGCGTTGGGTCGCGCGCAAGAAGGCGCCACCACGCCTCATCCACGCTCGCGACTTTCGATGCAACGACGCGTGCCTGTTCCAGCATGAAGTGGCTGTTCAGCAACGCGAGCGATTGCGGTGCGGTAGTGCTTTCGTTCCGCCGCGAACAGGAGAGCACGCCATCCGGCGCGTCGAATGCCGCGAACATAGGGTGCTGGAAGGTGCGGCGCTGCAACAGGTAAACGCTGCGCCGCGTGTGCTCTTCCGGGTTGGGCGTCACCACCCAGGCGCTTTCCGGCTTTCCGATGATGCCGTACAGCTCCTCGGGCTCGAGCGGCGGGACGACTGGTACGCCTCCCATCTTCAGATTGAGGCTGCCCGACGCCTGCAGCACCGCGTCGCGAATCTCCTCGGCCTCGAGCCGCCGCCGGTTGATGTGCGAGAACAAGGCGTTCGCCGGGTCGTTCAGGCGCGCAGCGTTGGAGGCATTAGAGCTCAGCCGGTACGCATCGGACATCATGATCAGCTTGTGCATGGCTTTAACGGACCACTGGCGCGCGCTAAACTCGGTGGCCAGCCAATCGAGCAGCTCGGGGTGCGACGGAGTGCCGGCGCGCGTGCCGAAGTCACTGGGTGTCCGAACCATGCCGGAGCCGAAATGGTATTGCCAGATGCGGTTCACCATAACGCGCGAGAGCAGCGGATTCTCGGCACTGGCGATCCATTCCGCGAGCGCTTTGCGGCGTCCGGTTGATTTGGCGTGCAGTGGCGGATCGGGCATTTCGCCGCCGCCAAGCGCCGTCAGAAATCCTGGTCCGACTTCTTCGCCTGGCGCCTCCGGATTTCCGCGCAGTGCGATGTAGGTCCGGGGCGCTTCTCGCCCAACGTCGATGATTCCCGGAGCCCTGGGCGGCGCTCGGTAACCGGCGAACATGGAAACCAGATGCTTCTCAATTGCGTGCAGCCGCTCGGCATCAGCCTGCGAAAAGGCGGCGCGGATCTCATCTTGCGAAACCTTGACCTGCTCTTCCGCTTGTGCGGCCAGGGCTTCCTGCTCGCTCGATGCGCTCGTCGCCTTTAAGCTTGAGCGCGCTCTGCACTGCGGGCGCAAGTTGGGCGATCTTCGCGTCCCGCAGCCGGTCACGATACGGCTTCTCAATGCGGTCGATTTCGTCGCCGAGCTGCCGCAGCCTGAATTCCCGGTAATTCGCCTCGATGTCGTAGAAGCGTGCATCGTTGTATTCAAGAGACACACGGTCGTTGATAGCCGGTGCGAAGATAGCCTGCATGCGGTAGAAATCACGCTGTGGGATAGGGTCGAACTTGTGGTCATGGCAGCGCGCGCATCCGACGGTCAGGCCCAGAAATACGGAGGAAGTCGTATCGACGTAATCCGTCAGCTTCTCGACGAGGTTCAGGTCCTCCACCTTGAACAGCATGTCGCGATTGGTTCCGACGCGATAGTAGCCGGTGCCCATGCGCGCGTCCGGATTATCCGGCCAGAGCTCATCACCGGCGATCTGTTCTTTGGCGAAGCGGTCGTAGGGCTTGTCATCGTTGAACGACTTGATGACGTAATCGCGGTACCGCCAGGCTTCGAGCGTGTAGGGATCCTGCTCGAAGCCGGCGGTGTCGCCGTAACGGACCAGGTCCAGCCAGTGCCGTCCCCACTTTTCGCCGTAGCGCGGTGAGGCCAACAGGGAATCGATGAGATGTTCCCAGGCATCGGGCGAACTGTCGTTCAGGAATGCGCGGACTTGCTCAGGCGTGGGCGGGAGGCCATGCAGATCTAAGGAGGCGCGCCGGATCAAAGTGAGCTTGTCGGCTTCTACGGCGGGTTCGATGCCGGCGGCGTGCAGCTTCTCCAGCAGAAACGCGTCGATAGGCGTCGTGGCGCCGGCTACCTGCGGAACGGCCGGACGTTTCGCTTTGTGAAAGGCCCACCAGTCGCTCGAAGGCGATCGCGACGAGCCTTCCGGCCACGCTGCGCCCTTCTCGATCCAGACCCGCAGGAGCTCGATCTCCGCCGGATCGAGTTGGCCTCCGGGCGGCATGGAGAATGTGCCGGTGTGAGAGACCGCCTGGAACAGCAGGCTCTCGGAAGGACTGCCCGGCTTGACTGCGGGCCCGCGCTTGCCACCCTTCAGAATCTGCTCCCGCCCTATCAGTCGCAGGCCCGACATGGCCGTCTGCTCGCTGTGGCACTGAAGGCAGTGCTTCTCGACGATCGCGACCGCCTGCACGGCGGCGGAATCATTGGCTGCCGGCATCGGCACCGCAAGCACGGCCATGAGGGCTGCCAGCGTGGGAAAATGAGCTCGCATTCCGTTTTGCCCTGTCTGACGATCTTACCGCGCGACGATGCCAAAATGCCGGAATCTCATCGCTTGACTAGATATTTACGCTGCCGTAGTGTTTTTGGAGGGCCATGTCAGACGGCCCGGCGCGACTCGTTCCGTTCTCCGCCGCGGGACTATCAGATCGCCGAACGACGCCACCAGTACTACAGTGGACCAGAAAAAGGCAAAAACGTTTTAACGAGTTATGGCGTTGTGGCGGACAATCTAGCGAGTGTGAAAGTATACAGGTATCGAGGAACCGCATGACCCATGAGACTGCCGTTTCGCGTGCCAGAGAGATAGCCGATGGGGTGCTGACGCCGACCGCCGCGCAGAACGACAAGGCAGCGCGGTTCTCGACTGAGGCTGTCGACGCGCTTGGGCGGGCCGGGCTTCTCGGGCTGATTCTGCCGGCCGAAGTCGGCGGCTCTGGTCTTGGGCCGCGTACGCTCGCGTCCGTCACCGCGACACTTGCCGAAGTGGATGCATCGGTCGCAATGGTCTATCTCATGCACGCGCTCGGCGCTGCGACGATTGCCGCGGCGCGGCCCGGCGCTGCGGTCTCTTCGACGCTGCAAGAGATCGCCGCCGGCCGGCACCTGTCCACGCTGGCGTTCAGCGAGGCCGGCTCGCGCAGTCACTTTTGGGCACCGGTCTCTCGTGCGCACGGGAACGGCACGGTCGTGCATATCAGTGCGAAGAAATCGTGGGTGACGAGCGCCGGCCACGCGCAAAGCTACATTGTCTCTTCGCTCGCGCCCGAACCGGCAGGTACCAACGATTCGACCCTCTATCTCGTTCCGGCGGGGACGCGTGGCCTTTCGGTGGCAGGCCCCTGGGACGGTCTGGGAATGCGGGCCAACGCCTCCGCGCCGATGTTGCTCGATGACTGCGAGGTCCCGTCCGCACTCCAACTCACAGACGATGGCGCGGGGTTCCAGGCGATGATGAACGTGGTGCTGCCGCTGTTCAATCTGGGGACGGCAGCCGTGGCGTTGGGCCTCTGTCGGGCCGCAGTCTCAGCGACCGCGGTGCATCTCAAGAGCGCTCGATTCGAGCATCTGGGGCAGAGCCTCGGCGAAAGCCTGCCGACGTTGCGCGCGCAACTCGCAACGATGCAGATCGATACCCATGGCCTATCGACGCGCATCGACGACTTGATCGATAACCTCGAGCGGCCACGGGACACGACGCTTCTGCGCGTTCTCGAAACTAAAGCCGCGGCGGGCGACGTGGCGATAGCCGTCACCTCGGCGGCAATGCGCACCTGCGGGGGCGCGGCGTTTTCGAAACACATGATCATCGAACGACTTTTCCGCGACGCCCATGCGGGTGCCGTCATGGCGCCGACGGGCGACGTGCTACGCGAGTTCATCGCAAGGTCGATCCTGGGAATGCCGCTCTTCTGATTGCGAAAGGAAGAATATAGCTGAGAGGGGGCCAACGAGCAAAGGAACATGAGCCAAACGATTTGGGTGGGGGCTGTTGCGTACGACCCGAAGGTCGTCACGATCTGGGAAGGCATGCGGCGCTACTTTCATGAGGAGGCGCGTCTGGCGATTGAAGTGGTTCTGTTTCAAAACTACGAGGCACAGGTAACGGCGCTACTGGCCTCGCCCAGCGATCCCTTGCCGCGCATCGATATCGCCTGGAACACAAACCTTGCGTATCTTCAGGCCGACGAGTGGAGCGGCCATCTGTGCCGGCCGGTCGCCATGCGCGACACCGATCTCGCCTGGACGACGAAGATCGTCGCCGTCAACAGGGGTCCGGTCGCCGCGCTTGCCGATCTGAGAAATCGCACACTGGCGCTCGGGAGCCGCGACAGTGGCCACGCCGCGATCCTGCCGGTTCACTTTCTGGAGCAGCTAGGCTTGGTCGAAGGGCGCGACTACCGCGCGCTACGCTTCGACAGCGATGTCGGCAAGCATGGTGACACCGGCACGAGCGAAGTCGAAGTCGTTCGCGCAATCCTCGACGGCCGAGCCGATGCCGGCGCTATCGGCAGCCCGTTCTGGAAGGCAGTGCGGAGCCAGCGCCTGGTGCCGGAAGGCGCACTCAATGAGATCTGGACATCACCGCCATATAATCACTGTATGTTCACCGCTCGGCACGATCTCGACCCGGTTCTGGAGGGGCGGTTCGTTGGAGCTCTGTCCGCGATGAGTTATGACAATCCGATTCACCGTGCCGTACTCGATGCCGAAGGCCTCCAGCGTTGGGTGTCGCCACACCTTGATGGGTATGACGCGTTGCGTGAGGCATCCGTGCGGCAGGGGTTTTTCAGACGACCAGCGAAGTCGGCTGAGGCGTAAAGCGAAGAAATCGGGGCATGGGGCTTTCGCCGAAGGCGCCCGGGGCCACGCGACGCGGCAGGTCACGCGCAGTTGAAGATTGTCGCTAACCGGCGCGGATGTTCGCGTTCCCGGTCGAAAGCGCGACGCACAGCAGCGAACGACTCGGCGAGCGGAAAGATCTCACGGGTCACGAGTAAGTCGGCATCCTCGGCCCCCACCGGATGCCAATAAACGCCTTCAGCCGTGATCGTGACTTCAGGCATCAAATCTACGCGCGCGAGGGCGACGCCCTGCGTGGCGAAGCCGCGCAGCGCAATGTGGCGGATCACCCGGTCTTCTTCGTCGATCTGCTGCATATCGAGGAAACGGCGGAACTCTTCGGCCTCCGCATCGGTGGACACGGTGGCCGCCAATCGCACCCGAAACCCTTCCGCGCGCGCGCGCTCGACTCCCTGCCACGCACGTGCCCATGTGCCTCGCCCGCGATGGCGATCGTGCCGCTCGGGCGTGGGGCTGTCGAGGCTGATCTGCAGCGTCACACGATCACGGGGCAACGAGCCTAGCGCCCGGAACTGCCGCCCTGCGAAGAGCATGCCATTGGTGAGCACGGTCGTCGGCGCGGCGACGGCGCACGCAGACAGGATCTCGGCGATGTCCACAAGCAGGAAGGGCTCGCCGCCGGTGACGAAGATTTCGCAAACACCGAGTTGAGCCGCTTCACCAGCGATGCGTTGGACACGATCGAGGCCGAGCGCCCGTCGTGGCCTAGAGGGTGACGAACGCACACAGCAGTAGTCACAACATAAGTTGCAGTCGAAATTCGTGTAGAGCCAAAGGCGCGAGCCGAGAGGGCGCTCGGCGTCAGGATTCGCGGGAGTCGGGCCGCACCGGATCACCCAGCGGGTGCGGCCAGCCTCGACGCTGGATGCGACCAGCGAGTTACCGGTGAAGCGGCACCAGGTTTCAAGGTCGGTGCCAACGCTTACCTCGCTGCTGGTGATGGCCAGAAGGTCGCCCTGTCGACTGCGGCGCAGCGCCGCGATCAAGTCGGCCAGCAAGCCAACGGCAAACGTCCTGCGGCCAGCATCGATCTCGATGTTTGCCTTCATTCGCAACGAGGGTGTTATTATAACGCTGTCCGTATGGCCACCGGACAAACTGCGAGCTAGTCGGCGGTTGTGTATCGAGGGTGTACACTATGACGACGAGCGGTATCCATCCAAGAGACGATACATCGCAAGCGGTCGACCAGCCGCACGCGCGAATCGGCCTGGCGCTGGTGCGGCTAACGATTGGCGCGATGTTCGTGTGGGTCTTCTTCGAGAACCTGGGGAAGGGTTTGTACACGCCCGGTGGCTACGCGGGACTCATCAATTATTACATTCAGAAGGGTCATGCGCCAGCCGTGTGGAAGGCCGTCATGGCGCTGGCGGCGGGCCATGCTTCGATGGCGGCGCCCATGCAAGGGCTGACGGAAAGTCTGCTCGGCGTCCTGCTGGTGCTGGGTCTGCTCACGCGGCCGGTTGGCCTCGTCGCTTGTGCGTTCCTCACCAGTCTCTGGATATCGGAGTGGGGCACGGCGTGGATCTGGGAATTGCTCGTTCCCGTACTGGCCTCGCTTGCGCTCGCGGTCGGATGCGCGGGCCGCACGTGGGGTGTTGACGCGATCCTGGCGCGCAGGCGGCCGTCCGCTATCTGGTGGTGAGGTAAACCGAGGTCGAGTGCGGGTCTCTGTCATCATTCCCACACGCAACGAGGCGGGAGCAATCAGCCGCGTCCTCGCTGATCTTCCCGCTAATCTCGTCACCGAGGTCATCGTCGTCGACAGCAACTCGACGGACGGAACGCCTGAGATTGCCGCCCGAATGGGGGCCCGCGTCATCCCAGAACCACGCCCCGGATATGGTCAGGCGTGCCTGACCGGCCTGGCGCACACCAGCGCGCCCGACGTTGTCGTATTCCTTGATGGCGACTACAGCGATCGACCGGCTGAACTTCCACACCTCCTCGCCCCAATCGCCGAAGGGCGCGCAGACATCACGTTGGGTTCGCGCCTCGCGCGGCCGCGCACACCCGGTGCGATGCCCTGGCACGCTGCCTTCGGCAACCGCCTTGCGGCCCGCCTGATTACCTATCTGTATGGCCTAAGGATCAGCGACCTCGGCCCGTTCCGCGCCGCACGCGTCGATGTTCTCCGCGCGCTGGCGCTCGAGGAGACAACCTTCGGCTGGGCGGTTGAAATTATTCTAAAGGGAGCCGTCCGAGGATTCCGGATCGTCGAGGTGCCGGTCAGCTACTATCCGCGAATTGGGAAATCGAAGATCAGCGGTACGATTCGGGGCACTGTTGGAGCGGCGTGGTTCATTCTCAGCGGCATAGTGCGCTACTCATTTCAGCTGGCGGCGGGCCAGCACGCCGCAGCCGGTGTGCAGGCTCGGGTGGCTGTGTCGAAGGAGTCCTCGGACGAGAAGAATGGCAGCAAATAGTGATTGCACGCTGGTCATCATGGCCAAAGCACCGAGACCGGGAATGGTGAAAACCCGTTTAGCTCAGAGCCTTCCTCAGCCCGCCGTAGTTGAGCTGTACCGCTGCCTTCTCGAGGACACGATGGCTCTAGCGCAGTCACTCGGCGATGCCGACGTCGCCATCATGTGCCCGGCGCCCGACGTCGAAGACCTGTCGCGCGTAGCGGGAAAAAGAGCGCGCGTCGTGGCGCAGATGGGCGACGGCCTTGCGGCGGGCCTTACGTCGGTGTTTAGGCACTTCGCAGCGGCTAGCCCCCGACGTATCATCGCCTTCAACAGCGACAGCCCGCACTTGCCGGCGTCGGTGCTTAAGAGCGCGTTCGAGGCACTAGCCGCTTATGACGTCGTTGTCGGACCAACGTACGACGGGGGATACTATCTGGTCGGTGCGAAGGCAGCGCATCCAGGGCTTTTCATGGGCGACGGGATGGGAACGACGAATGCGCTCGAGGCGCTGCTGGCGCGCGCCGCGGCTCTCGGGCTTTCAGTGCGCCTCACTGATCCGTTCTACGACATCGACGTCGTGGCCGACCTCAGCCGGCTGGCGGCTGAACTGTTGCGCGTTCCCGCGAGGGCGCCAAGAACAGCGGAGTGGCTGCTGGAGTGGGGAAGAGAGGCGCCGCAGCAGGGACAGAGCGGCGGACACCTGTGATGCTCAGAGGATCTTGCAGACTCTACGGGCTTGGCGTCATCATGTTTGCAGCGCTGGTAGCCTGCGCCCGAGTCCCGGGTGATGTCGGGGCGCCCCCCTACATCCTTACGCTCGCCGTTGCGTGCGTTGCGTACCTCCTCGCCATCCGCGAGTTCATTCGGACGCGAAGGTATCCGCGCCACGTCTTGTTCGCCTGCCTCGCCTTAGCCGTTCTGTGGCGTATTCCCTTTTTTTTGATACCGCAGGGAGCAGAGGCTGATATTCGCCGATATGTTTGGGACGGGCGGTTGCAGCGTCTCGGCTACAACCCTTACACCGCCATCCCCGGGGATCCCACGCTCGCGGCGCTGCACACAGACGAGACCCGCGGACTGAACAACCCGGACGTGCCAAGTCCGTACCCCGCCGGCGCGCAGCTTTTCTTCCGGGTCGTTACGGCGATCCGTGAGTCCGCTTTTGCGTTCAAGGTGGCGTTCGCCATGTGCGATGTGGCTATCGTTCTCGTGCTGCTCGACGCGTTACGTCGCGCCGGCCAAGGGGAGCATTGGGTTCTCGCGTACGCCTGGCACCCACTGCTCGCAACGGACGTAGCGGCCAGCGGCCATCTTGATGTTCTGGGCGCGCTCTTGTTGCTGCTCTCCGTCGCGGCGCTCGGCCGGCGTTGGCGAACGACCGCCGCCATAGCGTTCGGATTGGCCGTCGCGGTGAAGTTTCTCCCTGTCGTCTTGACGCCACTTTACTGGCGACGCGTGCGCATCCGCGACGGTTTGATGGCCTTGCTCGTTATCGGAATGCTGTACTTGCCGTTTCTTGAACGCGGACGCATTCCGATCGGATCGCTCGGAATCTTCGTACAGCGGTTCCGCTTCAACGACCCGGTCTTCGCCACCGTCGAGCGAGTGACAGGCCCGTCTGTCGCAGCGGGTCTGGCGGTGCTCGCCGGCCTGGTTACCGCAGTGTGGCTGCGACGCAAGCACCCGAGCGGTTCGCCGGATGGGTGGGCGTGGCCCATGGCAGCGTCATTGGCCTGCGCGCCGGCCTTGTATCCCTGGTACCTGCTGTGGCTGGTACCATTCCTCCGCTCCCCGCAGACACTACCGCTCATCGTTTGGACCGTCAGTGTCCTCTCCACCTATGTCGTCTGGCATCTGCACGCGCTCGGTCACCCGTGGCGGGTTCCCGTCTGGATTACGATACTGGAGTACGGACCCGTGGCGACAGCCGCCGCTTTCACCTTGCTTCGAAGGTCTGTGCGACTTGGGATGCCGGCCGCATAAGGGCACTAGGTGGTCTACGATTTCCGATCCGAATCATCTTGAAGAAGAAGCGGAGAGCGGAGAAGTCTTGACATC
Organism: Terriglobia bacterium; assembly: GCA_963847515.1. Classification (GTDB taxonomy): domain Bacteria; phylum Acidobacteriota; class Terriglobia; order Bryobacterales; family Bryobacteraceae; genus QHXW01. The sequence goes on from CAWKAA010000001.1 coordinate 689,215, forward strand.
CACTTTTCTCTCGATAAAACAAGTGCGCCTGGTACTGCCGGATCTGCCCCGGACCAATTGGTCAGGGCGGCTGGCTGTAGCACCGAGCGAATTCCTACTCCGCACCTAGGTACGTTTCAGCCGTCAGGTGTGATAAATTGCGACGCTGGAGTTCCTTCGGCATCGGTTGTTCGTACGATGGATCAGAGAAACCTCTTCGTGAGCTACCATACAAACATTACTCGACGCCGCGAACACTGTAATGAAAAGGCGAATCTTTATTCTCGGAAGCGGCTTCGGCGGACTCTACGCGGCGATTGAATTAGAACGGCTAGTCCGCACGGACACCGCATTGAGCTTACCCTTGTAAACTGGGAGAAGTTCTTTTCTCCTCACGCCCATGCTGCACGAAGTAGCTGCCAGCGATTCTAGAGCTCACGACTATTGGAAATCCGGTGCGAAAACTCCTGCGGAGAGTGCAATTGTTCGCGGGCGAAGCAGAGCACATCGACATCCAAGGCAGCCGGCTGATGTTGTCACACGGATTCAGGTGTCACTCTCACACAGTCCACTACGACCATCTCATTCTTGCCTCGGGTTTATCACGACGCACCCTCTGGCTGCATTTCAGCGGGAGCGTTGGCATCCGGTAGTTTTTGTGGTCTGCGGTTTTTTGGCGGCCGTCCATGAGCCATTCGAACTAGTGATATTTCGCGATTCAGGGCCACAACGATGAATCGATATTATCGACACAGTTGGATCGGACTGGCCGCAGGCCTGGCTAGCAGTTTTGCGCTTGTCGCGACCCAGGACAACACCCTGGTGGCGATTGTTCTGGCGGGTGTCATCGGCATGAGTTTCGAGTTACTGTTCCGCCACAAGCGGCATGCCTATATGGACAGCATGATGACGGGCGCCGCGTTCGGCATTCCAGTATGGGCTTCAATCAGCGTCATCATCTTCCCGATTATCAGGGGACAGATGCCGCAGTGGACCGCGGCGGGCATGCGTGCGCTTTTACCACAACTGACTGGCTGGGTTCTTTATGGCGCGAGCGTCGGCATCCTCTTGCAGGCGCTACGCGATCTGATCTCGCTGCAAGCCCCGGACAAGACTGAAGCGGCACCGCGCATTTTGCCAAGCAAGCACATCGTTATTCTGGGGGGTGGCTTCGGAGGAACGAGCACGGCCGAAAGTTTGGAGCATCTCTTCGGGGCGGACGCATCGGTCGAATTCATTCTGGTAAGCGAGACCAATGCTCTGCTTTTCACACCGATGCTGGCCGAAGTAGCGGGGAGCAGTCTCGAACCCACGCATATCAGCAGCCCACTGCGCACTCGTTGCATCGTACACGCGTGATTCGTGGAAAAGCCTACCGGATCGATCTGGAAAAGCGCAGCGTCACGATCCTTCTTGGTGGTGGCTCAGCCACACAGACGCTGACCTACGATCATCTGGTTCTGGCGTTAGGATCAACTTCCAACTACTTAGGTCTCGAGAACGTGCAACGCCGCGCGTTTGACTTCAAGTGTTTGCTCGACGCGATTCGTATTCGAAATCACGTCATTGACATGTTCGAGCGTGCTGATCGAGAGCCGGATCATGCAACCCGGCAGGCGGCTCTAACATTCGTGGTGGCCGGCGGTGGCTTTGCGGGCGTTGAGCTGGCGGGGGCCTTGAACGATTTCGGCAGGGGGATGCTGGCCGACTACCCCAGCCTGAGGGCTGAGGACTTGCGAGTCATTCTTGTCCACTCACGCGACCGAATTCTCCCGGAATTGAGTGAGCCACTGGCGACTTATGCCCTGGATCGTATGAGGGAGCGGGGTGTTACTTTCAAGCTCAATGCACGCCTGGCCGATGCAGGACCCGGTACGGTGATCTTGAAGCCCGATGAAGAGATTCGCGCGCTAACACTGGTGTGGACAGCCGGTACAACTCCCAACCCGTTGCTTAAAACTGTTCCAGTGGAGCATGACAAGCGTGGTGCCATCATCGTCGATTCGATGCTAGCCGTTCCGAACTTTCCGGGCGTCTGGGCCCTCGGTGACTGCGCCGCAGTCACCGACTCTAAGACTGGGAAGCCTTGCCCGCCGACCGCGCAATTCGCGTTGCGCGAAGCTCGAACCGTTGCGAAAAACATTTATGCCAATCTTCGAGGCAAACCCCTAACGCCCTTTCATTTTGACTCGTTGGGAGCGCTCTGCGTCGTCGGGCATCAGACGGCGTGCGCAGAGTTAATCATACCGTTCGCCAGAAACAAATCTGTGAGGTTCTCGGGCTTGATTGCATGGATCATGTGGCGCTCGATTTACCTGGCCAAGTTGCCCGGCCTGGAACGAAAGGCGCGCGTAATGGTGGATTGGATTATGGAACTGTTTTTCCCTCGCGACATCGTGCAGACGATTGATCTTAGCGCGCTGAGCAGTTTCGAGACTGGTCATCCGCCAGTGCCCGAAACCGACCGCGGAAGGTAGCTTAGGCCCATGTGTTTGGATCGGCCCAACGATGTTGTCAACCAACCGAGTGAATATGGAGGCATTAGTGAGGTACACGCTGTTGGTTAAGAGCTTGATCGGCGTTGTGGTCGGCGGTTTGGGCGGTGCAGCGTCCGCAGCTCTAGTAGGGGGAACAACGGCTGGAGGTACGGCGGCGGGGGCAATCTTCGGATTGCTTTTTGCGATGCTGTCTGCGAGTAGGGCCATTAGCCTGGGTTCAGGTTTGCTCTGGGGGTTAGGTTATTCATTCCTTCTCTGGATCACCTTCCCAGCAGGCATTCTGCCGTTCGCCATGAGGCAGGCGTCAGCGATGGGAATGCTCGATACGGCCCGCGCTCATTATCCAGAACTCGTAGCCTACATTCTGTGCTTTGGAGCGCCACTCGGGTTGGCCATTGGAGCTTCGAGCACCCTGCACCGCCGGCTTCGGGCGGAGAAGCAGTTGGCGGCTTTCAGCTTTCCTCGCGCGCTAGTGGTTGGCAGTATCGCCGGCATTATTGGCGGTTGGGCGTTTGGCAAATGGATGGCCCAGGTCCATTTCTTCCCCCTGATTGCGGGACTGGTTCATTCGGAATCAACGATGGTGGGCGTCACACTGCATTTCATTTTTGCGGTAATCATCGGCACTACCTTCGGTGTTCTGTTTCAGGCTGATGTGCGGGGCTACGGATCGAGCATGAGTTGGGGCGCGGCCTACGGCATGCTGTGGTGGTTCCTCGGGCCCCTAACGATCCTTCCCAAATGGCAAGGGAACATTCTGGACTGGTCCTACCAGCGAAGCGGGGCGCTGTTCGGATCCCTGGTCGGCCACATCATTTACGGTTTGATTGTCGGCCTGATCTACGGCGCGCTGGACCGGCTGTGGGTAGGATTCACGAAAAATTCCGACCCGATCAACCGAGAACCGGAAGGCCCGGGTTCGCGAGTACTGCACTCGGTGGGTTACGGGGCAGCAGCCAGTGTTGTAGGCGGTTCGCTTTTTACAGTCGTGCTTTTGGTGACCGGCTCACTTCAGCCAATGGCGAATATCTTCGGCGGTTCTTCGCTCGCCTTCGGCGTCGTCACCACCATGATTGTGAGCGCCTTTATCGGCATGAGCTACGGACTGCTGTTTCGCCATGAGGCCCCAGATGCCGGATCGGCTGTTGCCTGGGGCTTCGTCTACGGCTTGCTCTGGTGGTTTGTCGGCCCAATGACCTTGCTGCCGATCTTGCTCGGTGGAAGCTTTAGCTGGACAACCGGAACCGCCGCCGCACTTCTTCCGTCGCTTGTTGGCCATCTGATCTACGGTGCCGCGACCGCCCTCACTTTTCTCGTGCTGGAGCGCCGGCATGCGGCTTGGCTCATGCTCGATCCGCGAATTGCTGCAAGGGAAGTGCGGCGCACTCGCCCTACCGGTACACCCGCGCCCGCATTGTGGCTCTTCACCCTAGGTCTGGGAGTGTTACTGCCGATCATACTGAGCTAGACATGACTCGCGGCGGACTGTGCCTTCAAGAAAGCAAGAGTACGAGACGAGGGAGGAAGCACATCAGTCGGCTCGTCTATTGAGCGGACTGGACTAAGTGCCGAGTGGTACATTCGTAGCGATGAGCAGACCACCCACTTCACCAATCTCGCAGCAGGCTCTGCTGGAGGCTGTATTCTTCGGGATTGCGGTGCGTCTTTGCCGAGCGCCAGGTGAGTTCTCCACCTATAGTAATAAACGCAGTACGCGGTGAGTGTCCGATGCAGAGAACGTCCGCCGAATAAGATGACATGATCCAGGCACTCGCGGCGAATGGACCCGATGAGCCGTTCGACGTAGGCTCTTCGCCACGGACATCGCGGCGCCGATAACACTTGTTTGATACCCAGCGCCTTCATTTGGTCAACGAAGTCCTTGCCGAAAATCTGGTCACGGTCGCGCAGAGATGTGGCCTAGCGCCGGAAAAATGGAAGCAGCGGGACAACGGGCCGGATGGCGGCTCGCAGTCCCCCTGATCGGTGGGATGATATCGTAGGAGACTTAATCCCGTGGTAACTGCCCCTGTAGTCTGCGATGAGAAAGTTAGACTTATTTCTTTGTATGCCGTCAGTACCCAACGGTTCGCAATTGCGGTCGCTAAGCTGCGAACGACCACTGATGAAGAGTTCGACGAATACTTGCTAGAGTCAGAGGCAGCACATATCGAATGTGGCAAAAGCGCGTCACACCATTCAGAAGCACAGGGCTGAGCATTGCTGCTGAGCTTCTTAACCCGGAAGCGCAACGCCATTCTCCCACCTGTCGCCGTGGATGCGATCTTTAACGAATTTCACCAAACGAACTTGACCCACTACCCCCACTCCGACCCTATATCGGTTACAACACTTTCTTCTCTTGAATCCTGAGCCGGTGATATTGAGGTCGCCTGGCGGGTTCGTGTCAGTCTCCTCGCGTCATCCTGTGAGGTGTCGTTCGAAACTCTTCACTCTGATGCACCTGGGGAATTTCCCCGATCACCCGCAACAGCGGCTGCATCGTCAAGCCCTGAACAAAGACAGAGAAAGCGACGACGGCAAAGCTCACTGTGATGATTTCTGCGCGTCCAGGTAATTCCACCGGCAAGCCGAGAGCCAATGCGAGGGCGAGTGCACCGCGTAGCCCGCCCCAAAGCAGCGCGTGTTGATGTCGCAGAGTCACACGCAGATCTGATCTGGCGAAAAGTAGGCAAAGCGGATAGACGGCAACTGCGCGGCCGAGGATTACGAAAAGTACCGCTATTACGCTCGGCAACCAAACAGCCACGATATTCTGACTAGTCTCTCGCATGCCGATCAATAGGAACACAAGCGAATTCGCCACGAAGGCGGCATATTCCCAGAAAGATTGGACTGCCTCCCTCCCATGATCGGAGAGACTATCGCGTGGGCCCCGATTGCCAATGATCAACCCAGCCGCGATGGTCGCGAACACGCCTGAGAAATGGAACTGCTCCGCGAGAAGAAAGGAGCCGTACGCAGCAACCGTTGTGAAGGTGAGCTCGACCAAATGGTCTTCTGTGCGCCTGGTCAGAAAAAGGGCAATACCCCCTAATGTTGACCCACACAGAAGAGCTCCGCCCACGGTCGCCAATAGGCTCTTTGCCAGGCCAACAGCCGTGAGGGGATACCCCGTTGCGAAAAGTACCGCGATGCCAAAAGCGACGGCCGCCGTGCCATCGTTAAACAAACTCTCCGCTTCGATCAGTAGTCGTAGCCTTCCATGAACCCTGGCATCACGGAAAGTTGCGATTACCGAAACAGGGTCTGTCGCTGCAATAAGGGAGCCGAACACCAGCGCACTCGGCCACTGCCAACGGGCCGCGTAATGCATTCCCATCGCGGTCACGGCTCCAGACAATACCACTCCGGCGCTTGCCAAGGTGAGGATCACAGGGATTTCCCGACGTAGCTGGTTCCAGCGAAGATAGAATGCCGCCTCGAAGAGCAGCGGCGGCAAGAGCGCGTCAAAAATAAGCTCTTTGGTGAAGCTGATCTTCGGAGCCAGCGGTAACAGTGCCAGGGCCATTCCGGCCGCGACCAAGCCAACGCTGTAGGGGAGCCTTAGCCGGCGGGTCAGCATGGCGACCACGGCGGCGACCAGCAGCAGCAGGAGCGCGTCCTTTCCGAAGTTCAGTTCCATATGGTCTCCACGAACACTCCCGTGCGTAGCGCCGAACCTACCTTAGGCCTTTTCTGCTATAACGACCTCCACAGGCACCCACATCTTTGCGATCGTCGCGTCTCTGATCGAGAACCCGGCATCCTCTAGAGCCCGGCGAACGAAAATCGGCCGGCAGTCGAGTAGGTTAGGGAGGTGCTGGTGCGTCCACTCGTACGCTTCGACGGCGAATCCCTCCCTACCCTCCTTGGTGATCGCGACCACTCCGATTCGTCCGCCCGCGCGCAATACACGCCTGCACTCGGCCAGCACCTGCGGAATTTCAGGCGTGTCGAACAGTTCAAGCGTGAAGCTCATGAACACTGCGTCCATTCTGCCGTCGGGATACGGAAGGTGCGTGGCATCGCCGCACGACAACTCGACCCTGCCGAGCAGATGTTCTTTCTCCAGGCGCTCTCGCGCCAGTGCCCTCATTCCTTCCGAAAGATCGATGCCGAATACCTTGCCTTCCGGTCCAACGGCATCCGCCAATTGCACCAGGCAGTGGCCGGTTCCGTAGCCGATCTCAAGGACATGTTCCGCCGGCGCTAGGGCAAGCTTCTCAATGCCGGTCTGGCGGACTGGCCCTTCGCTGTGTTCGGCCAGGAGGTCATAGACGCCGCTTATCTTGTCGTAAAAAGCCCGCGTCTCGTCCTTCGATTTGAGCACACGAAGCACGCCGCCTTGTGGTTGTTGAGGCTCTTTGGATTGCACTATGTCGGCTTCCAATCTTTGTGAATTTGAATCTTACGTGAGTTAGGAAAGCTGGTGGGGCCCCAAACCGGCACCCGGAGCTGGGAAAAAACGGACAGGAACATGGTTGATCCTTTTCAGCGGATAGGCTCGGTTTCACGCAAGAGCATCAAGAGATGATGCCCTTCCGCACAGCATAAAGAATGAGCTCCGGAATGCTATGAATATCTAGCTTCTGGAGGATATGGCCACGATGAGTTTCGACGGTGGTCAGACTGATGTTCAGCAGGTTTGCGACTTCCTTGTTGGAGCGCCCCTCGGCAATCATTTGTAGAACCTCGCGTTCGCGATCCGAGAGCAGGTCGTAACTGTCTTCCAGGCCGCGTTGCTGCAGCCGGCCGATATAGTCCTCTTGGAGGATCCGGGCGATCTTGCGGGTCAGGAAGGAGCGCCCTTGAGACACCGCCCGAATCGCCTGTACCACCTCGCTGCGCATCGAATCCTTGAGCAGGTACCCCTTCGCGCCGGCCTTGAGCGCGCCGAGGACATAGCTCTCGTCCTGGTGCATGCTTAGGATCACGACGCCGACTCGCGAGTGGGCCGCCAGAATGCGGCGCGTGGCCTCCATGCCGTTCATGCTCGGCATCGCCAGGTCCATCACGACGACATCGGGCGCTTCCGCCTCGGCCAATCGGACGCTTTCCCGCCCATCGGCCGCTTCCGCCACCACGGTCATATCGGACTCGCGCTCCAGCAGGGCCCGGAGGCCGTCGCGGACAACTGTATGGTCGTCAGCCAACAAGATACGAATTGCCTTCATGTCCGTTCCTTTGGCTGAGTTCGGCCACCGGCAGTGCTGCGTGAACCAGGGTTCCTCGCCCCGGTTCGGATCTGATCTTGAGGCGCCCTCCCATACGGCGTACCCGCTCCTCCATGCCCAACAGGCCAAGGCCGCGCATGAAGCGGGTATCGAAACCCGCCCCGTCATCCTGCACGGTTACGTTCACCGTCTGGCTCTCCTTTCGTACCGCCACTTCGACGGTGCGCGCGTTGGCATGGCGGACTGCATTGTTCACGGCTTCCTGTACCACGCGGTAGATGCACGTCCGGTGCTCGTCCGGCAGGCTGTCGATGGCATCGTCGGCGGAGACCACGACGTTCAGTCCTGTCCGTTTACTGGTTTCACGAGCATGCCAGTTCAACGCCGGCGCCAGACCGAGGTCATCGAGCATCGATGGCCGCAGCAGGAGCGCAAGATCTCGCACCTGGTTGACTGTCTTTTCCGCAAGCCCCTTGATCGAATCGAGGTGCTCGCGGATTTCGGCCGGCCGATCCGCGCATTCGGCGCCTTCGGTCTCCATCAGGATCGCCGACAGAGACTGCCCGACCTCATCGTGCAGCTCCCGCGCAAGGGCGCGGCGCTCGTTTTCCTGCGCCCGCAAGAGCAGCGTCGACAGTTCCTGTAAATCGGCTCGGCGCAGGTCGAGTTCCCGTTCAAGCCGAAGCGTAAAGCCGATCGTCAACAGCGCAAGGATCAGGCCGCCGCTGAGAGTACCCGCAAATGTCAACATGAGGTAACGTCGCATGCTGTCGGCGGAGGCGGCAGACTGCTCTTCCGAACGAGTTAGGCCACGTTCGTTTACTGAGGTAATGCGGTCCGCGATTTGCAGCATGGCCGTGCGCCGCGGAACCAACTCTTTGTAAAAGAACGAGAATCGCAGCCGGTTTCGTTCCTGCTCCGACCACCCGACAGTGGCATCGAGTACCCGCCAATAGGCGTCAATCTCGCTGCGCAGCGCAAGAAACGGCTCCCGTTCGTCGGGCTCCAGTTCACGCCCGTAGGCAGCCAAAGCGTTGTGCGTCTCATGTTTTAGCGTGGCCAGGTGCCCAGCCTGTGCTCTGGCGGTCTCCGGGTCCGGCGAGAGCAGGAAGTCGCGCACGTAGGTGCCCGACAAGTAGATCTGGGCGCGAATCTGATCGAGAGCGCTGAGCCGCTCCAGAAACGCTTTCCGCGATTGGGCCTCGCTATTGCGAACCCTCTGAAAAGCCACCAGCGTGCCCACGGCGCCCGCCACGATACAGATCAGCAGTCCTCCAAAGCCTAGGGTCAGGACCAACCACGAAGGCTTGCGGCGCTTCTCGCCCGAACCGGCCATCGAACTGCCCGAGTAGGAAAGCAATATGGGAGCGCGACCTCTTCCAGCTTTGAGTGTAGTTCAACCCCCGGCCGGTGAAAAATCCTGTGCGAACAGGATTCCGCTCACACCCGAGAAACGGGTTCAATCGTATGTAGAAAGGACGCCACATGAACCAAAGTCAGAAACGAACCCTAGTGGCGAGCCAGTATGGTTAATTGCCTCAGTGCGCCGTAAAATTTCAATTATAGGTGCTGCTGTGGAACCCGCAGTCGCGACTGTTACTGGCAAGAAGAACGTCGTGTCAGGAGTGTATGTATCGGAGTGTCATCCGAAAAAGAGGACGATCCTGGAGGGTCAGACCTTCCCCCGCTGCGGATCTTGCAATAAGCCCACCGCTTGGACATACCAACGCCCGGCACGCCCAAAGGTCAATCCGGACAAAACTCCGGTTTTGCCTCCACGCCAGTCGCCTGACCGGTAGGAAAGCAATATGAGAGCGCGACCTCTTCCAGCTTTGAGTGTAGTTCAACCCCGGCCGGTCAAAAATCCTGTGCGAACAGGATTCCGCTCGCGCCCGACAAATGGGTTTAATCGTATGTAGAGAAAGGACGCCACATGAACCAGACTCAGAAACGAACGCTAATCACAGTTGCCGCCGTGACGTTGCTCGTGGCAGGATGCACCAAGAAGCCGGTCGCAGTTGCCCCGCCACCTCCGGCCGCCACGCCCGCGGCGGCTTCGAAGTCGGTGTCGCCGCCGGCGCGCGCCGCCACTACCTATCGTCCCGCGGCCACTACACCGGCGCCGCGATATCCTAATGCGGCCACGCGCGCCCGGATTGACCAGCTTCTGGCTAAAATCGAGGACGCCTATTTCGACTACGACAAGGCCTCGCTTCGTCCCGATGCCCTGAAAGCGCTCGCAGCCGATTCGACTGAATTGCGGGACATCCTGAAAGATTACCCCGACTACAAGCTGACCATCGAGGGCCATTGCGATGAGCGCGGTTCAGACGAGTACAATATCGCGCTTGGCGACAGGCGTGCGCAAGCCTCCAAGGACTACCTGGTCCAGGTCGGTATACCCGCAGTTCAACTCAACCTAATCAGCTATGGTAAAGAGAAACCCGTCTGCCAGGAGCACGACGAAGCCTGCTGGCAGCGGAACCGCCGCATCCACATTGTGGCCATGGCTCGTGCACAGCAATGACTCTTAGAGGGCGTCTCGAGGACGCCCTCTGCCATGCGCTCAGTGCCGACTTCCGAACGTGTCCAGATGCGAAATACGAGTTGAGCACAGGAGGATTGATGATAGTTTTTATTGTCACTTTGAGTGCATTGCTGTTGGCAGGTTCCGCGTTTGCGGGCGACGATTCCAGCCGCGACAGGCTTATGGGGAGCTGGCAGCAGAGCGACGGAAACGGGGAGACCAAATCCGCCTGGGTCCTGGAAAGCTCTGGCAGTTCCATACGTGTGACAAACTCCAACGGCACACAGACCGTGGCGGAGTTCAAGTGCAATACGGTGGGCAAGGAATGTGCAGGCAAAGATGCCGGCCGACCCTCAAAGGTGTCGATGTGGTTCAATGGGCCGAAACTCGTTGAGTTGGAGACCAGGGGGTCCCAGGTTGTAAAACGGCGTTTCAGTATTACTGGTGATGGCGACACCATGGACCTGGAGACCATCCCAATTGTCCCAACCGGCAAGAGCGAGATAACGCATTTCAGACGCGTTCCTTCAGTAGTCGCGAAACAATAGGGTTGGGATTCCCACGCTGGGCGATAATCTGTCTCAGGGATGGAACTCATCCGTGAAGCCGGCCATCCTTCATTTTGCTGCCCGCGCTCAACGGCGGAGTGGAAAGTAACATCCGCGCTTTCCGTTCGACGCGCAAAATAATGGATAGCAACCAACGACCATCCTGGATTGCCAAGCTCAGCAGGAGTTTGGAAAGACTTCGACAAAGTGAAGACCAGTTGTCGCTTGTCCTCAGCCTGGTGATCGGCGCGCTGGTCGGCTTGGTCGTAGTAGCGTTTATCCTGCTGACTGGACGGCTCGCGGCCCGCATGTATCCGGCGGGGGGATCGGGCTGGCGGCGGATTCTGGTTCCCGCGCTAGGTTCGCTCAGCACCGGCTATCTTCTGTGGCGCTATTTCCCGTTTGCGCGAGGCAGCGGAATCCCGCAAACGAGGTTCGCACTCTTCATCGACGACGGACGAATCCTGTTTCGAACGGTGCTTGGGAAGTTCTTCTGCTGCTCGGCCTCGCTTGCCAGCGGAATTGCGCTGGGGCGTGAAGGGCCGTCCGTTCAGGTGGGCGCCGGGCTCGCCTCAGTGATCGCGCGGAATCTGGGACTCAATCCAAAACAAGTAAAGGCGCTCGTGCCGGCAGGTTGCGCCGCGGCACTGGCTGCGGCGTTCAATACGCCAATCGCGGCGGTCTTGTTCTCGCTCGAAGAGATCATGGGCGACTTGCACGCGTCGGTACTGGGCTCCGTCGTGCTTAGTTCAGCCACCTCCTGGATGGTCCTGCACCTGGTTCTGGGCGACGATCCGCTCTTCCACGTCGCTGGCTATCAGGCTGGTGCATCCCGCGGAATTTGGTGTCTACGCGGTGCTTGGTGTAGTTGGTGGACTGGGATCGGTTTGCTTCGTCAAACTTCTGCTTGGGACTCCGCGCATGGTTCATGCGGCTTGCCAAAATGGACGGTTTGGTTTCAGCCGGTCGCAGGTGGACTGACGGTCGGGCTGATGGGCTACTTCGTGCCCGAAGTGTTAGGGGTCGGCTACAACCACGTCGAAAAAGTGCTGAATGGTGACATTGTTCTGAAAGTCGTCGTGCTGCTTGCTGTGCTCAAGATCGTTGCGACCGCGGTCTGCTATGCCTCCGGCAACGCAGGCGGCATTTTTGGTCCGGCCCTGTTCATCGGCTCAATGATGGGCGCTGCGGTCGGAGGCGTCGCCCACACGCTGTTCCCCAGCTACACAGCGGGCCCCGGCGCGTATGCGCTCGTCGGCATGGGAACCGCGTTCGCGGGAATCGTGCGTACGCCGCTGACGTCGGTGTTCATGATTTTCGAGATCACACGCGATTATACGATCATCGTTCCCCTGATGATCTCCAACCTGATCGCGTACTTCATTTCGTACAAGCTCCAGAGACAGCCGATCTACGAAGCGCTTGCCTACCAGGAGGGTGTGCACCTGCCTACCGCGCATTCCCGTTCCCAAGCCGAACGGATGCAGGTGCGTCAGGCAATGCGTCCGGCGTCAGTGGTCTTATCGCCGGATCTGCTGATTGCGATGGTTCTCCATCAAATGAAGGACGGCGCGTTCGATGCCTGGCCCGTCGGCGACGCGGAAGGGCTATGGGGAATGATCCGGCGCAGCGAGCTCGAACAGGCCGCAGACGAGGGAGCATCGAATCAGAAGGTCGCGGAGATTCTCCGCGAACGCTCCCGGAGCGGCTACTCCACCGCCGAAGACCCTCCGCACGTTCATCCCGACCACAGCCTGAGCGTGGCACTTGAACGGATGGGAACCAGCGGACTGAATGTTCTTCCCGTCGTCAGCCGTGCGAACGTGCGCCAGTTGATCGGGATTATCACCCTGGACGACATTCTGGACGCCTACGGCGTGGCAAAACGGGGCAGCTCTATGGAGCCAAGGGACTAATGGCAACGCCCTTCGCAGGACGATCTTTCTTGGGAACTTTCGCGTTGGTCTTCCTCGCAATCGCGGCACTTTTTGCGGCCGATATGTTTCTCGCCAAGACGGAGCAGGCGGAGAGCCAGGTTGAGGCGGCGCGTCTGTTCGAGCAAGGGCGGGGCTTGATGCAGCGCGGAGAGAACGCGGAGGCGATCGAGCGGATCAAAGAAGCGATTTCGATTGAGCGCGGCAATCGCGACTATCTACGGACACTCGCGCAGGCGCAGGTCGCGGCTGGAAGCACTGCCGACGCCGAATCGACTCTGACGGAATTGCTGCAGAGCGACTCCACTGACGGTCTCGCCAATTTGATCATGGCCCGCGTGCTGGTGAAAGAGGGCCGATTCGCGGAAGCAATCTCGTACTTTCACCGCGCAATCTATGGTCGTTGGAACGAGGATGCGGTGGAAAACCGACTCCACGTGAGGTTCGAACTGATCGACCTGCTGGCGCAGCGTAATTCCAAAGAAGAGCTGCTCGCCGAGTTACTGCCGATTCAGGATGAAGCTCCTCGCGATCTGAAGACGCGAACCTGGATGGGTCGGCTGTTCCTCCTGGCGGGGTCGCCTGCCCGGGCCGCCGATATATTTCGCGGAATCCTACACGATGCGCCCGGGAACACGGATGCATATGACGGCCTCGGCGAGGCGGAATTCGCTCGAGGTAACTATCGCGCGGCGCAGCGGGATTTTCAGACCGCGCTTCGGTTAGCGCCTAATGACCAATCGCCCCGGCGACGCCTCGATGTCTGCAACGAACTGCTGATGCTTGATCCTACGATAAGACGCCTCGGTCCGGTCCAGCGCTTCAACCGGAGCCTCAAGCTTGTCGACCTTACGCTGGACGAGACCAGGCAATGCATCGCGCAAAATCCATCGCCAGAATTGCAGGGATTGCTCGACAAAGCCGATAAAACGCTCAGGGCTGATGTCAGCGCCGCCCACGAAAGCGAATTTTCCGAGTCCAATCTGGATCTTGCCGAACAGCTCTGGCAGGCTCGCAAGAAAGAATGCAAGTCGCCACCAGCTGTCGATAGTCCGCTTGCGTTGGTTCTGGCGAGACTATCTCAGTAGAACCAGCGTCTCGTGGTCAAGCCGGTCGATGAACGACGCTGTCTCTTCGGGTGAAAGGTCGAGCGACCGGAGCCCCGAAAAGGCTGGCATTCGCGCCAAGCGAGTTGTGGGGTGTTTCCCGTGGCAGTATTGTCCGTCACAGCGTCGCAATAATCGATAGACTACACTTTTAGAGCGCGCCGCTAGCTGTAGTTAGGGACCAGTCCATGAACGAGATGCCTCTCGAAGGCATACAGGCCTGCGTATTCGACGCATACGGTACGCTGTTCGACTATGCTTCGGCAGCGGCTCGCTGTGGCGATGTCCTTGGAAACAAAATGGCCGAGCTTAACGCATTATGGCGGCAGAAACAGCTTCAGTACAGTTGGCTCCGTGCGCTCCAAGGTAGGCACGCCGATTTTTGGCAGGTCACCGGTGATGCCCTGGATTTCGCGATGGCGACACTCGGACTGACAGGCAGCGGTCTTCGTGAGCGCCTGATGAATCTGTATCTCACGCTTGACGCGTTCCCCGAGGTGCCAGAAACGCTGCAACGCCTGAAGACAGCGGGGCTCAAAACGGCCGTCCTCTCGAATGGCACGACAGATATGCTCCAAAGCGCAATAGCAAATGCGGGGATCGGACATCTGCTTGATATCGTGCTCTCGGTTGAAGAGGTGGGCGTCTATAAGCCGCATGCAAGCGTCTATCAACTTGCCGTCGGCCGCCTTGGAGTCCAGCGCGAGGCGATCTCATTTCAGTCGTCCAATAGCTGGGATGCCTACGCCGCCTCGGCGTTCGGCTTGCGCGTCGTTTGGTGCAATCGCTACGGCCAGCAGCCCGAGCGTCTCCCGGGCAAACCCGACCGCGAAGTAAGGTCGTTGGCCGATCTGCCATGGCTGCTTGGTGTGGAGTGAAGATCACCGGAACGTCATAACTGCCCCGAGAATCCAAGGGGCAAAGTTGAAATCCAGAGGTGGAGGACCGGACGTGCCACCTTCCCCACGCGAGATTAATCGGCCGTAAAGCCGCTAACTTGAAGGGTCTTCCGCACTTTTGGTGGAGCGTGACGACCCAGTTCTGCATAAAACAGGTTCAAGTGAGAATGTTCTAAGCTCAAAGAGCAAATGGCTGCTTCCCCCGGCCCTTTGCCTGTATCGCTTCTTCCAGATCCGTCAAGCCTGACGCTGGATGAAATTGCCCATCACGACGGCGTCATTATGCTGATCGTTTCTGCCCCTTCGGGTGGCGCCACTTGTCCGAGCTGTGGTATTCGCTCTTGTCATGTACATAGCCGATACTCCCGCACGTTGCGGGACCTCCCTTGCCACGGCACGGTGGTTCGGATCTGTCTGCGGACGCATCGTTTCTATTGTCGGGTGCAACATTGTCAGTGCCGGATCTTTACACAACGAATGCCGATCGTGGCTTCGCCCTATGGCAGACAAACCTGTCGTCATCGCGAGGCATTACTAGCGATCGGCTACGCCTTGGGCGGCGAAGCTGGCTGTCGCCTGGCAGCGCGGTTGGGCATTGAGTCCAGCGCCGACACGATCCTACGGGTCATCAGCCAAACCGCCTCCGCTGAATTCGGTGGTGAAGTGAAAGTCCTCGGGGTGGACGATTGGGCGTGGCGCCGCGGCCATCGCTATGGGACAGTGTTGGTGGATTTGGAGCGGCGCCAGCCCATTGATCTGCTCCCGGATCGTGAGTCAGAGACGCTCGCCAAATGGCTACAAGCGCACCCTACCGTGCGGGTCATCAGTCGCGATCGAGCAGGTGCTTATGCCGAGGGTGCCCGGCAGGGTGCGCCGGATGCCGTTCAAGTCGCAGATCGATTTCATCTCTTCTGCAACCTGACACAAGCGCTCCAACGAGTGCTGGAGCGATTGGCCACGGTTCTACAACGGATTCAATTGGCGGAGCCCTCAGGTTCACGTTCGGTACCAGATGATGCTATTGACCCAACCGGCCAAGGCATCTCGCCAGTCAAAGAGGTCGCACTGGAACCGCCGATCAAGCTCAGCTGGCATGAGCAGCAGCATCGACAGCGGCGGGAGAAGCGGAAAGCATTATTTGAGGCAGTCACGGCAGCCTATCAGGGTGGGCTCACCAAACGAGCAATCGCTCGTGAGTTCGGCATCACCCGGACCACGGTTCGACGGTACCTTAAGGCGGCGGAGTTTCCCGAACGTGCACCACGACAGCGGCGGTCCGAGTTGGATTCCTTTCGGGAATACCTGGAGAGACGTTGGGCAGAGGGCTGCCACAATGCGTCCCAACTCTGCCGCGAGTTGCGTCAACGGGGCTATGGCGGACAGCGAAGCCGGGTGAAGGAGTACGTCCAGCCTTGGCGGGCGAAGTCATCGCCGCCGCGTTCGAAGCCGCGACGAACCCTCCCCAACCTGCGACTGGTGGCGTTTTGGCTAACGAAACCGCCGATGCGGCGCAGCCCTGACGAACAACGCTGGGTAGAGGCAGTCACTGCCAGTAATGCTCAGGTCGCTACGGCCGAGCACCTGGCTCAACAATTCCGCACGGTTTTCAAGGAGCGGAATTCCGACGACTTAAGATCTTGGCTGGCGAGAAGTCTGGCGTCGGAGATCCCTGAACTAAAGTGCTTTGTCGCTGGAGTGCAGCGCGACTATGAAGCGGTGGTCGCTGCCGTAGAACAGCATTGGAGCAATGGACAAGTCGAAGGTCAAGTCCACCGACTCAAGCTCTTAAAGCGGCAGATGTACGGCCGTAGCGGCTTTCTGCTTTTGCGCCGACGTGTCCTACCCTTTCGACCCCAGCGCTCTCAGCACTCTCCATGACCTCCACCAAAAGTGCGGAAGACCCAACTTGAAACCGGCCACAGACGGCGGCTGGGGACTCGAACCGGTCTCCGGACGGAGAACTGGTCACGATTTTCAAGCGCGACGGCTTGAGAACAGTTGATGTTACGTTCGTGTAACGTCCCGCTGGCAACTTCGAAGTCATTAATTTTACGGCTCGATCAGGTTTGGACTACGGACAACCCGTTAAGTACGGCATCAAGAACCTCAAACGCACCGGAAAAATTTCGTTCAGCGAGATCCGTCTGCATAAGCCGTCGGATCAATTTCCTAATACAATCTAACCAAGAATGCTCGCGCGGATAGCGGCTAGCGGCGCCTGACTGTCGAAAGTGACCCCATGATCACTGGAGCGTACACCTAATTGCCTCCACAAAGCTGGCAAATCGACCGTGACCGGTTTTGACCCCATCTGCTCATAGAGTTCCGTCAATGTGGTGCTGCCCGTCTCTTTGTTGCCTATCTGGATCGCACGTTGCAGAGGCCAATCGGCTTCGATCGTCCCGCCTGCGCTATTGATGGCCCGGAGCGCATCCTGGAGACTTTTGGCATTCCCAGTGCGCTTCCGAATTCCAATGTCCGCAAGCAGACAGAAGATTGCGCCGCCCCAGTAAGTTCTTCCCCAGGTGTGTGTATTGTCGAGGCTCTGGTCGCCCGCCTCCGGCAGGCCTTGCGGCATATCGCGAACCATATCGCCCCACACCTGCTCGGCGGTCAACTTTCCGACATAAGCTCGCGCTATCGGTTCGACATAGGTGGCAATTCCCTCTTCGATCCAATGATGACGGTCCTCAACCGAGGGAAAGCCAAGATGGACCATCTCGTGCGTAAGCTCCCAGTCATTGTGGAGATCGGCCAATGTTGCATGTTGACCCACCGAGATCCGGCACCGTGCGCCGCCATCACCGAAGCTCCTCCCGTTCGAAATGCGCCCGCGTTGCGAAAGAGCGATCCGCAACCCAGCACGCTTCACGGGAAACCTGCCGTAGTAGGCACTCACGGCGAGTGCGGATTGTGTTACCCACTCCAGGAGAGCCGCTTTGGGCAGATCAAACTTGTCCGATTCCAAGGAAACGTAGATTGTGGCGCTTCCTACTTCGAGGTGCACCGGCGCGTCCGACGCGTGCAAAACAAGACCCTCCGCGGCCATGCCAAGCAGCCACTCTAGCGCCATTCGCCGGTTGACACGAGTAAATCTCACAAGATCCGTTTCATGGTTCCTGGTGTCCTCAGAGACCGGTGCGGAAAGTCATGAACGCTTTCGCGCCTGTGGCCACATAGCAAAGGAGCTCACTCTCTACGGCACGCCTTGGCCGGACGGCACAACCAGCCCAACTCGGCCCAGGCCGCAAACCGAGTCTCCAACAGTGAGCGCTGCCCGTCGGGCGAGATGGAGCTGTTCTTGAAGCCGGCCCGGATTGCCACCCTAATTGGCCGCCCTTCGCGAAGGGCGACAAGCAGGCTAAACTCCTCGGAGGTGATCCTTCGGTAGTAAACCGTAACGTTCAGGCGGTGCACGGCGAGAAAGATGCGCTCAGCCTTCAACCGGCTTACCTGCCGCACCAGATTGCGATCCCTTTGCTTCAGCACGCTGGCGCTCACGGCTCCGTGCTCTTCGGACGCTCGATTGGCGGAGATTCGTAAGTCATCCACGGGATACTGGAGCGTGAGCAGCCGAAGGTAGGGCTGCAAGCCGATGCGGAAGCTCGGACCAAGCTCGAGCAGGTCCTCGGGTCCGAGCACACTCTCAGCTTTGTTATCAAACGCTTCGATATGCGCCCACTCCAGCCGCACCATGTCCAGAGCGAATGCGTGCCTGTTTCCTGCGTATTGGGGATTACGTCGCCACCATTCCTCGAGACGGGAGCCCAAATCGCGCATCGTGAACGATTGCGAGGGGCAGTCGTCAAGATATGCTGTCACCATCCGGTCGAACGCCCGTTGCCCGAGGACCACGCGGAGCCCGGGAAAATCCTCATACAGCGAGTCGACGATTCGAAACCAGTACTGCCGGTTGTAAATCTCCAGCCTTGCCTTTGAAGTGAGGCGATCGTTGGGTTTGATATACTCGCGTGCCTCGATTCGCATGGACTTGCCGTTGGGCATTGTCGGCGTGATGCTGCCCGTGCGGGTCAGAGGCCGCATCACCGCCGCCGACATCCGCCGTTGCAGTTGGAGGAGAGTCATGGGTTTATTCTCGCGTGAGTGCGGATGTACTTTTCGGCCTTGCATGCTTCGGCGTGTACTTCGTTAAAGGAAGGAATGCGGTCGTCCCACTCCAGAAGCGTCGCGATCGAACCCGCCCGGCGGATCGCATGTTCGTAAAGCTTCCACACTGGGTCGATCACGGGATGGTCGTGCGTGTCCAGGATATACTTTTCGAATTTGGAATGTCCGGCGATGTGGATTTGTGCTACACGCTCGGGGGGAACGCTGTTCAGGTATTCGTATGGATCGAAGTCGTGGTTCCTGGAAGAGACATAGATGTTATTTACATCGAGCAGAATGCCGCAGTCTGCGCGTTCCACCACTTCGTTAAGAAACTCCCATTCCGTCATCTCGGACATGTGGAACTCGGCGTAACTGCTCACGTTCTCGACCGCTATGGGCACTTCCAGGTAATCGCGAACCTCACGAATCTTGCGGGAGGTGACCTCGGCGGCCTCGAACGTGTAAGGCATGGGAAGCAGGTCATGTGTGTATCTGCCGTCCACGCTGCCCCAACAAAGGTGGTCAGTCAGCCATGGGGTTTTCGTACGCTTGACCAGGGCCTTTAGGCGCCGAAGATGGTCGCGATTCAGCGGCTCTGCCGAACCGAAATACATCGACACCCCATGTTGCACCACGCGATACTGCTCCAAGATCTGATCCAGGATCGCCAGCGGACGCCCGCCGTCCACCATATAGTTCTCAGAGATGATCTCGAACCAGTCCACCACCGGCTTCCGCTCCAGGATGTGTTGGTAGTGCGGAATGCGGAGTCCCACGCCAACACCGTATTCACTGAAACCGTTAAATTTATTCGCGGGCATAGCTTTGATAAAAAGGGGGCCAAGCCTTTGGGACCTAACCCCTGATTCGTTGGTTACCGAAGCCTGCCTACTGCTGCTTGTCTTCCTTCTTGGAACCGTCGGTGGCGCAGCCACCCTTACCTTTGCAAGAGTTCTTGCCTTTGCACCCGTTGTCGCTCGACTTGCAGCCACCCTTGCCCTTGCAGGAATTCTTACCCTCGCAGGCGTGCTTTTCCTTCTTGTCGTCAAAGCTGGTTCCGGCGGACTGTCCGGCAAAGTGGCTCGCGGAGGACATCGTCGAGCTCGAGTTGCCCGATGCAGCGGGGGCAGCGTTCAAACGGGCCATCGTGCCGCCCAACAGGCCTGTAAAGGCCGCCGTCAGCACTAGAGAGTTCTTGCGAATCTTCATTTTGTACTTTTCTCCTTGTCTGGATTCTTACTTCTTAACCTTAGGGCTTGATCGGTGGTTAACCCATGCAGTCCCCAGCGGTCGCCACTATTAGCGAACCAGGCGACGCTGCACAGACGATCGCACCGTCAATCAATATTTCGTGACACCACTTCGCGAAGTTACGATGTGGCATTCCTAAAGAGCGGAAGTGGGGAAATACGAAAAATCACGACCGAGTAGAAGGTCCTTTCCTTCAGGTGAGAGCTTCCACAGCACACAGCTGGTCGCTGCGCCGAAAGGCAGCATCTTTGGCCAATTTCTCGATCTTCTCGCCGAGTTTACACCTCGCATACGTATCGTAACGCGCATCAACGCCAATGTGCCCCCAGAAGATCGCCCAACCTTCTTAGGAAAAGTTAGGTTTCTTGGAATAAGCTGGGCCGCCGGAGACATTTCACATCAACGGGAGCTTCTCTGGCTCGACACCCGATTTACTACGGCGAGTTTCGCGGCGGGATCCGTTCCACCGCCGACCTTGCCATTCGAAAGTCAAAACGTGGTCCGTTTTCCAAGGCCAGCGGCGGGACCGTCGCTTTGCGTCATTGGAAATTATTCAAAACACGAGGAGAACAACAACTATGAAGGTTTCGAAAAAGTCTTTGGTAGTAACGGCGGCCTTTACGGGCCTGCTCGGGGGCACGATGGCGCGCTTAAACGCGGCGACCCCGGCGGGAAACGGAGCGGGTTTTGCCGCCCAGGATCAACCAGCCGGACAGGATTCCGGAAAAACGACGAAAAGCAAAAAGGTGAAGGAGAAGCACGGCTGTGCGGGTAAGAATTCCTGCAAGGGCAAAGGTGGTTGCAAGACCGGCGACAACGGCTGCAAAGGCAAGAACTCCTGCAAAGGCAAGGGTGGCTGCGCCACTGACGGTTCCAAGAAGCAGGGGTAAGCTTGCAACAAATAAGCCGGGGGGCTGGGTTCTGCCCGCTCCCCACTTTTTCCAAATCATTAGGAAACAAACGACGTGCCTGCCAATCGATTTAATGGACACACCGACTACGGGATCGGTATAGGTCTGCGGATACCTCACTACCAGCACATCCTGGAGCGCAAACCGGTGGTGGACTGGTTCGAGATCATCTCTGAGAACTATATGGTGGACGGCGGGCGTCCGCTGGCGATCCTGGATCAGATCTTGGAGCAGTATCGCGTGGTGCAACATGGGGTGTCGATGTATTTCGGTTCGGCAGAGCCGCTGAATCGCGACCATCTTCGGCGCCTAAAGGCCCTGGTCAAGCGTACGAAAACCCCATGGCTGACTGACCACCTTTGTTGGGGCAGCGTGGACGGCAGATACACACATGACCTGCTTCCCATGCCTTACACGTTCGAGGCCGCCGAGGTCACGGCCCGCAAGATTCGCGAAGTCTGCGATTACCTGGAAGTACCCATAGCGGTCGAGAACGTGAGCAGCTACGCGGAATTTCATGTCTCCCAAATGACAGAGTGGGAGTTCCTCAACGAAGTAGTGGAACGCGCAGACTGCGGCATTCTGCTCGATGTAAATAACATTTATGTCTCTTCCAGGAACCACGACTTCGATCCATACGAATACCTGAACAGCGTTCCCCCAGGGCGTGTAGCACAAATCCACATCGCAGGACATTCCAAATTCGAAAAGTATATCCTGGACACGCACGACCATCCCGTGATCGACCCCGTGTGGAAGCTCTACGAACATGCGATCCGCCGGGCGGGTTCGACTGCGACCCTTCTGGAGTGGGACGACCGCATCCCTTCCTTCAACGAAGTCCATGCCGAAGCACGCAAGGCTGAGCAATATATGCGCACAATGACGGTGACGACGCCATGAGGCTCCTGGAATTGCAGCGGCGCGTGGCCGGCGCAGTCATGAGTCCCCTGACCCCTTCCGGCGGAATCGCGCCTAAAACCGCCGGTGGACGACCTATGCGTGCGGAGGCGAACGAGCTAATCAAGCCGAACACTCGGCTTACGTCTCTGGAGCGGCTGGAGATCTACAGCCGTCAGTACTGGTTTCGCGTGCTTGATTCGCTGTACGAAGATTTCCCCGGTTTGTGCGCGGTCCTGGGACCGCGGGCATTCGACCGTCTGGCAACGGCCTATCTGACCGACGTCCCGTCGCGGTCGTTTACGCTGAGGAACCTGGGCTCACGGTTAGAAGGGTGGTTGAAAGATCATCCCGGCTACGCGGGCAACCTTGCCCTCGCGCTCGACATGGTACGGCTGGAGTGGGCGCATATCGAGGCGTTCGATGGCGCTGCGGAAAAGGTGCTGGGTCCTGAAGACCTGCTAGAGCTTGGCCCTGAGCTGAAGCTCCGCCTCCAACCCCATATCACGCTACTGGAGTTGCGGTACCCGGTGGACGATGTGCGGATTCAAATCAACGCAATATCGGAAGGCCGCGGCGCTGCCAGTAACGCCGTGCGCCGGCAAAGGGAACGCCGCATCGTGCGCCGATGCATCCGGCTGAAGCCGGAGCCCGTCTTTCTTGCCGTCCACCGGCTCGATTTTACAATTTACTACCGCCGCCTTGAGGCTGAAGAATTTCTCCTTCTGGACGCGCTGCGTCGCGGGCGGCCTATCGGGGAGACGGTCGAAATCGTATGTAAGAGTGGCGCGATGCCACTCGATGAACTCCAGCGAAGGATAGAAAACTGGTTTGCAGCCTGGGCGCGACTGGGCTGGTTTTGGCAACCAATTGATACGCGACGCAACGAGCAGGAAACGTGAGGAACTCATGATCGAGACGGTGCAACGCTTCCACCGCCTGTTGATCTCGGCTGCCTCAAGTATGCAATCGCCTTTTCTACTTGCCGTGCGCCTTTATTGGGGATGGCAGTTCGTCCAGACGGGATGGGGCAAGCTCAACAATCTGGAGAAAGTGACCCAGTTCTTCACTCAACTCGGCATACCCGCGCCGGATCTCAACGCGCATTTCATTAGCACATTGGAACTGGTGGGCGGTATTCTGCTTGCGGTCGGATTGACGTCGCACCTGATCGCCCTGCTGCTGGCGTGCAATATGACGGTGGCTTTCGTCACAGCCGATCGCGAAGCGTTGTTTTCAATTTTCTCCGACCCCGACAAATTGTACGCGGCGACTCCGTATACATTTTTGTTCGCTTCTCTGCTGATCCTGTTCTTCGGACTCGGTAAGTTTGGCCTCGACGCACTGCTGGTGAAGCGCTTCCAATCACGACTGGGGCCGTCGTCTGCCACTGCTGCTGTGCAATGCCCGTAGCTTCAGGAAGGATTGAACGCTGTCGCATCCGCATATCAACCGTTTTGTTAGGCGCGCCTTCCTTGGAATGACGGCGGGCGCTACCGCCAGCGTAGTTCTGGCGGCTACGGTGGCACAACCGCAATGGAGTATAGCCTTGGGCGTAGTGCTCGGCGCCGCGTATGCGATTCCTCTGCGTCCAGCGCGGGGTGCTTACGTGGACAGCCTCATGGCTGCCGGCGCGCTTGGAATTCCGCTCTGGGGCCTGATCAGCGTGATCGCCTTCCCGGTGCTTTCCGGCCAGATGCCGGAGTGGGGGGCCGAGCAGATGCGCGCACATTTCCCGGCCCTGGTCGGCTGGATACTATACGGCGCGTTCCTTGGTATCCTCTCCCAGGGTTTGAATGACATTGCCACCCACTTTCTTGGTCCCGAAACCGAGCCAGTACCGATCGAGCCGCCCGAGGCCAAGCGGATCGTCATCTTGGGAGGCGGCTTTGCCGGCATGAGGACCGCGGCGTGTCTGGAAGAACAGCTTCGCGAGGATCGCTCGGTCTCGATCACGCTGGTTAGCGAAACGAACGCGCTTCTTTTTACTCCGATGCTCGCTGAAGTGGCTGGCAGCAGTCTGGAGCCGAGCCACATCAGCACGCCCTTGCGCACCAGCCTACACCGGACCGCGTTTATTCGGAGCCGCGTCCTTGAGGTGAACCTCGACCGACGTCGTGTGGTTCTGGGCGATGCCTCTTCCGGCTCTGACAGCGCATCACTGCGCGAGATTCCGTACGACCATTTGGTTTTGGCACTTGGCTCGGTCTCGAACTATCTGGGAATGTCCAACATTGAGAAGCTGGCCTTCAACTTTAGGAGCCTGCTCGACGCCATCCGGATCCGCAACCACATAATTGAAATGTTCGAGCGGGCAGACCGCGAGCCCGACCCCTCAGATCGCCGGCCACTCCTGACTTTCGTCATCGCAGGCGGCGGTTTCGCGGGTGTGGAGCTGGCGGGTGCAATCAACGACTTTGCACACGGAATCCTCGCCGATTATCCGACCCTGCAGCCAGAGGATCTGGCCACCATCCTGGTGCACTCGCGAGATCGCATCCTGCCAGAGTTGAGTGAGTCACTGGCCCGCTATGCACAGCAGAGGATGGAAGCGCGCGGCGTCAAGTTTCGCCTGAACACTCGTTTGACGGATGTACGACCGTGTCGTGGTCCTAAGCGACGCGGCGATTCGCGCCGATACCCTCGTTTGGACGGCCGGCACGGCGCCTAATCCCCTGCTGAAATCCCTCCCCGTCGAGAAGGACAAGCGGGGAGCTGTGGTTGTGGATGGCGCGATGGCCGTGCCAGGTCATGCAGGAGTTTGGGCACTCGGCGATTGCGCTGCGGTGAACGACGCAAAGACCGGCAAGCCGTGTCCTCCGACCGCCCAGTTCGCGCTACGCGAGGCGGAGGTGCTGGCGAAGAACATTCGTGCGCAGTTGGCCGACCATCGCACGCGGGCCTTCCATTTCGATTCCCTTGGAGCGCTGTGCGTCGTGGGTCATCAAACTGCTTGCGCCGAATTGACCATGCCGTTCGCCCGCAGTAGATCGATGCGCTTCTCCGGGTTGCTCGCATGGCTGATGTGGCGGGGAATCTATCTGTCAAAGCTACCTGGTATGGAGCGTAAAATTCGCGTTCTAATGGACTGGACTGTCGAGCTTTTCTTCCCACGCGATATCGTCCAAACAATCGATCTCCGATAGGAGTTACTTGAATGTCCACACTACAGCCGTCGGTAGCGCGACTTATTCAGACCGGGACTGTAGCGCTGGGCCTCGTCGAACCGCTTCTCGGGCTCTTAGTCGGGGCGCTAGGAGGGGTGTCAGTCAGTGCTTTACTAGCCACCTCGACCGTGCATGGACTCACGCTTGGCGCGCTGTTCGGATTGACATTCGGTTTGTTCTTTGCCCTGCGAGCAGCCAATCCCGGTGCGGGACTGATGTGGGGTCTGAGCTGCGCGTTTCTCCTGTGGATAGTGCTGCCCGCCGGGATGATTCCCCTGCTGGGCGGTTCCGCTCGCTCCGCAACCATGTTGCGGGATGCTCGCGACCGTTTCCCCGAACTTGTTGCTTACCTGATTTGTCTGGGATTACCCGTCGGCGTGGCGCTTGGCTGGTTGGGAAGCCAGCGTTACAGAGCCACTCAGCTGGACTTCCATTGGGGACGAGCCGTGGTCGCGGGCGGGTTTTCAGGCATGCTCAGCAGCTTGATCTTTAGCCGGTGGATGTATGTGGGGGATTTCTTCCCGCTGCTCTCAGGTATGGGAGAGATGAGTTCCAGGACAACGGCCGTGAGCTTGCATTTCGGTGTTGCACTGCTGATAGGCGCCACGTTCGGCTTGCTGTTTCAAAGGGACGTCCGGAGCTATGGCTCCTCGATGGGCTGGGGTCTGGGTTATGCGATCTTCTGGTGGTTCTTGGGCCAGTTCGCCATACTTCCATTCATCGCCGGAATGAAGCTGGACTGGTCGGCGGACAAAGGAAGCCAACTGTTCGGATCGCTGGTCGGGCACATTCTTTACGGATTGATTCTGGGCGTTGTATACGCCACTTTAGACCGAATGTGGGTGCGGCTATTTATTCAGTCCGATCCTCTCAACCGCGAAAGAGAAGGACCCGGATTTCGCTTCTTGCGTTCGCTCGAGTGGGGAGCGGTCGCCGGCCTGTTGGGCGGCCTGATCTCGAGCCCGGTGATGCTCGCCACCGGCATATTGCCGAAGATCGCAGGACTCGATACTGGTTTTTCCACTTTCTTCGGTCTTCTCGTCCACCTCTTCATCAGCGCTCTCGTGGGCATGAGCTACGGCCTGCTGTTTCGGAATGAAGCTCCGAATGTCGGCTTGGGTGCTTCATGGGGGTGGCTGTTCGGGCTGATCTGGTGGTATCTGGGGCCTATGACTTTGCTCCCGTTGATACTTACTGGCGAGTGCGACTGGAGCACAACCGCGGCATCCGCCCTGCTCCCGTCGCTGATGGGGCACTTAATCTACGGCGCGGCCACAGCCTTTGCATTTCTCTTGCTCGAGCGCCGCTATACTCGCTGGCTGTTGTTGGATCCACGAACCGCCTCCCGAGAGTTGCGCCGAACACGGCCGGTCGGGACACCGGCTCCAGCCTTATGGCTATTTGCGTTGGGCTTAGGCGTGCTTCTTCCCATATTGCTGGGATAGGTTCGCCACGTGCCCCTCTACGTCTGGGGATCGAATCTAAGAAACCGAGCGAACTCTTCGGCGTTTCGCGTGAGCCCAGCGCTCGTGGCAAGCACTCTTTCGTTCTCGTCGATGACAGCATAGAGAGGAAGGGCAACCGTGGAGAACCGGTCTTGTTCGAGCGCCTGGTTCTGCCTGGAGGCGATGTCGGTTCCGTCCGTGTAGAGTTCCAGGAGAACAAAGTCCTTCAGTGCCGTCGCGACCTCCGGCCGCGGAAAGATGTTGGCCTTCATCCAGTGACAGTTCGTGCAGGCATATCCGCTGAAACTGACCAGAACGGGTTTGTGCTCCCTGCGAGCAATCGCCAGCGCCGCTGGATAGTCGTTCTTGATCCACACGCGCATCTCCGGTGCAGGACCGGCTGGCGCCCAAGAGGACTGGCCCTCGCTAACCGGTAAGAAGGATTCCAACTCACCTAGACTGCTTCCTACCATTCCGGGCAGCAGACTAACGGCGAACGCTAGAAAACCGACGCCCACGAGCACACGTGCCGGTCCAATCCCGCCATCTTCTTGAGCGCCGGGCAAGCGCAATTGACCGAGCAGATAGAGCGCTGGCATCAGAAACAAGGCGAACCAGACCGCCAGGAATCGCTCACGCGTAAGCAGGTGCAGTTGCAGTACCTGGTCGACGTGTATAAGGTACTTCATCATTGCGGCGAGGATCACGAAGCCGAAGACGATCTTCACGCGGGCTAACCACGCGCCGCTACGGGGCAGACGTTGCAGGAAGGCAGGGAACAGCGCCAGACCAAAAAACGGCGTAGCCAGCCCGAACGCGAATGCCACCATCCCCGCCGCTGGCGTCCACGGAGACGTCTGTACCGACGAGGCCAGCAGCGAACCGACGAATGGTCCAACGCAGGCAAATGACGTCAGGCAGAAGGTCAGTCCAAGGAGTATGCCGCCGATAACGCCGCCTTGCTGCGATGCGCCATCCAATTTGGTCAGGACACCCGAGGGAAGCGTGATTTCGAAAAGGCCAAGCAGACTCAGGCCAAGCGCGAGAAAGACAACGGCGATGAGCCCGTTCACCCAGGCGCTGTTTGAGAGTTCCACCACACCGAAAGGGCCCGCTACCAGTGTGACCAACAAGCCCAGGGCTGAGAACAGTACCACGATGCCCGCGCAGAACAAGAGCGCTTGAAACACCACGGCTCGCCGGTCGGCGTGATTCCTTTTGAGGAAATAGGAGACTGTCAGTGGCATCATCGGAAAAACACAAGGAGTAAAGATCGCGGCAAGCCCGAAACCGAACGCCAGAAGCAGGAAGTCCGGGCTGAGGTGTGGTCCAGACTTCGCCGGACCACTCCGTTCGCGAACAGGTTCTCCGGTCTGTACATATTCCTTCGGAATGCGGATGTTTGTGGCCCCCGCGCTCTTCTGTATGGAGATTGTGCTTACCGCCAACCGTTCCACAGGTGGAAGACAGATCCGATCGCTGCACGCCTGGTATCGCACCGTGGCATCCAACATCAGGGGACCTTCTGCCACATCTTTCCTGAGCGTGGTTGATATCAAGAAATCCACCTCGCCCGAGTAGGTCTCAACGGGGATGTTGAAGGAGGGATCGGTGTGGCGCTCAGGCTTAGGCTCGTATATAGAGACGCCTGCGATCGGCGGCGCAGCAATCCGGATTGTCGTCGGAATGGGACCGCCCTGCGGGGTCGTCAGCGAATAGAGATGAAATCCAGGGGCAATTACGGCCCTCAGCCGTAGGAGTACGCTTGAACCCGGCGCGACGCTCGTCGCATCGGTCGAGAGACTCCACTCAACCGGCCCTATCTTCTTCGCATGAGAATTGACAGCGAACAGCCCAAGCAATAGAACCAGGGACCAGCCAACTCTGGACGGGAAGAGACTCGCTGCGCCGCGGACTGCTTCGAACCATATCCTACAGGTCATACTGTTCCTCGCTTCCCGCAAACCGACTGTTGGTGCATCCTCTCCACCCCCTGAAATTGAGCGGCCTCGTCCCATTATTTTCATGCCGCTCTTCTATGCGTATTTTCGCTCGTGCGCTTCGTTTGGTTACGGCGCGCTGTGTTTTGCTCGCTGAACGGCAGTTTGTGCAAAGAGTAGGAGAAGTACGCGTCGCGGTGAACCGGAACCTCTGTGCTAGGCGTCTCGCAAGGCCACCGGGCGCGCTTAGAACCGAGAGGCCTGGGTTATCGACGTCAAGCTCGATCTCAATTATGACAACACAGTCCAAACGACCTTAGCAAAAACATGCACAGTTGCCGTCAGTAGACCTCGAGGCGATGCGCTTCCATAACTCTTGAGCAGGCAGCGACGAAACTATAGACAGAAGCCTGGAAAAGCACCCGCAGGAGAAAAGACTGTTAGTCGTCTCTCAGATTTCGCCCCAATTACTCACGACCAGGTTGCTGGTCGGAGCGGCCGAGTTCAACAGGGTCGTTAACAAGACTAATTTTCTGTTACAGCCGCTTGTCCCGGCCTGAGCACCACGCAGCAAGAAGAACCGATTTCAAAAAGGAGAAATCAAATGAAGAGTCGTTACCTCAGTTTTGCGCTAACTGGTTTAGCGCTGATCACAACCTCCCTAGCCGCCAGAGCTGACGAATGGAATAAGAAGACTATCATCAAGATCGATGCGCCTGTACGGATTCAGGACACAGTTCTCGATCCTGGCCAGCACGTTCTCAAACTGCTCACTCCGGATTCGCAGCGGAACATTGTGCTGGTCTTCAACGCCGACGAAACGAAGCTCGAAGCTACCGTCTTCGCGTACTTTGCCTCACGCCTGGAGCCCGCCGACGATACGCGTTTTACTTTCTACGAAGGTCCCGCGGGCGGCCCGGAAGCGCTCCGTACCTGGTTTTATCCCGGTGACACGATCGGCCTGGAGTTCCCGGCTCCAACAGCTAAACTTACAAGCCATCAGCCAGGCTCTGCTAATCACGATCCGGTTCAGGGTGAGTGATGCAGCAGACGCCGTCGGTTCCCGGGTTCTTAACTGACCCGAGAACCCCCGGCGATGGCAGAAAGCCTCCCCGTGCTGAGACACACCGAGTAGAACCTGGAGTAACAAGCATGGCTCGAAAACGCCGCACAAGAATTAATCGCAGCAGCCTTCTGGTTAGGGTGAGGTCTGTCGCGTTACTGTCGATGTTAGTAGCATCAACCGTGAGTGGATGGGCGCAGGGGCGCTTGGGCGCCGGGTTCCACCTCCAACATGAAGATATGGCGGTGCTCGAATCCGGCGAGCCGCGTGCGGATTTTTCGTGTAGAGTTATTCCCGACAAACCCGAACTAGGATTCGATTTGCGCTTTCATGCCGACTACCGTGTGATCGTTCCGATCAAGGCCCTGGCAGACGCTGGGGGCCGGCTGGGAGTATTATGCGAGTAACCCCCGCCGCGGACATAGAGAGACCGGTGTATCTCGGTTCCCGGTTCACAATCCCGGACGTTTCACTCGGAGCGAAAGGCGAGGCAATGTTGGCCGGCGGATTTGACATCGGCTTTGGCCATTATCAGGTGGACTGGATGATGCGTGACGGTCGCGGGCAGGGTCTGCTCGTCGCACTGGGAATTGGAAGCAAAGCAGCGGCTGGCAAGCAAGACCTGCCACTAGCCCTTGATCCAAACATGGTGGCCAGCGGGTAGAGGGTCCCTTCGGCGATGAGCCTCCAGTCGAGAAGGCGGCCACCAAACCGCTACACGTCAAGATCCTGTTGAACCTCTCGCCGGTCAAGCCGCGTGAGAGTATTTTGAAACCCGAAGACGCTATAGTTTTGCTCTCGATATTGCGCAGCATTATCCATGAACCTGGCGTACAGTCGTTTCACGCTGGTGGCTTTCAATCTGCGGGAGCAGAGGATCATCTACCGGCAAGACAACGCCGAGAAGATCGATTTTGCCGCGATAGGCAAAGCCGTACAGGCGCCTACCGCCGGGACGGTGAACTATCATCTCCTGCAGGACAAGCAGAGCGAAACGCATTTCATAACAAAACTGCTCACGGACCAACTCGGTCCGCAAACGGTTTCGCCCGATGCCATTATTATCTGTGGGGCCGAAGGTTACGCTCGAAAAGAAGGTGCCTCTCGATCCACTCAAACAGAGAGGCGCAACTTCGAGTCCGATCTTCTACCTGAATTACAACTCCAACCCGATCGACGAACCCTTTCACGACACGATCGGATCCGCACTCAAAGCATACAGAGGGGCCTTCTCATACAATATCGTGCTCCCGCGCGATTTGGGAAGCGCTATCCGGGACATGCTATTTCGGATGGGCAAACAACCCACTTAGAGGATCCCGAGATCAGCTCTGGTGAGAGCAACGTATTGCGCTCCCTTCCGGCAATATCGATTTCGAACATCCGTTCTGAAACGGTGTTCTTCGCGAACGGTCCATAAGGTAGGGCGCTTCGGATCGGAACAGCCGTGGTCGGGCTGCCGCCCATTTTGTCCGGGAGCAGTTTGGCGAGCCCGCTCAGGGGATGGTCGCCCGTTCGCTGGAAAACTGGCGCTTCGCGCCAAACCGTTCGAGGCGAACAGATCGATGTGCAGCCGCTTGCAAATTGTGAGCAGGCCATTCAGAACAGCTGAAGTCCGCCTTTTCGCTGCGAACAACGCTATGCCACGGAGGCTGCGCTCGGCGCGGTTGTTGTCAATCTCCAAATCGCCATCCTCACAGTAGCCGACCAGCGCCTCCTCCTTCGATAAGGCACCGTCGACAATTCCGCGTCCAGGTAGGCATGGATGTCGTAGGGCGCGACTTCGGACAATGCCGCTCCTGGTCAGCAAGATCGAAAAAACAGTCGCCGCCGTTCGAGCGATCTCGGTGAAATGTCTACCCACGTGCTCCAAAGCTGCCCCCTGGGTGAAAGTTGTAGTGTAAAGACGCAAGAATAGATCAACTTGCCATATCGCCTAGTAGCGGACGCGTGAGCCGCTCAGTTGGTCCGCGAGCCCGGTACTTCTTTTTAGGACGTCAGATGGAACTGGACGTCAATTTCGGTTTCTACCTCCACCGGCTGTCCATTAAGGTAAGCGGGCTGGTACATGAACTGCTCGACAGCCTGCATCGCTGCCGGCACCAGTAGCGGCTGGCCGCTGATCAGTGTCAGGTTACGAACCCTGCCGTCCTCTCCGATAACGGCGTTGAACCGGACTACGCCCTGGATACGCCCTGACTTTGCGAGCCACGGGTAGGCTGGCGCGACCTGATGAAGCAGCCGGCTCGCCTGGAGGTTGCCCCCGACCCGGATTCGTTGCGATGTCGCAGTTTTGGGTTCGTTCGGCGCCGGCGGAGGAGGCGGGACCGGCGGCGCCACGCTGGGAGTAGACCCGATGATGCCCCCAATCACGCCTCCGATTTGGCCCCCAGGCACTCCACCGGGAACCCCGTCCACCACTCCTGTTGCATCGGACGGCGCAGCGAACTCCTGCTCGGTGAGACTCGCGACCTGCTTGGGAGCAGTCACTGGCGCAGTCAAATGCCCAACTACAAACAGCCGCGGAATTACCTTTGCTATACGCGGCACAGACGCCTGACGGGTCGGAGGAGGTGGGGGAGGCGGCGGAGCTAAGGAGATGGCGTTGGTCAACTGTGCTCTCGGCAGCGCCTGAAGGTAAATCAGCGGGGTGAGCACCGCGATTCCGACCAGAACAAGCTCGCCCGTGAATGCAACCAGCAATGTCCATGGTCTGTTGGTCTTTCCTCTGCAAACGAAGGTCTCTTCAAACATGGTATCTCCTGTAATAATTGACTGAACGACGCGAAAATACTGTACTTCTCAGAGAGAAGTCTGAAGCCCTTCCGGTCCTTTACTGCTTTCACGGCCGCGAGTACCAGTGCTGGCGATAAAGAATAGACGACCGCCGAGGCGCGCGCCAAAGCGATGCCTGCCAAATTGCAACTCAAGGGCCGTTCAGACAAGATAAGCTCCTGTATTCAATGATTCGCTGGATGACGTCGCCGGGTTATGTAACCAGACGGATAAGCGATCGCCTGTGCTGCCGAGCCATTTTTCTGCCCTCGATCCACGGGCCCGTCGGCGCAAATGCAGGCCGCCTGAGCTTGTTGGTCTGATGCAGTTGGAAGTACGCTGTTCCAACTTGGGACGGATATCCCGTTCTGGTGTGGCATTGAGGCGTGACCCGGATTGCCATGCTGGGCGGTCTGGAGGCCAGTTGCCTGCCAAAATCGTATTGCGTAACCGTCTTGAGTGACTGCGCGAAGTAATCGTTAGGAATCGATTCTAAGAACTGGAGAATCAAATGGTGCGGCTAAATAAGAAATTGGATCCGAGACAGACGGGTCGGGAAGCCGGCAAACTGTACACGGACCTACAAAGGCGGATTGTCGGACAGGATGAAGCGATCGATCAGATCGTTAATATCTACCAAACTTATCTGGCGGGGATGAACAGTCCCGGCCGGCCAATCGGCAATTTCCTGTTCCTCGGCCCCACCGGTTCCGGCAAAACTCGCCTCGTGGAAGCAACAGCAGAAAGCATGGTCGGAGATGCTCGCGCCATGATCAAGATTGATTGTGCCGAGTTCCAGCACAGCCATGAGATCGCAAAGCTGATCGGTTCGCCTCCCGGATACCTTGGGCACCGCGAGACGCATGCATTGCTGAGCCAAGAAGTGCTGAACCAGTACCACACCGAGAGGATGAAGTTGAGTTTCGTGTTGTTCGATGAGATCGAAAAGGCCAGCGACGCGCTGTGGAACCTGCTGCTAGGCATTTTGGATAAAGGCGCGCTGACCTTGGGTGACAACCGGCGGGTCGATTTCTCACGCGCGATGATCTTCATGACTAGCAACCTGGGTGCCGCCGAAATGAGTTCCATTTTGAGGCCCAAGTTAGGATTCGCCGCCGGCGAGGAGAACCAAAATAACGGCCAGTTCGACGAGAGCGCCACGGACAAAATCTCCAGGTCCAGTGTTGAGGCCGCGCGCCGCAACTTCGCGCCTGAATTCATGAACCGCATCGACAAGGTTGTTGTCTTCAAACCGCTGGCAGATATCGAATTACGCAAGATTCTGACGCTCGAACTGAACATCCTACAGCAGCGCATCTTCCACTCCTGCACGGCCGCCCCGTTTGTGTTCTCACTAACGGAGGCAGCCAAGGAATTTCTGCTACGAGAAGGCACGGACATGAAATACGGCGCGCGCCATCTGAAGCGCGCCATCGACAAGGCACTCGTGCACCCCATGTCCAGCCTGATCGCGACACAGCAAGTGCGCGGTGGTGACCTGATTAAGGTCGACTTCGACCCCGATTCGAACACGCTGACGTTCACCAAGGAGGCCGAGGCCATGCCGGCTTACGCCATGGTCCAGGTGACGGGGGTAACGGTAAATGAGCCGAAGACTGCGGCAGTAGCCGGAGCCGTGACAGAAATACCGCGCGTTGCCGCCCGTGGCCGGCGGACACTTGTCGGGTGATGAAACCGGCTGTCTACTGAATGGCACCAAAGTCTGTTGATCAGTTTGGAAAGGAATTCGGGATGTGGAAATCTCATCAAATGAAGATGCACACTGTTCGGATAGCACTTATGTCGATACTTTGGATGAGTGCGCTAGGAGGCCGGACGCTTGTGCGAATTCCGCAGCAGCCGAGCGCCGCTGGGACAACCCAAATGGCTCGACAACTGCTTCTTGAGAGAATTGATGCCATTGCCGAGAACAGCCAATGTCGAAATGAATTTGCTCGGGAAGAAATTGATCTGGAAACGCTTCGGTCAATAGTACGCCAAACGCGATTTTACGACGCTGCGGGTATCGAGGGAGACCTCAGATTTAGCGCGGTGGTAGGAAAGCCAGCCTCTCCCGATCAGACCCTTCGCACACTGGCTCTACAGGTGGATGCTGATGCGTTCGTGCTTGGTTACGTCGATGGCGGCCGCTATATACGAACGCATCGCGTCGTACTGGGCCTCGGATACTTCGAGCAGCGTGAGCCACAGGGAGCGTTGCGTCCCTCGACTCTTGAGGAGAAGCAGGCCCTTCTTTTGCATGAAATCCTACACATAGCGCTTGGCAAAGGCGACGATTACCTGGACAAGCGTGAACTCTGCCCTCTACGTCTGCTATCTTTTTGCCCTCGATCTCTCAACGCGAGGGGCTCGGCCGGAGATCCTTCCCGTTTGGCTGAATAGATGCGATGTTCGCGATGCAGGACACGCTTTCGCCAACTATCACCCCTCGGTTCACGCAGCCTAGCTCTGATGGGAGAACGCTCATAGGAGCGGAGGTGCCCTCGCAATGCGACTAAGAACTAAGCCGCTTGCCAGCGACACTCACATCGACGCATGCGGTTCACGATGCATTGTTTGCGAACAATAGGTCCAAAGGGCAGCCTCTAAGAGGCCGGGTCATTACGTATCCTGGCCATAATCTTGTCTGCGCTCGGCTTGGCGGCTGCCTCAGGCAGATCAAAGGAACCGCTGTCCGTCACAATTTTGATAGTCTTGCGCGTGGAATCGTAGACCACCTGGCAGGTCTGGCAATGGGAGAGGTGACTTTCGAGCTGTTGGCGGACTTCGACGGCACGTCGCCTTCCAAGTAGTTTCCGAACTCCGCCATGAACTCGTCGCAGGTAATCATAAACCCATCCTTTTGGCGCTGCTTGCGAAATGAGGCGAAAGCGCTTCGCGTAACATCAGACGTGCCCGAAACAGGCGAGCCTTCATGGCCGGAATTCCCAGGCCGAGCGCCTCAGCGGCCTCGTCGGCCGGAAAGCTGCTCGAGATCGCGCAGCACCAACACTACCCGGTACTTAGCTGGAAGCCTCATCAGTCGCGCTTTCCACAAGCCTGCGCCTCTCGGCTTGAGAGTACAATTGTTCCGGGTCGTCCGCCCACGCCCGCACTTGGCGAGGGCGGAACTCTTCGTCTGCCTCCGGACCGGTCTCGTCGAGGCTTTCAAGGCGCCTCCGCTCCCGCAGGCGTTGCAGACCCCTGTTGGTCGCGATGCTCACCAGCCACGTTGAGAATTTCGAACGCCGCTGAAAATCGCCAATGTGCTGAAATGCTTTCAGAAACGTATCCTGCATCGCGTCCTGGGCCTCCTCAACGTTTCCGACGATGCCCATCAGCGTCCGGTAGACACGGCGGCTGTGGCGGGTGACCAGTTCTTCAAAAGCATCCAAGTCGCCGTCCTGCACTCTGGCCACCAACTCGGCATCTGGGTCGAACTTGCAGACTCCTCGGTAGGACGGTCCGCGGCGGGAAAAGGTGCGCGTCTTTCGGCCCAAATACGCGCCTGGGTTTAACATCCGGGGTCGTACCGAGGCCCATTTGCAGTGTATTGACGAAGTTGTTGAGGGCGGTCACAGCCACTGGCCTCCAGAATCTGCTCTTCGGTAAAACCGCAGGCCTCGAAGCGTATCGATGTCCTCGCTGCGGAACTCGGAAGGCCGCACGGCCAGTCTTGAGCGCGAAGTCCAGGAGCGTCTTGTTCTGCTCTGAGAGGTCGGCCTGGTGGTGGTCTACCGCTATCTGGTCGGACTCCTCCGTCGATACCCCCATTACTCGAAGCATCTCGCAGTGGGCGGCGACGCAATAGGTGTTCAGGTTCGCTGCCGAGACGACAAGGAGGATACACTCCTTCTGGACATGCGAGAGGAGATCGTCAGGCTGCAGGACGTTGCGGAACAGCGCCAGCCTCGGCTTCGATCACATCCGGCCTGAGCGTCTGAGCGCGGAAAAAATTGGGGATCGAGCCAAATCTTTTCGATAAAGTAGGCGAAAGGCGGGAAGCTGTCGGGGCGCAGTTCCACGGCACGCAGGTACGGTCCCGAAGTACCGCCCCCGTGCGAGCGTGCGTCTGGCGCAGGTGGGCTGCTGGAAGTGGGGAATCGCCCGTGGCTCGAAATCCGGCGAAGGATCCAAACCTGTGGACAGCGTGCAGAAGAAGCTTGGCGAGACCAGTGACTAGGATGGCTTCCAGGATGGACTCGTCGCTGAATCCTTTGTCTCGGAGCCCAGCGATATCTTCCCTCGATAGCCATGGCGCGTTCATAGCCAGCTTGAGCGCGAAGTCGAGCAGACCCGCTTCAGATGTGGAAAAGCCGGCCTAGGTGATGGTCGATGACGATCTGATCGAGCTGACGGTCCGGAATTCCAAGTAAACGCAGCCTTTGATGGTGTCCAGTGAAGCAATACGTGTTTCTATGTGCTGCCGCGACTGCCAACAGTAATATACTCTTTCTGGGTTCGGGACAGAGCCCGCTCCTCGCAAGAGTACCGCGGCGGAGAGTCCGGCTTCGGCCTCAATCATCCGCGGCAGCAGGGTTTGGGCACGAAACAGGTTGGGAACGAATCCGAAGAGCTTCTGAAAGGAGGCGAAGGGAACGAACGTCGGGCTCAGTTCCACTTCTGGAAGGTAACTCATGATCTTCCTCGCCAATCACGAAAGCAGAAAGTAAACACTTTGCCCCAATCCTGGAACAGACGCCTCCATCGCCGGTTCCAAGGAGCCATGCTGAACCACCTTATTCGACTTGTCGGCCCAGAAGTTATCATCGTGTTATCGGGTTCGGCATTAAGTGGTTCTTGAAAATGCGACGCGGCTCGAAGCCATGCTGATCACACGGGATGCTTCCTTTAAATTAAACGGCTTTATCAATAGGTCGTATCCCCCTAAATTGAGGACCTCCGCCCACAAGCGGTCATCGGCAAGGTGAGAAGGCACAATAAGTGCCGGGGCGCAGGACGCACTGGACAATGCTCCTAGGATGTCCTTCCAGCCGCCATCCGGCAGGGTACAGTCACTGATTAGGACAGCCACGAGATTCTCGCTTAGGAAAATCTCAGCGTCGCGGCAAGTGTTGACGCGATGCATCTTCCAACCGAAACGCCGAAGTATATGCCGCAGGGACTTATAGGGATCTGCACAGGCGCTGACCACGAGAATCCTGAAGTTCTTCTGCCTCCCGAACACCCTGGGAGAATCAGTCGAGAGGGCGTTGTCAATTTTTCCGTCTGAATCGTCGTTTTTCACAGGTTCTCGCTTCGGCAGGCCGGCATTGTTTTCTGCGCGCCTCGGCCGCTCGCCCGCCTCCGGCACATCGCCAACCGTATTGCCCAATATCTGCTCAGCCGTCGTCAGCACGTTTGTTAGATCTACTCCAGAAAAGACAGGCGCGACAGTTGGTGTCTGGCTCGAACCTGTCGAAGGACCTCGATGCTTGCGGATAGACCTCCCGCACTACGACGCTTTTGTGCTGCCTGAAAGAACCAGTTAGCTGTGTGCCCTAGATGCTGTTGAAATAGGGCAGCGCGCCGGATTCGAACTCGTTGGCTCTGGTCTTGTGACAGCATTGGCCTTGACCTTCTCGAGCCCGTCCGGCCCGCGGATGTGACTTCCGCTAGTGTGCGTAGGCCGGAATCACCACCGGTACCGGGAAGAAGAGCGGGCAATGGCGGCTTGTTGGACGACTCGCCTGCGCCCTTACAAGGGAGATGCCGGATCGGTGATCGATTATTCCCGAACAACATTGTTTTTACAACGGAATAAAGCCCGCATGGAAAGGCGGTTACAAGTCGACGCGGATTTGGAGAAGTGGCGGGTTGGCTGCGCGGAGGTCTAGAGTGCTGGGCGCCGGGAAGAAGGCGGACGGATTCAAGAATAACGAGAGGATTCACCAGACCGGTCATGAAAATGATTCGACATCTCGCCCACCATAGCTGCTGCCGCCATAGTCGTTACTCAGTGCCAGCGAAGTACAAAGGCACCGACGGCCACCACATTGTGTTGCCCACCCGCAATGGTCGCAACGTTGTAGTTTGGCGTACCTGTATAGAAGTCACGCGCTTCACCGCGGAGGGCGAGCAACCGCCAGACGCGTACGTCCACGCCACCGCCGAAACCGAACGCGCCGTGAACCAGTTCACGCGGAACCGGATTGGCTCGGCCATCAAGCTGAGTCGTGCTTTGTTCATACAAGCCAAGGCCCCAGCCAGCAGCCAGGAACGGGGAACTTCTGGACGAGGGGAAAAATTTCACGCGCATGCCCGGCGTGAAATACAGGCTGGCAACGTCGCGAGTCGCGGATGCGAGGTTCGAAGAAACGCCTCGTAACGGACTTGCTAGAAAATTAATCTCTCCGTAAACGGCAACGTGCTTGCCGGAGCCGAACCGGCGGCCATAGTTGACTTGCAGTGCAGTACTAGGACCAAGGTCCAGACGGTCACGTATTGTGTTGCGGGGAGTAGATGGAATGCCGCCAAGTCCGAATGCGAGTTCGTTTTTGGCGGCTGCTCCTTCCTGGCTGCCGCTCGAGGAGGCCGCGGTCGTGTTGTCCGGACCGTCAGCATTTAGCGACGGGATAAACGCGCTGCTCAGCAGGTTTACGGCGAAAGCAGCGAATACAGGCAAATAGCGAAACATGGTTCTTCTCCCCTTAATTCAGTTGCGGGGCTTAGGATCTGCTCGGCCCAAGTTGGTCATTGTCGGCCATGCACTCCACGCCTTTCTCAACGTGCTAGCGATCACTCGGATGCAACGGCGAAGATCGAGCATGCGGTTAATCCAAGAGGCTTTGGGAGACGATGTACCGTCTGACACCATTTGTCGAACTCGCGAAAATCGGGCTTGCTTACTTCAGTTTCTGCAGGGCCGCCCCTAATACATAGCCGGAGCCGGGGTCTTGAAGGAACGCCACCAACCGCAACCCATTCGTTCCTACTCCTGGCGGCGCCGAAAAATTCACCTCTTGGAAAGAGGGACTCTTGAGGTTGATCGAGCCCAACTGTGTTAGAGCCCGCACTACGGCGACGTGTGCCAGAGACCTGCCGGCATTCTCGCCACGTGCCACGTGAGACTCGGCCTTGTTGTCAGCGAGGGCGACGTAGAGAATGGCCGTCCCGGTGCCGCGTTGCGGCTCTGCTGGAGCAAGCTCCACGTGAGCCGTGATCTGATTCCCGCTATGCACTGCATTTGAGATCGTGATCGCGATCTTGTGCTCGTGCAGTTCTTTCTCAATGGCAGATACTGCCCCGTACCCGTCGCTGCCTACAAGCTGAACTTTTCCGTCCAAAACCAGCTGCGGCGTGTACACACTATCGAGATGAAGCTTACTTGCGTACCCGTATTGACGCGTGCTGTACTCGGGTGACGAAAATGGGTCTTTCCAGCCCAGGCGGTTCCAGTAGTCCACGTGCTCACTCAGCACGATCAACTCGGCTCCAGCGACCGGCTGCGTACGGTCCAAAGCCTCCAGCAAGCGATCGGCGGGCGGGCAACTCGAGCAGCCCTCCGATGTAAACAGCTCCAAAAGCACGGGTACGCGCACGCTATTGTTCTCCGCCCTGGCACAGAAGTACACTCCAGTGGTAACCGTTAACAGAGCAACTGCTGAGCTGACTCTAATCATTGATTTGATTCCTTTGGAGCCGTCGGTCACTAAAATCGCTCCTACCCCTTATTTCGCAGCGACTCTCAAAACGGTTACGCTCGGCGGCTCGGGAGGCAGCCATGCGGCAGGCTACCTAGCGTAGCGAGCATGGTTACGCCCCAGTGCCACACCAGAATTGATACCCATCCAAGTTGGGACAACGCACCTCTAGCGCCATCAGACCAACAAGCCCGGCCAAGCCACCCGCAGTTGCGCCCATCAAGCCTGGAGAGAGAATGGCTCCGTGCCGCAAGAGTAACTAGATCAGAACTTGCTGCCGGAACCGCACACGCCAGGCCGGTTGGAACGAATCCGGATTGCTAATGGAACTCTTCGCATTTGCGTTCATATATCTGGCAGTGGTCGCTGTGGTAGGAGTCGATTACCCCGTCCATCTCGTGGCAGATCATTGTGCTCCTCTGCGTCGGCTCGCACCGTTTGGTGCGACGATCCCTCTCGATACCTCGTTGCAATCGTCGAAATGGTAACGCTGCTCCCCGGGCTATTCGGGAGCAAACAGCATTTACACAGATGCTGCCGGCTTTGCGCGGACGCGCGTAACCTGTCAGACAGATGGAACGAATGAATCGGATGTGGGAGCTATTTGTTACGCCTTAGAAACCCAACCGTCGCACGAGGACATAAGGGCCAGCACGCCAGAAGTGCGTTCCAGCAACGACATGAGCGCTGACTTTGAAGCGATTACGTTGCCCAGTCTGAGAGACTTGCACCGCAAGGCTCGACGCATGCTGAATGATGCAAGCATAGCCGAAGATGTGGTCCAAGAAACATGCCTCCGGGCCTGGCAAAACTTCGACCGGTTTACACCGGGCACAAACGCGCGTGCGTGGCTGTTTGCTATTCTGATGAAAGTTGTCCAGACGGAGTACAGACGCCG
Source organism: Terriglobia bacterium (assembly GCA_963847515.1). GTDB lineage: Bacteria > Acidobacteriota > Terriglobia > Bryobacterales > Bryobacteraceae > QHXW01. The sequence continues at coordinate 729,986 of CAWKAA010000001.1, forward strand.
CGAACGATGGCGTGTTGTTCCGCAGAGCGAAGAAATTCTTGAAAACTATGCTGCGCCAACCAGCACAAATACGGAAGTCTTAACAGATGAAGGTTTGCTCGGAGTGATCGAAAGTATTCCATTGCATTATCGCCAAGTGCTTTTGATGGCGGACGTTGCTGAGTTGCAGTATCAAGAAATCGCACAGGCGCTGCGAATCCCGATGGGAACGGTCATGTCGCGGCTATCTCGCGCGCGCGCACGTGCCCGGTCTCAGCTGATGGATTGCCTGAAAATCACAGAATGAGTGGGCCTGTAACGATGGCCAATTTCTAAATGAATTCGGCAGACCAATCGTTCCGATCGAATATGCCGATGGCGTAGATCTGGACGCTCTCGCGCACCGATTCCTTGATCTCGGACTTCCGTGTAGCGGCTGTGATTGTCAATGCCGTCAGACAGGATCAAGATCGCTTTCCGCAAATTGTGCGCATGCCTCATTTCCAATAGCGAGAGATGTATTGCATCGAGGAAGGAAGTACGTCCGATGGGCTTTGCGCGGACGAGACCCATGCGCACCTGCTCCAAATCCTGTGTCAGCGGCACAGCAAGCTTGGCCCACTAACCGAACCGGATTAAGAAAGAAGTCATCTTCCGGATTGGTAACCTTCAGGAACTCGCCAGCAGCCTCCACCGACTTCCACATCTTGTTCCGCATGCTGCTGCTTCCAACCGGCCGAAAGCGGCGCGTCGTCAGTGCTGAAGTGCGTGATCTCCCGCTCGACGCCATACTCGAAAAGCCGGAATTTCTCTTTCTTTAAACCTGACGGACGCACCGAATGGAGGAGTGACATGGACCGGAATCATGACGAGCGGAACTACCACCGGCAGATCGGCTCGGGGCTACAACCGGCTTGGGACGAGCGCGCGATTCCTTGCGCGGCCGTTACCGTTACCAGCGCCAATGCGACGGCTACACTTGGCGTTCGAAAGGACACTGCAACTATGGCGGGCAACGCCCAGCGACAGGTTGCTGGTATACCAGTTGCAGCTAGCCAGGAAGGCTCCTGCAGGTTAAATGGGGGGCCCGGCGCTCAATCCTCCTCACAGAGAAGGCTGGCGCCGGGCTAATTGGCACTAATGCTACATCCGCACTCTAATGCTTGTTTACTTGGAGCCGAACCGGAAAACCACCCCTGCCGAATAGCGGAGGTTGTTCTGAACGAAGTTCACGTTTCTTCCGAACGGTGAAACTTCCGCCACTAAGTATTCCACCTGAATCGGCTTCAGCGCGATATGTTTCGTCAGGTTGTAATCGATTCCGCCGCCGATGGCCGCGGCGAAATTATTCTGAGCGGACGCCAGGCGCGGAGTGCTCGAACTGGGATCGAGGCCACTCGAGAATCTCTGGCCGCCAACGAGCGTCTGCAGATACGGTGTGAATCGCGACATGCGCCAGTTGAACCGCGGTCCAAAAAGATACTGGAACGTCGTGTTTTGGAGTTGGACTCCGCCAGCGTTGCCAACGTAATTTGCGCCGAGATCCGCGACCAGGCCCACGACTCTGTTGAAGTTGTACTCGACGTAACCGTAACCACCGTTCGCATTGGCGGAAGAGAGGGCCCCGCCCGGATTCACGCGCGTGTACGAGTAACTGAAGCCCACCTCTGCCGCGGGGGCTGTTTCCTGAGCGCTAGCGACAACGCCAAAGACTAATACCGTTCCCAGCAGAATTGCATATCGTTTCATAATGTTCTCCTGAAGCTCCTTGTTTTATGTTCATACGCCTCCGGTTCTCCAGCCGCGCACCGTTGCCAGAGCAGTGGGGACCTGAGTACGTTACCGCCCCCCGGCCAAATGACGACAGTGTCACTTCCATTAGTCGCGGAGTAAAGAGAAGGAGAGCTCGAAGAGCGCGAGTATCGCTGCGATGGCTCGCTTCGAGGCCGCCAACTCGATTAACAGCTAAGCTGCACGTCAATTCAGTAGACGATATCACTCACGTTCGAGTTGCTAAGCTGAAGGTAAATCTTCGTTCTCAATCTCGGTTTTATCTTCCATTTTCTATCCTAAGTTAGTCCATGTTTTGGAATGTCGTGCAAAGGTACAGCTACGCGCCCAAACCCGATCGAGAGGCTGACAGAGATGCCACACAGCACTTTTTCACTGAAATGGATGCCTTTGATGTATTACCTTGGCTAACAGTGCGAGTCGGCGGTCAGGTCCACCGTGCCACCGCGTGGCGCTCATTGGAGCAACTCGCTGCGGTCTTAGCATTCTACGGCTGCGATCGTAGACGTGTGCGGACGCGATTTGAGACGCTTCGCCAGAATCGCATCGAGACATAACTTGCCTGGGCCAAAGGTCAGAATGAGCAGCGATGCAAATAGGAACGTGTAAGGAGCAGCGGCATAGAACTTATCGGGATCGGAGAAGATGGAAAAGAGAGCTTCTCGGTCGGCAATTATGAAAGCGACAATCATATCGCAAGCCAACAGTAGCGAGATGAATCGTGAGGCCAGCCCGAAAGCGAGCAGGATACCCCCTGCGAACTCCAGCAAGCTAATGAATATTGCTGTCGGTCCAGGCGCAGGGATGCCGAGTTGAGTGAAGTAGGCTCCCACCTTCTCGAGGCCACTCAGCTTACCCCAACCGGTCTGGACGAATTGCCACCCCCAATAGAGTCGCACAGTCAACAGTAAAGGCGTCTGTAGACTGGACGCCGCGGAGTTTAAAACGCGATTAACACGTTGCACGATTTCGATCATGAGTATCCTCGTCAGTCTATTTTGTTCGGTAGTTGAACAAGCAACTTCTCGCTAATGTCAAATGCCGATCAACGGAAAGCATCTAAGCCTCGCAGCAGCTTTTGCAAGCCGTTGCCGCGTCCGAAATAACCTCACCTTAATGGTGTTTTCATTTAGTCCAGTTTCCTCGGATAGCTGCGCTACCGAGTAGCCTTCGAGCTCTTTCAATAGCAGCAGGTGCCGCTCCTCTTCCGGGAGCCGCTCCAGTAATTTGTTAAGTAAGTCCCGTTGCACAACGACTCGATCAGATGTGGGGCGCGGGTCTCGGGCCATCTGAACGCGCATTGAGATGGCGGTTTCGGCCGAGTCGCTCTCATTAGATAGCTTGAGCCGTTTCTTCCGCAGTAATCCATAACACTCGTTGACCGCAATGCGATGGATCCAGGTGTAGAGAGAGCTACGGGCGTCAAAGCCCTTAATAGAAAAATAAACCTTCACGAAAACCTGCTGGGCAATGTCGTCGGCATCGTCGCGATTTCTGAGGATGCCGTAAGCAAGGCGGTAAACCTTGGACTGGTATCGGTCGATCAACTCCCGAAAAGCCACTTCGTCGCCGGCCTGCAATTGCTGAACCAGGTCACGTTCAGTCGCATTCGATTGTGCTACCAGTGCTTCAGGTGCGTCTAGGCAAGATCCAACCGTGTTTGCGGCCTCAAACGTTGCGTACACTTTGGTTACCTCCAGTAACGGACAGAACGAAGCTCGTTCGAGGGGTCTTCACCACTTGAGGCCCAAGGCTTTCGCACGATTGGACATGGCCCTTCACTCGAATGTCTCCATCAGTAGGGTCACAACTCGGTCCAGGCGTTTCCGTTCTTGGTCGGAATGCCTGATCAAGTAACCTAGCCGCTCGTGGAGGATATCAGTCAGGTCACCTCTCTGGTGCTCGTCGACTGATACGGATGTATCTTGGAAATCCGTGCCCGGACGGGAAAGGCCAACCAGCGCACCTGATCCCGGGTACATTCGCGTTTCAGTTAGAACCCTTTGGAATTCCATTTCATCCTCCGTAAGCTAATCAGCACGGCGCCTTCGGTCGACGTCCGCCGTCACTCGGCTCGGCCGCGCGTGTCTCTTTCCGGGATGCCGTCGTCTGGTTTGGCGCATCTGCGACCGGCAGCGCACCGGGTCGGCTTCACCTGATGGTTCGCAATTACCTGCGAATTAGTTACGCTTGTTAGCGCAGTTCCCCAGCCGTTGGTGTCTGTTGCAGGAGGTCGCGCAGGCGCCGATACGCTCGGTGGGTCTTCTGTTTGACGACCCGAACTGTGGAAGCGGTGGCGCGGGCAATCTCTTCGAAACTGAGGCCGTTCACCTTGAGCAGTACCATCAGCTCGCGCTGGCTTTCCGGCAGCGCCGCCACAAACGCGTCGAATGAAGGCAGCTCGTCTGGTTTATTATCCTCTGGAGGGACCTCAGGCAACACGCCGGCTGCCAGCTGGCGCATTGCGATGCGGTGCCGTCTGCGATGGTTGTCCATGCGAACATGGCGGGCGATCGCGTAAAACCAGGCTATCAGGGGCTCGCCGTCGCGGTAAGTGCGTCGAGCCTTATGAATGTGCAACCACACCTCCTGCAACATGTCGTCGGCGTCCCAGCCGCTTCCTGGTGGTGCTGCGAAGAAGTGGTACAACTGAGGACTGAGGAGCTCAACTAGAGCCGTCGTTGCGACTGCATCTGCCTTTTGGTATCCGATCATGAGCTGCTCCAGTTTTGGCCGCGAAGACGCGTTTGAACGCCCGTCAGCTTGCATGGACGCGTTCTCTGCATGATTCGCTAGTCGCGCTTTCACACTCACGGTATTTCAGCCTCAGTTCTGCTCGGACCGGGTAGCCAGTGCCGTCAATTTACCCAGTCGATGGCGACTCGGGGAAGTCAAGCCATCTCGGTACCCTGGACGGAGTTTCGTCGGAAAAGGTGCAGAGAAATTATCGTCGAATTCTTAACGTCGGATCAGGGTCCGGATCGCCTCCCTTATCGAATGAATCGCATCTTGCGGCCTGCGGGCATAGGCAATCCCCTTGCGTTGCAAAAGGAAGCGTGCCGTGCTTCGGAAGTGTTGCCAACGGCGGTCGGGGCGCGATTATTCCGCATCTTCTCGCCTTCAGCCACGTCTCACCCGTATGCCAGAGACAAAATGCGATTGACTTCAACGATCCTACGCCCCGCCTTGGCCGACGACGTCAGGACAAGAAGTGAGATGAGGAGCGACTGGAGATTTTCATGAGTGAGATTCGTCTCAGTAAAAAGGAAGCAAAGGTCTTGGATCTCCTTGAACGGAGCCCCGGCAGGGTTGTCACGAGGAAATTCCTGCTCGAAACCGTTTGGGGATATAACGAAGGGGTAAAAACCCGAACGCTGGATGTCCACATCAGCAGGCTCAGGAGCAAGTTAACGGCGAATTTGGGTATACGAATACACGCCGTCTCTGGGCAGGGCTACCTCCTGGAGCACTGCGGCCAGCCAACCGAAGTCGATCCAGAGGAAGGCTCCCTCAGCGTACAGAAAGAGGTGGCGGCGTCCGCCCCCCAATGAACCACAGTAACTCTTGCTGGATTCGGGCTGCTTAAATCAGTAAACATAAGAAGCCAGCGGGAACATGGGCTCATGCCTCGGCCCGAGTCCATGGGACGCACCAGTTAGGCGAGGCCCGTCTTGTATATGATCTGTTGCCGATCAAGTGTGGGCAGCGTGCAACCTGAATCGCCAGTTCGTCGCCGAGTTGAATTTATTCACCTATCGCGCAGAGTAGCCTGAGGTCGAAGCATCTTGAGTCGGATCAACAAGGAATAACCAGTCAGCTTTCGTACGACTCAGACCCCATCGGAAACAAAACACCACCCGCTGGTTCTCCTGGTTACCCTGAGCCTTCATTTCCAGGCCTTCAATTACAACAGCAACGATGGCTGGCCGCACATGAGTGCGTAACTTCGGGGAGATCCTTACCGAATGAAAGGTCGGGAGAGAAGGAGAACAATGCCATGAAGGGTTTCCCAATTGTGCCTTTCGCCCTATTGTTGAGCGGCGCACTCGTCATCCCGGTTTCGTACGCCAGGGACAAGAAAAAGGATCCCGACGAAATCGGCAACCGCGACGTCGGCAAGGGAGTGAATTTCTACTCGCTCGAAAAGGAAATTGCGCTGGGCAAGCAGGTGGCGCAGGAAGTCGAGCGGCAAGCCAAGCTCGTCGACGATCCGGTGATTGCGGAGTACGTCAACCGCGTGGGCCAGAACCTAGTGCGCAACTCCGACGCCAAGGTGCCGTTTACCATCAAGGTCATCGATTCAGAAGAGGTGAATGCGTTCGCACTCCCGGGCGGGTTCTTCTTCGTGAACTCCGGCTTGATCCTCAAGGCCGATAACGAAGCCGAACTGGCGGGCGTGATGGCGCACGAGATCGCGCACGTGGCCGCGCGGCACGGTACACGCCAGGCGACGCGGGGAACGATTGTAAACTATGCCTCGATCCCGCTGATCTTTGTGGGCGGCTGGGCCGGCTACGCCATCCGACAGGGCGCCGGCCTGGCGATTCCGCTGGGCTTTCTCACGTTCTCACGTGGATTCGAATCCGAAGCTGACATGCTTGGCCTCGAGTACATGTACAAGACAGGCTACGACCCGACGGCCTTCGTGGACTTCTTCGAGAAGATTCAGACACTCGAAAAGAGGAAACCCGGGACGCTTTCCAAGGTCTTCTCGACACACCCCCCGACCGACGACCGTATCAAGGCGGCCCAAACAAACATCGCGACAATTCTGAAGGCCAAGCCTGAATACGTTGTAAATACGTCGGAGTTCAACGATGTGAAGAACCGTCTCGCGATGCTGCACGACCGTCGCATTGACACGAAGAACGACAGCAACCGGCCGACACTGCGCCGCGCTCCGGGCAGCGGGCCCATCGATGACGAAGATACTGACAAGAAGCAGCCGAAGGATCAAGATGAGAGACCGACCCTAAAGCGCCGCGATAGTGAGGATTAATTGCAAGGTAAACACTTCCGCAATCTGATCTTGCTGGCCCTATTGGCAAGTTGCCCGATGTTTCCACAATCCATCAGCAGCGGTACTGTCACGGGTGCCGTGAGTGATCCATCGGGAGCCTTGGTTTCTGATGTAATCGTTCACCTGCGCAATTCGGTCACCGGGTATGAACAGTCAGCGAAAACCGATAATGCCGGGGTTTTCCGTTTCAACAATGTTCCGCAAAACCCCTATCAATTGACCGCCACCGCACCAGGGTTCGCTGTTGCGAGCCGGGAGGTGGGTGTGCGGGGCTCACTGCCCATTAGCGTGAACATGGCCCTGAAGGTGGCGCTGGGGTCACGACTGTCGACGTGCAAGCTTCGGGAGCGGCCCTGGAGAGCGATCCTTCTGCTCACCAGGACGTCGACAAAAGCAGTTTTCTGAAGCTGCCGACTTTCAATCCTGGTAGCGGACTGACCGAGGCTGTCACCTACAGCACCGGAGCAGTAGCAGCGGACGCGAACGGCTTCTTCCATCCGCTGGGAGATCATGCGCAAGTGAGCTTTGTGGTTGATGGCCAGCCCATTAGTGACCAACAGAGCAAAATATTTTCGACTCAGATCCCGCTGAATGCGCTCGAGAGTCTGGAGCTGATTACGGGCACACCAGGCGCCCAATATGGCGATAAGACGAGCCTCGTGGTGAACAGCACGACCCGCTCTGGTCTCGGCGCGGTAAAGCCGTTCGGCAGCATCGAGTCACAATGGACCTCTTTCGGAACTTGGGGAGGCACCGCGACTCTAGGCTTCGGCGGACCGAAATTCGGAAATTTCGTGGCGCTTACCGGGATCCGGTCGGGCCATTTTCTGGATACGCCGGAGTTTGTGCCAATTCACGATAGCGGAAAAAACGAGAGTATTTTTGATCGACTGGATTGGCAACCCACCGGAATAGACGCCCTTCATCTGAACCTGTTCGCCGCAAGGAACTGGTTCCAGGTTCCCAATGACTATGATCAATTAGCCCAAGACCAAAAGCTGCGGGTGCTCACATGGAACATTGCGCCCGGCTACCAACATACCTTTAATGCACACACGCTGCTCACCGTCAACCCCTATGTCCGCCGCGATGAGTTCAACTATTACGCCAGCCGTGATCCTTTCGCCGACACTCCCATCACCGCCGCGCAGAACCGGTTCCTGACCGACTATGGAGTGAAAGCGGACCTATCGTACGCTCACGGAAGGCAGGATCTCAAGTTCGGCACACAGATCCAGCAGACACGGCTCTCGGAGAATTTCCGATTCGGCATCACCGATCCGTCCTACAACCCGGTGTGCCTGGACGCCGGTGGGAATGCTCTGCTTCTGCCCAGCATCACTGATCCGAGCCAATGTTCTGGCATCAATCCCGCGTACCAGCCGAACCCGGGCCTACAACCCGGAATCGTGCCGTATGACCTCACGCGCGGAGGCTCAAGGTTTGGCTTTCACGGAAAACACAACGTCAACCAGTATGCCTTCTATGTTCAGGATGCCATCAAGCCGGGCCACTTTACGATCGGTGCCGGCCTGCGGGACGACCAGTATAATGGCCTGGCCTCGGCCAACGGAATCCAGCCGCGGCTGGGCATCTCGTACCTGTTTCCATCCACGAACACGGTTTTGCGGGCAGCCTATGCGCGAACGTTTGAGACTTCGTTCAACGAGAATCTGATTCTTTCGAGCGGAACGGGCGGCGGCGGCCTGGCGGCGAACGTTTTTGGCTCTCAATCCGCCCCCATCCAACCCGGCCGGCGAAACCAATTCAATACGGGTTTACAGCAAAGAATCGGGCGCTGGCTGATCGTCGATGCTGACTACTTCTGGAAGTACACGCACAATGCGTACGATTTCAGCATCCTGTTCAACACGCCGATCACGTTTCCGATCTCCTGGCACAACTCCAAGCTGGATGGCGTGACGGCGCGCGTGAGCACCATTGATTTGCACGGATTCCAGGCATACCTGACCTTGGGCCATACGCGGGCACGGTATTTCCCACCCGAAACAGGTGGCTTGATTCCCTTGGGCGGATTCGCCGGCGGTGTTTTCCGCATCGATCATGACCAGGCTTACCAGCAGAGTGCCGTCTTTCACTACCAGCCGCCCCACAAAGCAGAATGGATAGATTTCACGTGGCGCTATGATAGCGGTCTGGTGGTGAGCGGAGTGCCGGACGTTGCGGCTGCGCTGGCGCTGACCGCGGCACAGCAGGTGGCGATCGGCTTCTCCTGCAACGGAGCCTTCGCTACCTACGGCAACCCGATCACAGCCTGCAACGGTACCGGGACGTCCAAACTCCTTACCCTTCCTCAGACCGGCGCGGAGAACGACGATCACAATCCGGATCGCGTGAGGGCGCGCAACCTGCTCAACTTCGGTGCGGGGACCGATAACCTGTTGCACAAAGAACAAGGCGGGCGCGTGACGCTTCGCATTGCGGTGGAAAATCTCACGAACAAAGTGACCCTCTACAATTTTCTTTCAACGTTCAGCGGCACTCACTTCGTGCCTCCCAGGACTTATCAGGTGTCGATCGGATACGCGTTCTAAGATCCCGTATCCACGCTAGCGCAGGTGGAGCGTTACTCCTTCGATCAGTTCCTGTGAGGCTCGGGCGGTTCGGGAAGTGGGCCACTTGTCCTGGCCGACCACATAAAGGGGCGATGTCCTCTCATATGCGCGGCACTCTGGTTCACCGTAACGTATTCACTGCATCCGCTACCGAATTAAGGACACCGTGTTAGTACGTTAACCATTCGAAGAAACTTTGTTCTTCTGATTCGACCGGCGGCTCACCACGTTCAAAAATGCTCACGTTCCCGAAATGATCGGTCCAAGGTGTTGCGTAACCCAAGGCGGCGAGCCAGCGAACAGTAATACAGACCGAGCCCGGGAGGGCCCCATGACCCAACACGAGATTGACAGGTTCAAAGTAATCCTACAAGCCAAACAACGCGATGCGGCACAGATATTGCGGAATCGTGAAGGCATCGTTGTCGAGAAAAGCGCCGACGAACTCGATGAGACCGAACGCGCCGTGGAGCGAGATATCGCAATTCAAAACTTGGACCGCGAGTCCCGACGGCTTCGCGAGATCCGGGGCGCTCTTCGCCGCATTGACGAAAGTATTTTTGGCGCATGCTTATACTGTGACGAAGATATTAGCCGGAAACGTCTGGAGGCGGTGCCTTGGGCGCCATTGTGCCTGCAATGCCAAGAGGCAGCTGACCAGGGCGTTGAGAGGGTCATTGAAACGGTCGAGGTTTGGCTTGTTGACGCAGCATAGGTTCCACTTGGTTGTGGCGGTACTCAGGCACTGGCCAACCCTCATGCGTGGTGTGTAAGTGCCCAGGGCGACAAACGCAACCTGCCCGGCACTCTCTGGGACAGGAATTGCACTGAATGCAGGCGGACTATTTGGTTCAGCGAGTTCCGAGTAAACTGCCGAGGGGTCACTTGAAGTTGGCCAGCCCTCCCCGCCCAATTCAACGAATCCGATTAGTTCCCCACTGGCCGACATATTCCACCGCGGCACCGAACGCCAAGCCTCCCAGCGCGCTGATCAGGATCACGCCCAAATGCCACACCAAAATATGATACCGGTTTAAGTTCGGGCAGTGGACCTCGAGCACGGTGAGACCAATAAGGCCGGCGAGTGCACCTGCAGTCGTACCTACGAGTCTTGGAGAAAGAATCGCTCCACGTCGCAGCAGCAACCAGAACAGGAATGCCCCAGGGATCGCATAAGCGAGGCCACTCCTCAGGCACATCAGGCCGTTCGAGACGAAAGCGGATTCCTCTCGTGACTGAAATATGACGGCCATCACGATCATCAGTAGTACTAAGATGCCGACGGGCAACAGAGTCGGGGATACGGTGTGTTTGCTTCCCGGCACCATCTGACGAACCATGGAGACAGCCAGCAGAGCCTCAGCGGTAGCCAACGTTGCAAAGACAACGATCTTCTGTGAGGCCCGTAGCGCACCCCAGCCATCGGCCCCGATTCGGAGATAGCCCACAGCCACCACCGTCAGAAAAACAATAACGAACGCGAAGAGAAAAACGCGGGCGGGCGCCAGCGGTCGGACGGGTCTCAGGTCTTCAACCATCGCCGTCTGGATTTGCTTCAATCGGCCCGGTGAAGGCGTCAGACCCTCTGGCCTCTGGTCCAGCACCCGCACCAAACGCCGACAGCGCTCACATCCGGCAACGTGTTTAGCGGCTTCGGGGGAAAGCCAGAAGTTCCGGAACCTAAACTTATTACACCATCCATCTCGTGGCAGGTCACTGCGTAGCTCCTCTGCGTGCTTGCTGGGCCACTGGCATGTGTTGCAACAAGGTGCGCAACCGCTCATATGCCCGATGGGCCTTTTGCTTGACAGCCCCTACTGTCGAGGAGGTCGCACGCGCAACCTCTTCAATACTCAGTCCATTCACTTTGAGCAGCGTCAGCACCTCACGCTGGCTCTGGGGCAGCTCCGCCACCAGCTCATCGAATGCCGGCAGATCGCGAGGCTCATCTCGCGGTGCTGGGTGCTCAGGTAACACATCAGCCGCCAACTCTCGCGATGCAATACGGTGACGTTTTCGGTAACTGTCTACTCGCACGCACCGCGCGATTGCGTATACCCAAGGGAGCACAGGCTCGCATGGGCGATAGGTGTGTCGTACCCGATGAATGCGCAGCCAGGCATCCTGCAGCATGTCTTCGGCATCGGTTCTGCTGCCCATTTGGCTAGCAAAAAATCGATAAAGCTGTGGGCTTAGCAGGTCGACCAGAACTGCCGAGGCGTCTGGATCTGCTTTTTGGTAGCGCATCATTAACTGCTCCAAGTCGGGGCTGGAAGGTATGGCTCCCCCGTCGTCAGAGAGCGCGCGCGTTGGCATAAGATGCGTCCTCCAAACACTTCGCTGCGATCATCCAAGTGGTTACGGTGTCTGCGGCGATTCATTCGAGCCGTGCTGATTCCATCGAGACGCGGTGCTTTATACGGCCAAGATCGACACCCGAACTCCTGCGTCTTGCCCTGTTTGGCCCTAAGTCTAATTGTCTCAAACCGGCGGCCGGGACCTATTCCAGATCGGGCCCCAGGGTAATTGTCATGAGGCAATCCCACCGGAACCCGTAACCGCAACGTCGTATCGACCGAAATCAAGGGTTGTGGAAGATATCCGTCATCACAGACAGTCATCGCTGCGCAGGTCCTGGCCGTTCAAACCGGCTACACACTCTTTTGACGCCGAAGGCGGTGCCAAGCCGATCCGTATGAAGGGCGTCCTATGCGTTTTGACCTTGGTGGCAACCTTACTCTCGGTTCTTTCCGCCGAAGCGCAGACTAGTGGATTGCGATGGGCACGCTCGAATCCAACGGGAGTGAGTCCTACTCCTAGAATCGATGCCCCGATCGCATACGATGTCCCCGGCGGGCGGCTTCTAATGTTCGGTGGACAGGATGCCACGGGCGACCGCAACGACCTTTGGTCTTACTCGGTGGACCGGCAACAGTGGACGCAGGTCAATCCAGGAGGGGTGCCGCCAAATCCACGTCACGGACACACAGTCACGTTCGATCGGGTCCGAGAGCGTATCATCATCATTGCCGGCCAGGGCGCGGGTTTTTTTGGCGACGTGTGGGCATACGACATCCGGGCTAATCTATGGGTCCAGCTGAGCGGCAATTCGAGCGGACCGAGCCCGCGCTACGGTCACTCCGCAATCTACGACTCCGAGCGAGACCGCATCGTGATTTCGCACGGTTTCACCTCGGAACAGGGACGTTTTGATGACACGTGGGCCTTCGACCTTGCGAACAACTCGTGGCGGGATATATCGCCGGCTGGCACGCGGCCGTTACGCAGATGCCTTCATCACGCCGTCTATGTGCCACTGAGTGATGAGATGTTGCTGTATGGAGGTTGTTCCAGCGGCTTCGGACCCTGCCCGCAAGGAGATTTGTGGTCCTTCGATCTTGCGAATAACCGGTGGGCAGAAATCACATCCAATCCGCGTCCCGCTCCCCGCCAGCGGTACGGAATGGTTTTTGACGACAACCGCAAGAAGCTGGTACTTTTCGGTGGGCTCGGGGGACCACCATTCAACGATACATGGGAATACGATCCCGCCTCGAAGGCCTGGACTCAGGTGACGCCAGCAGGCGATACTCCAGCTCCTCGGTATCGGGTGGAGGCCGCGTTTGCATCCGATTTACAAACAGCATTCTTCTTCGGTGGCCAGACAACGGATTTCTCGAATGACTTGTTACTGCTCGGCGGAAGCCCGCCCGTTGGTCCCACGATTGCAGCAGAGGGAATTCGCGATGCCTTTAGCGGAGAAGGTGGGCCGTTCGCCCCGGGTGAGCTCGTCTCCCTCTATGGTGTTTCGCTTGGCCCAAGGGCCGGAGTACCCTCAGCTTTCGATCCAGTGAAGGGCACGCTACCAACGGTCTCTGCCGGTGTGTCAGTTTTGGTAAATGGTGTTCCCGCGCCCATCTATTATGTGCGGGCGGACCAGGTAAATGCGCAGATCCCATACGAATTGGAAGGTCAGCAGGAGGCAAGCATAACCGCGAATTACAACGGTGTCGCAAGTGCGGCGGAATTAGTCCAAATCGCCGCCATCGCGCCTAAGCTATACCCTGGTGTCTTCAACCAGGATGGCTCCTTGAACTCGCCGGCCAATCCTGCCCCTGCGGGCACGGTTGTAAGTCTGTATGCAACGGGCCAGGGAGTCACGAGCCCGCCGGCCGGGACCGGGCGCATTGCGGTTGAACCCAATCCTACACCGGTCGCGCCAGTGCGAGTGACGATCGGCGGCCAGCCAGCCGAAATCCTCTTTGCCGGTTTGGCGCCGGGAACGGCGGGGGTCATGCAAGTGAATGCAAAGATTCCAACGGGAATTGGACAGAGTGCCGCATTTTCTGTCTATTTATCTGTGGGAGACACGGCTAGCCAAAGGGGAGTCACCCTCTCTGTTCGGAACTGAAGCTTAGCGAGTCTTTCCGATCCTGCTTTCAGTTTCAGAGCTCCGGCACTCTCGACTAGCGATATCTCAAAGTCACAACATGAAGGGCACAAATTTGGTTCGGCAGGCAGGGCCGGATTTAGCGGACGTGCGCCTCGCTGAAGCCCTCGCAGCTGATCGATATCGTGCCCATCCAAGAGACCGCTGCCGTAACTTTTCCTTTCTTTATGGCGAACCGAAAGATAGGAAACCCTTTGTATAAGGCCGAATCCTCGTTCGATCGGGCCCTTGAGGTAACATGAGCACCACACCTAGAGCAGCGTCTTCTGCGGCAGCTACCGTGCGCGAATTGATCGACCTTTGCAACGGTAGCGTCGGTTTCAGAGTGAAGGTCGTCTGTGCAGACCTGCACATTAGACAGTCCACGATAACGCAGGAGTTTAAGAACCGTTATCAGATGACCATACTTGAATATTGGTCCCAGATCAGGCTCAATCGTGCGTGTACACTGTTAGCCGAGAACCCGCCTAAAACAATTAGTCTGATAGCTTCGGAGTTGGGTTATCAGCACCCTAGTAACTTTGCTAACTGGTTTACGCGACGCATGGGTACGTCGCCACGGCAGTACAAGGTGAATTGTCTTCAGAAGAGCACCGCGAGCGTTTTCTACTCTGCCGACCCACCTGTGGCGCTAGGGCACTCTTAACCTGGATATCTCGGCAACCTCTTTTCCTGACATAGGTAAAGAATTAAAGCAGCGGAAGTTCTGCAGCAGGCTGCGTCTTGACACCGTGCGTAGCGTCACCAAACGAGCTGTGTGGCGCGACCAGTGCACGAGCGAGAGTATCACGGCGCACTGGCTGTGTGGGATCGAGCGGACGTTCATGGTTGATGGCTTGGCGGCTCGCGCTCCAGCCCCTTGCCTTGGAGACGCCGGAACTCGGTCAATTCTACGCTCGCGCGCTCATTCTGGCCAGATTTCTCGTACGCCTGTTCAAACAGGAAACCGATGTTGTGCTGATTCGGAACCAGATTCGAGACCGGTCCAGATACTTGATCCCCGCGACCAGCCGGAACTGATTCATTTCGATCTTGACGACGAAGCACATCGGATCTGGGTAATTCGCCCGTTGCTCGTCGCCACGCGATTGTGTTATTGAAGGCACATATATCAACCACAATCTAAAAAAATCATAGGTCCGGATCGGCGCTTGGTGATCTATATTCAACTCACGGTAAAAGTCGTTGAACGGAAGACATACTTGACACGGATCATCTGCCGTCAACGCAGGAAGCCGATGCCGACTGACAGGAATTGACGCAGACGAATGTTTCCTCGTGTGTTGTTCGCTGTCTCGCGAAGGAGAGGGCGTGGGAAAGATGCAGAGAAGTTACTTTTTCGCTCTGCCTCGCGAAAGTGTTGGGAAATAACAATTTCCTATCGAGGGAGGGAATAATTTCGATTCGAACCGGCATTTAGGTGATCAGTAACCAGTAAGGAGTGCCTTAAACTCTTTGTCCCAGCCGACGGGCTCATCGTGTGGTGAGAGTTCATTGAACTCGGCAGTGGAGCTACTCTTAGCCAGAGTCGTTGCATCTTCGGCGGGACCGCATTGTCCAAACTAACCTATTGAGGAAGGCGAATCGTGAAGAACAAATCGGAAGTGCAGTTTGCAGAACCAGGTAATCGACAAGGAGATCCTCCGGCCCCGAAGCCGGTCGATCGCCATCGGTTCCTGAAACAGGTGGCCGGCGCCTTGGCTATTTCCATCTTGGGCAGCGGACTCGCCTCGGCTCAGGGCAACAGCCCCGTCCAGTTGCGCCAGCTCATCGGCGAGCAGGTCGGCGGAATCGATAAATTGCAGGTTCCGGCGACGAATGCCGCTATTCCTGTGCCCCCGCCCGTGGCTGGGAGCGGGAACACGCCCTATCGCTACCAGACCACCGAGGCGAAGCGCTACCTCGGAAAGCTGCTCTTCCACGACCCGGTCCGCACCGTGCGCATCGGCCCCGCCACCAACACGGGCCAGACCAAAAACCTGCCGGCGGAGACAAACTTCGGCGGAACGTTTGGCGCCACCAATAACACGATCGCGGGAATCTTCCCCGAAACTGGGACTGCTTCGAGTCAAGCCCCGGATGTCGTCGCCGAGACGAGGCAGACCGGATCATGCGGCAGTTGCCACATCGGCGAGGCGGCGGGAAAGCAGGGTCAGCAGATCAACATCCACGTCGGTGGTGAGGGTCGCGGGTACACCGACGCGCAAGGTAACTTCATTCCGCGCCGCCGGCCCCAGGAGGCCCTCCCCAAGCTGCGCACGACGCCTCTGTTCAATGGTGACACGCTCGTCGATGCGCTCCCGACCCTAACCGACATTTGGGACAACACCAACGGGGAGAACCCCGGCTACCCCGCCGGCCTGGTGGTCACCACGCCGGCCTACTACTACCACCTTTCGGCTGCGGACCAGGCCAGTGCGACGAGCCAGAACCTGATAGCAACGGGCCGGCTTGACCAGCTCGACAGCGTAGCTCGCATGTCCATGAACCTGGTGGGTTTCGCCTTCAACAACCGCCTCCTGTTTGGCGGCTTCGGAGGGGAGCCGCCGGCCACGCCGGGCTCGCTCAACCCGTTCAACGACCCGGCTGGGGAAAACATGACGCTCCTGCTCCTCGACGCCCACCGCCACCTTAACTTTCAGTCGGCGGCGCTCCGGCAGATCCCGGCTTTCGTGAAGTTATTCCGGGATGCCTTCCCCACGGAGGCCGCCGCGGCGCCGAACTGCGTCCCAGGAAGTCCTGTAAGTTGTGACCCCCTGATCAACGACCAGACCGTGTTCCGGGCGACGGCGACCTTCCTTCGCACCGTGGTCACCCGCAACACGCCGTTCGACAAGTTCCTGGCCGGCGATAACGGTGCCCTAACGCCCGCCCAGGTCCGCGGAGCTCAGCTCTTCTTCACCCCGGCGACCAACGGAGCCGGCGGCGCGGGCTGCTTCACCTGTCACAGCGGTCCGGCGCTGAACAAACAGTACAACGATCCGGATGTCACCGGCATCGGTGCATTCGTCGAGGAGAATTTCATCAACGTCGGAATCGGCGACCATCCAATCCGAGCGCTCGACGCGCTGGCGAGAGGCCATATCAACCCCGCTAGGCTGGGCGCGGACGGTTTCCCGTACCACGCCGAGGACACTGGGCGGGAGGAAATCACCCATGACCCGGCTGATGCCTTCAGGTTCCGCGCGTTAACCCTGCGGCAGCTAAAGAACTCCGGGAACTTCTTCCACAATGCTGTCCTCACCAACGTCCGCGATGTAGTGGAGTACTTCAACGCCGGCGTTCCCATGGACCCCACCGCCGGAGCGCAGGCCACGCTGGATCGCCGCTTCACGAACCCTCGTGGGCCTGGATTCCCGAACGGTCTGGGTCTTACCGAACAGCAGGTCGACGATATCACCGACTTCCTGGAGAATGCTCTGTACGACCCCGCCTTGGTGACCTTCAATCCCAATTCCACCACTGATACGTTCCAGCCGAACGTACGCGACCTCACTTACTCGAAGTACCGTCCGGACCTCGCCGCGCTGGGAGCAAAGGACGGTTTCGTGCCGAGCGGCCTGGCGACCGATTCAAACGACCCCTTGACGCGGCGCGACGAGGGCCTGGAATTCCTCGACGTGACCTCCCGGACCAACATTCAACGGGTCAGCTCCAACAGCCAGGGCTCGACTCAGACGGATAACTATACCATCACGAACACCGGCACATCGGTGGTGGATACTCACCTCCTCATCGTAGTGCAAGGGCTTGCCTCTGGAGTCACGTTGGAGAACGCCAGCGGGACCACGAGCACCGGCAATCCGTATATTCGCGTTTTCCTGGCGAATGGGGTGCTCCAACCCGGCCAGAACATCGCCCAGACGTTGACCTTCAAGCGTCCGGGCGGCAACAACGCGCCGCCGGTAAGTTACACGATCGATCTGCTCTCGGGGCAGGGTAACCCATAAGTCGTCGTTACACTAATCAGAAGTCTGCAAGCACGAGGGCGGGCACAGTCTGTGCCCGCCTTAACCCAACGCACTTCGAAGAGCGCTTCAATTCTTTCTCTCAGTCGAAGGGCTTACCGTGTGGTGAGTCTCTAGCCAGACGTCTGGCGCGCCTTTGGCTGGGATCACATTGGCCGAACTTAACCTTAAATCCCAGTGAGAGGTATACGAAACGTGAAAAATAGATCGAGAATGATTACTCCTCTACTTGCGCTTGCGCTTGCGGCACAGGTAGCGCCTCAAAGTTACGCCCAGACGGCTAACCAACACGCCGTCTTTGCTATGACGAATTCCGTGCGGGGCAATCAAATAATTGCCTATTCTCGCGCCGCCGACGGTTCCTTAATCGAGCGTAACCAATATCCCACAGGCGGACGCGGCAGTGGCGGGACTACGGATCCTCTCGGTTCGCAAGGTTCACTGACCCTCAGTCAGGACCACTCTCTGCTGTTCGCAGTGAACGCGGGCAGCGGCGATATCTCCGTTTTCCGCGTCAACGGCGCAAACCTGGACCCTGTCCAGGTCGTCTCCTCCGGCGGCAGCGCACCCGTGGCTGTCGCCCAGCATGGAAGTCTGGTGTATGTGATCAATTTCGCCGGTAACAGTAATGTGGTCGGCTTTAATTTGGATGAAGACGGCCATCTGGTCATGATTCCGAACTCCATTCGCTACTTGAGCGCCACCAACACCGGTCCTTCGTCCCTGGCCTTCAGCCCCGACGGCCGCTTCTTATTGCTGACCGAGAAGATCACCAACAATATCGATGTGTTTTCAGTTCGGAGCGATGGAACTCTTTCGCAACCGACAATTACTCCGGACCCGATTCCTGGTATCTTCGATGTGGTTTTTTCTCCCGATGGCGCTGCCCTGATTGTTCAGACTGGTGGAGCGAGCAATGCTAACGCTTCCTCTGTTTCGTCCTATCTAGTCCAAGCAGACGGCACGCTTTCGCCGGTGACCCGAAGTGTTTCTACCGTTGGCAATTTCACTTGCTGGATTGCGCTCACTCCCAACGGACAGTTTGCATTTACCTCCAATACCCTCAGTTCTTCGATCTCTGGTTTCGCCATCAGTGGCTCGGGTACTGTGACCGCACTTCCCGACACAGTTGTGGCTTCGCTGCCAACCGGTTCCAACAACCTCGACATCGCCGTCAGCGACGACGCCAAGTATGTTTACACCATGAACACGGGCGCTGGCACGATCGGCGTCTTTGCGGTACAGCCAAATGGAAGCTTAAGGGTAATTGGCTTCGCCTCCGGTCTCAGTGCTCACAGCGGATTTGAGGGCCTCGCCGCGTTCTAAGAAAGTGAACCGGATTGGCGGATGTTCCTTCGCAATCCGGTTCGCTCAGGAGTTTCTGTCTATTCGAAATGAAGCTTCGCGAGTCGTCCCGATCCTAGTTTCAGTTTCAGAGCTCCGCCACTCTGTGTCAGCGCTATTTCTCGTATCCAAACATGAATCGCACCAGCGGATTTCTTCGAATGGTAGCTTTGCGCTCTTTCGTGATCGAAGTAGTCAGCTCGCGTGGACGAATACGCGTGGACGAATATCTGATGAGCGGATCGCAGAATTCCTCGGAGCAGGGGCACACCCGTCAAAGCTCGCCTTCCCGAGCAGTTCGGTAAAATCCAAATACGCCTTTAGGGCGACGGGCGCCTCAGCCATCACTCCCAGCAAGTTGGGCAGAAAGCCGAAGGCCGTCTTTGCTTGCCTTCAGATCTTCTGTTGCTGCTGCCGGAGGGCTCTGAGTGGTGTGAACGACAAATTTCATTTTCTTCTTCTTCTCCTTTTGAACGACTGTCATCAAAATAGTGAAGTCGCCACTCAAGATAGGCGACGCGCCAGCGAGGACCGATCTTACTTTTCTTGCTCACGGGATCGTAGGACAGCGAGGAGCAATTCGAATTCTTCCTTGCAACAATCGCAGCGCTCCAGGTGCTCTTGAACCAGTTTCAGCGAGTCATCGACGGGCTCTCCGGCAAGAAGACGTTCGGCGTACGAGGCAAGGAGTTCGAAGCATTCGTCGCAGCCCAGTTCAGTCGGACGGGCTGAGAGCGACATCTCAATTACTGTACGCAACTTGCCATCGAAGTCCGACATACGTCTAACTCCTGTCCCTCAGAATCGCCCAACGTCCACGTCAGACCAGCCTGAACGCAGGATCGCCTGTTTCAGACGAAGACGGGCGTCGTGAAGAAGTTTGTAAAGCGCGTTCCGATTGGAACCCATGCGCCGGGCAAATCTCGTTAATTGGAGCGCCACTCAGTTCCGCCGACAAGTGCCTGGCGCCGTTTTGCAGTGAGTTCCGTTTGAACTAGTCGAGCCACCGTAGCGGCCAACTGCTCTGCAGCTATACGGTGCTCCGCTGGACCAAACGGTCCGCGGATAACACGCCCCGCCTCCGCCATCTCGTCGATTGAGATGTCACGCCACCTGGCCCGACGCAATTCGCTGACGGCGACCCGAACCGCGACTGCAAGGGCCCACGTGAGGAATCGGCTCTCACCGCGAAATGAGTGCAGGCGGCCAGTGATACGGAGCAAGGCATCCTGGGCAAAGTCCTCAACCATTGAGGTGCTCAGGGAACACTGTCGTGATCCGCAATCTGGCGCCGAATCGTCGGGCGTGGAGCTGGACATTGTCGGGCGCGCACGATAGCGTTCGGCTTCCCCGCGAAGCGCACTTTCGCTTGTTGATCCGGCGCCGGCGCCGCAGAACCGGCTTAATCGATTTGAGCCGTCGAGCAACAGGTGATGATGTTAGCCGCAAGCTATGAGAATGGTTGTGAGTACTGCATGGCTGCACACAGCACAGTCGCCGGCATGATTCGGATGCCGCAGCCTGTGCTCGCCGCCATCCGTTCGGGAAATACGCTCCCTGACTCAAAGCTGGAACGGTTTCCCAGTACGCGAAGGAGTCCGGTGATTAACACTGCACGGAGATCCTCCAGTGCCATAGCCCGTCGCTCATCGGTGGCGGACAGTTCCGCAATCCGGTCCTTGTCAGCTCTCTGCCGGCGCGAACGGATCGTCATTGACTTCTCAGACTCTGCGACCAGATCGGCTCGGACTCTACATCGACAGGCCGTGTGGGATCGAGCGGACGTTCAGGGTCGATGGCTTGGCGGTCGCGCTCCAGCCGTTTGCTTTGAAGACGCCGGAACTCGGTCATCTCTACTTTCGCTCTCTCGTTCTGTCCGGACTGCTTGTAAGCCCGTGCCAACAGGAACCGGATGTTTTGCTGATTCGGAGCCAGATGCGAGGCCCGCACCAGATATTTGATCGCTGCAGCCGGACGGTGTTGATTCATTTCGATCTTGGCAAGGAAGTACATCGGATCTGGGTAATTAGCCCTTTGCTCAAGGGCGCGCATAAGGTATTGCCGGCCTCGATCTTCCTGGCCAGTCCTGCTAAACAACACGCCTAGTTGATAATTGGATTCCGCGTCTTGCGGCTGAATGGCAAGTGCCCTCTCCAAAAGATCGATGGCGGCTGAATCGTCATTCACGCGCAGCCTGAGCCGGCCCAAAGCAGCCAGCGTGGGCGCAGACTTTGGATCGAGGCTGAGCGCTGATTGCAGTTCGCGCTCGGCTTCTTCGTATAGGTTCAGCCGGTAAAACAGCATGCCCTGGAGCAGATGCCATGCCGCCGCCGGTAGATTCATCATCTCGAGTTGCTGAAGCAGTTGTCGCCCGCGCTCTTCATCTCCGGCACGGATGTAAGCGCCAGCTAGCGAAAACAGAATGGTAGGGTTATTAGGCCTCTCGGCATTGAGCTTATCGAGTTCGGCAATGCCCCGCTTGTACCGAGCCGATTCCACCAGCGAGATGGCGAGCAATTTCCTGGCGCGTAACTCGCCCGGCTGTGATTTGAGGAATGTTTCAAAAGGCGCTACAGAGGCATCGTACCGCCCAGCACGGAAATAAGCGACGCCGAGATTGAAGTAGACAGACGTAAGCTTCGGATTGGCGCGGAGCGCAGCCTGGTAAGCTTTTACGGCCTCATCAAATTTCTCTTCGCGGGCCATTACCGCACCGAGGTTACTAAGAGCCTCAGCAGAATGCGGCCTGTTCGCTATCTCCTGTCGAAACAGGCGTTCGGCTTGAGCGTATTCACCGCGCTCCATCGCTTGCCGCCCATCGTCTAGCAGACCTTCGCCGCGCGCCGCACCGTGAATGAAGAGGAAAAGCAAGAAAACTCGCATTATCCTGCCTACAAACAAAAAGAAGGGCGGCAGCGACACCGCCCTTCAGGGCCATGGTTCAGCCGCAACGGCGCGGCACAGCCGCCGCGAATCTGCGCTCTAAAAGTAGAACTTCGCCGCGATCTGTACAATGCGAGGAGACCGGGTCGAATTCAAAGAGCCAAACCCGAACGGTCCGCCGCCGCCGCCCAGCGCAGTCGGCAGATTGGTGATCGTGGCATTGGGCGCGAGCGAGCTGAACGTGGCTGCGGTGTTGTATCCGTTAAACTCCGCGTGATTAAACGCGTTGAAGGCCTCCAGCCGCAGTTCGATGGAAGTGCCCTCCCGCCAAACTGGGATATTCTTGAAGATCGAGATATCCCAGTTCTCATAGAAAGGTTGGCGGAGCACGTTTTGGCCGGAGTCGATGCCCACACTTCCAATAGGGGCCGGATGGAAGACAGAGGCGTTAATGTAATTGTAGAAGCCTCCTGCTCCGGAGTATGGATTACCGCTGATGAGTGGACGAGGTCCGAAGCTTTCGGATCCAGTGGTGAGAAGATTGACATCGACACCCCCTGAGACCCCATAAGTGACATTCAGGGGCTCGCCGCCGCTGAAGGTAGTGATTCCGGAAACCACCCAGTTGTTCAGGAACAAATGACCGGCCTTGTTATCGAGAATGCTGCCGTGAGACGCACCCTTGGGGAGGTTGTAGATGTAATTGACCACAGCGACTTGAGTACGATCGAAACCTAGCGGGCCGTAGTTAGCCTTTTTGAAATTGAGTGGATTCAGAACGTCGGTGTCATTCGATGCTACTCCGAGCGCCTTTGAGTACGTGTACGCGACCCCAATCTGAAAGTCCTTCGCCAAGCGCCGGTTCAGCGCGACTTGCAAGGAATTGTAGTTTGAGTTCGCTCCGAATGCATACACGTTAATGTCGCTGTAGCCCGGATACGGACGATATAGGCTCTGGTTACTGGTAGTCGTTCCATTAAACCGGGGCGTTTGAGTCGGGTCCTGGTTCCGCGGCAGGAATGCGCTTCCAAACGGGGACCCATTGATGTTTTGCTGGTAGAGCAAGTGGTTGCTTACGGAACCGACATACGCAACATCCAGCAAAACTCCGAACGGCAGCTCGCGCTGGATGCCGAGGTTATAGTTGTATGTCGTCGGAATGTGCCCATCCTTTGCGAACGCAGACAGGCCTTCGGGGAAGTTCACTCCAGGCGTGCTCGCCGCAGTCTCGATATTTCCAAAGAATATTTCAGGCGTTTGTACGCCCGGAGGATTGGTCAACTGGGCGAATACAGGGTTACCCTGAAATCGGTCGTAGAACACGCCGCCACCGGCGCGAATCACGGTTTTTGGTAATACATTGTAGGCAATTCCGAGACGCGGCCCATAGTTGACGCCGCGGCCATCGATTAAGTTTATTGTACGTCTCACAAAAAAGAGTCGGGAAGCCGCGATAGGTCAAGAATAACCCTGGAGCGGGAATTCGGTCCCCGCCCCAGGGGAGTTACTCAGAAGCGATATTTCAAAGCAAATTGGACGTTGCGGGCGCCCTGCGAGCTGTTTAGTAGCCCCAGTTGGCTCCCGACGCCGGTGTTGGGAGCGTTCAGAATCGGGGTGTTTGTCAGGTTAATGAATTCCGCGCGGAGATTGACGCTCTGCCGCTCGGTGACCCTAAAGGTCTTCGACACGTTGAAATCGAGCGTGGCCAGACCCGGCCCGCGCACAGTGCCGACCCCGCAATTACCGAAAGTGCCGTTGGCGGGTTGCGCAAAGCCGGCGGGGCTGAACCATTGATAGCCATTTCCCACCAACGGGTTCGCGTTCTGTTGGCCCAATACATCCGCGGGAGCGATGCAGTCCGCGCGATAGCCGCGGGATCCAGTATTCGAAGCGTCGCTGGCCGTGACGGTCAACGGGAAGCCGGTATGGAGGCTCAGGATGCCGGCCACCTGCCAGCCGCCCGCCACCGCGTCGAGCGCCTTGTTCATGTTATTGCCAAACTTGCGGTCGCGGCCAAAGGGGACGTCGTAAACCGCGTTGGTGACGAAATTATGCGTGGCGTCATAGTCGCACGGTCCCCATTCCGCCGCCGCATTGTAGATGTTCTGATAGTAGTAGTTGCTTTGGCCGGATTGGCCGCCCTGGCCGTAGTAGCCTAAATTGTTCGTCATGCACTTCGAGTACGTATAGGCTACCGAGTATTCCAGGCCGGAGCTCAGGCGCTTTTTCGCCAGCATCTGCAGCGCCTCGTAGTCCTGGTTACCTATCGAGGCTGTACCCGAGATCTGCCCGATCTCTGACAGCAGCGTGGGATTACCCGCCAGGTACTCTGTGGGCGACACCGTGCCGTCCGAGTTTAATACCTTCTGGAAGTAAGGCATGGGCACCACCAGGTGCGTGGCGCGCTGTCCTACGTAGCTAGCCTGAACGGTCGTAGTCGGGTCCAGTTGATACTGCAAAGTCAGGTTCCACTGATTCGACACCGCCGGACGGAAGTTTGGATCCCAAACGCGCAACGTCGCGCCCACGAACTGGTTCCCCGCATTGGTGAAAGGCAGGAAGCCTTGATCCAGGGTCGAGCCGGGCATCACGCCGTAAATACTGGAATTCGTGTATTGGTTGTCATGCTCGACCGCAAAGGGCGGGTTGATGGGTAGGCGCAAGTTCGTGCCCGTTCCCTCGAGATAGTTCGACAGCGTGTAGCCGGCCCGAACCACCAGCTTGCCGCCGCGGGGTGTCCAGGCGACGCCGAGACGCGGTTGGAAGTTGGTAATGCCGTTGTACTGGTTGTAGAGGGCATTGCAATCGTTGTACGGGCAACTCTGTCCGGAGATGTACTCCTGACCGGTCGCGAGATTGAAATTCGCCTGGCGATTTTTGACTTCGTCCCAAGGCGTGTGCAACTCCCATCGCAGCCCCAGGTTCAGCGTCAGGTTGGGAGTCACGCGCCAGTCATCCTGGAAAAATGCGGCGAGGGAATTCGCGCGCTGGCCCCAGGTGCCACCGTTGACTCCCCCCTGAATTTCACTGGGAAGGCCCAGCAGAAAATCGGCTTCGGCGATGCCGCTGCCGTTGCCGGCCTTCAGGGCAGTCGACGCGGTCGTATATTGGCCGTTGAACAGGATGGTGCCGGCTTCACCGTTATTGCCGGAATAGAAGGTGTCGATGCGGTAGCGGTATCCCTGGAAGCCGATGTGCATCGTGTGCGATCCCTTGGTGTAGATTAGCGTATCTTCGTAGTGGATCACGGTGTCGGCGAAGAGTTGAACGTTGTCGCTATTGCCGAAGCTGGAGACATTGCCACCACTCAGACTCATGCTAGGGAGAAACGTAGACGGCACCCCTGGGATACCGACGGTCTGGGCAAAATCTTGGAGACCATTGGTTGCGGCGCCGTTATCGTTGTAGACGTAATTCACGCCGAAGCGCGCCTCGTTGACCAGCGAAGGGCTGATCGTCCGCGTCCAGTCGATCACCCCGGTGTGCGTGGGGTCAGTTGAGAAACTGTTGTAAGCCAGAGGAAGGGTGTTAATCGTGGGGTGATCGTACCGGCTCTCGGAAAAGCGTCCATAGAAGCGGTCTTTGTCGGAGATGTTCCAGTCGACTTTCACGTCGCCTTGATCACCATTGATAGCCGTGTTCTGCCCATATTGATAATTGTTCACCAGGCTGCTGTTGGTCGGCTGCGGATAATACTGGGACGTCAGGATTTTCGACGCCGCCGGGCTGAACAGCGAGGAAGGAATGATGTTTCCCGCGAATGGCGCGCGATTCCCTCTCGCATCGACCGAGAACGGATTGTAGAGCTGGATCGGGCTGGCCGTCGTCAGGAGTTGCGAAAAATCGCCGGTCCGTTCCGCCGCGGTGTACAGCGTCGTCGTTTGGATGCTCGTCGGCGTGTCGTCGCGCGACCCCTGGTAGTCGATGAAGAAGAAAAGCTTGTCCTTCATGATGGGACCACCCAGCGTTCCGCCAAAATTGTTCCAGCGAATCGCGCTGCGCGGCGCGCCGTTAAAGTTGTTCGCCCAATCGTTGGCGTTCAGCACATTGTTTCGAAAGAACTCAAAAGCGCTGCCATGCAATTGATTGGTGCCGGACTTGGTGGTGGTGCTGATGATCGCTCCCATGAAATTGCCGAACTCGGCCGGCGCGTTGTTGGTGATCTCGTTAAACTCCTGAATCGCGTCGACGCTGGGCGCATAACCGACAGCGTTCTCGGAGACCTGGTTGTTGTCCAGGCCATCGAGCAAGAAATTGTTGGCCTCTTCCCGATTGCCGTTCACGTTGGGGCGTCCGCTATTCAGCGTGGTCTGGCCGTTCTTGAAAGTCGACGGATCGGGATGAATGCTCCCTGGGGCGAGCAAGGTCAACTGCACGTAATTGCGCGTCGCCAGCGGCAGATCTTCATTGGTGCGCGCGTCGATGTTCTGGCCGAGTTCCGTGCCCTGGGTCTGGAGCAGCGGTTCCGCGGCGGTGACCTCCACGGTTTGCGAGAGGCTTCCAATCTGAAGTTGAAAATCCAACCGGGCCACCTGGTTCATTTGTAGTCCAATGTGTGTCTGAGCGGCTGTCTGGAAGCCCTGCTGTTCCACCTTGACGTCATAGGTACCGATCGGTACGCGGGGAAGATTGAACGCACCCTCACTGTTCGTAGTGGTCGTCCACTTTGTTCCGCGGTCGGCGTCGGTAGCTGTGACCTTGGCTCCCACCACGGCGGCGCCCGTCGGGTCGGTGACTCTACCTGTGAATGCAGCGGTTACCTGCTGGCCCCACATGGAAGTTGCAAGTAAGGCAACCGTGGCGACGAATAAAATTAGCGACGTAATCCTTTTCACAAAACCTCCTCTAGCGAATCGAAGACTGCGGCTCAAAAAGGCCCGGTCGATGCAAACAAAATGCACCGATCCCAATAAGACTCTTCTTAGAGCACGCAGTAAACATAAACCTTCCTTGATTGCATTCGATAAGTAAAATCACAAGCAGATAGCCCACTACAGACGCCTACGTTGTTCCGGCTACGTTCGACTAACCTCAGCTTACTGATGAAGTGAGTATAGATCACAAACACGTCAATCCGGACCTATGATCTTTTTAATTGACCGGCGAGGGAGTGCCGGATCTGCAACCGGCGGTAGTGCCGAAAACAAGGCCCGACACTACAATCCTCAGTTAAACGGTCAAAAAGATCATAAGTCCATGATTGGCACTTGAGATCTCTATACTTGTTTCATAAGTGTTCTGGCAGGAGACAGGATTCGCCACGCAATTGTTACGCATTGTCCTGTTGCGGATTCATCCGTCCCGAGCTGGGTGGTCTGACAGCTCTACATGCCAGTCGCCAGCGAACGCAACAGATCAATTTGTAAAGGCTGTGGCCCGGGCGGAATAATACCTCACGGAGATGACATTATGCATCCGGAAGAGAACATCTGAACGCATTCTGTTGGTGGAGGAGGTGATGCGGGCGTCCCCGTCGAACGTTACTCCCGTCTGAGTCGGGCAGAAGAGCTACTGCACGAGCTGCTGTCCGGTGTGGCTCTCTCATATGGATGCGGCAGCGCGGCAGAAGGAACAAAGCACATGGATATCGTTAATTTCGGTCGGGGCTGCTGCGAAATAGTCCGGGGGTATATGGACTTCTATATCAGCAACGAACTTTTGATAGAGAGCAACCACGAAATTCTCCGGCATGCCGAAGAGTGTAGCGAGTGCTTTCGAGAACTGGAGATTCGCTTGCGAATTCGAGCGTCGTTGCAGAGTGCCGTGCGGCGAGAGCCGGTCCCAACAGGGCTCAAACAAGAGATCCACAGGAAAATTCAGCAAGGACCAACGCGGATTTAAGAACTTTTTGATTTACGCGCACGAACTCCCAAACAAGGAGAGTACTTACGTGAATTTTCAACCATGCCTTCGTTCAGAAATTGTAATGACAATGTTTCCCGAATTTTGCACACGTGTATTTGGTCGTAAGAGAACAGGTAATGCGCTCACCGCAAAGTCGGCTGGCGTTATGTGTCTCCTCGCTCTCACTGCAATCTTCGCGAAGACTGCGCTGGCTCAGGACTATACGGGAGCGGTTTATGCAGGAACAGACGACGGACAGGAGAATGGGCTGGTGGCCTACGGTCGCAAAGCCGATGGCACGCTGGCTTATATCGGCGTCTATCTGTCTGGTGGTGCCGGAGGCCGACTCAACACTGGTGGCGCGATCGACCCGCTGATCTCAGCTCATTCCGTATTAAACGTCGACAATCGCTTTGTTTTACAAGTCAATGCCGGCTCTAATACGGTTTCTTCTTTCAGGGTAAACAAGGACTTTAGTCTGACACTCGTCAGCGTGGTTCCAAGCGGTGGTTTTGGACCTGACACCATTGTTGAGCGCGATGGGGTCGTCTATGTTGCCAATGTCTCCAGCGATGGCGTTTATACCGGACCGCAGGACCAGGTAGGCGATATTGACGCCTTTGAATTGAACCGCGAGACAGGTCATCTCCAGGAAATTCCGGGCTCAAAACGGCAGCTCGTTGGCCGTCCCTCTGACCTGGCCGTAGCTCCAAGTGGCCGTTTTCTTGTCGTGCCGATCTACAACGCTGGATCAACTGCGATCTCGGCTAGCGCCGCAAATGCCGAACTTGAATGTTTTGCCATCGTTCGGCCAGGCTTTCTGACACCTTTCCCGATCTCGGTTATCACATCCACGCGGCGGAACAATGACCAGAACCGCAATCTTCCTTCGGCGATTGGCATTGCGATCCGCGAGTTGCACGGGCATGAAGTGGTCGTCGTCACGGAATCTCGAGAGTTTCTCGCAAATGGCCAGCCGGCGTCGCGCAGCCAATTCCAGACAGGATCCGTTTCGACGTTTGATCTGAATAATTTTGGTTTCCTCCGCCCCATATCTTTGGATGTACCGACGAGTAGTCAAATCACAACAGGCCCGACGAACACTTCAACCAGTTCCTGCTGGATCTCCTTCGATAAGGATGGTCGAACCTTCTGGGTGGTCAGCGCCTCTTCGTCCATTATTTCCAGCTTCCGATTCAATGAAGATGGTTCAGTGGAAGAAATTGATAGCCGTGCAGCGACCGGAGTACCCGTCAACCCGGATGCCGCCAATCCGGCAGCGGGAGCCACTGGCTTTGTCGACGTTGCCGAAACGGGAGACAGTGATTTCCTCTACGAGCTGGAAAGCGGCACGGGAAAAGTGGACGTTTATCGGATTGCCTCGCCGGATGTGCCCTTGACGCTTCTGCAGCAGATGTCCACGGGATTGCCGCAGACTGGCGGAGTCATGGGCATCGCCTATATCAACCCCATTTACCTCCGCGAGGGTCAATAGCAATACTCAGAAAGAACACATAAGGCGATGGGCATGCACGGAGGCCCATCGTCCTTATGCTGTGTTGGAGCGCTCTCATAATCTGGCATAAGGACGATTCAAGAAGGTATTCGGTCACATCGTCGTAGAGCGACCTTTCAGCATCGCTCATCGCGTACTCGTACAACCTGCAGCGCCGTTGAGTGAAAGGCCGGTCAAGAAACTCCTGGGCCTGGCGGCGTAGAGTCCTCTGGAGAACGATCGCTAGACGCCGCTGGAGCTCGTGCTCCTGGCCAGCGACCAAAGTGCGATCGTCTTCATCACAGAACACTTTGCGGTTAAGAGTCTGCGCTTCAAGCATATTGGGCTCACTACCGAGCTGATTTTCGAACCGCTGACTGAAGTACGATAGCGCGGCTGAAGGTTGCCGCACTGCGTTCAGCGGTAATCCTACCTAGCACCCATTGGCACAGTCATCATCGGCGTCGGGCCCATGGTCATCGGCGGGACCTCGCCACCAGCCGTCGCGGAAGGAAGATCCAGACCACCGCTTAAGAGAAAACCTTGCAGGATCACAGCGTTGGTTTTCAGATTCTCCAAAGCCGCTATGTAATCGGTCTCCAGACGGAATAGCGTCCGTTGCAGGTTCAACACTTGCGTGTACGACGCCAAGGTCAATCCGTAGCGCTGCACCATGAGCCCATAAGCCTGACGCGCGCGCGGCAAAATCTCAGTACCATAGCGGTCTGCAACCACCTTGGCGTTCTGGTAATCCCGGTAAATATTCGACGTCCGGTCCCTAAGACTGAGACTCACGCGCTCCAACTCATGGCGCGCCCGTTCCACATCGGCCCGCGCGGCTTGAACGCTACCCTGATTGCGATCGAAGATATGCAGCTCAACTCCGATCTCCGCGAACCCCTGGAGCCCCACTTTCCCCACAGTGGGCCCTATCGCCTCGGAGTTCTGTTGCAGCCCCCCTTGAATTCCAGGTTAGGAATCGTCTCCACCCGCGCGCGGCTCACCGCAGCCTCAGAACGCGCGACGTTGGCCTGAGCTATTTTTACGGCCGGACTATCTTTGAGGATGGGATCAAGCAACTGCTCCTCGCCGAGCTCCGGCAGTTCGGTATCGAGACTGCCGGTCACGCCACCCATCGATAGCCCCGGATTCGCGACAACCGCCAACAATCCGGCCCAAAGCCGTCTTAATGAATTCTCATCCGTGATGACTCCGATCTCCGCCTGCTGGTCCTCAATCTCCGCCTGCAGCACCTCTGTGTCATCCGCCTGACCGATATTGTGCAGTTGCTGTGCTACCTTCAGCGTGTTCTTTGCGATTTCGACCAAGTCCTTGTCCGTCGCCACCATCTCCTGAGCGGCCAGCACATGCACGTAAGCGGTCCGGACAGCATTCAATATGCGGTACCTTTGCGCCACCGCTTCCTGCCGTGAAATCTGGATCTCCTGATCCACGATCCTTCGATTGAGCCGGAGCTTGCCGCCGGTAATTAGCGGTTGAGTGATAAAAAAACCCTGCTCCCCGCCGCCGTAAGACCCACCCCTCAGCTCTTCGCCTTCAAACCCAATTCGCGGATTCGGATGCAGTCCAACCTGTAGCCGTCTCCCCTCGGCCGAGCGAACCTCGGCTTCAGCCTCACCTAACGTCGGATTCCCAGTCAGGGCCACGCGCTCCAGTTGATCGAGCGTGTACTTTGTTCCAACGATCTGCTCCTGCCCTTTTCCCAATCGGGGAAACACAGGCTTCACGGTGGGGATCTGGCCGTGATGATGCATGTGTTGCATCTCCGACTTCTCTTTGTCCTGGGCTGGCAAAGGCGCCGCCGGAGCCTGGTGCTCATGCTGCTCGACCGCCTGTTGTCCCCTCATCTCGGCCTGCCATATCAGGCCCACAGTCAGCACCGCTATCCGAGTCGGTCGTCTAATTCCGGCCATTGGGTTCCTCGTCCTTTCAACCTTGGCGATGATGACTGGAATGGTCTGCCGGCTCGGCATGTTGGACTGGCTTGCCTTTCATCGCCATGATCTTGTCATATTCAGCTGGCGGCAACACGCGGATGAGCGTCATCATTCCCATCATCATGGCGCTCCAGTTGGTGGGCAGTCCGACATTCTCCACCTTTTCTACTCCCGGTGCCTGATCCATCCCCATGTCCATAAACGCGTCTTGAGGGAAGCCTGGAACGGCGCTGGCATTCTCGGCAATGGGAGCGTGATGAACATGCTCAAAGGGCACTGCATCGGCCAGCGTCTGCATCTGGCTGAGAGCGTCAGGATCGTTGGTATTCATGGTTGTAATCATCCGACCTCCCATCAGATCGCTCATCGCATTCATCATGTGGTGCGGAAGATGGCAATGAAGCATCCACGGCCCGGGATACCTCGCGTCAAACTCGATGTCGCGCGCCTGCGCCACGCCGACCAGAACCGTGTTTCCCGGTCCCCAAGTCGATTCGGGCTGCCGTCCTCCCTCGCTACCGGTCACCACAAACTGGTGACCGTGCAGATGGATCGGATGATGATCCATCCCCATGTTGACGAGCCGAATGCGCACGCGGCTCCCAAGCCTGACCAGAAGAGGTGTCGTCATCGGGCTTGACACCCCGTTCACAGTTAGCCAGTTGAATTCCATGTTCGCCGTGTTGGGAATCGCACTCCCCGGGAGCAGCGCCCACTCCTGCAGAATCAACCCAAAATCGTGATCGACGCGCGGGCGGTAAGGGTCCTTAGGATGCATGATGAACATCCCGATCATTCCAATCATTTCTTGCATTGCGCCGTGCGAGTGATAAAAGAACGTGCCCGCTTGATGCAGATCGAATTCGTAAGTGAATCTACCGCCCGGTGGGATCGGCATCTGGCTGATATAAGGGGTGCCGTCCATTTCCACGGGAACTTCGAAGCCGTGCCAATGCATGGTGGTCGACTCCGGCAGCCGGTTTTCAACAACGACCCGAACGCGGTCGCCTTGGGTGACCTGGATAGTGGGTCCAGGCACCGAACCGTTGTAGCCCCAGGCGGTTACGGTCTTGAATGGCGAGATTTTGCGCGTGACCGGTTCGGCAATCAAATGAAAAACTTTGACGCTATTGTCCAGCGAGTAGGGCAGGTTCGGGATGTCCGGCGTCTCCACCATCAGTGGTGGCCAGGCTGGGGCCGCTTTGAGCTTCGGGACCGTCATCATTCCGGCGCCCCAGGCTAGCGCGTTTCGGAAAAAATTCCGTCGATCGTCCATGAAAAATCTCCTAGAAGAATTCAGGCGAATAAACGAACTGCGCACTGCCGACCGCGCAATTCGATCATAACTGCCTTCGGTGGTCGGAAGACTGGTGTAGATTCTGAGGTTCACATTGGAGACCGTGCCATACGTGTTTCAAAGCGGCAGGCCGCGAGAACCAAGAGTGTTGGCGAGGTGCTCAAATTCGGGAAGCCAACGCGAGAACGGCCAGCATGCTCGGCGGCAGTAACCTGATTCTGAATCGTACCTACCGGGCGACAGTCATCATGCAGTCAGGGCAAGCTCCGGAGACGATAAGGTCCCCTGGAAGCCCTGGGTGCGGAACGACTGAAACCTGTAGCCGGCTCCCCAGATGGTCTCTATGTATTCCCTGCCGTACGAGCCGAGCTTCTTGCGCAGATTGCGAATATGCACGTCCAGCGTGCGTGTCCTAGTCCCCTTGCGGAATCCCCAAACGCGGATGAGCAGCAGCTGTCGCGGGATGATCTCTCCCGCGTTCTGGACCAAGTGCAATAGCAGCTCGTACTCCTTGCGCGTGAGTACCATACGTTGGGAATCTAATGTCACGGATCTGGCATTGAAGTCTATTTCCAGATGGTCGTCACGGTAAAGGGATGACGAGTTCGACGTTATTGGCGATGAGTCCATATTGATTCCAGCCTTTCAGCAAGCGCGGATTCGTGTCCTCTCTTCCAGATACATAATGCCTTGACTGCTCGAAATTATTCCCGCGAGTAGAATTGTTGCGCATGTTCTGCGGTACCAAACAGCGACGGTTCTCTATCGGATGCCTCACCCGCATAAGGGGGACCATATCTCGGCAGATTCGGCAATCTCATGCTTCCAGCACGAACTGTCGCCGGCAACGCGTGCGAGAATTGTGGTCCTGCGTTGAGCACCGAGAACCGGGTTGATCTGCACATTCCGGAAGTTTCAAGTGGTGAGGGTTGAAGCGCGTAAGGAGGTGCGCCGTACTGCCGTTCACGGTGCCGGCTCCAGGTTTTATGGCGCCGGGGTTTGCCGCCCGGCGCCGTCTTATACCAGGTCCGTTTTAGTCAGAACACAAATCGGCCCACTATCTGAATCGTTCGAGGGGTGCTCGAGAAAAAGGCTCCAAAGTTATTGAAGTTGGGGTTCGAGGGCTGCAGGAAGTTACGGCTCGCTGTCGTAATTGATGTAAGGGCAGGCGTTACGTCGTTCACAGAGCCCGGCGTCGCCTGTGGGTGATTGAAGGCATTGAAAAGCTGGGCGGCGAACTCGAAGTGCTTCGATTCTGTGATGTTGAACTTCTTGGTCATGCTGATATCGAAGTTGTTGATGCGGCGCGTCGCCAGGGTGTTGCGGCCGCTGTTGGTGAGTGCGCCAAGCTGAGCTTCGATGTAGCGAGCGTTCGGATTCACTGCGACATAAGCTACCGTCGAGGAAGAGCCAGTGGCTACACGGTTGCCGTTATTGTCGATAGCGTAAACATCGCTGCCGACGTTTGATATGCCCGCAGGATTAACGATCGCCCGGTCGCCCGCGGCGTCTCCGTTCAGGTTGCTATCCAAGCCGCTTTGGACCGTAGCGTACTCCGGTGTCTCAAACGTGTACGTCCCGGTTACCAGCCAGTTGCCGGGCACGTTCTTGAGGAACCAGCCGGACCGGCGGAACCACGGCGCATCGTAGACCTCGCTGAGAGTGAAGCGATGCCGGCGGTCCAGGATCGAACTGGCACGGTCTGAGCGCAAGCTCTGAAAATCCTCAGGACGCCGGGGCGTTAGCAGTGTCGAAAATACGGCCGCCGTGCTGTCGTCGATGGCGTGGCTCCAGGTGTATGAGCTGATGAACTGAAGGTTGTTCGTAAAGCGGCGGTTGAGCTGGATGGCGAGGCCGTTGTAGCTCGAGTTGCCAATCGGCTGGAACGCGGTAATGTTTTGGTCGAAGCCATACGGCGCGTAGAAGTTGCTGCTGGCGGTTCTTTCAGCCAGCAACTGGCCCAGGCTCGTATTCAGACCGCTGAGTTGAGAGGCTGTTGGCGCCGACAGGTACGTGGGCAAGTAATTGGCCGACGTCACGATTGCCTCACGGTTGATCCGTTCCTGAACGGGGAGATGCACGCCGCGAGTGCCAAGATAGCGGACTTCAAGCGTGTAGTCCTTGGCGAAAATATGCTGGATACCGAAATTCCAGTCGATTGCGTACGGCAACTTCTGGTCGGGAATGAAAGCCGAAGTCGCCGCCCGCGCGGCTGCGACACTTGCCGGGGGCGTGTAAGTACCGGGTAATCCGCCATTGGCAAGAAAGTTGGTTTCGTTGCCCGTTACGTCGGAAGTAGACGTAAACTGAGGGGGCAGCGATAGAATGCCGAGGTTATCGTAGATCTGATCGTAGGCGATACCGAAGCCGGCGCGCAGCGAGGTGTTTCCGCTCTTGCCCGGCGAGTAAGCGATACCGATACGCGGGGCGAAGTTGGTCTTCTGGGTCGTAGGCGTATTAAACGAGATCAGCCCCGGAACACTGGAAGCGGAGTTCAATCTCTGGAGTTGTGCACCAGCGGGGACGGTTGTGTACTCATAACGTACACCGCCGTTCAATGTCAAGTTCGGACGGATCCGCCAGCTGTCGTTCGCGTAGAGATAGGTGACGCTCTGGTTTCCAGAATAAGGTGAGAGACCCACCGAACGCTCCCCAAGATCGCCCGGCGCCACGTCGCGGAGATATTCATTCAGGTTGAGGTAGTCGTAATCGCCGCGTGAGCGTTGGACAAAGCTCTGCGGAGCAATCAGCTTACGGCCATCGTAGCCGAACTTGAACGTGTGATTACCCTTGGTCCAGTTCAGATTGTCGGTCCACTGATAACTGTTGATGATGGTGGCCTGCGGAGCATTGGGATCGGGACCGAGTTGCAGGTTCAAATCATTTTCGATGAGAATGTTCGGGAACGCATCGAGTCCGGGGAATTTGAAATTGCCTGCGTTGGTCGGGTTGTTGAAGCGGTTGTAAGAGAGCCGCAGCTCGTTGGTGATGTTCGACGAAAACGTATGGAACTCAGCCAGGGACGCCAGGTGTGCGTCAGTGGTCTGGCCGGTGTAGAAAGCTGGCAGATTCGGAGCGTTATCGATACCGCGAAACCGGTTGTTGACATAGCGGCCGCGCAACTGATCCCTATCGGAGATGTAGAAATCCGAGCTGATCAGGTAGTCATAATTGTTGAAGTAGTTTGGGGCGACTATTGGAATCGGACCGATCGGAATCGCCGCTCCGTTCACCGTCGTGGTGGTCGTGGCTGCCGCCGCCGCGGGAAGATACTGTCTCAGTACGCCGAGGTTCGTCTGGGAGATTCCCGGTAGAGCAGCGAGTGTTGCGTAACCGTCGGCAGTCGGAGCGTTGATTCCGCCGGCCGGAGTGCTATTTCGGCCCACCGGATTGTACTCATAGTTCCCGTAAATGAACCATTTGTCCTTCAGAATCGGTCCGCCTGCGGTTGCACCCAGACGGTTGTCGTCAAAGCGTGGGTTCTTCGTCAGACTCTGATTCTGGAAAAGCTGGTCGATCGCGTTCAGGTTACGATTCTGAAGGTATTCATAGATCGAACCATGCACGTCGTTTGTGCCGCTCTTGATGACCGTGTTGAACTGGCCGCCCGAGGAGTGCCCAAATTCCGGAGAGAACTGGTTCTGCAATAGGGAAAACTCGGCAACGGCTTCATTGGAAACAAACACGACGGGGCCAGTCACGTCCTTGCGGTTATTATCCACACCGTCAATGTTGAAGCTGTTGTTCGTCGGTCGCTGGCCTCCGACCGAAGGGCCTGTGCCGTAGCCCAGGCCGCCCACTCGAGGCGACGCCCGCACTAAGCAATGAAAGATTCAGGACGCCGGATCCGGTGGATGTAGCTGGGAGATCCTTAGCCTGCTGGGCAGTGAAGATGCTCTGCAACTGTTCGGTTGTGGTATCGATCGAGACAGCCGCTTCGCTGACTTCGACGATCTCGGTCACAGAGCCGACTTGCAGCGACACATTGAGGGTTGCTGTCTTGTTTAACTCCACCGCGACGCCTCTTTCGGTTGTCGTTCTGAATCCCTTTGCCAATACAGTCAAATCGTAACTGCCGACTGGGATGTTGCTGAATCGGTACTCGCCGCTCGCATTCGACTTCGTTGAATTTACAATGTTCGTCGCTCGGTTGGTGACTTCCACGTGGGCGTCTGGAAACGCTGCGCCGGTGGCATCCGTAATGGCTCCGACCAGATTGCCGTCTGTAGCTTGGCCAAGCAGCGTGACTGCGCAAATACACAGTCCCATGGCCGCCAGAAACAAAATTCGTGGTCGTACTAAAGACGAGCCAGCGCGAGACGTCTGGGCACCCGTTGCATGCAAAGAAGTCGTGGACTTGCTGGACATTTGTCGTGCGCGATACATATGGACCTCCTGTTTCGTTGATCTATCTAAACAAGCAGTGACTACTTCTTACCTTTCTTCGAGGTTTCGTGCTTTGAACTGTCGCTTCCGCAGCCGCCCTTGCCTTTGCAAGAGTTCTTGTCTTTTTCGGCTTTCTTATCACTCTTCTTGTCATCCTTGGCCGCTCCGCCGAACTGTCCGACAAATTGGCTCACTGAGGACATCGCCGGGTTCGAGTTGCTCGATGCACCAGAAGCGGCACTCAGCCGGGTCATTGTGCCGCTCAGCAGGCCGGCGAAGGCCGCGGTTAGAACCAGGGAGTTCGTGCGAATCTTCATGTCTGTACTCTCTTCTTTCTTCCAAATTTCTGGTTTAACGTTCTGACTTGATCGGCGCTTGCCATCTCGGGCCCAGTCGTCGCTAGCCATGCCCGAGTCCATTCCTGTAAGTTGCCTCTGGCTATCCACTTGTGAACGACCGCGCGGGCATCACACCGTCAAATGTTACTTCGCTGCTTCACGCCGAGCAGTTACGGCACCGGTATCTGCGTTCGTCTCGAGTCGCTGGGTAAACTCAGCCAAATGGGCGAACCGCTGGTTTGTGCCATTGGTCTTGCTAAGGGCCGGGCCTTACGTAACTCCACTGAAGCCGGCACGAAGTTACCAATGAGAGAAAGAATCGGGCTATGAACGCACAAGACTGTCGACTGCCGGACCTGGTGTTCAGTTTTCAAATGACAATCGAGAGTCATTGCGATGGGTTGTGGGAAGCGGCCGAAAGCATTATGAGGACCGTCCGAACGCTCCCTTGCGTTCAAGGGGAGCTTCACGGCTTACGTATGGCACTAGTCGAGGCTCTGACGAACGCGGTACTTCACGGCAATCGTGAAGATCCGGCCAAGACCGTTGACATATTCGCAGGCTGTGATGGGCACGCGCAATTGCTCATCGCCGTTACAGACCAGGGAGATGGCTTTGATCCTAACGCTTTACCAGACCCAGCTGCTGCGGAGAACCTCTGTGAGAGCCACGGTCGTGGCGTGTTTCTCATGAAGCGTCTGGTGGACGAAGTGAAGTTCAATCTGGGGGGCCGGCAGGTAGTGCTTCGAAAACGCATGGCGCAACAGCGGAGGCCCATCAAAGCTCATGACGATATCAACCAAGAGGACGTTTGATTGATGACTAGGCGTGAAATCTCGCTCATTCTGATGGTTGGCCTGCTAGCCACGGCTTCCGGCTTGGCGGCTCAGGACCAAGGCCCAAAGAAGGACGTCGGGGAAACCGTCGCGAAGCCACATAAGACGGACCCCAGTACTCTGGATTCCGATCTGCCCATTCCCTCCAAGCTGAGCAACAAGAAAAAAACCGATTTGCCACCAGATGCTCCGAGCTTCAAAGTCGATACCAGTCTGGTCAACGTGGACGTGGCGGTGCTGGATAACAAAGGCCGTTTCATCCCCAAGATCCCCAAAGGCAACTTCCGGATTCTTGAGGACAACGTTCCCCAACAAATCAGCAATTTCTCCATGGGCGAAGCGCCGGTGACCGTCTGCATGGTGATCGAGTTTAGCAACCGCTTCCAGCAATACTTTACCTCGACCTGGCAGCAGACCCTGCAGGCCTCGTACGGCTTCCTTGAAACGCTGAAGCCCGAAGACTATGTGGCCATCGTGGCATACGACCTTCGGACCACGATTCTTTCGGACTTCTCAACCGACAAGCGCAAGGCCTTCGAAGCCATGCAGCGGCTGCGAATCGCAGGGTTCTCCGAATCGAATCTCTACGACGCTCTAGTGGATACAGAGGGCCGGATGTCCGGTATTGAAGGCCGCAAGGCCATCGTGCTGATTTCTTCCGGAGTTGACACCTTTAGCAAGCTGACGTTTGACAAGGCGCGAAAAGCGATCCAGGACGGTGGCGTGCCCATCTACGCCATCGGCCTGATGCAGGCATTGCGCGAATACTATGACGCTCGTGGTGCCCTGGGCCCCATCCAGCGGCTGGATTTCCTGCAGGCTGACAACCAGATGCGCACTTTCGCCAAGGAAACTGGTGGCATGTCGTTCTTTCCGAGGTTCTATGGCGAGTTTCCCAGCATTTATCAGGCGATCCAGCAGGCACTGCGCAACCAATACTCGATCGCTTACTCGCCGACGAACCAGGCGCATGACGGGAAGTTCCGAAAGGTCAAAGTCGAGTTGGTGAATCCGGCGACCAATGAGCCGTTGCGCGTGGTCGATGAAAACGGAAAACCCATCAAGTACAGCATCCTCGCCAAGGCGGGATACACGGCTCCGCACGAAGTGGAATAAAGTTCTGTCTCAGGAGTGCTCTAACAGCTCGACGGAAAGGCCAAGCCAGCCGAGCTCGATTGCCAACCCGGACTATGCAAGCTTCCTCCCGCATTGAGAACGTCAGTCATTTGTTTAACAAGGTTCCTTCGTGAGAGCGCCGCAACTCCGCGAAGAGACTACAAAGCGTATTGTTGAGCTCATTTCATATGGAAACACTGGCCTTGCGGATTCTAAAATCGGATTAGCATCGTGCGGCAGCATCGTCCCGGACGGATGACATACGAAGAACTGCAGCCCAAGATCGAAGCTATTCTCAAAGTCGAAGGCAACCTTTATGAGGTCACCACCGCGCACTTGCTGTGTCGCGATGAGGTTGGACATGGGGTCAGGAGTGTCTTGCCAATGGCGCGCTTCGGATGGCGCAAACTGTATTTCATGGGTTCATTAACAGAGTTCCGCTTTCCACCTCCCCAGCCTGACCCAGTCATGGGTAATGTGGACTTCGTGCATGCGTTAGCCGGCACGCGTTGAGTCTAATTGGGCAGCTTCACCGGTAGGCTGTGATTGCGATTCAGCTTCTCGGTGAACTCTCGATCCACTAGGCTAAGCGATGCCTGGTTGTGCACTCGGTG
Organism: Terriglobia bacterium; assembly: GCA_963847515.1. GTDB lineage: Bacteria > Acidobacteriota > Terriglobia > Bryobacterales > Bryobacteraceae > QHXW01. Next base: position 769,881 of record CAWKAA010000001.1, read on the forward strand.
CGGGGTGACATAGTGCAAGGTGTCGCCTTCCACCCAATAAGCGAACGCCGAGTAGATGGAATGGTCCTTGAACGCGATCAAATAGAAACTCGTGTTCTCATCCGCGGAGGTATCCCCCGGCTCCCGTCCCGGCCCTTCGTAGATGTGGATACCGCCAGAAGAATCCTCGCGGTAGTCACGCATCACAGGGGTGGCGTTCTCCGGAATGAAGTTCTGGTTGATGATTGCTTGCGGTGCCTGCTGCGGCGGATTCACGATAGTCACATCGGGCTGGTCGGACTGCGGGTAGCCGTAGCCGTTCCCATCGTCTGAATAGCCCCCTACATAGACCGGATACGTGTACGGCACTACGACCCCCGGTCTATCAAAACGCCCGTAGCCACCGTTTTTTAGTCCACTTACCGTCGCGCCCAACCGAGCGGCGAACGTCGTATCTGTAACGGAGAGAGAGCCGCCAGTTCCCGGAAACAAGACACGTCCCGATGGGAAACCGTTGGGCGGCGGCTGGCCCGTAACTGGGAATACCCGGCGGAAATCCGATCGGGCGGCCGACGCTGGTGGCGGCGAGCTGAACTGCATTCCGCTCAAACGGCGATTCTGCGCCAACCCGCACGCAGTGAAATAAACGGCCAATGCAACCACGGCTAAAGGTTTCACGAAGCGCCTCTCGACAGCTGCAGCTTTAACCCCACGAATCCTGGTATTGGGCCTTAGTAATGCGGCTTTGATACCATTCAGGCGACGACTCCGAATACCAAAAATGCGCTTCGGAGAAGTTTGCAATTCCTCAGCGCTCTTTTTACAACTTCCGAACGAACGTATGAATATGAAAGTTTAAGTAAGTAAGCTCCGTATTTGGGAGTTCGCACCCGTAAGCCAAAAAGTTACTTCCAACAAACAGCAAGGAATCAAAACATTTCGTGGCAAGAGTAACAGTTCAGGTGCCCCAAAAGGGCAATTGCAGAAACCTCGAAGAATCTTCACTTTAGACCTGGCGCTTTGTTGAAAAACCTGGCAGTGTAAATGTTTCGAACCGCAAACATCGCTCATCGCATCGGTTGAAACCGCCGCAATCGGAAGCGGAGAAGCTGGAGCGTGACGTCAAGTGCCTGACGCGCGAGGTCGAAAGACTGCGGCAGGAACTGATCGAGCGCGACAGAAAGTTAACCGAGGCGTAGGTGGCGGAGCTCGGGTGGCTCGACTGGTCGTGGCGCCGTGCGTTCGACCGTCCTGATGGGGTACCGATTGGCGCGGACGCGTTCGCGGGAGTCGATTGGAACACGGTGATCCTGCGCATCGAGCCCACCTTGCAGATGAGTTCGATCGCGACCAATTGCGCGGCCCTGTGGACCGCGATCTCCGAGGGGAGGCGCCCGCCGCGGGCGGCGCGATTGCCGGTGACGGCTTTGCGAGTCTGGCGCCGAGAGTTATCGCCTCAATTTCGGAGCATCGATTCGATCGAGATGCAGGCTCTACTCATGGCAGCTGGGGGCGAGCTTTACGGCCATTTGTTCCGCGATCGCGGTCAGGAGGGGGGCGTCGAACGCTCATGAGATTGCCGGGACTCTGCTCGCGGGGTGGCTTCGGGACGGGTTGATCATCGGGATCGAGGACACGCGTGGCTGGGACCGCGCGGGTGCCAGGGAAGTCCGCGCAAGAAAATACACGACGGGACCGTAACTGATCGCCTCTCAGCAGCGAATTTTAAAGAAGACTGACTTCGATCGGTATCGACAAAAAGGAGAATATACATGTCCAGCAGAAAACCATCCATGGCCGTAGCCACGGTGCCAGCCGCAGCGGTGGCCGCAATCGCTGCAGCCGCCGTGCTTGCTTTGGGAGCATCCGGCAGAGCAGACGCTCAACCCACCCGCGGCCCCGTCCCTTCCGTTGGGATCTTCTCGTACCGTTTCCCGTCGGCTCTGAAGATCGATGTTGAGCACGAAACGGTGACACTACCACTCCACGAGGGGCGCACGACCGACGGTAGGGTCACGTGGTACGTGGTCTCGGAGTCTTCGGACCAGGCAGACGCCACGCGGCGCGGTGTGAACTACTCGAACAAGCTGCTGAATGCCGTCGGAACGCTCGCCGTGCAGAAGGGCCAGCTTGACGGTGACGGCGAACTGGTGTTCGCAGGAACAGTCAATTTCGGCCTGACCTACGTGCTGGTCCCGGGTCCTAACGGCTTTCCGCCGACGCAGTTCGCGCCCGGCGCCGAGGGAGATGCGAAATACAGTCCGCTGGTACAGGTCGTGCCTCAGCCTGGCGCCCCCAGCACAGTGTTGGTGCTCAACGCTCCGCAGGTTGCGAACGAGACCGGCCGGAGCCGCAGCGTGGTGGACATCGACTACGGCCGCAAAACGGTGACACTCAATATGCTTGGCGGCTTTGTGGACGGCCAATTCACGCTCTACCTCCACACCGACGCATCCTCAGAGTTGGTCGCGGCTCTGGAAAATAGCACCTACGCACCCAATCTCAACGCTGCGCCGGGAATCGGCAACGACGAGCCGCCGTCCTCGCGGGCCGCGATCATACCTGTGGTGAATGGCATCCGCGGCGATGCCAATCCGATGCGACAGGGTCTTGAGTCCTCACTTCTGGGTGAGGGGGATCCCTTCAACGTGCCGCAGGAGCAGCCCAGTGATCCGGTCCACTACACCCCGATCTGGGATGTGAGCCCGGTCCAGTGGACGGACGCGGCAATCGCCGCAGGCCTGCGAGTGCAACTCCATTCCCAGGACGCTGTGCGTACGCAGGCACTGGCAGGAAACATCGTGAGCGCGCTCCCGGGTACGCCTGACTCGGGTCTCGGAGGTATCAATGCGAGCGGCGCGATCTCCAACTGTCCTATCATAGTCGTTTTCCCCGGGGGTGTCGCCTTCCCGGGAGGCGTTCAATAGGGTATACGCGCGTTTTCTGGCGCCGGCCGGCGTAGGCTGAGGGCGGTTAAGAGTCGATAGGTGTCGGCCGAACTGGTGGCGCGATCGGAAGTCCGGTTCCGAGAGATTCAGGGATTCAGATCGCGCGATCAACATTTCGCGTGGCACGAAGTATGGCTTTGCGCGACATAGCTTACCTGCATTCGGGTTAGCTAAGGGCACCGCTTCCTCGGCTGTGGCGACAAGTGAGCACCACGGCGTTCCGTACGGGTGAGCGCTTTCATCGGCCTGGTGAGAGGGGGGAAAGGTCTCGAAGTGAACGGCTGAGTACGGCCTTACGTGGATTAGCGGTGATTGGAGTTGGGCTCCTTAATCCTTCGCTCTGATCCTCAAGTCACTGTTCCTGCCTCATTTGTGCAGATCGGGCCAGTTCTTGTCAGCCTTCTGAATATGACCCGGTGCATCTCTTTCCCACAGTTTATGAACCAACTTGTCATGGTTTAGGTACAACTTGCCATCAATAATTCGCCACGCCTCGGGATTGACGGACGCCGTGCGGCCGTGGCTGACGGCATATGCGCAATATCCGCCATACTGTGGCGCGTACCGTTGGGGATCAGCGGCAAACAGGTCGCGGTTCTGAGCACTTGAGAACTGCCAGGTTGCATCCATCCATTGAGAAATAAACTGCGACGATCCTTTGATGGGTCGGCTGTGCTGGAAATAGGCAACTACATCGTAGCCCTTCAGTGCAATACCGTTCCCATCTGTGTTCACGGTGTCGACTTGCCCACCGAATACCGCCACTGTAGAGAAGAGAACGGCCGCGGCGCGCGCAGCTTTCAAGTGAATCAACACGGCCTCATGTCTGTTATATGCCGGACCGCTCCAGAAATATTCCTGGTATGGACCAAACGCCGTGGAAGATGGGCGCTCACAACAGTTCAAAATGACTAAAACTGGCGGAAGATCAAGAAATAGTGCGAATAGGCCAGGCTACCCGTCCGACGAATGGACTTTGGCGGTCCCTTCAATCCGACGCACTGAACCATGCGTTCAGCGTGCCAGTGGCCTTGGAGACTTAAGAATAGCTTCGATCTTGGCATTCAGCTCTTCGTAGGTCATCCGTCCGGGACGGTACTGCCGCACGATGCCAATCCGATCCACTAGGACGAGGGTAGGGGTTGTACTGACACCGTACCGAAGGAAGTTAGCTTCACTCACGGGCGCTGGAGCATCCACGAGTGTCGCGTAGTACTTCAGACGCACCTGCTCGATGTAGCGCAACTCAACGTCAGGAGGTGCCTCCTGGCCACCTTCGACATAACCATACTTCTGCGTTGGCGCAATGAGGATGAGTCCCTTCGGCCCGAACTTCGCTTTCAGCCGGGCCAGAATCGGCGCCTCCGCCTTGCAGTCGCCACACCAGTGCGCCCAGAAGAAGAGGAGTAAAGGCTTGCCCTTAGAAAGAGAGACGCCCGCCAGGACCGGAGCTGGCTTGCCCTCGAGACTCAGCAGGTTAATGTTCTTCTGAATCCGCGCATGGATGGAGGTCGCGGTGTACTTCTTGAGCTCACCGTAGAGGTAAGTGATCGCCTCGGCGCGTTGGCCCCTGGCGACCAACACCTGCGCCTCGACTTCAATGGCAGCGCCAAGGGCGATGCTGAGGTAGGGCTCTTGATCGAGCGAATGCTTCTTCAGCTGTTCCGCGGAGAGCTGGTATGTCTCGCCCGCGTATGTTTCGGCTCTGTCGTAATTACTTTGGCCGAGTTCCCCGCGTGCCATCCAGCTCAAAGCCGCGAGCATTTCCGGCGTTACACCACTCGTAGCCCGGTAACTGCGCAGGTACGCGGCGGCCCCCGAAAGGTTGTTTTGCGCAATGGCACTGCGGACGTCAGCGACAATATCTGCCGAAGCGTACGACGCAGTGGACAACACGAAAGCTAACGCATATCTCACCGTATTGTCTCTCCTCTGGTATTGCTCGTTTTTTTTCTAAGGTACTTGCCGGGCACCTCGTGCCACCTCGGCGCGGTCTATCGTCGGCCAAGTTCATCTTTACTCGGATCATGCAGCGGCTCGTCGCCACCGGCGCCCTTGTCAGAGGCCAGGAGCTGACGGATCTCGTTGTCGTAATCGCTCCTGTTCACCAATCCAACGTATACGGAGGCGACTCTGCCGTCCCGGTCGATCAGCAGCGTCGTTGGAAGCGAATCGATGCCGCCGTACAATTGCGCCACTTGATCGTTGCCGAGTGCAACTCTGTAGTTGATCTTCTGCGCCGCGATGTATGGCTTTACCGCGGTCCAGCCTTCGTCGTCCATCGAAATACCCAGAACAGCGAACCCGCGGGACTGATAGGTCTTCTCAAATTCAATGAACCAAGGGATCTCCATCTTACATGGCCCGCACCAGGTGGCCCAAAAGTTGAGCAGAACGACTTTGCCGTTGTAGTCGGACAGCTTCACGTCAGCGTTCGTGGCATCTTGCAGAGTGAACGCCGGTGCGACTTTCCGATCCTTTGCAGCTTTCATCGCGGCGGGCACCGGCGCCGGCCATACCCAATAGAGAACCACCGACGCGCACACTAAAGCGGTGCCCGTCAATGCACGACGCAAGAATTGAGACGACAGCATAAACTGCTCTGTTGAGTTATTCGCCGCACGACGTCGGCAAGTTACGGTCGTGAAGGACAGCCCCAATATCACGCCGAAGGATGTGCTCGACGACCGGGGTGTGACGGCATCGGGTTGATTGATGCAAGAAACTCTTGACCTATGTAAAAATCTTCTTGCCTTATGTAAAAAGTCGTTGCACCTACTTGATTGGCACGAGCTTCTCATTAGATGCTTGGCACATCGTCAGGAGGTCTAATGGAAAACCGCTACGGCCACTTAATGTCAACGCTTCTGCTTGCCTCGTTGACACTTGTTAGCCCGACTTTAATGCAGGCGGATGTGACTGGCTCGATTCTCGGCGTGGTCCGAGACAAGACGCAAGCTGTGATGGTGGGTGTACATATTGTCGCAACGAACGTAGAGACTAACCTCAGTAGGGAGACGACCTCGGCTGCCGACGGCTCGTACCGATTCTTGGCTCTGCCCGCTGGAACATACAAGGTCACTGCCACTGTCTCCGGTTTCCGGCAGTACACCACCACCGACATCGACGTGAAGGTAAACGACCAGTTAAGAATCGACATCACACTCGAAGTGGGTAGCGTTCAGCAAACAGTGGAAGTGAGCGCTAATGGAGTGCAAGTAGAAACCACGACTACGCAGTTGGGCGATGTTATCGAGTCGAAGAAGATATTGGCGTTGCCGCTCAACGGTCGGAGCTACATCGATCTCCTCGGCTTGCAGGCCGGTGTTGCTCCTACGACTGCGGGCACTATCGGTGGCGACCGGCCCGTCTCCGGCACCTTGTCTGCGGGCAACGTGTCCGTCAACGGCCAGCGCGAGACTGCGAACGCCTTTCTGGTCAATGGAGGCGATGTGAGCGAGGGCCGTAACCTAGGTGCCGGGCTGATTCCGAATCTAGACTCCATCGAAGAATTCCGGCTTATCACGAATAGTTTCGACGCTGAATACGGAAAGTTCAGCGGCGCGGTGTTGAACGTCATCACCAAGTCGGGAACCAACGGCATCCATGGCGACGCATTCGAGTTTCTACGCAACGACACTCTCGATGCCCGTAATTTCTTTTTGCCCAACAAATCGGAATTGCGGCGCAACCAGTTTGGCTACGCGATAGGCGGGCCATTCTGGAAGAACAAGATCTTTTGGTTCACAGATTATCAGGGCACGAAACAGGTGCAGGGCGCTGAAACCGGAGTCATCCAGTTGCCCACCGCGGCCGAGCGCGAGGGCATTTTCAGTCCTTCGTCGTTAACCGGCAAGGTCGATGGTCAGTACTGGGCTCAGGTGCTTACACAACGCCTGGGTTATGGAGTGCAGTTCAACGAGCCCTACAGTTTCAGCGGATGCGCCTCGACATCCGATTGCGTGTTCCCTGGCGGAGTGATCCCGCAGAGAGCTTTTTCCAAACCGGCCATCGGCATCCTGCCTTATATTCCGCTTCCGAATCTCGACCCCAGCCTGGGTCTATACTCCGACAACAGTCAGAAGAACAGGGTTCAGGACGATAAAGCTGGACAACGCGTTGATCTGAACAATGAGAAAACGGGCAACTGGTATTGGTACTACCACTTCGACGACTCCAACGTCTTCAACGCGCTTCCCAACGGCCCCCCAAGTGTTCCCGGTTTCCCGTCTTTCACGCCTACACGAGCACAGGAGATAGTCATGAGTAACACCAAGACCCTCGGACCAGGCGCCGTAAACGAAGCCCGCGTGAGCTTTTTCCGAACGTCCACGCACGCGAACGAGCCGAGAGGCAGCTTCGCAAAGCTGTCCGACCTTGGTTTCGTTACTGGTCCTGGAACCCTCGGAATTATTCCCAACGAGCCTGGATTTCCCCAGTACGTGCCACAACTGACGTTCAATAGCTTCACCACAGGCGTGCCGGCCCTAGCCACGGGCCAGCCCAATAACACGTGGCAGCTATCCGACGGGTTTTCGAAGGTCATGGGTAACCATAACCTCAAGTTCGGAGGCGAATTCCGTTACTTGCAGGTCAACGAACGGAATTTCGCCAACGTTAACGGGAGCTTTGCTTTCGATGGCACTGTAACCGGTGTTGACTTCGCCGATTATCTGCTCGGCGCTCCCACTAGCGCCCCGGGCGGGTACACACAAGCCGAATTGCAGCTCCTGGACTCCCGCACGCGATATGGTGGGGCCTATGCGCAGGATTCCTGGAAGCTAAAACCTAACCTCACTCTAAACCTGGGCCTGCGCTGGGAGGTGAGCATGCCGTGGTATGACACTCAGGGAAAGATCGAGACCATCGTGCCCGGCGAACAATCGGTGGTATTCCCGAGATCTCCTTTGGGGTGGGTATTTCCGGGCGACCCGGGCGTCCCGAGTACGCTCGCTCCAACAAGAAACAACAACTTCGGTCCACGCGTCGGCATCGCCTATTCCCCCGGGTTCACAGACGGCGTCCTAAAGAGCATTTTTGGGGGCCCAGGAAAGACCAGCATCCGCGCCTCCTACGGTATCTATTACACATCGGTCGAGGACTTAAACCTGTTCTTCGAAGTAGCTGATGCTCCCTACGGCCTCTACTGGACGAGCCCGACCGGTGTTATGTTCGACCAGCCATTCCTCACTCGCGCCACCGGAGTTTCACAAGGGCAGCGCTTTCCCTTCCACTTGCCGATTCCCGGCGACCCCGCGAATAGGACGCTGGATTTCGGGCAGTTTCTGCCGATCTCAGCCTCGCCAGGTTACGACATTCACAATAAGCTCCCCTACGCGGAGCACTACAATTTCTCGATCCAGCGTGAGCTATCCAAATCAACAGTGCTGACACTGGCCTTCGTTGGGACCCAGGGCCACCGGCTGATTTCGCAGATCGAAGCCAACCCGGGCAACCCGGCGCTCTGCAGGCAACTCAACGCCGAAGGAGCAACGCCCGCCTGCGGTCCGAACGAGGAAACGGGAACGACCTTCACCCTTCCCAACGGCACACAGGTCTTGACCACCCGGACTTCGCTTGGGGCCAATTTTGGTGGCGGCAACACGTTTACGCGCGACATCGCGAATTCGAACTACAGCGCATTCCAGGCCACGGTGGAGCGCAAAGCCGCCGATGTTACTTTTCTGGCGGCTTACACGTTTTCCAGGGCGATCGACGACGCCTCGGCCTTTGGCGACTTGATCAATTTCACGAACTATCGCCTCAGCCGTGCACTATCGTCGTATGACTTAACGCATAACTTCGTGGCGAGCTACAACTGGGCGATTCCGTTCGATCGGGCCTTCAGCACCCTGCCGAAGCGTTTGACGCAAGGCTGGAACATCAACGGCATCTCCCGCTTCTCCACAGGATTTCCTATCTTCATCCATCAAAGTGCGGGGGATGCATCGCTCGTCGGCAGTTCGTCGACCGATGAGCCCAATCTGGTGGGCAAAGTTGTCATCCAGAACCCGCGTTCCAATGCCAATAGCTACTACTTCCTGCCCGATGCTTTCACCGCCAACACGGTTCTTGGAACTTTCGGTACCGCCAACCGCCGATTCTTTCACGGGCCTGGAATCCTAAATACCGATTTCGGTTTGTCGAAGAGGATCCCGATCAAAGAATCCATAGCTCTCGAGTTACGGGGTGAGTTCTTCAATATCTTTAACCACACGCAGTTTAACAACCCGACCGGCAACATCAGTAGCGGCACGTTCGGGGCGGTGACCACGGCTCGCGATCCTCGCATTGGTCAGGTGAGCGCGAAGTTGTACTGGTAACGTGCGGAGGCGCTGGACTCCGGAGCCCACACTTCACGGACCGGACTGGGTATTAGCTCCGTGGGAATATTTTCATGAAGTTGAGCGATATAGGATTGTACGGGCCACGTCGTTGGATATTGTACCTTGCCAATCCGTATCTAACTTTGAAATGGAGGTAAGAGCTTTGCATCGTTTTCTTACGCTGCGTCTTGTACCTTTTGTGCTGGCAGCAACCGCGGTTTCACTGGCTGCAGCAACCCCGCCTGCAGTAGGCGAGAGGGCACCTGATTTCGCGTTATCAAGGTTACGGGGTACATCCGTTCGGCTGTCGGAGGTGACGTCCAGAGGCATCGTCGTACTGCTAGTACTTCGGGGTTACCCAGGCTACCAATGCCCATTCTGCAACCGGCAAGTTCAGGATTTCATACAGCAGGCGCAAGGCTTTGCAGAGGCGGGAGCACTGGTGGTGATGGTCTATCCCGGCCCAGCACAGGATTTGGGCCAGCGAGCCACGGAGTTTGTTGCCGACAAGAAGCTTCCCGATAATTTCGAATTGTTGATGGATCCGGGTTACAAGTTCACAAATCTGTATGGACTGCGCTGGGATGCACCCGATGAAACAGCATACCCATCGACGTTTTTGATTGACGGCACCGGCGTCGTCTTCTTTGAAAAGATCAGCAAAGAGCACGGCGGCCGTACCACTGCCGCACAGATTATGGATGTCTTGTCGAAACTGAAACTGGACCATTAATCAGCGATTCCTCTCGGGAGGACGCGTGACGCGGGATTGGTTTACTCAACTCCGGCAGTATTCGATGGCCTCAACCTTAGCCGGAACGACAGACCTCCGGCAAAATCCACGATCACCGGCAACGCGGAAGCGATCTACCAGCTTCCCAAGGCGTCGATCACAGTGTTGCGCGGCTGGATCGCGGGCCAATGGCACCGCTGCTGGTGCTCGTCCTGATCTCTGGCCTACGTACTCACAGGAGTTCGGTTCTCAGTGCTACAAAATTCCGTCAAGGCTTAGTCGGCCGAGAGCACGCCGGAACGTCCGTACACAGATGAAGACAAGCGTCGTACGCTGGAACAGCTTCAAAATAGCGGCACCTTGCGCGGCGGATCAGCTGAAGAGATTTCTGCCATCTGCTTCTCGGTAATCCAAGCCCGCCGACAACAGGCACGTATTATTGCGAGAACAGGCAAGGAGGCGTCCGATTCGCCACCCAGAATTTCATACGGTCAATTTTGATGTCTCAATCAGCTCACCGATACCCCGCGAAGCGCGTGGGTTGATGAGTTGGGCCAAGGGTCTCTTGAAGTCGGAACCCGAGGAGTGGCCAGAGCGCGATCTTGGCCCGCTTGAATGCCGCCTAACTGCTCGCCACTCCTTTGCTCAGAACGAGTGCCGATCCTAGCGTCGGGCTTTGACCGTCTTCCACACTTGGTCCTACGCTCGATCCGCGCACGCAGTTACGATCGCGTGACCATTTCGCTCACCGCAGCGAAGTATCGGTAGAACTCGAGCAGGACCGAGACGCGCAACTAGCGTGAAGAGGAGCAGCAAAGTGACCTGTCGGGACATGGATGATGTCATCAGTTCGCTGACTGGTGATTCCGTATTAGAGCCGCAATCCGCCGAACACCTGATTCACTGTGAGCAGTGCCGCAGTCTCACCCGCTTGCTGGATGAAGCCGGCGATGGGCGCCGCCCGTCGGAGAGCCTGTTGCGTCGGATCAAGGCCGGCATTTTGGGGGATCTAAGACCGATTCGACCTTTGGCGCCTTCCCGTATCCTGCTTTTCAGGTGCGCGATTATTTTTCTGTCCGTGGTGGCTCTTGGAGTTCTGCTGCTGGGAATGAACGGCTGGGGTGCGCTGAGTCTGGTACAGCGGATCGTCGTGTTTGTGACGCTCGCTGCCAGCGCGGTTCTCCTCGCTAATTCAATGATTCGGCAGATGGTGCCTGGAAGCAGACAAGCCTTTGCCCCCGCCGTGCTCCTCGTCGCGATTCTGGTCGCGCTCATGATGATGATCGTTGCTACATTTCGTCCGCAGCGGGAATCGGCTTTTATTGCGAGCGGTCTGATATGCATGAAAAACGGGCTCACGTTTTCGATGCCGACGGCATTCCTGCTGTGGTTTATCCTGCGGCGGGGCGCCATCCTGTATCCCAAACTCATCGGCGCCGTCGCGGGTGGATTGGCGGGTTTGGCTGGGCTGAGCGTGCTGGAAGTCAATTGTCCTAACTTGAACATCTTTCACATTCTGATCTGGCACGAGGGCGTCGTGGTAATTGGCTGCCTGGGAGGCGCCCTCCTCGGTGCAACAATGGAATTTGTCCAACGGTGGAGCAAACAGAGATTATTTTAGTTCGATGTTCAACCCTATCATCGTGCGAGCCGGCAAGCTGCGATCTTTTTAAGCAGGAATATTCAAGGCCAGTAACGGTATACACAGATGGATGTCCGGATTGTCGGGAGTCTCCAAAGAAATCTTTGAACAGGGCGTAACTCCGCGCGTTGCTGTCGCGAATCGTCGATAGATGGGGTCCAGCCTCCAAGAGAACGTTGTAACACGCCAGTCGTTCGCAAACCTGGATCGGTGGATGGAGCGCTACCAACAAGCGGATCCGGAAGCGCCGGCTGCGTTGGTTAACACCCTTAGCCCTGTTTTGCTCCGATTCTTCAAGAGTCAGGTGGCGAACCGGGAACAGGCTGATGACCTGCTGCAGGAAGCCTGGTTGCGGATTCATCGCGTGCGGCACACGTACCGCCCTGGTGAACCAGTGCTGCCTTGGATATATGCCATCGCCAGGCGGGTGCGCGTGGACGGCTACCGCCGGACGCGACGCGTCACGCTGCACGAGATTGCGATGGAGGTGCTGCCGGAGGTGCCTGGGCAAGCCGAAATCCGAAACCCGGGTCCCACGTTCGACACACTTGTTGCGGCCCTACCCGAAGCGCAACGGGAAGTGGTGACGATGTTGAAAGTGGGAGGTTTAACCCTGGACGAAGTAGCCCGTGCCACATCATCTACCGTTGGAGCGGTGAAACAGAAAGCACACCGCGCTTACGACCGGCTGCGCAAATTACTGCAAATCCAAGCAGAGGAAGGGGCGAGAGGAGCTGCTCAATGAACTGCAAGGACGTAGCCAGGGCCCTCAGCGAGGAATCGCCATGGTCCTTCCAAGCCCAAGATCACCTGAGAATTTGTAATCGCTGCCAGGAACTCGTACGGTTGCTCAATTCGTCGGTTCCCGTGGATCCCCCTTCGCCAGCAACTCTGCGACAGATGGCAGAAGGCATGGCCTCCAATCTCCGCCCGGTGCGTCCTGTCGCTCCGGCGCCCTACTTTTTTGGAGCTTTCGTCGGCGTCTTTGTTTCGATCGTCGCACTTAGTGTCTACCGCCTGGGGGCGTTCGCCATCGCGGTCATGACCCCGCTACAAACCGCCGCGATTCTGAGCGCTTGGCAATCAGCGCGGGTTTGCTGGCTTATTCCCTGGTACATCAGATGGTACCTGGCAGCCGCCACAGAATTCCTCCGAGACTGCTACCCCTTGCCATCATGATCTCGCTGACGATTGCGACCGCAGTTTTGTTCCAGTTTCAGCATGAGCGAGGTTTCTGGGGAAACGCCTGGGCCTGCATCCGGGCGGGCATCCCAATCGGGTTCATGGCCGCCGTGCCCTTCTGGCTGGTGCTGCGCCGAGGCGCCATCCTTTCTCCGGGCATGACCGGGGCGGCGACCGGTCTGCTCGCGGGGCTGGTTGGGACTAGTGTGCTGGAGATTCACTGCCCAAACCTGGATGCGTGGCACATTCTGGTATCGCACCTGGGCGTTGCAATGCTGTGCGCTCTGGTTGGGCTTGCTATTGGATTCACGGCCGAATTGGGCTACGCCGGTAACTCCCCATTAACCTCGAATCGGAAGGAGATATAGGATGACGAGTATCAAACTGATCGTGGCATATCCGCAACCCAAGAACGCCTCGGCTTTCGAAAAGGTTTATCAGCAAGAGCATGTACCGTTGGCGATCGCGAATCTCCCAGGGAAGACCAAAATGGTCGCCACGAAGATCTTGCAGTCGCCGCAAGGCGAACCTCAGTTTTACTGCATTGCAGAAGTTCATTTTCCATCCATGGAGGCGCTCCAGCACTGCGCGGCGTCTGCCGGAGGCAAGGAAACCTTGGCCCATGCGGTGAAGATATCGTCCGGTGGCCCTCCCGTCATCATGATCGCCGAAGAGGATACGTTCACGTTCTGAAAGATGACGTGCCTGTATGGCAAAGAGACTTCTCATCGAAGTGGCGATCTGGACTCTTCTGATCGCGGTGTTGCGCGGCCAGATCATCAAGACTGGGCCAGACGCGGGCCAGCAGGTACCGGATTTTTCCGCGCGGGACCAAGAGGGCCGGAACCAGACCCTCAAATCCATCATGGGCCCGAAAGGGGCCATGCTCGTGTTCTTCCGTTCTGCAGATTGGTGACCGTTCTGCAAGATCCAGCTCGTCGAGCTGGAACAGCATCTGGACGCGATCCGGAAGCAAGGACTCGGCGTAGCGGCCATCAGCTACGACTCTGTCGGCGTGCTCAAGAGTTTCGCGGACCGGCAGCACATCACGTATCCGCTGCTATCGGATCCGGACTCCAAGGTCATACGCGCCTACGGCATTCTCAATGAAACGTCCAAGCCGGGCACCTCTAGCTACGGCATTCCATATCCGGGCGTATATGTCGTTGATGCGCAAGGGAGGGTCGAGTCCAAGTACTTTGAAGATGACTACAAGGACCGCGTCTCTACGGCTGACATTCTGGCCAGGCAATTTAGGGCGCCAGTGAATGCGGCGCCGGGAGCAGCCGAAACCAAGCACCTTCAAATCACCACCGCGGCGAGTAACGACATCGCACGGCCGGGTCTTCGAATCGCACTCAGCCTCGACATCGAGCTCAAGCCCGGCATGCATGTCTATTCTCCCGGAGTGCAGGGGTACATTCCCATTGATTGGCGATTGGATGAGGGCGGGCCTGCCGCGAAACGGCAATCGTTCGATTACCCGCCCTCAGAGATGTTGCGGCTGGAAGCAATCGGTGAGACCGTCCCGGTGTACCAGGGCCATATTCAGATCCGCCGCGAGATCACTTTTGGGCAGGAGGCTGTTCTGAAGCCGCTGGTCACCGCAACCGGCGAGGTGATCGTCAAGGGGTCGTTCCGTTATCAGGCGTGTGACGATCGCAAGTGTTATGTTCCTGAGGCGGTGCCGCTCCTCTGGCGCTTCAAATATGAAGGTCTGGATCGTCAGCGTGCTCCGTCGGAGTTTCAGCGCAAGCCAAACTAATGTGGAGGATTTGTGTCTGAAGTCGTGTATCGTTCTGAAGTACGAATCGAGCGTGTGAAAGGCCCAGTGCGCAGAGCGTATCTCCCGGCTGAGTCGGAGCCGGTCATTTTCGGTGTCCACGGCGCCGTCGCCGAGCATTACAGAGTTTCACCCGCTATCGCGGAACCCCGCGCCACAACCCTTGATTACATTGTTGCCGCCGCGGCTGGTTGACTGACGGGAACCTTTGGAGGCGCGCTGGAGGCGCGTCAAATCGATGCATCAAACGAACGCCTGGTCGGGGAAGCATTGGGTGAGATAGAACTGGAGGACAATGTACTCGTGATCCGCCGCATTCACGTGCGATTGAGGCTTAAGGCGGAGGAAACTCAACGGGAAACCGCCAATCGCGTGCACGGGATCTTCGCCGATAAGTGTCCGGTCTACCGCAGTTTGAAAGCGGCAATCACGATGACGACTGAACTCCTTTTCGAATCGATTCCAGAACGCGCTTAGGAGAGATTTCGGCAAAATTCTGTTGGAACCACGACCGAGGGTATCTTCGTTGCGTGCTCCAGGGTTCATGGTAACAGTGGCGATTTAGGGGGCCGGGTTTGCTATGCTCTAAACCAAGAAAAGTGCGCCCGCTGCGGAACCAAGTCACACAGCGGGCGTTACGTGCCTTAATTGAGCCGTTGGACGATCGGGCAATTGATTGAGAAGCCAGAGCTTCCGAACTTGCCGCCGGCCGGGCCCGTAATCAGGCCATCTTGGACGAATGTCAGGATCTGGAATTCTTCACGCACCTGACCTCGAAAGCCTTTGTTGATTGCGTCTTGTGTCCATTCGAACAACTGGGCATCCCATGCAGGACTGTAATCCAATGCATTCGTCGGTATTCCGCCCACGACGTTATTGGGTCGAAAACCATCCGCCAGATCCGCGGACAAGCCTTGCCGTTGAGGATTTGCGCAGTCGTGAGCCCCGTTGGTGGAAATGAAGATGCGCTCAATCGGGCTGGAGAAGGTGTCGTCACCGCCCAAATGGAGTGCCGCCATCAAAGGAGCGAAGGTATTGTGCTCGATTGCGGCTCCCAAAGGTATGCTCGTGTCCATTGACATGTACCAGACCGGCTTTCCAAAGCTAAAGCCGTTAATCAAGTTGATCGTCACGGTCATGTTCACCGGGTCGATCGCCACCACCTGATCATGCACCTTTGAGTAATCGACATTGCCGTTCGGGAAGCTGATGTCGTTGGCGTTCACACCGAAGGCAACGATTGGGGCGTTATAGATAACGCCGCCGGCATTGACAATCTGAACAAACGGACTATAGTCCTTGTCGCCGACGGCGCCAGGCTGAAAAGCGGTTGGAGGAAACTCCTGGCCCACGGGGCCCGGCGTGATACTGCGGACCGGCGAAAAATCAACTGTTCCCTTGTCGAATACCAAGTCCCCGTTCTGATCCAGATTTGCGGTTCGTGCGGCATTGGACATGAAGGTCATCTTTGCTGAAAAATTCAGTCCCAGCTCAGCCGCCACGTCGGCATCGTCAACGTCCGTCAGGACATACCAGACGTTTTTCCCGTTCTTCAGATGTCCCAGATACAGGGGAATCGTGATCGTGCCTTTGGTTGTATCAACGGGGCCGGTCTTGAGCAATTGAACCGGGCCCACCAGGCTCTGATTGGTCGTCGAAGGCGGCGGTCCGAAGTACGAAAGATTCACCGTCGTGCCCACCGAAGGCGGGGCGGGAAACAAATTGCAGCCCGGCCCGGACCGATCGGGCCCGGGCCTGGGCCTTGCGCAGTGTTGGGATCCATGTTGTGACCGCGTCGGCGATATCCGCGGCGCGTATAGTCGATCCTTCCTTCGAAAGCCCTGCGTGGCGTGCGAAGCCGGGGTGAATCTTGTGCCAAGGCCGTAAAGCTCAGCGCGATCGCAATAGCGAACGCGACGCCGGCACGACGGGAGGAAGTGGACGGACGAAAGGACGCACTACGATCGTCATGTTTGAGATAGTTCAACGTGATTCTCCTTAACGTTAGTTTGAGCGTGAGATGCTATCGGTCAGTTGCCGAGACCCGCCGCCCAGTTCATTGTTCGCGGGAGGTCGAGAGCAGGTTACGGGCGAATGTTAAGTTTTGCGGAATACTAAACCAGGCATCAACCGAGTAGGTTCATCCGATCGGGATCCATCAAAAGTCACAGACCAAACAAATCAGCATGAAACAACCAGCAGAGCTCGTTGGGATTTGAACCCAAAGGTCGCATCTTTTCTGTGCCGGCCACTGTGCGCGTTGGTCGCCGCTGCGGTCACAGGCCCAACACCACTGAACCGCGAAAACGTGCGGAAAATCAGCGCTTCGGCGCGTATCGAGCGTGCGGTACCGCCTTGTCGCAGCCACGGAGTTGTAAAGAGCGAGATGCGGCGCAGAAGGCCAGAAATCGACCGCAATTCGAGCAGTTTGGTAGCAGGTTCTCTTTGGTCGCTTTTTGCTCTTCTTGGAAGCTATTGATTAGGTGGGAGTTTTGGTTGCGGGGGGTGGATTTGAACCACCGACCCTTGGGTTATGAGCCCAAATCTGGCGAAACCTTGGACGACGAGGCATCACCAAATGTCGAGTTTATAAGGTCCACTACGGCAACACGCTACTGGGGGCGACTCGGGGCACGCCCCTCGACTAGCACATTTCTAGGACAGTTGGCCGCGATTAACGCCGTACCGTTTAGGAATCGATCATTTCTGTTACGCCGCACGGATCGCTGGGCGTGATCTCGATCGAGTCCTGCTCGGCCGCGAGTTGACGAGAACCCCGTCTGGAGCGCGGCAGGTAGGCTCCACTATCCTGCGCCAAGAAATAAGAGCGTTTCACTCACCGCTCTGTAGCCGGTGCCGCTTTCGTTTCCGTTCCAACACGTCCGTCACTTCGCTGCCACAAGCGGAAACCTGTCCATCGCCAATCATGTGTCCGAACCTAAAATCTTGTCGCGCCAGAAGGAAGCCATCTCGATACGGTTTGATTATTGGTGAACGACAACGTTCTGGTGCTCGCCGGCCCGGTTTTGGAAGATCTTTTAAAACCGCCCATCCAGTTTGCCCATCCACAGACGCGTTCTTGGTACCTAAATCGAGTTTTCTTGCAAAAATATTCGCTGTGTAATCATAGTGTTGGGAAATGCGGCCTGATTCGGGACCAGGAGGTCGGTGGTTCGAATCCACTCGCCCCGACCAATTGTTCAATAACCTTCTCCCGGTAGCCAGGAGCTTTGGAATTCACGACTTTCTGTGAACGTCGATTCCTACTACTTTGCCGTTCATTGCTCCCATCTTGTGAGGGGACGCGGGGCAATGACAATGCGTATAAACGAACGACTGCCTCTGGGCTGCACCGATTAGACCTTCACAGCGACATCCCGCCTGAGACCTCAATGCGCTGCCCATTCACCCAGCGGTTGTCATCTGACAGCAGCGCCGCAATCATCGGCCCAATATCGTCCGGGACGCCAACGCGTCCCAACGCCGTCATGGCGGCAACCTGCTTGTTAATTTCCGGATTGTCGCGCACCATCCCGCCACTGAAGTCTGTCTCGATCGCCCCCGGGGCAACCGCGTTGGCTGTGATTCCACGTGCCCCAAGCTCCTTCGCCAAGTAACGCGTCAATACTTCGATTGCGCCTTTGGCCGCCCCGTAAGCTGAAGTGCCGGGAATGCTGAAGCGCGCCAGCCCCGACGAAATGTTCACAATGCGTCCGCCATCCTTCATGAGCGGCAGAAGCTTCTGAGTTAGGAAGTAAACGCCCTTGAAATGCACATTCACGATCTGATCGAATTCGGCTTCCGAAGTTTGATCGAACGGCTTGTGCAAAGAAGTTCCGGCGTTGTTTACCAGGTAATCAAATCGGTCCCGGCCCCAAACTCGAAGCATATTGCGGACTTGGTCGACGAAGCCATCAAATACGCTGATATTTCCGGCGTCGAGTTGAAATGCGGCAGCTTTTCTTCCCATGGCTTCTACCTCGCGGATGAGGTTCTGGGCCTCAGCAAGATTCGAGTGATACGTGAAGAGAACGTCCACGCCGCGCCGCGCCAGATGGATCGCCGTGTTGCGCCCGAGCCCGCGGCTCCCGCCAGTGATGATCGCTGTCTTGTAGTTTCCGTTGCTCATAATTTCCTCCTTGCGTGCACTTTTACCACGGAACGATGCCTTGCGCGTTCGAGAACGTCCCGCTTGGACCATCATCAGGGAGCAGCGCCAGGTGAATGATCTCCGCCGACCCTTCGGGAATGGACTGCGTCCCCCGATGTTGGTTGAGATCGGTTGCGGTGTAGCCTGGATCGACTGAATTCACTTTGATCGACGTTCCGCGCAGTTCGTAGGCGAGTTGCACGGCGAGCATATTGAGAGCTGCCTTCGATGCGGCGTAGCCGAGAAACTTCGCAGCGACATGGGTCCCTGCTGGATCGCCGCTCTTCGTCAGCGATCCGAGTCCGCTCGACACATTTACGATGTTCGCGGATGAAGCCTTGCACAAGAGCGGAAGCATCGCTTGAGTTACTGCCACGCTGCCCAGAAAGTTTACGCGGAAGGCCCGCTCTATTGCATCGAGACTGCTACTCGAAGGCAGGCCGTCACCCTGCCCGGCGGTGCCGGCGTTGTTGACGAGGATTTGACGGGCCCCCGACAAGGTTATTCAATGCCGGCGCGATGATCTTCTTTGTCGCGATGTAATCAACGAACAACAACATCCAGGCCCGCAGCGGGCTCTGACCGCCCACTCGTCGTCACTTCCGGGACCCCGCTCCTTCGACGCGGAAGCTCCCTCGCAATGGAAAAGGATGAATCGGATCCCAATTTTCCCCGCAAGTCGGAAGCGGCGGGGCTTGCGCTAGAACTCTTCCATCTCGAATCTTCCTGCGTGGCCGGCGAGTTGACTACTTGCTCATTCGACCGGAATCACATCCACACCCACCTGTAGAGTGTGCCGGGCGCCGCCGAACAGAACACCGTGAATAGGGCTGACGTCGCTGTAATCACGCCCCCAAGCAAGAGTAACGTGACCGTCCGACGGCACGCAATCATTGGTGGGGTCGAAATCCACCCACCCGGCGCCTGGGCACCACGCCGAACACCAGGCGTGCGACGCGTCGGCGCCCGCTAAACGTGCGCGGCCAGGCGGCGGCATGGTTCGCAGGTAGCCGCTCACATAACGCGCCGGGAGGCCCAGCGATCGCAGGCAGGCGATCTGCAGATGAGCGAAATCCTGGCATACGCCGCGGCGCTTTTCGAAGAATGTCTCAACCGGAGTCGTGACCTCCGTCGCTTTCGTGTCGAAGCGGAAATCCTGGTGGATTCTTCGCGTGAGATCGCGAACCGCCTCCAGCAGCGGACGTCCTGCGGGAAACGAATCGCGCGCGTAGGCCGCCAGTTCCGGACTTGCCCCGACGCGTTGCGAATCGAAAACGAACTGGTAGGCGTCGAGGACTTCCACGCTAGTCTCGCCTTCCAACGACTGCGGCACTGTCTCCCAGGGCGGAGATCGGGAAAAATCCGGCGCCTCGACGGTCTGCACTTCCAGTTCGCTGCTCGCCTCCACGGTCAGGCGGCCGTGCGGCTCTCGCAGCGTGAAGAATGTCAGCAGATTGCCGAAATAATCGATGCGCGTGATGGAACTCGGCGGTGCCGGAGCAATGGCTATTTGGCTTCTACTGCATCTCTGCCGTGGAAGATTGCGAGGTGTCAGGCGCAGGACGTGATGCGAGACCGAGACCGGGTCCTCATAGTCGTATGTGGTTATGTGCCGGACTTGATAAATCAAGTGGCCCGTTCCAATTCCTCCGCATGACTGAAATAAGTATGCGTGATCGCGTCCGAAAAGGTGGGCAACTCCCCTTCCATTCGACTGAGAAGTTCGTCGAGCAGCACGCGCACGCCGTTCGTGTCCGGAATGCAGAGCCTGCCGACATCCGCGCGAAACAGATTTGACGCCGCTTCCTCCAAGTGTCTCTGTTTGGAAACTGGCCATCCGGCTCCGGATGGCATGCTCGACAAAGACCGGCAATGCTCCGTGAGATCCTTCATTTGGAAGGCAAGTGAGCGCGGATTCGCCTCGTCGTTCATCAGCAGGTCCAGCGCTGGGGCGGCCTGAAGGGTAGTGAAATAGCGCGCCCGGTAAGTCATCGAACTGTCGGCGACCTCGAGCAGCATCTCGAGCGCGGGCCACGTTTCGAGACGCAGCGGTACGATGATCGCGCGGAAAAGCTTGCACCAAATGGACGGAGCGCTCAATGCGTCTTCCGATATTGAGGAATCGCCATCCCGGGCCCCGGGTCATGTTTTCCATTTCGATCCCTCGCAGCGCCGCGAGCGTGCCGACGCAGCGATTCAGTACGGCTAACGCGTCGCCTGCCGGGATATATCCCCAGGCAGAGTCGCCGGGGGCGCGAGCCAGTGTGCCGAACTGGCTCACAATACGGAGCAGATCGCTCGAAAGGCGGTCACGCACGTGCGCTGCCGCGCGCCCAGCCTTATTCAGAGTTCCGTTCAGGCTGTCGCTGCGCTGGCCGTCGAAAATCTGCGAAAGGATCGCCTGCTCAAATTCCCGCGATTGGTCAAGATGCCCTTGTGCATCGTCCATCGCCAGTGCGGGATCGGGGGTTTCCAAACAATCGCGCAGCTTCATCAGAGATTCCCACTCCCACTTTCCGGCGTTCCCGACTCGCCAGTGAGCCGGACCAGAATGCAGCGAAGTATCCGCGCCAGATGCTCGGAGCGTTCCGCGTAGCGGCCCAGCCAGAAGATGTGATCGGCTGCGCGGCTGGGGAGATCGCTGGTCTCCCCGCGATTCAACTCAACCGGCAGATCGCGCGGCCGCTGTAGAGAGGAAGTATCGACCGGCCCGTTCGAAAGAACCCACGTGTCCTTGCTGCCGCCGCCGCGTTGCATGGAGACTACCGGCGTGCCGAGTGACGAGGACACGCGGGCAAGTCCGCCCGGCATCACAACCCACGAGTCTCCAGCCGCCGCCAGATACACACGCAGAACCACCCGGCGGGGGGAGAGAGTGTTCTCGGACCAGACGGGAACCGTCGACAGGTTTACCAACTCCTGTCCGACGAATTCATGCGGACGTTGCGTGCATGCGCGCGATCAGCCGCGAGCGTTCGCCGGCGGCAAGCTTTCCTCCGAAAACCGGCTCCATCCCTTGCGATGGGAATGCCGGCTTGATCACCAGAAAATCCAGATTATCGAGTACGTAGTGGAACGCCTCGGGCTGGCCACACCACCACGTGGCGACGGCCGGGAGTTTCAAGGGCTCTCCCAGCATTCGTTGGCTGAGCCCGGGAAGAAACGGCATGAAGGCCGTCGTTTCAATTAAACCGCTGCCCAATGCATTGGCCACGGCCACGTTGCCAGCCCGCACGGCTTCGACCAGGCCCGCCACGCCCAGGAAAGAATCGGAGCGCAATTCGATGGGGTCGCAGAAGCTATCGTCCACGCGTCGCAAAATCACGTCCACCGGTTTAAGCCCTTCGAGCGTCTTGAGGAATACCCGGGTAGTCGCGCACCGTCAGGTCACCGCCCTGAACCAAGAGGACACCGAGGTAACGGGCAAGATAAGAGTGCTCGAAGTACGTCTCGTTATACGGTCCGGGCGTAAGGAGGACAATGCGGGGATGCTCGCGGGGCAATGGTGACAGGCGCAGCAGCGTGTCGCGAAAAGCGCGGAAAAATGAAGCCACGCGTTGCACCTCGGAACTCGCGGAACAAGTCCGGAAAGGTTTCCGCCAGAACGATGCGGTTCTCGAGCGCATAACCCGCGCCCGAAGGCGCCTGCGTTCGGTCCGAGAGTACCCACCATTGCCCATCCGGCGAGCGCGCCAGGTCGACCGCAAGCAGGTGCAGGTACGTGTTACCCGCTACGGGCACATCGTGACACGGCCGCCAGAAAGCGGGGTTCGCGAATACCAGAGCCGGCGGAATGTGGCCTCCGCGAAGCAATTGCTGCGGACCGTAAAGGTCCGCCAGTATCCCGTTCAACAGGCGCGCGCGCTGGATCAGCGCCGGTTTCCAGTTGTGCCCATTCCGATGGCGGAATAACAAGAGGAATAGCATCCAGACTCCAGGGGCGATCCTCGCCCAGCGGATCGCCATAGACGTTATAGGTGACGCCGTTTTCCCGAATTCGCTGCCTTGCCGTCCTCCAGCGGTGGGCAAGTTCCTCCCCGCCGAGCGCGGTTAACGAACTGATGAACGTGTCCCAATGAGGGCGAAGAACCCCACCCGGCGCCGGACATCTCGTCATAAACGCCTGCCGTCTGGGGATAATTCGGCGACTAGGGGCGGCGTCGCGATTGTGTCTGCGGAAATCTTCATTGGGACGCGGCGTCAAACGCTTCCGTGGGCGCAGCCCGAGACATTCGGCGCAAATCCAACGTTAATGGAAACTCCGGATTGCGCTCCTCGTCCGGCACTGCGATAACTCCCGGCGTATGGCCGATATCGCGGAACCGGGCCAAACGGCGGCTCTCAGCCTCGTAGGCATTCACAGGAAGGCGTTCGTGGGCTCGCCCGCCCGGATGCGTCACATGATATTCACAGGCCCCGATTGCCCGCCCCGACCAGGTGTCCACGATATCAAACACCAGAGGCGTATGCACCGGGATGTTCGGATGCAGGCAGGACGGCGGCTGCCATGCGCGATATCGCACCCCCGCCACGAACTCGCCCTTCTCTCCGGTAGCGTGAAGGGGCACCCGCCGCCCGTTGCACAAGACCACATAGCGCGGATCGATCAATCCCGTCATCTTAACCTGCAACCGCTCCACGGAAGAGTCCACGTTGCGTACCGTAGCGTTGCCGGACGTCTCTTCGCCCAGCACGTTCCACGGTTCCAGTGCGTGCCGCAGCTCCATGCGCATTCCCCGTCGGGTTACCGAGCCGATCAACGGAAATCGAAACTCGAAGTGCGGAGCGAACCAATCCTTCTGAAATGCGTAACCAGCTTCGCGCAGATCCTCTACCACGTCTTCCCAGTCGAGTTGAACGAAATGCGGAAGCAAGAAGCGGTCATGCAGCGTCGTTCCCCACCAAACGAGTTTGCGGCGGTACGGATTCCGCCAGAAGTGCGCGATCAGCGCCCGCACCAGCAGTTGTTGGGTGAGACTCATGCGTGCGTGCGGAGGCATCTCGAACGCGCGCAGCTCCACCAGGCCAAGCCGCAATGAGGCGGCTTCCGGCGGGTACAGCTTGTCAATACGAGAACTCGGCGCGATGCGTGTTGCCGGTTAAATCGGTGAGAAGGTGACGGAAGACGCGATCGACGAGCCATGGAGCCACGGCGGGCGCGCCCTTGTCCGGGATCTGGTCGAACGCGATTTCGAGCTCGTAGATGGAATCCGTACGCGCCTCGTCCACCCGGGGATGCTGGCTGGTGGGACCGATGAACATGCCCGAGAGCAGATACGACAGCGAAGGGTGGTTATGCCAGTAACCGACCAGACTTCGCAGCAAATCGGGCCGGCGCAAAAAAGGGCTGTCCTCGGCAGTCGGGCCGCCGATCACGACGTGGTTGCCGCCGCCGGTCCCGCTATGCTGCCCATCCATCATGAACTTCTCCGTGCCCAGACGGCTCTGGCGCGCGAGATCGTAGAGCGCCGTGGTGTTTTCCACCAGCTCGTCCCAAGACGCCGCCGGATGGACGTTCACTTCGATGACGCCTGGATCCGGCGTCACCTTGAGCACGGCAATTCGCGGATCGGAGGGCGGCGTGTAGCCTTCCAGCAGCACGGGCATTTTGAGATAAGCGGCGGTGTCTTCGATCGCGGCGACAAGATCGAGATAGTCCGCGAGATACTCGACCGGCGGCATGAACACAAACAACTTTCCCTCCCGCGGCTCGACGCAGAGGGCCGGACGTGCGATCCAAGCCGCGGATTCGCCCTTCTCCGGCGGCTTCGTGTGGTCCGCGGCAGGTTCAGGATTATCCGCGACAGGCGGCTCAGTGAACAGGTGGCGCTTTCGTTCCGGCTTTTCGGGCAGCCTCGACCGTCTCGCGAATGGATCGGGATCGTAGGTATAGGTAACGTCTTCCGGGCTGATCCAGGGAAGAGATTCGAACGGCAAGCGATACCCCACCGGCGAATCGCCCTGGATGAGAAACATTTGCTTCGACGCGAGAAACCAGGGCTGGCTGGTCCATCGAGGGACGCCCTGATCTGGTCGGTATCCGCCGTAGCGGAAGTACGTAGCCAATCACCTTACCCAATCCCTGTTCGAAAAGGCGCGCCATGCGCTGGCGCTCGATTGGATCTTCCAGCTTCGGGTCGAGTGGATCGACATTGACCGGAAGCCGCCGTTCCTTCCAGAGATAGTAGAAGACGTCCTCGTACGCGGGGATCATGAACGAGGCGTCCACTTGAAGACGGCGCGTGAGGGCTTCAAGAAACCTTAATGCGTCTTCGCTCGTGTAACCGTAATCCTTGGCGTTCTCAGCGATGAGCCTGGCATCCTCCCAAATGGGAACTCCATCTTTGCGCCAATAGCAGCCGAATGCCCACCGCGGAAGCGGCTCACCGGGGTACCATTTGCCTTGCCCGAAATGAAGCAGCGCATGGGGCGCGAAATGGTCGCGCAGCCTGCCAAGCAGTTCCACCGCTCGCTGGCGTTTGGCGGGGCCGAGCGCGGCAGTCGTCCACTCGGCGCCGTCGGGGTCATCCAAGGAAATGAAAGTCGGCTCGCCGCCCATGGTCAGCCGCACGTCTCCGGATTTCAGATCGGCGTCGACAAGATGGCCCAGCGTTTCGATTTCGTGCCACTGAAGCTCCGTGTACGGCTTGGTGACGCGAGGGGTCTCGTAGATTCGTTGCACGGTCATCTCGTGACCGAATTCCGTCTTGCAGGCATCGAGCACGCCGCTGATCGGCGCAGCCCTGCCGGCGTCCGGGTGTGCAGGCGAGAGGGATATGGCCTTCGCCGGCGAGCAGCCCGGATGTGGGATCGAACCCGACCCAGCCAGCTCCAGGAAGGTACACTTCGGCCCACGCATGCAAATCCGTAAAATCGGCGGTGGGCCCGGCCGGTCCTTCGAGCGGCTTCACGTCCGCCTGCAAGTTGAATCAGATAGCCGGAAACAAAACGCGCCGCGAGCCCAAGATGGCGCATGATCTGCACCAGTAGCCAGGCCGAATCGCGGCATGAACCGGTCCGTAGATTCAGAGTTTCCTCGCAAGTTTGCACGCCGTGTTCCATGCGAATCACGTATCCGACTTCATGTTGGACGCGTTGATTGAGGCTTACCAGGAAATCGATCGTTCGGGCGCGTTCCTCGAGGTACTCCCGCCAGGAATGCGGACAGTTTCGGTCCCACCGGTTCCTCTGCCAGATAGGGGCGCAATTCCTCAGCCTCCGCGGCGTCGTAGGAGAAGGGATACTGTTCCGCGTGCGGCTCGAGGAAAAAATCGAACGGATTAAAGACGGCCATTTCGGCAATCAGATCGACTTCCACGAATAGCTCGTTGGTCGGCTCCGGAAAGACCAATCGCGCAAGATAGTTGCTTTGTGGATCCTGTTGCCAGTTGATGAAGTGGTTCTCGGGTCTAACCTTCAACGAATACGAGAGGATGGGTGTGCGGCAGTGCGGCGCCGGCCGGAGCCTCACAATCTGCGGCCCAAGAGAAACCCGGCGATCGTAGCGGTAGTGCGTCTTATGGTTGAGGGCGACGTGAAGGGCCATAAAGTATGCAAATTAGGGGAATCAGGGGCTCTGGAAAGCTCCGCGAGGTATTGCCAATTTCAAGCGACGCCTACTTCATCGGTCACAACCGTAAAACTTTTCAACCAGGCAGTTCCGAATGACGTAGTTATCGCCACGTCCGCCGCATCGCGGCCGGTGGCCATCAGCACTCGTCCAATTCGCGGACGGTTGTTACGCGCATCGAATGTCCACCAGCGATCCTCCAGGTAGGCCTCAAACCAGGCGCTGAAGTCCATCGGTGGTGTTAAAGGAACACCGATGTCGCCCAGGTAACCTGTGGCGTACCGGGCCGGAATGTTCATACAACGGCAAAACGTAATCGCAAGATGCTGGAAGTCGCGACAGACTCCGCGGCGGTCCGCATACACATCCTGAGCCGTCTTTGTCGAACTGGCGAAGTTGTACCCAAATGTGATATTCGCCTGTACCCAGTCACAAATCGCTTGCACGCGGGGCCATCCCGGTTCGGTCATGCCGAACAACTCTCCCGCGATGTTCAAGAGTTGGTCAACCTCACAATAGCGCGAAGCGAGCAGGTACTGGAGCGCTTCCGAGGGGAGATCTTGCACCGGCACTTGACGGGCCCCGGGATTTACCAGATCAGGCTCGCCGGAGTCTTCTATCAAAGTCGAGTTGTAGAGCCGAAGTTGCCCGGCAGGCGCCACGAAGCGAGTACAGATGTTTCCAAACGAATCGTGATACATGTCAACCGGAGGCCGCCGGGGTAAGCCGTAGTTCATCGGGTTCCCGTAGGTCCGCGATTCTCGATGGGTGCACGTGGAGCATCGCGACCATTGGAACGGCCGCGGGAATGTCGAATTGAATGTCGTAGCCTAATCGGATCAGCATTGGCTCCCGCCAACATGGACGATCGATGGTGCCTTGCCGACGAGGCAATCAGCGACGGAGATCTTTAAGCCGCCATCCAGGATCATTTTAGCCGAAAGCGGAGCGATCTTATCTCCTCCGTTCGTGAAAAATGCGACAATGGCGCATTAGTTCTACTGGCCTGTCGTGCTGCTGAGCCGCGACCGAAGGGAGTGGTCGGGTTTATGTAATGACAAGCCACGACACCAAGGAAATCGAATGACATTTTGTCTCGGGGTTAATGTTGACGAAGGCCTCGTCGGTATTGCCGACACTCGCGTCGTGTCGGGTTCCGAATCGCTGACGGCCAGGAAGGTAGCCACCTACCAGGGTCCGGGCTATTCATTCTTCATAATGAACTCGGGCCTGCGATCTCTCCGCGATAAGGTCCTTCTCTTTTTCGAAGAGGCTTTCAGCCAGCAGATCTCTGCCAGGGAACGCCTGTTCAAACTGGTCAACCTGTATGCAGCACAGGTGCGGCGTCTCGCAAACGAGGATACGAAATCGCTAGAGGAAAGCGATCTTCATTTCAACCTCTATTCCTTGATCGGCGGCCAGATGGCGAACGACGGCTCGCATCGGTTGTTTCTGGTTTACCCGGAGGGGAATTGGGTCGAGGTCGGCCCCGACACGCCGTATCAGATCATCGGCAACTCGGGATTCGGGAAGCCGATTCTGGAGCGCTCGTTAACACACACCGATCCGATTCTTTATGCATTCAAGCTGGGCGTCCTGGCGTTCGATGCCACCCGGCTGTGCGCCTCCAACGTAGATTTCCCGATCGACCTGGTTCTCTACAGACGCGGAAGCTATGAGCTTGTGGAACACCGGTATCAGCGCGAAGATCTGAACCAGATCTCCAGCTGGTGGCAGGAGCGCATGCGCTGCGCGGTGGATGAACTGCCGTCCAAGTGGGTGGAGGCCGCATTCTCCAAGCTGGGCGGATCAGGACCGGCGTCTGGAACATCGTGAGCCGGATCCCGCTCCGGTGGCGGGGTTCGATGTGTTCCGCCGGGGTTACTGCTCTTGCTGCTGTTGTTCCCGCTGACGATCGCGCTTCCGCGGAACCCCGTCTTCCTCCGAAATGGATTCGGGTATAAGATCGCGTTCCGGAGGCAGAATCTCCGATGGGCTGACCGCTACGGACACGGTGAGCTTCGTCGACGCCTCTCCCTTAAAGACTCCGCGCGTGGGCGGCACATCCGCGTAATCGCGTCCGATGGCCGTACGGATATGACGCCCGGAGGCGAGCAGGTTGTTGGTCGGGTCGAAGCCGACCCAGCCCGGGCCTGGAAGCCAGGCCTCCACCCAGGCATGCGTCGCGCCGTCACTGGAACGATCCCGATCCTCGCTCCCGTGATACAAGTATCCGCTCACGTACCGGGCCGGGATCCTTATGCCGCGGAGAATGCTGATGAAGATGTGGGCGAAGTCTTGACAGACGCCCTGATGGCTGGTGAGGGCCTCTTCAATCGGTGAATCCACGCGGGTCGCTTTCGGCTTGTATTCGAAGGCGCCGTACATGGATTGATTAAGTTCTTTGAGCAGCGACAGCGGATCTCCGCGGCGCTCGGCGCCAATACTGGCCGCAAGCTCTTCTAGAGCCGGAGAAGGTCGCGCGAAATGGCTCGGGAGCAGCATTTCGAATGCATCCGCCGGCATCAGGTCGGGGTCAAGGAGCTTCCAGTCCGCCTCGTCGAGCCGGTCGGGAATCGGAACTGGATCAAGATCCACGAGCGCTTCGGCTGTAATGGCCAGCTCCCGATGGATTTCCGGAATGTCGAAGTAATGAACTGTGTTAGCCAGTGAGTCGCGGTAAAGATAGATTCGCGCGCGTGGCTGCACGGCAAGTTTGAATGAGTAACACCGCTGCTTGCTCTCGCTGCGCGGCTGCATCCGCGCCTCCATGACGCTCTCGTACACATTGGCGCCATATCGAAAGTGAGTTACATGGCGGATGGAGTAGTACATCGTCGCCTCAGGCGCCTACGGACCGCTCGATGGGATAGTCGACATAGGCTTCTCGAATGCCGACGTGGATCTGTTCGAGCTGCCGCCGTACGTTATCCAGCCAGGGGTGTAGACCCGCTGACATGATTTCTTCGATATTGCTGAAACTCAAGGCGGCTCGCAAGCGGC
Organism: Terriglobia bacterium; assembly: GCA_963847515.1. Lineage (GTDB taxonomy): Bacteria > Acidobacteriota > Terriglobia > Bryobacterales > Bryobacteraceae > QHXW01. Next base: position 799,197 of record CAWKAA010000001.1, read on the forward strand.
CAGTGAGACGCCCCAGCCGCGCAGTCGCCTTTCGGGATCCTTCGGGAAGCGACCGGACTGCGCTCTGGATACGTTCCATACAGAAACGAATCGAATGCGGGAAGACCGTGATTGAGCAACAGAAACTCGGCCACCCGATCGGCTCTGAGGTCAGCGGTATAAACCTTGCAGTACCCCTCGAATGCCGAACAGCTTTTCAGCAGGCCGACCCACTCGAGGTGCTCGGAAAGCTCGGATGAGGGCCCCAGGTCTGCAAACATTTCGAAATGTACGTCCAGAAGAACGGCCAACGCGCCGGCGCGTTCCAGATATCGGCCCAGCTCGATGAAGCGCCACCCCTGGTCGTGGTTAATGGTCGAATCGGTGATGCCCTGAAAAAGATGCGCGCCCTCCCGAACCATCTTCAGGAACTCGTGCGGGTCGGATTTCCAGAGGTCTTCGCCGGCTGCGCCGCGAACGGCCAGAAAAAGACGGTTCAGCTGTTCCCACATGGCTGAACCGGTCTGTTCACGAACCTGCCTTGCGTTCTCGCGGGCGGAGGCGATGCAGCTCACGATTGAGAACGGGCTTTCGCCATAGGTCAGGCTGCGGGCGATAGACTCGACTGGGCCGTCAGGCATGCTCACGCCGAGGCTGGCGGTCACGCGCGTCCAACGCTGATCCACCGGAATGGAGAATGAATCGAGCATTAGATTCAGGTGCTCGTCGATCAGGGACGCCGCGTGTTCCGCGCGCTCCAGATGGCGGCTCATCCAGTACAGGTTGTCTGCCACTCGGGAAAGCATCTTATTCGTGTATGATCCACGTGTCTTTGCTGCCGCCGCCCTGTGATGAGTTGACCACCAGCGATCCGCGGCGGAGAGCAACACGCGTCAGACCCCCCGGAACGATGGTGACTTTATCGCCAAAGAGAACGTAGGGACGCAAGTCCACGTGCCGGGCGTGAGCCTGGCCTTCCACGAAACACGGCGCGCGAGAGAGATTCACCACCGGCTGCGCGATGTAGTTGCGAGGGTCGGCAAGTATGCGCCGTCGAAACTCTTCGTGCTGCTCCGTGCTGCTGTGCGGTCCGATCAGCATCCCGTAGCCGCCGGATTCGCCCACCGCCTTCACCACCATCTGGTCCAATATGATCCAGAACGTAGCGCACGCTGTGCGTCATCGGTCATCAGATAGGTTTCTACGTTCTCGAGAATGGAGTCCTCGCCGAGGTAATACTTGATAATCGCGGGCACGTAAGCGAAGACGGCCTTGTCATCCGCGACTCCGGTTCCGATCGCATTCCCCAGAGCGATGTTGCCCACACGATAGGCATTGAACAAGCCGGCTGCGCCAAGCCCCGAATCCGGGCGGAATGCCAGCGGATCGATGAAGTCGTCGTCGATGCGGCGATAGATGACATCGACGCGCACCAGGCCGGAAGTCGTGCGCATGTAGACGATGTCCTCGTGAACCGCCAGATCGCATCCTTCGACCAGATCGATGCCCATCTGCCGCGCCAGAAAGGCGTGTTCGAAATAGGCGGAGTTGTAGATGCCGGGCGACAGCAGCACGATCGTTGGATCGTCCACATCCCGTGGGGCGAGGCCTCGTAATGCGGAAAGAAGCAATTGGCTGTAATGGTCGATGGGCATTACCCCACAGCTCTGATACAGAACCGGGAACATGCGTTTCACGATCTCGCGGCCGGTCAGCATGTAGGACACTCCGCTCGGCACGCGAAGATTGTCCTCGAGCACTACGAAGCGGCCGTCGGGGCGGCGGATGAGATCGGTGCCCACCACGGTCAGATAGCGGCTCTGCGGCACGTGTATGCCACGCATCTCGCGGCGATAGTGCCTGCAGGTATAGATGACCTCCCGAGGGATTACCTTGTCCGACAGTATGCGGCCTTCATGATAAATGTCTTGGAGAAACAGATTGAGCGCTGTGATGCGTTGGGTGAGGCCCGCCTCGATCTCCCGCCACTCGGCGCGAGCGATAATGCGCGGCAGCAGGTCATGCGGGAAGATCTGCTCGGCTCCCTCCTCACGGCCGTAAACATTGAAGGTGATTCCTTGATTGAGGAAGGCAAGATCTGCTGCCTGCTTGCGCCGCCGGAGCTCATCGGCGGGAATCGCGAGCAGCCTGCTGTACAGCTCTCGGTAGTGCGGGCGTGGATCGCCTGAGGTGTCGAACATTTCGTCCCATGCTTCGTCAAGTTGATACCCGGCGAAAGGGCCACCGTCGGAGACTCGAGCGAGCGAGGCCATATAGAACGTCCTGCAGAACCTCAGTGGCCTTTCTACATGGAAAGCTTTGGAACTGGGAAGCGTGTCCAACTTATCGCGGCAGGGTAGCCGGTGTCAAGCAGACCCGACGCAGAATGGTGCTATATGGAGCCAAGCGCGCAGTGTCCAAGAGCTCGACCCGTAATAGACCCCGAGACCGCTTGGCCCGCGTGGCTCATTTCATGTTTCTTCGCGCCGAGAGTTTCGACAGGTGACGTAAGCCATCCTTTATGGCGCTCCCGCGAAACGATCACTGCCGTTGGCCACCGCCGCCGCGCACCGGCCTCAAGCGACATTCGTCCGCGACCGGCATCTCGTCGACACCCGTGTCACTCTGACATCACACGAGGGCGCGCACGCAGCGGAGCGAACGGCGCGGCAAAGCGTCTCTTTTGGCCGCTTAGACGCTGCGCAGCCAACTGTTTCGCGACACGAGCATTTGCGAAGGAGTGGAATCGGCAATCCCCCCAGCGCTTGGCGGCTCGATTGCACAACACATAGGCGGATGTTTGACGAAAAAGAAACCGCAAGACGATTGGAGAACTTTATGAACGTGCAACGTACGATATTCGCTTCCGTTGGGATCGTGCTTCTGCTTGCGAACGCATCATTCGCACAGCAGGTAAAGACAGACTACGATCGCAGCACAGATTTTAGCCAGTACAAAACCTACTCTTGGGAAAAAGTCCAGACGCAAGATGCATTATGGGTCGACCGGATCAAAGAAGCCGTCAACGCTGCCCTGACAGCGAAAGGCTGGACGCTAGTGGAGTCGGGCGGTAATGTCGCAATCGTAGCGATCGAGATGACTCAGAATCAACGCTCTCTCAACACCTTCTACGACAACTTCGGAGGCGGATGGCGGTGGGGAGGCGGATTCGGAAACGCCACTACAACCGTTGAAAACTACAAGGTCGGTACTCTGGTTGTTGATCTGTTCGACGCGAACACGAAGAAACTCGTCTGGCGGGGATCGTCGAGCGACACCCTTTCAGACAAGTCCGACAAAAACATCAAGGCTCTTGACAAGGGAGTGCAGAAGATGTTCGATCATTTCCCTCCGGACGCAAAGAAATAGCGCGTTCACCGTTGGGCTTTCAACAAATCTGATGGTGATTCTATACCAGAATTACCTCGCACCTGCCCGCTCGATGGAGGACGCTTCCAAAAGCGCCTACATCAAGGCGAAGGTTGCCCTCGAGCGGGCTATCGGCACAGTTTTGGACGAGAATCATGTTGCCATCGAGGAAGCTTACCGTGGCAGGGTCACTCGCCCGCCGCCAATCGGGTCCGGCGCCCGTTACAAGGGTTGATGCGCGTCTCGAAATCGGATACAACGGCTATCTGGGATTCGAATTGTGTAGCCCAGCTACCAACCATCGAACGCCGAATGGCCGGCATGGAGTACAGGGATAAGAATGCGCGGCTGGCAGCTCAATACATGCGCGAGACGATTGCAAAAGCCAAGAAACGCGGACCGATTCCCGAAAAGTGGTGTTTAGTGATGTTCCTGCATTGTCTGGTTGTGTGCGCGGCCGTGGCGGGAGCATGCCTCGCCGAGATGCCGGATTTCTATAAGAAAGTGAACCGAGTCACCTGGCTGGTGAAGAACATGGACCGGCCGCTGCAAGGCTGGAGCACGCTCGGCTTATCCGATGTCCACGACAATGGCGAAATCACTTTCGATGCGCGGTATCGCGGCAAGGCCGTGTCAATCGGAGCCCGCGTGGTCACGGGTTCCCTCGGCAATCTGACGGTGGAAATGCTGCAACCTGGGCAAGGCGACAACGCGTTTACGGACTTTCTGACGCGGCACGGTGACGGCATTTTCTCTATCGGCCACGAGGTGGCGGGCATGGAGGAGATGACGAAGGAGATCGAGCGGATGCGCGGTCTGGGCGTGGGCGTGCTTCAGCAGATGACCATTAACGCCGGCAATGGCCCAATCACCTTGACTTTCTTCGACACCGAAGCGCAGGGCAAGTATGTGTTGGGCCTGATCTACCGGCCTGGCGGCGCGCCTCCCGCAGGGGCACCAGGAAAGATCTCGCATATTGCCTTCGTTGCCCGCCAGGCCGAAGCGGTTTCAGCCTTTTGGCAGACGCTCGGTTTTCCGGCCATGCCCAAGGCGCATGCCAGCCCGCGCGAGGACTCCCGCTACCATGGCAAACCGCTCTGGTTGGATTTCGATGTGTGCTGGCAGAGGCACACCCAGTTTACCTACGAGTGGATCATTCCGCCCGCCAATCCGCCCAACCTATATGCGGATTACCTGAAAACCCACGGCGAGGGTGTCCATCACCTCGGTGTGCCGGTGGACGACCTGGAGAAGTCCATCGCCGAATATCAGAAGCTGGGTTACAACGTGGCGCAGTCCGGGGCATGGGGCGAAACGGGCAAGAAGGGCTCAGGCCGCTACGCATATATGGATACCGACTCGATAGGTGGCGTCATCGCCGAGTTGATACGGGCTATCAAGTAGGACCGTCGATAGTCGAGAACCGACCTCTTCGTCCTGCTCCCTTTACCCGGGTCCGGACTTCAGCATGAACCCGGACTGCGCTGCGTGCAGCGCGTGCCACTGAACCCTACTTTCTCGGATGCCTCGAACGAAGAATCAACAAGTTGCGGGAAGTTTCCGGAGAGACGCTGGGCAAGCTGAGGAAGGGAGGGCATCCACTAGCTGGCGCGTGAGGAGAATCGCGGACGCCGCGAAAGGGGAAAAGAAGAGTAGCGCAGGGCTGCCGCGCAGTTTGCGGAAGACCTGCGGCTTTTCTTCGTACGACCAAAAGGGCCGAAGGTCCCCGCCAAAACCGGGCGTGGCCCTGCGCTACGTCAGGTGCTTAATCAGCAGAGCTCCGTTGCAAATCACAGCGACTCCTGTAGAGCGGTCGTCGGTCCCAACCAGAATCTTGCACCCTCCAGGTGATACTTAAAGTAGCCTTGTGTTTCTCGGTGCCCCTGCGTCTCTCCGGTGATATAGTCTTCCGTCTTCCCCGCTAAGTAAGGATCTGGGCCTGCCCTTCCTCCTGGCCCGCGCTGCGGGTACAGTCTTAATATGGCCTTCGACCGTGCCTTCGCACACGACGTTCTGCTGCCCCTGAATACCACCGCGTACCAACTGTCGTGGGGACAGGAGCCAAAATTTCCGCCGGGCTGGCAGCAGACGGGCACCGTCACCGTGGACCAGTCCGTCATCGATCATGAAACGGCGTCAGGACTAGCGAAAATCCTGATCTCCGAGGATTGCGATTGGGGGGTCGTCGCGCGCAAGGACGACACCTCGGTGATCGCCATCCGGGGCACCGATACCCAGCACCAGTGGCTTGAGGACTTCCGCGCCATCGCGCAGCCGATCCCCCACGGACCCTGGTGGATCCACCGCGGTTTTGACGACGTGTGGAACTCTATCGCGCCGAGTTTGCAGAAGGCGTGGGATACGGCGTGTTCGGCAAACGCTCAGGTATACATCACTGGGCACAGTCTCGGGGCGGCGCTCGCACTGATCATGGGCGTGCAACACCCCGAGGCCTTCACCTGGACCTTTGCGGGTCCGGCGGTGTTCTCACCCATTCACGGACTCCCGCCTTCTGCAAACATCGTGCGCGTCGTAAACCCGAGCGATCTGGTGCCGAAGGTTCCCATTCCGCCCCTGTATCAGCACATCGGACAGGAGGTCGATATTGCGGGCGGGGCTGACCCAGGCGATTTCGCACTGCAGCACTCTCTCGATACGTACGGGGCGGGATTGGCGAAGTTGATCGGACATTGATGCCGCCTCCACCAGGCTCTTCATCCCTATGAAGACCATTAGTGTGCAGGGTGCAGCTGCGAACCCCGTCACCGTCAACATCAAATGATTTCAGGAACTCGCACGAATCACCTCTATCGGGGATTGCCGGAGTGAATCCCTGAGTCACGTGGTGTCAGCCAAAGGAATACAATTATGTATTCCGCGCGCAGTTGGAAAACGCGGCGTTCCTTGCCCGGAGATGTCTCTGCTCCATTAGACGCATCGCATAGTCGCACGGGAGGTGCCTGTGAAACGCATTGCAAAGTGGACTGGAATCTTTCTCGCGGTACTGATCCTGGCTGTGGTCAGCCTGCCGTTTCTGATTAACGTGGATCAGTTCCGGCCCACGCTCCAGTCGGAACTCACCCGTGCGCTCGGCAGAGAGGTTACGCTGGGCAATTTGCATCTCAACATTCTGCGTGGACAGGTCACGGCGGACGATCTCTCCGTGGCCGAGGATCCGGCCTTTGGAAAACCCGCTTTCATAAAAGCGCAGTCACTGCACGTCGGCGTAGAAATCTGGCCATTCATCATGTCGCGCAAGCTGATCGTCACGAATCTGACTATCGATCAGCCTGATATCGGGCTGGTGCAGGCGCCTTCGGGCAACTGGAATTTCTCCAGCCTCGGCGGCAAAGCCACAACACCATCCGGCGGCACGCCATCTTCAGCGCAAATGCCGCTGGATCTTTCTGTACAGCTCGTAAGGGTCAGCAACGGCCGGCTTACCCTTCGAAGGACCATCGGCCACTGGAAGCCTCTGGTGCTGGAACAGGGGGAAATTGAGCTGCGCGATTTTTCGGCTACGTCGGTCTTCCCGTTTTCTGTCTCCGCGAAAGTGCATGGCGGCGGCACGATAAAGCTGGACGGAAAAGCCGGCCCAATCAATGCCGCGGATTCGGCGATGACGCCGGTGACGGCTACCCTTAGCGTGATGCAACTCGACCTGGCGGGCTCAGGAGCAAACGACGTGGCGCCCACCGTCGCGGGCCTGGTATCCCTTAACGGCAGCGGCGACTCAGACGGCACAAACATGCATATAAAAGCGAAGCTAAAGGCTGAAAAGCTGAAGCTGGCCAGCAAGGGAACTCCCGCCACGCGACCGGTGGAACTGGATTTTTCCGTGCAACACAATCTCCGGAAGCACTCGGGGGTGCTTCATCAGGGTGACATCCACATCGGGAGTGCAACCGCGCACCTCACGGGGACCTACAGTGAGCAGGGTGATTCCGTGGTGTTGAACATGAAGCTTTCCGGTCCCGACATGCCAGTGCAGGAGTTGGAAGCGCTGCTCCCCGCTCTGGGAGTTGTGCTGCCGGCCGGAGCGTCCTTGCGGGGTGGCAACGCCAGCGCCAATCTTTCCATGCAAGGGCCGGCGGATCGTCTGGTCACCAACGGATCGCTGGCGGTCAACAATATGCGATTGGTCGGATTCGATCTTCCCAAAAAGATGGCATCCATCGAAACGTTGGCTGGAATGAAGGGTGGGCCGGACACTGACATCCAGACCCTGAGCGCTAGTGTACGGTCCGCGCCGGAGGGTATCAGCGCGCAGGAGATAAAGTTGATCGTCCCGGCCATGGGTGATTTGAGCGGCGGGGGTACCATCAGTCCAGCCAATGCGCTCGATTTTAAGATGAGCGCCATTATCCACACCTCGGGGCTCATGGCAGTCATCGGGAACAAGCCGATTCCGTTTACCGTCGAGGGCACGTGCTCAGATCCAATTTTCAGGCCGGACATGAAGGCGGTTGTCAAGGAAGAGATCAAGGGCATTCAAAACGACATCGGCAAAGCCGCTGGCGACCTGTTCAAGGGGATTACAGGCGGCAAGAAAAAGAACTAACTCTTAACCGTAGCTGCCGCCAAGCGTTCCGACGTCTAGCATCTTGCCGTCATCCCACAAAAACGGGCACTGATTCGGCGGCAGAGATAAGCCCAGGCATCGGTGCCCCCAAGGTGCCCGGATCCTCATCGCGCCGTTCAGCCACAGAAACGCCCGCATTTGAGTTGCAACGGACAAACCGAAAGGCGAAATGGGATCGGGAATGGCATTCAGGGCGATCGCTTATCCTGGTGCCCAGTTCTCCCGGTAAACCCCGGCGTGAGACTGCGCCACGAATCTGCTCGCCTTTACTTTCGCCCTGCTTTGTTTTATCCTCGCCCGCATGAAACTTGCCGCCGTTGCTCTCCTTTTTTTCGCTGACACCGCTCTCCGCCGATCTGAAGTCCGGTCCCCCGCTCCCGCATAAGCTCGTCCCCAACTGGGCGAAACTGCCCAAGGGCTGGAATCTCGGCGAGGCCTCTGGTGTCGCTGTCGACCGCCACGACAACGTCTGGGTATTCAACCGCGGCGCGCATCCGGTAATTGAATTCGATCGCAACGGTAATTTCCTCCAAAGCTGGGGCGACGGCGGCATGATCAAGAGTTCCCACGGCATCCGCGTCGACCCCGACGGTAACATCTGGTGCATCGACGTGGAGGGCCACCTGGTGCTGAAGTTCAGTCCCGAAGGCCGTGTGCTAATGGTGATCGGACGATCGCCGGGTAACAACGACAGCAAGGATGCCTTCAACCGGCCCACGAACATCGCCTTCACACCCTCGCTCGATTTCTTCTACGTTTCCGACGGATACGTGAACTCGCGGGTTGTGAAGTTCAACCGTGACGGCGAGTATGTGATGCACTGGGGCCACAAAGGCACGAGTGACGGTGAGTTCGACCTGGTGCACGACGTCTGTCTGGATTCAAAAGGCCGCGTGTACGTTGCCGACCGCTCCAATTCGCGCGTCCAGATTTTCGACGCCGATGGCCGTTACCTCGGCAAATGGACCGATGTCGGCCAGCCCTGGGGCTTGACGTACTACGCCCCCGAGAACGCCATCTACATGTGCGACGGCATCAATAACCGCATCGTCAAGCTGAACCTCGACGGCGAAATTCAGGGCGTGCTCAGTTCCTACGGCCGCATTCCCGGCAAGATCGACTTCGCGCACAGCATAGCCGTAGATTCAACCGGCGCCATTTACGTGAGCGAGATCAAGAACTGGCGCGTGCAGAAGTGGGCGAAGTAAGTATCAGGATTCCTTCCGTGGCGGTGAAACTGGAGGTCAATTGCGGTGCGCCGGCGCCCTCCGGCGCAGCTCGCTGTCGACGTTGAGCAGCACGCGCAGGATCGTTTCGGGCTTGGCGTCCCCGGCAGCGACCAGGGCCAGCACGCGCTTGCCGTCTGGCGCAACATCGAAGGAAGAAGAAAGACCAACGTCCGCCATCTGCTTCTCGGACCAGAATCGGGCTTTCTCCGCTACGAACGAATCACCCGTAACCGTGTATGCAGCCACCTGAACTCGACCATCAAGGCCTCCATAAAACAGCTCCCGGCCGTTGCGGGACCAAATGGGACTCCATCCTCCCCGGTTCGACACCAGCCATTTATGGCCCGATGCCTTCCCCTGTGGTAAGAAGGGCATCACATAGACTTCGAAGCGTCCGGATGCAGCCGAGCTGTAGGCTAGCCAGCGGCCGTCGGGCGATATAGCAGGCGCGCCTTTAGATCCGGCCTGCTGCAACAGCAGCTGCGGTTGACCTAAGCGCAGCACACCTGGCGTTCGCTCCGCCGGGACAATCCAGAGGTCCGAGCCCGGCTGAAGCGGCCAAAACGCAAGCCACTTTCCGTCGGTCGAGAATGACCAAGGGCCTGCATTGCGGCTAACGCCCGACAGACGTTCCACCTTCCCGCTCCCATCCGACTGCGTCCAGGCGAGCGTGTTTCCAGATCGGAATGCGATAAACTCGCCGTCCGGCGTCCATGTGGGAAGCCATTCCGGCTCATCCTCGGACGTCAGCCGATTCCACGTCTCCCGTTTGAGGTCATAAACCCAGAGGCTTTGTTTACCCTCCTGGATCACGGATAACGCCAGCCGCGTCCCGTCCGGTGACAGACGAGGCGATGAGTAATTGCCTGGCTTTGCCAACGCTGGCTCGATCTTCCCGAAGGAGTAGAGCCAGGAAGGAAGGCTAATTCGCGCCGGACCACGCCGGTAAACCAGCGTGCCGGAATTGGACAGATCGAAGTCTCCCGAGTCAGGCACTTCGTATACGAGAGGCACTGCCGGGCCCTTCAACTCCAGCCTGCCCGCGTCCATGGGCGCCGCAAACAGCGTCTCGCGCTGGTGGTAGACAAGATATCCGCTCGCGAGAAATCGACCGCCGGTGGAATTCTCGACAATCGTTTTGAGCTTGCCGTCCTTCGCGCCAAGGACCCGAAGCGAGCCTAGCCCGCTCGCGTTTGTGGCTGCGAACAAAATGCCCTTGCCGCCGGGAAGCACTTGCGGCCAACCATGCATCAGTCCGGCCGAGGGGTCCGATTTCGAGTCCGTCAAAGGCTGCGGCACTCCACCCGCGGCGGGTACCCGGGAAAGCCCTCGTGTCGCGTCCAGTGCCGCAACGATGTTATCGTCGTCACCCCAACTTCCGCCGCCAGGGCCCGCGGCATCGCACAGCGCGATTGGAGCGCCGCCCTCAATGGCGACCTTTCGGAGCTTGCGGGCCGCGAAGAAGGCAACCCACTGGCCGTTCGGCGAAAAGAATGGCAAGAAGGCGCCCTCGGTCCCGGCGAGTCGAATAGACTTTGTCTGGTCGAGGCGCCGGATGGCTAAAGCCCCATTTGAAACGAAGACGATCCGCCTGCCATCGGGCGAGATCGCCGGCTGCGAGAACGGCTCTGGGCCAAGGTCCAGGTCAAATTGTGAGAACGAACGGTCCGCTACGATCGGAGGAGCGCGCCACGGCTTCCAATAACCAAATACCGCGATCACCGCTATTATGCCTGCGGCAGCCCAGGGCAGAACCTGTCGCCTGGGAGCCGCAGCGGTCGAAACGGTGTTTTCCACTTCGTGCGGAAAATCCGGTGGTACCAATGTCAGCCGGTTCCTTCCAGCCGTTTCACCTTCGCGCGCGCCCGCTGTCTCAACCGGCGCCACGAAGCGATACCCACGCCGAGGCAAGGTCTCGATGAAGCGCGGACTGTCGGCATCGTCGCCTAACGCTTCGCGAAGCTTGTTGATGGCTCTGTTCAGGCCGCGCTCGAAGTCGACGAAAGTGTCTGCTGGCCAAAGCTTCTTCTGGAGTTCCTCCCTCGTCACGACCTCTCCAGGACGCTCGAACAACATGACTAAGACCTGAAACGGCTGCTCCTGCAGCTTAACTTTGTAGCCCTGTTTGCGCAATTCGCCCGCCTGAAGATCAACCTCAAAGATTCCAAAACGAATGGGCAAGAATAGACGCCTGGTCTCTTCCATGGTGGGGGCAACCGCAGAATGCAATATAACACTTCCATAATTTGGCGATGAAAGCGACTCATTCTTGAAGATCTAGCCCCACACATTATTGATTCTGAGTCGGTTATCGAGAGACAAACGGGAGACAAGCAAAGAGGCCGCAGCCGATTGAAGTTCCCAGCCCAATTCTTCATAGTGCATATCCTGACCAAACAAGGAGGTCAAAAATGAAGAGGCAAAGTTTAAGAATTTCGATGATCGCAACTCCCATGATGATCGTTTGCGGTTTACTGGCGTCGGGCGCACCTGCTATGGCTGAGTCGGACAGCCTACTACACTGCTCGAACCGAACGCTTTTTGGCGATTACGGAAACTTCAACTCCGAAGGCGTGCTCATTGGCACCCCCGGGCTTCCGCAAGAAGCGCAGTTCCGCTCAATAGGCGTGTATCATTTCAATGGCAACGGTAATTTCACGGGGGTGGAGCACACTGTCATCAACGGCACACCGCTAGAACTCGATTGGACGGCGAACAGCGGGACCTATTCAGTCAATTCGAATTGCACTGGAACAATGGTGCTCAATACCCCCAACAGCCCTGTTCCGCTGAGTCTATTCTTCGTCCTGGTCAAACAGGGCAAGGAATTACACACCGTCCTCAACGCAAGTGCGATCGCCGGCACATGGATCAAAATCGAGTAATCGCCGTGATAAGCCAGCTGTGAGCGCAAGAAATCAGGCTTCGGCGAATGAACGCAGAATCCGCTGTTCCGAGGCCTGGTTAACGGTACATCCCTGCATATCCCAACTGCTGCTTCGCGAAATCGCGCGGATACATCATGTTTACAGAACTTATCTCGCCGTTCGGCCCGAATTTCGCCTCGAGCGATGGGTTGATGCCTGTCCAGTAAGTCGGTAGATTCAAGGTTGTATACCGGGCCACCACCTCATCCCGCAGCGCCGGTTCGAAATGGACGCCGTACTTATCCACCAGCGCCTTAATGGCAGCGTAGTCGCCTTCAGCCTTGATGCGCATCAATTCAGCCAGCAGCATGCCCGCGCCCTGGTGCATCTTGTCGTAATCGCGCACGACAATGTACGTTTTGCCCTCGCGCTGTTTGGTCTCGATCGCTCCGGTCTTATCGGCGATGTAGTTGACGATGAGCTGCCGGTCGCGGTCGTGATCTTCCTCCAGCGTGTCTCCCCTCAGAACCCTTCGTAACTGCGTGAGTGCCACACGCGCCGAGGAATCATACATGGTCCTGGCTACCTCCGGGCTCGAAATTACGCCCAATTCCTTTAGCTTGGGATCGAATGCGTTCCACAGAGCCATCAGGTCCGCCCGGGCTTCTTCCAGCGTCGAAAAATACTCTTTCAGATAGAACGAGGCGTCGTGGGTCAATTTCGGGCTGAGCTTGCCGGATCCGTGCCCGATGATTTCATGAAGAGCAGTCAGCAGGTCCTCAGCTTGGTCGCCATACTTCTCGGCGCGGTCGATTTCCTCCTTCGAATAGCCAAACTCTTCGATCGAAGCGTGTCCAGCAGCATGGGAGAAGGCTCGCGTGGTTCCCGTAAACAAGAAGCTTTTGCTGCCGTATTTCTCATGAACCTCGTTTTCATTGGGCAAGTTGTCTCCGATGGTCGAAACAAGAAAATCCCCGGTTTCGATCAACGCTTCCACCGCTTTAGCCATAGGAGGTTTCACACCTTGTTTCTTGTATTTTGCGTCCCAGGGCGCGTGATCTTCAAAATACTGCGCGTTGTCTGCAATTTTGACCATCAGCGCATTGACGCGCTGGTCGGTCACGGTAACAAAGCTCTGCGACGTGCCCTTGGCCCCTCGCGCATCCCGGTACACTTCGATGAAACCGCTATCGAAATCCACGTTCGCGTTGTTCTGCACCCAACTGATGCCGAAGCGCAGCCAGTCTTCCGGTTCGCCGGATTGGTAAAAACGGATCAAATCGCCGATCACCGGGTCCTGCCCGGGCTCGGCAAAGGCACGGGCCTTTTGCAAATGTTCGATGGCCTTCCCGAGGAACTTCGCATAGAGTCCCGGAGGGATCCGGCCGTCCGGCGTACCCGCGCGGTAAACGCGCTCCTCCAGCTTGCCGCCTGCCTTCACCAGTTGGGAATCTAACGGATAGCGCTCGTGAAATCCCTTCAAGTCAACCACTGCCACGCCCGAGTAAAAGTTATTCGCGCTGGCCTGTAGAATGTCGAGCCCGCCCGCCGGACTCTTGGCTGTGATCATCGGCTCGAAGCCGGGGTCGAATAGAGCGGGCTTCAGTTCGTTGATCTCCGCGCCAAATTCGGCTTCCGTCTGAATGGGATGGCCCGTGCCATACGGATCGCCGATACGCAGCCCGTTGCGGATCGCGTCGGCGCCCGCTTGCTGCAGTTCCTCGAAAGTGAATTCCGGCAGGAACTTTTGCGCCGTTTGATCATTGTGGTTTCCCCTATTTGCCCAGAAAAGCTTGGTAAACGTCAGGATCTTTGTTGCGACCTCGGGTTTGATTCCTTGCGGATGAGACACCAGCGCCTCGAGCAATCGCTTCTCGCGCAAGCCGTATCGCGAGAGCTGATCGTAAATGATGGGATCGATGGCAATGGAGGCCTGGCTCAGCCAGTAAGCCAGCACCTGCTCGCGCGGCGTCAATTTGTTGAAACTGTCGGCCTCGAGTTGCATGAAACCTGTCGAGCCCACGCGCTCCACCAGGGTGCTCGGCGCGTTCGCGCGCTCCGTGGCCGCGGATCCGCCATTCTTGCTGCAGCCGGCCAGACAAAATACGGCCACGACGCAGGTTGCGCACAATGCAAAGTGTAACGATTTCAATTTACCCTCCTGGCTTCCTTACCAAGCCAAGTGCCTGCGCGGTCGAACTTGGCACCTCCGGCTCTGCCATGAGCCGCGCGAGATCCTCGGGCCCATCCACGTCGTACCACAGATCGCCACCCTCCACACTTAGCCCGCAGGCGCGCGCGGCACGCTCGGTTTGTTCCAGAGCATCCGGCGTAGACCACGCCACTCCCGCGAACATGTCCGGATGAACGCGCCGGCAGGCAATTGCGTAGTATCCGCCATCTTCACACGGCCCTAGTGCCACATCCGCGGTGGAATCGAGCAACCTCTGCACGTGCGCGTGCGGGAGCGTGGGTGAGTCGCTGCCGAAAACGATCACCTGAGGCCGGTGCGCCGCCAGCCCTCGCCCAATGGCGTGAAGCAATTTTAATTGCAGTCCGCCACGAGTTTGCACTTCGCGCGCAACGTCCAGTTCATTCCAGGCATCGGTAGGGATGTCGGTGTGCAGTTGGAGGTCGGCCACAGTGGTGAACTTTTTCAATCTCGCCAGGCTATCGGTCACAAAGGCCCGGTGGAACTCGGCGGCGCGGCGGGCGCCGATTTCCGTTGCCAGGCGTGTTTTCACGCGGCCTGCAACTGGCGCCTTCGCGAACAGAATCATGACGGGCCGCACTTGAAAATTGTAAACTATGGGTTTGCCAATTCAGCAGGAGATCTCATTCGTATGAACAAATGTACGCTTGTTACCGTTCTGGCCCTCGCCTGCGGTTCCACTCTGGCTTTCGCCGGAGACAAGAAGGGCGACGCCGACAAAGGCAAGGAAGTGTTTCAGCAGTGCAGCGTCTGCCACAATTCCGACAGCACGGAAAAGAAGATGGGGCCGGGGTTGAAAGGCCTGTTCAGCCGCGACAAGATGAACAACGGCAAGAAGCCCACCGAAGCCAACGTGCGCACCAAGGTCGACGAAGGAGGCAACGGAATGCCGGCGTACAAAGAAATGCTTTCCGACGACGAGAAGGACGACCTCATCGCTTTCCTGAAAACTCTGTAACAGGTTACTCGGCTTTCGCCATTGGCGAGTCTAAATGCCCTTGGCCAGGAATCCGCCGTCCACCGGAAGCATTTCACCCGTTACAAAGGAAGCCGCGTCGGAGGCCAGAAAGATAGCGGCGCCGACCAGCTCTTCGACGTTTCCCACGCGGGCCATGGGTGTTCGGCCGGCGATGGCGGCGAAGCGCTCCGGAATATCGAGCACCTTGGTATTGAGGGGTGTCCGGAAAACACCCGGCGCAATGCCATTGACGCGCACGTTATGCTTGGCCCACTCGCAGGCCAGCGTGCGCGTGAGCATCAAGACGCCGCCCTTGCTGGCCGCGTACGCGGCGACCTCGCTGAAGCTGACGAAGCTGGTCATCGAGCCGATGTTAATGATCGACCCGCGCTGTTGCCTGATCATCTGGCGCCCGAAAACCTGGTTGGCCCGGAACGTCCCGTTCAAGTTCACGTCCACAATGCGCGTCCAGTCCTCGTCAGGAACATCTTCGCTAGGCATCTTCTTCAGCAGCCCGGAAGTTACCACCAGAATATCCACCTGTCCGAACGCCAGCACGGCCTCGTCACACAAATTCTGCAGGCTCGCCCGGTCCTGGACGTCGCTCGGAATGCGCAGCGTTTTCGAGCCCAGCGATTCGATGTCGGCGGCCTGGACTTCCACCCGTTGGCGATCGCGGCTGCTCGCAATCGTGGTAGCGCCGGCGCGGGCCAGACCTCGCGCGATAGCCTGACCGATTCCGCTGGTGCCGCCCAGCACTATGGCCACTCTATTTTTCAGGGAAAATTTCTCTTCGAGGAAACTCATGGGGGTGAAGGGAGCAGTTTATCAAATCAATGTCGCGACGCCGGCGTGCCAACGTAACACGCGCGCATATTAGTTGTTCGGGCCATAAACGATTTCATCTATCGTCTGACAGGAGCGCGGGCTGCCCGATTCGACAAAACCGGCATACCGCATCCACGGCGCGTCCCCTTCTGGGGGCAATATTTGTCTTAAGGCACGCCGCAACAACTCGGCGACAGAAATGCCGAGCTTAGCTGCGTGCTTCTTGGCGCGTGCGTACTCGCGCTCATCCAGGCTGATTTGAGTACGAATCATATGACTACAGAGTGAATCTGACGATAACATAGCCTCCGGTCAGTAGAGCTGGCGCCAACCGCAGGATTGTCCAGGCTTGGCGTGTGGTTCCGTGGCCCGAAGGCTCACCAATTCACGATAACGCGCGTCGGAGCAGCCACGCTTTAGCTCAACTCGAAGCTCTGTCCCCAGCCCGGCAACACCGTTTCGATGCCATACTCCTTCTGGATTGCGGCCTGCAGTGCTGTGGCGCCGTCAAATTCGCCGTGCACCAGAAATACCTTCTTCACAGTCCCTACGAGCGGTTTCATCCAGGCCAGCAGCTCGCGCTTGTCCGCGTGGGCACTCAATGCCTGCAGGCTCTTGACCTCTGCTCGCACCCGCATGGGTTCGCCGAATATTTTCACTTCCGGCCATTTTTCCACCAGCTTGCGGCCCAGTGTGTTTTCGGCCTGGAATCCGGTGATCAGGATGGTGTTGCGGGGATCTTCGATATTGTTGCGCAGGTGATGCAGGATGCGCCCCGCTTCACACATGCCTGACGGCGAAATGATGACACACGGGACGTGCAGGTCGTTCAGCTTCTTCGATTCCGCCGCTTCGTGAACGAGGGTGAGGAGTTTGAAGCCGAAGGGATCGTCGCCCGCATTCACGTACCGGAGCGTCTCTTCGTTGAAGCACTCCGGGTGATTGCGAAAAACCTTGGTGATATCCACAGCAAGCGGACTGTCAAGAAACATGGGGATCTTGGGCACGCGACCTTCGTTCGACAGCTCGTGCAAGAGCAGAACCAGCTGCTGGCTCCGGCCTACGGCAAATGCCGGCACGATGAGTTTCCCGCCGCGCCCAGCCGTTCGTCTGACAATGTCCGCCAGCTTGTCTTTTACCGACCCCATTTCTTCGTGAAAGCGTCCGCCGTAAGTGCTTTCCATGATGAGGTAATCCGCCGCGGGTGGCGGGTCGGGATTGCGGATGATCGGCATGTTGGGGCGGCCCACATCGCCGGAGAACAACAGGCGCGAATCGGACTCGAACATTACCGTGGCCGATCCCAGAATGTGGCCGGCATCGTAATACCGGCAGGTCAGGCCCGCGCTCAACTGTTTCGGCTCGTAATACGGAACCGGCTGAAACAGAGGCAGCGTGTGTTCGGCGTCTTCGATCGAGAAAAGCGGGGCTATCGGCGGCTCGCCATGATGGTGCCGCTTATTCAGGAACTCGACGTCTTTTTCCTGAATGTGCGCGGCATCAAGCAGCATCGCGTGCGCCAGATCGATCGTTGCAGGCGTTCCATAAATCGGACCGCTGAATCCATTCTTGACCAGTAGCGGCAGGTTTCCGCTGTGATCGATGTGGGCGTGCGAGAGGATCACGGCGCTAACCGACTGCGGCGGAAACGGAAAGTGGCGGTTCCGCTCCTCAGCCTGCTTGCGGTGTCCCTGATACATGCCGCAATCCAGGAGGTAACGCCTGCCGTCCGCATCCAGTTGGTGCATGGAGCCGGTGACGGTCTGGGCGGCTCCCCAGAAAGTAAGTTTCATATTGAATCACCAGGCTAGGTGGTTCGCCTCATACCGGTCTAGAAGCATGTGGGCGATGGATACTTGTATGCCGCGAAACCTGCTCGCTGCCGCCATCCTGCTGTTGGCCCTCGCCCCGTCCGCCCATCTGGCATGGGTGGCGCGCGAGATGCCGCATTTCGGGCATCTCCATGACGATAGCATTTATTGGGTCTCGGCTAAATCGCTTGCAGAGGGCCGCGGTTACCGGATTCTGAGCCTGCCCAGTGAGCCCTTTCAGACGAAATATCCGCCGCTATGGCCGCTCGTGCTGGCCACAATCTGGAAAATCGATCCGCGTTTTCCGGAAAACCTGAAACTCGGTATGGCGCTCGCCTGGCTGATGCTACCCGCCTTCATCGCGGTAGCGTGGCGATGGTTTCAGACGGCGGGATTCGGCCCGCCGGCACGCGCCACCCTGTGCGCGGTCATCGCGCTGAGCCCATCAGTGGTGTTCTTCAGCACAAGCCTGCTTAGCGATCTTGCATTCTCAGCGCTCCTGCTGGCAGCGATCCTAGCGCTCCCCACGGCTGACGACAGCGTGAGATCCGCTTTGACCGCGGGCCTTCTGGGAAGTGCTGCCTACCTTGTGAGAACCGCCGCGCTGCCCCTCCTCGTGACCGGGCCGCTCTGGCTGGTCTTACGGAAGCGATACCGGGCCGCCGCCGCATTTTTCTTGGCCATGTTTCCCGGGATCGCGGCATGGTCGTTCTGGACGCGCACGCACCTCCAGCACGCTACTGACATCGTCTCGCTTTATTACGTCGATTACATGGGTTACCGGCGTCTGTGTATGGGCTGGCGAGATTTACCGCTAGTGATCTGGAAGAATCTCGACGGCATGTTTCACGGCACTACGGGTTTGATTTTTTCCGGACTTACTGACAGCCCGTTGGGCATGTATCTGTCGCGCTTCCTTGCCATCGGAGCCATCGTGGGTACGGTTCGGCTGGCCCGGCAGCAGGGCGTAAGCCCCTACCATTGGTTCGGGGCCGCATACGCAGCCATTCTGCTGGTGTGGCACTTCCCGCCGAACGAACGTTTCATGCTGCCGGTATTCCCGCTGCTGCTGGCCGGACTCGCCACCGAAACGGCCCATCTGGCGTGGACCATAAAGAAATGCTGGGCGCGAAATGCGGCCAACCGCGCGGTGGCAACGGGGGTGTTGGCTGGCCTCGCAGCTATCGCTGGCCTCGGTGTTGCGCTCAACGTACACACCCTGTTTTACGAGTTTCCTGGGATCATCGAACAACACCGCACGGTGCTGGCTAGCAAACTGGCGGCGTTTCAATGGATTAGCCGGAACCTTCAACCGGGGGCCTTTTATGCCGACGACGACGTGGTCTTCTTCCTCTATACCGGACGTCACGCGGCGAGCCTGCCCGTATTGCCCATGCCTTATTACCACCAGGACCGCGAGGCCATCTTGCAGCCGTTCCGCGAGATGCCCGCATTCACGTACCAGCAACACCTCAACTATCTCCTGTTCACCGCGACGGATTTTCACCGCGAGCTTCCAGGACCCGAACGTACCGAAGCGAGGCGGATCCTTACACAACAATCAGCGTTCCAGAGGCTATATCAGTCAACGCTTTGCGAGGTATATCAGAGCAAGTTCCCCGGCTCCTTGCCTTTTCCCTGAGACCCGCTAGAATAGGAATAGGTGTCGAACGTTGCGAGTGGGCGAAAGCCCACTTTTTTGTTGGTCGGCACTTTTTGAAGAGAGCATGCGGCAGGAAGTAGTCTCAAAAATCGAGGAAATCGTCCAGCGGGTGGCCGCTTCGGACGGAATTGAAGTGGTCGAGGTCGAGCTCAAAGGCAGCGGCGGGAATCAGTTGCTGAGAATCTCGATTGACAAGCCGCAAGGAGTCAGTCACGCCGATTGCGAAATGATTTCCCACGACGTGGGGACGATTCTGGACGTCGAAGATATCGTGCCGGGTCACTACACGCTGGAGGTCACCTCGCCAGGCGTAGAGCGGAAGCTTCTTAAACCGAACGACTACATCCGGTTTCAGGGGAAGAAGGCGAAAATCGTATTGCGTCAACCATTGGAGAACCAGCGCCACTGGGAGGGCAAGCTGGCGGGCCTGGAAGACAGCACGGTCTCGCTGGAAGTGGGCACCGACCGCGTGCTCCGGTTCCCTTTAAGCCAGGTGGAACGGGCCAACCTGAAGTTCGAGTGGTAGTTCCCGCCGGGTATTAAGCCAAGCGACAGAGCGAAAGAGGACACCTTGGAAACGATCTATCAGTCCATCGAAATTTTGAGCAAGGAGAAGGGCATTGATATGCAAATCGTCCTGGACGCCGTCAAGGACGCCATGCTGATCGCGGCCCGAAAACACTTCCGCACGGAGGAGGACTACGTCGCGGAACTGGACGACAAGACCGGTGCCATTCACCTGTTCGCGGTCAAAAAAGTGGTTGACGAGGTCGCCGACCCTGTCAAAGAGATGCGACTTGACCAGGCCGTAAAACTCAACCCGGATGCCGTCGTGGGCGGTGAGGTGCGCATCGAGAAGCCCACCGACGCCCTGGGCCGCATTTCCGCGCAGACCGCCAAACAGGTAATTTTTCAGAAAGTCCGCGAGGCCGAACGGGAAACCGTGTACAACGAGTACTCCGGACGAGCGGGAGAATTGGTTAACTGCACGGTAAAACGGATCGAAGGACCCGATTTAATCCTGGATCTCGGCAAAACCGAAGCACGCCTGCCAAAAAAGGAACAATCCAAGCTCGAGAGCTTCAGCGTAGGCGATCGCGTGCGCTGCGTGATCCGTCTGGTAGACAAGTCCAGCAAAGGCCCGGGCGTTGTGGTTTCGCGCGCGGCTCCGGAGTTGGTCATGCGGCTTTTTGAACAGGAAGTCCCGGAAATTTACGACTCGACGGTGGTGATTAAGGGTTGCGCGCGGGAGGCCGGCGAGCGCACCAAGATCGCCGTGCATAGCCGCGACCGCGATGTCGACAGCGTCGGAGCGTGCGTGGGTATGAAGGGGATGCGCGTGCAGTCCATCATCCGCGAGCTGCGCGGCGAAAAAATCGACATCATAGAATTTTCCGACGACCCGGTGGTATTTGCTACGCACTCTCTCAGCCCGGCGAAAATCAGCCGCGTGAGCATTATCGACGCTGCTGAAAAACATATGGAAGTGATCGTCGACGATTCGCAGCTCTCGCTGGCTATCGGCAAGAAGGGCCAGAACGTGCGACTCGCGGCCAAGCTGCTGGGCTGGAAGATCGACATCAAGAGCGAGGAAGAAAAACGCCAGGAGGTTGAAACGGCCATGGCCGCCCTGGTGGTTCCAGGAGCGCCGGTATCGGTGCTGATCGATTATGGGCTGGGAGAGAATCTGGCGGAGAAGCTGGTCGAAGCCGGTATCTCAACTGTCGAGAAACTGGGCAACATGACGCCCGAGCAGCTCGAAGAAATTCCGGGAATCGGAGAGCCGCTGGTGGAAAAGATCCAGCTTGCAGTCAACAATTATTACGGCCAGTTTGAGACCGGAGAAAATCCCCAACAAGGCGCGGCTGAGCCTGGGGCCGAACCCGTCCAGCAAACCGGCCTGGCTTTGGAGAAGTTGAACCTGGAAGAGCCAACCGCCCCAAGTGAGGGAGCCGAAGCCCCGCAAACAGCGAAAATGTCCGCCGAAACCCTGGAAAGTGAACCAAACATTGAGCCTGCCGGGGGCGAGTCTGATACGATAAAAGATTCCCGGCAGGGCACGGAGGGCCGGAGGCCGGAAGAGCCGTCCGAAGAGGGCAAGGAAGGCTGAGCAAGCAAGAAATCGCATTACTCTATGAATAAGATCCGCATTAATGTGCTGGCGCGGGAGCTGGAGGTCAAAGCTCACGAACTGATCGACAAACTTCCGGAACTTGGCGTCACCGAGAAAAAGACTCACTCCAGTTCGGTGGACGACGATGTGGCCGATAAACTGCGCCAGATTTTCGGTGGCGCGGGCGCTCGCGCGAGCGCGGAACCATCCGGCTCGAACGGCGCTTCGAGCGCCCTCGTCGAAGAACCACCCGCTGCCCATGTAGCGGTTGAGAAGCCGCAGCCTGAGGCTCCTGAAATCGGGCGCGAAACGGAGCCTGCCGAGCGTGACGTTACCGCTAGCGCTCCTCGAATTGCGCCGCAACCGCAGCGTTTGCGTCCACCGCTGGCGACGGCGCCACCAGCGGGCGCCCCACGCATGCCAGCCGCACCTGCTGCGAGCACACCTGGACCAGCCGCGCCCGCGCGTGAAGTGCCACCGCCTCCTAGACCCACTCCGGCTCCTCCGCGGCCCGGCCAAATTCTGTCGGGGCCCAGACAACCTCTTCCGGCGGGAATGCGGCCGCCAGAGCCGGTTCGCGTGGTGACGGGCGCACCTCCGGCTACGGCGCGATCCACGCCCATCGCACAGTCACCGGCCATGCCGTCTCCAGGTACCCCAACGGCGCGGACACCGATGTCCCGGCCAGGTCTGGCTGGGCAGCCTGCCGCACGTCCGATCGTGCCGCCGCGGCCCGATCTGGCAGCGAAGCTTTCACAGCCGCGTCCGGCTGGTCCGGGCGCTCCCGTGGCGCCGCGCCCGGGCGCGCCGATGCGCCAGCAAGGCGCCCCGACGCCCGGACAACCCATTTATCGAGGTCCCATTCGCCCCGGCCAGCCGCTCATGGCGCGTCAGGGTCAGGGTGTGCGGCCCGGCGGTTCTCCCGGCGTAAGACCGGGCGGACCCCGTCCCATGCACCCGACTTCGCGCGGCATGGTGGCCCCCGGCATCGCGCCGCCCCCCGTCGAGCAACAGCGCCGGCCAGGGGATAAGCGCGGTGGCCGCCCGCAACGCGACCGTATCCAAGAGCAGGAAGAACGAGTTCTGCGCCCGGTCAAGCGCGAGGCGCCCTCAGGTCCGCCGCCAGTTAATCGCGAGATCACGGTCTCCGAAGGCATCACCGTCAAAGAACTTTCCGAAAAGCTGGACGTAAAAGCCAGCCTGGTCATCAAGAAGCTCGTGGATCGCAACATCTTCGCCACGATCAATCAGACCCTGGACGCAAAGCTCGCTACCGATATCGCGCGCGAGTTTGGCGCTTCGACCGCGACCGTCAGCTTCGAAGAAGAAGCGATGCAGGACGTCGAAACGGCGCAGGAGGAAAAGGACCAGGTGAAACGCGCGCCCGTGGTCACCATCATGGGCCATGTGGACCATGGCAAGACCTCGCTGCTCGACGCCATCCGGCAGGCCCATGTCGCCGACAAAGAAGCCGGCGGCATTACGCAACACATCGGCGCCTATCAGGTCGAAAAGAACGGGCGCAAGATCGTCTTCATCGATACACCGGGTCACGAAGCATTCACCCGCATGCGCGCACGCGGCGCCAAAGTCACCGACATCGTGGTGCTGGTAGTGGCGGCTGATGATGGCGTGATGCCGCAGACCATCGAAGCTATCGACCACGCGCGCGCGGCCAAAGTGCCGATCATCGTTGCGATCAACAAGATCGACAAGCCGGATGCGCAGCCCGATCGCATTAAACAACAACTGTCTGAACGGGGTCTTCTGTGGGAAGACTGGGGCGGCGATGTGGTGATGGTTTCGGTTTCCGCCAAGACTAAAGAGAACACCGAACTGCTGCTTGAAATGATCCTGCTGGTCGCCGACCTGCAGGATCTCAAGGCCAATCCCGGCCGGCCGGGGATGGGCACGGTGCTCGAGGCCAAACTGGACCGCGGCCGCGGCCCGGTGGCCACCGTGCTGGTGAGTAACGGCACGTTGCGCATAGGCGACTACTTCATATGCGGAGCCGTGTTCGGCAAAGTGCGCGCCATGCTCAACGATCGGGGCGAGCAAGTGCGCGAAGCCGAACCTTCCACGCCTGTGGAAGTACTCGGCTTGGAAGATTTGCCGGAAGCGGGCGACTCATTCCAGGTCGTCACCGACACGGCCAAAGCCAAGCAGATCGTGTTCTATCGCGAAACGAAAGCGCTCGAGCAGTCCCTGGCTAAGTCGAGCCGGCTTACGCTCGAGCAGCTTCATAAGCAGATGGAGGCCGGCGAGGTCAAAGAGCTGCCCATCATTCTGAAGACCGACGTGGGCGGGTCCGCCGAAGTGCTCACCGATAGCCTGCAGAAGCTTTCCAACGACAAAGTCCGCATTATCGTGATCCGCTCGGGCGTGGGCGCCATCACCGAATCGGACGTGCTGCTGGCTTCGACCTCGAACGCGATCATCATCGGATTCAATGTCCGTCCCGGAGCGCAACGTGGCTGCGATAGCCGAGCAGGAAAAGGTGGACATCCGCCTGCACACCATCATTTACAACCTGACCGACGAGATCAAGCGCGCCATGACGGGTTTGCTGGAGCCGGTGTACCAGCGAGGTTTATCAGGGCAAGGCCGAGGTGCGCGACACCTTCCGCATCAGCAAGGTCGGCATGGTGGCCGGCTGCTTCGTGCAGGACGGCCAGCTTTACGCGGGGCAGCGCAGATGCGGTTGCTGCGCGATAACGTCGTGGTTCATACCGGCAAGGTCGGCTCGCTGCGGCGATTCAAGGATGACGTCAGCGAAGTGCGCAGCGGCATGGAGTGCGGCGTTACGATCGAGAATTTCGGCGACCTCAAGCCGGGCGATATCATCGAGGCGTTCGTGACTGAGAAGATTGCGCCGGAAGTGTTCGCATAACGGACTGCGGTGTGACCAATGCCTTCCATCGGAGTAATGACGCTGGAACTGCGGCTCGAAAACTCCCACTCACTGAAGGACAAACGGCACGTGGTCAAAGGACTGAGGGACCGGCTGCATAATAAGTTTAACGTGTCCGTGGCGGAGATCGATTGTCAGGATTTGTGGCAGCGGGCGGTAGTAGCGGCGGTGACGGTTTCCTCGGACCAAGTGCAGGCCGAGAAAGTACTGCAGTCGGTCGAGCACGAAACTGCGTCGCTATTAGGTCCGGCGCTGGCGGGCGTAACGGTCGAGTGGATGTAGGCTAGGACGCGGGGCATTGGACAGGCGAGAAAGCCTGTCGAATTGGCAATGGATCAGCATCGCGCAGCGAGGGTTTCGGAAACGGTCCGCGAGGAATTGGCGGAGACTATCGGTTTTGAGCTGGAAGACCCGCGCTCGCCATCGTGGACGTCAATGATGTTCAGGTCGCGCCCGAATCTGCGGCATGCCCACGTGCGGGTAGGCGCTTTCCGGCGACGAGCGCGAGCAGCGCGCAGCCCTACAAGCGCTCGACCACGCCCGCCACTATCTTCGCCACGAACTGGCGCGGCGGCTCAACTTGCGCAAAGTCCCGGAGTTACATTTCGAACCGGGTCCCGGACTTGACGTCGCCGAACGCGTGGAGCTGCTGCTGAAACGGGCAAAAAAAATACGCCGGTCCGCCGAAAATCAACCCTAAATTGAAACAGATTGTGCTAGTTTTGTTTCTGTTGCCGCTCCTCGGAGTGGCCGCCATCGTACCGGCCAGCGCGGCGGAGAAAGCCGACAGCCTGCGGCTCGAGTCGAGCGTGGTGGCCATGGGTTCGGCGTACTCGGTCGCCGTTTACGGCGACGACCGGACGCGCATGGAAGAGGCGGTGGATGCGGCGTTTGAGGAGGTCCGCCGGCTCGACCAGATGCTCTCGAATTACAAGCCGGAGAGCGAACTGAGCGAGATTGAACCGTCTGGCGGCCGAGCGGCCGGTCCAGGTGACGCCGGAAATGTTCGATCTGCTTTCCGCGTGCGTGGAATACAGCCGCGAGAGCGAAGGTGCGTTCGACATCACGGTCGGGCCGCTGATGAAGGTCTGGGGATTTTATAAGGGCACGGGCCGGCTGCCGCATCGCGCGGAGATTCTCGGGGCGCTCGATCGGGTGGGGTATCGCAACATAGTGTTGGATGCGGCTAACCGGACCGTGCGGTTTACCCGGGCCGGGCGTCGAATTGGACCCGGGCGGCATCGGAAAAGGGTACGCCGTCGATCGGATGATAGAGAGTCCTGAAGCAGTACGGTATTCACACGGCGCTGGTCTCGGCGTCGGGAAGCAGCATCTATGGCTTGGGCGCGCCGCCGGGCGAGAAGGGCTGGAGAGTGCAGATCCGCGACCCAAGGACGAGAACAAGAGCGTGGCTGAGGTCTATCTTGAAGGACGAATCGATGTCTACATCGGGCAACTACGAAAAGTTTTTCCATGCCGAGGGCCGCATCTACAGCCACATCATGGACCCGCGAACCGGCTGGCCGGCGCAGGGCGTGCTCTCGGTGTCGGCCATCGCACCGCGCACGCTCGACAGCGAAGCCTGGACCAAGCCTTTTTTCGTCAATGGCCGCGCCTGGGCCGCCAAACACAAACCAGCAGGTGTTCGCGCGTTCTTCTGCGAAGACACACAGGAACAAACATGCGCGTGGCTTCCAATGAACAGCCGTTTTCTGGATGCCTGCCGGCGCCGGCCCACCGACGTGCGCCCTGTCTGGTTCATGCGGCAGGCGGGCCGGTATCTGCGCCAGTACCGTGAGATCCGCTCGCAACACAGCATTCTCGAAATCTGCAAGCGGCCGGACCTGGCCGCTACGGTCACGCTACAGCCCGTCGAGATCCTGGACGTGGATGCCGCCATCATCTTCGCGGACCTGCTGCTGCCGGTTGAGCCCATGGGTCTGAAATTGCGCTATGCCACCGGCGAAGGCCCCATCATCGGCAACCCGGTCGCATTCGGGGTCGGATATCGACACGCTCTCCACCGCGAATACCGACGAACTGGGTTACGTGGGCGAAGCGATTCAGACCGTGGTGCGCGCGCTCGGAGGCAGAGTGCCGGTGATCGGCTTCGTGGGCGCGCCGTTCACCATGGCGAGCTACATGATCGAAGGCGGCGCGTCGCGCAATTTCATTCGTACCAAGCGCATGATGTACGGCGAGGAGACTCTGTGGCGCCGGCTGATGGGCAAGATCGTGGACGTGCTGGCGCCGTTCGCTTCGCTGCAGGTCGCCGCGGGCGCGCGCGCCATTCAGGTGTTCGATAGTTGGGTAGGCGCGCTGGGTCCCGACGATTACGTGCGCTTCGCCGCGCCCTATTCCCGCGCGCTGATCGAGCGCATCCGCGCCACGGGCGTGCCGGTGATCCACTTCGGCACGGGCGCTTCCGGCTTCTTCCGCGAGTTGCATGCGGCCGGTGGCGACGTGATGGGCGTTGACTGGCGCATCAATATCGACCAGGCCTGGATGGATATCAGCTACCGCTCGGCTATCCAGGGCAATCTCGATCCCGTGGCGCTGTTCGCGCCGCTTCCGGAACTCAAGATGCGTGTCGCGGAACTGCTGAAGCGCACCGGCTCACGGCCCGGCCATATCTTCAACCTGGGTCACGGCATTCTGCCGGAAACGCCGGTGGAGAATGTAAAGGCCGTGGTCCAGATGGTCCGCGAGTTCCATCCATAGCCCTCCTTCTGTGTCTTCGGTTGCCATCATCGGGGGCGGTATTTCCGGCCTCTCCACCGCTTATTACCTCTCTCAAAGCCGGCATCACCTGCACGCTGATCGAAGCCCGGCCACGGCTAGGCGGTGTAATCCAAACCGAGCACATTCAAGACTGCGTGGTCGAGGCTGGACCCGACAGCTTTCTATCCGCCAAACCTCAGGCCATGGACCTGATTGGCGAGCTGGGCATGGAAAGCGAGGTCATCGGATCGAACGACCATGAGCGGAAAACTTTCATCCGTCGCCACAGGCGCCTGGTAGAGCTTCCCGATGGCGTGCAGATGCTGGTGCCGACCAAGATTCTGCCCATGGCCGCGTCGTCACTCGTCAGCTGGCCGACGAAAATACGCATGGGACTCGAATGGTTCCGGAGACCGCATGCCACACCGGAGCGCGACCGCTCAGTGGCCGAATTCGTAGCGGAACACTACGGGCAGGAGGCAGTGGACTATCTGGCCGAGCCGCTGCTGGCTGGAATTTATGGAGGCGACCCGGCTCAACTCAGCGTTTCCAGCGTGCTCGCCGCGCTTCGTCGAGCTGGAACGGAAATACGGAAGCCTCACGCGTGGCGTGCTGGCCGAACGTCCACGGGTCACCGGCCCGCGCACACCTCTATTTCGCACTCTGCGCGGTGGCCTGGGATCTCTGGTGGAGGCCATTACCAGCGCGCTGACGAATCATTCGAGATTCCTGCACAGGCCGGTCGAGACGCTGGAGCGGACCAGCTCAGGATTCCGGTTGCGAGCCGCCGGGCATTGGCTCGACGCGGACCACGTGGTGCTGGCATGCGAGGCACATCAGGCCTCCCGGCTCACCGCCACCCTGGACGCCAGGCTTTCAGAGCTGCTCGGCTCGGTGCCCTATACCTCATCGATGACGGTTGCGCTCGGATTCAAGCGGGGAGCCGTCCGGGAACAAATGCGCGGCTTCGGGTTTCTGGTGCCCAAGCTCGAGCGCCGGAAACTTCTGGCCTGCACCTGGGTGGGTAACAAGTTCTCCGGCCGTGTGCCGGAATCGCTAGCCCTACTGCGCTGCTTCCTGGGAGGCGCTGGTGGAGAATCCGTCCTGGCGGAGAGCGATGACGCCATCATCGCGGCTGTTCGCGAAGAGATGGCTGAGATCGCTGCGGTGACCGCAGAACCCGTTTTTTCAAAGGTCTTTCGCTGGCCGCGTTCCATGGCTCAATATACGGTGGGGCACGGCAAGCGCCTCCAGGAACTGGAAGCGCGGCTCGAATCCGTTCCAGGTCTGCTAGTTGCGGGGAATGCGTATCACGGTATCGGCGTGCCCGACTGCATCAGCATGGGCAAACAAGCCGCGGCGAAGATCACGCAAGCAATGGGTCACGCGCGGGGCTCGCCGGCGACGTAGCGGTTGAGCCGTGATGGCGCTAGTGGCCTGTCGCAGTGAGTTCGTTAGCATGATGTCCGGCCGGTTTGCTGAGCCGTGACCGCGAGGGAGCGGTACTAGCATTCTGGCCGTGACAGGAACCAGCGGGCGGTAGCTTATGCCGGCGCGGGTTCAGGATGGCCTACGCCTCCGGCTCGATTCAGGCTTCGAGTGCGGCCGCGGCAAAATGCAGCAGATCGCCGCGCTCACGCGCCAGGCTGCGAAGCCGCCTGTAATCGCCTGCCGTTTGGCATAACTCGAATACGGACGGACAGAAGAGCTGATTGGCGTCCACGTCGCGAAGATGATCGAGGGAAACAGTGATGGCATCGTCGTAGCGCCCAAGCTTGGCGAGCAAAGCGACTAGTGTCTGCGCAGGCGTCGGGTTGGCATTCTCCGGAGTGCATGACGTGATCTTCGATCGAAAATGCGCTATGGCTTCATCGACGCGTTCGCCGATCAATGCGCGCAAGTAAATCGCATAATCCTGGAAGCCATCCTCGAAGGGCGGATCTCCGTGGAAACAGAACATCTTTGAAAGATGAGTGCCGTAGTCAGCGAGCTCGACCGCCAACGCCAGCGTCTCGCGATCGGTAGCGCCCAGGCTAAAACGCAGGATAGAGATCACATGTGACGTGTCAACGTAATAGTCGTATTCGCCGAACAGCCAGTCGCGGCCGGCAATCAGGTCGGCCACGCTTTGCGTTTCCGGCGCTTGCGTTTCATTCCGGGCGATGACTCGCTTGAGACTCTCGACCAGTTCGTGATGCAACGTTCGCACGAGCAAGCGCATGCAGTCGTCGCGCGTCTTGCGATCGGGATATTGGTCGAAGAAAGTGATCGCGCGACAGATGCCGTAATTGGCCAGGATCAGCTCGAAGCCTTTGCGCGGATGTACGCGCTCCTGCAGTGCAATTTCGATGACGGCCTCCTGATTTTCCTGCGGCTGGAGTTGCTCGATAGCAGCGGCGACCCGCGCCGTTTCGCCGATGGCGCGGAAGTAGGACCACGCACGCGGGATATCGCCATCGGCAAGGAACAGACCGCCGACTTCCCGTGCAGCGTCCATGAAAGCGCGCTCGTGAGTGGTGCGCTTGTCGTCCGGCAGATCGTCGAGCTGCCCGTTCTGGATGACCGGCAACCCCAGCGCGTGCCGGCTCTTCATCAGGCGCGCTTCGAATACCAGCGGATATTTCTTCTCTTCGCGAAATTGGGCGATCAAGAGATCGAAGCCGGCATCGGCTCCCGCGGAACGCAGGGTTTGTTCGAGCGTATCGAAGAGATCGTCCGCCATACTGGGAACATGATAGCGCGGAGGGAGGACGAAGAATGGTGCGGCGCGCTCCCCGCCGTTCACTAGATTTCAAGCGTCAGGATGCTAGTATAGAGTTGTAGCTTTAGAGCTACGACCTCGGGCGCGATGCTAGATCAAAGTGGAAACAAATCCCCGCGAAGTGAATGTGTACGTCCTCTCGGACGGGTCGGTTCCGTTCGACGAATGGTTAAACGGTTTAAGAGACCGGAGAGCCAAAGCTGCAATCGACCAGCGCATTACCCGCGTGCGGCTCGGCCTTCTTGGAGGCTCTGTGCCGGGTCCAAGAAGACTCAAACCGCCGATATTGCACGAGCCAAGTTGTATTGGAACGCATATCAAGTAGAGAAGAGGCACAATGCCTAAACGCCCTTACGCCGTCGGCCTAACTGAAAGGCTCCAAGATCATCGCCACGCCGTCGAATATCTGAATGCAGCGCTGGAAGATTCGGAAGAAGTATTTCTCCTGGCGCTGCGCGACGTAGCCAATGCCCGCGGCGGCATGAGCAAGATCGCGCGGACTTGCAAGCTGAACCGTGAGAGCCTCTACCGGATGCTTTCGAAAAAGGGGAACCCGAGCTTAGAGAGCCTGGCCAAGCTGCTTTCGAGCATGGGATTCCGGTTGGCGGTGGAGAAAAGGGACGCCGCCTAATGAAAGCGCAACTTCGAAGAACTTTGGCATAAGAAACGTTAAAAGATGACTACCTATGTCTTGGGTGCTGGAGCCTCGGCGCACGCCGGTTATCCGCTCGCTTCCCAACTCTGGCGGCGTCTGGTTAGCTGGGTCATTTCTAATAAGACGGAGTTCAAAACCACCGTTGACACCATCGTCTCGCTGGGTGGCCCGGTAGCGGACGTGGAAGCGGTTCTCACAGATCTGGACAGAGGTCGAGGAGCATTCGCGTCCTTGGATACGGACGCGAGAGCTGAGATCACCGGTGGTTTTCGCGGAGCTGTGGCGGCGTACTTCACCCATATCAGAGAAACGGGATGTGGCGCGTCTTTGTATGCAGCTTTTGCAGAACTTCTGCCACGAGGCGATGTTACCATCACCTTCAACTATGACGTGGCCCTCGAAGGAGAGCTCGTCAAGAAGCACAAATTCGGGGTTCGGGATGGCTACGGATTCGAGGTTAAATGGTCCGAAGAAGCGTCCCAATCGAAGGTGCTCAACCTGCATGGAAGCGTCAACTGGATCCCGCTGGTATGGAATGGCGCCAAGGGCCCTACGGTTGCACCTACCAACTTCGGGGACTGCCCATTTGTCGACAATAACGATGAAGCGCTGCCGGGCTACCGAAAGCGAGTGCTAGCTGAGGATTTCAGGGGTGGCCAAGTTGGCCCGGGGTCGACGACTCTCGTACTTCCAACCCATGAGAAGCGATACAGTGTCAGCACGTCGGAGGGAGAGGAGTGGGTCAAATTCTATGATTCCCTCTTCGAAAAGGCCGCGGGTGCCCTCTGCCAAGCAGACCGCATCGTACTCATCGGTTACAGCATGCCTATGGCTGACCGGCGTGCGCGATCAATTCTGCTCTGGCACATGAACAAGAGCGCAGAGATCGTTCTCTGTTGTGGCTCATCAAACTCGTCACTCGCGCGCGAGTTTGAAAATCACGGCTTCTGGAGAGTCACCGAAGGTGGCAGGTTTGAAGACTATCTGAAGCGTTATGGGCTCGGCCTTGCAGCAGCCACGGCCCGTTCGTAGAAACGATTGTCTACCCCAGCCCCGCTTCCCTTAAAAACTGCGCCGACTCTTCCGGCGGCGTAGGGTTGATATAAAACCCGCTGCCCCACTCGAAACCCGCCACCTTCGTCAGGCGCGGCATGATCTCGATATGCCAGTGGTAATGCGGCATGGGCGGGTCTTGCGCGGGTGCGGTGTGGATCAGGAAATTGTAGGCCGGCTTTTCGAGCGTCTTATCCAGCTTGCGGAGAGTCGAGCGTAGCACCCAGGCCAGGTTCTGCAGATCGGGAGGGCCAGCATCCTCGAAATGCGAATCGTGGCGCTTCGGGACGATCCACGTCTCAAACGGGAAGCGCGCGGCGTAGGGCTCGATCACGATAAACCGGTCGGTCTCCATCACCAGGCGCGTGCCCGCCTGCGATTCCTGCCGCACGATGTCGCAAAAAACGCAGCGCTCTTTGAAATCGTAATACTGCTTAGCGCCGTCCAGTTCTTCCTTCACGCGCTTGGGAATAACAGGCAATGCGATAAGCTGCGAATGCGGATGCTCGAGCGAAGCGCCAGCCGGCTCGCCGTGATTTTTGAATAGAAGGATGTAACGCAGGCGGTGGTCTTTCTTGAGGTCGAGGCTGCGCTCACGGAATGCCCACAGAATGTCTTCAACCTGCTTGTCGGTCATCGTAGGCAGCGTCGCCGTGTGTTCCGGCGACTCGATGATCACCTCGTGAGCTCCGATGCCGGACATTTTGTCGAACATTCCGTCGCCCTGGCGAGCCAGATCGCCCTCGATGCCAAGTACGGGAAATTTGTTGGGGACTACGCGCAGCGACCAGCCAGCCTGATTGTGACCGCCGTTGACGCGGTATGCCAGAACTTCTGGCGGCGTCTTCGATTCGTTTCCGTAACAGAAAGGGCAGAAGCGCGTGGGTTGCGCGACGACCACGGGCTCGCGTGTGAAGTCCGAGGGGCGCCGTGCGCGGTCGGTGGCAATGATGACCCAACGGCCTGTAACTGAGTCTTTACGAAGTTCCGGCAATGAGAGAAAGCCTTGATGGCACGAGCATACCGGCTCGCGCGCGTTAGTCTAAGACAGATGCGCAGGTTAGAATTCCTGCGACCCGCTATTATAGCGTCCGACGCGGACGGAAGGCATCTCGGAGCACTTCGACTTCCGGCGGCTCGGTCAACAAAGTGCTGACGATGTCGAATCGGACGTGTTCCCACTCAACCTCTGCTCGACGGGCATACTCGCGCGCGGCGCGCTCCAGATGCCCCTGCTTTTCCGAATCGACGGCGCGGTCGGGAGTGCCGAATTGGTCCGTGGCGCGCGCTTTTACTTCCACAAATACGAGATAGTCGCTCTCCCACGCCACCAGGTCGATCTCCCCGGCGCCATTTCGCGGCCGGAAATTGCGCGCGACGATGGTGTACCCCTGGCGGCGCAGAAACCGGTGGGCCAGGTCTTCACCGTGCCGGCCGCGAGCCATGTCGATGGGCGCGCGGCGCATGCGTGCGCGGTGGCGGAGGCGGTCGGAGAGGCAATAGAGGAGGGAGAGCATCTCAGAGAAGCAAGTAGGTTCAGGTAGGTCAAAATCTCGTGGAAACTCGCGTTCCTAGGCGACCACGTGCACGAGTTTTGACTCAATGATGCGCTGATCCGATGTCACGAGACGGAGCCGTTGGACCCGTGCCGTCGCAACGATGGCGCGATCCGCGGGATCACGTAGGTTACCTAGCGAGGCGACTTCGACAGCAACCTCATATGTCAACGGAAAGACTTGAAAAACCCCGGCTGCCTGTAGATGATCGAAGAACTCGCCGATCGTCATCTTCAGCTCAAGCTTGCCTTGGCTGGCAAGAACAGCGATCTCCAACAGGCTGACTGCGCTGAGGGCAAGTGGCTCCGCGCGGCGAACCGCGTCCTCCATGGCCCGGGCCTGCTCTCGCGATAACTTCTTAGCCTGCGTCAGCCACCGAACTACGATGTGGGTATCCAAAAGGAGGCGAGGGAGCAAACGTTCACTCCTGATCCTTGCCAACCACCTCCCAGAGGCTGGACATATCCACGTTCACAATATCCCCCACAATTCGGACCTTCCGGGCCAGACTGTTGCGAGGCGATTTCCATGCGGTTCGCTTCGCACGGCCGAGTACTGCCACGGGGCGGCCACGGCGGGTGATCGTAATCGGCCCGCCATATTGCTCGATCTCGTCGAGGTAGGCGAGGCACTTGGCTTTAAACTCGGTCGCGCTAACCGTGTGGTTCTTCATGGTCTGAAATCAGGATAGCAGGAATGTGGTCATCTGACCAGTCGGCGCTAACGGCCGGTGTTGAGGCGGGCGTAGGACGTCTGTCGCTGTTGCTGATACAACTGTTATACACGGATACGCGAAGCCGAAAATGTCTAAGACCACACTGTCCGCCGATCAGATCGCCGAAAAGGCATCGCGCGGCGAGGATGTCTCCGCCTACTTCACAAATAAGTTCATCGTGGTCAGACCAGTCCGCCGAGTAAATGTCGATCTGACCCAAGGCATGTTACGAGAACTGGATGAGCGAGCGGCCCGGCTCAACATTAGCCGCCAGGCAGTAATCAAGACCCTGCTCAGCCGAGCCCTGGAGTGCGAAAGCTCCAGCAAACCACGGCCGAAGCGCAAATCCGGCTAGACGGCCATCGATACTCTCACCAAGCGCACATTCACTTCAATACCTCAAACTCAAACTCCATTACTTTCCCCCGCACCACATAGCACAGGTAGTACTCCCAAAATCGCCGGTAGCGTGGAAAATGATTGACTAGGAATTCGAAGCCGAGCCAGCGCCAGAACGCCAGCAGCTTTACGCGAAGCGAGATCTCGCGGAAGCGGACTTCCGAATAATAGCCGAATCCGCCGTGATCCGGTCCGAAATAGCGGAAGGAAAAACTGTTCAGGTGGCTACGGTGCGTGGGGTCGCAGAAGGAGCTGAAGTCGGTGTAATGGGGAGTTACGATACGGACGGTGCCGCCGGGCCGCGCCAGGCGGTGGAACTCTTCCATGGTACCGATGACATCATCCACGTGCTCGATGAGATGAAGCGCGAGGACACGGTCGAAGCTGTTGTCGGCGAATGGGTAAGGAGTGCGGTTGAGGTCGCAGAGGACATCGGCGCGGCTCGCCGGGTTGCGGTCAATACCGATCGCGCCCGGCTGCTTGTTCCTACCGCAGCCGACGTCCAGAATTCTTAGCTTTCGCGAATCGCGATTTTCAGGCACTCTTCGAGCACATCCACGGCAAAACCGGCCTGGTCGCGCGTGATGACCAGCGGCGGGCAAAGCCGGATCGAGTTCTCACCAGCGCCCAGCGCCAGGAGGCCGCGCGCGAATGCCAGTTCGAGCACCCTGTTGCGGATCTCCGGCGCACGCTCGCGCGTTTGCTGATCGCGGACCAGTTCGATTCCGATCATCAACCCCAGGCCGCGGACGTCGCCGACTACCGGGAAACGCGCCGGCCAATCCCGCAGCCGGTCCATGATATACCCGCCGATGGCAGCGGCATTCGCTACGAGTTCCTTTTCGAGCAGCTCGATCGTCACCAGCGCGGCGGCGTTTGCCACCGGATTTCCGCCGAACGTGGAGGCGTGGGCGCCTGGAGGCCAGGTCATCAGCTCCGCGCGGGCAACAGTTGCGCCCAGCGGCAACCCGCTTGCGATTCCCTTCGCCACCGCCATAATGTCGGGAACGGCGTTGAAATGCTCCGCCGCCCACATCTTGCCGGTGCGGCCCATCCCCGACTGTACTTCGTCGAAAATGAGCAGCATACCAAAACGCTTGGCGATACGCGCCAGCTCGTCGATGAATTTCTGCGGCGGCACAACATAGCCGCCCTCGCCCTGCACGGGTTCGAGCACGATGGCCGCAACTTCATCGGCGGGAAGAATGGTCTTTACCAGCTGATCTTCAATCACCTTGGCGCATTCGACACCGCACGAGTCGGGCGACTTGCCGTAGGCGCAGCGGTAACAATACGCAAACGGAATGTGATGCACACCGGGCATCAGGGGGCTGAACTTGCGGCGCTGCGTAGGCTTACTCGCGGTGAGCGAAAGTGCACCCACCGTGCGCCCGTGAAAAGCGCCCAGAAACGCGATGAACTTGTCTCGGCCGGTGGAGTAGCGCGCCAGTTTGAGGGCCCCTTCCACCGCTTCCGCGCCCGAGTTGCAGAACGACACGCGCCGCTCCACGCCGCCAGGCGCAATCGCGGCGAGTTTTTCGGCCAGCGCGACCATGTTCTCGTAATAAAAGTCGGTACCCGACATGTGGATCAGTTGGGCGGCCTGGCGCTGGATGGCATCTACCACTTTGGGATGACAGTGGCCAGTGGCGACAACCGCGATTCCGGCATTGAAATCCAGGAACCGGTTGCCGTCCACGTCCTCGATCATGGCGCCTACGCCACGGCTGGCAACCAACGGATACGGGCGGCTATAGGACGGTGAAACGACTTTCTGATCTCGTTCGATGATTTGCCGCGCACGGGGTCCAGGTAGCGCGCCGTGAATCTGCGGCAGGTCCGGGCGGACTGCTTCCAGAGTGGAATCCATAAAACCCTCCAAATATTTTTTTGGCTCTTACGTGGAACAGACGAACCGGCGTGGAGGGTTACTAATCAGATCCGAAGAGGCTGGGACGTGCGTTGGCGGGCCTCGGTTCCATAGCTCCATCTTAACCCCCGGCTAGGCCCAGTTACCAGCGATATCGAAGCAAAATTCATCCGTTGCGACCTGAAATATGGCCAAAATAGGGGATGCTCCGCTACTTTCCCTTGCTACTGGCGCTGGCGACTGCCGGATGCGGTGGGCGCGCGAACGCCCCTGCGCGGCCAGAGCTGAATGTTGCAACCGCAGCAAATCTTGCGCGTGTTTTCGGCGAATTAGGCGGGATTTTCGAGCGGGAAACCGGCATCCATGTGGTTTTCAGCTTCGGTGCGACCGCGCAACTGGCTCAGCAGATCGAACATGGAGCGCCTTTCGACGTCTTTGCCGCCGCGGATACCGAGCACATCGACGAACTGGCGCGAAAAGACCTGATCCTCCGGTCAACTCGAGCCATTTACGCGCGGGGCAAGCTCGTCCTTTGGGTTCCTGAGGCTCGGGTGCCGGTGGAGCATATCGAGGACTTGGCACGCGCAGGAGTCACGCATGTTGCGATTGCCAATCCTAAACTGGCACCCTACGGGCGCGCGGCAGTCGAGACTTTGCAAGCATTGCATCTCTGGGAAACCATGCAGCCCAAGATCGTATACGGGCAAAATATCTCAGCCACTACGCAATACGCCGCCACGGGCAATGCCGATGCCGCGTTCACCGCGCTGGCGCTGGTGCACGACACAAATCGCGGGCGCAAGATCGTAGTACCGGAGAATTTGCATGCTCCGCTCGATCAATCTATCGCTGTTGTGCGAAGTACGGCGAAAGCGGACCAGGCTCGCAAGTTTGTGGACTTCATTATGAGTGAAAAGGCGCGTGCAGTACTTAAACAGTACGGCTACCAGTAACCAGCGCTGCGCACCGGGCGATGCTTCGCATCGCGGACGCGGGGACGCGGCGACAAGGAGACGCGGCTACGGTTCACCTAATTCTCAGATCTCTGCCCGTCATTTCTTTCGGCTGCGATTCGCCAAGAACGGCCAGCAGCGTCGGCGCGATATCCTGCAAGGCTCCGCCGGCGCGGAGTTTCGTGTGCTGGTCGTCGGTCACCAGAACAAAGGGCACGGGATTGGTCGTATGGTACGTGTGAGGGCCGTGAGTGACGGGATCGATCATGGTTTCTGCGTTGCCGTGATCGGCGGTGATCACCCAAGCTCCGTTGCGCGCGCGTAACACCTGATAAATGCGGCCAAGGCACGCGTCCACAGTTTCAACTGCGCGCACCGTTGGTTCCATTTTGCCGGAATGACCTACCATATCGGCGTTGGCGAAGTTCATCACGATCACGTCGAAGTTCCCGCCCTCGATGGACTTGACGATGACGTCGGTGATGCCCGGTGCGCTCATCTCCGGCTTCAGATCGTAGGTCGCCACCTTGGGCGATGGGACCAACTCGCGTTCCTCGCCCGGATACGGCTTCTCATTACCGCCGTTGAAGAAATAGGTGACGTGCGCGTATTTCTCGGTCTCAGCCACACGGAGATTTTTCCAGTTCAGCGCGGCAAACACATTAGCGAGAATGTTATTCGGATGCTCGGGCGGCAGCACGTAGGGCAGCGTAAAGGTCTTGTCATACCGCGTCATGGTGGCGTAGTTCAGATTCTTAGGCGCCAGCGTACGCGACGGACGTTCGAGCGTGGCATCGGTGAGCGCCATGGTGGTTTCGCGCGCGCGGTCCGCGCGAAAATTGAAGAAAATCACGGAATCTTCGTCCCGAATCAAGCCGATCGGATCGCCGCGTTCGTCGACAATGGTCACGGGCTCGATGAATTCATCAGTGACGCCCTTCTCGTAGGAGCGCTTGGCTGCCTCCACGGGATCTGTGGCTTTTTCACCATTGCCCAGCACCATGGCGTTAAATGCGCGCTCGATGCGCTCCCAGCGCTTGTCGCGGTCCATAGCGTAATAGCGGCCGGAAACCGAAGCGATTCGTCCCACCCCAATGGTTCGCATCTGCTGGTCGATCTGGCGCAAGTATTCCGCGCCGCTTTCGGGCGGGGTGTCACGCCCATCCATGAAAGCGTGGACGAACACCTCCTGGACACCCTCCTGCTTCGCCATGCGTAGCAGCGCGTACAAGTGTGTGAGCTGCGAATGCACGCCACCCGAGCTGCACAATCCCAGCAGGTGCAGACGCCGCCCGCGCGCGTGATGCATCGCAGCGAGAAGCACGGGATTCTGAAAGAATTCGCCGGATGCGATCATCGCGTCGATGCGCGTCACATCCATCTGGACGATGCGCCCCGCCCCGATATTCAGGTGGCCCACTTCGCTATTCCCCATCTGGCCCTTCGGCAGACCAACGTACGGCCCGGAGGTATGGATGACCGTGTTCGGAAATTCGGCGAGCAGCTTATCATAGTTGGGCTTGCGCGCGGCGGCGATCGCATTGCCTTCAACGGCCGGCGAAAATCCCCAGCCATCCAGGATCGTTAGGATCAGGGGTCGCGGGCGCGGCATTATTGGCGGAAGGCCCTTCTGCCGGCAAAGCGGGCCGAATCCCCAAGCTGGTGCTCGATGCGCAGCAGCTGGTTGTATTTCGCGATGCGGTCGGTGCGGCTAGCCGAGCCGGTTTTGATCTGCCCGGCGCCGGTGGCAACCACGAGATCGGCGATGAACGGGTCTTCGGTTTCACCCGAACGGTGCGATACGACGGAGGTATAGCCGGCGCCCGCCGCCATCTGCATGGCTTCCAGCGTTTCGGTAAGCGTGCCGATCTGGTTCACCTTGATCAGGATCGAATTGGCAATGCCTTCACGGATGCCGCGGTCGAGACGGGTGGTATTCGTCACGAACAAATCGTCGCCCACCAGTTGCACTTTTTTGCCGAGGGCTTCGGTCAGCGCCTTCCAACCCGCCCAGTCGTCTTCCGCCATGCCGTCTTCGATGGAGAGAATGGCCGGGTACTGGCGCACCCAATTCGCCCAGAATTGCACCATCTCATCCGAAGTGCGCTTGCTGTTATCGGATTTTTTGAACACATAACGGTTGTCTATGAAGAACTCGCTCGACGCGGGGTCGAGAGCGATACCAATTTGTTCACCGGGTTTGTAACCGGCTTGCGTTATGGCTTCGAGCACCAGCTCGATGGCTTCGTCGTTGGACTTCAGATTCGGGGCGAAGCCGCCCTCGTCGCCGACGGCAGTCGAATAGCCCTTCTTTTTGAGCACTTTCTTGAGGGTGTGAAACACTTCGACACCCATGCGCAGCGCCTCGGAGAATTTCGCGGCGCCATAGGGCGCGATCATGAACTCCTGGAGGTCGACCGAATTGTCCGCGTGCGCGCCTCCGTTAAGAATGTTCATGAGCGGGACGGGCAGAAGGCATGCGGAGACGCCACCCAGGTAGCGGTAGAGCGGCGTACGCTGCGAGGCGGCTGCGGCGCGAGCGGCGGCCATCGATACAGCCAGGATGGCATTGGCGCCCAGGCGTCCTTTGTTCGGGGTACCATCCAGCTCGATCATGATGTGGTCGATGTGCGCTTGCTGGGTGGGATCTTTGCCAACCAGGGCCGCCCCAATCTCACGGTTGATGTGATCCACGGCCTTGCGCGTTCCCTTTCCCAGGTACCGCGCGGCATCGCCATCGCGAAGTTCCACGGCCTCGTGCTCGCCGGTGGATGCACCGGAAGGCACCGCGGCTCGGCCCACACTGCCATCCGTCAGAAACACGTCGGCTTCCACAGTCGGATTTCCACGGGAATCCAGGATCTCGATTCCGGTGACCTTTGCAATCGTCGTCACACAATACTCCTTGCGGTATGAATAGTTGGAACTGACCGTTGCTCGCCGCTCACCACCGCGATGCCGGATTCGGTGATGTGGTGCCCGTTGTGGCGGTCGTCCTCGGCGTTATAACCGATCACGCTCGATTCCGGAAGTTTTACGTTGGTATTGATAATGGCGCGCCGGATGCGGCTGTAGCGCCCGATCTCTACGTTGGGCATCAAAATCGAATATTCAACCTCGCAATAACTGTTGACGCGCACGCCTGGCGAGAGTACGCTACGCATCACCCGGCCTCCCGAAATGATGCAGCCGGCGGAAACAATGGAATCGACAGCCACACCCATGCGGCGGCCTTCCTGCGCGAAGACAAATTTTGCAGGAGGCTGCTGCGGCATCAATGTGCGAATGGGCCAGCGGCTGTCGTAAAGATTGAGCTGCGGGGTTACGTCCACTAGGTCCATATTGGCTTCGTAGTAGGCGTCGAGCGTTCCCACATCCCGCCAATAACGCGCCTGTTTAGCGTTAATATCCACGAAGTCGTAGGCCACCACGCGGTAATCCCGCAGGCATCTCGGGATGATGTCTTTGCCGAAGTCGTGCGAGGAGGTCGGGTTTTCAGCATCCTCCCGTAACACGCGCACC
Source organism: Terriglobia bacterium (assembly GCA_963847515.1). Lineage (GTDB taxonomy): Bacteria > Acidobacteriota > Terriglobia > Bryobacterales > Bryobacteraceae > QHXW01. The sequence goes on from CAWKAA010000001.1 coordinate 839,924, forward strand.
AGCACATCGGTGTTGAAGATGTATATGCCCATGGACGCGCTAAGCATGGAGGGATTGAAAGTCGAGCGCACGGGGTTGCCGTGCTCCGGTTTCTCTTCGAAGCCTACAACGCGGTGGTCCTGGCCGATTTCGGCGACGCCAAAACGCCCGGCCTCTTCCGGCAACACCTGTGTCGTCGCGACGGTAATGTCCGCCTCCTGGCGGTGGTGCCGTTCGAACATCAACTGGTAATTCATTTTGTAAATATGATCGCCGGCTAGGATTAGCACGTGTTCCGGAGTCTCAGCCAGAATGCTTTGTGTATTCTGAAACACGGCGTCCGCGGTCCCGAGATACCAGCCTTCTCCGGTCTGTTTCATGGCTGGAATGAGTTCGATGTACTCGCCGAGTTCCGGGGAAAGAATGCTCCAACCGTCGCGGACGTGGCGGTTCAGCTCGAGGGATTTGTACTGTGTCAGGACGAAAATGCGGCGTACATTGGAATTGATACAGTTGGAAAGCGTGAAATCGATGATGCGGTACGCGCCGCCAAATGGCACGGCGGGTTTGGCATTGTCGCGTGTGAGGGGGTAGAGACGTTCTCCGGCCCCGCCGGCCAACAAAATGGCTAAAACATTATTCATGGAGTTGATTTGTAAGTCCTTTATGTACAGCCGGTTAAAGGCTCTGCGCGTGACCCGTCAACACGGCCCGGCAATTTGGGACTTGACTTTATCGTTCAAGCACCTATGATATCAATACCTTGCCCTACCGCGCGGAGGAAAGTAGTTCAGCGGGCAAGCAAGTTTCTCATCTGCCCCCAGTGGGTGCGGTTGGTGGGTTTCAATCCGATGGGAGGTGTTTTTAGTTGGCAGAAGTAAAACTGCAGGAGGGCGAGACATTAGAAAATGCCCTTCGCCGCTTCAAGCGTAAAGTCCAGCAAGAGGACATCATTAAAGAGGTCAAACGGCACTCTTTTTATTTGAAGCCGGGTGAAAAAAAGCGGGCAAAGCAAGCGCTAGCTCGCAAAAGAAACAGGAAGAAAAGTCGCCGGGAAGTTGAATAATTTCCAGTAGCAGCGTTCTTAACGGGCGGGCACAGTGCCTGGGTAGGACCGCGGGAGCGGTGGTGATGCCAGAGTTTCAGGATCGAGTCATCAAATGCGCGGATTGTGGCGCGGAGTTTGTTTTTACGGCGGGAGAACAGCATTTCTTCCACGACAAGAACTTTAAAAATGAACCGAAGCGCTGCAAGGCATGTAAAACAAAGCGGCAGGGAGCGCCGAACTCCGGAGCACAGCGGACCGAAACGACAACCGTGTGCTCACAATGCGGGCGGGAGACGACAGTTCCCTTCAAGCCTACCCAGGGCCGCCCCGTATACTGTCGCGAGTGCTTTCTAACCAGGAAAGCACAAGCGGCAGGCGCTCACTAGATTCAGTTTTGGGTTAAATCTTTGTTACGAGCGGGCAGAAATGCCCGTTCGGGGCGTAGTGTTTCTGTTCAGTCCCGCCAACCGGTTTTTCGTAACCATTCCTCATATTCCCGCCACCAAGCCTCGAATTTAGAGCAGCGAGGGGTGGGAGGCTGAGGCGGCCCTGGGAAGCATCTCCGCGAGTGCTGCCGGCCGTAGTTGGACTCAACGTTTGGCTGGAGTCTTCTCTCTGCGCTTTCGCGCCCAGCTCTCCTTCACGACTTGCCGGGCGCGGCCCAAGGCGAGCGCATCCGGCGGCACTGGATCGGTGATTACGGAACCCGCGGCAAGATATGCGCCTTCGCCGATCTCGACGGGCGCCACCAACGTCGAATTGCTGCCTACAAACACACCCTTGCCGATCTTGGTCGGACTTTTGGCGCGGCCGTCATAGTTGCACGTGATCGTGCCGGCGCCGATATTGACGCCTTCCGCCGATAGTCGAGTCGCCCAGATAGGCCAGGTGATTGGCTTTAGCGCCCGCACCCATCCGGGTCTTCTTCAGCTCCACAAAATTGCCGATGTGCGCGCCCGGGGCGACATCGTTCTCCAGCCGAAGCCGCGAGTACGGCCCGACCTGCGCGCCCGCCGCCACACGCGAGGCTCGTTGATGATGGTGAACGGACCCACCTGCACGCCGTCACCCAACTCGGAATCGCGGACGATCGAGCAGGCGCCGATGCGGCATGCTCTCGCCGATCTTGGTATTACCGAGAATCTGTGCGAACGGTTCGATCACGGTGTCGATGCCGATCGTGACCGCGTCGATCCACGCTCACGGTCTCGGGCTTCTCGACGGTCACGCCGCCCAGCATCAGCTCGCGCACTTTGCGCTCGCGAAAGATGCGGTCGGCAGCGGCCAGTTCCACGCGATTGTTGATTCCCAGAAGCTCCATCGGATTCCCCGCGCCGATAGGCATCAATCGTATGGCCCGCGCGTATGAGGATCTCGATCATATCCGTGAGGTAGTATTCGCGAGCTGGATTGTTGGGGCGCAGTTCGTCCATGTGTTTCCAGAACGGATCGGCCTGGAAGCAATAGATACCCACGTTGGCCTCGCGAATGGCCAGTTGTTCCGGTGTGCCGGCCTTCTGCTCGACGATGGCGCGCACCGTGCCCGCGGCATCGCGAATTATGCGGCCGTAGCCGGTCGGGTCTTCGAGTTCGGCGGTGACGAGAGTCGCGGCGGCGCCCGAACCATTCTGATGATCCACCAATGCTGCGAGCAGCGTCGCCGGAATCAGAGGGCAATCTCCGTAGTACACCACCAGCATCCCGCTAATATGCTCCAGTGACGTCGCGGCCGGCGATCAGGGCATGGCCCGTGCCCTTCTGCTCGGTCTGCTGGATGAACTGGACGCCGAGACTCGCTACGGCGCTCCGCACTTGGTCCGCCTGGTGGCCGACCACGACAAACACACGCTCCGGCGGAGCCAGTGAAAGCGCTGTGCCAACGGCGTGCTCGACCAGCGTCCGGCCTCCGGCTTCGTGCAGCACCTTGGCGCGCCGCGATTTCATACGCGTGCCCAAGCCGGCGGCCAGGATCACGACCGTTACCCGAGTATCCATACCACTATTATTCAATGCGGGGCTTGATTACCGCGACATAAGGCGGCGCGCACGGCCTTCTGCGGCGAGTTCCACCGCAATTGCGGCGATGGCTTCGGAATTATGCCGGACCAGGCCCGACTCCTGCACCAGGTCCCCGCACACCACATTCACACCCATGGCGCCGATCGTGTCGAAGTCATTTTCGACCTGCGCGGAATGCTGGCGCGCATAACGGCGGCGCAGCGTGGGCTGGATCTCACGCGTGTTGAGAACAGCGTAATCCACCAGCTTTCCCTTGGCATGGCGGTGGATGGCGGCGATGTGATCGGAGGCCGTGAAACTGGTGGTTTCACCGGGTTGCCACATCAGATTCACAAAATAGGCCTTCACGGCGGGAGAGCGCCGGATCGCGTCCGCAATCCCGGTCACCAGCAGGTTCGGAATCACGCTGGTAAACAGCGATCCGGGCCCTAGGGTAATCAGGTCTGCCTCGGCGATGGCCGCCAGCGTGTCAGGCAGAGGGCGGCAACGGCGGGGGCGGAGACGCACGGTCTCGATCCGCCGCCGGCTCTTGCTGATCTTGGTTTCCCCCTGCACATGGCGGCCGTCCTCTAGAATCGCTTCGAGCGACACGCTCGATGCCGTCGCGGGGAAAATCTTCCCATGGATGGCGAGCACATCGGAACATTCCTTTACGGCATCGGGGAAATCTCCGGTAATGTGCGTGAGGGCGGTGAGGAAAAGGTTGCCGAAACTGTGTCCCTTCAGCCCGCGTCCGGACTCGAACCGGTACTGAAACAGCCGTGACAGGAGAGCCTCGTCCTCCGAAAGAGCCACTAGACAGTTCCGGATGTCGCCCGGAGGCAGCACATCGAATTCGCGGCGAAGCCGGCCGGAGCTGCCCCCGTCATCGGAGACGGTGACTATTGCCACGATATCCACCGAGCAATTTCGTCGCGCCGGCTTATGCCCGCCTGTATATAGTTTGAGTCCGTGCAGGAGTGCGGAAAGCCCGGTACCGCCGCCGATGGAAACCACTCGTAGCGGGTCCGCCGATGCCTCCACTGGTCTCGGGGGAGCGTGCACCTTAGCCATGTCCGTGAGTTCGGCTCTGCTGCGCGGACCCTGCCGGTGGTGCGCTGTACCTAAAGAGTGCCAGTTTTATCCGGAAACAACAGATGTTGAATCTGCGGATTGGTTGAGAATCCACCAAAGTCTGCGTCCTGCCGTGCTGAGATCCGGTTCCGGGGCTCTAGATCGATGGCACGTTTCAGGTTCTCATAAGCGCCATCGATATCGCCGGACAGTCCTTTGCACAGAGCCAGCGCGTAATACACGTGGTCGGCGTCGGGCTGGAGTTTCAGTGCAGTTTCCAAATGCTGATGCGCCACCGTCAGGTTGCGCGCATTGACCATCGCGACACCGTAATTGTAGTGCTCCTCCGCTGTCTTCAGATCTACAACCGGCTTTGCGAGACGCCGGTCGCACATTCGGATGTGCAGTTCGGCGTTGTGTCCCATCGCACGATTGGGGCCGCTCACGGCTTTGGCGAACTGTTCGCGGGCCTCGGCAAATTTCGCGGCGTGAAAAAGGCGAACGGCCTGCTCGAAAGCCTTCACTTGGGCCTGAGCCAGGCTGCGCGCTTCAGCGGCAGCCGCCGAGGCAGCGGCATCTGCCGGACGGCGGCGCGCCGGGCCGTCAAACTTCACTGGAGGGTCAGGTTCGGATTTTCCCGTATTCTTAGCCACGGCAATCTTCTTCTTTAAAGGCATCTTACGCCATTTTGCAAGCGACTTAGAGTACGCTAGCAGACCGCAAATCGGATGTCAAAACGCCAGCGTCTGGCGGCGTGGCCCGGCGCGCCAACCGCTATGATGGGCTTATGAAGCATCTTTTGTGCGGCATCCTGCTGGCCGCCAGCGCCTGCGCCGCAACTTTTTCCGGCGGCGCCGCGCTCGATGACGCGATTGAGCAGGCGATTCGAGAGGATCGTATCCCCGGCGCCGTTCTGCTGCTGGGCCACGACGGACAAGTTCTCTACCGCAAGGCATACGGGAATCGCGCTCTGATTCCTTCGCCCGAGCCTATGACTGCCGATACGATTTTCGACTGCGCCTCGCTCACGAAAGTGGTCGCCACCACGTCCGCCTTGATGAAGCTTCTCGAAGAAGGCAGGGTGAGGCTGAACGACCGGGTGACACAGTATCTGCCGGAATTCCAGGACGGCAAGAGTCCAATCACGGTTCGGAATCTGATGACGCACTTTTCCGGTCTTCGTCCGGATCTGGATCTCGAACCCGAGTGGAGCGGATACGAAACCGGAATTCACCGCGCGCTCAGGGACAAACCTGACGGCCCTCCGGGCGTGCATTTCGTTTACAGCGACATCAATTACATTCTGCTGGGCGAAATGGTGCGGCGGCTCAGCGGAAGTACGCTGCCGGATTTTGCATCACACACGATTTTCCAGCCGCTGGGGATGCGCGACACGATGTTCCAGCCTCCGGAATCGCTGCGCTCCCGAATCGCACCCACGGAGATGACCGAGAAGAGCCACATGGTGTTAAGAGGCGTGGTGCACGATCCAACCGCCCGCAACATGGGTGGCGTAGCCGGCCATGCGGGCCTGTTCTCGACAGCCGACGATCTCGGGCGGTTCTGCCAGATGCTGCTTGACAAAGGCTCCTGGCAAGGCCAGCGGATCTTCAGCCCGCTCACTATTGAAAAATTCACCACTCCCCAAAGCCCCCCCGACCAGCCCATTTTGCGCGGTTTGGGATGGGACCTCGATTCGCCATACTCGGGCGAGCGTGGTGATTTATTCCCTATCGGCTCGTACGGGCACACCGGATTCACGGGAACTTCGTTATGGCTGGATCCCAGGTCCAACACCTACGTTATCCTGCTGACCAACGCCGTCCACCCGCACTTGCGGCCGGCCATCACATCCCTTCGCGGCAGGGTTGCGACCATCGTGGCCGCCTCGCTGGGCATCTCCACGCAGGGAGTGAGCCTTACCGGATATGACGAGACGCTAACCGGCGCGGGCCTGCATCGTGAGCTCGCCCGGAACGGCCACGTGCAAACAGGCCTTGATGTGTGGGCGGATGAGGGCTTCCGCGCCATGCAGGGAAAGCGCGTCGGTCTGATCACCAATCCGACCGGCATCGACGCGGAGGGCCGCCGAAACGTGGATCGTATGCTTGCCGCCGGCGTCCACGTCGCGGCCCTCTATTCGCCGGAGCACGGTCTTCTGGGAAAGGAGGACCGCGAGGGCATCGGGAACTCTAAGGATTCCAAGACCGGCATCAAGGTCTGGAGCCTGTTTGCCGACCCGAGCCGGCGGCCCAGTGGAGAAATGCTGCGCGGCATCGATGCCGTGGTGTTCGATATTCAGGATATCGGCGCGCGCTTCTATACCTATGTGTCCACCATGGCCTACGCTATGGAGGAATGCGCCAGGGCGCACATTCCGTTTTACGTGCTCGACCGGCCCAACCCGATCACTGGTGTACATGTCGAGCCCCCGGTGCTCGATCGCGACCAATTGTCCTTCGTCGGTTATTTCTCCCTGCCTTTGCGGCACGGCATGACAATTGGTGAGTTGGCCAAACTGTTTAACGCCGAAAACCACATCGGGGCCGACCTCAACGTTGTGTCTATGAAAGGCTGGGAACGCGGTGACTGGTTTGACTCTACCGGCCTGCCCTGGGTAAATCCTTCGCCCAATATACGCAGCCTCACCGCCGCGCTGCTGTATCCGGGAGTGGCGATGCTTGAGTATTCGCCCGATTATTCAGTGGGCCGCGGGACAGATGCGCCTTTCGAGATGTTCGGCGCGGCATTCATTCGTGGGCCGGAACTGGCCGAATATCTGAACCAGCGATGGATCCCGGGTGTCCGGTTCTATCCAACCCGGTTCCAGCCCGCAAGTTCTCACCTGACCGCACAAGAGGTCGATGGAGTCCGCATTATCGTAACGAACCGGGAATCGTTCGATTCAGCTCGGCTGGGGTTTGAGATCGCCTCTGCCTTGCTGAAGCTCTATCCCGGCAAAATCTCGCTGGAAACCGATCGAAAGCTGATCGGCAACGAACAAGTTATGCGGGCCCTTGCGGCGGGGGAGGATCCTGAATCTATTCGGCAGCAACAGCAAGAGGCCCTGGAGGGATTTCTTCGATTGCGCGAGAAATACCTGCTCTATCGCTAAACGTGCCCCAAACGCCTGCTTAGACCATTCCAATCGCTTTCTGAACGGTGGGAGGTTTGTTCTTGCTGCCCGGCGGACGACCGCGCTTCTTTTCAATCTCCGCCATCCAGGCCGGGGGCCGTCCGCGGCGGCGGCCGCGCCCTCTGGCTAACCGTTCCAAACTCATAATCGCTTCTTCGATCTGTTCGCGTTCATGACGTAATTCCGTCAGGATTTTGGTAACATCCATCTTGCCCCCCGCAAAAGTAAATTGACCACGCCGGCAAGCGGCTCTGTTCCGATAACAGAACAAGAATGGCGCTGCATAGTGTGTGTGCAACTCTGTTTTTATCTCACATCCATTAACAATTCAAGCATTTTGTTCTGAATTCGGAACACAATTTGAGAGGGCGATGGGCGCAATGAGTTGGGAGCCGCGCGCTAGTTTGCCCTGGCGCGCTGCTTTCGCCAATGAAAATAAAAGGGTAACCCGGCAAAAATTAACACCAAGCCCATCAACGATTCGCGCGGAGAGTTGTACAAAGCAGAGACGACGATGGCGGCAGCCATAATGACAAACAGTACTGGTACGACGGGATAACCAATCGTTTTATATGGCCGCGCCAAATCCGGTCGCTTCCTGCGAAGCACCAGAACGGTGGCCGTGGTCATCCCATACAAAATCCAACTGGCGAAGATCACGTAATCCAGCAGTTGATCGTAGGTCCCGGAAAGGACCACGATCATGCCCCATAGGCTCAAGCCCATAATCGCTACGCCAGGCGTGTGATAGGCAGCGTTGACGCGGCCCACGGAAGCGAAAAAGTATCCCCCTCGGGCCAGGGCGAATGGAACGCGGGCGCCCGAAAGAATCGAACCATTTAAAGCGGCAAAAATCGAAATCATAGCCGCGATTGAAACCACATTCGCCCCGCGCCGTCCCAGCACCTGCCGCATCATCGCCGCAGCCACCCGATTGCTGCCGGCCACCTCTTGGGGCGTAAGCACATAGAAATAGGCCATATTCGCCAGCAGATAAATGCCGATGACCGACGCCGTCCCCCAAACGAGCGCGAGCGGCAAATTTCGTTGCGGCCTGCGAATCTCCGAGGCCACCATGCTGACGTTATTCCAACCGTCATATGCCCACAACGATTTGACCAGCGCTGCAAAAAAACCAGCAAAGTAAGCGGCGCAAGCACGGAAGAGTGCCTGACGGCCGGATGTCCCCAGCCAAGCCCAGCGACACGATCAGCAGGATTAATGCGACTTTGACGATTGTCACCACTACCTGGACGCCGCCACCGACCTTCACCCCGAAATAATTGAGAAAGCCAAGGAGGAAAATCAGCCCCATCGCGAACAATTGGCCATAACGAATTTCCAGCGGCGCTCCATGGGCGCCCAACGGTAAAGGAACCGTCACGACAACCCGTTCGAGTGCCGGCACGAAAATTCGCGAAGTAATAAAAGAACCCAGTCGCCAATATGGCGATCGAGCCGCTCTTTGCCACCCACATCTGGGTCCATCCATAAACGAATCCCCAGAACGGGCCGTAGCCTTCGCGTGAGATAAACATATTCGCCTCCCGCCTCCGGCATTGCGGCCGCCAGTTCCGCGTAACTGAGTGCGCCAGCCAGAGAAAGCAGGCCGCCCACAACCCAGACCACAAAGACCATGGATGGTGATCCAACGCGCTGCACCATGGTCTGCGGCACGATGAAAATCCCGCTGCCGATGACCGTGCCGACGACGATGGCCACGGCGCTCCACAAGGCCGAGATCGCGCTTTAGCTCCACGGCGGCCTGCCGTTGGGACGAGACATTCATATGGTTGGCGCGTCCGTCCCTTCGCCGCGCTCGAACCATGATGCAAAATATCCGGCGGCGAAGGTAGTGAGGCTGCCGATTAATACCCACCAGGTCCAGGCGATAGGCGTAAACGACGCGAGACATAAAGAATCACGCGCCAGACCCGCAACGACGCCAAATGAAGCCGCGTTCTGTCCCGACGCGGCGCGTCAGCACGCCGAGCAGAAATATGCCCAGCAGCAGGCCCAGCGTGACGGACGCAATCGAGAGGCCCGACTCGAGCACCGATCCCCAGTGCCGCGCCACGATGCCGATCGCCACCAGCACCAGGGCCCATGCCACCGTCGCCCATCGGGCCCAGCGGAGGAGCACGCTGTCGTCATCTCCGCTCGCTCGCGAGCGCGACAGAGGCCGCAAGAAATCCATGACCGTGGTGGAGGCCAGCGAGTTCAAAGCGGCGCTCAGGTTGGCCATGGCCGCAGCCACAATGGCCGCGGTCACGAGACCGGCGATGCCGGGCGGAAGGTTGTTCCCAGACGAATTGCGGATAGATGCGATCGAGTCTGGCAGGCGCCGGCAGATGCGCCTCGCCGTAATAAACGAATAGCGCGATGCCAATCAGCAGAAACAAGCTCGAACTGGAAGAAAATGACGATCCAACTGGCCATCAAGCGCGGCCCGGCTCTGCGCCTCATTGCGCGCGCTGAGCAGCCGCTGCACGATCAACTGGTCCGTGCCGTGGCTGGCCGTGGTCAGGAAACATCCGCCCAGCAGGCCCGCCCAGAAAGTGTAGGTCCGGGAGAAATATTGCATCGAGAAGCTGAAATCGAAATCGAAGACATGGAATTTGCCTGCGGGTCGCGGCCACTGCCGCCACATGTGCCCAGCCGCCTGGGATATGGTGCAGAATGACGAAGAAACTGAGCGATGGCCCCGACAACATAGAGCGACCATTTGAATCACGTCGGTCCAGATCACCGCCGTCATTCCGCCTTCGAACGTATAAAACAAGGTCAGCGCCACAATGAGAAGAATGGAGGGAACCTCGGGTGTATCGAGGACGATCGAAATCACAATCGAGATGGCGAAGACGCGTACCCCTTCGGCCAGCGCACGCGTCACCAGAAATATCAGAGCCGCCAATTTGCGCGTGCGCTCGCCGAAGCGGCGCCGCATCAGCTCGTAGGCGGTATACATTTCGCCGCGAAAATACTGCGGCAGCAGCAGCAGCGAAATGACGATGCGGGCCAGCAGGTAGCCGAAGAACGATTTGCAAAAAGCCGAGGTTGCCGGCGAAGGAAAGGGCGGGCGTTCCCACGACCGTCAGAGTGCTGGTTTCGGCGGAAATGATGGACAGGCTGATGGCCCACCACGGCGCCGACCGTCCTCCCAGGAAGTAATCTCTCAGGCTTTTTTGCCCGCTGCGGAAGTCGCGCTCCGAACCAGGTGATGGCGATGAGGTAGACCAGGATCACCCCGAGATCGAGGTAGCGCATGCGGATTGGGAATTCTAGCACGCGCGGCTTTGTCCCTGGCCGGCGGCGGGAACCAAATCAGCTTATTCCGGCGTCCAACATGTTGCGCCACTAATGTGGTTCGGCTATACTCCGCAAGTACCCATCGGCTGCGTTGGCTCCGTTGGGACGGCTGGCACGGCCCATCAGATTCAAATTTCAGCAGAAATCAGCAGGAGGCACCCAGTGCTCGATCGAGTTTCGAAAGCGTTAATGACTGTGGCCGTTGTGGCCGGAGTCGGCTCGGTTTCTCTGCCCGGTCAGACTCCGGAAGGCCAGGCCGCCCGGCCGGTCAGCCGGCGCCGGCGGCGGGGCAGAAGAACTGGAAGGACCGCGCCGAATACGACCTCTATAACGCGATCGCGAAGGAGACAGGATCCGGCCAAACGGCTCTCCCTGCTGAACAGCTGGAAGGAGAAATACCCCACCAGCGACTATGCCCTGAGCGCCAGGATATCTATTACCAGACCTACGCCGCGATGAACCAGCCCGACAAAGGTGCTCGCGGCCGGCAATGAGGCGTTGCAAACCGACCCGAAGGATTTACGGTGCTGTACCTGATGGCGCAGAACGTGCTGGCTCTCACCAAGCCCACCCCCGATGACCTGGACGCAGGCGACAAGGCTGCCAACGGGCTTGCTCTCCAACCTGGACAGTTCTTCGACCCAGCAAGAAACCGCCTACCACCAGCGACGCGGACTGGGCCAAAGCCAAGAATCAGACTGAGACGCTGGCGCACACCGCCTCGGATGGATCGCCCTTCAAAAGAAGGACAACGAGACCGCGGAAAAAGAATTCACAAAGTCGTTACAATTGACTCCGAATAACGCCCAGGTTTCGTACTGGTTGGGAACGGCTATCGTCCAGCAGAAAAAACCCGAGAAGCAACCCGCCGCTCTTTTCCATTTCGCTCGTGCGGCCTCCCTCGATCAGTCGCAAGGCGGCTTCCCTGCGGCGGCCCGGCAGTCAAATCAGCACTTACTTCGTGAACGCCTTCAACCGGTACCACGGCCAGGATCCTGCAGGAATTACAGAAGCTCCAGCGAACTGGCTAAGTCGACGGCGTTTCCACCTGACGGCTTCACTATTAAGGATGTCAATACGGTGGGCGCCGAGAAAGAAGAAAAGCTCCGCAAAGACAATCCCTCGCTGGCACTGTGGACGACTCTGAAGCAGGCGCTGACGGCCGCGGATGGCGAGCAGTATTTCACGAACAATATGAAGGGTGCGGAGGTTCCCGGCGGCGCGGGTGGCGTGCAAACTTTCAAGGGAAAGCTGATCTCTTCAAAGCCTGCGCTCCGGCCTAAGGAACTGGTCCTCTCCGTCGGCGATGGAACTACTCCGGACGCCACTCTGGTGCTCGATGCTCCGCTGCCGGGCAAAGCCGAGCCAGGCGTTAAGATCGAGTTTTCCGGCGTTCCCAGCTCTTTCACCAAGGATCCGTTCAATATGACGTTCGATGTGGAGAAGAAGAAGGTCATCGGCTGGCCAGGAAAAGAAACGCCTGTCCATCACACCGGCGCCAAGAAGAAAAGTCGGCCCTAGTTTATTGAGCCTGGGGCGGGCGCACAGCCTGCCCTCGAGGCGCGGTTTCGGTCAGCAGAACACTGAAGATAAATTTCTCGACCGGATTCACGCGAGTTCCTGCAGCATCAAATCCCTGAAAATACTTGCTGAATTCCGATCTGCAAAACGCATGCGGCGCATGGGTTTGGGCCAGACCGGTCATGAAAATCACGGCGACAGCGGCGGCCAGCCTGATTCGATTATGAAGCAAACGCTGCATGTCTAATGGTATGACGCGCCAAACGCCCTGTCGGTTAGCTCACGAAACTCAAAATTGCCGTCGACACCCGCATCTTGCGGCACCACCGCGACTTCGCGCTGCGGATTAACATGTAAGAGGGAGCATCGACAGTGCCTTTGGTTCCTCCCTATATCGCCTCTTTGCGGCCTTACGAGGCCGGGCCGGAGCGCCGAAGAGGTCGAGCGCGAATACGGCGTCGCGCACGTCGTCAAGCTGGCGTCGAACGAAAATCCGCTAGGGCCTTCGCCGCTTGCGATCGAGGCGATCGGGCAATGCGCTTCACGGCTGAATCTCTATCCCAACGGCGGCCTCGATCTGCGCAAGGTGCTGGCGCGCGAGTTCGACCTGAAGGTGGAAAACGTCATCGCCGGCAGCGGGTCGGAGGGCATCATGTCCAACATCATCCGCGCGTTCCTGTGCGATGAGGACGAGGTGCTCACCACCGAAGCGGCGTTCATCGGCTTTCAGGTGCTGGCGAAATCGCGCGGCGTGAGATATCGCACCGTGCCCTACCGCGACTGGCACTACGATCTGCCGGCGCTGGCCGCCGCAGATCAACGAGCACACCAAGATCATTTACCTGGCGAATCCCAACAATCCGACCGGCACCATTTTCACGCGGCACGAGTTCGACGAGTTCTACCAGCACGTGCCCGAGCGCGTGCTGATCATTCTGGACGAAGCGTATTTCGAATACGCCAAGGACAATCCGCGCTATCCGGATTCGATGCACTACCGCTACGACAACGTGATCACGCTGCGCACGTTTTCGAAGATCTACGGTCTGGCGGGCGTGCGCATCGGTTACGGATTCGCGCACGAGGAGCTGATTCGCAATCTGCTCAAGGTCAAGCTGCCGTTCGAGCCCAGCACGCTGGCGCAGGCCGCCGGAATCGCGGCGCTGGCCGACAAGGAGTTTCTGCATCGCTCGCTCGAATTGAACGCGCGCGGGCTGCGGTTGCTGACTTCGAATCGCTTCGAGCGAAATGGGGTTGACCGTGGTGCCATCGGAGGCCAATTTCGTGATGGTCGTGTTTGCCGGACGGCCGCAGGCGCGCGCGCATTGGTCGAAGAACTGCTGGCGCAGGGCGTGATCGTGCGGCCGCTCAAGGCGTTCGGCCTGCCGCAATGCATCCGCATTTCGACCGGGACCGACGAAGACAACCAGCGCTGCGTTGCCGCTATGCAGAAGGCGGTGTGGCGGCGAGAGTGTAAGGATGCTTATGCAGAAACTACGAGAACAACCTCGCGTACCAGCGCAGGATTTTCTTCCGCTGAACGGCACCGATTACGTCGAATTTTACGTGGGCAACGCGCGCCAGGCGGCATACTACTATCGCGCGGCGTTCGGCATGCAGCTGGTCGCCTATCGCGGGCCGGAGACCGGCACGCGCGACCGCGCTTCGTACGTCCTCCAGCAGAACAAGATCCGCTTCGTGCTGACCACGCCGCTCCAGCCCGACGATCCCATCGCCGAGCACATCCGGCTGCACGGCGATGGCGTGCGCGACATCGCGCTGTGGGTGGACGACGCCGAATCGGCCTATCGCGAGACGACCGCGGCGCGGGGCGCGCAAGCGTGCGCGAGCCTGAGACGCTGCGCGACGAGCACGGCGAAGTGCGCATCTCCGCCATCGCGACCTACGGCGACACCATCCACACCTTCGTCGAGCGGCGCAATTACCGCGGCGTCGTTCCTGCCGGGCTATCGTCGCGGTGGACAGGCCGAGATCGCGGTGGCGCGGCCGGTGGGGCTGAAGTACATCGACCACATGGTGGGCAACGTCGGCTGGGGCGAGATGAACCGCTGGGTGGATTTTTACCACGACGTGATGGGCTTCCGGCTGTACCAGCACTTCGACGACAAGGACATCAGCACGGAGTATTCGGCGCTGATGTCGAAGGTGATGTCGAACGGCAACGACCGCGTGAAGTTTCCCATCAACGAGCCGGCCGAGGGCAAGCGGAAATCGCAGATCGAGGAGTACCTGGAGTTTTACAACGGCCCCGGCGTGCAGCACATCGCCATGGCGACGGACGACATCATCGAGACGGTCTGCGCAAGCTGCGCGGCCAGGGCGTGGAGTTTCTGCGCGTGCCGGGCACTTATTACGAGGATCTCGAGAAGCGCGTCGGCAAGATCGACGAGCCGATCGAGCGAGCTCGACGAACTGGGCATTCTGGTGGATCGCGACGACGAAGGCTACATGCTGCAGATCTTCACCCGGCCCGTGGAGGACCGGCCGACGCTGTTCTACGAAGTGATCCAGCGCAAGGGCAGCCGCAGCTTCGGCAAAGGCAATTTCAAGGCGCTGTTCGAGGCCATCGAACGCGAGCAGGCCTCGCGCGGTAATCTGTAAAGTTTGAAGCTCTGCACGTTCGAAATCCGCACGCACCTGGGCCGCCACACTCGGCTGGGCGCCTTACTTCCCGCCGGAATTCTCGACCTGAACTTCACGTGTGCCGCCAGGCTGAGGTCGCAGAAACTCGCCGACGCTCTGCTGCCGGATAATATGCGCGAGTTTCTCGAAGGGGAATCAAGCGCGATAACGGCCGCACGGGAAACCATTGCGTTCTTCGAGCAAACCGGCATCCAGCGAGGCCTCAACGAGGAAACAATACTCTACGCACCCGGCGAAGTGAAACTGGTGGCGCCCTTGCCGAATCCGGCGTCCCTCCGCGACTTCTACGCCTTCGAAGCGCACGTGAAAAAAGGTTTTGAAAAGCGCGGTGAGCCTATGCCAGCCGAGTGGTACGAGATCCCGGTCTATTACAAGAGCGGGCATCACAACATCATCGGCACGGACATGGACGTGACCTGGCCGTCTTTCACTCAGAAATTCGACTACGAGCTGGAATTAGCCGCGGTGATCGGCAAACAGGGCCGGAATATTCCTGCGGAGCGCGCTGCTGAATACATCGCCGGCTTCACCGTCATGAACGATTTCAGCGCGCGCGACATCCAGCGCCAGGAAATGAAGGTGCGGCTCGGTCCGGCAAAGGGCAAAGACTGGTGCACGGCGCTTGGCCCCTATTTGGTGACGCCCGACGAAATCGGCAATCCCTACGACTTGCGCATGACCGCACGCATCAACGGCGAGCTCTGGTCAGACGCGAACTCCGGGACAATCTATTGGAAATTTGAGCAGATGATCGAATTTCTTTCGAAAGACGACACCGTTTATCCGGGCGACGTGATCGGCTCCGGTACTGTAGGGACCGGCTGCGGCCTGGAACTCGACCGCTGGGTGCAGCGCGGCGATGTCATGGAATTGGAGATCGAGAAAATCGGCGTGCTCAGGAACCGAGTAGTGTGAGATTTCCGTGGTAGCGCAGGGCCACGCCGCATTTGCGGGGACCTGCGGCTTTTCTCCGATGTCCAGATTAAGACGCGTAGAGCTGCATTCACGGTTCTTCTTCATAACGTGCAATCTCAAGCGGGGTGTCCAACCGCTCCACGACCGCGAATTCGAACTCTTGGCCAAGGCCCTCAATTCAGTTCGCCGCAAGGTCCCTTTTGCCCTTTGCGGCTACTGTTTCATGCCCGACCATTGGCACGCTATTTTGCTGCCAGAAGACAGCACGTCCATCTCAGACATTTTGATGCGCATCAAGATGGCTGCCTATCGGCGGATTATTACGGCTGGCGAGTGTCCACAGCCCATCTGGCAGAGCCGATTCTACGATCACGTTCTCCATACGCGGGCGGAATTCGATCAAACTCTCGATTACATCCATCAGAATCCAGCTATCAGAGGCTTGGTCGATTGGAAGTGGTCCAGTGCGGCTTGGTACTCGAATCGGATCGGTCCGATTGAAATTGACGATGTCCGGCTACCGTTGAATCCGCTTGATAGAATCTGATCAAAAGCCGCGTTCAGGAAGTCCCATGGAGTTGGAGATCGAGAAAATCGGCGTACTCAGGAACCGAGTAGTGTGAGATTTCCTGAGGCATTCAAGCACAAGGTAGCGCAGGGCCACGCCGCATTTGCGGGGACCTGCGGCTTTTTCTCCGATGTCCAGATCAAGACGCGTAGAGCTGCATTCACGGTTCTTCTTCATAACGTGCAATCTCAAGCGGGGTGTCTAACCGCTCCAGGACCGCGAATTCGAACTCTTAGCAAATTTGCCCTCTGCGGCTACAGACATCCTCATGCGCACGAAGATCGCTGCCTACCAACGGATCAGCAAGGGTCGCGAATGCGCTAAGCCCATCTGGCAGAGCCGATTCTACGATCACATCCTCCATACCCGCTTAGAATTCGATCAGGCTCTCGACTACATTCATGAGAATCCGGCGGTCAAAGGCTTGGTCGATTGGAAGTGGTCCAGTGCGGTTTGGTACTCGAATCGAACGGGTCCGATTGAAATTGACGATGTCCGGCTGCCACTGAATCCGCTCGATAGAATCTAATCAAAAGCCGCGTTCAGGAAGTCCATGGAGTTCGAGATCGAGAAAATCGGCGTGCTCAGGAACCGAGTAGTGTGAGATTTCCGTGGTAGCGCAGGGCCACGCCGCATTTGCGGGGACCTGCGGCTTTTTCTCCGATGTCCAGATTAAGACGCGTAGAGCTGCATTCACGGTTCTTCTTCATAACGTGCAATCTCAAGCGGGGTGTTCAACCGCTCCACGACCGCGAATTCGAACTCTTGGCCAAGGCACTCAATTCAGTTCGCCGCAAGGTCCCTTTTGCCCTCTGCGGCTACAGACCCTACCAACGGGTCGGCAAGGGTCGCGAATGCGCTGAGCCCATCAGGCAAAGCCGATTCTACGATCACATCCTCCATACCCGCTTAGAATTCGATCAAGCTCTCGAATACATTCATGAGAATCCAGCGGTCAAAGGCTTGGTCGATTGGAAGTGGTCCAGTGCGGCTTGATACGCAAATCGAACGCGGGCCGATCGAAATTGATGACGTCCGGCTGCCACTGAATCCGATCGATAGAGTCTGATCAAAAGCCGCAGGTCCCCGCAACGGCGGCGTGGCCCTGCGCTACACCGCGTTCAGAAAGCTCTTCAGGTCCTGCTCGTTTACCGACGGTTCGCCGGGCGCGACGTTGTTCAGCTTGCCCTCGCGCATCCAGCGCTCTAACTCGTCCACAAGGCTGAACAGGTGGTCGAACGAATCCACGATGAACAGCAACGGCTGGTAGTGGTCAATCTCGAATCCTTGATTGATTGCCCATTCGAGCTGAATGGGGAAGCGCTGCACTTCTGGCGAGACGATTGAGTGCTCGATCTCGCCGAACGAGCTGAGCAATCCGCTGCCATAAACACGGAGCCCGTCTTTCGAGCGCATCAGCCCGAATTCCACGGTGAACCAGAAGAAGCGCGCCATGGCCTTGATGATGCTGGTCAGTCGGTGCACCTGCTCGGCTCCATCGTGAATCCCAGCCACCAGTTCCGCTGCCGTGTGCGCACATTCGCCGAATCGCACCAGAGTTTCCGCAAACGCACGGTCGGTATGCATGGGCACGTGACCGGCGACATCGTGGAAGATATCGGGTTCGGGCAGGTAGTCGAGCTGATTCGAAGGACGGATGGTGATGGTCGTGGGGAAGGAACGGTTGCGAAGACAATCGAAAAACAAGAATGCTGGAATATAGCCGCTCACCGCCTTCGCCTGAAAGCCGGTCAATGGCCGCAAAAATCGATTTACCTCCGTCAGACGGGGAACACGCTTCGGGTCGAGGCAAAGGGAGTGAATCCCTGCGAGAAAATGTTCGTTCGCGAATCGCTCCCAGCGCGGCGTCATGCGCGCGAACAGGCGCCGCCATGCCTCGTGATTTTCGTCGGAATACAGTTCGTATGGCTGGGGGATGTAAATCTGGCCCTTCTGATGGGCTTGCTCGATGAAGGGCGCCTGATTCGTGGTCAGGCCGGCAGGTTCGACGACTGAATTCTGCTTGGGCATACTCAAATCCACCCGGCTTTATAATACCACCACGTAGTTGTGGTGCAAATCGTTCACGGCTATATTTGAGGTAAGGAGGCAGCAGCATGTATCCGCTCAAAAAGGGCAAGACCGCCACCCAGGCGCACGTCGGGCTGCCCAATGGCACATTCGAGGAAGAGCATGGCCGCAAAGGCTTCTATGGCAAGTCGGCGCACCTGTACCACGCGCACCCGCCCACGGGCTGGATCCGCTTTGAAGGCAAGCTCAGGCCGCATTGTTTCGATCTGAACCGGCTGGCGCCTTCGGACCAGGGCGATCCGCAAGGCACGCCGATGGCGTTCCTCGGGAACAACGATGTGACGCTGTACGTTTCGCGGCGCTCCGAGTCGATGCCGTTCTACTACCGCAATGCGGATGGCGACGAGCTGATTTTCGTCCATCGCGGCGAGGGCGCCATCGAAACCGATTTCGGCCCGCTCGATTTCGAAAAGGGCGACTACATCAACATTCCGCGCGCCGTCACTTATCGTGTCATCCCCCGGTCGCAAGACAATTTTTTCCTGATCGTTCAGTCGAAAACGGAATTCAACCAGCCGGAAAAGGGACTCATCGGGCAGCACGCGCTTTATGACCCCGCGGTGATCACGACGCCCGAGCCGGCGCCACATCTCAACGACGACCGTGAATGGGAAGTGCGCATCAAAGTAGACGACGAGATCTCAAAGGTGGTGTACCCGTTCAATCCCATGGACGTTGTCGGCTGGAAAGGCGACCTGACCGTATGGAAGATCAATATGCGTGACATCCGGCCGATTATGAGCCACCGGGCGCATTTGCCGCCGAGCGCCCACACGACGTTCGTCACCGAGGGCGCGGTGGTGTGCAGCTTCCTGCCCCGCCCGCTCGAACAGGACGAAGATGCCGTGCGCGTACCGTTCTTCCACCGCAACACGGACTACGACGAATTCATCTTCTATCATGACGGCGACTTTTTCAGCAAGGACAACATCAAACCCGGCTGGGCGACGCTGCATCCGCGCGGCATTCATCACGGGCCGCATCCTAAAGCGCTCGCCAACCAGAAGAAGAGAACGCACACCGACGAGTACGCCGTAATGCTGGACGGGCTGAATCCGATCCACGTGCTGCCGGCCGGCGAGTCGGTCGAATGGAAAGATTATTGGATGAGTTGGATGGAGCCGGCGCCGGCAGACGCGCTGATTTGTGATCGTCAACCCTTCCGAGCAGCGACTACCGCGATATTTACAAGCTGATGGTCGGCGTGATCGTGCCGCGGCCCATCGCTTTCGTCTCGACCATCAGCCCGGATGGCGTCCGCAATCTGGCGCCCTTCAGCTTTTTTACCGGCATCAGCGCCAATCCGCCGGTGATTTGCTTTTCCCCCATGATCCGCGGCGCAGACGGCTCGCGCAAGGACACGCTGCGCAACATCGAAGCACGCAGGGAATTCGTGGTGAACATGGTGTCGGAGGAGTTCGCCGAGAAGATGAATATTTGTTCTACCGAATTTCCGCCGGAAGTGGACGAGTTCGAGCTGTCTGGCCTGACGCCGGTTCCAAGCGACTTGGTGAAGCCACCGCGCGTCGAAGGAGTCGCATATCAACATGGAATGCCGGCTGCTGCAGATCGTCGAAGTGAGCGCCAAACCACTCGGCGGAAGCCTCGTGACTCGGCGAAGTGGTGCGCTTCCACGTCGCCGACGCATTGTTTGAAAATTTCAAAATCGATCCCGACAAGCTGCATGCCATCGGCCGCATGGGCGGCCCCACATACACACGCACCACAGACCGCTTCGACATGGTGCGCCCCAAGGCCGGCGAAATGAAGCCATGAGCGGCGGCTGGATCTGGGAACCGTCCCGCGAGTGGATCGTGCAAACCAACGTCTGGCGGTTCATGGAAAAGCTAGGCTTCACAGACCGCGAGGCATTCCTTCGCTACTCCCGTGAAAATCTCGAGGAATTCTGGGATCGCATGGTGCAGGAAGCGGAAATCGATTGGTTCCGCGGCTACGATCGCGTGCTCGATACTTCGCGAGGGGTCGAGTGGTCGGAATGGTTTCTCGGCGGCAAACTGAACATCGCCTGGAATTGTCTCGATCGGCACGTGGCGAGCGGAGGGACTGCTTGCATCTGGGAAGGCGAAGACGGCGCCGTCCGCACGCTGACGTTTGCGCAACTGGCCACGGAGGTGAACCGGCTGGCCAACGCGCTCGATGCGCTGGGCCTGGCCAAAGGCGATCGCGTGGCGCTCATCATGCCGCTGATTCCCGAAGTGATCACGATTCTCTACGCCTGCTTCAAGCTAGGCCTAATCGTGGTACCGATCTTCGCCGGCTTCGGCGCCACCGCGATCGCGACGCGGCTAGAAGACTCCGGTGCGCGCGTGGTCTTTACGGCGGATCACGCGCGGCGCCGCGGCAAGCTGCTTCCGCTCAAAGAGAAGAGTCGACCAAGCAATGGAAAGACGGACTGCTGTCGAAAAGGTCGTTGTCTTTCGCTACCAAGGTGGCGACATAACCTGGCGCAGAGATCGTGACATTTGGTGGGATGAGTTCGTCGGCGCGCAATCCGCCGATCGCAAGGCTCTCCCGCTCGATTCCGAGGACCGGGCGTTTATCCTTTACACCTCGGGCACCACCGGCAAGCCCAAAGGCACCATTCATACACACGCCGGCTGTCTCGGCGCAGATGTCGAAAGAGATTTACCTTGGCTTTCGATCACAAGCCCGAAGACCGCTTCTGGTGGCTCTCCGACATCGGTTGGATGATGGGGCCGTGGACCATTATCGGCAATCACAATTTCGGCGGAACCATTTTCCTGTACGATGGCGCGCCCGATTACCCGGGACCCGACCGGCTCTGGCAGATGATCGAGCGCCATGGCATCACCACGTTCGGTATTTCGCCGACGGCGATCCGCCTGTTGATGCGCGCCGGCCCTCCGAAACAGCCCATGCCATCGCTGCGTCTGCTGGGCTCGACGGGCGAGCCCTGGGACGACACGTCTTACCTTTGGTTTTTCGAAAACGTAGGGCGCAGACGTTGTCCCATCATCAACATCTCGGGCGGCACCGAAATTGCGGGCTCTTTCCTATTCCCATTACCGATCCAGCCGCTGAAGCCCTGCTCGCTGGGTGGTCCGGCTCCCGGGATGTCCACCGAAGTGGTGGATGACGCCGGCCGCCCGGTACGTGGCCAGAAAGGCTATCTGGTTTGCACGCGCCCTGCGCCGTCCATGACACGCGGCATCTGGGGCGATCCCGATCGCTATCTCGAGACGTATTGGTCGCGCTGGCCGGGCTAGTGGTATCACGGAGACTGGGCCAGTGTCGACGAAGACGGCTGCTGGTTCCTGCACGGGCGCGCGGACGAATCAATGAATGTAGCAGGGCGGAAGGTCGGCCCGGCGGAAGTCGAAGACGCGCTGATCGAACACCCCGCTGTCTCCGAAGCCGCCGTCATCGGCGTGCCCGATGAACTGAAGGGCGAAGCCATTGTGGCATTCGTAGTCGCGAAGCCCAGCGCGGCAATACAGGCCGATCTCGAGCGGCTGTTATCCGCGCACCTGGTGGAATCTCTGGGGCCGACGTTCAAGCCGCGCGCCATTCGCGTAGTCCATGAACTGCCCAAAACCCAGAGTGGCAAGATTGTTCGCCGCCTGTTGCGTCAAAAATTTCTCGGTGAAGCTCTCGGAGACCTTTCCACGGTCGAAAATCCGCACGCGATTGAAGAGATTTGACCTAACGAAACGGCCTAGCGCGCTATTAACCTTTTTCAACATTCACATCAGTATTCTGCGGGGCTTATCATCGGGCGAGTAACTGCATCTACTTACGGAGCGGAAAGTGTGACGCGGTTGAGACAAACCCTGGATATCGGCCGGACCGGTGAAGACGCTTCGAATCTTCGCGCCAGCCTACACAAGCGCATCATCGGGCAGGACCACGCTATCCAACAAATCGTCAGCGTCTATCAGACATACGTCGCGGGCATGAACAGCCCGTCGCGGCCGGTAGGAAGCTTTCTGTTTCTGGGACCCACAGGCACGGGGAAAACGCGCTTGGTGGAGTCCATGGCCGAGAGCCTGCTGGGCAATGCACGGGCCATGGTCAAGATCGACTGCGCCGAATTCCAGCACAGCCACGAGATCGCCAAGCTGGTGGGTTCGCCTCCCGGTTACCTGGGCCATCGCGAGACGCATCCGCTGCTCTGCCAGGAAACGCTGGATCAGCACCACACGGAAAAGGTGAAGTTGAGCTTCTTGCTCTTCGACGAAATTGAAAAAGCCAGCGACGCGCTGTGGAACCTCCTGCTGGGTGTTTTAGACAAGGCCAGCCTGACGCTCGGTGACACCCGCCGTGTGGATTTCTCCCAAACGATGATTTTCATGACCAGCAACCTGGGGGCCGCCGAGATGAACACCATCCTGCGGCCCAGCCTTGGTTTCTCGGCGGGCGACAAGGAGCGCGAGCAGCAGGCGGGCCGGCTGGGCGAAAACATGACGGATAAAATCTCAAGAGCCGGTGTGGAAGCCGCCCGGAAGCGCTTTACACCCGAGTTCATGAACCGCCTGGATAAAGTGGTGGTGTTCCGGCCGCTGGCGGATACGGAACTCCGCCAGATATTGAACCTCGAGTTGAATCTGCTGCAGCAACGACTCTTCAACTCGTCCACAGCCACTCCATTCTTCTTCGCTCTGACGGTCGCGGCCAAAGACTTTCTGCTGCGTGAAGGCACGGACCTGAAGTATGGAGCGCGGCACCTGAAGCGCGCCGTCGAGCGTGAACTGGTGGATGCGCTGTCGAATCTGGTCTCCAGCGGCCAGGTGCGCGGCGGGGACCTGATCAGCGTCGACTTCATACCGACAACAAATGCGCTGGCGTTCTTCAAGGAGGCCGAGAACGTGCCGATGCAAGCGGTCTTCAAATTGTGGAATCTCTCTGGGAGCAACGGCGCCAGCAATCGCGCCATCGCCGCTGAAGCCGAGTTGATGCAGACCGCACTGCCTTTCCTGGAGCTGGAGCACAGAGCGCTCATTGCCACTGAGCGTCCCTGACACGCCTCCGCCCGCCACAATCTCCGCATATCCGATGCAGTACCATCGAAGGCGGAGAAGAATCCCGATATGGCAGGCAGGTCCAGTCGCAGGCGTTTTCTCGAGGCCACAGCCTCGTTAACTGGCGTTCTTGTGGGCTGCAATCGGTCGCTCGAGGAAGAGGAAGGCCCGCGCCGGATCGGCCGGCCGCTTCGTGTGTACGGAGAGCGTTCGGAATTTGAAAAATCCCTGCGCGCGCTGCCCACCACGAAGATTCTCGAAGTCGGCCAGAGTTATACGCCGCTCGCGGAAATCTACGGCACCATCACACCTTCGGCTTTACATTACGAGCGCCACCACTCCGGCGTCCCTACCATCGACCCCGCTGCGCACCGGCTGCTGATTCACGGCTTGGTGGACCGGCCGCTGATCTTCACCATGGACGACCTCCGGCGGCTGCCGTCGGTTTCCCGCGTCTGCTTTATCGAGTGCGCGGGTAACAGCCATGCCGGCTATGGCCCGAGAGATGCCCCTACGGTCCAACTGAGCCACGGCCTGGTAAGCTGCTGCGAATGGACGGGCGTGCGCCTTTCCCTGCTGCTTTCAGAAGCCGGCGTCCAGCCAGATGCGAAATGGATTCTGGCCGAAGGCGCAGACGCCTGCAAGATGCAGCGAAGCATTCCGCTCGAGAAGGCCATGGAGGACATCCTGGTGGCCTATGGGCAGAACGGCGAAGCTCTCAGGCCCGAACAAGGTTATCCCCTGCGCTTGGTCATTCCGGGTTGGGAAGGAAATACGAACGTCAAGTGGTTGCGGCGTCTCAAGGTGACGGACCAGCCGTACATGACACGCGATGAATCGTCGAAATACACCGACCCGATGCCGGATGGCACCGCGCGCCAGTTCACGTTCGTGATGGAAGCGAAGTCCGTAGTGACATTTCCATCGGGCGGTCAAAAACTCGCAGGAGCAGGATTTCACGAAGTCACAGGGCTAGCCTGGTCCGGCCGCGGCCGCATCGATCGAGTGGAGGTCTCGACCGACGGCGGCAGTACGTGGCAGGACGCCGGGCTCGGCGAACCGAGGCTGCCGACGGCGCTGACGCGCTTCCAGCTGCCCTGGCACTGGGACGGGCGAGAGGCCATCGTGCAGTCGCGCGCAACGGATGAAACCGGTTACGTGCAGCCGTCGCACGAAGCCCTGGTCGCAGTGCGCGGAGCAAATTACGAATATCACAACAACAGCATCCGGCCCTGGAAGGTTCTCGCAGACGGGAGCGTGACTGATGTGGCTGGCTAGGTTTGGCGTCGCTCTGGTATGTACCGGGCTACTCGCTCAGTCTCCGAAGTACGGCGTGGGCCGGACACCGTCGCCCGAAGAAATCCGCACATTGGACATCTCGATCCTTCCTGATGGGACAGGCTTGCCCGAAGGTCAGGGTACGGCGGCGGAGGGCCGCGAGGTCTATGCGCGCCGGTGCGCGCGGTGCCATGGCCCGAAGGGCGAAGGTGGAGATGAACCGAAGCAGTCTCCGCTGGTAGGCGGCCGGGGTAGTCTCAAAACGCCCAAGCCGTTAAAGACCGTCGGCAGCTATTGGCCCTACGCACCCACCGTCTGGGATTACGTGAATCGCGCGATGCCGCTCGACCGGCCGGGAACCCTCACGCACAACCAGGTTTACTCACTGGTGGCGTTCATCTTCTCCATGAACGGCATCATCGGGGAGAACGACGTGCTCGACGCCAAGACGCTGGCGAAAATCCGGATGCCGAACCGCGACGGCTTCGTGCCGGACGCGCGCCCAGATGTCGGCAAGAAGAAGTAAGAGAGCTTCTACTTCCCTCGAAACACCGGCTTCCTCTTTTCCTGAAAGGCCTGGACCCCCTCGCGGAAATCCGCGGACTCATAACAGGTCTTCTGAGTAACGGCCTCGAAGTCGAGCGCTTCGGCGAGCGGGTGGGACTCGCCATACGTGAGAGCGCGCTTGATTCCGGCGAACGCCAGCCGGGCGCCGGAGCTCAGTCGCGCGATCCACTGATCCACAACGCCATCCAGATCTTTCAGCGGCACTACACAGTTCACCAGGGCCCATTCGGCGGCCTGCTGGGCATCAATGATCGCGCCCGTAATCATCCATTCGAAGGCCTTGGGATAGCCGATCATGCGCGGCAAAAAGTAGGTGCTGCCGCCATCGGGAATCAATCCGATCTTGCTGAACACCTGGCCGAACTTCGCGTCGGTGGATGCAATGCGGATGTCGGCCGCCAGGGCATAGTTGCATCCGATTCCTACGGCGTGCCCGTGCACGCGCGCAATCACTGGCTTGGGCATTTCACGTAGGGCGAGAATGGTCGGATTGGCTACACGGCGGAGAAACTCAGTCACGTCGCCGCCACCCGGTTTCGCGGTGCTCAGATCGGCGCCCGCACAAAACGAATCGCCCGCACCGCTAAGAACAACCACTTTGCTTTCGTCGCGCGCAGTCTCCTGAACCACTTCGAGCAGCCGCTCGGAGGTCGCGCGGTCCACGGCGTTGCGCCGCTCGGGTGCGTTGAAGGTGATGCGTTTGATTCCGTTTTGGAGTGTTACCAGCAGTCTGGGTTCGTCGGCCATAGGGCAATCTTACCGGAAGATCGCCTTTGCAATCATGGCATGCACGCCTTTATTTCCGTCTACCAGTTGCGTGATACAGAAATCCGCGGCAGAACTGGCCAGCATATAAGCGTCATCCCTGGTCAAGTGCTTTTCGGTTACCAGAAAGTCGATCATCTCGAGGGCGGCAAGTCGCGTGGCTTCCCGCAGGTCTTCGTGAAGCCCCATAGTGATGTAGTGTGTGGGCGTTTCGCCGCGCGGCCAGCGAAGGTGCAGATCTTTGCGCAGGATGAACTGAAACACTCCGGTCAGCGAAGTTTCTAGCGCCGTGATGTCCACTTCGCCATTTCCCTGCGCCGCGTGGCCGTCACCGGCCTCAAATAGCGCGCCGGGCGCGTGTACGGGAATGTAGAGCGTCGTTCCGGCGACCAGTTCCTTGTTGTCGAGATTGCCCGCATGGATCCATGGCGGCGCGCTGCTGATGCGGCCATTCGCCTCGGGCGGAGCCACGCCCATGCTGCCAAAGAACGGCCGGAGCGGAACCTCGATGCGATCGGAGAAATGCCCGATCATGCGCTCGCGATCCAGCGGAACGATCTTGATCCGCGAGTACGGAAAATCATCCGGCAGAAATCCGGATCCAGGGCGGAATCCGTTGTAAGCGTACGGAATGGCGAGCCGGATCTCTTTGATGCGCACTTCCAGCGTGTCACCGGGTGCGGCTCCTTCGATATACACGGGCCCGGTGAGAATGTGTCCGCCCGGCCCCTTGTCGGTCACCTCGTTGTAGATAGCGCGCAGCGCAGGTTCAATCTGGCCGGGTGGGACGCCGGCCGCCTCAAGGCGCGCCGGGCTGTTGGTGATCAGCGTCTCCATCTCAACCGTATCGCCGGAGCGCACGCGCAGCGCGGGCGCGGCAGTGGCGGAATAGTAGCCCCAGACCACTGTTTTCGGGCTGGCTTTCAGTTTGTAGGCATTGGGCTGTTGAGCCAGAGCCGTAGCCGCCGACATGAGTAGAACAAGGGTGCGCATAACGCACATCATTCTACATTGCGGGCATCGCAAGTTGATCGAGCCCGGCGCAGAGAGTACAGTGTCTTAGGGAGTTATTCTTGAGTTTTTCAGCGCTGTTGCATTCTGTGAGTTACTCCGGCCTCTGGGGCCAGGCCCAGCTCGCGCTCGATCAGTTTATCGATAAGGCCGCCGACCTGGGCTACGACGGCGTGATGCTGATGGCCAAGCGCCCACACCTTTCGATTCTGGATTATCGGCCCGAAGGAGCGCGCGCAGGTGCGCAAGCATCTGGAGAAAGCGCAAACTGCGCGACCTCTGCATCGCGGGCTACAACAATTTCACCGGCGACCTGGAGCACGGCGAAGTCCCGCAGCGGGAAATCCAGGTCCACTACATCACTGGAACTGGCGCGTCTGACGCACGATCTTGGCGGAAGCCTGGTGCGCATCTTCACCGGTTACGAAAACCCTGCCGGCGGCTATACGCGCGCAGTGGAACCTGGTGGTGGCTGCTCTCAAGGAATGCGCCAAACGCGCGAGCGAATTCGGCGTGACCATCGGCGTGCAGAACCATCACGACATCGCCGTGGGCTACGAAAGCCAGTACGATTTGATCCAGGCTGTGGATGAGCCGAACTGCAAGGCGTTGTTCGACGCCTGGGCGCCGGCGCTCCACGGCGAGGATCTTGATGCCGCCGCGCGCAAGATGGCGCCGGTCACGGCGCATACCACCATCGCTGCGTACCAGAAGCGGCCGCGCTACCATTACGATCCGGCTGTGGTGAATTACACGGCCCTTACGCCGTGTGTGCAAGCCGTGCCGATCGACGAAGGCTTCATCGATTACCGCAAGTTTCTGAGTGCTTTGAGCTCGGGCGGATTCCGCGGCAGCGTAGCCTATGAAATGTGCTCGCCGCTAATGGGCGGCGGCTCGATGGAGAATCTGGACCGCTATGCCGCCCGCTTCCTCGAATTTTTCCAGGAATTCCGCGAACACGCGGGCTCGGTCGCGGCAGATTAGCAGACCAAAGGACAATCTTTATGAATCGCAGAACTTTTATCCAATCCTCCGCCATCGCCATGGCATCCGGCATGACCGCGCGCGGTGCGAACGATCGCATCAACGTAGCCGTGATCGGCGTCCGGGGCCGCGGGCGCGACCACATCACCAGTTACTCCAAGCTTCCTGAAGCGCGCGTCGTTGCCATATGCGACATCGACCAGGCGCAGATCGAGCGCGCCGTGCAGCTCAACGACAAGCTCACCGGCGCGAAGCCGCAGAAAACGTACCAGGACATTCGCAAGCTGCTCGAAGACAAAGATATCGACGCCGTCTCCATCGCGACGTGCAATCACTGGCATGCGCTGGCTACGATCTGGGCCTGCCAGGCGGGCAAAGATGTGTACGTCGAGAAAGCCCGCGAGCCATGAAATCTGGGAAGGCCGCAAGATGGTGGAGGCGGCGCGCAAGTACAACCGCATGGTTCAGGTGGGCATGCAAAGCCGCACCACGGAGCACAAGATCAAGGCAATGCAGTTGCTGCGTGAGGGCGCCATCGGCAAGGTCTATTTAGCGAGAGGGCCTATGCTACAAACGGCGCAAATCGATTGGCCACCAGCCCAACGGACCCGATTCCGGCCGGCGTGGATTACAACATCTGGCTCGGCCCAGCACCCATGCGGCCATTCAATCCCAATCGCTTTCACTACAACTGGCACTGGTTCTGGGACACCGGCAACGGCGATATCGGCAACCAGGGTGTGCACGAGATGGACATCTGCCCGCTGGGGACTGAATAAGAACACGCTGCCCTATACCGTGACCTCGCGACGGCGGAAAATATGTCTACGATGACGATCAGGAAACGCCCAACACCGAACTCGCCGTCTTCAAATACGACGATTGCGAACTGCAGTTCGAAGTGCGCGGCCTGCTCACGGGCGGCGAGGGCGCCATCGATTACGCGGACGGCAACAACGGGTACGTGGGCAATCATGTTCTATGGCAGCGACGGATGGATGTCCGTGGACCTCAAGGGATTTCAGATCTACCTCGGCGAGGACCGCAAGATGGCGAAAGAGATGAAGTCACGTGGAGCCGGAAGAGTGGGCCACCACGCCCCACATCCAGAATTTCCTGAAAGCAGTTCGGAGCCGCAACCGAAGGATTTGACCTGCGATATCGAGGAAGGCTACTTCTCGGCTGCGCTGTGCCACATGGCGAATATCAGCTATCGCACCGGACGCAAGCTCCACTTCGATCCGAAGACGGAGCGCTTCGTCAATGACGAAGAGGCGAACAGCTACATCACGCGGAAATATCGCGAGCCGTTCGTTGTTCCCGAAAACGTATAACGCTACTTACAGCTCATCTCGATCAGCCGCTCGGCATGCTTCAAGGCTTCCGAGGTGAGCTTCTGACCCGAGAGCATGCGGCCAATCTCCCGCGTCCGCGCGGCGCCGTCCAGCTCTTCGATGGCGGCCACAGTGCGCCCTTTCTGCTCGCTCTTTTCAACCACGTAATGGTGATCGGCGAAGCAAGCGATCTGCGCCAGGTGCGTCACGCACAGCACCTGATTGGCCGCCGCAAGCTTCTTCAGGCGACGGCCGACGCCCTCGGCCACTCCACCGCCAATGCCCGCGTCCACTTCGTCGAAGACCAGCGTACGCATGGGAACCCGCACGCGCCGGAGCCGCGATGCAGGTCTTGAGCGCCAGAGCGATTCGCGAGATCTCGCCTCCAGATGCGATCTTTTCGATGGGCTTGGGCTCCTCTCCAAGATTGGGTGACACGAGAAACTCGACGGCGTCTTTGCCGGAACCTGATGCATCCGCCGCGACCAATCACGATCTCGAAAACGGCGCGCTCCATCGCCAGCCCCGCAAGTTCCATTTCCACGCGCTTGGCCAGCTTGGCGGCGGCTTCCTTGCGCCGGACGCTTAGATTCGTGGCGAGCACATCGTATTCGGCATGCAATCTTCCGGCGCTCGGACGCGCAGCCCCTCCATCCGTTCGCCGGCGTGCTCCACGGCATCGATGCTTCGCGTTTCACTTGTTCGAGATAGCCGAGGATCTCTTCCACGGTAGAGCCATACTTGCGCTTCACTTTATCGATGGCAGCGAGCCGGGATTCGATCTCTTCGAGACGCGCCGGGGTTGGCTTCCAGGCCGCCCAGGTAATCGCGCAGAGCATAAGAAGCTTCGGATAATGCGATTTCGGCAGGCTTGAGACTCTCGCGAATCTCGCCGAGCGCCGGATCGATGCGGCGCCAGCTCTTCCAGTTTCTTGGCCGCGAGTCTGGCAAGCAGCTGAACCGCCGATTCCGGCGAATCATATAAGCGCGCATACGCGGCGCCGGCGGTATCGAGGATTCGGCCCAGATTCTGCAACACACGCCGCTCGTTCTCGAGCAATCGAGTCTTCTCCGGCTTGCAAGCGCAAGCTTTCGATCTCTCGGCGCTGGAACTGCCAGAGATCGAGCATGCGGAGCTTTTCCTGCTCGGTACGTTCCAACTCCGCAAGCTCCGATTCGACGCGGCGCACGGCTTGATAACTCTCTGTCGACTTCCGCCACCAGTTTGTGCGCCCGGCGAACGCATCCAGCATGTCGCGTTGCGTCTCCGAAGAAAAGAGAAGCTGCTGATCGTGCTGGCCGTGGATATCTCCCAGATGCAGGGCCAGATCGCGCAGCAGCGCTACCGTCGCGGGCCGGCTGGCAACAAAAGCGCGCGATTTTCCTCCCGCCAGCACCTCGCGCTCAATCAGCAGCTCGCCATCTTCGATCTCGAAACCGGCCGGCTCGAGGACCCCGCGCACCGCCGGCGCATGTCACGGACTTCGAAAATGCCGGCGACGCGCGCCCGTTCTTCACCCGAGCGGATCATCTCGGCCGACGCCCGTCCGCCGAACAACAAGCCCGAGCGCGTCCACCACGATGGATTTTCCGCTGCCGGTCTCGCCCGTCAGCAGGTTCAGTCCCGTGTGGAAACGCACACGCAACCGGTCTACTACGGCGTAGCTCTCGACGGTCAACTCCACCAGCATCGAGCCGATTATACGAACTTTCGGCAGACTCACCCGAAGATTGCGCCAGAGCGCCAAAATTGGCTTGCGCCCGGGTGTTTCGGCGGCAAAACATTTCTGTCTGAAATTGTTCCTGTCACAGTCCGATTTGTGCGATTCGTGAGAGTTCTTATGTTACATTTGCAGGTGAGGAGACAGTTTGGTCTCCAGACGATCCCCGGGCTTTTGCTGCAGACCAATTTATGGGAAATGGTGGGCCAGCGCCACCCCACTGACCTTCGCGGTACTCCTGATTTTATTGATATTTTCCATTTTCTCCTGGACTATCATTTTCGCCAAGTGGAGCGCGTTTCGGCAGGGCGCGAAGAACGGACGCCCGATTCTTGCGTGCATTCCGCAAAGCTAACGGGCTTGATTCGCGGTTATGGTGCAGCGAGCAGTTCCGCCCGTCGCCCCTGGTGGCGGTCTTCGATTTCGGTTACGAAGAGGTGGCGCGTCAGGTGAAGTCGCGCGGCACCATCAATAACAAAGTGGCACTCGAACGCACCCTGCAACTGGGCACCAGCGAAGAAATCGCCAAACTGGAACGCAATATGAGCTGGCTCGCCACCACGGCATCGGTCAGCCCGTTCATCGGCCTGTTCGGCACGGTGCTCGGCATCATTCGATCTTTCGAGCAACTCCAGCAGGCCGGGAGCTCCAGCCTTCGCGCTGTGGGTCCAGGCATTTCTGAGGCATTGATCGCGACCGCCGTCGGCTTGGCCGCGGCCATTCCCGCGGCGATTTTCTATAACGTACTTCGGCCACGCGATCAAAGAAATCGGCACGCGGATGGATGACTTTGCAATGGAGTTCCTCAACATGACCGAGCGCACATACGGAGAGTGACCGATGGGGATATCAGTAAATGGCAGCGGTGGCTCGTCGGGTAGGCGGCGGTCTTACGGAACGACGGCGCTCTCTGAGATTAACGTCACTCCTTTTGTGGACGTCGTGCTGGTTTTACTGATCATCTTCATGATCACGGCGCACGTTATGGAAGTTGGCATCCAGGTCGATGTCCCCAAGACTAAGTACGTCAAAGATAGCGCCCGGGAGCTGCCCGTCGTTCACATGACGCGCGACGGCGACACGTACCTCAACGACAAAGCTATCAACATTCACGACATTTCCACTACCGTAAAGACCCGGTTCCCCGGCCAGGCAGTCTACCTGCGGGCCGACCGGGGCGCCACCTGGGACCTCGTCGCACAAGTGATGAGTGAGCTTGCAGACGCCGGCATTCAGATTAATGCGGTGACCCAGCCGGAGGACTCAGCGGACAAACGAAGGCGGTGATGGCGCCTCACGTCAACATTCTCGACCAGCCGGAGTCGCTCAAGAAGCCACTGGTGGGCTCTGTGGTGCTGCACGCCTCGGTGGCGGCGGCCGTGGTTCTGCTCTCCTATGCCAACATCAAGCGCGATTACTGGGGCAGCAACACCGTTGGCGGCGGCTCGGTGGCCATCAACGTCTTGCATCAGATTCCCATGCCGGCTAACAGCGGAGCCATTAATCCCGTCGCCAATGACACGCACTCCGAAGCCCCAGAGCCCAAGCCGGACAAAGTGAAACAGATCAAGGTCAAAGAACCGCCGCCGGATGCGATTCCGTTAAAAAGCCGCACGGCTCCCAAGAAGCCATCTTTCAAAGAGTCGAGCCTGAACAAGTACCGTGCGAAACAGATCGACCGGCCCAACCAGGTTTACAGTGCCGAGGGCCAGAAGCTGGTCAGCCCGATGGACGGCAGGCGGGATCGGGAGGAGTTGGGGTCGGCCGTGGGTCGCCCATTCGGCGATCGTTCGGATATTACGTCGACATTCTGCGCAAAAGGTGGCGCAGCGATGGCACGCCAATGATGTGGATCCGCGCATCCGAACGCTGCCGCCTGCCATCGTAACCTTTACCATTCGGCGCGACGGGTCGATCTCCTCGGTGCGGGTGGCGCAGGGCAGTGGTAATTTCGCGCTGGATGTTTCCGCTCAGCGGGCCATCGCCGATGCCGCCCCGTTTCCGCCGCTTCCCGCCGCGATACCCGGAAATGACGTGTCCATAGAATTCTGGTTTGAGTTAAAACGATGAACTAAGAAACCATTCCCTGTAGCAGTCTGGGCCATTTTATTCGGCATCATAGCTGCCTCGTGGCGCAGGACAATTCGGTAATCATCAAGCTCGAGTAAGTCCCCAAAGGCCCAAAATGGCCGTACCGGACTTTCGCGGCTCGGGCGCGTCGCAGAGCTTCATGGGCGCGTTCAATGAGACGCTATTCAGCGATCTGCAAAATTCAGGCCTGTTCGAGATGGTAGCGAAAGGCATGTATCCGCTGCAGGTGCCGCAGCGGCCCGAGGACTTCCGCCAGCCACCCGCCCCGGCGCGTCTGCGGGAGGAATGGCGCTCTCGGACTGGTCCTCGCCGCCGGTCGAATGCGAACTTTCTCGTAACGGGATATACCGCGGAACAGAACAGCCAGATCGTGCTCTACGGGTGGCTATTCGATGTGGGGCAGCCCAACATGGCCAACGCGCAGATTCTGGGCAAGCGATATTTCGGACCGGTGGATGAAACCGGCGCGCGCAAAGTGGCGCACGAATTCGCGGCCGACATCCTGGCGCACTGGGGCGGCACGTCCCTGTACGGGACTCACATTTACTTCGTCTCCGACCGCACGGGCACAGGAAATCTGGTCCATGGACCCGGACGGCGCCAATCAGAAGCAGTTGACTCATTTCAAATCGATTTCCATCATGCCTGCGGTTTCGCCGGATGGCATCAAAAGTTGCATTTACTAGCTTCGCGCGCGGAAATCCTGCTATATTTATACTCTCTACGGAGACTGGGCGGCGGCTGCCCTTTTATAATCAGGTTGCATCGTTGAACGCGCACGCCAGATTTCACGCCCGATGGAAAGCAGATTCTTTACTGCTTCTCGGCCAGCGGGCTACGCCCAGATCTACGTCGCGAATTTGGATGGGAGCAATTTAAGGCGGATCTCCTCCTCGCGCGCCATCGACGTGGAGCCCAAGGTGAATCCAAAGACCGGGAACGACAATTGTTTTTGTTTCCGGCCGTTCCGGTCCGCAGCAGATTTACAGGATGAATTTTGATGGGACCGGCGTGGAGCGGCTCACCAACGGGGAGGGTGAGGCTTCCAATCCGTCCTGGCATCCCAATGGCGAAGTGATTGCGTTTCTCCTGGACGCGGGGATATGCGACCGGGAATTTCAATATCTTTGTGATGGACGTGGCCTCGCGGCGGTTCGATCAATTGACTCACAGCGAGGGCCGCAACGAGAACCCCAGTTGGGCGCCGGACGGCCGGCACCTGGTGTTTATGTCGACGCGCAGCGGCTCGCAGCAAATCTACACCATGCTGGCCGATGGAGCCAGGTGCGCCAGCTTACCACTCAGGGAAGGAACAAGACGCCCGTCTGGGGAAAATGATCGGTTCATTGAAAAAGTTCTGGAGGCAGAGATCATGTTGTTCAAACGGAAATGGAGTGTCATCTGGATTGCCTATTCTGGTTGCCTTGGTCGCGTTTGCTTCTGGTTGTAAGAAGAAAGCGCCGCCACCGCCACCCCCACCACCGCCACCGGCTCCTGCGCCGGCGCCGCCGCCACCCGCCGCGCCGGATATCGCGAGTTTCTCGGCTGAACCGTCCTCGATCGAGCGCGGCCAATCGTCCACTTTGAGCTGGACGGTGACCAACGCCAATCAGATCACGATCGATAACGGCGTCGGCACAGTGCAAGCCACCGGCAGCCGCAGCGTGTACCCGAACGACACGACCACTTACAAGCTGACTGCGAGCGGACCCGGCGGAACGCTGAGCAAGACGGCAACGGTAACGTCACAGCACCGCCTACCGCCCGCCGCCACCACGCGCCCAAGGCATCGCTTGACGACCGCCTCAACGCCAGTTGCAGGATGCGTACTTCGATTACGACAAGAGCGACATCCGCGACGATGCCCGCGCCGCGCTGACCAAGGACGCCGATGCTGCTTAAGGCCATCTTGCAGGAATTCCCGGAGCGCAGCATCAGCTGGAAGGGCATTGCGACGAGCGCGGCTCGGCCGAATACAATCTCGGCTTGGGCGACCGCCGCGCCACCGCCGCCAAAGACTTCCTGGTGCAACTCGGTGTTCCCGCCGACAAGTCTGAAAACCATCAGCTATGGCAAGGAGCGGCCGGTTTGCACTGAATCGAACGAAGCGTGCTGGCAGCGTAACCGCCGCGCCCACTTCTCCGCGGGGCAGTAGCCACATCAGGGTAGGACATCTCGCCGGACTGGTCTCGGGCGAGTACCCTGCCCTCATATTTATTATAGGAGGCCTCGCATGAGATTTCGCCGGCTGATTCTAGCCGTATGTTTGCTTTCCCAGCCATTAGTTCGGCAGCCAGCAAAGAGATCGTGGAGTTACAGCGCGATGTTGCGCAATTGCAGGACCAGGTGCGGACGCTGCAAAGCTCGTTCGATACCAAAATGGGAACCATCGCCGCGCAGGTCCAGCAGCTGGCTGACTCCGCCGGCAGAGCCAATAACGTCCCTGGCCACGTTGCAGGGAGCCATCCAGGAACAACTGCGTCAACAGGGCAAGGAAGTCATGGCGCCTGTGGTCAATGCGGTGGTCCAAGATCGAAGAAATGACTACCGCATTCCAGCAGGTGCAAAATTCGATGGCCGATGTAACCGCCCGCATTGGGCAATATCGAGCAGCAGATGAAGGATCTGAGCAATGCGGTTCGCACCATGCAAATCGCCGCGCGGCGCCTCCAGGGTCGAATCTGGGACCAGCGCGACCCGGGCCCACCTCCAGCGTGCCGCCCATCTCCGGCGAAGCTCTATATCAGAACGCGAATCGCGACCGGCTCGGAGGTAAGGCCGATATCGCGTTGCAGGAGTATCAGCGAATACGTGAAGTATGTATGGCGACGGGCCGCTGGCGCCCGCCGCGCGAGTACTGGGTGGGCAATATCTATTTTTCGCAAGGCGACTTCGAAAACGCTCTCAAAGCCTTCGACTCAGGTGCTGGAAAGATATCCCGCCAACAACAAGACGCCCGACGCCTACTTATGGAAGGGCAAGACACTGCTGAAGCTGGACAAACGAAATGCGGCGCCGGCGGAGTTTCGCGAGGTGGTCCGCCGCTATCCCGGCAGCGAGGCCGCCGCCAACGCCAGGGCCCAGCTCAAACAGATGGGCCTTTCCGCCTCCCCCTCCTGCCTGCACGCCGTAACGTAATCTCCCTCCTTCGATCATCCGCCCTCCGCCGCGCTAAACCTGGTCTCCCACCCGCCTCCGTGAGACAATAAGCAGATCATGGATCCGAACTCACGTTGTAACCCGGCGCGCCGCTGACCACCTACGAAGGGCTGGCCAAAATGATCGACCATTCGATGGTGCGGCCCGAGCTGACCGACGAACAGGTAATCGCGGGCTGCGATATCGCCAGGCGCTATCAGGTGGCGAGCGTGAGCGTGCGGCCTTGCGATGTGGATCTAGCCGTCCGAATGTTAAATGGGTCGGGCGTGGCGGTCGGCAGTCTGGCCGGTTTTCCTCACGGCTCCACCACCACGGCCGTGAAGCTTTACGAGATCCGCGATGGACTTCGGCGCGGCGCCAAGGAGGTGGACATGGTGCTCAATATCTCCAAGCTCCTCTCGCGCCAGTTCCAATTCGTCGAGACGGAGCTGGTGCAATGCCGCCGAGGAGTGCCACAAGCAGGGCGCTCTGCTGAAGGTGATTTTCGAAAATGCCTATCTCACCGACGAGCTGAAGATCGTCGCTTGCCGCATTTCCGCGCGCGCCGAAGTGGACTTCGTCAAAACCTCCACCGCGTTCGGGCCCGGCGGCTATACCATCGACGATCTGAAGCTGATGCGCGCGCACACCCCGGAGCACATCGGCGTGAAAGCGGCAGGTGGAGTGCGCACTCTGGAAAAGGCCCTCGAGGTCTACCAGGTGGGCTGCTCCCGCTTCGGCACAACAGCCACGGCGGCGATTCTGGATGAATGGAAGGCGCGGCTTCGATGAGACCGCGGACCGGGCGGCATCGTAGCGCTTGCCTCGTGGTATTCTAATTACCTCTCAACGGCCATGCCGCAGAAACGGCCATTCCCCCGCATCTGCATTGCGCTCGGTTTGCCGGATACCTCCGCAGCTGATGGATCACGCCCGCCAGGAAGCGGACTCCGGCGAAACCTTTCTCGAATTCCGCCTGGACCACCTGGACCATCCCGAACAGGGCGTTAAAGTCATTCGCGAGTTCCTGAAGCTGCACCCCGAGCTGCATCATTCTGGCCACCTGCCGCCGCCATCAGAACCACGGGAAATTCAATGGAAGCGTCGAGCAGCAACTGAACATCCTCGACCTCGCGGTAAACGCCGGCGCACAGGCCATCGACGTGGAGATCGAAACCGCCGAAGCCGCCGCCGAGAGGCTGAATGGCGTTTCGCGGGCGCGCACAGATCATCATCTCCTATCACAATTTCGAATCCACGCCGCAACTGGATGCTCTGGTTAAGCGCATGACGCGAATTCCCGCGGATGCGTACAAAATTGTAACGTCGGCGCGCAAGCCCTCGGACAACGCCCGCGTGCTCGCGCTCGCCAAGGCCCACTCGCGTACGCCCCTCGTAGTGCTCGCGGTAGGCGAATTGGGTTTTCCCACGCGTGTGCTCTCCCCGGCTTTCGGCGGGATGTACACATATGCCTCCCCGCTCGCTACCCAGGGTACTGCCGCCGGACAGGTGAGTGCCCGCCAGCTGCAACATCTCTACCGGATCGACAAAATCTCGAAGCTGGTCAAAGTGTACGGGGTGATTGCCGATCCCATCCGCCACTCGATTTCGCCCGCGGTGCACAACCGCGCCTTCCAGGCGCGCCGCCTGGACTGCCGTATACCTGCCGTTCCTGGTGACGCCTCTGCATCTTCGCGACTTCTTCCTTCTAGCCGACAAGGTGCCCATCTCCGGTTTCAGCGTCACCATTCCGCACAAGCAAAAAGTGATTCGATACCTGGACGCCGTGGACCCGGTGGCCCGCCGCATCGGCGCGGTTAATACGGTTTGGCGCAAGGCCGGAAAATGGCGCGGCGCCAACACAGATGCCGAAGCGGTTCTTGTACC
Organism: Terriglobia bacterium; assembly: GCA_963847515.1. Classification (GTDB taxonomy): domain Bacteria; phylum Acidobacteriota; class Terriglobia; order Bryobacterales; family Bryobacteraceae; genus QHXW01. The sequence goes on from CAWKAA010000001.1 coordinate 878,003, forward strand.
TCTGAGCCGGCACGTCCGGCCCGCCAAAGCCTCTGTGCTCATCGTCGGCAACGGAGGCGCAGCACGCGGCGCGGCCTGCGCTCTGATCGATGCCGGAGCCAAAGTGGCCATCGTGGGCCGCAACCCCGACCGCGTCCGTGCGCTCTCCCGGATCTGCGGCGCCGAACCGATGCTGCGCGAGCAATTGGACCAGCGGCACTTTCGACGCGCTCGTACACGCCACTCCGCTGGGCATGTTTCCCCACGTAAACGAATGCTTCTTCAACGGGAACATTCCCGCCGAGATCGTGTTCGATATGGTTTACAATCCGCTCGAGACGGTACTGATCCGCCGCGCCAGGGAACAGAGCAAATCCGTAGTCCCCGGAATCGAGATGTTCGTCGAGCAGGCCGTTCGACAGTTCGAAATCTGGACGGGCGAGTCCGCTCCCCGCTCCGTAATGGAGAAAGCCGCACTGGAAGCTCTGGAGCAAAAGCCATGAATCAAAAAATCACGCGACGGCGCTTGGCAGCCGCCGCCTTTCTACCCGCCGCAACACTTCGCGCGGCACAAACGAAACCCGCCGGCCCGCCCGAAGATCTCAACACCACGGCTCAAGAACAGCTTCACAAGAATTCCGAGGCGCTGGGCAAGGCCACGCTGTCCATGTCCACCGAGCCGGCATTTTCGTTCAAAGCATAATGGCCGAATTCACCGACGATATCTTCTTCGCGACCATCACGGAGCTGAACGCCAAACTCCGAGCCAAGGAATTCTCGGCATACGAGCTCGTGCGCGCATTCGCCCAGCGGCTGGAACGCTCGGGCCCGCGTTACAATGCGCTCGCGCTACCGCTCACCGCAGCGGCCATTCGCCGCGCCCGCGATGTGGATAAGGAATTGAAGCGCGAGCGCTACCGCAGCCAGCTGCAGGGGATTCCGTTCGGCGCAAAGGATCTGTTGAGCTACGCCGGCCAGCTCACTACCTGGGGCGCACGCCCCTACGCCGCCCAGGTGTTCGATGAAACCGCCACGGTTTTGGAAAAACTCGAGAAAACCGGATCCGTGCTCATCGGCAAGCTCGCCATGGTGGAGCTCGCGGGCGGCGGCGGTTATAGCTCCGCGGGCGCGTCCCTGTTCGGCCCCGGAATCAATCCGTGGGATCGCACCCGTTGGTCGGGCGGATCTTCCAGCGGATCGGGCAGCGCGGTGGCAGCCGGTTTGGTTCCGTTTGCGCTTGGCTCGGAAACGAATGGCTCCATCCTGACGCCGGCCGCGTTCTGCGGAGTGACGGGCCTCCGGCCCACCTACGGCCTGGTCAGCCGCCACGGCGCGATGCCGCTTTCCTGGACCATGGACAAAATCGGCCCCCTGTGCCACTCCGCGGAAGATTGCGCGCTGGTGCTCGAGGTGATTGCGGGCAACGACGCAAGAGATCCAGGCTCGGCTCGCAAAAGCTTTTATTACACGCCGCAGTTTTATCGCAAGCCCAAGGACCTGCGCATCGGCTATGCGCCAGTCGATTTCGCCGAATGGGCCCAGCCCTCCGCACGCTCGGCGTTCGAGCAGGCGCTCGCGGCGATTCGTGAAACCGGCGCTCAACTGATCGAAACGAAACTTCCCGACCTGCCTTATAGAGAGGCGACTAGCACCATCATCCTCTCGGAAGGTGTGTCTGTATTCGAGACGCTGATCAGCAGCGGAAAGGTAGACGAGCTCGCCGACCCCCATCAGATCGCCGGCCTCAAGACAGCGCTCGATATTCCGGCCAGGGATTATCTGAAAGCCATGCGCATCCGCACCATCGTGCAACAAAAGGTGCGCAGCATGTTTGGTGAATTGGACATTCTTTTGAGTCCCAGCCGCTTTGGCCCGGCTTCCAAAATCAGCGAACCGATCAACCGAGGCCGTTCGCCAAACGAACCGACCCCAGCAAACCCGGGTTTGAGCGCGCTCACGCCCGCGGGCAATCTCGCCGGACTCCCTGCACTCTCCTTGCCCTGCGGCTTCGCCGATGGAATGCCCGTCGCCATCCAGCTTGTGGGGCCTGCATTCTCGGAAAACATGCTGCTCGCGATGGGGAAAGAATTTCAGACCCGCACCGATTGGCACCGCAAACGGCCAAAGGTAGCCTGATGCGCCCTCGAGACCGTCTCAAAATTCGATCCCTCTGGTTCCTGGACGCGCTCTTGCTGGCAAGCTGCATCTTTTTTTGGCACAAATCGCTGGGAATCGATCTCTATATCCATGATGTCTATTTCGTCCCGGCCTGGGGCCAGCTCTTGCTCGTTCCCTGGCTGCTCGTGACGTTTCTCCTCGCTGCCGCAACGTTTCGGGCGCGCCTCGGCAAATCGACGTCCGAAACAGAGCCGTGACCAAAGGGAGCGGTTGCGTAATGAAAAGGGACACACTGCACCAGACTGGCGCTAGAATGGTTGATCTCAGGAAGATCAGCGGGGAAAATCGGAATGAGAACCGTCGTCTCAGTGTCGTCCGTACTCGCCTGCGCCTTCTCATTGGACGCACAAATCACCACCACATTCAACCGCTTGCCCAACGGCTTGGACGAGGTCAGGATTCGGAACGATTCTGCTACCAGCTTGGTGGCCTTCGTGGTCAGTGTGAAGCAGACGCCTCGGAGCTCCGATTCTCCCCCGGCGCTCGACCTCGGCGCTGGTAATGCGCCGTTCGTAGTGTATTCCGGTCCGCTGATTGAGCCGGGAGCAAGGCCGCTGCAAGCGAGCGAGGAGCGCGTAGCAACGGTGAGTGGTGCGGTTTCCTTCCGGCAGACGTCTTTTAGAAGACTCAGTAGTCGCTGCCGGAATTTTCGCCGACGGCGCCACTACTGGCGACGCGGCCTTGTTGACTCGGCTGCTGTCGCGCCGGAGCAATATGTTGTAAGCTGTGGAGATGGCGCTCGAATGTGTTACCCGGGACCATTACTGCGCCGAACTCATTCGCCTGCGCGAGGAATGGATGGCCCGGAAGATGAAGGCCCTCCCGCCGCCACTCTAGAAGCCTCTTACAACCACCACCGGCAACGCCGCAAAGCAAGTCTTCTCGGCCCCCCGTCCGAAATGTCGCGTCATTGACGACCATGACGATAATTGATATCCCTGACCGGCTCCGAAACACCGGGGAAAAGCTACGGCTCCCGCTGTTGACAAACGTCAATTGACGTTTTACAGTCGGACGATGATCGATAGCTTTAAACATAAGGGCCTGCGAAACTTGTTCGAACAGGACGACGCCCGCAAGGTTAAACCGGAAAACCGAAGTTCGGCGTGAGATTGGGGCCAAGGATTTGAGACAACAGGGAAATGGAATCAAACGCGACGGACAAACCAGTCCCGCGCGAGATCACCGCCCTGTTGTCGGATGAGCGGTTGATCCTGCGCGAGACGCAACGCGCCGTGACCCCGTTTGGCGGTGTCGCGGTTTTCATTTCGTTTCTCGGCAAGATCGGTTTTGTGAAGGCGGTTCGGGAGCACATGCCGATTCGCTGGCGGTCGCCGAATCACATCGATCCGACTTCCACCTTCACAGCGTTCCTGATATCGGTGCTGGTGGGAGCCAGACGCTTCGCGCATGCGGGTCTGCTGCGGGGAGATCGCGCGTTACATGCGCTCATGGGCCTGGAACGGTTTCCTACCGACGACACCATCCGCAATCTGTTTCGTGCATTCGGCATGGGCCAGGTCCAGCGCCTCTACGAACCACTGGCCGAATGGCAGATGCAACGTTTGCCGCAGCGCGAGGAGGGCTACACCTTGGACTTGGATTCGACGGTGTTTGAGCGTTACGGCCAGCAGGAAGGTTCGCTCAAGGGACACAACCCACGCAAACACGGACGGCCCAGCCACCATCCACTGTTGGCCGTGCTGAACGAAGCGCACTTTCTCCTCCACGGGTGGCTCCGCAGCGGCAACTGCGGAACCAGCCGGGGCGTGGAGGAGTTTCTCAAAGAAGCTCTCGCGCTGTGGGGACAGCGCGAAAAGATCCGCTTGCTGAGAGCCGATTCGGGCTTCTTCGATGACAAGCTGCTGAGCTTTTTGGAACAGCGCCTGCTGCCCTACATTGTAGTGGCGCGTCTCACCCCATGGGTAAAACGTGCCGCCCAGCGAGTGGAGCAATGGACGATGTTGGACGACGACTACGCCGCGGGCGAGTTTCGAATCCAGTTGCACGGCTGGAGTGTGGAGCGGCGGTTCGTGGCGATTCGCGAGCAGGTGCGCGAGGGTCGCGACAGCGTGGGCCGCAAGCTAATCGACGTGCCCGGCTATACCTTCCGCGTCTTCGTCACCAGTTGTGGCGACCCTCCGCAGGAGATCTGGCGGGGCTACAATCGGCGCGCCGACATGGAAAACCGCATCGCCGAGTTGAAGCACGACCTGGGCGCCGATGGCTTCTGCCTGAAACAGTTTTTCGCCACCGAGGCCGCCTTTCGCGCCGTGTTACTACTGTTCAACTTACTGGGGGAGTTCCAGCGCGCGGCTGGTTTGCCGATCTATCGCGAGCCCGCTACCATCCGGACTCAGGTCCTCACCTGCGGGGCAATTCTTGGGCGGACCGGCCGCCGACTGGTGATTCATCTGTCGGAAAGTTGGGGCGGGCTGAAGACGAGAATTCCCTTGCTGGACAGCATCTTGAACTGGCAAATCCCAACTTCACCGAAGTTGGATCCGTCGCTCATAACCTGATCCCGAACCGGAGCCCAAACCACTTTCCAAACCCGCGGACAGGAGGTTCGATCAACGTTCAACTTCGGAATTCAGGTTAAAGCCGATCAAGTTGACCGTTTGCGGTTAATCCTTTCGACGCTGGACCAGGCCAGCGACGTGCAGGATATGAACCAGCCCACGTTTCGGTTGCATCCGCTCAAGGGCAACCGCAAAGGCGTCTGGGCAGTGACAGTAAGGGCCAATTGGCGGGTGACCTTCCGTTTTGAGGGTGGCGACGCCTACGACGTGGATTTGGAAGATTACCATTAGGAGGGACGATGCTATGCCGATGAAAAATCCCGTTCACCCCGGCGCACTCGCCAAGGCGAACCTTGACGAACTTAACTTAAGTGTGGCCGAGGCAGCAAAGACGATGAAGATCACGCGCCAGCAGCTTCACAACGTGATGCAAGGTAGAAGCGCCGTCACGCCTGAAATGGCGCTGCGCTTTGAAAAGGCTTTCGGCGGCAGCGCCGACATGTGGTTGCGAATGCAGGCCGCGTATGATCTTGCCCAGGCACGAAAAAACCAACGCAAAATGAATATCCCGCGCCTTGTCGAGCATCCGTCGCTTTAAGCGCCGCGGTCATTTGTGCAACGTCGGCGACTTCCACACTGGAAGGGTTATGGCTGAACCCGGCGCGTGCGCTGTGACGGATTTCGTTGGGTGTTCCCTTTCCTGCCCGCATCCGAGAGGCGGCCAAGACTTCCGGCGACCGGCCCGCCAAGCGTTAGCCCCCCGCCAGTGTTCCGTTTTCCGCTGCGACGACCGGCGCAACCTGATATACAGTAGGCTTGGAACACATCAATGCCGACCTTTCAATGCGGTTGTGAAACCGAGCCGTGACCAAAGGGCGCGGTTGCGTCAACTTTTGATTTTCAGGAAAATCGTCAGGTAGGATCGGAATGAGAACCGTCGTCTCGGTGGCCTCCGTACTCGCCTGCGCCTTCTCATTGGACGCACAAATCACCACTACATTCAACCGCCTACCCGCCGGCTTGGACGAGGTCAGGATTCGGAACAATTCTGCTACCAGCTTGGTGGCGTTCGTGGTCAGTGTGAAGCCGGTGCCTGGGAGCTCCGATTCTCCCCCGGCGCTCGACCTCGGCGCTAGTAATGCGCCGTTCGTAGTGTATTCCGATCCGCTGATTGAGCCGGGAGCAAGGCCGCTGCCAGCGAGCGAGGAGCGCGTAGCAACAGTGAGTGGTGTGGCTTTTACTCTGGACCCTCTCGGGAGACGTGTTTTGCCTCCTTTCGGCAGGCGTCTCTAGGGGATTCAATACTCACTGCCGGAATTTACGCCGACGGCGCCACTACTGGCGACGCGGCCTTGTTGACTCGGCTGCTGTCGCGCCGGAGCAATATGCTCCAAGCTGTGGAGATGGCGCTCGACATATTATCCGATGCTGGCAGACACAACGTACCCCGAAATCAGCTGATTGAGCAGTTCAAGAGGATGGCAGGTTCCGTGAGCCACTGGTACCTTCCTCCAGAACAACAGGTAGGACGCAGTATCTATCAATCGATCATCGCAAAGCTAATTGACTTGCCAGAAGTTCCGCTCGGATCGCCATTCCCGCCAGCTACCTTTGTAGCGGAAGAAACTGCGATGTTGAATCGCCAGCGCGTCACACTACTGGAGTCCCAACCCAGCCTGGCGGATGCGGCCTTTATCGGACGGTAGATCCATGGAAGTCAGCTAAATGTCGGTTGATCGTGGCGGAGGACGCGCTAGGATCGCCAGTCAGCACAAAGTTTCCGCAGTCCACGAACCAGCAGGTAGACTGGCGCAAGCGGGATCAACAGTCCGCTGAGCAACAGCAGTCCGATTAGCTTTGGCACTCCCCGAGTTTATCACGCTGCTTCCAACAGTTCGCGCACGGTCCAGATGTGATCGGTGATCTTGGCTTGCACGGACTACCAGACCCATCGCCTGATGTCCTGCCATCCCCTCTCGCTACAATAGAATCATGCCGCGCGCGGGCATTAACCCTCAGCTTTCGGTCGAGCGCTTCTTCCAGGTAGCCCTGCTGTGTCTGGTGACAAGCGGCTACCTGGCCGTCGCCGGCTCCGGGTACATTGACCTGCCCACGGTAGTTCTCACAGGCCTCGGCTTGGTTTTTCGCGCGCTTCTGGTCACCGGGCTCGTCAGACTCGACGTCTCCGACCGGCTCGTCACCCTCATCACGCTGGCGTACATCTGTTTCTACCCGCTGGACTATTTTTTCCTGTCCCGATCGTTTCTTGTAGCCACGGTTCACCTGGTGTTCTTCCTTGCCGTGATGAAAATTCTCACGGCGCGCACCAATCGCGACTACCTGTACATAGCCGCTATCGCTTTTCTTGAAATTCTCGCCGCCGCCATCTTATCGGCCAGCCTGAATTTCCTTCTGTTTCTGGGGATTTATCTTTTGTCGGCCATCGCCGCCTTCACCAGCGCCGAAATTCGCCGTACCATGCAGAAGCCGCACCAGATTGCGCGCTCCGGCCTGCGCCTGTTTCATCCGCGCCTGGCCGCCCTGGCGGCCTTTGTCACGGTCGGCATCCTCTTCCTCACCGCGGGGCTGTTCTTCCTGCTGCCCCGGTCGGCAAACGCCACGCTCAGCCGTCTGATCTCCCATCGCATGCATGTGCCCGGTTTCTCGAATGAGGTGACGCTAGGTCAAATCGGCGAATTCAAAAATGATTCGAGCACGGTGATGCACGTCCGCCCGAACTCGCGGGATTTTCCAGACAATTTGAAGTGGCGCGGCGCGGCGCTCAGCGAGTTCGATGGCAAGCGTTGGTCGAATCCGTTCGTCGCCGGGCAACGAATCCCGCTCGGGCCCGAAGGCTGGGCGCTTGTCACCAACCGTCCGCAAACCGGCCGGCGCTTGTTCTATCAAGTCACACTGAATGCCGTCGATTCCGATGCACTGTTTGTAGCCGGCCGTCCCGAGCATATGAGTGTCGCTGTGATTCGCGGGCCGAATGATTCCGTGCGACTGGGTTTCGCCCCGCCGGACAACTTTCATTACGCCGTGACCAGCATAATCGAGGATCCAACACGTGCCATTGACCACACCACCCTGAACCCCTTGGATCGCGTTCGTTATTTACAATTGCCGCCGCTCAATCCTCGCATCCGCACTCTGGCTGGCGAAATCGTCGCCGGCTCCGCCACGGACTTTCGGCGTGCCCGCTCCATCGAGAACCATCTCCGTACCTCCTATGGCTACACCCTCGATCTGCCCGAACGCGAAAGTCGCGACCCTATTTCATATTTCTTGTTCGAGCGGAAGAAGGGACACTGCGAATACTTCGCTTCTGCGATGACGGTAATGTTGCGCGCGGTCGGGATTCCAGCGCGCATCGCGAATGGATTTCAGAGCGGCACCTTCAATCCTCTGTCCAAACTGTACGTGATCCGCGCCTCCGACGCCCACAGTTGGGTCGAGGCCTATATTGAAGGGCAGGGCTGGCTCACCTTCGATCCCACGCCGCCGGATCCGCGCGGGCGCGCAAGCGGGCCGCTCGCCAAACTAGCCATGTGGACCGATGCCGCGGAAACGTTTTGGCAGGACTGGGTGCTGCGCTACGATCTGGGCCGGCAGTTGATTCTCGCCGAGCGCCTGCAAACATCCAGCCGCAAGCTGGGTATTCAGTGGATGGACGGTTGGACCGCCTCCGCCATGCAGTGGGGCTCCGATTTCCGTAAATGGCTCACCGGGCGCGCCACGGCATTGGGTCTCTTCTTGCTCTTAGGGACGGCGGCCTTGCTGGGCGGCCCGCGTGCATGGCGCGCGATACGCATGCTGCATCGTGTGCGGCGCGTGCGCGGCGGAAACGCTTCGGCTGGCGATGCCACTCTGCTGTACGAGCGCATGATGGATGTTCTGCGCGGGCGGGGATTCCAAAAGCCCGCCTGGTTCACCCCGCGTGAGTTCGCTGCCTCTCTTCCGGCTGAAACCGGGATTTTGGTGGACCAATTTACTCACGCCTATAACGAGCTCCGCTTCGGCGGAAAACTGGACGCGGCGCCGCGCCTTACGCTCCTGCTCGAGGAACTGGAGACCGGCCGCACCGGCATTCCAGCTATGTAGCGGTTTGTAGTCTTGGGCCGATTCGCGTGCATTCGCGGCTATTTCGTCTTCCCTCCTTCATTCCAATAAATCTTCACATTCGCCGTCGAGCGGCCCACAGCGATGATCTCCGGACGCCCGTCGCCATTCAAATCCGCCACCGCGAGGTCTTCCGCCGCCATGCCGCCATCATCTACCATCGATTTCGTCCACGACCCGTCGCTCATACGCTTGTACACCGCAACGCCGAAATTCTTCTCGCGCCAGCCCACCGCCAGCTCATCGTTGCCGTCGCCGTCGAAATCACCCCATCCGATGGCGTGCGCGCCGGCAAGCCCATCTTCAATCACGCGCCGCGGCCACATTCCGGAGTGTTCTTCGTAAATCACGATCGAGTTTCCGTGCCACGGCTCCACGGTCGCCAGATAACGCTTGCCGTCAATCCTCCCCATCTTGATCTCGCCTGGCGCGCCTTCGCCGATCTTCATCTTGGTCCACTTCCCGTCCGGGTTGCGCGTCAGGACGTGAATGCCCTCGCGGCTCGCCGTGAGGATGTCCTGTTGCCCGTCACCGTCGAAATCCGTAATCAGAAAGTTGTGCAGAATGTGCAGCGAATCATCAGCCACCTCTACGGGCCACGCATCGTGCGCCGGGTCCTTGGGAATGTGAAACACCAGAAGTCGCGCGCCCTGCCCATCCCATTGCGGCCCTTTGGTGCCGTGCCCCTGCAGCGGCGCCACAATCAGCTCCGGCTTGCCATCGCCGTCTACGTCGCCCCAGCGGATGCGATGCAGCGTCGGCTCCTCGGCAATCGCCGTCAACTTCCATGGACCGTTCGGCGATCGAGCGTCGCGCCCGATCCACTGCAGCGTCCCGCCACTCTCCGTGTTGCTCGGATGCCAGTCGGCGCCCAACGCCAGATCGGGCTTGCCATCGCCATCGATATCCGCCGCTGCTATGCAGACGTTGTCTTTTTTGGTGGCTCCGTCCAGAATGACGTGCTTCTCCCATGAAGGATTTTCGAACCAAACCACCTGCGTCGGATTGATGGCCACCACATCAGGCTTCCCGTCGCCATTAATGTCGGCCACCAGCACTGCATACACCACACCGAAGTCCCGCTGAATCTCTTGCGCGCGAAAGCTCGTTCCCGCGGTCGCGGCGGCAGCCCAGAGCAAAAGAGGTAAAATCGTCCGCATGATGCGGCATTGTATCGCAGCTGTTCTCTTCCTGGTCGCGGCGATCGCCGCCTGGAGCATCGCACGCACCCCCGACATTCCGTTTGAAAAGCACACGCTCGATCTGGGATCGAACGAGACCTGCACGGTCGCCGACATCAACCGCGACGGCAAGGTGGACATTGTCTCCGGCGAGAATTGGTACGAAGCTCCGCAATGGACGAAGCACCACTTCCGTACCATCAGTTACTCGGATAATTACATTGATAATTTCAGCGACCTGGCTATCGACGTGAACGGGGATGGCGCGCCCGACATCGTCAGCTGCTCTTACTTCACCAAGGAACTTTACTGGATGCAGAATCCCGGGCGCGGCATCGGCGACTGGAAAAAGCACGCCATCGAGAACGGCTTCTCCGTCGAGTTCGTGTTTCTGGTGGACATCGACAATGACGGCAAGAAACAGGAATTGCTGCCGCAATTCGGCCAGACCGAAGCGCCGCTCGCCTGGTATGAACTCAGCAACGGCGCGTTCGTGCGACACGTGATCAATCCGAAAAGCCATGGCCACGGCATCGGCGCGGGCGACGTCAACGGAGACGGCCGCACCGATATCCTGACGCCCGAAGGTTGGTTCGAAGCGCCCCCCGACCCTCGCTCCGGCGACTGGAAGTTCCATCCCGATTGGAATCTCGACGCCGCCGGTTTCATGTATGTGCTGGACGTCAACGGAGACGGCCGTAACGACGTGGTGACCTCTTCCGCCCACAACTACGGCGTCTATTGGCTGGAGCATGGTGTGGGCGACAAGTGGACCAAACACATGATCGACGAAAGCTGGTCGCAGGCGCACGCCATGACCATGGTCGACTTGAATGGCGATGGCAAAATGGATTTCGTCACCGGCAAACGGTATATGGCCCACAACGGACACGATCCCGGCGAGCGCGAGCCGCTCGGAATCTATTGGTATGAGTACCTGAAATCAGATGACGGCAAGAAAATCGAATGGGTGAAACACGTCGTCGATTACGGCTCGCGCACCGGCGGAGGCATGCAGATCCCCGTCGTGGATCTGAACGGTGACGGCTATCCGGATTTTGTTGTGGCCGGAAAGAGCGGCCTGTTCCTGTTCGAAAATCTCGCGGGGCGTAAATGAATCTTCTGGACCAGATCAAACCCGCGCTGAGCGCTGGGAACCTGCAAGACATCCTGGACCTGACCATGGAACACTTCCGCGCCGATACCGGCACCATCCATCTGCTGGAGTCCGATGGCGTGCTGCACTTGAAAGCAGCAAGCGCCGGAATTCCTGGTCCGGTCCTCGAAGCCGTGCGGCTTGTTCCCATCGGCAAAGGGATGGCGGGGCTGGCATTCCAGCGCAAAGAGCCCGTCAGCGTGTGTAATCTGCAAACCGACGCGAGCGGCGCCGCACGCCCCGGCGCTAAGGCATCCGGCATGGAGAGCGCTCTGGTCGTCCCAGTTCTCAGCGGTGACCAGGCCCTGGGCGCTCTGGGCATAGCCAGCCGCGCCACGCGTACATTTACAGCCGAAGAGACCACTCTTCTCACTGGCGTCGGGCGGGCCATTGCCGCACTCGCGCCTGTGAAATAATTAAAGCTCTCGCTGAGCGGTACTTTCGTAAAAGGACACCCAATGACCCAAGACCAAACCCGCCGCACTTTTGTAAAAACATCTATCGCCGCCGGCAGCGCAGCCTTGCTCCCGGCGCAGTCGCCCAACGACACCATTCGTGTAGCCTTTATCGGCGTCGGCAATCGCGGCTCTTACCTGCTGAAAAACATGCTGAAAGTGCCCGGCGTCAAAGTTGTCGCTATTTGCGACATCGACCCCGACAATCTCAAGAAAGCTGTCGATGCCGCGACCGCCGCCGGCAACACACCCGACCCCTATACCGAATTTCGCAAAATGCTCGACCGGAAGGACATTGATGCCGTGGTCATCGCAACACCCGTCGATCTCCACAAAGAGATGGCCATCGCCTCTCTCGAAGTGGGCAAACACGTGTATTGCGAAAAGCCCATGGGTCTAACGCCCGAGCAGTGCCGCATGGTCGCCAACGCGGTGAAAAGCGCCAAAGGAATCTTTCAGGCCGGCTTCCAGTTGCGCCACGATCCCAATCGCGCGGCGTCCATGAAGCTCATCCAAAGCGGCGGCATCGGCCGGGTCCTGTTCCTGCAGGGCTATCGTCATACCGGCGATCTGCCGCGCCAGACTCTCTGGTATTTCGACCGCGCGCGCTCCGGCGACAATATCGTCGAGCAGGCCTGCCACATTATCGACCTCATGGTCTGGGCCGCCGGAAGCCATCCACTGCGCGCCTTCGGCTCGGGCGGAATCAATCTTTACAAGAATGAGCCGCCGGGCCGCACTACTATGGACAATTACTCGGTGATCTATGAGTTCCCCGGCGACGTACGCTTCGTATTTAGCCAGATCTACTTCGATCCCCCGCACTTCTCTGGGATTGAGGAACGTGTGTTCGGATCGGACGCCGCCATCGATCTCGCTACCGCCACGTTGATTCCTCGCGAGAAAGGCGCGCAGCCCAAGCAAATCGAGGTGCCCGATGCCCAGCAGGATTCGACGTATCTCTCGCTAGCGGCTTTCATCGATAACGCGCGCGGCAGGAAAACGCCGCTGAACAACGCAGAATCCGCCAGGATTTCCACCCTCACCGCCATGATGGGCCGCAAGTCGATTTACGAGCGGCGCGTGGTCGAGTGGCCGGAGCTTGACGTCTGATCATTCTATGAGAAATTTCAATGCTCGAGGGGCTGATCTTTCCCGAATGTCACGTTTGATTCCGACCCGAACTTCTTGTACCGGCTGTAGCGGATCATCAGGCGGATCCGCTGCGGCCCGGTGCGGAAATCCAGCGTGTCGTCTGCGTGCGTGTATACCGGAAACCAATGTTTGCCGTCAATGGGCCTCCGCACCGTGGTGAATCGCGGAAACAGGTTCTCTTGTTTTAAGCCGCGTACCTGCGGCACGGCTTGGCCTTCGGAACGCACGATGGCGAAGTCATCTTGCTTCACCCACAGTAGGCCATCGAACAACCTCTGCCCGGCGAGAATCTGGCGCGGCCGCACTTGAAGGACGTAGCAGTCGACATCCTCCATCTTTTCTTCGCCGCGAAATTTCGTTTCGTAAATCGGAAGCAGATCCTCTACCAGCACGAACGGTTGAATGTTGCGGATGTCGGCGAAGTCTTCGTCGGTCAGCCTGAGATTCTTGAGCGCGAACATCGGCTTACCGATCATCTCCTCGGTCCGCTCTTCCGCCGGCGAGAAGATAATGTCGCGCACCTCGCGATACTCGCCCACCATCGCGCCGCGATCGCTCAATTCCTCGACCGTCACCGACTGCCGGTATGTGTAATGATCGCGTGCGCGCTGCGTCTCAGTTTCAACATGCGCCACCCGGCGGGCCAGATCCGCAGGCGCCTCCTCCCCGCGCAGCATCGCGTCACAGGCAATCCACAACGCCGGCGATGCTAGAATGATGCCGATGCACCAGACGCTCGGCGCTTTCCGGGCAGCCCTGCTGGCCGGTTGGATCGGGTTGAGCGCTTCCGGTTTGCTGTACGCCCGCCAAAAAGGCATTCCACTGTGGGCGGCCCTGCCCATCATCGCCGCCTTCCTTTTCGAGTATTCATTCTATCTGGTCCCCGGCTTTGAGGCGCTTCGCGAGCGGCTGCGCGCACGGCTCGCCGGCTGGCAACTCGCGCTTTTCATCACGCTGAGCGCCGTCCTGCCGTATCTCATTTACAGCATCCCCACCGGCCAGTTCCGCTTCGCCGCTTGCGCTTTGCTGCTGGCGCTGATGGCGGCCGTCTCGTTCTGGTATGTGCTGCTTCCACACTCGCCCATATTCGACATTTTGTTCCTCGCTCTCCTCGCAGCGATCGTGCTCAGCCGCTGGTGCAGCCTGATCTACACATCCCCCGTGCGCGAGCACCTCGATATTCTCGGGCACCTGGCTCTGATTCACGCCGGTGCCATGGCCGCGCTCGAGCTGCGCCGCGTCAAGGGTCTCCGATTCGGTTTCGTTCCTTCGCAAAAAGAAGCCGTGGCAGGCGTCCGGTACTTTTTCTATTTCCTGCCTATTGGCTTTCCCTTCGCACTCTGGCTCGGTGTGGTGCACCTGAATTTCACTCCATTTTTGTTTGGAAAAACGCTGGCTACTTTCTTCGGCGCACTCTGGGTTACGGCAATGTCGGAGGAATTCGCTTTCCGCGGCCTCCTGCAGCAGTGGCTGGCTCGTTGGACCGGCAAACCGCGCCTGGCGTTGGTTCTGGCGTCGTTGCTGTATGGCGCCGCCCACCTGTCCTTTCGAACCTTCCCCAACTGGCGCTTGGCTGCCGTGACAACGGTCCTTGGATGGTTCTGCGGAGTCGCTTTCCTTAAGACCTCTAGCATCCGCGCCAGCATGGTTACCCATGCCCTTGTTGCTACCTTGTGGCGCACAATGTTCGTATCTTAATTACAGAAATCGGTAACCTGAGGTATGTTCTCTCCGTCGCGATATGTAATGCGTAACGCCCATTGGGTCCGCATCTTCATCCTCAGCGCTTCAGCCCTCACACTGGGCGCCGCTGAAACCCGTCAACGGTACGCCCTCATCTTGACCGATCCATCCCTTACGGAAGTCCGCAAGAACGCCAAGGCGGCCGTGGCCGAAAATCCCCGGCAGAAGATCGAGGCGGCGCAAGCCTCACTGCGCAGCGAGCTCGCGCGCCAGAACTTCACCGTCACCGGATCGGTCCAGACCGTCCTAAACGCGGTGTTCGTTCTTGCTACACCGGACCAAGCCGCGCAGTTGCGGAATATGCCGGGTGTCGCAGGCGTGCGCCCGCTGCGGCGTTTCCATAAGAGTCTGGACGCCGCTGTACCGCTGCTGAATGGCCCCGGTGCCTGGTCCCAGGTGGGCGGCGAAGGCAGAGCCGGAAGAGGCATCAAGATTGCCGTCATTGACACGGGCATTGACCAGACCCACCCCGCCTTCCAGGACAAGCAGCTCGCCATCCCGGCCGGTTTTCCAAAATGCAACGCTTCCTCTGACTGTTCTGGCTTTACGAACAACAAGGTAATCGTGGCGCGCAGTTACGTCGCGCAATTAGCGGCAGGCTTCGGACTCAATCCCGCGGCGACTTCCCGCCCGGATGACTATTCCGCACGCGATCTCGACGGCCATGGCACTGCGGTGGCTATGTGCGCCGCCGGAGAAACCAACTCCGGCCCTGCCGCTACCATCACCGGCATGGCGCCCAAAGCCTACTTGGGCAGCTACAAAGTTTTCGGCTCACCGGAAATCAATAACTTCAGCTCGGGAGACGTCATCATCCAGGCTGTGGAAGATGCACTCAATGATGGCATGGACATCGCTGTGCTTTCTCTCGGCAGCCCGGCCTTTTCCGGCCCCCTCGATCGAGGTTCCGCATGTGGCCAAACTGGGACAACTCCCTGCGATCCTGAAGCCGCGGCTGTAGAGAATGCGGTGCAATCCGGCATGCTGGTGGTCGTTGCCGCGGGCAATGCAGGTGAAGACGGCCAAAATGCGCCCACACTGAACACGGTTAGTTCGCCTGCCGATGCGCCCTCGGCCATTGCCGCAGCTGGCAGCACCAATTCGCACACGTGGGTGTCGGGCGTGCAAATCACCGGAACCGGCGTACCCTCCGCCCTTCAGTTGATCCAGGGCCAGTTCGGCGATGGCCCGCTGCCTTCCGGACCTTTGACTGCTCCGTTGAAGGACATCGGCCCGATTTCGGGCGATCCTCTTGGCTGCAACGCGATTCCTGCCGGCTCGCTCGATGGCTCCATCGCTTTGATCGAACGCGGCACCTGCACCTTCGTGAACAAAGTGACCAACGCGCAGAACGCCGGTGCCGTCGGAGTGATTTTCTGGGACCCCAACACCGACACCTCGGACATACCCGGTGGCCTGTCCGGCACCACTATTCCGTCCATCTTGATTGGCGTCACTGGTGGAACTGCGTTGAAAAGTTTCATCGCCGCGCACCCGAATTACCCCGTCACTCTCGATCCAAATCTCGTTGCCGTGGCCCAGACACCCAACGTCATCGCGTCTTTCTCTTCGCGCGGGCCGTCCATTAATGGCGCGCTGAAACCGGACGTCACCGCCGTGGGGACGGATCTTTATATGGCGGCGGAGCGTGTGGATACCAATGGGGATCTGTACAGCCCCAACGGCTACACGGTTGCGGACGGCACCAGCTTTGCCACGCCCCTGTTGGCCGGAGGCGCCGCGCTGGTGAAACAGAAAAACCCGGGTTTCACCGCCCTCCAGTTAAAATCCGCCGTGGTCAACACCGCCGCCCAGAACCTCACCGACGAGTCCGGCGCAGCCTCGGTGATTTCCGCCGGCGCAGGATTATTGAATGCCCAGGCTGCCGTCTCGGCTAATGTCACCGTGATCCCGGCTACCGTTTCGTTCGGCTTCTTGGATCAGGCAGGTTCTTTCCCTCCACCCAGTCAACAACTCGAGATCGCCAATTCCGGATCCTCCACGGTCAATCTCACCTTGAACGTGTCGCCTGGCCTTCAGGATTCCAATAGCCATGTAACGCTCAGCACGGGCAGCGTCTCGATTGGTGCCGGACAGAAGGCCGCCGTCACTGTCGCTATCGGTGGCTCCACGCCTTCCAACGCTGGCGATTTCTATGGATCCATTGTTATAACCGGCGGAGCCGAAACGTTGCACGTTCCGTATCTCTATGTGGCTGGCGATGCCACGCCCGCCAACATCACGCCCCTGCTCAGCGTGGGTTTCGATTGCACGGTAGGCCAAGGCGTTCCCGACGGAGGGATTGCCTTTCAGCTCATCGACGATTTTGGCGAGCCTATCCCCAACCAGGCCATCCAATGGAGCGTGACACAAGGCGGCGGCGCCATCGTTCAGGGCTCAAATAACACCGACTCGCAAACCGAATCGCCCAACGGCATCGGTTTCGCTACCGTAACTTGCGGCAACACGCCTGGCCCTCAGGAATTCACCGCCACTGCCGGGGGAATGCAAGTGGTCTTCGATGGCACCGCGCGCCTGAACCCTACCATTTTTCCAGGCGGCGCCGTCAATGCGGCGAGCTTCGAAGTGGGAAATGGCGTCGCGCCGGGTTCGTACATTTCTCTGTTTGGTAGCGGCCTCAGCGACGATACCAACGTGGAGAACACGCCTGCTCTGCCACTAGGCATCGACAACGTCAGCGTGAGCTTCGACGTCCCTAGCGCCGGCCTGAGCCTGCCGGGACGCATGTACTACGTCAGCCCCACGCAATTGAACGTGCAGGTGCCTTGGGAATTGCAGGGCCAGACATCGGCATTGATTAAGGTCACCGTCGAGGACAGCCAGGGCCCGTTGTACACGCTACCCCTCGCCCCATACTCGCCCGCGTTTTTCGTCTCAGGCGCCTTTCTCGCCTCGCGCGATGCATCCGGTAACGTGATCACTTCCGCCAATCCGGCTAAGCGCGGGCAGACCATCGAGCTTTATGCGAACGGCCTCGGCCCCATCGACACTCCGCTCTCGACCGGCCAGCCCGCGCCGATGTCGCCACTGATCCACACCACGGTCACGCCCACCGTCACCATCGGCGGGCAGCCGGCGCAGGTCCAGTTCAGCGGACTCGCCCCGCTATTCTCAGCTCTCTATCAGGTGAATGTCACGGTTCCCTCGACCTTGTCGCCGGGCGTTCAACCCGTCATCCTGACCATCAACGGCGTCGCTTCGCCTGCAGCGAACCTGCCCGTGCTATAGACCCATACACCCATATTGAGCTACCCACAGATATGGTAACCTGAGAGTGTGAAAACCACGGTTGAAATTCCGGACGCGTTAATGGCGGAGGCAAAGAAGTACGCGTCTGTCCGTGGCTTATCCTTTCGGGAAGTCCTCGAGATGTCACTGCGCCGGACAGTAGAACAAGAACCCGTTGGAAAAAAAACCTTCCGCCTGCGCAAGACCTCGTTTAAAGGAAAAGGCCAGTTAATTCACGACTGGGAAACGATCCGGGCGCTCATCTATGAAGGCCGCGGCGGATGATTGCAATTGACTCGAATATTCTTGTTTACGCGCATCGCGAGGATTCCTCGTGGCACGAACTGGCCGGCCGGTCTCTGACGGAGCTCGCCGGAAGCGGCTCGCCTTGGGCGATTCCATGGCCTTGCATCCATGAGTTTCTCGGCATCGTGACCCATCCCAAAGTCTTCCGTCCGCCCACTCCCCTTCGCCACGCCATTAACGCCGTCGAGAGTTGGTTTGAATCCCCGTCCTTCCACGTCATCGGAGAAGCCAGCGGCTACTGGGACGAATTGAAGCGTACCCTGGAATCCGGCCGCATCTCCGGTCCTGCCATTCATGACGCCAAAATCTTCGCCATCTGCCGGACACACGGCATCCGCGAACTTTGGTCTGCCGACCGTGACTTCTCCCGCTTTGCCGGCGTCCGGATCGTCAACCCCCTGATCCGGTAGATAACTTCTCAGCTGGTCGTATTCGAAACGTCGCCGTCCCAATAACGGGCACCCCGACATCCCTAGGCCTTCAGCCCGGCCCCATTTTCATTGCGCTTGCAGTAAATTGCAGTTAGGCCCTCTATGGACTACCTGTTGCAAGACTTCCGGCTCGCTTTTCGCCGTTTGAAGCAAAGCCCGGGCTTCGCCTTAGCCGCCATCATCACCTTAGCACTCGGCATCGGCGCAAACACGGTAACGTTCAGCGCCATCAACAAACTGTTGTTGCGCCCCCTGCCCGTCGAGCTGCCCGAGGAATTGGTATCGCTGAACAGCAATCGGGCAGGCGCTAACCAGTCCTATCCCAATTACAAAGATCTTCGGGATCGCAACCAGAGCCTTGCAGGTTTGATCGCCATGCGCGTCGCGCCGGTCAACATGAGCCAGAACGGCAACAACGCCCACGTCTGGGGCTACGAGGTAACGGGAAACTATTTCGAAGTCCTCGGCGTTCCTGCGCTCCTGGGCCGCACATTGACCCCGGCGGACGACCAAAAAATTGGTGCACATCCCGTCGTCGTCCTCAGCTACAACAGTTGGCGCAGTCGCTTCGCCGGCGACCCCGGCATCATCGGCAAGCCGGTAAAGATCAACGGTCTCGCGTACGCCGTACTGGGCATCATGCCCAGCGGTTTCTTCGGAACCGAGCTCATTTTCAGGCCCGAATTCTGGGTCCCCGTCGCTATGGAGCAACAGATTGAACCCGGCAACCCGTGGATCAATGAACGCTTTGACTGGAATCTCTGGACCGTGGCCAGGTTGAAACCCGGTGTCACCCGCCAGCAAGCCGAATCCGATCTCAACAATGTTGCCGCCCAGATGGGCCGCGAGATTCCAGACCTGCAGGGCTTGCGGATTTATCTGACGCCCCCCGGTCTGGTGGGCGACACGCTCCGCGGCGGCGTCATCGGGTTCGCGGCGGTGTTGATGGGCCTCGCCGGGCTCGTGCTGCTGATTGCCTGCACCAATCTGGCAAGCCTGTTGCTGGCTCGCGCTTCAGATCGGGCCCGGGAAATTGCCCTCCGGCTCGCCTTGGGCGCCGGCAGATGGAGGCTGGTGCGTCAACTCCTCTCCGAAAGCTTGCTGCTATCGTTGGCCGGTGCGTCCGTTGGTTTCCTCCTGGCCGTCTGGCTGGTGGATGGGCTCGCCGCCTGGCGTCCGCCCGTCGACATTCCTATCACTATGGACTTTGCCATCGACCGCCGCGTCCTGGCATTCACAGCAGCCGCCGGCCTTCTGACCACGCTGCTGTTCGGCCTCGCTCCGGCTCTCCAGGCAGCCAGAACCGATCTCATCACCGCGCTCAAAAATGCGGCGTTCAATACACGGTTCCGCAGCTGGCATTTGCGCGAGATTCTCGTGACCTGGCAGATCGCGCTCTCGGTGGTCTTGCTGGTCGGCACTGTGCTGGTGGTGCGAAGCTTGCAGCGCGCTCTGACCATCAACCTGGGATTCAATCCGCAAAACGCCGTTGCAGTCGCCGTCGATCTCGGTCTCGCCGGCTACGACGAAACCCGCGGCCGCGAGTTTCAGCATCGCCTGATCGAAAAGGTCTCAGCATTGCCTGGTATCACGTCCGCCAGTCTCGCCAATTCCCTTCCCCTGAGCCTGGACCAGTCGAGCACCTCCGTTTATGGCGAAGGCAAACCCGTGCCGCGCCCTGGTGAAACCCCCAATTCCCACTACTACATGGTGGGTGCGGGCTACTTCCGCGCCATGGAGACCCGTCTGGTCGCCGGCCGCGCCTTGGACCAGCACGACCAGAAAAATACGCGCCCCGTCGCCATCGTCAATCAAGCTTTGGCCGCCCGTCTGTTTCCGAACGAGAATGCGCTGGGCAAGCGGTTTCGCGCCGGAAGCAGCGACTGGACGGAAATCGTCGGCATTGTCGAAGACGGCAAATACCTGTCGCTCAGTGACACTCAAAAACTCGCGCTCTTCTGGCCCGTCTCGCAGCATTACAACGCCAACACGACCGTGGTGGCTCGGTCCTCTTTGCCCCCCGAACAGGTCGTACGCATGATCCAACAGGCCGTCCACGATCTCGATCCCACACTGCCCTTCTATCAGGCCGGCAGCCTCGACGATCACTTGCGGCTCCCGCTGCTTCCCGCGCGCCTCGCCGCTTCCATGCTGGGTGCTTTCGGAATCCTGGCCATCGTGCTCGCCGCCACCGGTGTTTATGGCGTCATGGCCTACGCCGTCTCACGCCGCAAGCGCGAAATCGGCATCCGCATCGCCATCGGCGCCAGCCGCTCGCAGGTCATGCGCCTGGTTCTCATCCGGACCTCCGTCCTGCTCGCTGTCGGGACTGTTCTCGGTACGCTCGGGGCGCTCGCAATCGGCGGCCAGTTTGCGCCCATCCTCTACGGCGTCAGCCCTCGCGATCCCGTCACGTTCGCGCTCGCCGCTCTGCTGATGGCCGCCATCGCCTTCACCGCCGCCTGGCTGCCCGCCCGCCGCGCCACGTTGATTGAGCCGTCATCCGCCCTCCGCGAAGAATAAGCCTTTTGCCCCGGATGAACCACGGGTCTGCGACTTTTGCCTTTATCGTCTTTTCGTATAATCACCCCGATGGCCTCTCCCCCATCTCCTCCGATGGACCCGTACATCCGCATTTACGCCGTCAACATTTTCGTTCGAGATCAGGAGCGCAGCCTGCGATTCTACCTGGATCAGCTTGGATTCCAGCTGGCCTTTGACACCCGCATGCAATCCGGCCAGCGCTGGGTGGCCGTCACGCCTCCCGATGGCAGCACAGTGCTTAACCTCATCGCACCTCATGCGGACTCATTCGAGCACAAGCTCATCGGCCGCGCCACTCAGGTTGTCTTTGTTACCGAAAGTGTCGCCGCCAAGTTTCGCGAATGGAGCAAGCGCGGGGTTCGCTTCCGTCATACGCCGCGGCTGAGGCGTGTCACGTACGAGCCGAATGAGCCGCCAGGGAGTTCCACCGGCCTGCCGGCGCCGCCCGCGGGCCCGACGCCCGTTTGGGGCGGAGTGTTCACCCGCTTCGAAGACCCCGATCGCAATTCCTTTGCGCTAGTGGGATTCGACGCGATGAGCCGCAAGATGGAAGCCCAACGCCGCGCCCTGGCCGAGAAGCTGGAATCCGAACGCCGCGCCAGCCAGGAACTGGAAATTGCAAAACAGGTGCAGGCCAGGCTCTTCCCGCAAACCCTGCCCTCCTTGACCACGCTCGAATACGCGGGCATCTGCATCCAAGCTCGCCAGGTCGGCGGCGATTACTACGATTTCCTCGATCTCGGCCGAGAGCGCCTGGGCCTCGTGATCGGCGACATTGCCGGAAAGGGAATCGCTGCCGCGCTCCTGATGGCCAACCTGCAGGCGAATCTGCGCAGCCAGTGCGCCATCGCTCTCGATCAGCCCCAACATTTCTTGCGGTCGGTGAACCAGCTTTTTTACGAAAATACTGTCGACAGCGCCTACGCCACCCTCTTCTTTGCCGAATATGACGATCTGGGGGGCCGGCTGCGCTACGCCAATTGCGGGCACCTGTGCGCTCTTCTTCTCCGCAGCGACAACACTCTGGAACGACTCGATTCCACCGCTACTGTGTTGGGACTCTTCAAAGACTGGGACTGCTCCATCGGCGAGCGCCGCCTATTTCCCGGCGATACCCTTGCGCTCTATACCGACGGCATCACCGAGGCTTTCAATCAGACAGAAGAAGATTTCGGCGAACACCGCCTCATCGCAGCATTGCGCCGTCACCGCGAACTGCCGTCGCAGGCCTTGCTTGCTTCCATCGTCGACGAAGTCCGCCAGTTCAGCCCCCACGAACAACACGACGACATCACCCTGATCGTTGCTAAATGCCGGGGAAATTAGACCGCGCACTTGCTCCCGCGTTACAATGCCCGCTGTTGTTGAATCTAGTGGCTCTAAATCCCTCACTCGCGAGCGTGCTCCCCGCGCTTGACGTTTCACGCCACACCCGCCGCCACATCGCCGTGCGGCTGCTTCCTTTTCTTTTCCTCCTCTACATCGTCAATTACCTTGACCGCACCAATCTGGCCTATGCGGCGATCGGCATGTCGCGCGACCTGGGATTTAACGACCGCGTCTTTGGTTTCGGCGCGGGAATTTTCTTCATCAGCTATTTGGCCCTGCAAATTCCTGGCGCCCTGCTGGTCGAGCTTTGGAGCGCCAGGCGGATGATTTCCGCAACCTTGATCGCTTGGGGATCCCTGACGGTGCTGACCGCGCTGGTTCACACTCCGGATCAACTCTACCTGGCGCGCTTTATGCTGGGCATAGCGGAAGCCGGCTTTTTCCCTGGGGTGGTTGTTTATCTGAGCCACTGGTTCATCCAAGAGGACCGCGCCAAAGCCACCAGCAATTTCATGGGCGCCATTCCCTTGTCTTTTGTTCTCGGATCCCCGTTCGCGGGCTGGATCTTAAGTCACACGTGGCTGGCTGTACAGGGTTGGCGCTGGTTGTTCTTCCTGGAAGGAATTCCGGCCATCCTGCTGGGCGCTGTGGCGTTCTTCTTCTTGACCGATTGGCCCCGTGAAGCTTCCTGGCTGGCTCCAACTGGGCGGCAGTGGATCGAACAGACGCTGCGGGAAGAGTCCGCCGGTGCACAAGCAATTACCGTGTGGCAGGTGTTCAGATCTCGAACCACCCTGTTGCTAGCCTCCCTCACTTTTCTCAGTTATTTCGTGACGTACAGTTTTGCTTTCTGGTTCCCGACCATGCTGAAACGGCAGTCAGGCCTCTCGGACGTGCATGTCGGTCTGCTCGGCGCCGTGCCATACCTCGCAACTTTCATTGCGATGCAGATCAACGGATGGCATTCCGATAAGCGCCGCGAAAGACGATGGCACTCCGCTGTTCCGCTGCTTATCGCCGCGGCTGGATTGCCGGGCCTCATCAGCCAGCCCCGCTCGCTTGCCCTCTCACTCGTTTTCTTCACTATGGTGAGTATGGCTTACGCCTATCTCCCCACGTTCTGGGCGATCCCAACCGAAATCCTGAGCCAGTCGGGAGCAGCAGCCGCGGTAGGATTTATCAACGCTGTTGGCAGCGTGGCTGGTTTTGCCGGCCCTTACCTGTTCGGTTACCTGAACACGCGAACTGGATCTTTTTCGTCCGGACTCGTCCTGATGATGGTCTCAGCAATTGCCGCCGCGCTGATGATTCTCCGTATTCCCAAGACAGCGCAAGCGGCGAACAAATAGAAAACGGGGACTGGCTTCGCTGTCCGAAGCCGCACGCCGGTACGATCATCCAGGCAAGACTGAATCGGGGCGTGGACAGTGCTGCCTGTTTTCGCCCGTCATGCGGATGGGGCGAGTGGAATCTTCCATGTCACGCTCCTCTGGGGGCCTGATGCTTCAGTGTCGCACAGCCTGGATCCAGTTTCGGCTGGCCGGGGGGACAGGTGTCCGGTTTCGGGAATTGGCTTCGTTTTGCATTTTTTTGTAATTAGTTGACGGGGCGGCAGATAGACTGTGGGGCCCACTCTGATAATAGCGTACGGGGCAAAGGAGAGAACGGTGGATTGCAGTGAACGATTAATCTGGAGTTAGTGGAATCAGGGGGTTAGTCACGGGGGACAAGAAGATGTGAAAAAATCGCCTGTTCATCAGCGAAAATTCTCCACCAACATCAGATCACTGCCGGCCTGATCAAACTGCGGATATAAAATGCAGCGACCGTCGGGAGAGACGGTGAGCGCTGTCGATAACGTATCGATTCTTGTGTCTTTCGGAAACTGCCTGAGTAGCGTCGTCTTGCCTGTTACAAAACTGTAGAACTTGAGGGCGAGTCCGGCGGGATGTTTTAGGTCGAAGAAACAAATTCCCCGGTCCGTCAGCGCCCAAAGACCTAAAGTGGATACGTCGAGCGCCTGGCCTTCTTCACCACTTTCTACGGGAACCCGCCAGATACCCGTAACGTCCCGTTTCGCCCAATAAACAAACTTGCCATCGGCTGATTCAAAAGCTTCTTCGCCGCCACTCTTGGTTACCTGGACAGCCGTGCCGCCCTCCGTGCGCTGTTTCCAGATCTGCCAATCTCCACCTCGATTTGAACCGAAGTAAACCCATCGGCCGTCCTTAGACCAGCTCGGGCGCGCGTTCTTACATCCTCCGCTGGTCAAGCGGTGCGGCGGCCCCCCATCCACACTGATGATGTAAATGTCTATATCGTCGGATTGGCCACCATCGAAAGCAATCCAGCGACTATCCGGAGACCATCGGGGGCTTCCCGATATCCCATTCAAATAGGTCAGTTGCACGGGGTTGCGACCCTCCCGATCGCAAGCCCAGACTTCATAGGTGCCTGAGCGGGATGAGCCGAAAACGATCTTCTTGCCGTCGGGCGAAAATTGCGGTTCCGAATCCAGTTGGGTGGAGGCGATGAGCCGGGATGGTGGGCTTTTCCGGTCCGACGAGTTCGGACCGGGAACTCGCCAGATGTTCAGATCATACAAATGCCGTTGGTACACCAAGCGATTGCCGGCTCGAGCAACGGAAGGGAGCACCGCGTTCTCGCTCGCGATGGCCAGAAGTTCAGGCATTTTTCCGGAGACCGGTGTCATCCACAAATTGGCGCCGCCCAGTTGATTCGATGAAAACACAATGCTCCGGCCCTCCGCAGTCCAGTCAAGGCCAAAGATCGATCGTTCACCCAGATTCAGTCGCCGAGGTTCACCCAGTGGCTTCCCCTCGGACGTCATGGACAACAAATAGATCTCGTCAGCGTAAAGGGCAGATGATCGATCAAACGCGATCGTTTTGCCATTGGGTGAGAATTGGGGACTCCTATCCCCAAAGTAATCATGAGGCGGTGAGGTGAGTTTTCGCTTCTCGCCACTCTCGACGGAGAGCGAGAAAATGCTGTACGGCTCGTTCGGCGCGTTTTTGTCAGCCAACGCCAGATACTTCCCATCCGGAGACCAGGATAAAAGTCCGCATCCCGCCGCATCTCCCAACTTCCGCTCCACGCCGCCGAGCGCCGGGATCATCCAGATTTCAACACGGCTTACGAACACGCCAAAAACCAGTTGGGCCAACGACGAACTGTTCGTCGTTGCAATCGCGGTGGACTTGTCCCGGCAAAAAGCGATGTAGCGGCCATCGGGCGACCAGGCGGGTGAGTACTCGTCTGCTGGATTGTTTGTCAGTTTCAGCGGCGCACCAGCATTCACCAGTTTTATATAAATATCGAAGTTCTCGCCTTTTTCACCATCCCAGGCAAACGCCACCTGCTTGCCATCGGGGGAAAGAGCGGGCGTAATCTGCTGGCCGGGATAACTGGTGAGAGGAACCACTTTCGGGGCCGCATGATGTGCCGGGCGAAGGAACCAAAGGCCGAATCCCGCCGCCGCGAGGATCACGGCCGCACCAGCAAGCGGCCACGGCAGTCGGGATTTCCTCGCCGCAGTGGCGACAGACGCGATCTCCGTCCGCTTCCCCGAATCCACCGGAGCCACGAACCGGTAGCCCCGCCGCGCCAGCGTTTCCACAAAGCGCGGATTCTCTGCCGAGTCGCCCAGCGCCTGTCGGAGCCTCTGAACGGCGGCGTTCAATCCATGCTCGAAATCGACAAAGGTGCCGTCTGGCCAGAGTTTCTGATGGAGCTGCTCGCGTGTGACCACTTGGCCGGGCTGTTCCAACAGCATCGCCAGGATTTGAAAGGGTTGGTCCTGCAGCTTAACCCTGATGCCGTGTTTGCGTAATTCGCCCGCCCGCAGGTCCAGCTCGAAAACGGCGAAGCGGACGACAGGAGCGGATTGCATGCCCGGCTGCATAGGAAGACCTCTGTGATCAGGGTAGTCTTGGTCTTACCGCGCCCCTCTACCGGAAATTCTCCACCATGATAATTTCCGACTCTGCGTTATCCATTTGTGAGAAAAGAGCGCGCCGGCCGTCGGGAGAAACAGTCAGGGCCGGGTTAAACGGGTTATAAGCGCCGGCCGCCTCCGCCGGAAGATCCGCAACACGGGAAAGGGCACGAGTAGCAAAGTTGTAAAGCTCGATGTACCTCAGCGTGTATCCGCCCACTGTTTCCCGTTCCAGCAAGTAGATGCCCTTACGGTCCAGAAACCATTGTGCCTCGGCTCCCTTGTCCAGAAACTGGGTTTCTTTGCCGCCCCCCACAGGAACCCTCCAGATGCCCTTGGACCCGCGTTTGGCATAGTACACGAATTTCCCGTCGGGACCTTCCTGTGCCTCGAATCCTCCGTTTCTGGTTACCCGAATGGCAGGACCTCCATTCGACGGGACTTTCCACACTTGCCACTCCCCCGTCCGGTCAGAGGCGAAGTAAATCCATTCCCCGTCAACCGACCAACCCGGGCGCGCCGCATTTGAGGATCCGAACGTCAATCGGCGCGTTGCACCTCTTGCGAGATCGATGGCGAAGATGTCCCACTGGTCGTACTTGAGGCCATCGAATGCAATCTGTCGGCCGTCGGGGGACCACCTCGGGCTGCCCGCATTGAATCCGAAGGCCGTCGCGGGCGAGCAACTCGCGCCGTCGCTTGTGCAAATCCAGATCTCCAGACTGCCGGAACGCGCCGACACAAGAGCGATCTTTTTGCCGTCGGGCGAAAACTGAGGAGAGAAATCCTCTTTTGTCGAAGAAATCGCTGTTCGAGGCAAATCCTTCCGGCCAACTGAACCGGCGAGATTGATCTCATAAATTTTGTGGTTTTGTAGCAACCGCGTGTAGGCCAAGCGGTCGCCCTTCGGCGCAACAGCTACACTGTCAGCCGACTGACCGAAGGCAGTCAATGGCTCAGGCTTACCGCCAGAAACGGAAATCTTCCAGAGCCCGAAATCTGGCAATTCATGACCTTGCATGCCCAAGGACGAAAACAATAGATGGCGACCGGACGGTTCCCATGCCAGACCATTCACATCAAGCACGCTAGGAGTCACCTGCCTGGGCGGCCCCAAAGGCATAGCTCCAGGACCCAAAGCCTGCGCAAACAAAGTGGAGAAGTTGCCCGGTTTTCTTGACCGGACGAACACAATGCTTCTCCCGTCCGGAGAGAACGCGGGGAGGTTATCAAAAAATAACGCGCCCGGCGAGCTCAGAGTGTGCTTTTCTCCCGTTTGTTCGGAGACAGCTATGATCCCGTGGCTAGCCATAGCCACAAACCGCCCGTCGGGCGACCAGGAAATACCCGAGAAATCAACGCCCCAGTCGGAGCGTACAGTCTGCGCTAGCTTCCGCTCTGCGCCACCAATCGCCGGCATGACTAGAACATCGCAGCTGTTTTCGAAAAGGCGGCGAAACGCGATGAAGCGGCCGTCCGGCGACCACGCTGGATCAACCTCGGGAGCAGGGTTGGTGGTGAGCCGCACCGGCTCCCCGGTGCCAACCATCTTTACATAGATGTCAAAATTTTCACGGTTCTCGCCGTTCCAGACAAAGGCTACCTGCCTGCCGTCGGGTGAAAATGCCGGATTAAACTTCTGCCCGGGAAAATCCGTGAACGGAGTGATTCGTAGCTCAGGGAGAGTCGTAGTTCGACCGAAGCGCCACCAGCCTACGCCACCGAGGATGAGCGCGAGGGAGAGCAGAGGACCTATCGGGCGCCAGTGGCGCTGTGACCATGCAAGTAAGGCGCGCTTGGGCCCCTGCGAAGACGGCTGCTCCGGACTCTGGTTGCCAGGCTGGCTACTTCGCACCACTTCGCCGGCTTCTCGCAAGGATTGCGGTGCCGTTGCCAGAGTGCCGCTAGATACGAAAGCTACCGGCGCCACGAACCGGTAGCCTCGCCGCGCTAGCGTTTCGACAAAGCGCGGATTTTCCGCCGAGTCTCCTAGCGCCTGGCGCAATCTCTGAATGGCCGCGTTCAATCCATGCTCGAAGTCGACGAACGTGCCGTCTGGCCATAGTCTCTGGTGGAGTTGTTCCCTCGTGACCACCTGGCCCGGCTGTTCCAACAGCATAACCAGGATCTGAAAGGGCTGGTCCTGCAGCTTGATTTTCACGCCGTGCTTGCGCAATTCGCCCGCTCGCAGGTCCAGCTCAAACGCGCCGAAACGGACAACGGGAGCGGACTGCATGCCCGGCTGCAAAGAGTTACCTCGATGATCACGGTAGTGTAACACCCAAGGTTGCGGCAAGGAATCCCCGCCAAACCGCGTGACACGAGGCCCGAAGTGACTCTCTTTCAGTTTGTTGGCCCGTGACCATTATGTTCGCCAGACGTGAGCCTGTAGGTATCGACTTGTCCGGGGGAAGCCCCTAGCTTATGTGAAATGCGATGGAAGACAGTCGGCTTCCTCGGTCTCTTATGGAGTTCGGTTCAAACGTTTTCGCAATCACCGGGCGTTGCACAAACCCCAACTTGGGAGCAGTTGACTGCATCCGGCACTGAGCTTCACGCGAAAGGCCAGCATGCTGAGGCGGAGACGGCTTTCAG
This sequence comes from Terriglobia bacterium, assembly GCA_963847515.1. GTDB lineage: Bacteria > Acidobacteriota > Terriglobia > Bryobacterales > Bryobacteraceae > QHXW01. Next base: position 906,906 of record CAWKAA010000001.1, read on the forward strand.
GCAGGCGTTGGAAAAAGCGGAAGAGTCAGCAGATCCGCGGCGAATCGCCAGGAGTCTGAATGATCTCGCCGTGGAAATTCATCTTCGGGGTGATATTGCTCATGCGGACGAGATGTTCCGCCGCGCGGTGGCCATTTGGGAAGCATTACCGGAGCCAGCGAAACTGGTTGCGGGTCTGAGGAACCTCTCGAGCCTCTCCAGCGAGGAGGCTCAATACGACAAGGCCGAGCGGCTCATTCGGCGTGCGCTCGAGATCCAATTGCAAATCTCGGGACCCAAGGATCCCGAGGTGGCTTCCATCCTGGAAATGTTGGCAGACATCCAGTCCGGACTCGGACACTATACTGACGCCGAATCTACTTTCAAAAAGGCGCTGGACGGCCGCGAGAAGATCTTGAGTCCAACGGATCCGCGGTTGGCCGAGACCCTGCTCGGTCTCGGCTCTGTGTGCTCCGCGCTGGCGCGTTTCCGGGAGGCGGAAGGGTTCTATCAACGCGCCATTTCGATTCGCGAAAAGGCCCTCGGAGACCAACATCCCGATACAGCGCGGGCCCTGAATCAACTGGCCCGATTGTACTTTCTCGAAAGGCAGTACGGGAAGGCGGAACAGCTTTGGGCCAGGGTGATTCCAGCTCTCGAAGCCGCCTCGGGGCTCGAACACCCGGAAATTGGCGCAGTATCGAATAATCTAGCCGCGGCCTATTTAGGCGAGTCGCGATTCAGCGAAGCAGAGACTCAGGTGCGCCGCGCTCTGAGCATCTGCGAGAAGTCCTTCGGTCCGGAGCACCCCTGTGTGGCGGCTTCGCTTACCCATCTCGCCGCCATTCAACGCGAAGAGCATCAGTACAGCGAAGCCGAGTCACTGCTCCAGCGTGCTCTGAACATCGATGAGAAAGCGCTCGGCCCCAATCACGCGGAAGTGTTCAAGACATTACATAACCTCGGTATGACGTACTACTTCGACGCCCGATATAAAGATGCCGAACCAATCTTTCTTCGCGCGTTGAAGATTGGGGAACAATCGTTGGGTCCCGCGCATCCCGAAGTCATAACCACACTTGCCGATTATGCTGCAGTCTTGCGCAAGCTGAATAGGAAGAAAGAGGCCCGCAAAATCGAGGCATGTGTGCGAGAGCTTGGTGCAAGATCCGCCCGCGACAACTCAACGAGCTTGGAGGTGGACTGGAGAGACCTGCGCCGCCCGGCCAACTAGTGGCCCGTCGCAGCCAGAGCGTTAGTACCGCTTCCTCCGGTCGCGGCTCAGCAAAGCCTGTCTGAAACTGAGCCGGTAGAGTTCATTGCCGCTAACTTCACTCGCTCACGCAGTCTGTGCCGGCACCCAGAAATCTATGCGCGGACCGTATTCCCAGGCAGCGTACTAACACCTAACACCTGGCACCTAACACCTATACAATAAACACACAGGGCCACCGTGGACGTAATTCAAGACATTCGTTACACCGCCCGCCTCACCCGCAAGTCACCGGGATTTTCTCTGTGTGTTGTCGCGCTCCTGGGTCTGGGCATTGGGCTGAACAGCGCGATTTTCACGCTGCTTGACGCATTGCTGCTGCGTCCGCTGCCCGTTAAGAAACCCGCGGAGCTGGTGCGACTGGTACAGATCTCGCCCAATCTTGGAGCGCGAAGCTATTTCACCTACAACACGTATCGGGCGCTTCTTCGATCCGCGTCGAGCTTCACCAACGTGTTTGGTTACCAGGACCTGAATGTCGCGGTTCGCGAGGAGAGCGGAGCGCATCTGGTGCGCTGCCAGATCGTGACCGGAAATTTCTTTACGGCGCTCGGCGTCAATCCGCTTTATGGACGCATTCTCACCCCGGACGATGAATTGCGCGCGGCCGGCTCGCTGCCCGTGGTCCTCAGCTATGCGTACTGGATGCGGCATTTCGGCGGCGATCCGTCGGTAACCAACCGGCGGCTTACGGTGCAGAATCGGACCTTCGTAATTGCCGGGGTGATGCCAGAATCGTTCCACGGAGTCCAGGTGGAGACCACGCCGGATATACGCGTTCCCCTGATCGCCGGCAATCAACTGCTGAACGACGCGGAGGTGAACTCATACACCAAGCTGGGTTATGACCTCGTGGGGCGGCTTCGTCCCGGCGTAAGCATGGAGAGGGCGCAGACGGAGGCCGAGTCTATCGTCAACGCAGCGCTCGCCGACGAGTTTCACGACCTAGACAATTATTGGCGCACTGGGCAGTTCCAACTTAAAGCCATCGCGAATGGAGTGTCGCTCTTGCGGCCGAAATTTTCATCGGCGCTCATTCTGCTGATGGGTGGCGGCGCCCTTTTGCTGCTGATGGTCTGCGCCAATATTGGAGGGTTACTGCTGGCGCGGACCGCGGCGCGGCGCGGAGAGATCGCACTCCGCCTAGCGATAGGTGCGACGGGCGCTCGGTTGGCGCGGCAGTGGATTACGGAGACATTTCTGCTGGCGGCGTGCGGCGGCGTGGCCGGAGTGTGTGTGGCGTTCTCCGCTGCACCGCTAATAGCTCGCATCTTGCCTCCGCTGCGCGACCTAGATGCAACGGCGCTAACGCTCTCACTGAACCTGAAGCCCAACCTGCGTGTTCTTGCGTTTTCGTTTCTCCTATGCCTGATCTCCGCGCTGCTCGCCGGTCTCCCGGCGGCGCTGCAGGTCACCCGCACGGACTTGCACTCGGCGCTCAAAGCCGGGCGCGCTACGCCGCGGCAGGCGTTTCGGTGGACGTTGGTGGTATTGCAAGTGGCGCTGTGCACATTGCTGCTCGCAGGGTGCGGGCTTCTGATTTCCACTTTCCGGCAGCTCCGCGCGCTCGATCCGGGGTTTGATCGCGACCATATCGTGACGTTCAGCGTCGATCCCGGAATGCTGAGCTATACCCCGCAGCAGGCCAACAGTTTGCGATCGCGGCTCCTGGCCACAGTTCGCGAATTACCCGGTGTACGATCCGTGGGCTTCGCGTCGCGCGGCCTGATGCGTGGCACAGGGCTGAAAACCAGCATTGCCCCCGCCGGACAGAGATCGCCGCACGGCGAGTTCATGAACACGAGCCTCAATGCGGTCTCGCCGGAGTATTTCGAAACCATGGGAATGCGGTTTCTTTCCGGCAGGAACTTTCGTGCGGACGAGCCAAAAACCAAGCCGGAGCCAGTGGTGGTCAATCGTGCTTTTGTACGCCACTTTCTTCAAGGGAGCGATGCCATCGGAGAGAAATTTGGGTTGGGCTTCGATAAGGAACCGGCTAACGCCCGTTACCAGATTATCGGAGTCGTGAGCGATGCCAAATACCGGTCTCTACGCGAGGTGATTCCACCTACCATGTACCAGCTCTGGCTTGGCGAACCGCAGGGAGCCGAGCCCTTCATCTTGCACGTGCGCACACGAAGTCGTCCGGATGCCATCATTGGGACCATCGAGAGCGCTCTACGGGCGATCGATCCGCGGCTGCCGTTTTTCGAGATCCACACGTTAGCCGAAGAAGTAGACGGCACGCTCTGGGCCGAGCGCGTGCTCGCGTGGCTGTCGACTGCATTCGCCGTCGCGGCTGCTGTGCTTGCGGCGATGGGTGTGTACGCCACGCTGGCCTATGCGATCGCGCAGAGCAAGCGGGAGATCGGTATCCGCATGGCTCTGGGTGCCGCGCCGCTTGAAGTGGCCGGTCTGCTCTCCGCGCGACCCATGCTGGTCGCCGGTATGGGCGTGGCGGCGGGGACTGCTGCGTTCTACGCCGCTAGTCCCCTGTTCCGTAATGTTCTCTTCGGCGTTTCGCCCACCGATCCGCTCGCCGTAATCGGTGGCGCGGCCCTGGTTCTGTTGATCGCGCTGGTCACGACGATGGTAGCGGTTAGCGGCGCAATGCGCGTGAGCCCGGCGGTCGTACTGCGCGAGGAATAGAGTCACTTGAGTTGTATGAAAAGGCTACGGCAAAAAAAGAAGACGGAGTGACCTTTCCAAAACCGCTCCCTTGCGGTCACGGCTCGGTTTCGGTACTGTCCGATACCGAGCCGTGACCGGCAGGGAGCGGTTGTTTATCGCTGCGCCGCCCCCGCCCGGCCCATGATGGGCCACACATCCACAACCGATTCTCCGCGGACCACGTAGTATCGGTCATACACGTTGGTGCTGGTGTCGAGATTCGAAGGATAGATCTCGACGCGCTCCGCCAGCTTGATGTCGCGGTCGCCGTCGTTCCAAAGCAGCATGCCGTATTCAGCGCCGCCGCTTTCGACCTTCACGCCGGGACGGCCTTTGACCTCGTCCGTGGTTCGCAGTAGCGCCTTGTTCCCGTAATCCACGGCGCATTTGTTGGGATGGGTCTTGCTGATGACGGTAGTCAGAACGGACAAAGCGGGTTCGAAATCATTGTAGACATGCTCGTCGTTTTTGCCGCCGATATTGCGGTACAGCGTGTCCATGAAAATGTAGGAGCCGGCCTGAAGCTCGGTGAGGTGGTTCTCGGTATCGATGTTGTAGGTTCCCGTGCTGCCGCCGGTTATGATTTCGACGGGCAGCCCGGATTTGCGGCAAAGCTCGACAGTATCGAGCATGGCGGCTACATCGCCGGTCGACTTTTTCTTGCGGGCCTCCCAACCGTGCGTGTGCGAAGCGCCGCCTGAGTAACCCATTATGCCGGCCAGCTTCATGTACTTCGACTGGTCCACCTTTTTAGCGATGTTCAGAGCCGTTTCGCCGGGTGGGCATCCCTGGCGGTCGAGGCCCGCGTAAACGTCGACGATGACGTTCATTTTGACGTGCGCCGCGGCGAGCGCTTCTTCGAGGGCGTCCACGGTGATCGGGTCGTCCACCACCCCTGTGAACGTGGTATCGCGCCGCGCCAGAGCTACCGTGCGGGTAATCTGGTTGCGGCCCGCGGGCTGGCACGTATGCAGCACGCCGTGTACACCCGAACTGATGAGCAGTTCGCATTCGGCGGTGGTCGCGCAACAGACGCCATTGGCGCCCAGCGCGATTTGCCGCTTGCTGATCTCGGGGCATTTGTGGATCTTGACGTGCGCGCGCAGCTTGAGGCCGGTCGCTTTGTTGTGCGCCGACATCGTGTGGAGGTTCTTTTCGAACAGCTCCTCATCCAGAACGAGGGCGGGAGTCGGCAAATCTTCCTTAGTCAGGCCGTGAAAATCGCGGCGTGCAATGCGCGCCTCAACTTCAGAGTTAAGTTCCGTTTTGGCCGCGACGGCGCCCCGAGCCAGGAATGCCCCGGCCGTGCCCGCCGTCAAAAATCGTCTCCGTGAAGTCATGCCGACACCTCCTGGTGCTTTTGGAGAAGTATACGCCTTTGTTGGTGGAGTGCTCAAGTTGGAGAGGCCGAACGTGGAGAGGGTGAACGGCTTTTCGGTCCCCGCGGTTCCCCCAGAGTTCTTAAATGGTGGGAGTGCGAGCGCGGTTAGCCCGGCACGGTTATCCTTTAATTATGTTCGTCGCCTTCATTGACGAGAGCGGCAATGACAACAACTCCGCAGTGTTCGCAATGGCTGGAATTCTGTTATGCGACCTGTCGTCCTGGTATTTAGCCAACGATTGGGCCGCGATGTTGGCCCGTTTTGGTCTGTCCGGGTACCACGCGTCGGACTTTCATGGTCGGCGCGGTGATTTCAAAGGTTGGAGCGCTGATCAGGCCGCGGAATTCCAGGATTGCGTTGTAAATCTACTTCTGAAATGGGAAGTGAAGCACGGTGCGGTAGGCATTCCATGGGATGACTTTAGGCGCTCGTTTGCCGACACTGGTTTTCACAAGCGGCTTCTACCGGCAGTTTCGAAATGGAAAAAGCCTTATCTATACGCTTTCCAACACATGGTTGCGGATCTTCGAAAGTACGCAGACCATCAACCCAAAGGGTACTACATAAGGCCAATTTTCGACCGCTGCCAGGAGTTCATTGGGCAAGCCGAGAAAGATTACGCTTCAATTAATCGAGACGGGAAACTGGGCAGGATGTATGTTTCAGACACCCGAGAATTTGTTCAGCTGCAAGCGGCGGACTTCTTGGCATGGGAGTATCGCATCCACACGGAAAGGAGGCTCTCGACTGGCGATCATTCGCCAAATCGGGTTATGGACTCTTTGATGCCTCACATGTTCAATGCACAAATTTGGACATTCGACTATCTTGAGTACCTTCGAAAGCGAGTTGAGGCTATCGAAGCTGGCCAGGATCCAGAGCGGGTTGAACCGCCGCAGGGATAGGCAACACGCGTCGAGCGACCAGGGTCGGAAAACGGGGGGGGGTAGCGTTTTGCGTTCTTGAGAAGGTGACCGGTCGTCTGTCTCCGAGTTCTGTCTTCGAACAGCGCTTGGCAACCGCATGGTAAGCTGACGGGCGGGTTTCCGGCCACATCAGCTTAACATTCAGCGGTCCGAGCCAAGAGTGGTTGGAGTGAAGGTAAGCTCACATGCTTCGAACTCTGCGCATCATTTTCTTCCTCGTGGCAGTCCTGGTCTCTCTGGCGAGCAGTCCCGTCAGTGGCGAAGAACCCTACAGCTATGCCACCCTGTGGCGGTCGTGGGGCACACTCTGCCGCGATGCGTACGTCGACGGAGTCGTCGATGGATCATTTAATGCTTACATGGCCGCGGCAGAGGTGTGGCTTGGTCCGGGCCAACTCCATAGCACACCCGAATCCGAAAAGGTTCGAAGGGTCCGGGAGCAGGTCTTCGTTCGGGATCAGCGCCCGCAAATTCCCGCGGTTATGACTGAACTCTATTCCGACCCCGCGAATGTTTACGTGGTGCTGATCGACATGGTGTTCATTTCTCGGGACAAGCTGGAGGGTAAGAATGTCGAGACAGCCTTGCAAGACGCCCGCAAACGGGCGCTGACGCAGCATCGCCTGAACCAACAAATGAAGAGATAGTTGCTCGGCGAAGCTGGGTCCCTATTGTCCAAGAACTACAAGGATCTCAGGACGTCCACATCGAGAAATCTATGAGCCGTCCGTGACTCCAAGCTCCGGTCACGCTATAAGCCGATGAATGCACGCCAACTTTCGGTCTGGTATCTGTGCTCCACTTCGTGTATCGTGGATGCAACGCAATTAGTAGCGCCCTTCGCTCGGCCTGACTCGTGTGCGCTGGCCACGCGCATACCAGGAAGACCTCAGTAAGGGGTTGACGAATGCACGCAAGGCCGGGGAAACACCCTGACGAACAGACACTGGAAGCCTATTTAATGGGCTCACTGCCGCTGCGAAAAGCGCGGCGAATTGAGGAGCACGTGCTCGAATGCCCCGAGTGCGTAGACACGGCCGAAGAAATCCAAGATTACATTCGTTGTATTCGGACGGCGCTGGGCCGCAGGAAAACGAAGCTCAGCATCGCCGTCAAGGCCCGGCCCGGTTAAATTTCTTTACCCTGACTCAATACCGTCCGCCTTTTGTCTGAAGTCTGCGCGCGCATTGGCGATGGTTTTTTCAATGGTCTCTGAACTGACACGCAAACGGCTTCGTATCATGGACGTGGATTCTCGAAGCACATAGTACCGCCGCAGAATATCCTGTTCCAGAGGCTGCCTCTCCGCGAGTACTGCCTGCGCCGCTCGTTCGCGGGATGGGTCCGCGACGCCTGAATCGCTGTCGGCCGTGCCCGGCGGAAATAGACGATTCAGGGAGCGCGCCACAACACGACGGAGGTTCACTACGGAGGAGCCTTGGATTTCGTGGACGACCGCTTCCAGTACCCTGTCAACCTCAGCGCTGAGCAAAGACTTTCGAAGGTTCCGGCGTAGCAGAAATTCGATGCCGGTCGCGAACTTCGAGTGCAAATCCCGAATTGCGGCCTGGTCGCCGGTCTGAATCCGGCGAACCAACTCCGCCAAGCCTCTCTCGTCTGGCAACGAGTCGGCCCCTGGGCCGGACGCCATGAGATCTAAACGACATTATGCGCGCAAATTGTTCTTTGTCAATGGAGAAGGCACTCCTCAAATGTGGGATTCGGATACCTCAAGTTGTAAACTAGTCCTCGGTTATGAAAGAAGTCACTCGCAGGGACTTTGCTCGCGGCGCCGGTCTGGCAACAGCGCTTAGTTATTCGCGCATCCTCGGCGCCAATGATCGCGTCGGCCTGGGCTACATCGGACTGGGCAACCGCGGCGATCAGGTGCACGACGCTTTTCTGGAGCACGGCGACTGCCGGACTGTTGCGGTTTGCGACCTACGTCAAGACTATATGGACTTTGCGGTAAAAAAATCGCGCGCCACTCCAAACAAGTACAAGGAATACTCGAAGCTGCTCGAAGACAAGGATGTCGATGCCGTGGTAATCGCGACGCCGGACCACTGGCACGCCTTGATGTTCATCGATGCCTGTTATGCCCGAAAAGACGTCTACGTCGAAAAGCCTCTGAGCCTCACGGTGGTGGAAGGGCGCAAGATGGTGGAGACGGCTGAGAGGACGCGGCGCGTTACGCAGGTGGGCACGAACCGCCGGTCTTGGAAGTCTTATCAGGAAGCCGCCGAATTCGTTCGCTCAGGCGGCATCGGCCATGTCAGCGTAGCGCGCTGCTTTCATATCCGGAACGAGTGGCCCGTGGGATTGGGCGTCGCACCGGATTCACCGCCTCCCAGCGATTGGGAATGGGACCACTGGCTCGGCCCGGCGCCTAAAGTCCCCTACAACCCGAACCGCACTTACTACAATTTTCGCTGGTTCTATGATTATTCCGGGGGCCAGCTCACCAATTTCGGCGTGCACTACGTAGACATCATCCGATGGTGTCTGGGCCAGGACTCGCCGCGCTCGGTCACTGCCATCGGCGGGAAGTACGCGGGTATTCAGGACAACCGCGAGATCCCCGACACGCTTGCGGTGTTATGGGAGTTCGGCGGGCCCACGCTCGTGGTGTTCGAACAATACAACGCCAATGCCGCACCCGGCACCGCGCTGGATGCGGAGATGGAGTTGCGGGGTACCAAAGGAACCATGTACGTCCGGTACGCAAACTGGGAGGTTGTGCCCGAGAAAATCGCGCAGGCTCCCGAAGGATACGATCGGGGCAACGGTTACGGCAATCCGCTCGATCGCGCAGGCGGGCGGCGCATCGGTGCGTCTCTGAAACTGGCCATGGAGCCGGCTAGCCGCCAAGGCTCCGCGGAATTCGACACGACCGCTCACGCCCGAAACTTTCTGGATTGCATCAAGACGCGTGCCAAGTGCAACGCCGATGTTCTCACCGGCCACATCTCCACCACCGCCGCTTTGATCGGCAACATCGCGCACAAAACCAGGAGTCATCTGGATTGGGACGCTAAAGTCGAGCGATTCACCAATAACGAGAGCGCCAACGACCTGCTGCAGTATGACTACCGGGAGCCCTACAAATTAGGCTGAAAAACGGTCACCGTTTTTCGGTTATCTTGACATTCTTGAATTCGCCCGTCTCGTCGAACGAACCGATCCCGGCCATGCCCGAACCCAAACTACGATCCACAGCCTCCAGCGCCGGTACGGCCATGCCGTCTACGGTAACGCCGACAGTCCCGTTGTCAGCGTCGTGCACGAGCTGGACGTGATACCAACGTCCTCTGGATGAAAACGCCGCAGGACCTTGCTCCGAACTGATGCGCACCCGCTCGCCGCCATAGACGTGAAAGATGCCGTTATGCACCGGCTGCTTGGCGCCTGGATCGACGGACAAGTGGGCATAGTCGAAGTGCGCTTCATCGCGGTAAGCGAATACAATGAGCAGCGATCCGCCCAGCGGCTTCACGTCCGCTTCGAGGATCAGCCGGCCATAGTTCTCAGTATCATCCCGCAGCGCAAACTGGATGGGACGGCGCGGTCCGGGAAGCGGGCCTCTGTGCTCCGCCAGACGCAACACTTCGCCCCCATCCTGCTGGCCGATCTTCCAATCGGACGCGACGGGAACTGTCCACTCGTGTCCAAAGACTGTGAGTTTATCGGCAGCATTTGTTATGACAGCAGAGACCGCCAGAATTGCGAGAAGCTTCATACCTTACAGCGCCACGGCATTTCGTGAAACATAATCAGCCAGCGATTTGTCCGGCCCAATGTAATGGAACTCCTCGGCATGCTCGAGGCCGTATTTCTGGCCGATAGCACGGTCCCGATTCTCGAGCGCCACTTTCGTGAATTCATGGATAGCCGCGCTCTCATCGCCCGAAAGCGCTGGTAAGCGGAGCTTCCGTTCCGCAAGCGATGCGTTCAAATCCCGCACCATGTGCGTGATCATGGTCCGGCATGACCGCAAAGCGGCCAGCTTGGTCTCGAACACCGGCCCGATATCCACCACGCGGTTCACAAGCTGCGGACCTCTGGCGAAGTAGTACTTCTCGGCCGGGCTGTGCGGTTTCAATCCGGCGGCGAAATGCTCCGGCATGTCCAGGTGGCCGCCGGCCATCCAGCACGCCGCTTCCACCGCCTGAGCCGTAACGTAATGATCCGGATTCTCCTCGTAATGTCCCCAGGGATCGTAGCTGAAGACCGTGTCCACCTTCAGCAGACGAAACAGAAAGATCAAACGCGCGCGAATTTCCGTGCGCGCCACGTCATCCATCCGGTGATTTCGATAGCCCAGGTCGAACATCTGCTTCAGCCCGGCGGCTTTCAAAAATGCCGCGCCGTCGCGCTCGTTGGCAGCGACGGTTTCGCCCATGGTCAGATCGTACGAGTCCTTCTCGTCGTTGCTGGTGCGGATGAAATATCCTGTGTAGCCCTCGCTCAGGAGCTTCGCCACGGTGCCGCACGCGAAAAACGGTCCGTCATCAAGGTGTGGCGTGATGAGCGCGAGCACTTTTCCCTGGTGCGGCGACCCGGAGGCCGCGCGCTCAATAACAATGTCCCCGGCAGGTGTCTGGGCCGCTAGCGGAGCTGCCCCTAGCAGGCTTCCCACCAGCGCACCGCCAAAGAAGTCACGGCGCTCCACTCAAATATTCCTCCGTCCCGCCGCGAAGCGCCTCACGCCGCCATCGCCTGGCTGAGAACCTCCTTCAGCCGCCGCGCCACAATCATGTCTTCGCCCGGTTGCAGCATCCATACGCCCACCACGACGGTACCGGCATCCGACGGCAAACCCGTGCTTCCTTCGGTTCTTCCCGTGGCAGGATTCAGCTCGATAGCCGGTGTGCCCTCGCGCAACTGTGCCGCCACATCGAGAGGCGCGATCTTCACGCGCTGCTGATCGTAGCGAATCACCAAATGGGGGACCTGGTTGGCTACCGGTGGAATGAACGTCTTCGCCTGTAGCGTCGGAATGTCTTTCAAGTGCTCAGCAATCCGATCCGCCCTGCGTTGAAACTCCGCCTGCATCCCGTCATCGGTCTGGCTCAGGAACCAATCGACCGCGGCTACCATGCCGACGATCTGCTCTTTCGCTACTTTCATTCCGCGGCCCACGCAATCGTCGAACGGGTTGTTGTTGGCCACCGCCGCGGCAATCAGATCCTTCCGCCCGAGCAGCAGGCCGGCATTCTGCGGCCCGCGAATTCCCTTCCCGCCTGAAAAAGTCACCAGATCGAAACCCATCTGTGTGTAGTTCCAAAGGTTCGAGATCGGCGGCACATCGGCCGCCGCATCGTTGAAACATGGCACACCGTGCTTGTGCGCCACGCGAATCCAATCCTCGCGGCTGATTTGCCCGTGCTCGGCTGCGTTGTAGAAGTGAGCCATGACCGTGCGGTCGTTGAAAGCCGCCTCGTAGTCGGCCATCGTTTCCACCTCAACGTAACGGATGCCGCAATTGCGCAGCGCGTGATCATAACCGTAGCGGTGCGTTTTCTGCACGATCACCTCATTCTTGAGACCGCCCATATCGGTAGGGATGTCATGCGACGCGGTTTTGTTTGTTACCGTGATGCAGGCCGCCGTTCCCAGAGTCAGCGCGGAAGCGGCGCCCGCCGTCACCACGGCGCCTTCACAACGCAGCCGCTTAGCCAGATATTCACCGGCCTTGAGCTGCAACTCTCGCAGGCGAACGGGATTCTTCGCCGCCCGCGCCACCGCCGCCTGCACCGGAGGCGGCATGATGGACGCGGTGAACATGGTGTATGTGCCCGCGGCATTGATGATCTTGGCGACGCCCAGTTTGTCGTAGTAATCTTCGCCCTCGTCCACCGAAGCAGGCGCGGCCTTGAGTGATACCGTCTGGCTGGCGAGGCCCGCTGCACCGAGCAGGCCCCGGGTCCAGCCGAAAAAGTCCCGGCGTGTCTGGAATGCTTTCATATGGACACTCTAATCCAATTTCGACGGCGATGGGTGATATATTTGCCAGAGGGAACAGCATGTCGCAACCCGCTTTCGCTTACGATCACGAGGGCAACAAATCGCTCACCTTTGACGTCCCTCTGAAGGACATTCAAAAGCGTCTGCCTCTCCGCGTTTTATCCAGCGAAGACTGGAGGCACTGGACCACGTGGGGTTATGTGATCGTGCCCAACGCCGTCCCGTCCGAGAACATCGAGCGTCTCAAAGCTCTCCTTTGGGAATTTCAGGAAATGGACCCCACCGATCCTTCCACGTGGGACAAACCGCAGCTCCGCGATCATCAGATGCAGGAACTCAACCACAGCGGCATGGTTGAAATTTACAATCACCAATGCCTCTGGGACAATCGCCAGCACCGCCGGCTCTACAATGCGTTTGTAGACATCTGGGACCGGGAAGACTTGTGGGTCACTATAGACCGCGCCAACCTCAATACTCCGAACCGCAGCGCCAGACCGTTCCCCGGTTTCATCCATTGGGATGCCGACACTTCAGCCAAGCCCTTGGCGGTGAATGTGCAGGGCGTGCTATCGCTGGTCGATACCGATGAGGAGGTGGGCGGGTTCCAATGTGTACCCGAACTGTTCCGAACGCTGGAGCAATGGATCGAAACCCAGCCGCTGGACCGTCACCCGTTCTTTCCCAACACCGCAGGATTCGAAATTCGTTTCGTTCCCATGAAAGCCGGCGATCTGTTGATCTGGAACACGCTGCTGGCCCACGGCATTAAGCCAAACGTCTCGACGAACCGCGCCCGAATGGCCCAATACGTTTCGATGTATCCCGCAGACGAAGGAAACGCAAATGCACGCGAGACCAGAATCCGATCCTGGAGCGAGCGCGAAATTCCCAACGACCCCGCATTTCCCGGCGACCCCCGCGAATGGGAAAAGATCCGCTATGGGCGCGCCGAACTGACCGATCTCGGCGAGCGCCTCCTCGGACTGCGGCCCTGGTAGACCTAGCGTTGTGTGTTCTCGGCGGTGAAATCTTATTGCGTTGCCAGCGGTAATGAGGATTGGCCATACGCCGCCGGCTCAGCGCTGCTCTCGGCGGGCGCCAGCGCGTTGTAGAACTCTTTGGCCCACTTTCCAACAAACGAAAGAGTCAGCCCGAGATAAGAAACCGCGGCTGCCACAAGTCCGGACAGCACGTACGCCGGGTACCCCAACTGCTCGAAATGCATACCCGCTACGGGCTTGCGCAGGAAGACCAGCAGCGTGGCTGCGAGCGCCGCCAGGCCAATCAGTAAGCACAATCGGCCGATGGTGAGCAGGAATCGATACCGTTTCCGTAAGCTGCTCAAATCCGAGTAACTTCCGTTCGTTTCGTTGCGGTAGGCTAGCACCAGCAGTTCTCCGTCACGCTCGTAACCGCCCAGGCTGATGCGGTCCCCAGCGGCAATGAGAATTGAAGTGGGTGAGGTGATCGCCACTCGCTGCCCGTCCACTTCGACCGACGCGGCGTAGCGCTCGCTATCTTGGCACATGGAAGCACGGATATCCTGTACCACGCCACGCACCAGCTTGAAACGAGGCAGTCCCCAGCGGTCACGGCCACTGGGCTTCGAATCGTAGAACGCCCCGAACCGGGGGACACGCTCTTCAACGACACGATCGTTCAGTTCTGTGGTTTGGGATGGGGAACGGACCCCTGGCGGCCGGCTAATGGAAGCCGCTTCGGCATCTCGGTGCAGCGACTGCTGGGATGGCGCCAGGGCGACGGCTGGCTCTTCCTTCTCGAAAACTTCGATGCGGCGAGCGGGTTGCTTTACATCCAATACTGCCCCCCATGAAGAGAAGCTCACTTCAACCCGCTGAGCAGGTACGCCCCAAGACTGCGCAGGCCGTTCCTCTTCAACCCGTACCGGCGGGGGGATGATCCTGGCGGTCGCGTCCTGAACGGTCGCTTGGACAGCACGAACCACTGGCGTCACCGATACACTGGCCGCTGCGGCTGCTGCCTTGGGCACGACCCGGGAATTCTCAACTTGCGCTTCAGCCACCGCTCTGGGTGCGGGGCTGGAATCCGGAATACGCTGGACCGGCGGCTTTACCAGACTGTAATCCAATTCCCCGGAGTATGTGGAAGCCCGGTTGCCCTCTGGCCGCACATCAGGTCGCGAAAACTTTACTCTCGGCTCGCCATCCCTGCGCTGCGCCGCGCTGGGCTGGCCCGATACGCAAACTTTGGGGTTTAGATCGTGTACGGCCTCGATATGGCGAACACAGTCCTCCAGGATCCGGTTCCTGGATTTCTCATATTCGTCCGGAGTAATGCCGCCTGAATCCCGAAGGCTCTTGAGTTTCTGTAGTTCGTTGGCGAGGCTCATCGTTTGGCAACCTGTCTTAGTTCGCGGCCCGACCGGGTTGGTCTACTGCGACAGCCACCGGAGCTTTCACTCCTGGCGGCAGTCCAATCCGTTCGACAGTTTTCCTCCAGTGCTTCCAGTTGGCCGGATTCTCGCGGATCATGCGCGCGGCCAGGCGTTTCTGGAACGCACAATCGTAAATCAGGTCCATGAAATCCTCCGGCTGGGCCGTCTGAGCCATGTGGAATTTCTTAGCAAAGTACCGGAATGTCTCCTCGCGGAACTGCAGGCACCCGTAATAGCGCCGGCCGTCCTCTTCTTCAAGGACGATCCAATTCCGATTGCCGGATTCCGCAACGGCCAGCGCATCGATCCACTCTTGCAAATCCTCGGTGGCAGCGGGCCCGGCCGCCGCCGCCGCAGCATGGTCCATGCCGGATGGAGCACGATCGGCTCCGTCGATCGACGGGCTCCACATGATCAAAAACGCCGCTGCCATTTTCGGAGGCATTCGAGTATACGGTGAAAGGTACGCTTGCCACCTTTTACACCGATCAGCCGATTATGCGCTCAGCCCGCGACGCGGCTCAATATGTACTTAGTTATCGAAGGGGCGCTAACGAAAGTCGATCACGCACCGCGCTTATCGAAAAACCTTGTGTTACGCTCCAGATTCATGGCTCCATGGTCTCCCGGGTCGTGGCGCTCGAAGCCTGCGGCTCACCAGCCCTCCTATGCTTCCGGCCCGGATCTGAAACGAACCGTCGAACAACTCGCCAGCCTCCCGCCCCTGGTCACTGCTTGGGAAGTCGAGCTCTTAAAAGGTCAGCTTGGTGAGGCCGCGGAGGGTAAGCGATTCCTCCTGCAAGGCGGTGATTGCGCCGAGCAGTTTGAAGAATGCACCGCCGATACCATCACCAACAAGCTGAAAATCCTGCTGCAAATGAGTTTGATCCTGGTTCACGGCAGCAACCAACCGGTGATTCGCGTGGGCCGTTTCGCCGGGCAGTACGCCAAGCCGCGTTCTGAGGAGTTCGAGACCCGTGAGGCCGCCACTCTGCCCAGCTATCGGGGAGACCTTGTAAACCGCAAGGGCTTCACCGAGGCGGATCGTGTGCCCGATCCGCAGCTACTCTTGCGAGCGTACGAGCGTTCCGCTATAACGCTGAACTATATTCGCGCCCTCGTCAAAGGGGGCTTCGCCGACCTCCATCATCCAGAATACTGGGACCTCGAATTCGTGCGGCACTCGCCCCTCGCAGACGAGTATCACGCAAGAGCGCATCGCGTGGTCGAGTCCCTTCAGTTCATGGAGAACATCGTGGGCGCGGGATCGGGCGAGGTGCATTGGGTGGATTTCTTCACCAGCCATGAAGGGCTGCATCTGACCTATGAAGAAGTCCAAACTCGCCGGGAGCCTAACGGCAACCGTTGGTACAACCTCTCCACGCACTTTCCCTGGATCGGGATGCGAACGGCGGCGCCCGAAGCCGCGCATGTCGAATACTTCCGCGGTATCGCAAACCCCATCGGCGTCAAGATAGGTTCGAACATGACGCCGGCGGTTCTCGCCGAACTCCTGGAACGCCTTCACCCGAATGACGAACCAGGCCGGCTCACCTTGATCCATCGTTTCGGCTACGGGCGGATTGGCGAGTGCCTCCCTGCAATCATCGAGGCGGTTCGTTCCACCGGAAAGACCGTGCTCTGGTGCTGCGACCCCATGCACGGCAATACCCGCTACACCGGCGATGGCATCAAGACCCGCCACTTCGATGAAATCCTGGGAGAGCTGGAACAGGCATTCGCCATCCATCATTCTCATGGCAGTCATTTGGGAGGCGTGCATTTTGAGTTGACGGGAGACAATGTCACCGAGTGTCTGGGCGGCGCGCGCAATTTGAACGAATCAGACCTCAAGCGCGACTACCGCTCCGAGGTGGACCCACGCCTGAATTACGAGCAGTCGCTTGAAATGTCGCTGCTCATCGCGCGCATGAAGAGGGGGCAGTAATCGTATGGCGAAACGTCGCAAGTCATCTCGCGTCACCAGCGTGAAAGCTCTTCTGCCCGGCTCGATCGAGCTGACCAAACTGAAGAGCGGCAATGGCCTGGAAATCCAGGTCCGCAGCCACGAGGTGTTGCTGGGCACTCTCATGCTGGGCCGCGGCAGTGTCGAGTGGTGGCCCAGCGGAAACAAAACCAACTCGCTACGCAAAAGCTGGAAAGGCTTCGCAGACATGCTCGAGACGCACATGCGGTGAGCCGCCTATGCCCACGGTTCCTGGCATCAACAGATGCTTTGCGAAGCCGTGACCAAAGGGAGCGGCGGGAAGCGGCGGTGTTGACATTCCGTCCTCCTTCAGACACAATCGCAGGCCAGCTGAATCCGTGCGTTCATGAGCCATCTTGCCCGCAAGCTGCGCCTGATCGATTATTTCGCCCTAGGATTCGGCGTGACGGTTGGCACCGCGTGGCTGGTCACCATGGACGACCTGCTCGCGCGCGGCGGCTCGCTGGGCGCGGTCCTCGGCTTCGCCGCCGGCGGACTCATGTTGCTTCCCATCGGTTATGTCTATGGCCAGTTGGTGAGGGAGATTCCCGACTCGGCAGCGGAAGTGGCTTACACCGCCAGGTTCTTTTCGCCCGGCGTCAGCTTCGCCACCGGCTGGATGATGTTTCTAAGCTACTTTCTCACCTGTCCATTCGAGGCGTTGGCCGCAGGACGAATCGCCGGCTACTTGTTTCCTTCGCTGAATGCTTTCGAGTTGTATAGACTGGGCGGCCGCCCGGTATATCTGCCGCAGATCATTCTGGGGCTTGTCATTACGGTGCTTTTGACCTGGCTGAATTATCGAGGCATTCAGGCCAGCGCAAGGTTCTTGAAAGGAACCACATTTCTGTTCCTGGCATTTGTTTTGTTCTTCGCTTTGGCTGGCGCAAAGCACGGCGCTCTATCCAACCTTTCTCCGTTATTCAGCCGCGCGCCGCTGATATCTGTCTTCCTGGTCTGGCAGGTAGTTCCGTGGATCATGGCGGGATTCGAGTCAGTAGTAAAGTGCGTCGAAGAGGCCACCCCTGATTTCCGGGAGCGCGATTATTCCGTGGCCATCACGCTCACCATTGTCGTATCAGCAGCCTTCTACTGCTTCGTCATTGCCGCGGTAGCCTACGTAGCTCCCTGGCAAACACTGAATCACAATGACCCATTTCCGACTGCATTGGCTTTCGAGCGGGCCGTGCGCGCGCGCTGGATTGTCAACCTGATCATGGCGTCGGCGCTAGTGGCCGTGCTGAAAACCTTCAACGGGAACATGGTGGCTTCGTCACGGCTGCTGTTCGCGATGGGCAGGAGGAACATGCTGGAACGCCGGATGGCGCACATACACCCTGTAAATCAGACGCCCTCGACCGCCGTCATTGCCGTCGGCATAGCCACGATTGTCGCGATCTTCCTCGGCGAGGCCCTGTTGATTCCGATTTTGGAAGTGGGAGCTATCGCCGCGGCAGTCGCGTGGATGGCAGCCTGCGCTTCTTACTACCGGATGAAGCCGGCGCTGGCTGGCCGCGCCGCGGCGCTCATCGGCCTGCTGGTTACGTCGCTCATGATCCTGGCGAAGGTAGTTCCGGTCGTTCCCGGTCACTTTACCCGTTACGAGTGGCTCGCGCTGGGGGTGTGGAGTGTCCTGGGAGTGCTGGCGGCGAGTTCGCGGAGGCGTGGAGGAATCTCCACGCAAGAGTTGGATGTCGCCGGCAGTTCGCGCGTGCGGAGTTAGTAGCCTGGCGCAGCCAGCAAAGCCGGCCCGAAACTGAGCCGCGACCAAAGGAAGCGGTTGCGACATGTCATTAGAGACCGGCGCCTGTCAGTCGTCCGGGCTTTCGCCGGAGACGCCGCATCAACACATACACCATCGGCCCCAGCAAAAGCGCCACCGGCCCCCAGCGCATGCCGAAGCGATCGCTGCCCAGCAGCGCCACGCCACTGACGATAAGCGGCGCGCCCACGGCGTAGACCAACCCTTTGCGGCCGCCGGGAATGCGGAAGGGCCGTTTCATGCCCGGCATCTTGCGGCGCAGTTGCCAGGCGGATAGGAATGTCAGCACTGAGGTCGCGATCCGAAGCCAGATGTAGAGGCTGATGAGCTGGGTCAGCGTCTGCACGGAGAACAGGCTGTAGATGACCGTCGAGAAACAGATGGCCATCCAGGGAGTGCCGTAGCGCGGATGCAGTCGCGTGAGCCAGCCGGGCAGGTAGCCGTCCTGAGCCATCACGAAAGGAATTCGGGTTGTGGTGAGGATGGTGCTGTTCAGAGCGGCGGCGTTGGCGATCGCGGCCGAGAACGTCATAGCGATGCCCAGTCCCAGCCCGCCGATGGCGTGTGCGGCATCCACGAAGTAGCGCGTATTCCATTGTCCCCAGTTCCCCAGAGCGGCGAGCGAGCAGAAGGTCGGGAGAAAGTAAGTGAGCATCGAGAGCGGCGTGACCCAGGCCAGAGCACGCGGATACGTCCGCTGCGGGTTTTCCACTTCCTCGGCTACCGTGGAAAGTTGCTCGTAGCCCGAGTAACCCCAGAGACCCAACGCCAGACCCACGCCAAAGATTTCGAACGGCGGACGTTGCGGAGGAACCAAAGGCACGAAGGGGTTATGGCGCCATTGGGGCACCGACGCCACGCAGAGCACCACGACCGGTATGAGGACCGCGATTTCCAGAATGGTAGCGACTACACCGACGAGTTGGATGCCGCGAAGGTTGATGTACGCCATCGCCCAGATCAGCGCGATGGCCAGCACGGTGTGTTTCCAGCCGGTGAGTTGAGGAAAGTAAAAGCCCAGATAATCGGCGAAGAGGACAGCGTATGCGCTCGCCAGCAAGAACGCAGCCAGCCAATTCCACCAGCCGGCCAGAAATCCTCAGAAGTCGCCAAACGCCGCGCGCACCCAGCGATAGAAACCGCCCTCGACGGGCATGGCCGTCGTCAGTTCGGCCGAGACCAGTGACATGGGTATCGACCAAAAGAACGGAAGGACCAAATCATAAATGAGGGCCATGCCGGGACCGGACGCCACCACCACACCTTCGAGGCCGAATGGGCCGGCGGTGGTGTAGGAATACATCACGAAGACAAAGTAAAACAGGCTGGCCCGGCGGATTTGAGATCGGGTCATTTGCGTTTTAACAAACCCAGTCGAGGAACTTGTACCACGCTGCGCCGAGCGGCAGAAACCAGGGGCGGCCATTGTACAGACCAAGAGGGGCCCTCGGAAATGGAAGTCCTTCGAACGGGTTCGCGTGTGCGTCGCCCGAAATCACGGCGGCTATTTTCGTGCCCAGGTAAGTGGCCATGGCCACGCCATGTCCGGCGTAGCCGAGCGCGTAGAACAATCCATCCAGTTCTCCGGCGTGCGGCATGATATCGAACGCGAAGTCGAGCGTGCCACCCCAGACGTACTCGACCCGCACGTCGCGCAGGATGGGATAAACACTCAGCATTCCTTGACGAAGAATTTCGGCGCTCTTGCGAACGGTGTTTGCGGTCTCGGGAAAAAATGCCGCGCGCCCACCGAACAGCATGCGGCGATCCGGCGTGAGGCGGTAGTAGTATAGGAAATTTTTCGAGTCGTAAATCATGCGATCACGTGGGCTGACGGTGGTTGCCAGGTCCGCCGGCAGAGGTTCGGTCACGATGATGTAGGAGCCGATCGGGACGATGCGCCTTTGCAGCGCCGGCGTGGCGTTGCCGGTGTATCCGCTGGTGGCCACGAAGACGGCGCGCGAATCCAGCGTTCCGCGGGAAGTAGCGATCCGGTATGCTGCATTTCCGGTGCGGCGTTCGATCCTTTCGACTCGCGTGTGGTCGTGAAGCTGGGCGCCGGCCCGCGCAGCAGCCTGCCGCAGGCCCGCAACGTACCTCGCCGGGTTCAAACCTGCGCTGGTCTCGTCCACCAGGCCGCCATGATAAATGCCCGAGCCGATCTCTGTTTGCAGATCCTTCTTCTCCACCACTCGCAGTTTGTGTTTGAACTCGCGGGCAATCATCTGGGCGCTGCGCTTAAAACCCTCGAAGTGTTTCGCCTTCACGGCCACTTCGAGGTGGCCCGTGCGCGAGAAGTCGCACGCAATGCCTTCCGCTTTGACGATCTGCGCCACGCAATCGACGGAGGCGAGAGATGCGGCGTACAAGCGGCGAGCCACTTCGAGTCCGTAACGCGCGATCAGCGTTTCCGGGCCTTTCTTCAGTCCCGTTAGCACCATGCCGCCGTTACGGGAACTCGCTCCCCAACCGAAAGTTTCCGCCTCAAGGACCGCGACTTTCGCGCCGCGCCGGCCTAATGCGAGCGCCGCTGAAAGGCCGGTGAAGCCCCCGCCGATGACCGCGACGTCGACCATTTCGGGCAGTGGAACAACGGAGTCGCCTGCCGGGATCGAAGTAGTGTCCAACCAAAACGGCCTCTCTTTGAGTGCCATGAGATTTTAGTGAGGCCACGGCTCGGTTAGTATGACGGTGTTTACTCAGCCGCGACCAAAGGGAACGGTTGCGATTCGACCATTTCCCAGACTGTATGATAGATTCACCTCGAAGGAAAAGTCATGCCAGCCCGATGGTTGTCGATCTCGATCGCATTTCTGTTGACCGTTACGTGCGTCCTCGCCCGCACGCCGGCTCAGGACGGAATCACTTACGGCAAAGCATCCGGCGAAACACTCACGATGGATTACTATGCTCCAACCGGCTCTGGTCCGCATCCGGTCGCCGTCATCATCCACGGCGGCGGGTTCGTCGAGGGCACCAGCAAGAACGGCAGCGAAGCGTACTGCGCCGACTTTCTGGCCCCCGCGGGCTACGCGGTGTTCTCCATCAATTACCGCCTGGCGCCCAAGTACCCCTACCCCGCGATGCTGCACGACGTGGAGCGCGCCGTCCGCTTCATCCGGCACAACGCCTCTCAATGGAACGCCGATCCTAAGCGGATCGCGCTGGTGGGAGGCTCGGCCGGCGGTTACCTCAGCAACATGGCGGGGCTGTTGAACGCACCGGGTGACAAATCCGCGGCGGATCCAGTGGACCGTGAAAGTGCCCGCGTGCAGGCCGTGGTCACGCTGTTCGGCCCCAGCGATTTCCGCGGTCACCCTGTAAACAAGAATGTCGAAGCGCTTCTCGGCGCCCTGATTCGAGAGAAAGGTGAAGCCGCGGTGCTTGCGGAGGCGTCACCCATTACTCACGTGACGAAGGACGCTCCGCCGTTCCTATTTATTCACGGCGATAAGGACGAATCCGTTCCCTTCTCGGAATCGACCAATCTGCAACACGCGCTCCAAGCCGCCGGCGTTCGCGCCGACCTGATCCGCATTCCCAACGGTCCGCACGCGACGGGCTCATGGTACAAGGTGCTTGGCGTACCGGACTGGGAGCGGCAGATGACCGAGTGGCTGAATGAGGTGCTGCACCACAACGGCCCGATCGGAACAGGTATCCGGCAGCGCCAGCCCTGAGACGTATGCTTGATCCGTGACTGATTGCTTGCGAGATGGAATGAGAAGGCCGGCTCCCAGCGGGATGCGGTAAGCTCCCAATGGATACGCACTCGAAGTGCAAAGGAGAACCGGCCATGAAGAAGAATAGCACTTGTCCGCAGAGTCCGAGGCGGGGCACCAAAGCCCGCCGGCAAGAGATGACGATCGGTATGGACCTGGGGGACAAGACGAGCCGCTATTGTGTGTTGAACGGCGACGGGGAAGTGATTCAGGAACAGAGCGTGGCGACAACGAAGAAAGGGATGCTACGGGTGTTCGGTGCCCGCAAGCGATGCCGCATCGCCATGGAAGTGGGGACGCATTCGCCATGGGTGAGCCGGTTGTTGGGGGGCATGGGGCACGAGGTGATCGTGGCCAATGCCAGACAAGTACAGTTGATCAGCGCCAGCAGCCGCAAGGATGATCGGTTGGATGCACAGACGCTGGCGCGGCTGGCGCGCGTGGATCCGCAGCTGTTACGGCCCATTCGGCACCGCAGCGAGAAAGCGCAAGCGCACCTGATGAGCATTCGCGTACGCGCCGCGCTGGTGGAAACGCGCACCGGCCTGGTGAACACGGTACGCGGGCTGGCGAAGTCGGTGGGCGAGCGATTGCCCAGCTGCGACACCGACCAAATGGGTGTGGAGCGGGGGGAAGGGTTGCCGCAGTCGCTGCTGAAAACGCTCCAGCCGCTGCTGGAAATAGTGGAATCGTTGACCGAGAAGATCCAAGAAAGTGACGCGACCATCGAGCAGATCGCCCGGAGCGAGTATCCGGAAACCGCACTCCTGAAGCAGGTGTGTGGAGTAGGAACCTTGATCGCTCTGACATTCGTGTTGACGGTGGAAGACCGCGAACGATTCCAGAAGAGCCGGGACGTGGGTTGCTATGTAGGGTTACGGCCCAAGCGCAGCGATTCGGGCGAAAGCCAGCCGCAGTTGCGCATCACCAAGGAGGGCGACATTTACTTGCGCAAGATGCTGGTGCAAGGAGCGCATGGCATTCTCGGTCGTCGGGGCCCGGACACGGATCTGAAACGGTGGGGACTGAAGCTGGCGGCGCGCGGCGGCAAGAATGCGAAGAAGCGCGCGATTGTAGCGGTGGCGCGGAAGCTGGGGATTTTGCTGCACCGGTTGTGGGTGACGGCCGAAGTATATGAACCGCTGCGCAACAGCCAGGCGAAACAACGGACGGGCAGAGCAGCTTAGTTGTGGGACAGGAGACCCCATGCCGAGTTCGGGTGACTGCGAGGTCACGGTGGAACGACCGCTTCTGGAAACAGAGATGCGTCAGTTCGATTGCGAGATGGCAGCACCCGTTATCATGAAGGACGCCAATAGGCACCGGAGCCAACTGCTCCAACCAGAGTGCGAATGGAAGCAGGGCGATTGCGGCGGGGGTAAATACAGGGAGGAACCGGAATCGGCCTCCCGTTGGTCGGCGATGGGCTGTATAGGACGTACGGTCAAAAAACCTTTCCTTGAAGGAAGGTAAATTGAGGAGGGATCGCGCCTCCCTTTGGTCGGCGATCAACTGTATAGGTGACACGACCACATTAACGCTTGACACGGAGTGGCCTTCTCATGGAAGCCGCGACCGGCCGTGACCAAAGGGAGCGGTGCTACTGTTCTGCATTGCGATCGACCACTAGAAACTCCCAACGCGCGCGATTCGTGATTCACAGCATGTTCTCGTGTTCGCCAGCGGACACACGCATCCCATTCGCGGTCGCTGGAGAAATGGCGCGCACTGAAAACCAGAGGGTTACCACGGCCTGTAATATGCTAATAGCCTCGGGAACTCCTATGTCCAGCCTCGTACAAGACATCCGATTTGCCTTTCGCCAGGCACGTTCGCAGCCCGGCTTCACACTCGTTGTGATTGGGGTTCTGGCGCTCGGCCTCGGCGCAAACGCCGCCATCTTCAGTGTCGTGAATGCCGCCTTGCTCCGCCGGCTGCCTTATCCCGATCCCGGCCGATTGGTCCTGTTATTCGAGCGTGACGTGGTTACCGACGGAGGAGGTCCCAACGTCGTTTCTCTCCGCAATTTTCTCGATTGGCGGGCACAAAGCACCAGCTTCGAGAGCATGGCTGCGGGGCGAGGCTTCACATTCAATCTGGGCGCCGACCGCAACTTTCGGCCCGAGCGCGTGGCGGCCGCAGTCTTCACCTCGGGATTGTTTCAGACGCTCGGAGTGCAACCCATCATCGGCCGCGGCTTCCGTGCCGAAGAGGATCGGTCGGGTGCGCCGCGCGTCGCAGTGATCAGCTACGGCCTCTGGCAAAGCCGCTATGCAGAGGCACGCGATATCTTGCAGCAGAGCATCCGGCTCGACGATCTGACGTATCAGATCGTCGGTGTGATGCCCCGAGACTTCAACTATCCGCGTCGCGATGTACGGCTTTGGGTGCCGCTCCGGCAACTCTTTCCACCCCAGATAGCAGAGGATCGTACGAACCACGAATTTTACGTTGTCGCGCGGCTGCGGCATGGAATGCCCTTGGCAACGGCTCAGAGTGAGTTGAACGCTCTTCAGCGGCGCATCTGGGAATCGAATGGAAAAGGGCTGTTCGGCCACGGTGCTTTGGTGTTCCTGCTGTCTGAAGTCACAGTGCGCGAATTCAAAACCAATCTCTACCTTCTGTTCGGGGCGGTGGGTTGTGTGCTGCTGGTCGCGTGCGTCAATATCGCGAACCTGTTGCTGGCGCGCGGATCGCAGCGGGGGCGCGAAGTAGCCATCCGTTCGGCGCTTGGCGCTGGACGCGGCAGACTATTGCGCCAGTTACTCACCGAATCCGTGTTGCTCTCCGCGGCTGGGGCGGCGCTCGGGCTTGTGCTCGCCTCGTCTTTGACGAAGTTCTTTGCCGAGCGCGGGCCCACCCTTCTCAATCTTCGCGACGATTTTGAACCGGCCAACGCCATTCAGCTCGACGGGTGGGTATTCGCCTTCACCGCCGCGATTGCCATCGCCGCTGGCGTCGCCACCGGAATCGTGCCAGCGCTTCGCGCCGCGAGGATCAATCTCGCCGAACGGTTAAAAGACGGCAGCCGGTCCTCAACAGCAGGTCGCGGACAGAATCGGTTCCGATATGGCCTCATTGCCGCCGAAGTCGCGCTGTCCCTCGTGCTCCTCATTTCAGCCGGCTTGCTGCTACGCAGCTTTCTCGCGCTCCGCGGCGTGAATCCCGGCGTGCGCGCGGATCACGTTCTGACGGCGAGCCTCTCGCTGCCCGACGTACGTTACGGGAAACGTGAACAGGTGGCGAACTTCACGCGGAACCTGCTCGGGAAACTGCAGTCGATTCCCGGCGTAAAGTCAGCGGCGATTGTGAGCTGCCTGCCTGTGGGCGGCTATTGTGGCGATAGCTCCTTTGACGTCGAGGGTCATCCGCTGCCGCCAGGACAGTTCACTCTCGCCCTCAATCGCGGCGCCAGCCCAAATTACTTTGCTACTGCCGGAATTCCCATCCTTCGCGGCCGCGCGTTCACAGAACATGACGGCGTGGGTTTCGACGACCAGCATCCGCGCACCGGCGCGATCGTGATCAGCGAGAGCATGGCGCGTGAGTTTTTCCCAAATGAAAATCCCATCGGCAAACGAATTTATTTCGGCGGTCCGCGGTCGCCGCGGTACGAAGTGGTCGGTATTTCGGGCGATGTGGTCATCTCACTCGCCGAGAAGTCCCGGCCAACCATGTACCGGCCCATTTTCGATGGCGACTGGACGGATTTCTATGCTTTCGTCCGTACCGGACCGGAGCCAGCAAGCCTCTTCTCGGCGGTCGGAGCTGAAGTGAATCGCCTGGACTCGAATCTAGCCATAGCGGGCATTCGCACAATGGATGACGTGCTCGCCAACTCCGCCGCGCAACGCCAGTTCACGGCTTTTTTGATCGCATGCTTCGCCGGTATCGCGCTCATACTTGCGGCCGTGGGTCTCTATGGAGTTCTCTATTATGTCGTGGCGCAGCGCACCAATGAGATCGGCATCCGTGTGACCCTCGGCGCGACGGCATCCGAAGTGCGCCGCTTAGTCTTATGGCAGGGCATGCAGCCCGTATTTCTTGGGACCGTGCTGGGCCTTGCCGCGGCGGTTGCCGTGACCCGCTATTTCGAGAGCCTTCTCTTCGGAGTACGCGCCAGCGACCCAGCTACGTTCGTGTTCGTGACCGCTCTGCTTTTGAGCGTTGCTTTTGTGGCATGTTCAATCCCGGCCGTGCGTGCGACGCGAATCGATCCCGCAATAGCGCTGCGTGAGGAGTGAGCCGCTTGCATGTTCGGCGCAGACAGTCGCCACGAGCCAGATAAAGGGTTCGGTAGAATGGCTAGCGAATGTCTACGTGCCGGCGCTACTGGCGAGCGCTGCCCGAATGGCAGATGCTTCTGCTGGCGACCGGATTCTTCGCCGCGAACTTGTTACGGGCGCAATTGACCACCGGAATCGTGGAAGGAGTCGTTCAGCAGCCGGACGGCCACGCACTCGTTGGCGCCCGCCTGATCGTCACGGGCCACCCTGCCGTACGCCTAACCTTTGAAACCAATGCCGCGGGCGAGTTCGCCATCGCACTCCCGTACGGTCAATACCAACTCTCAACGGATTCAGGACCCGATACTCATGCCCCATTCGCGATATCCGTCGAACCGTTGCAAACCCTACACCTCGATCTTGTGATCGACGCATCGGGAATTCTTCGCCGCGAAGAGCGAAGTCGATCGCCCGGTGTTTGGTCTGACAAACCGCAACAGCGTACATATCCCGAGTCAATTACGCTCCAAGGCCTGCTCCTGGCCCGGGAGCCCGCAAGCGTCACCTCACCGCTCGATTTCACCGGGCTGGGCGACTACCGGGTGGC
The DNA here is from genome assembly GCA_963847515.1 of Terriglobia bacterium. GTDB lineage: Bacteria > Acidobacteriota > Terriglobia > Bryobacterales > Bryobacteraceae > QHXW01. The sequence continues at coordinate 933,826 of CAWKAA010000001.1, forward strand.
CGTCGAATCGCAGCGCGGGTACTCATGGACAAACACTCAGTTCAAGTTCCTAGGAACGGACGCAACCGATTCCTATCAACCGGGGCAACCGGTGATCGCGCCTGACGTTCAGGCAATCGACGATGTTGTCGTGCGAAGCGGCTTCGCGCAGGTTCCTTCCACAAGCTATGGGACCGAGGTTGCGATTTTTCCGGCCCAGCCCGGTGCCTCGTGGCATGTCATGTTTTCGACGGCTGACACCGGGTCTTTTCTCTCCTCTTCGAATTTGCCGCCTCCGGCCGAGCGCGGCATGGTGCAACAGGCGGAGCAATTCCGCTGGTTCAGCCGGGATGGTTTCCAGGCCGGCGGCCCGCTGACGCGATGGGCCGACATTGTCGCCACAGGTACCGCACAGTGGTCGTTGCAGACCGTGCCGCTCCAGCCACGGGGAAACGATCAGCGCGGCCGATTGCTTTTTGGAGACATTCGGGGGCGCATCCGGGCAACCACAAGCGATCAGTTCGACGCCCTCTATAGCGGTTCACGGATCAACGTGAACGATTGGGGCATACCTGTAAACCTCGAGTCTCTGGTCAGCCGCCGTATGTCACCACCATTCGTTTTGCTGGGCGGTTTTAAGGGAGAACCCGGTGTTGACCACTTCGATTTGCTTCAGGCCGGCTGGATCCACCGGTTTTCCGAAAACTCCCGGCTCGGAGTTTTGGAGATGCGCTATGGCTATTCGATATCGCACGCGGACACCGACCCGCCGCCGCAAATATTCGGGGTGCAGGAGCCGAAGATTGAAATGCTGACCGGCGCGATCGCTGACGTGCCGCCAATCTCGGATCTCGCTACACGCATGCGCCAGAGTGTTGAGGCCGCCTGGCAGCCTCGTGCGCCGCGGCATCAAATCGCGGTGGGCGCCGGCTGGAAAACATCGTCGCCGCACAACTACGTCACCATTCCCTCCGACATCAATGTGATCACCGTCAACGGAGCGCCATCTGAAGTTGTGGAGTTCAACACACCACTCGTTAGTCAGTCGATCATACGCTCCTTAGAAGCGTACGTTGCCGATCACGTGCGCCTCGCCGCCGGGCTATCGCTGGATGCCGGCGTGTTAACCGATTTCTCACGCGGTTCGCTGCCAGCGCAATCCAGGGGCAGCGCGCCATTCGTTCACCCTCAAACCTTCGCCGAAAGGCCGGATTTGATCGCCTGGAACAACGCATCGCCGCGCGCCGGCTTTGCATGGCAGGTCCCGCATTTACACCGACTGGTTCTTCGGGGCACATACTTCCGTTTGTTTTCGCCGCTGGCCGGGAGGTACCTCGATTTCGGAAATCCAAACAGCCTTGGCGGGAACGTCTACCAGTGGATTGACCGCAATTCCGATGGCAAGTTTCAGTTGGGCGAGAAGGGAGCCTTGCTGATGCGCTTCGGCGGACCTTACTCGTCCATTAATCCGTCCTTGCGTCGGCCGTACGCGGATGAATTCAACCTCGGTGCGGAATTCGCGCTGGCGCCACGGACCTTCGGCGCCATTCACCTGTTCCGGCGGGACGACAAGGAGCGCCTGGCCGCCATCAACACAGGTGTGCCGCCGTCAGCGTTTACGCCGGTCACCATTCTCGATCCGGGACCCGACGGAGTCGCGGGTACGTTTGATGACCGGCCCCTGATCGTTTATCGGCAGAACCCCAGCACGCTTGGCCATGACCAATACTTGCTGACGAATCCTGCCGGCCTTCGCATGCTGAACACCGGCTTGCTGGCCGAGATCGGCGCACAGTGGCACGGCTTGCTGTTCCACGCCTCCTTTGTGGCCGAGAAATCGTATGGACCCACAAATCCAGGCAACGCGGTCTTCGAGAATGATCCGGGCGTCGTTGGAGCATTGTTCAATGATCCCAACACCACGATCAATGCTAGCGGCCGCAGCTTTACTGACCGAGCCTACCTCGGCAAAATGCAAGCAACCTACCGGTTGCCTTCGGTCTGGGGCGGTTTGGAATTGGCAAGCATCGTCGACTATATGGACGGGCTTGTATTCGCGCGCCAGCTGCTTGTGACAGGACTGCCGCAGGGCCCGTTCTTTGTGGCGGCCACGGTACGCGGAAGCCCGGAAGGCGGCAACCGGGCCGAATACGTAGCTAACTGGAATCTTCGGATTCTCCGGGAATTCCGCCTGCCCCGCGGCACTCTGGCGGCGTCAGGCGACGTCTTGAATGTACTCAACGCCGGCCACAAGATTCAGGAGAACGACATCAGCGGCCCTGCGTTTAACTCGCGATTGCCCGTCGCTTTCCAGGAACCTCGTTCGCTGCGGTTGCAGCTGCGCTTTCAGTTCTGAACGGGGCCGAAGGACGACTTCAGTTCACCCAAGGCCCGCCGCGCCCCTGTTTGCGCATGTAAACCTGAAATTTTTTCTTGGCGCGCTCCATCTTCCAGGTTTGGTACCGCTGGATCAGCTTGCCCGTGTCAACGCGCAGGAACCGCATCCGCAAGTAAGCATAACCGAACAGCATGCCGCCCAGGTGCGCCACGTTGCTGACGCGGCTGCCGGCCGTGCCGATTGAGCTGAGAAAAGCGATGGCTCCCATGATCATGACGAAATACTTCGCCTTGATGGGAAACAGAAAACTCATCAGCACGGTGCGATCGGGATAGAGCATTCCGAAAGCCAGCAACAAGCCGTAGATCGCGCCCGACGCTCCAATCGTCCGTGTATCAAGGTTGTGGATGAACGCGTTCGCGGTAATGTCGCAGATTCCAGCGCCGATTCCACAAAGGAAATAATATTTCAGGAACTGGCGCGATCCCCAGTCGCGCTCCAAGTCCATCCCAAACATCCAGAGCGTCAGCATGTTGAACAGGATGTGACCGAAGCCCACCGGGTCGTGCAAAAACATGTACGTGACCAGCTGCCAGATTGCAAAATGTCCCAATACGGCGCGCGGCGATAAGGCAAAAAGCGAGAATACTTCTCCCGAACCGAACCGCACGGCAAAGAAGGAAAGCAGCCATATTGCGGTGTTCGAAATGAGAAGCCACTTCACCGCCGGAGGGAAGTAGCTGGAATACGAATTACTGAATCGATACCGGGAGCCGTACCGCATGAGAAGGTCGCGTCCTAAAATTAAGGATATCATGCGACTGATTGAAGGCTGCGCTCGAGAGCATGCCCGCGGTCTTTGTAGCGCCGGGCCACGCCTGATTTTGGCGGGGACCTGCGGGTTTTGACGCTGGAAGAAAAGGCCGCAGGTCTCCCCGCGAACGGCGCGGATAGCCCTTCGCTACCCGAGAGTCATAGGCTGGCCGAAAAAGCTAGCGGCCAAAAATCCGCACCGCTGACGGACGATCCTTCGTGCGATTCTCTACATCGAACTCCAGTCGGCCAAATACGAGAGCTGGCGCGGCCCCGAAATTGCACACGGGTCTAGTGTCGCGGCTCCGCCTTGACCGGGAGATACTTGATGACCTCCAAAAATGCACCGCGCCGCCAGCGCAAAATTCAGGAACAGGTCGCCCACGCAGACAAGAAGCATCCCAAGAAAGAAGACACCCGGGCCATGCAGGCGGGAGCGCGCGCTTATCCCGCGCCCGCCCTTCCCGCAAGCAACATCAGAGCAAGCCGGGATCGGAGGCTGACCTCAATCCCGCTCCGTTATACGATGCACCTTTTTACCTTGGCTCCAGGAAACTGGAGAACCAGGTGGCGCTCATTACTGGCGGCGATTCCGGGATAGGCCGGGCGGTAGCGATCCTGTTCGCGAGAGAAGGCGCGCGACATCGCAATCGCCTACCTTAACGAACACGAGGACGCTAAGGTGACGAAGGAGAAGGTCGAAGCCGGAGGGCAGAGAGTGCATGCTCATCGCCGGCGACGTTTCCAATCAAAAATTCTGCGACCAGGCGGTCGCCCGCACCGTCAGGGAATTAGGTCGGCTTGACGTCCTGGTAAACAACGCGGCTTTTCAGGTTCACACATCACGGTTCGAGGATCTGACAGCGAAGCATTTCGACGAGACGCTCAAAACCAATCTGTACGGGTATTTCTATATGGCGCAGGCGGCGGTAAAGCACATGAAGCCCGGCTCCGCTATCGTCAATACCGGCTCCGTCACCGGCTTGCTGGGAAGCGAAGTCCCTGCTCGACTATTCGATGACCAAGGGCGGCATTCATGCGTTCACACGCTCGCTGGCCACGCAACTCGTGCCGCGCGGAATCCGGGTCAACGCCGTCGCGCCCGGGCCGGTCTGGACGCCGCTCAATCCTTCCGACAAGGAAGCGAAGGATGTCAGCAAATTCGGCGCCGACACGCCGATGAAGCGGCCCGCCCAGCCGGAGGAGATCGCGCCGGCCTATGTCTTTCTCGCCTCGCCGCATTGCTCCAGCTATATCACTGGCGAAATCCTGCCGATCATCGGCGGCTACAGCGGCGGATAACATGGCGCTCGAAGAATATCAGCCGCAAACGCGATTTCAAAAAGACGCCGGAACCGCCGCCGGGCCGGATCAAGGCGCACAAAGAAGGACTCTCCTACCTCATCCAGAAGCACGACGCCACGCGCCTTCATTATGACTTCCGGCTGGAACTGGACGGCGTCCTGCTGAGCTGGGCGGTCACGAAAGGCCCGAGCCTCAATCCCGCCGACAAGCGGCTGGCGGTGCGGACAGAGGATCATCCCCTCTCCTACGGCACCTTCGAAGGGACGATCCCCAAGGGCGAATATGGCGGCGGCACCGTCATGATGTGGGACGAAGGCACGTGGGAGCCGAAGGGCGATCCGCGCGCCGGGCTGAAGAAAGGCCACCTGTCGTTCATCCTCCATGGCGAGCGCCTGAAAGGCGGCTGGGACCTCATCCGCATGCGCGGCGACGGCAAGCGTGAAAACTGGCTGCTGATTAAGGAAAATGACGCCGAAGCCCGCAAGAATGGCGCGAACGGCGATTTTCTGAACGATCGTCGCTTCGAGCGTGAAGAGCCGGCCGTTCCATGGATGAAATCGCCGGCGGCGAGGCTCCCTGCGGCCAGACAAGACAAAACCGCGATGCGAAGGCTAAGAAGCCGCCATCCGGCAATGAATTGAGGCGGCTGATGGAACGTTATCCCGAAGTGCAGCTCGCGACACTCGTCGACAAGCCGCCCGAGGGCGCGGAGTGGGTGCATGAAATCAAGTTCGACGGCTATCGGCTGCTGGGTTTTGTTTCCGGCGGCGCTAGCGCGTCTGCGCACCCGCAACGGCAAGGACTGGACGGAGAGCTTCCCTTCCCTCGCCAAGTCCATGGAAAACCTGAAGGCCAAGGACGCCGTTGCTGGACATGGAGGCGGTCATCCTCGATGCCGAAGGCAAAAGCAGTTTTCAGGCCCTGCAGGCAGCGCTCGGCGACGGGGGAATGCCGAAAAGATCGTCGCTTATGTTTTTGACCTGCTCCATCTCGATGGCAAAGATCTGACGGCGCTGCCGCTGACCGAGCGCAAGGAGAAGCTGGAGGATCTGCTGAAGAAATCAAAGCAGAGCGCCGCGCTGCGCTACAGCGAACATATTGTGGGCCAGGGCGGCGAAATGTTCGCCAAAGCCTGCGAAACGGGTCTGGAAGGCATCATATCCAAGCAGGCCGACGCGCCCTACGTGGCCGGGCGACAGAAAGGTTGGCTGAAAATCAAATGTGCGCAGCGCCAGGAATTCATCATTCTCGGCTTCAGCGACGCGCGCACGGGCGGCCGGGCGCTCTGGGAGCGCTCTATCTCGGCTACCGGAAGGACGGCGCGCTGCGTTATGCCGGCAAGGTCGGCACGGGTTTCTCGATGAAAAGCGCGCGCGATCTCGCGGAGCGCTTTGCCAGGATGGCGGTCGAGAAACCGGTCCTGACCGCGCGCCGAGATCGGCGGCCTTTCCGCGGGAGAATGGCAGTCTATACGAGTGGATCAAACCGTCCTGCTTTGCGAGGTCGCCTTCACGGAGTGGACGCAGGATGGCCGCATCCGTCATCCCTCTTTCCAGGGCCTGCGGGAAGATAAGGATGCCGGCGACGTGAAAAAGGAGACACCCGTGAAAACCGAGGTTGCCGCGAAGGCGCAAACGCAAAAGAAAAGCCGGGACGTCTCGTGCGGGCGGCATCACGATCACGCATCCGGACCGCGTGATCTCCGAAACCGGTCATGTCACCAAGGGCGAACTGGCCGAATATTACGCCGGCGTGGCGCCTTTGCTTCTGCCGCAGATCATCGACCGGCCCCGTGAGCCTGCTGCGCTGCCCCTCGGGCATCGACGGCGAGTGTTTCTATCAGCGCAATCCCGGCAAGGGCCTGGGGCCGGACGTCACAGCCCTTCGAGTTCAGGCACAAGGGGAAAAAGTACGAGTACCTCTATATCGAGAATGAAAAAGGCTTGCTGGAAGTGGTCCAGATGGGCGCGATCGAGATCCACCCCTGGGGCGCGTCCATCGATGCGATCGATTATCCCGGACCGGATGATCTTCGATCTCGACCCTGCGCCCGACGTGCCGTTCGAGGCGCTCAAGCTGGCGGCGCAGGACTTGCGGCAGCGGCTTACAGCGAAAGGGACTGGAGTCCATGCTCAAATGCACCGGCGGCAAGGGACTGCATGTGACCGTGCCCCTGGCCGGCAAGGACAAATGGCCGGTAGTGAAATCCTTTGCGGCATCCGTAGCGGAGGAAATGGTGGCTGCCGCGCCGCGAGGCCTATGTCGCCACGATGAGCAAGGCAAAGCGCACGGGAAAAATATTCATCGACTACTTCCGCAATGACTATACAGCCACGGCCATCGCCGACTATGCAGTCCGCGCGCGGCCGGGTGCGCCGGTTGCCATGCCGCTCGAATGGAAAGAACTCAAGAGCCTGAAATCCGCCAGCCAGTTCACGATGAAAGATGTGCTGAAGCGCCTGAAGAACAAAACGCGGATGCGGCTTCCCGGCCAAAGGCCAGACTCCTTCCCTATCGGAATGATCAGAACGATGGCCTGTAAATCAGCCCTGCCGCCGTCGCCGAACCTGAGCAATGCCGAAATCGCGGACCGGCTGGCGAGCCTGGCGCAGTTGCTTTCGACCCAGAAAGAAAACCCGTACAAGGTGAAGGCATATCGGCGGGCGGCCGCCAAGGTCAGGACCTTGTCCGAAAGCATCGACGAGCTGGTCCGCGAAGAGGCGGACCTGACCGAATTCGCAGGGCATCGGCGAAGCCATCAGCAGCGCCATCCGCGAGATCGTACTGACCGGCAGCCTGGGAAAGCTTGAGAAACTGCGATCCGAGGCCAGCCCCGCACTCGCGAGCATCAGCGCCTATCCCCGTCTGGACCCGAAACGTGTCCTGCGTATTTACAAGAAGCTCAATATTTCCTCGGTCGAGGACCTGCGCGATCAGCTGGAAAGCGGTGCCATCGAAAAGGCACTCGGCCTGCGTATGGCTCAGCATGTTCGTCAGGGCCTGACCGAAACTCATGCGATGCTGCTTTACAGGGCCGACGACCTGCGCGATGCGGTGGAGGAATTCCTGATCGAGAAGTGCGGGGTCGCGAAGGCCGAAGTGGCCGGCGATTATCGCCGCAGGTCGGAGATCATCGAAGAAATGGCACTTTATCGTCGAGACCGACGATTTTCCTTCGGTCGTTTCCAGGTTGGAACGTTATGGCGGCCGGACACCGCTCGTCAGTTCCTCGAAGGATACCGCTCTGTTTGCCCTTTCATCAGGGATTCTGCTGCGGATTCGCGCTTGCCACAGAAAGGGACTGGGCCTGTCACTCATCTGCTGTACGGGCTCGAAAGCACACCTGCGGAAGCTCACCGCCGTCACTGGCAGCCTGAAATCGCTCGAGACGAAAGGCCCCTTCCCCACCGAAGAGGCTTTATACCGGAAGTTCGGCCTGGCGTTTATCGAGCCCGAACTTCGCGAGGGCTACGACGAGGTAGAAAGGGCGGTACAGCACACCCTCCCCGTCCTGGTCACGATGAATGACGTCCGAGGCGAGCTTCACGCCCATTCCACCTCAAGCGATGGCTCCCACTCCATCGAGCAGATGGCCGGCCGCTGCCAGAGAGAAAGGATACGAGTATATCGGAATTACGGATCATTCGCAGAGCCTGAAGATTGCGCGGGGCGTGTCACGTCGAAGACCTCTGGAAGCAGATCCGCTACATCGACAAGCTGAACGAACGGCTCAAGGGCTTCCGCGTCCTGAAATCGTCAGAGGTGGATATCCTTGCGGATGGGTCTCTGGATTATCCCGACGACCTGTTGCGAGAACTCGATTACACGGTCTGTTCCATTCACTCGCGCTTTGGCCTGGCGAGGGCAGAGCAAACGGAGCGCATCATGCGCGCGATGGATAACCGCTATTTCAATATCCTGGGACACGCGACGGGCCGTCTGCTCCTGAAACGTCCCGGCTATGAAATTGATATTAGACCGGATCATCGTCCACGCCAAACAGAACGGCTGTTTTTTCGAGATCAATCCCAGTCCGGACCGCCTCGATCTTTCGGCCGAGAATGCGCGGCCCGCCGCCCGCGGCTGGCGATCAAGATCGCGGTGTCGACCGATGCCCACAGCATGCGCGAATTCGGCACTGATCCGTTACGGCATCAATCAGGCGCGTCGCGCCGGCCTTGAAAAAGCATCCGTCCTGAACTGCCTGCCGTGGGACAAATGCTGTCACGGCTCTTCCGCCGCTAGGCGGCCTTGCGCCGTCCCGGCCGTCTTCTTCGTCACGTTTCGAGCCGGACTTGCTTGATGCTGCGTTTGAGCGCTTCCATCAGGTCGATGACGGGGCCTTGCGGGGCTGTGTCGACCGTCGTGATCTTCTTCCCTTTTTGCTTTTCCCTGATCAGCCGCTCGACATTCTCGCGGTACGTCATCGTGGAACTCCTGGGGCTTAAACGGAGCCGTCAAATGGTTAACCAGACTCTTCGCTAGCTCAAGCTCCTTGGCGCTGTATTTCGATTTTGGAGTCTCGCTCTTATTGGTTTTGTGTAGTTCATCCGGGTAGTACAGCGTGTGCAAGATCAGGCCTCCGTCGGATGGTCGGATCAGCACGACGTGTTCACGATTATGCATCGCAATTTTCGCAATCGCATCCTGCTTGGTATCTTAGAGGGCTGCCATGAACAGAATATAGGGCTTGGCGGTTTTGTCTTCGGCGGCGACATAGTAGGAGCTTTCGAAGAAAATCGGGTCGACCTCGTCGTTGCCCACGAACTGCAGGATATCCATGGTTGTCGCCGTCGGCGGCGCTATCTTCTTCAGTTCCTCATCCTCGACCACGACATACTCGTTCTTGCTGGTTTCGTAGCCTTTCACGATGTCCGCCCGGTCAATGGGCTTGTTTTCCTCTGCGCAATACCAGACTTCCTTCACCCGCGACATATCCTTTCTGTGCAGCATGTGGAAATGCACCGCGTCCGCCCGTGCAGCCGAAAAGAGCCGCACGGGGAATGAAACCAGGCCGAAACTGATATAGCCTTTCCAAACCGTCGCCGGCATGTTCATCTCCTTTTGTGGAAGTCAAAGTGCTGACGAGAGCAATAGTAAACGCGGCAGACCGTCATACTTGCCGATGTCTGAGCACTTCATAGTCTAACGTGACGCAGAATACCACTCATTTACGAGGAAACAATGCCGACAAAATCGAGCACAAAAGGAAAAAACAAAGTTCACAAGGTGATGAAAGAGTACAAGCAGGACAAACTGAGGTCCGGCAGCGGCGGAAAGGTCAAGAGCCGCAAGCAGGCCGTGGCTATCGCCTTGAGCGAGGCGCGCAAATCCGGCGCGAAGATTCCCAAGAAGAAGTAGTCCTAGCGCTGTGTCTTGAGCGCTTGCATCCGCGCGCGGCCCGTAACATAGCCGCGACCGTAGTCTGGGCTTTGAACCATGGCCGATCTCACATCTCTCCCCCTCCAGCTTGACGCCAAAAGCTATGTCTGCCGGGCGATCATAGAAACCCCGAAAGGCTGCCGCAACAAATTCGATTATGATCCGGATTCCGGCCTGTTCATGCTGGGCGGATTACTGCCCGAAGGCATGATGTTTCCATTCGACTTCGGTTTCATTCCTTCCACTCTCGGAGAGGATGGGGACCCTCTCGACATCATGGTCCTGATGGATGCGCCCGCCCATGTCGGCTGCTTGATCGACGTGCGCATCATAGGGGTTATCAAAGCCAAACAGGTAGACAATGGAAAAACGGAAAGCAATGACCGCCTCCTCGGTGTCGCCGTTCACTCCTATGATCACGAGGACCTGAAATCAATCACCGATGTTAGCCAGACATTGCTCGATCAGGTGGAGGAGTTTTTTGTTTCGTACAACAAGCAGCGCGGGAAGAAATTTAAGATAACCGGAACCGGGGGCCCGAATAAAGCCCTCAAATTCCTAAAACGCGGCATCCAGGCTCACAAGAACGACATGAAACAGTAGTTGCCATATCCAGGCGTCGTTTCAAGCTTCTATCCATCCCTGCATCCAAAGTTTGCAATCAGATAGCTGACGGCACTTTGGATGCACGGAGATGGAGTTACCCCACTTGCTTCCCTGTTACTGGAGCGGCATGGCCGTTGCAGTACCCTCAACTCCCGTAGTCGTAAACTGAAACAGCACTTCGGGTGACACAACTGTCGACGCCGCACATACGCCGGTAAGTCCCCGGCTCGCTGCCGGTGATTGAACTAGAATGAAGTTAGCGGTTTCGCTTACGCCGCTCCCGGAAGTGAATGTCGCTGTACCCGTGCAATCTGAGTTTACGGTGTACGTTCCGGTCAATTGACGGTTTGTCAGCGACGACGTTTGCGCGAAGTTATCTAAGCTTAAGTTCCCATTTCCGTCGGCAAAGAACCGTGCAACCGTTGGGAATGTCGCTGGCGGGTTTTCCGCGGATCCGTTCGTGCCCGGCGGGGTTAACGGTAAGCCGGAGAAGATTTGCGCCATAAAACCATATGTCCCGGCCAGGCGTGCATTGGTGCAGCCGGTGGTTTGGACCATTTTTCTCAGTTCAAGATTCACGCCTGTCGTTGTTCCGGACTCGGCCAAATCGATTTCGCTGCCACCGCCAAGGACCACACCCTCAAAAGAAGCGCTTAAAGGCGTCGTGCTCGTGCTTCTTCCCCCACTGGACGAGGTAGCTGACATCGCCGCAAAGACATCACTCACGGTCATAATAATCGTACAGTCCTGATTCACACTGTAAGTTCCAACTTGTGTTTGCTGATTCGTCATCATAGCTGGAGTCGTGGCTTGATTGGTTCCTGGGGGTGTCGTCGCCGATACATTTCCCGCACCATCGAAATAGAGCACGCCCACCGCGCCAAACCCTGTTGTCCCATTCATATCGCCCAGTAAGACGCCGATAGGCGTCGCACTTACCGTAGCACCGCTTGTACTTCCCGTACCCGCGCCTCCCGTACCGGTCCCGGTTGTTGCCGTTGCCATTACCGCTCTTGAACCATTGAAGCCATATGCGCCGCTTACTGCGCTGTTGTAACATGCTTGCGCACGCAACGTCGGCGTCGATATTAGAAGGCCAACTGTTCCGCCTAATACAAATAGAATAACTTGATTTTTCATGAGTCTCCTTTCGGTCGAATAGTACTTCGATACTTACAATATAGAAAAGGTCACTGATGCGCAATGCAAACATCGAAAGGTATGTAAAATGAAGTACAGTAACCTGTTTTTGTAGTTACGGTGTCTCTGTCATGTTGTCGATACTTAAAAACTTGCGGAAACCTTCTAACCACGTCGGATATTTCTGATCGCCGTACCAGCAGCGGCCGATGTTGATGATAATCCTCGTTCCCGGCATTCGATGTTTCAAAATGTGACGTGGCGTGCTCGCGTAGCCGCCGGAATTGAAAGATTCACATGCGGTTTAGAAACGTACTCCTGAGAGCGCGTTAAGCTTGGCTGCGTCCGGTAGTCTTGTCGCCGTTAAACGGCACAGGAATGAAGATCCCTCCCGCGGGGCCAACCGTACCCTCTATTACCAAACCTCTGTGTTTTTGCGTTACATTAGTCGATTCGAGAAAAGAATATGCACAAAATCAAGGCGGCAGTTTTTGGAACAGGATTCGTGGGTCGAGTGCACGTGGAAGGCATTCGCCGGTTGGGAAACGTGGAACTGGTCGCCATCGCGGAGCAGGGCGACGCGAGGGCGCAGAAATTCGCCGCCGAAGTCGGCGTCGAGCGCAGCGCGGGCGACTACCGTACGCTGCTCGACGACAAGGAGATCCAGGCCGTTCATATCTGCACGCCCAACGCGCTTCACTTCCCCATGGCAAAGGCGGCGCTCCAGGCAGGGAAACACGTGGTCTGCGAAAAGCCCCTGGCGACATCAGTGGCTGAAGCCGAGGAGATGGTCAAGCTGGCCCGGGACAAGAATCTGGCCAACTGTACTAATCACAACCTTCGCTATTACCCTATGGTGCAGCACTTGCGCCGCGTGCGCGAAGCCGGAGAACTGGGCGAGATTCTGTGCGTCCAAGGGACCTATTCGCAGGATTGGCTGCTCTATGATACCGACTGGAACTGGCGCATCGACTCCAAGTCCGGCGGCAAGCTGCGCGTGTTTGGCGATCTCGGTACCCACTGGTGCGACATGATCCAGCACGTCACCGGCCTGCAGATCACCTCGCTTTGCGCCGACCTGCAGACATTCCACAAGACGCGCAAACGCCCTAAAGGCGCCATAGAAACTTTTGCCGGTAAGACCCTCAAGCCTGAAGACTACGAGGTGGTGCCCGTGGACACCGAGGATTTCGCCGCGATTTTGGTGCGCCTGGGCGACCGCGCTCGCGGCGCTTTCACCGTCAGCCAAGTATCAGCCGGCCGCAAAAACGGCCTGACTATCGAGATCTACGGAACCAAAGGATCCGCCGCGTGGGATCAGGAAAGGCCCGACGAGTTGTGGCTGGGCCAGCGGAATAGCCCCAATCAGGTCATGATCAAGGACCCGTCGCTCATGGCTGAAAAAGCCCGGTCCTACGCCGATTTGCCCGGAGGCCACAGCGAGGGCTACGACGACACGTTCAAGCAGATCTTTCGGCGCTTCTACCGCACCGTCGAGGATCGCTCAGCCCCCGCCGAGTATCCCCAATTCTCCGACGGTCTGCACGAAATGCGGATCTGCGAAAAGGTACTGGAAAGTTCGACCAAGCACGCCTGGGTGGAGCTTTCCGCCACGAAATCCGACACCGCCGCGACCTAGGGCTCCCGCTGATCACGGCTCAGTTTCGGGCGGGCTTGCGAGCCGCGACCGGGAGGAAGCGGTTTTAACGTTCCGCGACAGCCCTCTAGCTACAGCCCCGCGCGCAAGTACGCAATCACGTCGGCGATTTCTTGCCGGCTCATGGATTTTTCCAATCCTTCCGGCATCAGCGAAACGCTGGACGCCCGGATTTCCGCGATGTTGGTGCGAAGAAGGGTTTCGTCGCCATTTTCCGTTCCGCCGCGCAACGTGATGGAGCCTGGAGTTTCGGTCGCGATGACGCCGTCGTGAATCTCGCCGTCCTTGGTCGTCACCACATAGTGCACGTAATGCGGCTCAATCGCATAGCTGGGGTTCAGAATTGAAGTCAGCAGTTCTTCCTTGGTCTTGTTGTTTACGCCCGAAAGATCCGGACCTACGCGGCCGCCCTGGGCTCGAGGCATGTGGCAGCGCGCGCAGTTTGTATCGAAGACGACTTTCCCTCGCTTTTCGTCGCCTGGCATTTTGAGAACATCCCGATAACTGTCCACGACTTTTGCCCGGTCTGAGGATCCGTCTTGAAACAGGCGCCGCGCCCGTTGCCCGATCGATGTGTCGGAATCGTCCATCAGCCGCGATCGCGCCGCGATGTCCACGGCGGCAATTTCCACCTGCTGGTCCTCTATCGCCTTCAGAAGCACAGGCACGCGCTGCCGCTGGTTCAGCAATGCGGCAATGACGTGCTTGCGCGTTTCCGGGGCGTAGCTCTTCCAATCCTTCAGCAGCGTCGGCGCCACGGACTCATCGTTGAATCCGGCCAGGCACTCCACTGCGGCGGTCTGTAGTTCGGGAGGCGGATTTGCAGCCAGAATCTGTTCCAGCAGCGGCTTGACCGCGGCCAGTTCTCCGCCGCGTAACGCCCGCAGCGCCGCGGCCCTGTGTGGGATAGGTAATTGCGCAGAGGCGGCGTCACGCGAAGCTCTCTGCGCCAGTCCGCCAAGCTGGAAGTGTTCCGCCACCTGCCACGCCGCGGTCTGCACACTTTCCAGCGGGCTGTTGAGAAACTCCTCAAGTCTAGCCTCGGCCGACCCAATAACTACATCATGCGCACCCGCGAGCCTCAAACCCTTCGCCAGTCCGAAAAGACCGGCAGCGCCCTCGTTGGGATGCTGAGGAACGAGCACCTCTTCCACCGCCAAAAACCGCCGAATCTCGGCCGGATCGTGCTTGGCTCCAATCAGCGAAGCCAACTCTCGCAAGAAAATCGGATTGAGCTGAAATGGATTGCGTGACAGGTATAGGTGGAAGAAATCCGACGCCGTGTCATTCAGCGAGCTGAGAATCGCCACGCGGAACCAAGGCTCACCGCCATGATCGCGCGCCAGATCGGTCAGCACTGCTAGCGCTCGCGGATCCTTCAACTGCCCGAGCGTTAACGACAGCTGATAGAGGACACGCGGATCGGCGTCGTTCTTCAACGCCAGCGCCGCACTCACCACCGCCGGCGCGCTCGAAAACTCTTCTGCCAGCCTGAGGGCGTGCTCGCGCACTCCCGGATGCGGATCCTTGAGCGCAGTCATCACTAACTCCAGATCCAGCGCGGAAAGGCCTTCGAGCGTCCACAGCGCGTGCAAGCGCCCTTGTGGAAATTCGCTCTTGCGCGCAAGGTCCTTGAGCAGTGGAACGGCCGCGCGATCCTGGCGTTCCACGAGCAAGCGCTGTGCCGTCTGCCGGTGCCAGCCGTTGGTGCTGGCGAGCTGCGCCACCAGCTCTGCGGCTGGCATCTTGCCCAGCTTCGGTTTCAGGTCTCCCTGACGCAGCGGATGATTGGGAACAATCCGGTAAATCCGGCCCCGATCCGAGCCGCTCCAGAAATCCATCTTCTTCTTGATCTGCTCCGGGATGGATTCGGGCGTTTCAATGAACTCGCGATAGATATCGGTGATGTAGAGATTGCCGTCCGGGGCGTTTGCGAAATTGCACGGGCGAAACCAGATGTCGGTCGAAGCCAGAAACTCAGAATCTTTCTCAGCCCGATGTGCGATGAAAGTTACTCCATCCGGTGTCAACACGTCCCGATGAACCAGATTCGCGCTCACGTCACCCGTGAACGCGTTGCCCCAGTACTGGTTCGGAAACACGTCGCCGGTATAAACCGTGTCGCCGGTGGCGGCGGTGAACCAGCCGCCTACCTGCTCGACGCGGTGCAGCTGATTTTCGTTGTAACGCTGCTGCCGCAGTTGCGTGCGTTGCTTTCTCCAGGCCTGCGGCGTGGTCAGCGGATACATGCGGGCCTCACCCACACCGTGATCCGAAATATCCAGGGACTCTTTGTCTACTTCGAGTAGCGGCGCGCGAATCAGATACTGCATGGGCATCACGACCTGGCGAATGTGAATCGTATTCTGGCTGATGAAGCGGTTGCCCCAGTCGTCAAAACTCATGCCGAACTGCGTAGGGCCTGAAGCCGGCTCAGCCAGGCCGCGCCCGGGATGAAACCGGAAATCGGCGCCGCGTACTGGCACCGGGGGCCGCTCGGGATGTTCCAGAGACCGGATCTGTCCATCTTGTCCGTCGTTGGCCACATAGATCCAGTTGTCGATTCCATATCGAGGATTGGTGACGCGCGCCTCGGGATTCACTTTAGGAAAACCAGTGTAGAGAACCTGCCGCACATCCGCCTTGCCGTCGCCATTCGTGTCCTTGAAGAACAGAATGTCAGGAGCGCTGGTGACGATCAGGCCGCCGTTCCACGGCAAAATTCCGCTCACCTCGAGAACGTGATCGGCGAACACCGTGCGCTTGTCGGGTTTGCCATCGCCATCGGTATCTTCGAGAAGTACGATGCGCGAACGCGCCGCCCGGCCCGCGGGCGGATCGTCCGGATAGTCGAGCATCTCGCAGACGTAGATCTTGCCGTTTTCATCGAATGCCATCTCGACGGGGTCGAAGACCAGTGGTTCGGACGCGAAAAGCTCGACGTGAAAGTCGGAGTTGACACGAATGCGTTTCAGCGATTCCTCGGGCGAGAGCGGCCCCTGGTCGGGATGCTTGCGCGAGCAATAAAGACTAGGAAGAACGGCAACGACAACGGCGAAAATTGTGCGACGGCGCAACCCACCAACCTGGAACCGATGCATTATTGCGTGCGATTATCGCATGTGGGCGTCAAGGTTGTCTAAAGTCACGAAGAAACCTTCGTACTGCGTCATGCGTGCCGAGAAACAGAAACAAGGCCTGGTCCTGTTCGAGGACAAAAACTGCGCGCAGTGAGATGCCAACCCGAAGTTCCCACAGACTTGACGAAAGCTTCCTGAGTCCAAGGCCGCTATGCCGGTGTACATCGGAAACTGCCGTCCTCAACTGCACAAGAGCCCGCAGCAGCTTGCCCTGTTCCTCGAGCGATAGACTCTCGCACAACCGCAGAAAGCGCTCATTGAGAGTGAGATTCAACGTTTCTTACGGAACTCACGCTTCAAATACTTGACTGCGGCAGCGGCAGAGGGAAAGGTCACGCTCGGTTGGCGCTTTGCCCAGTCGATGATCCGCTTCTCCTGGGCAGGCGTGATGCGCACCATTTCCAAATCCGCCGCATCAATCGGCGTCAGCACCGCCACCGGCTTAGAGTCCTTGATGATCACTACATCTTCACCTTTATGGGCCAACTCAATCAGTTCACCCAATTTGCGCCGGGCCTCCGAAATGGACTGCGTAATCATAAAGTTATTTTAACATAACTTTATTTATCCGAAGCTTTTAGCCCGTAAAGCTTTATTGCATTTTCGCGCAGCACCATGCGGGCGATCTCGATGGCCCGCTCGCGCGAGATCTCTCCGTCGTTCATCATGCCGGTGAGTGCCATGCCCAGGCCCTGGCGCGCGCTCGCCGCTGCCAGCCATGCGGTCTCTTCCCAGTTCATCTCGGGAGGCCCCGGCGAGGCATCGGTCCCGAACAAGACTTTTTCCGGATACGCTTCCAGCCAGTCCCGCAGCATTGCAGCGAAGGGATGCGGATAGAGCGCGAGAACCGTGAACGAAAAATCTGCGTAAACGTTGGGTTTCTGAAATAGCGCCGCAGTTACCTGAGTGTACGGTGCGCCCCCATGCACAATGACGAAATTGGTCTTCCGCAGAGAAGGGTCGTTGAACGCCGTCTCCAACAGCGCCGGATTCGCGCCGCGTTGCAGGAAGTAATCGCCACAACCCGGCGCGGAGTGGATGTGGATCGCCAGACCGAGCCGCCCGGCCTCTTGGGCGAGGACGTGAAACAAGTAATCTTGCAGCTTGCGGTATTCCGCGCTCCCCACTTCGCCGCCCCGGACGTTGCGATCGTATATGCTCGCGGCATCCTCTTCAGTCGCGTTGCCAAAATTCAGGGGACGCAAGTAAGCGGCCTCGAATTTGAGTGCCACAGCGCCGTCTTGTTTCTGCCGCTCGATTGTCGGCGTCACCACCTTGGTCAAGTACGTTCGCAGGGACCGCGGCAGCGCATCCAAGTGCACGTCCGCGAGGTAGCGTTTCAACAGCTTCTCTTCGTGAGAATAAAACCAATCAAAGTCGGTGTTCTGCCGCTTGGCGCGATCGTTATTCAACGGAAGCAGAAGCGCGTCGTCGAACGGCACCCAGCGGAAGTGCGGCGGCTCAATGCCCGCGCCCATGGCCACACGGTTGGCAAACATGGTTTCGATGCCGGCTTTGTCCAATACCCAGGCGGGATAACCAGCTGCGTGTTCGTGCACGGCGCTCTGCTTCGCGGCCACCAGTTCCTTCACATGATCGGGCGTCATATCACTGTACTTGTATCCGTAGAGCGCGCGCCACGCGCCCATCCACTCCGGATTGCCGGTACGCGTGCGCGCCGGTCCCGGCGCCTGTTCCAGCGTGTCGCATGGCAGAGCGTCGAATTCGTCATCCGGTTTCTGACCTTCGGCCACGTAGCGCTGCGGATGGGCGTGATTGTCGATCGCTTTGGTTTCCTGAATGACTTTGGCCAGCGCAGGATCTACCTGCGCCAGGGATACGGACGCCCATCCAAGCGTGAAGAGAACAGCAGTCGCTACCCTCATCCTTGCACCCGTCTCCCTTTTCCCGTCCAGAACTTTTCGCGCAATTCGCGCTTCACGATTTTGCCCGTGCCGGTCTTGGGCAGCGTGCCGTCCACGAATTCAATGGCGCGCGGCATTTTGAACTTCGCGATCCGTTGCTCCAGAAACGCGCACAGCTCCGCCTGCGTGAGTTTCGTGCCCGGTTTCAGCACGACAAACGCCACGGGAATCTCTCCCCACTTCGCATCCGGCGCAGACACCACCGCACATTCAAAAACCGATGCATGCGCAAAAATGGCCTTCTCCACTTCGATGGACGAAATGTTCTCGCCGCCGCTGATGATAATGTCCTTCTTGCGATCGACAATGTGGATGTAATTCTCTTCGTCCCAGACCGCCATGTCACCGGTGTGCAGCCAAGCGCCGGTCATCACCGCCGAGGTGCATTCCGGATCTTTGTAGTAGCCGTCCATCACGTTGTCTCCCCGGATGACGACTTCTCCGATCGCCGTCATGTCGCGCGGCACATCGCGCATCTCTGCGTCTACGACACGAATCTCGTTGGCCGGCAGCGGCCAGCCCGCCATCGACCGGTGCCATATTCGATCGGCCTCGTCTTTGAACCGGACGGTGGATTTATCGCGCGCCGACGTCGCCACCGGGGCCGTCTCGGTGAGCCCGTAACCGCCCAGCACCCTACAGTGGAACGTACGTTCCATTCGGTCGATCAATTCCTCCGAAGCCGCTGCGCCGCCGATGAAAATGTTCTTCATACTCGAGCAGTCGTACCGGCCAAGGTCCGGCGCGTTCAGCAGAGCATTGGCCATGGTGGGAACCAGTGCCATCGCCGTAGCCCGCTCTTCCTGGATCAATCGGAAAACCGTTGTGGGATCGAAGCGCCGGACCATAACTTGTTTCAGACCTAACAGGGGCGCGGTCTGCGGCCGTCCCCAGCCGTTGGCATGAAAGAGCGGGATGGTATGCAGTTCGATGGCTTCCTCGTCGGGATTGTACGAGGTGGCCACTGAGAGGCCGTGCAGGTACAGCGTGCGGTGGGAAAGCATCACACCTTTGGGAGTACCGGTCGAGCCGCTGGTGTAAAACAGTTCGGCAATCGAATTTTCGTCAATCGTTGTGTAATCCACCCGCTGCGGCTTTCCCTCTGCAATGAGGTCCTCGTAGACCAGGTCAGCGGCCGGCACTTTCTCGTCCACGGTCACATAGCGCTCGATGCAGGGGCACGCTTTGCGAAGCACTTCCACAAGGGGAGCAAAGTCGTTCTCGAAAATCAGCATGCGCGCACACGCATGATTGAGAATTCCCGTGAGTTCCATGGGAGTCAGGCGGACGTTCAGCGGCATCACTATGGCGTGGGCCATCGGCACTCCGAAATAGCCCTCGATCAATTGATGGTTGTTGAAGCTTAGATAGGCGACGCGATCCCCCGGCTGAATACCGTGTTTCGCAAGCGCCGCCGCCAGACGTTCGCAGCGCGCCCCGTATTCACCGTATGTGAATCGCTTGGCGCCGCAGACCACACCCACTTTCTTCCCATATAGATCCACGCCGCGATAGAGAAACCGAATGGGCGTGAGCGGCACGATCATAGACTTGCCTCCGTGAGAATCTGGATTGTACGACGGAAAGGGGTTCGGTTGCTCACGCAAGCAGCCCGGGATACCATACGCGCGTTTGTTCGACTTTGGCGAACGGAGTGAGTTTGTGCGGCTGGCGGCGCCCCGCGCTCATTATGTCTTCAACTGGAATGCCGCGTGCGAAAAGTGCATCCGCCACCAGCGAGCGATGGCAGCGCCAGGGAACTGCTTCGGCGCACATGATAGCCACTTGCGTTTGGCTGCCAAGCTCGACGAGGCTATCGATCGCCGCGGCGAATTCCGGTGTCTGCATGTAATCCGCGTATCCCCGGAAGCTCGCGTTGCGCCAGGCGGTGTTCGGAGAATCGGCGCGCGGGTGCCGCAGTCCTCCGAGTGCGGGCATGTGCAGATATCCGATACCTGCGGCCTTTAGCGAGTTGGGAAGAGTCTCGCGATTGAATTGCGGATTGGTGCGCGAACGCGGCACGGTGCGAATATCGATCAGTTGCTCGACGCCGTGTGCTTGCAGAAGATATACGAACTCCTCAATCGGGTGCGTCGAATGGCCGATCGTGAAAATCGCCGGCATCTGGACGGTCAGGGACGTCTAGGCTGCTTTCGATAGTTGCGCGGCATACCCGGCCAGCTCTGCCGGCGACACCGTTACGAGATCCTTCTCCATATCCTCGCCGGTTACAATCAGGCGGCTCAGGTGCAGGGCGGCCAGCCGCGAACACCAGGCGTCGGTCATCGGGTGGCCTGTCTTCTGGCTGAGCTGCACCAGGTCGAGATGCGGCATCGCGATCGTCTTCTCGATGCGCGTCCCCTCGTCATGCAGCACGAATTTCACATCGACCGTATCGCTGTGGCGCAGCGAGATGGCCGTCTGCAGCCACTTGAATTCGATCTTCCAGGTATGGCCGAACGGATCGGGCCCTGCTTCGAACTGCCGAAAATTCTCCACGAATGTATGGTAACTCGTGAGAAGCTGGTATGAAAACGGAGTGGACTTTGACGCTATTTGAACACGAACTGGATGTGTGCCGGGCGGCCGCGCTGCGGGCCGGCGAGATTGCCCTTCGCTACCGCGAGCGTGGGATCGGTTACGACAACAAGTCCGATGAATCGCCGGTGACCGCGGCGGACCGGGAGTGCGAGCAGCTCTTCGCACGTGCCTTCGAGGAAGCCTTTCCCGACGACGGACTGCTGGGGGAAGAGGGCGCGGCGAAACCGTCGCGCAGCGGACGTAGATGGATCATCGATCCCATCGACGGCACTCGAGATTACGTGCGCGGCATTCCCGTCTGGGCCCATTTGATTGGCCTGGAGCAGGACGGCGAAGTCGTGGCCGGTGTCGCCCACTTTCCAGGGCGCGGTGAAACCTACTTTGCCTCGCGCGGCGGCGGTGCGTTTTGTAACGACACTCCCATTCACATCTCGAAGATCAATTCGATCGACCAGGCAGTGGTTTGCTTGACGGGCATCAATTACTTCCCTAAGTACGGGTTTTCGAACGAGCTGGTTTCCTGGACGAAGCCATTTTGGTCGGTGCGATGTTTTGGGGGCTGCATGGACGCCATGATGGTGGCACGCGGCGAGGCTGAGATCTGGATCGAGGCGCAAGTGAAACCCTGGGACCTGGCCGCGCCGAAGATTATCACGGAAGAAGCGGGGGCGCGCTTTTTCGATTTCAAGGGCGACAACACCATCAACGGCGGCAACTGCGTGGCCGCGGTGCCGGCGCTGGCGGACGAGGTTCTGCGCTTTCTCAAGCAATGAGCACCCAGGCGCGCACAGCCGAGCTTACAGGCGTGCGCCGGTTTCAACTGAGCGAGCGCAGTGTTGGAGATCCAGGTCCTGGTGAAGTGCAGGTTCGCGTTGCGGCGGTCGGCGTTTGCGGATCGGATCTTCACTCTTACTCCGAAGGGGCCGTAGGGGACTCGCCGTGCGTCTACCCGATGGTCTTGGGCCACGAGCCTGCAGGTGTAGTGGCCACCACTGGACCCGGCGTCACTGGCTGGTCGCCCGGTGATCGCGCGGCTTTCGAGCCGGCGCTTTACTGCTACCACTGCGAGTTCTGCCTTTCGGGCCATCACAACGTCTGCGCCAACCTCCGCTTCATGAGCAATCCGGAGGAACCCGGCTTTTTCCGCGAGTACACGAACCTGCCGGCAGCGAACCTGATCGCCATTCCCGCCGCGATGAGTCTCGATCACGCAACGCTCGTCGAACCGCTGGCCGTGGTGCTGCACTCGCTGGAACTGGCGTCGATACAGGCGGGCGAGACGGCGGCCGTTTTCGGTGTCGGGCCGATCGGGCTGCTGACGGTCGTAGCGTTGAAGTTGGCGGGTGCAGGGCGGGTATGGGCCATCGATCCTGTGGTACACCGTCTGGAGCTCGCGCGAATCGTGGGCGCCGATGCTGTGATCGATCCGCACGCCGTCGATCCAGCGCAACAAATCCTCAGCGACACCGGGAAACGCGGCGTGGATGCGACCATCGACTGCGGCGGAAAGGATGGCAGCATCAACCAGTGTGCCAACATCACGCGTAACGCCGGCCGTGTAGTGATTACGGCCATCCAGCCCGGCATCGATACGCCCGTCAATCTCCATACCATGCGGCGCAAAGAGATGACCGTCTTCAACGTGCGCCGCTCGAATCACGAATCGGCTGCCGCGCTCACGATGCTGACGGAACACACCGCCCGCTTCGCACCGATCATCACGCACTCGCGCCCGCTCGACGAGATCACCCGGGTTTTTGCGCAGTTGGAGAATTATGAGGACGGGATGGGGAAGGTGGTGATTACGTGCCGTTAGGTGGCGTTTCGCGTAGAAGCGGCAGCACTGGTCCGCTTCAGATCGCCCAAGCGTGCTATGGAAACCTCTCCGTCCGGAAAGATGGCGCGGATTTCTAGTTTGCCTCCCATGGCCTTGACGAAATGTGCCAGCGTGCTGACATACATATCCGCCCGTCGCTCGAGCTTTGAGACCGCTGCCTGACTCGTGCCCAAAGTCTCCGCAAGCTGCTCCTGCGTCAACTCTCGCGCAGCTCGCAACTCTTCAAGTGGCATCTCTTTAACAAGCTGTTTGAACTTCTCCTGTGCACGCGCGCGCGACTCTGGGCTCATTCTTGCCCGCAGTTCGTTGAAATTCCTCGCCATAAGGCTCCATATATTTAATCTATTTGGTCAACGTGCTCATCATAGAGCCGGTCCGCTATTGGTACATGCTCTTCATACCATCGCTCGTTGCCAGTTTTGTCGCCACCGATCAGCAAAATCCCGACGCGCAACGGATCGAATGCGTATAGCACCCGGTAAGGCCTACCGTGGTGCTGAACCCGAAGTTCCCGCATGTGCGAATGCCTGGATTGTTTCACACCCGAGCTATGCGGAAACGCCAAAGTCGGCCCATATTTCTCAAGCAGGCTGACCGATGCTGCGACACTCTCTTGCTCCTCAGCAGCCAGGTCTTCCCACCAACGGCCAAATTCGTCAGTGAATTCGACCGGCCATTCCATAGATGTAATATAACATTTATGGAATGTAGCGTCAAGGGCACTTGCTATCTGGTTAGCTCCCCATCCATGAAGTAGTACCCGATCAGATCAGACTGAGCACGCAATGCGTCGGAGAGCCTGTCCTTATTGGGTTTCGTGAGGGTCCGCTTCTGAAGTGCGGGCCCGTGTACGTTTGGTGTAGGCAGAAGGCGGCCCGCTCGGCATATCACTCCGCATCCGACTTCGCCTGCTCGGCGTCGGTCCGTGCCACCGCCTGTTGCCATCGTGGCATTTCCTAGACAGCGGTCGCTTAGCAGATCCCAAGAGGACGGAATGCCCGTTTCGCAGGTTTGCTAACTCGACGATTCCCCCGGAACAAAACTAACTTTCGGCTCATCGTTTTTCCTCAGTCACGCGGCGCGGTAGCGTTCCACGCGGATCTTCGACGCACGCTTCCTCGTATTGGCCGTATCGAACGAAGCCTGCATGCGCACGAGCGTATCCATATCGGTACCGAAAGCCTTCTCGATCCGTAAGGCCATCTCACTGGAAAGAGCGGCGTATCCGTTGAGCACGCGAGACAGAGCGACGCGCGTCACGCCGAGAGCGCGCGCGGCTTCGGCGATCGAAATGCCCAACTCGTCGATCACCCATATGCGGATGAACTCTCCGGGGTGCGGAGGATTCTTCATGCGATCGTTAATGGTAGTCTTCATAATCCACCTCGTAGATTTCTTCCTGTTCGACGCGAAACGTCAAACGGGTGTTGCGGGTAACCCGAAGGCTCCAAGTGCCGGCGCGATCTCCGGAGAGCTTATACGCCCTCCACGCCGGGACCGTAGAGAGACCCTCGACGTTCGTCATATCCTGAAGGAAAAACAATATGGTTCGGATCTTCGGAACGACGTCGACCGAGAAGCCTTTGGGGTCATCGTCCAGATAAAGACGTTTCAGCGCTTTGCCCTTTTTGCTACCGAAACTCCGTATCTTCATGGTATACGAATACCATAGCTATACGCCAGACGAATGTCCAGCGGGGGGTACTCCCTGCTGGGCTTGCTGCGCTTCTTCTTCCCTGCTACCAGATTCGGAATGCAGCGTCAAGACACTTGCAATTGGGTTGTTCCCCATCCATAAAGTAGTACCCGATCAGATCAGACTGAACACAGGGATGCGTTTTGCGCCCGTATTTATTGGGGTTTTGTAAGGGTCGGTCTTTGCGGTGGCGGCCGGTGTACGTCTGGTGTACGTCTTGAAGAGAGCCGGCTCAATCAGTGTTTTGGACTTGGGGTGAGCGGCGAATTCCGTGGCTCCTGAAGTGCGGGCTGCGTGCGTTGGAGTTGCCGCTCAGTCAGGTCCACAAGCCGTTGCGTTTCCCACGCATAGAACGCAGTCGCCGCGGCGCTAATCAGCGCAGGTATCACGAGCACACCGGTGAGGAGATTCAGACGACGACCCAACTTGACACTCTGCTTGCTCGCCGCCTCCAGATCAGTGCTCGATTGCTGCAAAGCTTTCGTAAGGTCACCAACGCTCTCACGAATTGAGGCAGCACTACCTTGGGTCGCGACAACACCGTCGCCCAGCGCTTCTTTAATCGTATCGGCACTGGCCTGAGTGACGCGGGCCGTCTCTGTTAATTGACGGCAGACCATATCCGCTATTTTGACCGAAAGCAGACTCTCTAGATGTCTGATGTAAGTGACTTCTTTCTGAAAGTGTCAAGTTTTTCAGACGGCCTTTGGAAGGGGAAAAGCTTGGTAAATGAGTACGTCCAGTTGGGCGTCGGCGCGGTCGAGAGCGCTCCGCAGCGGAAACGGTAAAACCGCATCGTTGCCGGTGAACATCGCCATGGCGGGCCGGAATACGCGGGCATCCAAACGGGAGAAAAGCCGTGCGACCTTCCAGCCGTAAGGGGTGACAAAGTAGCGGTTGGTTCTGGGTGGCCGGTAGATCAGGCCTTTGAGCCGGAGCCGCCGCAGGTCGTAGGTCATCTGGTTGGATGTGTACTCCGCTACACTCACGCCCAGCAGGTCGGCCACGTGTTGGCGCAGATCGTGGTTACGAAAGCCGTCAATCAGATGGTGGAACAGCGTGAGCGCCAGAAACAGTGCCATCACGCGCGGTTGTCCGAACTTCAGCCCCGGTGACTTTTTGCCGTCCTCGGTGACGGCGGGTTGCACCACACGGTGGATGCTGTCGCCGCTCAGGCCGCTGTTGTGGCTGACGCGTTCGACTTCGAGCAATCGCCGGTTGATCTGCCGGCCGATCTTCTGCAGGTAGGGCAGATTGCCCAGCCCCTTGTTGATTCCAAAATCATGGGGGTTGCGGAAAGTCCCTTCGGTCCGGCAACCGCGTCCTTCTTTGAAGTATTGCTTTAGATCGAAGTTCTTGTAGTTAATATGCAGGCTCGGATGCACGCCGTCCTGGATCACCCGGGTTCGAAACTCTCCCGGGGTTTTCTTCGTTACCACCCGGTCGAAGACCAGTTGCACGCGATCTGGGCGGCCCAGATCCAGGTTGTCGCGGATGATTTCCTCGAAGAACTCGCGGCCCCGCAATGGCCGGTCGAAAATCTGCGTCAGGCTGACTTCCATTTGCCAGACCGACAGATCCCAGTCGTAGCCCGCACGCCGATCTTCCGGCCGCAGCGGAAGCGGAATGCGGCGCAACCATTTCCGGAACACCCGGTCAATGTCCTCCGGCCCCAGCGCATCGCAGATCTCCTGCAACTTCACCGGCTCGCAGCACGACAGGAACCCGTTGTCCAGCGCCTCATAGGTGATGTGGCGCTTGTCGAGTTGCCGCTTGGCCCATTCGTGCCCGTTCAGGCACAGCTTCACACT
Organism: Terriglobia bacterium; assembly: GCA_963847515.1. Classification (GTDB taxonomy): domain Bacteria; phylum Acidobacteriota; class Terriglobia; order Bryobacterales; family Bryobacteraceae; genus QHXW01. The sequence continues at coordinate 959,996 of CAWKAA010000001.1, forward strand.
CCACGGCGCGTAGCTACAGATCTTGAGAAACAGCGGGCCGAACTCTTCGTCATCGATGTAGAAGTAGTAGTGATTGACGTAGACGGTCTTGTCGCGGTCGAACTGGAACCGCCCGTTGACCTTCTTGCCGTTGAAGGCCTGCGCTTTCTCCTGCGCCACCCCAATGAAAACGATGGCGTCTCGCACGTTGCGGCGGTGCCGGAAGCTGTTGGCAATATCGTCTTTCCTCTCTTTGTGCCGGAACTGATACACCGGAACGCCTTCCCGTTCGGCCAGCACCTTCACAGCTTCGCGAAACTTCTCCGAGATCTGCCCCAGTACAACGGGCGACGGAATCGGCTTCCCCAACTGATCGCGCATAAAGAAGACCAGGCCAGGCCCGGTCGCCAGCTTGCCGATGTAACCGTTCAGGTACAGACGGTCGAGACACTCCACTTCGAGAGTGACATGGCCGTCGAGCAGTTCCGGGATGGTCGCCATCCCACGAATTCTATGCGAATGCCGAGATTTCCGCTGGTCGGTTTGAGGTCGAAGACCTCGCTAGGTACTGACGATTGGAGGTGCCAGGCGCGTTGCTCTGTAGGGCCTCCAGAATTTGAGGGATTTCGTAGCCACGAAAAGTGTCATGCAGCGAAGGCATGTCCACTCTCGCAGTGGTGCGGGCAGGTCTGCAGGTGTCTGCGGTATAGGTTCAGTATCATCCGAATATCCCTTCCAGAATCTTGTAGAACATGTAGGCGATGAAGCAGGCGATTGGAACAAGGATCGGAAGGAGTAGAAAGGCCAGCACCGCACCTCCGCATCCTGCCGGTTCGGGATGGCCGGAGATCCCGTAATGACCGCGGCCTAGCGCGCGCCAGCTTCGCGGGCGTCCCATTTCACTCCCCCTTCGGCTTCTTCCCCACGGCGCGACCCGCGGCCCTGCGGGCAATGATCTTGGGCATCGATATGATTATCGCCCGATGCTATCACAGCATAAAGAAATCGCGGACGTGAGCCTGCGCTTCCACCGCCGTATTCGACTCGCACCTGGCCTGCACCTGAACCTGTCAAAGGGTGGCGAGGTTTGTCCGTCGGACCCGGCAGTTTTCACCTTGGCGTCGGTCCGCGTGGCGCATACACGTCCGCCGGTCTGCCAGGATGGGGTTTGTACGCGATTCACTCCATCACCCGCATGGTGCCGAGCACCCGGAAGTCCGAGCGACCCGGCCATTCCATAGATGTCATATAATATTTATGGAATGAAGCGTCAAGGGCACTTGCTATCTGGTCGGCTCTCGATCCATAAAGAAATACCCGATCAGCTTGAACCACCGGTTCCGTTTTCTGGCTCCCACAATTTCTTTAAGTGCTCCTCTCGAATCTTGTGCTTATGGAACGTGAAGTAATAACGTCGGCCAGAAGATTCAAAATATCGAAAGCCACTCTCACAGCCTTCAATTTGGTCACCGTAGAACTCGGCCTTATTTTTGGCGCAAAATGATTCCAGCAAGCTGGAACTATCCTCAGCGATGATTGGAATACCCTTACTGGATGCAACGTAGGCCTTCTCTGGGTCCGCGGCGAATTCGAATGCCTCAGATTCTGAAAGCAGATTGGCAACGGAAAAGTCGTCACTCATGCCACAATCCTAAATCACATAGTATGCTCAGCGGCAAAATTCTATTCCCCCCTTCGCGCGGTGCGGGCAGGTCTGCAGGTGTCTGCGGTAGAGGTTCAGCATCTCATTCCCCCTCTTAAAACAGGATGTAATGGCCCGCGCAGTAGCCGTTCAAAATGTCCGCATCGGCAGTGCTAAGTTCGGACTTCGGGGTATGGTATAGCTGCTGGCACCTTTCGAACGTCTGGAGATTTTTCTGCCTGCGCTTCTGTTCCTTCCGCATCTTCGCGAGACGCTTTTCCCGTTTTTCGGATTCCTTTTTCTGCGCCTTCGTTTCAGGTTGCTGAGGCGGCGGGGTCAGGTCGACCGGTTCCTGCGCGACCGCCGCGGCCGTCAGGAGCGCTAGAATCACTGCCGTTTTTTTCATCGTTTTCCTCCGTGCTTGCAGGTGGCCAGGTGTCTGCGGATTTCACAGCCACGATACTGTTCATGCAGCGAAGGCATGTCTACCGCAAGATAACAGATTCTAGTACCGGCGTTCACAGTCAACGACCACGCTCAGTCTGCTCTGAAGGATCCCGACCCATCAAGGCTTATTGGTGACAGCGTCGGCCAATTTCCGATTTGTGCGAGATCGCCACACGCATCTCCGCGCGGCTCTCCTCTAAGAGCCGACCGGAGTAGCATTCTTGGCCGGGATTACATTTATTAGGTGAAATAGCAGGTTCAGAGCAGGCTTTGCATCGATTTCCGTTCTGCAGACTCGTCCGTCTTTGAGCACGATATCCCACTGGATAGTGAACAATACGTGATTTTGAGACGACACCTGGGCACCTTTGCGGAACGTCACTTTTTCCACTGCCGTAAGCGGCTCTGATTTGCTGGTTTCTGAAGACAGCGTGCCGTCCTCGATAACGCCCCCATACGCTGATAAGAACGCAAACCAGCGGTCATCTTGGTCGCACAGATCCGTCGGCAAGGAGTACGAGCTGAGCAATTCCTTGAGCTGTTTGCGAAAGCTGTCGAGGTAAACAAACTCCCTGAACAAGCGATGCTCATCCAAGAACGACCGGGGCCCGTTACCAGCAAAACCTGCCACCGTATTGGTTACGAAGTTGTCTACGCGTCGCAGAAACTCAAGGGTTGTGTTGGACTTGCTCAGATCAACGTGCAATGCCCAATGGCAGAACATCCACAGTGCGAAGGGCTTCGGTTCAGGCCTTTCCTTTTCAAGGAGCTTTCGAGCTTCGCATAGGAGGTAGACCACTCCAGGCTCATCGGTAATTGGTTTGGCGAGATGGTTCCGCAACTTTGAGACAATGTCCACGATCATCTAGTCAACGATACAACGCCTCACTTCTCTCCATCCATGAAGTAATAGCCGATCATGTGGCACACGATCATGTGGGCGTCTTCGATGCGGCCCATGTGGGGGGCCGCCACCTGGATGTTGAGCTGGGCGAGGGGGCCGAGTTTGCCGCCGTCGCGGCCGGTTAGGGCGATGGTGCGGCAGCCGATGGAGTTGGCGTACTCCATGGCGCGGAGCACATTGGGCGAGTTGCCTGAGCCGCTGATGCCCATGAACAGGTCGCCGGGCTGCGGCGAAGTTGCGAAGCTGCTCGACGAAGACGCAGTCGTAGCTGACGTCGTTGGCGTAGGCGGTGAGCGTGGCGAGTTGGTCGGTTAGCGCCATGATGCGAAAGCGCTGGCCGCGGTTGATAGCTGGCGCCTTTCACGATGTCGCAGGCGAAGTGCGAGGCTGTGGAGGCGCTGCCGCCGTTTCCGCAAACGAAAATGTGGCGGCCTGCGGCGCGGGCCTCGCTTGAACAGCTCGATCGCCTGATTGACTTTGGCGAGGTCGATGGTCTCGATGGCTTTCAAAACTTCGGTTTTGTATTGAGCAGGAAAATTCATGTCAGTGTCATTCCGCAAGCGCCAGCGCGCCGTAAAGCACGCTGTCGTTACCCAGCGCGGCCGGCACCACGTCTACGCGCGCGCCCGACCAGTCGGTGATCTGCCGGTCCAGCTCCGCGCGCAACGGCCCGAACAGCGCGTTCGCCGGCATTGCTGATTCCGCCGCCGATCACGATCCGCGCTGGGTTCAATAACATGATACAAGCCTTCAGGCCGAGCGCGAGATCGACCACATAACGGCGCGACAAAATTCGGGTCATCAAGCAGTTCTTTCGCCGTCTTGCCGTAATCGCGTTCCAGCCATAGCCCGCAGCACATCCGCTCGAAACAGCCGCGGGCCTTGCACAGGCATTCGGGGCCATCGGGACGGATGGAGAGATGGCCGATCTCGCCGGCCCAACCATCGGCGCCGCGCCAGATTTTGCCGTCCGAGTAAATGCCGCCGCCGATGCCGGTCGAGAGCGTCATGTAAAACAGCGGCGAGTAGCCGCGGCCGGCGCCGTACACGGCTTCGCCCAGCGCGCCGGCATTGGCGTCGTTGTCCATGATGGCGGGAACGTCCAGCGCGCGCGCCAGAAATTCGGTCAAATGAAAATCGTTCCAGCCGCCGACGTGGGTGGAGAAAGCCACCCGCTGTTGGCCGAAATCGACCGGTCCGCCAAAGCCGATGCCGCAGCGCGTCGAACGGAAACTCGCGCTGCCACTCGCGGGCGATCGCGACGATCTGTTCGAGCATCCAGTCGCGGCCGCCTGCGCGATCGGTGGGGCGGGATTCGCGGCGGACCATGCGATCGCCATCGAACAACGCAACGGCGAATTTCGTGCCGCCGATATCAATCGCCAGGGTCATTCATCCGCGCGATGCCTCTAAAACTTCGGCTGGCGAAGCGGTGCCGGTGCCCTTTTTCATGATGGTGATGGAGGCGACAAGATTGCCGAAATCGCGCCGCTTCCACCGGCGAACGCGTGACCGCCAGCGCCAAGGCCGCGCCGGCCGAGAAGCTATCGCCCGCGCCGCAGATATCCACCGGGTTCAGCAATTGGCTTCGTTTCGCAACAATGTCTCATGGCCGGGTTCGACCACAAGAGCACCGCTTGCTCCATCCGTGACTATCATAAGCCTAGCCTGACAATATTCACGTAAAGCTTGATAGTCCACGCGGCCGAATTGCTGGCGAGCAGGCGGACTCGGCTTCCTCGCGATTGGGTTTGATGATCAGTTTCGAAACAGTCCGATGCGGGCGCGGGAATCCGCCAGAAAGATTTTGCCGGGATAGCTGAGTGCAAGTTCGCGCCAGCAAGTCGCGAACCGCGGGAGTGACCACGCCGCCCGCGCTGGTTTCGGCCTGATCGGAAATAAGAATCACATCAGACGTGTGAACGGCGGCCGGTAGAGCATCCAAAATCTGCTGTTCTACTTCAGGATCGAGCGGGGTTGTGTTGATGAAATCACGCGCGGCAGATCTTCGACGCCGGTATTGGCGTTGATCAGCTTGGTGTAGGTGAAGGTCTGCATTTCCGGAGCTGGACGAGCAGTGTCGACTGAAATGCCGCGGCGTCGAGCGCGCCAGCGAGCTCGTGGCCGAAGCCATCGTCTCCCACCACGCCCAGCACGCTGACGCGACCCACGCCCAGAGCCGCGAGATTATTGGCGACGGTGCCACCGGCTCCGGCGGTGACTTCGGTCCGGACCACGCCGATGCGCGGGATGCCAGTTTCGCGGGAGGGATCGGCGACGGCTGGATCGTAGGTACACCAGCGGTCCAGGCAGATGTCGCCGACCACCAGCGCGGAGAGCTTCGGGAATTCAGCCAGAATCTCTGGCGGTCATGCATGTTCTAGAAGCGCGCGGCGCAGCGCGGGAAGGGTGGCGCGATGGTCGCCGCAGAAATAGAAGCTCTCGCCGCCGTCGGCGACGGTGCGCACCAGAATGGTTTTTTGCGGCCGGAAATAATAGCCGGGATCGGTCTTGGGCAGTTCTCGGCGGAAATCGCCGTGAATGGGCACCAGGTCGAAGACGGCGGTGGTGAAGTGGCGGATCTCGCGGCCCTCCTGGTGAGCCACGTTGCGCGCCATGGCCAGCGCTTTGAGATACACTTCCGGCGCCATGATGGCCGAGCCGAAACTCAGCAGCACGCCGCCTTCCAGGCGCTCGACGGTGCGGGCGAAAATCAGGAAATCGCGATAGCTGGCCGCGCCGGTTGCCGCGCCATCGCAATTGGGATGCTCGTGCAGGATGTCGTAGCCGATGCCGACGTGCACGGTGACGGGAACGGAATGCCGGTAGGCCGCGGCCAGAACGCTGAGCGATCGTTGTGCGGATAGTCGCTCGACTCGATGCGCCGGCCGATGTTCTCGCCCAGGCCGAGATCGAGACGCGGCGGCTTCGGCTATCCAATCGTTCAACTCGCCGGTTTCGCGCCACAGTCCGAACTCGCCGGTGCGGATGTAGCGCGCGACGCTCTCGGTGGTGGCGCCGATGCGGGCCAGCTCGTAATCGTGAATGGCGCCGGCGCCGTTCATGGCGATGTGGTCGAGGAGGCCGCGCTCGATGAGGTCGATGATGTGGCGATTGACGCCCGCGCGCAGCACGTGCGCGCCCATCATGAGGATGCGGGCGGCGCCAGTCTCTGTCGCGGCGATGAGCCGGCGTGCGACTTCGGTCAACTGCGGATGCGGAATAGGGCGGCGTGGATGCATCGAGCTGCAAGCCAGTGGTCCAGAGTGCAGATCGTGTGACGCGCTCGGCCAGCGGCTTGACGGTCAGCCGCGAGCGGTCGAACACTGCGTACTTACTGGCCATTGGGAAAGAGCGTGGCCAGCAACTCGCCGCGGCAGAGAAAATTGGGAATGATGAAGTCGGCGCCCACGCCGGCCAGGCGCTTGCGCTTCCACTCGTCGACAATCTGGCATTCCGGCTCGGCGGTGGCGACGCCCACGGCCACGCCGCCCACTTCCTTGACGTTTTCGATCTCGACGTAGCCGTCGCCGAAGCCCAGGAACTGGTCGCCTCTGCATTCAGCTGTGGCGATGAGCTGCTGGATCAGGATTTTCTTCGAAAAGCTCTTGTAATCGTCGAGCGCGCCGAAGACGCCGCCATCGAAGTAGCGGTCGACGTCGAGCAGGCTGGCTTCCTCTGCGCATGTAGATCTGATCGGTGCCGCTCGCCAGATACATTTTCAGGCCGCGGGCGTGCAGCGCTTCGAGCAGCTCGCGCGCGCCGGGGACAAGATATTTCTCGGGAGACGCCGCGCCTGATTCGCAGCTCTTCCAGGCGGTGCCGGATCTTTTCGTGCAGCAGGTCGAGATACATTTTCTTGTAGACCAGCGGGTCGGGCGGATTGCCGCCGCGCGATTTCACGTTCTCGGCCAGCTCGATCATCTGGTACATGGTCTGCTTGCCGGTGAGGCGGCCGACGAACTCTTCGACGATGAGCGCGCAGGTCTTCTTCGGTTTCGCCGGTCTTGAGATCCATCAGGATCTCGACCATCATGGGGACCATCACATCCATCCAGCCGGCGCGGATGAGTGAGATGGTGCCGTCAAAATCAAAGAGGACGACCCGGGCATTTTTCGCGGAAACGCCCAGGCGAAGCTGTTCGATCATTTGTTCAATTGTGGCATGAAGGGGTTGTCGGTAGCGTAGGGCTGCCGCGCCGCTTGCGGAAGACCTCCGGATTTTTCTTTATACGACTGAAAGGCCGCAGGTCCCCGCAAAAACGGCGTGGCCCTGCGCTACGAATATTCGCACGTCAGGTCGCGGTACAAATCCTTGAGGTGCTTCTGGAGATCCTCAAGAGTCTCACCCTGGGTTCGATGTCAGGAAATTGCTCGCAGTATCCGAGCCAATGATTTCCGTCAAGCCAATACAGGTACCAGGCGGTCGTCATGGCTTTACAAATTTTCCGGCGCGGTACCTAGCTTCACGTTCACCTTCTGGGTTCGTCCGTCGCGTTTGATGGTGAGTTCCATGTTGTCGCCGGCGCGTTTGTGGTTCATGGTGCGCTGCAGGTCGTCATCGCGGGTCACGGTTTGGCCGTCGATGGCCACAATGAGATCGCCGCCGATGCCAAGCGGGACATTGCCCACAATCACCACGCGACGCGGGCCGTGAAGCCCGGCATCCTCAGCCGCCGAGCCGTTTTCAACTTCCTGAACCAGCAGGCCTCCGGCAGCCGGCAGGTCCAGCGCCTGAGCCAAATCCCCCTGCACCAGAACGGTCTTAACCCCGAGCAAGGGGCGCGCAATGTGCCCGCGCGTTTGATATTCATCCAGCATGGCCTTGGCGCGATTGATGGGCATCGCAAAGCCGATCCCGATATTCCCCTGGGGCCCATAAATCGCGGTGTTGATGCCAATGACATTACCGTGCGAGTCGAGCAGCGGTCCGCCGCTGTTGCCCGGATTGATGGCAGCGTCGGTCTGGATCATGCCTTCGAGCGCGCGCCCGTTTTCATCCGAAATAGAGCGGCCGAGCGAACTCACTATGCCGGTGGTCAGCGTTCCCTCGAGTCCGAACGGATTGCCGATAGCCAGCACTTTCTGGCCGACTTGCAGAGGGTCGGAATCGCCCAGCTTCAGCACGGGAAGTTTCTCGCGAGGATCAATCTTCACGATGGCCAGGTCGTTCTTCCGATCAACGCCCAGCACCTTAGCCTTATACTGCTTCTTGTTGGCCATCGTGACAGTGAGCTGCTGGCCACCCATGACCACATGATGATTGGTAATAATGCGGCCATCGGGATTGATGATGAATCCGGAGCCGGTTCCTTTCTCCGGGTACATTTGCGAGAACCAGCCTTCCCGCCACACCACACTGGTGATATTCACGGTCGCCAGATGGGCGGCTTTGTAAATATCGATGTTGTTGAGTTCGTCAGTGGAGAAGCCCGCCGTGGCGGCTGTTCCGGGCATGTACCAACTGCCGGTAGTCCGGCGCACCAACTGGCCGACGTTCCAGTGTGCCATAGATGTGACGTAGTAAAAGCAACCCACCAGAAGCAGAGCCCAGAGCAGTGAACGTAGTTTCATGCTTCTATTCTCCGTAATGCGTCGTAGACTTCGCGCACGCGGCGCACCGTATCTTCTTTACTGCCGGAGGTGTCGATCACGAAATCCGCAAACTTTCGTTTTTCCGCGATGGGCATCTGGCGGCGAAGCCGCGCCAGCACCTGCTCGCGATCCAGATGGTCGCGCTTCATGGCCCGTTCGATCTGCAGCTCCTCATTGCACTCTACCAGGATCACGCGATCGAACGCTTTGTAATTGCCGGTCTCGATTAAAATCGCTGCCTCGACCACGACGATTCCGTGAGGATGAGATTCCGCAAACTGCTCAACCAGTTCGCGCTCGCGGCGGAAAACGTGCGGGTGTACCAGTTGGTTCAGCTTTTCCAGCCGTTCGGGGTTTCCGAATACCTCGGCCGCCAAGCGCTTCCGGTCAATCGTACGGTCCTGCTGGAGGATTTGCGGGCCAAATTCGCGCACCACATCGGCATAGGCTTCGCCACCCGGCAGCAGGATCTCATGGCCCAGTTCATCGGCCTGGATCAGGTGACAGCCGAGAGCCGCCAGCGCCTCCCCAACAAAAGTTTTGCCGGAAGCCAAGCCTCCGGTCAAACCTACTTTTAACATATGCCGATGCGTCTCTCGGCGGAATCGATAGTGTTTGACATCAACATGGCGATGGTCAGCGGGCCGACGCCGCCAGGAACCGGAGTGTAGGCCCCGGCGCTTTCGGCCACGTCGAAGGGATGGGCATCGCCCACCAGCAGTGAGCCTTTACGATCGAACGCTTCGAGCTTTTGCGCGGAGCCAGGGCGGTCGTGAGGGAAAATACGCTCGACATCCGCGCGGTTGTCGAGACGGTTGATGCCGACATCGATCACGGTCGCACCCGGGCGAATATAGGCGGAGGTAATCAGCGCCGGACGGCCGATGGCGGCGATGAGAATTTCGCCTTCGCGGCAGACTGCGGGAAGATCGGGGGTTTTGGAATGGCAGATGGTTACCGTGGCATTTTCGTGAAGCAGCAGGAAGGCCGCCGGTTTGCCCACCAGATCGCTGCGTCCCACAACCACGGCGCGCTTGCCGGCGATGGGAATGCGGCAACGCTTCAACAGTTCGATGATGCCGGCCGGAGTACACGGGCGGGGGCCAGGCCGGCCGGTGACGAGATTGCCCGCGTTGCAAGGGTGCAGGCCATCCACGTCCTTCGCCGGTAAGATGGCTTCGACAATGCGGCGTGCGTCGATGTGGGGCGGTAATGGCATCTGCACCAGGATGCCATCGATATCCGACCGCTGGTTCAGGCTGCCGATGATGGCCAAAAGTTCCTCTGTGGTGATGTCCTCGGGCGGCGTAATGGTTTCGCCGGCGATGCCGAGCTCGTGAGACGTCTTAACTTTGTTGCGGACGTAGATTTCGGAGGCCGGATTGTGGCCGACCAGAACCACCGCGAGCCCGGGCGCGCGGCCGCGTGAGATGAGCTGCTCCACCCTCGAGCGGCACTCGGTCTTGATCTCATCTCGGATGCGGTTGCCGTCCAGGACTTTGGCCATGTGTTCTTAATGTAGCGGAAACGGCACCGTTCCCTTTGGTCACGGCTCGGTTTTGGGGCCGGCGACAATCTAGCGTGCGGTAATCCACTTGGGTATGCCGGACTCCATGTCCGCCTCGACCGGCTTGCCCATCGCATCGCCCAGATGCTCCAGCCAGGAACCACCCGGGCCGGTAAACGTGTCGGGACGCTGGTAAGCCGGATCGTTCATGGCCTCTTCCAGAGTCACGAAGCTGTAGCCGCGCTTTCGCATACGGGCGATCGAGTCTGGCAGGGTGACGGAATTCAGCTGACTGCAGTGAATGAGTAGGATCTGCGGCAACTCGTATCCGAGGAGGTCGTGGGAAATTTTTTCGGCGGATGCAAAGCCGGCGTTTACGTATTCCAGGTAGGCTTGCTTGATCTTCTCGGCGGTTTCCGGATCACCGGCGCGCAGCTTGCGGTTATACGCGCCGGCGAAGATGTAGTCTTTGTAATCGACGGTAACCGGCGCGACGCGATAATGCCGCTCGCGGAGGAAATCGAGAACCGCCTGATGAACCTCCGCATTCATTCCGGAGTCGAGGAACGGGTAGCGAAACCAGACTAGTTTGCGCCCGCGCTCCTCTATCAGCGGGCGCATGATGACCTCGCCCTTGATGACGTTGTCCTCGAATTGCGACAACGGAACTTTGTTCAGACTGGGATGCGAGTACGTGTGGTTGCCGAGATCGAAACCGGCGTCGAGCCACTGGGCGAGCACCGCGGCGCGGCCGTCCCGCTGCCCTTGCACGTTGAGCTGGCGCTCATTGATGAATATTGTGGCCGGGACTTTTTCAGATTGGAGCGATCCGATAAGTCCAGCCGAAATTCTTTGAAAGTTCGCGAGATCCTTCAGTTCGTTGACTACCGGGCCGTCGTCGATGGTGATGGCGACGCGGCGTTCGGAAGCCGGCGTCTGCGCAGGGGCGCCAGAGAGAATGGCGAAAGCTATTACAGCAAACAGGCTCTTCACTGACCGATGCCTTCCACCTTGCCTCGCAGGACCGTCACTGAGGCTTTGGGCAGAACGAAGGTGGCCTGCGGACCGCCGGGGACGACCGTGCCGATGGGCGGCCCATCGGGATCGGCATGGCTGTTTTTTCCGTCGTTCTTCCACACGTACTGCTCGCTGCCGAAGGTGACGAAGGTGACGGGGCTGGAAAAGGATGCGCTGCGGTTGGAATCTTCGAAAATTACGCGCACCGAGTGCGGGTTGGTTTCATCGCGATTTACGAGCATCAGGGACCAATTTCCGTCCGGCCGATGAACCGCATAGGAGGTGACCAGCACGTTGTCCTCGGTGTCCTGAATGGCGGTCGAAGAAGGAAACATGTGGTGCACGCCGGAGCGGTGTGTGACCCATTCCAGGTTGATCATGTGGGCGGCCCAGTAGAAAGCGGTGTAGCCGTTAATGTTGTAGTCTTTGTCAGCAATAAAATTCGACCACGAGGCGTAACCGAGGCAGGTCTTCTGGATGTCCTGAGGCTGAATGGGCGAATGATGGTAAACGGCGCCGCCGCCTTCGAAAAATGCGCCGATACTGTCGGAGAGCCACAACCCGCCCCAGATCGTGCTCATCGGCCCGGTGAGTCCGGCGGCGACGCTGCTCTCGGTCACCATCAGAGGGACGTCTTTGGGAACGCCGTCATTTCTCCAGACCTGGAGAATTTGCTTCATCAGTTTTGGTTCCTGGTACAGAGTTTTCCAGGTGATGTTGCACGTCTCGAATGGGTAGTGCTCGAAAGAGACAAAGGCGAGGTCGAAGAGGCGGCCGTGCGACTTCAGGTAATCGACAAATCGTCCCATCCAGGACGTCCGGCCTTGTGCGTCCGGCCACACCCGGATGTCTTCGTTGACTCCTTCGAAGACAGGACCGCCTAGCTTGAGCGTGGGATCAACTTTATGAATCGCAGCGGCCCACTGCAAGTAAAGCGCGCCGTAATCTTCCGGCATGGCGTGCTTGCCGTCGGGCTCTTCGCCCAGTTCGATGTAACTGATGGGATAACCGCGCTTCTCGATGTAGGCGATCTGGGCGGCAGCGTCATCCGGCGTGCCGTAGAGCATGGTCACCGGAATCATGGCGGGGAGGTTGTTGGTGATCCCGCTGGTGAAGAACACATCGAAGCCGCTGTGCTGGTAACCGCCGCCCGCGTTGACATCGGCTTCGGAATGCCAGGGGTCGATCGAGGACGAACAATAGGTAGGTATATGGGCTGCGCCGGTAGTGATTTCGGTGAATTGGGGGTTACCGGCGTGGATCGCCTGAATGGCGTATCCAACGCAGTTGCGAACATCGTCTGATCCATGGACATCGCAAGTGTTCGACGATTCCGTCATCCAGATCCGCAGGAAGCGGGTCGAGACTGGCGATTTGGCGAGCGCGAGAGTTTCGGTGCCACCCTTGCCATTTTTCACAACGCCCGACGGAAAAGTTTTCCATTCGCCCTGTGGTCCAGCGTCGAAATCGAGCGGGTCTTTCCCAACCCAGTATTCGACTTGATAGCCCTTGGCGTATGGGTTGGCCCATGCGATTTGGATGGCACTGACTGGCTTTTCTATCTTGAAGTCCACGATGACCCATTGCGGGTGCAACGCGTCGCTTTCGCCGGTGAACTTGCTTGTGAGATAAGGATTGCTCTTCCAATAACTGAGCTTTGCGCCCTGGACGGGGCGGTCGCCGCTGGTCGAGAAGCCGCGGTGCGGTAGCGAGTAAGCCAGGATGTAACGCAGCGGTTCTTTCAGTTCGGTGCTGCCTGTAAAGTAGCCGCTTTTATTGGCCGCGTCGCTCCACGTTCCATTTTCCGTCCAGTGCCAGGCGGCCATGCGGAGTTCGGTATTGTTGCGATAGCTGATCGGCCCCCAGCCCGCCGAAAGGGACTCCTGCACGATGTGTGGCGAATAGACTTTGTCGATACCCGTGCGGGACAGGACATCGACGGAGCTCCCAAGGGCGCGATCGGGATCAAACGCGTTGATCTCGTGCCCTGGTGTTGCGTCCACACGGACGGTGCTTTGGGCGGTAACACCACGGGCGAGAATCAAAATCGAGACGGCGGCTGCAAGAATGAATTTGGACATGATCATCCGAGTTCCACGAGCAGTTTGTTTACGGAAGCGGGCGGAAACCGGTACGTGAAAGTAGAGCCCTGCGCCTCAATGGTTTCGTCGCGGACTTGAACTGCATTCGGATTGGAGAAAGTGTTGTGCGCGTGAATATCCTGGTGCGCAAGCGTACTCACCTTGGCGGATCGCGCTGAAGCTCCGCGCAGAATAATTTCTGTTTCGAGCGGCTGTGCGGCATCGGTATTTACGGCTGTGAGGGCCAGGGTCTTGCCTTGGAGGGAAGCCGAGCCGGCAAGTCCGGCGAGACTCCAATGCTGCTGGTTCTCTTGGGCCGGGTGCGCGGGCGCCGCGAACAGCGCGCGCACGGCCTGTGCTCCACGGTGAGCCGCATACATTCGAAATACATGATAGTTCGGCGTGACCACGAATTGATCTTCGCGCGCCAGAAACAAGCAATGCAGGTTGTTGATGAGCTGCGCCGCATTGCTCATGGCGACCTTATCCGCGTGGCGATGAAACGTGTCGAGCGTTAGCGCGGAGATCAGCGCATCGCGCATGGTTGGCATCTGGCCGAACAGATACGCCGGATGCACTTCGGTACCGGACTTGTGCCAGGCTCCCCACTCGTCGACGACCAGCTTGACGCGATGCTCGGTGTCGATCTCGCCCATGGCTGCCCAGTGGTTGGTGATCAAGGACTCCATGCGCGTAGATTTGGCGAGCAGGCTGTACCAGTCCTCAACTGTGAAGTCGACGGCCTGTCCCTTTCCGGATGTTCCGCAGTAATAGTGCAACGCCCAGCCGTACATCTGATGCAGGGCATGTTTTCCTTTTTCGGTGAATTTGGCGAAAAAGCGCCGGGTCCAATCGATGTCACCGCCGTTCGGCCCGGAGCCGATCAATGCCAGTTTGACGCCGAATTCGGGAAGCCATGCGGTGTAACGGCGGAACTCGACGGCGTATTCATCGGGAGCGAAATCACCGCCACAACCCCAGCTCTCATTGCCGACGCCCCAGAACCGAACTCCGAAGGGATCCTTGTCTCCTTGAGCCGCGCGCTGATCGGCTAGCGAAGTGAGTCCGGCTGGCGCGTTGCAATAATCAATCCATTCATAGAAATCTTTGGGCGGCAAGCTTCGCAGATTGGCTGCTAAATAAGGCTGTGCGCCGGTCAGGCGGCAGAAACGGACGAATTCACTGGTACCAAACCAGTTCGGTTCATATTTTTGGGGCCCATCCGGAGCCTTGACCATGAATGGGTCGTTGATCCAGAAGTTGGCGCGGCGCAGCCGTCGTGCGCGGGGCCCGATGCCATCGCGCCAGTTGTAGCTGTCGGCGAAACAGCCACCGGGCCAGCGTATTACGGGAGGCTTGAGACTGCGCAGAGCGTCGACCAAGGACGCGCGGATACCACCGATGTTAGGGATTTTGGAATCTTCGCCGACCCAGATACCGTCATAAACCACTCCGCCAATGTGCTCGGTAAAATGACCGTGCAAGTCTGGGGAAATGGTTCCAATGGGTTCATCGACGAACACTTCAATATGAGCCTGGGCGGCCCGGGCTGGACGCACGGCCAACAATCCGGCGGTGGTGGCTAGAAAATCTCGTCGTCTCACTCGGCCTCCTGGTGTCTTGATTTACGAAATTGCTTCATTCACTTCGGCGGCATCCGCAGAGCGCCATCGAGGCGAATGACCTCTCCGTTCAGCATCGAATTGTCGATAATGTGCAAAACGAGTTTGGCGAACTCCTCCGGCCGGCCTAGCCGCGAGGGAAACGGGACCGAAGCCCCGAGACTGTCCTGAAGGGCCTGTGGCATGCCGCTCATTAGCGGGGTGGCGAAGAGCCCGGGCGCAATGCTGCAGACGCGAATCCCGAAGGAAGCAAATTCGCGGGCTGCCGGCAAGGTCAACCCAACAATACCGGCTTTCGAAGCCGCATAGGCCGGTTGCCCGATCTGGCCGTCGAAAGCGGCGATGGACGCGGTGAATATGATGACGCCTCGCTCGCCGTCATCGAGCGGCGGCATCTTCTGGAGATCGGCGGCAACGAGGCGCATCACATTGAAGCTGCCGTTGAGATTCACGTCGATGACGCGCCGAAAGGCATCGAGCGGCATGGAACCCGTGCGGCTGACGATTCTGGCCGCGGGCGCGATACCGGCACACGTGACGAGAATACGCGCGGCGCCGTGAGCGGCTATGGCCGCGGCCACCGCGCGCTCAGCGCTCTCAGCGTCGGCCACGTTGCAGGGCACGAACAATCCGCCGATTTCTTTGGCGACGGACGCCCCCTCCGTTTCATTCACGTCGAAGATGGCGACTTGCGAGCCAGTCGCTGACAAAGCACGTGCGGTTGCCGCGCCTAATCCCGATGCGCCGCCCGTGACGATTGCCGCATGGCCTTTTGTGTCCATCGGTTATCTCCCTCCCTATCGTAATCGTTCGCAGGAAGGGTAACGGGCGAACAGGGGTATTGTCTGAAATGCGCGTTGAAGCGTTCAGTTCGAGTTTTGAGCCTGCGCCCGCTGCCATGCTTCTGACGCGGAGCCCACGATAATGTGCTGGAACCTAGCATCCTGCGTCCTTTGGGCGTCGGTAATTTTGGATTCACTGTGCTCTTTAACCGTGATGACGTTCCATTGCGTCGGGAACCTAGCATCTCTAAAGACGATGTATTGCTGATTCCATCCGATTCGATTAAGCGGTCCCGCAATGCTGCCTGTATTGTTGCCAGTGAAAAGGTACAGATCATCTGTTGTGTTTCGATCACTTTCCATCAAAAAGTAATCCCCAGAGATGAACCGCTTTTCTTGGAACAGGTCACCCCAGCCCAAGCACCCGGTCAATGGCAAAAGAACCAACAACACCATGATTAGGTTTTTGGGGTGTCGTCTAATCGCAGGTTGTCGCAGCTTGCCTTCGCCCTGCATCTGCGTTTGAGAATATCACGCAGGCAGCTCGGACAAGTCCCTCACGTGATCAGTGATCCCAGCTTGCATCGCAGGTGTCACACGGATCGAGCCGTGAATTGGGCAGAAGTTGTAAAGCGAATTGCAACTGGAGTGCGGCCCAGGTTCTCGAACTTGCGGCTGAAACAACTCACCTTTCAGGCGCTACCGAACAGCGCTTATTCCCAGCGAAGGGCGATGGCGGGATCGACGTTCGCGGCGCGGCGGGCCGGCAGCCAGCAACTGAACGCCCCGGCGATGAAGATGATCAGGGGAGCCATGAAAAACACGAGAGCATCGTGCGGGCTGACGTTGTATAGCAAGGTGCTCAAAACGCGGCTCAAGGCGAAGGCCCCGAGGAATCCGGCTGCGACGCCCGCGATGACGATCGTCAACCCCTGCCGGAGAACCATCGCAATGACCTGGGCCCCGCGAGCCCCGAGCGCTAAACGGACACCGAACTCGCGTGTTCGGTGCGCAACAACATAAGCTAAGACACCGTAAAGTCCGATGACAGCGAGAAACACGGATACCACCGCGAAGCCGGACATCAGGCCGGTCAGAAATCGCTGGCTGGCCAGCGTTCCGGCAAGTACCTGGTCCGCCGTCCGAATCTGGTACGCAGGGATATCACGATCGACATCGAGAATTCGGCGTTGTACCGCGTTGCTCAGCAGCGAAGGATCCTTCTGGTAGCTACGAACGAATACAGCGAGAACAGGGATAGGATTCTGAGCTTCAGGCAGGTAGAGCTGCGGTGGAGCGGCTGCTGTCGGCATATCTGTTTTGACGTTTCCGACCACTCCGACGATTTCCCGCGGCTCGCGCTCTCCCTCCACGATGACCCGCCGCCCGAGCGGGTTGCCAGCGCCGAATTTTTCGCCTGCGAATACCTGGTTTACAACGGCAACTTTGGGAGAACGCTCGTTATCACTTGCGTTGAACAAGCGTCCGGCGCGGACTGGAATTCCGAGCGTCCTGAAATAGTCCGGAGTCACCGCCTGATTGATGCCGTGCACGAATCCTTCGTCATGTCCGGATTCACCGACAATTTGCACCTTTTGCCAGGTCTCCCATCCACCACCGCCGCCGGGCACGTACATACCTACCGCGGCTCCATCCACGCCGGGGAGGGATCGGATGCTGGAAACTACATCTTCGACATACTGACGTACCTTTTCGCTCTGGTAGTTCTCGCCATCCATGTATCTCGAGGCGGGCATGGACACGAATAGCGTCAACAGGCGATCGGGCTGGAACCCGAGATCCAGATGAATCACTGCCCAGAAACTCCTCCCCAGGAGGCCGGCGCCGGCTAGAAGGATGACCGAACACGCCACCTCAGCCGTGACCAGCACCGCGCGGAGCTGAGATTTGCGCCGGGGGTCGGTCGCAGTCCGGCTACCCTGCATGCCAACATGCAGAGCTTTGCGGGTACTGTAAAGCGCCGGAGCTACTCCGGACAACACGCCCGTGATCAAAGCCAGGCCGGCGGCAAGGGCCAAGGCACGGCCGTCGATGCTGATCTCTTCGAGCCTGGGCAAATTTTGCGGTCCCCGCTCGCGTAACATATGAATCGCTCCGGCGGCGATGAACGCGCCCACGATCGCGCCTATGCCGGCGATCACTGCGCTTTCAGTTAGCAATTGGCGCGCAATCCGCCCGCGACTGGCGCCGATAGCCGCGCGCACGGCGATCTCCCGCTCGCGCGCGGTGGCCCGCACCAGGAAGAGCGTGGCAATGTTGGCGCATACGACAAGCAATACAATGAACACCGCGCCAAGCAGTACCAGCAGTTGAGCGCGGCTTTCACCGACCAACGAATCCTTCAGATCGGCGAGATCCACGCCCCAGTCCTTATTGGCGTCAGGGTAGGCAGAGGCAAGCCGGCGGCACAACTGCCGCAAGCGTTCTTGCGCTTGCTGCCGGGTTGCGTTGCCTGGCAGCCGAGCCACGCTGTGCCAGAAACGATTGAACCGCAACGCAGTTTCGCTCCCATTGGAGGGCGAGATCCACAATTCGGGGTCGCCATCGAAGCCAAGGAAAGCCGGAACGACGCCGACGACGGTGAGAGCTCTTCCGTTGATGCGTAGAGGAGAACCGATCTGAAGCTCGTTGCCCCCTAATCGCCGGCGCCAGAAGCGCTCGGTCAAAAGGGCCACAGGCGCATCCGAGGGCCTGTCCTCATCGCCGGTAAACAACCGGCCACGAAGCGGAGTAACCCCAAAAGTCGAGAACACGCCGCTGGTTCCCGTGGCGCCGAGGACGCGTTCGGATTGTCCGTTGATTGAAACGATCATGCGGCTCGTATGGTACACGCCAACGGAGGTAAAAATGCTGCTGTCCGACCAATCGCGGAAGTCAGGGTAAGACGCCGGACCGTTGCTGATGTGTAGCGGCGGATTGTTCGTCAGGACCCGAACAATGCGGTCAGGCTCGGGGTACGGCATGGGCCGGAGAAGGACGCTGTTCACCACGCTAAACATCGCCGTGCACGCGCCAATGCCGACGCCCAGCACCGCGATTGCCACGAGCGCGAACGCCGGGGATTTTCGGAGTATCCGGCAGGTGTACCGGCAATCGCTGGCGATCTCATCGAACAAGCCGAACCCCGAGGAGGACCGGCACTCTTCTTTGACCCTCTCTGCGCTACCGAACTCGATTCTTGCCAGCCGATCAGCTTCAGGCCGTGGCGTTCCGGATCGGACGAGGTCTTCCACGCGGTGCTCCATGTGCAACCGCATCTCCCGCTCCATGTCGTGCTCGAATCGCCGGCGGCCTGACAGACGTGGAAAGTGGAACGGCATATCAGGCCTCTTCCGGCTTTGCTTTCATGACCGACGCAATGGCATCGCTCAGGCGTGTCCAGCTGGCAAGATCGGCGCGCAGCCTTTTTCTGCCGGCTGCGGAGAGGCTGTAAAATTTGGCGTGGCGGTTATTCTCGCTTTCGCCCCACTCTCCGGAGATCAGTCCCTGGCGCTCGAGGCGGTAGAGCGCCGGGTAAAGCGAGCCCTGTTGAATCTGCAGCGAACCGTTTGAAATTTGTTGAATTCGCAGCAGTACGCCATAGCCGTGCAGCGGTCCGAGCGAGACGGCTTTCAAAATCAGCATATCAAGGGTGCCCTGCAGCAGTTCCGCTGATTTACGCATTCAGCTCTCCAGTTCGTTAGCAACCGCTCCCTTTGGTCGCGGCTCAGTTTGCTTTCCTAGAATGACAAAGAGAGTGTACAGCAGCTTCTCCTAGAGTGTCAAGGAGAGACCAACGCGTTCGAGCGCTTTGGCTAGAATCAACATGATAACGGGGGGGTGAAAAGAATGAAACGGCGATCCTTTCTGCTGAGTGGACTGGCGACGGCAGCCTGGGCGGGAGCCCCACGGAACTTGAAGATCACGGAGGTCAAAGTGATCGCCTGCAATCCGGCTCGCACGGCGCTGGGGAACTACGTTCTGGTCAAGATCGAGACAAACCAGGCGGGTTTGTGGGGCTGGGGAGACGCCACGTGCTCGGGCAGCGAATTGGGTGTGGCCAAGTTTCTTGAAGAGCACATGACCCCTGGACTCATCGGGCGCAATCCGATGCAGCTCGAGGATCTGTGGCAGACGTTGTTTTTCCTGCCGTATTACCGGTCGGGATCGGTACACATGTCGGCCATCAGCGGCATTGACATGGCGCTGTGGGACATCAAAGGGAAAATAGCAGACCTGCCGGTATATGAACTGCTGGGCGGCCGGGCCCGCAAGGGGCTGCTCACATACTCGACAGCCAGCGGACGCGATTTCCACGAAGTGGAAGAGAATGCGCGGAAGCTGATGGAGCGAGGATACAAGGTAATTAAGGCGCAGGTGGCCACGCCGGGGATGGAGAGCGGCTACTCCGTGCCGCAGTCGGAGCGGCAGCGCGCGGCCACGGAGAAGGCATATCAAGAAGATCTGCCGCCGTCGGAAGTTTGGGAACCCGGAGCTTACGTGCGCACGGTGCCCAAGCTGTTCGAGCACCTGCGAAAGACGCTCGGCGGCGATATCGGACTGCTGCATGACGTCCACGAGCGGGTTACACCAAACCAGGCGGTAGGTCTGGCTCAGGATCTGGAGCCGTACAAGTTGTTTTATCTCGAAGACCCTCTAAGGCCGGAACATCTGGACACATTTCGCCTGATTCGCCAGCGGGCCAGCACGCCCATCGCAATGGGAGAAGTTTTTGTGGGGCCATGGGAAGGGCTCAACCTGATTGAAGAACACCTGATCGACTACATAAGGAACGATCTCGCGCATTGCGGCGGCATCACGACGGGCAAGAAGATCGCGACGGTGTGCGAATCGAAGGGAATCCTGACGGCATGGCATGGGCCGGGCAACATCTCGCCGATTTCGCACATGGCGAACGCGCACGTCAGCCTGTCGGTCGCGAACTTCGGCATACAGGAGTGCACAGTGGACTGGCCAGCAGCGGTACACGAAGTGTTTTCGGCGATGCCGACGTTTGAGGACGGCGATGTGAATATCGCGGATAAGCCAGGGCTGGGTGTGGAAGTGAACGAAGCCGCTGCGGCGAAGTATCCGTACCTGCGCAGGATGAGGCCGACGATCCGGCGTGCGGATGATACGGCATGGCCGTACTGAGGTGGCCTCCGGCGTGCGAGGGTCGTAACAAATCGCCCTATGGCCAATGCTTTGTTATTAAGCCCGTTCAATAAATCGGACGGCTCTCGGCTTCAACAGGAAACGGAGAGCGTGTCGAAAGGATACAGGCGTGGGTTTTGGTGCCTCGTACTGTTTCTCGCGATGGTGGATCTTGCGCCGGGGCAGGCGTTGCTCAAATATTTTGATTTGGGAACGTACGGGACTGCCTGCTGCATGGCTACGGATGTCAACGGGGATGTTTACGTAGGGAACATCGCAAACCAGAATCTTGCCGCCAAGGTGACGGTAATTAAAGTGGACCGTGCGAACAACGTCCTTTACCAATTCACCTTCGGTGGCAGCGCGGTTGACGCTCCGAAAGCGGCAGCGGTAGATGCGGAGGGCAACTTGTTTATAGTCGGGCTAACCTCTTCGTCCGACTTCCCTCAGTTGAATCCGCTGGTCAAAATCGGCCCGAGCACACACCTGCGAGGATTCATCAGCAAGGTAGATCCTACGGGTACGCATTTACTTTTCTCGACATTCTTTGGCGGCAGCCAAAGTGACACGGAAGTGGATGCCCTCGCATTGGACGCGGTGGGCAATGTATTTGTCACCGGCATGGTGGATGTTCCAGTTACGGCGAACGCATACAGAAGCACGGGTGCTTCGTTTGTTAGCAAGCTGTCTAACGCCGGCGATCAGATCTTGTATTCAACTTTCCTCGGGCCGGTGAGTGATGGAGTCGCAATCGCAGTTAGTGCGGACGGAACGGCGACCGTAGCCGGCTCAACCGGAGGTGGATTTCCAATAACTCCGGGTGCATTTCAGACTTCGTGCGCTTGCGGTGCCTTTGGCGGCCCAAATCCCACGTCTTCGCATTCCGCCAGCTTCGTGTCGAGACTGAGCGCCGACGGAAGCCAGCTGCTGTGGTCCACATATTTAGGGGGCTCCGGCCCAGGGGGACTTGGGGGCGCCTTCGAAGACACGGTACACGCGCTGGCGTTGACTAGCGACGGCGATGTCGTGGTTGCAGGCATAACGGAGAGTCCCGATTTTCCCGTTACGCCTGGAGCTTTTCAGAGCAAGTTCCGCGCGACAGGGGGTTTCGGGATACCTGCGAACATCTTCGTAAGCCGGTTGAACTCGACGGGCACGGCACTGAAGTTTTCTACTTTTCTTGGCGGCTCTGTGCTCGAGGAGTTTCACGGGCTGCAACTGGACGCGCAAGAGCGCCCCTGGGTCACCGGGGACACGCTCTCCTGGGACTTCCCTTCCCTACCGAACGGCCTGAACCTTGGCAGGGCCTTTGTCGTGGCACTGGCGCCTGATGGATCCAAGCTGATTACAACGCAAATGCTTCCCACTGGCGCGGCCGGAACTGCGGTCGCGCTCGACGCAGCGGGCAGTGAGACGGTGTTGGGATCGGTTGGATCGCTTGTTCGCATCCCTGCAGGAGGGCCGGTTGGAACCGGCATCCTTGCACAGGCAAACGGAGCGGCTTATTCCGCTTCTGGTCAGGTAGCGCCGGGCGAAATCATCAGCTTATATGGAACCGGCCTCGGGCCCGCAGCTGGCGTGGGTGCGCGATTCGACTCGACTGGAAAAATCGCTACTACGCTTGCCGGCGTGCAGTGCTGTTCGATGGCATGCCCGCTCCGATGCTTTATGCCGGCGCCAATCAGATCAATGCCATCGTTCCATTCGAGATCGGCGGAAAGACGGCCACGTCAATGCATGTCGTAAGCGCGCTCAATTCGTCGCCTTCGGTTGATCTAAAGGTCGTATCGAGCAACCCAGAGATCTTTACAATAGCGCCGACGCCGCCGTTCCCGGAGATGGCGCAAAAAGCATTCGCCGCAGCTCTCAACACCGACGGGACGCTCAACTCTTCATCGAATCCTGCGAAGCGGGGATCGGTCGTGGCCCTGTTTGCTACCGGAGCTGGACTCTTCACGCAAGAACTGCCCGACGGCGCCATTGTCCATCCACCGCTATCAAAACCGATCCTGCCCGTCTCAGTTCTACTTGACGGGCAGCCTGCCGAGGTTTTGTACGCCGGCGCCGCGCCGGACTTGGTGGCGGGAGCTTTGCAAGTGAATGTGCGCGTGCCCGCGAACGCTGCGGGAAGCTATCACACGGTGCAACTGCAGGTGGGCGGGACTGTCAGCGATGCGGTTCAGGTGGCTGTAGCGTATTAGAGGGAATATAGCCGGGCGCACGTTTTCGGAAAAGCGCGTACACCGCTCCCTCGCGGTCACGGCTCGTAAAGGTCAGAATGTGTAGAGCGGCGTACCGGCGACTGGTTCGGCGGGTGTGTCTCCGGCGCCTACTGGCTGCGCTTCGGCGATCGGGCGGTAGAAAATGCCGGTGTCGCCGAGGTAGACCTCGAGTTCCGAGGGCCGCGGCAGCACGCCTTGGATCAGAGATTCCGAGAGCGGATCTTCGATGTACTTCTGGAGAGCGCGGCGCAACGGGCGCGCGCCATAGCTCCGATCCGCGCAGGTTTTTTCCAGGATGTACTTGCCTGCATCGGGAGTCAGGTGAATCTTGATCTGCTTAGCCACCAGGTTGCCGTTGATCTGTTCGACCATCAGGCCGATGATCTTGAGCAAATCTTCGTCGTTGAGCGAGGTGAACAGGATCACTTCGTCCAGGCGGTTCAGGAACTCGGGGTTGAAGGCGCGCTTCACTTCGCCGCGGACCATGTCCTCGATCTTGGAGGGAATGCCCTCCGTAGCCGGAGCGGAGAAGCCCAGGTTGCCGCGCTTCTCGAGGAAACGCGCCCCCAGGTTCGAAGTCATGATGATAATCGTGTTCTTGAAATCGACCGTGTTGCCGAGGCCGTCGGTCAACTGGCCGTCTTCAAAAACCTGTAACAGGATGTTGTACACATCCGGATGCGCTTTCTCGATTTCGTCTAGCAGGATGATGGAATAAGGCGACCGCTTCACGCGCTCGGTCAACTGGCCGCCTTCTTCATAGCCGACGTATCCGGGAGGCGAACCGATCAGCTTCGAAACCGAATGCTTCTCCATGAACTCCGACATATCGAAGCGGATCAGTGATTTCTCGCTGCCAAACAGGAAGGCAGCCAGGGCGCGCGCTACTTCGGTTTTACCGACACCGGTGGGGCCCAGGAACAGGAACGAACCTGCCGGCCTGGCGCTGGCCTTCAGGCCCGCACGGGAGCGGCGGATCGCGCGAGCCAGCGCAGAAATGGCCTTCTCCTGGCTGATGATGCGCTTGTGTAATTCTTCTTCGATGCGGAGCAGCTTGGCAATCTCTTCTTCCTTGATTGCCGTCATGGGAACGCCAGTCCAGCGCGCGACGACATCTTCGATGTCGTCCTTTGTGACGATGCCGGTGGAAGTATCGTCGAGGTTGTACTTCTCACGCAACTGACGCATGTTTTCGCGCTCTTTGCGCTCCTCGTCGGAATAGAAGCGCGCCTTTTCGAACTCGTGGTTTGCGATAGCGTTTTCCATGCGGTGCACGATGAATTTGATGCGCTTCTGGATGTCCGCAAGATCCGCGGGCAAGGTGGTCTGGCGCAGTTTCACGCGTGCGCCCGCTTCATCAATCAGATCGATGGCCTTGTCAGGCAGGAAGCGGTCTGGAATATAGCGATTCGAGGTGTACACCGCGGTCTCGATGGATTCATCGGTATAGCCGACTGCATGGAACTTCTCATAGCGATCTTTGATGCCGAACAGGATCTTGATGGCGTCTGCTTCGGTGGGCGGCGGCACTTTCACCGCCTGGAAGCGGCGCTCGAGTGAGCGGTCCTTTTCGATGGACTTGCGGTACTCGCCCGGCGTGGTGGCGCCGATGCATTGGATCTCCCCGCGCGAAAGCGCTGGTTTGAGAATATTGGCGGCATCGAGCGAGCCCTCGGCCGACCCGGCGCCCACCAGAGTATGCAGCTCATCAATGAAGATGATGGCATTCTGATTTTCCATCAATTCTTTCATGATGGTTTTCAGGCGTTCTTCAAACTGCCCGCGGTACTTGGTGCCGGCAACAATCAGCGAAAGGTCCAGCGCGAGAATGCGCTTGTCGGCCAGAAACGAAGGCACGTCGCCCTCGGCGATGCGCTGCGCCAAGCCTTCCACAATGGCGGTCTTTCCCACGCCTGGCTCGCCGATCAGGACCGGATTATTCTTGGTGCGGCGGCAGAGGATCTGAACGACGCGCTCCAGCTCGTAGTCGCGGCCAATCAGCGGATCAAGCGAGTTATCGACGGCGGCCTGCGTGAGATCGCGGCTAAACTCGGCGAGCAAAGAACTCTCTTTGGGCCGGTTGGACGCCACTTTTTCAGACGAGGCGCGAGCCAGTTCCTCGCGAATGGCCGAGAGCCGGAGTCCGCGTTCGTGCAGGATCTCGGCCGCAAAGCATTTCTCTTCGCGCAAAAGACCAAGCAGCAGGTGCTCGGTACCGATGTGTTTGTGGCTCAACCGCTCGGCTTCCTCGGCTCCGTAAGCCAAAACGCGCTTGCACTCGTGGCTCAGTGGGAGATCGACCGATGTCGACACTTTCTCCCGGATGGTGGTATGACCCTCGATCTGCTTGCGGATCGATTCGACAGCCGCGTGAGACCGAAGAAAACGGTTGGCCAGGGTTTTATCTTCCCGGAGCAATCCCAGCAGTAAGTGCTCAGTCTCTATAAATGGACTTCCAAACTGGCTCGCCTCGTAGCGCGCGAAGAAGATCACCCGTCGAGCCTTTTCCGTATAGCGTTCAAACATACTGCGTAGCGCCCCCGCTGTTTACAAAAAACGATCCCACTATTTAAGATACTCCCGGTTCGTATTCGGTTGCACGGGCGAAGACCCCGCCAGGGACCCCGCTTCCAGTCTCAACACACGATCACACCGTCCGGCAAACGACAGATTGTGGGTAACGAAAATCGACGTAAGTTGATGTGAACGATGCAGGTCGGTCAGGAGGTCGAAGATCATCTCCCCGGTCCTGAAATCCAGATTCCCGGTTGGCTCATCGGCCAGCAGCACCGAAGGATTCGCGACCAAAGCACGAGCCAGTGCGACCCTTTGCTGTTCACCCCCGGACAACTCACCGGCACGATGCCCAGTGCGTGCTCCAAGCCCAACCTCCTCCAACCTCGCCATCGAAGCCGAGGCTGCCTCAGCTTGCGATCCGCCGCGAATCAGCAAAGGCATCATCACGTTTTCCAGAGCGGTAAACTCCGGTAATAAATAGTGAATCTGCCAGACGAAGCCAACTTCACGGTTCCGGAAATCCGCTAGATCTGAATCTCCGAGCCCTGATATGTCTTTCGATTTGTAGTATATCGTACCGGTTGTTGGACTGTCCAGACCGCCCAATAGATGCAACAACGTAGACTTCCCGGCACCCGATTCACCAACCAGGGCCAATCGCTCCCCTTGGGCGACATCGAAGCTGAGGTGATCGAGAACCACGAGGTCGTTCGCGCCGGAGCGGTAGGTTTTCGTCACGTTGAGGGCACGAAACAGTGGAGCTTGGCCGTTGGAAGTCACAGGACGCCTGCTTGTTGGAGGATGGGCTCAGCTTTGTGGCGGATGCGCAGCGCCACTTCATACGGGTCGCCTCTTTGCAGGTGCGTATAGAATAGCTCGACGGAAAGTGGGCCGCGATAATTCTTCTCCGCGAGTTTGTGCAATATGCGCACCAGAGGCGAGATGCCGTCGCCGGGAATCTCGCGCGTGGTGTTGTCGAGCTGCTCTCGCGGGATGTCCGGTACATCTTGAAAGTGCACGTGGTGGATTTCGCCGCTTTGCACCAGATCCAGATCTTCGAACTTACTCAGCCCGGCCCAAAAATGATAACAATCGAGCATGGGGCGAACATTCGGATGTGCCGCCTGATGAGTTAGACGCAACGCCGTAGGCAGCGTTCCGATAAACGTAGATCCGCGCATGAACTCGATCATGGCGGTAATGCCGAGCGGCTTGACGATTTCACCGGCCTCGCGAAGGTTTTCGGCGCCACGCGCGTAATCATCACTTGTAAATTTTTCGGTTGTTCCGCACGGGCAAACCAAGCGATCGATTCCCAAGTCCGCCACCAAAGCACTCGTGCGTTTCAGTTCTTCGACGGCTTGAACGTGACTAGCGCTTGGCTCGGCAAGGCCCCGGACGCCGCCGAAGGAGACTGCTGTAAGACCGAGATCCTTTATGATGCGCTTTGCTTCTGCGATGTTCCCGGTCTTCACGAACTCCCCGATCATGGGCAGTGTGATTTCAACGTAGCGGATGCCGGCGCGCGCGTAGCCCTCTAGCGAAGCGCGGAACGTGGATCCGGCCGACGTCGTCTGGTGCATGCAAAGAAACATACGGCTCGTGGTTGCGGACAATGGCACTGCAGCGGCGGAGGCTAGCAGATTCCGGCGCGTGATCATGTGCCCAGGATACCGGTTTCGAGGAATCTACGGCTGGCGGATCTCGAGACCGGCTGGCGCAAAGGAGAGAAAGTGTTTAACATTCCACGTCACAAAAACCTCTGCTTCGACGTGCAGTACGGTAGCGGCAATCAACGCGTCGTAGATTCGGCCGCCGCCCAGATCCAGCCCTGCCAGCAAACGGATGGCCAGCCAGGCGGTCTCCGGCGTCACGCCGGCAATTTCAACGTCAGCGAAGTACTGCGTGAGGATCTGCTCGGCCAGATTAGCAGGAACGCGGACCGGGTGAGGCAGGCGAGTTAAGACCGAATAGCACTCCAGCAACGCATGAATCGCAATCACGGGCCGCTCACCCCGGCTGAGGCGCGCCTGGTAGTCCCGCGTAGTTTGATCGTGATGCTTATGCCATTCGGCCACAAGGGGAATCAAACAACTCGTGTCCAGGCCGAATTTCACAGGCGCGCTAGACCTCCCGGTTTCGAACTCGTTCGACGATTCCATTCACTTGCTCTACCGTCAGCGGCGGCGTACCGCGAGGAGCCCGCAACACGAACGAGGCACCTTTGCGCACCATCTTCACCGGCTTGGCCGCAGTCTCAATCTGAATCTTGCCGTCCTGAAATTCCACCACGACTTCGATGCCTGGTTGTAGACCCGCGAGTTCCCGCAAGCGCTTCGGAATCACCACCCGCCCCCCACGATCGATGGTTGTCTTCATACCATTTAGCCTACCATGGCAATGCCATCAAAATGTCGCAGATTCCCGGCCGCCTGGTGGTAAACCTAATACAAACCTATTATTTAGTCTTGGGCGTCCTGGTTGCATAATGTGAGGACATCACTCCATGAATCGGGTCTTTTGGTGGATTTCGGGCATCGTGTTGCCCGCAGCGGCGTTGCTTTTGCTCCATGGCGCCAGCGCCTCTCGCCAGCAGCAGGATCTCCTCTGGCACTATCGCAATCTGGGGAAGGCGTTTTACGAGAACCCCACGACGCAGAAGGAAGCGGTCGGCGAGTTCAAGAAAGCGTTCGATGTCGCGCCCAATTCCGCTCGCGAACGAGTGAATTACGGGTTGGCCCTGCTGCGCGCCGGCCAAACCAAGGATGGCGTCGCGGAACTGGCCAAGGCGCAGAAGCAAGAGCCTGCCATTCCGCACACCTGGTTTAATCTGGGCATCGTTTATAAGAAAGACGGCGATTACGAGCACGCCATCCAGCAGCTCGAGGGCATGACGAAGCTGGTGCCGGACGAGCCGATTACGCACTACAACCTGGGCGTGCTATACAAGCTTGCCGGGAAACCGGTGGAGGGCTTGAAGCAACTAGAGCTCGCCGAGAAACTGAATCCGAATCTGGCCGGGCCGCACTTTCAGCTTTTCAATCAATACCGGCAGGCGGGGCGAACGGAAGATTCGGCACGGGAACTGAAGATTTTCCAGGAGATCAAGAAACGCCAGGCCGGCGCTGCCGTTCCAGAAGACATGGAGTGGAGTTATTACGCCGAGATCTACGAGACGGTCGAGCCCCAACCGGCGGATGAAGCGCCAGCCCGGCTCAAATTTGCGGACCGTTCGTTGCCGGGTCACTTCGACGCCGCGACTGCCGGGATGGCTGTGCTCGATCTGAACGGCGACGGCCATGCGGATTTGATCGCATGGTCGGCTGAGGGAGTGCGTGTTTATAAAGACGGGAAAACGCCAGTCACAAAATCAGGCCTGGACGATTTGAGGAATGTCCGGAGCATCGCGCCGGGAGATTTCGACAACGACGGCTTGCCCGACCTTTGCGTACTAACGGGCACGGGCGCGCAGCTGTATCACAACCGCAAGGGGATCTTTGAGAAAGTTCCCGCGGAACTACCTACCGGCCCCTACGAGAAGGCGCTATGGATCGATTACGACCACGATGGCGACCTGGACCTGTTGCTTCTGGGCGCGAATTCCGCGCTAGTCGCCAACAACGGCGAGGCGGGCTTCAGCAATGAGACCGCGGAATTTCCGTTCGTCGCAGGGCACGCAGTGGACGGCGCGATTTTTGCCGTGCGGCACGATACCGCGGCGAGCGACCTGGCGGTTGTCTATCGCGATCGCGCGGGCGTCATTTATCGCGATCGTCTCAATGGCAAGTATGAAGCGATGCCGCTCGATGCCCTGCCAGCCGATGCGACCGCAGTGCTGTCCGAAGATTTCAACAACGACGGTTTCCCGGACTTGGTGGCGATCTCTGCGACGGCCGCCGTCCTGATCGAAAACCATGGGGGTAATTTGCAGCCGACGGCCACTCTAGATACGAAGGGACCGGCGGCGTTCGCCGACTTGGAGGGCCGCGGCATCGGCGACCTTGTGGCCGGCCCGGCGATTTATCGAAACCTGGGACAGGGCAAGCTGGAGCGCCATGACGCTGCCGCGGACGGGTTGGCTTCGGGCTCGGCCTTGATTGCTGCGGATTTCAACGGCGATGGGCGCGTGGATGTCGCCCTGATCGGCGCCGATGGCGCCTTGCACCTTTTCGAAAACCAGACGCCTACGGGGCATAACTGGGTGCGCGTTAGCATCAGCGGTGTGAAAAATCTCAAGCTGGCGCCGGGCGCGACGGTGGAGATCAAGACCGGGGCGAGTTATCAGAAGAAGATTTATGCGGGAGTGCCGCTTACGTTTGGGCTCGCCGGGTACAAAGACGTAGACGCGGTGCGCATCACGTGGCCCAATGGCCTGATCCAGAACGAAGCCAAGCAGCCAGTTACCACCGCCCTGAACTTCAAGGAAGCCCAGCGGCTTTCGGGCTCCTGCCCGATGATTTTCGCCTGGAACGGAAAAAGATTTGAGTTCATTACCGATGTGCTGGGCGTCGCGCCGCTCGGCGCAAGCTTAGGCGACGGCCAGTATTTCCCAGTGGATCACCATGAGTACGTGCAGATTCCCGGCGAATCATTGGCTGAAAAAGACGGAAACTACGAAATTCGCGTCACGGAAGAATTGCGCGAGGTTTCCTATCTGGATCACGTCGAGTTGATCGCGGCGGATCGCCCGGCGGGCACGGAAATCTTTACGAATGAAAAATTCAAGGCGCCGCCCTTCCCTGACTTCCGGCTCTACGGTGTGAACAAGCGAACTTATCCGGTGGCAGCTCACGATTCCTCGGGCCGTGATGTGCTCGCACGGCTACTCAAGCGTGACCGGACTTATCCGGATGGCTTCCGGCGGGACTACAACGGAGTTGCCGAGCTGCATCAGCTCGATCTCGATTTTGGCAGTGCGGCGCGCGACGGGCGGGCGGTGCTGGTTTTGAACGGCTGGGTGGATTGGGCCGATGGGAGCACGTTCCGCCGGGCGTCGCAGGAATTCAAGAACGGCCTGGCGCTTCCTTACCTTCAGGTGAAGGACGCGAACGGCGCATGGCAAACGGTCATCCAAGATATGGGGATTCCCGCTGGAAAGCCTAAGACCATTGCGGTGAACCTCAGCGGCAAATGGCTTTCGGTATCGCGGGAAGTTCGCATCGTCACCAATCTGTGCGTTTACTGGGACGAGATTTTCCTGAGCGAGAACGCTGGTGAACCAGAGGTGCAGTTGACGCATGTCAACGCCGCATCTGCGGATCTGCATTTTCGTGGATTTTCCAAACCGAGAATCGATCCGCAGCGCCAGCAGCCCGAAGCTTTCGACTACCAGACATGGATGCCGGTCTCGATGTGGAATCCGACTGCCGGCCTGTACACGCGGTACGGAGATGTGCAGACGCTTCTCGATGGTGTGGATGACCGGCTGGTCATCATGGGCTCGGGTGATGAGTTACGGCTGCTGTTCCCAACCCGCAACTTTCCGCCGCTCAAACGGGGCTGGAAGCGCGATTACCTGCTGCTGGTGGACGGCTGGGCCAAAGATGGCGATTACAACACGGCTTTCTCGCAGTCCGTCGAACCCTTACCGTTCCATGCGATGACTTCGTATCCCTATCCCCCTTCCCAACATTTTCCCGATGATGCAGCGCACCATGAATACCGGGAGCGCTACAACACAAGGCCCGCCTTGCGTCTGATCCGGCCTTTGGCGGATGGAGCGAGCGGAAGCGGTCGATGAGTTCCCGCAAGCTCCTTCAGTGGACTGCGATTCTGTTCATCGTTCTGCTCGTCAACACCGCTTGCATTGCGGCATTCGCTTCGCCCACGATTTTCTATATGGGCAACGTCCTGCTGCACTTCGTGCTGGGCGTGGCGCTCACGGTGGCGCTGGTGTTTCTTCTGCGTCAATTTCCGGTAGCGGCGGGCTTTTTCCTCGCGGCGTCAGCACTCGGCTTGTTCCTCGCCATCAGGGGCAATACGTTGGATCACCGCTGGGCGCTCGGGGCCCATATCGCGGCCGCAGCGATCGGTCTGATCGTTCTAACCCCATTCGCCATGCGGCAGGCGCCGCCCTTCGGCAGAGCGTTTCAGGTTTCGCTTGCCCTGCTGGTAGCATTTCCGCTTGCCACGGCAGTCTATCGACGAGCAGTACCGGACAGCAGCGCGCGCATCCGCAACGCACTGACCGTTCCCGCATCCATGGAAGGCGAAGGCGGCGGACCGAAATCGCCGTTCTTCCCGTCTTCGGCCAAGACCAACGTCGGCGGCATCATCCCGTCGAACTTTTTCATGGATTCGGCGGCCTGCGGCGAATGCCACAAGGACATCTACGAGCAGTGGAAAAGCTCGGTGCACCATTTCGCGTCGTTCAACAACCAGTTCTACCGGAAGTCGATCGAGTACATGCAGATCGGTGGTCGGACCGCAGCCGAGCAAGTGGTGCGCGGGCTGCCACGATCACGCCGTGTTTTTCAACGGCCGCTTCGACCGGCCCATCAAGGACCAGATCGATACGCCGGAGGCGCACGCCGGCCTGGCCTGCACGTCGTGCCACTCCATCGTGCACGTCGACAGCACCATGGGCAACGGCGATTTCACCATCGAGTATCCGCCGCTGCACGAGCTGGCCACCAGCACGCAATCCGTACATGCACGCGCTGGACAGTTTTCTGACGTATCTCAATCCCGGAGCCGCACACAGAAGCGTTCCTGAAGCCGTTCATGCGCGGCGAATCGGCCGAGTTCTGCGCGGCCTGCCACAAAGTGCACCTGGACGTTCCGGTGAACAACTATCGCTGGTTCCGCGGTTTCAACGATTACGACAACTGGCAGGCCAGCGGCGTCTCCGGGCAGGGCGCGCGGTCGTTCTACTATCCGGCGAAGAGCCAGGTCTGCGCGGATTGCCACATGCCGCTAGTGTCGCCTCGCACGATCCCGGCAATCACGACGGCAAGGTGCACTCGCACCGCTTCCCCGCCGCCAACATGGCGGTCGCCTACGTCAACCACGACGAAGCGCAAATGAAGGCGACGGAACAATTTCCTGAAGTCGGGCTTCATCACGGTCGATATTTTCGCGGTCTCGCCGGTGGATGCG
Organism: Terriglobia bacterium; assembly: GCA_963847515.1. Lineage (GTDB taxonomy): Bacteria > Acidobacteriota > Terriglobia > Bryobacterales > Bryobacteraceae > QHXW01. The sequence goes on from CAWKAA010000001.1 coordinate 992,563, forward strand.
ACAAGGAGCACAGCAGATGGTGCGGCGCACGGGCGACGCGCCGCAGGCCATGTCCGGCTTCGCCGTGGGCGAGGAAGCCGAGCAGCGGCCTCGACCGGTGTAATTCGCGAAGTGGGCAAGTTGCCGCGCCGCATCGACCAAGCTGGAACGCAAGCTGCAGCCGGGCTCGACGGCGCGCGTGGACGTGGTGGTGCGCACGCGCAAGATCGGCCATTTCTTCCCGGCGGAACGGTGGATGCCTTCGACGTCTGGCTGGAACTTGCAAGGCAAAGACGCCGATGGCCGCGTGATCTTCTGGAGCGGGCAGGTGGAGGACAACGGGCGCGGGCCGGTGGAGCCGGGCGCGCACTTCTATCGGTCGTACCAGCTGGATGGCGCCGGCAATCCGATCAACAAGCGCAACGCCTGGCAGGCGCGCAGCGTGCTGTACGTCCGGCTGATTCCGCCGGGCGCGGCCGACGTGGCGCACTACCGCGTGCAGATTCCGAAAGACGCCAAGGGACCGATCACGCTTCACTGCGAAGCTGAACTACCGCAAGTTCTCGTGGTACTACACGCAGTTCGCGTATGCCGGCCAGCCCAAACCGGGGCAGGATGCCGGCGCTGCTCAACGCGATCACAACAGCCTGGAATACTCGTTCGACCGCGGCAACATTCCGCAGAATGTCTCGGGCGAAATCAAAGGCGAGATTCCGGACCTGCCCATCGTCACGCTGCGCGCGAGGCGAAGGCCAGCGTTGGACTGGGCGCAAACGAACTGGATCCCGGTGGTTCGAAAGCAGGACCGCGAGCGCTGGAACGACTGGGGCATCGGCCTGCTGCTGCAAGGCGATCTGAAGGGCGCCGAGTACGCGTTCCAGGAAAGTCACCGAGGCCGAGCCCGAATATGCCGACGGCTGGCTGAACGTGGCGCGCGCGCTGATCCAGGAGGGCGAGACCGACGCCGCCAAGCCGTTACATCGAGAAGGCGCTGGCGATCAATCCGAAACTCGGCCGCATCTGGTTCTTCAAGGCGATGATCCAGAAAGCCGACGGCGATTACGACGGCGCGCTGGCTTCGCTTCGCACCGTCGAATCCATGTATCCGCGCGACCGCGTGGTGCTCAACCAGATCGCGCGCATTCTGTTCCTGAAGCGGCAATACGCCGAGGCGGTCAAGGTGCTGGAGCGCGTCTGCCAGGTCGATCCCGAGGATCTGCAGATGCACTACACGATGATGCTGTGCTATCGCGGCCTGGGCGACCGCGAGAAAGCCGCGCGCGAGGAGAAGTCTGTTCCGGCGCTTCAAAGCCGAGGAATCGGCGCAATCCATCACGGCGATCCGCCGGCCGCTGAGCCCGGAAGACAACAACGAGCGGCAGCAGATCCACGACCACGAAAGCGTGCGCATCTGACGGCGCGGTGGTCGGTGACGGCGCAAAGCCGACCGCGCCGGGACTCGGCCGATCGCGGCGAGTGCGGGGCGATGTCTACTTGCAATTCTCGATCATTCTGCGTCGCGGTCGCGGCTACGCTGCCGCCGACCACCGTGACAACGTTCACTTCACCGACGTCACCGACGCAGGCCGGCATCAAGTTCACGCACAACAGCCGGCGGGCCGGGAAGAAATATCTGCCGGAAACGCTGGGCTCCGGCGTGCGCCTTCTTCGACGCCGACGGCGACGGCTGGCCCGACATCCTGCTGCATCAACAGCAAGGACTGGACGCCGCGGGGCCGCAAATCGCTCGCGCGCGCTCTATCGCAACAATCACAACGGCACCTTCACCGACATCACCGCCGGAAGCGGCCTGGACGTCGAAATGTACGGCATGGGCGTGGCCATCGGCGATTACGATAACGACGGCCGCGACGATGTCTACATCACCGCGCTCGATGGCGACCATCTGTTTCACAACGAAGGCGACGGCAAGTTTCGCGACGTCACGGCGGCATCCGGAATCCGCAATGCGAATTTCGGCACCAGCGCCGCCTGGCTCGATTACGATCGCGACGGCAAGCTGGACCTGTTCGTCGCGAACTACGTGCAGTGGACGCCGGAAGGGCGATCTGTGGTGCTCGCTCGACGGCGCGACCAAGTCCTACTGCACGCCGGAATCGTACAAGGGCACTTCGTGCAAGCTGTTTCACAACCTGGGCGGCGGCAAGTTTGAAGACGTGAGCCAGAAGGCGGGCATCGGCGAGCCAACCAGCAAATCGCTCGGGCGTGACGGTGTTCGACTACAACAGCGACGGCTGGCCGGACATCTTCGTCGCGAACGACACGCAGCCCAACAAGCTGTACCGCAACAACAGAACGGCACGTTCACCGAAGAGGGCATGGCGGCCGGCGTCGCGTTCGGCGAAGACGGCGTGGCGCGCGGGGCCATGGGGACCGACTCCGGCCGATTACGATCGCTCCGGCCGCGCGCATCTGCTGGTGGGCAACTTCTCCAACCAGATGCTCGGCCTCTACCACAACGAAGGCAACGGCCTGTTCGTGGACGAGGCGCCCATCTTCGACCGTAGGCCGCGCGAGCCTGCTGACGCTCGCTTTCGGCGTGTTCTTCTTCGATTACGACCTGGACGGCTACCCCGACATCTTCGCGGCCAACGGCCACATCGAGGAGGAGATCGGCCGCGTCCAGCCCAAGGTGCAATATAAGGAACCGCCGCTGCTGTTCCACAACCTGGGCAAACGCAGATTTGAAAACGTGTCCGCGGCCATGGGGCCGGCTTTCAACCGCGCCGATTGTGGCGCGCGGCGCGGCCTACGCCGATATCGACCACGACGGCGATCTGGATGTGCTCATCACCACCAACAACGGCCCGGCGTACCTGTTTCGCAACGACGGCGGCAATCGCAATAACTGGCTGTCGGTGCGACTGGTGGGCACGAAATCCAATCGCGATGGCATCGGCGCCGTAGTGCGCGTCGAGAGCGCGTCCGGCAAGCAGTGGAGTACGGTGCACAGCGGCGGCAGCTACTGTTCACAGAGCGATCTGGCGCTGACGTTCGGGCTTGGCAAAGACACAGCGGTTACGGCGCTCGAAATCGAATGGCCCAGCGGCACGAAACAGCGGCTCGCCAACATCGCAGCGGATCAGTTCGTCACGGTCGATGAAGACAAGGGCATCGTGGCGAAATCGGGGCCGCGCATGTAGCGCCGGGCTACGGCGGTGTCTGGCCGGAGACCTGCGGCTCTCTTTACATGAAGGGCAAAAAGCCGCAAGTCCCCGCCGGAACCAGGCGTGGCCATGCGCTACAAGTCACTCGTTGAAATTTCGCTGCCAGGCGCGGCCGGCCAATTGTCGCGGGCAGATCAGTTTGTCACGGTCGATGAAGGCAAGGGCCTCGTGGCGAAATCGGGGCCGCAGCCGCCGAGGCTGTGAGAACTTATAGAAAGGGATGGTGCGGAAGGTCAAGCTGATCATCGAAAAACACCCTGATGGCTATTTGGGGTATCCGCTTGGTTTGCGGGACGGTGTCGCAGTGGTCGGCCAGGGAGACACCTACGAACAGGCGTTGGCGGACGTGACATCGGCCATCAAGTTTGCGCTGGAGTCCTCCAGCGAAGCCGAGATTTTCGACGCGGAGCTTCCGGTTGGGGAAGTGTTTGTCGCGGAGATCGAGGTGCCAGTAAGTGCGTATACAATCGACCAACCAGAGCAAGACCCTGACCCTTCCGAATCATGCTCGGATCAAATCTTCCACATTGCAACGGGCTTGCAAACAGGCAGGGATTTCCCGAGATGAGTTCCTGCTGGCTTACGATCGAGTGTAGTCAACAACCGCAGAAGCAAGGATTACTCATCATAGAAATTTCGCTCCCAGGCGTGCCGTCTCAGAACCGCCAGCACCTTTTCCGGCAGCGGGCCTTTGCCGGGGATGGAGCAGTTGAACGCCACGTTGGCGCGGCTACGCATTCCGGGGATCACGCTGGTCACTGCGGGGTGAGAGAGGCAGAAGCGCAGCGCCACTTCCGGTAAGGCGTCCTCTCGAATTTCCAGGTCGTGCTGGATGGCGGCCACGCGTTCGGCAACCTGGTTCTTGCGGTCGCCCTTGAAGTACCCGGCACGGAAGTCGCCCGGCTCGAATTGCGTGAACACATCGATTTTGCCGGTTAAGCCGCCCTCATCCAGCGGTACGCGCGCGATCACGCCGATGTCGCGCTCCATAGCAAGCGGAAAAAGATTCTTCTCGGGCGTTTGATCGAAGATGTTGTAGATCACCTGCACGGTGTCGATCAGTCCGGTCTGAATGATGTCGAGCGCGCTATCGGGCTGGTGATCGTTGATAGAAACGCCCACAGCCTGCGCTTTTCCCGACTGCTTGATGTCTTCGAATGCGCGCATCCACTCGTCGCGATCGATCCACTCCGGATTCCATACATGCAACTGCTGGAGGTCGATGGTCTCAAGCCCGAGGTTCTGCAAACTACGTTCCGTGCACTTGATGATGTAGTCGTACGGAAAAACGGCAGAGATATCGATGCCTGGGCGAGCCGGCCACAATTGGTTTTTGGGCGGCACCTTCGAAGCTACGTAGATCTTGTGATCGGTTTCGCGAACCACCTGCCCTACCAGTTGCTCGCTGTGCCCGCCGCCATAAGCCAGGGCCGTATCGATGAAATTGAGACCAAGTTCGATGGCCTGGCGCAGGGCATCGAGCGATTGCCGGTCATCGCCGCCTAGCCACTGGGACCCTCCGATCCCCCACGCTCCGTAACCGATCTCGCTTATCCTAAATCCCGTTCTGCCCAGTTTGCGGTATTGCATGACAAACTATTATAGAGAGATGGCCTTGGGCAAGTCGCTGCGGCTGCGTCGAATTTTCGCTAACGGGCGCGCGCTCATCGTGCCGCTGGATCATGGCACCGAGTATGCGGCGCCGCTGGTTCGCAGCGTGGCGCGCTCCGGCGCGGATGCCGTGGCCCTGTCGCCTGGGGTGTTGGAGAGAGTGATCGAGGATCTGGCAGGCCTGGCGGTAATTTTGCGTCTGAATGGACTGAAACGAACCTCTCAACTGGTTAGCGTTCAGGGAGCCCTCGAGATGGGCGCCGAGGCCGTGCTGCTGCGAGTAGACGCCCACGATGCACGCGACCTTGAGCGGCTGGGACAGGTGACCGAGGACGCGCGCCGCTTGGGAATGCCGATCATCACTGAAATCATGGGCGAGGACCTGCCGGCTGTAGCCCTGATTGCGGCGGAGTACGGAGCCGACGCCATTCAGATGCAAATCATGGGGAACTTCGCGGAGTTTCGCCAAACGGTGAGGACGGCAGGGCGCCCGGTTCTGGCTTCTGCGGGGGACGCCGGATCCGTGAACCGTCTTCTGGAGTTTGTGAACGGCTGCCTGGAGTGCGGTGCCCAGGGAGTAGTGATCGAGCCGCAGCCTGAGATGGTGCTGGCTGGAATCAACGCGCTGGTACATCAGGGTGTTTCCGTAGCCGAGGCACTGGTCGTCGCTGAAGCGGAACGGGTTGCGGCGCCGGAATAGCCGAAACGGCGGGGCGCGATAAAATAGTCAAAGAGGGTATGCGGAGAATCTTAACCGCGCTTGTTATCTTCGCCGTCTCCGCAGCAGCTGCCAATGTCCGCCTGTACTTGAAAGACGGCACATATCAGATGGTGCGTGAATACGCGATACAGGAAGACCGGGTACATTACTACAGCGTGGAGCGCGGCGACTGGGAGGACATTCCGCTGGCGCTGGTCGACCTGAAACGTACAGAAGGAGAAATCGCGGGGCACAAGGCCGCGCTCGAAGAAGAAAGCAAGGTCATCGCCGCGGAGGAAAAAGTAGAGCGCGAGCAGGTGCACGAGGCATCCAGGATTCCGCAAGACCCTGGGGTCTATCAGTTGATCGACCAAAAAGAACTTCGCATTTTGCGCCTGGCGGAATCACAGTTCCACACGAACAAGAGACGGTCAGTGCTGAAGGTCCTGTCACCGATTCCGATGGTATCGGGTAAAGGCACGGTGGAAGTGGACAACCCACACGCCAGCTACTTTGTCGAGAACGATACGCCGGAGTTCTACATCCAGCTCTCCGCGGAACAGCAGTTCGGGATTATTCGCCTGGTGCCTCATGAAAATATACGGATCGCGGAGAAGGTCACGATCCTGCCTGTCGTGAAGCAAGCCGTGGAGGAGCCGGAAGAGGTAGAGATCTTCCGCAAGCAGCTCGATCCGAACGGCCTTTACAAGATCTGGCCTCAGAAACCGCTCGAACCCGGTGAATACGCAGTGGTGGAGTTCACGCCGGGGAAACTCAACATGCAGATCTGGGATTTCGCCTGGACACCTGGCGCGAAATACACACCCGTGCCGCAGGTTGAAAAATCTACAAAGAAACCGTAGCGCGGTCAGTTCAGGAAATATGTGCGGTACAGCGTGTCTCGCTGTTTAGGGATGAAGCCGGCATCGCGGATCATGCGGCGCAGTTCCTCCTCCGAAGCGCGGTGGTGGGCTCCGGCGGCGGATACTACGTTTTCTTCGATCATGATGCTGCCGACGTCGTTCCCCCCAAATCGCAAACCGAGCTGGCAGGTCTTGAGCCCCGGCGTGACCCACGACGACTGGATGTTTGCGATGTTGTCCAGGTAAATGCGCGAAAGCGCCAGCATCTGGAGGTACTCAACGGCCGTCGCTTCCTCTTTGACAAACCGTCCGAGCGAGGTGTTTTCCCGCTGAAAAACCCACGGGATAAAAGCGGTGAAGCCGCCCGTGTCTTGCTGGATCTGGCGCACGATCTCGAGATGGTTGATGCGTTGCTCGAATGTCTCGCCACAGCCGAACATCATGGTTGCGGTCGTGCGCATGCCCAGAGAGTGCGCGATGCGATGGACGTCGATCCATTCGGAGGTAGAGCACTTTAATCGGCTGATGCGGTAGCGCACGGCGTCATCGAGGATCTCAGCCCCGCCGCCCGGAATGGAATCCAGGCCCGCATCGCGCAGGCGGGCGATGGTGTCGCGAAGCGAGAGCCCGCTAACCTCGGCGATATTCGTTATCTCCGGCGCGGAGAAGCAATGGCAGTGGATCTCGAAGTGCTGTTTGATGGAGCGGAGCAGGTCCTCGTACCATTCGATCTTGAGATCGGGATGCAGGCCGCCCTGCATCAGGATACCGGTACCGCCGAGGTCGATGGTTTCCTGAATTTTGTCGAAAATGACCTGCTTGGATAAAATATAGCCCTCAGCGTGTCCCATGGGCCGGTAAAACGCGCAGAAACTACAGTATTCGGTGCAAAAGTTCGTGTAATTGATGTTGCGATCGATGATGTAGGAAACGACGCCTTCAGGGTGCAACTTGCGGCGCATCGCGTCCGCAGCCGTGCCAATGCCGATCAAATCGTCGGAGTGTAATAGGTCGAGAGCTTCCTGGCGGGACATCATGGGGCTAAACGACCATCTTACAACGCTGCCTGGCGCGTGTAACGCCGGCCGCCTGGCCGGTCACTATCTTTTGATTGCTTTTTGCCGCTTGGGACCTTTGCCCTTGGAGGTCTTTCTGGGTTAACGTGTGTAAAAGCACTCTACGTTTGAGGGTTGACGATTTATATGGTGGAATGCCCGATCTGTCACACTACCAATCCCCCGGGAACCCGCGCCTGCGTGAAGTGCAGCACACCTATCGAGATCAACATCGCTACCATTGTGGCCTCACCGGAAAACGCCACGGTGTTGGACCCGGCACTCGATCCTGAAGCGACTCAAGCGGTAGTGGGCGGCACAACTGGCTGGTCGGTCCCAGTTCAGAAGCCCGGCGCCGCCAGCGGCAGCGCACCCATCCAACCGGGCAGCGTGTTGGGTGAACGCTACGAAATTCTCAAACGTCTGGGTGAAGGCGGAATGGGTGCAGTTTACAAAGTGCGGGATCGCGAGCTTGAGCGTCTTGTGGCTCTCAAGATCATTCGGCCGGAGCTTGCCGGGAATCCCGAGATTCTCCGGCGGTTTAAGCAGGAGTTGATTCTGGCGCGGCAGGTGACGCACAAGAACGTCATTCGCATTTTCGACCTAGGGATGGCCGATGGACGAAAGTTCATCACTATGGACTACGTAGAAGGCCGCGACCTGAAAAGTCTTCTGGTGGAGCGCGGTAAGCTGCCGCCTGAGGAAGCGGTTCCCATCATTCAGCAAGTGTGCCGAGGGCTGGAGGCCGCGCACACCGAGGGCGTGGTTCACCGCGATCTCAAGCCGCAGAACATCATGGTCGACGCGGATGGCCGTGTGTGGGTGATGGACTTCGGTCTGGCCCGCTCCATGGAGACGGCCGGCATCACGCGCACCGGCGCGCTGATGGGCACCCCGGACTACATGTCGCCGGAGCAGGCGCGCGGTGAAAAGGTGGATGCACGCTCAGATCTGTTCAGCTTGGGCATTATTTTTTATGAAATGCTCACGGGCCGGCTGCCCTTTCAGGCGGACACTCTGATGGCCACTCTGCTGAAACGAGTCCAGGAGAAAGCCGTTCAGCCAACCGTGCTCGAACCCGCCATCCCGCCGTATATCAACTGCGTGGTGATGAAGTGCCTGGAATCGGATGTGGCCAAGAGGTACCAGTCGACCGGAGAGATCCTGACGGATCTGTCCGATGGCACACAGCAAACGGTCACCAGCACCTCTGCGCAATCCGATATTTCCTTAGGGGCGATCGGGCCGGGAACGCAGTTTGGGCCTCGATACAGAATCGAATCGGTGATTGGCGAGGGTGGCATGGGCAAGGTTTATAAGGCCTACGACAACGACCTCGATCGCACGGTGGCGCTTAAGGTGGTGCGGAATGAATTAGCCAGAGACCCCAATTCGATGTTGCGCCTCAAACAGGAGCTGCTGCTGGCCAGCCGCATCTCCCACCGCAATATCCTGCGGATTCACGATCTGGGCGACGTAGCCGGCATGAAGTTCATCTCCATGGCGTACGTGGACGGCAGGGACTTGCACGATCTCCTGACCGAATCCGGCCGGCTGCCAGTCGAGCGCGTAGTGAACATCGCTAAGCAACTTGCCGCTGCGCTCGACGCTGCGCACAGCGAAGGCGTGATACACCGCGACCTGAAGCCGCGCAACGTGCTGATTGACGCCGCCGATCACGTCTACGTCTCCGATTTTGGCCTTGCGAAATTGCTCGAGGGCGACACGGCAACGCAGATGACCCGTGTGGGCGAAATCCTGGGCACTCCACTGTACATGTCGCCCGAGCAGGCCGAGGCGAAGGCGGCCGACCACCGCAGCGACATCTATTCGTATGGCGTAATTATCTACGAAATGGCCACCGGCCAGGCGCCATTTGGCGGCGATTCGACCATGCAGGTGATGTATCAGCACGTCACCCAGGCGCCCAAAGATCCGAAGCTGGTGAATCCCGAAGTGCCGGATTATCTGGCTGCAGTCATCCTGAAATGCCTGCAGAAAGACCCCATCAAGCGGTACCCTCAAGCGCGGGAGATTCTCCACGATCTGGAATCCGCCACGGCGCCGAAGCGTGTAGTACGGCTGCGGATCGCAGAAACGGGCTATCCGAAATGGCTCATTGCCGCGATGGTCGCGATACCTGTGCTGCTGGCTGGGAGCCTGCTCATCAGCCCCATACGCGATGTTCTGCTGGGAAGGTCGTCCATTTCGATCAGCAAACGCGGGGGAGCATCTAGTGCAATTGATAAATATCTAGCGATCCTGCCCCTGCGGGTCATGGGCCAGGACGAGGCTCTGAAGTACGAAGCCGAGGGCGTTGTGGACGCGTTGACCGCGAAGCTTTTCCAACTTAAGAACGTTCACCTTGCCACGCCTTCGGCGGTCGAAAAAATGAGTGCGACGGCTCCTGTGGACAAAATTGCGCGCGAACTGGGCGTAAAGCTCGTCGTACAAGGCGCGATGCAAGGGGCAGGCGACAAGATCGACATTGTCTTGAACCTGACCGATGCCTCGGGGCGTCGACTCTGGTCGAAGGATTTTCCTGGCATGCGTCAGGATCTTCTCACTATCGAGTCGGACGTCTATAACAGCCTGGTGGACCAGCTTGGCCTAAAACCCAGCAGTGAAGAACTGGCGCGCAGCATCTTGCCCCCCACCGACAACATGGGCGCCTATGAGCTTTACCTTAAAGGCCGTAGCATCATGCGGGGCAAGCGCGACACCAAGCGTGTGAGGTCGGCGCTGGATCTGTTCGAACAGGCTACCAAAAAAGACTCGAGCTTCGCGCTGGCTTACGCCGGAATCGCGGATGCGTGCCTGGACATGTACGGCCACGAGAAAGACACTTCGTGGTCGCAAAAGGCGCAGGCAGCCGCACTGCATGCTCAGGCGCTCAATGACGACCTCCCGGAAATTCACTTTGCCCTGGGGAATGTCTACCTGACGACGGGCAAGACCAACGAGGCAGTGGCAGAATTGAAGCGAGCGCTGGAGCTAGCTCCGAATTCGGACGAAGGCTACCGGCGTCTGGGCGACGCATACCTCGCTGCGAAGAAACCGGATGACGCCCTGCGAGCGTACCAGCGTGCCGTCGAGGTAAATCCCTATTTCTGGCTGAACTTCAACCACTTGGGCGGGGCCTATGTCGAACTGGGGAAATATGATAAGGCGTTGGAGGCGTTCAGAAGCGTGGTGAACCTGATGCCCGACTATCCAACCGGGTATGAAAACCTTGGCGTCACGTACTACCAGATGGGGAAGTGGAACGACTGCGTCCCCGCGCTCGAGAAGGCCCTCCAGTTACAGCCCTCCGCGAGCATATATTCGAACCTGGGAACAGCCTATTTCTACCTGGGCCGCCACGCAGATGCCGTCAAGATGTTTGAGAAAGCCGTAGCCATGAACCCCAACGAGCACACTGCCGCGGGGAATCTGGCCGATGGCTATCGTTGGTCAGGACAACCGGAGCAAGCCAGGAAAACGTACCAACGGGCCATCGAACTTGCCCAGAAAGCTCTGCGGGTCAATCCGGCCGACGCGAGTACGATGGGTACTCTAGGCAGCTATTACGCTAAGAATGGAAATGCGAGGGAAGGACTCGATTACATCCGCAGGGCGCGCAAAATGCAACCGGACGATATCCAGCTGATCTACCAAAACGCTGTCGTCAACTTGATTGTTGGCGAGCAAACGGAGGCCCTGAAGAATCTGAGGGAAGCGTTCCAGAAGGGCTACCCGCTGGAAGAAGCAAAGGTCGATCCGGAATTGAAAACGCTGCAGTCGGCGCCGGAATTTGGAAAGCTGCTGGCCGAGTTCAGCCAGAAGCGCAACTAACTCATCCGTCTAGGAACGCGACCGGGCTGCAAACCTTTGGCAAACCAGCAATCCTGCCACAACCGTCAAGAGCAACGCCCAGGACCCGGGTTCGGGTGTGCTTACTGGGGACAGAATCCAGCCGCTGCCAGTGATATTAAACTCCCCCTGGTTCGGGATACCGGCATCGTCGAAAAGGATGTCCAACGTGTTCGGAACGTTGGGATCCACCCTAAAGCCGCATTCGCCAAAGGCGGTAGTCGGATCGGATGTTATACAACCATAACCTTGTTGCAATAACACGGGATCCAGAGTGGTTTGGATGAATATATTATTAATCGTTGAACCCGTGTCGTTTATTTTGTCGCCGTTAACAATATTTCCGGCGGCATCCGTGGTGAGTGTGAACCCGCCGGTGATAGGTGTTGAATGCCCGTCAAGATTGATCTTAATAAGCGGGTCGCAAGATGCCCCCCCCAAACATCCTCGCGTGAAGCCACCATTATCGACCGTCAATAGCGTATCCGTGCCGGGCACTACCGCATTCAGGCTGGCGCCAAAGGTCTCCCCAGAAGTTTGAAGGTTGTCGAGCAACCAAAATGGTCCGCCGCCAGCAGTATCTCTTGTAATGCTGATCGAGTTGAAGGTGTCGTTGGTGAACCCGTAGAAATCGTTGTTCGACGTGAAGCCGACGGTGTCCGTGAAGGAATCAACCACAGTGCCGTTTAGCAGAGCCTGAAACGTGTAAGGCGTACCGTCTGCGGCCATCGCGAAAGCGACACTGCTCTGCGTGGCCGAGAAGTTCATCGTCACGGGATCGATCGGCCCTTGCCCCGTGGATGAGAAGTTTCCAACATCATTTCCCTGGATATTCGGGTAGCCAGTCTGCGGCGAGTAGTAGACATTCGGGGAGAACGTCACACCGAGATCCGCGTACTGATTGGTGATGCTTGTTCCAGCAGGGAACTGGTGCTCGTCGAACGTGATGGTCTGCCCCGGATTGCTGAGGCCGGTCGCACTGGCGTCAATAATGTCCGCCCGAACCCCCCCGGCACATAACAGAACGAAGACACCTAAAACCCCCAGCCTGCTGAGCGTCATACCCAAATCCCCTAGCTGTGGCTGGTCTGCAAGCCACACGAACCGCAAGTCGGCTCGCGGCCCTGATTTTTTCGATAACTCAATTTGGGCAGTAACAGCAGGCCAGCTGCCAATCAAGACTTTATACGCAACAAACTGGAAAATAGGTGTTTACACCTCTCGCGGATGGTCTCCGGGACGCCTCTGATCCCAAAACTTAACATTTTATGAAAACTTTTGGTTGCGGCTAATCAGTGCTTCAGCCGCGAGCGAATGCGCCGGGCAATCTTCTCTATGTCCTCCGTTTTCTTGATACTGGAAATGGAGAGCACGTGGGCTTCATCCTTCTCCAGGTCGCGTTTGAGCCCCTCGGCGAGTTCAATCAGCTGAGCGGCCTCCTGAACGGATTTCTCGTGATCGGCCTTCAAAATCTCATCCTGCTGCAGCTTGCCGTTGGGAAGGCGCGCCTCGGAGGATTTCTCGGAGTCGGAGGGTTGCCGGACCGTGTGCTGCGCGCATAGCGGGATGAGCAACGTGGCGGACAGAATCAAGCGCTTCATAACAGTGAACCTCTAGTAAGACGGTCGCGCGGGCGTCCTGTTACGGGCCGCGAACAGCCTGCTGTTATGATAGCCAAGATGCAGCAGGTGAACGTCGGCATTATCGGCCTTGGAAATGTAGGCTCCGGCACTCTGACAGTCCTTGCCGACAACGCCAGCCAGATCGCTCTCAAACTCGGGTTCCCGATGCGGGTGACCGCCGTTTGCAGCCGGTCAGTGGAGGCCAAGAAGCTGCCGGAAGCACTGGGCCGGGTCCATCGCACAACCGACTGGCACGAGATTGTTTCGCATCCCGACGTCGATATTGTGGCCGAACTGGTGGGTGGAACCTCGGTGGCGGCCGACATCATCAACGGCGCGATCCAGAACAAGAAATCCGTGGTTACGGCAAACAAGGAGCTGATGGCCAGCTGCGGATCGGAGATCTGGGACCGGGCAATCCGTGCGGGAATCAATCTCGCCATGGAAGCCAGCGTGGCTGGCGGAATTCCCATCCATGCGGTGCTCCGGGAGGGCATTTCGGGCGACCGCGTGGTGGCGCTGTATGGGATTTTGAACGGAACCAGTAACTATATCCTGACCGAGATGGAAAAGCGCGGGTCGCCGCTCAACGCCGTTCTGGCCGAGGCCCAGCGGCTAGGCTATGCGGAGGCAGACCCGAGCGCGGATATCGACGGTTTCGACGCGCGTTCCAAGCTGGCCATTCTGGCGGCACTGGCCTTCGGCGAGAAAATCACGCCGTCCGATATATTCGTCGAAGGAATCCGCCGCATTTCGCCCATGGACTTCCAGTACGCGCACAAACTGGGCCACACCATCAGGCTGATTTGTGCGGCGCGGCAGACACCCGACGGCTTGATTCTCTCAGTGCGGCCAGCGCTGATCGGCACGGAAACCATTATCGCCGGCGTACAGGGAGCGTACAACGCCGTATGGGTAAAAGGGCGTTATGGGGAGGATACGTTTTATTATGGCCGCGGCGCCGGCCCGTTGCCCACTGGAGTGGCCGTGGCTAGCGACCTGATGCGCGTAGCCCGTGAAATTCGCTACGGCCACCCCGAGCGCGTATCGCCTTTTGCTCATGAGCGGTTGGGAGAGTACAAACCGCTCTCCGTTACGAGCGAGAAATGTGCCTACTATTTGCGGTTCCGGGTGGATGACCGGCCGGGAATCATTGCCGCCCTGGCTGGGATCCTGGCGGAACAGCACATCAGCCTGGAGGCGGTTCTGCAGTTGCCGTCGGAGCCCAAGAGCGACCTGCCCTTTGTCATCACGGTAGAACCGACCTACGAGCACACCATCCGCGAAGCCGTGCATCAGATGTCGCATCTTGAATTCCTGCGCGAGCCGCCGCTTGCGCTGCCTATGGAGCCATCCTTATGAAAAAACAGGTGCTAGGTGCTAGGTGCCAGGTGAAAAAGCAGGTGCCAGGTGTTAGGTGCCAGGTGTTAGCAATTCTGCTGCTGTCGCTTTGGGCCCGGTCGTCGGTGGCGCAAGTCGCTTCTCAGGCCAATGAAGGCTACAAGACGACCGAGGGACGGGAGTCGGTCGCCAAGATGCTGTCGGCGCCGGATCGGGATGAGAAGCAGAAGCCGCGGGAACTTGTCGAAGCCATGTCGCTCAAGCCGGGGATGGTGGTGGCGGATATCGGAACCGGTACCGGATACATGTTGCCGTATCTCAGCCAGGCTGTCGGTCCGCAGGGACACGTGCTGGCGGAAGACATATTTGCGGATTTCCTGGAGAAGGCAAAAGCAACGGCCGCGGAGCACAAGCTCGGCAACGTGGAGTTCATTAAAGGCTCAGAAATCGATCCCAGCCTGCCCGAGAATGGTGTGGATGCCGTCCTGGGACTGGATACCTATCACCACTGGAATTACCCGGAAAAGATGCTGGCGGCGCTGCATCGCGAGCTGCGTGATGGGGGCCGGCTGGTGATTGTGGAGTATTACAAGCGCCCGGACGCCATGCCCGGCGGCCGCGCCATGCAGCACATCCGATTGGATGCGCCGGACGTAATCAAAGAGATCGAGAGCAACCACTTCAGGCTCGTTTCCCAGCACGATCACGTCAAGGGCAGCCAGTATATGGCGATTTTCGAAAAGAAATAAATCCGATCGGGCGTTAGGGATCGTATCGTCAGTGTTACGATTTAGAAAATCGTAACACGACGTATGCGATGGTCTCTCCTATTTTTTGTGGCAGTGCGATGCATGGCGCAACAGCAAGAGGATGCGCCCGTCGAGCCGCTTCACACCAGCATCACGATCAATGCGACGCCCGTCGAGCCGGCTTTTGACCTGCGCAACTCGGAAGTTTTTAGCCAGACGCTATTCTCGCGCGACGACCAGATATTTCAGGCGCTCGATTCCGGGATCAATGCCGGCCAGCACGAGGGCGGCGGGAAATCGCTCGAGATCCGGCGCTTCGGCTTCAACCTGGATCATGGCGGCGTGAATGGCGGGCTGAAGGTGCTGGTGGAGGACGTCCCGCAGAACCAGGCGACGCAGGGGCACGGGCAAGGCTATCTCGGATCGCTCAAATCGCTGAGCCCGGAACTGATCCAGGAAGTGAACATCATCAACGGACCCTTCAGCGCGGAATACGGAGACTTCAGCGGGCTAGGGGTTGTCCACATCCGGTTGAGAGAATCGCTTCCCGATCAATTGACGGCACGCATTCAAGGCGGCTCGTTCGGTGAGTTTCGCACGTTTCTGGGTTACAGCCCGGACCTGGCGAACGCGGATGCTTTCGTGGCGTATGAGGGCTCCCACACCGATGGGCCGTTCCTGAATCCACTGCGATATGACCGTAACAATCTCACTGCAAACCTCACGCGCCGGTTTTCTGCTACCAGCAGCTACGGCTTTCGCTTCAACGGCGGAACCAACGATTTCTATTCTTCAGGCCAGATCCCTCTGGATGAAGTAGCTGCGGGACGGCTCGACCGCTTTGGCTACATCGACCCAACCGATGGCGGTCGCGTCAGAATGGGAACCGGCGCGGCTTATTTCCGCCACGAGGGAACAAATGGCGATGTGTGGAAGCTCGACGGTTTTGTTTCGCGGTCGCTGTTCGATCTTTATTCGAACTTCACGTTTTTCTTGCACGATCCAGTAGACGGCGACGGCATTCAACAGCACGATTCCAGGCTACAAGAGGGCGGCAACGCGCAGTACGTCCGGCCGCAAAATTTCGGGGCCGTACAGGGATTGCTGACCGCCGGCGCCAACTATCACGACAACCAGATCGACGTGGGGCTTTATCCGCGGCTGGGGCGCGATCCGCTCGGCATAACCACGCGGGCGGATGCGAGGGTGATCAATGGGGCGGGTTACGTGCAGGAAAGTTTGAGTTTTTTTCACGGTAAGCTGCAGGCCGGCGCCGGGCTTCGGTACGACGGATTTCGCTTCGATGTGCAGGATCGGGTGCAGCCTTTGCACAGTGGAATTCAAACCACCGGGCGGCCGCAGCCGAAAGCCAATCTTGCTTTCACGCCGTCCCAGCGGGTGGGCGTTACCTTCTACGCTAATTATGGACGCGGTATTTCTACTGCCGATGCACGGGCGGTGGTACAACAGCCGGAGCAGCCCAGGGTATCGACCACCGATTTCTACCAGCTGGGCGCCGCACGCCACTACAGCCGGGTCTCGCTCAGTACCGACCTATTCTGGATCGACCGCTCCAATGAACAGGTTTACATTCCTGACGATGGATCATTCGAATTGAAGGGACCGAGCCGCGCATACGGATTCGAAGCCAAAGCGGCAATCCAGATAACCCGCCATCTGGCCTGGAATGGAGGACTCACCAAAGTGGCCAATGCGTTTTATCTCGGCACTTCGCCGCGAGTCTACGTGGATAGCGCACCACATTTCGTGGCGAACAGCGGGCTGGCTCTCTCTTCGTGGAAGGGATGGAACGCATCGGTGATGATGCGGGCCATCAATCACTACCGGCTCGATGGCCTGGACCCCTCGATCGTGGCGAGCGGCCACACGGTGTTCGACTTCAGCACGTCACGCCGGATTCGCCGGGGAGTCGATCTTAATTTGTCGGCTGAGAATTTTACGGACCGTTCGTATTACGAAACGCAGAACTATTTTGTATCCCGCCTGCTTGGAGAGGCGCCCATCGCGCGCATTCACGGCACACCCGGTTGCCCGCTGACCCTCACGGCCGGCGTGACGTTCCGGCTTTTCGGGAAGTAGGCCCTCAACGGCTGGCGTACAATGGCGCCACAGAAACCAGACCAAGTCCGCAGACAAATAAGATGAGCATGATCACAACCAGCAGGCGCACGCGCGGCCCCGCTCCGGCGAATTCGTTCCAAACCAGCAGGCCCCAGAGTGCGCTCACCATGGTGGCGCCCTGGCCGATGGCGTAACTGATCGCCGGGCCAACCTGCACGCTTTCAGGCGCGCTCGCCGCCGCGAAGTTAGCGATTGTGCCCGTGGCCCAAATCATACCGCCGACGATGCCCAGCAGATGCTGACGCCCCGTCCCTTTGAAATACCCGGACATCGCGACGGGCGGGCCTTCCACCGGCATGTTCATGAAGAAAAGATTGAAAACGAAAGTGGACAGAAACACACCGACAGCGAAAACAAAGCCAATGGCGTAAGGGCCAAGACCGCGCTCCCCAGCCTTTCCGATTTCGACCAGCGGAAAGAATGAGCCCATCAAGACGCCGCCTACCAGGCTCAGCACGATTCCCTTCCCCGTCACTTTTCGCGCGGCCTGCGCTTTGCCGGCCTCAAGCGCCCGATAGGCAAGGGCATCCAGAATGATGGCTCCCACCACAATAGCCGCGCCGGTGAACAATAAGACCGGGTTACCTTGTGGCTTCAGAGCGTAGTTCCAGATGACGCCGATCACAAGCGCGAGGCCGATGCCCACCGGGAAGGCGACGGCCAGCCCCGCCACGGAAATAGCGGCCACCAGTAGCATGTTCGCCAGATTGAAGACCACGCCGCCGAGCGCACCAAAAAAGATTTGCCGGCTGCCCGAATGCGTCAGATCATCGCTGAAAGCGAGTCCATCATGGCCAAGATTCCCGAAAGTCAGGGCGTAAATCGCGGCGGCAATCAGAACGCCCAGGGAGTAGTCGTAATAAAAAAGTTCAAACCGCCATTTGCCGGCGAGCTTAAACGTATTCGCCCAGGAACCCCAACACAACATGGTCAGGACGATCAGCGACAGCGCGGCGCCATAAGTTTGCGGCAGAAGCATGCGTGCGAAGTATATCGCAGGGGGCGGGACGGCTGTGAGCGGGTATGAATTCGTTAACACTGGCCGGCGGCACTTAACGTTCTGGCTGCCACAGTCCACTAGAATAGGCTGATGCCGCCGCAGACTTCATCTCAGAAGACTCTCGACCGGGGAGCGCTAGGCAAGATTCTACGGCTCGCCATCTCGTCCGTTCTTATTCTTTTTCTCTTGGACGCAGCCACGTTTCGGACTGGGTTCTATGCCAGATATCTGGAGCCGGCTTCGTACGCCGGGAGTTTCGAATCTGTTCTCACCGACGAGCGGGAGAAGCAATTCAAGAGGTCACACCACGTTCTGGTGCTCGGCGATTCGCAGATCGCCGAGGGCTTTTCGGCGCAGGTTGCCGACCAGGCCGGTGCACGTGACGGCTGGGAATTTTTCAATGCGGCTGTGGGCGGCGCGTCGATGCGTTGCTGGTATTACATGGCGCGCGACCTCGATCCGGACCGCACGCGGTTCGATGTCATTGTCCTACCGCTACGCGGATACGCCGATGTGGACGATGGAGAAATTCGCGCCGATCGCGATGACCTCCTCTGGGTCATCGCTCGCATACGATTAGCCGACATTGCAGAATTTTCTAATTCCTTTCTGTCGCCGCTCATCAAACTACAGGTTCTTCGTGAGGCTTTATTCAAAGGCCTGGTGTACCGGCGCGACCTGCGCGAATTCTTGCGCGATCCGGCCGCCCGAATGCGTCATGTGAAAGAGTGTCGAGCGCTCTGCGCAGATTCTTCTTATGCTTATCCGGGCCGGACGGGAAATTTAAGGGGCCTTTGGATGGATTGGAAATCGAACACACTCCACTTCCCAGAAGGCATCAGCGCCCAGGCGCAGGCCGACCTGAGGCGCCGCACGAATTACGGGCAATGGTCTGTGCGAGGATTTGAACGAGCCTATCGCAAGCTTTGGTTAGGGAGAATCATTGAACGGTACCGGGGAACGCGGGCCAAAATAGCAATCATTTCCCTGCCCTATCGCCCTTTTCCCGTTCCGTTTTCGTGGCCGGTCGATTTCAAAGGTTTCGCCAGCGAAGCGTCCAAGAATTCGCAAGTCACGGTTCTGGATGAGCCCCTGTTCGAAGACCTGGAAAAGCCGGAGGTTTTCTTTGACGTTTTTCATATGAACCACACAGGCCGCGTTTTGTTTTCCAGCCGCTTGGCCAATGCCTTGATCCAGCGGCTGGGCGCGTCGAATACAGCTCAGTAGAGCAGAATGCTCTTTTTCACGGTCTCATACTTCACGTTTTTCTTTTGCACGATCGCCTGCTTCTACCTGGCGCCGGTGAAACTGCGCGTTCCGCTATTGCTCGCAGCCAGCTACTTCTTTTACATGAGCTGGAACTGGAAGTTCGCGCCGCTCCTCCTCACCCTTACGGTAGTGGATTACGTGGCTGCCATCTGGATCGAACAGAGTCATCACCGGAAAGGGGCGCTGGCCGTGAGTCTGGCATCCAACCTGGGATTTCTTGCCATGTTCAAGTACTACAATTTTGCGGCCTCTAACATAGCGACGCTTCTCGGTTTCCCGCCGTCGCGGTTTTACTTCGACATCGTTTTGCCGCTGGGAATCAGTTTTCACACGTTTCAGAGTATTTCCTATGTGGTGGACGTCTATCGCGGACAGCAGAAAGCCATTCGAAGGCCGCTGGATTACGCGCTTTACATCGCGTTTTTTCCGCAACTGGTGGCCGGCCCGATCGTGCGCGCGCGAGATTTCTTTCGCGACCTGTATGACTGGCGAGCTCCCAGTTCCGAAGACATCAAACGCGGCGGCTTTCTGGTAGCCATGGGGCTGGCAAAAAAAGTCGCTCTTGCGGACAACTTCGCGCTCATATCGGACCGCTATTTCGGCTCCGTGGCGGCGCAACCCGGAGGCGCAGCTGCGTGGGGCGCCGTCTTCGCCTTCGCGATGCAAATCTTTTTCGATTTCTCCGGATACACCGATATGGCCATCGGGTTCGCACGCCTGATGGGATTTCATTTTCCGGTCAATTTCCGACAGCCTTATCTGGCCATCAGTATTACCGACTTCTGGCGAAGGTGGCACATTTCGCTCTCTTCATGGCTGCGCGATTATCTCTACATTCCGCTAGGCGGCAACCGGCACGGCAAGCTGGCGACCTATCGCAACCTGATGCTCACGATGCTGCTGGGCGGATTGTGGCACGGAGCCAACTGGAATTTTCTTATCTGGGGCGGATACCACGGACTGCTTCTCTCGCTCGAACGCCTGCTCGGTCAGGCGAAGCACCGGGAGCGTACGTGGACTTTGGGCGATGTCCCTCGATCCATCGCAACCTTCATTCTCGTTTGCGTGGGCTGGGTGTCCTTTCGTGCGGTAAACGTGCACGACGCCCTGTTGGTCGCCAGCCGCCTGTTTCAGATGCCACGAGGGCAGTGGCCCATCGAGCCTGCGCTCATGATTTTGACGCTGGCGGGACTGGCCGTGGCCCTCGTCGAGGAACGGGTGCCGCTGCTCGAAGCCATCGAGCGCGCGCCGGCGTGGGCGGTGGCCACCTGCCTGGGCATGCTTTTATTTGTCGTGGAATTGTTTGCTGTGGACGCGAACATTCCGTTCGTGTACTTCCAGTTCTAAACGTCTGGGCAAAGATATTTTTTGGTGTGGTGTAGTTGAGATCAGCACGCGCAGAGTCATTGGATAGATGGACACGACGGACATGCGTTCTCTGTTCGGAGGGGACGCACGTGACCTGCAGGGTGTGAAGTGGCTCAGTTTTTTCGAGAGAGGCGCGAGGGTGCATATCTGTTCTCGAAGAGTTATAAAGAGGCTTCATGTTGAGACCGCGCATTCAGTGGGGCTGTTTGCTTCTCCTTATTACGATTCTGTTCTATTGGAAAATTCTGCTTACGCACCAATTTTCCCTGCTCACGGATTCGGAATTCGTGAATTGTGGTTACGCGTGGTATCAATTCCTGGTCTCCAGCATCAGGAATGGCCACTTGCCCCTGTGGGACCCCTATGCGTATTCCGGGCGCAGCTTTGTGGGGGAAATGCAGGCCGGGGCTTATTTTCCCTTGAATCTGATCCTCGCGTTAGCGCCGTTCAACCGGTCGAACGTAGTTTCGCCCCAGGTCTACAATGCATTTTTCGCCCTGGCGCACTTTATCGCTGCGTGTTTCATGTTTGCCCTAGTGCGGGAATTTGGCTTGGGCCGGTTTTCCGCACTGGTGGCGGCCGTCTGCTTCGCGCTCGGCGGATTTGTCGGCGGCGTTTCGTGGCCAAATCATCTGTGGGGTTCAATTTGGTTGCCGGTTATTTTCCTCTTTCTCATCCGGGCCCTTAAGACGGACAATCTAAGACTCGCGATCGTTCATGCATCGCTCGCGGGCTTGGCTTTGGGGATGGCGATCCTAGCCGGCGGACTGCATGCGGCAATCATGCAGACCCTCGTGATTGTTACGGCCCTGGGATTTTCTCTTTGGTATCCGAAGTCTAACCATACAGGTCACAAGAGCTGGGCATATTGCGCAGTTGTGTTGGGCGCGATTGGCCTTGCCGCCTTTGCCGCCGGGGCCGTCCAGTTACTTCCATCCATGGAGTACAGCCGGCACTCACTTCGGTGGCTTGGCGCGCCGGGGCCAGTTCCGTCGACGCAGAGAATTCCTTATGCCTACCTCCAGGACGGCATAACTCCGCAGGGCGTGATGACGCTTCTGGTCTCCTTTGCATTCAACGGGAATGTGGGAACGGGTGGAGTGGCTCGTCCTTACATGGGAGTGTTCCCTTTTCTGTTGGCCATTATCGGTGTATGGAAAGCGTGGCACAATTCCTGGGTCCGATACCTGACCGGACTGGCCGTAGGAACGCTCTTTTTCTCGCTTGGCTCTTTCTCATTTCTGCACGGGCTTCTATACGCAGTTGCTCCTTTCGTGTGGATGGCGCGTGAGGCCCAACTGTTTTTGTATCTTACAGACTTCGCGCTGGCCATCCTCGCTGCGTTCGGCACAGAGATTCTCTATTCCACGGCAGTAGAATCAGGTTGCACATGGGCGAGCCTCAATCGAATTCTCAAATGGGTTGCGATCGCTTGTGCGGTGGCCCTATTCGTTCCTGCACTTTTCGTGCAGGTGCAAATCAATTCATGGAATGCCTTATCCATCCTCTTGATATTGTCCTCCTGCGCTTTGTTCTTCTACCTCAGCCACGGCAATACCGGGAGAGGCGTGCGTTTCTTAACAATTGCTTTGATTCTTTCTGATCTGAGCGCATTCGACTGGACGGCGCGGAATAAGATTGATGTCGCAAGGAAGGGCACGGATTATCTCGAGCGGTTGTTGAGCTGTCGCGGAGCAGTGGATTTTCTCAGATCGCAAAACGGTTTGTTCCGCGTGCAGTTGATCGCGGACGCTGCACCGAACATTGGCGATGTTTTCCAGATTCAGTCGACTTCAGGCGGAGGCGCGACCATGGGTATGCACTACCGAGACCTTACAAGTAGCGTTTCAAACGCGCTGGATTTATTGAACGTCCGCTATGTCATGAAACCCGCGACGGCGCCTGAGCCGGGAGCGGTATATCAAGATAGTGCCTGGAAAATCTATGAGAATCCTCACTCGTATCCACGTGCCTGGTTGGTGCACGAAGCTGCGGTCGAGCCGGTACGGCGAACTCTGTTGAATTGGCTAGACGCGCCGGGAATGGATCCGCACCGTAGCGCTCTCCTCAGCGAGCCGATGAATACAAAACTCGAACCGATCTCAAGTGCGGCACAGGAGAATATCCAATTCCAGTCTTATGAAGCGAACAAAATGGAACTCGCGGTGCGCGCTGAGAGCCGCGGACTCCTGGTATTGAGCGAAATCTACTATCCTGGCTGGCAGGCTACGGTAAATGGGCAGTCGACGAGAATCTGGGAAGTCGACGGTGTGCTGCGAGGCATCGTGGTTGGCTCAGGAGACAACAAAGTCACGCTCCGCTATCTACCCGGATCCGTATTGGCCGGCGCACTATTGACTGTTTGCGCATTCCTAGGAATACCGCTCGCGTGGCTTCTGATTTCACGACGATCGCGGCAGGCGTGACGATCGTCGGCCGCTCTTCTTTTCTTCTTTGCCCGCTACAATATTCAATTGACTGTGCTGCCGCTGATTCACCCCAATGTCACCGGGCGCGCCGGCGAATTCCGCCGGGAGTTTGACACCGCCGCTCCTTTCCGTCATCTCGTCATCGATGAATTTCTGGCCGCGGACGTCTGCCGTGAATTGATGGCGGAGTTTCCGGCTTTCGATCGAGCGCATGCGCGGAATGAAATGGGTGAGGTCGGGGGAAAGGCGGTTTTCCAAAGTTTGCCGGAACTCGGCCCCGCCTATGCGAGCCTGGATGCGATGTTGCGCAGCGCCGAGTTTCTGGCTTTCGTGGGGCAAATCACCGGAATCTCCCGCCTGGTGTACGACCCAAAATATGTGGGCGGAGGCACACACGAAAACCTCCATGGGCAGGAACTCGATCCGCATGTGGATTTCAACTTTCATCCCAACACCCAACTCCATCGGCGGCTCAATCTCATCATTTTTCTTAATCCGGAATGGAGGGAGGAGTGGGGTGGGGCGCTGGAGTTACACGTGAATCCCTGGCTGCCGCCGGAAGAGGATCCGGTGAAGGCGATCGTTCCGATGGCGAACCGCTGCGTGATTTTTGAAACCACGGAAAACTCCTGGCACGGCTTCAAATGCATCAGTCTCCCGGCGGATAAGAAGCACCTGTCGCGGCGGTCGATTGCGGTTTATTACTACACGGCCGGGCGCCCCGCGAAAGAGTTGGCGCCGAATCATTCGACGGTGTACGTCCCACGTCCGCTGCCAGCAAACCTCCGCGCGGGATACACGCTCAGCGAGGAAGATGTCGCGGCCATGCAAGGTCTCATTGCGCGCCGCGACGGACAGATCCGGTTTTTGTATGAACGCGAGAAGGAATCCTCCAACGTTTTGTTCAAGATTGTGCATTCACCATCGTTCCGGATTTTCCGGGCGTGCACGTGGCCCGTGCGAAAAGGCCTAAGCTTGATCGGGGTGCGGCGGCGATCAGAGTGAAATTTCCCGGCCGATTCCCTGCTCCCTGGCGCGCACAAGCACCAACTGCGCGGCCGCTACGTCCTCGACCGCCATTCCCAGCGACTTGAAAATGATGGTCTCGTCGCCGGCGCGCCGTCCGCGAACGCGGCTGAGGATGACTTCACCCAATTCACCGGCAATGTGCGCGTCCGTAAAATGACCTTCGCGAATTCCCTGGACAATGTCACCGGCTTCGACCAGCGCGGCCGCGCGCGAGTCTACGATCAAGCGGGCCCGTGCGGTTAGCGTAGGATCCATCTCCCGCATCCCGGGCTCGTGCGCGCCGAGAGAAATCACCAACGCTCCGGGAGCGACCCAGTCATTTTGAATAGCGGGAGTTGCTGACGAAGTCGCCAGCACGATGACGCCGGCTCCGCGGACGGCGTCCTCTGCATTCGCAGCTATCCGCACTGGCGGCTGGACGATCCTGCGGGTGTCTGAAACGAAACGAGCCAGGCGCTCAGGTGTTGGGCTCCAGACGCGTATCTCTTGAAACAATTTGATCCCGCACAAAGCTTCAACGTGGCTGTGCGCTTGCACGCCGGAGCCGAGGATCGCGAGCACTCGGTCGCTCTGATACGAAAGATAGCGGACTGCTACCGCAGAAACCGCCGCCGTTCGCGCCGCCGTGATGTACCGGCCGTCCATGATGGCGGCCAGCGCGCCCGTATCGGAATCGAGCAGCACAATGGTCGCGTAGAGCGCGGGCAGTCCTCGCGCGGCGTTTCCGGAAAACACGGTGACCAGTTTGGCGCCAAGCGCCGGAGGCGTGCTGAGGTATGCGGGCATCACACCAAAGAAAGCCTGATGTTTGTCCACATGCACCGAAGCGCGCACGGGTTGGTTCACCTGGCCGCTTGAAAAGGAAGCCAGCGCGCGCTCCATCACGTCAGCCAGGTCCGCGATCGGGAGCAGCTTCCGTACATCCGAATCAGTGAGAAGGATCGCCATGCTTGCGGTTTTGCTCGACAAATTCCGTCAATGCGGCCAGCGCCTGGCGCGCCACATCCTGACGGCCGCGCGCGAGATCGTGCCCTGCGTTTTCGATCGCCACGAGTTCCGTGCGGGCCGGAATGAGCCTGAGCGCCGCGCGCATTTCATCCAGAGATCCGAACGGATCGCGTGAGCCGTGGATGAACAAAGCGGGTGTACGCAGCTTCTCAAAATGCGCCGTGCGCAGTTGCTGGGGCTTATCCGGAGGATGCAGCGGATACGACAGCAGCAGCAGGGCATCGGCAATCGCCGCATCCTCGGAGACAAGCATGCTCGCTTGCCGTCCGCCGTAAGAATGCCCGCCCAGGAACACGCGAACCGTCTGGCCGTGGGCGATTTGGCGGACGGCCTCCACAGCGCGCCGCAATCCCGCGCGATCTTGTGCGCCGTTGCCAAAAGGAGGGCCGTGCGGACGCGCCTGGCGGAACGGCAGATCGCAGCGCAGCACCATGATGCCGGCCTCGGCGAATGCTTCCGCTATGGCGACCAGCAGGGGCGCGCCGCAATTCGATCCCGCACCATGGGTGAGCACGAGCGCGTCACCCTCGATCGGTGCAGCCTCCGGCTCGTGTGCCGCCAAGCCGGGACGGTGCAAGAAACCGCGCACTGCCGGTTGACCGGGCGTCTCATCAACAAAGCGTTCCACTGAGCTCATACCGCGTACACTGTGATGATAATGGAATTGAGCTTCGTCCACCGTTTCGTTCCGGCTTCTGACGCAAATTCGAAAACCACCGTGCTCGCGCTCCATGGAACCGGCGGCGATGAATCCGACCTGGTCCCTCTGGCTCAAACGCTGGCGCCGGGCGCAGCCATTCTCAGCCCGCGCGGAAAAGTCCTGGAAAATGGGATGCCGCGCTTCTTCCGGCGCCTGCGGGAAGGC
Source organism: Terriglobia bacterium (assembly GCA_963847515.1). Classification (GTDB taxonomy): domain Bacteria; phylum Acidobacteriota; class Terriglobia; order Bryobacterales; family Bryobacteraceae; genus QHXW01. The sequence goes on from CAWKAA010000001.1 coordinate 1,018,633, forward strand.
GTCTTCGACGAGAAGGATGTGATCTTTCGCGCGAGCGAGCTTGCGGAGTTCGTACAGGCCGCCGCTCCCAAATATCATTTCGATCCCGCGGGCGTTGTCGCGATGGGCTATTCCAATGGCGCGAACATCGCCGCCGCGGTGATGCTGCTGCACCCAGGCGCGCTGCCGCGAGCCGTTCTGTTCCGTCCGATGGTGCCGGTCGAGCCCGATCCGCCGCCCGATCTGGGAGCAGCGGTTGTCTTCATCGGCGCCGGACGCGTGGACCCAATCGTTCCGCAGGCTCAAACCGACCGCCTGGCCACTTTGCTGCGCGAGTGCGGAGCGCAGGTCTCGCTTCACTGGAGCGATGCGGGCCACGGCCTGGCGGCCGAGGAACTGCTGGCAGCGGGAAGGTGGTTGGCGGCAAAACCTGCGCCTCTGAAATAATGTGGGCATGCCAAGAATCCCCGCCGCGAATGACGTTATACCCGCCGATGTGCGTGCCGTCTGTGACAGATTGAAGGAACGCTACGGCTCACTGCCACAGAACCACGCCGTGCTGGCACGACGGCCATCCGTCTTCCGCGCTTTCCGCGGTATGTGGGAAGGACTGGAAGCAAGCGGCCTGCTGCCGGCCAGACTGGTGGACCTGGTAAACGTTAGAGTCGCGTCACTGATCGGGTGCGGTCTTTGAATCGAATTGAACTCTGCCTGGAGCAGAGTCCATGGTGTGACTGTGGAAGAACTCGCCGCGCTGAACGATCCGGCAAATAGCCCGCTGTTCTCCGCCGTCGAGCGAACCGCCTTGGCTTATGCGGAATCGATCACGACGTTAAGTTCCGTTCCCGATGATCTGTTCAAGGACGTCCGCGAGCATTTTACCGACGACGAAATCGTCGAACTGACCGCCACGATTACCTGGGAAATCTGCGCCGCGAAATTCAACCGCGCGCTGGAAATCGAAGCCCAAGGCATCTGCGCCGTCCGCCCCACCAGCCCTGGCACCTAACACCTGGCACCTAGAACCTTTTTTCGATTTCCTGCATCGTAAGCGCTGCCTGCTGTCGCACACGGTCGGGCATGCCATCAACACCACGGGCATAGCGCTGAACAAATTCCAAGTCAGCTCTTTGGCCCACCCGCAATAGGGCGCGCAATGCCTCCCATACATGCTCTTTGTCTGGTGAAATCTCAACCAATACTTCACCGACAGTAACGGTCGCCCTGTCGGGCCGTTTGAGGGCCAGGACTTCTCCAGGCAGCGGTGACCGAATTTCCGTCGTGCCGACTCTGCCGACGAGCGTGCCCGGATTCACGTAGTCGCCCACCTTCAACCGATACTTCACCATTCCCGCCACCGGTGTTGTGATTGCGTAGGGACGCAGCATGGCCAGCAATTCGCTCCGGCTGGCGGGATCTCCGAAGTTAGTCAGTGAGAGCGCGGCGTTACGGCGCACCATAGGCGAGGAATCGGCCAGCAATTTCCGCAGCGCTTCATGGAAAGGTTCATAGGTGTTGTCCTGCCCCATGATCCACGCCGCCGTTTGGCGCAGCTCGACATTGGAGCTTGAACCGGACTCGACTACATTGGGATACCACTGGCGCACTCGCACGTCGCCGCGGCTGAGCCGCTCGCCAATTTGCACCAGAGCATGCTGCGCCTTGCGCGGCTTGGCGGCGGCGTTGTTCAAGTAGTCCGTGATGTCCGCATCCGTGAGCTTGCGGCCAAACCAGGTTCCGTACCAGAACAGAAATGGGAATATCACCAGGAGCAGCGCGAATCCTGTGATGAGCAGATACGCGCGCCGCGAAGGGCGACGGGAAACTGTGGGAGGGGTCACCAGAAGTCTATTTTAACGTGGCATGGATTTCGCCGCTGCCGGGCGCTAGCATGGAGTCATGATCGCCGCGATGCGAGACGTTCTCGTGCTCACCAGGACGGACTTCGAGCGACTTCCTGAGGAAGGGCGCTGGGAGGTGGTCGACGGGAGGGCGATTCTCGTGCCACCGCCTGAAATCGAGCATCAGAAAATCTGTGACCGACTTAACCGGTTACTGTCCGTAAAGCTTGAGCCTCTCGGTGCCTGCGTTGTTTCGGCGCTGAGCGTCTTTATCCCCCGCCCGCCCAAATCCTATGGCGAGATTCAGAGCCGCGTACCGGACGTGATCGTCTCGCGCCGGGAACCGCAGCACTACTTCGAGGCCGGAGAGCCGCCTGAACTAGTCGTCGAAGTTCTTTCCACCCCGCGTGGCAATGTCGAACGTTCGGAGAAAATAGATGACTACGCCTACGCCGGCATCAGTGAATATTGGATTGTGGATACGTTCAAGCGAGCGGTCGAAGTCTACCGGATGACCGATCGCGGCGAATATGCCACACCCGATATTGTCTCCGAAGGCCTGCTCACTCCGCGCGCTTTTCCAAGCATCGAAATCGACATCGAGTCGATTTGGACGAAAAAGTAGGATGCAGCGGCCCGACCCCCAGGTAGCCCAACGAGAAGAAGAGGGATGATCCTCAAAGAAGCTGTCTGTATTGTGACCGGTTCGGCTGCCGGGATTGGCGCGGCTTGCGCCGAACGGCTGGCATCGAAAGGCGCGCGGCTAGCCATCAACTACACGCGAAGCGAAAAGGAAGCGCACGAGGTGGCGGCCGCGTGCGAGGCTAAAGGCGGCCAAACCGTCGTCGTCAGGGCCGATGTTTCTTCCGACAACGAGTGCCGCAAGCTTGCCGAAGCCGTTTTGGAAAAATGGGGCTGCATCGACGCCCTGGTCAACAACGCGGGCACGACGAAATTTGTCTCGCACCAGGATCTGGACGCGCTGGATGCGGCGGATTTTCAGCGCATCTTCGGCGTCAATGTGATCGGACCTTTTCAAATGACCCGCGCAGTGGCCGCAGCCATGCAACGGCAAGGCCAGGGCGCTATTGTCAACGTGTCTTCCATCGCCGGCCTCACAGGCATGGGATCCTCCATTGCCTATGCTGCTTCCAAGGGCGCCTTGAATACCATGACGCTCTCGCTGGCTCGTGTGCTAGGCCCGGCCATCCGGGTGAATGCTGTATGCCCAGGCTTTGTCGAAACGCGCTGGCAACGGGAGGGCTGGGGCCGGAGTACGAAAGCAAGAAGAAAAACTATGAGTCAATCACTCCTCTCCACGCTACGGTAAAGCCTGAGGATGTCGCCGATGCAGTGGTGTGGCTGCTCGAAGGCGCTTCCAAAGTAACAGGCGAGCTGATTACTATCGACAGCGGCGTACACCTGGGCAGCGCGCGCTGAGCAAAAAAAACGCCGGGAAGCTCTTGTGAGCCCCCGGCGCTTATGTGTACTTGGTTGTAGAAGACTATTCGGCCAGCGTTTCCTCGCCGGTTTCTTCGGGGAGACCGCCGGCGTACTGCAGGCGCGTCTCTTCGTCGTATCCGGGGATGGCTTCGAGCGCGCGGCTCGACCACCGGCTCTTCCACCACATCCTCGCCCGCGATCTTCACCTGGCGGTAATACTCCATGCCGGTGCCGGCCGGAACCAGGCGGCCCATGATGACGTTCTCCTTCAGACCGCGCAGGTAGTCCACCTTGCCGTTGATGGCGGCTTCGGTGAGCACGCGCGTGGTCTCCTGGAAGGACGCCGCCGAGATGAACGAGTCGGTCGAAAGCGAAGCCTTGGTGATGCCCAGCAGCATCGCCTTGCCCTGCGCCGGACGCCCGCCCGCCTCGACCACCCGCTGGTTTTCCGCGCGGAACTTGAACTTGTCCACTACTTCTTCGGGCAGGAATTCGGTATCGCCGATGTCTTCCACCTTCACCCAGCGCATCATCTGGCGAAAGATGACTTCCAGGTGCTTGTCGTTGATGTTGACGCCCTGCAGCCGGTAGACTTCCTGGATCTCGTTGACCAGGTACTTCTGCAGTTCCTTTTCGCCGAGCACGTCCAGAATGTCGTGCGGATTGCGCGGGCCGTCCATGAGCGGCTCGCCCGCCTTCACCCGCTCGCCTTCCTGAACGTTGATGTGCACGCCGCGCGGCAGCGAGTATTCGCGCTGCTCGCCATCGTCGCCGACGACGTAGATCTTGCGCTGCCCCTTGGTGACTTCGCCGTACTTCACCGCGCCGTTGATCTCGGCGATGATGGCCGTCTCGCGCGGCTTGCGCGCTTCGAACAGCTCCACCACGCGCGGCAGACCGCCGGTGATGTCCTTGGTCTTGGTGGTTTCGCGCGGGATCTTGGCCAGCACGTCGCCGGCGTGCACTTCTTCGCCGTCGCGCACCATCAAGTGCGCGTGGGTCGGCATGAGGTACTTCTTGGCTTCGACCGCGGCCCCGCCGGCTTCGGGCCGCACCACGATCATCGGCTGCCGCTTCTCATCGGGCGAATCCGCCACCACCAGCTGCGACATGCCGGTGACTTCGTCCACCTGCTCCTGCATGGTGAGGCCGTCCATGCAGGTCCTTGAAGTGCACCGTGCCGCTGACTTCGGTCAGGATCGAGAACGTGTACGGATCCCACTCGAGCAGGATCTGGTTGGTTCGTGACGGGCGCGCCGTCTTCCACCAGAATCGCGCGCCGTAAACCACCGGGTAGCGTTCCTTCTCGCGGCCCTTATCGTCCACCACCGCGATGATGCCGTTGCGATTCATGGCGATGAGCTCGCCGGTCTTGTTGCGCACCGCTGGTGATGCCGATGTGAAGCGGGCGAAACCGTCGGACTTGGCATCCTGCGTGGATTGCTCGGAAATTCGGGTCGCCGTTCCGCCGATGTGGAACGTACGCATGGTCAGCTGCGTTCCGGGCTCGCCGATGGACTGCGCCGCGATCACGCCCACCGCTTCGCCGCGCTCCACCAGCCGCCCGGTGGCCAGGTTGCGGCCGTAGCAGGCCACGCAGACGCCGCGCTTCGATTCGCAGGTCAGCACCGAGCGGATCTTGACGCGCTCGATACCGGCCGCTTGAATCGCCCGGCCAGGTCTTCGGTGATCTCCTGGTTGACGCCGACGATCACGTTGCCTTCGTAATCCTTCTGATCTTCGAGCGCCACGCGGCCCACGATGCGGTCGCGCAACGGCTCGATGATTTCGCCCGATTCGATGATCGGCTCGACGAAGATGCCTTCGGTGGTGCCGCAATCGTTCTCGGTGATGATCACGTCCTGCGCCACGTCCACCAGCCGGCGCGTCAGGTAGCCGGAGTCGGCCGTCTTCAGCGCGGTATCGGCCAGACCTTTGCGGGCGCCGTGCGTCGAGATGAAGTACTGCAGCACGTTCAGGCCTTCGCGGAAGTTGGCCGTGATGGGGGTTTCGATGATCTCGCCCGAGGGCTTGGCCATCAAACCGCGCATACCGGAGAGCTGGCGGATCTGCTGTTTGGAACCGCGCGCGCCGGAATCGGCCATGATGTAAATCGGATTGAGGTAGCGGCCGGTGCGGTCGTCCTCTTCCATGGCCGTGAACATTTCATCGGAAACCCGCTCGGTGACCTTCGACCAGATTTCGATGATCTTGTTGTAGCGCTCGCCGTGGGTGATGGCGCCGTCCTGATACTGGCTTTCGACCGTCCACCACTTCCTTTTCGGCCTCGCGCACCAGCCCTGCTTCTCGCGACGGCACCACCATGTCGTCGATGCCGATCGAGATGCCGGCGCGGGTGGCGTACAGGAAGCCGAGGTTCTTGACCTCGTCCAGCATCTGCACGGTGATCTGCAGCCCGAACTTCAGGTAGCAATACTGCACCAGCTGGCCGAGGCCCTTCTTCTTCAGCAGGCCGTTGATGAACGGCATGTCCTCGGGCAGATGGTCGTTGAGGATCACGCGGCCGACCGTGGTTCTCATGTACTGCTTGACGAACTCGATCGGCTCGGTGTGCAGATACGTTCTGGTTGTCGAACGCGTGCACCAGGTCGATGACCTTGCCGGTGTAGCGCAGCTTGATGGGCGTGAGCGTTTCCACTTCGCCCATTTCGAGCGCGATCAGCACGTCGTCGGTGGAGGCGAAGGTGCGGCCTTCGCCCTTGGTGCCGGGCCGGGCCTTGGTCAGGTAGTAGCAGCCCAGCACCATGTCCTGCGTGGGAACGGCGATGGGGCCGCCGTGCGCCGGCGACAGAATGTTGTTCGACGACAGCATCAGCGTCGAAGCTTCGATCTGCGCTTCGGGCGACAGCGGAATGTGGACGGCCATCTGGTCGCCGTCGAAATCGGCGTTGAACGCGGTGCAGACCAGCGGGTGAATCTTGATGGCCTTGCCTTCCACCAGCACCGGCTCGAAGGCCTGAATGCCCAGGCGGTGCAGCGTGGGAGCGCGGTTGAGCAGAATGGGATGGTCCTTGATGACCTCTTCGAGAATGTCCCAAACCACCGGGTCCTGCTGCTCCACCAGCTCCTTGGCCTGCTTGATGGTGGTGCAGTGGCCGCGCTGCTCGAGGCGGTGATAGATGAACGGCTTGAACAGCTCGAGCGCCATCTTCTTGGGCAGACCGCACTGGTGCAGGTTCAGCTCCGGACCGACCACGATGACGGAACGGCCCGAGTAATCCACGCGCTTGCCGAGCAGGTTCTGGCGGAAGCGGCCCTGCTTGCCCTTGAGCGTATCGGAGAGCGATTTGAGCGGGCGGTTGTTGGCGCCGCGCAGCACGCGGCCGCGGCGGCCGTTATCGAACAGCGCGTCCACGGCTTCCTGCAGCATGCGCTTTTCATTGCGCACGATCACGTCGGGCGCATGCAGCTCGATCAGCTTCTTCAGCCGGTTGTTGCGGTTGATCACGCGGCGGTACAGGTCGTTCAGATCGGAGGTGGCGAAACGGCCGCCATCGAGCGGCACCAGCGGGCGCAGTTCCGGCGGAATCACCGGGATCACGTCCAGAATCATCCACTCCGGCTTGTTGCCCGATTTGCGGAACGATTCCACCACGCGCAGCCGCTTGGCGAACTTCAGCTTCTTCTGCTGCGACGCCTCGGTCTTCATCTTCTCGCGAATCTCTTCGCTGAGCGCCTCGACGTCGACCTTCTTGAGCAGTTCCTTGATGCCCTCGGCGCCCATCATGGCGACGAACTTGCCCGGGAATTCCTGGTCGAGCTGCGCGCTTGCGTCTCGTCGGTGATGACTTCGCCTCGGCTCAAGCTCGTGCCACTTCGCCCGGCTCGACGATCACGTAGGCTTCGAAATAGAGCACGCGCTCCAGCTCGCGCAGCGTGATATCCAGCAGGTGGCCGATGCGGCTGGGCAGGCCCTTGAAAAACCACACGTGCGAGCAGGGGCTGGCCAGCTCGATATGGCCCAGGCGCTCGCGGCGCACGCGCGCCAGCGTGACTTCCACGCCGCACTTGTCGCAGATCACGCCGCGGTGCTTCATGCGCTTGTACTTGCCGCACAAGCACTCCCAATCCGTCACCGGGCCGAAGATGCGGGCGCAGAACAGCCCGTCGCGCTCCGGCTTGAAGGTCCGGTAATTGATGGTTTCCGGCTTGGTGACTTCGCCGTGGGACCAGCTCCGGATCTTTTCCGGAGACGCCAGAGAAATGCGGATGGAATCGAAATCCGCAATCAAATTCGCTCGATCGTACGGAGAGGATCTCAAAATAACCTCCAGTATTCTTAAAAACCTCAAGACGCAGTCAGCACGCCGAGGCGCCGAGAACACGAAGCATTCTTGGATTCTCTGCGTCTCTGCGCCTCTGCGGTGAGTATACCCTAGTCCGCCGCCAGCGCCGTATCCGGCACTTCGCGCGGCTTCTTCATCAACTCCACATCGAGACACAACGACTGCAATTCGCGAATCAGCACGTTGAACGATTCCGGCACGCCCGGCTCGATGGCCGCCTCGCCCTTCACGATGGCCTCGTAAATCTTGGCGCGGCCATATACATCGTCGGACTTGGCCGTCAGCAGCTCCTGCAGGATGTACGCGGCGCCGTAAGCTTCGAGCGCCCAGACTTCCATTTCGCCGAAGCGCTGTCCGCCGAACTGCGCCTTGCCGCCCAGCGGCTGCTGCGTGATCAGCGAATACGGACCGATGGAGCGCGCGTGAATCTTGTCGTCCACCAGGTGCGAGAGCTTCAGCATGTAGATGTAGCCCACCGTCACCGGCTGCTCGAACGGCGTGCCCGTCATGCCGTCGAACAATTGCGTCTTGCCCGAGGTCGGCAGCTTGGCTTCGGTCAGCTGCTTCTTGATTTCGCGCTCGGTCGCGCCGTCGAACACCGGCGTCGCGAAATGCACGCCCAGCGCCTTGGCCGCCCAGCCCAGGTGGGTCTCCAGAATCTGGCCCACGTTCATGCGGGAAGGCACGCCCAGCGGATTCAGCACGATCTCCACCGGCGTTCCATCCGGCAGGTACGGCATGTCCTCGTCCGGCAGAATGCGCGCGATCACGCCCTTGTTTCCGTGGCGGCCGGCCATCTTGTCGCCCACCGAAAGCTTGCGCTTCATGGCGATATAGACCTTCACCAGCTTGATCACGCCCGGAGGCAGTTCGTCGCCCTTGCGCAGCTTGGCGATCTTTTCGTCGGTGATCTTTTCGAGCACCGCGATCTGCCGCGACGTCATCTCTTCGATTTCGTCGATCTGCTCGTTCAGGCGCGGGTCCTTGTCCTTCAGGCGCATGCGCTTCAGGTCGCGCGATTTCATCTTCTCGATGAGCGTCGCGCGTCAGCGTCGGTGTCCTTGGCGAGCAGGCGCTTGTTGGTCTTTTCGTCGTGCAGGTCGGCCAGCAGCTCCTTGCCTTCCAGCAGCGCCGCCAGGCGCTTGGCGCGCTCGTCGGTCAGGATGCGGATTTCGTCCTGCAGGTTGCGCTGCAGGCGCTGGATCTGCGACTCTTCGATGGCCTTGGAGCGCTCGTCCTTCTCCTGCCCCTTGCGCGAGAAGATCTTGCAATCGACCATCGTGCCCTCGATGCCCGGCGGGCAGTAGAGCGAGGCGTCTTTCACGTCGCCGGCCTTTTCGCCGAAGATCGCGCGCAGCAGTTTCTCTTCCGGAGTGAGCTGGGTTTCGCCCTTGGGCGTCACCTTGCCCACCAGGATGTCGCCCGGCTTCACCGTGGCGCCGATGCGGATGACGCCGCTTTCGTCCAGGTTGCGCAGGAACGAATCGGCGATGTTCGGAATGTCGCGCGTGATTTCCTCCGGCCCCAGCTTGGTGTCGCGCGCTTCGATTTCGAACTCTTCGATGTGGATCGAGGTGTAGTAGTCTTCCTTGACCAGCTTTTCGCTGACCAGGATGGCGTCTTCGAAGTTGTACCCGCGCCAGGGCATGAACGCCACCAGCACGTTGCGGCCCAGCGCCAGCTCGCCCATGATCGGTGCAAGGACCGTCGGCCAGCACCTGCGCTCTTGACCACGCGCTGCCCACCTGTCACGATCGGCTTCTGGTTGATGCAGGTGTTCTGGTTCGAGCGCTTGAACTTGGTGAGCTGGTAGATGTCCGCGCCCACCTCGCGCGAAAGCTGGCCTTCGTGCGCGGCTGCCTTCCACGCGCACGATGATGCGCTCGGAATCGACCGAATCCACCACGCCGGCGCGCTTGCACAGCACCACCGCGCCCGAATCGCGCGCCGTCACGTGCTCCATGCCGGTGCCCACGTAGGGAGCATCGGCGCGCAGCAGCGGCACCGCCTGGCGCTGCATGTTCGATCCCATCAGCGCGCGGTTGGCGTCGTCGTTCTCGAGGAACGGAATCAGGCTGGCGGCCACCGAGACCAGCTGCTTGGGGCTGACGTCGATGTACTCGATCTCGTCCGCGATGCTTCAGCACGAAGTTGCCGGCCTGGCGCGCGTTGGCACAGCTCGGGCACAATGCGGCCCTTCTCGTCCAGCTCCACGTTGGCCTGCGCGATGGTGTACTTGTCTTCTTCCCACGCCGAGAGATACTCGCAGTGGGCCTCGAATTCGGCCGGCTGCTTCTTGGCGCTCAGGTCGCGGTTGGCCTTCTCCAGCGTCGGCGCGCTGCACGATGTCGCCGACTTTGTAATCGGTGTCGCCGGGATTCAGGATCTTGACTTCGTCGATCACCACGCCCTTGATCACCTTGCGGTACGGGCTCTCGATGAAGCCGTACTCGTTGATGCGCGCAAAGCAGGAAAGCGACGAAATCAGCCCGATGTTCGGACCTTCCGGCGTTTCGATGGGGCAGATGCGGCCGTAGTGCGTGGGGTGCACGTCGCGCACTTCGAATCCGGCGCGCTCGCGGCGACAGACCGCCTGGTCCAAGGGCCGAAAGACGCCGCTTGTGCGTGATCTCCGAGAGCGGATTGGTCTGATCCATGAACTGCGAAAGCTGGCTCGACCCGAAGAACTCGCGGATCGCCGCCATCACCGGCTTGGCGTTCACCAGGTCGTGCGGCATGGCCGTCGACATTTCCTGGTACACCGACATCTTTTCCTTGATGGCGCGCTCCATGCGCACCAGGCCGATGCGGAACTGGTTTTCGAGCAGCTCGCCCACCGCGCGCACGCGGCGGTTGCCCAGGTGATCGATATCGTCCACCGCGCCGATGCCCTTGCGCAGCTTCAGCAGGTACTTGATGGTGGCGCGGAAGTCTTCGCGGATCGAGCGTGCGCTTGTCGAGCGGCGTGGCATCCGGCCCTTGTCGAACAGCTTGATGTTGAACTTCATGCGGCCCACGCGCGAGAAATCGTACTTGCGCGGGTCGAAGAACATGCCCTGGAAAAGCTGCGTGGCGGTGTCGAGCGTGGGCGGATCGCCGGGACGCAGCTTGCGGTAGATCTCGATCAGCGCTTCGTTCTGCGTCTTGACGGCGTCCTTGCGGATGGTGGCGGAGATCACCGTGCCCACGTCGTCGCGCTCGGGGAAGAAGATTTCGAAGCTCTCGATGCCCGCTTCGATCAGCTTGGCGATGACGGTGGTGGTCAGTTCCTGTTGGCGTCGATCAGCACTTCGCCGGTCGACATGTCGACGACATCGGCGGCGACGTAGGCGCCTTCCAGATCGTTGGGCGCCACTTCCACCTGCTGGATCTTGGCCTTCTGGATTTCCTTGAACAGCGAGGAGGTGATTTTCTTGCCCTGCGCCGACGACGGTCTCGCCGCCCTTGGTGGTGATGGCGTGCGAAAGCTTCAGGCCGGTCAGGCCGTCGTCCACGTTCCAGTAGCAGCTTCTTGTCCTTGATGGTGATCTTGCTGACGCGGTAGAACGCGCGCAGAATCTGCTCGTCGGTCTTGAGCCCGAGGGCGCGCAGGAACACCGAGCCGTAGAATTTGCGCTTGCGGTCGATGCGGACGTACAGCAGGTTCTTGTTGTCGTACTCGAACTCCACCCAGCTTCCGCGGTAGGGAATGATCTTGCCGAGGAAATAGCCCTGCGCCGGAACGCGCTCGAAGAACACGCCCGGGCGAGCGGTGCAACTGCGAAACGATCACGCGCTCGGTGCCGTTGATGATGAACGTGCCGTTGTCCGTCATCAGCGGAATTTCGCCGAAGAAGACTTCCTGCTCCTTGATGTCGCGGACGCTCTTCTTCGCCGGTTTCGGGGTCCTTGGCATAGACCGTCAGCCGGATGGTGACCTTGAGCGGCGCGGCATAAGTCATGCCGCGCTCCTGGCACTCCTCCATGTCGTACTTCAACTGCAGCCCGACCGGGTCGCCGCACTTATTGCAGAACGTGACGACGTTCTTGTTGAACGTGCCGCAATGCTGGCACAGGACGTCGCCCGCGTGGAACGGGTCGGTGCGGATGGTCGCGCCGCACGGGATTGCGGCAGGTGGAGCGCAGGTGGTGCAGCCCTTTCAGGTTGCCGCACTTGCACTCCCAGTTGCCGATCGAGTAATCGACGAACTCGAGCTCGCTCACGCCGCGGAAATCGGAAATCGGAAATACCGAATTGAAAACCGTTTGCAGGCCGATGTCTTCGCGCTCGTTGGGCAGAAGGTCCATCTGCAGGAACCGCTCGTAGGATTTCTTCTGTACCTCGATCAGATTCGGAATCGGGATCGAGGTTTTGATTTTGGAAAAATCAACTCGCTCGGGGGCGGCGCCGTTATCGCTGAATATCCATTCATATACTCCTGAGGGCCGAAAGCAGCCAACGCTCAGACACTCGGTTACAGAACAAAGCCAGCGACGCCGCGGGAAGCTGAGCTCCCGCAGTCCGCCCGATCTTGTGAAGCACGGGAAGGGATGAAAATGTACCCGAAAAAATTCGGCGGCGCAGACTGGCATCAGCGACGGCCGGAGTTTGGAACGGAAGAAAAGGTGCGATTCGCGACGAACGAATCCTGTACGCGATTGCGGATCTGAGAAGAGCACAGAGATGCCCTCTGTGCAGTTTCGCTCGAACTGCAATCGAAATGCCAGAATTCCAGATTCACAGTCACCAATCCGGGGTTCGAATCCGGTTGAAACTAAGCCCAACTACTAAGTTTATCAGAACCTTCTACTTCCGTCAAATGGCTAACAAGGTGCTGGTGAGCCACCTGCCAGCTAGAGCCCGCCGTTCGCTGACCTAGCACCTGACACCTAACACCTGCTTATTTCACTTCTACGGTGGCGCCGGCGTCCGACGAATTTCTTCTTGATGGTCTCGGCTTCGTCCTTGCTGACGCCTTCCTTCACCGGCTTGGGCGCGCCATCCACCAGGTCCTTGGCTTCCTTCAGGCCGAGGCTGGTGACTTCGCGAACCGCCTTAATCACATTGATCTTGTTGGCGCCGGCCGCCGTCAGGACCACCGAGAACTCGGTCTTCTCCTCGGCCGCCGGAGCCGCTGCGCGCCCGCGCCGCCGCCCGCCACCAGCCACCGGGGCTGCCGCCGCCGCCGAAACGCCCAGCTTCTCTTCGAGCAGCTTGACGAGCTGGGAAGCTTCCAGCAGCGTCAGGCCCTGAATCTGTTCCGCAATTGCGTTGATATCCGCCATTTCAAAAACTCCTTTCAAAACTCGTTTATGCTACGTCGTCCTTACGCCTTGAACTTGTTTTCTTTCACAGCCCTGGTCCACCACCACCGCCAGGTTGCGGCCCACCGCGTTCATCGCCGTCACCAGCCGCTGCGCCGGAGCATTGATCAGGTACAGCAGCTTGGCAAAAATCTCTTCCTTCGACGGCATCGCGGCCAGATCGTTGATGGCCTTGACGTCGATCACCCGGCCCTTCCACCAATCCGGCCTTGAACGTGAAAGCGGGTTGCCTTGGCGTAAGCCGTCAGCGCCTTGGCCAGCGCCACCGGATCGCTGGTGGTATAGGCCAGCGAGGTCATGCCCTTCAGATCCTTCAAGACCGGCTCCGCGGGCGTGCCTTCGGACGCCTTCGCCGCGAGATTGTTCTTGACCACGCGGTATTTGCCGCCCGCGCCGCGGACGCGTCTTGCGCAGCTCGAAATCCTGACTCCACGCGCAGCTTCTCGTAGCCGGTGACGAACAGGTTCTTCGACAGCTCCAGATCCTTGCGCAGCGCTTCGACATCTTTCTTCTTGTCTTCTTTCTTTTTCATGTGAAACCCCTGCGCGCTACACCTGCCGCCTCTTATGCTGTAACTGGCGTGATGTCGATCGCGACCCCCGGGCTCATCGTGGAGCAGAGGGTCGCGCTCTTCACGTACTTGCCTTTGGCCGCCGCCGGCTTGGCCTTGATCACCGCGTGATCAGGCTGGCGGCATTCTCCACCAGCTTTTCGCTCGCGAAACTGATCTTGCCCACCGGCGCGTGAATGATGCCGGTCTTGTCGACGCGGAACTCCACTTTACCGGCCTTGACTTCCTTCACCGCCTTGGCCACGTCCACGGTGACGGTGCCGGTCTTCGGGTTGGGCATCAGGCCGCGCGGTCCGAGAACCTTGCCGAGCTTGCCGACCGAGCGCATCATGTCCGGCGTGGCGATCACGGCGTCGAAATCGGTCCAGCTTTCCGACTGGATCTTGTTGACCATGTCCTCGCCGCCCACAAAATCGGCGCCGGCCTCTTCGGCTTCCTTCTGTTTGTCGCCGCTGGCGATCACCAGAACCTTCTTGGATTTGCCCAGCCCGTTGGGCATCACGACGGTGCCGCGCACCATCTGGTCGGCGTGCTTGGGATCGACCCCCAGCCGCATGTGCACTTCGACGGTCTCGTCGAACTTGGCGTACTTGATTTTCTGCAGCAGCGGAACGGCCTCTTCGAGCTGGTACTCGGCGTGACTCTACCTGCTTCGCGGCGGATTGATATTGTTTGCCTGGTTTACGTGCCATATTTCCTCATTGGTGCAAGCGGTCCGCTTAAACGCACGAACCTCCCACTGAGCATTAAATTGGGACTTCGTTCAGATTAACACAAGATTCCGTTCTGCGCAAAACTGGTGAAATATCGGGTTGCTTCCTCCTCCCCACCCCCCGCGGCGTTTATATAATCAACTCGTGCCTAACAAACTCACTCGCCGCGATGCCGGCAAGTCGCTGCTCACCGGCCTTGCGGTTACGCCCGCTCTTTCTTCCGCTACCCGGCGCCCGCTCGGTTTCCAGCTCTATACAGTGCGAAAGCTCATTCCCGACCATGCGAATGAAACGCTCCAGCACATCGCTCAAATCGGCTACCGCGAGATCGAGTCCATCCGCGCCAACAACGCGGTCGTCCTGCCGTTGTGCAAGGAATTCGGGCTTCACGCGGTGAGCGTGCACGTGGATACACCACTGATTACCGGCAACTGGGACGCTTGGAAAGGAGCGTACCCGCAAGGTCCGCCCGAAGGGCTGACGTGGCAGAAGGCCGTCGACGACGCCGCGGCGGCGGACTTTCAATATGTCGTGATTGCCTACTTGATGCCGGCCGAGCGCGGTTCCCTCGATACTTTCCGCCGCTACGCCGACCAGTTCAATCAAGCCGGTGAGGCCGCCCATAAAGCCGGAATACAGCTCTGCTACCATCACCACGCTTTCGAGTTCGGACCGAAAGAAGGATCGCGCCCCATCGATGTTTTTATCGAGCGCCTCGACCCGAAGCTGGTGAAGTTCGAAATGGACGTCTTCTGGGTGAGCGTCGGAGGCCAAGACCCTGTAGCGCTGCTCCGTCAGTGGAAGGGGCGCGTTGCCCTCATTCACCTCAAGGACAAGGCGCCGGGCCTGAAGACGCACTACGCCGAAAACCTGTCGCCGAACGCGTTTCGAGAGGTCGGGCTCGGCATACTCGACTTCAAGAGCATTCTCGCGGCCGCTGAGGATGCGAGCGTTCAGCATTATTTTGTAGAGCAGGATGAAGTCGCTGAGGACCCGGTTGAGAGCCTGCGCACCAGCTACCGAACCCTCGAAGGGCTCAAACTGTAGGTCACGTCACATCCCGATTCGAGGTGTTCTTCACACGCACGAAATGAACCTTGCACGTCTCTTTTGCCTCTTCGCCGGCGCGGTCACTCTCTGTGCACAGCCGGCCCCGCTCGACTTCCTCAATCACGGCCGTCCCGTTCTCGACGCGCACAACTGTTATCCTTACGAAGGCCAATACGCCGACCGCATCGAGCGGGCTCTCAAAACCGGCTTCCCTGTTGCGATCGAACAAGACATTGCTTGGGGCGTCGACCGCAAGACCGGCAAAGGGCGGCCCGTGGTCACACACTCGGCGAAGACCACCGGCGCCGAGCCGGCACTTCGGGACCATTTCTTCGAGCGCGTCCGCCCGATTGTGGAAAAGGCCCTCGCGGAAAACGACCGTGACCGATGGCCGCTGATCATCCTGCACTTCGATTTCAAGTCGCTCGATCCGAAATTGCTTCGCGCCGTTTGGGACTTGTTGGGTGAATACCAGTCCTGGATCACTACAGCGCCGCAAACCGTCGATCCCCATCAGCTCGCGCCTTTCGATCCGAAGCCGCTGCTCGTCCTCACCGAGGACGCCGATGTTCAGGAACGAATCTTCTTCCGCGAGATTCCCACGGACGCGCGGCTGCGTGTCTTCGGCTCCGCGCACACTGCCCATATCCAGGCGAAGTCGGAGCAGCAGCGGATTCACCTGGCCGCTACGCTCCCGCCCGAGCGGCTGCTGACGGAACCGCCCACCAACTATCGGCGCTGGTGGAATAACTCATGGTTTGAAGTCGAAGAAGGTGGACAGAACAAAGCCGGTGACTGGACGCCGGCCGCCGGCAAGCGTCTGCGCGCCCTGGTAAACCGTGCGCACCAGCTCGGTTACTGGATCCGCTTCTATACGCTCGACGGTTTCACTCCCGCGGAGAATCGCGGCTGGGACAATAACTACAATTTCGGATCCCGCCAGGCCGTGGCGGCTCGATGGCAAGCGGCGATCGAGGCCGGCGTGAACCTTATCGCCACCGATCAATACGAGGATCTTGCCGAATTCATGCGCAGCCTGTCGCAGTGAGTTCGTAAGCATGACACCGTGCCGCGCCCTGGAAAGGAAGCGGTACTAACGTTACTAAAACGCCTTCAATGACTCCTCGATGTTGGCTTTGTCGCCGACCACCACCAGCGTCATCTTCCCTGTATCCAGACAAGTTTCGGTGATGCGCTGCACATCTTCGCGCGATACCGCATTGACCCTCTGCACGTATGTCTTGAGGTAATCATCGGTCAGACCGTGCAGATCGACGAAGCCGAGCTGTCCGATAATGCCCTGGTTTGAAGAATTTCGGAGAACAAAGATACCTCCCATGTAATTCTGAATACCCTTGAGCTCTTTGCCATCCGGCGGTTCTTTCCTCAACCGGTTAATCTCGAGCTGGATCTCGCGGATCGAATCTGCGGTGAATTTCGTGGTCACGTCTGCCGCTTCCTCCCAGGCCGCCGTACGGTAGCGCGTCACCACCTGGCTGAAAGGCGAATACGTATATCCCTTTTGCTCGCGAATATTGTTTGTGATGCGGGAAGTGAAAGCGCCACCCAGAAGACTGTTCGTTACTTCCAAAGGAAGGTAGTCGGGATGGGCGGGACTGATCTGGATCGGAAGGCCGAGGCGCAGCGTCGACTGCACGGCGCCGGGCCGGTCTATCAGAACTATGTTCTTCCTGGCGATCGGATCAGGCGGAGTTCGGCTCACCGCCGGCCCCACTTCCCAGTTTTCAAAGGCGGCCTCTATGGTCTTCCTCACCGCGGCATCGAAGCGTCCCACGACGTAAAGGTGCGTCCGCTGGGCGCCGACATTATCTGCATAAAACTTGCGTACGTCCTCGATTTTGTAACTCTTCAACTGGCTTTCCGTCGGAAACAGTCTTCCGTACGGATGTTCCGGGTACAATGCAGCCGCGAACGCCCGGTCGGCTTGAGCTTGCGGCCTGGAAAGCTGCACGGCCAGCTGACGCAGACTATTGGCGCGCACTCGCTCCAGCTCTCCGTCGGGCAGCCTGGGATGCTCCAGCACTTCCGCCACCAGTTTCACTGCATCCGCTGTAAACTCGCTCAGGACCTCGATGGCCACCGACGATTCATCCGTTCCCGCGTTCACTTCGAGTTGCCCGCCCATACGGGCCGCCTCCTTCGCCACTTGCTCCGCGGTCAGGCCGGATGTGCCTTCTTTCATCAGCTCCGCTACGAGCGTCGAGAGCCATACCTGATCCGCGCCCTCGTTAGCGTGGCCGAAAGCCACCCTCGCACTCACCGCTGTCATGGGCACGGATCCGTACTGGGCCAGCGTCACTTTCATTCCGTTTTTCAGAGCGAAGGTACTGCTCTCGGGCAGTACAAACGGCTTCGGAGTACCCATCGGCGGCGCTTCCGTTTGCTCCGCGGCAAAGCAGGACGCCGCCAGGATCACCGCTATGGTCCAAATCCTCATCGTGCTCCTCCTGTACCCTGTGCCTTCGACGTGGTTCCGCCTCCAGCACGAGCACGGTGCGGTTGGTCGGGCGCAGATACTCCTTGGCCGTTTTCTCGATCAGTTCCGGCGTTACCCTGCGCAGATCACGCTCCAGGTTGTTGATCAGCCCCGGATTGTCGTCGAACAGAGAAAAACTCGCCATCAGGTCGGCCCGGCCCAAGCCGCCAAACTGCGTGAGGTTTTTGTAAAACTGCGCCCGCAGCTTTACCAACGCGCGATCGATCTGCTCCTGCGTCACTGACTTTTCACGCAAACTATCGATTACCGGGTCGGCCGCGGCGAAAATCTGGCCGGGCTTCACGCTGGGCATCGTGAATCAGGTTCGCGATCGACAACATCGGGCCGTCATAGTTGAACTGATTGCCAAGCAGGTTGATGCCGCCGTCTACCGAATCGGTGAATCCTCGCTTTTTCACCAGCTCCTGCGTCAGCAGGCTGTCGTCGCCTTGCAGCAGAATCTGATCAATCAGCACCATTGCGTAATGCTCCGGCGTCAGCCGCAGCGGCATGTGATAGGCGAATGCCAGTGCCGGCTTCTCGGCCAGTTTATCGACCTTGGTAAAACGCTTCTCCTCCGTCTGACGCGGTTCCGCCAGATCCGGCTTCGCAGGCAGTTTCGACGATCGAATCGAGCCGAAATATTTCTCGATCCACTTCTTAGCCTGATCCTCATCGAAATCACCCACCAGCGCGAGTGCCGCGTTGTTGGGCGCGTAGAACGTCTGCGAGAAATCCTTCGCGTCTTTGAGCGTCGCTGCCTCAATATCCGCCAGATCGCCATAGAAATTGTGCGCGTTGTACCAGTTCTTGTTGGCATACTGGGGCATATCCAGCCACGGGAACCCGCCATAGGGGCGGTTGAGAACATTCACTTTCACTTCGTTGCCCACAACTCCCTGCTGGTTCTTGAGACTGTCATCGGTGAGGGCCAGGCTTCTCATCCGATCTGCCTCTCCCCACAGCATCGCCTCCAGCACGTGCGATGGCACCACTTCGAAATAGTTGGTGAAGTCAAACCGAGTGCTCCCGTTTGAGATGCCGCCATTGCCCTCGATCAGCTTGTCGAATTCTCCTTTGGGCAGATTCTTCGACCCTTCAAACATCAGATGCTCGAATAAATGCGCAAACCCCGTCCGATTCTTCGGCTCGATGCGGAAGCCGATGTTGTAATACACGGCGACCACCACGAGCGGCGCGGTCGTGTCTCGTGAAAGGGACACTTTCAATCCATTGGGCAGTTTGAAATAGGTCACCGGAACCGTGAACTGTGATGCAGTTTCCGCCGCCCGCGCCGAACACGCCAACCCGCAAGCCAGCGTTGCGACGCCGACCAATTTGCGTCCATAGTGCGCCAAAAAATCACCTCCCATGTTCTTAAGAAAATCGCCTAAACTACATTTTGACGAATCGAAACGAGTTTGGTAACCAGTGGTTTGGCTTCCAGGCAGCCCTATGAATGTATACTGAAGCCGATGATCAAAGGTATCAGTGGTGTTATTGCGGCGTTGTCCGCGCTGCTCGCGCAAGCCGCTACGCTGCCAACACCCAGGCGGCCGGTTACCGACACCTACCACTCGATTAAAATTACCGATGATTACCGCTGGCTCGAGGACTTCGATAATTCTGAAGTGAAGCAGTGGTCTGCCGCACAGAACAAAGTTTCCCGAGGCTTTCTCGATACCCTTCCAGGTCGTGACGCCATCGCCGGGCAACTCCGCCTTATCTTCCAACCGCACAAGGCAACCTATGACCTGATCGCCAAGCGCAACGGCATATTCTTCGCGGAGAAGAGAGACCCGCAGCACCAGCATCCTGTCATCGTCACGCTTCGCTCGTTAGACGATCTGTCTTCCGAGCGAGTGGTGCTAGACCCCGACTCGATCGATCTGAAACACCTCACCGAGATTGATTTCGCCCGGCCTTCCGTCGATGGGCGGTACCTGGCCGTTTCGCTGTCGCAGAGCGGCAGCGAAAGTGGGGACCTGCACGTCTACGAAGTCGCTTCGGGCAAAGCGCTGCCGGATTTCGTTCCGCAGGTAAATTATGCGACCGCCGGCGGTGACGTCGCATGGAATGTGGATGGCACGGGTTTCTTTTACACCCGCTATCCTCGCGACGGTGAGCGGCCAGCGGCCGACATGCATTTCTATCAGCAAGTCTACTTTCACAAGCTGGGTGACAAGCCGGAAAACGACGCGTACGCCATTGGGAATGAGTTTCCCCGTATCGCGGAGATCGCGCTTCACGCATCACAGGACGGCCGGTATATCGCGGCCAGCGTGGCTCTCGGGGACGGGGGCGACCACGAGCATTGGATTCTTGCGCCCGGCCATCCATGGCGCCAACTCGCCCGTGTCTCGGACAATATCAAGGCGCTGGCTTTCGGTTATCATGACGATATTTTTCTTCTCTCGAAGAATAGCGCGCGCCGCGGCAAAGTGCTTCATCTGGGGACGAACGAGACGCTGGCGCAAGCCAAGGTCATTGTTCCGGAATCCCAGACCGTCATAGAGTCCGTGAGCGCCTGTCAGTCCGGCCTGTTCGTGAACTCTCTAGCTGGTGGACCGTCCGAAGTTCGATTTTTCCGCGCCCCGGGACATTCGCCGGTATCCATATCGTTGCCTGCCGTTTCATCCGGAGGATGCGGCTGCTTCGGAGTAGGCGCTCCGGTTTGTTATGTGGGCAGTTACCTCGATCCTGGTGGGTTCTACCATTACGAGATTCAGGAACAAAAGCTGACGCCGACCGCGCTGCGAATTCCGCCGCCAGTTCCGCTGGACAACTTCGAGGTCGTTCGTGATTTTGCAATCTCTAAGGATGGCACAAAGGTTCCGATCAACATCATTCGCCGCAAAGGTCTGGTTCTCGACGGCAGCCATCCCACGCTCCTCAGCGGTTATGGAGGCTATGGCGTGAGCGAGAGCCCGTACTATCCGGGCTCGCGGGTGGTTTTACTCGAGCATGGTGTCGTGTTAGCCCAGGCCAACCTGCGCGGTGGCGGTGAATACGGCGAAGACTGGCACGAGCAAGGGAAGCTGACGAAAAAGCAAAACGTATTCGACGACTTCTACGCCTGCGCCCGATACCTCATCGACCACAAATATTCCCAGCCCTCCAAACTCGGCATCCTGGGTGGGAGCAACGGAGGCCTGCTGATGGGCGCAGCCTTTACGCAGCACCCGGAACTGTACCACGCCGTGGTCTCCTTGGTTGGGATCTACGACATGTTGCGGGTTGAACTTTCGCCCAACGGCGCGTTCAATATTACCGAATTTGGAACGGTGAAGGAAGCCGACCAGTTCCGCGCGCTATACGCATACTCGCCGTATCACCACGTGAGGGACGACACGCAGTATCCCGCTATTCTCATGACTACCGGCGACAACGATGCCCGCGTCGATCCCATGCAGTCTCGCAAGATGACGGCCCGTCTGCAGGCGACCCAAACCAGGCAGCCGGTACTATTGCGCACCAGCAGCGCCGCGGGACACGGCATCGGCTCCTCGGTCGACGAAGAAGTCGATCTATGGACTGACATCGACGTATTTCTCTTGCGGGAACTTGGCGCCGAAAAGAACTCCAACTAGACCGCGATGGGATTTCTTGACGAAAACTTTC
Source organism: Terriglobia bacterium (assembly GCA_963847515.1). Taxonomy (GTDB): domain Bacteria; phylum Acidobacteriota; class Terriglobia; order Bryobacterales; family Bryobacteraceae; genus QHXW01. Next base: position 1,039,959 of record CAWKAA010000001.1, read on the forward strand.
TTCTAGGCTCCGAGACTGCCCGCCGGCTGTACTTCGACTACGCCGAGCCGGAGCCGGTTCTGGACTATCACAACCATCTTCCGCCGCGCGAGATCGCCGAGGACCGGCGCTTCGCGAATCTGTTTGAGATCTGGCTCGAAGGCGATCATTACAAGTGGCGGGCCATGCGGGCCAACGGGATCGAGGAACCATTCTGCACCGGCTCCGCGGCTCCTTACGACAAGTTCCTGGCCTGGGCACGTACCGTGCCTTACACGCTGCGCAACCCGCTCTACCATTGGACCCATCTCGAGCTCCAGCGGTATTTCGGAATCAAAGAACTGCTGGATGAACGCACCGCTCCAATGATATGGGCGCGCGCAAACGAAATGCTGGCCGGTCCGGATCTCACGGCGCGCGGGATTCTGCGGCACTTTCGTGTGACCGCGCTCTGCACCACCGACGATCCTGCGGACGACCTATGTCATCACAAGAGCATCGCCAGCTCCGGGTTTTCCGTAGCCGTCTACCCCACATTCCGGCCCGACCGCGCGCTCGAGGTTCATCTGCCCAAACGTTGGAACGAGTGGCTGGACCGCATGGAAGCCGCCACTAACCGCGAAATCCGCGGTCTCGGGGGATTGCTGGACGCTCTCGAAGACCGGCACAACTACTTTCATTCGCTGGGTTGCCGGCTCTCCGATCATGGCCTGAACTCCTGCCCAGCGGAGGATACGACGGAAAGCGTCGTTGCCCAGATTTTTCTCAAAGCACGAGGCGGCCACGCTGCTTCTCCCGAAGAACAGCTTCAGTTTGCCTCACATCTCATGATTTTCCTGGGGCGGCTGGATGCCCGCCGGAACTGGACGAAGCAACTGCACCTTGGTGCGCGACGCGGCGTGAACACACGAATGCTCGCAAGCGCCGGCCCGGACACCGGCTTCGACACCATCGGCGACTATCCTCAGATTCAGGGACTGGCTCGGTATATGGACGCCTTGGAACGGGAGAATGCACTCCCCAAGATGATCCTCTACAATCTCAATCCAGCCGACAATTACGCATTTGCCGCGCTTATTGGCAACTTTCAGGGCGGCGGTGTCCCGGGCCGCATCCAGTTCGGCAGCGGCTGGTGGTTTCTCGATCAGAAGGAAGCCATCGAATGGCAGTTGAACGCGCTTTCCAACTGCGGCTTGCTTTCGCGTTTCATCGGCATGTTGACCGATTCGCGATCTTTCATGTCCTATCCGCGTCACGAGTATTTCCGGCGCGTGCTGTGCAACCTCGTCGGTGCGGAGATGGATCGCGGAGAGCTGCCCGGCGACCGGGAACTGGCCGGACGTATGATCCGCGATATCTGTTATGCCAATGCTCGCGCCCATCTCGGCCTGCCGGATTTGGGAGCCAAACAGAGCAATGCCCGACTGCTGACTGATTCTTCAATGAATCAGGGGGATGCTAATACACGATACTAAATCCGCCATCGGGGCGTGCGAAGGCGGCGACCAGGCTCCACACGGGAACGCCTTCAGCCTGGCCGCGCTCAGCGGCGGGCTGGCCGGATTTGTTGTAGATCTGCCAAACGAGACGGCCGCCTTTTTTCCAGCCCATGCCTTCGGTCCAGACAAATAGGGTATCGCCTTGTGAATTGGCAGCGACAGCGGGATACTTCCGGTTTTCGCCGCTGCCGGGAGCGGCAATGGCCGCCAGCAGCTTTCTTGTGCCCGGATCGATGCGTCCATAGTAGGCTTGTTTCTCGGTTTCCCAAGCCGCCAGCACGCCCGCGGGGCTAAGGGAAAATGATTCACTGCTCATGACACAGTAGCCCACGTTCCACTTCGAGATGTCTTCGCCCTGAAACGTGTTTCCCTTATCGTGCGAAACCAGCAGGTACATATCGCGATGAACCATCTCCGTTGCGGATCGGTAGAGGACATATAAGGCGCCCGAGCGATCCGCGAACGCGTTGAGCCCGCAGCAGCCGCAGACGCCTGTGGGCTGATCGTAGGCTACTCGCTCGCGCTCGAATGTCTTCCCGTCATCGCGGGAGCGGGCAATCCAGACGTGGCGATTATCTTCGCCCTCCTTGCCGGGCTCAGGCGCATGCCACAAGACGTAAACATCGCCAAAAGCGTCGGCAGCTACTGAGCCGCCACCGTCGAGTCCGTACGCCCGCTGAATGAGGTTGCGCTCCGGCTCGAAGGCGGTCCCGGCATCGTTAAGCCGCGTGTAGAGCATCGCATCGCGGCCCGGCTGCCCGGCGGATCGTGACCCGTTCCACGCTACATGCACGCGGCCGTTTCTTCCGAGGGCCAGATGGCCGCCGCGAATGTTGCCTACTGCAATCGAGCTGCCCGGCGAAGAGTTCACCCGCGAGGGCGCAGAAAAAATCGTGCCACCATCGCGCGAGCGAACGTAATAGAGATCGCCGTTCTGCGGGTCGCCCTGGTAGTAGATCATGTGGACGGCGCCCGCCTCGTCCACTGCTACTTGCGGCTGAATTCCGCCTCCGGGCACGCGAACCACTGTCACTTTGCGGGAAAGATCAATCTTGTCAGCGAGAACTGGGACGCAAACCGCGAGCAGCGGCAACAGCAGGCAGGTACGCACCATCAACTCAGACCTTTCAAATATTCATAGCTGATACGCGCGCTCTCGAAGGGTGACCGGTCACAGAAGTCCTGTTCGACAAAATAATGCTTAACGCCGGGGGCGGCTGCGGCAAAAATGGGCTTCCAGTCGATGATGCCGTGGCCTACCTCGATGAACGGTCCCGGTTTATCATCCACGTCGGTCGATACCCCGAACCCCGGTTTGCGGTCCTTGATGTGCAGGATGGGATAGCGCGCGGGATCGCGCTTCATGTAATCGACGGGATTTCGTCCGGCCCAGGTCATCCAGAAGCAGTCCAGCTCGATCTTCAGCAGTTGGGGATCGGTGAGGTGGAGCAGCTCGTCGAAGGCCACCACGCCGTTGAAAGCTTTGAATTCGAAATTGTGATTGTGGTAGCCGAACTGAATTCCTGCTTTCTTGGTCTCAGCGCCGGCGCGATTGAAGAACTCGGCGTGGTGTTTGTATTGGTCGAGTGATTTGCGCTCTTCAGGCTTGAGCCAGGCCACTACCATGTATTGCAGGCCGAGGGATTTGGCGAAATCGATTTCCTGCGACAGGCGGTTTGCCAACGTGAGGTCGTAGTGGGCGACGGGACACACCAGGCCATTGTCAGCCAGGGTGCGACGAATCTCCGCCACCGGCTTTCCCAGAAACGCATACAGCTCCACTTCTTTGTAGCCGATGCCTGCAACCTTCTTGATGGTGCCGGGGAAATCCTTTTCCAGCTCATTGCGCACCGTGTACAGTTCCAACCCGATCGGCAGCCCGAGAGGGGTAGCGTGGAGCGAGTGTGGACCGAGCGCTGCCAGTCCCGCCAGACCACTCGTTGCCCGGCGTATGAATTGCCTTCTGTTCTCGGGATTCATCGGAACCTCGCAGCTTGTTTACATGATCGTATCAGAGCTCTCGCCGCCATGCTCCTCCTCGTCTGTTACAATCGCCGTAAAGGTCGGGATACTCCATCATGGCCCAAAGTCGGGAAGTTCCTCATACGCTTGGCTTACTAAAAAAGAGTAATTTTTCAGAAGAGCGAGTCGCTGCGCGAAGCGTCAAAGATGAGCTTCGCAGCAATCTGATCTGCAAACTGCAGCGTGGAGAAGCGCTGTTTCCAGGCATTGTCGGATACGAAGACACGGTCGTGCCGCAGATTGTGAACGCGGTCCTCTCGCGGCACAATTTCATTCTCCTAGGTTTGCGCGGGCAAGCGAAGACCCGCCTCATCCGAATGCTGACAACATTGTTCGATCCGGCGCTCCCCTACATCGTCGGGTGCGAGATACATGACAGCCCGTATCATCCCATCTGCCGCCGCTGCCGCGATCTCGTGGAAGAGCACGGGGACGAAACACCCATTGCGTGGCTCACACCGGATCAGCGCTACGTGGAAAAACTCGCAACACCGGACGTGACCATCGCCGACATGATCGGCGACATCGATCCGATCAAGGCGGCACGCCGCGGTCACGATATCTCCGACGAGTTGACGGTGCACTACGGCCTGGTGCCGCGCGCGAACCGCGGCATCTTTGCCATCAACGAACTGCCGGATCTCGCAGGAAAAATTCAGGTCGGGCTGTTCAACATCATGCAGGAAGGCGACGTGCAGATCAAAGGCTACCCGGTGCGGCTGCCGCTCGATCTGCTACTGGTATTTACGGCGAACCCGGAGGATTACACAGCGCGCGGCAAGATCATCACGCCGCTCAAAGACCGCATTGGCAGCGAAATTCGCACGCACTATCCGGCGTCGCTCGAGCAAGGGCTGGAAATCACCGAGCAGGAAGCCTGGCTCGACCGGCCCTCACCCATCCAGACGCGCGTGCCGGTGTACATCCGCGAGATCATCGAGCAACTGGCGTTCGTGGCGCGCGAGGACAAGAAGGTGGACAAGCGCTCCGGCGTCTCGCAGCGGCTACCGATTTCCGTGCTGGAAAACGTCGTCTCGAACGCCGAACGGCGCGCGTTTCGGAGCAAGGAGCCGGTGGCGGTGCCGCGCGTCATTGATATTTACGCCGCCCTGCCCTCGATTACCGGCAAACTGGAACTCGAATACGAGGGTGAGCTCAAGGGTGGCGACGCTGTTGCCCGCGACCTGATCCGCGCCTCCATAGGCAAAATCTACGACAAGTACTTCGAAGGCGCTAACGTCGCTCAGATCGTGCAGTGGTTCGATCTCGGCGGTTCGCTCAAGCTCGACGAAAGCGTAGATGCGGCCACCATGGTGCGGCAGTTGGCGTCAATTCAGGGCCTCATGGACAAGGTGCGCAACTTGGGCTTGAGCGCCAGCGAGCCGGACGCGGTGCGAGCCGCGGCGGCCGAATTCGTTCTCGAAGGCCTGTACGCTCACCGGCGCATCAGCCGGTCCGAAGAACGCGGTTTTGCGGCCGAAGAGAAACGGCGGGAGGCTGCCGCCAGCAGCCGCGAAGAAGGCAACCCTCCTCCGCGGGGTTACCGGCGCCAGTACAACTAGAAAGAACCACTTATGAAGTGGATCACATACTCGCGCTACACCGGTGAGGACTTCGGTATCGATTCCGAAGATCTTCTAAAGGCTCTCTCCGATTTCCTGCTCGAGAGCGGCTTCAACACGCAGTATATGCCGTTCAGCGAAATGAACGAGCACACGCTCGAGGACCTGAAGAACGCCATCCAGCAAGCTCTCGAGCAGGGCAAGATGTTCGACGACGACCGCCTCGAGCAGATGATGGAGCAGTTGAACAATCTCTCCGAAGAACAGATGCAGCAGCTGCTGGATCGTCTGATGCAGAAGCTCATCGACGACGGCCACATCACTATCGAGGATCAGAATCCCGAACAGGCCCCGCGCTCGGGCGAGGCCGGCAACGGTCCGGAAAGCAAGGTCAAATTCGAAGTGACGGACAAGTCGCTCGACTTTCTGGGGTTCAAGACGCTCAAGGATCTGCTGGGCTCGCTGGGAAAGTCAAGCTTCGGCCGGCACGATACACGCGATCTTGCCACCGGCATCGAAGCTTCAGGCGCGTCGAAGATTTATGAATTCGGCGATACGCTGAATCTCAACGTCAGCGAGACACTGTTCTCGGCCATCCGGCGCGAAGGTGCGAAAGTCCCGCTGGACATGGACTATTCGGACCTGCACGTACACCAGTGCGAATACCAGAGCTCCTGCGCGACGGTGCTAATGCTGGATTGCAGCCACAGCATGATCCTGTACGGCGAAGACCGCTTCACGCCGGCCAAGAAAGTCGCGCTGGCGCTGGCACACCTGATTCGCACGCAATACCCGGGCGACAGCCTGCGCTGCGTGCTGTTCCACGATACCGCCGAAGAGCTGGCCATCAGCCAGCTGGCCCGCGTGCAAGTAGGCCCGTATTACACCAATACGCGCGACGGCCTGATCCTGGCGCAGCGTCTGCTGGCGCAGGAGAAGAAGGACATGCGCCAGATCGTCATGATCACCGACGGCAAGCCGTCGGCGTTGACGCTGGAGGACGGCCGCATGTACCGTAACGCTTTCGGCTTGGATCCGCTGGTGATCAGCCGCACCCTCGAAGAAGTGAACCGCTGCAAGAAGCAGGGCATCCTGATCAACACGTTCATGCTGGCGAGCGATTACGGGTTAGTGAATTTCGTGCAGAAGGTGACGGAGATCTGCCGCGGCAAAGCCTACTTCACCACGCCATACACGCTGGGCCAGTATCTATTGATGGACTACATGAACCGCAAGACGCGGACCATTCACTAAAGTCGCTTGTTTGGGATTAAAAACGCTTGCGGCGCGGATCTTGATATTCGCCGTCCGCCTCGTGCTCTGCCACTACTTTCCACTCACCCATGGAACCCTCAACTTCAATCGCGCCTTTGAACCGGCCCGGGCGGAAACCGGCTGGGACGGCGTCCAATGCAACGACGCCCGTCGGGAAACCGAGTGCGTGGCCCGAGACCCCTAAGGATTCGAGCTCGATGACGTCACCCGGACGCAGCCTTCGCAGAATTCGCCAGCCTGAGGCAACAGCCAACAAGCCCCCCACGCTGACGAGGATGCTCTGCAGGATTAAAAGCCCCAGGGGCGCGTGCATGATTCCGTTGCTCGCCGTCCCGGCGGCCAGAAGAGTGCCCGGGATCAACATGCCCATGCTCAGCGAAGGCATCCAGGGAATCAGGCGGGTGGCCTGATACCGGCGGATCACAAAGTGTCCCCATTCCTGGTGAGCTACCTGGCGTCGATAGACGTTGTAACGCTGGCGTTGGCCATTGATCGTGCGTGAGCGGAGTATTTTGGGCAGCTCCAGGTCGCGTTCCTTGTAGACGGTTCGAAGAAGCTGGATGTGCCAGATCTCGAGGATCTGACTTTTTTCAATGATGGCTACCGCTCTCAGAGATGGAACAGCATCTTCACTGTCAAGCGGGTTGGGATCGTGCTGCAACATCGTTCCGCCGGCTCCAATACCAGCACTTCGCTACCAACGTCAATGTAGACTTTCTGTCTACGATGCTGTCGTAAGTTTTGCAGCGGGTCAATATTATCTTTTGTAAATACATGACCGCGCGCCGGTTGTGGCAGAAACAGGGCTTGTTAAGATACGGGCATGATCATTGGTGTGCCTAAAGAAGTTAAGGATCATGAAACTCGGGTAGGGCTGGTACCGAGCGGGGTGGTAGCGCTACGCGAGAGTGGCCATGAGGTGCTGGTGGAGACGCGGGCGGGTGAGGGCAGCGCTATTACCGACCGCGAATACACACAGGCCGGAGCAGCTGTCGCGCAATCCGCCGCAGACGTTTGGCGTAAAGCCGATCTCGTAGTGAAAGTCAAAGAGCCGCAATCGTCGGAATACGCCTGCTTGCGGCCGGGCCTGATTCTGTTCACCTACCTTCATCTGGCGCCGCTTCCGGAACTGACCAACCGCCTGCTCGAATCCCAAGTCACAGGCGTGGCCTATGAGACCATACGCGAACGCGATGGATCTCTGCCGCTGCTGACCCCGATGAGCGAAGTGGCGGGGCGTATGGCGGTGCAGGTTGGCGCGCAATATCTCGAAGCTCCCAACGGCGGCCGCGGCGTTCTCCTGGCCGGCGTGCCCGGCGTGGCTCCTGCCAACATCGTGATTCTGGGCGGCGGCGTCGTCGGTACCAACGCCGCGAAAATCGCCGTGGGCATGGGCGCGCACGTTACCATCATCGACCGCAGTCTGAACCGCCTGCGCGAGCTGGACGACATCTTTAATCAGCAGGTCGTCACACTGGCTTCGAACATATTTACTATCAGCGAAACGTTGAAGCTTGCCGACCTGGTGATCGGGGCGGTACTCATCCCCGGCGCGGCCGCGCCCAAAATCGTGAGACGCCAGATGATCGCAGACATGAAGCGTGGAGCCGTGGTGGTCGACGTGGCCATCGATCAGGGGGGATGTTTCGAAACGTCGCACGCAACCACACACACCGAGCCTGTTTACTTCGTGGATGGCGTGCTCCACTACTGCGTCTCCAACATGCCGGCCGCAGTGCCGCACACCTCGACCTTCGCGCTGACCAACGCCACGTTTCCGTATTTATTGGAGCTGGCGAATAAGGGTCTGGAACGCGCGTGCGCGCAGCATCCGGCACTATGCGAGGGCGTCAATACCTACAAAGGCAACGTGACCCACGCCGGCGTAGCTGAATCGCAGGGACGCGCGTGGAAGGAACTGGCGAGAGCCAACTGACCCATACGCCGGAGCTCAAAGTCTTTTTCGACGACCAGTGCGAAATCTGTCAGGCGGGCGTTTCCTGGCTGCGTTTACTCGACCGCAAGAGCCGGACAGATTGCATTGGGATTCATCCGGAAAACCTGGCGGCCTATCCCTCGCTGGCGATCGATCGCTGTCTGCAAGAGCTGCATGTAGTCTCGCCGGACGGCCGTGTGCTCATCGGCTGGGATGCCGTGGCACGGCTGGCGCGGCTCTCGCCACTCACCTGGCTGATCGGGACGGTTGGCGCCGTGCCGCCGTTTCGTTGGTTGGGCAGGCTGACCTACCGCCTGGTTGCGACGAACCGCTACGCGCTCAGCAAGTGCCGCGGCGGCGCCTGCCATGCATTCCGTCCCCAGGAGGTTCGTCGCCGCGCGGCGCTGGCGCCGTTGTGGACCTGTTACAGCATCGGTCTCCTGCTGCGCTTCCCTCTCAGCGTCGGCGCGCTCGGGCGCTCAATCACGCGCCACATCAGCCTGCTCTGGCGCACGCATTCACGCCGGGTAGATCTGCTCGGTGGGAAGCTTTCGTTAGTTTTCCTGAATTCGTTCACCTGTGACCTGGTGAGCCTCATGTTCGGCGAGCAGTTTCTGATGATCGTCTACGATGGCGTGGCCATCGATCCGGGATCTACTCGTATGCGAGGTTCGCTCGAACGTCAATTACAGCGTCTGCCGAACGGCGCCATCCGCGCAGTGGCCGTAACACACCACCACGAGGAGCACTCCTGCAATCTCAACTGGCTGAGCTCGCGCACTGGCGCGCCGCTCTTTGTGGGCCGCGCCACAGCGGCCGTCTTGCGCTCGCCGCCCTTGCTGCCGCTAGTTCGGCGGTGGATGATCGGGCAGCCGCCACCCCTCGCTGAGCCGTTTACAATTCTTCAGGATGAAATGCCCTCTGCCACGGGCGCGCTCGAGGTGATCGCCGCCCCGGGACACTCGGATGATCACATCGTGCTCTACGATCGCCGTGAGAAACTGGTCATCGCAGGAGACACGTTCATGGGAGTTTACTTCTCGGCGCCCAATCCGGATGTGGACAGCTGCAAGTGGATCCACACGCTCGAGCGGATGCTCGAGCTGGAAATCGAAATCCTGGTGGAAGGCCACGGTTTTATCCACACGCTCCGCCAGGATATTCCGGACTTCCCTGGCCTGGTGGTTCGCCGGCACCCGCGGGAAGAGATTATCGAGAAACTGCGCTTCTTCGAATGGCTGCGGCGCCAGATTGAAACGGGATTTCTGGAAGGGCTGCCCCTGCGGGCCGTCGAGGTCACCTGTTTTCCCTGGGGACAAACCCACGCCTGGGAGCAGTTCGCTAACGACGAGCTGTCCCGAATTCTGAGCGGGGGCCACTGGTCGCGAACCGAGCTGGTGCGAAGTTTTGTCCGCGGGTCGGACGCGGTGCTGCCGACGGTCTACCAGGCGCGTTTCTGGCGGCAGTGAAAAAATGGTCGAATCTGACATGCAGCATACACTGGTGGGCAACCGCTCTCGGTATCGGACAGGCTTTACTGAGCCGCGCCCGCGAGGAAGCGGTGTTGAGGATGAGTATCAGCCGTACATCATCGTCGGATAGAGGGCCCGAAGCGCCAGGGTGAAAATCGGATCGTAAAGCTTCGCGAATATCTGCCAGCACAAGAGCAGCCCGATAAAGGTATAGTTCCGCGATCTCTGGCGAATCAGTTCCAGCCGCCGGGCGCCGTCTTCGCTCATAAACAATCCCAGCGCACTGTATCCGTCGAGCGGTGGAACCGGCAGAAGATTGAACGTCCCCAGAAGAACGTTCAGCGAGAACAGCAGACTAAGAAACTTGGCAGCGCCATCGGCTACGCCCGGGGCTGTGGGATCTACAATCCTTTGGAAATTGACGGACTCGGGAGGGGTGAACGCGCCCATCAGGAGTCCGATATGAACGGCAATTCCCGCAATCAACGCTAGTGCGAAATTGGCGGCTGGGCCCGCGAGCGACATCCACGCGGCCCGGCGCGGATGTTTTTGTTGCCAGTAGGGATCATAAGGTGCGCTGGCCCATCCCATCATCCAGCCACCGGTGGCGTAGGAGAGGATTGGCACCAGCACCATTCCAAAAGGTTCGCGGCGTATGTGCGGAAGTGGATTGAGTGAAGCTTGGTGACCGTGAAAGGCAGTGAGATCACCACCCAGCTTTGCGGCAAGCGCGTGAGAGGCCTCGTGGGCCGTAGTCGAGAACAGGAAAACCACGTACCAGAGGAGCCCGATAACCAGAAATTCTGTCGTCATGGGTGGCGCTGTAGAATAGTAGTAACCATGTTAGCGTCCGCGCAGGCTGAGGCACATCTTTCGCTTTCGCAACTCAGCGAGGAAGAAAAGCTGTTTCAATCGACCGTGCGGCGTTTCGCGCGCGAGCAGATTGGCCCCCACGTGCGCGAGATGGACGAAGCCGGTGTTTTCCGCAAAGACATCATCCGCCAGTTTTTCGCGCTCGGCTTGATGGGAATCGAAATTCCGGAAGAATATGGCGGCCAGGGGGGAACCTTCTTCCAGGCGGTGATGGCGGTCGAGGAGCTGTCGGCCGTCGATCCCTCGGCCGGCGTGATTGTCGACGTGCAGAACACCATCGTCAACAATGCCATCCTGCGCTGGGCGAGTCCGGAACAAAAGAAGCGTTACCTGCCGCGGCTGGCTGCCGATACGGTTGCCTCGTATGCGCTCTCCGAGGCCGGTTCGGGTTCCGATGCCTTCGCCCTGGCTACGCAGGCGACGGATCAGGGCGATCACTTCCTGCTCAATGGCCGCAAGATGTGGATTACGAACGCGGCCGAGGCCGGCTTGTTTTTACTGTTTGCCAATGCGAACCCGAGCGCAGGATATCGTGGCATCACCGCATTTCTCATCGAGCGTGATTTTCCGGGATTCCAGGTTGGCAAGAAAGAGGACAAGCTCGGCATTCGCGCTTCATCCACTTGCGAGCTGATTCTGGACAATTGCCGTGTGCCGCGCGAAAACGTTATGGGTGAGATCGGAAAAGGCTATAAGATCGCCATCGAAACGCTCAATGAGGGCCGCATCGCCATTGGCGCACAGATGATTGGCCTAGCCCGCGGCGCTCTGGAGCATGCCATTTCCTATGCCATGCAGCGGAAGCAGTTTGGAAAGGCCATCGGAGAATTTCAGGGCGTGCAATTTCAGCTTGCAAAGATGGCAACCGAGGTGGAGGCAGCGCGTCTGCTGGTGTACAACGCGGCCCGCCTCCGGGATGCCGGCTTGCCATTCGTCACCGAGGCGGCCATGGCAAAATATTACAGTTCGGAGATCGCCGAGAACGTGGCATCCAAGGCCATCGAAGTTTTGGGCGGCGTCGGCGTCACCAGGGATTACCCCGTAGAGAAACTGTATCGGGACGCCAAGATCGGCAGGATCTATGAGGGCACCAGCAACATCCAGCTGCAGACCATCGCCAAGAAACTGTTGGAGAAGTAAAAACGTCTTTTTTGAGAGGTAGAAATGCGTTCTGTCGTACTTCCCGCGATTCTGGCTGTCCTGTCGGTTCCTACCTGGGCCGCGGACGCAAAAGACATCAATCCGGATGAAATCATCCAAAAGTTTGCCGCTAAGGAGGCTGAGTTTGCCAAGGCGCGCGAGAACTATACCTACCGCCAGACGGTGAAGATCCAGGAGCTGGACGATTCCGGTGGCGTGCATGGCAGCTACGAGATCGTCGAGGACGTGATCTTTTCGCCCGACGGCAAGCGCACTGAAAAAGTCGTGCGGGCGCCGGTCCAGACCTTGAGCCGCTTGATTCTAACGCCGCAAGATATTCAGGATTTGCGCGACGTGCAGCCGTTCGTTTTGACCACCACCGAAATCGGCGATTATGACATCCGGTACCTGGGTAAACAGAAGGCTGACGAGATTCCCTGCTTTGTCTTCGCGGTGAGGCCCAAGAAAATGGAAAAGGGCCGCCGCTATTTTGAGGGCCAGATCTGGGTGGACGACCGCGATATGCAGATCGTCAAGACCTACGGCAAAGGCGTGGGTGTGCTCAAGAAGAATGAGGACAACCAATTCCCTAAGTTTGAAACGCTGCGCGAACAGGTAGACGGCAAGTACTGGTTCCCGGTCTACACCGACGCCGACGACACTCTGCATTTTCAGAACGGGCCGCAGCGTATGCGCATGATCGTGAAGTACCAGGATTACAAACAGTTCAAGAGCGACGTGAACATCCAGTTCGGCGACGCAGTCAACGGCGAGAACAAGGACCAAAAGCCCACGACTCCGCCGAGCCTACCCAAGCAGTAGAGTCTGCTAGCATCGTTCGAATGGCGAAAATCACGGTTGTGCACAACGGGCCCATCCGCATCGAGGGCGAGTTTTCGATCTGCGATCCGGAAGGGCGCGCTTTCGGCCTGGCCGGCCGGACGCTGATCTCGCTGTGCCGCTGCGGGCAATCCCAGAACAAGCCGTTCTGCGACGGCTCGCACGGCCGGATGGGTTTTCAGGACACCGTGACCGCGCGAGAGCTGCCGCCTCCGAAGCCCAAGGTGTAATCACCCATCTGATGGCCGTTACCATTCAGGCTGAACTCTACCCGTCGAGAATGACGTATTTGCCATTCTATACGCAATCTGCGTATAGTTAGAAACGTGAACCGCGTTCCGATGACCGTGGTCGAAACCGAACGGTTTCTTAAGGACACGCAGCACCTGATGCCAGAATCCGAACGAGCAAACTTGGTGGCATTCGTGGCAGCCAATCCGCGCGCGGGTGATCTCATCGCCGGGACTGGAGGAGTACGGAAACTCCGATGGGCGCTGCCGGGCAGAGGCAAACGAGGCGGTGGACGAGTGATTTACTACTTCCATAGCGAGCAATTGCCCTTGTTCTTGCTGGCCGCTTACGAGAAAAACGAGAAGGCCACCTTGAGCCAAGCAGAACGAAACGCAATGGCAAAGCTCATACCGATCTTGATTGAGGGATATCCGGGCAGGTCTGGGAGGAAAGCATGAAACAGAAGAAGAATGCGAACAGGATGGCGAGCGCACCCGCTGTGGCGAGAAAAAGACGGGTAGTGAAGAAGCGCCCAACTGTAGGGAATCGGATTATTGAAGGGCTTGAGCAGGCGGTGGCATGGACGCGTGGCGAAGGTCCTCGCGCCCGGGTGACGTTAGTTCAAGTACCGAATGTCGATGTCCGCGAGGTGCGAAGGAAGATGGGACTGAGCCAGGCGCAGTTCGCCACCAAGTTTGGTCTCCCGCCAGCGACTCTGCGTAATTGGGAGCAAGGCCGGGCACGCCCAGACGCGCCCACGCGTGTGCTGCTTGCAGTAATTGCCAAACATCCTGAAGCGGTTGAGGAAGTGCTCAGCGAGCAAGCTAGCCTGTGACTAACAGAATACCCGCCTCACAGATCCTCACTCCGAAATTTCTATCCTCGGGCCCGACGGCGGGCCAATCTCGTTGATCCGGTCGACAGTCCTCTGAGCCAGGTCGCGGAAGACGCTCCCTTGCGCATCGGTTGCGTTTAGCGCCACCGGTTTTCCCGTATCGCCGCCGGCGCGCACCGCGGGATCGAGTGGCAGCGATCCCAGAAAATTTACCTTCATCTCGCGCGCCGTCCGTTCGCCGCCGCCGGTGCTGAAGACATCTATACGCTGGCTGCAATGCGGGCAAACCAGGTAACTCATGTTCTCCACAATCCCGAGGATCGGAACCTTCACCTGGGCGAACATGTGCACGGCCTTGCGCGCGTCTTCTAGCGAAACGTCGGAGGGCGTCGTCACCACCACGGCTCCTGTCACGGGCGCAGTCTGAATAAGGCTAAGCTGCACGTCTCCGGTTCCCGGAGGTAGATCGATTACCAGGTAGTCCAGGTCGCCCCAATCCACTCCCCGCAGAAACTGCTGGATTACACTGTGTAACATGGGGCCGCGCCACACCAGTGGTTTGTCGCCCGGGCTCAGGAATCCCATAGACATCAGCTTCACGCCGAACTGCTCGAGCGGCTGGATGCGTTCGCCGTACGCCATGGGCGTTTTGTTGATGCCCATCATCAAAGGAACGTTGGGACCGTACACATCCGCGTCCATCAACCCCACCTTGTGTCCCAGAGCCGCCAGCGCAACCGCGAGATTTACGGCAACCGTGGTTTTCCCTACGCCGCCCTTTCCTGAACCCACGGCGATCAAATTTCGCACTCCGGGAATGGGAAGTTTGGGAGGCTGATTGGGCTGATTGGGGCTCACTCCGTCATGTTAACTTAGGACAACGCGCTGCCGCTGACGAATAGCAGCGTGCTTCAGTGGTTGCGCGGCTAGAAATTATGACAAAAAGCATTTGTCAATTATCGTTAAATAGATTTTATTTTTGTCGAATTATGCTAACCTGATCTCGGAGTTTTTTCCAAGTGGTCCAGAAACTAGCAACCAACGGAATAGAAAAAGTTGCGCCTCCCCGCCGCTCGGCGTTTTGGCCTGCGGTTCCCATGCGCTTGGCCGATCTGCGAATTCCGAAATCCGTCATTGTGGATTTGATTCTCCGGCACCTGCATATGGACGGCATGACCAGCCTTGAGATCACCAGCCGGACAATCAAGGTCTCCATTCCCGTCCTCGACGCTCTGTTCCGTGAGTTGCGCCAGCAGCACCTGGTCGAGGTCAAGGGTTCAGTTGGCGAAGACTACGCATTCACGCTGACCAGCGCCGGCCACGAGCTTGCGACCGAGCGATTTCGAATCTGCCGTTACGTGGGACCCGCGCCGGTCTCCATCCGCGACTATCACCTGGCCACAAAAGCGCAGACTGCAAATATCGAAATCGACCGGATCATACTGCGCGATGCCCTGAGTGACCTCGTGCTTTCCGATCGCATGCTCGATCAGCTTGGACCGGCTATTGTTTCTCAGAAATCGCTGTTCCTCTACGGACCGTCCGGCAATGGCAAGACCAGCCTGGCCGAACGTCTGCTGCGCATTTATCGCGATACGATTCTGATCCCGCACTCTGTCGAAGTGGACGGCAAGATCATCGTTCTCTACGATCCCGTGGTCCACCAGACCGTGGATCGCGAGGATCCCGAACTGGACCAGCGGTGGGTGATCGCGAAGCGGCCCTTCATTATGGTGGGTGGTGAGCTCGTAGCCAGCATGCTCGAGCTGCATTATGACGAAGCCGGCGGCGTTTTCGCCGCTCCCATGCAGATGAAGGCGAATAACGGCATCTTCCTGATCGACGACTTTGGCCGCCAGGTAATGTCACCGCGAGAGTTGTTGAACCGCTGGATCGTTCCGCTCGACCGGCGCGTGGATTACCTCACTCTCTCTTACGGCATCAAATTCCAGATCCCGTTCGAAATGATGGTGGTGTTTTCCACAAACCTGAATCCCGACGACCTGGCGGATGCGACGTTCCTGCGGCGTATCCAGAACAAGGTATTCGTCGAACCCGTGGATCCGCCAACCTTCAACGAAATCTGGCGGCGCGTGGCCATTCAGAAAAAGCTGCCCTACGATCCCGACACGGTGGATTTCGTGCGATCGCTCGTCCTTTCGGATGGCCGCAGCGAGTTGCGCGCGTGCTATCCCATGGACCTCTGCAACATCATCGTGTCCATCAGCGAATACGAGAAGCGCCCGCCGCAGATGACCAAGACCGACCTGCAGCGCGCGGTGAATCTGTATTTCACACAGTCCTACCAGAAGAACACCATCGACCATAGCTGGTAAGAATTCAAGTAGCGCAGGCCTACCCGCGGTGTTTGCGGGAGACCTGTGGCCTTTCATTCGTGAGGAACAGAAAGCCGCAGGCCCTCCGCCAAAACCGGCGTTGGCCCTGCGCTACAGCCTCGCGGATGGCCGTTGCGCAGTACCTAGCTGAATGCAGCCGCCCAGCCCATTTTTACCAGAACGTAAACCGCCCAGGTTCCCATCACGCAGGCGAATGAAGATCCCCAGGAAATCTTGCGCCCCGCCGCGGCAAACCCCGTGGCCAGAAGAATCAATACCCAGATAGTGAAAATGTCGATGGATGTGCCCAGACTTAGCAGCCATTTCGGGGTGCTGGCCGGATCCAGAAACGCGCCGATATTGGTCAGCGTGGGGTACTGAAGGTCAAATTCTTCCGGATTTTTCAGCAGCATCACCGCCAGCGCCATGATGCTGCCGAATAGAAGCGGGACCCACGCGTAACAAACGATCGCAAGCGCCTGCCGGAAGGAAAGCTCCGCCCCGAACACCGTGCGGAAAAGGAGAAGAAAAACGCCGGCGATCGCCAGCGCCATAATCGGAAATCCCACAACGATAGCGGCGTAAGAAATGATCGGCCCGAAGCGCATCTGCGCCGCAAGGGTCTGTTCTTTTTGGTCCGCGGGCAAGTCCCGCATGCGAGAGTTGGTCTCCGCCTGTTGCCGGAAGAAGCGCTCCCAGCCCACGCGTTGCGTGAACGTGTATGTAAATACCAGGCTCGCCAAAACCAGAATGACAAGCGGGGGCCACCAGCGCGGACGCGCCGCAATATCGCGAAACGCCATCCCAGGAGACCACACTACGCCAGTCAGGCGCGCCAGTTCACCCATGGGCGCCGGTTCAGATTGTGCAGGATTTGCAGCTGCCATGACGGCCAATTGTACACCCAACCGGCATGGGCAATGCCACTCAGGCCGGCGGATCGCAGGCCCCGAGTTTCCGCCGCAGAAACCGCCGTTCCGGCTCAGAACATGAGCATCCCAAGGCCGCGCGGAAACTATTCGCGGCTTCCGCTCGCCGGCCGAGTTCCAGCAGCAAATGACCCCGCACGGCCAGGAGCAGGTAGTAATCGCGCAGCTTTGGATCATTCTCCAGCGGAGCAATTGCCGCCAGCGCTTCCGCCGGGCCGCGTATCTTGGCTACCGCCACCGCGCGATTCAGCGCTACCACCGGCGACGGGTTGATTGCCAGAAGTTGATCGTACAGGTTAAGGATCAGCGGCCAATCGATCGATGCCGAGACGGATGCGCGGGCGTGGGTCGCCGCAATCGCGGCCTGTACGTGATACTCCGAGACTTTATCCCCGGCCATCGATCGATCGAAGTGATGGAATCCGAGGGCGATCAGCTGCGGATCCCAGCGGCCGCGGTCCTGGTCTTCCAGCAGCACCAGGTCGCCCGCTTCGTTCACACGGGCCGGCAGGCGCGCCGTCTGAAGCGCCATCAGCGCCACGAGCGCGTGTACGCGAGGTTCGGCGATGGATGACGATGCCACCAGGCGCCCCAGGCGTAGCGCCTCCACGCAAAGATCCTGGCGGATCAGCGCCTCGCCTTCATGCACCGCATAACCCTCGTTAAACATGAAGTAGAGAACATCCAGTACGGAATCCAGACGCTGTGTAAGCTCCCCACCGCCGGGCATCTCGAGCGTGAGGTGTTTTTCGCGGATCTGGCGCCTGGCGCGCACCAGCCGCTGGGCGATAGCTGCATCATCGGCCAGAAAAGCGCACGCGATCTCCCGCACGCTGAAGCCGCCCACGGTCTTCAGGCTCAAAGCCACGCTGGCATCGCGGGAAATCTCCGGATGGCAGCACATGAAGATCATGCCCAATTCGTCATCGCGAAGCTGTTCTTCGACCTCGGGATGGTTGGGCTCGACGATCGCGGCTCGCGTCAACTCGGCCACGATGGCGTCGGTCTTTTCGCCCAAGACGTGATTGCGGCGGACCGCATCGATGGCCGCATTGTGGGCTACCCGAAAAAGCCACGCCGCGGGGTTCTCCGGCAAGCCTTGATAAGGCCAGGTCTGGAGCGCCCGCAGCATGGCTTCCTGAACGGTCTCTTCCGCCAGGCTGAGATTTCCCGGACCGAGCAGGCGGGTCAGGTGCGCGACCATGCGGCCCGCCTGTTGCCGGAACAAGTGCTCCAGCAGCGCCCCGGTCTCGGGAGAAGCGGTCACGATCCCCAGACTTGCCGGACTTCGATCGTGCCGCCGTACTCCAGGTGCGGGTTATCGAGCGATCGCTTGACCGCTTCGTCGTAACTGGCAGCTTCGATGGTGTAGTAGCCGGCAAGGATCTCCTTAGTCTCACTGTACGGTCCGTCGGTTGTGCGCGGCTTGCCGTGATCGGAGCGGATCACGCGGCCCACATCCTCCGCCAGTCGCTGGCTATCCTTGGTGAAAGGTTTCTGCGACCAGGCCATGTACTTCTCGGTCGCCTTTTGCATCTCTTCCGGACTCAGGTTCCGCCAACCGGCGGGATTGTCGTAAAGCAGCAGCATGTATTGGGGCATGGTTCCTCCTTATCGTACGCGAGTATATTGCGCGGTTTCAGTGAACTTCTTTTCACCATCCTCGTAAAAATCCCACGCGGTGGCCAGGTGGTTGTTGTCTACAAGGCGAAACGTAGCGTTGTGCATGTGTCCAGCGCCCGCCCCCGTGAGATTGGTGGCATCCAGAAACTGGAATTCCAGCTCGCCGGATTCAGGATTGAACGCCTTGGCCTGCATGCGCGGTTGATTGCCTGCCATGCAGTAATGCGTCAACACCAGCCGCTCGCCGTCCAGATGGTACACAGTCAACATGGCGGGCATTTTCTCGGCCGTTTCCTTTTCCACCAGCGCCGTACCGCCCGCAATCACTTCGTAGCTGAGGTGAGCTTTTCCCATCCGGGTATCGGCTTCCCACTCTCCCACGAGTGTTTTGAGGCGCGCGAAGGCCGCCGCGTCAGTGGGGCGTTCCGACTTCGGGCCGGCAGCGTGGATTGCGGTGGCTGCCAGCAACAAGTTTGCGATCAACAAATAGCGTCGTTTCATGGGTCTTTCCTTTCGGTATTGCGTTTTGCAATCCAAGGACGAACGCAGGCGCCGGAAATCGACACATATCCGAAAAAAAATTCGGTCGCGGCCAGAACGCTGGTACCGTTTTCTTCAGTCGCTTGGCAGAGCCCGCCCAAAACTGAGCCGGTAGGTGTGGCCGGACGGTCGCGTTCTCTGCCAACAGACCCTAATCAGGGCAGCTTCAATGTTGCCACGATCATGTCCAAAGGTCTGCACCTCTGTAATCCGCGGTTGGCTGTATGATTTCGTGCCCCCAGTTCGGGATCAGTTACGTCTTCTAGCCATTATCATTGCTGAAACTCGGCGAACTCCTGCCACAAGGAGTGGACTTTAGTTCCATTCTGGGGGTCGCGGGAATCTTGCTCCGGACGTTTGCGCCGGGATCGCCAGCCGGGGCTCCCTCGGTCTCAATCACTTCCATGATCTGGAGCAGCAGTTGCCCCTGCAGCTCGAGAAAGTGACCCCAATCGCACACGGCCAGGTGGGCGAATATCTCTACGTCCAGAGAATAGGCGCCGAACTGGCACGGGCAAGACCTTGGGATCCGGGAGATTTGGATTTCTTCGTAGGGTGCGGCGCCAGCGACCGGCCAGGGGACTGAGGAGCCGATTCAGCAGAACCATGGTCAGGCAGGATAGGCCAACGAGCCTTCCGGACGATCACTCAACTCATTGAGACGCGCGGGCAAGCGGCGATCCATGATAAGGAACAGTTCGTGGGCGAGATCCGCGGCAGCTTTGCCGCGCCGCTGTGTGTTCAAATACTGAGCAGCGGCGTCGTAATCCCCGTTAGGGGCAGCTTTAAGGAAGCCCGGAACCGTGCCTCGAGGCGTGGTCCGACCCAGAGTATCCGGAGGAGGACTTAGTTGAGCCGCCGAGCTGGCAGGAGGAGGGACAGTGGTCTGGGCCCCCACAAAAACGCAAAAGAGAAGAACGAAGGAAACCAAACTCACGAGAGGATGGTGCACCGCATTCCTGTGCCGAACCGACAACCATGCCCTCTTTCCCCCTTGAGGACGTGACTGGCGGACATCGACCTTGCCTAGACCGCCGAGAACGTCGCTTTCCCATATCGTGCGATCGACAGCCGGCGAGCCTACGAATCGCCGCACAGTCGCTCAAGAATGGCCTCGCTACAATGACATGTTTTTCGGAGAATAGGAAAGCGTGTTGGCGAGCTAACAACGCGCTGATCTTGAACCAAGGACCAGTCTGCGGTCGCTCGTCCAGGTTTAGACTCAGCGAGTCATACGTAACAAAACCGTAGCAGAATCGATGTTATTCGTCTGATCTGAGTTCTCTCTCGAGTACCGCTGGAATACGCGGGCGATCCTGATGGACCCGGAAGAGGCGGCGGGTCTATTCGAAACCTTACGCCGAACCTGGCGGGGAATGAAGCTCGGCTGGTGGGACCAGCTGATGCGGACTCAGAATGGCCCGGTCAACCTGCACGCCGCCAACATGGAGGCCGATGCACAACAGGCGATGGGGATCGCGCAGTCAGGTGACATGCAGTTCGCCTTGTATTCCTCGAACGTGATCTGCCTGGATGAGAATCGGGACAAGCTGCACGAAGCCGCGCGCCTGATCATGAAGACGATACAGAACATCGGGTTTAGTTGCCGCCTGGAGGACGTTAACGCCATCGAGGCCTGGCGCGGAAGCCTGCCGGGAGATGGCTACTCGAACGTACGCCGTGTCCCGCTGCACACCCTGAACCTTGCGGATCCCGCCGCATGCCCGCACCGCGGTTGTGACCATCCACCACACTCCAGAACGTGGAAAAGCCAAAGTGCTAGGCCGATGGCGATAGTGGTGTCATCGCCGATCAAACCCGCGCAACGCCCAAACAAAGGGGGCAGCGCGCCACTACTCCGATGACCGTCGCTATTGGTAGATCCGGGCTCGGCAGTTCGCCTCATTCGTCTCTAGCTGCCGAGCTTTGATAAACGTAAGAAAACCAGAATAGCCGCGTAAGAACGTATGAATTCCGAGAGCCCATAGCTCGACTCGACCAGTGGGGGCGGACAATCTGCCTTTGCCGTTGCTGCCGAAATCCGGTGTGGCGGCGTTCGACAGCGATGGGACCTTTTTCGGGCGCAGTGGTCAGTCAGGTTTCCCGAAACCACTGGAGGAGATTTTGGCGCCGATGGATGAAGGAGACATGGCGATGGAAGATGCGGCTAGAGGGGACGACCGCCTGCTGAAGGCCGCCGAGGTCCAGCGCGAGCTTGGCGGGAGCCGCGCGACGGCATACCGCACGATGACGGATGGCACGCTGCCCAACTATCGTTTTCGGGGCGGACATGGGCGGCCGATGGTGCGCGTATCGCGGAGTGAACTCCGCGCATGGTTGGATGTTCATCGGGCGGCTCCCCCAAGCGCGGCATGATGCATCCAACGGTCTCGTACCTGCTGTTTTTTTGCTGACAACGCCGGTTATGCTGACCAATGAGGGTCCCTCATGAAAGCGTTCAGAGTCCACCGCAACAACGAGGAGTATTTCCGCGTCGATCTGCCGAAACATCTTTTCCCCGATGGGAAGTGCCGCTCGACGATGGGCAAGACCCGGCGGGAGGCGCTCGAGCGGGCAGACCAGATCGTCCAAAATCGCAAATAGGGTCTGCGACGGAAGAAGGCAAGGCTTCACTTTCGGATTTTCTGGAACGCTTCCTTGAGTTCTACAAAACGGAAGGCGGTGTCGCGCTCCGAACATGGCAGGATTATCGCTACCACGCCGAACAGAACGTGATTTCGGCAATCGGCGCAATGAGGCTATCGGACCTCAAGCCACGCGAGGTTGACCTCTGGCTCGAATCGCTCCGTGACGGGGGCCTTGGCGACCGGACCGTGGAATACGCGCAAGCAGTCCTCCGTCGTGCCTTGAATTCGCTGTCGAGTGGGAAATTCTCGATCGGAATCCTGCCGCGGCGCGGTTCCGTGGGGCGAAGCGGAAACGGACCGTCAGAGCGGGCGGCATCAAAGTCCAGTTTCTGAATCCCCATGCGGCGCGAAGGTTTCTGGAAGTCGCGCAGGGGGACCGCCACGAAGCCCTGTATGCGCTCGCGATCACCACGGGGCTTGAGGCCTGAGGAATTGTACGGCCTCCGCTCGAAAGACATTGATCTTGAGGCCGCGCGCTTGACGGTGAACCAGGTGCTCTCGAAGACGCGCCGCAAGAAAGGCGAGGATGTGCCGCGTTTCGTCTTTGGCCCTCCGAAGACCGACAAGAGCCGTCGCACGATCGATTTCCCGGAGTTCGTCCGCGCCGCGTCATGCAGAGCCGCGCCCTTGCGGGGAAAAGCTGGAAAGAAAACGGCCTGGTGTTCCCCTTGGACGTTGGCACGCCACTCGAAGAGCGCAACGTGTTGCGCCGTTTTCAGCCGATCTGCGAGGCGAACAGCCTCCCGAAACTGCGGCTCTATGATTTACGGCACACCCACGCCCCCCTCTTGATTCATGAAGGCGTCCAGCCGAAGAAGATCTCCGAACGCCTGGGACACTCGTCGATCAAGCTCACCATCGATACGTACGGGCATCTCTTCGAAGGGAGCGACCGCGAATCAGCCTAAAAGATGGAGCGCCTGTTCGGCGAAGAGCCGACAAGGCCTCGCGTCCTGACGATGCCGGGACCAAACCGGGTTGCTGACAAAAACAGTAAAGCCCGCGTCAAGCGGCCTTTAAGTGATTGATTATATTATGGAGCCACCCGCCGGGATCGAACCGGCGACCTGCTGATTACGAAGAATATTCGCAGGCTCCAAGCGTTCCATTGATTCTATACTGATGTGCCTGATATCAACAACTTGGGGAAGCTGCTTTCGCTCAAATAGCAACTCCTGACACCCCAAACAGATGGGGTTTTGACACAGTTTCCGCACAGGTGGAATTCAACGAGTTGGCGAACAGTCTTGGCACGCATCCGATCAATGCTCCTGGATGTTTGATCTCTGAAAGATTTCACCGGTTGCCCACCCAAATCGAGAAGCCGACGTCACTCACCTGCTTTTCGATACAACAGCCAGATGAAGTGTGCGGATTCAAATCGGCGGAGACATCGATGATCTTCGGACGACGATCAAGGTCAAGAGCCTCGATCCGACTCAGCAGCAAATGGGGAACGTCAATGTCCGACAGACGCATACTCAGCGGGTTTCGGAGCGATCACGCCGTCGTGTTGTTGGGATTGCGGCCCCGGGCGAGATCACCTTGGCTCGCAGCGTCTTTTGAGGGAAGTCCTTCTCGTTTATGGTTGCAATGAACGTGGCTCGCCCCTGTTCCGCGCAAGCACAAAACGGATTGTCGTCTGGATCGGGAGACGCGTCGCTTGTTATGCGGACGTCTACGAACTCCGCCTCCTCTCTGAGGAGATTGATGACCTCGCCGACAAGGTTGCGCCGAACACCGAGTCTCGTTAGGACCTCCTTATATTCGGAAACAATGTCCTCGCTAACGAGCCAGGTGAAGGTCGCATGCTCGATCCAGTCGCGGAGAAACGACGCGCTCGGATTCTCGACCGCGCGCCAGGATTTGAATCCCGCGATGCCGGCGACGAGCACGGAAGTGTCGATAACTCCTCTAGGCCGATTTTCCCGACGAGCCAACGGTAATCTCCGGCAATCGCTTCTTCGCAGCCCGGTGTCCGCGGATTGCCGCTATGACCTCGGACTCCGTGACTCCGGATAAATCGCGGGCCGCCACTGCTAAACGGCTTGCGAAGTCCCTCTTCCATCCCGGCCGCTTTCTTCCGCGCGGCAAGTCCTGATACACGGCGGCCTGAGGGAGCTGGTCGTCGAGTTCCTTCGCCAGCTCTCTTAAGGGAATACGAACCTCGATCGGCTCTCGGCTTCTCGCTGGTCGAGACCGCAGCCACACGTAGCGAGGCCTCGTCGACTGCGCTTCCTTGAGGTTGGAGGACAGAGCCTGCGTGAACCTAGTGAGCACTTCGATGGATGTGCCGAGGGACTCTTTCAAATAGAAGGCCACCTTTGCTTCAAGGAGAAGTCGGTTGTCGAACCAATAGAAGGTGTCGCGGCGCGGTGGTCGCAAGACTTTGAACTGCACAAGATTCTGCAAATCTTTGGGCGCAACTCCCAGAACCGCGCTAGCCTGCTTGAGTTTCAATTCGACACTTTGCATGCGGGCATATACCATCTATAGTGTAGATGCTATTAGAGCCTCCGTCAATGACCGTGCCTGTCCACGGTCGAAGATTGGCCCACACCGGAGAATGATCGGCTCGATTTCCTGCGCTCGGCCTGAGAAGACCCCAGAAGCAGACAGTCGAAGAATGCCAGCTTCCCGTTGCGCCCTTTATTTTCTTAAGCTTACACGCCTTACTGTCCAGTTTACTGGTCGTCTAAGTTCATCCGAAATCGTGAGATTCGGATGGCTCACGTCAATCTACTCAAACAGGTTAAAATCGATGATCGCTAGGTGTTGCGATCGATTCCCAAGAAGGCCAACGGACAACGCGACTGGAGCGCTTTGCCGGATGGCAACTATTTCATCGAGTTTCGCGAAAAAGGGAAACGTCGCCGCTTACCCGCGGGAGCGACAGTCGCTCAGGCGCTCGAAGTCCAACGGCGAAAGCACGCCGAACTTGAAGTGATCTCGTTCGGTATCATCGTGCCTCGACCTCGGCCGGAGGACCAGCCGAAACCGGTACTGATCGATGGGCTGATCGATCGCTCCCTGAACCAGATCGAAACCCTCAAGAAGCCCAACACCTTTCGCAAACACAACGCGGTCCTGAGGCGTTTCGCAAAACACTTTGCCGGCAAAACTCTGGACGCGGTGTCCTGTGCGTAGCCAAAATGTCGTCTGACGCTGACGAACGTTGAACAATACTGTACTGCGGCGCACACGGATTTACCAAGCGTGTAACTTTGCCAGACCAAATCGCCGCGGATCGTGCGCAGGCAGTGGGGGAAGAACGGGGCTCTCTGCGACGAGAGAGCCCGTTGGTTCCTTTTGCCCACGAGATCCGCTCGCTCGATCTAGGATTGTCTACGGCGCTCCGGTTGCCAGAGCGCCAGAAACAGCCATCCCGCCGGCAGATCCGAGATCGCTACGCAGCTTCGCGCCAGCTATATCAATGATGAAGGCCGCCGAGCCGAGCACTGGAGATTACTGTCGCAGCCGATGAAGGCTTGCTTTCCACTGGCCGTCGATTCGGCGTGTCCTTATCGAGGGAATCGTGAATGCGGTCGTCCTGATGGTAGTTCACGTAATCGCGAATGAGCCGTCGAGATGTTGTTCGTTCAGCGCGATGATATGGTCGCTCCGCAATCCCGTTTTGCCAGGGTGCCTGAACACTCGTGCGCTTCGGGCTGAGGCCCGTCGCCTTCAGGAACGCAATCACATCGCCATCGAATTTCGAGTCGTGGTCGAGGATGGCATAACGATACGGACCAGCCTCAGGAAACGCTTCTCGCAGTTGTTGCACCACCCAATCAGCAGTCGGATGACGAGTGACGTTGAAGTGCAGAACCCTGCGCCGGCCATGCTCGATTACGAAGAAGCAGTACAGGAGCTGGAACGTCAGGGTGGGCACGGTAAAGAAGTCGAAGGCAACGATCACCTCACGATGGTTAGCAAGGAAGGCGAGCCATCGTTTGGCAGCATCGCCGCGTCGCCGCAAGCGTTGCAGATATCTGGCGACCGTGCGTTCGGAGACTTCGAAGCCGAGCTTCAGAAGTTCCCCGTGGATCTTCGGTGCTCCCCAGTCCGCATTTTCAGCCGCCATGCGGCGAATGAGAGTCCGAACCTCCTCGCTCACCCTGGGTCGACCGCCACGCGACCGCGATCGCCAGCGCCAGTACAGGCGAAAGCCCGCCCGATGCCATCCGACCACCGTCTCCGGTTTCACAATGACCAGAACATCCGACCATCGGCATATATGCCGCAGCGTGGTCCAGAAGAAGCGGTCGAGGCGGTTCAGTGAGGTCGCGGCCGCTTACGTTTGAGCACGGCGACCTGTTGCCGCAGCGCGAGGATTTCAAGCGAGGTATCCATGCCACTGCGGAAGAAAGCGCGGATGGCAGCCAGGAATGCGGTGATCAAATCGAGCACGAATCAACCGTTGTAACATCCCATAGCACCTCCACGGTACGCCTGCGGTTCCGGATCGCAAGCTGCTGATTTGAATATCGCAGGAGCTTTTGACTACGGACAGGACGTGTTTGAGAATCAGCATCCGTAAGACGACCTCCGCCGGCGTTTGGTGCCGTCCGCGAGTTCGGCTCTGCGAATGCCGCTGTCCCTGCGCGTCGTAGATGGCGCCCAGTAGTGCGTCGTCCTCCAGCAACTCGTCCACCACCCGCATCCATGGCTCCCACAATTCCGCCACTTCTTCGGCGAAGAACGTCTCCCATAAACTCGGTTGCTGATGTCTCATTCGGATCATGGTACAAAGACGATTTAAAACAGAACCAGGTTATTCTGTTTTGGTTTTGCAGACGCGAAGTCCGTCCTTTCCGGGTCAGAATTGAACCGTTCTGCACCGCGAAGTAGTCTCTAGAGCGCGCCGTGCAGTGTCCGAGCGCGGCATTCAGAGCTTGATCGGCGGAGCAGCCCTTATCGCGGTGCTGGCTGGGGCTGGAGCATCGCTCGCATTCATGCTCCGCGCAGGTCACCGTCAGAATTCACGAATCCTGTTGTTGCTCTTCGCGATCTGGGTGCTCTTCCCGTTCATCACCGCCGTATGGGCTTACGTCTTCTCGAACCGTTGGACCGTCGTTGTCCGAGTGCCGCTCTACGTGGTGATGCTGGTCGTCAGTCTGGCTTCTGTGCCAATCTACGGCAGTGTCGCCTTCGGGCATCTTAGGGCGAAAGTTGGGTTCGTATTCCTTGTTGTGCCCCTGATATCGTGGCTGGTGATCGCGATCGCCCTTGCTATCGCGACAGTAGTATCTCGCAGGCAGTCCCATCGAGCTGAGTGACCTGCTGATTAACTGCTCCCACACCCAGCGTCACTGCTTGGCTCGCGGCCTGATTCACGGTCAACGTGATTCCCTCTTGGGTATAAGCGGAAACCCGTTCTTCTCGACCGTCAGCCGATGGGTACCAACAGGCAGAAGCGGAAACTCTCCGTGAGGAGAGGCTGCCAGTAGATCCTGCATCAGCAGCGCGAACTTCGTGAAATTCATCTTGCGCTCCCGCACTACCACGTGCTGTTATAAACGCCTGTGCTAAGTCGGCGGGCAGTTTGAACCCGAACAACGTGCGCAGCTCGCGACACCGCATTGCGTATTCCACCTGGCCGTAGAACGCTGTTAACTAGCGTGTGCTTTCGGCAAGTTTGCGTGACTTGAGGCATGTGAGGCTGCTAATTTCAACCAGTCGCCGGGGCGACGGCTCAACCTTACTGCCCCATTTCAAAAACCATGGGGCATTATCGGCCAAATTAATCGCTCCGCCTTCAACTGAATGCGACGCGGCGTGCCGATCCCAGTGGCGCCGGAGTTCAGCACGCTGGTGATGATCCCGAAGCTGCCCACCGGCCACGAGAGGCCTGGCACACTGGCTGACGAAACATCAAATCGTTGGCCCGTACTCTCGTGCCCGTCGCTGAAGTCGTCCATCTGGTTCGGGCTAAGTACATCCCGAACCCGGCGCGGGCCTGGAACGCCCAGGTTGACCACACGACCCAGAATCCTGACCCACTCTTTTATCCTCGCGATTTGATATCGGGCGCACTAACGACCTCGGCGGAGGTGACTCGTCAATGATCGTACAGCACGTGGTGTGCATAGGCTTTTTCCACTTCCGGATCTTCCGCGAAACTCTGATGCAAGATCCATATGCCCTCAGCATTAGCCACGTAGATCAGGCCGCGTCGTTCATCTCTGCTAATTGCCGTGACACCTGCGAATTCGCGGGCGACCTTCGGATGCAGTGGGTCCGAAAAATCCATGATCCGGATCGTCTGCGGTGCGGACGCCGGCGCCGCCGCTCCTTGTTCCTCGGTGACGAGCGCAGCGGTTCCTGCCACTGTAAAGAGGCTGGCTGATCCCCCATTCGAAGGGTACGATACATCTGCCAACAAGGAAGGTTGCGTGGCCTTCGTGATATCAATGAGGGTTACGCTCTTGCTGGCTGCGTATTCGACATAGAGGTAATAACTGCTGTAGTGTTTCGTGGTGAGCAAGCGTCTTACGGGTCCATTTGTTAGAGGGATGTGCCCGACGACTTCGATCTCATCCTGCGGCTTCTTCGGCGGAGTTTTGACCTTCTTGTTCTTGGCCTGTACCGCTGTCGAAAGCGCAAGCAGCCCGACGACAAGCACAAGAGAATTGGTCAGTAATCGCATCTGAAAGATTCACTCCTTAGGAATTTGCTCACTCGGTGGATCTCGGCTGCCTCGCATATGCGAGGCTGAATCCCGCAGGCACTAAGAACACCGTAAATAGCACCGAGACACTCAACCCGCCGATCAGCGCTCGAGCCAGCGGTGCATAACCTTCGCTTCCTTCGCCAAGCTTCAGCGCCATGGGCAGCAATCCGATGACGGTGGCGAGTGAGGTCATCAAGACAGGGCGCAACCGTACACGGCTCGCGGTTGCCACGGCCTCCCGAGCCGACATCCCCTTCCGGCGGAGGTGATGCGCGAATTCGACGATCAGAATGCTGTTGGACATTGCGATTCCAGCGAGCATGACCACCCCCATCAGCGACATCACGTTCAACGTCGTGCCCGTTAGCCATAGCGTGAGTAGAACGCCGGTCAGTCCGGGCGGGAACGCGAGAAGAATGATGAATGGATCGATGAACGAACGAAACTGGGCGACCAAAATGAGGTACAGCAGGAGTATGGACAGGGTGAGGCCGATGGCAAAACTCTTAAACGACGTGCGCATGCCTTCGACCATTCCTCTTACCGTCACGTCTACGCCCGATGGCAGTTTGGTGCGGGATATCAAGCCGTTGATCTGATCAGCGATAGCTCCGAGACCCTCGCCGAGCGGGCGAACATAGATATCCAGGACCCGGCGGATCTGGTAGTGATCCACTTCCGTAGGCGCCTCGAAGCGGCTTATATTACTGACCATGTCAAGCCGCGTCGGGCGCTTTAATCCCGCCCCGTGGAGGGGAATCGAGCGGAGGTCGAGCAAGCTCTGGATTTGCTGTTCTGGATATTGCACGTTCAGGAAGTAGTTGTTGTTGTTCTTCGGATCGATCCAGACATTCGGCGCTACCATCTGATTCGAGGTGAGCGCTGTGATGACGTTCTGGACGACTTCCTTTTCGGTCAATCCAAGCTCGCCGGCGCGCGTGCGATCGACTTCCAGCTTCAGCGCCGGATAATCGAGATCTTGCGGAATGTATGCATCCGCGACGCCATGGATCTGTCGTATCTGCCGGACGAGATCCAGCGTGGTTTCATAGCTGGCGTGAAGATCCGTGCCACCCACCTGCACGTCGATTGGCGCTGCGAGTCCCAGGTTCAGTACCGCGTCGACGAGACTGCCGGACGAAAAGTACGCGGACCAGTTCCGGCATTTCTTGCTGCATCCGGGTTTTCACTCGCGCCATGTACTCGTAGCTGCCGGTTTGATGACCTGGCTTGAGGCCCACCTGAACAAAAGCGGTGTGCATCGCGGCGTTCGAGGTGTAAATCGCGGAGAAGCCGGGATCGACGCCGATGTTCGACACGATGATTCCCAAATCGCTGTCTGGGACGATGCGCCGGATGAGTTCCTCCAGGTGGGCAATTTCGTTCTCCGTCTCAACGAGCCTGGTCCCGGATGGAGCCTTGACATTGATGACAAATTGCCCCGCGTCCGTTCTCGGAAAGAAAGAGAGCTCAAGCCGCGGGAACAGCAGCAAGCTTGCTGTGAATGCGATCGCAAACACCATCAGGCACAACGCCGGCCGCCGCAACACAACGCCAACCAACGTGTCGTAGACACTGAGGAAGCGGCCGAAGCCACGGTTAAACCAGGCATTGAATCGTTGTCCTACACCGGGTGAGACCTGGTGTGACGCAGAAGTGTGGCCGCCTGCATTCTTCATGAACCGGGCACAAAAAAGAGGCACTACTGTCATCGCAACAACGTAGGAGGCAAACAGAGAAAGCACCACCGCTAGCGCGAGCGATGAAAAGAGGAATTTGCTGACTCCGTACAGAAGCGTCACCGGAAAGAAAACGACCACCGTGGTCAGCGTTGCGGCGAGCACAGGAAGCGCCACTTCTCTCCCGCCTTTCTCCGCGGCCACCACTGGTGGGTCACCCATCTCAAGATGCCGGTAAATGTTTTCGAGCACGACGACCGAGTTGTCGATCAACCGCGATAGCGCGAGCGCGAGGCCGCCGAGCACCATCGTGTTGATCGAGCTTCCGCCGATTTGCAGTGCAATGAATGTCGCCAGCGCCGACAGCGGAATCGAGAAAAAAACCGCAACGGTGGCCCGCATGCTGCCCAGAAAAATAAGAATCATCAGCGAGGTGAGGAAGAGGCCGATGCCGCCTTCATCGAGCAGCGTGCGGATTGCCGTTTTGACAAACTGCGACTGGTCGAAAACGACATGGTTCACCAGCGATGTTGGAACGTCGAACAGGTGCTTGAGCTTCTCGCGCACTCCATCGACAACGGCGATAGTGTTTGAGTCGCCGCCCTGCTTGAGTACCGGGAGGTAAACCGATCTCTGGCCGTCGACGCGCACGGCGTTGTATTGCAGCGCATAAGCATCCTTGGTAACTCCGATATCCGATACACGGACCGGATTCGCCCCGGAAAGCTTGATCGGCACGCGGTTAATGTCGTCAACCTTGCTGACCTGGCTATTCGCGTAGATGTTATAGTCGTACTTTCCGATCTGGACGTCGCCGGCCGGCAGGATGAGATTCGAGTCGTTCATGGCACGGACAACATCCATCAAGCTCAACTGGCGCGCTTCGAGCTTGAACGGGTCGGCGTACAGCATGATCTCCCGCCACCTTCCGCCGAACGGCTGAGGCACGGCAGCGCCGGCGACGCCTGCTAATTGATTGCGCACGACGTTCTGCGCAAGATCCTTCAATTGCGTCTCGCTGAGATCTTCACCCCGGAGCGTCACCAGGCACACCGGCAGACTGGACGCATCCATTTTCAAAACGAAGGGCGGAAGGGTCCCTGGAGGCAGATGGCTGATTTCGGCCATCGCGAGGCTGGCGATTGTGGTTACGGCGGAATCCGGATTCGTGCCCGGCTGAAAATAGACTTTGATGAGACTCACACCGGCGAGCGATCGGGATTCCATGTGATCGATTCCGCTCGCCAGCGTGAAGAAGCGTTCCAGGTGATAGGTGATGTTGCCTTCCACTTGCTCCGGCGGCATGCCGGAATAGAAAGTCGCCACGGCGACAACGGGGATATTCATCGCAGGGAAAAGGTCCACCGGCATCCGGACGATGCTGACGATGCCGACGATCGTGATCACCAGGCAAACAACTACGATGAGGTAGGGCGTTCGAATTGCAAACCTGGACATGCTAATGAACCTGCGCCTCTACGGATCTGATTTGCACTTGTTGTCCGTCTTTGAGGCCGGCATGACGGCCGACGACTACGACATCGCCTTCCTGCAGCCCGGACCGGACCTCGACACGCAGGTCGTTTTCAAGGCCGATTGCGACCGGCACGATGCGGATCGCTCCAGTTGGCGAAACCGTATATACACGTGAAGACGAGCCGCTTCGATCCACTGCATCGAGCGGAACCGATAGCGCATTACGACGTTCATCGACCCGCAGATTCACTTCGGCGTACATGCCGGGAATGAGAGTCAGCGCAGGATTGGGGACATCAACTTCCGTGTCCATCGTTCGCGTAGACGGCTGAATCTTCTCCGCGAACCGGGCCACGTTTCCTGGAAACGTCCTTCCGAGTGTAGATACAAGAACATTCACCGTCTCACCTACGTGGATACGCGACACGGCTGATTCCGGTACCGGCAGGATCAATCGCAGCAAGTTATTCTGAGAAAGCTGCACGATGGGCATGGCCTGCGTTTGTGAAGCTGTGCCCGCCTGGATCATAGATCCGGCGTTGGCATAGCGCTTCGTCACGACCCCATCAAAAGGCGCGGAGATCGTGGTGTATTTGTGGAGCGTTTGAATCCGGCCTTGCTCGGCCCGCGCAACTCTCGCCCTCTGTTCGGCAGTCCGTAAACTGGATTTGGCCGTGGAGATCTGCGCTTCAGCAATCAGGTCTCGTGATCGAGCCTCATCGACCTCCTGTTGCGGCACCAATCCGGGCTCGCGCTTTAAGACGTCCGCGATCCGAGTAGATGATAGATGTGCGAGCTCATGCGCTACCTCGGCCCGATGCAACTCATCTGACGAAGTCGTTATTTCGGAGTCGGCCTGATCGATGGCGGCAGCGGACCTCGTTAGATCATCGTCCATTTCTGGAATCTCGAGCGTCGCCAGTAGTTGGTTCTCGCGAACGCGATCTCCGATGTCCACCTTGATCGACTTAACATAGCCCGCGACTTTGGCCATGACGTCTATCTGCTGGAAAGGCTCGAATTCGGCCGTGAGCGTGAGATCGCTCGCTAGGTTCGCGCGCGCCGCCTTCACCACGGGAACAACGGGCGGCGCGTTCGCCGAGTCTGCGGCCTTTTCGCTTGCAGCGTCGGTCTTCGCACAGGAGCTAAGGCCGAGAACCAGGGCAAACAACAGAACAGTCGCTGCATGCGTGTTAGAGATCCTCATCGCAAAGCTCCCATCACGAACGCCAAGGCCGCCCGCCTGCTCAGGTAGTCATACTTCGCTCCTGCCGCCGTGATCTCGGCGCTAACCTGGCTCACTTGGGCTTGATTCAACTCGACGATGCTGCCAAGACCGTTGTCGTATCGGGTCTGCGCAAGCCGCAGGCTCTTCTGAGCTTGTGCGACCAGCCGCGCGGTCACATCCAGGCGGCGAAACGCGGTATTGGCTTCAAGCCACGCGACCCGCACCTCCTCGGAAACCCGTATCGTAAGGTCCTCGACATCCCGATCTGAAGCCTGTGCGCGCAACTCTGCTTCGCCCCGCCGCGCCGCGTACAACTTGCCATTTAAGATCGGGACACTGACATTCACGCCCGCGGCGCTGTACGTACCATGCAGGTGCGGATCTGTCGCCGGGAGCTCGCCGGCCACTCCCATCAAGCTGACCGTGGGACGACTCAACGCCCTTTCTGCTTGCGCGAAGCGATGAGCGGCATCCCGGCTCAATCGCAGCGCGGCGAGGTCGGGGCGCTGCTTTACCGCCTGATCGACGACCACCTCTGGATCGGGCTCGAGCGCGGGCGGCAAAGGTTCGTCGGTAAGGTCGAAACGTTCTGTCTGAGCCGCACCAAGCGCGGCGGTGAGGCGAGCGCGGCTTGCCAGGACGTCACTCTCCGCATGGAACAGCGCGAGTTCCGCTTCCGAAACGGCCACCTCCTCAAAGCTCACGTCCAATGTCGATTTGAGGGAGCTTTGCGCCAGTGCCCGTACTTGCCGGAGCGACAGACGGCGATTGTCGACAACCGCCTGCGCGACGTTCAGCATAGTATCGGCCGCCAACGCCTGATAGTATGCCTGGTCGACCTCGATCAGAATCGCGGCCCGCGTATTCCCAACGACCTGCTCCTGCGCTGCCGCCCGTAGCTTAGCCGATTCCGCCAAATTCGCGGTGCGGCCGAAATCCGTAATGAGTTGGCTAACCGTAACCCCGGCCGCCACACGACTGTACAGGCTCGATGTCTGGACGGTGCCCGCCGCAAGCGTCGAATTATGCTCTGCTCCGACGCTTGTGAAATTTCCCGAGAGAACCGGATACAGTGGCGCCCGGGCCTCAGTGATGACTGATTTTGCCGCTTCGGCAAGGAGAATTGCCGAGCTGATCCGGGGATGATTGCGGAGCGCAATTTGCTCAGCTTGAGAGAGCGTGAGTCTCTTCGGCGCCTGCGCGATGGCCAGACGTGCTGTCGGGCCGACGGCGAGCAAGGCTATCGTGAGTAGAGGCCGCTTCTGCATCCTAGCTTGGTTCTTCTCGAACCGCAGCCTTGATGACCGTGGTCTCATGTGCCTCAATCAGTCCGTCGGTGATGAGTTCGCAAAGAGAGGGCAGGAGCGCATCTGCTGCGTCCTTGGTTTCAATAAACTCGATGCGCACGGGAAGGTGCTCTTTTTCCGCAAGTCCGCTTTCGGTCGAATGCGCCCGGTGGTGAGAACCAAAGCCCCCTGCCGGTCGGATCAATGTGGCGCCTGCGACTCCGCGCTCGCGCAGGAATGAGAAAATCTCGTTGTAGAGGAAATCGTGGCGGGCTGTAGTGTCCTCGTTGACATGAATCGTGACTTTTTTCGCCAAACCCGGTGCGAGCATCAATGCCTCTCCGTTCGCGTGTAGCTCAAGCCGCGCATGTTCAGTTTTTAGCATCGAACGGCCGGTTTTTCGCCTGATGAATTCCTGATACTTTTCTGACGTTCGCGTCAGAGAGAAATCAGGAACTCGTCAGTTGCGATCGAGGCCGACCCGCTCCTATAAAGGAAACGTGCACATCCTGGTCGTTGAGGACGAGCAAAAGATGGCCAAAGCCCTACGGGAGGGTCTGGAGGCGGACGATTATTCGGTGCGAGTTGCCTACACCGGTGAAGAGGGTTTTTATCTCGTTCAAGCTCAGCCGTTCGACCTGGTGATTCTGGACGTGATGTTGCCGGGTCATGACGGCTTTGAAATTCTGGCCACTCTCCGTAAGCGCGGCATCAAGACACCGGTGCTGCTCCTCACCTCCAGAGATGCAGTTGAAGATCGTGTCCGCGGCTTGGATACCGGTGCGGACGATTACCTGGTGAAGCCATTCGCATTCCCTGAGTTGCTGGCGCGGACCCGTGTCCTGTTACGAAGGGGCAAGCCGGACGTGAGCCAGCGGCTCAAGTTGGCGGACCTGGAGATGGATGTGGCACAACGCGGTCCGTCGTACGCGGCGGCCAACAGATTGAATTAACGGCTCGTGAGTTCGAGCTGCTCGAGTACCTTTTTGCCAACCGGGGCCGCGTGGTTTCGCGGGAGATGCTGGCTCGTGACATTTGGAAAGAGACCGCCCGACAAACTCCGCTCGACAATGTCATCGATGCACAAATGGTGCGCCTGCGCCGGAAAATCGACGGGCAGTTTGAGCGAAAACTCCTGCATACTGTGCGAGGGGTCGGCTTCATACTGCGCGAAGAGGACGAATTGTAAATGTGGCTGCGCCCGAGACATCTGCGTACTCGTCTGACACTCTGGTACGTTTCGGTGCTCGCCGCGCTGCTGATCCTTGCCTGGGCAGGCACATGCGCTCTTCTGTTTTGGCAGCTACGAAGCCAGCTCGATCACTTCGCTGTCCAAGAAATTGAAACTGTAGAAGGCCTGTTCTTCTTCACCCCCGACGGACAGCTTCGATTGCGAGAAGACTACCACAATCACCCCGAGTCCAAGGACGTAATCGAGCGCTTTCTCGAAGTGCGGTCTCCTGACGGCTCGGTGCTCTTTCGGAATAACAGGCTCGGAAATCGCGCACTTGGGGGAATGTCTTTTGAGGGAGAGGGTATCAGAGGATACTCCGAGCGGTCCGCGCGGCTCTCCGATGGAACTCGTGTGCGCGTAGTGAGCAGGGTGCATACACTCGATGGCCATCCTCTCCTCATACGCCTCGCTCACACCGAAGAACCACTGTATTCTCGCCTGAAAGATTTGCTGTTGGCTTCACTTGTCGTTTTGCCCTTGGTGCTCATCGTCGCATGGGCTGCTGGTTACGGGTTGGCGCGCCGTGCGTTGAGTCCCATCGAGCAAATGGCCCGCGGGCACACGAAATTACCCCTGACAAGTTGCACGCGCGGTTACCACACGACGACTAGCAGACGACGAACTCGGACAGTTGGCGCGAGTGTTCAACGATACGCTCGCCCGCCTTGAACAGGCTTTCGAACAGCTTCGCCGCTTCACTTCCGATGCATCACATGAGCTCCGGACACCATTAGCGATGATTCGGAGCGTCGGCGAAGTCGGGCTGCAGAAGGATGGTTCGCGTGCGGAGTACCGAGACATCATCGGAAGCATGCTTGAGGAAGTAAACCGGCTCACGTCTTTGATCGATAACCTTCTCACGATCTCCCGTGCGGATTCTGGTCACATCCAGCTCCATCGAACTGCCGTTTCGATGATGGCTTTGGCTCGTGAGGCCGCGGGACTGTTCGAGATTCTGGTGGAGGAAAAATCGCAACGCCTCGCTCTCGAGGGCGACGAGAACGCACAGGTCGAAGGCGACTGCATTTTTTTGCGACAGGCGCTGGTCAACATTATCCACAACGCGGTGAAATATTCTCCTGTTGGGGAAACAATCTCCGTACGCGTTCGAAATGGTGATGCCCGCCAAGTTGTCGTCGAGATCGAGGACAAGGGTCCGGGAATTCCATTGGAAGATCAAGGTAGAGTATTCGACCGATTCTATCGGGTGGACAAGGCGCGATGGCGCGAATCGGGTGGTGCTGGGCTGGGACTGTCGATCGCGAAGTGGGCTGTGGAAGCGCACGGCGGCAGCATTGAACTGAATAGCGAACCCAACTTGGGATCTACATTCCGGATCGTTCTGCCCTCGGCGGGCATACAGCCAAAGAGCACGGCACACAGTGACCATGAATCTCCCCAGCCAGGTCACGCATGATGGCACAGCGATTTTCTGCGGAACTGCTGAAGCTCAAGCTCCGACAGTCGATCCCCGAGCGAAACGGCATCCGGCCGGTGCGATGGCAAAGCTGATCCAGCGAACCAGAGCCATCCGCTCGCGGACAAAGATCATTGCGAACCGGCCCCTTTGTGGCTTGCTCAAGGAGCTGCCACGGCCAAGTATCTCCATTACGGTAACGCCGCGGCCGTTGTAGTGAGCCGTTTGAGTTGCTCGGAGGCCAAGCCCACGCTCGCCGAGGTGGAACAGATCATCGGAAGCAGCTCGCCGCGCGGCCGGCCGCAGAAGTTGATCTCTAACCATCACCAACTGGTTTTGCGGTCCACGTCTCCCTGATCGAGTACCTCTGTTAGCACACGCCCCACGGAGCCGCTCGGCGTCTCGATGCTCAGCAGCGTGGCCAGCGTCGGCGCAATATCGTTCACCGCGATCGTCTCGTCGAACCGACCCGCCTTTATCCCCGGCCCCATGAAAATCACCGGCACGTGGGCATCGTAGCTATACGTCGTGCCGTGCGTCGTGCCATGGGCCGAGAACATCCAGTACGGTTCTAGCAGTAAATAAACATCCGCACCACGCCGCTCATAGAAGCCGTTCATCACACATCGACTAATCTGGTCCTCCAGGACCGCGCCCTTCATGAGTTGCTCGCGCGTATAAACGCGACCCACGTGCGGGATTGCCATCGCCGCTTCCGCCGCCGTCTGGTTCACCTCCGCGCGGTCCAGCTTCTTTTCGCGAATGAGCGCCAGATTCAAATAGAGCGAGTGCTCCGCCGGGCTCGAGATCCAATCGCCCGCTCCATACTTCTTCGTGAGCGCGGCCTGGACGGTGTCGCGCACGATCCGCGGAGGCATGCGCCCGCCCGGCATCTTGCGTGCCTGATTCACTTCGGGAACCGGCGAAACGCCATGATCCGCCGTCATCACCACCAAAATGTTTTGCAGGCCCACGCGCGCATCCAGGAACTGAAACAGCTTGCCGAGTGTGCGGTCGGTACGCACCGAAATGTCGTGCACCTCTGGCGAATCCGGCCCCAGCGCATGGCCCACGGCATCGTTGGACGAAAAGCTGATCGTTAACAAATCGGTCACGCCGCGCTGTCCTAGCTTCTCTGCGTCCACTGCGCGTTCGGCGAACGCTTCCAACAGCTCATTGCCGAACGGGCTGTCATAAACCTCGTTGTAGAGCTTCTCGCCCGATTCGTCCAAATGGTGGTCCAGCCATGTGGCACCTTTGTAGTGGTCGGCGGGATGCGCGGCGTTGAATTCCTTCGCCCAGTCGGGCAGTCCCTTGAAATAGTACGTGCTGCTGATGAAGATGCCCATCCTGTGATCGAACCAGAATGCGGCATCGGCCATGTGGCCCGAAGGCAGGATGGCGCTTCGGTCTTTCATCGAGATGCCAATCACGCGCGAGCGGCCGCCATCGGAAATTTTCAGCTCGTCGCCGACGGTGCTCACCAGCAGGCGATGTGGCGAGGCCCCGCCTTCACCCGCACCACCCAGGATCTTCACCGAATCATCGGAAACGCTTGTCACCGACTTGCCGGTCTCGCGGTCGAACCAGTCGTTGGCGACGATGCCGCTGATCGCGGGCGTCGCCCCGGTCAGAAATGCACTGTGACCGATGGCAGTGACTGTCGGAAAGTGCTGGTAATATGCATTGGTGAACACGGCGCCATGCGTGAGCAGCCGGTCCAGACCCTGTTTGTACTCCGAGCGGAAACGAAGCAAATAGTCGTAGCGGAACTGGTCAACCGCGATAGCGATCACCAACTTCGGCGTTTGGGCGCCAGAGGATGCGGCCGCCATCGCCAGAACGGTAAAAAGAGCGAAGATTTGTTTCATTATCTCCTCTAGTTTGGAATGTGAGCGTACGCAGGACGTATGTTGCATATCACAGAACAGCCCGCTGCTTTCTAGGCCTACTGAAAATCTGGTTCACGGGAAAAAGACAGCCGCGACCGTAAGGCTCAGTTACGTTCGCGGCTCTTCACAAGCAGGTAGCCTCGCCGCTTAGAACTCCAGGCGCAGCATGAACTGAATGCGACGCGGCGTGCCGATCCCAGTGGCGCCGGGGTTCAGCACGCTGGTGATGACCCCGAAGCTGCCCGACGAGATATCGGACGCCGGATCGCCGTAAGTCGGATGGTTGAGCAGGTTAAACGCCTCGGCTCGAAACTTCACGGCCAGCCGTTCGGTAATGGACATCGCCTTCTCGAGCGCCGTGTCGATTTCATAATACCCGGGTCCACGTCCAACGTTACGTCCCAGGTTCCCCCACGTTCCAACGGCCGGTACCGCGAACGCCGCTGGATTGAACCAGTTGTTGATCGTTTGATGGGCCGGGTAAATGGACACGCCGGCGACCAGGTCCGGCCGCTGATTTCTTGTTACGCCGTCGGGCAGGTCCGACGAGCTCCGGTCTACCAGGATGTCAATGGGGCGGCCGCTCGAGGCCGTCGCAACCCCACTCAGTTCCCAGCCGCCCAACAGCTTTCCCGCAACACCACCGGCCGTTAAGAAACGCTTGCCTGGGCCAAACGGAAGCTCGTAGACCGAGTTGACCGAGAGGCTGTGGCGAACGTCAATATCCGAGTCGCTATAGGAACATCTGATGCACGAATAGTTTTCAATGTGCGGGTACTGGCCCGCTCCGAACCCGTTGTCAGACATGGCATGCGCCCACATATAATGGGTCTCCCACATCCATCCATTGGTGAGAGGACGCTTCAACGATACCTGAAGCGAGTGGAAGTTCGCGTTGCCGTGGTTAGCCTTCTGGTTGAACTCGCCAAAGTCGGGCAATGGACGTGTGCCCGTCAATGGATCTATGCGATTGACCCGAGTGGCAGAGAACAGCCTATGCCCCTCGCTGCCCTGGTAAGCAATCTGGCCCAGAAAGCTATGCCGGGAGCAGCCGCTGGACCGTTAAATCCCAGTCTTCGTCGTACCCGTCTTTGCGATACTGATCCCACGCCTTTGGCGAGTAGGATGGGGCGGGCAGCAGGGACGGAGAAACCGGCCACGTGAGGCCTGGCACACTCGCTGACGAAACATCAAATCGTTGCGCCCGTACTCTCGTGCCCGTCGCTGAAGTCGTCCATCTGGTTCGGGCTAAAGTACATCCCGAACCCGGCGCGGATGACCGTTTTTCCTGCTGGTCCCCCGGGAACCCACGCCAAGCCCAACCGCGGCATGAAGTCCGTGCGGTCCGGAAAATAGAGCGGCGTGCCCTTCGGGCAAAAGCCTCCGCACGCAAGCGTCACGACGGCGATGCGGCCAGCCTCCTCATGCAAGACAGTGTAATACTCGTAGCGCAATCCTAGATTGAGCGTGAGGTTGGAGCTTACCTTAAACGTATCCTGCACG
The DNA here is from genome assembly GCA_963847515.1 of Terriglobia bacterium. GTDB lineage: Bacteria > Acidobacteriota > Terriglobia > Bryobacterales > Bryobacteraceae > QHXW01. The sequence goes on from CAWKAA010000001.1 coordinate 1,080,087, forward strand.
TACGGCATGATATATGTGCGCCGATTGCCGCCAAGGGTCAATTGCCCGACGAAGGTATAGTCATCAAGAACGTTGTGAACAAAATTGTCCGGGCTACTGTATGTCAGCGTGCCCGCAGCGACCCCCTCTGACGAATTGTTCAGTCGATGGCGCTCGACGCCAATCCCCATCTTAATGGTGTGCCGCCCCCTAACGATGCTCAGATCGTCGTAACCGTCGATCGTGGTGCCGACCTCCGTATCGAGCGCGTGTGTACTCGGAGTATCGAAGCCGGACACGCTCACCCCGACATAACCGGGCTCACCGTTATCCGTCGAGAGGGGAGAAGTTCCATACTGCCAATGGTGCATGGCGGAGCGGTTGAATCCCCCTCTGACCTCGTTAACAATCGTCGGCGAGAAGACGTGCGTTAACTGGATAACCATATTGGACGGACGAATGAGAGGGTTATCGCGGCCACCCACGGTGTCCAACGGTGCGATGAGGAAGGCATCGTCGATGCTGACACGGCCGAAAATGGAGGTTCTATCGGTGAAGTTGTGATCCACACGGAACATCCCGCTATCCTCGCGGCGGGAGTCCACCCCTATCGAACGTCCATTACGTCGGTCAGGGAATCGAGGTGCGTCTGGCCAATGGGCCAGGAATCGAGAAAGGGTTTGAGAACGGGCGAGGTCGCCGCCACGCTGGCCCGAAACGCGGCGTTCGGCACAAACCCGATTATGGTCGTAGTGCAGGCGCTGCCGGAGCCCTTCGTAATCGGCAAAGAAGAAAGTGCGGTCCTTCTTGATGGGCCCGCCCAAGCTGCCGCCGAACTGGTTCAGACGGAATGGCGGGACGGTCGAGCCATCGAACGGCGAGCGTGCGTCGAATACGTCGTTTCGCAAGAACTCGAAAACGCCGCCGTGAAACGCGTTCGTCCCCGCCTTCGTTACGACGCTGATTTGGGCCCCGGCCGACCCGCCTTTATCCGCGGTATAGACCGAGGAACTCACGCGGAACTCCGCGATCGATCCAGCGAAATGGACAAGCGCACACCCACCTTCTGGCTCTGCTCCTGGACGCCGGTGGCATCGAGTCCATCGAAGGTGTAGTTGCTGTCGTCTATGGCTCGCCCGACGAATCGCAGGTCCCTCTGGCCGCCGCCGCCCAGGTTGATCGCGCCCGGGGCGAGCGCCATGAGGACGGCCCAGTCCCGCCCGTTAACGGGGATGTCCTCCACTTGTCGTGATTGGACGACGCTTCCGAGTCTCGGCGTTGGACGTTTTCGAGCGCCTGAGCTGTAGCTCGCACCTCGACCCTCTGTATGGCCGCGCCCACCTCGAGCTGCGCGTTTACGGTGCGGGTCTGGCCAACGAAAAGCGCGATCCCCTTCTCCTCGAAGGTTTTAAATCCTTCGTGAGAGATCGTGAGATCGTATGTCCCGACCGGCAGGCCAGTAATGCTGTAAACTCCGGCATCCCCGGTTTCGACCTGCCTTTTGAAACCTGTGTTGGGCGAGACGACCTCGACTCGCGCCCTGGGAACACTCGCTCCACTAGTGTCCGTTACAGTTCCGTTTAGGTTGGCCTGGGTGGCTTGGCCGTAAATCAGGCAAGTCGACAAGACGACAAAAGTCACGAAGAACAGGACCATGCGGAAATGTGCAAGCGAGGTTTTCATATTCGTATTAGTCCTCCAAGCCCGAAGAATGGCGGTGCATGCCAGTTTGAAGCTACACGCGTCGCGCACATGTATGCTCCGCCGACAGCCGACCAGCTCTACCAGTGAAAAAAACGTTCGCCAAGAACCCATACTCCCTCCTTGTGGCCATAGTTTCCAGACCCTCAAGTCTGGACATGAGAGCACCTCTTGATTAGCGATGATGCTATGGCAGTCAAAGCGCATTGTCAATCAAATTCGAGCACGGCTTGACAATCTGTCCAATACGCTGAACCGCCAGTCTGGTATCGTTTTCCCCCCAAATCACTGCCCTAGGGATTCAATCTTGCCCGCTCTACGTAACACACCAGGGCAGGCGGCCTGCGCGACCGTTCCGCCGGCAACCGGCCGAGGTCACCATGCTATTTTTAGCCGGGAATTGTAGCAGGACTGTGTTCAGGAATCGATCAGGATTTGCGGCAGAAGAGAAAAATTGCTGCAACGCCTGTTATGGCTCTTATAACTCGCATTACGCAAGCACACGCCTCATACTGCGTGGGGGCCCGCTGTGGTTTCCGCAATGAAGACGGCCCGCATCGCTCGTGCGGCGGGGCTTGGCTTGGACTCGGCGCAGGAGATCAGGCTCAAGCTGCGCACCAAGGGTAGACTGTGTATTCTCACGGCGACCAGGCGCCCTATCTGTAATTCTGGCCGAACGGCGTGCTCCGAAAGAATCGAGATACCAATATTGGAAGCCACCAGGGCCTTGATCGCCTCATTGCTATTCAGTTCCGGACCATAATGCAGTGTTCCTCCGATCTCCTGGAGACGCGCCTCGATAAACCGGCGCGTGCCTGACGTTGGTTCCCGACTGATGAATGATTGTTCAACCAGTTCATCGACAGTGATCTCCGCCTTACCGGCAAAGGGGTGCTTGCAGCCGACGACCACAACCAACTGATCGGTGCCCAGATCATCCACAAGGAAGCCGTTCGCAACCGGCCGCGATACCATTACACCCAGGTCTGAGCGTCCTTCGATTACGGCCAGCTCGACGTCGGGTGAACCGAATATTTTCAGGCTCACGGAAACGTGCGGATGATCCGCAAGGAATTTTTCTAAACACCGTGGAATGAGGTAACTGGCTGGCGTGGAGGTAGCTGCTATGGAAAGAGGGCCAGCGACAACGCCGCGCACTTCAACAAGAGCGCGCTCCGCATCCGTCAGCTCATTCAAGATGCGAACCGCATGAGTGCGAAGCAGACGGCCGGCTTCCGTCACGTACGCTCTCCTCCCTACACGCCGGAACAATTCGATGCCCAGCTTCGTTTCCAACCCGGCGATCTGTGCAGATACGTATGGCTGGCTGACGCGCAACTCCTCGGCCGCACGCGAAAAGCTCTGATGGCGAACTACCGATTCGAAGATGCGCACGTTCGTGAAAGTCAGAAACGGGCTGTCTCCTACGATCGCCGGCACCCTGTCCTTCCGGTCCGCCACGGTCTTATCATCTGGCATGATGGCGTTTGCCGGCAAGCCGGCCGACGCGCAAGTCGCCCGAAACATCAGACCTGCGCCCCCTGTTCGCCGATGGACCCGGTGTCCTGCGCCGGGATGAAAGCCACCCAGCAATAGCGAACTCCGCTTATATCGCGTATAACCATTGCACTGAAAATCTCGACAGAACAGCGCGCATATCCTTTATCTGGGCCGCGGAGCAGCCCTAATTATTGGTCCTATGCCGGAAGAGATTGGTGAACCGTCGCCACTTTCGACTCAACCGGGCGCGCACGCTGATACCGAGCGATACTGGCTCAGGCGCATTTTGTGGGCGGCAACGGTCACCTATGCGATCGACTGGGCGTTGTGTGCGACGCTTGCTTGCCCAGCTGTTGTTTGGACACAGCCACTGCCTTCGTCCGTGACGCCTGAGGAAGTGCTCGTGCCGATGCGGGACGGAGTGACGCTGGCAACGGATGTCTACAAACCTGTTTTGCTACAGGACAGCACTCCAGCGCCTGTATTGCTCCAGCGGACGCCCTACGACAAGCGTCAGGATGCAATGGTCCGTAATGCCCGGTACTTTGTTTCGAACGGCTATATAGTGGCCATTCAGGACTGCCGTGGCCGGTACCGTTCGGCAGGCGTGTTCACGAAGTACATCAATGAGCCTGAAGACGGCTTCGACACGATCGAGTGGCTTTCGAAGTTACCCGGGAGCACTGGTCAGGTTGCCATGTGGGGCACTTCTTATGGAGCTCACGTCCAGGCTGATGCAGCTAAGCTCTCGCCGCCACACCTGCGGACAATCGTTGTCAACATGGGGGGCACATCGAATAGTTGGTTTTCCACGGTCCGCAACCACGGGGCCTTCGAACTGAAGCAGATTGTATGGGCGTTTGCGGAAGCCGCCCGGGGAACTGACGACCCCGTCGTCCGGGAACACTTCGCCCACGAGAACGTTCTGTCGTGGCTACTGGCGCTGCCCATTCGCCCTGGCTTGAGCCCCTTGGCCTCAGTCCCCTCCATCGAAGGCTATCTGCTGACCATGATGACGCACAGCGACTATGACAGTTACTGGCGTCGGAAGGGCCTGCACTGGAGTGAGTACTACGATCAAACAGCAGACATTCCTATGATCCACATCTCCGGGTGGTTCGATGCCTACTGTGGGTCTGCAATTGACAACTATGTCGGGCTCTCACGCCGCAAGAAAAGTCCCGTGAAGCTTCTGATTGGTCCGTGGGTGCATGGTGCAGACAGCGCAGGCCACGCCGGGCGATGTGGAGTTTGGCCAAACGGCAGCGCTGGCAGATTTCTTTCAGGGATGGCACCTGGACTGGTTTAATCACTTCTTGCGCGGAGAACAGAATCGAATGAATTCATGGCCCGCCGTGCGTCTCTTTGTCATGGGAACGGGCGATGGGCATAAGGATGCTCATGGCCGTCTTTTCCACGGCGGCTACTGGCGCGACGCACCACAGTGGCCTTTGCCTGATACCGTTCTTACGAGGTTCTACCTGCACGGTGACGGCTCTCTGCGCACCTTTGCGGCAAGTACGGATAGCACCCCCACGACCTATCTGTTCGACCCGCGCCACCCGGTGCCCACGGTCAGCGCCTCCAGCGCATCCTCGGAGCCGGCCTACTCCTCAGGGGCTTTTGACCAGCGGGAGCGGCCCTTTAATCCGGACGCGCATACAGGCTTCCTGGTTCAGAGCCTCCTTATCTACCGCTATCCGCGCGCTCGGATGTGATTGTTTTCGAAACCCCTCCCCTGGCCATTGACATCACGGTGATCGGTCCGATACGTGTGCATCTTTTCTTTTCGTCCTCTGCATTGGATACCGATTTCACCGCTAAGCTGATTGACGTGTACCCCCCTAGCGCTGACTTCCCAAGTGGTTTCGCCATGAACCTCACTGACGGCATCGTGCGGGCGCGATACCGTGGAAACCGGCCGCAACAAAGCCTTCTAGTGCCAAACAAAGTGTATGAGCTCGATATCGAGCCTTTCCCCACTGCTAACGTGTTCAAAAAGGGGCACCGCCTGCGGCTCGACATTTCCAGCAGCAATTTTCCCCGCTTCGATGTCAACCCGAACACCGGCGAGCCGCTGGGCCGCAATCGGAGCATGACAAACGCGGAGAATACTGTCTACCACGACAAGCTCCGTGCCTCATACATCGAGCTCTCGATGCTCAGTTCGTCGAAGCCCAAGGATGAGCAAATCAGAAATAGCAAAGAATAGAACTCTCTTAGATATGACACAAACAAAGGCAAATCAATTACGATCTCTTCTCCGGACCGGCAGACTATTAGCAGGCGTCGGTGCGCGCGACGCTCTCGATGCCCGGCTGATCGAGGAAGCTCAGTTCGACTTCGTGTGGGCCAGCAGTTTCTGCGTCTCGGCCGCAAACTGCGTACCGGATTCCAGCATTCTTTCAATGACGCAATTCCTCGACGCGGCTCGATCTATGAACGAGGCAGTTCGCCTGCCCGTGGTGTTCGATGCAGATATGGGATATGGCAATGAACACAACGTCGCCTACGCAACAAAACGAATCGAGGAGGCCGGACTCGCCGCCTTATGCATCGAAGATAAGGTGTTTCCCAAAGAGTCGAGCCTCCGTCCGGGAGCACGGCACGATTTACTGAGCATTGAGGAGTTTGCTAGGAAGATCGAGTTCGCCGTATCCGCGCGCCGCAACAAAGATTTCGTCGTCATCGCTCGAACGGAGGCGCTCATCGCCGGCCTTGGCCAGGACGAGGCGTTGCGGCGCGCACACGCTTATGAGGAAGCCGGAGCCGACTGCATCCTGCTCCATTCCAAAAGTAAATCAGCATCCGAGGTTGTGCAGTGCCTGCGCGCCTGGACTGGAAAGGCGCGTTTCGTGCTAGTGCCCACAAACTATCCGGAGCTCGTTGAGCCCGTGATCGAGGAATTGGACAAGGTCGCCATGGTCATTTATGGCAATCATTCCGTACGCGCGGCCGTAAAGGCTGTTCGCGACGTGCTGTCGGAGATGCGCGCCACCCACGGAGTCCACACAGTTGGAGACCGCCTCGCAACACTCGAGGAGGTGTTCTCGCTTCAAAAAGACCTCGGAAAATCGGAGACGGCAAAGGAAGCCTGATGCCGCACTGTTTTGGAATTGTGGGTCACGGAGTCGTGGGATCGGTGTTCTCACGGCTCCTCTGCAATCACGGAGCGCGCGTGCTTTCGTACGATCGCCTTCTCGACCGCTCAGAGACGGCTTCTTTAATGCGGAAGAAGATAGAGGATGACGGGAGCAAGGCCTGTAGTTTGGCCGAATTGCTTGCTGCGAGCGACTATATTCTCTCGGTCGTAACTCCGCAATCCTGCCGCGAGGTTGCTGACGATGTAAGCCGCTCGTTGCATGGACACCAGGTCTTTGTCGATTTGACCTCCACCTCTCCGGCAGTAAAGCGGATGCTTGGGGCAATGGTCACCAATAGTGGCGCCATCTTTGTGGAGGGAGTCATTCTAGGTGCGGTGAGCTCATTCACTTCACCGGTGATTCTCCTGGGTGGGCCGGCCGGCGAGAGCGCGGCCTCGGTCCTCCAGCAGTACGGCCTCGCTGCGCGGTTTTACTCTCCCGAGATCGGTCGTGCCGCCGCATTCAAAATGCTACGGAGCATCTTCTCCAAGGGGATCGAAGCGGTGCTGGTTGAGACGCTTGTGGCCGCGCGACGCGCGGGATTACTGGATGATATTTGGGAGGAGATCCGAACCACTTTATCCACGGGTAAAGTAGAAGATACCCTTGAAGCCTGGATCCGCTCTCATGCTCGCAGCGCGCAGCGGCGCTGTCGTGAGATGCAAGAGGTAAGCCAATTTCTCGAGGAAATTGGCATCCGGCCAGTGCTTTCTCGGGCCTCTGGTCAAGTGTTCGCACGTTCGTTCGAGCTTGGGGTCTCAAGAGCGTTTTGTCAGGAACCCGAGTCTTTCAGAGAGGTAATTGAATATCTAGAGCAAAAGGAAGCAACCGTACCGAGACCTGCTGAACAGCACGGCGAAGCCGGTCCATAACCATAGCGACCCGTTTGGATGGAGCCGTTGACAACATGCATTGCGGTGTCCTTTTGAAGGAAGAGTTTTGCCCCTTCCCCTCGTCAGGTATCGAGACCGCGAGCAGCGGCGTTCCCGACTCTCTCAGGTAATGCGCGAACGACTGGCCGTTGAGATTGAAGTACTTGGCGATCACGGTTGCTGCCACGTATCGTTCCGCGAAACGTCGGACCTGTCTGGCGGGTACCAGCTTGGAATAACCGTTCCAATACCCTGCTGTAGCGGTAAAAACGCCCTGCAATACCAAGCCGCGAACGACATTGGTTTCTGATCCCCAATGAGGATGCCGCCTCCTTATAGTTGAAGAAGCCTTCGGATGGCACCTTGACGTCTGACACTGGGCGGTACTTGCGCAGCTCTTCGGACAAGAACAAGTAACCAGTGATCCCGCGAAATCGCTGCGCGACCGCCGTGAAGACATTCCGCTTCTCGTCCGTTATTTTGCCAACAAATATGCTCGGCGCATGGGAAAACAAATTGAGAGTATTCCCAGCGAAACGATGGATGCGCTCTCCCGCTATAGCTGGCCAGGTAATATCCGGGAATTGCAGAACCTTATGGAGCGAGCCGCTTTGCTATCTACCGGTCCATCGCTGCGAGTGCCGGTGGCTGAAATTCTTACTGACTCGGACCTAAGCGCGGCTAGCGCGGGCAATGCGCTGGAGCAAGCCGAGCGGGAGCAGATTGTTCGAGCGCTCCGCGAAAGCAATTGGGTTGTCGGAGGTGCTCGTGGAGCGGCCGCTCGGCTGGGCCTCAAAAGGACGTCGCTTGCCTACAAGATGCAGAAGCTAGGGATCTCTCGCTTGTCCAAGTGAATCGCGTTGTCCAGCCCGTAAAGTCAGCCCGTTCGCGCCGGATTCAACACTTGGGGCGGGAGGGCAGTTCAGATTGAAAACGTTGTGCGTGATGGGCAACCTGGATCGCTAAAGGAATCGATAACCGGGCTTCAGTTCGCAGCTATAGAGCTTGGCGCGATTCGAAGAGATCTGTAGAGTGCAGGAGGCCCATGAAAGGCTGAGATCGGGGCCCAATGGGAAAACAATTGCCACGCCATTGACCTCCGCTTCAATGGCGGGCCCTTGGCCTGCGGCAGGCAAGGTGAACGTCATGGCCCGGCCGAAAATCGAAGGATAGGCTTGACGGATCACATCGCTAAGCATAGTGTGGACTACCTCGGCCTCCTCTAGAAACGTAGTGGTGTCAGACCAGTTGAGAACCGAGACGCTGATCTTGCGGCCGCCTGTGGAAAAACCATCCGACTCGATCCTCGTGAAAGGGCAAGGCCCCGCAATACAGGAGACTCTTGCGTTCTGGAACTCTTGGCCTTCACCGGCATCGAGCGATGTAGAACCGATTGCAGCCTTCCACTTTCCATCTGGCGAACAGGGCGATCGGCCCTCGCAAGCAACATTGCCAGTATTGACAACTTCGAACGTCTTGGCCGTGCTCCCAATAGTGATGGTGGTGGTGGCCTTTACCGCATAGCGCACGCGAATACGCGAAACCGAAACTTCCGGTCTGCTCGATGTGGAATCCTTTGGAGAAACCGAGGGTGTCATGCGGGCGACGTAAAGCTGATTCCGCAAGAACTGCTTGATCTCGAGAGGCTGGTAGCCCGCATGCCGGAACCTGAGCGTAACCTGCTCGCCTCCCCACACACCAGTGCGCCAGCTCAACCTGAAGAATCCTGACGAATCGGATGTGGCACGGGCCGCCATAGTGCCGGCGTCTGCCGTGATATCCACGTTGGGTAGCGGCAGCTGCTTTCTCGGGTCCACGTCTGCAATGAGCACCGCTCCTGCGAGCGATTTCTCCCGTCTAAGACGCGGCAATGCCACCATCAGCAAAGTGACCGCAATGCCGAGACCAACGCCTATCGCCATCCAGGTTGCAGATTTCCGTCGTCCAGTCACTCCGCGCCCCCCGTCCGAGTTTATGATACGAGACGGGCACGCGATCGTTTAGATTGATATGTGTGGGGGCAGAAAAAAGCACGTCGACCCGGTTGTCCCGCCGGACGCTGTTGCGGCAAATTCTGGGAGGCAGTGTTTGGGCGCCGGTTAAGCTCGCTCGATCGGCGGATTCCGACGGCCTCTCTCCGGAAGATAGCCAGTTCCTGGAAGAGCTCGAGAAGGCGAGTTTTCGTTTCTTTTGGGAGCAGGCCGACCCCGAGACGGGCCTCGTCAGAGACCGTTACAATCTACGCTCGGCCGATCACAGCGGGGTGGCAAGCATTGCGGCAACCGGCTTCGGCCTGACCGCGCTTTGCATCGGGCAGGAGAACGGGTGGGTTTCGGCTCGCGATGCTCGTGCCCGCGTGATCACTTCGCTGCGCTTCCTGTCGAAAAAGATGACGACGCACCGCGGGTTCTACTATCACTGGGCTAACCTGAACACCGGCGAAAGAACGTGGGACTCGGAGGTCTCTTCCGTGGACACCGCAATTCTGCTTTGTGGAGTACTTACCTGCCGCGAGTACTTCCGATACGCCGAAATTACCCGCCTTGCCTATGAGATCTTCCAACGCATTGACTGGACCTGGCTCTCGGAAGACACGTCGCTGCTGCCGCACGGATGGACGCCCGAAGTCGGTTTCTTGCCCTATCGATGGGACTATTACAGCGAACACATGATGATGTATCTTCTCGGCCTTGGATCTACTTCGCACCCGTTGCCGGTAGAAACCTGGAATGCCTGGAAGCGATCGACCTTCGAATATGACGGCCTTCGTTATATAGGCTCGTACGCCCCTCTCTTTATCCATCAGTACTCGCAGGCCTGGTTTGATTTCCGCAACAAGCGCGACCGCTACGCGGATTACTTCAAGAACTCGGTGACCGCGACGGAAGTGCATCGCCGCTTCTGCATCCAACTCAGCAAGCAGTTTCCCGACTACAGCGACGACCTGTGGGGTATCACCGCCTCCGACTCCCAACATGGATACGTAGTCTGGGGAGGTCCTCCGGAGATCGGGCCTATCGATGGCACGGTGGTGCCAAGCGCAGCCGGCGGCTCTTTGCCATTTCTGCCCCAGGCCACCCTGCGTGTTCTCAAACACATTAAGGACCGTTACGGATCCAATGCCTGGAGCCGCTACGGATTCGTGAATGCGTTCAATCCACTGAAGAACTGGTATGACAACGATGTCGTTGGCATCGACACGGGGATAACAATGCTCATGGCCGAGAATCTGCGTACCGGCTTCGTGTGGGACACATTTATGAAAAATCCGGAAGCACGGCGCGGTTTTGAGCGCGCCGGTTTTACAAGTTCATAGCTCAACCGCCAGACGTTCGGCCGCTCGTTCTGTCCTATAAAGCACACTGGTGGCCCCGGTGCTCAGTGTTGCCCTCATATTAGATGGATCGTTGATTTTGTTGAAGTTGACCGTCCGGTCGTCCCGCTTGGAGGAAAGTTCTACATGTACGAAAGTTCGCGGCAAACCTTTGAGACCGGCTGGAAACAACGATTGAAAGCCATCCGGAATTTTCCTCCCGTGTTACGAATGGTCTGGGTGTCCGGCCCGCCAGTGGTGGCCGCCAGTCTTCTGTTCCGAGTGGTCGCGTCCGGGATTCCAATCGCGATGCTTTCTGTTTCGCGGCTGATCATCGACGACGTCGTGGCTTCGAACGCCGGGCGGCAGACCCTGCCGCACACATTCTGGTGGCTGGTCGCGCTGGAATTTGCTCTGGCTGCCTTCGGCAGCATTCTGGGCCGCACAGTCGGATTTTTTGACGGCCTTTTCGCCGACCGGTTCACCCGCTACGTCAGCGTTCGCGTTATGGATCACGCTTCCGGATTGGATCTTGCAGCCTACGAGGAGCCGGCCTTCTACGATAAACTTGAGCGAGCTAGAGTACAGGCCACCGACCGCGTCGCCATGATCCGCGAAGCCGGATCGATGTTACAGCAGGCGATCACCGCAGTCACGCTGGCCGCCAGCATTTTGCTTTTCTCACCCTGGCTGCTGGTGGTTCTGATCATTTGTCTGGTCCCGGCGTTTCTCGGTGAGAGTCATTTTGCCTTTCTCGGTTATTCGTTGAATTTCAGCCAGACGCCCGTGCGGCGGCACATGGATTATCTGCGTATACTCGGCGCAAGCAAAGAGTCCGCGAAAGAGCTCAAGCTGTTCGGACTGAAGTCCTTCTTCGTGAAGCGTTATTCGGACTTGTCCGATCAGATCTACGGCCAGAACAAGACGCTGGCACGCCGCAGGCTTTGCGTCGGCGCGTTACTGTCTATACTGAGCGCCGGGCGGCTACTATGGCGCTTATGCGTATGTGATCTACCGGACCGTCACAGGCCATCAGAGCGTCGGCACTATGACGTTTCTTGCGGGCGCTATCGCGGGCGCCAGTACCAACATCCAAAACATCTTTTCGGCTTTCTCCAGCATAGCCGATCAGTCCCTGTTCCTCACCGATCTCCTGGCGTTCTTTGGACTCCGGACGAAGATACGGAGCGGCCCGAACGCTTTACCGGCGCCGCGCCCGATCCGCGTCGGCTTCGAATTCCGGGATGTAACTTTTGCCTATCCAGGATCTCCCCGGCTACTCTTAGACCGGCTGAACTTTCGCCTGGAGCCGGGTGAACGGGTAGCGTTGATCGGTGAGAACGGCCAGGGTAAAACGACGATCGTAAAGCTTATCACACGTCTATACGATCCGACCGGCGGCCGCATCCTTCTGGATGGCGTGGATCTGCGAGATTACAACATCGACGACCTGTACCGGGAGATCAGCGTCATCTTTCAGGATTTCATGCGTTACGACATTTCCGCTGCTGAGAACATCGGAATAGGATGCCTCGAAGATTCCCTCAATCTTGAGAAGCTGCAGCTCGCCGCGCGCAAGAGCCTCGCCGACGGCGTGATTGAACGATTGCCTGGAGGATATCAGCAAATGCTGGGCCGCCGATTTGAGGGTGGCGTGGATCTGTCCGGTGGAGAATGGCAAAAGATTGCCTTGGCCCGTGCTTACTTGCGCGATGCGCAATTGTTGATCCTCGATGAGCCGACAGCGTCCCTGGATGCGCGTTCGGAAAGCCAGGTATTCCAGCGTTTCGCGGATCTCACTGCCGGAAAGATGGCACTGCTCATCTCTCATCGTTTCTCGACTGTCCGCATGGCGGATCGAATTGTGGTGATCGAGAACGGTCGCATCGCGGAACAAGGCAGCCACCGCGGTTTGGTGGCAATGGGAGGACTTTACTCCGGTATGTTTGAATTACAGGCCTCGAATTACCGGTAAAGGACCCTATGGCCACCGGTCTGCGCCTGGAAAATTCATGGCCTGCCCCATTGGCGCCGCCTTTTGAGAGTGGAATCGCCATCGTGGAGACGGAAGACGCCCAGGATTCCGATCTCGCGAAACACGCCGGGAAATTGCGGGATCACGCTCGCGCGGAGTCCTTACGTTGGCATCCGGTCGACGGCCGTCCGCGCTCGCACGCTGTCGACTTTTCGCGCAAGGTAATCGGGGCCTTGATAGAGCAGGCCTCGCTTGGCGGCGATACCGCTCTGATATTTCTCACTCGTGAAGACCGCGAGTGGGTGATGGACAACGTTCGTCTTCTGCGAACGGCCTTGCAGGAAGTCCTGAAATCCCGGCACTCGTTTTCCGAACAGCCTCACGTGAAAAACCAGGATGGGCGGGTGGTGGCTCGCACTCTAGTCATTGCCGACGCTTTCCTCCGAGCGATGGATTTTTGTTTTGACACTGAGGCCCTCGGCGAGTATCTGAGTGAATGGCCAGAACACCAGAGACTCGAGATGGGTGAGCTTTGGGCCCTCAAACCCGCCCTGCAAATCAGCATTCTGGATCAGCTCGCTAGAGTCATCGCGCCGTTTCTCGATTACCCAATCTCCTCATTTCAGCTGGCTTACGCAGACGCGCGCATCGGAATTCCACGGCTCATCACAGCCTTGCGTAGCGTCGGCGAGGCTGACTGGAAGCTTCTGTTTGAACAGATCAGCGTCGTCGACCAAGTCTTGAGGCGGGATCCGCTTGGAACTTATGCCCAAATGGATTACGCAAGTCGCGATCTCTATCGTAGTGTCATCGCCGATCTGGCATCTCATTCAGAGATTGAAGAAGTTCAAGTTGCTGACGCCGCCGTGTTACTGGCGCAAGGCGCCATCAACCGCAGACGTCTTGAGCGAGAGGGCCACGTTGGCTACTACCTGGTGGATCGTGGTTTGCCCGATCTCCGCCAGCTCATACGCTATCGCCCTCCGATACGGCAGCGGTTCATCGATCATGTGCGAAAATTTCCGAACGCGTACTATCTGACCGGGATCGGAATATTCACACTCGTTATCGAGGCGTTGTTCCTCCGAGGACTTTCACCACTGGCGCGATCTGTCGCCGCCTTCTTTTTTCTATTGATCCCCGCGAGCCAGGCGGCCTTGACGTTAATAAACGCACTCGTGACCTCAATATTGCCGGCCCGGTTATTGCCCAAACTGGACTTTTCCGAAGGCATACCAGCTCGCTACAAAACGATGGTGGCTGTTCCGGCGCTTCTAGTGAACGAACAACAAATCAAGGACCTGGTCGATGGTCTCGAGGTTCGGTATCTCGGCAATCGCGAGCCGAACTTGTACTTCGCGCTAGTTACGGACCGTGCCGATTCAGATAAGCCTTGTGACGAAAAAGACGCGCTGGCTGAATATTGCTCCCATCTCATTTGCGAATTAAACACTAAATACGCTGCGTCCGGCGAGGGCGCCTTCTTCCTGTTCCACAGGCATCGCATGTTCAATCCAAGCGAAAACGCCTGGATGGGATGGGAGCGCAAACGCGGCAAGCTTCTCGATCTGAATAACCTGTTGCGTGGAACCGCCGATCGTTTTCCGGTCAAGGTGGGCGATCTTTCAGTCCTTCCCGAGATCACGTTCGTCATCACGTTGGACTCGGACACAAGATTGCCGATGGACACCGCCCAACGGCTGGTCGGAACATTGGCGCATCCCCTGCACCGCGCCATCATCGATCCGATCACCAACACGGTCACAACCGGATACGGAATTCTTCAGCCGCGGGTCGGAATCAGTTCACAGTCGGCAAGCCGCTCTCGTCTTGCATCGATTTACGGCGGGAATACCGGCTTCGATATCTACACAAGGGCGGTCTCCGATGTGTACCAGGACCTCTACGGTGAAGGCATATTTACCGGGAAGGGTATCTACGATGTGGATGTAGTTCAGCAGATGCTGAACCAACGATTCCCATGCAATACGCTGCTCAGCCACGATTTGATTGAGGGTGCGTATGCGCGCGCCGCATTGGTGTCGGACATTGAGGTCATTGACGACTATCCCTCGCATTTCAGTGCGTACAGCCGGCGCCAGCATCGCTGGGTTCGTGGAGACTGGCAGATCATGCAATGGCTCCTCCCTCGAGTGCCGGCTTTCGACGGGTGCATGGTTGCTAACCCCACGACACTAGCTTCACGTTGGAAGATATTCGACAACCTCAGGCGGAGTCTCATCGACCCCGGCCTGTTTTTTCTCTTGCTGGCGGCCTGGTTCTTCTTGCCCGGACCGCCGTGGTACTGGATCCTCGCCGCTCTCTCGCTGTTGCTGGTTCCTGCTTATACACAGGCGCTCTTCTCGCTGTTGCGAGTAGAAAATCCACGACAGTTCAGAAGCACTTCGCGTTCCGCCCTTACCACATTCGTTAGAGGCCATCTGAACGTGGTCTTCACGCTCATCTTCCTTATCCACCAGGCGATGGTCATGATGGACGCGATCATTCGCACCTTTGTCCGGCATCGCATCACCCGACGCAAACTCCTCGAGTGGGAAACTGCCGCTGAGGCGGAATGTGGCACCGCCAAAAAAGGGGCCGGCTGATATCTACCTCGCCCTGACGCCGTGGATCGCACTCGCCATTACAGTAGCGCTTGCCATGTTCAGGCCCGATGCCTGCTTGTACGCTGCTCCGTTGTTATTGTTATGGGCCGGTGCGCCGGCCATGGCTCGCTGGCTGAGCATCCGGCGAATCAACGGGCGCGCAAGCGTGAAATCGGACCAGGAGCAGTTCCTCCGAACCGCAGCGCTCCAGACCTGGCGTTACTTCCGCGAAAATAGCACGGCTGCCAATAACTGGCTCGTCCCCGACAATATTCAGGAGTCTCCGGCAATCGTGGCGGATCGCATTTCGCCGACCAACCTGGGATTGCTGCTCAACGCCCGTCAGGCGGCTCACGGTATGGGATATATCACGTTACCGGAATTCGTCAGACTGAATACGTCTACGCTGGCGGTCGCCGCAGTCCTGCCCAGACATGGTGGGCACTTTTTCAATTGGTATGACATACGGACGCTCGATCCGCTCGCGCCTCTTTTCATCTCGACCGTGGATAGCGGTAACCTGGCCGCGTCGCTATGGGCATTCAAGCAAGGCTGCCTTTCTCTCGTGAAGGAACCGATCTTCCCTCAGTCGCTTTGGAGGGGACTTCTCGATCACGTTCGCATTCTGCACCAACTCGAGCCGGAGAAAACCTCCACCCTAAACGCGACTGCGGAAGACTTTGGCGATGACAGTGCGAGATGGCTCACGGGTCTCCACGTGGTGCAGCGACAGGCTCAACAGCTGCTCTCGGCGCCAAATGAGAACGTGCGGTGGTGGGCAGCCGAACTGATGGATCGGGTCGCGGCCGTGCGCGAGCTCGCCGGTACTTTCATGCCCTGGATGGGCGCCTTGGATTCGAGCGTCGCTCCCGACTCGGCCAGCTTGACTCTGGAGAACTTGCCCAAAATCGTCGAGCAGGTCCGCGCGCGGCTAAATCCGCACGACCTCTTTCTGTTGGAGGATGCACTCGCGCAAGCAGTAAAGACATCTGAGGAACTCCAATCGGGCTTGCGGCGCCTGGCGTCGGAGGCCGCGCGGTTGGCCGGCGAGATGGATTTTTATCTTCTGTACAATCGGCGCAAAAAGCTGTTATCGGTTGGATACGACGTGCCTGCACGCCGGTTGCACACCGCCTGCTATGATCTGCTGGCCTCCGAGGCCCGGACCGCCGCATTCGTTGCCATCGCGAAGGGAGACATTCCTCAAGAATCATGGTTCCATCTAGGCCGGACCCAGACGTTATATAGGGGACGCCCTATGCTGCTTTCCTGGACCGGAACTATTTTTGAATACTTGATGCCCAGTCTGTGGATGAAGACCTCACTACATTCCATCCTGGAGCAGAGTATGCGGAACGTGGTCGAAACCCAGCGATTTTACTTTGGGAGCAGATGCCCAATTTGGGGCATCTCCGAAAGCGCACACGCCGAAGTGGATGAGAATGGAAGCTATCAGTATCGGGCATTTGGTCTCCCCGTACTAGCGTTGAAGCCCACGGAGATGCTGCCTAGCGTGATCACGCCATACGCCAGCTTCCTGGCTCTGGAGACGAATTTCGGTGCGGCTGTCCGCAATCTACGTCATATGTGGCAGTATGGCTGTTCTGGTTCATACGGTTTCTACGAGGCTGTCGAATTTAAAGACAATAGATCAGGCCGCTCAGAAGCAGTACTGGTAAAGTCCTGGATGGCACACCATCTCGCTATGAGTCTGATGGCGGTTACGAACCGCCTGTTAGGGTCGCCATTCCAGCGTTATTTTCATGCCGATCCGCAGGTGATAGCAGCCGAATTGTTGCTGCACGAAAAAGTCCCCGCCGGATTGACGGTAGAATCAGGGCTTGTACGCGAACCGGCACTGCGCGCTCTGAAGAAAATAATCCGCGGCATGTTCCCGCACAAGAAGTCTTACAACTTGGCAATTGCTCCCACAAAGAACACCGAGTCGTGAAATCAGGACATCCGCCCCAACGCAAGCCAAACGGCCCTTGCTTGCCAGACAGCTTGCTGAGCCGCGAGTGAAACGAGCGGTCACACGCTCGCGGTTTCTGCTCCAGCCGAGGTGCGTATTTGGGTAGCTCAAGTTCGTGAGTCTTTTTCTTGCGGATGGCAGTCTAACGTACCTCGGCAACCCTGGCGAGCCATGCCGGCAGAGCCGGGTCTCCGGAACTGTCACGGATGACAAGCTGCGGCGCCGCTTTCAATGCCGCCGCGAATTCGGACTTCAAACGTGCATCGCGGACTACTTTGTTCCGCCCGTCGACGAACCCCTCGAGCAGGAGCGACCGTGTACCCAGGGCCGCGACCAGATCCGGGACGTCGGCCGCCTCGAGAATCCCGGGTACGATCACGTCCTGCGGCAGGTGGCAGAAACGATCTTCGAGAACTGAGAGAAAAGAAACCAGCCCGCCTCTCGCAGCGACGGCGGTCACGCCATCTTCATACAGACCCGTGAGGAGCGCCACGAGTGCGCCCATCGGCTCAGCCTGATGCTGGATGAAAGGGCCAGCCTCCTGCATCTCGCTTTGATCGAACGCGAAATCATCCGCATTGGTTTCCGCGAACGAATCCCCCCAGAGCGCGATATGAGAAGCGTCGATGTCTGGGCGTGAAGCCAGATAGTTGAACACCGTGCGGGCATCCTTGAGCCGCGCGCCGAGCATCGTCTCGCCGAGCATGAGTTCGGTCTCTGGCAGGCCCATCGCGCCCGGCCTGCGGGACGACGTTGCCGCCACTTCGCCTGTTCCGCGGACATCCGGAAGGCAAACCTCAATTCCCTTGCGAAGCAGTGCATTTACTTCCCCGCCCCGCTCCAATAAGAAGCGCGCCTTTCCGCCCTCGGCAATTGCAATGACTGCGGGCGCTCGCTTCGCCGTCGCATGCGCGGGCTTCAGGATCAGCATGGGCAGAGTGATCCCCGGCGCCGTTTCAATCGCCAACGCCTCTACGGTTGCTTCAGCTCCCGGCTTTTCCCAGAGCAGTTGAGTGGAAGGTTTTGCATAGGGCTCAATGTCGCCCAGTTTCTCGGCCAGCGCCACACGCAGGCTGTTCAGAGACAAGTCTTTCGCCTGCGCCCGACCCAGTCGATCGCGCGCCGTGGCCAATGCGATCGCACTCGCCGGTTGCGGCCGTCGCTCCGCCGCGACCGCCGGAGTCAGGCACATTAGTTGTGAATCCGGGAGCGGGTTGTGGTACTCGGCCGCGGGCGTAGGAATTTGAAACCACCGCGCCAGAATCGGATACAGGCGCCGCCGCAGGAAAGTGCCCACGTTGTTGCACTCTCCGGGGCCCGGATATGGCCCGAAGCCGTGTACTTCATCCAGATGATCCCGAGCCCCATAGAGTGCAAATACCTTTTTGTACCGCGCCCAAGCGGGTTCGTGCTCCACGTCCTCGGGCCAGCCGATCTCGAAGGAGTACAGGAAATGCCGCGGCGCGACTGACGCGCACAAGAACCACGGGAAGAACTGGTCGACGGAGCTGCGCGGAAGGCACCGCGTCGTCTCCCATTCGCCCCACCCCGGCCAGGCGGTATCGAATGGGTATCCGCGCGGGCCTTCGGTGTAGTGCTCTTCGGGACCCGCCTCGCCGAAGTTGAACGGGATCACGGCGGCCACGCGCGCGTCGAGTGCCGCGGTGACTGCGGCCGGGTCGCCGCCACCTGCCACCGCGCCGAGCATGACGATACGCTGGGGATCGATGTACGGACGCTCGAGCAGAAGATCTATTGCGCGCATCAAATCCCACACCATCCACTTCATCAGACTCTCGCCCGCAAGCAGAAGCTGATTGCCCAGCGCATAGCGCCCGTAGTAGCTCTCGCGGTTCCACGGCTGGGATTGCAGCCGCTCGCCCGCGCAGAGTTGATCCATCACCAGCACGGCGCTTCCAGATCGCGCAAGTGTCATCCCAAAGTCCTGCAGCTCGCCCTCCGTTTTCGGCGCATGATGGCTGTGCACCACGACGATTGCCGGGATCTTGCCGGATGGCTTATCGGGAAGATACAGATTGGCCGTGACCAGCAAATGCGGGCGGCTTTCAAAAACCAGGTTCTCGATGACGAACCCGTCACCGTAGTCCGTCCGTCGAGTGACTACTGAGCGCAGAGGAGTGCGGCCGGGCCAAGGTCCCATCCATTTTCGTAATGCGGCCAGACGCTGATCTCGAAAACGCTCCCAGGCCTCGCGCGAATTCACAGTCTCCCAATCACGCTTTTCTTCATCGGCGACTGCGGACATGCGCGAGCGCAGAGACTTTTCGACCATTCGAGAGACCTGCAGCTGATCGCGTTGCGTTTCCGTCCAGACGTTCCCCGGTATCCAGGCGAGGTCCGTGGCCGCGGCAACTGCCGGTGGATGGGTCGGACGCTGTGGGGGCCGAAATTCCGGAGCGTCGGCGTTCTTCGCCCGGGCGAATTGAAACATCGCCCGCTCATTGGCTGCTGGCCAATACCAACGCAGCTCAGGCGCGTCCGGTCTGGGAGCGCGTACCCGCTCCACACCGATGAACCCAATCGGCCCGAGACGTTCCAGCGGGATCGCGGCCTCTATGGTCCACTCGCCGCCGCCAAGATGCGTCGCAACCAAAAGTTCTGCTTCGAGCGATGGAACTCCAGCAGCCCCTTGCACGCGATAAGCACCCACGGGATTCACCGAGAGCGCGAGGCTCAAGTGGCGGCGAACTGCCGTATCCTGCACTCGAATGTTCCAGGTGATGAGATCCTCGGACCACCAGTTGGGGTTATGGCCCGTCGAATGAGCCATCACGCGGTCCGGCTCCGGAATCTGCGCGCTGAGACATAGGTACGTACCACGGATGGCGGCGCGCGTCTCTCCGCCAGCCGGGAAGGGCGCGCCGAATGCGGCGGAAGTCAAAGGGAGAACGCGGGCCATCTGCCAGGCGGGTTCGTCCAGCCTGCCATCGATGGTGAGCGCGCCCGTGGTCGCTGGAATTGTAATCGCGGTCGCATCTGCAGCAAGCACGCGCCCCGCGCAAAAAAGAAGCATGCCAATCTGCAGGCGGCAAGGTTTCATGGGAGCGAATCTACCACGAAACGAGGATCAAGCAGCGGACATGCGCTGCGTGTTTCGAAGCAGGTCGCGTAGGAAAACTGAGTAATGCCGCCCTTCCCAGTACACACCGATCATTCCCGTTAGAGTTCCTGCGCGCTGGATAGATTCCACAACTACAGCACCGGCTGGAAGCGTTGCACGGCAATCAGCGATTTCAGCGCCTTCAGGGGCATGGTAAATCGCTCGAATTGAAGCCATCAGGCGATACCGCAAGCTCATATAACACGCTCTCTCTCGATGGCGCTGTAATCAGCCTATTCCTCTCATGAGTAAAAGTCACCTAGGCAATGAACTAGCCCGAAGGCGCATGGGTACCTCAGCACACAGTCAAAATGCTGCGAATGACACACTCCCAGCGAGATCTGGGCCTGGCAATACTAAACTAGTGTTTCTGAAGTTTCTTCACGCCCCTAACAGAGCCGCGACCGAAGGGAGCGGTAGGAACTTCGCAAACAGGAGGCTACTGCCAAGGTGCAAAGTCTGACGACAACATTTTCGAACCACAGAGCGATATATGCATGTTTCTGGAGTGCCGCGATTCTGTCTGTCTTTGCCGGCGGCACATTTGCCGCGGATCCCTCCCCGCTTTACGTTCGCGGCTATACCGTAATGCCAGAGCCCCAGAAAGTGGACTTGAAGGGCGCTGATTTTCCATTCGACGACGCCTGGCGGTTGGAGCCGGGTGAGGGCGTCCACTCCAACGATGTCGCGGTGGAGAGTTTGAAGCAGCAACTGTCCGAGCGGCATGCTCTGACCCTGGCTGGCCGCGGAAAAGCGAAGATCGTCGAACTGTTGATTCATCCCGGCGCCGTGGAAATTGGCCCGGCTACGGACTTGAGCAAAGCCGCTCTCGCGGAGCAGGCGTACTGCCTGGAACTGGGCCCGGAGCGAATCCGCATTACAGCGAACGCGCCGTCCGGCTTGTTTTACGGTGTGGAGACGCTGGTGCAGTTGGTGAAGGCCGAGCGCGGCAAGTTGTGGTTGCCGGAAGGCCAGATTCTAGACTGGCCGGATTTGGGGCTCCGGGAAGTTTTCTGGGACGAACAGGAACACCTCGACCATCTCGACGTCATAAAACAAGCCATCCAGCGCGCTGCGTTCTTCAAAGTAAATGCGCTGGTGCTGCGCTTGAACCAGCATTTCGAATATAAGAGCGCGCCTGCTTTAGTGGACCCCCACGCTCTTTCGCCCGCGCAGCTTCAGGAGCTGACCGATTATGGGCTCCGCTATTACGTCCAGGTAATCCCGTATCTCGATGGCCCTGCGCATGTGAACTTCATCCTGGACCATGACGAATACGCCGGGCTCAGGGAGTTCCCCGAAACCACGTTCGAAATGTGTTCCACCAATCCTGAGGCCTACAAGCTGCTCGAGGGAATGTTTCAGGACTTGACGGATGCCAACAAGGGCGTGAAGTATTTCCTTCTTTCGACAGACGAAGCATGGTTCATCGGAAAAGCCGATAACGCCCAGTGCCACGAGGCAGTCCGTGCTAAAGAGTTGGGAAGCCCCAGCAAACTGTGGGTCGAATTCACGCAGAAAACCGCGGGTTACCTGCGCGATCACGGACGCCAGGTGATTTTCTGGGGCGAGGAGCCGATGCAAGCCGAAGATATTCGCTTGCTGCCGTCCGGGTTGATTAATGGAGAAGTCTACAGCACGGCCTATAACAAAGCCTTTCGCGCCCGCCGCATCCCGCAGATCATCTATACCAATTCTCTGCCGGACGACCCGTTGTTTCCGTCATACTATGTTTTGTCGCCAAAGGAGCAGCTCCATCCTCGCGCGACGGAGGAACGCGCCACCACGGTCTTCAACGAGATTTCCTACACTTCAGCGCGGCAGGAAGCGGCTATCATGGGAGCCGGCATTTATGCCTGGGGCGATCTCGGCCCGCATCCCGAGACCTTCTGGTTGGGTTACGCCGTCGGCGCGTCAGCAGCCTGGCATCCCGGTTCACCGGATCCGCACGAGCTCATGCACAGCTTTTACCGTCTCTTTTACGGCACGGGCGCGAGCAGTATGAGCCGCCTCTATCAATTGATGAGCACGCAGGCGCAATTCTTCGCCACCAGTTGGGATAGCGAGCCTGGCGGGCCGCTCGTCTTCGGGTATTCGTACGGCATAGGTCCTTTCACCCAACACAAGCCGGCGCTTCCCCTTCCACCCGTGCCTGCCGCGGACTATCTGCATCTCGCGCACAACTGGCTTCAGGAGAACGCCACACGCGTTGAACTGGCGTCGAAATTCCGGGGCGAGAATGACGAGCTGCTGGATTTGCTATACACCAATCTGGCGTCGGTCCAGTTCAATCGCCATAATCTTGAGGTTTATCTCTCCATCGCCCAACTGTGCCGCCAGAATCTTCTGATGTTCAAGGCCCTGGAAGAGCTCAATAACAACCTCGATCAAGCCCAGCAGCACGCTGGTAAGCTGCAACATGCGGATGCCGTGGCCGCTCTTGACCAGGCACTCGACGTAGCGGTGAGAATCCGCGACGAGCGCAATCAGGCACTGCACGACGCCACAGCGACTTGGTATCAGACTTGGTTTCCGAGAGTTCGCGAAGCCAACGGGCGGCATGTGGCGCGTGCGCCGCAGAATTTTGTCGACACGCAAACTACCGAAGGCGCCCGGCGCCGCCAGGAGGGACTGACATACCTGATCGAGCGGGAATTCTCGCTGCCGTTCGGTGATTGGTTCAATCAAGTGCAAGACGTGAGGAACCGCTATGCAGCGGACCACAAATTACCCGCGCGCGACGGCAAATTCGACTGGCAGGACACCACGACTCTGCACAGCCAGCCCGTCAATCGCGGCCTCTGAGTGCTTCGGCCTACCCTACGAGAGAGGAAATTGTAAATGAACGAACTTAATCCGCGCAGCCGAAGAGGCTTCCTGAGAACGGCCGTCGGGACTGCATTTTCAGGCGCCGCGTTAAGGGCATACCCGCAGAATCCCGCAGCCACACCCCAGGGGCCCGAGGCGGCACAGGTGCTGAGGGTGACGCTTGATCGTGCTGTTTATGAGTCTGCTGGAATTCTCAACGGAGAAATTCATTTCGTTCGCGTTCCTCTCGGCCCGACTGAGGTGCAATGGATCGACAGTTTCGGCCGCGCCGTGGCTGAATTGACTTTTCCCGTTCCCAAAGCCGGAGCCAGTTCGCTCCTGTTCTCGTTCTCTTTGACTCCGGGCCTGACTTACTCAAACTGGATTCGCCTGAAGGTGAATGGCGTGCCGCAAGTGGCCGGAAAAAGTTTCCTGCTATCGCCGCCGCGCGACGCGTGGGAGGACTATCACTTCATCAGTTGGGCCAGCTATCCCGATGGCTTTTACGACCGTCTGCGCGAGGCCGGGATCGATGCGACCATCGCCGGTCGCGAAGGCGAACCTGCCAACGTCCTGGACAACAACTTCCGTTTCTACGTGGAGCAAATGGCTCCCGATATCTTTTCGATCTATATCAACCACCGGCAGCTCTGGTACGACGTCGTGAACAATTTCAGTACCGATCGCGAAAATCTGAAACTCTGGGTGCGGAAGCCTTGTTTGAACGATCCCCAGACAGACGCCCACTTGCGCGACCGCCTCACACGATACGTGCGGGAGCACAAGGCCTTCCGCCCGCTGTACTACAACATCGCGGACGAGCTGGGACAGGGCTGGCAGATCAAAGCCAACGATTTTTGCCATTCGGAATTCTGCACCGCGAAGTTTGCGGCATATCTGCGGGGAATGTACGGGACCCCCGAGCGCCTGAGCCAGGAATGGGGAGCTGGCGAGTTCGCTCATTGGGACGACACCGCCGGACTATGGGACGAATCTCGCTTGATGATCGCTCGCACCACCACCGACGGGGCCTTCGACGCGATCGCCGTCGCTGGCTTGCAGGCGAAATTCGGGAGCATTGCCCGCGTAAACCAGGCATGGGGCGCGAGTCTGCCCGAGCCAGCGGAGGACGCGATATCGCTACGCCAGAGATGGGAACCCGTGATGTCCGTTATTCGCGACGCGCGCGCCGTCGCGAAGCTGGATGAAGCCTCTCTCGAGAAGAAACTCGGTCCGCTGGATGCGGCCAACCAACGTTGGGGCAAAGGTGGAAAGCCCGCAAACTTCCGCACGTGGACAGAGGTCCTGACGTTCGTGAACCATTTTTATGGCGAACTCCCACAGATGCGTTCCAGCGCCGGCTGGAACGTTACCCCATGGTGCGACTTCCGCAATTTTATGGACGAGACGTTTGCCGATGCCGTCCTCCGGGCCGCGGCTGTGTGCAAGGCGGAAGATCCGGATGCGCGGTGCGCCACCGAGGGAGGCCAATCGCCCTTTCCGTTTGGCTGGTACAACTACGAGCAGGTGCTGAGAGCCGATGACGTCATCGAGCCCTATAACGGCGGCAATAACGTCGAAATCATTCGCTCGCTAAAGCCCGCCACCATCATGCTCCAGACTGTGGGCTACCAATACAAGCCCGGAGAACCGCTAACGGATCGCCAGCGTCTCGTGCAAAAACAGGCCCGGCGTCCGGTTTGGTGGGGCGTGTTTCACGGACACCGAGGCGCCATTATCTGGGATAACAATCTGCCGGATTACCGTTTCGTGAATCCGGAGACGCGGCAGCTTACGCCGGCCGCGGAAACCTATTCGGCCGTCTTCAACGAACTGCGCCGCGGAATTGGCAAGCTTTTCGTGAATGCCCAGCGTACCAACGACGGCATCGTCATTCACTACTCGCCACCGTCCGATCAGATTCATTGGCTCCTCGACAATCTCAAGCACGCGCGCCAATGGATGCTCCACAACGGTTCGGATCGCGGCAGCCACGCCATCGCCGCGCGCAATAGTTGGACCAAGCTCATTGAAGATCTGGGACTCCAGTACGACTTCGCTTCGCCCCAGGGAATTAAAGCCGGCAAACTAAACGCCGGAAGTTATCGGGTCCTCATCATGCCGCAATCGATTGCAGTCAGTGCGGAAGAGGCGGCGGAGATCCGCGAGTTTGTGCGTGCAGGTGGACTGCTCGTGGCCGATTCCCGCGCTGCGGAGATGAACGAGCACGGAAGAAGCCTGGGGCACGGCTTGTTGGACGACGTATTTGGAATCAGCCGGGCCGAGGGTCAGCCGGTGGGACACAATGTCCGAGGCATTGCCAATGAAGGCTCGCTGCATCTCGAGGGCGCATCCCTGCAGTTGCATCTGGGCGATGAGACCATCAAGGCGTCGAACGGAAAGCCGCTGGCCCAAAGCGGGGCCGTGCCGCTCGTTATCGTCAGCCGCTTCGGCCAGGGCCGCGCAATTTTCCTCAACCTGGAAGTCGGCGGCTATTGCTATGAGCGTTTGCAGGCAAATTCCGCATCGAGCCTGCCGGGCCTGGTAGAGGGCATTCTCAGCCTGGCTGAAGTACATCCCAAAGTGCGCGTTCTCGGCAGCGACGGCAAGCGGCTTCCCGCAACAGAGGTGGTCACCTTCAGCAACGGACCCGTCGAACACGTTGCGATCTTCCGTAATCCGCAGTTCGATGATGGCGGCTGGGAAGACCACCCCACGATGACGGCGCCTGGATGGGCCGGCACCATCGACAATTCCCTTCTCGAGAAAGAAGCCGAAGTCACCATTGTTTGGAAGACGTCAAAACAGTGCTACGACGTACGAAATCGCCAGGACCTCGGAACGATTGCTTCCTGCAAGACCACCTTGAGTCCTTGGGAGCCGTTAGTTTTCACACGCTCGCCGCAGCCGGTTCCCAAGTTGCGCGTGGATCTTGCGCCTCAAGCCAAAGCCGGCGCGATGCTCGAAGTGACGCTGACGAATGAAACTGCCGTTCCCGATCCGATGTTCCGGGTTGTGCGGCTGGAATTCGAAACTCCATCAGGCGACCGCTACGATCTCTACGCGCGAAACCTGCTCCTCAGATCTTCGCCTCATAAAGAACGCATCCCGCTCGCCTGCAACGACCCCAAGGGCCGCTGGCGCATGCACGTCCACGATCTCGCGACGGGACAATCGCAGGATGTGCCCTTCAGCGTCGTTGCGCAGTGATAGACTCGTCCTTAATAGGATGCTCAAAAAGGCCATCTGGCCGCTTCTCCGAGCCGCGCGCGTGAGCAAGCGGTTTTGCGCTCAGTACTCAGGATCCCTCAAGTTGACCGTGAGCCCGATCCCCGTGGTTATTCTGGCCTCGGCCGTAACGGGTTTCCTGTTTGCTGGCACCGGCCCCAAGCAACCCCGCTTCGACACCGAAATCCTGCCGATTTTCCGGCAATCCTGCGCGCCGTGCCACAGTGGCAGCCAGCCTCAAGCTCACCTGCGGCTGGATAGTCTCGATGGCGTGCTCAACGGCGGAATTTCAGGCCCGGCCATCGTGCCCGCCGACAGCCGGGCGAGCCTGCTCTACCAAAGAATCGCGTCGGCGGACGCCAAGGTGCGCATGCCGCCCGCGGGTGCTGCCCTCTCCGTGGAACAGATCGCGCGGATCGCAGCATGGATTGACTCCGTCCCTAACCGCACAGTCGCTGCAACCAAAGTTGATTACGCGCGCAGCGTCGAACCGATCCTTCGCTCCTCTTGCTACGCCTGTCACAGCGGCGCACAGCCCAAATCGCAATTGCGGCTCGATACCAAATCGGCGGCGATGCGTGGCGGCATCGGCGGCACGGTCATTGTGCCGGGATCGAGCGACAAAAGCCGCCTGATCCAGCGCGTCGAGGGACGAACCGGCGAACCCCGGATGCCGTTCAACGGCACCCCACTCGCGCCGGAACAGATCGCCACACTCAAGCGCTGGATCGACGAGGGCGCCGAGTGGCCTGAAAGCGCCGAGGCCCGCGACCAATCGCCGCCCAAGCACTGGGCTTACGTTAAGCCGGTGAAGCCGTTCCCGCCCGCCGTCAAGCATGCCGCGCTTGTACGGAATCCAATCGACAACTTCATCCTGGCCCGCCTGGAACAGGAAGGCCTGACCTACTCGCCCGAAGCGTCGAAAGAGAAACTGGCGCGCCGCGTGTCTCTGGATCTGACCGGTTTGCCGCCATCCCCAGCGGAGCTGGATGCGTTTCTCGCCGACGCGCGCCCCGATGCCTACGAGCGCCTTGTGGACAAACTACTGGCCTCACCGCATTTCGGCGAGCGGTGGGCCCGCCCGTGGCTCGATCTGGCGCGTTACGCCGATTCTAACGGCTACGAAAAAGACGATCGCCGCGAAATCTGGAAATACCGCGACTGGGTCATTAGCGCGCTCAACCGCGATATGCCCTTCGACCAGTTCACCGTCGAGCAGATTGCCGGCGACATGCTCTCCAACGCCACCGAGGAGCAGAAGATCGCCACTGGCTTCCATCGCAACACGCAGTTCAACGAAGAAGGCGGCGTGGATAAGGACGAGTCTTATTTTGAAGTGCAGGTAGACCGCGTCGCGACAACCGCTACTGTCTGGCTGGGCAGCACGCTGGGCTGCGCCCAATGCCACAACCACAAATTCGATCCGTTCACTCAGCGCGATTTCTACTCCATGACGGCCTTCTTCAACAATGTGGACAAGCGTCAGGAGGATAACGGCGAAACGCCAATCTACATCGAGCCCGTGCTCGAGATGCCTACCCCCGAGCAGAATGCGCATCGCGAAAAGCTGGACACTCGCATCAAGGAACTGGCCGAAAAGACCCAGACAATGACGCCGGAACTAAAAGCGGAGCAGACGGCGTGGGAAAAATCGGTGCTGGATGCGGAGCAGGGTTGGCGCGTCATCATTCCACGGAAGATGACTACCGCTGCCGGAACCACACTGACTGCCGATGCACAGGGGCTGATCTTCGCCGCGGGCGAAGCGCCGCGCAACGAAGCTTACGTGATTGAGTGCAAGCTCCCCGTGGATGCTGCCCAGGGCATCCGCCTGGAGGCTGTACCCAACGCAAAGCTGCCGCGCGGAGGCCCCGGCCGGGATGCGTATGGCAATTTCAACATCACGCAAGTCAAGCTTGAGATACCCGACGGGACGGGCTGGAAAGAAGTCGCAATCCGAAAGCTTGCCGCCGATACCGGCGCGCGGTCGATCGATCGCAAGCGCGGGCAGCTCTGGATGGTGGATGCGTCGCGCGAGGACCAGCGTCTGGCGCGGCAGTTAGTGATCGTGCCGGAGAATCCGATTACCGCCCCGGAACTGCGCATCACTCTTGTTCAGGAATCGGAATTCAGTTGCCAGAGTGTGGGGTATTTCCGGCTTTCCGCCACCGGCGACACAAACCCCGTGGCGGTGGTCGACGTCAGCCATTCTTTGCGCACCCTGCTCGGCAAAACCGGCCGCACCGAAGAACAAGAAAAGAAGGTCTCGGATTATTTCCTCACCGCCGCCCCTTCGCTCCAGTCCGCGCGCGACGAACTCAAGCAGGCCAAGGAAGAGAAGAAGAAACTCGACATCACCAGCACGCTCGTCATGCGCGAGCGCCCTACCTTCGAGCGGCCCTCTGACTTCATCCGCATTCGCGGCGGATTCTCGGCCAAAGCGGATAAGGTTTACGCTAACGTTCCAGCCGTGCTGCCGCCCCTCCCCGAAGACGCCATGCCGAACCGCCTGGGTCTCGCACGCTGGCTCGTGAGCAAAGATAATCCGCTAACCGCGCGCGTCGCAGTGAACCGTATCTGGGAGCAATTTTTCGGCCGCGGCATTGTCGAGACCAGCGAGGATTTCGGCACACAGGGCCAAAAGCCATCGCATCCCGAACTGCTCGATTGGCTCGCCACCGAGTTCATGGACCGCGCCTGGAGCATGAAGGCCATCCACCGCTTGATCGTAACCTCGACAGCCTATCGCCAGTCCTCCAGCGTCGCGCCGGAGTTACTGGCAAAAGATCCTTATAACCGCCTGCTTGGGCGTGGCCCGCGTTTCCGCATGGAAGCCGAGATGGTGCGCGATACCGTGTTGGCGGCGAGCGGTCTGTTGAGCTCGAAAATCGGCGGGCCCAGCGTCTACCCTCCACAGCCTCCGGGCATCTGGGACATGCCCTATAACGACGACGTGTACGTCGAGAGTCAGGGCGAGGACCGCTACCGCCGGGGAATCTACACTTTCGCGCGCCGCAGCGCCCCGTATCCCACCATGACTAATTTCGATGCGCCCAGCCGCGAAGTGTGTACCGTGCGCCGAACGCGCACCAACACACCGCTGCAGGCCCTGAATCTACTGAATGATCAGGCTTTCTGGGAAGCCGCACGCGCCCTAGTGACCCGTCTGGCGAAAGAGGGAGGCCCCGACCCGCGTTCCCGAATCGATTACGGCTATCGCCTGGTCACCGGCCGCCACGCTAAACCTGACGAGTTAAATTACCTGATTAAGTACGAAGCCGAAGAAGACTGGACCATGGTGGCGAACGTACTGCTCAACCTCGACGAGACGATCACAAAGGAGTGATGAGGAATGATGGAAGACCAGCGGCGGTTGCTCGAAATCACGCGGCGGCACTTTTTCGGACAGGCAGGCTTCGGGATCGGCGCGGCTGCGCTCACGTCGCTGTTCAAACCCAACCTATTTGCCCAATCGCCCGCGAAATGCAAAAACGTCATCTACCTTTTTATGGCGGGTGGGCCCTCGCAGCTCGACTTGTTCGATTACAAGCCCGCGCTCATGAAATTCGACGGTCAGCCCTGCCCCGAAGAACTAATAAAAGGCGAGCGCTTTGCGTTCATTAAGGGCGTTCCCAAACTGCTCGGCTCGCCACACCATTTTGCGAAATTCGGACAGTCAGGCGCCGAGCTTTCGGTCCTTTTGCCGCACCTGGCGAAAATCGTGGATGACGTGGCCATCGTGCGCTCGCTCCACACCACGCAGTTCAACCACGCGCCTGCCCAGATCTTCATGAGTACCGGCCATCAGATCGCCGGCCGCCCAAGTATGGGCGCCTGGGTGACGTACGGTATTGGGAGCGAAAGCAAAGATTTGCCCGGATTCGTCGTGATGTTATCCGGACAAAATCAGCCCGATGGCGGCCGCTCGTGCTGGGGCAGCGGTTTCCTGCCCTCGGATTATCAAGGTGTGGAGTTTCGGCGATCCGGCGATCCGGTTCTATTTCTTTCGAACCCAGAGGGCGTCACCGCCGAAGCGCGCCGGCGCTCGCTCGACGCGCTGCGCTTTCTCAACTCGGCCCATCAGGCCGATGCCGGCGATCCCGAAATTGCCTCACGCATCGGCGCATATGAGATGGCGTACAAGATGCAAACCAGCGTGCCAGAGCTGGCCGATATTTCAAAAGAGCCTGCGGACATTCATGAAATGTACGGCACGACTCCCGGCAAAGCGTCGTTCGCCAACAACTGCCTGCTCGCGCGCCGGTTGGTCGAGCGCGGCGTGCGTTTCGTGCAGCTCTATCACCGCGGCTGGGACACGCACGGCGCCAGCAATAACGAAGACATCGTGAACAAGCTCGCCCGCCTGTGCCGCGACACCGACCGCGCCTCCGCCGCGCTTGTCGCCGACCTGAAACAGCGCGGGTTGCTCGATTCGACGATGGTTATCTGGGGCGGAGAGTTCGGCCGCACGCCGATGAACGAGGGGCGCGCCGGATCGAAATTCCTGGGCCGGGATCATCACGCCCGCGCATTCACCATGTGGCTCGCCGGTGGCGGAATCAAGCCCGGCGTTACCATCGGCCGCACCGACGATGTCGGCTACAACATCGCCGAGGACGCCGTTTCCGTCCACGACCTCCACGCGACCGCACTTTACCTGATGGGTCTCGACCACAAGCGCCTGACTTACCGGTTTCAAGGCCGCGATTTCCGATTGACGGACGTGGAAGGCGAAGTGATCAAGAAGTTGGTGGCGTGACGCCTCTTTTTCTGGTCCTTGCATTTGGACTAGCGGCTCGCGACATCCGGCTCGAAGCCACACCTGAATATCTCCGCCCTGACCCGTTTGGCGCCATCGTTCCCCCTGACCGCGGCGCAGGCGGCTTCCTGAACGCGCTGAAACTCGAAGGCTCGCGGGGCGGACATGTTTCGTTTCACCTCGTTGTGAAATTGTCTCAACCCGGGCCATACACACTCACGCTGCGATCTTATCCCGATCAGAAGGCACTGCAGGCAGAATTGTTCCGTGAATGGTTCCATTTCACTGAATCTACGAAGCAATTTTATCCGGATGCGTTGATACCGGCTCAGCAGCCCTACCATTCGAACATGCCGGAGCCGGACAACCGCATCGAGAAACAGACCGCTCAGGCGTTTTGGGTAGATTTCTGGATTCCTCCGGATGCGGAGCCCAAAACATACCAAACACAGGCCATTCTGCAAGCGGCGGGGGAGACCAGGAAACTGAACATCCAGCTTACGGTGTTGCCGGCGGTGATTCCGAACGATGACGTGCTGCTGATGGATCACAACTCCTACGGCAGCTCATGGCTCGCGGAAGAATACCCGGCGCTGGCAAAAAGGTTGGGCGATGGGTTCTTCCGGAGCGATCACTTTTTCCGGCTGATCCATTCCTATCACAGGATTTTCTACGAGCACCGGGGAATTTTCCATCAGCTAGGTTACGGGCATGCGGGCAAGGTGGGGCCGGAGTTCGCGCCGGCCGTCAAAGGCTCGGGGCGAACAAGGCATGTCACGAGCTGGGATCTTTACGATCGCCACTACGGTCCGCTGTTCGATGGCTCGGCGTTTGCCGGCACGCGCCGCGGCGCCCAGCCCATCCCGTTCGTTTATTTGCCGGTGAATCCAGAGTGGCCTGCGTCGTTCGTCAACTGGGGGGAGCCGGGGTATGAGACCGAATTCGTGAACGTGGTCTCGGAAATGGAGAGGCACTTCCGCGAGAAAGGTTGGACGGGAACGCGGTTCGAGCTGTTCTTCAATCACAAAAAGCGTTACATGGGATTTTCCTGGGACGGCGACGAAGTGCGTTTTACGGCGGACAACCGGTACTTTCTCGAATACGGCCGCCTCATGAAGAAAGCCGTTCCTGCGGACTCACCGGTGAAGTTCGTTTTCCGCGCCGATGTGAGCTGGGACATGGAGCAGCAGTTCAAGGATCTGGCTGGAGTGATGAACATGTGGGTTGCGAGCCGCGACATTCTGAGCTGGCTGCCGCAAGCGCCCGCCGCGCTGCGGGAGCGCGGGGATGTGATCTGGTATTACTCGGGACCGCCCGCGGTGACGCAACCGGCTTCCACGATTACGCAGTTTCCGATCGAGGGATGGATGCGAGGCGTTGGCGGCTTCGTACACTGGCTGACCGTGAGCGCGGGCAGCGATCCCTGGTTTCATTTTGACGGCGGCGGCACGGCCCTAGTTTATTCGGGCGACCGGTTCGGGATTGACGGGCCGATTCCGAGCGTGCGGCTGAAAATCCAGCGCAACGCGGTCGAGGAACTAACGCTGCTCGCGAGCTTCGCCGGACGCAAGCCAGCCGAGGAACTGAAGGCAGAAGCTTCTCGCCTGTACAATCACACGACGCCGGCCGAATGGTGGAATGCGCGTCCGGCGTTCGCCGGCCAACCCACATCCGAGTGGAGCGGCACGGCGCTCGACGAAGCCGCCAAACCGGCATTAAGCCATCTCGATCACATCGATGCGGACGCTTGGGCGCGCGTGCGGCAGTACGTGATGCGGCTGGCGGCCGAAGGAAGTGGAGAAAAATGAAAGCACTCTTGCTTGCGATTGCGCTTCTGGGACCGCTTGCAGGCGCCGATCGGGAACCGGGCCGGGAACTGGATGAAGTGGCGCGCATCGCGACGGTCATGGTGGATGGCGATGTATGCCGGCGCATTGTGACGCCGCGCGCGCTCGAATACATGTTCAAGAACGATCCGCACGATCAGTGGGTTGCGGGCGATAACTACGAAGTCAACGACGAGGCGTTCATCGCGGTTAAGAAGGCACTGATCCGTCTCTCGCGACTGGCTTCCTTTCCTTGCGATGTTAATTTGTGTATGCCGATGTCCGGCCATCCGGATAAAGTCCGCATCGTCATTCGTAATTCCAATGAGTTGAGCCAGTTCTGGCCGTGGGGGGCTTTGTACCAAGACATGATTCCGTCCATGAAGCAGGTGTTCGAGAGTGGCCGCCGGGTGACCGTCGCCGATAAACCGGGGTTTGTTTCGGTCCTCGCACCGGTCTACGACAGCTTGGGCGATATTGTGGCTTTGGTCGAGGCAGTGACGCAGACGCCCGTCGATCCGCACGGGAACGTGAAATGACGCAGGCAAGAACTATACTTTTGTTTCTCGTGCCGGCGGCCGTGTGGCCGCAGGTAAACGTTGAAACAGTTCTGGACCAGGTTCGCACCGGCGTGAAACCTGACGAGGCCATGGCGTACATGCGTCAGGTCTACTCGACCGACCGCTGGTTTACGTTTTCCAAGTTCCAGCAGACGGCCGAATACCTGAAGCAGGCCATGACGGAAGCCGGCTTGCAAAATGTCGAGGTCCTTGGCGCGCCCGCCGATGGTGTTACGCAGTTTGGTTTTTGGACCGAGCCGCTCGCCTGGGACGTGAAGCAGGCTCGGCTCGAGCTCATGGCAGATGACGTGCCCGCCCAGTTCCGCGTGCTGGCGGATTACGAGAAAGTCCCCACGTCGCTGGGCATGTGGAGCGGGCCGACGCCAGCGGGAGGCATAACGGCAGAAATCGTCGAATGGAATGAGAGCGGCGACATGCGCGGCAAACTGGTGCTCACGAAGCAGAACCCGGCCAACCTCAAGTGGGACCTTGTGAAGAAAGGTGTGCTCGGAGCGATCAATACGTTTACCGAGGATCCGGAGCTGAAGGACGGCCGGCAATGGATCAACGCATGGGGCGATAGCGGCTGGGGCTTCACGAAAGCCAGTACGCCGCTCCTCTGTTTCTCGATCACGCCACGGGAGGCCGAGTACGTGCGGCAACGGCTTGCGGACGGGCGGAGCGTACGCGCTCACGCGCTGGTGGATACTCGTTACTACCCGGGCGTGTATCCGTACGTGACCGGCGTGATTCCCGGCGCCGCGCCGGATGAAGAAGTGCTGACGCTCGGTCACAGTTCCGAGCAAGGCGCGCAGGACAACGCCACGGGTGTGGCGGCGCAGCTCGAGTCGCTCGCAACGATCAACCGTTTGATCGCGGCGGGCAAGCTCGCGCGACCGAAACGAGCCATTCGCATACTCCTCATGGGCGAGATGTACGGTTCGATGCCATATGTCGCGACACATGCTGAGCGCATGCACCGTACGGTGGCGGCCATGACGGTGGATACGCCCGCCGCGCCTTATGATTTGGCCGGGACGGAATACACGTTTTACATGAACCCGCACGCGGCCAAATCGTATGTGGACGCGTTTGTACTTCACGTCGCCGAACTGTATTTTCCGAAGGTCGGGCGGTCCTGGCACTGGCATGAGTTCATGGTTGGGACGGATACGTACTTGGCGGAGCCGACGGTCGGGGTGCCTACGGTATGGCCCTATAGCGGAACCGGAATCGTTACCCACCATAACAGCGAAGACTCGCCCGAAAAAGTGGATGTGCGTTCGCTTCGCGACTTGGCGGTTGTGAATGCCACGTATCTCTACACGCTCGCCAGTGCGGGAGAACGCGATGTTTTGTGGCTGGCGGAACTTGCCGCCAACCGAGGGCAAGAGCAGATCCTGAGCGCGGCTGCGCCGTTCATCGATCAGGCACTGCGCGCGGCAGATGGACAAGAGCTGTCGCGGCTCATGGCACGAGGGATCGAGAAGATTAAGTATTCGGTCGATCGCGAGGGTCAGTCGGTGCTTTCCGTGCTACGCCTTGTTGGGACGGGCGGCGCGGATCAGACCTTGCGGCCGCTCGTCCAAGGTCTCGAGAACTACGGAGACGCTCAGATCGCACGCTTGCGCGAAGCGGCGAATCACAGAGCGTCACAGATCGGTCTGGCGGAGCCGGTCATGCCGCGCATGGACTCCGATCCTCAACTGGCGGAAGCCGCGCGCATTATTGTCAAGCGCAAGCGGTTTGGAACGATTCCGCTCGATGAGATTCATCCTGATGAGCGCGAAGGCTATCCTTCCGGTGCGTGGGATGGAACCGTGATCGCCGCGCTCTATTGGTGCGACGGCCAACGGAACCTGGGGGACGTCATCCGTCTCACGCGTTCGGAGCTGGGCGCGGACAAGTTCGACTTCGTCGGGTATTTCAAGTTCCTGGAGCGGCGGGGATACGTGGAATTGAAGACGGCTGGCAGGTAATGAAATTGGCAGAGGATCACGCAGGTCCTATGGCCTGTCGCAGTGAGGTCGTAAGCGAGACGCCACCGCTTCCTTTGGTCGCGGCTCAGTTATCGGACGGGCTTTGCTGAGCCGCGATTTCCGTATTTATGTTGGTTCGGTTCGCGAGACGCGAAAATAAACCGCGGCATCGGGACGGAAAAGAAAGAAGGCGATCACGGCACAGAACAGACAGTGGATGGCGAGCTGAGGAAGCGAGTGAAGGGCGCCTATGATTACGTGGAATGCGATCCAAGCGAGAGCCAGCCAGCGCGCCCAGTTGTGGCCGCGGAGCATAAATGCTCCAGCGATAATCGCTAACAACCGGACGAGTTCAACCCAGACGGCGTTGTATTGAAACGCATCCCTCGCGTGGAACTCGGTGAAGTGGTAAACAAAGCCGACTGTACCGACCGCTATATATACGCATGCGATGATCGTCACGGCGAGAGGGCGTTTGTTCCAATTCATGACGGCACCTCCAGCCCCGCCGGTCTACTTTGCGTATTGCTTAGCAGCCTTGCCAATCGATGGACCGGCCTTGGCAAGATCTTGGGGGTTCATGATCGGCCGGATCGAAACTTTCGCGTTGAACGCGAGAAACCAGGGCTCAGCGACGGCCGGAATCTCTGATGTGTCCTTCATGTCGAACACGATGGAGCCCGACCGTTGGCCGCTATCGTCCGCGAAGAAATAGGCCGCCTCCGGCTTGAGATCGGCTAAAATTTGTTCGACCGTAGAACCCAGGGTTCCGGCCTTGGCGGCGGCATTTCCGGCCTCCACGGGAATCGATACTCGCAGCAACATTCGCATTATGGTTTCCTCCTTTAAGGAAAGGCGCCGAACGATTATACCCGACTGATGTTTGGATGAGTTTTTGCGAGGAGCGGCGGGAAGCAGATAATGGATGCCATGTCCCTATCGGACGGCGAAATCACCCACGTCAGCGACACAGCCCTCATGGTAGCCGCGGGCCGGGCGCTCGAATCCGAAAGTCCGGACGGCTTCGTGCACGATCCATTCGCGGCGCGGCTGGCGGGGGAGCGCGGTATGGCGATCCTTCGGGGACACCCGCAACCCGAAATGATGCGCTTCGGGGTCGGCGTGCGCAGCCGTTTTGTCGATGAACTACTATTGGAGGCGCTGGCATCTAGCCCGATCGCGACGGTTCTCAGCGTGGGGTGCGGTCTGGATACGCGGCCGTGGCGGCTCGAACTCCAGCCTGACCTGCGATGGATCGAAGTCGATTTCGCGGACATGCTGGATTACAAGGACGCGCTGATGGCGGCGGAGACACCGCGATGCCGGCGGGAGCGTCTGACGGTGGATGTGAATGATGCCGCGCAACGGCGAACCATCTACGCAGCCGCGGGCGCGGCGCCGGCGCTCATGATCACGGAAGGCTTGCTGATGTATTTGCCTGCTCGGACGGTGGAAGCGCTGGCCGCGGAAGCCTGGCAGGAAAGCGGCATCGTTCAGTGGATGAGCGATATCACGACAAGCGCGTTTGCGAAAGCGATCAATTTGGATACGATGCCGGTGCGCAAGGTCCAGGCGTCCGATTTTCTCGAAGGAGAGCAGATTCTCGACGCCGTCCGCCGGCACGGCTGGGTAACGGCGGCGCGGCGGAGCTACATCACCGATATGGCGTTTGCGATGGAGCGGATTCAGCGGCTGATGGGCGATCGCCCTCAGCCGGAGGGTCCGCCGCCAGTTCCACCGGACGACCCGACCGGAGTACACAGGTTTGCGCGGGAGTAGAGCGTTCGCCGATCAGTTCTGCGACGCTGTGATCCAGCGCGGCGTTTCCGCGGATTGGTATTCTTGGCTTAGCGGCGGCCGCCAACAGGGAAGCGGCCGGCGCTGCGACGAAGTTCCGCCAAATGGGGAGAATCTACAGATTCGGCCTGGCTGCATCTTTGAGCCGAGCAACCTCGAGCGAGTGCAACCGCTCGTTTCCACTCGCGGCTCAGCAAGCTGTCTGGTAGCAAGGGGCCCTCTGGCTTCCGTTGCGGTGGATGCGGAGCTTGGGATTCGCGAGCGCGCAACCGCTCGTTTCCACTCACGGCTCGGCAAGCTGTCTGGTGGCAAGGGGCCCTCTGGCTTCCGTTGCGGTGGATGTGGAGCTTGGGATTCGCGAGCAGTCCAACCGCTCGTTTCCACTCGCGGCTCGGCAAGCTGTCTTGGTAGCAAAGGGCCGTCTGGCTTCCGTTGCGGTGGGGTGGGACTACCGCTCGTTTCAAGGGGCCGTCTGGCTTGCGTTGAAGCCTACTGCTTGCCACCGATATATCCGAGGCTGCGCAATTGCTCGAGTGTCTTAGCGTCCATGGTGGCTTTAGCGCCGCGGCCTAGGAAACTCTTGATCTGCTTCTCCGCATCCAGCCACTTGGCGATCTCCGTCATCATTCGGCCGGCCTCCGCGGGATGTTTCGCCGCCACGTTGTTCGAGTCGCCTGCGATCGGTCCGGCGGTCGTACAGCTCGAGCTTGTTCATGCCCACTTCCTTGGCCTTATCGCGGTAAATGAGTTTCCAATTGCTATCCAGCAGGGCCACGGTGTCGGTCCCGTTTTCCGGCACGAAACCCTTGGCATGAGGGCTGGCGTACCGTGAGGTGATCACTGGCCCGCGCCTTTAAAAGGGCTGCCCTTTGGCGAACGGCGCCAGGCTCTGCCCCTGTACCATGTCGGGGATTTTGACGGCTCAGGAGGTCGAGCACGGTGGGCATCACGTCGATCAACTGCACGGGTTCGGTTACTCTTCTGGCCGACGGAATCAATTTCGGATTCCACATCAGGAGAACACCATGGGCCAGCTCCTGGTAAAGCGACTGGCCATGCGCGGTCCATCCGTGTTCCCAGAACTCCTCGCCATGATCGGAGACCACGACGATAAGGGTGTTGTCCAAAAGGCCGAGCTGTTTCAGTTTCGCGACTAACTGTTCCAGGCTCCAATCGTTGTGCAGAATCTCGCCATCGTAACGGTCAATGGCCTGATGGATGAAGCGATCGGGATTTACTCCATTGCGCAGGCAACCGGCGCGGTTCACCACGGCACCGCCGCCGTACTCTCTCTTATCCACCAATCGCTTGTAAGTACGGTTGAAATCGACCGTCTCCGCGGGGTTCGCGAACTTCTCTTCAAAGCCCGCGGGTGGACGGTACGGGGCGTGAGGATCGGTCGTGTGGACGTAAAGAAAAAAGGGTTCCTCGCGATGCTCGTCCAGCCACGGAAAGACGATCTTGTTCACCGCGGCCGAGTCCGTGCCGCGATCTTCGGCATCCTTGCGATATCGCTGAATCACAGCCCACTCGTCGAGATAATCGAAGCCGCGCTGCAAACCGGAAACGCGGCCGGCAAATGGATTCGCCACAATGCCCGCGGTGACGTAGCCCGCGGCCCGCAGTTCCCCGGCCATGGTGGCTGCGCCTTTGGGGATCGTGTCGTAATCGTTCACGATACCGTGTGAGAAAGAGTAGAGCGAAGTGAGGAGAGATGCGGTGGAGGGTTTCGTCCAGGTTGCTTGCACCTGGCAATTTTCGAACACCAGGCCTGTCGTCCCCAATTTTTTCAAGAACGGAGTGGTGTCGCGGGCATAGCCGTAGAGGCTGGCGTGATCGGCCCGCAGCGTATCGATCATGTAGATGAGGACGTTTGGGCGTTTGGGGGCTTTGCTGGTGAGCAGCGGATTGGCCCACAACGCGACCGTGCCCTGTTTTTCCGCGCTGGTTTCGAATGCCAGTTTGACGCTACGGCCACCATAGGACGAAAGATCCACGCCGGCGTCTTCCCAAGAATCCGGGTCGGTGACAGTCTTAAAGTAGAGTTCCGACGATCCATCCGCCGTCAGGCGAAACTTGACCGGGCTCTTTTTTTCGGTGATGCCGATTCCGAAATGCAGGCGAGCGTTCTTGGGGACTGGGATTTCGAACGTGACAGTGGACGGCGAGTGTACGTATAGCGTGTTGCGATATTCTTCCTGCTTGCCGATGAACTGGCGGCCGGCAGCCTGCGGAAAATCGGCCTTTCGCGGAATCAACGCAATCGACTGGATGGCCACCAGATCGAACAGCCCATCGGTGGGCATGAAAGCCAACGGCCGGGTGCCGGAGTCATTAATGTGTATGTCGAATCGGTAATCATGGTACTCGCGCAAAGACCCGATTTTCTGCTTGTATTCCTCATTGCCTATCTTGATCTTGATCTCATGGCCGCCTTCGGCAAGCATGCGGACCTCGACGGCTTCGTACCGGCTCCAGTCGATCACAGGCTGGCCAGGCGCTTGAATCACCGGAGTGCTGCCCTCGCCTTTCACCACAAGATCACCCTGGCGAAAACCCATGCGCCCCCTGAGTAGCATCCCAGGTAATGTCGTTTTCGGAGTTGAAGTTGTGCCAGACGATCGGATCGGCCATCAGGGCCGAAGAAGGCACGGGCGACGCTGAAACCGTGGCCGCGCTCTGGAACTCGTCATCGAAGCGGTAGGGTTTGAAGAGGTCTGCGGCGGGCTGAGGCGGAGCTGGCGCTTTTCGGCAGCCGGCTGCCAGAATGAGCAAGCCCGCACATCCTAAGCATGAGACAAGACGCACTATACAATTTTCCCGTACGCTTCCACGTTATGGCTTTCCACCGAGATATCCCAGACTGCGCAATCTATCCAACGTTTGCTGGTCCACGGCGGCTTTAGCGCCATGACCGAGAGCGCTCCGTGTCTTTTTCTGGGCGGCCGTCCATTTAGTGATCCCAGTCATCATCCGGCCAACTTGTTGCGGGTACTGAGCGGAGACATTCTTCGTCTCTCCGCGATCCGAACGGCGATCGTAAAGCTCCACGTTGTTCAGTCCCACGAGTTTACCGTTCTCGCGGTAAACGAGCTTCCAGCTTGCATCCAGAAGGGCCACCGAATCGATATGGTTCTCGGGATCGAGCTCGTTGTGCTGGCCGTATGGGTGGGCAAAACGCGATGTCATCACCGGGCCGTTCCTTTTAAACGGCTGCCCTTTGGCGAGAGGCGCCAGGCTCTGTCCTTCCACAGCGTCCGGAATCTTGAGCTCGAGCAGATCGAGGACGGTGGGCATCACGTCGATCAACTGCACCGGCTCGCTGACTCGTCGGGGAGTGGGAATCAGTCTTGGGTTCCACATCAGGAGCACTCCATGAGCCAGCTCCTGGTAAAGCGATTGTCCGTGACCGGTCCAACCGTGATCCCAGAACTCTTCGCCATGATCGGAGACTACGATGATCAGCGTGTTTTCCAGAATGCCGAGTTCCTTCAGCTTGCGCAGCAACTGCTCCAGGCTCCAGTCGTTGTGAAGGATCTTGCCGTCGTAGCGATCGATGGCGCGCTGGATAAATCGGTCGGGATCGACTCCGCCCTGAATGCAGAGGGCGCGGCTGATTCCAAAGCCGCCATGAGTCAAGGCCCTCTCTTTCAGTTTCTTGAAATCGCGGTCGAACTCCGCGGATTCGGCGGGGTTCGCGAACTTCTCTTCGAATCCGGCGGGGGGCCGGTAAGGCGCATGCGGATCGGTTGCGTGCGCGTAGAGGAAGAACGGCTCATCCCGATGCTGCTCGAGCCACCGAAACGCGATTTTGTTTACGGCGGCTGAGTCCGTGGCGCGATCCTCTTTCTCGTTTGCGTATCGTTCGACCGCCTGCCACTCCGACACGTAATCGAATCCCCGCTGCAAAGCCGAAATCCGGCCGGCGAGCGGGTTGGCCAGAACGCTCGCGGTAACGTAACCTGCGGCACGCAACTGCTCGGCCAGGGTGGCGGATCCCTTGGGAATGGTGTCATCGTCGCGAACGATTCCATGGGTGTAAGAGTAAAGCGAAGTCATCAGCGACGCGACGGACGGTTTGGTCCAGGTCGCCTGCACGGTGCAGTCATCGAAAACTAAAGCTTGCCCTCCGAGTTTCTTGAGGTAAGGCGTCGTGTCGCGCGCGTAACCGTAGAGGCTGGTATGATCGGCGCGCAGCGTATCGATCATGTAGAGGAGCACATTCGGTTTTTGGGCGCCTTTGGTGGTAAGCAGCGGGTTGGCCCACAGGCCTACCGTGCCCGGCTTTTCGGCGCTGGTCTGAAAAGCCAGCTTGATGTTTCGGCCAGCATACGATGCAAGATCTACGTCCGCGTCTTCCCACGAATCGGGATCAGACAGAGTCTTCGAATAGAGTTCCTGCGAGTCCGCCGCCACGCGAAAGGTAACCGGACCGTTTCTTTCTGTGATGCCCAAACCGAAATGCAACCGAGCGCCTTTCGGTACGTTGATTTTGTAGGTGAGTGCGGATGGAGAATGCACGTAGAGCGTGTTGCGATACTCTTCGCGTTTGCCAATCACCTGGCGGCCTGCCGCTTGGGGAAACTCCGCGTGATTGGGGGTGAGCTCGATGGAGTGGATGGCTACCAGATCGTTGAGGCCGTCGGTGGGCA
The DNA here is from genome assembly GCA_963847515.1 of Terriglobia bacterium. Lineage (GTDB taxonomy): Bacteria > Acidobacteriota > Terriglobia > Bryobacterales > Bryobacteraceae > QHXW01. The sequence goes on from CAWKAA010000001.1 coordinate 1,121,878, forward strand.
TGATGAGGAGGGGCTGGCCGTCCGGCGGGGTATCGGCCTGGATGTCGAAACGGTAAAGGTTGTATTGGCCGGGCGGGCCGAGTGGCTGTTTGAATTCGTGATCGCCGATTTTGATTTTGATTTCATGGCCGCCTTCGGCCAGCATGCGGATTTGCACGGCTTGATAGAGATGCCAGGCGATCGGCTCTTTTTTCGGCGACAGAATGACGGGCGTATTGCCCTCGCCCTTCAGCACCAGATCGCCTTTGCGGAACCCCATGCGGCCGCGCAGCAGGTTCCAGGTGATATCGCTTTCGGAGAAGAAATTGTGCCAGATGATGGGATCGGCAACTAGAGCTGCGGATTGCAGGGACGATGCCGTGATCGTGGCTGAGGAGTCGAAATTGTCGTCGAAGCGATAGGGCTTAGAGTCAACCGATGCTGACGGCGGCGGGCCGGATGCGTTGTGGCAGCCTGCAGATAGAATGACCAGACAAACAAAAAGAGGGCGCAGAGTGCTATTTTCGCGCACTCTGCGTCTCTCGGGTCAATAGCTGGTTCCCGCTAGAACTCCAAGCGCAACGAGAACTGAATGATGCGCGGATCATTCACCTGCTTGCTGAGGTTCAATAAGCCGGTGTTCGTATTCAGGTTGGATGTGCCGTTAGTGTTCAGAGAACCAGGAAGATAGAAAACCGGGTGGTTGAATACGTTGAAAAAGTCAGAAGTGAATCGCAGCCTAAGCCTCTCTTTGATCTCGAAGTACTTGAAAAGTGAGAGATCCTCGTTCCAAGCGCCCGGGCTAAGGAAAAAGTATCCGGGGTTCCAGGTGAAGTTATCGGTTACGGAGGTTTCGACAATCTGACCGTTGGCAAGTCTCACCAACACCAGGTTGCTGAAGTTGGCGCCTACAGGATGCAGCGTGCGGTTGGAGCGGTTAACCGGGACGAGCTGCTCGAGCTGGCTCAGATTAACGCCCGTTGCTTGCGTCGGATCGAAGTCGCCCTTGAACCAGAGTTGCTGGTTGTGTCCGAAGATGTTCAGGTCCATCTGCTGGTTGGAATTGAGCACTGGGTTTCCGAACAAATATTCGCTATTGGCAGGCAGCCCAGAGCTGGTCGTGTTGACGCCCATCCAGCTTCCGCTTTGCCAACTGCCGATAAACGCAACCTGCCATCCGCCGACGACCTGGTTCAGCGGACCGGATACGTGATTTGCGAAGTGTTTGCCCTTACCAAATGGAAGCTCATAGATGCCATTCCATTTGATCATCTGGGGCGGAACCTGCCCCGAGTTCGCGTACACCAGCTTGAGGCGCTGGCTCAAGGTCAGGTTCGGTTCTCCGAGGATTGTCGCGTTTAGCGGTACCAGAGCGCCGTCACCTCCGTCGCTGAACCCGCCTGAATCGCTAGTGGTCAGAATGTGGTCGTAAGTATAGGACCACTGGAAGCTGAGGCCGCTCGAAAAGCGGCGTTCCACTTGCGCCTGAACCGAGTGCGAGTTCGAATAGCCGACATGGGATTCAACGGTACCGTTCCAGTTGATGTTGGGCCGGCGCTGGTCTGTCCCGTTCGCGCCGGGCAGGATCTGGAGACCGGTTCTATTCTCGTAATTCAAGGCTGATTCCGCGCTGTTCCAGGCCAGGCGTTGCTCCAGATTGCTGCCGTGATTGCCGATGTAACTCAGGCGCAACGACGTGTTTTTCATCAACTCCCGCTCGATCGTGAACGTCCATTGCTGCATGCGGTCGTCGTTCCAGTTGTGCGGGTCAAAGATAAATATGCTCGCGGAATTGGTGGAGATGCTCTGAATGCCAGTCGTGTTGACGGTCGCGCCCGGAAGATAATAGGCGGAGCTCGGTGCATTGAGGAGCGAGTAATTCGGAATGGCTCCGTTCAGGCATGAGCCACCCAAGGGCTCGCAGGAACTATCCAAATGGTTCGAGAAGTCCAGGTTCAACGGCGGATTGGTCCGGGACGCTTGCAGGATTTGGGAGAGCGGCATGGGCCAGTAGAACATACCGTAGCCGCCACGAATCACCCATTTGTCGGAAACCCTGTAGGCCGCGGAGAGCCTGGGGCCAAGATCGCTCCACACGTTGGGAATTAGGGCTTTCGGGAAGCCTGACACGGAATCGGCGGTTACCCAAGATAATCCGCGTTGAGCCCATGATGCCAGCACGCCAGATGGGATATTCGGCAGGCTATTGATAGAGGTGCTGCCCGGACTAATCACGGTAAAGCCGGGATAATTATTCGGGTCCAGACTCACCAAACGATTTTGCGCCTCGTGGTACGGGCTCCAGTGGTCCCACCGAAGGCCAGCGGTGACCGTAAGCCGCGGACTTACCTTCCAGGTATCGTTGACATATAGGCCGATTTCTTTTTGCTGGAAGTAGAAATAGCCGCGGTTGTATTGATCACGGAGCGTGGTGGGCAGCCCCAATAAAATGCCGGCATACCCAGTACCGGTATATGGCGCCTGGGCCTGGGCGGATGGATCGTAGAGCCCGGTCCAGGAAGAGTAGAAACTGTGAGAGCCTTCCGCCTGCTGCAGTTCTTCGACGTTGTTGTATTCCTTCCGTCCCTTGAACCCAAACTTTACACTGTGCTTGCCCTTGATCCAGGTGACGTTGTCATCAATCTCGTAGGAGGTCAAGTTCTGGTGGTGGTTGTTATCGCCGTCCCACCCTCCGTAATACAACATGTTGCTGAAGGGATCTCCTGAACCGGCGGCGTACACGGTTGGCCAGCCCGTGACGCCGAACGGGTTTGGCAACCCCAACTTATCCGCCCATTTGGTGCTGTCGCCCAGGGTTCCATAGTGAGTGGCGGAGCGAAAGGCGGAGAGTTGCAGTTCATTAATGAAGGCCGGGGAAAAAATGTGATTCCAGCGAAGGCTGGGCGAGTAAGTAGCGATATCCTCCTCACCGCTGCCCCCACAGTTCGTGCAGCCGGGAGGAGGATAACCGTACCGTCCGCCGTACAGGGCGTTAAAGTTGGGCGATTGCGTGTAGCGCCCAGAAATGCTGTCCTTCTCCGAAAAATTGTGGTCGATCTTGACAGTCCACGTGTGCTGATTGGTGAGATTCGGGTAGTAAGTCTGGAAATTCTGCTCGGTCCACGGGTTGAGGTTGCCACCAATATTCGGCGTGGGCGTCACGCTTTGGAAGATCTTTGCGTAGGGGCTCAAACGGGTCTGCGGGATTACATTGTTGGGGAAGGGCGTTCGGGTCCCATTCGGTCCGGTGGTGCTGGCCGGGTCGTAGATTACGTACTTGTTACCGTTGAAATCCGTGATATTGCTGAGGTCGCCATTCCACATTGCGGCTGTCGGAACGGCCGTGATCGCGTAGTTATTCTGACGAAGTTTCATGCCTTCCCAGTCGACCATCCAGAACGTTTTGTTCTTGCCATTGTAAAGGTGCGGGATCAGTACGGGTCCGCCCGCGTAGCCGCCGAACTCGTTGCGGATTAATTTTGCCGAAGTGTTACCGTCCTGAACAGCGCGGGCCCGCAGGCCGTCGGCGTTATCGCGAAACGTCTCGAACAAGGCGCCGTGAAGCTCATTGGTTCCACTGCGGCTTACTAGGTCGATTGTTGCCGGACGGGAATACTGCGCGTCTGTGCTGGCTGTCTCGATGCGGAACTCCTGGACGGTATCGAGGCCCGGTTGCATCCTCGACATACCTCCGCCGAAGCGGTCGACATTGGACATTCCGTCGAAATTCATCTCCGTGGCTCCGACCTTCATGCCGTTCGTGCGAGGACTGGCGCCGCCAACGACGCCGGGGGTCAGATCGAAGAGATTTGAAATCTGGCGGCCGTCGATGGGCAAGTCGTGGATGCGAAGTGCGTCCTTCACGTCACTCACCTGGCCGCCCTCGGTCGCGATGACTGGCGCAGCCCCCGTGACTTCCACCGCCGATTGCAGGCTTCCGACTTCCATCGCGGGATCCACGACGGCAGTCTGGCCGGCGTCCAGCGTCATGGTTCCTTCCCACTTCCTGAAGCCCTGGGCTTCCACCGTCAGCGAGTACGGGCCGTTTGGGACGGAACCAAAGTAATAAATACCGGCGCTGTTGGTTTGAGCGTCGTGGGCCACTCCGGTATCGGTATTCGTCAAAATCACCTTGGCATTTGGAATGACAGCCTTACTGGCGTCTTGCACCGTACCGCGTACCACACCGAGGCCGGTCTGCGCCGCCAGCGGCAGCGCCAGGATTATGAGACTTATTGCCAACTTTCTTGCGTTTTGTAAGTAAGCAGCCACTCCATAGCCCCCTCGCACTGCAGATTCTTGGTGATTTTGGATCAGACTATCGGAGACCGAGGATGAAGTCAAGGCGAATCTTAAGGATTTGACAGGCCGAAGCGGGTGTGACGAAAATACCCGTTCCGGAGGTGAGCGTGGTGAAAAATGCGTGGCGGGCGGCAGTGTTTCTTTCTCAGATTGCTGCTTTTGCCTCTGCCGTGGAACTTCCCGCGGGTTACTACCGGATCATGGAAGCTGGCTGTGCCAGTGTCGAAAAACACCTGGACGAGCAGCCTGATGGTGATTTGGCGGCGATCGAGCAAAGGCGCGAGCCGCATGCAGGCTCGTCACTGGAGATCAACTGGGCGCACTTTGGATATGCGATCCTACCGCCAGCGGTGCTGTATGCGAAGCAGCATCCGGCAAACCGGCGTTATCACGATCCGCACATGCTGGCGCTGGCCCTGCGCATCGGCGACCTGCTGGCAACGGCAGACGAAAAGGGAATTTTCGAGCCGCGGCTGGATAGTGATTGGGATACGTATACCTGGCTGGAGGCATATCGATTGCTGCTTCCGGAATTGGGCGAGGCGCGCAGAGAGCGGTGGAAGCGGCAGATCATGCGCAACGTCGCGCTGCTGGTGCCGGGTGCGATCGACCGGCTGGATACCGCGTGGTACCAATCGCCATTCATCGGCACCTCTCCGAACCATTACGCACAATGGGCTTCGTTGCTGCTGCTGAGCGGCCAGGTTTTTCAGAACCCGGAATGGGAGAAACTCGGCGCGAAAATTCTCAGACGTTTCGCCACCGCCGAACAATCTCCGGATGGCTATTGGGGCGAGCATAACAGCTCCGGTCCCACGACAGGCTATAACCATCTGACCCTTTCCAGCGTGGGATTGTACTGGGAGTTGACGCATGATCCGGATGCCCTCACTGCGCTGCGACGCGCCACGACGTTCCACGAGAATTTCACCTTTCTGGACGGCACGCCGGTAGATGTGATCAATGACCGGAACCGCCATTGGGGTGCGCGCTCCTGGGCGCATTTCGCCTTTTCTAACTTTCCGGACGGCCGAGGCTATGCCGAGTTCCTGGCGGGCTTCTTCGATCCGAATCGTCCGAACATGGACCTGCTGGGACGGATCGCTCAAGACGCCCTCTATTACCACGACGGGCCGCCTGAGCCGGCGCCCCAAACACTGCCAGCGTATTGGTACCGTATGAGGGTCCCGGCGGGAATCCGCAAAACCGGGCCGTGGCAAGTGGCGCTCTCGGGGCTGATGAGCACGCAAGCTATCCGCAGTCAGTTTTACCTGGACCGGCAGGGACACGTGAGCGTGTTTCACCAAAAAGTTGGATTGATCGTTACCGGCGCCGGATCGAAGCGGCAGCCGGAACTGGCCACGTTCTCGGAGAAGCTCATGGGACAGACGGTTCACATGCCAAACAGCACACGGCTGCAGATGGGCGACCGCGAAGACCGCCTGTCGCTGGCTTACAACACGTTCTTCAGCGACCTGTTTATACCCGTTCCCACGGGCAATGAGCTGGCGTTGCGATTCCGTATCGGCGCCCGCGGTGAACTGGCGGAGAGCGCGCACCTGACGTTGCAGTTAGTGTTGAAGGCCGGCGAGCTGCTCGAAACCGGTGGCGGGCAGAAGATCACGTTAAGCGCGGATCGAATCGAGCTAGGCGCGGCGGAGCTGGGCGGTTTGATTCGCCATCACGGCTGGGTCATGAAGGTGGATCCGGCGGCACGCCTGGTCTGGCCGGTGTACCCGTTCAATCCTTATGCGAACGGCCCCGAGACCACTCTGGAGTGGGCGGTGGGCGCGCTATCGGTCGATCTGCATCCGAAAAAAGAGAACAGCGAGAGCCAGCATAAAGAGCAGCAGATCGACTTTCTGATCACGGTAGCAGATCGCCTTTGAGTGCGACGATCAGCGGGCGAGAGTCAGGCGAGGCCGCACCAGCGGCAAACAAACAGTAGTAGAGTTGCCGTTGCATCGACGAGCGAATCGATTTCGACGTATTCGTCAGCAGCGTGCGTATTCCCGCCCCGGGGCCCCCAAAGGACGGCAGGCGTACCGAACGCCTGGTGAAAAACGTAGAGATCACACGGACCTTCGATACCGGCAATGTCCGGGACCGAACCGAGTACGGCTTCCGCACAGGCAGCCAATTCTCCGACCAGCGGCTCCACCTTTGAGATTGCCGACCCAGGCAGCCAGCGGATGGGGAACTCCGTAGTGGGGTGCTGCGGAAAGAGTTCGGGACGGGATTGGATCACCGATCGGAACCAGTCGCAGAATTCGCGTTCCACCTCGTCCTGGGCCTCGCCCGGCATGAGCTGCCAATAGAACTCAACCTTGCATTCTTCAGGGACGGTGATGGGTTCACCAGTTCCCCACGGGGATGTGAAGATCTTCGTGACCGAGACGGGAACCGGATCGGCGTGGCGCGCGTACAGTTCCTGCACTCGCGACAGGCGGCGGCGTTGGGCGGCAAACTCCGGAACCCTTGCCAGGAAATGTGTGACTTGATCGACCACGCCAGTCGGAAATGCGCCCTCGGTGAGAACCCCTCCGGACGCCCGGAAGGTGATGTGCACCGTCCGGCCGCCGCGTTGTGCCGGACATACGCGCAAGAAGGACGGTTCGGAGATGACAGCGGCATTTCCGTTGTAGCCGCGGAGCCTGCCGGCCAGCGTGCCATTCACGCCGCCGAATTCTTCATCGATTACCGTCTCGAAGATGAGATCGCCGCACAGTCTGAGTGAAAGATCCGCTACAGCTTCCGCGATGAAGAGATTCATCGCGACGCCCGCCTTCATGTCGTTCGCACCGCGGCCGTAGATTCGATTCCCAACTACTTCTCCTCCGAAGGCGTCGCGCGTCCACGGCTGCGTTCCTCGCGGGACGGTATCGATGTGGCCGGAGAGCACCAGGGAGCGTCCGCTGCCGGCGCCTGTGCGGCGCGCGCCCAGATTCGGGCGATTCTTGTAATCGCGGCCAGGCCGGAACAATGGGTGCTGATCAAGCCCGTTCACTTCGGCCAGTTCGTAAAGCTCCGGTTCCCAGCCGCTGGCGCGCAGCACGCGCGCGATATGCTCCTGACAGGCGCGCTCCGCACCCGCGGGCGGCTTGTTTTCCGAAGGCAGGCGAATCAGGTTTTGCGTGAGCTCGATCAGCCGGCTGCGTTTCCGCTGCACGTAGTCGGTAATGATTGCCTGTAGATGCTGGTCGATCGCGATCACCGGGCGCTCCGCGTCGGCATTTTGTTGGGACTCGCAAGTAAATGTACCGATCTTTCGGCCGCTCGTCAAATTCCGGCGGAGCGAGGCAGGCAGCGCCGTCCACGGGCCGGCGGAGGTAGATGGTGTCGATTCAGCATGTCACTCGGCTTGGGACGGCTAAGGCAGGAACGTGTGAAAAATTCGGCCGTACAACCGCTCGTTCACACTCGCGGCTCTGTAAGTTCTTTCGCAACAAGGAGCTGTTTCCGAGCCACGAACGTAGAGAGTGGTGTTCAGGATTTTTTCACAGCTTGCAGTCACCATTTTTCAACAAACTGTTAGGCCTCTTCGGGCGGCAGCTCGAAGTCGATCAGCTTGCCACGGAATCCGCGGGTCTTCCAAAAGCCGAAGGCAATGCCCACGAGCATCCAAATGCCGCCCCAGATTTGAGCGGGCCGGCTCAAGTTTAACCAGAGTAGCAGGCAGACTAGAAATCCCAGGATCGGTGGAATCAGGTTGATCAGCTTCTTTTCGGTGGCATGTACGTAATAGCGCATGAAAGAAGCGGCATTGACGCCCATGAAGGCAATGAGTGCGCCAAAGTTCAGCATCTCAGCACCCAAGCCGTAGGAAATGAAGAAGGCGCCAATCAAGGCGACGATGCCCACGAATAACACGTTGTTGCGCGGGACATGACGCTTAGGATCGACGGCGCCGAAAAACGATTTGGGGAGCGCGTTGCTTCGTCCCATGCCGTACAGCAGGCGGGCGGCGCCGAGCTGGGATGCCAGGCCCGAACCGAAGTTGGCCACAATCAACGTGAAGTTCACTACCGCGAACAGCCACGCGCCACCCGCGCGCCCGGCAACGTCTACGTATGCGGTTTCGACTTTGGGGAACGGGTCCGAAGCCGGCCACACGAGTTGCGCGACGTAGCATTCCAGAGCCGAGAGGAGGCCGACCGCTATGCAGGTGAACACGGTGGCGAGAAGAATATTGCGCCGCGGATTTTCAACTTCCTCGGAGAGAGTCGAGATGCCGTCAAAGCCAATGTAGGTGAGGACAGCGATGGATGTGCCGCCCAGAACCGCGCCCACTTTAAAGGTTGCAGGATCAAAAAAGGGCCTGGTGAAAAAAGCCAAGCCATCGTGAGGGTGTCCGAAGATGTAGCGCGCCGCGGCGACGAAAAAGACGGTGACCACCAATCCCATGGCGGCTGCCAGCGCCGCGTTAATGCGCGCCGAGGTCTTCACGCCGCGGAGGTTGAGTCCGGTGAACGTCAGAAAGTAGAAGATGGCCCACCCCCAAAAGGGCACGCCGGGAGCGAAGCTCATGGTGGCGGTGCTGCACCAGCTGATGCAGATGAGAGGGTTGAGCATGTAATCCATCACCATGCTCCAGCCTGTGATGTACCCGAGAGCCGGATTGATCTCTTGCCCGACATAGGTGAACGCGGAGCCCGCGCTGGGATAGGCTCGCGCCATACGGCCATAACTGATGGCGGTGAACAGCATGGCGACGAGAGCAATGAGGACGGTGGTGACCACGTGACCCTGGCCGCGCTCGCTGATCACGCCGAACACCGCCATGGGAGCGGTGGGCTGCAGCACGATCACGCCGTAGAGCACCAGGTCACTCAAGGTGAGGGCGCGTTTGAGGCGGACTTCGCTGGCGCTGGTTTTCGGGCCTGTGGTGGACGACATGAGTCTTCCTTACGTGGCGGCTTCTGGGTGGGTTTCCGCGAAGCCGCCAGTATACACTAGCGTCGGCGCTTTGCGCCGAGCGATGCTGCGCATCGCGCGATGCGGCGACGCGGCGACACGGCGACGGGGCGACGCGAGGACGAACATATTACGATGGACCTATCGCACCGGAGGCATCATGAACTCGCTGGTACAGGATTTTGGCTATGCGTGGCGGATGATTCGCAAAAACTTTGGGCTGACCATCGTAGTCGTGTTGTCGTTGGCGGTTGGCATCGGTGCTAATAGCGCTATCTTCAGCGTTGTGGACGCGCTGCTGCTCCGGCCGCTGCCCTACCCTCAGCCGGAGCGGCTGGCCAACATCTGGCTGCATTCTCCCGGCATTGGCATCTTCCGCGACTGGCCGTCACCAGGCCAGTACATCGATATTCAGAACGAAAATCATTCCTTCGAAGAGATGACCATCGCGCGGATCACCAGCTTCACGCTGACGGGGCTCGACCAGCCTGAACAAGTCGACGGGATGCATGCCTCCTCCAGCCTGTTTCACATGCTCGGCGCCAAGGCCCTGCTCGGGCGTTTGCTGCTCCCCGAAGAAGATAAACCCGGCAAACCGCCCGTCGCCATTCTCAGCTACAGGCTGTGGAGGCGGCTGTTCAACTCCGATGCGAACATCGTGGGTAGGAGCATCACGGCTCAGCGGAGAACCATTCACAGTGGTAGGCGTGCTGCGGCCGGAGTTCCTGCTCAACTCGGAAGCCATGCCCGCCGAGGGGCCCATGGACAAAGCGGATATGTTTCTGCCGTTGCCGTTCGGGGCCGACGCTGCGCAACGGCGCGGGGACGAGAACTACAACGTGATGGTTCGGCTGAAGCCTGGCGTTTCAGTGCAACAGGCGCAGGCGGATGTCAACGTCATCGCCGGCCGTATCCGCGAGAAGGACAAACGAGACCGCACGTTCGGCATGACTGTGGTCGGTTTGCAGGAGCAGGTGGTGGGCGACGTCCGCCGCGCCTTGCTGGTACTGCTGGGGTCCGTCGCGCTGGTTCTGCTGATTGCTTGCGCCAATGTGGCCAATCTGCTGCTAACGCGCGCGGCGGGGCGCGAAAAGGAAGTGGCCATCCGCACGGCTCTGGGGGCAAGCGGCCTGCGCATCGCCCGGCAGTTGCTAACCGAAAGCGTTCTGCTGGCGGTGATGGGCGGCGCGGCCGGACTGGCGATAGCCCAGTGGGCTCTGTACCTGGTGCGCACCATCAATCCGGGAAATATTCCCAGGCTCGAGGACATCGAAATTAACGGCGCCGTTCTGGCTTTCACGTTCGGAATCTCGGTGGTGACGGGCGTTGTGTTTGGTCTTGCGCCGGCGTGGCGGGCAATGAAAGTCGATCTGAACACGTCGCTGAAGTCAGGCGGGCGCAGCGGGCAGACCGATAGCGGGCTGCGGCTGGCGCGCCATCGGTTGCGCGGGCTGCTGGTGGTATCCGAACTGGCGCTCTCGCTAATGCTGGTGATCGGCGCCGGGCTGCTGATCCGAAGTTTTGCGCGCCTCCAAGGCGTCCCGCCGGGATTCACCACGGATCATGTTCTCTCAATGCAAGTAGCCGCCAGCGGCCCGAAATATAGAGAGGATAAAGCGGTGGTCCAGTTCTATCAGGAAATCGGAGACCGCATCACCCACCTGCCCGGCGTCAAAACCGAAGGTCTGGTTTCCGCCCTGCCGCTGACCGGAGCCGTGGGCTGGGGCGGGATCAACGTAGAAGGTTACGCGCCGCCGCCCGGGCAAGAACTGCAGGTGGACATTCGCATCGCAAGCACAGATTACTTCCGAACCATGGATATCCCCCTGCTGAAGGGCCGATTTTTCTCGGAGCATGACACCAGGCAAAGCCAGGAGGTGGCGATCATCGATGAAAAGTTTGCTCAGCGCTTCTGGCCGCACGACAATCCCATTGGAAAACACGTCTGGTTCGATCCCAAGAAGCCCATCATGATTGCGGGCGTGGTTGGTGTGGTGAAGCAGTACGGTCTTGATAATGAGGGCAAGATCGCAGTCTACTTTCCTCATAATCGGCAGGCCTCGAACGGCATGTATCTGGTTGCGCGCACGTCCTCGGATGCGGCGGGACTGGCGCGCGCGATCGTACGGGAAATCCACTCCGTCGACTCCAATGTTGTGGTCTATGACGTTCGCACGATGCAGGACCGGCTTCACGATTCGCTGGCGCGCCAGCGGTTCTCTGCCACTATGCTAGGAGCCTTCGCGGCGTTTGCGCTGCTACTGGCGACCGTAGGAGTGTACGGCGTCATGTCCTATCTCGTCTCGCAGAGCACGCACGATATCGGCGTGCGCATCGCTCTCGGCGCGCCGCCGGGAAACATCGTCGGCCTGGTGGTCCGCCACGGAATGGAACTGGCGGCTATCGGCATAGGCGTGGGCTTGATCGGTGCGATCGCGCTGACTCGCGTGATGGCCAGCCTGCTGTTTGGCGTAACCGCAACCGACGCCGTGACATTTCTCGCGGTAACGGTAATCCTGGGGGCCGCGGCGTTTGCGGCAACTGTGATTCCGGCGCTCCGCGCATCCAGTGTCGATCCGATGGTTGCGCTGCGGGAGGAATAGGATCGGGCGAAAAACTGCTCTCTGAGGCGGACTCGCTCGTCATCCTCTGGGCCGCAGGGCGGTGAGAACTTCTGCTGTCGATTCGCAGCTAGTCATCCGTCGTACGTACAAGGAGAGACAAAGATGCAATTTCTATTGCTGATTTACGATGACGAGAAGCGTTGGACCAAGCTCGGCAAACCCGATTACGGTTCCGAACTTGAGGAATACCGGGCCTTCGCCAAGCAATTCGCAAAGGCGATTCAGGGCGGCAACGCTCTGCAGCCAACCGCTACCGCCCAAACCGTCCGTGTGCGCGACGGCAAACCTCTGACCACCGATGGGCCGTTTGCCGAGACCAAGGAGCAGCTCGCCGGGTACTACCTGGTGGAGGCAGGCGATGCAGACGAGGCGATCGGCATTGCAGGCAAGATCCCCGGGGCGCGGCCACGCTGTTTTTGCGGAACGCTTCTGTTTTGTCATTGATTAACTGCATCTTGCACACCGTAGGTGGGGTCTTCGGCTCACCGCAGCACGGCGCCGAAGAAATCGCCGTAATCGAAACCATGAAGTCTCATCGCTTCGACGTCATGGGATCCATGTGAAGCTACTGGGACTTCCTGTTCGGCTACGGCCTTTTCGGGACTATCGGTCTTCTGGTCCAGGCCATACTGTTTTGGCAACTGGCGGCGTTTGCCAAGACGAACCCTATTTGGACCCGGCCGATTGTGGCTTTGTTCTTTTTCAACTGTATAGGTGTGGCGATTGTGTCTTGGAAGTATTTCTTCATTGGCCCGGCCGTGACTCAGTTGCTGATCGCCGCCTGCCTGGGCTTGGCATTCGCTACCGCCGCAGCTTCGCAGTAGCGGGCCGAAGTGAAGGCTGACCCCAATTTCCACGCCTACGTGACGGGGTAGAAGCGGCACTTATAATGATGCGGAAAGGAGCCTGGCATGCGCTACATGATGCTGATCTGCACAAAGGAAACGGAGAGCGGTCTGACTCCCGAGCAATCCGGACAGCTCAAGTCGGCTCACTGGGCGGTGATGGAGGAGGCTAGCCGAAAGGGCGCCTTGCAGGGGGCGGAGCCATTGGGCCCCACCACAAATGCGACCACCGTCCGCGTGCAAAACGGCAAATCGCTGATCACGGACGGACCGTTCGCCGAGACCAAGGAGCAACTTGCCGGGTATTACATCCTCGATTGCAAGAACCTGGACGAAGCCATTGAGTGGGCGGCGAAGATTCCTACCTCGTGCAAGGGAGGCGAAGGCTGTATCGAGATTCGCCCGTTGCCTGGCCTGCCGGCGCGCCCGGAGACGGAGACTATAGCCGGCCGGGCTGTCACGCTAGACGGCTGATATCCGGTCCACCGCCGAATCGGTTTTCAGCCAGGAATCACACGGAAAAATATTTCGGAGCGTTGTCGATCTTTCAATCTCCGCACGTCGTCAGGTTGGACGCACAAGAGCCGCAAGGCGTTTGGGGCGTCAATCTGATTCAGACAAGGAGAATTACAGTGAAAATCACAATTGGAATCGACTCCAGATCGTGCTCCTGGTGAGTACTGTGTGCGCAATTGGAGCCGCAACAGGAGACATCACACAGTCCGAACGCGAGCAGGCATTGAAGTATCTCGCGGAGACACGCAACGGCGTAATCGATGCGGTCAAGGGGCTTTCAGAAGCTCAATTAAATTTCAGACCGGCGCCCGATCGATGGTCAGTGGCCGAAACATCGAGCACATCGCGCTGACCGAGGGTCTCTTCGTGCAGAGCATTCGGCCGCAACTTGAGAACTCGCCGGCCTCGCCGCCGAGGAATAATCCTAAAGATGTGGACGATATGATCTTGACGAAGGTGCCGGACCGATCCACGAAGTTTCAGGCTCCCCCGCCGCTGGTACCAACAGGCAGATGGACGTCAGCGGTCACTTTGGAGCACTTTCTGGCGAACCGAGACCAGACCATCAGTTTCTTAAAATCGAGTTCTGATCTTCGTGAACACCGCGTAGATCATCCGGTCCTTGGCTCGCTCGATGGCTACGAATGGCTCCTCACAATTGCGGCGCACAGCGATCGGCACACGAAACAAATCCGTGAGATCAAGGCCGACCCGAATTTTCCCACAAGATGAATCTCGCGGCCGTCCTATGGGATTCTATTGAGGAGACGCGAAATACACTACATATTTCTGATTTATTCGCAAGAGCGCGCTGAAGGTCCGCCGCCGGAGGAAATCGACAGCATCAAGAGCAGGCATTGGGGGGTGATGCAGGATGCCCGAGAGCAAGGCGTCCTGGTGGCTGTCGAAGGCTTGAAACCCACGCGGACCGCAACCACGATTCGCGTGAAAAACGGCCAGCACCTCACCATCGATGGACCATTTGCCGAAACCAAGGAACATTTGGCGGGGTATTACATCATCGACTGCAAGGACCTGGACGAGGCCATCGAGTGGGGTAAACGTATCCCGACAGCGTGCAAAGGCGCCGATGGATGCATCGAAATCCGCCCTGTCGCGGAGTTGCCCCAGGGCCCTTAACCATGGACGCAATGGCAGCGGCAGAGACCGTATTTCGCGAACAATCCGGCAGGATCATCGCAACATTGATCCGCATTTCCGGATCCTTCGATCGGGCCGAGGAGGCGCTGCAGGAAGCTTTCGCTTCCGCCCTCGCCTCCTGGCCGCACAAGGGTATTCCGCGGAACCCCGGAGCCTGGATCACCGCTGCTGCGCACCGCAAGCTCATCGATCAGAGCGGGCGCGATCATACGGCACGGGAGAAACAGGACGCACTGCTCTATGAAACCAAAGTTTTGACGTTGCCCGAGGATCCCGAACTGGGAGAAGCCGCCATGCATTACCCGGATGATCGCCTGCGCCTGATCTTCACGTGTTGCCATCCCGCGCTGAATCAAGAAGGGCAAGTTGCGCTGACCTTGCGAACGCTCGGGGGCCTTCATACGGAAGAGATCGCAAAAGCATTTCTGATCCCGGAATCAACGCTTGCTCAGCGTCTGGTTCGCGCTAAGGGGAAGATCGAAGAGGCCCGAATTCCCTACGAGGTGCCTCCGCCGGACCGTTTGCCTCAACGGCTGACCCCGGTGCAGGCCGTCATCTACCTTATCTTCAGTGAAGGTTATGCGGCGACCTCGGGAACGGAACTGGTTCGCAACGATCTATGCGCCGAAGCGATTCGCCTCGGCCGCGTCCTGTGTGAACTGCTTCCGCGAGAAGCAGAGAACATCGGTCTGCTGGCTTTAATGCTGCTTCACGCCTCGCGCAGAGATGCGCGCGTCCTCAACAGGGAACTTGTCACACTGGAGGCACAGGATCGTTCACTCTGGGATCGAGCCGCGATTTCCGAGGGATTAATATTGGTCGAAAAGGCTCTCCGGCTCGGCCCGGTCGGCCCCTATCAACTGCAGGCAGCGATCGCCGCTTTGCACGCTGAGGCTAGCATTGCGGCGGAAACCGATTGGCAGCAGGTCGCGGCGCTCTACGAAAAGCTGATGGCCTTGAATCCGTCTCCGGTGATCGCGCTCAATTACGCCGTAGCCGTCGCGATGAGCGCGGGGATCGAGGACGGCTTGAAACGAATTGATGACCTCGGACAGAAGGGCGCGCTCGATCAATACTACTTGTTCCACGCCGCGCGCGCGGATCTCTTGCGACGGCTGAATCGCTACGGGGAGGCCGCAGCAGCCTACGAACAAGCCGCTAGCTTGGCTACAAATGGCGTCGAACAGGATTTCCTCAAGCGGCGGTTGCGCCAGTTGGAGGCGCATCAGTAGAAAGTGGAAGCCTTCCAGACGGGCAGTCACTCCCACGGCCATAAACTCGCCTGCAGCGTTTATGAGCTCCTCCGAACCGGTCAAGCATTTCACGAGAGCGTTTTCGGATTCCAGGTCATCCCAATGAAAAGCTAATCGAGGAACTCCGGGAGGAATAAGGTCAGTCCCCGGCTACTTCGGCGGATGGTTCAACTTATCGAGCGCCTCATCCACCCACACCTGCTCCAGATAGGGCGTGTTTTGCCGTTGCAACCGTACGGATGCAGCCTGATCGACCAGCCACGTCTGGCCGAGGATTACTTCCGGGAGCACCCGCTCAACATAGGATTCGCTCACCAGGACGGGGAAGTTGAACTTGCGCTCCTTCATGAATCGGTCCACGATTGCGGGATTCTCATCCATACTGAGGCTGACAGCCTGCACATCGGGACGGCCCTTCACGGCTTCAAAGAGCTTCTGCATTCCCGGCAGTTCCTGCCAGCATGGGCCGCACCACGTGGCCCAAAGGAACACAAAGGTTGTCTTGCCCTTGAAATCCGCCAATGTCCAGATCCGGCCCGCAGGATCGGGTACCTGCATCTCCGGCAAGGGCCGATTCAGCGCGTTCCAGGCCATTATTGGCCAGCCGCGAGGCACGTCGGGCTTACCGACTGGCCAAGGCTACACCTTCGACCACGTCGCCCAAGTCTCATCGCTCCCGCCAAGTTCTCTAAAAAGAGCACGCGCTTTGTCCACCGGACCGCCATACTCTCGCGCATACCAGGGGTTCGTGATCAGCTGTTGAAAGTAGGCCAGCGCATCCAGCTTGCGGCCCTCACTTTGCGCCAGGCGGCCCATCGAGTTCACATATCGGCCTTCGCGATCGGGAAAGTTTATCGGGCTCTGCTCGTAGTATTTCTTGAAGTCCGTATCCAGCCATTTGCGCATCTTGCTTAACGTCGAACGGGCTAGGTTGAAATCTTTCAATTCGATGGCTGCATCCACCAGTGTGTCAAGAACCACGAATCGAAATGACGGCCGCCTGCTCTCATCCAGATCGGCGGCGACAGTCCCTTGAATCAGATCGCTTTGAGCCGGAGATTGGGTTTCGGACCAATCCATGAGTTCGCGCAGCATGTCCACAGCATCCTTTAACATGACGCGTGCGCTAACCCAGTCCTGAGCAATACTGAGCTTTAAGGATCGGGGGTCACCATTAAAGGCCGCGCGGGTTAACCCATCCGCGACCTGCTTCCAGTCTTCCGCGGAATGGCTTCGGGTGTGGAGCAGAGCATTTCGGCGCTGTTCCCAGGCGAAGCGATTATCCGGCCACTGCGCAACCCAATCGGCCGAAGCCTTGTAGAGTGCCTCGGCGTGGGCGGTCCACGCGGCCTCCGTAGAACCTCTGATCTTCTCCCAAGTCTTGTAAGCCTCAAATGCCGGGTCGCGGGGACGCGCTGCCGCGATTCGCGCATTGGTACGCTTCTCGCCGTCCGGCTGGCCGCTGAGACGATAGCCTTCGGCCAACACGTTGAGGATGGCGAGATCGTTGCCCTACGAAAACGGCTCGATGCGCCTCAAGTCCCCCGCTACAGCCGTCCTTGACCGCTCCAGTTCGGCGGGCGATGCTACGCGGAACTCGGCGGCCCAGAGCATAGGGTAGTAGCGCAGGTGCTGCGAATCGGTGAAGTTTTGAAGCTGCACCCGCAGGTCGCCAGCTAACTCACGTAAGGCGTGCGCGTCTTGGATCACATTTAGATATGCGAATGCATCCAGGCTCGCCGGACAGGCTTTATGATAAGCGCGCAGGTTATGGACGACCTTGGCTTCATTACGGAAAGCTGCGCTGGAATAAACCTCGGTCAACGCAAGATAGTTCCAGGGAAGTTTGGGATCGCGGTCGATCCCTTTCTCGAAGTACTCGATGGCGGATGGCGTATCCTTCCCCACCAGGGCCCGCGCATAGAGGTACAGATAACGCGGGTCATCCGGGTGCCTGGCGAGTTTTTCCTGATAGTCAGCGGCGCGAGGCCGCCGGTTTGAGGCTTGGGTTGCAGCTCGATGAGCCAGCGGTTCAGAAACAGATCGCCCGGGGACCGCGCAATGGCTTCACGAATCCTGTAGATCTTGCCGGTCCGATCGGAATCGCTCAAGTTGATGCCCGCGTGCCGGTTTGGCGAAAGCGCCTCAGTGGCCCTGGGAGGTTCACAGGCGTCCAGAGGGGTCTGGGCACGTGCCGCAAGTGGGAATACGGCGAGTGCCACAATGGGCCAGGAAGTCAAAATTCGCATGGCTCACCCTCAATGCAAACGACGTCAGGCGTCGACGGTGCGTGCAGTCGATTTAATACACGATGGTAAACCTGTTGGCGTCAGGACGCCTGGATCCGCCTCTGCGATCGCACGAGAGACGGAGGCCGACGAGGGCGTCGGCCGCGGACCAGGGGGTCCGCCCCACTATTGCGAGTTAGGCTCTAGTTCTGAATCAGAACGGCCATGGACGCTGCGTTTTTCATGCCTTTGCCTGCAAGAATCTCGACCGCGTGTGGCGGATACGCAGTGCTGTGTTCGAATGCCTTGGCGTACGATTGGATCAACTTGAGCAAGTGGGTTGTGCTAAGTTCGGCTTTATGGAAGCCGGACATGCCGATGAAAATTGTCTTCAGAGCGGCGTAGTGCAGCACCAGCAGAATGTACTGCGTGAAAATAGGGCTGTCCCTGCGATAGATGCTTAGTTTTTGAGTGCTTTCCTGCGGTCCGAATGGAAACAGGGTCTTATACACATAATTCACCAAGAACCGCTCCATGATGTATTCGTGCCGGGCCATAAATGGCGCATAGTATTGCCGGTAAGCTTCCGCATAACGAATTCCGATTTCTGCCATCGTGGAATCCGGGCCCCAACCGATGCCGTGCATGAATTCTTCATAGCAGTCAAGAAACCGGCGTTGTGTGAAGTCCGAAGTGATGCGGTAAATGATGAGTTCCGCCATGATTTCCAACTGTGTTTCCGGCCTTGCGATCGACCGGCACAAAAGATCGTTAAACAGGCCGCGATCGATGGCATCGCCATATCCCCGCACAATGTCCGGCAAGTCATCTTGATCATGCCCCGAGGTTTCGTTCAATTTGTCGCAAAGGTATCCCAGAATGATCAGGCGGCTCGAGAGAGGATAGCTGCGATTCTGGAGAAGAGAAAGGACCAGCCCTCGAACCTCGTGGAAATGCCGGTAAGGCTTATCGGAATATTGCGAACCAGATGATACGATTGTGGAAACGCTGGCGCGACGACCGTTCCCATCCTCCTCCAGCGATTCGAACTCCATCGGATCCGGATCGAGAAGAGCGAGCCGGGCCGCCTCCGGGCAGGAAAGCTCTAACGATCTTTCGAGCACACCGTCGACGACGTTCATGATGCGCGGATAGGTCGCGCACAGTGTGGACAAGTAATCTTCACCCAGCGTTTGATGGATTGAGCAGAGGCCCTCCGACAAAAACGGGCATACGGTGCCATTGGGAGTGATACTCGCATAATCGTCGTCGTCCGTGCTGGTGGTGTTGATCGTAACCAGGCTGGTTAGCGAGGGCTTGAGCTCCGGGTTCGAACAGTTCTGATAAAGGTCATAGGTGCGCCGATCGACCATGACGCGCCAGCCATTGCAGCACGTGTCTTCGCAATCAGCTCCGATGCATTGGAATGCCTGGTAATGCCGCGGCTGGCGTACCCTGAGCCCTTTCATGGCTTGAGGATAGCATCGACGGTCCGCTTTCAACGCCGAATGTTATACTGGCGGCAGCCGATTGTCCTGGCTCGCCGGAAATCGACAGGTTTGGGGCAGCACGAGCAAAGTGTGGCAGCCGTACTTGCAAAGCCGCGCCTTAGTCCGAAGCGCATCCTCATCGCGCTTCTGAGTGCAGCCGCCGGATTCACGCTGTGCCTTGTGATTTTGCGAAAATCTGATCCGCTGATGGCCCCGCAGGACGTTTACTTTTTCAGTTTCGTGTCAGGTGTCGTGCTCGCCGGCATTGCCTGGAAAATCTCATAAACGCACAAACCCGACTCGCCCCTCTGGATTGACAGCACCCGCTGGCGTTTGATATATCTCTCGCGACCTCTGGAGACGCTGTGAACAAACGCGATTTGATCAAGAAGATCGCACAGGATGCTCGCCTCACCAACGTGCAGGCGGGGAACGCCCTGGACGCATTTTTGAAGTGCGTGCAATCGAGCCTGATCAAAGGCGACCGGGTGACGCTGGTGGGATTCGGAACATTTGCCATTTCGCAGCATAAGGCGCGGATGGTTCGCGTTCCAAGGCGCGGCGGAACCGTGCAGATCGCGGCCCGGCGGGTGGCGCGATTTGCCCCCGGGCTCGATCTCAAGTTGGCCATTCAGAATTCGGTGAAGTCCAGCCGCATGCCCTCGTGAAGACAAACGTCCTGGCGATTCACGCGCATCCCGACGATATCGAGATCCTGGCGGCGGGCACGCTGGCGCAGGTGGCGGCTGCCGGACACAACATCACCATCGTCACGATGACTCCGGGCGATTGCGGCTCCGACCACCATTCCCAGGAGGAAATTGCCGCCATCCGGCGCAGCGAGGCCGCACGATCCGCAGGGCGCATCGGGGCTCGATACCTCTGCGGCGAATTCCGCGACATGAGCATCTTCATCGATGACGACTCACGCCGCCGCGTGACCGAGATTTTGCGGCAGGTAGCGGCCGGGCTGGTGCTCACGGCGTCGCCCACCGATTACCTTTGCGACCACGAAGCCACCAGCCAGTTGGTGCGGGACGCCTGCTTCGCCGCCATAATTCCGAATTATGCAACCGGCGCGGCGAATGCGGCGCAGCCGCTCCTCGAGATTCCGCACCTCTATTTTATGGATCCCATCGGCGGGGTGGATCGTGAAGGCCACACGGTTCTGCCGGATTTTTTTGTGAACGTCGCCCCGCAGATGGAGACCAAGACCGCCATGCTCGCCGAGCATGCGAGCCAGCGGGAGTGGCTGCTGAGGCACCACGCCCTGGACAACTACCTGGAGACCATGAAAGCGTGGAATCGTGAAAACGGCCGGCGCGCGGGCGTCGAATACGCGGAGGGCTTCCGGCACTACAAAGGCCATCCCTATCCGGAATCGCCGTTGCTGGAGCAATTGCTGGGCGCAACGGTCGTCCGTCCTCAGCCTTGAAGCCGCTGCCGGCACCGGCTATCCGTATTGTTCACCTGCACTATCCGAATGGATAGTCCCCACTAGTGAGAACTGACAGACGCGGGCAAGGGCGAAGGGGGGAGCAAACACACTTTCGTTCCACGCGGGGTATCGAAAGATGCTGACAGCCTTTTTGCGGCGCGCCTGAAAGATGGCTTGCGCGAACCTGGGGGATCGGGCAAATTAGACCTAACAGCATGGGTTTGCTCCGAATTTGAAAAGAGGCCCCCCTTCGGGCGGGGCCTCCCCTTTTCCTGAATCTTTCCCTTTTAATAACCAACGTTAACCGATGATCGGCAAGCATCATTTCTTGCGGCTGGCAGACGCAGTTATGGCGGCGTACAGGCACGTTTCGAGACTGCGGCTGAAGCGGGGCCGGGAGCGCATTGCTCCTCGACATAGACTCAGAAATCGCGAGATGGTCGACCTCGGACTGATCCGCGACTCAAGCGACTCTGCCGCACCTGACGTAACCGTCAGCTATCCCGATTATGAAGCCTATCGGGATTCCGTCAATTCCTTCAGTGGCCTGCTATGTCGTCCTGCGCACGCGCGAAATCGGCATCCGCATGGCTGTCGGCGCTCAAAAGCGCGACATCCTTGGACTCATCCTGCGCGAAAGTACACGGCCTGTGCTCGCTGGATTGCTTGTCGGAATGTTTCTCGCTGTTGGAGCCTCTCACGTGCTGCGCGGAGTGCTCTTTGGACTCAATACAGTCGACGGTGTCTCCTTCGTGGGCGTCTCACTGTTGTTTTCGGCGATCGCACTGCTAGCCGCTTACCCACCGTCGCGTCGAGCCATGCGCGTCGATCCCATGGTGGCGCTCAGATATGAATGACAACGCTTATTGAAGCGCCACACCAGTGGCTTGTAGCAGTCAGAACGTTAGGCCGTTTCCTCTGGTCGCGGCTCAAAGCCGGTTACGCAGGGTCTATACGGGACGGTCGACGATCTGCTCTGTCTTCGGGTCCCAATAAAGCTTCTTGCCGTCGCGGTAGGCTCGCGCCGCCATAATGACCACGACTGAATGGGCGTAACCGTTAAGCACGGTGGCGTTCGGCGCCTTGCGGCTGCGCAGGCACTCCAGAAAGTTGGTCATGTGCGACAGGTCCGTGTCGCCCATGCCGGGCGGCGGGATCCTGTCGCTGCCGGGAAGCAGGACATACTTCTCGTCGCGCTTGATATAGGGATTGTCCTCGTGGTTACCCTTCTCTTCCACCCATTTCCAGCGGGGGCTGCCCTCTCCGCCGATGTTGACGAGGGTGGCTTGCTTGCCCATGATCCGGCTGAAGCTGTCGCTATCGTTGCCGAAGCTGGTGGAGAAACTCATTAGGAAACCTTTGGGGTATTCGAGCAGGGCCTGAAAGGTATCCGGATTTTCGCGGCCGTCTTTCCACGCAAAGATGCCGCCGTGGGCCACAACCGATTTTGGAAAATTATCTTCCAGGAAGTAGTGCATCAGATCGGCGCCGTGGCATAACCATTGATCGGCGATACCGCTCGAGAAGTCCTTGTAGAGCCGGAACTCGAAGTAAGCGCGCGGATCGAACGGACGGTAGGGCTTGTGCATCAGCCACCGGCGCCAGTCCGTATCCTCCTCGCGGATCTGGTCCACTTCACGCCGCCCGCGCCAGCGCGGGCCATGAAAGTTCCAAACCATCTCGACTTTGGTTACGTCGCCCAAGGCGCCGGAGTCGATGAACTGTTTGGTGGCAATCTGATAAGACTCGCTGCGATGCTGCGTGCCGATCTGCACGATGAGGTTGCGCGAGAGCACTGCATCGCGAGCGGCTTTGGCCTCATCCAGGTCGTTGGCCATGGGCTTTTCGCAGTAAGCATCTTTGCCGGCCTCCGCCACTGCCCGCAATACCGGCGCGTGCTGGAAGTCCGCGGTTGAAATGACCACGGCGTCAATATCTTTTTGGGCCAGCAAATCATCCATGTACTGGAAAGCGCGCGGAGCACGGCCGTACACGGTCTGCGCCCTCGAGGCGGCTCTTTCGCGGTTCACTTTCCATAGATCGCAGACCGCCGCCATCTCGACGTTATGCTTGTCCTTGAGCTGCGACACGATCCAATCGAGCTCCGAACCGCGGTCGCCGATTCCGATGTGGCCAAGCAGAATGCGGTCGTTGGCCCCCTTAATGCGCGAGTAGGAAAACGCCGGGGAACTGAGAAGGCCGGCTCCGCCGATCGCGGCCGCCGTCTGATTGAGAAAAGCTCGCCGGTTGATGGCCAAAGATGACGCAGACGAATCGCTCATGGTTCTGTCCTGTTTTTAAGAACAGTCTAGCAGGTAGGAAGAGAACAGGTGTAAATTGCGGGAAACGGGTTCAGGCGCTGACGGCCAGCACTTCCTGCTTCATCTCTTGCGCGAATATGTAGAAACCGAAAAGAGGCTGGCTATTGCCCTTACCCCAGCGTTGCGCGGACCACTTCACGCGTACAAACCGGACATTCGGATGCGGACCGAGATCGAGCAGAACCTGGTAGGTACCGCAGTAGAATTTTTGCGGGAAGGCCACCAAGGGCTTGGTCCCCCATTCCTGGCCATCCACCGAGCCCCAGATCGAAACGTCCAGGCTCTCCTGTTCGATGATGCGGGTAATGCCGAGGGTCAGCAGGACCAAACGGCCTTTCGAAGCGCCAAGGTCCAGATCGGAACCGTTGCCGTCTTCGCGAACTGTAGTTTCCGGGAGTAGAAAACTTGGTAACATCGGACTTTTCTCCAGCCGCAAATTGGCGGCTATCGAGATCGGGAAACTGAAAACAACTTTTTTCCGGCTGCCTCCAGGGTCTCATATTTCTTACAAAAACAAAAGCGAATTTGTTGCGAACCATCGGCAGGATTGTCATAAAAACTTGACCCAGGAACGGCAGCGACACCGATATCTGTGATTAAGTGCCTGACGAAACTCACATCGTCGGCGAATCCGAAGCTGGAAATATCTGTAATTACGTAATATGCGCCTCGAGGGGAGTAGCAGCGGAAACCTGCGTCCTCGAGAATATCAAAGATCAAGCTGCGGCGTTTCGCGTAGTCCGCTGTAAGCTGATGGTAATAGTGATCAGGGAAGGTTAACGCTAACGAACACGCTTCCTGTAGCGGGGCTGCGGCGCCCACGGTGAGAAAGTCGTGCACTTTACGTACGGAATCAGACAAATCAGGCGCAGCCAGCACCCAGCCTACCCTCCAGCCGGTTACTGAAAACGTTTTACTCATGCTGTTGACTAATACAGAACGGTCTCGCATACCGTCCAGAGTCATGATGGGAATATGATCATGGCCGTCATAAGTAATGTGTTCGTAAATCTCGTCGGAAATGGCGAGAACATCAAACTCCTGGCAGAGGCCGGCGATGAACTCGAGCTCCGGACGCGTAAAGACCTTGCCGGTCGGATTGTTCGGTGAGTTCAAGATGATGGCTTTGGTTCGCGGCGTAAATGCGCGGCGCAACTCAGCGGGGTCAAAGGTCCAGTCGGGCGGCCGGAGCTGCACCAGGCGAGGCACGGCTCCGCATAGCTTCGTATCCGGCCTGTAGTTTTCGTAGAAAGGCTCGAAGATCACCACGTCATCGCCGGGATTGGTGACGGCGGTGAGAGAAGCGATCATGCCTTCGGTAGAACCGCAGCAGACGGTCACTTCGGTTTCGGGATTGACGTCGATCCCATAGGTGCGCCGGTATTTCGCGGCGATGGCATCCCGCAGAGATTTTGCGCCCCAGGTGATTGCATACTGATTGAAATTGTTGCTGATGGCTTCGCGCGCAGCTTCTTTGAGCGCTTCCGGCGCGCTGAAGTCCGGAAAGCCCTGTGCCAGGTTGATGGCGCCATGGCGCACCGCCAGACGCGTCATCTCGCGGATCACTGACTCGGTGAAATCTCTGGTGCGAAGGCTACGAAATCGTGCGCGATCGGTTGCGCTTAGCGCGGCTGGCGGGGGTTTTTGCGGTGACGCCATCTGTTGAGGGTAACGCGGAGATTGCGGTTCCGTAAAGGCGGCGGTAAATGGCGGCATTCCGCAATACGGCCTGCACATATTCCCGGGTCTCGGTAAACGGGATGGTCTCGACAAATTCGGACGGTTCCTGAAAAGAGTTCCAAGTGCGCCACTGGTCCACGTGGGTTTTTCCGGCGTTGTAAGCCGCCAGGGTCTCTTCCCACTTGCCGCCGCATTCATCCAGCATGCTGCGGAGGTAGCGCGCGCCCAACTGGAGGCTTGTCGCAGGCTGCAACAGCATCGAAGTGCGGAAGCGGCGGACGCCGTTGCGCCGTGCCAACTGCCTCCCGGTAGCGGGCATTAGCTGGGTCAACCCGTAAGCGCTTTTGTGGGAGATGGCCGCCGGATTAAATTCCGATTCCTGGCGAATGAGGGCAGCCACGACATAAGGATCCAGATTCTGCAGCGTGGCGTTGCGCACCAAGTCCTTCTGGTAGGGCAGCGGAAACAGGTATTCCCAGAACGCGCGGGGCATCTGATCGAAGGGCGTGGAAAGATAATCGGGCGCAAAACTTTTCATATATCGCAAGCCGATGTATGGCGACGCGGCCGAACGCGCCAGCTCCATAGCCAGCAGCTGCGGTTGGCCGTCGGTGCGCGCACCGAATCGCAGCTCGGCTTCAGCGAGATCGGATAAGCCGGCTCCGGCGAGGAGTCGAGCGCGGTCGATGCGGAGTTTGGTAGCGGATGAGAGCTCCTGGCCGGCGGGAACACGGCGCTCGGGGAATGGAAGGCCATTCAGATACTGAACGACTTTCGCGGACGGTTCCGCAGCCACAAGCTTGGGATCGGCAAGGCGTTCCCGCGCCCGCACGGAGTAATAATAATTGGGATAGAGGCTGACGATCCTGGCGTAGTAGGCGCGCGCGGCGGGGAAATCGCCGGCCGGCTCACTCAAGCGCCCCAGGAAATAGAGGGCCGCACCGGTCCGAGGATCGGTCGGGTAGCGTTCGAGCTGCTCGTGCAGGAGGTCCCCCGAATCCTGACGCCGCTGGACGTAAGCACTCCAGGTCACCTTCCAGTGGCAATAGGAAGCCATGGCGTCATCCGGGAAATCTTCGTACACCGCCCGGTAAAGCGATTCAAACATGTCGGAACGGTTCTGCAACAAATAGTGATTGCCAGCCGACACCAGCGCCTTCAAGCGCCACGCAGACAAGCGATAATCCTTGGCGAGACGCTTCACGGTCTCGAGCCTTTCGCCGTCATCATTCACGCGACCCTGGCACTCGGCGATATAGTAGAAGCGCTCGGCGTCGGCTTCCGAGTCCTCGAGACCCAGCGCTGCGAGGTATTGGGAAGCCGCCGCCGTCTCTCCTCGCAGATAATCAGCAGCTCCGATCCGGACGCGGGCCCGATCCCGGTCGAGGCCGGTGAGCTGCGGAACGATGGCCGCGAACTCCTTCCGCGCACGAACATAATCGCGGTCCGCCATAAATTTTTCCGCGCGACCGAGCATCTGATCCGCGGTGGCCGGCGGGTAAGCCGCGCCCATCGTATCTTTGAAGATCATCAGGGCAGCGGAAGCGCGCACCGCGGCATCCGTGTCGGGATAACTGAAGTAAACGCGCTGGTAATAAAGGGCGGCATGGAGAGGATCGGCAGCTGCCTCGTACGCGGTGGCCAGCGTGAGGTATGCGTCCGGTTGCGGCAATTCACCGTCACGCTCACCGAGTATGCGAATGGCTTCCGCGGGATTGTTCAGAGCCACCAGCGCCTTGGCCCGGAGCACTTTGGACCGGGCAGTCAGCGGAGAAACAATCTCGGCCCCTGCCACGGCTGCCAGCTCTTTCTCGATGCCCGCTTCGTTCTTCACCTGCAATTCGGCCGACGCGAGATAGTAAGCGCTGTAGTCCTGGATTTTCGGCAGGCGAGTCTCGACGGCTTTCAGGTGCTGGATGGCGCGGGGGTAATCCTTCTGATCGAGCGAGGTAACCCCCAAGGCCAGGTGGGCCAGCGCGCCCGTTTGATCTTTGGGATGCTGCGCAGCGAAATGCTCGATGCGCGCGCGCCGCGCGATGGATGGATTGTCGCGGTATACCTTAACCAGGGACGCCAAGTCTTCGGCGGCGGCCGCGGGGAAGGCAACCGCAATCCCCAGAATCAGCGTTGCAGTAAAGCTAGACCAACGGGCCGGGATAGTTGGGGCCAAGCAGAATTGCGTCGTCATTCGCCAAGCTGCGCACCAGTTCGAGGTGCAAATAGTCCACCATTGTGGGAGACGAAGTCATGTGCTTCTCCCGAAATTCTTCGCGCGCCGCATCGATGGGTGACTGCAGCGCGCCGTAAATGTCGCGGGTTTCACGGGCAGACCGCAGCACATCCAGTTTGGAAATCCGGATCTCGGCTACCTGCACGCGAGCAAAACGTTGCGCCGCCAGATGCACGTGCTGTTCTCCCCGCGAAAGGGAGCTCCACGCATTGTGCTGTTTAGCACCCAAGGCTTTCGTCATAGTCTCGGCCGGAGCGCCGTTGGGCGCCGCTCCCGAGATCGTAACCATCTGATCTGAAGGCCTTTGCTGGCCACCAAACGCCAGTCCTAAACCTGCCGGCGGATCCAACGCGAGTGTGAAAATATGACACTGTAGCCCTGCCACCCCTGAAAGCAGTTCTAGGAGGGGAGCCTGTACGCGCCCGGTGGCATAGAGAATACCCGCCACAGCTTCATTCACCACCAGCGGGAACAGGTAAACCCGCTCGTCCGGCTTGTGGCCGAAGAGCCCGAGAAGGGCGTTTGAAATCTCTCCGGGAGCGCTCATCGCGATGACGGGATCATGAGTCTCGATCGCGGTGGCGAACGCCGCCGCTTGTGCGGTGGGGATTTCGAGTCTCGCCAAGCGTTCGCCGGACTGCGCACCGGCATGACGCCTGATGCGCTCCGCGCGAACGCGCTTTTCGTGGACCGAGAACAGGGCTGCCTGATCGCAAAAAGGAACGGTGACGTCGAGAAGTACGGAATACAAATCCTCAATGCCGGCGGCATTCCGCAGGCGGCGCACGGCCTGATTCAACGCTTCGGCCGATCCACGAAGGCTCTCCGAGAGGGCGTCCGGCACAGGTTCCGTCGTGGATCGCTGCAGCACCGCAGACACACGAGACTTCACCTCGGTTTCGACCTGCTGCTCGAGGTCTTCCATAAGGCGCGAGAAATTCTCTTCGCAAAGTTTCCGCCAGTAGGCGGTCGGCGCGGCGGGCGTCATTCGATACTTTCTGTAACTATTTTAACAGAGCGCGGGGCAATCCAAGCTGCGCTGCATGCGTAAGATCTAGGGATGGACAAAATTCTCTCCGGCAAAGTAGCAGTTGTTACGGGTGGAACGCGGGGCATCGGCCGAGCCGTGGCCGAGCGGCTGCTGCGTGAAGGCGCATCGGTGGCCATCTGCGGCCGTTCCGGCGAAACGGTAACCCGCGCTGTCACGGAATTAACAGAGACCACCGGCGGTCAGGTATATGGCGAAGCGGCCGACATCTCCAAACCCGAAGACGTGCGACGGTTCTTCGGCAGCGTGGATCAGCATCTAGGCGATTTAGGAATCTTAATCAACAACGCTGGATTGGGAATATTTCGGCGCGTGGCCGATATGAGTATTGGAGAGTGGCATCAGATGATCGACCTGAATCTTTCAGGTGTGTTTTACTGTTGCCGCGAAGTTTTACCAAGATTTAATAAATCTGGTGAAGGCTACATCATCAATATTAGTAGCTTGGCCGGGAAGAATGCTTTCTCGGGGGGCGCGGGTTATAACGCGTCGAAGTTCGGGCTAAACGGGTTTAGCGAAGCGATGATGCTGGACCACAGATACGACAATGTTCGCGTGAGTTACATCATGCCGGGCAGCGTCGATACCGAGTTTGGTTCGGGGAGTGGAGCAGGCGCAGATTGGAAGATTGCGCCAGCGGACGTGGCAGAAGTTGTGATGAATCTGCTGCGAATGCCTCAGCGCACGCTGGTTAGCCGCGTGGAAATGAGACCCTTGAAGCCGAGGAAATAGCGGCGTTTTTCGCATTGGCATGCAACTTGCTCTAGATTGAGCGTGAGTCTTTGAGGTGGGAAACGAACATGGTACGGCTGAATAGAAAGCTCGATCCGACGCGAACAGGCCAGGACGCTAACAAGCTCTATACGGACCTGCACAGGCGGATTGTCGGTCAGGACGAAGCGATCGACCAGATTGTCAACATCTACCAGATGTTCATGGCAGGAATGAATGGGCCGGGCCGTCCGATCGGTAACTTTCTGTTCCTTGGGCCTACGGGCTCGGGCAAAACCCGGCTGGTGGAATCCGCCGCTGAAAGCCTGGTGGGCGACCCACGCGCCATGATTAAGATCGATTGCGCGGAGTTTCAGCACAGCCACGAAATTGCCAAGTTGATCGGTTCGCCTCCCGGATATCTGGGACACAGGGAAACACATCCGCTGCTGAGCCAGGAAGTTTTGAATCAATACCACTCAGAAAAAATCAAAGTGAGTTTTGTGCTGTTTGACGAGATTGAAAAGGCCAGCGACGCCCTATGGAATTTATTGCTGGGCATTCTGGACAAAGCCACATTAACCCTTGGGGACAATCGGAGGGTGGACTTCTCACGAACGCTGATCTTTATGACCAGTAATCTGGGGGCTTCCGAAATGGGTTCCATCTTGAGACCCAATTTGGGATTTGCGGCTTCGGAACTCGAGCGACAGCATCAGTCCGGGCAGCTGGATGAGAAAACCTCCGAGAAGGTTTCAAAAGCCGGCGTCGAAGCCGCGCGACGCAAGTTTACACCGGAGTTCATGAACCGCATCGATAAAGTTGTCGTGTTCAAACCACTGGGGCAGCCTGAGCTGCGCAAAATCCTGGGGCTGGAGCTGAACATTCTGCAGCAGCGGGTTTTCAACACGTCGACGAGTACGCCGTTCGTGTTCTCCCTCACCGACGCCGCCAAGGATTATCTGCTGCGTGAAGGGACAGACGTGAAATACGGCGCCCGCCATCTGAAGCGCGCCATCGATCGAGGGCTGGTGCATCCCATGTCGAACCTGATTGCGACGCAACAGATTCGCGGCGGCGATTTGATTAAGGTGGATTTCGACTCCGAAACGAACGAGGTGACCTTCGCCAAGGAAGCCGAAGACATGCCCACGTACGCCATGATGCAGTTGGTAGAATCCACCTGCCTCCCCGTGCCGCCGCTGTCAGCGGGCGCGGTGGTCGAAGTCCCGAAAGTCGCTGCGCGCGGCCGCCGGACATTAGCCGGATAACAAAAGCAGGTTTCAGGTTCCAGGTGTTAGGTGTCAGGGTTTGGCCAGAAGCTTGGCGGCCGTGACAAACAAATACCGGTACCGGAATCTCCGCTTTGCTATAATCCTGCCTTCGTTTTGAAGGCTCCAGCAGAAAAACAAGATTCCCGCCTGATGCGCGATATGTTCTCGACTATCGCGCCCAAATACAATTTCATTACGCGTGTCTTTTCCTACGGGATGGATCAGCGCTGGAAACGCCTGGCGGTTCGGCGCGCGATGCTCCCGGCACGTGCGAAAGTTCTCGATCTGGCATGCGGTACCGGCGATTTCGCCAAGCTCGTCGCCCAGCAGTCTGCGGAATCGCACATTGTGGGCGCTGATCTGACAGTGCGAATGCTGCGCATGTCGAAACTTCGACAGACCGTCTGCGCTGACGCGGCGGCCCTGCCCTTCCCCACTGACTGCTTCGATGCTGTTTTCGTGGGCTACGGCCTCCGGAATTTTCCCTGTCTTGAAGCCGCGATCGCGGAAGTGCACCGGATATTGCGGCCTGGCGGCGTACTCGTCAGCCTGGACTTTTTCCTCCCCTCGCACCGCTGGCTTCGGAGGTTTTATCTGGCGTACCTTTACACGCAGGGCGCCTTCTGGGGAATGATTCTGCACCGGCGCGCGCGCGTCTATACCTACATCCCGGATTCGTTGCGGGGCTTTCTCTCGGCAAAGGAATTTTCGATGCTGCTGGAGAAAATGCAGTTCGCCGGTGTAACGGCGCTCCCGTTCATTCTTGGCGGCATCGCCGTTCACTGGGCGAGGAAGCGCTCCGGCCCAGTCACCGCGATATAAAATGAGTCGACCATGCGAATCGGCGGCAGCACTTTTTTGGTGTTCGCTCTATTCGGTTTAACGCCGAAAAATTTACCGGCTGGACCGGCAGTCAGAAATCGCCCGCCGCTCGCGCCAGAACGTTTCTACCTTCTGCCGCTTACTTCTGTGAAGCCGCGTGGATGGTTAGAGCGGCAGCTTCGCGTTCAGGCAGAAGGATTGAGCGGCCATCTCGACGAGTTCTGGCCATATGTTGGACGAAACAGCGGGTGGCTGGGAGGAACGGGAGAGAGTTGGGAGCGCGGACCGTACTTTCTGGATGGCTTGGTCCCGATGGCTTACCTGCTCGAGGACCGGCGGCTGGTCGACAAAGCCCGGCGGTGGGTGGATTGGACGCTCACGCATCAACGCACCGATGGCTCCATCGAGCCTGAGAAGAACCGCGACTGGTGGCCCAATATGATCGTGCTGAAGGCGCTCACGCAATACCAGGAGGCCACCGATGACGAGCGCGTGATTCCGCTCATGCGCCGCTATTTGGCGTACCAGTCGCGCGCCATGGACTCGGAGCCACTCAAACAGTGGGCCGTGTTCCGATGGGCCGACGAAGTAGTCAGCGTACTATGGCTCTACAACCGGACGGGCGATACCAGCCTTCTCGACCTCGCCCGCAAACTCCACGCACAGGGCCACGACTGGAAATCTCAGTTCGCTCCGTTTGTCTACACCTCGAAAGCCAATTCACAGCAACTCACACTAGAGACCCATGTCGTCAACAATGCCATGGCGCTTAAAACCGAGGGCGAGTGGTGGCTGGTTTCTGGCGACGCTTCAGATCGTGGCGCGGTAACGCGGCAACTCGATGAGATGGACCGTTACCACCTGCTGCCCAACGGCGTGCATTCGGGCGACGAGCATTACGCGGGGCGGAACCCTTCGCAAGGCACAGAGCTTTGCGCGGTGGTGGAGGGCATGTACTCCATTGAGAACCTGCTCGCCATTTTCGGAGATGCAGCATTGGGGGACCGGCTGGAGAAGATCGCCTACAATCCCCTGCCCGGCACATTCAGCGCGGACATGTGGGCGCATCAATATGATCAGCAGCCCAACCAAGTCTTATGCACGCTCCACAAGCGTGACTGGACTAATAATGGTCCGGACTCGAACTTGTTCGGCCTGGAGCCGAACTTCGGGTGCTGCACCTCCAACTTTCACCAGGGCTGGCCCAAATTTATTGCAAGCCTGTGGATGGCTACCAGCGATGATGGACTGGCAGCAGTGGCGTACGGACCGAGCGAAGTACACACGACGGTGCGCGGCGGCGTACCGGTGTCTGTTATCGAGGACACCGATTATCCGTTTCGCGACCGGATCCGCTTGACGGTGAATCCCGCGAAAAACGTTCCATTCCCACTCGAACTCCGGATTCCACAGTGGACAACTGCGGCACACATTTCCGTAAATGGCCAGCCAGAGAGAAGTGTCGGACAGGGCAGTTTTCATCGGATCGATCGCGAGTGGCGGGCGGGCGATGTGGTTGAAATCACTCTGCCCATGAAACTGCGCGTGTCGCGCTGGTACCAAAATTCGATCGCTCTTGAACGGGGTCCGCTGGTTTATTCGCTCAAAATAGGGGAGGACTGGAAAAAGCTGCGCGACAGATCGCCGGCGGCAGACTGGGAAGTTTTCCCGACCACGCCCTGGAACTATGGATTGATGCTGGATCCGGACCGGCCGGAAGCATCGATTCAGGTACGGGAAAAGCGAGTCGGCGATTATCCGTTCAGCGCTGAAGGCGCGCCGGTCGAATTGATGGCCAAGGGCCGGCGCATCCCCGAGTGGAAACTAATCAACGGCTCCGCGGCGCCGCCGCCCCAGAGTCCGGTTTCCAGCGCGGAGGCTATCGAGCCCCTGACGCTGATCCCCTACGGCGCAGCCAAGCTGCGCATTACTGCATTCCCACTGCTGGAGAAGTAACAGTTTATGCAACCCGTCAATCGTCGTTCTCTCATTCGAAGCGCTTTTGCCGGCGCGGGGCTTGCCGCTTTCGATTGCACCGCAAGCGGCGCACAATCCAACGCCGCGCCCATCTCTCCTAAAGAGAATCTCAAAATCACCAGGCTCGAGACTTTTTTGGTAAAGCCGCGCTGGCTCTTTCTGAAAATTCACACCAACGCCGGCATCGTGGGCCTGGGCGAGCCCATCACCGAAGGCGGTGCGCTCACGTGCGCCGAAGCGGTGAAGGAGATAGAGCCCTATCTGATCGGAAAAGATCCGCGTCGTGTAGTACACCACTGGCAGGCCATTTATCGGCATGCGTTCTATCGCGGCGGCCCGATTTTGACCAGCGCACTCAGCGGCATCGATCAGGCATTGTGGGACATCAAAGGCAAAGCGCTGGGCGTGCCGGTTTACGAGCTGCTGGGCGGGCCCACGCGCGACCGGGTGCGCGTCTACGCCCACGGCGATAGCGTGGAAGCTCTGAAAACTGGCATGGCCAGGGGTTTCACGGCATTCAAGACCGGACCTGCGAAGAAGCGCCCGGCGCGGTACATCGAAACACCGGCAGCCGTCGGTTACGCAGCCGAGCAGTTTGCCGAACTGCGCCATGCAGCCGGAAACGATATCGACATCGCGATTGATTTTCACGGCGCCATCAGCCCGGCAACAGCCAAACTGCTGATCAAGGCGCTCGAGCCCTATCAGCCCATGTTCGTCGAGGAGCCCATCAACTGCCAGGAGCACGACATCATGGCCGAGATCGCGCGCGAAACATTTCTTCCGATCGCGACGGGCGAGCGCGTTTTCACCAAGTGGGGATTCCGCGAGGTGCTGGAAAAGAAAGCCGCCGCGGTGCTGCAACCGGACTTGTGCCACGCGGGCGGCATCACCGAAGTCCGGCTGATCGCAGGAATGGCGGAAGCTTTCTATGCCACCATCGCTCCTCACAACCCGGTGGGGCCCATTTCGCTGGCCGCGGGCGTGCAAATGGCAGCCTCCATTCCTAACTTCTTGTGTCAGGAACAAGTGTCACTTGGCGAAGGCTACCTCAAGAAACCGTTCACCGTTCGCGACGGTTACCTGGACCTGCCTACTGGTCCGGGCCTGGGCATCGAGCTGGATGAGAATGCGATGGCTGACAAGATCGGCCACGACTGGCGCAATCCCGAGAGCTACGACGCCGATGACGGCGCGGCGGTGGACTGGTAGGTTGATGCAGTCTGATGCGAAGTTTGATGCTAATCTGTGTACATGTTACGTACCCGCGCTACGTCTCGCAGGACGACGTCAAACACCAGGGGTATGCCGCAGGCCCATCCGCAAACGCGGCGAACCACGCTAACATTACCGGAAGATCTCGTCCGTAAGGCCGAAAAGCTTGCCAGGCAACGGCGTCAGACTCTGAGCGCCGCCATCGCAGAACTCATGGAGCAAAGTCTTCGCAGTTACCGTTTCAAACAAGACAACAATCAGGGCAGTCTGGAGAGCCTGCAAAAGGCATTTGCTCCTTTTACCGAGGAGGAGATGCTGCTGCTCGACGGAATCATTATGGAGGAGCCTTCTGCTGATTCTGAATGACACCGGCGTTGTTTGGCGCGGCTATGTTTGATACAAGCGCGCAAAGCTATTTTGCGCGTAACGCTGACGAGTCGGCAAGGCAATGGCTTACCGCTTACTTGCGACAATTTCGACTTCATCTATGCCCGTTAACCGTGGTTGAACGCATGCGTGGCTACTGGACGCTGCTCCTCCGCAGGATGCCTTCCATGCAGCAGGAAGTGGAACAAGCAATGGCCGAGTATCTGATCCACTTACGCGACGATTGCAACGTTCTTCCTTTTGACACCGACTGCGCACAACTATCCGCAGAGCTGATGGCCCTGCACCCAAGTCCTCCGAGTCCGCCACGTCGCCGTCACCGGGCGCAAGAATCCCGTCAAGACCGCCTCAGCCGCTGGCGCTTTGATGTCATGATTGCGGCCACCGCGCTGGAGCATAATCTGCCGCTGATCCACAATAGTCCGCAGGATTTCGAGCCGCTCCGCGCGGTGATCGAGCGCCTCCCCGAGCGCTTTCCCGGCGTGGGCCCGTTGAACCTGATTTCAGTCAAGAGACTGGCAGCGTAACTTGATAATCTGAACTCATGACCAAGGACCGGATTCTGTCGTCCATCATCGAGATCGGGATCGTCCCGGTGGTGCGTACGTCGAGCGCCGAGGGTGCGATCAAAGCCATCGACGCCATCTATCGCGGCGGCATCCGCGCGGCAGAGATCACCATGACGGTGCCTGGCGCCATCCACGCGCTGGAAAAAGTAGCCGACCAGTTCGGTGACAAAATCGTCCTTGGGGCCGGAACAGTGCTCGATCCGGAGACGGCTCGCGCCTGCATGCTAGCCGGCGCAGAGTTTTTCGTGACGCCGAGTTTGAAAACGTCCACCATCGAAATAGTGAAGCGTTATTCGAAAGTCATCTGCCCCGGGGCATTGACGCCCACCGAAGTGGTGACCGCGTGGGACGCCGGTGCGGATATCGTCAAGATTTTTCCCTGCGGCAATGTGGGCGGGCCGAAGTACATCAAGGCGCTGCGGGGGCCATTTCCGCACATCGAAATGATTCCCACCGGCGGCGTGAATCTGGAAACTGCCGGCGAATTTCTCAAAGCCGGCGCCTGCGCGGTAGCCGTGGGCGGCGAACTGGTGGATGCCAAGAGCGTGAAGGAAGGGCGGTTCGATGTGATTGAAGACCGCGCCCGGCAATATCTCGGAGCGATCGCGCGGGCCCGCTCGGAGATGAAGCCAGCCGCATAAAAGCTGGTAAACTGGACACGCATATGGCCCTCAGCAAGGAACTTCTGGACATCCTGGTGTGCCCTCTGGATAAGGCAGCCCTTGAACTGAAGCCGGATGGCAGCGGGCTGAAGTGCACTCAGTGCCATCGCGTATTTCCCATTCGCGACGACATTCCCGTGTTTCTGATTGAAGAAGCCCGCGTGGAGGAATAGCCGCACGGCATGAGTTCAGTCTTCGAACGGATCCCGGATAAGGGGCGGATTGCGGTCATCCGGGTTCGCTCCATGGGAGACTGCATCCTCACCACGCCCGCCCTGGCCGTCCTGAAACAGGCGCGACCTGATCTCTCGATCGCCATCGTGGTGGAGGATCGCTTTCGCATGCTGTTCGAGGGGAATCCGGACGTGGCCGAAATCCTGCCACCTGAGTGGCGACTCGTGCGCCGGTGGCGGCCGGACCTCAGCCTAAATCTTCACGGGGGCGGCTCCAGCGCCATGTTGACCGCTTTCTCGGGCGCACGCTTTCGGGCCGGATTCGGGCATTTCCGCCCCTCTCTGATTTACAACTTGAGGATTCCGCGCGCCCAGGAAATTCTGGGAGTTGACCGCAAGGTCCACACGGCAGAGCATCTGGCTTCGGCTATGTTTTACCTGGGCGTGCCGCAGGTCGAGATTCCACGCGCGAAGCTGTTCTGTTCGAAGCCAGCGCTGGCCGCCACTGCGGTTGCATCCTATGCGGTGATCCATCCCGTTGCCGCCCTTCCCGGCAAGACGTGGCCTGCAGAACGGTTCCTCGAAGTGGCCGAAACCTTGAAGCGATCCTTTGACCTGAACCCGGTTTTCATCGGCGGACCCGGCGAGGACCTTGCTGCCTTCGGCCAATGGCAGACCGTGCCGGGAGCGCCGCTTGAAGAAATCAAATCGCTGATGGCGGGCGCGTCGCTGTTCGTGGGCAATGATTCCGGGCCTGCGCATATGGCGGCAGCGTTCGGGATTCCAGCAGTCGTCATCTTCGGGCCGTCGGATCCGGTAGTCTGGGCGCCGTGGCGCACGCCGGCCGAAGTGCTGTCGGGGTCTGGCGAAATCCGTTCTGTAAAAGCTCGCCAAGTGATCGAGGCGCTGGAGAGACTGCGGGTGCGTGTATGAACGACCTGCTGCGCCTGCTCGCCTACGCGCGGCGCTACTGGTTTTACCTGACCTGTTCGGTTCTTCTGATGGCGCTCGTCGGCGCGGCTCACGCTTCCATCGCGCTCTTGATTGGGCCCATCTTCGATCGCGTACTGAACCCTGCTTCGCCCGACACACCCGTGCTGCTGTTCACGATTCCGATCTTCGATCATCCCGTGTATTTGAACCAGTTCGTGCCCGCAGGCTGGCACAATGTCTGGACCATGGTCGGCTTCGCCATCCTTGTGGTGTTCGCGGTCAAAGGGATTTGCGATTACCTGGCCAACTACATGGTCAATTATGTCGGTTTTTCGGCAGTCACCGACTTGCGCAACACCGTTTTCGAAAAGGTCCTGCGGCACGGGTCTGAGTTTTTTGAATCGCATTCAACGGGGCGTCTGATGTCGTCCATCATGAACGACATCGAGAAAATCCAGGTGGCCACGTCGCATATTCTGGCAGATCTGCTTCGCCAGAGCTTCGTCGTGCTGGGGCTGCTTTTCGTGGTGCTGTACAAGGATTGGAAACTCGCCGCTGCCAGTCTGGTGGTGATGCCGCTGATACTGGTGCCGACCGCGCGCATCGGGCGCCGCATCCGCGCGCACCAGCCGCCGCACACAGGACCACGCCGCCGAGGTGAACCAGATCCTGCAGGAGACCCTGAGCGGCCATCAGGTGGTGAAGGCATTCGGCACCGAGGTTTACGAATCACGCCGGTTCCGCGACGCCGCGCGGCGTCTGCTGAAGAGCAATCTGCAATACGTGCGGCAGCAGGCAATCTCGTCGCCGCTGATAGAAATGTTTGGCGCGCTTACCATCGTGCTATTGCTCACCTACGCACGGACGCAGATCAAGACAGGCGCCATGACGGCCGGCCAGTTCACGAGCTTCGTGATCGCGCTGCTCATGATGTACGAGCCACTCAAGCGTCTTACGGGCATTCACAACATTTTTCAGCAGGCGATTGGCGCGTCTCAGAAAGTGTTCGAATATCTTGACCATCCCGTTGAAATCGAGGATACGCCCAGCGCAAAGA
The DNA here is from genome assembly GCA_963847515.1 of Terriglobia bacterium. Taxonomy (GTDB): domain Bacteria; phylum Acidobacteriota; class Terriglobia; order Bryobacterales; family Bryobacteraceae; genus QHXW01. The sequence continues at coordinate 1,159,687 of CAWKAA010000001.1, forward strand.
AGCTCGCTCGATTCGAGCAAAGCATTCTCTATGACGGCGTCAGCATTTCATTACCCGAATTCCAACGGATTTCAGCTCGATGCGATCCGTCTCGAAGTCAAGGCCGGCGAAGTAGTAGCTCTGGTAGGACCGAGCGGCGCCGGAAAGTCGACGCTGGTAAACCTGTTGCCGCGGTTTTATGACGTCACTTCGGGGGCCGTGCGCATCGATGGCCAAGACTTGCGCGATCTTACAATCGCCTCGCTGCGGGAGAAGATCGGCCTGGTGGCGCAGGATACGTTCCTGTTCAACGACACCGCGGCGAGCAACATTTCCTACGGCCGGCCCGAGATCAGCCGGGAGGCCGTACGCCGGGCCGCCCAGAGCGCCCTGGCCGACGAATTCATTGAGCACCTGCCGCAAGGATATGACACCATGACTGGGAGAACGCGGGTCAAGCTGAGCGGCGGCCAGCGCCAGCGCATCGCCATCGCGCGCGCTCTGCTGAAGAACGCGCCCATTCTCATCCTGGACGAAGCCACTTCGCATCTCGATACCGAATCGGAGATGCTGGTGCAGCGCGCGCTCGCCAACCTCATGGCGGGCCGGACGGTCATCGTGATTGCCCACCGCGTCTCCACGATTCGTCGTGCAGACAAAATCGTAGTGATGGACCGAGGCCGTATTTCGGAGATCGGAACGCACGCCGACCTGGTGACCGGGGGCGGTATCTATCAGAGGCTGCACGAGCTGCAGTTTATTGAAGCCGGAGCGGCGGTGGACCTGTGAGCGTACGCAGCATGACAGGATTTGCGCAAGTGCGTAAGAGCGTTCGCGAAGGCGAGATCGTCCTGAGCGTCAAGACGGTCAACCATCGCGGCCTGGATATGCACTTTCATTTGCCGCCAGAGATGGATGCCTTTGAGGGCGCCATGCGCAAAGCCATCAAGGGCCGCGTGGCTCGAGGGCATATCCAGCTCAACGTCACCTGGAGCCGGACCAATGGACTGGCTGCGGATTCCAGTCTGAACCGGCCGCTGCTTGAGGCCTATCTGGCGGCGTTCGAGCAGGCGCACAGCGCGAGTTCTCTCTCGCAGGCTCGCCGGATCTGAATGTCGCACTTTCGCGTTCCGGGCATGTTCCGGGCAGAATCCGCACCCGAGTTGAGCGAGGAATTCGAATCGTCGCTGGTGGCGCGCGCTCGAGGAGGCCCTTGACTCCTGAACCAGATTCCGTGAGCGCGAAGGCCGCGAGGTCACGGTGAGATTCTGGAGCGGTGCGGCAAGATTCGCCAGGGGGTGGGCCGAATGGAAGAGATCCGCTCAGGCGCCATCCAGCGCTTTCAGAAGCGCCTGCAGGAGCGGCTGTCGGAATCTGCTGCGCGGATCGAGCCTCGAGCCTCAGCGGCTGGCTCAGGAAGCGGCCTGCTGGCCGATCGCAGCGATATCAGCGAGGAGCTGATCCGGCTCAAGACACATGCGGCCGAGCTGGAACAGTTGGTCCGGGCGGGCGGCGAAATCGGCAAGAAGCTGGATTTCCTGTCTACAAGAAATGAATCGCGAAGCCAATACCATTCTTTCCAAGACCGGGGGACTTGGCGATTTGGGGCTGACCATTACGGAACTGGCACTGGCCGCAAAATCGGAGATCGACAAGATCCGCGAGCAATCGCTCAATCTGGAGTAGAGCGCTGACCAACGTTTTCATCATTTCCGCGCCCTCGGGATCGGGTAAGTCCACACTGGTCGCCAGGCTCCTGGCAGAGGTGCCCGGACTGAAATTCTCGGTTTCCTACACCACGCGCGCCCCGCGTGGGCACGAACGCAGCGGAGAAAACTATCATTTCATCTCGCGGCTCGGAATTTGAACAGCGGATTGCGCGTGGCGAGTTCCTGGAGCATGCCGACGTGTTCGGCAATTATTACGGTACCCACCGGGGCACGCTCGAGAGGCCGCATGCGCGAGGGTAAGGACCTGGTACTCGACATTGACGTCCAAGGTGCGGGACAATTGAAGAGATAAGCTTCCCGAAGCCGTCACTATCTTCGTCCTGGCGCCATCACGCGAAATCCTAGAGCAGCGGCTCCGGGCACGCGGCGAAGATTCGGATGCGGTGATCGCGCGGCGGCTGCGCGATGCCGCGCGGGAAATCCGGAATTACTGCTTATACGATTATGTGGTGATCAACAACGATTTGAACGAGTCGGCGGAAACTCTGGCAGCCATAGTGCGGGCCGAGCGAGTCCGACGTACGAGGATGGAGGACCAGATCCGTCCGATCCTGGCTACATTTCAGATTGAATTTTTGAGAGGTATTCTATGGCCGAGCACAGTCCGAAGAACAACGCGCACTGCACCATCCCGGACGATCCGGAACAGAGCACTTACCGATTCATCATCGTCGCCGCAAAACGCGCGCGGCAACTGCAAGGTGGTGCACGGCCCGTTCTGCCCACGTCGTCCAAGAAGCCGACAGTGATCGCGGCATGGAAGAGGTCCGCCGCGGCCTGGTGAAGTACGAGATCCCGGGAGTGACGCCTCCGCTCGAAGAACCGGCGCCCGACGCCATCTAAGTGAACGCGGGACCCCAAGACGCCGCCACGTCCAGGCCGCAGAGGTCGTGCTGGGGGTGGCTGGCGGCATCGCGGCGTACAAAGCGGCGGAGCTGTGCCGTGCGCTCATCCAGCGGGGATTCGCCGTTCAGGTAGTGATGACGGCAGCGCGCCGAAAAATTCATCGCCCCGCTGACTTTTGCGTCGCTCACCGGGCAAGAAAGTGATCACCGGCCTCTTCTCTTCGTCGAACTCTGAGGACACGCTTTCCAGCGCCGTGGAGCACATCGGCGTAGCGCAGGAGAACGATCTGCTGGTGGTGGCGCCGGCTACAGCAGATCTTCTCGCCAAGTTCGCTCACGGCCTGGCGGACGATTTTCTCACCACAATGTACCTGGCCTTCACCGGCCCCGTGGTTCTGGCGCCGGCCATGAACACCAACATGTGGCTGCACGCGGCCACGCAGGCGAATCTGGAGATCTTGCGCGGACGCCGGCACAGAATCGTGGAACCCGGACGACGGATTTCTGGCGTGCGGCATGGTGGGACCCGGGCGGCTGGCCGATCCCGAGATCATCGCCGAAGCCGTCGCAGCGGAGCTGAACCGTCGCCGCGATCTGGAAGGTGAAACCGTTCTGATTACTGCCGGTCCCACGCAGGAGCCGCTCGATCCGGTGCGATTCATTTCCAACCGGTCCAGCGGCAAAATGGGATATGCGCTGGCAGCAGCCGCTGCTGATCGAGGCGCCCGTGTGATTCTCGTTTCCGGCCCCGTGCAGTTGGCCGCCCCGCGCGGCGTCAGGGTAGTTCCGGTTCGCACGGCAAATGAGATGCGCGACCCAGGTCTTCGAACATCTGGACTCCGCCACCATCGTGATCAAAGCCGCGGCGGTGGCGGATTTTCATCTAACCACGGTGCCGCAACAGAAAATCAAGAAGACGTCCGCTCGGCTTTCGCTCGAGCTGGATCCTACGCCCGATATCCTGGCCGAGCTGGGACGCAAAAAGAGCGGACCGGCTACTTGATTGGATTCGCCGCCGAGACCGAGAACCTGGAACGCGAAGCGCGCCGCAAGCTCGAAACCAAGAATTGCGACATGATCGTGGCCAATCTGGTGGGCGGCGACGATACCGGCTTCGAATCCGATCAGAACGAAGTGGCTCTGGCTCTGCGGACCGGCGAATTCCTCAAATTGCCCCGCGCCTCGAAGCGGGAGTTGGCCGACGAGATCCTCGACCAGGCTCTGCGACTCGGCAGCGCGCTTGGCTCGAACATGCGCATGGACGCTGAGAAACTGCGCGCAGTACCTGGCGTTTTATCAGGACCTGGGATTCACCTCGCTATACAAGCGCACCGCGCAGCCAGCAGAAGCGACCGTTCTATCCGTGCTTCCGTCCCTGGCGCCTGACGGCGACACACTCGAAAAGATCCGCGAAGACATCGGAGATTGCAAGCGCTGCCGCTTGCACGCAGGGCAGACACAGATCGTTTTCGGCTCGGGAAGTGCGCACGCGCAGACTGGTGTTCGTCGGCGAAGGTCCGGGGGCGGATGAGGACATGCAGGGCCTTCCATTCGTCGGCCGCGCCGGCCAGTTACTCACGCAAATGATCGAAGGCACGGCCAAGCGGGAAGGCATTCCGCTCGAGCGCAAGGACGTATACATCTGCAACGTGGTGAAGTGCCGGCCGCCCGAGAACCGCACGCCCGAGCCCGACGAGATGGAGATCTGCGGCCAGTTCCTGTTCCGGCAGTTGACTGACGATTCGACCGAAAGCTATCTGCGCGCTCGGCGCAACGGCGGCGCGCGCTCTACTGGGCCGCAAGGAAGGCGTCACACGCATGCGCGGGAACTGGTTCAAGTGGCGCGATATCCCGCTGATGGTGACCTATCACCCCTCCTACCTGCTGCGCGCGTACAATCAGGACGCAAAACGCGAGGCGTGGGAAGATCTGAAGAAGGCCCTGCACTTCGTATACGACTGAGCGTTACGAAGCCGCCATCGCCCGCACCTCTGCCAAAGTCGTCATCGGGTCTTTCGAAGGCATATACTCCATCGCCACAAAGTCCCGGAATCCCGTTTCGCGGATCGCGCGGAAAACGTTCGTGTAATTGATCTCACCGGTGCCAGGTTCGTGCCGGCCCGGCACATCGCCCACGTGAAAATGGCCGATCGAGGTAATGTTTTTGCGGATCGTTTCGATCAGGTTCCCGTCCATGATCTGCACGTGATAAATATCGAAGAGGATTTTTACGTTGGGACTCGCTACCTCCCGCATGATCTCGAAAGCCTCGGGCGTGTGGTCTAAATAATAGCCCCGGTGATTCACTAATGTGTTGAGAGGTTCGACGATCAGCGTGACGCCGTGCGGCGCCACCACATCGTGCGCGCGCTTGAGCCCTTCGACGATGCTCTTGTGCTGCGCTTCCCGTGGAACGCCCGGCAGCTCGTTGCCGGTCAGCGTCACCAGGCGCGTGGTCTCGAACCGCTTGGCCGCTTCGGTCGAGGCTCGGATCTCGGCCAGAAAAGCTTCGCGGTCCGCAGGGTCAACCAGGGTCATTCCCTTGGGATTCACGGCGCGGTTCCCTACAAGGCAGGCGCATTCGATCCCCAGCTTGTTTTTCAATTTCGTGATAGCGGCGGCATCCTGCGCGCGCCATTCGCCGAACTCGAATCCCTGATAGCCGGCCTCTGCGACCTTCTGCATCGTCTGCGGAAGATCCATGCCGTGGAAGATCGGCTCTACGCGTACGGACAGCCTTAATCCAGTTGCTTTCGCGGCTTGCGCCAGGCCCGCGAGCGCTGGAAGTTGCAGCAGGGTTCTCCGGTGCATGGGAGCAAGAATACCACCAGCGCTGTGCTAGCATCGGGCTTGACCCCGGAAACGCCACTTGTAGATGCGCCTCGTGAAGTGCTTCCGGGTGTGCAACGTATCCAGTTGCCGCTTCCGCTCCTTCTCGGCCGGATCAACGTTTACCTTGTGCAGCTGGCCGAGGGTTACCTGCTGATCGACTGCGGCATGAATACCGAGCCCTGCTTTCAAGCGCTTTCGCGTGCCGTCGACGCCGCGGGAATCCGCTGGCAGGAGATTCGCGAAATCCTCCTGACGCACATCCATCCCGATCACATGGGACTGGCGCATCGCGCATTGCAATTGACCGGAGCGCGCCTCTGGTTGCACGAGCACGATGCCGAGTTCCTCGGAAGACTAACTCAATTCGAGCAATACCAGACCTGGGCGGAAGGGGTGCTACGGCGGGCAGGCGTAACCACTGAGCTCATCGCGCAGATTCGCCCTGTATCCGAAGACATTCGCAAGAGCTTCCACAAGCTAGAGCCCGATCGCGTTCTGCGGGGGGGCGAGAAGATCTCGTCTTCTGCCGGAGAACTCGAAGTGATCTGGACGCCGGGCCATTCGCCGGGCCATGTGTGCCTCTATGGCCGCGAGCGGCGTGTGCTTTTTTCCGGTGACCAGATGCTGGAAGATATCTCGCCGAATATCGGCTGGCACGAGGATCGCGATCCGCTGGGTGAATTCCTGGCCTCATTGGATGAGCTGGCGAGCCTGGATATCGAGCTGATTCTGCCCTCGCACGGCGCGCCGTTTTCAGGACACCGTAACTGGATCCGCAAGACTATCGAGCATCACGCCGATCGCTGCGCCCGCATACTAAGGTTGCTCAGCGGCGAACCGAAGTGTGCGGCCGAGTTGGCAAATCAACTTTGGGAACGTCCATTTACACCGTTCCACTACCGCTTTGCGGTCTTCGAAGTCCTGGCACACCTGGAATACCTGGAGCGGCAGGGGAAAGTCGCGCAACAAGCGCGCGACGGCATCCAGCACTGGCGCCTGCGGTAAACTATGGCTGAATGAAATCACTCTGCCTTGTTCTGGCCCTTGCGCTCGGGCTTCTGCCTGCGGCATCCAAAAAGGAGGGCGCCTCGCCGTTTGCAGGCCGGTGGGACCTTACCATTAAGACGCCCAAGGACACGTATCCCTCATGGATGGAGTTCACCGAAAAGAGCGGCGGCGTTCAAGTCAGAATCGTCGGACGCGTGGCCAGCGTACACCCGGCAACTGATGTCAAACTCGAGGGCACTCACATGTCCTTTGCGACAACCGAGTGGTTCGAGAAGGACATCAATGTTGGCTGGGAGATTAGCGTCGCCGACGGCAAACTAACTGGGCATCAAAAGCGCGCGGATGGCGTAGAAGGCCAATTGACCGGAGTGCCCGCCCCCGCTCTGAGACGCAAGGCCCCGGCGGCGTGGACCAATCCGGAACCGTTGTTCACTGGGAAGGACCTCACCGGTTGGGAGCCCGACAATCCTTCGGAGAATCACTGGAAAGCGGAAAACGGAGAACTGGTGAATGAGAGCGCCGGCGCAAACATCCGCACCACCAGGAAGTTCGAGGATTTCAAGCTGCACATCGAATATAACTGTCCGAACGACGGAAACAGCGGAGTCTATCTACGCGGGCGCTACGAAATCCAGGTCGAGTACGAGAAGCCGGGCACAGACGACAAGTTTCACGGCATGGGGTCAATCTACGGATTCATCGCTCCGGCAGTTGAAGTGTCTCGACGCCCCGGCGAGTGGGAGACCTACGACGTCACTTTCGTCGGTCGCAACGTCACCGTAGTGCGCGACGGCGTCACCACCATCGACAATCAGGAAATCCCGGGCATCACTGGGGGCGCGCTGAACAGTAACGAGGCTCAACCGGGCCCGTTATATATTCAGGGTGATCACACCGGCGGTATGAAATACCGGAACATCACGATCTCCGTTCCGCAACGCTGATCGGCTCGCGGTGTTACGCCTGCTTCGCCAGTTCTAGCTCCAGGTGGATGCTCACCTCGTCGCCCACCAGCACGCCGCCGGTTTCGAGACCCACGTTCCACACCAATCCGAAATCCTTCCGGTTGATTTTCGTCGTTGCTGAGGCGCCGATCTTGATGTTGCCCCAGGGGTCTTTGGTCTCCGTCGTCGGACCTTCCACCTTAAGAGTCACTTCCTTTGTTACGCCGTGTATCGTCAAATTTCCGGTTACCTTCCATTCGCCCTCGCCGGACGGCGTGATTTTCGTCGATACGAATGTGATCTTGGGAAATTTCTCGACATCGAGAAAATCCGCGCTCTTCAAGTGGGCATCCCGCTGCGGGTCCCGCGTGGCAATGGTAGTCGCGTCGATAACGGCTTCGATCTTCGAATTGGCTGGGTTCGTAGGATTGTAAACTACCGTTCCGGAAACACCGGAAAACTCGCCTCGTACATTTGAGACCATCAGATGGCGCACTTTAAAGTCGACGGTCGTGTGGGCTGGATCGATCGTGTAAGTGATGGGCGCGGTTGCTGCCCCGGATGATGCGGTCTGCGGCATTCTTCAATTCACCTCGCTACAAGATTTCAACACGTGATTTTTCATCTGACGCTTCGCTGCCACGAAACGATGCAATATTTCGTGCGGTATCCTGCAAAAGTGGAGGTTTCCGCACGCATCAATTCCGGCGACGCCAAGTTGATCCAAATCGTGGACGCTGCCCTGGTGGCAGCCGCCCAAAAGAGCGGACCCTGGCTGGTCTGCCGGCTGGGCTGCACACAATGCTGCATGGGACCATTTGCCATCACGCAGCTCGACGCACACCGGCTGCAGCGTGGGCTTGCGGAACTTGAATCGAACGATTCAGCGCGGGCGGCGCGCGTTCGCGAGCGAGCGCGAGAAGCAGTCGAACGGATATCACGGGATTTTCCTGGGGATCCAGTAACGGGCGTGTTGACTGAAGACGAGTTCCCCGACTCGATGGATGATGTTCCCTGCCCAGCTCTCGATCCGGAAACCGGCGGCTGCGACCTCTATGCGGCGCGCCCCATAACGTGCCGCACGTTCGGCCCTCCGGTGCGCTGCGGCTCGGATTCCGTGGGCGTTTGTGAATTGTGTTTCCAGGGCGCCAGTGACGCAGAAATTGCCGCCTGCGAGGTCGAGAGCGATCCGGAGGGGGTGGAGTACCGGCTTCTCGAAGAGTTGGAACAGTTGACGGGCATGCGTGGCCAAACCATCGTGGCCTTCGCTCTGCTTCCCGAGGCGCCTGCAACCTTCGCGCGGCGCGGAACATCATAGGACCATGGCAGTCACGGCTACAGCTTCACCCATTGGGGTGGTCTCGGACGTCGTATGTCCCTGGTGCTTTATCGGCAAGCGGCGGCTTGAGAAGGCATTGGCGCTGGCCGGTCGAAAGGGCGAACACGTTCACTGGAAGGCCTTCGAACTGAATCCCCAGTCTCCCAAAGAGGGCATGGACCGGCAGGCGTACCGCGCCCGGAAGTTCGGCAGCGCGGCCTACGCCAAGGAACTCGAAGCGCGCGTGATTGAGGCTGGGGCGGAAGAAGGAATCGAGTTTCGCTTCGAGCGGATCGAGCGCGTTCCCAACACTCTCGATGCGCACCGCCTGATCTGGTTGGCCGGCCGTGAGGGCGAGCAGGATGCGATCGTTGAGAACCTGTTCCGAGCCTATTTCATCGACGGCCAGGACGTTGGGAACCGCGACGTGCTCAGGAGAATTGCGGTGGCAAGCGGACTGGATTCCACAAAGGCCGATGGCCTGCTGAACAGTGATTTGGGAGAGCGCGAGGTTCGCGACGAAGAGCGCGAGGCCCATGCGCGCGGCGTGAGCGGCGTACCCACTTTCTTTGTGAAGGGCTTACCGGTCATGTCGGGAGCGCAAAAGCCGGAGCTATTGGCATCGGCGTTCGGACCTGCACTCGGGCAGTGTTCGCTCGATGACGGCGCTTGCGCCTAATGCAACCGGCGGATCTTGATATTTCGAAACCATGCATCATTGCCGTGGTTCTGAAGCGAGATGGGGCAGCTCTTTTTAGGCTGCTTCGCCAGCAGTTCGTAAACGTGAGGAGCCATGCCCCAGCGCGTTTGAATGCCACTCATGGCATCGGCTGAGTCCAAGGAGGAATCCACAACCTTTACGCCGTTCATCCAGGCCCGCCCAATTGCGCGCGCACCTGGATTATACACACGGGGACGCTGTCGGACGCCTGGCCGTGCCCGCTTGATGCCACGCAGGGCGCGAGCGGGCGCTCCGTCATGTGACAGACGCGCCGCTCTTTGAAGCGAGTACGCAGGTACATCCCCGCGGCACCCTCTTTAAAGAAAATGCGGCGGCCCGGAGCGGTCTATTTTTTAAGGCAGAAAGCGGGCTATGCTGGTGGAGGGCTCGACTATGAGTAACGCCACTATTCCATCGTACATGGAGATCATCGATTTCATCGCTGCCGGCACCACGCCGCAAACCATTGTCGACTATCGCCCCTCGCTCGAAGCCCAGCAGCGCGTTGCCGAATTAATTGCGCGGGAGAAAGAAGGCGGTCTGTCGCCCGAGGAACAATCAGAGCTGGATCATTTCATCGATTTGGAACACATCCTTCGGATGGCCAAAGGGCGCGCGCGACAGATCCTGATCAGTGGCTCGTGATATCGATGAGTCGGCGCGCCTTCTAGTCATAGAACGAGCCCGTCGACGGTGCGAATACTGCCTGGTGCATGAGGACAACGCCGGCTTTCCTCACCAAATCGATCACGTCATTAGCCGCAAGCACGGCGGCTCCTCTGGTATCGGCAATTTAGCCTACGCCTGCATCCTCTGCAATCGTTACAAAGGTACGGATATCGCGTCGATCGATCATTCCGGCCGTCCGATCCGGCTGTTCGATCCCAGGCGCGACTCATGGGACGAGCACTTCAAGCTGGACGGGCCGATCATCCAACCCTTAACGCCGGTCGGAGAGGTGACCGCGCGCATGCTGCAGCTGAATGCAGCCGAGCGCGTCATGGAGCGCCGCCTGTTCCAGGCACTGGGTTCCTACCGAAAGATATGACTCAGCCGCTCAATGGACCGCGGCTCCCCAAAAATGGGCGCGATTGAGCCTTTTGGTTCACCCTCAACCTACCGTAAAGGTACTGGCAAAGGAGCACATTCGCAGCCGTGCGCCTTCTGCCGAGATGAAAGAACTGGCCCCGCTGCAGCGAGAATCTGCGGGCGCTAGCGAGTCTCTTCCATCCTTGGCGATCAAATGCGAGCCCCAAACAATCTCCGTTTTGCGATGTATCGACGGCATACAGTCAGCACATACTGCCTTTGGCGAAGAACCGGTTTCATTTGGCGAGTCCGGATTTGCCAGATGACCACCAGTCAGTCTGTATGGAAAACCAAGGCTCCCGCTGACGTCCAGTTTGGTGTATTGCATCCATGATGCCGCGGCCCTGCGATTCGGCGCAAACCGCCGATCGTCCTCGATATGCTCAAGTGCTTGTGTGAAGTGAGTAGGTGCGCCCGGCTGGACTCGAACCAGCGGCCTGCTGCTCCGGAGGCATTATCGCTCTGTGCGGGCAATACTCTGATCGCGACTGTCCGCGACTACCACGGCGGAGCCATCAGAAGCGGGGCCTTACAAGAGCCGATGCGTGTGCGGCCTGCCGAGGGTGCGTCGACCTACAGACTTTTAGAGTCGGTGCAATAGTGCTTACAGTTCTGGAGAAACGTGGCTGTCTAGATGCTCAACACAGGACACGGCGACTGCCGGATGATTCCATGGGCGTGGGTTCGCAGGCGGCCAAATGTTCCGTGTACGGCGCCGCGCCCGATTACGACGAGATCCGCTCCGTGCCGTCGCGCTTCTTCCCGAATCGTCTCGGACACATTACCCACGGCCACGCAGATCGGCGCCTTGACACCCGCGGACTCTTGGAGGCGCTCTATCGTCTGATTCGCTTCCTTCCGCATTTCCTGTTCAAACTCCCGGTCGATCCCCCGAGAAAGCACGCCTCCCATCCCGGGGATTACGTGCACCAGCCGGAGCGTCGCACCAGTGTCCTCGCTGAGCTTTCCTGCCCACTGCATGAGACAAACACTGTTCGGCGTGCCGTCAACGGCGCAGAGGATCTGGCGGCAGGCGATATGGTCGCGGCATAGTGGCTCCGCAACGTGGGTCGCGGTCCACACGGGGCACTTCGCATCGTGCAGAACCTTCGCCGTCACGGAGCCAAGCAGCAGGTTCCTGAATGGTCCGTAGCCATGAGTTGGCATCATAATCAGGTCAATTGCCTGGGTATGCGCAAAATCTGTGATCACCTGCGCGGGATCGCCGAGTTCAGCGATTCGCTCCACTCGAAGTCCCGGAAAATCCTTTGCCAGTGAGTTGTCAAGCCTCGCCTGAAGGTCCCGCCACAACTCTTCGGTGTCAACCACCAGCGGTCCGCTTGGGTCGCCCATGGCCGCATAGTAGAAGGGTTGCGCAACGCTGAGAAGAGTAATCCTCGCGCCGTACCGGCGTGCCATGGATTCAACAAATGGGACTGCGGCGCAGCAGCGCTCCGAAAAATCGATCGGAAAAAGGATGTGGTTGATCTTTAGCATGGCGTTTGCCTTCATTCACCCTTAACTGCAATCCGAGCACCAATAGGGTATCGGTTTTGAAAACCACGAAACGCTCTTTTGCCTCAGAGTGGGACAACTCCAAATGCGTAATGGACTCCCGTTCCATCTGCGGCATTTCACTCAATTGCAGACCGGCGCTGCGCCAGGTGACTCGGTCCCAGCGATCGCCTGTCCGAGAATTCTCAGAGCTGCCAAGATTGTCTTCGATCTCCCAGTAGATCAACTTATGCGTGTGCCAGTCGTTCTTGTGCCGTCTTCAGGGCCTGCTCAACCTTTTCTGTCAGTTGAGCAGCAGTAAACGGCGGAGGAAATATCTCAAACCCTTCAAAGTCCTCTCGATACTTAAGCCTATCGTCATCCAAGAGGCCAGCTACTATATTCCCTCGCCCAGCAGGAATTGGTCGCGCCGTACGTCGTATTCCGTCGGCAGGAGCGTCCGGATCGGCAAAAATATACTTGACTAACCGTGGGTTTTAGCGCATACTTGGTTCATGGAAAAGCCAAGAACACTGCAAGAGGCAATCGTCTACTTCGCCGATCCTGACAACTGCCAGCAATATATGCTCGACATTCGCTATCCAAACGGCAAGGTTCGCTGCCCGTACTGCGGCTCCGACAACGTAAGCTATTTGGCTAAGCAGCGCCGCTGGAAGTGCTACGGTAGCCACCCAAAACCGCAGTTCTCGCTCAAGGTGGGCACAGTGATGGAAGACTCGGCCATCGGCCTTGACAAGTGGCTCTGTGCGATCTGGCTGATTGCCAATTGCAAGAATGGCGTTTCCTCGTACGAACTAAAGCGTGACCTTGGCGTGACTCAGAAAACCGCATGGTTCATGCTGCATCGCATCCGCGAAGGGATAGACAACGACTTCCCGGAAAAGTTCGCCGGTGAAGTGGAAGCGGATGAAACCTTCATCGGCGGCAAGGCCAAAAACATGCACCGCATGAAGAAACTCCGCAAACAATTGGCCGGTGAGTTGAAGGGCGGTGGTCCAGTCGGCAAGGCCATCGTTATGGGCGTTCTTCAGCGCAACACGATGGAAGACATTCCAGATACGGCGCGAAAGCGGAGCAAAAAGGACAGCCAAGTGCGACCGATAGTTCTCGCAGAAGTGCGAAAGACGGACACGGACGCACACATAAAAGAAAATGTTGCCTCAGACGCGGCTGGTATATACACAGACGACGGGCGGCACTACCGCTATTTGCCGGATTATGCACACGAGTTCATTGACCATGCCGAAGCCTATGTGCGCGGTCGCGTGCATACAAACGGCATCGAGAACTTCTGGAGCCTCCTGAAACGGTCTCTCGCTGGCACGTATGTTTCGGTGGAACCGTTCCATCTTCAGGCGTACGTTGACGAGCAAGCATTTCGGTTCAATAATCGAAAGGACACCGATAAAGAACGCTTCGATACAATGCTGGCTGGCATCCTCGGAAAGCGCCTCACGTACGTAGAACTTATCGGAAAGGGTGATACCGACTGAAAGCTAGGCAAGCTGCGAAGGCAGAAAAGAGGACATAAGGCTAAGTGAAAAGCCCGGCTGGAACCGGGCCTTTGCAAAATGTCTTGGGTATGGCGACATGAGCGTGCTTGCCTGAGGTCGTGGCAGTAACGCTATAGCCGTTCTCCTCCAGCCCTTTTTTCAGATATCGAACGACCTGCAGGTCATCATCAACCAGTACAATGTGCCGGGGGTTAGCCTTAGTCATAAGTTCAAACTTTCCGTGCTCCGAAATTACATCTCTAGCCAAACATCACCCGCGCGATGGCGTCTAGCAACCTATCCGACTGAATGGGCTTAGCGAGCGACGCATGGGCGCCTAGATGCTCCGCCGAGTGCAGCAGTGGGCCTGCAAATCGGCCGGATGTCGCGATAATCTTGAGTTGAGGCCGCACTCGGCGCAGGGTCTGTATGGTTTCGATTCCTTCTTGCTCCGGCATCGCCAGATCTAGAATCACCAAATCGACCTCGGAAGTTTCGACCAGTCTGGCCGCTTCTCTGCCGTTCTCCGCCTCCAGTACGTGGTAACTCACACCGGTCAGGATCTTCCGCATGAGGTTGCGGATTCCCGGCTGATCATCCACTACTAGGACGGTGCCCGGCGAGCGGGGTGAGCCAAGCACTCCCCTCACTTTGGTTGCCAGAGCCTCGGGAGAAAACGGCTTTTGAAGATATTCCAGAATTCGGCGATCCGCAATTGCGCGCCCGCTATAGCCTGACATGAAGAGCACTTCCATGGCTGGCCGCAACGGTCTAATACGGCCGGCTAACTCGGGCCCCGTCATTCCTGGCATGACAACATCAGTCAGCAGCAGGTGAATCGGACCGGCATATCGTTCGGAATGCAGCAGCGCTTCCCCAGGATTGGCCGCTTCCAGCACCCGATATCCATAATCCCGAAGGACTCGCCCAGCGAACTTGCGGAGCTGTTCCTGGTCTTCTACGATGAGGATCGTTTCTGTCCCGCGCAACGACAGAGGCGCAGGCTCGGGCTCGTGCTGCAGCTTTACTTCTGCGTCGATCCGCGGAAGGTAGATCGTGAACGTCGTCCCTTCCCCTGGTTCGCTGTAAACAAAGATCGATCCGCCGCATTGTTTGACGATGGCGTACACGGTTGCCAGGCCCAAGCCCGTCCCTTCTCCTGGCTTCTTGGTCGTGAAGAACGGCTCGAAAAGGTGGGACATTACGTCCTTCGTCATGCCGATACCGGTATCACTAACGTTCAGTTGCACGTAAGGGCCGCCAAACAGGCCTTCGAGATGGTACAGCGCCTCGGATTCTCTGTTGTGTTGGTCGACCTGGACCTGCCTGGAGACGGATACGCGCTGATTCAGAAACTCCATGACGCGAATCCAGATCTATTGATAATCGCGATCGCGGGCGCGCTGAAAGCATCGGTGCTGGAAGCCACCAAAGAACTCGGCGTCGTCGAAGTGTTGAAGAAGCCGATCATGCCCGAATGGAAGCCGGTCGTGGAGCGCATTCGGGCGAGACGGCATCCTAGTCTTGGTCCGCAGCTAAAATAGAAACAGCAGTGCCACTCCCCCAGTTTTCGCACTTGCCCTCGCGCGCCTGGACGCGCCATTCGATCACCATAACTGGCTGTTCGAGCTGAAGTCTCGCAAAATACGCCGCTCGCTCTCGTACGCCCAGTGTGCGCTCTTGATGCTCAATTGCTTCCGGGGCGTCAGCGCGCCCAGGATGCACGACGGGCGCTCAGTCGAGCGCAATGGATGAAGTCGGCGACGGGGTCACAACAGGATTTCGCATCAGCGGGTCGACTGGCGCTCGACAATCGTTAGGTCTGCAGTTTCATGGCGCGCAGAAACAGGACGTTGTTTTCCAGTTGAATATGCTGGTGAAGATCGGTTTCGAGCTCAATCAGCGCAGCGAACAACGCGCGATAGGTATTGCATGCTTCGACCGGGATCGTATAGTCGCGCGTGAATTGTCGCATTTGCACGAGTGTCCGACCGGCGCTCTCGTGCTCATGCTCCATGCGAGCGATGGGGTGCTCGATGCAGCAGAACGGCACCATCTCGCCGGCAGCCGCTTCAAGTTCTGCGATGGCTGGAAACAGAATCAGCTCCTCCCTCATCATGTGTGCCTCCAGCTCTTCTCGGAGCGCGGTAAAAGTCTCGCGCACCTGAAAAAGTACCGGCTCGCGGTCTCCGTGAGCGCGCACCACTTTAGCAAACAACTCTGCGATCCGCGGCAATTCGGATTTTAGATATGCGTGGTGGCGGGAAAAGATGTGTTCGATCAACTCGCGGAGTGGGGCCATGTTCCACTCGCGCTCGCCCGTCTGCGGTTGCAGGGTGGCGGCTTGCTCGAGTTCGCTCAATAGGACCTCCTGCGTGATACCACGCTTCTGGCAGGCGGCCTCAAGTGCGTATTTTCCCCCACAGCAGTAGTCAATTCGGTATTTTTCAAGGATGCGCGTCGCGCCGGGAATCTCAACGACGAGTTCACCTACGGTCTTCTCGTTTGAAATGACCATCTTAGCCTCCTGCATTTAGATAACGGATTATGCACGCCGCATGCCAGTGGCGCTGGCCACAGGATTGCAGAATTGTTACCGCCGCACGCGGAGGTGCCATGGACTTTAACCAGTCGCCATTGTTGGTCATTTGGGAAGTAACGCAGGCCTGCGACCTGGCCTGCGTGCATTGCCGGGCATCCGCCATGCAGGCGCGCAACCCTGGCGAGCTCAGCACGGAGCAGGGTTATCGTTTACTGGACGAGATCCGCTCGTTCGGTGACCCGCTGATGGTGTTTACCGGGGGTGATCCTCTCAAGCGCCCCGACTTATTCGATCTGATCCGCCACAGCGTGGATCTTGGGCTTCGTACCAACGTTACGCCCAGTGCCACGCCACTGCTAACGGCGAATGCCATTGACCGGTTTAAGAGATCCGGCATTGCGCGTATGGCTGTCAGTCTGGACGGTCCGGATGCAGAAACGCACGATAGTTTCCGCGGCGTCGCCGGAACTTTTGACCGCGCCATGTTCGCACTGCGGCACGCTCGCGATATCGGGCTCGATACGCAACTCCAGACCACGGTCACGCGACGAAATTTGAACAAGCTGGCGCAAGTAGCCGAGCGCGTTGCCGAAGTCCGCGGGCGCATGTGGAGCTTGTTCTTCCTGGTAGTTACCGGGCGCGCTTTGGCCGGCGACGATTTGACGGCAGAGGAATATGAACAGGTGTTCGAATTCCTCTATGGCATCTCCAAGATCGCGCCGTTCGACGTGAAGACTACCGAAGCCATGCACTACCGGCGGTACGTGGCTCAGCGGCAGAAAGCGGAGCACGGCCCGGCCCCCGAAACGGCGAACGCGAGGGGAATGGTCTGGAGGACCGCCGGCGTGAGCGATGGGAAAGGCTCTGTATTCATTTCACACACCGGCGAAATCTTTCCCAGCGGTTTCCTGCCAGTCTCTGCGGGCAATGTTCAACACGATTCGTTGGTCGGCGTCTACCGCGACTCGAGCTTGTTCCGAATCCTGCGTGACACCGGCATGCGGCAGGGAAAGTGTGGCGCATGTGAGTACCAGAAAATCTGCGGCGGTTCGCGCGCCCGCGCATATGCGCTCACGGGAAACTACCTGGCTGAAGATCCGCGCTGCGTTTATCAGCCGTCAATCGCAATGAGGGCGTAGAAGCGCGCGACGCGTACGGCCGACAACGGCTACGGGTGCCTGAATTCCTGGGCTCGCGGCACGAGCTCCATATACACATGATGAGCCAACTCGGTATGCCAATGTCCGGTCCACACGGCCAGCCCATATAGTCCGAAGAACACAGCTGCAATAACCGCACCTATGGCCCAAGCGGGAACCATACGAATTCCGGGCGCCGATATCACTAAAGCACTACTGGCAACCGGGCAGGCAGCCACGCATTGCATACAGCCGGTGCACTCCGCCGAGCGGATGGTGACCAGCCGATCGACCGGCAGCAGCGACGGGCATTCCCGCGAACACTTACCGCAATCGATACATAGCGTTGTGCTGCGCCGGATGCGCAAAGGGCTGGCCAGCGAGAACAGGCCCAGCAGTGCCCCATACGGGCATAGGTAACGGCACCAAAAGTTCTGAACGAACACGGAAAGTATGACCAGGACCGCAAGCGTAAAAGCCCCGCCGATGCTCAGATAGCGGAAGAAGTTAAGCAGCTTGACGTCCGCGATCAACCCGTACGGGCCGTCAAGAAATGCCCGAATCGCAGCCACCGGCATGCTGGCGATTGCATAAACGAAAAGCCCGAGCAGCAGGTACTTGAGCGTGCGCAGGCAAACGTCGAGGGCGCGTGGCAGGCGCCAGTTCTTCTTAAAGGTGTCCCGCCCAGTGCGCCATAGGTACTCGGAAAACGTACCGACCGGGCACAGCCAGCTACGGAACGATTTGCGCAGCAGCCACGACATCGAAATAAAAGCGAGCAGAAGAAACACGCCGGCCGGATGCACGCGTGGAAGATACCCCGTCTCCACCAGCACTTTCAGATTCATGAGAGAAGCGATCGGCAGCCAACCCTCGATGCAAGGCGGCCTGCGCGTCCAGCTCGATCGTCCGCCCGACTCGTAATAGTGGACGAACTGCAGAAATTGAACGGCAATCCACACATTCAGCGCCAGAAAGATTGCCTGTACACCGCGCCGCAGTCGCTGAGAGTAGTCCTGAGGCGCGCGGGTGAAGTTTCTCTTTCCCACGACTCCCTTACGAAACGCGGATCGCAACCTTCAACACTTGCTCGCGTCGTGAGGAAAATAGCTCATACGCTTTGTCGATTTCATCCAACGGAAACACATGCGTCAGAAGTCGCGTAAGATCGATGCGACCCAGTTTTCACCAGCCGCATGAGACGTTGCATGCGGGCCTTGCCGCCCGGACAAAGCGTGGTCACGATGGTCTGATCGGCGAGACCTGCGTAGAAGGCCTCGACTGGAATCCGCAGGTGACCTGAGTAGACGCCAACGCTCGAAAGTATTCCGCCCGGCTTGAGCACGCGCAAACGCATTTTCGAACGTGGTTTGTTCTCCCAGAGCTTCAATTGCCACATCCACACCCTTGCCTTGAGTCAGTTCTCGGATGCGCGGTACAGGATCCTCATTCGCTAAAAGTAATGTCGTCGCTCCAAACGCTTTAGGAACACGCAAGCGATGGACATCGGTATCGATGGCAAATATGGCCGACGCTCCCATCAGGTGCGCGCCAAGCGTGGCGCACAGGCCGATCGGTCCTTGGGCGAAAACCGCCACGGTGTCACCCAAATGCACTCGACCGCTCTCGGCGGCCGCAAAACCCGTGGATGCGATATCGGAGAGCAGTAGCACATCTTCATCCGAGAGTTCATCTGGAATGAGAGCCAGGTTCGCCTGCGCGAACGGGATGCGCGCGTACTCGGCCTGCACTCCGTCGATCGTGTTGCCCAGACGCCAGCCTCCCAGCGCCGTCATGCATTGAGAAGTGTGGCCGGATAGGCATATCTCGCACTGCCCACAGGGGGTGATCGCCCCTACCAGCACGCGCTGACCCGGTTCGTATCCAGTCACTCCTGGTCCGAGTTCATGAATCACGCCCACTGCTTCGTGACCGATGGTCAAGCCGGACGGCACGGGGTACTCGCCACGAACGATGTGAATATCGGTGCCGCAGATGGTCGTGAGCCGCACTTGGATCACGGCTTCCCCAGGACCAGGCTTGCATATGGGCTTCTCTTCGAGCCCAAATTTTCCTGGCGAACGAAATACGTTGGCCTTCATGAGGCCGCGTGGAACCTGTTTGGTTTTGCGCTCCCCCAGTAGTTGTACGGGCATGGTGGACTCCTTTTTTCACTGACATAAATGCACGACGCGTGCCATAACCGAACAGCATCGATCAAATAACTTAGGAGATCGTGTCACTGAAAGGCATCTGCGCCTTCGGGTGATATCACCCAGGCCGCCTGCAGTTAGAAATCAGTCAGGTGCTTCGCTGGGAGAGAGACGCGGACAGCGTTCAGCACGGCTGCGAGATCGATGAACTCTTGGGCAATCGCCCCGCCGATCGGCGGCAGGTGGCCGGAAGCGGCGGCCATCATCCCAATGAGGCTTAGGGCCATTCCGCCGACCGCGCTTTGAAGAGCGATCGACCGCATGCGGCGGCCAATATGAATGAGCTCGTCCACTTTTGCGAGTGAAGGCTCGAGTATTACCGCGTCCGCGGCTTCCGCGGTGATGTCGCTGTCTTTGCCGAACGCTACTCCCACAGTCGCGGCCAGCATCGCCGGCGCGTCGTTAATTCCATCGCCGACATACAGTGTTCTTGCCTGACGAGTCTCGTGCTGGACGATGGCGACCTTCTCTTCTGGAGTTTTGCCGGCATGCATTTCAGCAATGCCCAGCTTGCGCGCGAAATATCGTACTTCAGACTCGCGATCACCCGAAAGCAAAATGACTTTCGAAGCCTGATGCCTGGGCTTCAGATGATGCACGAAGGAATGGCTATCAGCCCGCGGCTCATCGTGAAAACGCAGGGCGGCGGCGTACTCACCGTCCATAAACACCAGGCACTCGAGGCCTCCCGCGGATGGGGGCAGCGCCGGCGGGAGTTGCGCTAACTTCCCCCGTCCGGTGATCTGCACGGTCTTGCCGCCCACCCATCCACGCAATCCCTCACCGGGCCTTTCGCTGGCCAGGTCCACGGCGTGGAGCGGCAACTTCGCTTCATGTGCAGCCTTCACAATTGCACCTGCTAGCGGATGCCTGGAGTAGACTTCAAGGGCGGCGGCCGCAGCGAGCACCTGGTCAACCGAAAAACCCGGAGTGCAAATTACGTCTGTGAGCGCCGGTCGACCGTAGGTAAGGGTTCCCGTCTTGTCGAAAATGACGGTGCGGCAAGTGTCGATCTGTTCCAGCATGGCGGGGTTCTTTACGACAATGCCGTGCCGGGCCGCTAGCGAAATCCCGCCGATCATCGCCACCGGAATCGCAATCAGAAGAGGACAAGGAGTCGCGATCACCAGCACGGCAAGAAACCGAGTTGCATCAAGGCTCCAGATCCAGCCCGCTATGGCGATCGCCACCGCCAGCAGCGTGTACCACGCGCCGATCCGGTCGGCGATACGACGAAGATGCGTGCGGCTTTGCTCAGATGCGCGCATCACCTGCATGATTTTGGCGTAGCGGGAATCGATGGCAAGGGCGGACGCCGCAATGGTAATGGCGGCTTCTCCGTTAATGGCGCCCGATAATACTTCTGAACCAGGGACTTTTGAAATTTGAAACGGCTCGCCAGTGAGGTAAGACTCATCCATCGCGCCGCGGCCGGACACGACCACTCCGTCTACCGGACAGATCTCATTCGGCAGCACAACGAGCCTCTCGCCTATGACGATGTCAGCTAGCGCTATATCCGTGATACCGGAACTGGTTTTCCGGTGGGCATTAGTGGGCATGCGCCGGGCCAGCGCCTCTAGGACCGTGGACGCGCGCCGCGTCGCATAATGCTCCAGCGCCGCGCCGCCGGAAAGCATAAGGACGACTATGGCTCCCACCAGATACTCGCCCAATAGAACTGCCGTGATAACCGACAGGCCGGCGAGCAGGTCGGAACCAAATTCGCGCGCCAGCAATTTCCGCCCTAGATCTATGACCAGTGGAACACCACCGACGATCACCGTGATGTAGAGCGGAATGTCCCGGCCCGAGCCCCACTGGAAGACATACCGTAGCGCGAGGCTGAGGAGAATGCAGGCCGCCGAGAGCGCGGCAATATACGTCTCTTTGGGATATGGAAACCAAGACGAATAGGAAGACCAGAAGTTCCGTACGCGAGACTTTGTTGCCGCCGTCTCGAAAGACTCCGCTCGACTCGACTGCTTTATGTGCGCCGGCATAGCGCGCCCGTGCTCAGGCGAGAGCCGGCGCGCTGGTGTGAACGCGCAGATCGATAGCCGGAGGATGGCAGAGCGTGTTGTGGATTAAGCAGGACTTCACCGCGCGCCTCAGGCCGTCAGAATGCTTCGAATCCAGATCAGGCATTTCGACGTCGATGACAAATGACGCGAGCCGCGCCGGTTGTGTGGCCTTCTCGGCGGATACCCGGACGGTGAGTTTATCCGTATCCAGCCAACGCGTCCGAAGATATTGCGCTGCGTAGTAAGCGGCGCAGGTGCCGAGCGAGACCAGCAGGAACTCCGGCGGAGTCATGCCCGCGTCCGATCCACCATTCTCTGTCGGCTGGTCACAGACGACCCGATGACCTCGAGCTGCGGCTTCGAACTCCAAATCGTCCAGGTGCCGGATGACGGCTTCCATATCTCCTCCATTCGTGCGCTTTTCGTCCTGAGCATGCGCCCGAATCATAAGATCTGCATTTCGGCGGCCAACCGTAAGCCGTTACATCCACTCAGCCCAGCTCGGGGAACTGCGGCATATGACCCACCATCGGATGAAAGCCGCGCATAAGTGCAGCTATTTGTTCGTCGATTAAGGCGCTTTCGGCGGCTGCGCATGCACTTCCGTGTGCGGAGGTGATTCGTGGCAGTCTTGTCCGTGGCAGAAGTTGATGTCTCTCAGCGCAAGGTGCAAGTTCCATTTCCAGGCATGCCATCGACGACGAAAGGGCCCGGGGCCGTGGTTTGGGTCGAGTCCCATATTTCAGACAGCGGTCGCTTATCCCATAACGCCCTCGACCCCCCATGGCGATGGGTTCTAGGCGGAGTTTTCCAACGGCAAAAAAAACGTTTGGGGTGGGCCACTGGAATTCCTGGAGCCGAGTCGGAGCACAGTCCCGCTTGGGCGTGCGAAGGTTTCGCCCTGGCTGGCGGGCGGGTCACGGACTTTACATCGGGCCAAGGTCTGATCCTTGTGAAAGAGGCCCTGTCGTGATCGCGGGCAAGCGGCTGCCCGTGGTGTTTCACGTCGGCGCGCGAGCCATCACTTCGCAATCGCTTAACATCCACTGCAGGCACGACGATGTGATGGGCGTGGCGGATTACGGCTGGGAATGTTATTCGGACGCAACGCCCAGGACGCGGCGGATCTCGCTCTTATCGCACGCTGCCGAATGGTTGGAAGCACTACACACAGCGTCGATCGGGCCCATCGCACGGATTTCTATTCTTGGCAAAATCTCTTGCACTAGGTGCCGTGGTAGTTCGGCGAGCCCTCCGAGTCGTCGTCACAATATTCTCTGAACGGGATCGGGTTCATTCCAAGGTCAACGATGAGAACAAGCCCAATTAGAGCGCGGCTTCAACCGGCAATCAAGCGCCCCAGTTATCACGGATCTTGTATTCTGCCGCGGGCCGGTCTGCCTTGGAAAGCGATGACGTCCCACGTGCAGTTCATACGCTCGACTGGCGGTCTGCCGGGCTAGCCTAGGTTGGCGAACCGACAATCAGACTAACGGTTTTTGGGGTAGTCTGTTGGAATGGCGGTGTACAAGCTCGGAAATATGTGGTGGTACAAGTTATTCTGTAACGGAGAACCAATCCGGGTGAAAAGCCGCGCAAATGGGCATGGCGACCCGTAGGCCTGAGTTAACAGCCCGAGTGTTCAACTTCGGACAATCGTGGCCCACGCTGATCTACCTGCCCGTCAGCGCCTTCCTCGATTCCAGCAGCGCTGGCGTCTGTTGGGCGGAAATACTTTTAAGTTTGCCGAGTTCATCCAGGAAGTAACGCCGCACGAGGTGTCGCACCAGTGGTGGGGGCATGCGGTCGGTTGGGCTTCTTATAACGACCAGCGGCTTTCCGAGAGATTCGCCGAGGGTTGTTCCTGCAACAAAGGGAGCGCAACCAGGACAAGTATCAAAAGTATTGGGAAAACGGCCGCAAGATGATCCTTGAGAAGAACGAGTTCGGCAACCGGCCTAACGACGCCGGACCGATCTGGATGGGACTGCGCTTAAACACCTTCAAAATGGCCTCGGCTTATCGTCGCATGATCTACCCTAAAGGCGGCTAAGCTGCACATGCTGCGCTATCTGATGGAGGACGAAAAAGGCGACCAGAACTTCTTCGACACCATGTACGATTACGTGAAGACCTACGCTAACCGATCCGCCTCCACCGAAAGCTTTATGAACCTCGTGGAAAAACACATGACTCGGCCCTCAACCTGGAAAATAACGGCAGGATGGGGCGGGTTTTTCCGCGAGTGGGTCTACGGGACGGAGATCCCGTCATATAACCTGCAATTCGCTCACGCCCGCGGAAAGCAGTAAATTCCTGCTCACCGGCAAAGTCACGCAGTCCGATGTGTCCGACGCGTTCAAGATGCGCGTGCAGGTCTACGCCGACTTTGACGGAAAACTAGTTCGGCTTGGATCGCTGGGGCTGTTTGGGTCGCAGACCAGCCGGAATTCAAGATCCAGCTTTCCAAGAAGCCGAAACGAATCCTGCTCAACGCCAATCATGACGTTCTGGCATCGTCCACCACCGTGGAGGCAAATGTAGACGCGAAGAACTTCACCTGGCGGCGGTTTTCAACGCATACCCGCTGAGCACGCGCATGTAATTGGCGCGCTCGAAACCCGCCGGCTCCGGAACCGCGCGCAGACTCATGCTGCCCTGCATTTCCTGGATCGATTCGTACTCGTGGTCCTGCATCCATTCCATGAGTTTCGACCGCACGCTCATGAAATGGCCAACGCCGTAACGCAGCGCCGCGGAGGTCATCATCGCCACCCGGGCGCCGGCCATCATCGACTTGACCACGTCAGCCGCGGTATGGACTCCACCGGTAATCGCCAGATCGGCCTTTACGTTTCCGTAAAGGATGGCCACCCAGTGCAGCCGCATCAGCAGTTCGCGTGAGTCACTGAGCGCCAGATTGGGTACAACCTCCAGATTCTCCAGGTCGAAATCGGGCTGATAAAAACGGTTGAATATCACCAGGCCGTCAGCTCCAGCTTCATCCAGCTTCTTCATCATGTTGGGAATAGCGCTGAAGTACGGGCCTAGTTTCACCGCCACGGGAACGCTGACGCTCTTCTTCACTTCCCTGACGAGGTCGGCCTGCATTTTTTCCACTTGCGTGCTGTCCTCACCTGGACTCACCGGGAGGTAATAAATGTTCAGCTCGAGCGCATCCGCCCCGGCCTCCTCGATCAGCTTCGCGTAGCGGATCCAGCCGCCCGCCGACGACTGCCAATTACTGGAATACCGACGGCTTGCTTGGCCTTGCGGAGATGCTCGACGTAACCCTCAGGTCCGATGTTGTAGGCCGCCAGCTCGGGCAGGTAGCTCTGCGCCTCTGCGAACCCCTCGTTCGGCGAGAGCTGCCGGTCAAGCTCGTTCGCCTCCAGATCGATCTGCTCCTCGAACAGCGAGTGAAAAACAATAGCGCTTACGCCCACATCCTCCAGTCGGCGAACGTTGTCAAGCTCCCGGGTCAGCGGACCGGCGGATGCCACCAGTGGGTTCTTCAGCTTGAGCCCGAGGTACCTCGTGGAAAGATCAGGCATGGGGAGTCTCCTTTCCTGGCTGGGGTTCCACGGCGCCGTTCTGCGCCGCACGCGCTTCATACAGCTTCCAGCACTCGTGCACGTCAGCCTGCGCCTGCTCTAACAACCGCTGCGCCGCTTCGGGCTTACTGTGTTTCAGCATGGAATAGCGCGTTTCGTTATAGATGTACTTTTCGAGCGGCAGCGTTGGCGGCTTCGAGTCCAGGACAAACGGATTCTTTCCGTTCTTGGCCAGCTCGGGATTGTAGCGGAACAAAATCCAGTGCCCGGAATTCACGGCGTTCTTCTGTTGCTCGAGTCCGTGAACCATGTCGTAGCCGTGCGCGATGCAGTGGCTGTACGCGATAATCAGCGATGGCCCGTCATAGGCTTCCCCTTCGAGGAATGCCTTCACCGTGTGCATGTCGCCGGCGCCCATGGCCACGCGCGCCACGTAGACGCTCCCGTAAGTTGTGGCGAGCATGGCCAGATCTTTCTTGGCCGTGCTCTTTCCGCCGGCCGCGAACTTAGCGACCGCGCCCTTGGGCGTCGCTTTCGACATCTGGCCTCCGGTGTTCGAGTAGACCTCCGTGTCCAGCACCAGTATGTTTACATTGCGGCCCGACGCCAGCACGTGGTCCAGGCCTCCGTAGCCGATGTCGTACGCCCAACCGTCGCCGCCGAAGATCCATACGCTCTTCTTAAAAAGCGTGTCGGCCACTGCGAGAAGTGCCCTGGCGTCAGGCGATGTCATTCCTTCGAGCTGCTTTTTCAGCCCTGCCACGCGCGCTCGCTGCTGCAGAATGGCCTTTTCTTTAGATTGATCCGCATCGAAGATCGCCGTGGCCAGATCGTCGCCGATTTGCGGAGCCAGCTTCCGTAGCAGTTCCCGCGCGTACTCGTTCTGTTTATCGATGGAGAGCCGAAGCCCCAGGCCGAATTCCGCGTTGTCTTCGAATAATGAGTTGTTCCATGTGGGCCCCCGTCCGTCCGGGTTCACGGTGTACGGCGTGGTCGGCAGGTTGCCTCCGTAAATCGACGAACACCCCGTGGCGTTGGCGATCACCGCGCGGTCGCCGAAGAGCTGTGTTACTAACTTGATGTACGGCGTCTCGCCGCAACCCGTGCAGGCGCCCGAGAATTCGAACAGGGGCTGCAGGATCTGCACATCCTTCACCTGGCCGGTGTTGAGCAGCGTACGATCCAGTTCCGGCAGGTTCAGGAAAAAGTCCCAGTTCCTGGCTTCTGTCTCACGCAGCGAAAGTTGGTTGTGCATGTTAATAGCGCGGCGCTTCACCTCCGTTTTATCCTTCACCGGGCATGCCTCTATGCACAACCCGCAGCCGGTGCAGTCCTCCGGAGCCACCTGCAAGGTGTACTTCAGCTCCTTGAACTCCCGCCAGCGCGCGCGGGCGGTCTTGAAAGTCTCTGGTGACCCGGCGAGCTTGTCGGATTCGTAAATCTTGGCACGGATCACCGCGTGCGGACACACCAGCACGCATTTGCCGCATTGGATGCACAGGTTCTCGTCCCAAACCGGAATCTCGAGCGCGATGTTGCGCTTCTCCCACTGCGCCGTGGCTGTGGGAAAGGTGCCGTCCACCGGCATGGCGCTCACTGGCAGCAGATCGCCGTTGCCGCAGATCATGGGCGCGATGACGTTTTGCACGAATGCCGGCGCCAGCTTGGGAACCGGGGGGCGAACCTCGGACTTGCTGGTTACTTCCGCGGGCACTTCCACTTCGTGCAGCTGCGCCAGCGTATGATCCACCGCCGCATAATTCTTTTGCACCACCGCCTCGCCGCGCTTGCCGTAGGTCTTCTTGATGGAAGCCTTGATGTGGGCGATGGCTTGCTGGCGCGGCAGCACGCCGCTGATGGCAAAAAAGCACGTCTGCATGACGGTGTTGATGCGCGAACCCATTCCCGTCTGCCTGGCAATCTCATACGCATCCACCACGTAAAACCTGATTGCCTTGCGGATGATCTGCTCCTGTACACTGCGTGGCAGATGATCCCATACCTTGTCCGGACCATACGCGGTGTTCAGCAGGAACGTCGCGCCCGGTTCGGCCGCGGCCAGCATATCCAGGCGATCCAGAAACCCGAATTGATGGCAGGCCACAAAGTTGGCGCGCGAGATCAAATAAGTCGAATGCAGCGGCTTCGGTCCAAACCGAAGGTGAGAGACTGTCACCGAGCCGGATTTCTTGGAATCGTAAACAAAGTATCCCTGCGCGAAATGATCGGTCTCCTCACCGATGATCTTGATCGAATTCTTGTTGGCTCCCACGGTGCCGTCCGCGCCCAGACCGTAGAACAGAGCCCGGACCGTGCGCGGATCTTCGGTCGAAAACTCGGGATTGAATTCCAGGCTAGTATGCGTGACGTCGTCTTTGATTCCGATGGTAAAGTGGTTCCTAGGAGACGTCTTCTTCAGCTCGTCGTAGACAGCCTTGACCATTGCCGGCGTGAATTCTTTTGAGGAAAGTCCGTAGCGCCCGCCGGTCACCTGCAGATCTCGCCTGGACTCCCGCAGCGCCGCGACCACATCCAGATACAACGGCTCGCCAATCGATCCTGGTTCCTTCGTGCGGTCGAGCACCGCAATACGCTCTACACTCTTGGGCAACGCCTCGATGAACGGCTCGATGGCAAACGGCCGGTACAGATGTACTTTCAACAGCCCGACATTCTCGCCGTGCGCATTCAGGTATTCCACGGTCTCCTGGGCAGCCTCGGCGCCCGACCCCATCAGGATCAGCACATGCTTCGCATCCGCAGCGCCGCAATAGTCGAACAGGTGATACTGGCGCCCCGTCAGCTTGGCGAACTTATCCATTACGTTCTGCACGATCGTCGGGCAGGCCCGGTAATACGGTTCGACCGCTTCGCGTGCCTGGAAATACACGTCCGGATTCTGTGCGGTCCCGCGCAAGACGGGCCGGTCGGGCGTCATGGCGCGCTTGCGGTGCGCACGGACCAGATCGTCATCGATCATGGCCCGCAGATCATCCGCGGTGAGTTCCTCTACTTTGGCCACCTCGTGCGAGGTGCGGAAGCCATCGAAGAAGTGGGCGAACGGAATGCGCGCTTCGAGCGAAGCCGCCTGCGAGATCAGCGCGAAGTCCATCACCTCCTGCACCGAGTTCGAGGCCAGGAGCCCGAAGCCGGTCTGGCGGACCGCCATCACATCCTGGTGATCGCCAAAAATCGAGAGCGCGCTCGTGGCGATGGCGCGCGCCGCCACGTGGATCACCGTCGGTGTCAGTTCCCCAGCGATCTTGTACATGTTCGGGATCATGAGCAGCAGACCTTGCGCGGACGTAAAGGTTGTTGCCAGCGAGCCCGCCTGCAGTGCGCCATGAAGCGCACCGGCTGCTCCTCCTTCGCTCTGCATTTCGACGACGCTCGGGATGGTGCCCCAGATGTTCGGTTTGCCTTCGCTCGACCACTGATCCGACCACTCGCCCATGGGCGAAGACGGCGAAATTGGGTATATCGCTATGACTTCATTAATCTTGTGGGCAACAAAGGCGGCCGCTTCATTCCCATCGATGGTTACTTTGCGTCGTGACATAAGATCCCTGATCCATGCTTCCAACAGGCAGTTCGTGGGCCCATGTTAAATGGTCTGGTTTGCTCGACTTATTTTCTGGATGGAGTGATTTCGCGGCTGATGAAACGACCGTCGGCGATTGGCGTGGGGCATTTCACCCAACCGGCTGGCCGGGTGCGGTGCTCAAGAACTCTGTGGCTCGGTGATGCTGCTTCCGAGCCGCGACGGTAAACGAAGCGGTTGCGCGCCTTACGGGAAGATGCCGCGCACTTGCGTAGCCTCGGCTACGCGCCCGACGGCCAGGATGTAAGCGCCAGTTCGCATATTGACTTTGTATTGCTTCGCCGTCGCGTGCACTTCCTTGAAGGCGGCCGTCATGGTGCGTTCCAGGTACTTATTGACTTCGAATTCCGACCAGAAGAAGCCATACAGATCCTGGACCCATTCGAAGTAGGAAACCGTCACTCCGCCGGCGGTGCACAGGATATCGGGGATGACCAGAATGCCTTTCTCCGCGAGGATGGCGTCAGCCGCCGGTGTCGTCGGCCCGTTTGCGGCCTCGGCGACAATTTTGGCCTTAATGCGAGCCGCGTTGTCCTGCGTGATGGTGTTCTCGAGAGCGGCCGGAACCAGAATGTCGCAATTGAGTTGCAACAGCTCGCGGTTGGTGATGGGTTCGGTGTCCGGAAAGTTAAACAGGCTGCCAGTCTGCTCTTTGTACTTGAGCGCAGCCACGGGATCGATTCCCTTGCGGTTGTAGATGCCGCCCTTGGAATCACTGGCGGCAATGCTCTTTGCGCCGTCTACGTGGAGCAAGCTTGCGACAATGCTTCCCGCGTTGCCGAAGCCCTGAACGGCCACCTTGGCATCCGCCAGCGCAATCCCTTTCAGCTCGCAAGCGAGGCGTGTGGTGACCTGGCAGCCTCTGGCCGTCGCTTCGTGACGTCCTTTCGAGCCGCCCAGGCTCAGAGGTTTGCCGGTCACGCACCCGAGTTCGGTGTGGCCATGAAGCATGCTGATGGTGTCCATGATCCACGCCATCGTCTGCGGCGTGGTGTAGACGTCCGGAGCGGGGATATCACGATCCGGCCCGATGATCACTGAGATCTCGGTTGCGTATCGCCGCGTGAGGCGCTCCAACTCACCTAAGGAGAGGCTCTTCGGATCCACTCGCACACCGCCCTTGCCGCCGCCGTAGGGAATGTTCACCGTGGCGCACTTCCACGTCATCCAGGAAGCCAGCGCCTTGACCTCATCCAACGTGACATCGGGATGGTAACGGATGCCCCCTTTGGCCGGTCCGCGCGTGAGACTGTGCTGGACCCGGTATCCTTCAAATACCTTGATCTCGCCGTTGTCCATGCGGACGGGGATGGATACGATCAACTGCCGTTTAGGGGTTTTGAGCATGTTGCGCATGCCTTCATTCAATTTCAGGTAATCAGCGGCGATATTAAACTGTGCTTGAGCGATCTCAAACGGATTTAAGGCTTCTTTGGCAAGGGTTACAATACTCACAATTGCCTCCTTGGCTTTTCTTTAAACATCCACTGCAATAAGTGCTTGAGCCCGTGCCCTGTTTCTCTTTGGCCCCTCGATTTCCTCGAGCGGCACGCCGAGCTTGCATAACTGGCAGGTATCCGGGCTGGAATAATAGGGCGTTTCTAGCTGGGCTAGATAGTAGAGCGGCAGGTCTTCAATCGCTTCGGTCTGTGGAGTCGGAATGTGGAACAAAACGGCTACGCCCACCGCTGCAGCGCCCTTGGATTCAATGAGCCTCTTGGCCTCGTTCAGCAACCTTCCAGACCGAAGGATGTCGTCCACCAAAAGCACTTTCTCTCCGGGTGTCTGCTCGAGGTACTGCCGGAAGTGCAAGGGACCCTTATGGCTTTCCTTCTCCGCCCAGTACACCTGCCGCGCGTGCAGTGCCTCACATAGGCCATACGCCACCGGCAGACCACCAACCGTGGTTGCAACCATCGAAAGATCGGGAATCATGCTTCGGATTTCCGGGTCGGCGCGCAGGAGCCGGCTCAGGCCCACGCTCAGCATCTTGGCGTAGCGGTAATATCGCATGGCGAGCGAAGGCTCGAGGTGTTGCCCACTGTGGAGACCGTTGGAGTCCTCGAAGTGGCCGGTGCGTAACGCGCCAGTTTCGCGGAGGATGGCTAACACTTCGTCTTGCGTTGGAATCAGATCCATATTCCCCCTCGATTCCCCTGCTTGGATCGGGTCCTGCGGCGGGCGTACGCCGGCCGTCAAACATGGGCGGGCTCTAAACAGCAGGAATTCAGGCTTCGGGATTGCAATCGGCTCGCCGATTTCAACTTCAGGCGGACCGCTTCTGAATGCCAGATTCCTGCGCTATTTTACGCAACTGCTAGCCCCAACGCCTGGGTGAGATTCCACCACTTCAATGTGTTTAGTGAATTTTAGTTAGGAGGGAAGGTGCAGAATTTCAGTCCGCTGAAATCCTGCCGGGAAATGTTACTGCTGCATCGACTCGATGTACTTCGTCAAGTTGGCAATGCGCAGTTTCGTAAGAGCGGCGTTGTTGGGATCTAAGGATCGGAAAATCGGTCCCCAGGTCGGCATGTCGCTCGAGCCGTGAGCGGGAATGACATCGGCTCCCTCAATGATGCGCGTCACTTTGCCGGCGGGGAACTTACCGCCACTCTTCTGCTTCAGGACCGTGAGATCGGCTGGGGGGATCTTCAAAGCCTCCGCCGCCGGGCCGTGGCCCTTTCCGTCAACCCCATGACAGGAGGCGCAATACGTCTTAGACATGTCCACAGCCGAATCTGCGCGTGTGGGAGTCACCGGGATCTTCTTGACTTCCTTCTGCTGCGCGGACAAAAGCAGTACCGCCAAGCCCATCATCATCGCTAACAACACACCTAGTTTCATGCCAGCTCCTTTCCCCGCACCTTGACCTGTTCAGCCAGCAGTCCTGCACGTTCCTCGCCAAGATTTTTTGGCTGCGGGCGCGCTGTCGTACGGAGTTCAGATAGGCAATCAAATCTGCGATGATGGTCACTTCCGAGTATTTTCGCGCCTGAGCGGCGGCGCGCCGTGCGTTCCGCTAGCATGGCAGTCGGCGCAATGCTTCTGCGTGAACACCTGTTTACCGCGGACCGGGTTCCCGTCGGGGTAGACGAACTGGCGCATCCACAGATGGCTGAGGAGTTGACGCATCTCGTCCTGGGACAATGTCGGCGGCGGCTGGATCATTCTGGGCGCATGGCTCCACATGTCCACCGCGATGTCGGTGAGATTCACCGTGAACTCCTGCGCCACGCTTGCCTCCGGGCTTGCTGCTCTTAGGAAGCGTCAATTCGAAGTTGTCGTCTGTGAGCGGGATTTGCCGCCGGGTTCGTGGAAGGACGTGCTCGAGCGGGTGACCATCCTGCCCGATCCGCCGTCTTTCATCGTGACGTCACGGCTTGCAGACGAACACCTGTGGGCCGAAGCCCTGAACCTGGGTGCCTATGATGTGCTGGCAAAGCCATTTGACAGCGCTGAAGCGATACGGGTTGTTGGTGCAGCGTGGCGAGCGTGGGCGGGCCGGTGCGGCTCCCAGCACGGAAGGAACGCTATAAATATCGCTATGGCGGCCGAAGCTTCGTGAAGCAGTGCGCGAGTTAGTTAGGCGGGAGTGCCGTCGCCGCCGCCGAAGCGGAGCGGGCCGGCTTACGGTAAGGCCGCGATGATCTTCCAATATTCCTCTTCCGGAAACGCGCGGAGGGTTTCGGTGCGGATGTTTTCCGTGCCCATCCAGAGTCAGGTCACCCTGGAGCTTCAATACAAACTGCTGAACAAAGGCCGAGTGGAGCACCTGGGAATTGGCCGTACTCTCGCCATCAGCAGCGGCGGTGTTCTTTGAAGCCGACGGTCTCTTGCCTGCCACTGGGCCGATCGAGCTTGCGAACGGCGATCCCAAGCAGGATCAAAACGAGCCCGCCGATAAACACTCCTGTCAGCAACAGAAAGGCCGGGATCCCCAAAGTTCGGGTTTTTCGTTTCACAGCGGAGCGTCGGGAGCAGAGAATACCTACAGCGAGCGCCGTGGCAGTGTTCACGAGCACCAAGCCAATAAGGCTGAGCGGGTATTGGACTTGGAATTGCCCCCGTACGCTGAGCCTCAATGGTGCGAAAGATCAAGCTCATCCGCGAGACTTTGTAGTATTTGCCTGGCATTTCCGTACTGCACGAAGTTCGCAATCAGCGAGGTCAGAGCGGAGGACAGATCGGCGTGCGCCGCGATCTGTGCTTTGTGCTGGCGCAGCCGGTTGGGCTCTTCTTCGACATAGCGGATCACGGCTTCGCTATTCCCGACCAGCTCGTTCAGGAGAGGCTGGACCCGGTCTATCGTCACCATCTGACCGGGCGAGGCAAACGCGCGTTGCTCGCCCAGTTTGGCGACCTGGCGGCGGGCTTTCTGAATGTGATCCTTTACCTGTTTAACGGGCCTTGCCCAGTTGACGTTCGAGTGCGTGGCGCCATACGCGACCATGAGGGCGTCGCTTCTCAGCTGAAATGCCTGCTCGCCTGCTTCCGACAACAGTCTGGACACCTGCTCGGAATCCGGCCAGTCAGTCGCTTTTGCGGTCGAGAGAATAGCGAGAAGTCCTGTTCCAAGAAGAGCAAACGGGGCTCGAAGCATACCTATCCACATTAGCATCGATAGAGGGCTCTGGTGCAAACAGAATTGTCCAATACAAGATGATCCTGAAATCCTGAGTCTGCCACGCTGCTGGGTGGATGCGGATTCGCATGGAAAATATTCAGGCGCTTACACCGGAGGGAATCACAGAATTTCTCTCCTCCAGCGTGCCGATCGAGTTCACTGGACAGAGCCGGACCGAGAGGTACGCCTGGATCGAGACCACGTTAAGCGACCGGCGGTACTTCTCGTTGCGGAAGAAGCAGCGGGGCGCCGTGCGCGCACTGCTGAGCAAGGTCGCGGGGCTGAGTGCCCCCCAGATCACCCGACTCATCCGAAGCTATCGGCAAAATGGAAGGATTCGGGCGCAAACCGGATCGCGGCGACGGTTTCCAGTCAAGTACAACACGGAGGATTTGGAGTTGCTCATTGAGGTAGATCGGGCGCATCAGCGGCTTAGCGGACCGGCGACCCGGAGAATCCTGGAGCGGGAATGGCAGGTCTTCGGCAAACGTGAGTACGCGCGCCTGGCGGAGATTTCCGTTTCACATCTCTACAATCTGCGCCACAGTGCCGGATACCGGCAGCGCGCCACCGAGTTCGCTCCGACCAAGCCGTCAGGTATCGCCATTGGCGAGCGCCGCCGCCCAGACCCACAAGGCATCCCTGGATACCTCGGGTGGATACCGTCCATCAAGGCGATTGGGAAGGAGAAAAAGGGGTCTACCAAATCAACTCCGTGGACGCGGTCACGCAATGGGAAATCATCGGCTGTGCTCCCAAAATCAGCGAACAGCATTTACTGCCCGTGTTGGAAGCCATGCTGCATCAGTTCCCTTTTCTCATTTTGGGCTTTCACGCCGACAACGGCTCGGAGTTCGTCAATCACACCGTGGCCAAACTGCTCAATAAGCTGCTGGTGGAATTCACTCGTTCCCGACCTAACCGCAGCTCGGATAACGCCCTGGTGGAAGGCAAGAACGGGGCCATCATTCGCAAGCATATGGGCTACGGACACATTGCCAGCCAACACGCCGACCAGATCCAACGCTTCTATACGGCTCACTTCAACCCGTACTTGAACTATCACCGCCCCTGTGGTTTCGCCCAGGTTCACTGCGATCAGCGCGGTCGTCGCCGCCGGCGCTACCGGTCCGAGGACTATGCCACCCCCTATGAAAAGCTCCGCTCTTTACCCGTGGCACATCGCTATCTCAAAGATGGTCTGCGCTGGGAACTGCTGGACCGATTCGCTTACGCCCTCAGCGACACCGAAGCTGCCCGCCACATGATACGCGCCAAGGCCGAACTGCTGCGCCACTGCAAGCTGGAATCACCGGTCCCGCCGAGGTTCGTATGCTGACGCTGAGAAAAGTCTCTGCAGTGCTGAGCAGGGCAAGGGGGCCTCAAACGCCGGCCCCCTCGCCCTGCACCCCCTCCCCGCTTCGGCGGGCACTCTCACAGAAAGGAAAACCACCCGCCCTAGGTGTACCCGATTTCAGGATCTTCCTGTGTTAGAAACGATCTCTCATTTCAGGATCATTCTTGGATTGGAATATGCTCAAACTCAGGCCGACAGTGGGTTCGATTGGCCTCGGCCTGGCTGAGTGACTACGGAAGGGTGCGCGCGACTTGCAAAGCCACGAGATCGCAAAGCAGGTGCGCCAGCGCAATCAGCTTATCGCCGAGCGCTATGGAGCGCGGATCAAGGTAGCCGAGGTGCCGCCCCCTCCTCCGGTGCTCGAAACGCTGGTCGCGGAAGTGTACGGCCCGAGCATGGATAGAAGGATCGCACTAGCGCGCCAAATGCCTTGGCCATCGCGCTGATGGCGGGTGAAATCGCCTCGCTGCTGCTGTCGCGCATGACCGCCCGGTGCTGTTCTATCTAGGCATTCTTGCCTGTTCGTTTGATCCACAACGAGAGTGGGGCAAAATCCGCAAACGCAGCGCGGGATCACGCAGTCGCGCAGCAGGCGGCCTCCTCGATTCCGCCATGTGCTTTGCGCCATTCCTCATCCCAGTGGCCGCAAGCAGAGTTGACGGAATTCAATACTTCGCGGGCGTAAAACGGCTGTGCGAGGACATCGAAGCCGCCCAGGTTCAGGACTTCCCCCCACAGTCGCTCATCGGCCAGCTGGCATGTCACGATCAGCGTTGGCGGGAAAGGCATTTGCATCAATCGATTATGCAGCGTTTTCCAGTTGCCATCCGGCAGATCACGTTCGACGACCACGACAGGGGCGGGTTCTGCGTCGAGTGATTTGGTTGCTTCTACACAACTAAATGCGCTATCCAGGCTCCAGCCCGCGGGACACAGGATATGAATCAGAGCCCGATGATCCTCGTCATTAGGGCTCACGAAGAGCACGATACGCCGTTTACCGGCGGCAGAAAGATTGGTCATTTGACTTTCTAAGCGCACTTATGTTGCCAAAACGGAATCGTCATTTTTCCAGGCCGAGGTCGGTGAGGATCTTGGGCGCGGCTTCTTCCATGGCCAGCATGTTGTGGCAGGCGCTGCAATCCTGCGTGATCTTGGCGCCGCCCGCGGCTACGTGCTCGTCATCATGGCAGCGGAAGCAGCCGGGAAAATCAATGTGGCCGGCATTGTTGGGATAGGCGCCCCAGGTCACCTTCATCGCCGGGAAAATGTTGCGCTGGTAGATGGCCAGAACGGACCGCGCGCGAATGCTCGATCTCCGGCTGCTTACTGGCGTAAATTGTCGGATATTTTTCGCGGTAGAAGGTCTGGAAAGCTACCGGGATGCGCGACTCCGCATCAGCGCTGGTGGTGTACGCCGCCTTTAGGATAGCCACACTCGTCTTCTTGGCGAAAGGAAGGGAGGGCGAAATGGCGCCTGCGGCCATCGCACGGTCGACCGCTGGGTCCGGCATTTCATACGCGTGGCTGGGCCGGTTGTGGCAATCCATGCAGTCCATCTCTCGAATGGATAAATTACCGGGCATGGCGCCCTTGGCGTCGGTCGCTGTATAGGACGGTTGCTTTTCCTTTGGCGTCGCGGTACTCGACCCATGGAATGGTCTGCCGCTTTTCGTCGGATGGACGCGTAGCGGATGCGAATACCCGGGCCCACGTGCATGCCGTGAATTCCCTGGGTTCCGTTGCCGCCGCCTATGTGCAGCAACAAGACCGTTTTCGACGCCGTGTTGCTTTCGTCGTCGGCGTACTTGGAAATGACCTTGAGCCGGTTACCGCCGAAGACCTGCGGCCAATGGCAGGTTTCGCAGGTTTCGCGCGCCGGCCGCAGGTTGTGTACGGGCGTCGGGATGGGCCGCGGGTAGCTATTGAATGCCACTGCGAACACCTGCCCCACGCCCGAGAGCTTGCTGCGGACGAACCAGCCCGCTCCCGGACCGATGTGGCATTTGACGCACTCAACGCGCGAATGTGGAGAACTCTGATAGGCAGTGAATTCCGGCTGCATGACGGTGTGGCAGGTTTGGCCGCAGAAGCTTACACTCTCCATGTAATTGACGGCGCTGTAAGTGAGCTGCCCGGCAATGATCACGTTGGCGACGGTGGTGACGCCGATGAACGCCACGAGGCGGCGCAGCTCAGGGTTGCGAAAAGTCAGCGGCAGAAAGCCAGTGGGCTGCGTCCCTGATGCGCGCTCGCGGCGGCGGCGCCACAGAATCCCGAGGGGAATGAGAATCAGGCCGCCGATGAAAACCGTCGGCAACACCAAGTACACAAGGATGCCGGCGTAGGGGTTGGCGGCTTCGCCGCGTAACAAGGTGGGCAGCAGAAAAAACCAGAAGACTGTAGCGGTGGTGACGATCACGACGCCCAGCAGGCTGCACCAGTTGTTCGACAGATGCACCAATGGCGACAGCCACCTCTGAGGGGGCCATCCGGGAGGAGGAATCATATTTTAGTGACGGGTTCTTCGCGAGTCTCGGCGACTTTTGGCTCCAAGTGCCGGGGCCGCGCGCTGAATCCGGTGAACGCCGCGGTGTCCAAAGGATACACATCGGGATCGAAGATTACAGAATAGAAGTGCCACACGAGAATAGCAAGGGTGGCCAGCACGGCCTCATAAAAGTGAACGGCGGTTGCCACGTCGAGTATGATGTTGGGTAGCCAGGCCATAGTCAAACCGTTGGCCCATAGCATAACGCCGGTTAGAATCATCACCACCGCGCCCCAAACCACCGCCCAGTATTCGGCCTTTTCCACGTACGAGTGTTCCGACGTCGCGGGGCGCTCCTTCAGCAGGCCCAGGTTGTAGCGGAACGTGCCGGCGGCTTCGGTGACATCGCGGCGCGCGGGCAACAGGCGCCGCCAGTGGCGGCGAAGATTCCCGTTGACCAGCAGTGAAACCACATGCATGAGGGTCACGGCGATGAAGACTACCGCTGGCGCCCGATGCACCAGCCTGCGCACGGGTGTCGAGCCTTCCCACAGCAGCATGGGCTTTGCCCACCAGTGGCCGGGGTACTTTAGTGCAAAGCCGGACCACGCCAGAATCGTGAATGATACGGCCAGCAGCGCGTGCTGCATCCGTTCGAACGCGAACATGCGGACCTGTGGCTCGCCCATGACGCAGTCGGTTCGAAGGGGCTCGCGGCTGAAGCGCAGCCGGTATAGCTTGCGCGCCCAATCTCCCGCATTGTGTAGGAGCATCAGCCCGATGGTTAAGGGAATCACCCAAAGATAGAACCGGCGCACCCAGCCAGCGGCCCCCAGCTCCGTCCCGGCCTCGGTGAAGTGTACACGACCAATGGCAAAGCGGTGTCCGGCGCCTGGGTGGCAGCGGCCACATGTAGCTGCGAGGTTCTTGGCGTTTATGGTCGATCGCGGGTCGGACGATGGCAGGATGTTATGTACTCCGTGGCAGCTCGCGCAGTTGGCGACAGTCTGTGAGCCGGATTTGGCGGCTAGGCCGTGAAAAGAAGCCTCGAAACTCAGGAGGCGGTCTTCCGGAAATCCGAACTTACGCGCCAGCCGCACATCGCCGTGACAGCTACCGCATGTGGCACGGATGTTGCGACCGTTCACCGGAGACGCCGTATTGCTCGGCGGCAGAATGGAGTGCTCGCCGTGGCAGTCGGTGCAAACGGGAGCTTGCGCCACACCGCGGGCGATCGCTTTTCCGTGCACGCTCGCCTGATACGCGCTGGCGACGTCACTGTGGCACAAGCCGCATTTCTCGGGCACACTGGCACGAAAAATGGCGGACTTTGTGATCTCGACTTCGTGCGCCACCCCGTGGCAGGCACTGCATTCTGGTGCGGCGGCATTGCCTTTGCGGATTTCCTGACCGTGAATGCCACGGGCGTGCTCGGCGGCAACTTGTTGATGGCAACTCGCGCAGACCGGTTTGGGGATGCTTTCCGGGTGGGGGTACTCTTCGTGTTTTACGTGGCAGGTAGTGCAGGGCAACGGGGCGTGCGCCCGCTTTTCCATCTTCTGCCCGACATCATGGCAGGAGGAACAGATGGTGCTACTCGAGTCCTGCGCCATGCAGGACATCCCCGCTGCCCACACGGTGAACGCGATGCAGGCGGCAAGCACGGCACGAATCCGCGCTCCAGCCCTCCCGGTCATCACGTCACCTCCACATCTGGCGAAAGCCCTCCATCCAGACCTGATAGAAATACCCCACCGCGAGCACGGTACCATAGACTGTCGCGGTCACAGTCAGGATCTTACCCCAGTGATCGACCATGTCCAGTTGATGGGCGATGGCTGCTTGCTTTAATACATGCGACTTATTATCCAGGACGTGGAGCATGTCATCTTCCCGGGCCGAGACCAGTCTGCGGTAGATCGCCAGGCCAGCGATAGTGCAAGCCAGCGCGAGCCACCCCGCCACAAAGGGAGTCAAACTGACGTTCATGGTGCCCTCCTAATTGATTGTCAGCGGAACTAATGG
The DNA here is from genome assembly GCA_963847515.1 of Terriglobia bacterium. Classification (GTDB taxonomy): domain Bacteria; phylum Acidobacteriota; class Terriglobia; order Bryobacterales; family Bryobacteraceae; genus QHXW01. The sequence goes on from CAWKAA010000001.1 coordinate 1,198,731, forward strand.
TGGTGCTTCGATAAAATCGATTGGTCGCTGAAACTTCCGCCCGGTGGCTTCTTCGATCGCAGCCACAACCAGCAACAGATAGGCGTCAAGGGCGCACTCCACTTTTTCTCTGGTTTCACAGTGACCTTCATCATCCTGCATTCGACATACAGAGCAGACCTGTTCCCGAATGGCCTTGACGTAATCGCGGATATCGTCGCTGTGCGTTGCCTGGATCGCGCGCGCCACCTGCGGGAACAGGCGAAAGAGCGCGCAGCTCCCCGGATCTTCGAGGCCGCAGGAACCATCGCTGTGCCGATCTGTGCAGACACGGCAGACAGTCGCCCGGATGATGGTCTCCAGTTCTTCCAAAGAGCGTTCCATGGATGCCTCCTTGCCCGAGGGTAGTGTGTGCACGTCGAGATCCATGGCGTGTGGGCGTTATCAATCGCCTTTTTAGCAGACTGCAACGCACAGACGAGGATATTGTGGGATTTCAGCTGCGCAATCTAACGCAGTGGGGGATATCACCCTTAGTTAAGCGTGCCATCGACCACAGCGCGGCGGTGGCTCGGATGGTTCAATCGCGAGCTGGGCTGGATGCGACTGCAAAGCCGCTCACTTCTTGGGTTTGTAGCCTTCGAGCGAGTGGTCGTGCTCTTTATAATACTTGCCGGCGTCGTTCAACTCTTTCGAGTTGCCGCTCACAGGGCAGAACGTGCAGGCTTTCTTTTCTTTCTTTGTATACTCGGGCTTGGCGTATGAAAGGGTCGAGTTCGCAACAATGCCGAGAAACAGAACGAACGCTGGAATTACGAATTTCATTTGGTTATCCTCTTCCCGCTTCATTAGAAGCCATCTCGGAGCTCGCAAATAGTGCGCCATAGTTTCCGAGGCTAGCTCTTATACTCCAAGGATAGTTCTCAAGGGATCGGAATCAACAATAGGTATGAAGATTGCCAACACTTCACAGGCACTATGACAGAGAACCTCCCCGGAACTGAATCGGCGCACGATATCCTGGGCCTGCGGCGCCGGCCTCTCGATGTGTTTTTTGCGCCGCGCAATGTCGCAGTAATCGGTGCGACCGAATCGCCCGCGAGCGTCGGACGGACCATTCTTTGGAATTTGATCAACAGCCCGTTCGGGGGAACCGTATTTCCGGTAAATCCGAAGCGTACCAGCGTGCTCGGCATCCGGGCATATCCAAATATTGCGGCCGTGCCGGATAAAGTGGATCTCGCGGTGATTGTCACGCCCGCCAAGACCGTGCCAGGCGTCGTACGGGAGTGTGTCGCGGTGGGCGTGAAGGGCGCGATCATCATTTCCGCCGGTTTCAAGGAAGCCGGCAAAGCTGGTGCGGAACTGGAGCGCCAGGTGCTTGAAGAAGCCAGGCGCGGGCGCATGCGCATCATCGGACCCAACTGCCTGGGTGTGATGAGCCCGCTCACCGGCCTGAACGCTACCTTCGCCACCACCATCGCGCGGCCCGGCAATGTGGCGCTAGTGAGCCAAAGCGGAGCGATCTGCACGGCAATTCTGGACTGGAGCCTGCGAGAACAAGTCGGCTTCAGCGCATTCCTTTCGATCGGCTCCATGCTCGATGTGGGCTGGGGTGATCTCATTGAATACCTGGGCGATGATCCGCGCACGCGCAGCATCATCATCTACATGGAATCCATCGGCGACGCGCGCGCCTTTGTCTCGGCGGCGCGCGAGGTGGCACTCAGCAAGCCAATTATCGTGATCAAGGCCGGGCGCAGCGAGGCCGCGGCCAAAGCGGCGGCGTCGCACACCGGCTCGCTTTCCGGCAGCGACGAGGTACTGGAAGCGGCGTTCCGCCGCTGCGGCGTGCTGCGGGTCGCGAATATCTCGGATTTGTTTTACATGTCTGAGGTGTTGGCCAAACAGCCGCGTCCAAACGGCCCTCGCCTTACGATTCTGACCAATGCGGGTGGGCCGGGCGTACTCGCCACCGATGCCTTGATGTTGCTGAATGGCAAGCTGGCGGAGCTTTCGGCCGATACGCATGACCGCTCTGAATCAGATCCTGCCACCGCACTGGAGCCACGGCAACCCGATCGATATTCTCGGCGACGCCGGTCCGGAGCGCTACGCAAAATCAGTGGAGATCGCCGCCAAGGACCCGAATAGTGACGCCCTACTGGTGATCATGACACCACAAGGCATGACCGCCCCCACCCAGATCGCCGAGAGATTAAAGCCATACGCAAAGCTGGAGGGGAAACCCATTTTGGCAAGCTGGATGGGCGGGGTCGCAGCGGCCGGGCGGCGAAGACATTCTAAATCACGCCGGCATTCCCACGTTTCCTTACCCCGATACCGCAGTCCGCGTCTTCGAGTACATGTGGCGGTACACGTACAATCTGCGCGGCCTTTATGAAACGCCGGCGCTCGCGCCCGAGGCGGATTCCACGGCGCGCGAGCAGGTTGCCTCGTTAATTGCAGACGTGCGGAAGTCGGGCCGGACTTTATTCACAGAGCGGAATCCAAACAGCTGCTCGCGCTCGTACGGCATTCCCACGGTCCGGACGCTGGCGGCGAAAACGGCGGATGAAGCGGTGCGATTCGCGGGTGAGATCGGCTATCCCGTTGTCCTGAAGTTGCACTCGGAAACGGTCACGCACAAAACTGATGTCGGGGGCGTGCAACTTGACCTGGCCGACGAAATGGCTGTTCGGCGCGCCTGGGCGACGATCGAAACAACCGTACGTGAAAAGGCCGGCCCTGGACATTTTCAAGGCGTCACGGTGCAACCCATGGAGTCCCGCGACGGATACGAGCTGATTATAGGCAGCAGCATAGACCCACAGTTCGGGCCTGTGCTCTTATTCGGCTCGGGTGGCATGCTGGTGGAGGTGTATAAGGACCGCGCGCTCGCGTTGCCACCGCTCAACACTACACTCGCGCGGCGCATGATGGAGCAGACCCGGATCTTCACCGCGCTCGAAGGCGTGCGCGGGCGCAAGCCCGTGCCGCTGGCCGAACTCGATCAGCTTATCGTGCGCTTCAGCCGGCTGGTGATAGAGCAGCCGTGGATCAAAGAGATAGACATCAACCCGTTGCTCGCGTCCTCAGAACGGCTGGTCGCACTGGATGCACGCGTGATCGTCTACGGATCCGAGATGCGAGACAAAGGATCTGCCGCGGCCCGCTATCCGTCCATATCCGGTTCAATACGTCGAACAATGGACAAACAACGGACGGAACTTCGCTGACGATCCGGCCGATTCGCCCCGAAGATGAGCCGATGATGGTCGCGTTCCATCAGCGATTATCCGAACGTAGCGTTTACTTCCGCTACTTCCACCTTCTGAATCTCGGCCAACGCACGGCGCACGAACGGCTGACCCGCATATGTTTCATTGATTACGATCGAGAGATGGCTTTGGTCGCCGAGCGTGAACATGGCCATTCCGGCGCGAGCGAGATCCTGGGCGTAGGACGGCTCACCCGGACACATGGAACCAACGATGCGGAAATGGCGATCCTTGTCAGTGACGATTTTCATCATAAAGGCCTTGGCACGGAGCTTTTGCGGCGGCTGATAGATATCGCGCGGCGAGAGAAAGTCGAACGCATCACCGCCGACATTCTGGCGGAGAACCGCACCATGCAGCGGATTTGCGAGCGCCTCGGGTTCCGAATCGCATACCATGCGGAGGATGGCACGGTCAAAGCGGAGATGCAGCTAAATCCATAGTCTGGCTTGCGCCGTATTTCCAGCCCTCGCTTTTGCGGCATTTCACTCACACCCCGGGTGAATTCACCCGTTATTCATTTGAGTTAGTGTTCACTTTTGAACAACGCCCGGAGACTGTGGTAGATATGTTCATTGTTTGTTGATTTGCGAGAGTTTGGGCCGATTCCTGCACTATTCTGGAGCGATTTCGTCTTTCGCGGCGCTCGCGATTGGAGGAATTATGCGCGTATCATTTTCGATTCGTGGGGTTTCCCGAATCCTTGCCATGTTGGTGCTGGTGGCTGGAGCGGCTGCCTTGGTCGGTGGGTCCAAATCGCCTTATTCGCCCCGCGAGAAGGCCTTCTACGCGGACCCGGCCCTGGTTGCTTTCGTGCGCCCCGGCCTGGTGATCAACATCAACTCGGCCTCGATCTCGAACAGCGGCATCATCAGTGTCAGGTACACCCTCACCGATCCGTCGGGGCTGCCTTTGGATGCGGCCGGCGTGAATACTCCGGGCGTGGTTTCGCTGGCATACGTGGCCGCCTACATCCCCAAGGGCCAGGAACAATATGTGGCCTACACGACCGCGCAGGCGACCGGCAAGGTGCTGGGCACCATCACTCGCCCCAATTTCGAATTGGGCGGCACGGCTACGCAGGTAGGCCCGGGCCAATACCAATACACTTTCAAGGCTCAGGCCCCCGCGGGATTTGACCCCACCGTGACTACCACGGTCGCGGTCGATGGGAATCGTGATCTCACGTCATTCAACCTGGGGACCAGCTACGCTGGCAACACGTTCAATTTCGTTCCCAATGGATCAGCGGTAACGGTCACTCGCGATGTCATCCGCACCCAGAGTTGCAACGCCTGCCACGACCAGTTAGCCTTCCACGGCGGTTACGCCCATGGCATGGAGATGTGCGTCATGTGCCATCAGCCGCAAAACGCCGATCCGACGACCGGCAACTCGCTGGACCTCAAGGTAATGGCGCATAAGATCCACATGGGATCCCAGTTACCCAGCGTCGTTGGCACCGCGACCACGCCCGGCGTCCCTTACCAGATTGCTGGCTTCAAGAATTCCATCAGTGACTTTTCTACCGTAGTCGATCCCGCCGATCCCCGCCGTTGCGAAGTTTGCCACAGCCAGACCACGGGCGCCGCGCAAGCCAAAGCCTTTTTGACAGAACCGAGCCGGGCAGCCTGCGGCGCCTGCCATGATGACGTCAATTTCGCGACCGGCGTCAACCATCCGGGCGGATTCCAAACGGACGACAGCCAGTGCGCCAACTGCCATATCGCGCAAGGCGAGTTGCCCTTCGATGCCTCTATCCTGGGCGCGCACGTAGTGCCCACCGACACGAAGGCTAATTACCCGCAGAACCCGGATACGCTCCTTCCCGGCATCAACTTGGTCATCACGGGTGTGACCAATACCTCCGCCGGACAATCGCCCATCGTCGCCTTCACCTTGCAGGATGACAGCGGCAATAACATCCCGCTATCGAAGGCCTCTACCCTGCAATTCACCATGGCCGGTCCCACTACCGACTACGGCTACACCAGTTTCGGAAGCAACACCGCCAGCACTCCCGGTTATGTGACGGAGAGCGCCGCGAAGGCGACCTGTAGTTCCGGCGGATCTTGCACGTACAAGTTCACGCATGCCATTCCGGCGGCCGCCACCGGAACGTACACCATGGCCGGGGAGGCGCGTACGACTGTGACAGTGCTGGCCGGCACGACATCGTCGCAGAGCATCACGAAAGGCGCCGCGAATCCCGTGGTGAACTTCTCGGTGGATGGCTCGCCGGTTCAACCGCGCCGCACGGTGGTTGCGCTCAGCAACTGCAATAACTGCCACGTCGCACTCTCGCTGCATGGCGGCCTGCGCAACAACACCGAGTACTGCGTGCTGTGCCACAATCCGTCGAACACTGATTTCACCCAACGTCCCAATGCTGTGGTCGCGACCGACAAAGCGCTGCCGCCCCAGGGCATCAACTTCAATCTGTTGGTGCACCGCATCCACGATGGCGTGAATGTCGTGCCCGCTGGCGGCAAGCCTTTCGTGGTGGTTGGCTTCGGGGGAAGCCATAACGATTTCTCGGACGTGCTGTTCCCGGCCATGAGTCCGTCGGGACAAGCAACGTACCTGCAAAACTGCTCGATATGCCACACCAATGGAAGCGAACAGAATTTGCCGATCGGCCTGAATCAGGTCACCGATCCGCAAGGCTGGATTAATCCGGTGCAGCCCGTCGCGTCGGCCTGCAGCGGATGTCACGTCTCCAAGCCCGAGGCGTCCCACTTCCTTTCGAATACCAACTCGTTGGGAGAGGGGTGTACCGTATGCCATGCCGCCGGCGCGCAGTTCGCGGTTGACGCGGTACATGCTCAGTAAACCGCTTCGCTGTTGGGGCCCGAATTTGTCGGCCCCTGGCGGGGTAAATATGCAGCGGGCGCAACCGCAGACACGGTTATCAGCCGGCTCACCGGGCCGTTGTGGTTCCGTCACGCGGGCCATAATCTCGATTTTGCGGGCTTGGCCGCCGCTAATCGCCAGCGCGCCCCCACCTCCTCCTGGGGCTTGCCCATCATGGGTGGGTCACCCTCGAGCGCTGGCGGTTATGGCGGCCATGATTTTGTTCGCTGGAGCAGCGGCGGCGCAGGCGCCCGCTCCCGCTAACCAGACCCCGGCTCCCGCCAACCAGGCTGCGACATTCGCCGGTTCCGAAGCCTGCCAGCTTTGCCACGAGGACATCTACAAAGGTCTCCAGAAGAATCCGCACGTGGCTGTTGAGAAAAGCAGTAAGCGTGGGTGGGAGGGCCGGGGCTGCGAATCATGCCACGGCCCGGGGAGCAAGCACGCCGAGAGCACTTCGGCGGCGGACATCCGCAATCCTGCCAAGCTGCCGGTGACCGAAGCGGACCAGGGGTGCCTCGGCTGCCATCTCAACCAGCCGACACATATCGGACGAATCCAGAGCGGGCACACCCGTAATCAGGTGAGCTGCGTCACGTGCCACGCGATGCACAGGTCGGCCGAAGAACTAAGGCCGCGGCGGAGAGCGGCAATCAATGCGAAATGCGCGGGCTGCCACACGGCGGTCTGGGCCAGCTTCCAGCGTCCGCACAAGCACAAGCTGCCGGAAGGCGCGATGTCGTGTATCGACTGCCACAACCCGCACGGAAGTCTTCTGCCGCGGTCGATTCGTACGGTCGCGGCCAACGAGCCGGGCTGCCTGAACTGCCACGGCGACAAGCGCGGGCCGTTCGTATTCGAGCACGCGCCGGTGCGCCTGGAGGGCTGCGCGGCCTGCCACGAACCGCACGGCTCGGCGAACCCGCACATGCTGACGCGGCAGGAGGTGAGGTTCACCTGCCTGGAATGCCACGCCAACACGCCCGCGACGATGGCGGCATCGGGCACGCTGGGCGGGATTCCTCCGGCATTTCACGATCTGCGGAGTCCGCAATTCCGAAACTGCACGCTTTGCCACGTCAAGATCCACGGATCGAACGTGAGCCAGGATCTGCTGCGATGAAAATTCTCCTGGCTCTACTGCTGGCTCTGCCGCTCGCCGCACAAGAAAAACCACCGGCAGCGCAGGAGACCGCTCCCGCAGCCCAAGAAGCGCCGGCTGTTGCTCCGGCTACCCAGCCGGAAGCGACCTTCACGGGAACCGTGGACGTGGGTTATCAGTGGCGCAGTAACGTGGGCGGCAGCATGGACACGTACCGCTCGGTGGTGAACCTGGGATCAGGGCCAAAGTTAATGGGGTTGGACCTGAGCTTCGAAAGCGCCACGAAGCGATGGTTCGATCGCATCAACGTGCGCGGATATAACTGGGGCGATCCTTATAACACCGCGCACGTGGATGCGAGCCGGCATGGCTGGTATAACTTCAGCTTCGATTACCGCAATATCGCCTATTTCAATTTCTTACCGTCATACGCCGACCCGACCATCGGGAACGGAATTTTTCTGGATCAGCGAAGTTTTGACACGCACCGCCGGATGCTGGATTTCGAGCTGGAGCTGATGCCTGGGAAATGGATTGTGCCCTACCTGGGGTATTCGCACGATTCGGGCTTCGGCAGGGGCATCACGGATTTCACGAGCGACGCCAATGAGTATCCGGTCGCCGACAAGCCGCGCGACAAGACCGACAACTTCCGCGGGGGCGTGCGCATCGAGATGAAGAAATTCCACGTCACCTTTGAACAAGGCGGGACAACGTTCAGGGACGATCAGCAGGTCTTCACCGGCGACCAGAACTTCGGCAACCGCGCCACTCCCTTGCTCGGCCAGCAACTGGAGCTAACCAATCTGGCGCAGTCGTACGGCGTGCGCGGCGACAGCATCTACAGCAAAGTGCTGGTGACGGCCGATCCGTTCTCCTGGATCAGCCTGTTCGGCCAATTCCTTTACAGCCGGCCGGACACGACGGTGCATTATTCACAGTTCAACACGGGGCAGTTCGTGGATCTGGCGTCGCTGCTGTTTTTCACCAGCGAGCTGGACCTGCTGAACGCGGCCGCCAAGCAGCCGCACACGTCGGGGATGTTCGGCTTCGAATTGCGACCCATGCGCCGGGTGCGCGTGATCGAGTCGGTGATGACGGACCGGCTGCACGACGCGTCCTCGGCCGCGCTCAACCAGCAGATCCTCACGCCGCTGATGGCGGCCCAACTGGCGGACTTCACGGACCGGCTAGTTCGCAACTACAGCCAGCAACAGACGGATGTGCTGTTCGACCTGACCTCGAAGATCACGCTGCGTGGCGGCCAGCGTTTCGTTTGGGGAAACGCGGAGACACAAGGCGCGTTCATTTCAGGAGCGGACACCGAGACGGGTGAACTGCGGCGGAAGGTGGGACTGGCGGGGATCAGCTACCGGGCGGGACACGGAATCTCGGCCAGCGTCGATTTTGAAGGCGCTTCGGGAGACCGGGCGTACTTTCGGACGAGCCTGCAGAATTACCAGCGGGTGCGTGCGCGGGCGCGCTATCAACCCATGACTACGCTGGCTGTCTCGGCGGGTTTCTCGGTGCTGAATAACCAGAATCCCAACCCGGCGGTGAAGTACGACTTTCTGAGCCACGAAACGTCGTTCTCGGCGGTATGGACGCCGAACGGAGGCAAGCGGGTGACGCTTACGGGCGAGTACACGCGATCAACTTTGCGCTCGGACATCAACTACGTGGTGCCGCAAGATTTCACGACCGCGCAGTCGTCTTATCGCGACAACGCGAACGAGGCCAGCGCGCTGGCGGATCTGGTGATACCGGGCTTCGGAGCACATGCACCCCGGCTTGGTGTCGGCGGCTCGCTGTTCCGCTCGTCCGGCAGCCGTCCCACGCAATACTATCAGCCGATCGTGCGCTTCACGACGCCGGCCTACCGGCGTATATCCGCGTACGGAGAATGGCGCTATTACGGATTCGCCGAGCCCTTCTATCTGTACGAGGGTTTCCGGACGCATCTTCTAACCGCTGGATTGAGGTTCACGCGATGATCCGGTCTATGGTAGGTATTCGCTCTCTCGTCACAATGGCTCTGATGGCTGCGGCCGCGGGGGGCGCAACGTTTCCTTCCGCCGATTCTTTGCGTGGCGAGCGTGTGTTCACGGACCAGTCCTGCATTCAGTGCCACAGCATCAACGGCGAGGGTGGAAAACTCGCGCCTGATCTGGGGAGGCGCATCGACCGCAACTATACCCCAGCCCTGCTAGCAAGCGTCATGTGGAACCACGCTCCTACAATGTGGGCTTCGATGAAGGCACGGGGAATTCAGCGGCCCGTACTAGATGAGCAGACAGCAGCCGACCTTTTCGCATATTTTTACTCCTCACGGTTCTTTGATAAGCTCGGCGACGCGGGCAGGGGCAAGCAGGTGTTCTCGGCCAAGCATTGCGCCCATTGCCATGGGATCAGCGATTCGAGGGAGGCGGGCGCGAAGCCGGTGGCGCACTGGGAGTGTCTGGGGGATCCGATCCGCCTGGCGGAGGCCATGTGGAATCATGCCGCGAACATGAAGGAGGCGTTCGCCAAGCAGGGCTTCCGGTGGCCGGAGCTAACAAGCCAGGAGCTTTCCGATATCCTCGTCTACGTCCGGAACCTGCGAGAGACGCGGCATGTGGCCACGCGATTGGAAACCGCAGGTGGGGAAAGCGGCGAGGCCCTCTTCCAATCGAAGGGCTGCGCCGGTTGCCACACGGCCAAGCTGGAGCTGCGGCCGAGATTGAGGGGCAAGACGCTCAACGACATCGCGGCGGACATGTGGAATCATGCACCGCGAATGGCGCAACCGCCGCCGAAACTCGAAGAGGACGAGATGCGCCAGATTGTGAGCTATCTCTGGGCTCAGCAGCTCTTATCTCAGGACGGCGATCCACGGCACGGCAAGCAAGTCTTTGCCCGGAAGAGCTGCGCGTCGTGCCACAACGATCCGTCAAGCGGCGCGCCCAGCCTCGCTGGCCGCAAAGGTGCTTTCTCCCCGGTCTCCATGGTGTCAACGTTGTGGCGCCACGGTCCGCAGATGCTGGAGCGGATGAAGGAAAAGGGCGTTTCTTGGCCCAGATTTACGGCCGACCAGATGTCCGATCTCATTGCTTACTTGAATTCCGGACTCTGAGCGCGTGTTGATCATGCAATAGGCTCATGAATGACGCGGGCAAGAAAGGAGGACATGGCCACAATGACACAAGGGCGTCGAAGCCTGGTGGGCTGGCTGCTGGGTGGCGGTTTGGTCTCTTCCATCTCGTCGTTCATTTATCCCGCCGTCAAATTCATGATGCCCCCGAATGTACCCGAGGCTGCTGTTAACGAAGTCGTCGCCGGCAAGGTTCAGATGTTGAAGCCCGATGCCGGAGCAATCGTAAGGTTCGGCAACAAGCCGGTGCTGCTGGTTCGCCTGAGTGAAACCGAATGGAAAGCGTTGTCCGCCGTCTGCACTCACTTGAACTGCACGGTGCAGTATCAAGAGACGACGCATCAGATCTGGTGTGCCTGCCACAACGGTTTTTACGACCTCAATGGAAAGGTCGTTTCTGGCCCGCCTCCCAAGCCCCTCGACGAGTACGCAGTCCGGGTTCGGGGCGACGAAGTCGTGATTACTCGTGGCGTCTGAACGTAAGGAGGAGCCGCTGGCAACCCGAGGTTTGGAAACTCCCCAGCCTGGCTGGCTGGACGAACGCCTGGGCCTGAGTTCCATCCGGAAGTTCATCGAGCACAAAGCTGTCCCGCTGCATTCCGCCACCATGTGGTACTACTTCGGCGGGATCACGCTGTTCCTGTTTGTAATTCAGGTGTTGACCGGGATCCTGCTGCTTCTGTATTACCGCCCTACGACCAGCGAAGCGTTCGAAAGCGTGCAGTTCATCATGACGCGGGTGAAGTTCGGTTGGCTGATCCGTTCCGTGCATAGCTGGTCGGCGAACCTGATGATCCTCTCGGCATTCATCCATATGTTCAGCGTGGTATTCCTGCACGCCTATCGACGCCCACGAGAAATGACGTGGTTTTCGGGTATCGCACTACTAGCTCTGGCGATGGCCTTCGGGTTCAGCGGGTACCTATTGCCCTGGAACACGATCTCCTACTTTGCCACCAAAGTAGGAACGGACATGGCAGCCAGAGTGCCGGTGTTTGGCCCGCACCTGGCACGCTTCTTGCGTGGCGGTGAAGATGTCGGCGGTGCCACCCTTACGCGTTTCTTCGGTTTTCACGTGGCCGTACTGCCGGGTTTAACCACGCTGTTGCTGCTCCTTCACCTAGGACTGGTGCAACGCTTCGGCATCAGTTCGCCGCCCAAACTGGAAGGAAAGCCTATCGCGCAAATGCCTTTCTTTCCCAATTTCTTTTTGCGGGAGCTGATGGCCTGGTACGCCGCCCTGGCAATATTTTTGGGCACACTAGGGGCATTGTTTCCCTGGGAACTGGGAGAAAAGGCAGACCCATTTGCATCGGCGCCGGCGGGAATCCGTCCTGAATGGTACTTCCTGGCGCCGTTCTACACGCTCAAATTGCTTCCGAGCCACATCTGGGTGCTGGAAGGAGAGTTGGTGGGTTTCGTCGGGTTCGCGCTGCTGGCGGTGTTTTGGGCAACTCTGCCCCTTTGGACGGCGAACCGGAAGGGAATGTTACGGGCGAGGTGGGCGACCGGAGCGGGTATTCTGCTTCTGGCTTACTATTCGACGTTCTCGATACTGGGGTACTGGCGGTGATGCGCCTACCGCTACTGCTGGTGACATTTTCGCTGGCCGCCATGGCTGTCAAGGACACTTGTGTTGAATGTCATAACGGTCTGGGCGGAGATCTACAGGCACCGGTTCAGGCCTTTGCCGTTGACGTTCACAAGCGCGCCGGGTTTAGCTGCGCCGACTGCCACGGCGGCGACCGCAATTCGGAAGACTACGAAGTTTCCATGAGCAAGGCCCGTGGATATCAGGGCAAGATAACCCGAGCCGAAGTGCCGAAGCTGTGCGGACGCTGCCACAGCGACGCCAACCTCATTCACAAGTTCAAGCCTCAGCAGCGGGTGGATCAGTTAGCGCAGTATGTAACGAGCGTCCACGGCAAGCGCCTGGCGGCTGGGGATACGGCCGTGGCGAATTGCGTTGACTGCCACAGCGTACACGACATCCGTGACGTGAAGGATCCCCAGGCGCCGGTCTACCCGGAGCGCGTCGTGCAGGCTTGCGCCAGATGTCACGCCGATCGGGCCCATATGGCCAAGTACAAGCTGCCCACCAATCAGTTCGAGGAATATCGGAGCAGCGTGCATTGGGATGCTCTGTCAAAACGGAACGACCTCTCCGCACCCACTTGCGCCTCCTGTCATGGAAATCACGGCGCGACGCCTCCACAAGTTAGTTCCGTAGCCGCAGTGTGCGGCACGTGCCACGCTTTGCAGCAGGATTTGTACAACAGCAGCCCGCACAAACCAGCCTTCGACGCGATGGGGGCCGCGGGCTGCGTGGCATGTCATAGCAATCACGCCGTGCACCGACCTTCGGAAGCCTTGCTGGCCGGCGACAAGGCGCTCTGCTCGCATTGTCACGACGCTGATTCAGTTGGCGGTAAAACTGCAGCTGCAATGCATAGACAGATCCAATCTCTTGCTGATTCGCTGGCGCGCTCCAACGAGATCGTGACGCGTGCGCGCCGGGCGGGCATGGAAGTGTCCGAAGCCACCATGAAACTGGCAGATGGCCAGGAGCGGCTGGTGAAGGCCCGCGTTGCAGTGCATAATTTCCGGGAGGATGCTGTCGCTCTGCCCGTGAAGGAAGGTCTGACAATTTCGGCCGACGCGCATCGCGGGGGCTAGGAGGCGCTGGCCGAACGTGACTTCCGTCGAGTGGGTCTGGGCGTTTCGTTAGCCTGCATTCTGCTGACCCTGACCGGGCTATGGCTGGCTATTCGCCGGCTCGAATCAGGGTCCTCGCGCGGCTCGCAAATTGCGGGGGGGTGACCCGTGATAAGACTCGCCGTATTTATTCTGCTGACGGGTTGCGCCGGTTGGAGTGCCGGCTTGAAGCCGGTTAGCAGCGCCGAAGTGTGCGGCCGCTGCCATCGCGCCATACTCGAAGCAACCGCGAACATTTTGTTTTTTGTGAAGGCGGCGAAGACTCTGAGATACGCGCCTGGCTCCAGACGAAAGCCGCAGGGAGGAGTGTTCCTATAACGTAAAGGCGGGGGTGCAGACGAACGTCAAAGCAACGTTTCGTACGTTTATTCGCCCTTAGCCCGTACTCAGTGGCAGCAGCGTGTTATTATTCCTGTCGCTTAGTAAGATTGTTTATTGAGATTTGCGGAGAATAGAAAAATGAAAAAGCGCATATCGGTTTTCACCTGTGTTCTTGTGTTGAGTCTGCCGCTGGCCGCCGCCGATGCCGCAGCCGGAAAGGCAGCTTACGCCAAGGCCTGCAAGTCCTGCCATGGCCCGGACGGAGCGGGGAATCCCGCGGTGGCCAAGATGATGAAGGTCGAGATGAAACCCCTTGGCTCGAAAGATGTTCAGGCGAAGTCCGACGACGAACTGAAGGCGGTCATCACAAAAGGGGCTGGCAAGATGAAGCCTATCACTAGCCTTTCCGATGACCAAGCTTCGGCCGTCGTCGCCTTTATACGCACGCTGAAGCAGTAGGCACACAAATCTCGGACAATCGTTCTATCGAGACAACGCGCGCTCATCGGCCGCCACGCTGCATCTGGATTCTTCCCGGTTTCCGGGTCGGCGGGTCATTCTGCCGGAAGCCGGCCGACGCAATACTACCAGACGCTGATCCGCTTCACACTACGCCGGCGGCACAACAGCGCATTGCCTGCTACGGCCAGTGGCGCTGGCGAAGGTCGGTCACGCCTATCGCGGATGGCAATCCTGAAGTTCTCCCACTCCCTCCGCGTCGCTGTCAACCGGTTATATAGTTCGACCGCGTTCGCAGACTCTTCCTTCGTGCTATTTAGAAACCGCGATACCAGTTGATAAATCAGTGGCGTCTAGTATTGCGATAAGAGATAGGCAATTCCCACCATCATGACCCGCTCCCAGCTCTCCCGGACCTCGGGACTGTACTTGGGGTCGCATTTCTTGACAGCGGCCAGGAGGCTATCGAGCCAAAGGTCATAGAACTCGGCCCCGATATTGAGTACCCTGCTGCTGTGCCGTTCCGCAAGACCGTGCAAATGCTCGGGCGCTCTTTTCTCATCTCTCGCAGCCAGGAGCAGGACATCCAGCGAAGCCCGGAGCGCGCTCTTCTGGCGGTCAAAATCGGTGTGCGCGAATTTCTCCCTGACCTTGGGCGACGAGGCCAAAAAGATCACATAAAAGCGATCCATGAATCCTGGGCTCGCATTGCACCGCCCGAGGCTTTCATCGAAAGTCTTCAGGGTCCTCTCATCCAGCGGCATCGTACTCCATTGTAGGCTCCGCCGAGAGATTGCTGGAGCATGCCGGCTCCAATGAAAGTTCGATCCACTGACGCGACGCAGTTCTCGCGCTGCTTTCAAAGAAATCGTTCAAAGCCGCGTACTACCGATTCCGGTAGGCGTTCCACCTCGTCGGGATCAGCAGTTCCTTCGATGGTCACCCCAAACTCGGCTGGATTTTCCCTGGAGCCGCTGTTCACATCGCGGGAAGACGCGCATTGGGTGATTTGCCCCTATCCACAAGTTGCGCTTCGCTGAACACCAACGTAGTCCGAGAGATCCAAGTTGGCACATGCCGTGCCCTCAGTGCGGCGGCGGACGTGCGAACGTGCCGCCCGAGGAGACGAAGGTATGACTGTGATTTGGTTGTTGATGGCGATGGCGTGCGCGCTGGTACCCACGAGCTGCGGTTGAGGGGCTTGGGTGACGAGACCTTGGAGGATGTGCAACTGATGGATTCGGGAGGGAATCTTCTGTTCGAAACGTTTGATTCTTCGTTTGACGATTCGTTAAAGCTTGGACCGAGCACATATGAGGTGCGTGGCCTTTACGTCTTCCGAGCAAATGGCTTCCCTCAGGGTTTCACCACGCAAGAGAAGATTGAGGCAAATTTCGATCTAAACGCCGATTTCACCGCCGTGCCGGAGCCCTCGGGGGCATCCACGATCCTTCCAGCAATGCTTGCCGCCGCAGCTCTTCTTTCCGCACGCGGCCGCAGGTTGCCGCATTAGCGAGTTTGCGGCTCGCCGATGTGCGAGCCGTGCGGGCGCTCGTACACCGTCGTAAGTTCGGCAGGGTGCCGCGCAAATTTCAGGTCCTCAACTTCTATCGAGAAGATGTCGGCGCTCAATTCTCGACCAGAGATGATACGGAATCGCGTCTCAGGCTCCGCCGGATGCGCGTCCACGGCGGAGAGCGGCCTGCCACGCAGGGTGCGATCGATGGCGTCAGCGGCGGCGCGACCATCGCGCATCGCCTAAATCATGGTTTCCCCGCCTCCCTCCACATCGTCACCAGCGAACACGTCGGTCATGTTGGTTTCCCCGCCTGCATCGTAGAAGCGTAGTTTAATGCACGTCAGCTTCCGGAACTGGGGAGTACGGCCACAGGGTTTGACGCATATGGTGCCAGAATTGCCGATACTGAGGGAATGGCGATGAGCGGGTCGCGGCGAATGTCCGCCTGGTTCCTAGGGCCCAACGCGGAAAACGCAGAGTCGGAACAGAAGATTCTCTCCTACATCCTCGATGACTATTTCCACTGGCGCCGTAACTACTTTCCGTCCGACGAAATCCTGATCACTCAGAGTATGCAGCGCGAGGCCCTCGACTGGAACGACCGCCTGGCGCAACAGGTGGCGGAGAGATGCTAGCCGGGCTGCGCCGCCACTTTCCGTTCTACAGCCCGCGCTACAACGCGCACATGCTCTCCGATCAGACCATCCCCAGCGTGCTCGGCTACTTTGCCGGCATGCTGTACAACCCGAACAACGTGACGCCGGAATCGGCGCCGGTAACGCTTGGGTTACGCACCACCGCCCGCGCCGGGCAGCGAATCGAAGGGCGAATTCGGCTTTGCCCACATCACCGGCGGCGGCACGGTGGCGAACCTCGAAGCGCTATGGGCGGCACGCAACGTGCGCTATTTCCGCTAGTAGTGCGCGACGTCTGCCTGCGCCATAAGATCCCGCTGACGCTCAAGCCATCAAACGCGCCGGAAACCGCAGTCGCCATCAGTGCGCTCTCCCCCCAGGCTTGTCTCGGCATCCGACCCAACCAGGCCATCTATCTTTATGCACGGTTCATCGACGCCGTCCACCGGCATTGGGACCTGGCGCGCTCGGAAGCTATCCGCACCGCCCACGAGCTGCTTTCCGAGAGCGAGTTCAATATGGCCCACCGTGGCGTGCGCGCCGCGTTCGGTGTGAGACCGCCGGCGCTGCTGGTCTCCGGCGCGCGCCATTACAGCCTGATCAAGGCCGCCGACCTGCTCGGCATCGGCCGTGAGAACCTGATTGTCGTCGATCTCGACTCGATGTTCCGCCTCGATCCGCGCGATTTCGAGCTCAAGCGGGCACGGGTCTTGAAAGACGGGATGCTGCCGCTCGCGGTCGTCGCCATCGCTGGCACGACGGAGGTGGGCGCCGTCGATCCGGTCGATCGCATCGAGGAGTTGCGCGAGCGGACGGAAAGTACCAGCGGCGAGAGCTTCTGGCTGCACGTCGACGCGGCCTGGGGCGGCTATTTGCGCTCAATCTTCACTTCCGGAGACGCCCCGCTCGATACGCACCTGCGCGATGTGAACGAGTTTGTCTCGCGCGCCCTCACCATCGCCCGTGGCCGATATGAAAAGCTCGTCCATCTGCGGTGGGGATCTCGCGACGTCTGCGCGGCGTTGCTCGCGTTCCCGCGCGCTGACTCGATCGCCGTCGATCCGCACAAGCTCGGCTACATTCCCTACCCTTTGCGGCGTCATCGCGTACAAGAACGACCTGGTGCGGCAGTTTCTTACCGAAGAAATCCCCTATCTTTCGACGGCGCACTTCGAGGACGTCGACTCGCGCCACCATCACCCGCCTTCTACCGTAGGGCCGTGCATTCTTGAAGGATCGAAGCCCGGCGCGGCGTCGGCAGCCTGCTGGCTCACGCACCGCATGATCCCGCCCGACCGCGACGGCTACGGCGAGCTGATGCGCGCGTCGCTGCTCACCGCGCGCGAATTCTACGAGCGTCTGGTGCACTGGGACGCCGCGCGGGCCTGTGGCGAGACACTTCCCTATCGCTTGCTCCCCATCACCGCCAAGCCGCCCGACACGAACATCGTCTGCTTCCTGGTTACCGAGCGGGCTGGCGGGAGCGTGGCGCGAACCAACGCGATCAGCCGGCGAATCTTTGAGAGCTTCACGCTCGGCGAGCGCGACTATAGTTACTCGCAGCCGTTTTTTCTATCGCGCACGATTTTCGAGCGCTCGAGCTACTCCTCATCTGCTATCGCGCCACTGCTCGAACACGCCGGGATCGATCCCGCCGAGTACCGCCAGCACGGCCTCTTCGTCCTGTGCGCCACCTGGATGAGCCCCTATCATCTCTTGGCCGCTGAAACGGGTCACCACCAGTCGCTGCTCGCCGAATTCATGGAGAAGCTTGGGGAAAAGGCGCAAGAGGCGATTTGCGCGCTTGCTTCCGTATGAAATTCCACACCGGCGCGTCTTGAGCGAAGGGCACGGTGCCCAGGGTCACCACCTCCGCATCCCATAACCGGTCTACCGATCTTCAACTCGGCGTTTAGCCAGGGGCACGTACTCACACCGTTCGCGACCTGTATAGATCTGGCGCGGCCGCGCGATCTTCTGCTCGGGATCTTCGAGCATCTCCTGCCATTGCGCCAGCCAACCAGCCGTTCGGGGAATGGCGAACAGTACCGTGAACATATCCGGCGTGAAACCCATGGCCTGATAGATGATCCCGGAATAGAAATCCACGTTGGGATAGAGTTTGCGTTTGATAAAGAACTCATCATTGAGGGCGATTTTCTCCAGTTCGAGCGCGATATCGAGCTTCGGATTGGGGCCCGTGACCTCAAAGACTTCATCCGCGATGCGCTTGATAATCCGTGCGCGTGGATCGTAGTTCTTGTAGACCCGATGCCCGAATCCCATGAGCTTTACGTGGCCCGCCTTCACCTTTTCGACATAGGCCCCAATGTTGCGCTTGGATCCAATCTCGTCGAGCATGCGCAGTACCGCTTCGTTGGCTCCGCCGTGCAGCGGGCCATAGAGCGCCGCCGCTGCCGCTGCTGTAGTGACGAATGGATCGGCCTGCGAGCTGCCCACCGACCGCATCACGTTTGTGCTGCAGTTCTGCTCGTGATCGGCGTGCAAGATGAACAGCACGTCGAGCGCCCGCGCCAGCACGCGGTTTGGCGAGTACTTGGGCTCGGTCCGGCGCCACAACATATTCAAGAAATTCTCGGTGTAGCCGAGATCGTTATCCGGGTAGACATAGGGCAAGCCCAGGCTGTGCCGGTAAGCGAACGCGGCGAGCGTCGGCATTTTGCCAATAAGCCGGAGGATTTGCAGGTTGCGCACAGCTGGATCGTGGATGTTCTTGGAATCTGTATAGAACGTGGACAGCGCCGCCACCGTGCTCACCAGCATGCCCATAGGGTGGGCGTCGTAATGGAAGCCATCCATGAACTTCTTGGTGTTCTCATGAATCATAGTGTGGCGTGTCACCTGATCCACAAATTCAGCCAGTTGCGACTGAGTGGGCAGTTTCCCATAGATCAGCAGGTAAGCCGTTTCCAGGAAGCTGCAGTTTTCAGCCAAATCCTCGATGGCGTAGCCGCGATAGCGCAGAATCCCGCGTTCGCCATCGAGGTAGGTCACTGAGCTTCGGCATGCCGCGGTATTCAAGAATGCCGGGTCGTAGCTCATCAACCCAAACTCGTCGGGTTGTACTTTGACCTGCCGCAAGTCGGCGGCCCGAATGTAACCGTCCTGGAGAGGAAGGTTCCAGGTCTTTCCGGTGCGGTTGTCGGTAATGGTGAGAGTGCTGGTCCGGGTATCGGAAGCGGTGATGGTGCTGGTTAGAGTGTCGGTCGGCATGAACGCTGCTCCTTCAGGAATACTGATCCCCTTGCTAGCTGGCACGTCGTTCACCAGCTCGTCATGTCGTAGAAAACATTCAAGACATTTGGGGATTGCGACTAGAAGGCGCGCGATATCCTGCGGCTAAGTGCGCAGGAGACATGGTGAGGTGAGGAATATGGCGCAAGGCGCTGGCCCAAGCCGCCACGGAGTTTAGCCATGCGGTCTCCGGTGCTCCCACGCCATGAGGTTGCGGTCCTGCAAGGTGCAAGACTTCGCTGGCATCTACTACCGAGCGGGATCACGGACAATACCATGAAGACCGAGCTTCGAATTGCCTGTCATTCTCCTCGAGAAGGAGGAATGGTACATGGGTGCAAGAGTGTTGGAGCGAGCCGCTCCGTAGCCCTGGCGTTCGGTGCCGGCGCGTTTCTGCGATCGATTTGCCGCCTCATCCTGGAAGGAATGACGAAGAAATTGAGGCGATCCATTCGAGCGTGCTGAGGACGGATGGGTGTTGCGCGATTATGCGCAATCTTCAGGGTGATTTCGGTCAGGTGGTTGAGCACACCAAGACACGCGAGAGACGAGATCGTTTCTCGCGCAGCGATCGGAATCCTTTGGGCCTTGAAGAGGGCGGAGTCGGAATTGCAACTGACGCGACTGGAGACAATGACTGGTACTCCAGTTGCCTAGCCTTAAGTGAAAGAGAATCTGAGAGGAGCGACTAATGTCTCAGATTCCGGTCAAAATAGTGACTTCCACGAACTAAGCCCTCTGCTGGTCACTTGCCAGGCCACCGTTGGCGCTGATGAACACTGAGTGTTCCTGTATCGGAGGGACCCGCGCACCGGCGGGGCAGCATCTCAGGCGTGACGGGCCTAGTGAACGCGCAAAGTGAGAGCAACAAGCGGCGAATTACGAGAATCGGCGGCGGATCAATGGGAATCGCGGCAAGTAGTTATTGAGAAGACGTGGGGAACTGGTGGAGCGAAGCTTTGCGCACGCGTACGAGATCGGCGCTTGTCGGTGGCTGTACGTGCGTGGGCAAAGAGAATGTGCAGAAGAAGTTGCGGGTGTAAGCCGCGGCCTGCAATCTGGCATTGCTGTTGCGAGGAATGATCGGAGCCGCGAGCACTCCAGGACGCGGTCGGGGGTCTAACCTTGGTTCATTGCAGCTTCTCTCTAACGCAGTAAGGAAATTCGTTGAGTTCGATGTCAGACGCAAGAGTCTATTCTGAGCCAACTCGCCGGTTCTGGACTGCCATCCCGCACCGGAGGCAGACTCCTTGGCCGATGCGCCCAGCCCAAAACCTGTCGGCCGAAAATGACGGGTTCAGACACGGGCTACTAACTAGGCACCGGCTACTCCGGCATCGATTCGAGGTACATGATCACATTGGCAATGCGCAGGTTCACCAGAGCAGCGTTGGACTCGTCCGCAGCCGGGACCCCGCCGCTTAAACGCCGCTGCCCCGCATTCCTTTCGCATTAACTTATCCCACTGCAATCGTAGCTGGTTCGTGACGTGCGGTGGTTCAGAGGGAGGGAGGTGAAACATGTCGCTGCTTGAAGCGAAAGCCGGGCGCGTTCCTCCGGTGTCAGCAACAAAATGTCGACGACAAGAGGTCAGGGTCTGGGCTCTGATAGCGTTATTAGGCGTGGTTACGTTGATTGCAGGCTGGGTTCTGTGGGCGAAAATCTCGGGCTTCTGATCTGCCCGCTCAGTGCTTAGTTCAACCCGCCGCGAAACCGGTTCATATGCAACGAGAGGCCTTGGCGTACCGTTCCCGAATGATGTCGATAATCCGATGCTATCTCTACTGCCAACCTCCACCCAGAGCCTTATAGAGTTGCGCGACACTCAGCACTTCGCTTAATCGGATTTGCTATAGAGCGAGCTGAGCCTGGAAGAGATCCCGGTAGGCATCCAGCGCATTCAGAAGCGTGTCCACATCACCGCAGTACCGCACTTAGGCCAGAGCGCCGAACGGTAGTGTTGGGGAGGACCCCTCCGCACCATTGGGGCACGTCACACACTCTGGCGCCCAATCCCGGCGATGCCACTTATAGCGGTGAACAAGTTACCCGTGGCTATTCTGGCCCGCGTCTTGCATCCATATAGACCTCTTGCATCCATATAGAAAGGAGAGGAAAATGCCGACCTTCAAACACATCCTTTTTCCGATAGATTTCTCCGAGCAGAACTGCGGCATAGCTCCGTACGTGGCCTGCATGGCAAGCCGATATGGGGCGCGCGTTACAATGTTGCACGCGATGGAATTACCGACCGCAGCCGATCCGGAATGGTCGGGATATGCCGGCGGATGGCCGGCATATGCTAGCTCGGAGGATTTCCAGGCGATCGTGGAGGAGAGGAATCAGCGCGTCGAGTCGTTCCTGAAAGGTGAATTTCAAAATATTTCCACAACGCGCCTCATGCACGAGGGGGATCCGGCGCGGCTGATCGTTGAGTATGCACAGAAGGAGCACGTCGATCTCATAATGATGCCGACGCATGGATATGGCCCCTTTCGGCGATTCCTGCTCGGCTCGGTGACCGCCAAAGTACTTCACGACGTGAAATGCCCGGTCTGGACGAGCGCACACGTGCCGGACATCCCCAAACAGCCCGCCGGATATCGCAACGTGCTTTGTGCGGTGGACCTCACTTCGAAAAGCGTACCGCTCATCCAATGGGCGTCCGTATTCGCCCGCGATCACAGAGCCAACCTGAAACTGGCGCACGCCGTTCCGGGCGCGGAGGCACGAGGCGGTGTTGACATCGAGGATGGATTCCAGGCATTTTTGTTCGATGTGGCCCGTGAGGCGGTCGCAAAACTACAACGGGAAGCCGGCGCAAATGCTGACGCGGTGTTCGAAGGCGGTGAGGTAGCGGCTGTAGTTCGGTACGTAGCAGAAGAGAATCACGCTGATCTTGTTGTGATTGGCCGGGGAGTTATGCCGGAACTGTTCGGACGGATGCGAACGCATGTCTATTCTATTGTTCGTGAGGCTCCCTGTCCTGTTATCAGCGTCTAAGCGCCTTGAGGATTTCAGCCTGCGCGAATAAATGATTATGCGATGCGTAGTAAGATAGAGTCCTTTCTCATTATCGATCTCAATGGCCCATTTCCTAGAGAGATCAATACTATGAAGATGATCATCCTCACTTTCGCGCTCTTCGCTTTGTCCGCTTTGGTCGAGGGCCAGCCCGCCAAGGCCGAAGCGGCACAGATGCCGGACCAGCTGTCGGCTGAGAAGTGGTTCGTCGGGAACTGGATCTGCGAGGGGGCACAGCACGCCTCGCCGATGGGGCCTGGAGTGAAGTTCACCGACCCGTTCAGCTTTAAAATGGCGCTAGGCGGCTCCTGGCTCATCTTCCACATCGATCAGCTGAAGGGTCCAGTGAAGGGCAAACAAACGCTGATCGGCTCGATTACCTGGGACGCCAATGCCAGGGTGCACGTCCGCCGGGACCTGAACATAGGCGGCTCACGAGTGGACGTAACCTCGCTCGGATGGCACGGCGACAAGCTTGTTTTCACGGGCTACATGGTCGCTGGCGATGAGAAGCTGCCCGTCAAGCACACCCTCACGAAGAAAGGTGATGCGGCGTACGACAGCGCGCTCGAAGTGACTGGCGCGGACGGCAAGCCAATGCAGTGGGAAGAAGAGAGCTGCAAGAAGGTCAGCGGCGCGAGAGCAAGGACGCTCAATCCCTAAACTATGTGACCATGGGGCCTTTTTCTCCTGGGCGTGGGGGCCTTGAGTTCGCATTGACCAGCCGTACTTTCCCCATGCCAGTGTGATGGCACAAGTGCGGCTCTGAACTGCTCCGATGAAACCTTCCCCAAATCCGTTTCTGGAAGTGTGCGATATGTCGGTTCCGGGATAGATCTTGAGTAAAATGCCTTTCAAGAAAGAAATCGTGACTTATAGCGGTTGGTCGCGCACCACCGTCTCATGTGCGGCCATCAGCCATTTGCCATTCACTTCCCTGAGCACTATTAGAATGCGCCCATCGACCGTCACACCCGCATTGGTCGCCTGGTAGGTGCCCGCACAGTAAGCGAGGTCGCCGGTGTAGTAGAGCGTCAGCTGCCTTACGAAGTCGATGTGCCCGCCCGCCTTGATGCCGCGTTCCCAATAAGCCTCGATCGCCTGCCTCCCGTGCGCCAGGATGTGTGCCGAGAGATAGTAGCCGTCGTCGGTGTACAAAGCCGCGACCTTCGCCGCGTCTCCGGCGTTATGAAGTTGATCCAATCCTCCGACACCTGCCGGATGGCCGCCTCGTCGGCGCTCATCGGCCGCCCGCGCACTTCAGGCTTTGGTGGTGCCGCCTGCGGCGTGGCAAGGCGCGAGGCCATGCACAATGCAGCAAACAATACGAAGGCTCTTTTCATAGCCGGACGGCAGAACAGAAAGCCAGAAGTGTCACTATGTTCTTCAATTCTCAAATAGGCGGGCCGTTGTTTGCGCCCGCTCACATTATCGAGGGCGATGGATGACCACAATTACAGTCGGCGGCCTAATGATGTCGTCATCCTGGATCTCGATTCGGGACTCAAACGCGAACCACCGGGCAGGGAGATTGGCGAATGATTGAATACGCATTGGACCGGAGCCCGCCCAGCGTTTCATGCAAGCAACCTTGCCCGATCACAACAAGGTCTGCGGCGTGGTGGACCGCTGCCTTGCGAACCGTCTCGGCAATCTTCCCCCCTTCTATGCAAACCTTCGCCGTGATGCCTGCCTTCCGCTGGAGGCCCGTGATGTACTCGCGGGCGTACTCGGTGAGATAGGCACGAAAGCGCACTTCTCCGGCCGGCGTGGGACCGTCGAGCGCTGGAATCGCGTGCATCAGGGTCAATTCCGCTTTGTGGGATTCAGCAAATTCTGCTGCCCACTGCATGGAGGCCACAGCCTCCGATCTCAGGTCGACCGCGCACATGACCGCCTGGCAACCGAGCCGCACGAACGATACTTCGTCATGCACGTCCGTCCAAACCGGACAGTGCGCACCGTGCAGCACCTTGGCGGTGACTGAGCCTAGCAGAAGACGCCGGAACGGGCCATGACCGTGCGTAGGCATCATGATCAAGTCCATGTGTTCTTTACGCGCGTACTCCGTAATTACGTGAGCCGGGTCGCCGTTGTCGACGAGCTTTTCCAGCTTGGAAACATTCTGCAACTCACTCCGCAAGTAGGCGTCGAGGGTATGCTGCTGCTCTTTTTCGAGTTGTTCGGTGTCAACCAGCAACTCAAGCTCGGAGGAGGCGAGTTCGCTAAACCAAACTGGGGGAATCTGCAAGACGTGGAGCACTGTCAACTTGGCATCGAAATGCCTTGCTATCGCAGCCGCGTGATGGGCTGCTGCGCTACACCGCTCGGAAAAGTCCACGGGGAACAGGATGTTTTGTATATGAAGCATGAGAGTTTCCTTTCGCTATGACTAACTCACCGCCTTCAGCGTGGCTAGCCCCTTCAGCGCGCAGGCTTGGTCCCACCATTTGCGGGATGCCAGGCTGATCACCCGCAAGACTTCGTCCCGGTTGAAAGGGACCTGCAGAAGATCGTAGCCACCTGAGCTCAAGACTTCCATCCACAATCGATCATCTGGCTGGGCGGTGTAGACCAGCACGTCGGGCGGGTTCGGGAAGCGGCGGACTGCTGCAAGAACGTCCTTCCAAGTGCCATCGGACAATTGCTTGGAGCACACGATGACGGGTACCAAGTTCTTCTCGAGGAATTGTATCGCCCTGGAAATATCAGGAACACAATGGAATATCCAGTTCGTATGCCCCATGATGGATCGGAGGGCCGCACAGTCTTTCTTGTCGTTATTGATCGTAAGAACTTCGAGCTTGCGTTTCTGAGTGCTAGCAGTCATTGATTTCACTTCCTTCCTAAATGGCCTCAATGGTCTCGGGCGTTATGTCCGGATTCTGTTAGTGGTCGCCACTAGTCCAACTGCAAGCCCAATTCCGTTGCACAGTCCAAATGCTGTCAATGGATAACTACGACCGTAAGGCGAAGGAGGTGCTTTCCTGCGGAAATTGGCCCAGCCCGCTGCGTAAATTCCCTTAGAAGTACCCTCAATAATCCTCTGACGGCCGTTAATAACGGAAGAGCGCGGCGATGGGAGCCTTGGGGCCCATGGTCTTGCCCGGCAACATGAACATCTCAGCGCCAGAGCGGATGCTCAAAACTGCCGCCATATTCAGCAGATCCTCCGGGCTCTCGGATTCGAGCGCTTCCAATGTGGCCCCAAACTCGGCCCCTTCAGCCAGAAAGAGCTTCGCGATTCGGCCTTCTTCGGCAGTCCTCGCGATTTGCCGGATGTCCCTGGAAATCCGCTTCGTGCCAGCCCATTCACGTAGCTGCCGGAGCTGTTCTTCGGCTTTCGATGCAGACTGCATGCGCGCGCTTTGGTATGCCAGATGGGCGATCTCCTGTACGCTCAGCGTGTGAAGATCTCCCTCCAAATCGCCTGCCGATAAGGCCGGATACGCTGCTGACCGGCGATAGCTGGCCACCTCGTATCTGGCGCCAGAAAGCATCAGGGGCTTGCCTTTGAGGGTGTCGGATAGGCCTTTGTCCACAAGACTGAAGAAGTGATGCAGCCGTTCGTTGCCCTTTTCCCGTTCCGAGCCTGTGCCAAACGCGACACCGGACATGGAGCCGCTCGATTTGCCGGCTGCCGAGCGGTTGCGAAGCATGTGATCGGGGGCATTGAAAGCGCCAGCTTCTTCAACATTTTTGGGTACCGCAGCCGGGAGTTGTAATTCTTCACAGTCGCCATCTGAATAATGGAGCAGACGAATATGTTTTTGACTCAATCCGAGAATATAGAACTCCCGATCCGTGCAGAGTCGGTCCAGAAACGGTACGATGTGGAAATACCGCCCCACCACCGTCCGGGCGCCGATTGGCCCGAGCAGATAAAATCGGCGGAACGCCGTAGGCGAGCGGAAAATCACCATACCTCTTCCCCCAACGCTCATCTCGGGATCCTCCTCCAGCTCAAGGATTGGGTCCATCAGCGCTTCCACCTCCTCCACTGCGATCTGCTTGAGCAGCTCTTCGTGTGCCGTACGAGCAGAAGCTTTCAGTTGAATGGCATAAGCCAGAGCTCGCCCGCCCTGATGATACGCCGGTAGCGTGATCGTGATACACGGGCCAGGCGACTCGCATAGCGGCTTCAAGTCGTCCCAATGCAACATCTCCGTGGGTACTACTCTTACTGGCATCATAGTATTGCTCCTGTCGAATTAACCAACTTCTATTAGTTGTTCTCTCCGGCGTATCACCGGCCAGTTGTTTCGCTGCAATACCAGGGCCGATTTTCTTGGGAAATCGATTGGGCGCAGCGCTCCCCCGCTAAGGACTGGGTCAAATACTTCAAGAGAGAGGCGACGTTAGCCTCGGCTATCTTGAAGGGCCCGATACGATCGGTTTCGGTATGCCGCTTGCAAGATGTCTTAAGGAAAGAGAGGTGAATATGCGGGCGACGATCGTTGGTGCTCTGGTGGTCGGCGGATCGTTGGTAGTTTATACCTTCTGCTCGGCGCATGTTCAGTCGATGCAAGCTCAGAGCGCTCGCCCTCCTGAAACGACGCGTCTGATCGAGTCGATTCAGGGGCCGGCGCTATACAGGGCGTATTGTGCGGAGTGCCACGGCACCGATGGCAGGGGTGGCGGTCCGATGGCGAAATCGCTCAAGACGGCGCCTTCAGACTTGACACGTATCACAGCGCGAAACAGCGGGGAATTTCCGCTGGTGCGTTTGGAGAAGATCATCTCGGGCGAAGAAGCTGTCGCGGCGGGGCATGGGACGCGCGAGATGCCGGTATGGGGACCGATCTTTTCGCAAATCGCTTGGGATCAAGACTTGGGAAGAATTCGCGTGTACAACCTCACAAGATTCATCGAAGAAATCCAGGTGAGGTAAGGCAGGCGGCCGTGATTTTGAGGCGAGAGGAAGAATGATGAGCAGACCACATATTCTTGGCGACTTTGCTCACCCCTCGCGGCATCTTTGGCCAGACAATTGCGCTTGATTCGGCGATCTCTTGAAAGGAATGTGCTATGCCTATCGGCGATATCTGTGTTCGTGAACTAATGATCGCAACCCGGGACACAACCGTCCAGGAAGCGGCGCGACTCATGCGCGAAAACCATGTGGGAGACCTGCTGGTCGTGGATCGGACCAAGAGGCATCGGACGCCACTCGGAATCGTAACCGACCGCGACATCGTGGTCGCGGTGGTGGCGCTCGATCTCGATCCGGCCGCACTCTCGGTGGGCGACATTATGGGTGCAGAACTGGAGACTGCTCCTGAGGACCAGGGTGTGTTCGAAACGATCCACCAGATGCGCTCCGCAGGCGTGCGCCGCATTCCGGTGGTCACACGGCAGGGTGCGTTGGTCGGAATTGTTTCCATAGACGATCTCATTCAATTGCTCGCGGAAGAGATGACCGAACTGGCGAAGTTGATTTCCCGTGAACAGCGCAAGGAAGCACTTGCCCGCAGGTAAGGAAGGCGCCTCCGCCATGCTGTCCGACTGCGAGATCTCGCCCAACAACAGCGGAATATTACGCATGTGCGGGGAAGGCGAGTCCCTGAATTAGTAGTTCTAAAGCGGATTCGAGTGGGCAAGCTACTTGCAAGTTCAACTTGCAGATGAAATAGAAACTGCGCAATGAAGCGGGCGCCCACGATGGCGTGCATCCAGCGTGCCATATGGGTTAAGCGATGATCGACCGGTCACTGCTTGGAAAGGAGATGTTTGTATGTTTGCAGTCAAATTGAATGATGAGAAAGCGAAAGAGGCTCTCGTCCGGCGTCCCGGATTCGAGGTGCCTCTGTTTCGTGGAAGCCTATTTAACATGAATCCCTTCACGTTGATGCGGCGCTTCACCGAAGACATGGACCGTGCGTTCGGCACGGTGCCGGGTACGGGGGAGACCCATTTTGGTCGCCCACGGTCGAGGTGAAAGAGGTGAATGGCAAACTCCTCGTGTATGCCGAGCTGCCAGGATTGAAGAAAGGCGACATCAAGGTTCAAGTGACCGAGGATGCGCTGATCCTGGAAGGAGAGCGAAAGCAAGAAAAAGAGGAAAAACGGGAGGGCTACTACCATTCTGAACGCAGCTACGGGCACTTCTATCGCTCGATTCCGCTGCCGGAAGGCGTCACTCTCGATAAAGCCTCAGCCGAATTCACTAATGGCATCCTGGAGGTCACCATTCCAGTCGCAGAAACCAAGCAGAAACTCGCGAGGTTCCCGTGTCAGAAGGCGGGAAGGTTAAGACCGCCGGTGGTTAACATTCGCGGCGGGGGCTCGCAGTTCATGGGCCCCCGCCTTTTTTGTTTGCCTGATGCTGTTTCGAGTTGCCAAACAGCCATGATCACTTATCGGACCACCTCACCGGTAATGACGACCTGTTGATCCAGCACCATGGGGCTCGTTCAGTTGTGGGAGTAAGACGTTGTAGCAGCCCGGTGCGAGGGATCTCGGAATTCGGAACCTCAGGAGGTCGCTCCGTTGCTCAATCATGTGAGTCAGCGCCACTACGTCAGCATCAGCTGAGGAGCACATCGGCGACATGGGACCAGTCCAGGTGCTTACCAAACGCCGTCACAATATCTCCAGGTCTGCACAACATCGGGTTCAGCCCGATCGACGTGCGGGATGTCGCGTGGTTCACGGCCAATGTCTCCGGGTGAGCAGAGGCTTACCCCGAGTAAGGCCACCATACCCACTACGCTGTGTGCTGCCATCGAATCATCACCTCCATCCCAGGCGTCATCTGACCGTTTATCAGCGCCGAGGCTCTTGCGCGACCAGATCCAGTGTTCAGACCGAAGTTTCTTGGCCCTTCTGCAGTCCCAGCACACGGGTGTGTGGGTGGACAGGACACCGGGAATAGCTTCGGGACGGACCGCTTCGCATTCCACGATGTTTCCTTCGGGGCTCAGCAGCGCAGGC
The DNA here is from genome assembly GCA_963847515.1 of Terriglobia bacterium. Lineage (GTDB taxonomy): Bacteria > Acidobacteriota > Terriglobia > Bryobacterales > Bryobacteraceae > QHXW01. The sequence continues at coordinate 1,227,937 of CAWKAA010000001.1, forward strand.
CGATCAAACTCAGAGAGTTTTCCAAAAGGACGGCCGCACAAGCCGCACACTTTCCCCCTGTACCAGGAAATCAACAAGTCCCGAATTGGGCACCCAAGCGGAGAAAGGTCGATCTGCCAGATGCAATCCTGCGCGCAGTGTTCATGTTCCGGCCAGCGAGAGCAGTTTTCGACACGTAGTTCAGATGCGCCGAACAGCGCCGTGACCGCCGCAAGCCGGCCATCAATTTCGACGGTGGCGTATTGTTCTGTTTCGGGGCAGAGGACCAAACGTTCGCCGCGATATTCCAGGTACGTACGCACCAGTGCTCGGATGATAAAGACAAGTCCGACGATTAGGACTATTCCGACCACAAGGTAAATCGTCAACAAGGTCATTATGGATCTTCGGAAAAGGTCATCGACGGCAGTCAACATGGCGCAAACTCCCCTTTCAAAATGGCTGGAGCATGATTGAGGCCAACGCTCTGTTCATGAATCTGGAGCAGATCTTTGACCGCCAGTTCCTCAGCTCAGGGTTAATTCGCTCAATCTGAGTGAATACGCGCAGTATGCTGGTTGCCCTCAGCCAGCCGCTCCCTTCTTTTGAATCGCGTGCCTGTGGCAGCTTACTTGCGAGGGTCCAACTAGAGAGAACCACATAAGGGAGGGTGGTATATGTCTCGAATCCCGGTGAAAACCGTAAATTCCGCGCGCAGGGTCCTGAATCACCTGGCGCGACTAATGAAGTCCGTGCACGCCGAAATTCGGCAGCGGGCGTTTCAGCGGGAGGATGGGGAGGGTCATGAGCTCGAGAATTGGCTGGCGGCCGAGCGCGACGTGATTTACTCGCCGCCTTGTATACTGGCCGAAAGTCACGATGAGATTCATATTCAGGCGGCAGTGCCCCTTGTCAACCCGAAAACTCTGCAGGTGGACATTATGCCGGAGTCCATTACCATCGAAGGGCGAATGCTGACGACAAAGGGGCGACGAGGTGAAAGAATCCATCTCCGTGAGTTCGGTGGGGAACAGCTTTTGCGCCAGTTTGACCTTCCCGCACGGATCGACCCGAAATGTGCCAAAGCGACCCTCGAAAATGGAGTCTTATACATCACCGCCAAAAAAGCTGCCCTGACCCTGGTCCCCGCGATCATCGAAGAAGTCAAGAGCGCAAAGCATACGGCGGCCTGACATCTTCTTCGTATCGCCCTTGGCGATGAAGATATGCCGTCTACTTCAGGTTGTGCTTAGACATCTTATAGCGCATGCGGTCGCGACTAATACGCAACATGCGGGCTGCTTGAGACTGATTGCCTCCAGACCTTTCCAGCGCCGACACCAGCAGTAGCCGTTCCTGATCCTCAAGGGACAGGTCCTTTTCCGGTTCGGAAGTCGTGGTTGGGCCGTTGCCCAGGGCCGTCGCCATGGGCGCCTGCTCGCGGAGGCTTTCGGGAAGGTCGGAAACATCGATCATTTCGCCCATGACCATCATGCAGGCGTTCCCCAGCGCGTTTTCAAGCTCGCGCACGTTTCCCGGCCAGGAATATCGTCCCAAAACAATCTGGGCACGCTGCGTGAGGCCATGTATGGGTTTCTGGTACTGCTCTGAAAACTTGCGAATGAAGTAGTGATCGAGGAGTGCAAGGTCTTCTTTTCTTTCAGAGAGTCGAGGTGTCCGGATTTCGACCATAGACAGCCGGTAGTAAAGATCTTCGCGGAAGCGGTTTTGCGCGATGAGCGCCTTCAGATCGTGATTGGTGGCCGCAATCACGCGTGCGTCAACCTTGCGAGGCGTGAGCGAGCCCACACGCTGGACTTCCTGGTTCTGCAGCACCCGGAGCAGCTTGGCCTGTGTGTTCATCGGCATATCGCCGATCTCATCCAGAAACAGCGTGCCGTTGTGCGCGTACTCGAACAGGCCCATCTTATCCGCGGTTGCGCCGGTGAACGCGCCCTTTGACGTAGCCGAACAGCTCGCTCTCAAAAAGCGTTTCTACGACCGCGGAACAGTTGCACACGACATAACGGCCGCCCGAGACGGGACTCAGCCGGTGCAGGGCGCGGGCCACCAGTTCCTTGCCAGTGCCTGTCGCACCGGTGACGAGCGCAGTGCGGAAATGCGGCGCAACGCGGCGAATTCGGGCGAACATCTCCCACATGACAGGGCTGCGGCCAACCATGTCTTCGAACTGGCAAGTGGAAAGCAGTTCGCTGTCGACCGCCAGCGCACGCTGCCGCTGGCGTGCCTGTTCCATCAGCTTGCGGACGTGTTCGCGGAGCTGCGCTATGGAAACCGGCTTATTGAGGTAATCGCTGGCGCCTTTTTTGATGGCTTCCACGGCGGACTCAGTGGAGTAATGGGCCGTCATCAGGATGACTTCAATGCTCGGGTCAAATTCCACGATTCGCTCGAGCGCTTCCATTCCGCTCAACTTTGGCATGACCAGGTCGAGCAGAACGATCTGCGGGTGTTCGTGGAAGACGATATCCAGACCGTCTTCGGGATCGGTGGCCGTAAAGATCTCAAGGCCCTCTTGAGACAAGGCTTCGGTGATCAACTCCAGACTCTCAGGAGTGTCGTCAATGGCCACCAGTTTGACGTGTGACGTAGGCTGGGTCGGCATAGAATTCATTTTGATCGAGCGCTAAGCCGTGGCTCAGGCACTGCCTTTTCCGAGCAACTCGGCGACCTTCACCCGGAAAGCCGGGATGTCAATTGGCTTCGTGATGTAGGTATTGAACCCGAGCGACAGCGCCTTTTCGCGGTCCCCCTGCATGGCGAAGGCGGTCAGCGCGGCGACCGGGAGACCGGAAAATCGGGGATCGGAGCGGATCTGCTGGATCACAGCGTTCCCGTTCAGCACCGGCATCTGAATGTCCAGAAGCGCCAGGTCAGGCTGGTGCTCGCGGATTTGATCCAGCGCTTCGCGCCCGTCGCCAGCTTCGATCACCTCGTAATCATCCGTTTCCAGAATTTCCCGGATCAACTCGCGACTTACGGCGTTGTCGTCAGCAACCAGGATCTTCTTCATGCCGTCCGCTGGCCATCCTCCATACTTCGCCGGCCGGAGGCTACCATGCACCGGCGAACCGCCTCGATCAGATGTTCCTTAGACACGGGCTTTACCAGGTAGTCGGCAGCACCCAGCGCCAAGGCCTTTTTCCCTTCGTCCACAACAGAAACAATGATAACCGGAATGGCAGCCGTGGAGGGCGTCTGCTTGAGGTCCGCCAGCGTCTGCCACCCGCTCTTTCCGGGCATCAGCAGGTCCAGCGTGATGACGTCGGGACGCAGTTCGCGCGCCTGGCTGACGGCTTCAGCTCCTGAACCGACGGTGACAGCACGAAATCCGGCTTCTTCCAGATGGCTCATCAGGAGTTCCTGCGCAGGGCCCTCGTCCTCCACCACCAGAATGAAGGGAGCTTTCGTCTCCTGGTCCGTGGAGCGGCCGTCTCGTTCTTGAGGCTTCAGCGGCATACTGAAACAAAACCGGCTGCCCTTGCCCGGTTCGCTATCCACCCAGATCCTGCCGCCATGCTGCTCGACCAATCTCTTGGTGATTGCCAAGCCCAGACCGGTGCCCTCGCGCACGCCCTTTGTGGTGGTCCCGACTTGGTGAAAAGTGCTGAATATGGCTTCGTGCTCCTCCCTCGGAATACCGATTCCGGTATCCGCGACGCAGAAGCAGGCCGCGCCACTGGCGCTGCACGTCTCGAACGATACGCATCCCCCCGCGGCGGTGAATTTGATAGCGTTACTCAGCAGATTGTAGAGAACCTGTTTGAACCTTAGCCGGTCAGCATACAGAAACAGGCCGTCCGGCACCGTGTTCGCCATCTGTATGTTCTTCGCGGTTACCATGGGCCGGACAGTAGCAAGAATCTCGGCGGCGGCCGCGGAGACGTTGAAATCTTCGTACTTAAGCTCCAGATGGCCAGCCTCGATTTTGGAGAGATCGAGGATATCGTTAATCAGCTCGAGCAGATGCCTCGCGCCCTGCTGGATGTGTCCCACAAAGCGTTTCTGCTTGCTCGAGAACTGAACTGCACCTTGCTCGGCGAGTAGGTCCGAGAAACCGATAATCGCGTTCAACGGAGTGCGAAGCTCGTGACTCATGCTGGCCAGGAATTCGTCTTTCAGCCGGGTGGCCTTCTCCACTTCGCGATTTTGCAGTTCCAGCCCCTTGTTCGCTTCAACTAATTGTTGATTGAGAGTCCGGATTTGTTCCTCGGCCCGCTTTCGTTCGGTGACGTCGCGAACCACGCAGATTACGCGGTCGCCACCCTCGGCCTCATACGGGCTGAGAGTCACATCGACGGCGAATTCGGAACCATCGGCGCGCTTCGCATACAGATCCAGGCCTGTCCCCATGGGCCTCATCACCGGATGGGCGAAGTAAGCGGTACGGTGGCCCGGGTGCGGACCCTGAAACCGTTCGGGTATCAGAAATTCGACAGGTTTGCCAAGTAATTGCGAGCGGGCGCAACCAAATAGTTTCTCGGCCTGAACATTGACCAAAACAATGTGACCTTTACGGTCAACTTCGAGAATGGCGTCAGGGGCGGCTTCCAGCAGCTTTCGATATCGCTTTTCGATTCCGGCTTCAGCCTGGGCGGCCTGCTCGCGCGCCAGCAATTGCGCCCGCTCCGTTTCGGCGCGCTTTCGCTCGGTGATGTCGACAACTTCGGTCATAATGCCCGTGATGTTGCCCGCGGCGTCATGGAGGGGTGCGGACCATATGCTCACGTCGATCAACGATCCATCTTTGCGAAGCCGGGTCGTCTCGAAACCGGCCTGGGTCTCGCCTTGCATTCGGGAATGCACCAGAGAACGGAACTCCTCCTCACGACCGGGTGGAATCGTAGGATTCGCATGTCCGATCACCTCGTTTTCGGCCCAACCGAAAATGCGCTCCGCGCTGTGGTTCCACATCTTCACTCGACCCTCGCCATCTAGGGCGATGATCGCGACTGGTGACGCCTCCACGATAGCGTGCAGGCTCTGGACCGTTTCCCATAAGGTCTGGTCCGCGGGTTCGGAGGGATTCTGACTCATGAGCGGTGGCGCGAGCGACTGCGCCAGCAAGAGAGTCTTATTATCCCAATTCTTAGACACTGATCACCGGACACGGCGACTGGCGAATGATCGAGTACGCATTAGCGCGCAGCCGGCCAACCAAGCCATTCTCAGAGCTGCGGCCGATGACCATCAGATCGGCGCGCAAGCGTTGGGCCGCACAGCGAATAACATGGGCCACCTCCCCGCCGTGGACATGGATCGTGGCTTCGACTCCGCGCGCATGCAGGAAGTTTCGTATGGCTTCTTTTCCCTCCGCCTCCAGATTGAGTCGCAACTCGGCATCAAAATAGGATGCCGGCCTGGTCTCATACGCCGGGATGGCGTACACCACGTGGAGAGCCGCCTGGTATTCACCCGACATTTGTTGCGCCCATGCGAGGACGCGCTCGCTGTGAGCTTTCAGGTCCACTGCGCAGACAATGTTCTGGATGCGTAGCGCATCCAGTGGCGGCGCCTGTTCGAGATGAACGCCGGTCCACACAGGGCAATCGGCATCGTGCAGGACTTTAGCCGTTACGGATCCCAGGATGAATCGGCGGTAGCGGCCAATTCCGCTGGTCGGCATCATGATGAGGTCTATATTCTCGGCGCGACTCACCGCCAAAATCTTTTCCGCCGCGTCGCCGACCTTCTCCACAATCCGCCGAACGCGAAAATATCGGAACTCATCGCGCTGGAACAGCGCAAGCCGTGTTTCCGCGGCTTCAACCGTTTCTAGGAAGCCGTTGTACCCAGGCAGTTCCAGTACATGAAGCATGACAAGCTCGGCTTCGAAACGGCCGGTCATAACCTCCACAAAGCGCGACGCGCCGATACAATGTTCGGAAAAATCAATGGGAAACAAGATCTTCTTGAGCGGAAACATAGTTTCTCCTCCCGAAAGCAAACTCAAACACTGACCACCGGGCAGTGCGACCCCCGAATGATTGCATATGCGTTAGTTCGCAGGCGGCCGAGCAAGCCGGACTCGGAGCTCCGGCCGATGACCAGGACATCCGCGCCCAACTCTTCCGCCCGGGCACAGACGGTATGCGGTACCTCGCCCGCGACAATCAACTGTTCGGCCTTTGTTCCGACACTCTGCTGGAGCCCCTCCAGTTGATGTTTCGCCCCACATACCAAGTCTTCGCGACAGCCGGGCTGGTAGTAATCCTCCTCAGCCGGCAGGAGAGCCGGGATGGCATGAATCAGGAACAGGCGAGCATCGAACGACCCGGCGAGACGCGCCGCCCAATCCAGGACATTCTCGCTGTGGGGGGAAAGATCGATAGCGCACACAACTTGCTTAACGGGCGCTTGCTGTGATACCTGTTCCCCAGCCGGCAGATGCGCACCGGTCCAGACCGGGCAATCGGCGTCATGCAGAACTTTGGCAGTGACCGAACCGAGGATGAAACGCCGGAAGCGGCCGTAGCCGTGGGTGGCCAGCACGATCAGGTCGGCGCGTTCAGAGTGCGCCTTCTCTACGATTGCCGTTGCCGGGTCACCCTCGAGCACCAGGGGGTGTACCCGAAATGGACCCAACTCACGCGCGGCAAACTCAGACACATCCTTTTGGGCACGGCGCTGTTGATCCTCCCAAGCCTCCTCAACCATCAAAGGTCCACTCTCCAGTGATGCAAGGCCATATGCCGGAGGGGGCAGCACGTGAATTAATGTGATCTCCGGGCGAAAGCGGCAACTCAGGGTTCGGACATACCGGGCGGCGCTGGTGGAGCGCTCGGAGAAATCGATTGGAAATAGAATCTTGTTCGGCGGCCACATACCTGCCTCCTTCCCACAGTGATGCAAGAGACGGGCCGGAATAGCTGTATGTAAGTCATTCACCGCTATAGACGGCATTGTCCGGATTCGCATCCAGAGTGGGTGAGGTGCCCCAGGGTGGGGCGGGATTCGCAAACGCTACCGTTCGGCGCTCTGCAAGTCCAGACTCACCCGTTCACCATTAATCAGCACGAAGCCTTGATTGATGAGTTGCTGTCCGGTGCAGTCATATCGTTCGTAGCAGAGGAGCGCGGCCGTCGGAAAGATGAACTCGACCGCTCCCGCGCTCGTACCCGCCGCTTCCGCAAGCTGCACGCTGGTGCTGAGATCTATTCCATCGAAATCGGGACGTGTTTTGAGACTTGTGAGAATCGGCCGGATCAGATGCGCAACGTGCTCATCAAACGCTAGAGCAGCCATTCGATATTGGGAGCCGGGGACCGTCTCACGGAGAGTGGTTGTGATCGACAGCTCCAGGTACGTCCCTTTATGGAACTCGATGAAAGTGGGCGGAGCGTAAGAAACGAAATGCGCATCTTTGTCCAGCTCACGTACTAATCGATCCAACGTTTCCTGGCTTGAGCTTTGCTGTTTGCGGAGGAACTCCTGGCTGACGCCCTGTGGTGTTTCGGATGCTATGATTGCCGGCGACGCGGAAGGCGCGACACTCGGCGCGGCCTGAGGCACTGCGCTCTCGATCGCATTTGCCCCCACGGCCGGTTTCGCATCGACCCGCAACGGAAGCGGCTGCGGCTCGCTATCCGCCAACATCTCGGCATTTCCTCTCGACCAGCCGTCGACCGGCTTCCCGTCGACAAACAACAGGCCTTGCATCAGTGCGGCTTGCTGCTCTGCTGGCGTGGTCGCTGAAATCAGCCGCCTGGCCTGGAGGCGTGGCAATATGAATGCAACGTTCTCAGCGCTCTCGGTGCTCACGCCCAATACTTTCCTTCGCACATGGTGCGAGATCTCGAGCGCAAAAGCCTGCAACTTTTCCTCCTGCCCGAGAGCTGGAACAGCCGCTTGCAGGATCGGCACCATGACGTCCTGCATCGTACGGAGTGCACGCTCTTCCTTTTGCATCAGCTCCGCCGAATAAGCAGCGTAATAGTTCGCCGTGATCTCGAGTACTGTCTGGTTGCGAAACTTATCAAAACGAATGGCTCGTTGATCCCTGCGCTGCTGCTGTTGCTCATTCAAGTCCAGCGCGCGGCTGAAATACAAGCGATACGGGAATCGATGTGACGAAATCGCCGCCCCCACTGTCTTTAACTCAGTCAAGTGCTTTTCCTGCAGAGCGCGCATATCTAGGTTCGGGATCTCTGGTGGCGAGAGGACCTGCGCAAAACTGCTGCCGGCGAATGCCGCAAAACAGACTGCCGGAAATAATTTCCTAGTTCTTCGCATAGACTAAACCTTTCAAACGATAAGGTGGATCGGAAACAGCCCTGATATAAGTGATTAGTGCTTCGATATCTGCTTTGTGGAGCGTCGCGCCGTAGGGCGGCATCTCCGGAGATTTGTTGAGCGCCGGACCGCCGTGCGTGATGATGCTGGACAAATCCGAATCGCTCCTCGTGTTAAAGAACGAGCCGTCGGTGAACGCATGTGGTATGGCGTTGAGGTTGTCATGATTGGACACCCGCTCCGCCGTGGACTCCGGATCGTGGCAGCGCGAGCAATAAGTCTCGTTCAACTGGCGTCCTACATTTTGCTGATAGCCGAGGGCGATCTCGTCGCTTCGCAGCCCGATGACTTTTCCGGATTTGTCGCGTGTAGTCGTTACCACTTGATAGCGCCCGGCCACTCCGCCAAGCGCGACGCCAACGCTTACCTGCCCATCGGAGCCGGTCAGTCCGGCAGCAGGGGTTACGACTGCATCGTCAGTGACCCGTAGCGAAACAGCCGCCCCCGCCACCGGAACACCCTGCGCATCATTCACCTGTACGATGAGCGGCTGGTCGAGCGGCGAGCCCACGATCGCGATCTGCTTACCCCCGCTCACTTCGACCAGAGCCACGCCAAACGCCTTCGCTTGTGGGAGAGAGCCTTCCGAGGTTCGACGGCCGCAACCGATCGGCAAGGCTAATGGCAACACAGCGAGGATGAAACTAAGCCGCTTCATTTCTTGGCGGCCTCCTGTGCCGGCGATTTCTTTTGCGCCATGAGAAAAGCGGTGAGGGCGCGGGTATCTTCGTCGCTGATGTTCTGGTTCGGTTCGATGGTTCCCGGCCGGAGCGCTTGTGGATTTTTCAAATAATGAAAAATCCAGGTTGCGGTCAGCCGTGCCCCTACTTGCGTAAGCGTCGGGCCCACATATCCCTTATCATTCTGCGGATCGACGATGTGACAGGACTGACATGCATATTTCGAATAGAAGAGTTGGCGACCTCGTTCGCGGTCCGCGGCACTGAAGCTCGCCGGATCAAGCGGATCGGAATCGAATGCCGGTGTCTGGTACACGGTCATGATGTAATCGGCCAGGGTCTCGGCTTCGGCGTCGGTGACATTGAACTTGGGCATTCTCCGTATCAATGCAGGGCGCAGCGTATTTGGATTTTTTAGGAAGTTCACCAGCCATTGGCGCTGGATCGCGCTGCCTTCCCATGTAAGATCCGGCGCCATGGCGCCGCCGCGCCCGTTGATGGCATGGCAACTGAAGCATTGCATATCCTCCATCAGCCGCCCGGCCCTACCTGCCGGCTGGTAGTTAGATACGGGCGCTCGCTGGACACGCAGCGTTGCAGGCAGCGTTTGCGCGCGCTCTGTCTGGGCTAGCAGCGCCGTTACGACCGCGTCCACCTGCGCTGGGGTGAAGTTGTATTGCGGCATCTTCGACCTGGCCCCAAAGATACGCGGCTGGCGAACCTTGCCCGCCAGATAATCCGGCAATGTGTGCGGAGCCGAGGCCACGAAAGCGATTTTAGATAGCGGCTTGCTTCCAACCACGGTTAATTCCGGCGCAAAGTTGTCAGGGCGCTGAATGCGGTTAATCGCATGACACGCTGCGCAGCCGAACTCATTAACCAGCGCCTTACCGTTCGCAATCTGCTCCTGAGTTGCTGGCTCCAAATTCACCTTGGCGAGAAAGTCACTATCGGTTTTTGCTTCCAGGAATCCCGTGAGCAGACCGGCTTGCTTCTCGGTGAACCGATAGTGAGACATAGCCGTTTGCGGAAAATAGAGCTTTGGGTTACGCACCCATTGCGCCAGCCATTCCGGTTTGGCCTTGGAACCAATACGGGTCAGTTCAGGCCCTATGTCTCCGCCCACCATTAGCCCTGCCGCGTTCTGGACGGCGTGGCAGGAAGCGCAGAACGCTTCGCCGTACACGCTGGCCCCCTCCTGCGGGTTGGCCGCATCCGCACCTCCGGCGATAGCCGCTTTCGGAGCATCGGCCGCCAGATACGGCGTGCTTTGCGCAATCAGGTACGCCGATATGTCTCGCGCAGCCGCATCGCTCAGTTTGAAGTCGGGCATGGTAGCAGTCGCCGAGTACGCTTGTGGATTCTTCAGCCATGCGTAAATCCATTGCTGCGTTGTCTTTTCCCCGATGTGCGTGAGCGGTGGCGGCTCATCGGCGGCCTTCACGGCCACACCTTCCGGCGTCTTTAGCGTGTGGCAGTTCACGCAACCATAGCGTGCCACGAGCGATCTCCCCAAGTTGAGCTGCGGAGTGCCGGTCGGCGAGTCCTGGTGGCACTGCCCGCAACCCGCCGCGAAGTAGTTCGCAGGGAGCACCGCTTGTTCTCCCGCTTTCGTGCTGCGATGAGCGTCCTCAACCATAGTTGCCGCACCCTGTCCGCGGTGGCACATCACGCACCCGAACTCTGTCAAGGAGTGCGGGACCGCTGGATGCGGGCGGTATGGCTGGGTGCTCACATCCAGCAGCGAGGTTTCTTTCGTTGCCACATGGCATGTCGTGCAACGGTCTACTACGCCCAGTTCCGGTATCCATGTTTGCTGGATGCCAGGCTGCAAACGGCGCTCTAGCCCCGCGTTATCGCTGCGATGGCGAATTAGCCGCAGGTATCCAGCTTGATAACGCGCCCATTCGCGGAAGTGATGCTTCACCGGCACCACCGCCAGACATAGCACCAAGACTACCGCCAGCGTTCCGAACGCGCGGCCACTATCAGCGAAAAGGAACTGCCATGCCGATGTGAGTTTGCGCCTGACGGTCATCAAGCTCTCCATGGCCAGACCCACGCCCAGCCCGCCCCTCGGAAGAACGTCCCAATGACCGTCAGCACCGTCGCCTCGATCAAAAACCAGGTCATGATCCAGAAGGAAAGAGGTTTCGATACCAGCCAACGCCGGAACCTTCCGGCTGGCTCAGTCGTAGCCGCTGCTAAGAACATGAAGCCCGCTACTACTACCGTGGGCGTCAAAATGGCCCAGACTTGCAGCAGCAGCAGCGAGAGCGTCAATGCGCCCACGGCGATCATGGCAATGCGCAGCCGCTTGCTCCTATCCCGCAGCCACAGGCCTTCGGCCTCAATATTGATATTGAAGTAAGGAATTACAATCAGCGCCGCCACGACCATCCCGGGGATCAGAACTCCGGCGATCACCGGAGGAAAATAGTGCAGCAGTTCTTGCAGCCCCAGGAAGTACCACGGTGCTTTGGCTGGATTGGGCGTCTGCATGGGATCCGCCAGCTTTTCGAGGGGGGCGTCCCAAAAAAGCGCGAGCAGCACCAGCACAATTCCCAGTATTTCGATGGCGACCGCCGCCCGGAATAAGGTCTCCGGCCAGGTCATCACCAACGCATCGTCCTTCGCTTTAACGTGCGGCGAGGTGCGGCGGGTGACGAATGCGACGCGCCCCGGCGACCGGCGGCTATCGGAATCGAGCGCTGCGTTGAAGTTCTTGGGCTCACTCATGCGGATTTCGACCGCGCCTGTGTAGAGGCCGCCGTCTTTGCGGATCCGCCAGAAGTGAATACCTATGAACAGAAATGCCACCAGCGGCAGAATCACGCAGTGCAGCACATAAAATCGCAGCAGTGCGTTGGCGTTCACGGTATTTCCGCCCAGCATCAGGAATCGAATCTTCTTGCCCCAGCACGGGAACCGCTGAAAGAATGTTCGAGCCCACGGTGATGGCCCAGAACGCCAGTTGATCCCACGGCAGCAGATATCCGGTGTAACTGAGGAATAGGGTGACAATGAGCAGCACCACTCCGATCACCCAGTTGAACTCTCGCGGCGGCCGATACGCTCCGCGATAAAACACCTTGAACATGTGCGCAAATACCAGCAGCACCATGGCATGCGCCGACCAGCGGTGCAGATTTCGCAGAAACACGCCGGCGGAAACGACAAACTGCAGGTCCTTCATGTCGGCGTAAGCCTGAGGAACGGAGGGATGGTAGTAGAGCATCAGAGGAATGCCCGTCGCGACCAGAATGACGAATGTTGCCAGGCTCAGCGTTCCCAGGTACCAGGTGACGCTGAAGTTCAAGGCGGCGCGTCGCATCTTCACCGAGAACAGATGCATGAAGATGTTCTGCTGCACGGCGAGAGCCCGGTGCAGGTTCGTTTCTCCCGATCCGCTGCGGAAAACCGAGCGCCACAGGCGCGTTTCGCGCAGATCGTTGATGTAGGCTTCGATCGACTTCGCCATCCTAAGTCCTCAGAAACTGCTTCGCCGGAACAATGGTGGAGCGGTCCACCATCAGGTCCCCGTCATCGCTGATCCACACCTTCAGCCACGGCAATGGCCGCGGCGCCGGACCTTCAATCTTGACCCCTTCCGGTGTGAATTTGCTGCCATGACAGGGGCAGGCGATCAATCCCTGTTCCGGCGCCCACGTTGTGAGACAACCCAGGTGGGTACAGATGGCCGAGAGAGCATAAAAACCCTGCGGCCCGTGGACGATGTAAATGCCGGTCTTGGGATCCGCGCGTCACCGAGCCTTGCGGGTACTGGTCGGGCTTGCCCGCATTGGTAATGGGCGAGGGCTCGTAAAGCACATTGGGCGACAGGAATTCGTAGCCGAACACCGCGGCCCCGCGCTCCGGCGACCGCCATGCATCCGAGGCCTAGCTTCACAAACGATTCGCGGCGGGTGCAACGCGTTGGCGACTGTATGTTGGGTGTGTCCTTCTCGTCCGGCATAGCTCTATTTTCTTGGTCACCTCGTCTCTAACTGGATCAATTTCGGAAGCCCGCTCGCTCACCATGTGATAGGCCTCCATCGTGATCGTCTGGACCGGACATCGCTCCGCGCACAGCCCGCAACGGATGCAGCGTGTTTCATCCTTGATCATGGCCGAGCCGGTGATAATGCCCAGCTCTTCCGCCGCCACATCGTCCAATTCCACGCGATATAGCTGTTCGTTCTGCTGGATATGATCGAGCACTTCGGGAGTGAAGTCGATCTGTTCCAGCGGCACCAGCTTGAGGCACTCCTCGGGGCACACATCCACGCATCCGCCGCACAAGACACATCGCGATGCGTCTGCTTCATTGCCTTCGAAAACCGTATTGATCCAGCAGCGAAGACACCGGCGTGCTTCGCGCATCGCGCTCTCCTCGTCGAAACCGATCTCCACTTCGGTCACGCCCGTCCGGCGGTCGAGCGGCAGCATGGGCACGGGTTCGCGGTTCAGCTTGATGAAATCCGCAAACATGCGATGGTGGTCGAGGACTTCGACTTCGATCTCAGGCTCCGGCCGCTTGCGCCCGGTGAGGTATTCGTCGATACCCGCCGCAATACGCCGTCCGTCGCCTACGCTGTCGATGATCAGGCGTGGGCCGAATACACAATCGCCTCCGGCGAAAACGCCCGGAGCGCTGGTCATCAGCGTGTTGCGGTCGGCCACGATCAGCCCACGCGGTGAGATCTGTACGCCATCTTCCGGCTTCAGGAAATCCAGCTTGGCGGTTTGGCCGATCGCCATGATGACGGTATCGCATTCGATCACAGACTCGCTGTTTTCATAGAAAGCTGGATTGAACCGTCCGGCAGAGTCAAAAACCCATTTAGTTTTGACGGTCTCGAGACCCACCACCTTCCCGTTACGACCGACTACCTGCTTGGGCCCGCGGCCGTCATGCAGGATGATGCCTTCGGTCTCGGCTTCTTCGATCTCCTCGAGTGCCGCCGGCATCTGTTTCCGGTTTTCGAGGCAGACGATGCCCACTTCACGCGCGCCCATGCGCAGGGCCGAAAGCGAGATGTCCACCATCTCGTGGCTCGCCACCGCCGCGATGTTGCTCTCGCTCGGCACCGCACCTTCGCGCTTCCCCGGCATGTTGCTTCAGCACTTCGCGAGCGGCTGATCGCGCCACGTCCATGGCGACATTGCCGCCGCCAATGACGACGACTTTCTTCCCGATGGTGAACCGGTATCCGAGATTTGCGTTGAGCAGGAAGTCGATTCCTTTGTGCACGCCATCCAGATCCACGCCCGGGATGGAAAGATCCCGGCTGCGGTGCGCACCAACCGCGATCACCACAGCATCGAATCCTTGCGTGCGCAGCCCGGAAATGGTGTAATCGCGGCCGGCAGCGCTGTTCAGTTTCAGCGTGACGTCGCCGGTATCGAGGATTTCGCGTATTTGCGCATCCACGACGCTGCGCGGCAGGCGATATTCGGGAATTCCCAGCCGGAGCATCCCACCCGCCACCGGCGCTGCTTCGAAGATGGTCACCGCGTAACCCATTACGGCCAGATCGTGCGCAGCGGAGAGTCCAACGGGACCGCTCCCGACGACAGCAACTCGATAGGGCAGCTTGGGCGCGGCATCGCGCTGAATCACCAAAGGATGTCTCGATTCGGGACCGTAACGTTCTGTCAGGAAACGCTTCAGCGCCCGAATGGCAATAGGCTTGTCGATGGCGCCGCGCCGGCAGGCTGTCTCACACGGGTGTGCGCAGACGCGTCCGCAGACACTGGCCATGGGGTTGGGGTCGCGCGCCCAGCGGTAGGCCTCTTCGAACTGCCCATCCGCAATGAGCGCGACGTAGCGCCCGGCGTTGGTTCCCGCCGGGCACGCCATCATGCAGGGGAAATTGCTATTGAGCCAGTCGCGGTCGACTTTCTTGTCGCGAAATCGCATTCGCATGGTTCGTTCGTTCCCGTCGTCGACCGCCGGTCTTCTGCTTACTTCGATAAGAGTGAAGTCTAAGGCTGCTTCGCCTGCGACCTTCACAGGTTTGGATTGCACCTTCATGCCTTCATGCCATGCTGAAGCCGTGTATTGGCCTTCCGACATGTTCGCGATCTTATAGTTTCCGTCGGCATCGGTCAGCGCGAAATACGGCGTTGGAGTACGAGCACGTACGCTGACATCTCCGGGTGTACGTTGCAAAGCAGCGGCACGATGCCGGGAGTATCGAACTTAAACTCGCGTTTTTGTCCAGACGGCCAGGTCCCAAGATTGTGGCTCATCTTCTTGTTGCCGGCCACGGACGGCCAGAAGATATTGTGCGCCACTTTGTCGCTGTTTAGAAATTCCACCGTGCTGCCGACGGGAACCGCTACAACGTGCGGCTGGAACAGCAGCCCTTTTTGATCAATAACAACTTTCTCGGCCGGCGCCGGAAATGTCTTGCCGGGTATCGCCTCAATGTACACGACCGAGACTCCTTTAGCGCCGGTTACTTTGCCGGAAAGCGTGCTGGCGGGTAACGCGGCTGCTTGAATGAGTCCGCAGGCGAGCAGCGTTGTTAACGCGAGTTCCAAAGTGCGATTTGTTTGAGTTTTCATGACAAGTCCTTTCGATTTTTTAGTACACGAATTCTAGGCCGACTAGAGCCGTGTTCACGCGGAACGGATTCAGTGCTGTTGCTACGCCGGTCACTGGGTCGGTCACTACGGCGACGGTTTGTTTGGGCCGGAACTGATATTCAAATGAAGCTTTGATATTCGGATGAATCAGGAACTGGATGCCCGGAGTGAAGCGGTTGCGTTGTGAGCGCAGGGGGCCAAAAAAGGGTGTTCCGCTGGCCAGAGCGAGGCCATTGATACGATCGGCGCTCGAATGCACCCCATCCCAACGGCCAATCGCCATGATCCATGGCAGCACCAGGTAATCAGCCTCGAGAAAGCCGCCGTTGAACTTCGCGGGGACGCTCGAAATGAAACCCACTGGCGGAGGGCTGGTTGAGCTGATAGGCAACGCAATCAGCATGCCGTTCGCGTCCACGGGCAGAAGGTTGTTGTCCTTGCCGTACATGTACACGCCAAACAGGTTGAACGTTCGGTAATTAAAGCTGAAGTCTCCTCCTGCCCGGTAGTAGGGCTCTCGCGCATAGAGCACTGTGTTTCCGTTAGTCGCCGCGCCTACGAATCCCTGCTGCGATTTGCCACGCAGGTAGAAAGTTCCGAAGTTCAGGTACGTATGGTCACGAGGTCCCGTGGAACCCGCCGCTTGTATGGCGTTGCGGCTTTCCGAGTTGCGCTCCAGGTTGAAGCGGTAAGAGAACCGTGCGTACACATCTTTCAAGCTCGAATCTGAGGCGAACCCGACGCCCCCATTGGCCCCGCCTGTCGCGGAAGGCACATATGGACTGCTGGTCTGACTTAATGCGCTGGTGTTCTGGTTGAGAATCGCGACGGAGTAATGATAGCCGCCATAGGTATGGCCGCCGCTGAGCTCGACTCCTTTTGCGGCGCCGGCGAATGTGAATTGATTATTAACATTCTGTGAGAACGACACCATCGAACTGATCGCTCCGACGTTGGCCTGCGAATAAATATCGTAGGGGCTCAGGTTGATGTTGCGCGCCTGGGTGAACGGCAGGTCGAGTTCGAACTGGCCCGCACGGACGAGTCAAGGCGTCTTTCGGCAGTTTGAGAAACCGCCCGATATTCACGAACCGCAGATAGGCGTCGCCCAAGCCGCCGTTGCCATTGGCGCCGGCCACACTGATGTCGTCGTCTACCCAGAATGCGATATCGCTGCCGAAATTTCCCGCCGTGAAGATGCTGAAAAAACCGGTCTCGAAATCGGTGCTGGGGATAATCTGAGGCAATGTACCCGGTGCGGCGAGCGCGTTGAACCGGTTTCGATTATTGCCGGTCACCTGAAAGAAGTTGTTCATCCGCAGGCCGATCGGCGGCATTCCCGGAATCTCGCCCGGCCAAACGGTGCTTTGGCCACACTTGTTTCTGCGCCTCGGCGCCCAGCAGCGTCGGCGCAACCTTCACGAAACTCTCGTCATCTTTGGGAAATTTGAAGCCCGCATCCTTAAACGCTTTCCCGAAATCATTCAGCTTCGGAAAGTCCAGGTGACAAGTCGTGCATGAGGTCTGGTATTGCCGCGAAAAGGCGGGAATAGCGTAGGTTTTCGTCGAAACAAACAATAGACACAGTGGAATGATCAGAACCGATCCAGGCAGTACAACTCGTAGCCACTTTGTAACTCGCATTAAACCGTCTCCCTTGTTCACTGCTCGAAATGTGCAGACCCCTGTCGTTCACTAAAGCAGAAAGCAGCTTCATCCCCAAGCTTTAACACGATTGTTTGCAATCAGTTTGGGGGGTTCTCCTCGACGTCGGTGTGCGATATAGCGCAGTTCTCAACTGAAAAGCGCTCGACCGCGTGAAATGCCCCAGCAATCGTTAGGAAGAGACTTAGACGTGGTCACCGTGGGCGAGTGACCTCCAAGATGCAGGACTTAAACCAAGATGCAGAACTTAAACGGACGCCGGGCATCCGGACGCGCGGTACGCTGTTGAGGGGGCGAAACAAAGCTCTAAACTAACAGATGCGCCGTTCATTGTATGTTCAAAAGTGCTCACATCACATCGTTGCAGGCTGATTCAGCGGCCGCGATTTACTAACGGTGGGAGCTGTCTGTCGTGAATCGCTGTTGCCGAGCAAAGTTCTCATTCGCCATTGATCACCACGAACTTGATTGACGAGTTGCAGTCTAGTGCAGTCATATCGTTCGTAGGAGAGGAGCGGGGCCGTCGGAAAGATGAACTCCAGCCTCGGAGTTACGGCGTCCGCCTCCCGCCCATGGGAAATAACTCGCGGATCTCTTTAATGCGCGACGTACGCACCAGGCCGTGAACGGGGTGGAGAAACCATAGAGGGGAGCCCGGCTGAAGCGGTCGCATCAGATCCACTTCTACGGCTTCCGGGCAATACTGTGGATGTCCCGAGAGCAACATGTGGCCATCCCTCAGCGTTTCCAGGATATAAGTATGATGTCCGGTCTTGACTTCCTGCTTTGCGCTGTCTGCCAAGGGGGCATTCATGGGTTGGCTCCTTCCCTAACATGACGAAGCATTTGGGCTGCCACCCTAATTCGCGAACATTATCTTAATCTTGGCGCCGAGCGAGCCACGGCGCAACGCACGATTCCAGGCGCTGTTGCTCCTCCCAGGCTTCCTCAACCATCAAAGGTCCACTCTCCAGTGATGCAAGGCCATATGCCGGAGGGGGCAGCACGTGAATTAATGTGATCTCCGGGCGAAAACGGCAACCCAGGGTTCGAACATACCGAGCGGCGCTGATGGAGCGCTCGGAGAAATCGATTGGGAATAGAATCTTCTTTGGCGGCCACATAGCTGCCTCCTTCCCACAGTGATGCACGAGACGGGCCGGAACAGAGGCGTGTAAGTCATTCACCGCTACAGACGGCTTTGTCGGAACTCGCGTCCGGATTCGGTGAAGTGCCCCAATGGTGGAGAGGGATCCGCTAGCGCTACCGTTCGGCGTACGGCCGGTTCAGACTCAAGCCCAGTCGATTTCTGTACTTTGCCGTTTACCAGCTTTGGCGAGCTGAGTGCGGATCAGGGCGTGAAGCTTCTGGAGCAGGATGTAATGTACAAAGTTGCGAGGCTAGCGTTCGCATGCTCGATGCTTGCTTCGGCTGAAACCTCATCTCCCGTGGGCACACCTGTGGAGATACTGGTGAGCATTGGTCATTACTATAGCCACCGGCCGACAGCGATTACGCGAGACGACCTGATTGTTTTGCAGGAGCAGTACGATCGGCTACCGGTAACGAATCTGATCCCGCTGCGCGGCGACCGCGCTGGTTTCGAGCTCTTTTTGCTTGTAGACAACTGTTCGAATTGCGAGCCAGGCTTAAGGTTTTACCTGCAGAACTACAGAAAGGCTCGATTGGGAGGTTAAATAAATGGCTATAACAAAGCGATCCGAAACAAGCGCAATGATCTTACTACTTGGCTCAGAGCCGGTCGTTCGCTCGGTTATGAAAGAAGTACTGGAACATGCGGGTTATGTCGTACTAGCGACAGGCAGCTTAGGGGCAGCCGTTGACAGGCTTGCTGACTGTGAGATCGACCTGCTGATTACGGGCTCTGAACGAGAATCTGAAAAGAGCATAATTTCACGCGGCTTTCCGCAAGACGAGGAATTCGGTTTTCAGGGCGGCCAACCTCTGGGCTTTCAATAATAGGTAGTGCAGGTTGGTGTAGCCTCGGCCGCGCCGGAGAAGGGCTTTGATGTTTCCGTTAATGGCCTCGACGACTCAGAAGCGAACCGGCACGCGGCAGTAGTTCAGGATGCCGTCCAGGTGATCGAGCAGCATCTCCGCCAGCTTCTGAAAGGGTCTAAGCCGCTGCCATCGAAGTTGATCCATCCAACGCTGCAGGTAGCGCACCATCGCACCTTCATAGCGGTAGGTCCACAACCGGTCCAGACTTTCTTTGAGCAGATAAGCTTTCATCACGCGGCGGTTCAGCGCAAAAAGTCCGTTGAGTTCCTGCCGCTTGCGTGACTCCAGATTCACCCAGCGCGTCAGCAGCAGCCAGCGTTTGCCTTTCACGATTCCGCGCATGCGGCCACCCTTGTGGAACTCGGCCCGCCGCACTTCATCGACGGCCTGGTTGGCGTGCTGCATGATGTGAAACTTGTCGTAGACGATGCGGGCCTCGGGAAGCCAGTGCTGGATGCTGTTGGTGAACGCGGGCCACATGTCTACGCACACCGCCTTCACGCGCAGTCTTTGGAACTGGCTCAACTCCTGGCCCAGAAAGGCATCCAGAGTTTCCTGCTTCCGATCCCGTCCAAACCAGAGCGGCTCGCCGGTTTCCAGATTGCTGACCACTGTCAGGAACTTCGTCTTCTTACCTAGATAAATCTCGTCCACGCCCATGTGCCGCCGAGCAGGCTTTCTTCTCTTCCTATTCCAGCGCTCCAGGCATCTCAGATCGATCGCGCGCACGGTGCTGGCTGCCAGTCCGAACTGCCGGGCCACCTGGCGGGCGGCTGCCGCATCGCAGGCCAATCCCACGGCATCCTCAAAATCTTTGCTGAAGGGCGCCTTCGCAGGCAACTGCGGCACTTGCTCTGTCTTGAGCCCGCACTTGGGGCAGCGGACCCGATAATACTCAACCATCACCGTGGTCTGGTACTTGCGCCAAGGCAGGTCTCGCACCTCACGCTCCCGCACTTCTTCGATCTTGGAAGCTTTCCCGCCGCACCCCGAGCAGATCAGCACCCGGTTGTCTCGCTTCCGCCGCACCCACAGCCGCAGCTTTCGCGTGCGCTCGTCGATCTCATGCCGGTAAACCCGGTACCCCGGCCAGTCCAGAATCTTTGTAAACTCGCTCTCGGTCAATCCCGCAGAGTTTAACCCACTCTTTCACATTCCTGCTCAGAGCCCGTTATAGATTGCAGACACAATCGAAAGCGTGGAAGCGCTCCCGGACTTCTGCACCGTAAGCAAAACGCTTCGTTGCCCATCCTGCCGCACAATATTCTGCTGTACGGCATATCCATCTCGCACCTGCGCGACGTCCTGCATATAGATAGTGCCGCCACCCGCCATCTTTACCGGCATATGGTTGACAGCATCCACTACTGACGGAGTACCATTCAGCCCTACGTTGTACTCTGTGCGGCCAATCTTGGCTGTGCCGGTGGGCAAGATCACGTTCTGGGCATTTACCGCGTTCACCACATCCATCGGCGAAAGGCCCTTCGCCATGAGTTGGTGAGAATCGATGTCCACCATGACCTGGCGGACCTTACCTCCATAAGGAATGGGAACGGAGGCGCCCTGAATGGTAGCCAGCTGTGGCCGGATGAAGTTCACTCCCAAATCGTTCAACTGCTGCTCGGACATGCCTTTGCCGCTCAATCCGAGTTGCAGGATGGGAACGGAGGACGCATCATAGCTGAGGACCAGGGGAGGCGTGATCCCGGGAGGAAATTGCTTCAAACCGACTTGAGCCTCGGCAATGACTTCCGAAATCGCTCCGTTAATATCGGCAGTAGGTTGCAGAAATACTTTGACCACAGCCACTCCGTTCAAGGACTGCGACTCGATATGTTCGATGTTATTGACGCTGGTAGTAAGAGAGCGCTCGAAGATCGAGACGATCCGTGTTTCCATCTCGGAAGGCACCAGGCCCGTGTATGTCCAGATGACGCTGATGACCGGAATGTTGATGCTCGGGAAGATATCCACCGGCGTACGCAGCAGAACGACCGGGCTGATCAGAAGCAGCACGAGAGAGAATACGATGAACGTATACGGGCGTGCTAGCGCAAGTTTTACTATCCACATAAAGAGTCCCCTTGGGCTTTCAACGCGGCAGTGCGGATCTCCAGGTCAGTGAGCGTCCATTTAAAGTCCAGTTCGAATCTAAGGGTGGCGCCCGGTACCGCGCGGTTGGCGAACTTGTTTGCCTCCGCTTCAGCCGCCGCAAGCGTGGCAAACGTCGCGATTTCTTGTCCGTTTAGGAATAGTTTGTTCCGGGACCGCTCGGACTCAATCAAGAATGTGTAGCTCTTCCTCATACTAAACAGCTCCGTAGGCCATGGCCCGCGAGAGGCCACGCTTGCGCATCTTGCTGATCAAGGTGGTCCGTTTCACGCCCAGACGCGCCGCCGCACCGGTCGCGCCGCCCACCACCCAATTGCTCTCCCGCAGTGCGTTCAGGATGTGATCCCGCTCCGCTTCCGCTAGGGTGACTGGGCCAGTCGCAACTGCCGCGCTGAGATGGCAGTGCCGGCAGTTGCAGCACATCGCCGTTGGTCAGGATCACCGCCCGCTCGATGAAATTCTGCAGTTCCCGAATGTTTCCGGGCCACGGATAGCGCACCAGCGCCTCCATGCGCATCCGAGGTAATCTTCTCGATCTGCTTGGCCATACTTTGCGCGTATCATGCGCACAAAGTGCGCCACCAGCATCGGAATGTCTTCCAGGCGCTGACGGAGCGGTGGAAGGGCAATGGGAAACACATTGAGGCGGTAATAAAGATCCATTCGGAACTGCTTCTCGGCGACCAGCCCGGCGAGGTCTTGATTGGTTGCGGCCACGACGCGCACATTGACGCGACGGGTATACGTGCTGCCCAGCCTTTCGAACTCCTGCTCTTGCAAAACCCGCAGCAGCTTCGCCTGCAATTCGAGCGGAATATCGCCGATTTCATCCAGAAACAGCGTGCCGCCGTTCGCCGCCTCGAAACGGCCCATCTTCTGCGCCACCGCGCCCGTGAAGGCGCCCTTTTCATGACCGAAGAGCTCGCTTTCGAGGAGTCCCAGGGGGATCGCCGCGCAGTTCAACTTCACGAAGGGCCGATTCCGGCGCCTGCTGTGCGTGTGGATGGCGTGCGCAATGAGTTCTTTGCCGGTGCCTGTTTCGCCTTCGATGAGAACCGTGGAGTCGGTGGGGGCCACGGTTCGAATTTGATCCAATACCCCACGAAGAGCCGTGCTCGACCCTACAATGCCTTCAAACCCATTCCGGCTCTCTCGCGTCATCACGCTGCGACTCCAGGTATTGATCGAGTGCGACGTAGGACTTGAAGTCTGTTGTTGCTGTCCGTGACGGGAAGACTGCGACACCTCGCGACGCCGGTATGGTGAGTATCCTTCGGATTCTTTCAAGGCGACGGCACTAGCGGAATTCATCTTTATCTAACCTCTCTGGAAAGTTAATAGTTAGGTCCAACCGGAGTTTCCGGTAGAATTTCACTTTCCACATCTCATTCTGGAGTCGGATGCCGTTTGTCAACAACCCTCGATGGAAGTTCCGCTTACCAACTAGATCGTCATGGCCGGTGGCACCACTTTCGAGGGGTCATGAGGCTAACACCCGCAGGTCGCAGCGGTTCGTCGCTATGGTTTAGGGATGATTGGGCCGGCGAGATACCTGCGGAAGCGGATCTACCGCTGCGGAATCTGAATGCGCTTCCGTCCGAATAGACGCGCATCCACGGACCACGCGCCAGGTCCGAGCATCGCCAGTGCGGCGCCCAAAGCCCCGAGCAGGATGTGTATCCACGGATCGGTGGAATGCGAGAAGGCGAGACACAGCTCCGCCACCGCCATCAGCACACCCGCGACCGGTGTCCAGAAGACCAACCAGCAACAGCGCTGCGGCGCCCGCCGCCACCAGTTGCAGGATGAGCAGTGCCGGCAGAGGCGCCGTCAGCAGTCCTGCAATCCCATGTTGAACGGATGGAATCGCTGCTACCGCTCGCAAGAATACGAGCCCGGTTCCTGGCCAACCCTCCGGAAATGTCGAGAAAAGCCGTTGCACAAGAGGTCCCGTTCTTAGGCTACCTATATTCAGAAGACAATCGAAACCCTAAAAAGCGGATTGCGTGAACCCCTCTTTCGAGGGGTCTAGAGGTCGATGATTCCGCGTTTCAGCCCGATGGTAACGGCGTGGGTCCGATCGTTGGCGCCCAGTTTGGCGAGAATGTTCTTGATGTGGCCCTTCACGGTTTCTTCCGTGATGGAGAGCTGGGCGGCGATCTCTTTGTTGGCATTCCCGCCCGAAATCAGCCTCAGAACCTCAATTTCCCGTGAGGACAAGGCATCATCGGTGGCATGCTCGGCGAGTTCCGTGGCTACCTCGGGCAGGCATCCGCTTTTGCCCGGCATGAACCAGACGGATGGTCTCCAGAAGTTCTTTCCGCAGGAGACCCTTGAGCAGGTAGGCTCGAGCGCCGGCTTTGAGCGCGCGCAACACCTGGACGTCTCCCGTGTAAGTCGTCAGAACGATGATTCGCGCCGCAGGGAATTCCCCGCAAATCGCGATCATGGCATCGACGCCGTTCATTTCCGGCATCTGCAAATCCATCAGGGTTACATCCGGACGATGTATTCGGAATTGTTCGATCGCCTCGCGGCCGTTGGAAGCCTCGGCAACCAGTGTCATGTCCGGTTGACTGGCCAAAAGCGCGGCCACGCCCTCGCGGAGGAGGGGATGGTCGTCGACCGAGAGAATGCGAATGGGGGCCCGGTCAGCGCTCATCAGCCGCTTCCTTCCTTTGCGGAATAGCCGAAAACGCCGCGGCCGGGGGATGTCTCGTACGCAATGGAGCCCGGAATGCGCAACTCCACTTCCGTGCCCGCTCCGACCTCGCTCCACATATCGAGTTGCGCGCCGATCTGTTGGGCGCGCTCGCGCATGCCCGGCAAACCCCAGTGTCCGTCACGTCCCGCGTCCAGGAGCTTCGGATCAATGCCCTTTCCATCATCCCGGATGCGCAGCCGAAGAAGACGTTCGCCGTACGTGATCTCCGCTTCGATTTTGCTTGCCTGTGCGTGGCGGAACGCATTTCGCAGCGCCTCGCGCGCAATGCGGTAAATGTCGTCGCGGAGGATCGGATGCAGTTCCCGCGGTGTGCCCTCTATAGAAACGCGGAACGTCGCTGAGCCGCCTCTCGCCATTGCGGGCGCCGCCGAGCTCTTCACCCAACGCGGTCATAGCCTGGGCCAGTTCGTTGGTAACGGTTGTGGAGGAACGCAAATTCTGAATCGCGTCGCGGCCTTCGACGATGGCCTGGTCGGCACGATCGAGAGCCTTTTCGAGAGCTTCCTTCGCTTTGCCCGGCGGAAGCAGATCGTTTACGGCTTGAAAATGGAGCATCAACGCCTGAAAGCTCTGCAACAACGTGTCGTGCAGTTCGCGGGCGATCCGGGTTCTTTCGGCCAGGCGCTCTTCAAATCGCAAGGTGAGCTGGGCTTCCGTCAATTTGCGCACTCGGGCCACCATCGCGGTAATCACCCAAGCGGTGATTAAGAAAGCAGCCGTTGCCACGATGGCCAGCGGGTTCTTCGTTCCTGACGATGAGAAGAGCGGAAGAAAATAGTAATGCAAGCAGAACACAGCTATCAGGGAAACCGCGACCGAGGAAACAAAGCCAGCCCTGAGAGACACGAATACGACGACGATCAAATAAAGAAGGGAGATCGCCCCGGGTTGGAGGTGAAGCAGACGGCGGCAAAGGTGATCAATGCCAGGCCGATGATGCCAAACAAGAATTGTGTGGCGGCATGCCGGAATCCATGGGCGTGCTTCTGGCATGGGCGGCCCATCAGACGACCAATGTCGATCGTCAATCCCGCTCATCCGTCCGTTCCAGTCTTTCTCCGGAAGATGACGGTCGAATTCCAGAATGTCCCGGTCATGGACTCGTCAGGCGCTATGGACATCAGCATGCCTCATATAGAGTATCCCTCCAGCGGGCACGGATGGACCGCACCCGCCTCGTCGTCGCTGTTCCGGCTGCTTGATCGGCAGTGCGTGATGTCGCGTTGCCGTCACTTTGTCAGCATTTGGGCAGCATTTCATCGTCAGCAGGTTTTTGATAATCCTCCAAGTCCACGCTTTTCAATGACGTGCCGGTATTTGGCAGTAGGTCATCCAAATGCATTCTCAGTAAGTGATAACGGTGGCCAGATGCCACCGCGGCTTAATTAATGAAAGAGAGAGAAAAGAAAATGAACATCAGATTGAAAACACTTTGGTTGAGCGCTTCTTTAGCGCTCATGGGTTCGATGATCGCGCCAGCGATCGCGGACGAGTGGAACAAGGAAACCAAGATCGAGTTCAGCGAGCCGGTGCAAGTTCCCGGGAAGGTGCTCGAGCCAGGGAGATACGTTTTCAAGCTCGCTGATAGCGACTCCGACCGCAATATTGTGGAGATCTTCTCCATGGATGCAAACGGCGCCCAGAATCTCGTGACGACCGTTCTGGCGATTCCCGCCTACCGCACCGCCACGCCGGACGATGCGAGCGTCAAGTTTGAGGAGCGGGGCTCGGGCAGTCCCGAGGCGATTCAAAAGTGGTTTTATCCCGGAGACAACGCAGGCTGGGAATTCGTTTATCCCAAAGGGCAGAGCCCGGAGGCTAGCGCGAGTGTGACGCCCGCCGCGGCTCCGGTAACAGCTACGGTGGCCCCGAGTCTGCCGCCGGCGCCTCAGGTTCAAGAACAAGAGCAGGCCCCGGAAGCGGCTGCGGTGGAAGAGGAAGTGATGGTCGCGCAGGACGAAGCCCTTGTCCCGCCGCCCGCACAGGACGCTGATGCCCAGAACAGCGCCGACCGGGTTCTTCCCCAGACCGGTGGGTATTCCGGCTTGGAACTCATGACGGGTCTCTTCATGTTAGGAGGCGGCCTCGCAGCCTTATTCGCCTCGCGCCACAAGTCTCTGGCTTGAACCGAGGTGTCATGCGACAGCGGGGATTGTTAATTTGGCTCGGCAGCGCCCTCATCGTTGGGGGCGCTGTTGTCTTGTCATGGTACTCCTGGACGCTGTACCAGCGAGCGGCAGCGCAGCGCCTGGCGAAGGAATGGCTGAACCGAACGCCGGAAATCCATCGCCCAACGCCAGCGCCGCCTGTGCGCCGCGGCGACGTGATCGGCGAGCTCGATATTCCGCGCCTGCAACTGTCAGTGATGGTCTTCGAAGGCGATGACGCCGGAATCCTCGGACACGGGGCGGGACATATTCCAGGGACAGCGCTTCCGGCCGGCAGCGGCAACATCGGAATCGCGGCACATCGCGACACCTACTTCCGCCCGCTGCGCGCCATTCATGCGAACGACGTCATCGCTTTGAAGACTCCAAACGGCACCTCGCGGTACACGGTCACGGAAACGGAGATCGTACGGCCCTCCGCTATTGGCGTGCTGTCGCGCGCTCCCGGGCGCGACCTGACACTGGTGACTTGCTATCCGTTCTTTTTTGTTGGGAGCGCGCCGGAAAGGTTCATCGTGCACGCGCGGAAGATTGGGTGACACAATCTGCGCGAACAGAAGCGTTCAATCGGATTCTGACCAATCACTTGCTGTATTGCACCGCCGGCGACAACGGCAACTGCACAGTGCAGAACACCTTGGGTCTACAGGGTAGACCGTCGTTCAAACTGCTTCAAATTCCACTACTTCACACTTCATCGTTTACGTAGTCGACCGACACGTAGGTATCGCCATTCCCGTCGTATCGTCATGATCCGGGCAAACCGCATCACAGGTGACGTCCAGGGGCATCGTGGTAAAAGCCGCGCCGGTTGTTCAAAGTCGGCCCTGCTGCATCAGGCGCGTGTGAATCGCCGAGATCCGCGCCTCGGCTTCACGCAGCGCTTCAGTGTTTGTATGGACGGAGTGGGAGCCCAGGACAAGGTCGTATTCATGTGGGACAGCCGAGCCTAGCACGAACTCCGCATCGGATTATGCCGCAAATTCAATCGCGGCGCTCGACGGCCTGAAAGCCACCAGCTCCCCCTGCTCCATCTCGTCCGGAACGAGAACGGAGCCCATCCCCACGGCGGTCCACAGGACAGTGTGCCCGGCGGGCGGCTGATAGCTCCAGCGTTCGCCAGCCTTCAAACGCACGGCGAAGTAATTCATCGGCGACGCGGTTTTGATGGCACTTGACGCGGTTCTGGAGCTGCCGAGTAACACACGCGCCGGCCCGTCGGTGGGGATAACGTCCGGCGCCAGATAGACGCTCTCCGATGGCCCCAACTCGAGTTCGGGCGGCAAAGCAATCCAAAGCTGGAAGCCCCGCGTCCGTCCCGGTTCGCCGGCGCCGCCGCCATGCCAGACGCCGCCGCCGGCCCGCATCCATTCGAGACCGCCGGCGGGCAACAAGCCCGTCGCTCCGTTCGTGTCTTCATAGCGGACGCTGCCCTCCGCAACGTAGGTTAGGGTTGCGATGCCGGAATGCGGATGGAGCCCGAAACCAGAGAATGGTTTTCCCTGATTGTCGATGAGGTCAAGGAATACGAAGGGTTTCAAAAGGCGGCCAAAGTCGGACGGCGACATCAGGCGTGTGATGGGCCCGTGACTTTGTCCGCGGTTCCGCCTGGCGATGCGGGAAACAGGACTTTGCCTCGTTGATGTGGTATCCATTTTGACGTGGGATTTCATGTTAGACATGGGTTCGGCCTTTCCTGGTTCATCTGTTAAGCTTTGCGGGCTGTCTTCAGTGCTGTTGTCCACCACAGCAAGTCATCGATCATCGTCTGGGCTTGCGTCCCAAGTTCGGCGAGTCCTTTGTCCACATCGCCGCCCTGGTAATGCGCCCAAAGGGTCGCGACGGGAATGTGGACGGACGATCGAATCGGGGCGATCTGAACCTCTATCATGCTTTCCCGAAGCTGCTGGACGCCGCGCGCGCCCATGGCGCTGCCATAGCTTACGAAAGCAGCCGCCTTGCGATTCCACTCCGGATACACCCAGTCGATCGCATTTTTCAGCACTGGGGAAGGGCCGTAATTATATTCCGGGGTGACGAAAACAAACCAGTCCGATGCGGCTATTGCGCCGGTCCAGCGTCTGACAACCTCGTTCTCGTAAGGAGCGCGGCCGGGCCGGGCAGGCGTAATGGCCTGGTCAAAGAAGGGTATCGGAAAATCTCGAAGATCCAGCAGCCGCGGCTCGATCCCGTCGCGTTTCTGGAGGTGCTGAAGAATCCATTGCGCTGGCTTTTCAGAAAACCGACCCTGACGCGTGCTGCCAACGATTACAGAAATAGCGGTCATGTTTGGTCCTTTTGGTGGTGATGTTTAGGGCTTTCTTAAGTAGGCGATCATCCCCAAAGAGTATTTATATCGATATCAATATAATTGCCCTCAATAGTACGATGCGATAAGATGTGGAATGGATGCAGAGAAATGCAAGACACGTCTGGGGTCCATGTCTGGTTAGTGCTCGCCAAGGCAACCGACCAAGTTCTCGACGTGAGCCCGAGCGAATTTCCAGGCTAAGGGTTGATTGGATGGTCTCCAAAATGTTGCTTATGACCTCGTCGCCAGGTGGCCTTCAGCATTGCGCCTTGACCCACGGTCAGTAGCCAAGAATAAAGCGAGCGCCGCGAACGAAGTAGGCTGCTACGGCTCCTTGCGGTCGAAGTTCACCACGCCGTCGCGGTAGTCAATCGTCAGCGTGAACAGACTGAGAACCGGAAGGCCGAGGAATCCCGAGACTTCGGTTCCGATGTTGCGGCTCTGCGGCCACATATCGATGGAAGTCATCCCCGGACTCCTCTGCCGGAATCCAGCGAATTGCAGAAATACGTTCCCGGTCTTATAGAGATCCGCCACCTGGCCGCTGATTCCTTGCATGCGCATCCCATCGTCACGGTTGATGTTGCTGACTTCGGCAGCCATATCGTATGAAAGGAGCGTGCGGTCTGCTCCGGTATCAAGGACAAACAAGACCTCGCGCGAATCGCTGACGCGCGTGGGCACCAGAAGCAGGTGACCGAATCGGAACACCCGCGCAGAATGCTGCGGTCCCTCCTCTGCCCTGCGGTCGTGGAGCTCGTTGTCGCCCGGATGATAGCCCGGCAGCGGATCCAGGCGCAGCTTGCCGGCCGTGAAATCCAGCGTCACCAGGAACTGCGCGAACACGTTGGTCCCGATCAACCCCTCCGCGGGGCCGACCGAGTCCTGGTTGGAGACACTGACCAGGGCATCGCGAAATTCGAGATCGCCAATGCGGAGGCGCTCGACGATGCCGTGGTATCCTGCGGACGGTTTGGGATTATCGCCGAAGCCTTGGAAACTCGCGCCGGCAAGATCTGCGACTCCCGCTCTCCCAGCCGCCCAACGCGGGATCAGAATGCCTGAGGCGCCGGTATCCAGCACCAGTCTCAATTTCGCCTTGCCCAGGCTAACTTCCAAACCATAGTAGGCCGTGTGAGTCACACCGTTGACGAGGTTCACGAGCGGAATCTCTTTTTTTTCGTAGGTGCTGGCGAGGACCATCGAGGAACGTCCGTGGAGGGCCTTATCGAGCTGGATATGCTGGCGCAGATCCTCCAACTGCTTCTCATTTCGGCTGGGGTCGACCATGGCCGCATATCTCTCCAACGCCTCAATGTGCTCCGGCCCAGGCAATTGCATGGCCCAGTCGTGAAAAATGCGGGGATCGTTAGGATCGATGGAGTGAGCGCGGTTTAAGTACGTGACAGCTGTCTTGTACATCGACGTGCATTCGAAAACCTGTGCCAGCCCCCACCAAGCTGTGGCAAACCTTGGATCCAGTTTCAAGGCAAGCTTGAATTCAGATTCCGCGGCCACGATTTCGCCCCGGCGGAACAGCACTTCCCCGCTCAACTCATGCGCAGCAGCCGACTTTGGCGCTTCGGCGACGGCCTTTTGAGACAACTTCCACGCCGTTGCGACGCCCTCATTGAGGAGGGCTTTCCGCGCTAAGGCGAGTGTATCCTCGACGGACGCACCGCTCAAAACTGAAGCGGCCAAGGCGAGGGCAACGGAACCGTGTAGTCTCATGGCGCGTTCGAATACGTTAAGTGTAGCCTGTGGATCGTAAGCGCTCGATATATGCTTCAGCCGACTTCCGAATCGCCGCGCCATCATGGAATAGCCACAGCCGGCTGGCATACCAGTCGATGCGAAACTCGCGTTCGTAACCCGGCAATCCCTTCGGGTGGATTTCGAAAATATCCATCAGCAGCACGTGCAGCAACTCATGGACGCAGGTGTTCACCGCAAGGAAAGGAATCTGATGACCGTGCGCGTAGTCGAGCGCGATCATGGATATGTCGTACCCGTCATAATGAGTGGAGACGCCTGTCACGCCTTTGCCCTGGTCCCAATTCTGCAGAATGTGATCCGTGATCACGAGGTTGATCGCGCGCTGTTCGAGTCCAATGAACACCGGTCGTCCGCCTGGGGATCGCCGCACTTCGCCGGTTACCTGGCTTACATGGAATTGAATGCCGCATCGCTGGAAGTCCCGAACAGCCTCGGGCCAGATGCTTGATGAGAAGTGGCTGACCTGCTCAAGCGAGCACTTCGCCCGAGCATCCATCACTCGATGAAGAGGGACAATCAGCGGGGCCGGCGAGCGAGAGAGAACCACTACCGCTGCTGTCGAGACGAACTCCCGCCGCGTCATTCCCCACCCGCTAGTCCTTCGGCAAAAACTCCAGCACGCTCTTCACCTCCAGTTTCCCAAACTGCATGGGAAAGCTGGTCGCGTTGTAGTACGCATCCCATTGGTCCTTATAATGACGCGAAAGCACGTGCCCCGATTCGCCAATGGGCAGATTCATCAGCGAGCGTTCCCAATTTCCCAAATCCGCATTCATGCGCTCGGAAGGGCCCAATTGATGCGTGGTCTGCTTCACCGAAGTCGGCGAACCGCTCATCTCAATCGGTCCCACGTCGAAATAGCGCGCGACTAGCGGGAGTCGATGGCCGATAGGATGCGCAATCAACAGGGTCAGGTATTTTCCGTAAATCCATTTCTTTACCTCGTTTCCCTGCATCCTGCGGCCTTCATCCAGAGCATCGCCGAAGCTCCGTAGCAGGGCGTCATCGTAGTCCGGGAACCAGCCCGCCGGCCGCGCGCGCAACAGATTCTCGACCGCAGCAGACGCCATTTGCAGTTGGTAGAGCGCTCCCTTTCCCGGCGACGCCACTTCCGCCACAGCTTTCCGGAAATGTTGAAACAGGAGCGATACGATGAGCGGCTCGGAGCGGTCCTTGTCCATCTGCCCGTTCCACGTGCGCAACAGAGCCACGGCATCGGCGAGATCTGCGCGTCCTTTTCCGCGCCGTTCGTATGCGGCGGTCACCGTTTGCGCAAGGTAATGGCTGAAGGCCGAGTACACGTCCTTCTGCACGGCCAGCGTATCTTCGGGCCGCAGTCCGTTCCTGCCCGTTAGCATGTTTCGGATCTGCCGCGACCGGTAGTGCGATGCGAAATTCCCGTTGACCGGATATGGATAATCCAGCGGAAACGGATTCTGGTTGGCGGTAACAATGAGGCCGTCGGGAGGATTGAACGACGCGGGCAATTGGTCAAACGGGATCAGGCCCTGCCATTCGAAGTTGCCGGAGGCGCCATCCACCGGGACATCACCGGCGTAGCCTTTGCGAATCGGCAGCCCCCCCGCAGCGTGATAACCAATATTGCCATCCACGTCGCCGTAGACGAAATTCTGTGCCGGACCCGGGAATCGCCGCAGCGCTTTTGTGAATTCCTGCCAGTTGTGCGCGCGATCCAGTTCCAAGAATGGGAACTGGAAGATCCCAGGAATGGCGGCAGTCCATCGCAGTGCCAACCGCAATCGGCCCTCGGCCCGAATGGGTCCGTGCACGGTCACCCAATTGGTCAGTTCCACCGGCCTGGCATTTTTCACCCGGATAACCTCGCGCTCCGGATGCGCCTGCAACACTCTCCCCCGAAATTCGAACCGTCCTGTGCGCCCGTCGAACTTTTCGATGTAGAGATCCTGCACGTCGTAATGAAGATTGGTCACGCCCCAGGCGATCCGATCGTTGTGCCCTACGATGACGCCTGGCGTGCCCGGTAGCGACACCCCCGCCGCGTTCCAGCCCGGGGCGCGCAGATGCACGAGGTACCATATGCCGGGGATCGAGAACTCCAAATGCATATCACTCGATACGATCGGCTTTCCCGACGCCGTGTGCGAGCCGGCAATGGCCCATGCGTTGGAGCCCGGCTGCACCTCGGTACCGGCCGGCTCAAGACCCGGTGGCAGTTCGTGGCCCGTGCGCACTGGAAACAGGAAGTTCACTTTTGCCGGGTCGCCTCCCTGCAACATGGTTTGCTTGAGAATCTCGTCGGGGTAAGTTGTCGTGAGATTGCGGAACATGTGCAGGCCGATCAGGACGCTGTCCACTGCGCTCCAGGGTCGCGGCTGATAGCCCAGCAACGTGAACTCGAGCGGCAACCGGCCACGGTGGTCTGCTATGTAAGTATTGACTCCGCGCGCATACGCATCGAGCGCCGCACGATCCGCGGCCGGCATGGTCACGCACGCATCTTCGGCAATCCTTCGCAAACGGAGCCATCGCGCTTCCCGATCGGACTCTAGCGCCGCGGGGCCCACAATCTCCGACAGATCGCCCGCTGATAGTCTTCTCAGACCGTCCATCTGCCACATGCGCTCCTGGGCGGTCACGTACCCTTGCGCGAAAAGCAGATCATCTTGATTGGCTGCGGCGATGTGCGGTTCGCCCAAACCATCGAAAGAGACCGTAACTTTGTGCGTCACGGTTGTGCAGATGGTCCCCGACATCTGTGGCAGCGGCCGCCAGGCGATCCAATACACACCGCATGCGGCCAGAACAATCAGCACAGCGATTGCGATGTTGATAAATTTGAGCAGCCGGTTCAGGCGCACTCAGGAATTGTACCCAGAAACATAACCAGCGTTGCCTCTGTTCGCGTTACTGCTTCAGGAAATCATCGGGATCTATTCCGGCTTGTTTGAGTATCCCGCGAAGTGTGCCCTCCGGCATATCTCCCGAGTGGTTAGGAACGGTCGTATAGCGATTGGTGAGGGAGTTGAACCAGATCTCATGCTTCCGGCTGCTTGCCGGTCAAATGCAAAACCAAACGGCTTAAGCCGCCGGACGATTTCTCGATAACGGAATCCAGCCAACCGCCCCAACTACGCACCTACTACGATGGTGTAATCCAGGTGTTCGGAGGCTGTAGTAAAGGAGACAGAGCCTTCTCGCTCACGGCGCGCCTCAACCAGCTTCCTCGCCACGTCGCGCGCAATCTCCAATGTTTCAGCGATTGTCCGCCCTTGTGCGACGAGCCCGGGGAGTTCGTCTGAAGTTGCAAGATACACGCCTTCCGGCAAAGGCTCGATGTGAACGTGGACCGCTATCTCCATAGATCCGAGATTGGCATCTGCGGAGCCACCAAGCGCGACTTTATGGGCATTGGAGCCCATCTATGTTGTTATATTTGAAGGTCCGGTTAAGGCGCACTCAGAAATCGTACTGAAGTGATCAAAGGCCGCCGGAATTCTCCAACCTTGTATGACCGAGTCGCATTACGGCTTTCGCATCCTAATCCTACTGGTAATCCTGGGAATCAACGCGTTCTTTGCGGGTGCAGAAGTGGCCCTCATTTCGGTCCGCGAATCGCGGCTTAAGGAGCTGGCTGACGAAGGCCAGGCCGGCGCCCAGGCCGCGCTGAGCCTGCTGGCGAATCCCGAGCGCTTGCTTTCCGTCACTCAGATTGGCGTGACGCTCGCCAGCCTTGGCCTGGGTTGGGCCGGCGAGGACACACTCTACTCGCTGATCGTTGCGGCCTTTCAGCCGGTGATCACACCCGTCACGATGAACTTGCTGCATGGCACCAGTTTCGTGCTGGCTTTTCTGGTCATGACCTATTTTCACGTGGTGGTGGGCGAGGTGGTCCCCAAAAATCTGGCCATCGACAGCGCCGACCGGCTCGCCGTAGCCGTAGCGCCGGGGCTGCTGATCTTCTCTCAAATCTCCGGGCCTTTCATCTGGGCCATCGAAAAATCCACCGCGGCCATCACGGGGGCTTGGGGGGTCGATTCCGCCGAGCGGGGCGGCGGGCACTCGGCCGAAGAGCTGAAACTGATCGTCAGCTCCAGTCGCGGCCGCGGCCACTTGCCCGAAATGCAGGAAGACATTATCCATCGCGTTCTGGATCTCGACAAAATCTATGTGCGTGAAGTCATGGTGCCGCGTAACGACATCGCATCCGTGCCGCTGGACGCCACGCTCGATCAGGTGCTGACGACCATGATCGAGCATCAGCACTCGCGGCTTCCTGTCTTCGAAGATCAGCCGGAACAGATTGTCGGCGTCCTTTATTACAAGGATCTGCTGCCCGTTTGGGAAGAGCGGCGCGCCGCCATACGCGCCGGCCGGCCTCCGCGCGTGTTTCGCGTCCGGCGCGTGATGCGCAAGCACATGGTGGTTCCGGAAACCAAGCCGCTTTCTCAGATGATGGCCGAATTTCAGCAAGGCAACTCGCACATGGCCATGGTCGTCGACGAGTTCGGCACCATCGTCGGGCTCCTGACGGTGGAAGATGTGCTCGAGCAGATCGTCGGTGAAATCGCCGACGAGTACGACGTGAAGGACGAAAAGCCCACCCTGCTGGCCGATGAGCTGGAACTCGAAGGCACCACGAAGATTCGCGATCTGGAGTCGCAACACGGAATCGACTTGCCCGGCAACGGCGGCTTCGAAACCGTGGCCGGATTTCTCCTCATGAAATTCGGCAAGATTCCCTCGAACGGGGAAACCCTGGATTACGGAGGCCGCCGCTTCACGGTTCTCGAAATGGACCGCAACCGGATTGCCAAGGTGCGGGTGGAGAAGATTGCGTAACGCGCTCGCTATGCCGGCCCTCGAAGTCATCGCCTGCTCCGCCGCCGACGCGGTTGCGGCGGAAAGGGGCGGCGCCAGCAGGCTGGAAGTGGTTCGCGCCCTCGAAACTGGCGGACTGACTCCGCCCATTTCCCTGGTGAAGGACATCAAGGGCGCGGTCTCGATTCCGGTTCGCGTGATGCTACGGGAAAACGAGGAATTTGAGATCGGGGATCGCGAGGAACTCACAAGGCTTTGCGACAGCGCGCGTGAGCTTGCAAGACTCGATATCGATGGCATCGTCCTAGGATTTCTACAGGGCCGCGGTCTCGATCTAGCAGCCGCTCGGCAGATTCTCTCTTGCGCTCCCCACTTGAAGGCCACCTTTCATCGCGCCTTCGAAGAGGTGGAAAATCCCCAGGCCGCCCTAGGCGTGCTGAAGACCTTGCCGCAATTCGACCGCCTCCTCGTCAGCCCAGCGCGGTTCGGCGGATTGAAGCAGCTCGTGGAGAGTGCCGCGCCTGAACTGACCGTCGTTGCCGGCGGCGGAATCGATCGCGCAAATATTCGTCCGCTGCGCGAGTCCGCGGCCATCTGCGAGTTTCACGTAGGCGGTGCCGCGCGCCACAATGGGGATATTCGCCAGCCGGTGGACACCGCGCTGGTGCAGGAACTGGCCGCTTTGGTTGCCGGCTGATCTACTCGCAGCGGAGCGCGATCATCGGATCGACCCGCGTGGCGCGCCGCGCCGGTATGTAGCTCGCCAAGAAGGCGACGGTCGCAAGGATCATGGGTACTACGGCGAACACCACCGGATCGTCTGCCTTCACCTGGTACAGCAATCCCGAGAGAAGACGCGTCAGCAGGAAGGCCCCGGCAAGTCCGATGGCAGCGCCGATTGCCGCCAGTGCCATCCCCTCGCGCACCACCATCCCCAGGACGTCGCCCTGTTTCGCGCCCAGCGCCATGCGGATGCCGATTTCGTGCGTGCGCTCGGTCACCGAGTAAGCCATCACGCCGTAGATACCTACCGCGGCCAGGACCAGGGCAAGCGCGGCGAATAAACCGACCAGCAGCAAATTGAACCGCTGCCGCCACACTGAATCCGCAATGATCTGGTCGTACGTCTGCACGTGAGACAGCGGCAGATTCTTGTCAACCGACCAGGCGGCGTTCTGAACTGCCTTGCTGAAACCGAGTGGCTCACCCGCAGTCCGCACCACCAGTGTCATTGCCGAAAACCAGGGATTCGGGCTCTCGAAGAAGCCTGTGTTTTGCGCGAAAGCGAGATAGAACTCGTAGTCCGGGTCCGCGGTCCATTCCCACTGCTTCACGTTGCGGATCACGCCCACCACCGTGAGCCAGACCGGATTCTTCCGCGGATCGTCCAGCGTCAGCCGCTTGCCCAGGGCATCCCCATTCGGCCAGTACGCCTTGGCCAGCTTCTCATTCACGATGGCGACCTCGGGTGCGTTGAGCTTATCGCGGTCGGTAAAATCGCGCCCCTGAACAAGCGGAATGTTCATGGTCTGGAAATAGCCGGGGCGCGACACGCGGAAAACTGCGCTGGGCCCTTCGCCGGGACGAGGCAGCGGTTGGCCTTCCACGCTGAAGGGAAATCCCCAGACATCGACGGCCATGGGCGGATGGTTGACCATACTAGCCGATTCCACACCGGGCACCGCTTTAACCTGGTCAACGATCTGACGATAAAGCGCTTCGCGGCGAGCGCCCACGTACAGCGGGTTGCCCGCCACCGACACCGTCGTCATCAACAGGTGGTGCGGATTGAATCCGGGATCGATGGCCTCGATCCGGAGAAAACTACGCACCAGCAGGCCCGCGCCAATCAGCAGCACCAGAGCGATCGCCACTTCGGAGATGACCAGCAGGCCGCGCAGGCGACTGCCTGAGGTTCCGTGCGTCGAGCTGCGACCGCCTTCCTTGAGGGCCTCGTTCACGTCACCCTTAGCGACGTGAAGAGCCGGCACCAGGCCGAAGAACAGGCCCGTCCAAACCGACAACGCCAGCGAAAACAGCAGCACTGGGACATTCACGCCGATCGCTTCGGCACGCGGAATCTTGGGACTGAAGTCACCGGCTCCCACCCCAACGAACGTCTTCAGCCACTCGACACCCCATATGGCGAGTAGCAAACCAGCCGCACCACCAATCAGCGAGAGCACCACACTCTCCGTAAGCAACTGGCGCACGATACGAATGCGGCCCGCGCCGAGCGCTGTGCGCACCGCGATCTCACGTGTTCGAGCGAGCGCTCGAGCCAGTTGCACGTTGGCTACGTTAGCGCATGCGATCAGCAGCACAAAGCCTACCGCGCCCAAAATGATGAGCAATGCCGGCCGTACATCGCCCACCACCTTTTCGCGCAGAGGCTCTACTTTGACCGTGAAGCCCGCGTCGGCATCGGGATAAGCTTTCGTCAGACGGCTGCAAATCGCGTCCATCTCGGCCTGCGCCTGCTTCACGTTGACGCCCGGCTGGAGCCGCGCGAACGGCCGCAACGAGTGCGCCGTGCGCTCCGCGGCGCGTGCGCCCGAGTCCTGCGGAGCCCACATCTCAGCCTGCGTGACCCAAAATGGCGCGAAACGAAACTTGGGCGGCATCACGCCGACCGCCGTGTAGGATTCGTTGTTGAGCAGGAGCTTCTGGCCGAGAATGCCGGGTTCACTGTTGAATCGCCGCTGCCACAGCCGGTAGCTCAGTAGCACGACGTGGTCCTTGCCGGCCTGAAAGTCTTCCGGCAAAAATGCCCGGCCCAATAAAGGCGCCACGCCCAGCAGAGCCAGCATGTCCTGGCTCAAATGGAGTCCCGACATTTGCTCGGGCCGCTCCCGGCCTGTGAGATTCGGGCCCCAAGCCTCGGCGGTTGCCATCAATTCGAAACTGTGAGCTTGCTTCTGCCAGTCCAGAAAATCCGCGGGCGAAACCGGTCCCTTGC
The DNA here is from genome assembly GCA_963847515.1 of Terriglobia bacterium. Lineage (GTDB taxonomy): Bacteria > Acidobacteriota > Terriglobia > Bryobacterales > Bryobacteraceae > QHXW01. Next base: position 1,266,044 of record CAWKAA010000001.1, read on the forward strand.
CTTCTTTCAGCAGCGTGACGATACGGTCCGGCTCCCGGTAAGGCAACGGCGCCAGCAGCACCGCATGAACCACGCTGAAGATCGCCGTATTGGCTCCGATCCCGAGTGCCAGCGCCGCGATGGCTATGACGGTGGCGCCGCGATTCTTCCGCAGCATGCGCAGAGCGTACCGGAGGTCCTGAACATAAGGGTACATATCCCTTGGACGCCAGTGGCTCTAACCAGTTAGCTTTCCTGGCACCTAACACCTGGCACCTGGCACCTACTATGATGTGTCCATGCTGGGTTTCGACCGCCGCGCTGCGCAGTATACCTGGACCGCAGCCGCGATTCTGCTGTTGCTCGTCCTCCTATACCGTGTTCGAACGACGCTTTTCGTTTTCATTACCGCGCTGCTGTTCGCGTACCTGCTCGCGCCCCTGGTCGACTTTCTGGATCGCGCGCTGCCCGCCAGCCGAACTCGCACTCCGGCACTGATTTTTGCCTACGTGCTTTTGATCGGAACGCTCGGGCTCGCGGCCGTGGGACTCGGCTCCCGCATCGCGGAGGAAGCCAACAGCCTGCTCACCAGACTTCCGGATCTGATAAACCAGGCCGCCGAGGCCCCGCCGGCGACCGAGCCACCGTCGGCCCCCCAGTCGGCTATGGATAGCCTCAAGGAAAGCTTCCGATCTCAAATCCGCCAACACGCGAGCGACGTGGTTGCGTACCTTCCTAGGGCCGGCCTCAAAGTCTTGGCTTTCGCAGGAAACCTGGTATGGGTCATCATCGTGCCCATCCTAAGTTTCTTCTTCCTCAAGGACGGCCACGCAATGTGGCAGAAACTGGTGGAGTTGATCGACGAGGGGCCGCGCCGTGCGCTGGTGGAGGACATCGCTCAGGACGTGAATGTGTTGCTGGCGCAATACATGCGCGCGCTTACGATTCTTAGCCTGTTTACGCTTACCTTCTTCAGCTTCTACCTTTCCGTGACGCGCGTGCCCTACGCGCTGCTGCTGGCGGCGATTGCAGGGATGTTGGAATTCATTCCGATGATCGGACCGCTGGCGGCGGCCGCGGCCATCGTTGTGGTCTCGCTTGTCAGCGGATACCCTCACCTTCTGTGGATTCTCATCTTCATGGGTGTGTACCGCTTGTTCCAGGATTACGTGCTTTCGCCCCGGCTGATGAGCAAAGGCATGGAATTGCACCCGTTGCTCGTGATGTTCGGCGTCTTTGCCGGCGGCGAGATTGGAGGAGTCGCCGGAACTTTCCTGTCGGTGCCGGTGCTCGCGCTCGTACGCATCCTCTACAAACGGCTGGAAAGGGTGCATCGCGAACACGAACTGACGAAGGTCACCTAGAGCATGGGTGAACCCGCTTGCTGCCGCGCGCCCACTGTCATGTTACCGAGCCGTGACCAAAGTTCTAAACGCGCAGCGCGCGTCATGAGGCCCGGAAACCTAAAAGCAGCGAGAATGGGAGAGGCGAAGGCGTTGCGAGCTATGGCCGACCTCCCACTGGCGCGTTGCTGCCCGTACCAAAGTCTGGCTCCGGTCTTGTCAATCATGAGATTGGTGGCTGCGGCTTCGAGAGAAGCCGCTTGACCCCGATGGAGAGAGTATTTTCTGAATCGCGACCGGGCATGGCCTCGCCGAAGGGAAGAGCAAAAAGGAGCTAGCAAGATGGCCAGCCAAACACACCGAGAATCGAGCCAGGGTCAGCGGCTGACCCGCAAGGAGAGGAAGGCACTGGGGCGGCAGAACTGGTCCGGGAGTCCCGGATTGGAGGTCGTGCACCGGGACGCGGCGGGAATCGACATTGGGAGTCGAGAGCATTAGGTAGCAGTGGGACCGGACCGGGATGGGCAGCCCGTGCAGAACTTTGGATGTTTCACGACGGACCTGCACCGGCTGGCGGCGTGGCTTACCCAATGCGGAGTCAAGACGGTGGTCATGCAGTCCACCGGCGTGTACTGGATTCCTGTGTTTGACGTATTGGAACAGAGCGGGTTCGACGTGTGGCTGGTCAATGCACGGGAGACGCGGAATCTGCCGGGCAGAAAAAGCGACGTCCAGGAAAGTCAGTGGTTGCTGAAACTGGACACGTACGGACTATTGCGGAAGTCGTTCCGGCCCACCGCGGAGATCCGGGCCATTCGAACCTGCTGGCGGGAACGGTCCGAATACGTGGAGCAGGCCGGAACCTCGATCCAGCGCATGCAAAAAGCGCTGACGGAGATGAATGTGCAATTGGCAACCGTACTCAGCGACCTGAGCGGGGTGACCGGGATGAAGATCATCCGTGCGATTGTGGCCGGGGAGCGGGATGGCCAGAAGCTAGCCGAGTTCCGCGATGCCAACGTCAAGGCCAGCCAGGAAACGATTGCCCAGAGTCTGGAAGGGACGTGGCTGCCCGAGCAGTTGGCGATATTGCGGCGGCAGCTGGCCGACTGGGACCATGTGCAAAGGCAGATGGCGGGCTGCGATCAGGACCTGGCAGCCCGCATGAAAGATCTGCCCGCGGCGGAAGTACAACCGGGGGAGCCCGGGCCACCGGCCGGCCGGACCGGGAAGCGCCAGCGAAAGAAGTCCTCCAGGAACCAACCGAACTTCGATCTGGGGGCAGAACTGAAGCGCGTGGCGGGTGTGGATCTGACACGGATCGACGGCATCCGGGAAATGACGGTGCAAACCGTCATCACCGAAGCTGGGCTGGACATGAGTCAATGGCCCACCGAACATCACTTCGTATCCTGGATCGGGTTAGCGCCCCGCAATGACATCAGCGGAGGAAAGGTGCTGAAGAGGCGGACGCGCAGGGTGGTGTCGCGACTGGCAACGGCGTTGCGCATGGCCGCCAGTACGCTACGCCAAAGTGATAGCTATCTCGGGGCGCAGTTCCGCCGCCTCCGCAGCAGATTGGGATCTCCCAAGGCGATAACCGCGATGGCGGCGAAGCAGGCACGACTGGTATACCGGATGCTAAAGTACGGCCAGGAATACGTAGACAAGGGCACGGCTCGGTACGAAGAGAAGTATCGGCTACAGAGGATCAGGCTAATCACCAAGCAGGCCGCTCAACAGGGTTTCGCGCTGGTGCCCTTGGTCAGTCCAGTATGAAACATGCGCAATTCCATCAGCAGTATACAGAGTGGTTTCTGGAGAGGGAGCGGTTGCGTTCTGCTATCGAACTCACCGCGACAGGCAACTAGGGGACGGTCCTAACCACTCCGGCCGCGACGACCATGCGCATGTTATTCCGCAAACAGCAGATTCTCTGCGAACGGCCATTCACGGTCGCACCACTGTGCGTCGCATCGAAAGCCCGCCTGCTCAGCCATGGAAACTACCTCTTCCAGTGAATACTTATGGCTGGTTTCGGTCCAGATGGTTTCCTGTTCGAGAATAGGAACCGAGAGGCCGGCCTTTTCGATCGTAACTACCTGCTTACGAGTGGAGCGAAGATGCATTTCAATACTGCGAGTGTCGGCGTTGAACCGGGCTTCGTGCACAAAATGTTCGAGCGAAAAATCGGCGCCAAGTTCGCGGTTGATTCGGGCCAGAAGGTTCAGGTTAAACGCCGCCGTGACTCCCAGCGGATCATCATAAGCATCGACCAGTTGCAGGACCGGTTTTTCGAGGTCGGTTCCCAGGAGTAGGGCATCCCCAGGTTGCAGGATCAGCCGCATCTCCCGAAGGAAGCTGATGTCGGCGGGGCGATCGAAGTTTCCGATGGTGCTGCCGAGAAAGAGAACCAGCATGCGCTGTCCACGCAGGCGCCGTGCGGCCACCTCCAGAAGTCCGTCCAGGTACTCGCGCTCGCAGCCAACGATGCTGATGGCGTCGATGTCACTGAGCTCCCTCTCGCACATGGCCAGAGCCGTCGCCGAGATTTCAATGGGGTAGTAAGAGGTGGGGCGGTGACGGGAAAGCGCCTCCAGAATCCAACGGGTCTTTTTGCCGCTGCCGCTTCCCAGTTCGGCCACCACAACTTCACCTCGAACACGGTCCACGATTTCGCGCGCATGTTTTCGAAGCAACCGCTCGTCGGCGCGCGTCAGCCCGTATTCGGGCAGAGCACAGATGACCTCGAAGAGCCGCGAGCCAACCTCGTCATACAGGAATTTCGAAGGCAGTTCTTTCTGACCCGGTTTGGTTAGCCCGCCGCACACTTCTTCCACAAACTCGGATACGGGGTCTGCAACGATGGGTTGAATCAGCATTTCGAACACTCCTTTCGAAGATCCATTACTCGCTGACGCAGCGAAATCCGGCGTACAAGTACGGATAATGCGGCTGGAACCAGTTGCGGAACGAACGGCGCAGCATGCAGGCCGCGGTGCGGGTTGAGCCGCCTTTCAGGACATAGTGTTTGCCGTCGAAAAAATTGGCAGAGTAGCCTGGATAAAACGGAAATGGCTGGAATCCTTGGAAGGGCTCGAAGATACTGGAGGTCCACTCCCATCCATTTGCCAACAGACCGGCAACACCGAAGGCGCTGGTCCCGCGAGGAAAAGCATTGACCGGTGTCGGATCCCACCTCTTGAAGTCGAAATATCCGTGCATGCGGCCAGGAGTTTCGGATCCCCAGGGGTAGGCCCTTTCAGATCCCCCGGGTGTGCCGTATGCGGCGCCGTGCCACTGCGCTTCACCAGGCAGCACTTTCCCGGCCCACCGCGCATAGGCGCTGGCTTCGGCGTGGCTTACGAATACCGGCCAGTCGAGTGGCAATGGGAGTTCGTCGAACATGGTGCGGTAATACCAGCGGCCGTTGCGCCGCTTCCAGAACAGAGGGTGGGCCAGGTTCTGCTCGATTTTCCAGCTCCAGCCCGCATCCGGCCAGAGGTTACGGTTTTCGTAGCCGCCCGCATCGATAAATTCAAGGTACTGGCCGTTCGTTACTTTGTACCGGTCGATGGCGAAGGCAGGGACCCTCACCTCGTGAGCGTCAAATTCGTTGTCCCATCCGAACGCGGATTCGCCGCGGGAAAGGCCTAGAGTGGCTCTGCCGGCGGGAATTTCGACCATGCCGAACTCGAGTGGCTGGACCGTGTGCGCCGGTGCGCTTCCCTGGCGAATCTTTTGCTCCAGCGGCAGTTGATGAAACATGTAAGCCAGCGTTTCGGCGTGCATCAGCCGGTGTTCGACGGCAACATTCACCAGCGTGGCGGCAGAAAATCCGTCGTACGACGAGCGCCAAAAGGCGGAACTTTCCAGCACTTCGTCTAGAAGGTCCCGAACCCTGCTGCGGTATCGATGAACCTCGGCGAGAGCCGGCCAATCTTTTGGCTCATCGCTGGGCAGCCCGCCATCCACTGGGTCGATGCCAAAAGCGAATAGTCGATCGAACTTAGGGTGGAAAGATTGAAGCTGCGGAATAAACCCCTGCAGAAGATTCCAGTCAAACGCCTCCAGATGGCCGACGTAGAAAACAACCCGGTGCCTCTCGGGGATGGGCCGCTCGTAGAGGAAATCGTTTTTGACGAGAGCGAACAATTTGTCTGTTTGAGTACGTGCTTCAGCGAGGGCCGCGAGCAGCTCGTGGTTGAGAATGCCATGTTGAGCAGCAAACATATTGTTTTTCTCCCTTCAGACGATAGCACCTCGTCTGCCAGCCGTCCTGCCGTCCTGTTGGAATTCAGACAATGGTTAACTCCACTTCGATGACCCGGAGGGGCGTTTGGTTGTATTGAACTTGGGAAGAACTTGCGTGCCCTACGCTCCTCCCGCGCGAATTTGGTTCCCGAGAGGTTTGAGCTCGCCCAATACCGTTGGTAACAATTCTGAAACCGTCGGATGGATGTGCGTAGCGCGCTGCATGACGGTAAAAGGTGCTCTAGCGTACATAATATCGAGAATCGTGTGGATAGCTTCGTCGCCACTGGTGCCCAGGATCGATGCTCCCAGGATCTGTTTCGAATCCGCGTCGACCAGAATCTTTATGAATCCCTGAGTCTCGCCTTTTTCAACAGCGCGGCCTACCTTGGTCATAGGCCGGGTTCCGATCAATGCTCTTTTGCCGGACTTCCGCACTTCGGTTTCCGTCATACCGGCTCTGCCCAGCGGCGGGTCGATGTAGAGGGCATAGGCAGTAATTCGATCGCTGAGGCGGCGCGGATCGTTATCGAGGAGATTGGCGGCGACGATCTCGAAATCGTTATAAGCCGTGTGGGTAAAGCCCCCTCGTCCGTTGCAATCGCCGAGGGCCCAGATACCTGCCACGTTGGTGCGTAGCTCGTCGTCCACTACGATATACCCGCGCTGATCCTGAAGCACGCCGGCCTTTTCGAGGCCAAGGTCGTCCGTGTTCGGCCGGCGTCCCACCGCCAGGAGGAGGTGTGAGCCGTTGACGTCCGGGTCGCCATCGGTGCAGTCCACGCCAACAGCTACTCCATCGTCGCGTTTTGCAACGCGGATGCATTTCGCGTTCAGACGGATGTGGATTGCTTCGGCCTGGAGGATATCGTGGATCGCGACGGAGACGTCTTCGTCCTCACGATGGATGAGGCGAGGTTCCATTTCGACGATGGTGACCTCGCTCCCGAAACGGCGGAACATCTGGCCGAATTCCAGGCCAATGTAACTGCCGCCCACGATCACAAGATGAGGCGGTAGGAAATCCACCTCCAGCATGGAGGAGTTGGTCAGAAAGTTGACCTGATCAAGCCCTGGCATTTCGGGCACGATGGCCCGGCCCCCCACATTGATGAAGATGCGGTCCGCGGTGAGCAGTTCTTCCCCGACATTCACCTCGTGTGCCGACACAAAACGGGCATGACCTTCAAAGACCCTGCAATTCTGCATGCTCTTAAGCCACTTCTCAACGCTGGTTCTAGACCGCCCGGATATGGCGTCTTTCCGGGCTTTCACTCGCTTCATGTCGACAGTGACGGGGCCGGCGTTTACCCCGTACTCAGCGGCGCGGCGTGACATTTGTGCTGCGTAAGCGCTAGCGACGAGCGTCTTGGTGGGTATGCAGCCGGTATTCACGCAGGTGCCGCCGAAGAGTTTGCGCTCGATGATGGCCACCTTCATGCCAGCGCCCGCCAGACGGCCCGCAAGAGATGGTCCGGCCTGCCCGGTCCCGATGATGATCGCGTCGTAGGAATATTTCATGGCAACGCTACTTTCAGTATCGCCCTGGCGGCATCCAAAGAAGAGTCTACTGCACCTGCGCCACCCCCAATGATATTCTGGACCCGAATGATGCAACGAGAACACGGATATATTCTTGGGTTCTGCTACTTGGTTGTGTCAGTGGCCGCTTGCTGTGCAGCCGATCGTGAAGATGGAAACGCGCTGACGCCGGAGGAGAAGGCTGCGGGCTGGACCTTGCTGTTCGACGGCAAAACCATGCACGGCTGGGACGACCCGCGAATGAAGTCCCCGCCGGGCGATGCTTGGACCATTGAAGACGGGTGCCTGAAGGCTAACCGGAATCCTCGCATCACCGAAGACCTCTTCAGTCAGGACACGTTTACCGATTTCGAGCTCATGCTCGAATGGCGCATTTCACCCCGAGGCAATAGTGGAGTCAAGTACCGGATACAGGACCACTGGTTCATCGCACCCAAGGAATCCGGCGGGCCGCATGAACGGTTCGAAGCAAGCGTGGAGCGATCGTTTCTGCATCGGGTTGCGCAGCGTCCACAACGGGGCCAGGATTACGTGATCGGCTTCGAATATCAGATCACCGATGACGCGCAGAACGGAGATGCCAAGGGCAACTTCAAACATACGGCAGGCGCTTTGTACGATATGGTGGCTCCGTCAAGCGCAGCGACGCGGCCGGTGGGAGAGTTCAATCAATCCAGGATCCTGGTGCGCGGAAACCACGTGGAGCACTGGTTCGCTGCTTCAGGTCGCTCAGCAACTTCGAATAGCCTGCTGGCCCAAGCGCCCACCTTTCAGCCATCACGGGGGACTCCTCGACCGCAGATGATTTGTCGTTTGTCTGCCGACCCTAGCCATATCGAGTTTCGCGGTGGGGCTGCCAGTGCTGTTAGTGGTGGCCGCGCTCTCCTTGGTTGCCAGTATCTTTCGCTGGTTTGGGATGGCGGCTTGGCGGCGCCGGCATCCAAGGTGACGGCTGGACGCCGCTCAGCCCTCGTTTTATAAAAGCCCCACCGAGACACGTGCCATTTGTTCGCCCCGCACTGGCGGAGGTGTCTTATGGCACGAAAAGTCGGCCAGATCGTCCGACGCGGCAGTTGTACGTGGCTGGTGCGCGTGTACACCGGCCGCGATCTGGAAACTAAGAAGCGAACGTATTTAAACCAGACCATCCACGGCGGACTGCGGGATGCTCAGGCTCATCTCAACAAAATGCTCGGCGAACGAGACCGCGGGTGAAAGCTCGACTCGTCGAAGCAAACTCTCAATCAATACTTGGACCGCTGGCTTGAACTTTGCGCGAAGCCGCGGTTACGCACGAAGAGCCTCAAGGACTACGAAGGGCTGCTACGCCGTTACGTGCGCCCAGGACTTGGCACTAAAGCATTGGCATTCATCTCAGCGTTCGACATTCAGACGCTTTACGGAGATCTGTTAGTCTCGGAGCCTGTCGGCCCGCTCGATCCGCTATACCCATGCGGTTTTGCGGTCGGCGTTGAAGCAGGCGACGCGCTGGAACCTCATCCTGTCAAACCCGGCAGACTCAGTTGATCTGCCCAGACAAGACCGACGGCAAATCGGGGTATTAAACGTCGAACAGGCGAGAACATTCGTCAAGACGATCTCCGGTCATCCCTATCGGTCCCTGTTCGCACTCGCCCTGACAACAGGCATGCGGCCCAGCGAATACCTTGGCCTGACGTGGAACGACCTCGATCTCGACCGCGGAACGGTCAGTGTTTCCCACACGCTTGAATGGCGAAAAGGTGGCTGGCAGTTCGCTGAAACGAAGCGGTCACGAAGCCGCCGCTTGGTAAAGCTCCAGGCTTGGGTCGTAGCCCTCCTCCGAGAACAAGCCCCGAAAGAAATGGAAGCCCGTGGAGATCTCCTGCTGTTCCGTGCCCGACGCGGGGGACCTATCCGCGAGTCGCGTTTAGTGCAGGACCATTTCAAGCCGTTGCTCAAGTCGGCAGAATTGCCGGCCATTCGGCTATACGACCTGCGCCATACGGCTGCAACGATTTCACTGATTGCTGGCGTCTCCCCGAAGGTCATCAGTGAACAGCTGGGACATGCCAGCGTGGCATTCACACTCGATGTCTATTCTCATGTTCTGCCGCATATGCAGGACGCAGCCGCGGAAAAGGTACAAGCGTTGCTGATCGAACCTACGCTTGAATGACATCTGGAGCTGGATGGCATGAACGCGCCACTCAGAGTCGAGAATGTGGGTGGCGCGTCCACTTGGTCGGCCAGCAGTGGAAAGGAGAGCATTACGCACGCTTTCTCGCTCACCACCGAAAGGCGATTGCGCTAATGGCGACTGAACCCCGATCAGCCTTCACTTTTCTAAACCCCAACAAGTCAGTTGAGTAGCGTTGCGCAGTGTGCCGTTGGTGTGCCGCACCTCAGCGGAGGTGTCTCTATGGCACGAAAAGTCGGTCAGATCGTCGGACGCGGTCGCCGCACTTGGCTGGTGCGCGTTTACAACGGCGGACCCGAAACCAAGAAGCGAAAGTACCTGAACCAGACCATCCATGGCGGACTGCGGGACGCTCAGGCTCATCTCAACAAGATGCTGTGCGAGCGAGATCGCGGCCGGAACCTCGACTCGTCGAAGCAAACACTGAATCAGTACCTGGATCTCTGGCTTAAGGTTTGCGCCAAGTCGCGGTTGCGCGCGAAGAGCCTGCAAGACTACGAAGGGTTGCTACGCCGTTACGTGCGTCCTCGACTTGGCACGAAGGCGTTGCCGCACGTTTCCGCCTTCGATATCCAGACGCTCTACCGCGAACTACTCAACCGAGGCTTGTCCGCCCGCTCTATCCGTTACACGGACGCAGTCTTGCGGTCGGCGCTCAAGCAGGCGGTCCGCTGGAACCTCATTCTCGCGAACCCGGCAGACTTGGTCGACCTGCCCAGGCAAGACCGACGACGCATGGGCGTCTCTGTTGAACAGGCTAGTACTACTGTGTTATAAAAGAACAATTTAGTGTAGAATTGGTTCGTGGGCAAAAAGAGCGCGCCAGGCCCACAGGAACAACGCTTTGCGGCATATATTGAGGGCCTGGCGGAAGCCGCAGGGCACGCTGACCGGAACGTCCCGCTGAAGAACTACTGCACGGGCTTATTGTTGCCAGGAGAACGCAAGAGCGTGGAGCCGATGGCCGCCCGACTGGCTCCCGACAGTGTGCGACGCATGCATCAGTCACTACATCATGTAGTTGCCGACGCCCCTTGGAGTGATGAAGCCGTTTTGGACCGGTGTCTGGATTTTGTACTGCCGGCGATGCTCCGTCGAGAACCGGTAGTGGCGTGGGTGGTGGATGACACAGGGTTCCCGAAAAAGGGTCACGAGTCCGTGGGAGTGGCTCGGCAGTATTGCGGTCAAGTCGGTAAACAGGACAACTGCCGGGTGGCGGTCAGTCTTTCGGTAACCACCGAGAAGGCGAGTATGCCCGTAGCTTTCCGCCTCTACTTGCCAGAGACCTGGATCAAGGACCGTAACCGGCGGACGAAAGCTGGCGTTCCCGACGAGATCCAGTTTCAGACCAAAACGGAAATCGCACTGGAGCAGATTCAACGTGCCCGGCAACGAGGGATCCCGCAGGGGGTGGTGCTGGCAGATGCCGGCTATGGAGTGGATACTGGTTTTCGCACGGCGCTGACGAAAATGGAAGTGGCATATGTCATGGGCGTGCAAAGCACTGTGACGGTTTGGAAGCCCCGTGCGGGGCCCAAGCCAGCACCGGCACGGCGCGGCCGCAGGGGACGGCCCCGCAAGCTTTTGCAGCGCGATGCCAAGCACCGACCGGTCTCGGCTAAAGAACTTGCCGTGTCCTTGCCGGCCGAGGCTTGGGTGAAGGTGACTTGGCGCCAGGGAGTGAAACAGAAATTGCATTCGCGTTTTGCCGCTTTGCGGGTGCGTCCGGCGCATCGGGACTACTGGCGAGCGCAACCGCATCCGGAGGAATGGTTACTGATCGAATGGCCGACCGATGAGAAAGAGCCCACCAAGTACGGGCTATCCACTTTGCCGGCCGATACCGCGCTGGTCGAACTGGTGCATCTGGCCAAACATCGCTGGATCATCGAGCGGGACTACCAAGAACTGAAGCAGGAACTCGGTTTGGGTCACTACGAAGGGCGTGGTTGGCGTGGCTTTCATCATCACGCCATCTTATGTATCGCGGCCTATGGGTTCCTGGTGGCCGAACGGAACCGTTTTTCCCCCTCAGCACGCACGGGCCATCTTGAATTACCAGCCCCCGAGCCACCACCGGACTTCCGGCCCCGCGGTGCGCCGCGTTCGCCCCGAGCGGCATAGTCCCGGTTCGATTACCACTCTCAGAATGATCCTCGCCCGCCACCTGCTGGGGCAGATTCCTCACTGTCCCTTCTGCGGATCGCGCTCCGGTTGATCCTCGGCATCGATGTCGGCCTCGACCACGCAGGTGGCCGGACGCGAATGGTTCGGCGCGGTTTTCCAAGAGCCATCCAGCAGTTCCACCGCCCGGAGTTTCTCCAGCGCGATGCAGCGCCAATTCGCCGGTGAGCCTATCGGCGCCAAACCGCTCTCGCTTTCGCCACCGTATTGGTAACAGAGCACACGACGTTGGCCGGCCTGATTGCGGCCCAATCTATGTGGACAGAACAGCCGAGGACGTTCCTTGTAAATCGCACTCATGGGCTGTTTGTTGGCTACCGCCGCCCAGACCAGACGGTAGATTTCTTCTACCGTCTGGATCTTCGCTTCGACAACATCCATCTCACCTTTACGATACCCCTCGAAGTACTATCCTCATTCGCTCCATCGGTTTATAACACAGTAGTACTAGGTATTCGCCCAGCACCTCAGAAGCCGAGGGCGCACTCGCCTTTGGTAGTCGGATCTGATGCTTCGCGGGCGAACGTAGCAGGGAAGCTGACACGCGCTGTCGTCGCGTGGTGCGATCATGAGATGATTTGAAAGCCCCGTCGGGCCCAGTAATCAGTAAGTTAATTAATATCCGCTAGATAGCTGTTATCGGCCGTCCCAAGTATTTCAAAACCTTTCAACACGTATTGGCCCTCATCCGGGCCGCCAAATAAGTTGTTCGTCTCGCGCCACTGGCCTGTTTCACGTTGATATCGCGACCCGCAGCGGATCGGCCGTCTTATTGTTCCGGCCCGATACTCACCGTACCAATCCCAGCTTCAGGAACACGCGATCTGTTGTTGAACACGTGCGAGTGTGACTCGGGCAACCAGGTTGTAATCAGGCGCCAGCGACCTCCATATCGGCGACTGGTTGAATTGCGCTCACGAGTTTTATCCGTTCACTCTGGCACTCACCTTTCTCGGGACTTGCGTAACCGTGGCGATTGCCATTGTGGTGCGGAATCGCGAGAGGTTTTGAACTCCGGTGGCTGCGGTCACAGGCGATTCGAGACTGCGCAACCGCTGTATCCATTAAAATAGTTCTCGGTGTAAACAAGAAAGAGGCCGCTCTCCCATGTCCTTCCACAAGGACCACGGCATCACTGCGTCCAGCGATGCGGCTGACCGTTCATCACCCGAAAGTGCGCAGGATGAATTCGAAAAGCCCAGCCAGCTGGCAGCCGGCGCCGCGGAACCTGGCGGAGCTGAAAATTCCGCACACCTTGGTCACCAGTCTGATGCTTCGTCATCTGCGGACACGGGGAGTCAAGCACGCTTGGATCCCTGAGCGAATCCATGAAACTCTCGGTCGCGGTGAAATGAAAGCCTGTTCGAAGAACTGCACGCTACAGGCAAGAGGACCGCGAAAATCGCGGTGAATTGATGACGCCAATAATAGTCCCCGGACGATCTTTCTGAAGGGAACGGGCCAAGTACGGGATATGATATAAAGCTGCCGCATGGAGCCAGTGGTAGGCCTATGCAGGTGTGGGGCGCTTTTGCGATGCGCCGTTCATGGGTGTTTTGTAGCCCGGCGGGAGCATAGAATAGTTTCGCCGGTAGATCGAAAAGGAACTTGCTCGTGGAACATTCAAGCGACGCTGATTCCGGTTCGACTGTTCAATTGAAGGACCTGGCTTTAATAGCTCAACAACATTTGTGTGTGCATGATCTGATCGCAGTTCAGGCGCAAACAACTTCCGATGCTATTGCTTTGGTGGCGGGCGGCAAGAGGTTCACTTACGGGCAGCTCAACGCAAGTGCGAACCAGGTGGCGCATTTCCTTCGTGCAAAAGGGGTTGGACCGGAAATCCTGGTCGGTCTCTGCGTGAAGAGATCGGTGGAGATGGTTGTAGCGATGCTCGGGATCTTGAAAGCGGGGGGAGCATATATTCCCCTAGACCCGAATAATCCAACAGAGCGCCAGTTATTCGAACTGCAGGATTCCGGAACGAAGGTCCTGGCCACAACAGACGATTTTGCAAAGAGTTTGTCGGCGGATGGCAGGACGGTCGTTCGTCTGGATGCGGACTGGCCCGAGATCACCAAGGAAAGTCAGGCAAATCCCGAGCCTGCTGCGCACCTTACGAATTCTGCTTATGTGATATACACCTCCGGCTCGACCGGCAAGCCGAAAGGCGTGATCGTTACGCATTCCGGGCTGCTGAACTACCTTTCCTGGGCGGTAAGAGTATACGGGAAAGAGGCGCGGCGTTCGGCACTGGTCCACTCGTCTATTTCTTTCGACTTAACCATCACGGGACTCTACACTCCGCTGCTGGTTGGAGGACGAGTTGAATTGCTGCCGGACGATGCGAGCGTGGAGGAGGTCGTCAAGGCTCTGCGGCAGCCGCAAACGCGCGGCGTGGTGAAGATCACGCCCGCGCATTTAGAGTTGCTTAGCCAGCAACTGCGTCCCGAGGAGGCGGCAGGCAAGGTCGAATTGTTCGTCATTGGCGGCGAAAACCTACTTGCCGAGAGCCTGCGCTTTTGGAGAGAAGTTTCGCCAGCCACACGATTAATCAATGAGTACGGGCCGACTGAAACGGTCGTGGGTTGCTGCGTTTATGAAGTTCAGGCCGGCGACCCTTTCACCGGATCAGTACCCATTGGCAGAGCTATCGATAATACACAGCTATATGTCCTGGACCAGCAATTAAAGCTAGTGCCAGCGGGCGTGGTAGGCGAGTTATACATTGGCGGGGCGGGTGTTGCTCGCGGCTATCTAAACCGCCCTGAATTGACTCGGGAGCACTTCCTTGCAGATCCATTTTCGAATCAAGCTGGAGCGCGGATGTACAAGACGGGAGACAGGGCCCGTTGCCGGGAGGATGGCACACTCGAATATGCAGGGCGCCTTGACAATCAAGTGAAAATCCGAGGTTACCGTATCGAACTCGGCGAAGTCGAAGCCGTGCTGGCCGAGCATGCCGCGGTGCGCCAGTGCGTAGCTGTGGTGCGGGAGGATGAACCGGGAAAGAAGCAGTTGGCGGGTTATGTGATTCCGCGTGACCGGCGCGTGCTTACGCCGAAAGACCTGCGAGAATTTCTCAGACAGAAACTTCCCGAATATATGGTGCCGGCGCACTTTGTACTTCTCGATACCTTTCCGTTGACCCCGAATGGTAAGGTGGATCGCCGCGCCCTGCCTGTTCCGGAGGAGACATTCTCAAGGCAGGAATTCGTCGCGCCAGCAACTGCCAGCGAATCCATGCTGGCGGCAGTTTGGACGGAACTTTTGAGTGTCAGTCCGGTTAGCGTGACGGACAATTTTTTTGATTTAAGCGGTGATTCCTTGTTGGTGGCGAAGCTGCTGGTGAGAATTGAACAGTTATTCGGAAAGCAGCTCTATGGCCACGCTGTTCCAGGCTCCCACGATTCGACAATTGGCCATCATTCTCGAAGGTCAAGTTCCTTCCACCCCTCAAGTGATACCGGTTCAGCCTGCCGGGTCCCTGCCGCCGTTTTTCTGTATCGGGGCTGGTCCTCTATTCCGGCCTCTGGCCTTGCGGCTCGGAACTGACCGTCCATTTCTGAGCTTGATGCCGTCACTCCTGCCCGAGCTAAAACAATTGTCCGCACCGTATCAGCTCGAACAAATCGCCGTCCAACTGGTGAGCTCCATTCTCGATTATCAGAATGAGGGCCCATTCAACCTCGGAGGGTGGAGCGACTCGGGAGTAGTGGCATATGAGACCGCGCGTCAACTAATGGAGAAGGGCCACAAGGTGCCTTTGCTTGTCATGTTCGACACGGAGAATCCGACGTTTCAACGGAGTGTCCTGAAGGAAGTTTGGTTGGACTCACGGGCTAGGAAGATACAATTTCATGCTCAGGAGTTGTTAGGGTTGAAGCTGAAAAATGCGCCGGCTTATGTTGCCGAAAAGGTGAAGGAGCTCCATCGAAAAATCGGCCGTGCCGCATGGGAAATTCGGTATAAAATCCGGGTCGGTCTGAACTACGGCCCGTTGGAGAACCCCGAGCAGATTGTCCATCTGGCCGTAAGATCTTATTACCCTGCTCCGTACATCGGCCGACTGGTTTTTTTCAAGCCCGTCGAAGCGCCGCCTGGCGATGCCTGGGATGCTAGTCGTGGCTGGGCCCACCTTGTTACTGGGGCGTTTGAGGTTTGGGAAGTTCCAGGGGATCACCGTTCCATGTTCCTGGAACCCAACGTAGAGACTCTGGCAAAGAACATGATGAAGTACTTGTGCCCTAGCCTTTAGCTAGACCGATGCAGTTGAAAGCCGCACTTGCCATGATGCGGGCAGACATATCGCGCTTGTAATGGGCGACTCCGCTGGACGATGCACACGTGGGTGAATGTAATCGAGGTCCAGACAAAGGTTGGGAACGGTGAGAAAGCCGACCCGTCGTCTACTTTGGGAACAAAGAAAGGTACGCCGACGGCGCCCCCAGTTAATGCCGCCGCCAGTCGATTGCTGCAGACCTGCGTATCCAGTTAAATTAGCTACTGGAGAATTTTGTTGATGGCTCATGCCCGGCCGATTGTGTGTCTCGCGTGTGCGCTCTTCTTTGCGATCATGGCGATGGCGGAGGCAACCGCGGCATATAGCACGAAACCGGCCGTAAATGCGGTCTTTGCATTTGATTTATACTTAGGCTCCGGCCGGGTGGACAACGCTTTGATTTCCTGCGCTCACGAGTTTTATCCGTTCACTCTGGCACTCACCTTTCTCGGGACTTGCGTAAGCGTGGCGATTGCCATTGTGGTGCGGAATCGCGGGAGGTTTTGAACGCCGGTGGCTGCGGTCACAGGGGCTTCGAGACTGCGCAGCCGCTGTATCCATTAAAATAGTTCTCGGTGTAAACAAGAAAGAGGTCGCTCTCCCATGTCTTTCCACAAGGACACCGGCATCACTGCGTCCAGCGATGCGGCGAACCGTTCATCACCCGAAAGTGCACAGGCCGAATTCGAAAAGCCCAGCCACTGGCCCCCGGCGCCTCGGAACCTGGCGGACCTGAAAATTCCGCACACCCTGGTTACCGATCTGATGCTTCGTCATCTGCGGACACGGGGAGTCAGCACGCTTGGATCCCTGAGCGAATCCATGAAACTCTCGGTCGCCGTGATTGAAAGCCTTTTCGAAGAACTGCGCAAACTGCAGTTGATCCACGTGAAAGGGATGGTGGGAAACGATTATGCATTCGAACTCACCAGCGGGGGCCGCAATCAGGCCAGCGAGAGTTCGGAATTCTGTCACTATGCAGGCCCCGCCCCGGTTTCACTGGGTGAGTACTACCAGGCGATTCGTACCCAGGCGGCCAAGGTTAAGGTGAATCGCGTGCGGTTGCGAGCAGCATTATCAGATCTCGTTGTTTCCGACCGGGTGCTGGACCAGCTAGGTCCAGCGCTCATTTCGCAGCAATCCCTCTTTCTTTACGGGCCCACAGGCAACGGCAAGACGAGCTACGCCGAAAGGCTGGTGCGCGTCTATAGGGACACGGTAGTCATGCCCTATACGGTAGAAGTAGACGGCCAGATCGTCATCCTTCACGATCCGGTCGTGCATCGCAAAACACCAATCGACACGCAAGGCCTGGATCCGCGGTGGGTCGTGTGTCAACGGCCCTGCATCACGGTTGGCGGGGAGCTGGTGGCAAATCTCTTGGACCTGCAAATCGACAGAGCATCCGGTACCTATCTGGCTCCTCTGCAGATGAAAGCTAACAATGGAATGCTGATCATCGATGATCTGGGGAGGCAAACGATCTCGCCCCAGGAATTGATGAACCGCTGGATCGTGCCGCTCGACCGCCGTGTCGATTATCTGACTCTTTCGTATGGGATGAAATTTGAAATCCCATTCGAGCTACTCGTCGTCTTTGCCACGAATCTGGAACCAGCCGACCTGGCCGACGAAGCATTCTTGCGGCGAATACCCAACAAAATATCTGTCGACACGGTAAACGAGAAAACGTTTGATGAGATCTTCGAGAGGGCGGCGGCGCAACACGGTTTTCCTTCCGACCCAGCCAGCTCGGAATATTTGCGCAGCCTATGCTTGCGGCGCAGCGGCCATGAGCTCCGAGCCTGCCAGCCGCATGATATTTTCCAGATTCTGGGGTGGATCAGCCAGTATGAAGAGCGGCCTGTGCTACTCAATCGGCCGGAGCTTGACCGGGCGGTAGCGTTGTACTTCGCGCGCATGGAAGGCGCGGCGCAGCGGCCACCCAGTCCCGCCGCGGACGTTGCCAAAACCGACTGAACAACTGACCAAAGTTATTTCCGGCATTCGTCGTTCTGATATCCCTCAGCTTCCGTTCAAGGCATTGATCTTGCGATATCAGCAGTCCTCGTTTCCAAGGCTACTCTCATGCTAATTACACCTAAGATGCTTAAAGCTCTCGTAATTTATTGATTCTATTTTTGGCGGTGAGGGTGGGATTCGCACCCTCACCGCTCATTGAAAACACGGAACTTGTTGATTCTGTGTACCGCCAAATCCTCTAGATCCAATGGATGCTCTGCATTATTACACCTGATTACACCCAGCCCATTGGGACGGCTCGTCAATTTTGGACCAACCCTACACTCTCGCGAATTCGCAGACCGAGCAAGCGCGCTATCTCGCGAAGCCATGCGAAGCTTGGATAATCGCGGGCTTCGTAGCGTTGAATTTGTTGCGGCTTTCCGGACCAACGAGATTTCTCATATAAGCACATTGCGCAACGCATCATGCGTAACCACTCGCCCAAGAACATATAGGATGGCGATTCGGCCATGGGCAGCGAGGAGAGCTGTGGCCGGATGTCCGAGCCCGTTTGGAGCAACTCGGAAGCTAGGGGCGAAGATGACGACGCTCGGGCTGAGGATCAATAGCCTGGGCACAATCCGCTCGATGAGGAATGCGGGAACGTCAACGCCCGACTGAACGCGTGCTCAGCGGTTTCCGGAGCGATCACGCCGACGTGTTGTGGGGACCGGATTCCCAGGCGTGATCACCTTGGCCAGAAGCTTCCTTTGAGGGAAGTCCCTCTGGTTTAGAGTTGCAATGAATGTGGCCTTGCCCTGTTCCGCACAAGCGCAGAATGGATCGTCGTCTGGATCGGGCGATACGTCACTTGTTGCGCGAACTTCTACGAACTCCGCCTCCTCTCTGAGGAGGTTGATGACCTCACCGACAAGGTTCCGCCGAACACCGAGTCGTGTGAGGACCTCCTTGTATTCCGAAATAATGTCCTCGCTAACCAGCCAGGTGAAAGTCGCGTTCTCAAGCCAGTCGCGAAGAAACGACGCGCTCGGATTCTGGACGGCACGCCAGGATTTGAATCCCGCGATGCCAGCGACGAGCACAGAAGTGTCGATAACTCCTCTAGGAACTTGTTGAAAAACCCTGACTGAGCCTCTTCCCGAACGGAACATTTCAGGCGATGATCGTTTTATGCGCGGAGACGATCAGCAACAGTCTGGAATGTTCAGTTACGTTTCGCTGGAGGACCGGGTGCCGCAAGATCACCCTTTGCGACGCATCCGGGAGATGGTCGGCGAGATTTTACGGGGGATGGCCAAGGAGTTTAATGCGCTGTATGCGAAGACTGGCCGCCCATCGGTACCTCCGGAGCGATTGCTGCGTGCAGTATTATTGCAGATCTTCTACACGGTTCGCAGCGAGCGAATGCTGATGGAGCAGATGAACTACAACCTGCTGTTCCGGTGGTTCGTGGGGCTGGAGTTGGATGAACCGGTGTGGAATCACGCGGTATTCAGCAAGAATCGGGACCGGCTGCTGAACCAAGAGGTGGCGCAGGAGTTCTTCCGGCGCGTGCTGGCGCAGGCGAAGCCGCACCTATCGGACGAACACTTCAGCGTGGATGGGACCTTGATCGAGGCGTGGGCGAGCCAGAAGAGTTTTCAAAAGAAGGATGGCGGAGATGGCAGCCCCGGAGAGTTCCGCGGGGACAAGCGCAGCAACTCGACGCACGAATCGAAGACCGATCCGGAGGCGCGACTGTACCGGAAGGGGAATGGGCAAGAAGCCAAGTTGGGGTATCTGGGGCACGTCCTGATGGAGAACCGGCACGGCTTGATCGTCCATGCGATGGTGACGCAGGCTGACGGCACGGCGGAGCGCGATGCGGCACTGCTGATGCTATACAAACAATGGCGAAGCCGGCGCCCACGGCGGCGCACCGCGCCGATGAGCGTTGGAGCGGACAAGGCATACGACACGCGCGATTTCGTGGAGACGGTTTGAGATGGATTTCCGGCCGCACGTAACACAGAACGTCAATCGACCAGGAGGCAGCACCATAGACGAGCGGACAACTCGTCACGCAAGCTACCAGGTGAGCCAGCGGAAACGTCCTTTAATTGAGAAAGCCTTCGGATGGATGAAACAAACCGGCGGGATGCGCAAAACGAAGCTCCGCGGATTGGCGAAGGTGGGGGTGGCAGTTTCTGATGACGGCTGCAGCGTTCAATCTGTGGCGTCTCCCGAAGGTCCAAGCGGCAGAAGTGTAGTCGGAGCCCCAAAAACGGCGTTTTTCAACACGGCGCGGCCGATTTGACCACCTGTTCAAATCGAAAACTAGCGGGCCGAATCCAAAGTTAGCCCGGCGAAACTTCACTTGCGGCCCTCGGGACGCCTATTTCAACAAGTTCCTAGGTTTCCTTCCGCTTGATGGAAACGCCGCCGTTGGTGGTCACGGCGCGGACTAGCGGGCCGCCGGAACCGAGATCGATGGAGAGCTGGCGGTTGATTTCGCCGTGAACAGTAACTGGGAATTCCACATTAATGTGCCCGTTTACGGTTCCGGTTTCGAGGTGTGCGGAATAATTGGAGGGCACAGAGAGCGAGACGCCGCCATTGGTGGTGCGGGCATCCAGTTGGGTGCCTTCCCAGCGATCGCCGGCAAGCTCAACGTGCAGGCCTCCGTTGGTGGTGTGTCCGTGAACGGTGCCTGAGAGCCGCGTAAGCGACACGCCGCCGTTGATGGTTTCAAACTCGATCTGGCCCCGCACATCGGCAATGTGGATTCCGCCGTTATGGGCGCGAAGATCCAGATCGATGTTCTGCGGGACCAAAATCTCGTAGCTCACCGACCAGTTCTCGTGGTGTCCTTGAGACGGGCCGTCGGCGAGAATCCGGCCGCCACCAGTGTGGATGATGACTTGCCTCGCCAGCGCTTTCGCCTGCGCGTCATTTTCAGCCGCAGTCTGGACGCGGGCACGCACCAGAACTTCATTCTTCTGCCAGCCCTTTACTGTCATGCCGCCGTTCATCCCGCCGTCGACGCTCAATCTTGAAATGGCGGGGATGGTTATTTCGTTGATCTCGCAATGGGAAACCCGATCGCTCTGCCATTGTTCATCGCAAGTCATCTCGCGTTCAGCATTCTGGGCGAGTGCGAGCGCCGGCAGCCAGCTCATCATCACCAGCGTAAGTCGAGTGCAATTTCGCATGGTTCCTCCCGTTCAGACGTTTAGACGACGGAAATCCCGGGTGGTCCCTTGGCAAATTGCATGATGCCCCGGATCCACAGTGTGTAGCGCCCGCCCACGCAGCGCTGCGGCTCCGCCCTGGTTCAACTGCAGCAGCAATCACTTGCAAACTTCGGGCGTCTGGCAGCCAACATGCCTCTATCCGCAGCGTATGAGGGCACGGCTGCTGTCGATAATGATCCATCTGGGGGTGATTGCTCTCTTGATCGTGGTTTCATCGCGTTCCGCGCTCGTCAATCACTCTGGCGCCCACCCGTTCGACCGTAGCGTCCGGTTGGTGCTTCCATCCCCGTATAGAGGTGGAGGCGGTGGCGGCGAGCGGTCAGCGTTGCCGGCCAGCCGCGGCCGGTTGCCCAGGCTAGCGCTCCGGCAGTTCACGCCGCCTTCAGCGATACCGCCCACTACGCAGCATCCTCTGCTCGTAATCGAGCCCACTTTGATCGCGCCGGCTGACGCGCATTTGCCCGACGTAATGCTCGCCCAACTGGGCGACCCACTTGGCCGACTAGGTCCGCCATCGAGCGGCCCGGGTAGCGGGGGCGGGATCGGCGATGGTGTGGATGGCGGGGTTGGCAACAAACGCCGCCCGGGGTTTGGACCAGACGACGGCGGCGGCATCGGTGGGTTAGAGGTTGGCGGCAGCTTGATTGCCCCGCGCGTGCTTTATAAAGTAGAGCCGGAGTTTTCGGACGAAGCGCGCAAGGCAAAGTACCAGGGCACGGTACTTCTGACGATCGAGGTGGGTGAGGATGGCCAACCTCATCAACTCCGGGTGCTGCGGGGCCTGGGGCTGGGTCTGGATGAGAAAGCCCTTGAAGCCGTATCGCGCTGGAAATTCAAACCGGCGCTGCGCAACGGGCGGCCAGTTCGCGCGGCCGCCACCATCGAGGTGAATTTCCGGTTATTGTGAGGGCAGAGACGCTCAGTTCTTTTGCGCGAGCGAGCGGTCTTCGGCGCTCCAACCGTAAAACGTCCCCCCCGCGGCAGCCAGCCGTTCGATGAGCGGCGCCGGGCGCCAGTAATCGCTGAACTCGGCGCGGTAGCTGCGCACGCGATCCTGCACGGTTTTGAGACCGACGGTATCGGCGTAGTACATGGGTCCGCCGCGATGGCGCGGAAAACCGAAGCCGTAAACGTAAATCACGTCGATGTCGCCGGGACGTAGAGCGTAGCCTTCGTCCAGGATGTTGGCGCCTTCGTTAGCCAATGCGGTCATGATGCGGGCGACAATTTCGTCATCGGTCACGGTGCGGCGCGTGACGCCGCGCTCGGCCGCGGCCTTGCGAGCGAGTTCATCGATGAGCGGATCGGGAATGGGCGTGCGGCTGCCGGCTTCGTACCGGTACCATCCGGCGCCGGTCTTCTGGCCGTAACGACCCATGTCGAATAACCAATCGGGCACCACCGACTGGGGTCCCTCAGCGCGCTCTTTACCGATGGATCGCAGATACTGGCGAATGCGCGCCCCAACATCGATCCCGGCAATATCCTGCATGCCAAAAGGACCCACGGGCATGCCAAAAGCAACTAGCGCCTGGTCGATCTGTGGGACTGTGGCGCCCTCCTCCAGCAGCAGATACGCTTCCCGCATGTAATAGGCGATCATGCGATTGGCGACAAAGCCGAAGCAATTACCCACCAGCACGCCAACCTTGTTCAGCTTCTTCGCAATCTTCATGCAAGTGGCAATGGTTTCGTTCGACGTCTCACGCCCGCGCACAATTTCTACCAGCTTCATGACGTTTGCCGGGCTGAAATAGTGCGTGCCGATTACCTTCGCCGGCCGTTCGCTCGATCGCGCAAACTCGTCGATGTCGAGCGTCGAAGTATTGCTCGCGAGAATGCAATCCGGTTTGGTGACGCGGCCAAGATCGGTGAACGTGGCTTTCTTGAGATTCATGTTTTCGAAGACAGCCTCTGTAACGATATCTACGGTGTCGAAGCCCTCGTAAGTAAGCGTGGGGGTAATCAAGCTCAAGGCGCGGTCCATTTGCTGCTGCGAGATCTTGCCTTTGGAAGCAGACGATTGGTAGTTTTTGCGAATGATAGCCAGGCCGCGATCTAGCGCTTCCTGGGTGACTTCTTTCAATAACACCGGGATGCCGGCGTTGGCGTAATTCATGGTGATGCCGCCGCCCATGGTGCCCGCGCCTACCACGGCAGCGGAGCAAATCTCGATTGTGGGTGTGTCCTTTGCAATGCCCGGAATTTTCGCGACCTCGCGTTCGGCGAAGAAGAGCTTCACCATGGCGTGGGATTCAGTGGAGAGCACGCAATCGGCGAATATCTCGATCTCGCGGGTGCAGCCCGCGTCGAAGCCGTGCTCGATGCCGGCTTGAATGGCGTCGACTGCCGCATACGGCCCGCGCGCGCCGCGTGCCGTCTTGCGAAGGCTTTCGCGCGTTTGGGCACAGGCGGCGAGTGCGGCTTCGCGATCCCGGATTGCATCCTCGAGTTCGCGCGACTTCCGAACTCCGCCGCTTTGCGCTTTCTCGACGGCGAATGCGATGGCGCCGGCCAGTAGATCCCCTGTAACCATGCGGTCGATAATCCCCGCAGATGAAGCCCGCTCCACCGGAACATGCTGCCCGAGCGTGCACATTTCCAGAGCCATGGCCGCGCCCGCTAGCCGCGGCAACCGCTGTGTCCCGCCGGCGCCAGGAATGATTCCCAGGAGGACCTCAGGTTGTCCCACCTTCGAGGAGGGCACGGCTACACGATAGTGACATGCCATCGCAAACTCGAGGCCCCCGCCCAGCGCCGTGCCGTGAATCGCCGCGACCAAGGGTTTCGGGCAATTCTCGATGTGTAACAGCCGCGCGTGAATGGATCGCGAGCGTTCGAGGGAAGACTCGCGCGTGGTGATGGTCTCGAAGAAACGGATGTCTGCTCCGGCGATGAACGTGCTGCCCGCGCCAATGAGCACAACCGCGCGAGCTTGGGGATCGTTCGCCGCGCGCGACACCGCCGCTTCAATCGCCTCCGGCACTCCGGGACTGAGAGCATTCACGGGCGGATTGTCGACGGTTATGACGGCAACCTGATCGCGAATTTCATAGTGGACGAGTTCGGGCATGGGGTCCATCTTACAGATCTCCTGGTCCGCGGCGCAAAGTCCATCGTGATAGGATGGGTGATTGCCAGGTTCCGGGCTCCGTGCAATGGGCGGCTGCAAACCCCGCCAGGTCTGGAAAGAAGCAACGGTAGCGGTTTAACCCGTGTGCCGCGGATCACCCGGGGCTTGGCTTTTCCCGCCGCATGTATCAGGTTATCGCGCGTAAATACCGGCCCCAAACCTTTGCCGACGTGGTAAGCCAGGAGCATGTCAAGACCACGCTCGAAAACGCCATCGCCCAGCAGCGCATTGCTCACGGGTACATTTTCTCCGGCCAGCGCGGGACCGGGAAGACTACGGTGGCACGGATTCTGGCGCGCTGCGTGAACTGCGTGCAAGGTCCCACGGTTACCCCGGACGGAGTCTGTTCAAGCTGCGTAGAGATCGCACAAGGCAACGCGCCAGACGTGATCGAGATCGACGCGGCCTCCAAC
This sequence comes from Terriglobia bacterium, assembly GCA_963847515.1. Classification (GTDB taxonomy): domain Bacteria; phylum Acidobacteriota; class Terriglobia; order Bryobacterales; family Bryobacteraceae; genus QHXW01. The sequence goes on from CAWKAA010000001.1 coordinate 1,290,572, forward strand.
CGCGGCATCAACGAAATGCGCGAACTGCGCGAGAACGTGCGCTATCGTCCGGTCCGCGACCGCTACAAAGTCTTCATCATCGACGAGGCGCATCAGATCACCAGTGAAGCTTTCAATGCGCTGCTCAAGACCATTGAAGAACCCCCAGCGTGGGTGATTTTCATCCTCTGCACGACTGAAGCCCACAAGATTCCAGCCACCATTGCTTCGCGTTGCCAGCACTTCAGTTTTCGATCCGTGGATTTTGACGAGGTGGTGGCGCGCATGGACTGGATCTGCCGCCAGGAGGGCATCGATGCCGGTCCCGAAGTCCTGTCGGTTCTGGCGCAGGCCGGCGAGGGCAGTATTCGCGATTCGCTATCCGCGCTCGACCAGGCCATTGCCTGCTGCGGAACCAAGCTCGATCCGAAGGAAGTGCGCGCACTGCTGGGTGCGTTTTCCATGGACGCCCTGGAAGATGCCACGCAAGCGCTTCTGGCTTCGGACTCGAAACGCATGCTCGCTCGCGTTGACGAACTGGAGCGCAACGGCCAGAACCTGCAACACTACAGCCGCGAGCTGGCGCGGTATTTTCGAAACCTGTTGGTGGCCAAGATCGCGGGATCGGATACTAGGCTCATCGCAGCATCCGCCAACGAGCGAACGCGCTTCGCGGAAATTTCGGCATCGTTTTCGGAAGAGGATCTTACCCGCTATCTGCAGCTTTCGCTCGAGCTTTTCAAGGATTTGCAAGTCTCGCTGCAGCCGCGGTTTCACCTGGAGATCGGGTTGCTTAAGCTGGTGCAAGCGGGGCGTCTGACGTCGATTGAGGAAGCGCTGGCCTCGCTCCGGACCGACGCGGCGACGCGGGGACGCCCGGGTGAAGCAAGGGCCTCCGGGGGCGACACGGCGATAAAACCAACCCCCAGCCCCCAGCCCCCAACCCCTGCTCGGCCGTCTCCGTTCGAAGTGGATCGCGCAAAAAAAGCCGGGCGGCCGGAGCCGCAGTCTATCGGCGCGACGGCGCTCGCTCCGGAGCCGGCAGCAGCTCCCGTTGGCGCAATAAATTGGCGCGAGAAACTGTGCGCGGCCTTGATCGAACTGGAGATGCCGTTCACCGCTGATGCTGTGGAGCATTCCCGCGTGACCGAAACGGGCAACGTGCTGGAGTTCGTGACGCCGAAAGACTTTATGCTGGCCATGCGGGCCGAGGATATATCTAAAGCTGTCCAGAGAGTCAGTTCCCGGCCGTTCAAGATTAAGGTAACAGCTGGAGACGTGGCGCCTGCCGAAAAGGCTGCCGCGCCAGCTGACCAAAAACTGGAGGATGCCGCGCAGCGGGCGCTAGCCAATCCGGAGGTGCAGCGTTTCCGCGAGGTTTTTGGCGGCGAAGTGCGCGCGGTTCGCGATTTAAAAAAGGTAGAGTAGGCTATAGTCTTGCCTCAAAAGGAGTCTGACGAGATGAAGCTGCCGGGAAATATGGGCGCCATGATGAAGCAGGCGCAACAAATGCAGGAGAAGATGGCGCAAGAGATTGCGCAGATCAAGGTGGAAGCCACATCCGGCGGCGGTATGGTGAGCGTCAAGATGGACGGCAACAAGAACCTGCTCAGCGTGAAGATCGACCCGGAGGTTGCGGGCGACGTCGAAATGCTGCAGGATATGGTGCTGGCCGCGTGCAACGAAGCCGTCAAGAAGGTGGAGGAAGAGGCCAAGCAGAAGATGGGCGGACTGCTGGGCGGTCTGGGGCTTGCCCCGGGAATGTTCTAATGTATACCTCGCAGTCGTCCTGATTAGTCATGCCGGATTTCGCGGAGCCGCTGGCGCGGCTCATCACCGAGTTCAAACATCTGCCTGGCGTGGGGCAAAAGTCAGCGCAACGCCTTGCCTTTCATTTGATGCGTAGCAGCCGCGAGGACGCCGAACGCCTCTCGCAAGCCATTCTCGACGTCAAGGACAAGCTAGGCCTTTGCCCGGTGTGCAACAACATCAGCGAAGGCGAACTGTGCCAGTTTTGCCGTGACACGACGCGCGATCAGAAAGTATTGTGCGTGGTGGAAGAGCCGCATAACATCGTGGGTATCGAGACCACGCGCCAGTTTAATGGCGTCTACCACGTGCTGCACGGCGCGCTTTCTCCCTTGCGCGGCATCGGTCCGGAGCAGCTCAAGATCAAAAATCTCATCGAGCGGATCGGCGCGGGACAGATCGAGGAAATGATCCTGGCCACCAACCCAACGGCCGAGGGCGAGGCCACCGCGGTTTACCTGTCGAAGCTGATCAAGCCGCTCGGCATGCGCGTGACGCGGATTGCCATGGGAATTCCGGTAGGCAGCGACCTCGAGTTCGCCGACGAAGTCACCATCTGGAAAGCCATGGAAGGCCGGCGGGAGATGTGAAGGTGCCTGCTATGGTCGTTAACTGGCGACCTTCTTGAAGAAATGAGCGACCTTTTCGCCGCCTTTCTCGGTGTAATAGACCGTCACCTTAGCTGATTTTTCGGTTCCCTCGGCGATTCCCTTGCCCGCTTTGCTGGCCGCGTGGCTGGCAAAGTGGTAGGTTTCTTCCGTTCCGTCGGCAGTCTTGACGACGATGGTCTTACCGCCACTGCCGATTCGCGAGACCGTGCCCTCGGTAGCTTTCAGCCCGTCCTTGCCGATGTTGTCGACCTCTTCGGCCGTCTCCTCGGTGCCCTTGGCAGTGTAGTGCACAGCTACCTCGCTGCCTTGCTTCACCCCATGGAACGCGTCTTTCATAGCCTCGCCGGTTTTCTCGGCGCCATGGACCGTCGTTTTTGCGACAAAGTGAAACGTATGCTCGGCGCCGTCCCCGGCCTTGACGACAATGGTTTTGGTCGCTGCATCCACTTTTTTCACGGTGCCGGAAACAGCACTCACCACGTCGTCCGCAGCGATCGCCGTCAGAGTTAGAACTGAGAACACCAGGGCAGAACCGACGTAACGAATCATCTTCGCCTCCGAGTTTGGGATGTGCGCAAGGCCTAATCAGTCAGCATACGCCTGCGCGAGCCGCGCCACCGCTTCTCTCGCCTCTAGCGCGGTCATGGGTTTGTTATAAATCGTACTATCGGGTTCGAAAACGAGCGACCATCGCTTTGTTACTCTTTGGCGTCTCGTTCGGCGGCGTTTCTTGTAAAGGCCACCCTTATGGCTGCTTCCGTGTCCGCCCTGATATCGGCCGCCGTGGCTCACAGAAGGGTATTTGGGCCGCCGAATTTTCGACCGGAATAATGCGGAAATCTCAGCCGACAGGCTGCGGCGGCATCCGAAACTAATTGAGGCGGACATGTCACGTGCTAACAACATCCCCCCAAAATCCCCCCTTGTTTTCTTCCCAAAACAGTGATAAACAGCTAAACCACGGAAATAATAGGTTCCGTGAGGGCGCCGTGCTCATTTTCCGTCTCTCCTAAACTTCAAAGAAGGAGGAATCCATGTCCACAAAGAAAAAGAGCGTTGGGTACGCACGAGTTTGCCGCCTGCTCGTGTTCTTCGCCGTGGTGACGATGATTTTCGTTCTGATACCCGTCGCGAGCGCACAGGCGAAGTTCAAGAGTAAGGCCGATTTTTGTTCAAAGCTCGGAAAAACCATTCAGGGATCCTCGGGCTCACAGATGTACTGCTTTGGTCCACAAAGAAATGGCACCGCACAACCGTTCACTTTCAGCCCAGTCAGCCCGCAGGAGTTGGCGAACGTTGACGCCGCAAACAATGCCGAAGATCGGACCGGTTCGGGAGCATACATCGGCGGGCAATCGGAGACGTCTATTGCAGCCTCCGGAAACTACATTGTAGAAGCCTGGAACGATGGCACTGGGTTTTTCAGCGCCTGCGGCGCTCCGATGTTCAAGGAGGAGTTGACCGGCTACGGGTTCTCCACCGATGGGGGGAAGACCTTCACGGACTATGGGGGCCTACCCAACAACGGCTGTATCTTCGGCAATCGGTGGTCAGGGGACCCCAGCGTGGGGGTATATACAAACTCCGGATTTACCTACTTCTACATTTCCAGCCTGTATTCTACTTTCTTCGGGCTGGCAGTAGCGGTTAGCGCCTGCCAGGTGACAGGGAACACATTAGCTTGCGGTCAGCCAACCATTGCAGCCACAAGCAGTTGCTTCGGTTGTGGCTTTAGCTCCCTCGACAAAGATTATCTCGTCGTCGATCGAGCGAATAAGAGACTGTATATCACCTTCACCGATTTCAACGCACCCGGGGCAGGCCAGATCGAAATGGCCGCGTGCGACCTTGATAGCCCGATGGCGCCTGTTTGCCAAAACGGCAGCAGCTTCGGTCAGGCGTACGTGAACGTGCAGCTTGGCGACACCGCAAATTTTTGCGAATACGAGGGAGCCTACCCGGCCTTGGATCAGAGCACGGGTGATATTTATGTAGGCTTCGAGTACAACTGGGGTACGAATCTCTTTGGCAGCTTCAATTGCGTTACCGCCATCCCCACACAAGTGGTGGTGGCGAAAGTCCCAGCCTCCTGTCTTCCAGATCCCGACAGCGGCGTCTCGCCCTGTGGGCCGCCGTTCCTCACTAACTCGAACATCATCATCTCGACGGACGCGACCGTCGTTCCGGGGTATAACCGGTTCGTGATGAATGACTTTCCACGTATCGCTGTGAGCGATGTGTACAAGACAGTTAGCTTAGTTTGGAATGACGCCAGAGACAGGCCGCTGGGCGACATCTTGCTGCAGAGCTATACGCTGGGTGGCCTCATTCCCGTTCAGTCTTCACCGGTGCGTCTCAACAACGACAACGGCCCTGGTGATATGCACGCAATGCCAGGGCTGAGGAATACGTCCAGTACCGGTCTGCTCAACGTGACGTGGTACGACCGCCGAGGAACGAATGCTGGCACCGGCAAAACCAACGTCTTCGGTGCGATAAATGTGAATCCTCTGACATCAAGCACTCCACTGAATCATCGGTTCACCAACGTGTCCACCGACTGGCTCGCCACCAGCTCAGTGATCATCCCCAACTTCGGCGACTATACCGACAACTTCGTGTCAGAGTCGAATATCCTCTACGTATCCTGGTCAGACGGACGTACGGGCGTGCCTCAACCCGAAGAGGCTCACGTCACCGTGCACTGATGTTTGCAGTAAGATTCACGAAGTTTGAAACTAGCGTACACGGGCCGTCCGCTCGGTCAAGGCTCGAGATAAGCGCGCACTGTCAGCGCCGGTCGTAAAAATCCCTCATAGTGCCGGAAAAAAATCGGATGTGTTGCAATAGCATCTTGCCAGACACGCACGGTTCAGCCGCTCAACGACGTTGCGGTACAACTGGACGACGGGTTTTGGTAAGCGTCCGAGAATCACCAGGACGAGCGAGCGTCGAAGCGTGTCCCGTCTGGTTCGGAGTTTTGGGATCAAGCCTGGGCGGACGCCCAGTTGTGCGGCAGAAGCTCGCCAATCCGGGTAATGGGATGATCGGCGTTGCGGGAGAGAATATCTTTGAGCCAAACGAAAGGATCGACTCCGACGCGCTGACAGGAAGCCACGAAACTCCGCAGCACCGTGGCGGTCTTGCCGCCTTCATCACTGCCAAAGAACACCCAGTTGTTGCGGCCCACTGCGACGCAGCGGATCGCACGCTCGGTGGCGTTGTTATCGATTTGGAGATCTCCGTCCTCGCAGTAGCGGGTTAGCGCGGCCCAGTTCTTCAGGGTGTAGCGTACCGCCCGCCCCTCCCCCCTGGATCTCTAATAGGTAGTTACGCAGATTCTCCAGGATGGGCTGCGATTGGAGTTGGCGCAGCCGAAGCCGTTCTCCAGACCCCAGCGACCACGGTGGCTTCTCCACACGATACAACTGCGCAATCAGCAACAGCGCTGGGCCCATGCGCGCCTGATCCGATTCCAATGCTTAGTTTTATTTTATGGAAGAAGTGCCGGGCGTGAGCCCAGCACCCTACCTCAATCAGTCCCCGCGCCGGGTCCTTGAAAAAGGCGTTGTTGCCGCTGGCTCACCGGCAGGCCGGCGCCGCCCCGAGTGCTGGTAATAAATAGTGTTTAACGCCTTGAGCCTAGCGCGATTCGGGTTTCTGGGCGGCCAGCCGCTGGATGCGCGTTCTTCGCTCCGGGTGCCAGTCCGGAGTGTCGTCAGCGTCTTCGAAGTGAAGGATTTGGAAATCGAGAAATGCGCGCAACACTTCGTTCTTGGGGCTGGCGCCATTTTCATAAACCAGAATGCCGCCAGGCTTCAAGGCCCGCCAGATCCGCCTGGCATCGTTTCCATCGAGGTCACGAACGTAAGTAACCACGATCAGATCCCCAGCGGGCGCTCCCGAAATCGAAGGCGGAATCGGCTGCCGTCAGAGCCGTGATCCTGACTCCGGCAGCTTGGGCACTTTGCTCAGCGAGCCGCACGGCTTCGTCGGACGGATCAATTCCGGTGACACTCCATCCGCGCTTTGCCAAAAACACCGCGTTGCGTCCCTGGCCCATCCCAACATCCAGCGCCGTTCCAGGTGTGTGGCCATCAACTATCTTCGCCAGGAACCCATTAGGCGTGATGTTGAAAATGGGCTTGGCGCCTGCATAGACTTTGTTCCAGAGGACCTTTGCGCCTGCGGGATCAGTGAATGCGCGGTGTCCCAACTGACTCATGAGTCGATCTGCTTCCGCAGGCGTTAGACCGCGCCGCAACAGGACTGCACGGTAAGGAGGAAGCAAATCTTCAGGGTTGCTGTTCGGCGGTTGCTGATTCAACCATTGCAGAAAGGCCTCCCAGGCAGTGTCATCTGGGACCGGTTGCTGGCCGGCGGCCGCCGCAACGACCAGGCAGAGCACGAGCACGGAAAATCTGCTGCGCATGATTCCCTAGCCGGCCCGCGACCCGGCGGGCACGGGCGACTCCGGCACCGCCAGAACCGGCCGCACTCCATCCGCAAATCCGATATCAAACAGCATACCTTCGGAAAGCACACCGCGTATCTTTCGCGGTTCCAGGTTGACGACGAACAGCGCCTGGCGACCTTCAACCTCACGCGGGTCCGCGCGCTCCTGCCTGAGCCCCGCCACTATGGTGCGCTTGTGGTCGCCAAAGTCGACGCGCAGCGCGACCAATTTTTCCGATCCTGCGACATCGGCCACAGAGTCGATCGTGCCAACGCGAATATCGAGCTGGCTGAGAAGATCCAAGGCGACGGGAGGCTTCACCGGAGCGGGTGTCATTGGAATTCCTGTACCGGCGCCGCCTGGTCCTGCCCGACGCGGCCGGCCACGATCCCGGCTCTAAAATAATTCTCGCCCTTAACCGGGCCGCCAGCCAGGCGGCGGAGAATGGCGATTTGGCCGACGTGGGTCAGAGCGTCCGCTATGGGACCCTGGAACAGCTTTTCGCTAGAGACACCCAAGGGTTGATCGGAGCGCAGGTAGTCATCGAACGCCAAGAGAACAGTGTAGAAACGCTCTGCTGCTTTGTCCCACGGGAGCGGCGAGGAATCGTGCCACTCCTGTGTCCCCTTGGCGATAGACAATGCCCATTCGAGGAGATCGCCGATGTGGGCCATAATTTGTCCCGGAGTGCGGCAGCCGGGTGCTATTTGGAATTGGGCGAATCCCTCGGGTGCACCGCGCGCCGCCTTGCCCCCACGGTAAGCCAGAGTGGCGAGAGTGTGACGAAGAAGTTCTCGTTTCGGATCGGTCATAGTTTTAGAAAACGGAAAAGAATGCGGCTTCGTGTAGGCCGGCGTCTGTCAATCCGCCGATCTCCACTTCGAGTAACTGGTTGGATAGCCGCGCTGCTACTAACTCCACCTTCAGATAGTTGCTGCTGAGCGCGGTACGCGGTTCTTCGAGAGTAACTACGGAAAGCTCTCGACCGGTCATGCGCGTGCGGAATTCCAGGTTCTTCCGCGCCGCCAGTTCCCGCAAAATGCGGCTGCGCTCTCTGCGCACGGGTAGGGGCACGGGATGGAGCATTGCGGCGGCGGCCGTACCGGGTCGTTCGGAATAAGTGAACACGTGCAGGTAGGTGAAGGGCAGCCACTCGATAAATGCGTGATTCTCCTCAAACTCCGCATCCGTCTCGCCGGGGAAACCTGCCATCACGTCTGCGCCGATAGCGGCATCGGGCATCAGGCCGCGAGCTTTCAAGATGCGTTCTGCGTAATGCCGGGGCCGGTACTTGCGATGCATGCGGCGCAGAACGCCGTCGGAACCCGATTGCAGCGGAGCGTGCACGTGTTTCGCGATGCGCGGCGATTCCGCCATCAGGCCCAACAGGTCGTCGGAGAAGTCCATGGGCTCGACCGAGCTTAAGCGCAGCCGGTCGATTTCGGTCTCTCGCAGCAGGCGGCGGATCAGCCCCGCGAGTCGCAAAGTGCTGCCCGGTTCGCTGCCCCAGCGGCCGAGATTGATGCCGCTGAGCACCACCTCACGATATTTTCCAGCCAGGTGGCGCACCTGTTCCACGACGAAATCCGCAGGCGAACTACGCGACCGTCCGCGGACAAAAGGAATAATGCAAAACGAACAGCGATTATTGCAGCCGTCCTGAATTTTGAGATTCGGGCGTGCCCGGTCGGCCGCCGCTTCCATCACCGGCGCGGTGAGAAAATCTCTGGACGCGAAAATGTCGCCTACCAGGATCTGGCTGTGATACGGGGCTCCGATCAAAAGATCGGCAATTCCTGTCTTATGCGAATTGCCGACGACCCACTCGACGCCGGGCAGGGCAGCCAGCTCTTCGGGAGCGCGCTGCGCGTAGCAGCCCGTTACAAGAATGCGACTCGCGGGATTCTCGCGATGCACGCGGCGCACGGTCCGGCGCACGTCGTCATCCGCCGAAGAGGTGACCGTGCATGTGTTCAGGATGACGAAATCCGCAGCATGGCGGTCTGGCGCGCACTCCAGGCCGCGCTGGGTGAGTTGCGCTTCGAGCGCGGCGCCATCCGCCTGGGTGGCACGGCAGCCGAAATTCTGGACGAAGAAACGGGGCATGCGGCTTCTTTGAGTGTACACAGTGCCAGGACGGTGAATTAGAATGACATTCGTGGTTCCGAATAAATCGTCTCACCAGCCCTGCGATCGCGCGCTTGGGATGGAAGAGCGCATTTCCCGCCGGGATTATTTGAACTCGACTCTGCTTGCGTCGGGCGGCCTGCTCGCCGGTTGCCTGTGTCCTTTTGACCTGATCGCGGAGAACGATTGGGATGGCTACGGCGGCGTCGGGGATTACGGCGCCTCTAACGGCAACACTTTCGAAGTGATGACGGAAGCGCACAAGATTCGCGACCGCGTCTTCGAACCGTTGCCCGCCGACGTCGTCGACACGGGCGAGCAGTACGATTGCGTGGTTGTGGGCGGCGGCATCACCGGACTCGCCGCAGCGCTTTTTTTCAAACGCCAGTACGGACCTCGCCGGACCTGTCTGGTGCTAGAAAATCACGCCATCTTCGGCGGAGAAGCGCGGCGCAACGAGTTCATGGTGGATGGCCAGCGCCTGATTGCCCACCAGGGTTCAGCGATGTTCTTTCCCCAACTGCCCGGAACATTTCTTGCGGAGTTCTATAACTCCATCGGCATCGATGTCTGGCAGTTTCCGTATCAGACCTGGAGCGGACGCGATCCCGAGATTCCGCTGGGACGAACCCCGTATCCGGATGGCGCCAAGACCTCCGGATTCTTTTTCGGCGCCAAGTTCGGGCAATCGTCCGGATTGTGGGTAGTGGATCCTTGGGGAAAGAAGCTCGAAGGCGCCCCCATTTCCGAAAACGCTCGCCGGGAACTGCTGGGTATGCGCACAAAAGATGCCACTCAGCCCCGCAAATTGCCGGAGCGCCATGGCGATGCCATTTCCCGGCATCTGGACCGCATCACGCTGGAGCAGGATTTGATGGAAACATATGGCGTGGGACGAGAGACCGTTCGGAACTTCCTGTCTCCGGTCGCCGGCGGCGGTTCGGGCCTTGGCGCCGATGCGCTTTCGGCCTACGCGGAGTACGCCGCCGACGTCCTGCTGCCCTGGGATTATGCCAAAGGAGCGCAGATGTTTCCGGGTGGAAACGCCGGCGTGGCGCGGCACATAGTCAAGGATCTGATCCCCGGCGCACTTCCCGGTCCGGGAACGCTCGAAGGTATTTGCAAATCGGCCGTGAACTTTTCCGCGCTAGATCGCGCCGAGCAGCCCTCACGCATTCGGGTTCGTGCGACGGCTGTATCGGTACAACACGAGGGAGCACCGGACAGCTCGAAGTTTGTCAAAGTGGTTTACTCGCAGGACGGCAAACTCGCCAGCGTCAGAGCTCGCAGCGTCATCATCGCAGGTGGAAGCTGGACCGCCAAGCACATCGTCAAGCACATGCCGGTAACACATCGTGACGCTTATGCGCAGTTCTACCGCGCGCCATGCCTGATGGCCAATGTCGGCGTCAGGAACTGGCGATTCCTTTACAAGCTGGGAATCAGCGAGTGCCAGTGGTTCGAGGGCATTGGAAATTACACGGCGGTGCGGAAGATGGCCACCTTCGGTCCGCTGACCCCCACCGTGTCGCCCGACTCTCCGGTCGTCCTTACGCTCAAAATCCTTTTTCCCTCGCCGGGCCTTCCTATCGGACAGCAGGTCACGCACGGACGGCTGGAACTACTCTCCACACCATTCCGCGACTACGAGCGCCGCATTCGCGAACAATTCGCAATGATGTTTTCGAGTTTGGGATTCGACGCGCGTCGCGATATTGCCGGCATCATTCTGAACCGGTGGGGCCACGCCTATCTCAGCGCACAACCCGGATTTTTCTTTGGCGCAGACGGGCAACCGGCGCCGGGCGAAGTCTTACGCAACAATCCGCACGGCCGCATTGCCTTTGCGAATTCGGATGTTACGGGCATCATGGATCACCGCGCTTCCATCCTCGAGGCGCATCGCGCGGTTGGACAGCTAGCCGGAGTCGTGACCGGCTAGCCCTGGCCGCCCTTTGCAAACCAGTGAAAGGATTAACACTTCGGCGAAGTAAACTCTTGGTCTTTGGCCTTGTGCGAAACGCCATAGGGGTGAAAAATAGATGGTATGAAGTCATCGTGCTTACTCGCACTTATTGTGATGTCGGCCGGAATCGTCGCGGCCCAGAACGACCCGGCCGATTCTTCGGCCATCAGTGGAATTTTCAACAGTGAACTCGCGACCGAGGCCGCCCAGGCAAGCAGCGCTACCCTCTCATACACGGTGGCTCACTTCCCGTACGGCGGCGGATTAACCACACGCATCGCTCTGGCCAATACTGGCAGCGCCACTGCAACGGTTCACTTTACATTTTTCGATCAAAGCGGCCTATCCACTTCTGTGCCGTTGGAAGGTATTGGGCTCAAGAGCACTCAGACGGTCACGGTAGGTGCGAACCAGACCCAGGTAATAGGCTCCGAACTGAGCCAGCGAAGCAGTGCTGCGCAAATCGCTTGGGCGACAATGACCTCAACGGCTCCGTTGAACGTTTTTAGTCTCTTCGATTTTGGCCCGAATCCTCCGACCATCAACTGGGCGGTTGGCGCGCAATCCACAGCTCCCTCAAAATCCTTCCGTTTCCCGGTTTCGATTGGCGGTCCTGTGAACTACAACGCCGGTATGGCGTTAGCGAATCCGAACGGGACGCCAACGGTCGTCACCGTGAAGGTACTGAAATCGGACGGAACTCAGTTGGGTTCTTTCACGGAGAACCTGGGGAAAAATGCGCAAACCGTTTTCCTTCTGAGCCCACACGCAGGTTTGAATTTCGGTTCGACGCCGCAGACACCGTTTAACGGATCAGTTGCCGTTTGCGCCCCTCAGGCGGTGGGATTGGTAGCACTTGGCGCTGAAGGCAATGGAGGTCTCTTCTCGGTCTCGGTTACGACGGATCCTTGCCCGTAAGGGCGGCTTTACCGGTCCTCGCGCGCGAGTTGCGGGTCTGAGGGATTGTGGCCGCTGATCTTAAGCTGCAGTTCATCTCTGAACGCTTGCTTCAGCCGCAGGGCTTCGTCGAATGCGCGCCTGGCATCGGCGCGGCGGTTCATGGCAAGCAGAACCTGGCCGCGCAGATAGTGGGCACTGGAACTCTGTGGGTCGATCGCTATGGCTGCATCGAGCGCCTTTAGCGATTCCCGGTACCTGCCTTGTTCCTTGTAGATCTTCGCCAGCCCAAAGTAAGAAGTGCCGAGGCTAGGATCTAGGCGCACGGCGTCTTTGAAGGAGCGTTCAGCTTCGGGAATTTGCGCTAGCGCATAGCATACTGCGCCAAGCTGGTCGTAGTTGTACGGTACATCGGGCTCGATGGCTGCATCTGTTAGAAACTCCTCTTTGGCTCGCTCGAGATCGTTGCGCCGTCGATACACCGTTCCCAAAAAATAGTGCACGAAGGGTTGCTTGGGATCGATGCGCGCGGCCTGTTCGAACTCAGCCAGCGCCTGGTCATCTTCCGAGTGTGCCACGTGAGCCTTGCCCGTAAGCAGGTGCAAGTCAGCCGAATCCCGTCCCACTTCGATCAGCCGCGCGGTGGCCTGCTGGTCGAGCTCCGTACGCCCGGCTTTGCCCGCGGCGATGGCCACCACATAGAGGTAATTGAGATTTCGGGACTCCTGGGGCCAGAGGGGCTGGAGGGTTTGGACGGTATCGGGGTATCGCTCCGTGAAGAAATAGCATAGCCCTAGCAGGTAACGAGCTTGTTTAAATTCGGGCTGATCGCGCACGACGGATTCGAATGGCGGGATGGCGTGCGGATAATCGGCCTGGCGAAAATAGACCAGGCCGATGTTCAGCCGGATGCCGGGAACGTTGGGAGCCAGGCTCTGGGCGGTCCGCAGTTCTGCCAGAGCGGGCTTCCACTCGCGGCGGCGCATGTAGACGACCGCCAAATTGCCGTGCGCGCCCACGTTGTTCGGTTCGGCTTCCAGCACATGGCGAAACGCCTTCTCCGCAGCAGCCAGGTCGCCGCTGTTGAGGGCTTGCTGTCCGCGTTCGAAGACCTGGCGGGTGTCAGCCGGCTGAGTGGCGGCGTGCAGTCGCAGGAACACAGCGAGTATCAGAACAGATATCCAGACCCCGAATCTGCCTCGCACAAGATCCAGTGTATCCATAAAGAAAACGGCGGGAGCACCCTTTGCGAGTGTCCCGCCGTGTTGGGTTAAGTTTGTAGCCCGGGTTAGAAGATGAACTTCAAGCCCAGTTGCAGGATGCGCGGGTTATGGGCGCCGCTCGGATGCAGAAAGCTCTGGTCGAGACAGCTCGCGTCGCCCGCTGAATTGTTGGATCCACCGTAGCAACTGATTCCGTTATTAATGCCGTTCCACTGCGTGTGATTGAACACGTTGAACGCTTCTGCGCGGAACTCGAAATTCGCTTTCTCCGTCACGAAGAAGTTCTTGAACAGACCCATATCGAAGTTCCATCGCATGGGAATGTTCATGATGTTGCGGCCGGCGTCGCCGAAAGTGAGGCCGGTGGGCGCCGCGAAAGCGCCGGGATTGAACAGCAGCGGACCAATGATATTGGCTGCATTGGTAATGGGCGGCGCGGCGTTCGGATTGCCGATCACGTCGGCGAACGCATTGGTGCCCGTGCCGTTGCCGACGCCGGCGCCCGGTATTAGGCCATTGCCAGTGTTGGCATAGACGTTAAAAGGCACTCCGGACTGGACGGTTGCCAGACCGGACCAGTGCCAGCCTCCCAGCACCTTACCCGCCAGCGTGCTGGTATTCGTGAAGAACGGCGCGTCTAGCACGTACCCGAGGTTCAGGATATGGCGCTGGTCGAAGTTCGAGCTGGCCCGCGTCATACGCATGTCGTACGAGTTCAGGAAGCTGCCATCGTAGCGGTCGGAGGAGTCGTCGATTGAATGGCTGAAGCTGTAAGCGAGAGTGAATTGGGCATACTTGGCGTTCCGATGCGCCGAAATCTGCAGCGCATTGTACGAGGAATTGGCCCCCCAATCGATTTGCGTGATGTTGGAGTAGCCAAGGTACTGACGATATGGGTCGGCCGGACTGGAGCCGCACGCCACCGCCAGGTTCTGGGCCGTTGGTCCCGTTATAGTCTTACCGTTGACGACGCCCGAAACGTTCGGAGTCCAAGCGCCGGTCACGGTGCCGCAGATCGCCGACGTAAGCGGCTGGCCGGGCTGGAACGGATTCTGGCTCGTGGGATAGAGCTGGTTGATATCCCGCTGCCAGGTCAAGTGAGTGCCCTTGCTGCCTACATAAGCGATGGTGGCCACAGTGTTCTTGGCAATATTGTGCTGCACGTCGAAGTGCCACTGCTGCACGTACGGCCATTGTATCTGAGTGCCGTAGTTGGTGATGCCGGTGGTGCCCGACAAGCCGCCGCCGCCGATATTGGTGTAGCCGACCACGTTGTATTGCGTGGGATTCAGAACGCCGGGCGGTGCGCCCTCCAGCCCGGAGATGCCTTCGTTCCCGTTCAGGTGTTCGTAGAAGATCCCGTAACCGCCGCGGATGGCCCATTTGCCCTGTCCTGTGGGATCGAACGCGAAGCCTAAACGCGGCGCCCAATTCACGAAGTGCCCCTTGGAACAGCTATTGGGAGTGCCGCCCGTGCCGCACGCCACCTCGCCATCGTACGGGTTCCCCACACCAGGCACCAAGTCGCCCTGAACACCTGTGAGTTTGCCCGTGACGTCGATCTGGGGCGCTTGCGCGGGATTGTAAAGCGACGGATAGAAATTGTAGAACAGGTTGTATCTATTCGTGTACGCGCCAAAACCGCTCATGCGCAGGCCCAGGTTCAGCGTCAGTCTCTTGGTGACGTGCCAATCGTCCTGGATATACGGTTCGAATACTTTGTCACGGTAGTAATACTTGAGCTGCTGGTTGACCTGAGAGTAGTTCGCGATGCGGCCAACCAGGAAGTCCGCCCAGGCGTTGCCCGTGGTGACCGGCGAGGTGTTGTTGAAATTGAGGAACCCGGCGACTTCCGAGCCCCCGTCTTCGTTCTTCTGAGCCAGGGCCATGTAGAAGCCAATGTAAACATTGTGCGATCCCCAGATCTTGGCGATCTGATCGCGGAAGGTGTAGGTGGGGTTGGCATTGTTCCAGGGCGCATTGCCACCAACATCCGCCGTGAACCCGCCGCCATAGGGCGACCCGTTGTTTATGCTAAAGCCGGGCAGCTTGCCGTCATACCCGTTGTTGAACAGCGCCGTCATGGTCATGCTGGAGGGCCGCTGCCAATCGCCCGACGGAGTCAGCAAGATGTGATCGGCCGTATAACTGAAGGTGAACTCGTTCAGCAGAGTGGGTGTAGCGTTGCTGGCCATGTGCGCCGTGAAGCTGGTGCCCGGACCGACGAACTTTGTCTGCTCGGTGGGGAAAGTGTCGCCGCTCCACAACGACGTGGGGGTGATGGTATTCCACGAGTCGTGGATATAGTGGAAGAAGAAGCGCTCGGAGTCGGAAAAGTTGTGATCGATGCGGACCAGCTCCTCGCGCCAGTTGGTCGGCACTACCGCGGATGCGGTGAAGAAGGACTCCGCCCCGCTGCCCGAAGTAGGGGCCGGAACCATGCCCAGCATCGCCTGGGCATTCAGATCGATAGGCACCGTGTTGTTCGGGTAATATGCCTTGGTAAGCGGGTTGACCGGACAATTTGGATAACCGGTGGTGTTCACGGCGCTGCCCGCGGCCGGACAAACATCATTGAAAATGCCCTGCCGCTCCGCGTTCGAAGGCACCTGGTTATTGAAGGTTTGTCGGCAGCTGGTCCGTGCGCCACTCCTCGCTCCAGAAGAAGAAGGTTTTCTCCTTATTTTTGTTGTAGAGGTGCGGAATGTACGCCGGGCCGCCAATAGTGTACCCGTAATCATTCTTCTTGTACGATGGGACGTTCGGCGCAAAGAAGTTGCGCGCGTTGAAGTCGTTGTTCCGTACGAATTCGTAAGCGTCGCCGTGGAACGACTGGGTGCCCGACTTGGTGACAGTCTCCACCGTGCCCGATCCGTTGCGGCCATATTGCGCGCCGTAGTTGGATGTCAGGACTTTGAATTCCGCGATGGAGTCGATGCTCGGATAGACATTCAGCGTGCCATTGCTGCCGTTGTCCATGTTGTCGCCGCCATCGAGTTCCCAGTTGTTGTACTCAGTGCGGCCCCCGTTGATACTCCATGAGACATTGCCATACACGCCAACGGTGCCTTCGTCCTGACCGGTCTGATTGCTGACGCCCGGCGTCAATGAAATGAGCTGCGTGAAGTTGCGCCCGTTCAAGACAAGCTGGCTGACTTCCTTGCCGGTGACTACGCCGGAGACCTCGCTCGACTCGGTTTCAACTTGCGTGACTCCGGCGGCTTCGACCGTCACCGCGGTCTGCACCTCGCCCACGCTGAGCGTGGCGTCCACGCGCGCGCGCTGCGACACGCTCAGAATGATTCCTTTTGCGTCATAGGCGTTGAATCCTACTGCGGTCACCGAAAGGTCATAAGTTCCCGGTGCGACTGCAGCGAAAAGGTAATCACCCTCGGAGTTTGAGGTGGCTTTCATGGCGTTTCGGGTTCCTGTGTCCGTCAGAGTGACGTTGGCATTTGGAACCACCGCGCCTGTAGTGTCTCGAACCGTGCCGGTAATCGAGCCCGTGCCTTGCGCGTACAACAAGGACGCGGACAGGATCAGCAGCGGAAAAAGTGCCCAACGACAACAACTTTGCATTTAATCCTCCCCTGAACTCAGTTCTTCAGCAACATGGCCGAACGAATGCGAAGCGAATCGCAAACGAACTGACTGCGTTCCCTCGAGGAGGCACCACGGAAGGCCAGGCTATGCAACATCACCGTGCGCACTACAAGAACTGGACAAAATCTCGCCGAGCGGCGGTGTCTCACCCTCCAGGACGCTAATCAGACCCCAATTGACTGCGTTTCCTGATTTGTTTCGGATCAACTATACTGCTTTTGAATTACGATTTCAAGATCATTTAAGAGCCATTTAAGGGGCCCATTTAGCAATGAAAGGCAAGAACCAGCGGCTATGGACGCGAACCTCGGCCAACGTATGGGAACCGGGCAATCAGGGCTGGTAGGGACCCTTGGCCTCGCCCCAGCCCCATTTCGGCATCGGCTGATTCGCGGAGGCGGTGGCGTTGTCCTGAGAGTTGATGACGGCGAGCCGTGTGCCCCACTCAATATAGCCGACGAATGCCGAACGAAATTCCGGATCGGAAGGCAAACCAACCTCGTCAGCCGTTTCGAGAAGAAGATCCATCCAACGCTTGCGCTGGGCCTCCGTCAGCCTTCGTCCAAGATGGTGTGTGACCATGGTTGCGTGACCGCCGCGCTGCCGGCTGTACTCCGCCGGACCTCCCAGCACTTCCGCCAGAAACTGCGCCACACGCTCGGGGTGGTCGGGCGCCATTTCCGCAAAAAGGGGTCCGATCAGAGTATCGTTGGGGACTTTCTGGTAGAACGCCGCTGTCAGTTTGCGTAGGGCCTCCATGCCTCCGGCCCATTCATACAACGTCGGGATTGATCGATCGGGCATACAACCCATTCTGGCACCATGTTTGGGCCGCATGGGCCGTATAGAGAACTGGCTTCACTTTCCCTAATCCGCCCTACTCGCCTCCGCCAGCGCGTGGACCACGCTGCCCGTCGCTGTTCTTCAACAAGCTCGAAGACATGGCGCCCGACGGCGCAAGTCGCGAGCTACGCTAACGCTCGGTTTGTTATCGAGTTGTCGTCATCGAGTTGCCTTCATGGATGATCTCGAACCGCGTGCCCGGACATCCCGCGCTGAGCCGCTTCTCTGCCTCAGTTCGCATTTTGTTGATGTCCTCGCGAACCACATCTGTAAGCTCGTCCCGCGCTCCAAGGTATCGCTTCAACACGGCATATGCATAGGGATAAGCATCCCCCTCCGCCCTACACTCGTCGTTGAAGACTTCCGGGATCCGCAACTTTTGCCACGCATGCCGCGTTTCGTGGGCCACGACACACTCCAAATCGGGCCAGGAGTCGAGATTGGTTCGGATCCATATCTCATGTAGGTCAGAATGAATAGGAGTACCTCCTTCGAGAATATCCTGCCGGTATCGTGTGAATTGAGGATCACGCTCCTCCAACCGCTGATCCTGCGCCCATTTTCCAAGTTTGGCGGCCGCCTCGGTGGGTTTCGCAGGCCGAACCCAAACGATCCTGGGTGGCCGTAGCATCTGGAGATCCGCGCAAACGAACTTCACTACGGCTCGTGCTCGTTGAAGGATTGTGGGACCGACATAATCGTCGGAAACTTTTGCGAAGCAGTACCGGTTGATGGTGTTATCCCAATGATCCGGTTTGCTCGTCATTTTCGCCCCCAATTCAAAGACTACCTCGATTCCGCCAGCTGGGGCTAGATCGAATCGCGTTCTCTAGGAGATCGAATGACCAAATAGAATTCGATGGAAGAGCCATATCCCGGAAGGCAAAGGGCATTGCGCTGATATGCTGAATGATCTCGTTAGGTCTCCCAGTCTCGCTTTCCGCCAGTTACAGTCCACTCGAAGGTTTGTAATGGCCCTAAGCTTTGCCGGACATCCGTCCATTGTTTCGCGACAGTCCGGATGTGGATTCCATGCAAGGCCTACGGCTTTGACCTGTCGAATTGTGCGGACGTCAGGGCACGCGCGGCCGAGATCTATGAAGCTTTCGCAAACGAAAGCATGACCTGCGACGAACCCTGGCCCAAAAAGAGCGCCCGGTGCTCTTCAAGCGATTGGTGGATGAGCGTTCCGCGCCATAAACAGCGGCATCAGCATCACGTTGATGCCTTTCAGCGCGCAATGAATTTGTCCTCCCTGAGCCCCTTACCAACGTGGTTCATCCAACCCTCAACGCCTCCACAGGGTTGATGGACGCTGCCCGCCTGGCCGGAATGATTCCGGCGATGGCGGCCGATACGGCGAGCGTCGCGGCGGCCGCGACCATTACGGTGAAATTTACGCTGCTGATCTCATAGAGCTGCGATTTTACGTAGCGCACGCAAAACATGGCGACCGGCGCGCCGATCAGTAGGCCGAGGAGGGCCTGCAGCATAGTGCCCCGCATCACCATGGCGATCACGCGACTGCGCTCGGCGCCGAGTGCCATGCGAATCCCAATCTCAGGCGTGCGGCGAACGACCGTGTACGCGGTCACGCCGTACAGGCCGAGAGCGGCGAGCAGGAGCGCCAGCGCACCGAAGAGCGAGGTGAGGCGCGCAACCAATCGCTCCTCCGTGAAGCGGGCGTCGATCTGCTGCTGGAAGGTCTGGAACTTGACGATGGTGAGGTTGGGATTGATGCTCGCGAGGGTGCCGCGCGCCAGTTTCTCCATGTTGTTTTCCGGCCGGCTGGTCTGCACGACGATTGCGCCGGCATACATGGAAAGGTCTTTTTCGACTGGGTCGTCGGAGTTCGCCGGCCGCTGCGTCAGCGGCACGAAGTACATGGCGTGGTTCTTCCAATACACACTAGTGTAGGTGGTGTCCTCGACTACACCGACGATCTCATAGGCGCCATCTTTGCCGGGATCGGGAAAGCCGAAGCGGTGGCCGATGGGGTTGCGTGCGCCGAAGAACTGCTTGACGAACTCCTGATTCACCACCGCGACGGGAGGCGCCGTTTAGCGTGTCCTGCGTAGTAAATCCCCGGCCCATTACGACGCGTGTTCCCACCGAATCGAAGTACTCAGCAGTGCCCTTGACCCACGAGGCGCCTTTTTCGGGATCCGGCTCACCCTGAATCTTGACGCCGGTCCCCCAGTTGTTTTCTTCCATGGGCGTGTAGGTGGCCAGCCCCACCTTGACCACGCCGGGCAACGCGTGGAAGCGGTCTTCGATGGTCCGATAAAGCGCCTCAACCTGAGTCGTTGCGTAACCCGCTGCCTGCGGGTTGATGTGAATGATATAGCGGTTAGTAGCATCGAGCTTCATGTTGATGCCTTGCGCCTTGTTGAGGCTCTGGGTGAAGAGGCCGGCGGCAACGAGCAGAACCAGCGAGAGTGCCGCCTGCAGGACCACGAGCGCGCGTTGCAACCATGAAGCGCCGTGCGCCGTGGTGCGGGGGGTCGAGCGCAGCGCTTCGGCGGGCTGTGTGCGCGCGGCGATCCATGCCGGGGCAACGCCGAAGAGAATGCCCGTAACGAGCGACAGCCCGAAAGCAAACGCGATCACGGCGGGAGACGGCGAGGCGTCAATGGGAATGCCACGCTGACTGGGAAATGCGAGCGCGAGCAACATGCGCGCGCCCAGGAAGGATACGCCGAGGCCCAGCAGTCCGCCGAGGCCGGCAAGAAGGACGCTTTCCGTAAGCAGCTGGCGGATGATGCGGCTGCGCTGCGCACCGAGCGCGGTGCGGATGGAAATCTCGGCGCGGCGGCTCATGCCGCGGACGAGCAGCAGATTGGCAATGTTGGCGCAGGCTACGAGAAGCACGAGAGCGGCGATCCACGTTAGTAGGTGAAGATGCTCCTTGTACTCGTCCTGCATATTCTGGATGCCGCCGCCACCCGGAGTGAGCACGACATGCGCGCGCCCGAGTGCCTTCTTGTTGCGTTCTGTCTGAAACATTTTGAGCGTCGAAAACTGCTGTCGGAGGAGGGTGCTGGCTTTGGCCTGCAAGCGCGGGCAGCGACACACCCGGCTTGATGCGGCCGATGATGTAGGCCCACTCGACTTCGGGATCGTGCAGATAGGGCGCGCCGATGATCGTGTCCATCGACTCAAGCGGCAGGTAATATTTGGGCGGCTGGCTGGAGAGGCGGTCGCCATAAAAACCCTTGGGCGCGACGCCGATGATGGTGACGGCCTTGGTGTTGATCCAAAAGGTGCCGCCAATAACGGAGGGGTCGGCGGAGAAATCCTGCTGCCAAGTCTCGTAGCTCATGACGGCGGAGATGGGCGCGCCCTTCTTGTCATCCGCATCAACAAAGAAGCGGCCCGCGGCGGGCGTGAGGCCGAACACGCGGAAGTAGTTACCGGAGACAAAGGTTCCCATAACGGATTGGGCGATAGTCTGCGGGCCTTCGCGGCGCACGGTAATCGGACGCCATGCGTAGCCCGACTCCATGGCGGCCAACTCGTCGAATTCCGGGAGGTTCTTTTTGAAGAAATAATAGGTTTCGGTGGCGAAGAGTGAATAATCGCCGCTGTCGTTGGTGCCCGAATTGACGCAACAGTCGTCCCGATCGCCGATGCGGATGAGAGTTTTGGGGTCAGCCACCGGGAGAGTGCGGAGAAGCACCGAGTGGACCAACGTGAAGATGGCCGAGTTGGCGCCGATGCCGAGCGCCAGCGTTAGGACAGCCACGATGGTGAAACCAGGGCTGTTGCGGATCATTCGGAAGGCGTAGCGGACATCGTTCAGCAGCGAGTTCACGGAAGTCTCCTAAAGCCTAGGACTGGGCAGCCAGTCAATGGTTACTCAAGTTGGGCGATTTTTTTAAGCCAGCCGGAAAACGGGGACCGAGGAAACTGGATCGCTGGCTGCGGCGCTAGGCTTAGTGAGCTTTAGCGTTGCCTCGAAGATCCAGATGAGCCGTATTGAGCGACCGATCGAGTCCGAAAACGAAAAGGGCGTGACCCGCCGCGATGACCACGTACTGATTGCCATCCACCGCAAAGGCGATAGGGTTCGCCACAATCGGCCCGCCGGTCTGATAGTCCCATAACGGCTTGCCGGTGATCGCGTCAAGCGCGTAGAAATTACCTTCGTTTGAACCGCCAAAAACGACGCCGCCCGCGGTGGAAAGCACGCCAGCCCAAGGTGGTGAATGCAAGCGAAATTCCCACCGCAAGTTACCGCTGGAAATTTCCAGGGCACGGATTGCACCATACGCCTGATCGCCGTCGAGGGCGTGCTCTCCACCGCCAACAAAAAGGGCCCCCGGGCGGTACTTGGCTTCGCCTCGATAATAGTAGGAGCCCATTTCGCGTACTGCGACATAGAACAATCCGGAGAGGGAACTGTAGGACGGGCTGAACCAGTTGGTGGCGCCCTGGAGGCTGGGATACAACATCGTACCTTCGACTGTGGGCGCCGTGTTCGGCATTAAGATCGGCCGGCCGCGATCGTCGATTCTCTGCGCCCAGGTCTGTTTGGCGTAAGGTGAAGCCTGCAGGAATTCACCGGTACCGCGATCCAGAAGGTAGAAGAAGGCGTTGCGGTTGGCCATGGCGACAACTTGCCTAAGGCGGCCTCTTACGGTGGCTTCGGCGAGTACGGGAATTTCCGTAGCGTCCCAATCGTGCACGTCATGCGGCGTGTACTGGAAATGCCACCTGAGTTTTCCGGTTGCGGCTTCCAGCGCCACGAGCGAGCAGGTGTAGAGGTTGTCGCCGGGGCGAACACCGGTACCGGGAAAGTCCGGCCCTGGATTGCCGGTTCCCCAGTAAATGAGTTTACGCTCGGGATCGTAAGAGCCGGTCACCCAAGTGGGACCTCCCCCGTTTTTCCAGCTGTCGCCGGTCCAGGTTTCGCTTCCAGGTTCACCGGGCGCGGGAATGGTCCAGAAACGCCACACCCGTTTTCCCGTCTTGGCGTCGTAAGCATCCAGAAATCCGCGGATGCCGGCTTCGCCTCCGCTAATGCCGGTGATGACTTTGCCGTCGATGGCGAGCGGTGCGCCGGTTATGCAATGCCCGAGTTTGTAGTCGGCAACTACAGTGTCCCAGCGTACCGCACCAGACCGCGCGTCGAGTGCCATTAGGTGGCTGTCGAGAGTACCGGCGAACACGGTGTCATCCAGGATAGCGACACCACGATTGACGGGAGCGAATCCAAGAGTTCTCAGGTCGCGAGGAATCGGCCGTTGCCACTTCCAAAGCTGCCGCCCAGTGCGTGCATCAAGCGCGGCCACGGCCATAGGCGCTTCAGTGATGTACATGACTCCGTCAACCACGATTGGTGAGGTTTCAAATTCCGCTTGGTTCGGCGCCTGATATGTCCAGACGGGCCGGAGCTTACCAACGTTGGCCGGTGTGATCTGATTTAGCGGCGAGAAACGATGGGCGGGGTAGTTGCCGGAGTAAGTGAGCCAATTTTGAGCTTCGGAATCGGCATGGCGGATGCGATCGAACGGGACCTGAGCGGCCAGGCACACGGCCACCATAAAAGCTAATGCCGCTTTCGTCACCTTTCGCCCCGAAGACTTGCTAAATACGCGACCACGTCGTCGAGTTCTCCGGCCGGGAGCGTCGCGGCAAATGACGGCATCAGCGTCGTGCCGAATTCTTTCTTCAGCCGCGCGAGATCGGTTTTCCGAAACGTATGAAAACGGTTGCTCGCGTCCTTGATCTGAATTGTAAAGGTATCCTCGTTGACGCGGATACCGCGGACTTCGCTGCCGTCTGCCATGACGGCATGGATCATAAGGAAGCCCTCCTCAGTTTCGGCACTGGGGTTGATGAGTTTTTTTCTCAGGTATTGCGGCCCGCGGCGTGCGCCAACTTCCGTGAGTTCGGGCCCGAGACTTGAACCGGCGCCGTTGACAATATGGCAGCCGCTGCAGCTTCTCGCCTCGAAGACAGCCCGGCCCCGCACGGGGTCGCCGGGAGTGGCACTCACAACCACACGGGCAAGCGACCGGACGTAGGCCGCGACTTGCAGCAACTCGAGATCGTCGAGTTGCCATGCCCGAAGCATGCCGGTGCCCGGGATGCCTTCGCGAATTACCGCTACCAGTTCCTGGTTGTCAGCTGCGTGCCTGAGCCGGGGTATTGCGAGATTGGCACCTTTACCTCCGCGGCCATCGATTCCGTGACACGGCGCGCATTGCGCTTCAAAAAGCCGCTTGCCGTTGGCAACGTCAGCGGCCGACAGCGAGGCCAGTGGATCAGTTGGAATACCCTGGCCAGGTAACCGGCTCACGACGGCCACGAAAGCGAATCCAATAGCAGCTTTCATCAAGATTGGAACAGTGCCCCCGCGTGTCGCGCGATCTCGCAGGCATTTGTGGCTCTGGTGGTCTTGCCGGCCAATGTGCTCGCGCACCGAACGCCGCCGATTCCTGTCGGTTTCATATCGGTTCTCGTTGACGCTTCGCTAGCCTTTATCGTCCTCATCAACGCTCGAATATGTTACCGGGAAAGGCGGCTCCGAAAGTCGAAAGGGGCGCGGCATCAAATCCCTGGTCCACTTGTCGGGGTAGCTGACGATGAATCATATTGCCGATTTAAGCATTGCGTCAAGCAGACCGCCTCGATCCGTGCCAAGTCATAGCGAACTTCCAGTGGAATTCGTTTGCCGCGGTCATGGCACCGTGGGCAGCCATTCAACAACGGCGCCAGATCGAACTTGGAGCTGCAGACCAGGTACTCGAGCCAGCAGAAATTCGGCCTATCACTCATTGGTGGCCGGCATGCCGGTGAGCACGCCCCAGTCGTTCTCTCGGATCCACGCTTTGGAGCGGAGCCCGAGCACGATCCCGGCGGTGGGGCTTGTGAAACGCTGCAGCACGCGGCCGCGCACGTCCAAAATCTCGGCAAGAAGGTCGCCGCGCTTAACCGAGTCTCCAAGTGCGCACTGCGCTTGAAATACTCCGGCTGCCGCGGCCAATTGCCAGTCGCCCTGGAAAGCGTGTCCACGCGGTTCCATTGAAAATGTACGGTGCGCGATGCCCCGCTCCGCAAGGCACGAAAGCACTCCCTCGGTGTAGGCTCTCACACCAGCTGCAGAAAGCTGCGCTGCGCCAAGATACTCCGTTCCGATAGCCGTGATACCGAGTTTCCAGGCTTCGCATGAGAGCACGCCAGGGGTCTCGGGAAGTTGCCACAGATGTTCCAGCCCGAAGTGTCGTGCTGCGTCGAAGGATGGATTGCCCGCAACGGGCGCGCCATAAAATCCAACCAAGGGCAGGAAGCGGTAGTCCATGCCACCACTATGTAGGTCGATGATATAGGATGCGCATCTCGCCACCCCTTCGAAAAACCAGGCTGCCAGCCGCTCGGTTGGACTGCCCCACGCCACCCCCGGAAAAGTGCGCGCCAGGTTTCCGCCATCCGGCGAAAGGCGCTGCGCCGCCGCAAACGCCATCGGATTCACCACAGGAACCGCGATGACCGAGCCTGCCATCGTTTGGGGGTCGAGCCGTCGCGCCAGAGCGGCAATCGCGGCTGGGCCTTCGTATTCATCGCCGTGAACGCCGGCGGTAATCAAAGCGAGAGGCTGCAATTGCGCCCCGCGACACAGAAAGGCGTCGATGTGCAGCGGTTCGGCAAGGCCGGCATCCACGCACCAGGTCGTCCAGGTCGATGAGTGCGGCGCCAGGTCTTCAATACTATTCAAGGGGAGCAGAGGCATCGGTCAAATTAAATTCGGCGGCAGCAGCATTTTGTCCAGATCGATGCGCATGGGCCTCCGCGTATCCAGACGAAATGCGCTACAAGGTTCCTCCAAACGAGAGAGCAAATCCTCACTCGAGCCGCTCGTTGGAGTAATTAAAGTTACGTTCCGCGGGAACGGTCTGATCGCGAAACAGCCGGCAGAATTCCACGAGATTCTGAATAGAACACTCGGCGAATTCCTTTCCCTTTTCCGGCGTAGCCAGCATGGGGTCGCCTTCGACGCCCGTTTCCGTAATTCGGCTCCAGCGATTCACCATGTGCACTGGCCCGGACCCGAACAGGTCGTCATAGATGAACTGGTTCGTCAGAGACGGCGCCTCGCGCGGCGTCATCTTATCTTTCTCGACAAGCTCCGGCTTCAAATACATGTAAAGCGAAGTCTCAAACTCGCACGCGTGCGCCATACCGCCGGGGAATTTTGATTCGCGGAGGCGATCCACGGCTTCTTTCGCCAGCGCCCAATGAGCCACTGCGCCCGCCAAAGCGCGAGTGTTGTTGTTGATCCGGCGTGCGGCAAGATTGCACAGCATCTGGTTGCTCCCGTGGCCGTTCACAAACACGATGCGGTCGAATCCCTGGCGCACAAAAGAATGAGCGACGTCGTAACAGAAGTCGATAAACACGTATTCGCGCACCGTGATCGTGCCTGGGAACCCCATGTTATGTTCGTTGAAACCGTAATGGATCATGGGCGCCGTCAGGACAAAACCGGCAGAGCGGCGGGCTGCTTCCTCGGTGACATGCTCTACCAGTACGTTGTCGACATCGATCGGCAGGTGTGGGCCGTGCTGTTCGATGGCGGCGACTGGGATCACGATGACCGCGCCCTCGCGTGCACGCTCGCGAGCTTCTGGCCATGTCAACGTGCGGTAGAGGTGCTTGGTCAAAGCACCTTTCTCCTTCCGCAGACTTCATGCCGGAACATAACAGGCGGAGCATAACATAGTTGACAGACACGGTGGAACGGCTGATAATGCCCGTTTTGCCGCCGAGCATCTTGATGCAAGACAAGCTGATGGCCGGCCGGGGGGTTGTTTTTCGATATGCCGGACGGTTATTGGTTCATGCTGGTGGGACTCGTTAGCTTTGCCGCCATGGGAGTTATCCACAAACTGGGCGACCGTTATACCTGTAGTGCTTTGAATATCTCGCTGTTCACCATGATCACTTCGTGCGTGCTGAGCCTTATCTATGCGGCTATCTCGCAACCGGCGTCGCTATCTTCCTGGCACCCCCGCGTACCGCTGATTGCGCTGCCCTTCGGAGCATCAGCGGCAGCGGCTCTGTGGCTCTTCCAACACGGCCTGCGTTATGGCCGTATCGCCACGAGTTGGTTGTTGATCAATCTCTCCGCCGCCGTTCCCACGGGGTTATCCGTGGTGGTGTACCACGAGCCGTTGAACATGCGAAAGCTCGGCGTGCTGTTGCTGATCGTGATTTCGCTTCTCCTGCTGTGGTGGGACCGCAAACAGGACCAGGGCAAGGGTGATATTTCGGCCAGCGAGGCTGCGCCCGGTCCGGTCGCCGGGATGGATTGAATGTGGTTCCGGTTCATGATGGTGGCCTTCGTCCTGAACGGGCTGTGCCCCTTCGGGTTGAGAATCCTGGCTGGCCTGGGCCTGGCCGCGCGCTACACGCCTCTTTACCTCGCCTTTTGGTACCTGTCGGGTGGGCTCTTCATGGTGATACTGTTCCTGCGCGCGAGGAAGCGGCCTGCCCGCTCGGACCTACTCGTCGGGATGGGACTCGGATTCTTCAGCACCTGCGGACAGTCCTGCATGGGCCTGGCATTGTCCAAGGGAATTCCCGGTAACATTGTCTACCCCGTTACACTGGCAGGCGGGTTATTTCTGGTGGTGCTGATCGCGATCCTGGTGTTTCGGGAGCGAATAGGCCCCGCCGGCGTGGCCGGAATCGCGCTGGGAATCACTTCCATCGCGCTGCTCAGCCTGACTTAGCGCGCCGCCTAGTCACTCACCTGCAAGATAGGTCTTCTGGAAGGAACGACCGAACGAGACTACAGGTTCGCGCCGAAAGCCAGCAGACGGCCATCGCAATCCTTCACCACGAACTCGCGCGAGTGCCATGGCATGTTGGCAAGTCCCCGAGTGAATTCTACGCCTTGGGCTGCGTATTCGGCATAAAGTGCGTCGGCATCTTCGACGAACAGGTACGCGTCGAGCAGTTCGTCCCGGTATTTGTCCGGATTGGCTGTGGGCGGCTCGGCGCAGCGGAAGTGAATCGCCTGCTGGTCGCGCGCCACGATGGCATAGACCGGCGGATCCTGCCACGTCCCCAGACATTCGAAGCCAAGCTTGTCTTTGTAATAGGCGAGCGTAGCGGGAATGTCCATGGTGAAGAACAGAGGCGCAATCTGACGGACCATGTGCCAAGTCTACTGCAGATACCCGCCGGCCTAAGGGCGTTCCGAACGGAACTTCGGCCATGCGATCCGGCCTCGCGGGTCTCGCTGCCGGAACCGCCAAAGTCGCGGGCGTTGCGATCCTAAACCCTCGGCGTATTTCGCAGGTAATCCAGCGCCGAACACGCAACACCCCAGCCAGCGGGTGAAGTCAGCCGCTGTCGATCCTGGTACGCGAGATGCAACGTGGATCGAAAGCAATCGGCCGATCAACATGATGGACGCCGGGTCGGCTCGCGTGACGCTCTGGAACGGAATTCTCGCGTGCGATTCAGTTGGGATGGCCGGATGGGCCGGGAAGCAAGAGCTAGCTTCCATTAATTTGACCCCCGATAATTTTGACAACGAGATACGGAATACATATTCCTCCTTCACCTACCCTAAAGACACGGCCTTGTAAAAATGACTGATTGTTCATTATAATGACTTATGGGTCATTAATATGACGAATCAGCAAACACTAGCCCGCAAGGCCCGCAAAGAACTTCTCTCCGAGTGGCGTCATCAGGAAATTCTCGAAGCCGCCCGCCGGATCTTCGCCCGCCTCAGCTACGCCGCAACTAATGTCGAGGAGATCGCAAAAGAAGCGGGTACGGCGAAGGGCACGGTGTATCTCTACTTCAAATCCAAAGAAGAGATATTAGCCGCCGTGCTTGCCAGCGATCTGGAGTGCCTGGTAGACAAAACGATTGCGGGCATGTCAACACCGAAAACGTTCGCTGAACGCCTCACCGTTTTCCTTAACCTGCGCTCGGACTATCTTCAGCATAATCAGGATTTTCTGCGTATTTGTTTCGACGAATTCGGCAGTCGATGCTCACGCTCGAAACTCATCTCGGACGTCATCGACAAACCCTTCAAACGCGGGTTCGACTTTATGCGTCAATGCCTCGAACAAGCGATCTCACAGGGTGAACTCCGGGCAATTCCGGTCGAACCGGCGGCACTTGCAATTTTCGACCTGGCCCGTGGCTTTCTCGAACGCCATCTGCGCGGTTGGGCGCAATTATCCCTCGAAGAGGATGTCGCCTTCACCCACTCACTGATCCTTTACGGATTACAAAACAAATGACTCCTCGGCTTACACGATTTCTGGTTCTCGCCAGCGGAATCGCTCTCCCGCTCTGGGCTCAGCTCGGCCCCACGGGAGGCGGGAGCACTGCTACTCGCGCCCAGCAGCTTCCGTTATCCGGCCGGGCGCAAGGCAGCTCCATCACTATCGGCCAAACAACAGCGGGCGTGCCCGGCTCAGGTAGCGTAAACACGCTGAACAGTACATTGCAAGTGCAGGGCAATCTTCAGGGAAGCGTGCCCGGCAACGATCCCCTCACACAGCAACCTCTATCACTCACCTTGGCCCAGGCGGTCAAACGTGGACTTCAGTTCAATCTCAGTGCGGTGGTCTCCAGCATTGCGCAGCGCGAGGCGAATGCGGAAAGGATTGGCGCGCGCGCCCAAATGCTCCCCGATATAAACGGTGACGTGCGCGAGACGGTTCAACAAATCAACCTCGTGGCGGCAGGCCTGCGTTTTTCCTCTATTTCGTCCGGTCCTGGACAGCCGGGTTTCAATTTCCCCAGCATCGTCGGCCCGTTCAACTACTTCGACGTCCGGGCCAGCCTCTCTCAGGCGGTGGCCGACCTCACGCGTCTCCACAACTATCGTTCTAGCAAAGAAAACGCCCGCGCCTCTGGGATGACCGTGCTCGACAGCCGTGAACTCATCGTTCTGGCCGTTACCGGCGCTTACCTACAGGTGATCGCCAGTCAAAGCCGCGTGGATACCGCGCGCGCGCAAATCGCCACCGCGCAGGCCGCCTACACGCAGGCGGTCGACCGCAACCGGAGCGGCCTGAACGCCCGCATAGACGTCAATCGCAGCTTGGTTGAGTTACAGACCCAGCAGCAGCGCCTCAACTCCCTGCTGAACGATTTGGCCAAACAGAAAATATCGTTCGCCAGACTCATAGGTTTGCCGCAATCCCAGTCGATCTTGCTCACCGATACGCAGCCCTTCAACCGAACAGACACGACATTGGGGTTGAATGAAATGATCAAGCTTGCGTGGGACCAGCGGCCCGATGTGCGCGCCGCCAGCGTTCAGGTTCATGCGGCCGAAGAAGCCCGGCAAGCGGCAACATCGGAGTACCTGCCATCACTCTCACTGAACGCGGATTACGGTGTCATCGGTATCAATCCGGCGCAATCGCACGGCACATTCAGTGTCACCGGAACCCTACACGTTCCGATTTTCCGGAGTGGCCGGATCAGCGCCGATGTCGAGCAGGCCACCGCCGTAGTTGCCCAGCGCCGCGCTGAACTCGAAGATATTCGTGGACGCGCTGAACAGGACGTACGTACCGCCCAACTAGATCTTGATACGGCGTCTGAACAGATTCGACTCGCCGAATCCAACCGCCGTCTCGCGGCGGATACGCTGGAACAGGCAAGAGACCGCTTCAGCGCCGGTCTCGCCGACACAGTCGAATTGGTTCAGGCACAGGAGTCCGTCGCTACCGCCGAACAGGATTACATCAGCGCCATGTATTCATACCAACTCGCTCGCGCAGGACTTGCTCGCGCCGTGGGCGGAGCGGAAAAGAGCATTCGTCCATGACAGCCCGCAGGAGCACCTATGGCAGATAATACCGAAACTCTCGATGATGTTAAAAGCTCTAGCGCGGACCGCGCGGAGAAACTCGTGCCCCCGGTCGGGGAAGAGAACACACAACCGAAGACCCGTAGATCCTCTCTCGTGCCCATCATCTTTCTGCTCGTGCTCGCAGCTGCGGTTACCGGAGGGGTGCTCTGGTGGATTCATTCCAACACGTATGAGAGCACGGACGACGCCCAGGTGGACGCACATCTCAGCGCCATCAGTTCCCGTGTCTCAGGCACCGTTACCGCGGTCTACGTGGAAGAGAATCAGTTCGTAAAAGTGGGCCAGCCGATCGCCGATCTGGATCCACGCGATTACCAGAATGCGCTCGATCAGGCGCAAAGCCAGATGCTGCAAAATGAAGCCCAGGTCCGCGCCATAAACCCCAACGTGCCGATCACCGAAACCTCGAATCGCGCCACCGTCTCCAGTACGGAAGCGGATCTCGCTAACGCCGAAGCCGCTGTGTCGGCCGCGGAGCGTGACTATGAAGCCGCCGAAGCCGACTTGCGGCAAGCAGAAGCCAACAGCGCCAAGGCTCAGGCCGACATCGCCCGCTATCAGCCTCTGGTCGCCAAAGACGAAGTCCCGCGCGAGCAATACGACCAGGTCGTAGCGACGGCCAAGGCACAGGCGGCGCTTGTCGATTCGCGGCGCGCATCCGCGGCTGCGGCGCGCAAAACGGTCGATCAGCGAAATGCCAGCCTCGCTCAGACGAAGGTTCGCCTCGCCGAGGCCAAGGATAACGCACCTCTGCAACTTGCCATTCGCAGAGCGGATATCGTGACTCGCCAGGCCAGCGTGAAGACCTCCGAAACGCAGGTCGAACGAGCTCGGCTCGATCTCTCTTACACCAAGATCACCGCACCCGTTTCCGGCATCGTTTCCCGGCGCACCGTGGAGGTCGGTCAGCACGTGAACGCCGGCCAGCAGATGGTCCAGATCGCCCAGATCGGCAACTTATGGGTTACTGCAAACTTCAAAGAGACGCAGCTTCGCCGCATGCGGCCGGGCCAGCGCGCGACCATTCACGTCGACGCCTTTAATGAAGATCTGAACGGACGCGTGGAAAGCCTTCCCGCATCCACCGGCGCCATCGCCAGCCTATTGCCGCCGGAAAATGCCACGGGAAATTATGTGAAAGTCATCCAGCGCCTGCCGGTCCGCATCCGTTTCGAGCCCAATCAATCCGGTCTCGATCGGCTGCGTCCCGGTATGTCCGTCGATCCCAGGGTTTGGGTGAAATAATCCGTTGGCAAATACTTCCACCATTTCCCACGAGCCGGAATGGAGGCCCTCTCATAATCAATGGGCCGTCGCGCTCACGGTTACACTCGCCACATTCATGGAGGTTCTCGACACCTCCATCGCCAATGTCGCCCTGCCGCACATCGCCGGCAACCTGGGCGCAAGCCAGGACGAGTCGACCTGGGTACTTACCAGCTATCTCGTGTCAAACGCAGTGATCCTGCCCATCAGCGCCTGGCTTGCCACCCGCTTCGGCCGCAAACGTTTTTACATGTCATCGGTGGCTCTCTTTACCGTCAGTTCCTTTCTCTGCGGTCTCGCGCCCAGCCTCGGCATGCTGGTGCTGTTTCGCGTCCTGCAAGGAGCGGGCGGAGGTGGACTCGTGCCCAGCGAGCAAGCCATCCTCGCCGATACCTTCCGGGCTCACGACCGCGGCCTCGGCTTCGCCGTCTACGGCATGGCAGTTGTGATCGCGCCGGCCATTGGCCCCACTATAGGAGGGTGGATTACAGATAACTATAGCTGGCACTGGATCTTCTTCATCAACATTCCGATTGGCATTCTGTCGCTTTTTCTCACTCATCGGCTAGTCGAAGATCCGCCGTATTTAAAGCGCGAACAAAAGCGATTCAGTGACTCGAAATCGCGCATCGATTACACGGGCTTCGCCTTGATCGCCCTCGGCATCGGAGCCCTCCAGCTCGTTCTTGACAAGGGTCAGGAATCAGATTGGTTCGCCTCGCGCATGATTACGACAACAGCGATTTTCGCCACCGCGACTCTCGTCATCTGGGTGATATGGGAATGGCGTCAGGCAAACCCGATCGTCAACGTCCGGCTCTTTCGCGGACGCAACTTCGCCACCGCCATGCTGTTTACCTTCGTGCTCGGCATGGTGCTGAACGGCACCACCGTGCTCCTCCCGCAGTTCTTGCAAACGCTCCTGGGATACGACGCCACAAAAGCAGGTGAAGCGCTCGCAGGCGGAGGCTTCATCATGCTGGTCATGATGCCGCTCGCGGGCTTTCTCGTGTCGCGCGTGGACCCGCGCATGATGATGGGGTTCGGCTTCGCGGCAACATCCAGCGCGCTGTATTTTATGGCCACGCATCTAAGTCCCGGCATGGATTTCCGCACCGCCGCCACCATGCGAACCCTACAAACCGCGGGCCTCGCATTCATTTTCCTGCCGTCGAGCACGCTCGCCTACGTGGGCATACCGAGAGAGCAGAATAACCAGGTCTCCGGTATGAATGCCTTCATGCGTAACATCGGCGGCAGTATCGGCATCGCACTATTGAGCACCATGCTCACGCGGGTGGGCCAGCAGAACCAGAATACGCTCGTCCGCCATACCCATACCGGCAATCCCGCATTCGAAAATTTGGCCAACGGAATCAGCCAGTCTTTGCAAAATTCAGGCCTCGAAGCGACAGCGGCCACTCAACAGGCTTACGCCCGCGTCATGGCAATGTTGCAAGGGCAAGCGACCACGCTCGCTTACGTGCAGGTGATCTCCTTAATGGCGATCGTCGTCGGCTGCCTGGTTCCTTTGCCAATGATCATGAGCAGGCCGCCCAGAACGAAATCAACCGGTGAAGTTGCGATGCACTAATTCCCTTTGGCGTGACAAACGCGGGCAAGAATGTACTTGATAGAATTGTTCTTTAGCCCCCCTTTCATGGACAACAAAGAGATTGCGCGCGTGCTCTGGGAGACCGCCGATCTGATGGAGATCGCGGGCGAGGATGCGTTCCGCATCCGCAGCTATCGCAACGGCGCGACGGCAATCGAGGGCTATCCCGAGCGCGTTATCGACATCCTGCGCGATCCCAATCGCAAAATCACTGAGATTCCGGGCATCGGCAAAGGCCTGGCCGGGGTTCTGCAAGAGATTGTTGAACGCGGTTCCTGTGATCGGCGCGACATATTGCTGCAGAAATTTCCTTCCGCCGCCCTCGAATTTCTCAAGATCCAGGGCCTCGGACCGAAAGGCATCGCACTAATCTTCGAGCATTACCGCATCACTACCATGGATGAGCTGGAGCAGCTCTGCCAAGAAGAGAAGCTGCGCGTGCTGCCGCGCATGGGCGCGAAGCTTGAAGAAAAAGTGCTGCGATCCATCGCGCAATACCGGCTCCGCACCGGGCGCTTTCTGCTAAGCTTCGCCCACGACACGGCGGAGGAGCTGAAGCGATACCTCGGCGAACTGGACGGCATCGAAAACATCACCGCCGCCGGGAGCCTGCGGCGCGGCAAAGAGACGGTGGGCGATCTCGACCTGCTCGTGACCGGCCCGAACGCCGCGGCGGCGCTCGATCGCTTCGTGGCTTATCCTCGCGTACACGAAGTCCTGGGCCGAGGCCCCAATAAGGCCAGCGCCAAAGTCGGCCGCGAAGGCTTGCAGGTGGACGTGCGGGCGCTGCCGCGCGAAAGTTACGGCGCCGCCATGCAGTATTTCACCGGCAGCAAGGAGCACAACGTAGCCGTGCGCACCCGCGCGGTCAGGATGGGATTCAAGCTCAGCGAGTACGGCCTCTTCCGAGCCGCGGATGAAGCGCGCGTGGCGGGCGATACGGAAGAGGAAGTTTACAAAGCGCTGGGCCTGGCATGGATTCCGCCCGAGCTGCGCGAGAACTGCGGTGAAGTGGAAGCTGCCGAGGAAGGTCGCATTCCGGGCCTGGTCGAACTGAAAGACATTCGCGGCGATATCCACATGCACACCACGGAAACCGACGGCCGCGCGTCACTCGAAGAAATGGCCGAAGCGGCAAAAAAGATGGGCTACGAGTACGTCGCCATCACGGACCACTCCAAAGCC
The DNA here is from genome assembly GCA_963847515.1 of Terriglobia bacterium. Taxonomy (GTDB): domain Bacteria; phylum Acidobacteriota; class Terriglobia; order Bryobacterales; family Bryobacteraceae; genus QHXW01. The sequence continues at coordinate 1,325,014 of CAWKAA010000001.1, forward strand.
ATAGCTATGGCCAACGGCCTGGATGAAACTCGCGCAGTGGCGTTCGCCCGCCACGTGCGCGAGCTGAACCAGAACGGCCTGGGTATCCGCGTATTTTCCGGCATCGAGTGCGACATCCTGAAAGATGGAATGCTGGATCTCGCCAATGACGCGCTGGCGGAGCTGGATCTGGTGATCGGCAGCGTACACAGCCACATGAACCTGGAAGCGGCGGAGATGACCGATCGCCTGCTTACGTGCGCTCGAATGTCCGCAGCTCAAAGTGCTGGGTCATCCGACGGGCCGGCTGCTCATGCAGCGCGATCCGTTCCAGTTCGATTTCGACCGCATCGTGGTCGAGGCCGTCAAGCGCAATGTCCGTTTCGAAATCAACGCCAGCCCCGAGCGGCTGGATCTGAACGGCAGCCTGGTGCGCACCGCCAAGTCACGCGGGGCAAAGTTCACCATTTCCACCGACGCGCACCATCCCAAACACCTCCATAATATGGGGTATGGTGTGCTGACCGCCCGCCGGGGCTGGCTGGGACCGGACGACATTCTAAACACTCTGTGTGCGGAGAAATTTGAACAAGCCATTCGGAAGAATTGAAAAATATGAGATATCTCTTTGTTTCGCTGATTTTGCTCGGCGCGGTTGTGCAAGCCGCGCAGACCGTAATCCCAATTGAAAAATACTCTCTCAAAAATGGGTTGCGCGTGATCCTGTCGCGCGACAATGCGGTTCCTGTGGTCAGCGTCTACATCATGTACGACGTGGGTGCGCGCGCCGAAGAAAAGGGGCGCACCGGATTCGCTCACCTGTTCGAACACATGATGTTCGAGGGCTCGGCCAATGCTCCCAAAGGCACGCACTTCAAGCTGATTCAGGCCAACGGCGGCACTATGAACGGCCAGACGCATCCGGACTACACGGATTATTTCGAAACGCTGCCCGCCAACAAGCTGGCCGTCGGCCTGTGGTTGGAATCCGACCGTATGCGCAGCCTCAACATCACCACGGAGAATCTGGCAAACCAGAAGGAAGCGGTGAAGCAGGAGCGCCGGCTGCGCTTCGACAGTCAGCCGTATAGCACCGCCATTGTGGATCGCTGGCCGGAGCTGGCCTACCAGAACTGGCAGAATTCGCATTCGCTGATCGGCTCGTTCGAAGACTTGAACGCCGCGTCGGTGGAGGATGTCGCGAAGTTCTTCAAGACATATTACGCGCCAGATAATGCTGTACTGGTTCTCGTCGGCGACATCCAGATCCCCGAGGCCAAGAAGCTGATCGAGACTTATTTCGGCGACATTCCTTCACAACCCAAGCCGCGCACGCCGGATCTGGCGGAACCCTCGCCCAAACCGCGCAGCGACATCTACCACGATGCCCTGGCCAAGGTTCCAGGAGTGGTCATCGGTTATCCCGGACCCGTTCGCCACTCGCCGGATTACTTTGCCATCACTATGATCGACGTGCTGTTTACCGCCGGGCCAAGTTCGCGATTCCAACTGGACCTGGTGAAAGGCAAACAATCCGTCATTCAATACCAGGCTGACCTGGGCTGGCCGTTCACCAATAGCGTGGATTACAAGGACCCGGCGGATTACGCCATGTTCCTGCTCTACAAGCCAAATTTCACTGGAGACCAGATCGTCCAGCAGGTGCAGGACGAGATCGCAAAAATTCAGAATGACGGCGTGGACGCGAAGGAGCTGGAGCGCGCCCGAACTTTGTTGCGCTCCGAACGCATCACGGCACTTCAAAGCTCATTCCAGCGGGCCAAGCTGCTGGCGACTTATGAAGTGCTGGACGGAAAGCCGGAATACATCAACCAGGAGCTGGACAAATTGCTTGCGGTGACTCCCGCCCAGATTCAGGCTGCCGCGAAGCATTACCTCACGCCGGAGCGGCGCTCCGTCCTCCAGATTGCCGTGGGCCCGAAGCCCCAGCCCAGTTCATCCGGCGCGGCCAAAGGGGGCAACTGATGACCAAGACTGTTTTCACATTTCTCTTTACAGGAACCATACTGATGGCCCAGACAATCGATCGCACCAAACCTCCTGAGACTCCGCCAATACCGGCCTACAAGATGCCGCCGATCCACGAAACCAAACTGCCCAACGGGCTGACCGTGGTGCTGGTGGAGGACCCGCGCTTCCCGCTAGTAACCGTTCGCCTGAGCTTTCAGGCTGGATCGAAGTTCGATCCAAAGGAACTTCCCGGATTGTCTGGTATGGTCGCGGGGCTGTTGACCCAGGGAACGAAAACCCGTTCCTTCCGCGATATCGGCGAAGAGCTTGCCTCCATTGGCGGTAGCTTGGATGGTCACTCGTCGCCCGACGTGCTCACCGTCGGTGGCAACGTGCTCGCCGAAAATTTACCCAAGCTTCTGGAACTGCTCGCGGACGTTGCTCTAAACGCCAGCTTTCCGGAGAATGAAGTCCAATTGCGCAAGCAGAATCGTAAACAGGCGTTGCTGGCGCAGCACTCGCAGCCCGCCTTCCTCGCCAGCGAAAAATTCGACGAACTGGTGTTCGGCGATCATCCCTACCGCTACATCGCTCCCACCATGGAATCGATCGACCGCATGGACCAGAAGTCGATGTTTGAATTCCACGACAGCCATCTCGTTCCGAACAATGCCGTGTTGGTGATGCTGGGAAAACTTCCGGCGCGCAATGCAACACTGAATCTGGTACGCGAAAAGTTCGGTTCCTGGAAGGAAGGGCCCGCGCCAGCCGCACCCGCCAAGGACTTCCCGGCGAGTAAGAAGCAAATCGTGCTGCTCGATCGTCCGGGTTCGGTCCAGGCCGACATCCACATCGGACGGCTGGCGGTGACGCGCACCGATCCAGACTACTTTCCCCTCTTTGTCGGGAACGCCATCTTGGGCGGTGGCGCCAGCTCGCGTCTCTTTAACGATGTCCGCGAGGAAAAAGGGTTCGCATACGACGTACATAGCGAACTCGATCGCCGCAAAGATGCGGGCGTGGCATTGGCCGTCACGCAGGTGCGCAACGACGTGGTCGGGCCAGCCATGGATGCTGTGCTGGGACACCTGGAACGCATCGGCAACGCGCCCGTGACGGCTGCGGAACTGACCGACGCCAAGAATTACATGAGCGGCGTGTTCCTCATCAGCCTCGAGACCCAGTCGGGCCTGGCCGATCAGGTGGACTTGATGAAAAGCATGGGCCTTCCCGACGATTACCTCGAGAAGTTTACGGCGCATGTTCGATCCGTCGAGCCGGATCAGATTCAGGCAGCCGCGAAGAAGTATTTCGCGCCCGATCAGGCCACAATCGTGGTGGTCGGCGACGCTTCCAAGATCGGGAAGCCACTCGAAAAATTCGGCGCGGTACAAGTCGAGAAAGCCAAGTGATGAAGCTCATTTCGTCGCGGGAGCGCTATCGCAGCCCAATCTTCTGGGTGACCGAGGATCGTGCGAAAGACCCCGGCGGGTTTGAGATTCGTCGCGCCATCGTCCGCCATGCTGGCTCTGCGGTCATGATGGCCGTGGATACCCGGCGCCACATTCTGCTGGTCCGCCAGTACCGCCTCCCGGCGCGCGTCGACCTGTGGGAACTGCCTGCGGGCCGCCTCGATCCCGGTGAAAAACCGCTCGAAGCTGCCCGGCGCGAACTCCAGGAAGAGACCGGCTATCGCGCACGCCGCTGGAAAAAGTTGATTTCGTTCTACCCCAGCCCGGGCTACGTTGCCGAAAAGATGACCATTTTTCTGGCAACGGAGCTAACCGCCGGCGAAGCGACGCCCATGGAAGACGAACGCATCCGGAGCCGCTGGTTTCCCGCCAGGCTGGTCGAGAAGATGATCCTGTCGAACAAAATTCAGGATGCGAAGACCATGATCGGATATTTTGTTTGGAAGAACGGGAAACACTAATTTCCTCGCGGACAGCACCCGCCACGATCCGCCGGCTTGGAGAAGATGCTCCGTAGCATTTTGAATGCGGCCGCACGACCGATCTCGGGAGAGTAAAACCGCGCAGCCAGGCCGTACTGCCGGAAGACCGAGGCCGCGCTTTCGCCGGCCGGCCCACCTAGGAGAATCACCGGTGAAGTTAATGAGCTCACCGCACCTAGAATGACTCCCTTCACAAAGATGGCGCCACTATTGGTGACCATTGGAAAGTACTTTCCCAAGCCAGGGATATACGAGGTGGCCTGGAAGGGATCTAGGTTTTCCGCTAGGCCCGCGGTAGTTCGCGTCCTGCCCCAGAGGAAGTGACCTCAGAAGCTGGCTACCCTGATCGGGCAATTCGCGGAAGGCCGCTTGACTGTCCTGCCCAGCCGAGATGGATCTGTGTGGAAGCGCGCCATGCACCTTCAAACCAAGTTTCTTCGCCTTTGCAAGCCTGTGCCTCGATCCGCGCACGAATTGCCGGTCGAATTCGGTTTCAACCGCGGCACGAATCGATCATCAAAGCGCCGTCGCCTGGTGATCGCGTGCATACGTTTTTCGCTGCCATGGTCGTGCTCGCCGGCCACGGTTGTGCGGGTCGTACCAGGGCGTCAGTATTCGCTGAATTACCTCTCCGGTCGCCACACAGAGAAGACGCGGATCTCCATGAGCCGCGGTCCATTGGTCGGCATCAGCTGGCTTCGAGTCGCTCAAACCGCCGACAGAGATTTCTGCTGACCATCTTCGTTATCTCCCGCCAGGCTTGCGAGCAATGTTACGGTTTCCTGCTCCGAGGAATTATGCTCGCCGCCTATGAAACGTTTCTTTCCCGGGGGTCACTATTCTAGCAATGCCGCTCTCTCGGCGGCAAAAGAGGAAATATGAGTTCTAAAGCCGTGGGCGCGCCCCACATGCACAGTCCCAAGATCCAGATGCCAGGCCGGAAAGCAACGAAGCGGGTCGATCTGGGTCCCACGCTAAAACCCCGTCCTGAGCCATCCAAAATGAAGCGGGTCGGGATTGTTCCCGTCGCCCCGGAAACAGCGCGCAAGGAGGCGTCCCACGTAAGTCTCACGGATGGCTTCCAATTTCCCGCGAACAATGGAACTACGGACACGAATGTCACTTTCCACGGCGGCACGACTGCCGGAGGCGTCACGGTGCAGCTCATCTTCTGGGGCGCGAGTTGGAACGGCAGCGATGCCGGTTTCTGCAACCAATTGATAGACGCTGCAATGAATCAGATTGACGGACCCTTCTGCTCCGCAGTCGGCCAATACGGCCTCGCGCGGCCGACCCTGGGCGGTTCGCTGATTGTGCTTTCGCCGGGGCCGCCGTCGACCTTCGATGATGGGAACGTCGGCGACATCGTGTGGAATCTGATCGACAACAACAACTTTCCCGAACCGGATGATCGTGGCGGGCGCAACTACTATTGCGTGTTTATGCCGCCAGGAACCACGTACGGTCCGGGCGGGGCGCTGGGAGCACATAGCTGGCCAGGCGACTACGACTTCCCGTTCGACTGGGACACTGCCTGGGTCTCCTGGATCGGAAACTCCGACTTGAACACGATGACGCGCGCCTTTGGCCACGAACTCGTCGAAACTGTGACCGACCCGCAAGGCGATGGCTGGCACACAGATGTCTCCGGCGCCGAGATCGGCGATATATGTAACAGCCGCCAGACCTGGAACAAAGGCGTGTTCGTCGAGGGGTACTGGGGGAAGAACAGTGGAGCGTGTGTCGTCCCTCAATGTCCGGAGGTCGTCTCAGCGGTTGTGCGGAGCGCCGATCACCTGGACGTGTTCGCAACCGGAACCAATAGCGGCACATACACCGCGGCCTGGGAACCGGATTTCACCGACGGCTGGCATGGTTGGTGGCAAATCAATGGCGGGGTCGCGGCGCCAGGTTCCTCGATCTTCGGCGTATCACGCAGCTTGAACAAGCTCGATGTTTTCTGCGTGGGAACTGACTTCGGTGTATATACAGCGGCATGGCAACCCGAATTCACCGACGGTTGGCACGGCTGGTGGCGACTCGGCGACTTTACCGCCGCGCCCGGTACGAACGTGCACGCGGTCTCGCGCAGCAGCGACAGACTCGACATTTTCGCTGTCCGCTCGGACTTTGCGATCTGCACCTGCGGTTGGAGCCCGGACACGGGTTGGAGTTCCTGGATACAGATCAACGGCGGCGTGGCCGCTCCGGGCACTTCGGTATACGGTGTATCGCGAAGCCTCGACCACCTCGACATTTTTGCCGTCGGCACAGACCACGGAATCTACACCGCAGCATGGGAGCCGGACTTCGCGGACGGTTGGCACGGCTGGTGGCAAATCAACGGCGGAGTAGCCGCCCCAGGCACGTCCGTCTTTCCTGTTTCACGCAGTCTCGATCACCTCGACATTTTTGCTGTCGGGACAGATCACGCCATCTACACCGCGGCGTGGGAGCCGGACTTCGCGGACGGCTGGCACGGCTGGTGGCAGATCAACGGCGGCGTCGCGGCCCCTGGAACATCGGTGTTCGGTGTTTCGCGTAGCGCCGACAAGCTAGACATTTTTGCCGTCGGGACAGATCATGGCATCTATACCGCGGCGTGGGAGCCGGACTTCGCGGACGGCTGGCACGGCTGGTGGCAGATCAACGGCGGGTTCGCGGCCCCTGGAACATCGGTGTTCGGCACTTCACGCAGCGCCGACCATCTGGACATTTTCGCAATCGGGACGGACTTCGGATTGTACACGGCAGCCTGGGAGCCGGACTTCGCGGACGGCTGGCATGGTTGGTGGCGCATTCAGGGCGGCACCACTACGTGGGGTCTTTAAGGCGCTAACGCCTTCGACCTGATGAACAAAGAATCCGCTGATCATGCGCAGGAGGCGCGCAACACATTGCAGTTGCGGCTATCTGAAAGCAGGGACATGGACGATGACCTGTCCGCACTCAAGCTCCTGCGGACGCTGCCTTACGTGGATGCCCAGAACATTGCCCTGGTCGGCCATTCGTTCGGAGGATCGCTCACGGTGCTACTAGCCGAACGTGAGTCGAACGTGAGCCGAACTTGCGGGCGGTCGTAGTGTTCTCCGGCGCCGGATATAGCTTTGGTCGTTCTCCAGAGTTGCGAGCGCGCCTGCTCACCGCCATTGACCGTATCGCAGCTCCGGTCTTCTTCGTTCACGCTGAGAACGATTACTCCCTCTCGTCCGGCACGGTGCTGGACGCCCGCCGCGAGCAGATCGGGAAACCGCATCGTTTGAAGATCTATCCGCCCATCGGGCAGACGGTTGACGATGGCATGACTTCCTCCATCTCAGGGTGAGTATTTGGCAGCCCGACGTGTTCGCTTTTTTGGACGAAAACATGCGGAGGTGAGCCTGAAGGGAAAGGTGGTCGGCCGGAAACAATCGCGAAGTCAAGACGATGTTAAGTGCCATTCTCGGTCCTAATCCACGGTGCGGCCTAAGGGGAACAGAGTGAAGCGAAGCTGACTATCCGTCGTAATGGAGTGCGCGCATTGGCTCCACCCGTGACGCCCATCTCGCCGGCACATAACCCGCCACGACTGCGACGGCGGCTAGTACGAATGTGGCGCCGGAGATGGCCAGCGGGTCGAGTGCAGAAATCCCGAAGAGCTGAGCGGCAACGATGCTCTTGACGGCCCAGATCGATGGTAGCCCCAACGCTACACCGACCCCGATCAAAATCAGGATTTCACGCAGCACTAGCTTCAGGATATCGCCGGGTTGTGCGCCGAGAGACATGCGGATGCCGATTTCGTTGGTGCGGCCCGTAACGTTGTAAGACATCACGCCATAGAGCCCGATGGCTGCCAGTGCCAGCGCCAGCATTCCAAAGATGCCGGTGAGCCGGCTGATAGCCCGCTCGGTAACCAGAGTTTCGCCTATCAGCTCGTTCATCGTCCGGATCTCTACCGGTGGAACCGCGGGGGCAACCTCCCGCACGGCGGCCCGAATCGCAGTCGTCACTGCCGCCGGGTTTCCGGCGTAGTGAACCTCAAAAGAGCAGAAGGAGGGCTCATCGCCCTTCGGATTGAAGAAGGGCAGATAGAATTGCGGAGATGCCGGCTCGCGCAAACTGTTATGCTTCGCGTCTCTCACGACACCGACTATCACAAATTCTTGTGGCTGGTCATGGCCGTACCAGACCCTCTTGCCAAGAGGATTTGCGCCATGGAAATACTTGCGGGCGAATGTCTGGTTGATAACGCCCACCGTCTGCGAGCTGCGCTCATCGTCGGCGGTGAACTCCCTACCCAAAAGGACCAGCTGCCCGATGGCAACGAAGTGACGTGCCGGCACGAGATCGTTCCGGACGTAATTCTCAGTTCCTGTCTTAGGTCTGGAACCATCCAGAGAGATGGAGCTTCCTGTGTCGTCCCCGGCAAACAACCCCATAAACGCGAGTGTCGCGCCTTTGATTTGCGGGATCGTGTCGAGACGAGCCAGTAATTCCTTGTGGACACGATGAACGGCCGGCCCACTATAGCCGCTGGCTTCCAGAAAGCCGATATCGAACTGCAACAGATGGTCGTGGTCAAAGCCCGGATACTGGCTGGTCAAACCCTGAAAGCTTCGCAAAAATAACCCGGCGACGATCAGCACCGCCAGCGAAACGGCAATTTGTCCGGCCACCAGAACTCTGCCCGCAGGCAACCGTGAATCGCGCGGGCCGCGGCGGAGTGAGCCCTTGGCGGCGCCGCTTAGAGTGATATTTAATTCCTGGCGCGCCGCCCGAAGTCCCGGAACCAATCCGAACAGGATTCCGGTCAGCACGGAAATGCCAAGTGTCAATAACAGGATGCGAGCGTCGGGACGCAGGTCGAGAAAAACAGGATTGGAGGTGGTGGAGACGAGTCTCACCAGCACGGCGTCTGCCCACCGTGCCAGGATCAAGCCGAACACACCTCCAGACAGCGCGAGGAGCACGCTCTCGACTAGTAGTTGCTGCAAGATCCGCAAGCGGCTCGCGCCCAGCGCCACGCGCACGGCGATCTCCCGTTGCCGGGCGGATCCGCGCGCGAGCAGAAGGTTGGCCACGTTTGCGCAGGCGATGAGCAGAACCATGCCCACCACTGCCATCAGAATCTGGAGCGGCTGAACGGAATCACTCAGGTTGCTCGCGCCACGGCTGCCGTCTGTGAGTTGGATCCTCGAATCAAGATATTCCCGCCTGCGGTCTGCGGGCATCTCCGCCGCGTCGGTCTCGCGGATCTGGTGCAACGTCACGTTGATACTGGATTGCGCCTGCGCCAGTGTTACTCCAGCCCTCAGGCGAGCAATGACTTGCAGCCATAGAATTTTCTGCAACGGATTCTTAAGTCTGTCGAGGAAGTTGGTCCAGGCCGGAAAGACTTCGGCCTGCATCGTTAGCGGAACCCAGATGTCCGTTGAGAATCCGACCGTCTCGCCTGAGAATCCTTCTTGTGCCACGCCGATGATGTCAAACGTCGTGCGGCGAAGGCGAATCCTTTTCCCAATGATTGAAGGGTCCAGAGCAAAACGGCTTTTCCAGTACCCGTAGCTGATCACGGCAACAGGATTGGCGTGCTGTACTTTGTCAACCTCAGCTGTGAACGTGCGACCCAGGAATGGCCGGATTCCCAGAACCCGAAAGTAATCTCCGCTCACCATGGTGACGTCGGCGTGCTCCGGCTCACTTGATCGAGCATCCTCGACGGTGATGTCGGTTCGCCGCACATAACTGTCGACAGCTAGCATGCCGGAGAAGACCTGGTTCTTGTCGACCAAATCCCGGAACTCGCAGTAGGCGAACATGCCGCGCTTCCCGGACCCGTCGCCGACTCCGATGCCGTGAAACTCCGGGTTCGAAAGCATGACCAACCGTTGCGGGTCTTCTGCTGGGAGGGCGCGCAGCAAAACGGCGTTGAGAACGGTGAAAATCGCGGTATTAGCGCCGATACCCAGCGCCACTGTCAGCACCGCGATGATTGTGAAACCGGGACTTTTCAGCAGCCCTCGTATGCCCAGTCGCACATCCTGCCAAAGTGATCTCATCGGGTCACACACCTCCCTGTGTCTATTACGCCAACGGCTGCATCTGGATAGCCGAGTCGGACCGATTTATTCAGTGATACTGCATGGCTTGGCGAAGGAAGCTCCAGCCTACGCATGCTCTCAATGTTCGCACCTGGGAAACAGGTTTGATGAATCGGACGCCCCTAGGTCGTGTCGTTTACTGTATGGTGTGTGTCACGAGAGCCGGAACTCCGGTTCTGGGAGATGCGGCTTGGGCTGCCCGGCCTGACCCCTGCCGAACACTGGCCGACTTCCCGGGAGGAGTCCGATGGATCTTTCTCCGAGTGCCCGACATCGCCCAGTGACCAAACCGGCACGCTTCCTAGAACGCTAACGTATCTGAGGAGCTTGAAAGTCTGGCCGACCGTTAGTCTTCGAAAACCCCACCAACTAGTCGAGGAACTCGCTCTCCTCCAACCGGACCGGTACGTATTCTTCCGTAACATAGCTGATGTCTTTGCTGATCAGGGCTTCGACTTCGAGCTTGAAGCCGTTCTTCAACATCAGCTCGATTTCCTTTTGCCAGGGCTTTTTGTTCACGAACCAGGGATATTGCGCGATCTGCCGGGCCCGTTTGATGTCTTGCTCGTTCAATTTGATTTGCACGCTGGGAGTAAGCTGGCAGCGGCCATAATCCAGACTGCGCAACCCCAGGAAACGCACATCGGGGATAGCCATGCGGCGCGATTCGTAGGCAAGATTGATCGACCCCTGTTTGATCACGCTGTATATGTAATACCCCCAGGGGTCGTTATCCAGCAGGCAATACACCGGCAGTTTCAACTCGTAATGGAGGCGGTGCAGCATACGACGAACGCCGCGGGGCGGTTGACCTCCGCCATGTGTCAGGATGCAGTTGTGTTTGCGCCAGAATTTATCCTCGTTGAATCGCCGCCAAACTGTGTCTTTTTCGACATGCAGGATGAATTTTGCAGTGTTCTTTTTGAACTGCACGATGTCCTGTTCGACGATCGACGGGATGCTGTAGCCGCCAGAGCCCATGCGGGAACAGTCGATCGTGTCGCCACTATCTACCAGTGTGATCGGGCCAACCATCGCCCCCGCGTTTTTGGCGTACAGGTGAAGCTCTTCGCGCATCGAATCGAGTGAGACCTCGATGTCCTCGATGACGGGATCGCATTCATCCTGCGTATCGAACGTCTCTTCGCTAGTCCCTTCGATGGTGTGCTTCAGCAGGTAGAACAAACCTCGGATGCTGGTTGTCTTTCCCTGGTCGATCAGTTGCTTGCATCCGGAAGCGACAAGCAGTGTCTGCATGTAGCTGCGGGCTTGAGCCAGATTGAATAATTCCCGCCGGTTGGTCCCGCCGCCCATCTCAATAATGCGCTTCGATTGATTGAACCGAACATTCGATAATGATCGTGACGGGATATCCACGTACGGCGCCCGCCCACGTTCCGCGGACTGGATGACGGTATCGGCAAGACCGCGAATCGAACCGAGAGTCTTCCTATCTTTCGTCGAGCGGTTCGGTGTGGCTGAAGTCGATTTCGCTTTCTTAGCCATAATTTACGCAGTTGGTTCAGACGATGCCTTTTCGCGGGGAGTTTCTTCCGGGTTGACGATCAGCACATTCTCGCCAAACTCCTCGCCAGCGTTTTCACGCTGTTTCCCTTCGTCGTTCAGTTGCGTATCCGCAACGGCCGTCTTACGTTTCGCGACATCGACCAAGCGGCCATACAGATCCCGTCTGGGGCGATCTCCGTAATCCTTGATTGTGGCGACGGCATGTGCCACCTCACCAAGATAGCGCAGGAAAATCTCACGACGTTCACCTTCCTGACGCACGCGTTTACGCCGATTGAGGTAAACCGCCAGTTTTCTTCCCACGGCCTGAAGGCCTAGCCGCAACTCCTTCACGATTTCGGGATACGATGCGATGGCTTCTTTCGATTCACTGGTAAACGGCACCCAAACGCTGGCGACATGCACCATAACGGTGACCGGACCGACCGGCAATTGACCGCGGGATTGAGCCAAACCGTAAGCCCGCCAGTTGGTACCGGTGACGGACTGCGTGACGGCACAAGCCGCCGTTTGGAACTGAAGTGGAACACGGTTCGCATAGCGCAGCACCTGCATCGACTGGTTTTCGCTCAGGTTGACATTTTTCATTGCGGCGAAAAGTTGATCGACTTCCTCCTTCTTGAGCTTCGAAGGCGATTGACGAGTCCCCATCCTCGCCTGCGACAGGATTTTGTCGGCACCAGTCGCGCCGACTCCATCGAACGTCGTCAGTAAGAATTGCTTCAGCGACCGGGCATCACTCTCGCTGAGCAGGTCGGTCAATGCGTCCAGCGTGACCTTCTGGGTTGAACTAGCACCACCATAGGCAAGTCCGACCTCGATCAGAAACGGGTTTCCGCGATATACCGCGGGCGGACGCGTCGCAGCGCAGAAAAATTCGCCGGGCAGCTGATGATGAAGGCCTTTGAGAATCAGCGCTTCACCGATCGGTGAGATGCAGTCGGCCGCGGGAGCGCTGATTTTCGTCTCTTGAATCGCTTTGTAAAGTGAGTCGGCTTCCTGGCGTCCAATCTTCTTAGGATTGGCGCGAGTGCCGATCTTTGCCGTTTCGCAGATTTTCTGTGCAACTCCGGAACTCACACGGGAAAACGAGGTTGTCAGAAACTGCGCCATCGAGGGCGCTGAGGTTTCCTTCAACATGGTGACCAGCTGCCCGAGTTCGATGCCATATGGGTGTGGCTTGATCTCTACGGGTTCAGGCGGAAGCTGAGTTGTGGATCGCGAATACGTGGTCTCGCCGCCATCGGGATCGATATAGTGAATCGTCACGTGTGGATTGGCGATGGCCGTCTGTTCCAGATATTCGTCCACACTGCCGCGCCCGCGTTGGTAACGTCCTTCGAGCTCGATCGTGACACGCGTGCCGCTGCGCACTGCATGGTGAGAATGGGACTGTTGATCCGGAATGGGGTATTGCGATACCCATTCGATACCGTGGTCGGTAATGTACTTCTGGCCTTTTTCACCGGCTGGAATGTCTTCGCCGTCGCCGTTGCCGTTAACAATTTCCGGCATGTTCCGCCGCGTGTCGATTTGTATTTCGAAGTAATGCGCCGGCTTCTTTGGCGAAGTCATGGAAACGATCTTCACCGGTTTACCTGTAGTCAGCATCCCGTACATGCCCGCAGCGCTGATACCGATTCCTTGTTGTCCTCGACTCATCCGCAGTCTATGAAATTTCGAACCATAGAGCAGTTTCCCGAAGATGAGCGGTATCTGTTTTTTGACAATGCCCGGCCCGTTATCTTGGACACCGATTTTGTACCGATTGGGACCCGTAGCTTCGATATGAACCCAGACCTCGGGAACAATATCCGCTTCCTCGCAAGCGTCGAGTGAATTGTCGACAGCCTCTTTAACCGCCGTCAGGAGAGCTTTTCTCGGATTATCGAAGCCAAGTAGGTGCCTGTTCTTTGCGAAAAATTCGCTGACGGATATGTCGCGCTGTTTTGCCGCCATCGACTCGGCCGTAACGGCGCGCCGCTTTGGCTGTTCACCTCTCTCGTTGACGTTCGGCATATTTGTCTGTTCTTCCATTTTGCCGGACTTTACTTTGGAACTCATGACGGGCCTGGGAAAGATTCAAAATCGTTGAACCTTCTCGGGTACCACAAAGAGCGGCGGAACGCGCAACGTAAGGCCTGGCATCGGATTAGGACCGAGAAACGCATCAGCATCCGGCAGTCCAAATGAACGTATCACCTTATCGTGGGGCCCTTCTGTCCAACAGTCCGGCCATCTGTCGATTTGATCCATCGCACGGACCGAATCGCATCCAGTAATTTTGCAGGAACCCTTTGCGGAAGCTTTTGGCACACAGTCAAGTCCACAAATCCCGGCCTAACCTCAAGTGACCTCAGCGGCGTGTCTAAAGGGAATCGTTTTGGCACACTAGTCAGCCCGTAGATCGCTATCTTCCGCGAGTGATCAGCCGTTCTTCAGTTCCCCTCGAACGGTCCCGCCGGAGCACTCCCCGCCAACTCCAAGACGCGCACCATTCGAGAAGCGTCCTTCGTCTTCCTGTAAGCAGTGTATTCCCGTTTTGCCGCGTCGAGCTGGCCCAAGTGGCGCAATGTCTCGCCCAGCGCAAAGTGGGCTTCGGCGTCGTCGGGATTGCTCCTGACTGCGCGCTCGAGATACGGCTCCGCTCGCGCGTACTGGTTCTGCTCTCTATAGAGTTTCCCCATGCCGCGGTTTACGCGGGCGTCATGAGGATGGCGCTCGACCAGAACCCGAAGCTGCTTTTCGGCTTCGGCGAACCGCTCAAGGCGGATCAACAGTTCGGCATAGTCCACGCACGTGCGTGGCCCCGCGCCGAGAGCCAGGGCCTGTTCGTAGGCCTTTACAGCGTCATCTGTTCGCCGCAAACGCACATAGAGGCTGCCGAGCAAGCCCCAAACCTCCGGCTGGTTGCGATCGCCCGTGAGCGATCTCTCAGCCAGGCTGGCTGCTTCCTCGTACGTTCCGATGGCTTCGTCGACCACCGCCTGTGCATACAGTAAGAGCGGCGAAGAAGGAATCTTCTTCAGACCCGCGACAAGTACATCTTGCGCCTCCTGATCCCGGCGCCCCAACATAAAGACCAGAGCCAGCCGGTAATAGACCTGCGGATTGCCGGGAAAGGAACTGGCAGATTGCTGAAAGGTTTTTATCGCCGAAGGCAGATCGCCGGCCAGCGCCTGCGCCGACCCCAACAGCTCAAAACGCGCGGCGTCATTCTGAGCGCCGGACTTACCCAGGACGCTGGCTGTCTCTGAGTATCGGCCCAAACGGAAGAGCGCGGTTGCTTCGGCGAGTTCAATCCGCTCGATCGGAGCCGGCGGCTGTGGCGCTTCGCGCGCGGTCCGGAACGCTTCGACCGCATCGGCGTAGCGCTCAAGGCGCAGGTCCATCAAGCCAAGGTTATATGCGGCCTGCGCGTTACCGTGGTTCACACGCAGAGCCTGATGAAGCAGCGGCGCGGCCTTGGCCAGTTGACCAAGCGTGGCGTAGTTCAGCGCCAGATTGTTGAGGGCGGGTTCATAATTTGGCTGGATCGCAAGGGCGCGCTCATACCAAGGCGTAGCTTCGGCGTGGCGTCCGGCCATGTCGAGCGCCGTCCCGATCTGGTGCGCGAGTTGGAAGTCGTGCGAATGCGATTTCCACAGGGTCTCAAACTTCGCCGTGGCCCCGCCCGGGTCGCCTTTCCGAAGTTGATCGAAGGCTTGTTCGAAGGCGCCCTGCCAGGGGGGCTGCGCTTGGGGCGCGGCTCTCGAAATCATCGCCGAAAGCGCGAGATAGAGAACCGCGCGCAGGCCCAAGCGCCTAGAAGGTAAGGTCAAGCGAGAACTGCGTCAGCCGGGGCGATAGTGCGCTGGTTACCTGGCCGAAGGTGAAGTCCCCCACTGTGGCATCCACGGAATTGAAAGACGGGTGGTTGAAGATGTTGAAGAACTCGGCACGGAACCGGAGCGCGATATCTTCATGAACGGGGAATTGCTTCGACAACGAGAAATCCCAATTGATGGTTCCAGGCCCGCGAACCGCGCCGTTGGGAGCATTGCCGAAAGAGGCGATGGGTGGCGTGACAAACGCGGCAGTGTTGAACCACTGATAGAGCGTCTTCGGCCCGTTGGGATTGGCAATGAGATTGGGACGCTCGAGGCCGCCGCCAATTCCCTCATTATCGCCGGGAAGCGTTACGGTGACCGGGAATCCGGATTGAATGTTGGTGATGCCGGATACTTGCCAGCCGCCCAGCGCCGCTTTGGTCAGGCCTTTGCTGTCGTGGAAGACCGGCACGTCCCAGACGTAGTTGAACGTCAGGACCTGAGGCAGGTCGAAGGCAGCGAGTCCTTTCTCCGCCCGGATGTTGCGGGAGTCCTGCGGAGTATTCCAGGCACTCGAACTGTCGGTGAGCGTCTTGGCGAAGGTGTAGGAGGCTTGGAACGCCAGGCCGTGTTGCAGGCGCCGGATCGCGGACACCTGAAGGGAATTGTAGGTCGAGCTGAAGCGGCTCTCGTATGCCGTGATGGTCGAATACCCGGGGAAAGGACGCACCGTATCGACGGCGATATTCCCGTCGGCGACCCCGGCGTTGGGATATGGCTGGTTTAGGTTCGTGGCTCCCAGCAAATGCGTACCCTTCGTACCGACATAGGCTACCGACACAGCCGTGTTGAAACCAACTTCGCGTTGCACGCTGACCGACCATTTCTGCACCTGAGGATAGTCCCACGGCGGCAGCGCTGCGCTCAGGCCTGACGGGAAAAGGGCGCCGGTGGTGCCGCCAGGGTTGCTCAACAGTGTGTTGAAGATGTTTACGGAACTGTTGAACGGAGGATTGAATCCACCGAACTGGCTGAACGATCCCCAGCGGTCGTAGAAGATGCCGTAGCCGGCGCGGAGCGACATCTTACCCTTGTTTGTGGGGTCCCAGACGATGCCCAGGCGCGGAGCGAAGGCATCCTTATGCGAGGGGAACAGAGCGCGGCCAAACGGCGAGTTCTTACCTGCCACGACGATGCCGTTTAACGGGTTGCCGGTGCCCGGCGCCAGGGTGCCATCAGCATTCACTACTGGCGCCTGGCTGGGATCGTACTGCGCGGGACTGAAGGAACCGAAGAAGTTGTGGGTCTCGTATTCGGGCTGGAAATACTCGTAGCGCAGGCCAGCCGTCAGCGTGAGGTTAGGGCGCAACTTGATCTGATCCTGAAAATAAGGTTCGAGGTTGTACCAGCGATAGTTGCCAAAGGGATCGAGAGCCGTCTCGGTGTAATTGTAGGCGTGGCCGCTGAGGAAGTCGGCGAGCGCATTGCCCGTGTATTGTCCGGTAAACGTGAATGTGCCGTTGGTGTTGTTGTTCGATGGGTTGGCTAGTTCGCTCTTTCCCTCGCGCGTGAACGCAAGGCCGAACTGCATCACGTGCCGCCCGCGGGTCCAGGTGTTGTTGCTCGCGAACGGCATGGAGTACGAGTAATTGTGGAAGTACCACTCCTCCACGATCCCGGAATAACCCTGGGCGAAGTAGAGCGTGGGAATTCGATCCAGCTCGTTGAGTGGGAAGATCTCAGGGATATCCAGTCCCGGCGCCCGGCTGCGGCTGGATAGCGGGCCATTTTGGAGAAACTTGTCGTTATCGCGGTAGGTGCCCCAGGTAAACTCGGAGATGAAGGCCGGAGTCGGCACGTAGGTAGCGTTCAGCGCAATGTGGTAGATGGGGTAGACCTGGCTGGATCCCCCCACGAAGGGCAGCGAATTTTCGCCGAAGAGCCCGTACGGATTCTGGAGCTGGACGTTATCCTGCGTGAGCCGAACATAGGCGCTCAGTTTATTCGTGATCCGGTCGTCGAGGCGCAAAGACTCCTCGCGCCAGCGCGTGAAATCTGGGACCGACGAGACAAAATTGAACGACCCGTTGGCGAAACCCGGCGTGGGCTCGGGAAAGTAGGTTTTGAGCAGCAAGGTAGCATTGGGATCGATCTGGGACGCCGGAATGACGTTGTTGGGATAAGGAACGCCCGTTGTAGGGTTCTTGATGACTTGTGGATTGGGCCCGTTCAACAGAGAGCTGAAGTCGCCCCCCCGCTCAGCATCGGTCGGGACAATCGCCAGGCGCGTGCCGCCGCTCTGGATAATCCGTCGCCACTCCTCCGACCAGAAAAAGAAAATCTTGTCTTTCTTGACAGGACCTCCGACATCGTAGCCAAAATCGTTGTAGCGATTCTCTGGGATGGAGTTGGCAAAGAAGTTGCGTGCGTTCAGGGCGTCGTTGCGGAAGAACTCAAACGCGTTGCCGTGGAACTGATTGGTGCCGGCTCGCGAGATCAAGTTGACCTGGCCTCCCGCGGAACGCCCGGTCGCCGCCGCGTAAGAATTATTTTCGATACGGAACTCGGAGACGGCAAACAGATTGGGCGTGATGAACGCGTTACCACCGAAAGTGTCCAGGTTGCGGACGCCATCGATCATGAGATTGTTTTCATCCGAGCGGACGCCATTCATATTGAATTCCACCGCGGAGTTCGATCCGAAGCCCGGCGTATGGTCGATAGGTGCGGCAACACCCGGCTCCAGCAGCACAAGCTGGGTGAACAAACGGTTGGTCAACGGGAGTTCGTTGAGTTGTCTGCCGGTAACCGTGTTGCCTTCGCTGGCGGTTACGGTGTTCACGGTGGGCGGAGTTTCCGTCACCGTTACCTGTTCGCTCGTATCGCCGACGGCCAGCGAAACGTTAAAACGCACAGGCGAAGCGGCGTTTACGGCAAACTCGGACTGTACAAACGTTTTGAAACCTGGCTTGTTTACTTTCAATGTGTACCGACCGACGGCTACGACGGGGAAGCCAAAAGCTCCTGAGGCATCCGTCTGAGCAGTCAGGGTGGCGCCCGTTGCCACATTGGCGAGGATGACAGCGGCATCAGGAACGAACGCTCCGCTCTGATCCGTAACCGCACCCTGAACCGAACCCGTATTGGCCACCTGCGCGCTCGCGCGGAAGCAGCACAATGAAAGTGCCAACAGCAACGTGCCGTACGCTCGTTTTCGAATCACAATGACACCCCCCAATTTGGAGTTTTCTTCCTGCGAACGGAATGCACTACGGCACTGTAGAGGTCGCCTCGATAAGTCGATCGGGTTAGCTCGAGGGCCTCACCCGTATCCGTGAATGCCTTCCGGTTCACCACCAAGGCCGCACAGCTCCTGGGAATTCCCAACAGCCTGCGGTGTGCGGCGGAGGGCAACTCCGCCGAAATCTCTTCAATACATGCGTCTAACCTGAGCCCGTACGATTCTTCAAGAATCCGGTATAAAGAGTTCTTTTCGAGATCGAAACGTTCCAGCCAGGGAGCGAGGCGTTGTGAGAGCTGAGACGTTTCTACCGCGAGCGGTGTTCCGTCCTTTAGTCGCACGCGGCAAATTTCGTACACTTTGTTACCTTCGGACAGGCCGAAGAACTTACGCGTGGAAAGCGTTGGTACCACCAGCTCGAACGAGATCACGCGTGACTGGGCGCTGCCTCCGCGGCTGCGGATTTCCTCGGTGAAGCTTCGCATCTCCTGCTGCTGCTTCTGCAGACGTTGCGGTGCCACAAAGGTGCCGCGGCCGCGATGCGATTCGATGAGCCCCTCGCGCTTGAGCATGACCATGGTCTGGCGCAACGTCATTCGGCTGATACCGTATCGCTCGCAAAAGAACCGTTCCGGGGGTAAGAGGGAGCCCGGCGGGAGAAGGTTGCTCTTCAGCACAGAAGCCAGTGCTTCGGCGATCTGCAGGTAGATCGGCGTCGGCGAGTTTTTGTCCAGCCGGAGGGATTGAAATGCGGCAAATGGATCAGGCTTGGCGGACATAGGTAAATGTCTAGACCAAATGTATAGACATTTGTATCACTGATGGATTATTCTGTCAATGCATTTTCGAAAAACAGCATCATTGGAAGACTCATGGCTGCCACCGGCATTCTGCTCTCGGCTCTCTCTGGTATCTGCAACGGTCTTTTCACTGCTCCGATGAAGCTGGAACGGCGATGGAAGTGGGAGAACATCTGGTTCGCATTCATCGTAGTGGCGTGCCTGATCATGCCGCCCGTCTTTGTTTTTCCGGCCGTCCCGGCTTGGCGAGAGGTGCTGGCCGCCGCTCCTTCAGGCGCGATTTTTTCCGCATTGAGTTTCGGTTTCGCCTGGGGCTTTGGCGCCATTTGCTTCGGCCGCAGCGTCGATCGGCTGGGTGTATCCATCGCGAACAGCTTGGTCATCGGTTTGAGTTCGGCGTTGGGCTCACTTGTGCCTCTCATCATGACGGGTGCGCTGCGTGTGGACACTCGGCAGCTGGTGTTATTTGGCGGCGTCATTACGTTCTTGATGGGAGTCTGGCTCTGCGGCCGGGCGGGGCGGCTGCGTGATGGAACGGGCAACTCCGCCGCGAACGCCACGGCGGCCGGCTATCTTTTTGCGATTGTCGCCGGAGTGATGTCTGCGGTCTTCAACGTCGGCTACACGCTGGCGCTGCCTATTGCAGAGGCGGGGGTGA
Source organism: Terriglobia bacterium (assembly GCA_963847515.1). Taxonomy (GTDB): domain Bacteria; phylum Acidobacteriota; class Terriglobia; order Bryobacterales; family Bryobacteraceae; genus QHXW01. Next base: position 1,345,036 of record CAWKAA010000001.1, read on the forward strand.
AGATGGGGTACTCCCGCTTTTCAGCAACCAACTGTATCTGGTTACTGATGTTGGGAGCGGGTTCGGCCCCCAACATCGCATACTGTCTGTTCCTGATGACGCGCAACAAGAGTGCCCGGCTGATGGTCTCTCGGCCCACCGCCCGCTCCTGGGTGTTGAGCGTGGCCATGGGGTTGTTGTGGGGTGGCAGCATCTTCCTCTACGGAGCTGCTACGCCGCGCCTCGGTAACATCGGGCCGTCCATCGGATGGCCACTCAGCCTCGCGGTGGGTCTGGTAGTCGCCAACTTGATGGGCGTGCTGCTGGGCGAATGGCGAGGCGTCGGGGAACCGGCGGTGCGAAAAATGACCTGGGGTGTTTTAACGCTCATTGTCGCTATAGTGATTTGTGCTGTCTCAACCCGGTTCGGTGCATGAGAATTCCACAGGTTTGTCGACAACTTGAGGGGAAATTGATCGCTTCCTGTCAGGCTCACGAAGGAGATATTTTTCGTGATCCTCAGTTGATTGCTCGCTTCGCTGAGGCGGCGCTGGCCGGGGGCGCAGCCGGAATTCGGGCGAACGGCGCCGCCGATATCCGGGCGATCCGCCGGATTACCCGGGCCCCTATTTTGGGCATAGAAAAAGTAATCCTTGAAGACGGCAACGTGCTGATCACGCCGTCGCTGGAGGCCGCCCGCACGCTGGTGGAAGCCGGGGCGGACATGATTGCCGTGGATACTACCTTGCGCGGCCAACACCATGGGGCGCTGGAGCGCGTACGACGGATCAAGGAAGAACTCGCGGTTCCCGTCTTGGCCGACATCTCGACTGTAGAGGAAGCGCTGACCGCGGCCCGGGCAGGCGCTGACTTCGTGCTGTCCACCATGCGCGGTTATACACCCGAAACAGCGCACGTCGCCGGGTTCGAACCCTCCTTCATCGAGCAGGTAGCGCATGTGTGTCCCGTTCCCGTGTTGGCTGAGGGCCGCATCCACACTCCCCAGCAAGCGCGCGAAGCCATCGCCGCCGGCGCCTTCGCGGTGGTAGTGGGCACAGCCATCACCCGGCCGCGTGACATTACTCGCGCGTTTGCCGGAGCGATCGAGAAACAGTCAGCCTTGCGGCAAGCCGGGCTGAGTTTTCTCGGCATCGATCTCGGCGGAACAAATACCAAAGCCGGCATCGTTTCGTCTTCGGGCGAACTGCTGTCGAAATGTTCGGTCCCGACCCCAGCCATGGCGGGACGGGCCGTGCTGCTCGATCATTTGAAGCGGGTCGCGCAGGATCTGTCGCAACGCGCCGCCGCAATGGACTGCGCCCCGGCCGGCCTGGGCGTGGCCACTGCCGGGTGGGTCAACACGGACACCGGTACGATAGCCTACGCGACCGGCAATCTTCCCGGCTGGACGGGCACGCTCGTCGCAGACGAGCTCAACCGTTGCCTGCGTCTGCCCGTCGCAGTCGAAAATGACGCCAACGCACTGGCCGTAGCCGAGAGGCACTTTGGAGCTGGGAGCGGATTGCGAGATTTCGTCTGCATCACACTCGGGACCGGAGTTGGTGGGGGGTGCTACGTCGCCGGCAGGCTGAATCGCGGAGCGCACCATTTTGCCAACGCCTTCGGCCACATCAATATCGTGCCAGGCGGCCTGCCCTGCACGTGTGGGAAGTGTGGGTGTCTGGAGGCGTATTGCAATGCAACCGCCCTGGTGCGCTACTCTGAAGGAAATTTCGGCTCCGCCGAGGAGATCATCGCAGCTGGCCATGCCGGTGATGCTCGGGCAGTTGCGGCGATATGGAGCTTTGCCAAATATCTGGCCCAAGGCTGCTGTTCACTCATTCAGTTGCTGGATCCCGAAGCCTTGATCCTTTCCGGGGGCGTGGCCCAAAACAATCCGATGTTGCTCCAAGCGCTCAGCGAGGAACTTGCTGCGATCGTCCCGGCCTGGAACGAGCGGCAGCTTAGGATAGTAGGCTCGCCCCTCGGCTACTACGGTGGCGTGTTAGGAGCAGCGGCGGTAGCGATGGAAAAATTGTTCTGCTAGTCGAGAGCATGGCGGGCATTAGAACGCGCAGCGGTTTTCAGCCGTGACTGCCGTGCAACGCGGGATCGCCCAGCGGACGATTATCGAGGCCGCCAGTTGGTTGGTGATGAGCCTCCTTCACAAGACCGCAGACGAGCTCGAAAACCTGCGCGACCTGAACCAGGAGCAGACGTCATTCGACAAAGGTCCCGCAGGGATGCGCGACAAGCGTCACGTGTCTAAAGACGACGCTTCTTTAGAACGACGGCACCGAGCAGCGCCAATCCGGTGAGCAACTATCGATGGCGGTTCGGGAACGGTGGCCGGGTTCGTACAGAATCCACGCTGCACATCGTTATTGTCGACATAGAACCCGACGATCTCGTTCGAGTCCTTGATCCCGGTCATCTGGGTGATTTGGACGCGCTTTTTCAAAATGCAAAGCGAGTAACGCGACTGGATGATGGACTCGAACCCGACTTCCGGGGAGCCTAGTAAATGCGGTCCGGGCATTTTCGTGAGCCGTAGGGCCGGGGGCGCTACTCGTCGCGCAGCGTGTCGGCGGGGTTCAGGCGCGTAATGCGCAAAGCCGGAATCAGGCTGGCGCAGCCGGCTACCAAGACCAAGCCAAGAGCCACGCTCGTGAAGGTGAGCGGGTCTGTGGCTGTGACGCCCCACAGCAGGTGTTGCAATGCCCGGACCGACAGGGCCGCTATTGCGCAACCGACGGCGACGCCCGCCAGTGCCAGGGAAAGACCCGGAAGAGCGGCATCACGAATCGCACGGAAAACGCTGGAGCCGAGGGCCAGGCGGATGCCGAGTTCGCGCGTGCGCTCGACGACGGATTGCGACATCAGCCCGTAGAGACCTACCACCGCGAGCAGCAGAGCAAGGCCGGATAACGTGGCGAGCACTGTGGCTTGAAAGCGCTGTTGGCCGAGCGATAGTGATCGAAGCTCATTCATGGTGCGGAAGTTGGCGATGGGGAGCAGGGGGTCGACGGTCGATGCGACCTGCTGTATTGCGCGGGTGATGCTTTCGGAGGGAACGCGGGAACGAACAATCCAATTCGGAGAAAGCCAGGTGTGAATCAGTTTGAAGTAGTCGTCGGCCGTCTGTGCCGCCGGAATGTAGATCATGGGTACAGTGCCGATCGGGCCAAAGTCGCCCCATTGGGCGGTCTCTTGTACATCGCCTACGATTCCGACGATTTCGACTTTGGAATCACGCAGCGCCAGATGACTCCCGAGTGGCTCCTGTTTGGAAAAATACCTTCGTACGAATGCGTTATTCACGATGGCAACGGACGCGGACTTCGGACCATCGCTCGGCCGGAAATCACGGCCACGAAACAGGGGGATGCGAAGGGTGCGGAAATAGTCCGGAGTGACGTAGTTGACATCTGTGATTATCTGCTGGTCACTGGCTTCAGGCCCATCGACGCGCCGGAAGAAGTCGTCAGCGCTGAATTGATAGGGCAAACTCAGTCCAGCCGCGGCCGAATCCACTCCAGGAAGCGCTCGCATCCGCGCCAGGCTGGAATCAAAGAGTTGGTTCACTTTCTGGGCGGTGTCATAGCGAGCGTCTTGCAAAGAGAAACTGGAGGCGATCACGTTGGCGGGATCGAAGCCAGGGCGCAGTTGATAGAGGTGGGCGAGCGTGCGGACGAGCAGACCGGCGCCGACCAGGAGCACGACGGCCACGGCGACCTCACCGGACACCAGAAGACGCCGCGTCCATCGCTTGCGCGTGCTGGCGACGCCGCGGGCAGTAAGAACCGCCCGAATATCCACGCCACTGGCTTCGACTGCTGGAAAAATTCCGGCGAGCAGGCTGCATGCGATCGCCAGGCAGCCAGTGGCCGCGAGCATGCGGGCATCGAGCCTTACATCGCCGATCGGGAAGGTGTTTGCCGCCATCGCTTGCAGCGCACGCAAGCCGGCGTAGGCGACAGCGAGTCCCGCGACGCCACCGATTACTGCAAGAACCAGGCTTTCCACGAGAAGCTGGCGCGTGACCGCGTGGCGTCCGCCGCCTATTGCCAAGCGCGTAGCGATCTCCCGCGCGCGGGTGCTGCCTTTCGCCAGCAACAAGCTCGTGACGTTGGCACAGCCGATCAGGAGAACCAGTCCGACCGCTGCCCATACGATGAGCAGCGGCAGCCGGGTGTTCTGCGTTTCGATGCGTTGCAGTGTTTCCAAGCGCATGCGGGCGAACACATCCTTGCTGATGTGCATCTGCTCGATGGCGCGTACGCCGATGGCTTCGATTTGGCTATCGGCCTGGGCCCACGTCACGCCGCGCTTTGGCCGGGCGATGATGTCGTAATTCGCAGAGGCGCCCTCGCCGGTGTTGGAGGGACGCAGCGGGGTCCAGAGATCGGCAGGGGCGTCGGAGCGGAAATACTCAGGCATAACGCCGACCACGGTGTACGGTTCGCCGCGCAGAATGACTTTTCTGCCGGCGATGGCCGGGTCTTCGTGGAACACCCGTCGCCAAAAGTGATGACTGAGAACGACGACCGCAGGCCCGCCTGGACGGTCCTCATCGCGCGTGAACTCGCGCCCAAGCATCGGTGGCACTCCCAAGACACGAAAGAATCCAGCTGCTACTCGCTGCTGCTGTATGTACTGCGCCCTTCCGTCGGCAGCGAAATTGACGCCCGCTGTGCCAGAGGAATATGCCGCGGAATCGAGGTCTGTGGCATGATCGCGGACCAACTCCCACGTGGCGTTTGTTTGGTAGCGCTGGTCCGGTTCCTCATTGGGATAGCGGACATGCATAACGATTTCGGCCAGGCGGCCGGGCTCGGGATAGGGAAGAGGACGCAGCAGCGTGGCATCAATCACGCTGAAAATGGCGGTATTGGCGCCGATGCACAGAGCCAACGTGAGAATGACGATCGCGCTGAAGGATGGCGAGCGGCGGACCATCCGCAGGGCGCAGCGGATATCCTGCAACAGTTGGTCTAGCCACATCCAGCGCCCGGCCTCATAGAAGCGTTCCTCAATGTTCATGATGTTCCCCAGGTTGCAGTGCGCCATCGCGCGCGCATCTTCGTCACTGAATCCCTGCTCGCGCAGCCGGTCGGCTTCGAGTTCCAGGTGTGCTCGCAATTCTTCGGAAAAGTCGGTGTCAGTCCGCTGGCGTCGCCGGAACATTTCTAGCCCTCGATGATTTCGGGACCCACCACGCGTCCGATCGCAGCGGCCAGTTTGCGCCAGCGGCTGGTTTCGTGCGCCAATTGCTTGCGGCCGCCCTTGGTTAGCGAGTAGAACCGTGCCTTGCGATTATTCGATGAAGTCCCCCACTTCGCCGAGATCCATTCCTTTGTCTCTAAACGCTGCAACGCGGGGTAGAGCGCACCGTGATCCACCATCAGGACGTCGTCGGACTGTTCCTGTATGGCTCGTGCGATGCCCTGGCCGTGCTGCGGCCCGAATAGCAGCGTGCGCAGTATGAGCAGGTCTAGCGTGCCCTGGAGTAGGGCGATCCGATCTTTCTCTTCTCGGGTTACCATCCAACCCGAGTATCCGTCTGTTTGGGTTAGATGTCAACCCGACCGGTACCTCGTGCGGCGCTAGTGGCGACTCGGTGCTGCAGTCAAGCTCCCGAGATACGGGGGTGGAGGATCAGAGGCTGTCCAACGACGAACAATTTGTGCATGGTAATAAACGAGTTCGTCCGTAGGCCTCCTTGGCTGCGAGCTTCTTCCATCTCCGGCGTGTAGGGAATGAAGTGCACCCTGGCGTCGGTCCCCTCCAGCAGCAGATAGTTACGGCCCGAATGCTCATCCTGTCCGTGTACGAGGACTCGCCCCTGAAGCAGCGTCGTTGACGCCAGTCAAGAACCTCCACCGGCAGACGTTGGTCGGACATGAGAATCCCGTGCTGTGCCAGGGTCTTTTGCCGGTCGCTGGACTGTTGCATGGCCCGCAGTACGGTCTCGAAATCGCGCCTGACCTTCCATGTGTTTGGGCCAGTCGATTCCGCCAACCCCATCCGCTCGAGCACCACCATGCGCGCCGCTGCGTGCTGCTCCTTCAACCGGGCCATTTCGCCAACATCGGTCCGTGTAGGGTTTTTGACGGCTGTGAACCAGAATGCATCTCCGGCTGCCGTGCTTTGCGCATCTCGTAAAATCATTCGGTCGAGCGACGTAAAGCGTTTCTCGGTGATCTCGCTCCGATCCGCCTCAGCTGCATCCAGCGTGGTGCGATAGCCCAGCTGGCGTGTGCAGAGATCCTCGGCGATCTTGCGGACACCCTGCTGAAGGTAATCCCGCCTGAAGCGCAGCGGCTGCCCGTCACACGAAACGCCTCTGACCGCGACGTGGACATGCGGGTGTTCTGTGTTGTAGTGGGCAACCGCAACCCATTCGAGATCTTTTCCGAGATCCTCCTGGATGCGCTTCATCAGATCTCGGGTGAGGCGCGGCAGATCGGCACGCTCTCCAAACTCCGGCGACAGGATGAACTTCCACAACAGTTCGTCCTTGGCTGCCTGCCACGTCTGGAGTCGGCTAGCGACATCGATTTCCCGGCCCTTGGAGTCGAAACCAGCGCTGTTAGGTTTCCCCTCAGCGGTCGCGCTCTCACGAGCAACATATCGGCAGTGCGCCTTCCATACTCCCCGTGTGGCGTTCTTCGTATACGTGATCCGAACCGCGCAACGCTGATGGTAAGGACGGGTCGTTTGTTGGGAGCCTGTGCGGCCCCGACCGGACTTGCGGCTCACGCGCGCATAGTGCATCAGCAACTTGTATCCACTCGCCCATGCGGTTCCTGCGTTTCGAGCCCTCGCTGCCGTGGGCTTCCGCGGTCGAAGCCGAACTGGTCGCTCGTCATCCTTCCGTGACATGGCCCACCAAGTCCTGCATGGCAGCCCTGATTCACCGGCCATGGCGCCGCCGGCGTTCTGCATAAGACGCGCGTAACGCAATTTCGCTCGCGCCACAGCTGGGATGTCGCCTCGGCCGGTGGTTCCGGGACGCAGGTCAGGAAGGTCTTCGTCAACGTATCCAGCAGGGCGAACAGCGCTTGCTGGCCACGCCCCATCCGGAACATCTCTCGGGTGATGCGCTCAAACCCAGCGGCGATCCGTTCTTCGGCCCCGGTCAGCTCCACACGTCCCGACAGCTCATTCTCAATCGACGCCCGCAGGAAGGCGCTCGGTGTCCGGTAACCGCGATCCCTGGCAGCCTGTTGCATCCGTTGATCCAATTCCGGACTAATCCTCAGGGCTCGCTTTGGCATAAGAAGGACCCTCTAACTACTAAGGGAATGGCAGAGGCAGTTCCGGACGCTTCCGAAAGGAGAAATCTGCGCGTCAGACGGATGGGCGACAAACCTCAAGAATCGTCGGACGACACAAGGAATGGAACAAGAGCAAGTTGAGCAGAAAAAACCAAGCCCACGTCGGACACTTCCTTTATGTTCCACTACCCGCTTTTTGGCTGTTTTTCCGTGCCTTCGGCGGTCTGGTTGTTGCAATCTGTTGCAAATTGTTGTCGATTGCAGTTGATTGTCGTCGCCTGTTGCAAATCGTTGCATTCGGTTGCAGTGAAGATTATTAGCGTCTTCGCGTCCGGAAGGGCCTCTGCCATTCCCTTAGTAATTGAGGAGGCTGACGGTTCATCTCGCAAAGGATCCTGAACTCTGCATGAAGCTAGCCAGCGAAAGCGTGACGCCCACCAAGCCGAACGGGCGTGATATGCTTTCCGCCGAGGCAAGTTTCGACCGGCCATCACCGAAAGGAGATCTTGAGGCGATGGCCAGGAGAAGGTTTCAAGACCCAGAACCCGAGGTAGTTGGGAACTGGTGGCAAGTTCATGTTTATGAGGATCATTACTCGAACGGAAGGAGGATCAGAAAACGAAAGCGCATCAGGCTGGCGCCGGCTTCCATGCCGGTACGCGAGGTGCAAAAGCTCAAGGCGGAGCATCTGCGGCCGCTCAATCAAGGCCTTATCACAGCAGGTTCAGCAACAACGTTTGAGACTTTTGTGCAGAGCGTCTACACAACGACCGAGCTACCGCTGATGGCAACCACGACGCAGGGCCGATCTAGGGGGATCATCGACCTTTACCTGATCCCGAACTTCGGCTCATTGTGCTTGCGAGAACTTACGCCCCTCACTATGCAGAAGTTTATCTCTGGGTTCGACATTTCAGGCTCAGGGAATCGGACGCGTGAAGACTCCAAAAACGGAGGCGGCCGGAGACAGCTGTCTCGTGAGTCAGTTGACAAGATCCGGGATGTGCTTTCCAGCGTCCTGGGTGCGGCGGTCAAATATGGTTTCCTTGTCACCAACCCAGCCGAAGGCTTGCAAGTGCCGCCTGAGAAGCGCGGCAAGCGGAGGCACAAGCCATTCATACGTCCAGAGCAGTTCGCCATGTTGGTCGAGCTGATCTCCGAACCCTACGCCACGATGGTCTACGTGGCGGTTTACACGGGCCTCCGGGTCAGTGAGTTGATCGGGCTGCGCTGGGACGATATCCACGAGCGATCGATCACAATTGACGAGCGGTACTGCCGGGGTGACTGGGGCGAGCCGAAAAGTGATGCCTCGAACACGACCATTCCGGTTAACGGGAAAGTGATCGAGCGCATAAAGCGGTTGCGCACGTTGACAGTGGAGGTGAGGGCTGGCTTGGCCATCCGGCGTTTTCGGGCCGTGAAGTCTGGCGGACCCGACGACTTGGTGTTCCAGTCCGTGAAGGATGGCAGACCGATGCGCGACAACAACATTCTTGCCAGACATATCAAGCCAGCGGCAAGAAAGCTGGATATCCCGTGGGTGAACTGGCAGGTGCTACGGCGGTCCTACGCTACTTGGTTACGGATGGTCGGGACCGATCCGCGGGACCGGCAATCCCTCATGCGGCATTCCCGGTTTACGACGACGGCAGAGGTGTATGAGCAGGATCTGCCGGAATCGCAACTCCGCGCCGTAGAGAAGTTGGGAGCGCTGGTAAATTGAGATGGGATTGGGACAGTAATGGACAACGGCAATCAGTTGGTGGCTGCAAGTGCTTTAGAATGTGGTGGCCAGGGACGGAATCGAACCGCCGACGCCAGCCTTTTCAGGGCTGCGCTCTACCGACTGAGCTACCTGGCCGGGAAAGTACAGTTTAGCAAATGCGCTTAAACCTTTTCGAGAGTGGCGAGCGCGTGGCCGGTCTCCTTCTCGACGTTGGCATGCAGGCTGTTGCCGTGCGCGTCCATGGTTACGATGGCGGCGAAGTCATGGACGCGCAGATGCCACATGGCTTCTGGAATTCCGAACTCCATCAAGTGAACGCCTAGAACCTTCTCGACGGTGCGTGCGTAGTATTGCGCGGCGCCGCCAATGGCGTTGAGGTAGACCGCGCCTGAATCCTCTAAAGCGGCCAGCGTTTTCGCGCCCATTCCACCTTTCCCCACCACGGCCCGCAATCCATAGCGGCGAATGATGTCGGCTTGATAGGGTTCTTCGCGGCTGCTGGTGGTTGGCCCCGCAGCCTTCACCACCCATTCCTCGCCTTGCTTCAGCATCACGGGGCCGCAATGGTAGAGCACGGCGCCGCGGAGATCGACGGGCGGCGGATTTTTCATGAGATGTGCATGTACCTGATCGCGTCCTGTGAAAAGTTCGCCGCGCAGCAGGACGATGTCGCCGACCTTCAGCGCGCGGACCGCTTCTTCCGACAGAGGAGGCGTCAGGGTTACTTCACGACCGGTGAGCGGAAAGCCCTCGCCCCTGGCCATGCGCTCGACAGCGCGATCAGGATCGCGATAGAGCCACTGGGTGATGGCGCCGGTCGCGGCGTCCAGCTTCACACCGAGACGCCGGAATGCCCAGCAATCGTAGGCCACTGAAACGAAAAAACTGGCGGGCAGGCGGTTTGCGGCCGTAACCTTGCAGCCGATGAGGGAAACTTTGCCGCCGAATCCCATGGCGCCTACGCCCAGACGGTTGGCTTCATCCATCACTTCGTCTTCAAGCCGGGCGAGCTGAGGAATTGGATTCACATCGTCGAGCGTGCGTAGGAGCTGTTGTTTGGCGAGATCGTATCCGTGGGCGCGGTCGCTGCCAATACAAACGCCCAGTGCGCCGGGCGCGCACCCTGCCCCTGGGCCTGCCACACCGCGTGCAGGAGGCATTTGCGCACGCCTTCCAGGTTGCGGTCAGCGCGGCCGAGGTGATCGAGATCGCAGGGCAGCGAATACTGGATGTTCTTGTTCTCGCAGCCGCCGCCTTTGAGAATCAATCGGACTTCGATCTGATCCTGTTCCCATTGCTCGAAGTGAATGACCGGGGTCTCGTCGCCGAGATTGTTGCCGCTGTTTTTACCGGTGAGCGAATCGACGGAGTTGGGCCGGAGCTTACCGCGCCGAGTGGCTTCGGCCACGGCTTCGTGAATGGCTTTGCGAATCCTGATCTGATTTACGCCCACGGGTGTGTGGACGAAGAAGGTGGGCATGCCGGTGTCCTGGCAGATTGGGCCCTCGTCATCGAGTGCCATATCGATATTGCCCAGAATAATGTTCAGGGCTTGCGAGGATTGCGTATCCGGCGTCTCACCCGCGCCCGCAATCGACATCGCCGCCCGGACATCCGGCGGAAGATTCGTGGACGTTTGGGTAATCAGCTCGAGAAGACTGCTGGCCAGGAATTGCATTTTGGGGGCTCGATTTATTTTAGCTTGATGGGAGCGAATTGGCTTCGTTTCGCAAAATCGGGTGCAACGGGATGTTCGAGCACTCGTGGCAATTTAACGCCAGTCATACATATTTGCAGACAACGGCTGGCGCGGACCGCCCACACACATGCAACAAGTTGTGACGGCAGGAAATATATTGCCGCTAAAGGCGTGATCGATTTGCCGGCTGACGGATGCTAGAGTGGCCTCATGCCGCAGCCCTCGCTCAAAAGGCTCACCTGGATCTTTCTTCGTGTGGGCAACCTGACTTTCGGTGGTGGCGACCCCACTATGGCGGCGTTGCAATCGGAACTGGTGGTGGCGCGGCGGTGGCTTACTGCGGAGCAGTACGCTCTGATTTACGGGTTGGCCCGGATTACGCCGGGAACAAATCTAGTGGCGTTCTCCGCCGCGGCTGCGTGGCAGATCCTGGGGTGGATGGCCGCGATTCTGGCGGTCTTAGCCATGACCGTTCCGCCATCGGTTGCGGTGGTGCTTTTGACGAGCGGGTACCAGGCTTTCAACTCGAATCCACTGGCGATGGCCGCGATCGGCGGTATGCTGGCGGCGGCCAGTGGGATGATGGCCACTGCGGCGTGGCAACTACTGCGGCCGGAGATTCGAGTGGGCCGGCGCCTGCGTGCGGCTGTCCTATTCCTCGCGTCGCTGGGCGCGTCGCTTGGGTTCTCGATGTCGCCGATTGCGGTATTGGGACTTGCGGCCCTGGTGGGTATATTTTGGCGGACGCCCGAATGAACGTCATCCTTTTATATCTGCTGCTGCTGAAAGCGACGGTGACCTCATTCAGTGGGCTCACGTCGATGCCGGTGGTGCGCCACGATTTTGTGGAAAATCGCCACGTGCTGACGGACCGCGAATTGAATTCCGCGGTGACGACGGGCCGCACCGCCCCGGGCCCCAACGGGCTTTACATTGTCAGCGTCGGCTACTTCATCGGCGGGATTCCGGGGGCCTGCGCGGGTTGCCTGGCTGTGATGACGCCCGCATTTCTCATTATTCCTATGCTGCGGTACCTGGGAGCGCGAGCGGCACAGCCGGCGGTGAAAAGCGCCATCCGATGCGTGATGATTGCGGCATCCGGACTGGTGGTCTCGGCCACGGTACCACTAGCCAGAGATGCACTCACGAGCCCGTTGGCCATCGGAATCGCGGTGGCCAGCTTTCTTTTTCTCGTCCTGACCCGCAAAGATACGATCTGGGTGGTGCTGGGCTCAGCTGTGGCCGGGCTACTGGGCCGTCTGCTTTGATTTTTGCCTCGTCCTGAGAATCAGGGGGTAAGTGATGCGTTTCGAACGGAGCCGGAAGGGTCGCCCGCACCATCGCTGACTGCACTGCCAAGACTCTGACTGGCATGGTCCTTGAATACGTGCTACCTAAGAGCACCGTGTACACCGATGAACTGGCGGCCTACAACACCATCGGTGCAAAGCGGCAATACAATCATCGGCGCATCAATCACCGCGCAGGTGTGTACGTCATGCGCGATGCTCATACCAATACCATCGAGGGATTCTGGAGCCTTATTAAACGCGGAATCGGTGGAACTCATCGAGCCGTGAGCCAAAAGTTTTTGCAGAGCTACTTGGATGAATAGGCGTTCAGATACAACAGCAGGGACGTGCCTGAGCCAATGTTCAAGCAGATTTTGGAGCGTGTTTGCGAACGGGCGAACTAGAGATCGCCCGTTTCAGTAATTTGTCGAAGTCGCCCCACGTATAGCGAGGCATGTTTTCGTCGGCCCTTTTTGGACGTCTTGGATTTCTTTTCATGGGGGCCAGCAGTCGCGGCGTGCCAGCGCTGCCTGAAGCCTACGTCGGCAAAGTCTGCCTAGCCGCCAGATTTACAAAAGGGCGACGGAAAAGGCACGCCGATGCAGACACGCGCAAAAAGCGATACTATTGTTGACTCACTTAAGAGCAAGTATCTTATGCTTAACTCCGTAGAAATCAGAAACTTCCGATGCTTCAAGCAACTTCAACTTGGAGGGTTGAAGCGATTTAATATTCTCGTCGGCGCTGGTGGAAGCGGGAAAACAGCGCTTCTCGAGGCGACATTCATGACAGGCGCGGCCAACCCGGAAGTGTACTTCCGCATGAGGGGATGGAGGGGCTTCGGCGAGAATATCCAACTTTCCGGTTGGCGGAATTCCTTCGAGTCGTTGTTCAAAGACATGTTTTACGGATTCGATGATAAAGCAGGCATCCTGATTCGGATAAAGGATTCGGCTTCTGGTGATCGTACACTCCGCATCTTCTACGGACGGAACGAGCCCTATACCCTTCCCCTTAAGGGCCGGTCTGATAATGTTTTTCGGGTAGACCCCTTGCACTTTACTTGGAAGACATCCACTAAGACCATAGAATCGAAAATATATATCGAAGAGGGTAATCTGAAGATCAAGGGCGGCGACGATGTGTATCCGGCCATACTTGTTTCACCGCAGACCGTGAACCCCAAGCAGAATGCCCTCAGGTTCTCTGAACTCAGCAAAGCCAAGAGGCAGCATCTACTCTTAGAAGCCGTGCGCAAAATCTTCCCATCCGTTGATGACATTACTCTAGAAACCGTTGCTGGCGATGTGATGCTATATGCATCACTCCTAACCCTTCCAGAGAAAATTCCCATAGCTGTTATTTCGTCTGGCCTTAACAAGTACCTATCAATCGTGCTTGCTATTTTAGAAAACAATGGCGGCGCGGTCTTGGTAGATGAAATTGAGAATGGGTTCTATTACAAGGCTCTTACTCCGATGCTTGAAAGCATCATCTCGCTCTGTGAGGAGCACAATGTTCAGCTAATTGCGTCTACTCATAGCTACGAACTCCTTCAGGCGTTAGTTCCAGTGATAAGTAATGGCAAAGAGCGCGAAGAGCACCTTTCATTGTTGCGTTTAACTATGATGGAAGATGGGCACTCGGAGGTAAAACACATTCGCGGAGCATCGTACAAGTCGGCTATTGAGCAAGGATTCGAAGTGAGGTAGCCTGATTGTCAGCCGCGCCGATATCTGATGATTTCTTGATTGTGTGTGAAGGCGAGGGCGACCAAGCATTTTTTCGCCATCTATGTGCTGACCGCGGCATTCAAGGCTTCAAGGCAGAGATAACAGGCAAAGGCAATTCTGGTTTTTTGTCGTACTTTCAGGGATTGCTTGGGCGCACCGGCATTGAGAGATTGAAGGGTATAGTCGTCGTGAGCGACAACGATAATGCCCCCGACGATTCGTTTGGTGTGGTGCGAGATCAACTTAAGAAAGCAAAAGTTCCCTACCCTGAAAATGCCTTAGAGGTCGTGAAATGGACAACCCTTGATTTTGCTTTGTCCGTTATGATGATTCCGTTTTCGGCCGGAAAATGTCAAACAGGATGCTTGGAAACTTTGCTTCTCGATTCTGTCACACAAAAATTTCCAGATCTGCGTGATTGCTGTAACGAGTATGCGGCTTGCGTGGGGGCCGATCATTGGGCGAACGCCCAATCAATAGATAAAATGAGACTGCGGTGCATGCTCTCGGCAGCATGGGAGGACGACCCAAATCTTGGACTACAGTACGCGTTGAATCCCACCAAGGCTCTCATACCACTGGGACACCAGAGCTTTGACGAAATCGCGGCGTTCCTGGCGGCGTTCCCTGATCTAGCCGCTGGCACACAACGTCACGGACAGATTTAAGGATCATAGAGTTTCATCCGCCGCCACCAATGGCTCTATCAAAGTTAGCTATTCCCTACATCAGTCTGAAACTCTAAGTACATAAGTCGGCTCGGCCTCCGTTACGTGATGAGCGGGGATAATCACTTGATCTTTGCCTCGTCCGGAGAATCTGTGGGTAAGTGGTGCCTCTCGAACGGAGCCGGAAGGGCAACAGCAGGCGAAGACAATGCCGGATAGCAGAGCCGCCCTGTCTCTTTCCATAGCCAGTTTTCTTTCGAGAACCAGTTTGCCTCTGCCAGACTGAAATACGGCGAATGCTCAGCGTTGGGTAGTGTCCTAAATACCATGTAATTACGATGTCGGCGGATCTGCCAGCGACGGCATACCCGAAGCCGGAAAACGCCGTACGGTTCTACGATACCGTCGTTCAACGGCTCCGATCCGTACCCGGAGTCGAACAGGCATCGGTTACTCAGAGGTTGCCTCTTCAAGGTGCGGCATGGGGCGAGTGGATCAGCGTGCCGGGAGTGAAGGAGCCGCTGCTGGTTCGGGTAAAGATGGTCGATCCGTGGTATTTCGCGACGCTCGAAATCCCCATAAAATCCGGGCGCGGAATTGAAGATCGCGATCGCGCGGGCGCCCCACAGGTCATGGTGATCAACGAAGAGGCGGCCCGGAGTTTGTCAGACAGATTCGCTTTGGGGAATCCGGTTGGACGAGCTGTAGGCATCGACTTGCCCGGCTACGGCCCGATCCCTGAGTCCCGGGTGAACGTGCGGATCGTGGGCGTGATTCGAAACGAGCGTACCAGCGGATTGCACGCGCCAGTAGAGCCGGTGGTCTATGTGCCATTAGCGGAGATCCCGCAGCAGGACGTTAATCTGGTGGTTCGCACACAGATCGAGCCATTGGCGCTGTTGTCCGGTATTCGTGAAGTCGTGCGGCAAGTGGGTCCTCATCTGCCCCTTGGGAACGTGAGGACCATGGAACAGGTGAAGCAGCAGAGCATGCTGTGGGCGAAGCGGCCCACGTGGGTGGTGGGAGCCTTCGCCGGCGTCGCCGCACTGATGGCCGCACTGGGACTTTACGGCGTTCTTGCCGCTGCGGTAACGCAGCAGCGCCGCGAGATTGGCATCCGCATGGCCCTGGGCGCGCGGCCGGGCGACGTCGTATCGCACACTTTGCGCAGCGCCCTCTCGATGCTGATCGTGGGGCTTGCCGCCGGACTGGCTGGAGCCTTTGCGGTGACGCGGGTCCTGAAGAGTCTCTTGTTCGAAGTGTCCGCGCTGGACCCGGTCGCACTCGCGCTTGCCTGCGTCCTGATGACTCTAATCGGAATACTTGCGGCTTGGATCCCGGCGAGCCGGGCGGCGGGAGTGGAGCCTATGACGGTGCTTCGCGACGAAGGCTGATTGGAGCGGTCGCCGATCGCGACGTGTTCATGTGCATCGAGTGATTGTCGAGAGGTCGGGTTCTATTCCTTTGAGCCCTGAACTGATCGGCGACGCTTATGGTGTCCTCGATCGCCGCTTCCGGCCCATGTTCGGATTGCCGACATCCAGCATCGGCATTTGTAATTCGCCATGTGTATGTGCGCTCTGCCTCCGGAATGCCCGCGATGATAGATGCAAAGGCCGGTCGTTGGGCATCGATCTTAGCGGATTGGATCATTGCTTCGGCCATCGCGTCATTCGGTTCGTAGTGCTGAAACTGAAAACCTACTTCCTGCAGCTGTTTGGAAATCAGAATGTAATTCGGACGGCCATCTACATCTCGGAACTCTACCGTCCTGGACGGGACAAGGTACATTATCCGGTCGTAGAACAAAAGCATCCGCTTGAAGTCGTTCTTCGAGAACCAGCCCATGCCATCGCACATTAAGGCAGAAAGCGAGGGAGCAGCGGCATTGAGGGGCGATGTCAAGATATGGCTCTCTCGGGTATTCTAACCGACCCGCAGAGACAACGAATGAAACTGACGGCAACTGACCACACAGTGTTCGCTCGTGGCTTTCCGGTAGGGCACTTCGAGATGGAGGCAGGCTCGCTCGTAGCAATGTTAAGTCCGCGGTAGATGCGCGAGTTGATGCACCCGATGAGGTAATCGGTTCTACCTGACGAGTTCAATCGATATCAGCGTCCGGCGGGTGGCCCATCGTACAGCTTTCCGGGTGCCGAAGTGTGCCATGCTGAAGTTTCTATGCGAGACCCGGAGATCATCGAAACCGAGCTGATGGAAATCAGCGCCATCGCCGACGATACCATCAAGCTCGAACGCATTATTGCCTGGTGCGCATCGCATCCCGACGAAGTCCCGTTCGCGCTGCACCAGCTCCTGAGCCGGCATGGCGAGCGTCCGTCGAAAACCCCCTAAACTTGACCACGGTAGGACGCATTGGAGATGTCGACTAACCCACGGTGCCTCGACAATAAAGATTCTGTAAGGGCTAGTGTTCAGAGTGATCCACGATGAGCCGTAAGGTGTGCGTAATCGGCGCCGGTCCGAATGGACTGGCGGCGGCGATCGTTCTGGCCAAGGCCGGGATGCAAGTGGACGTGCTGGAAGCCGAGTCTACGCCCGGTGGGGCCGCACGTACCTTGGAATTAACCTTGCCTGGCTTTCAGCATGACTTCGGATCAGCGGTCTATCCGCTGGGCGCAGGGTCGCCATTTTTCTCGTCGCTGCCGCTAATCAACCACGGCTTAGAGTGGATTCACTCGCCGGCCGCTGTGGCGCATCCTCTTGACGACGGCACCGCGGTGATGTTGGAGCGTGACCTCGGTGAAACCAGGGATTCCCTTGGGAGCGACGGACCGGCGTGGGACAAGCTCATGCGTCCGTTCGTCGAGCGCTGGACTGAATTTGCTCCGGAGATACTCCGTCCCGTTCCCTTGATCCCCAGACATCCCTGGCTGATGGCGCTCTTTGGAAGGGTCGCGCTACAGCCCGCCCGAATTGTCGCTCACCGGTTTCGCAATGAACGAACGCGGGCGCTATTCGCAGGCTTGGCGGCCCACTCTTTCCTCAGCCTCGACGAACCTTTGAGCGCGGCGTTCGCCATCCTGTTGGCAGTGCCGGCACATGCCGTAGGTTGGCCGATTCCTCGCGGCGGCGGGCAGTCACTCACAAATGCGCTATGCGGGTTTCTCGCGACCTTGGGAAGCAACGTCAATACTTCGTCGCCGGTCCACAGTTTAGCGGCGTTGGCTAACTATGATCTGCTTCTCTGTGACCTGACTCCGCGGCAGTTCGTCAAGGTTGCCGGGCAAAGATTATCTGACAGCTACAAGCGGCGACTGGGACGGTACCGCTACGGAGCCGGCGCATTCAAAGTGGATTACGCGCTGAACGCACCCATTCCCTGGAAAGCCCCCGGTTGCTTCCGAGCAGCGACGGTCCATCTGGGCGGAAGTTTTGAGGAAATTGCCGCTTCGGAAAAGGCTGTCCGAATCGGACAGCACGCCGATCGTCCGTTCGTTCTGCTGGCCCAGCCTAGTCTTTTCGATAGCTCACGGGCTCCAGCAGGCAAACACACGGCTTGGGCTTATTGTCATGTGCCGAATGCATCCAGAGTAAACATGCTTGAGAAACTGGAGGGTCAGATTGAGCGCTTCGCTCCCGGCTTCCGCGATTGTATTTTGGCGCGGCGGGTCTTTTCTCCTGCGGATCTTGAGCGCATGGACGCTAACCTGGTGGGTGGCGATATTGCCGGCGGGACTATGGACATTCGTCAGTTTCTGTTCCGACCGACGTGGCGACATTACGCCACGTCAGCGCGAGATATCTACATTTGCTCAGCGTCCACTCCACCAGGCGGAGGAGTGCATGGCATGTGCGGCTATCATGCGGCGAAGATGGCATTGTCGAGGTGGGGCGTCCGTTAGTCACTTTCACATTCACGGTCACGTCGTGAATGAGGCTGGCTTTCGTGATCGTGGACACTGATGATATAAGGTCATGCCTTATGCCTGAATCTCTTGCCCCTGGTATTTATATCGCAGAGCCGCTGCGCCTGCTTCATCCCATCGAGTGCGTGTCGACCGGAACGGCGGGGTTCATCGGCATGGCAACCAGCGGATTTCTCCCGTTCGCCGGCGGGATTAATCTGCTCCGCTACTTTCCGGTGCAAGGGAACCAGATCTGGGGTGCGCGCACGACCAGCCAGGATCCGGAATGGCAGGACATCAATGTCCGCCGTCTGGCGGTTTTCGTCGCGCAGTCGATCAGTCAACGACTGCAGTGGGCAGTATTTGAGAACAATGGTCCGGCACTGTGGGCGTCCCTCGCGTCGTCCATTGAGGGCTTCCTGTCAAACCTTTGGCAATCCGGCTCTCTGCATGGCAAAAAACGGCATAAAGCCTTCTTCGTCCGATGCGACAACGCCACAATGACGCAAAATGACATCGATTCAGGACGATTCGTGATCATCGTGGGTTTCGCTCCCGTCCGGCCCGCGGAATTCATCGTGCTGCAGATTACCGGACAGACAAAGAAGAAGTAGTTGCAAGCGCGGAGTTTGGTAACCAGTACGAATAGGAGTACACTGAGACCCCAGGAAGCCTTGAGTCATCAGCGTTCTATTGGAGGTGCGCGATGCCATTATTCATGAATTATGGGGGAATCAAGGGGGAGGATGTACCTGGACTTGCTGGCCACGGGTGGATCGAAATCTATTCATTCCAATTCGGTGTGGGTCGTGGAATCACATCAGGCGGCTCAGGCAGCGCCGACAGGGAGGGATCGTCGCCTTCCGTCAGTGAAATTGTTGTGACGAAGCCAACCGATGCATCCTCGCCACGCCTTCTCCAGGAGTGTTTGGGGAATGTGGAGCGTGAGATTTCCATAGTCCTCACGAAACCCGGTGGCCCTCGCCACACTCTCACCCTGAGCCGCGCCGTGATCACCAACATTACGCCCTACCATTCGCCGGGTTCTCGGGAGCGGTATGAAAAACTCACAATCGCCTTTGCAGGACATGACTTCAATGGAATTCAAAATGTTCCAATTCCTCACGCATTGACTCATTTTCCGGGAAGTTGAGCGTGAGTTAACGCATCTGACCGCCCAAAGCAATTCCTGCCGCATCTAACAAACAACGTTGAGGCGTTGCCACGCGGCGTGTTATCGAAAGCAAACATTGACGGCAGAGAGGTTCTGGCCAATCATGGGTACCGTTCATTCTCAGACCAGGCGTCTCATGCCAGCAGCGCTCGCAAACTTCCTAAAGAACATGCCTTCGCCACTCGTGCTGATTGTGGCCAGCTACATCGGATTGCGTTCACTTGAAATTGCCCTGCGGCCGCAAGATTCATTTCGAACGCGCATGGCTCAGGCGCTGATGACGATATCGGCTGTTAGCTTGTTTCTGATGGTCGTGGTGTTCACGCTGGGAGAGATTGTTCGAGCAACCGGTGTGATTGCGCCGCCGTGGCCAGTCAGCTTACCCGGAAGTCGTTAGCTCGGTCATTGACTTGTCCAGCTCTCAAGAAATGCGCTTAATCCAAGCCGCTGCACATCATCAGTTGTGTCGCAGTCGGCGGCCAGTCCGCTGATGTGCTCGGTCTGTACGGGGGCTTTGAGAATCTCCTCCATGTGGCGCAGGTTGTCCCAGGTCTCGATCAGGTTCATACACGCCGCGCGGAAATATTGCTCCAGCATTCGGCGCTCGGCCGCGCTCAACCGCGCAATGTTGGCGGCCTTGTCGGGGTTATTGTCGTTTTTCGTTTCTTCGGCCATCTTGTCTTATGTGTTCAGTCTTTGCATTACAACATCGCAAATTTTGGCCACCAACTATCTTTCGGTCAGATCGTTCCTCGATCGCATCGGCCCGGTATAGATTCCTCAGTGATGCCGACGAGGCCTCGACGCATTGGTGAATACTCCCGCGCATGGAGAGCCGGGGATTATCCGGAATCTAGGCGAGTCATCTTGAAGACGACAAAACTGGCGGCGGCGTTTCTTCTTTTCACGGCAGCGGTGTGCGGTTCGGATGCAAAGAAAGTATTCCGGGAGCGGTGCGCGGGGTGCCATGGGACCGATGCACGGGGGAGCGGGAGAGGGCCGGGCCTCGCGGGCAATCCGCGGCTGAGCGGCCAGCCTGTGGAGAGGTTGCGCGAGATGGTCAGGCGCGGGTTTCCAAACTCGGGCATGCCGGCATTCGATCTGCCCCCGGAAGACTTGGACGCCGTCGCCGGTTACGTCCGGAGCTTGAACGCCGGGGTGACCGTCAGGCCCACCGCTGGGAAGCGAATCACTTGGGGGAATCCAGAGCCGGGGGACTGGCTCACTTACAACGGCAAGGTGAGCGCGAACCGGTATAGCGAGCTGAAGCAGATTCACACCGGAAATGTCGACGCACTGCGCCTGCAGTGGATCTTTCCAATTCCTTATTACGGGCTGGAAGTGACACCGCTCGAAGCTAGCGGAACGATGTATGTCACGGGGCCGAACCAAGTGTTTGTGATTGACGCATTGACGGGGAGCCAGATCTGGAAGTACTCGCGGCCGCAGACTCTAGGACTCGATGGCGATGCAGCGCTCGGAACAAACCGCGGAGTGGCCATACGCGATGACAAGGTTTTCTACGTGACGGACAACGCGCACCTGCTGGCGCTGGACCGCGCGACGGGCGAACTGGCGTGGGAAAAGACCATGCCCGAGGAGCCACAGCATTACGGGGGCACGATGGCTCCGCTGGTGGTCAGAGACACGGTGATTGCCGGTGTTTCAGGGGCGGACGAGGGGATCCGTGGATTCATTGCTTGCTATCAGGCGAAGACCGGGGAGTTGCTTTGGCGGCACTGGACGGTGGCGCGCAAAGGCGAGCGGGGATCGGAGACGTGGCAGGGCAGCGAGCCATTGAGGGGAGGCGGATCGACGTGGCTGACGGGCTCCTACGACCAAGCGGTGGACACTTTGTACTGGCCAACGGGGAATCCTTTTCCGGATGGCGAGGACGCAAACCGCGGCGGAGACAATTTGTTCACGAACTGCATCCTGGCATTGGATCCGCGGACGGGGAAGCTGAAATGGCATTACCAGTTCACGCCGCACGACGTAAGCGACCGCGACGCGACGGAGCCGCCAGTGCTGGTGGACGCCGAGTATCGCGGAACGCCGCGGAAGTTACTGCTCCATGCAGACCGAAATGGTTTCTTCTATGTGCTGGATCGCACCAATGGAGAATTGCTGCTGGCCAAGCCATTCCTGCGGAGAGTCGACTGGGCTACGGAGATAGGTGCGGACGGGCGGCCCAAGGTGACAGACCCAAAGGGATGCCCGGATGATGCAGCGAACTGGAGTTCGGCAGCATTCAGCCCGGTGACACGGCTGTTTTACTTCCTGGCCCTGGAGGAGTGTACGGGGAATCCGCAGGGTTATCCGGACCAGACGGGACAGCGTTTTCTGCGCGCACTGAATATTGAGACGGGGAAGATCGCGTGGGAGGTGCCGCAGCAAGGGCCGGCAAAGGCCAAGACGTGGTCGGGTGTGCTTGCGACCGCGGGCGGGCTGGTTTTTTACGGGAAGCCGAACGGAGGATTCGAGGCCGTCGATGAGCGGGATGGCAAAATGTTGTGGCGGTTTGAAACGAACGTGGGCATGAAGGCATCGCCCATGACGTTCGAGGTCAGGGGAAAGCAGTACGTCGCGGTGGCGGCGGGGCCAAATATTTTGTGCTTTGGTTTGTGATTTAGGACGCGGTAATCGCTCCCTCATCCTATAACAGTGCAGGAGTCACGTAACCTTTCCGGCGTTCCACAGTATAAAGAACATGCTGCAAGATCTTCGGTTCGCGTTCCGCGAGCTGCGCAAGAGGCCTGGGCTGGCCGTGACTGCGGTTTTTTCGCTCATGCTGGGGATCGGGGCAACCACTGCCGTTTTCAGTGTCATCTACGGCTTGTTGGCAAATCCGTACCCCTACAAGGCCGCCGACCGCATGATCCACCTGACCGTGCTGAACGAGAAGGGTGACACCCGATGGATCGGGGTTACCGGACCGCAACTCAAACTCCTTCGCCAGGTCAAATGCCTGGAGAGCGTGGCAGCCACTTGGGGGACCTGGAATCTGACGACCACGGACGAAGATCTTCCGCAGGATGTTCCGTCGGTCCAGCTCACGGGGAACGCAGGGAATCATTTTGGGGTTCCCGCGATGCTAGGCCGCACTTTGATCCCTTCCGACGCTCCCGACGGCCAGGACCCGCAGCCGGTGGTGGTTCTCAGCTACCTGTTTTGGCAGCGGCACTTCAATTCGGACCCGACGGTTGTAGGGCGCAATCTGCAGCTCATCCACAAGAACTATACGATCGTCGGCGTTCTGCCTTCACGCTTCACCTGGGAGGATGCTGCCGTGTACCTCCCGCTGAAAATCACGAACGACGCAAGCATCCAGTACAACCCTCTCGTCAGGTTAAGGCCGGGAGCCACATACGAAGCGGCCAACGCCGAATTGCAGCCACTGATCGAGCAGTTCGCCAAAGAAGCCCCCAGTCACTTCCCCAAGAAGTTTCGTGTACACGTCAAAGGGCTCAATGAACAGTTTGAGGAACGTCTGGGCCGCTCGCTGTACCTGTTGTTCGCTGCGGTGTCGCTTCTCCTGCTCATCGGTTGCGCCAACGTTGCCATCCTGCTGCTTGCCCGCGGCACAGCCCGTCAGCATGAGCTTGCCGTTCGCAGCGCGATTGGAGCCACGCGCTGGCGGATTCAGCGTCAATTGCTCACCGAAGCTCTCGCGTTGTCCCTTCTCGGCGCGCTTGGCGGCGTTCTGCTGGCTTATCGTTTGCTCCCACTCCTGGTTCGCTGGCTGCCGGAATACTCGTTTCCGCATGAAGCGGCGATTAGGATCAATCTTTCCGTGCTAGGCTTCAGTGTCGCAATCGCCCTCGTCACAGGCGTTCTGTCGGGTCTGGCGCCAGCTTTCCACTTCTCTCGTCCACAGATAGCGCAACTCATGCACGCCAGCTCCCGGCGCGCCACCGGTGGCGGGCGCGGAAAACGAACGCATGATGTGCTGGTGGCAGGCCAGATCGCCCTAAGTTTGTTGCTTCTCACGTCTGCCACTGCGGCCATCAACGGTTTTGTCCGGCTTGTCCGAACCGATCTAGGTTATGATCCGCATCACACAATGTCAGTCGGCATCCCGGTGCACCAGAACACCCACGTCAGTTGGGAGGAGCGTTCCGCCTACTTCAACCAGCTCCTAGCACGCGTTCAAGCCATGCCGGAAGTCGTCTCAGCCAGCATCTCGACCAATGCGACACCACCTTCCAACGGCTGGGATCAGTCGTTCGAGATCTTCGGGCATCCCGCAGGCCAGCAGCAGCAGGCGCGCGCAAACTTTGTCGGCCCTGAATATTTCTCGGTACTGCGTATACCGCTCTTGCGTGGACGTTTGTGGGACCATCCTGAAATCGTGCGCGGGGCGCGCCTCGCCGTCATCAATCAGACCATGGCCCGGCAATATTGGCCCCAGGGCGACGCCCTGGGAAAACTGGTGCGGCTTCCCGATCTGAAGGGCGAGCCTCCCTTCTCGCAGGCGGCGCCCGATAGCAACAGTTGGTTGCAGATTATTGGCATTGTCGGCGATGCACGTGATGACGGCCTGCGCAAGCCTGTCAAACCTGCTGTGTTCGTGCCATTCACCATGTATATGAGGATGTGGACCCAGATCCTGGTCCGGACTCAGGTACCGCCGCTGGCGATCTTGAATCGCGTTCGCGCCGAAGTGAAGGCCGTGGATCCGGAGCAACAGGTGTTTGGTGAAACTCGTGACCTCGAACAATGGATTCAGCGCGAGGACGAATACGCCTATGGACGTCTGGTGGCGGCCCTGTTCAGCGGATTCTCGATCCTCGGCCTGGCGCTTGCCGCCATCGGACTCTTCAGCGTTGTCTCCTATGGCGTGGCTCAGCGGACGAATGAATTTGGCCTTCGCATGGCGTTGGGCGCAACACGCGGACAAGTGCTGCAACTGGTGTTCGGCTCCATCGCACGTAGCGTCATGGGCGGGCTGGCGTGCGGACTCGCGTTAAGTCTGGTTTCGAAAGATTTTTTGTCGAAGTGGGCCGAGGGTAGCGCCGCCAATCCCATGGCCTTCGCGGCGGTCACGCTGCTGCTGGTTCTGACCTCCGCGGCGGCAGCTCTGCTCCCGGCGCGCCGGGCGTCGTCTGTCGATCCAATGGATGCCTTGCGGTATGAGTAACCGGCGCTGCGCGCCGGACGATGCCGCGCCTCGCGGACACGGGGAGGGGGAGACGCGGTGACGCGGAGAGGAGAGATGAGGCTGCGCAGAAAGTCCGACGATGTGAAGTAACCTGTAGCGCAGGGCTGCCGCGTTGTTTGCGGAAGACCTGCGGCTGTTTCCGGATACGGCCGAAAGGCCGCAGGTCCCCGCCAAAATCAGGCGTGACCCTGCGCTACGAGAAACCATGCTCTTGCGAAACGGTGGGGCGACTCCCCCTGAGCCGCGCGGGTCCCCCGGACCCGCCTAAATACCGACGAGGGCGTCGGCAGCGGGCGAGGGCGCCCGCCCCACTGCGGTTGGTTAACAACAAACCAGAGTTGGCACCTGGCGGCCGCCCCAGGTGACAGTCTGTCACGTGAACTTCAGGCTAATCCTAAATCCTAGTGCTTTATTTTTCTGTGCGTTACAGGTCCAGCGACCTTGGCAGCCCGAGTGCTTTATAGGCTGCTAAGGAGTGAACCAACCATGAGAACGATGCTTTACAATTTCGTAAACGATGAACAAGGTCAGGACCTGATCGAATACACGCTGTTGCTGGCATTTGTGTGTCTGGCTTCCGCTGCGCTTTTTATCAGCGCTGGCGGCAGCGTGGGCGGCATCTGGTCCGCCACGAACTCGCGACTGGCCGCGGCCAATACGTCGGCTAGCTAGTCAACCTTTTCGGGAGGGCGTGGGAACTCCACGCCCTCCATCATTTTCTTGGATTCGTCCTGCTATCAGAGTAGTCAGGGAGTTGTCCATGAGCCCATCCGATCCAGCCGCACCATTGCATTCTCCTCAGCCGTCCAAAGCCAAGAGCCGCAGACGAAACGAGCGCGTTCCGCGCAACAGTGAGGTTGTCCTGTGCTGTCTCGACCGGCAGGGACGCCAACAACGCTTTCGCGCACGCGCCGTTGATGTCAGCAAAACCGGCATTCTCGTGCAGACGGAAGAGCCCGTCAAGGAAGGAACCATCGTATTCCTGCAAACCACAAACTTTACGGCGTTGGGTAAGGCGTCCGTCCGTCACTGCACGCAAAAGGGTATGAGGTATAGAATTGGTCTATATCTTCCAGACCCGTTGCCGCGCGATATCTGAGACACTATGGGATGGAGGCCGAGGGACTGGTTAAGGCGCGGAATGTCATCAGGACCATTAGATCTTCGAACGCATAAGCGCTTGTCCCTTTGGGGACGAATTGTTCTGGTTTGGAAGGATGGAGATCAAGTTCGTTCCATGCCAGCTCTGGCGCGAAATATCAGTACCGGGGGCGCGCTGGTACACTCGTATCGAAAGTTGCCGGTTGGGTCTTTTGTTCGCCTCCGCTCCAACCAGCTGTTCTTCATTTCCGGCTGCGCAAGGGTGCAACACTGCGCGCGCCGCGGATTGACTTACCAGATTGGGCTGAAATTCTTCAGCGATCTCTCCGACCGCTTCTAGCCAAATTGCCGAATCCTCTGCAAAACGGTTAAGGTAGACCGAGGCGGCACGAGCCCCGGGCAGAATGAATACCCCAAGCCAGCTTTGGCTCATTCGTCACGGCGAAACGGAGTGGAGCCTTTCCGGCGCCCACACCGGACGCACGGACCTTCCGCTCATCGCCACGGGCAAAGAGCGCGCCGCCGCTCTCAGAAACTACCTGGCGGGCAAGCCATTCGCGCTGGTGCTAACCAGCCCCCTCCAACGCGCACGGGAAACCTGCCGGATCGCCGGTTACGGCGATGTCGCGCAAATTGAACCGAATCTTAGCGAATGGGACTACGGAGCCTATGAAGGCCGCACCACCAGCGACATTCGCAAGGAAGCGCCGGACTGGGATCTCTGGACCATGGGCGTGCCGGGTGGCGAGACCATCGAGCAGGTGGCCACCCGCGCCCGGCTGGTAATCGAGCGCGCCAGTGCCGCCGGCGGTGACGCCGCCCTATTCGCCCACGGGCACATTCTGCGCATTCTGACGGCATGCTGGCTCGACTTACCGGCTTCGGCCGGCCGGCTGTTCGCGCTGGATACGGCCAGCGTGAGCGTGCTCGGTTACGAGCGGGAGTGCCGTGTCATCCAGCACTGGAACCGATGTCCCGCTGATGACGGTCCACGCTAGATCCAACACTTCAAAACGCGCGGCACGTTAGAATGAAATCGATGTCGTTTCCCCGCGTCGCAGCTCTCGTCGCACTCTCGTGCTCGGTTCTGGCGCTGACGTCGTGCGTGGCTCGCCGCCGCGTCATCACCCGAAACAAAACCGCGCCCAACCAGTCGCTGAAGACTTCCAATCAGTCATTGCTCCTAGGAGTCGTCCGAACCGAGTATGAATCGATTCAGGACCTGAATGCCACCGTCGACATGGTTCCGGCCGTGGGCAGCGTCAATAAGGGAAAAATCACGGAATACAAGGACGTTCGCGCCTACATCCTCTATAAGAAGCCGGCCGAAATCCGAATCATTGGGCTGTATCCGGTGGTGCGGAACAAGGCCTTCGACATGGTTTCGACCGGCGCGGACTTTCGGTTGTTCGTACCCTCCAAGAACCAGTTCATTGTGGGTCGAAACGAGCCAGCGATGGAGCCTTCGCCTAAGAAGATCGAAAATCTGCGTCCCAGCGTATTCCTGGACGCACTCTTGATTCGCCCCCCCGATGCCAAGGAGTTCGCAGTTCTGACAGATTTTACCGATGAAGACAACGCGGTCTATATCCTCCACATCCTCTATAACGGCACGGACGGGCAATTGCACATGGCGCGAGACATCTGGTTCAGCCGGATCACGCTGAATATCATTCGCCAGGTCATTTTTGACAGCAAGGGAAACATCCTTACCGATGCGCGGTACAGCGACTGGAAAGCCTACGATGGCATCCCGTTCCCGCGGGTTATCGACATCAACCGTCCTCAAGATGAATACGGCGTGGTGATTTCCGTAGTCAAGGCGGACATCAACAAGCCCATCAGCGACACTAAATTCGTGCTGGAACAACCCGAGGGAACGGTACTCCAGGTCCTGGGCGCTAAGTCGGAACCGCAAGCCACCGCGCCGGCCGAGAATTCCTCCGCCTCGCGAAAGAAGAAAAGCGCGGAGTGACCTTCAAACTGATCTTGGAGAATATGCGGTACCGCCCGCTGCGGACCCTGCTCAGCGTGCTGCTCATCGCCATTCCGGTGACGCTGATTCTGACGCTGGTGGGGTTAAGCCGGGGGATGCTCGATGAATCTAAGCAGCGCACCAGCGGCGTGGGCGCAGACATCATGGTGCGGCCTCCCGGGTCCTCCATCATCAGTTTTACTGGCGCGCCCATGCCGCAGAACCTTGTGAAAAAGTTACGCCAGGAACCCCACGTTGTCCTGGCCACAGGCGTCATCGCGCAACAGGTAAGCGGCATCACCAGCGTTGTCGGCGTAGATCTGGATGAATTTAAAAGGATGAGTGGCGGGTTTGAGTACCTCGAAGGTGGCGACTTCAAGGAGCCGAATGACATCCTCATCGACGATTTTTATGCGCAGCAGGAAAAGAAACACGTCGGCGACAAGATCAACGTCCTGAACCGCAACTGGCGCGTCGCTGGAATCTTCCGATCGGGCAAACTGGCGCGCATCGTACTACCGATCTCGGTGGTCCAGGATTTGACGGGGAACACCGGCAAGGTCAGTTTGATTTATCTCAAAGTCGACCAGCCCGCCAATATCAATCCCGTTATTGAATCACTCAGAAAGCAGTTCGAGAATTATCCCATCTACTCGATGCAGGAATACCTTTCGCTGATCTCCGTCGAGAACGTGCCCGCTCTGAATTCTTTTATTCACGTGGTGATCGCGATCTCCGTCGTAATCGGTTTCGCTGTGGTCTGCCTGTCGATGTACATGGCGGTGCTGCAGCGTACGCGGGAGATTGGCATCCTGAAATCGCTGGGCGCCTCGCGCGTATACATACTGCAGTTGATTGTCGCGGAAGCCTTTGTAATGGGGCTCTTCGGTACTGTCGTTGGCATCCTGTTCAGTTTCGGCGCCCGCTGGCTCATTCTTTACCTGGTTCCAGCTTCTTTACAGCAGGCAATCGTTCCCGACTGGTGGCCCAAGGCTGGACTCATCGTGCTCTTCGCCTCGCTGCTCGGAGCGCTCTATCCTGGCTTCCGCGCGGCGCGCCAGGATCCCATCGAAGCCCTCGCTTATGAGTGAAGCGCCCATCATCGAGATCCGCGGTCTGCGCAAAGTCTACCGCGTGGGCCACGTGGATGTGGAAGCGCTCCGTGGAGTCGATCTCGATGTCGGCCGAGGCGAGTTTGTTTCGATCGTCGGCCCGTCCGGTTCCGGAAAATCGACGCTGTTTCACATCGTCGGTGGCCTGACGCCCGCGACATCCGGCGTCGTCCGTATCAGTGGCCAGGAAGTGGGTGCCATGTCCGATGCCGAACGGACGCGCTTGCGCAAAACCACGGTCAGCTTCGTCTTCCAGAAGTTCAACCTTCTGCCGAATCTTACGGCGGGCGACAATATCGCGCTGGCGCGGTTCCTGGCGGGCAAGAACCATGCCTCAGACCCGCAGTTTCACGATGCGCTCAAACTGCTTGGCATCGCAGAGCGCCTGCGTCACAAGCCCAGCGAGCTTTCGGGCGGCGAGCAACAGCGTGTGGCCATCGCCCGCGCCATCGTCAATCACCCGGCCATCCTGCTGGCCGATGAGCCTACGGGGAATCTCGATTCTGTTAACTCCCGCGCTGTCCTCGAACTGCTTCGCGATCTGAACGAGCGGCTGGGCCAGACCATCCTCATGATCACGCATAATCCCGAAGCCGCCGCCTACGGCCATCGCATGGTACACATGCACGACGGCCGGATCGTCGCGACGCCGTTGCCGGCATAACTGGGCCCGTCCCAAGGGGATATATTGATTTCAATCTTGCAGCGGAGATTTCACCCAGCGCCGCGGCACTTAAATAATGATGAGATATCTGATCCCACCGCCCCCGGACCTTCCGGAAACCGTTGACGCCGCTCCCGATGCGGAGTTGGACAGCCTTCCGGCCAGCTATCCATGGCTCGAGAACCTCGAGCCCTTCTACATCGACTGGGAACTGATTTGGGTGATGTAGCGGTCGTAGAGCGGTTGTCGCACTGTTTAGAAGTGCCACCGCAAGTCCGCAAAGCGCTCCAGCACGAGCAGCCGCCCGTCCACCGGCTGAATCTCCTCATGCTCCAGGCCCCACGTGCGTGGGTGGGGAATATAAACCGCCCGCATTCCCGCCGCCAGAGCAGGATTAATGTCCGACTTCGGACTGTTCCCCACCATCCATGTCCGCTCCGTGTCCAGGCGGCGCTCTCGCGCCAGACTGGCGTAAGCGTGTGTGTCCTTCTCCCTGACAATCGCCGTGTGTTGGAAATGCTGGCCCAGCCCCGATCGATCGATCTTTAGCTTCTGCTCTTCCGGGTGTCCTTTGGTGAATAGCGTAAGCTCGTGGCGAGAATTGAGATAGGCGAGCGTCTCACTGACACCTTCGATTAACTCCATGGGGCAGTCGAGAATACGTTCGGCATAAGACATCACGGTTCGCAGATCGTCCTGGCGGATCTCACGCTCGGCCAGCCGCTCATAACACTGCGCCAGGTTACGCGCAAAGTTTGCGGCGCCATAACCGTGAATCTTGATGTTGGCGATTTCGATTTCGTCCAGGACGGTGCGAATCCCCGTTGCACTCATCGAGGAATGATCCAGAAAATCGACGAACTGGTCGAAGGCGTCCTCGAAGTAGACGTTATTCTCCCAGAGCGTATCATCTGCGTCGATCAACAGGTGATGCTTGCCATCGGCTGGTTTCATCGTTTGACCGGCTGAGCCAGCAGGAATGGAATCTCAGCCACCACATCCACCTCCACGGGACTGCCGTTCCGATTCGCCGGCTGGAACTCCCATTTCAGCAGCGCTTCCTCTGCGCTCTTATCCAGTCTGGCATCCACGCTCTTGACGATGCGCACCAAATCTACGCGTCCGTCGGTGCGGATAACGCCCGCAATCTGCACCTTGCCCTCTACCCGCTCGCTAATCGCCGCCGGCTGATACCTGGGATCCACTTTGTGGAGCGGCACCGGCGGATGCAAACGTCCTGTGCCGCGCGGGCCGCGTGGCGTGCGCTCAGCAAACCACATGATCCAGCTCCCTTCGTAGCTGGTGATATTGGGCATCTGCACGGCCAGCGTGTATACATCTCTGCCGCTGAATTGCAGATCTGGCGGAGGCGCCAGATGAATTTCCGCCGACGGCAGGTCAGCGTCCCCGGCGGCGCCTGCCGCTTTGACCGCAGCTTCCAAGGCTTCGCGCGAGGTTGGCGCCGCGCGCGCGATAAGCAGCGGATTGGACGGGCTGGATTTCTGCGGATCGGTCTCGCTGTGAATCAGCAGCCCCGGCACCGTCAGCGCCGAACTGGCGGCCGGGCCGTCCCCTCCCGCGCTGCCATTGGCATTCGGACTGGCCGAAAATTTCGCCTCCCGCGAACTATCCGGCAAGGGCCCGGCTAGTTTTGTCGCCGGATTCAACCCCACCACGGCCACATTCACGTTGGACGAAGGCATGCCGGCCACGTTCACCGTGGGGGCTTCTTCCACGACGGGCGCCGCCGCAGAACGTTTCAAGCCGGCCGCAGGGGGCACAAACGCGCGCGGTTTAGGCGAGTTTGCCAGAGCCTCGGCGGAAGCATCTTGAGTCGCCAGGTTCTGGGGCGCGCCGCTCGACCGCGCGAGCTGCGCTGCAATCTTCGGCGCATCCGGCAAAGCCGCTGGCACGGCCGCCGTTCGCGAACGCGCCGCCGGTGGAACAAAAGTCCGCGCCTGCGGTTTATTCGCGAGCGCCGCAGCCATATTCTCAGCCAGCAGCGGAACCCGTTCCAATCGCAGCGCGGTTGAGATGCCCGGGAGCCTCCGGAAGCGCCTGCACCGCTACGTGGCGCTCTGGCCTGGGAACGGGCGGCACAAAATTTCGCGGCTTGGGCCGATTTACAACCGCAGCCATCAGACTAGCCAGCATCGCTGGCGCTTCGGCTCTGCGTTTGCACCTTGGGCGGCTCCGGCAAGGATCCTGGATTGAGCGTTTTCTGGCGCTGGCGTTCCGGAGGGACAAACAGCCTCCCCGGAGGTCCCGGCGGCGGCGCCGGAATTAGCGGTAACCGGAACGCCAGAATATTGGGCGATACAACTTGCGGCTGCGGTTTCATCTGCGGCGCCGGCCGCCAGATCATCTGCGCGCCGCGCTCGCCTTGTTTCGGGTTCGAGACGATCGTCTGGTCAAGGCTTTTCATCTCCGCGCCGGGCGGGCTGCGAATTTGCATTTCCGGCGGCGATACCTCAGGTAGTTTTTGGCGGAAGCTGTACCACACCAGCTGATGCTCGTGCGGCTTAATCATCTGATCGTAGAGAGACCGCGACCGTCTGGAAGCATTCGGGGCCCGGGCCGAGAACCACCAGGGCGCAGGATGCCCGCATGGGCCAGCAGAGAAACGAGCAATCGGCAGGGGCCTGGGACCGGAGCGCGTCAGCGGCGCGGCTCTGGCGGCGCTAAACATTACCCTGACATTCCGGAGGGCGCGCTGCCGTGCCCGTTGAGCGGCGCCAGTTTCCGCATGCGGGCGGCTGCCCGCAGCTTGGGCACCAGGCGCGCCAGATAGTCCGTCAACTGCTCCAGCCGTTGCGATTCCGAGCGAGTCCGGAGCAGCGACGCTCAAGAAATCCAGGTCCTGCAACGCCTGCGCCAGTTGAAAGCTCAGCTGCTGGGTCGGATAGCTCCGGGTTCGCTGTCCGCAACTCGCCCGGTTTCCAGAAGGCCGCGGTATTGCGCCAGCGCTTTTTCCTGCAGATCCTCCGGCGCCGGCCCGGGATCGTCGTCGTCGAAAAACTCCACTTCGCCGCGCAGATAGGACTTGTCTTCATTTAGCCGAGGATCTCGAAGCGCCGCACTGCCGCGCGTGAGGATGTCCATGCGGCCGTCCGGATATTTCTTCAGCACTTTCTCGACAACCACCGTGCAGCCTGCGTTCACGATGCCATCTTCTTTTGCCAGCACGATGCCGAATTCCGAGTTCGGCCCGGATGGCGTCGCCGATCATTTCCTTGTAGCGTTCCTCGAAAATATGCAGCGGCAGGGGCGTGCGCGGAAACACGACCACGCGCAGCGGAAACAAGGGCAGCAAAGTCGGCTGCATGATACTATTATTGCGTTTCGGCACCGAATTTTGTTTCTCACTCGTGTGCGGCCGCAGGCGTCACTCGGCTAAATGCGGATCCAGGGCAGAGTGGTTCTGATTACGGGGGCTTCGGAAGGGATCGGCGCGGCATGCGCGCGAGCGTTCGAAGCAACGCGGCGCGCGACTTTCGCATCGTTGCGCGCGGATGCCGAAAAGCTCGCCACGGTCGGCGCGCCCGGATACGCTGCGCACCGCGGGAGACATTACCAGCGACGAGACGCGCCGAAGCGTGGTCGCCGAACCATCGCGCGCTTCGGCGGCATCGATATCCTGATCAACAACGCCGGCATGGGGCTCTACTCGCCGGCCTGGAGCGCGCCGATGGCCGGATGCTCGCGCAGCTGTTTGAATTGAATCTTTTCGCGCCACTGGCGCTGACGCAACTCGTGGTTCCGGGCATGCGGGAGCGCAAAGCGGGGCACCATCGTCAACATCGGCTCCATCGCGGGCAAGGTAACGCTTCCCTGGTTCACGCTTTATTCAGTCTCGAAGTTCGCGCTGGGCTCGCTCACCGACGGTCTAAGGGCGGAACTGAAACCGGACGGCATCCATGCCATGACCGTGTGCCCCGGTTACGTCAAAACGGAATTTCAAGCGCACGCGTTGGGCACGCGCCCGCCCGAAACCATCACGCAAGGGACGGCGCTTCGCCATCACCGCGGACAAGTGCGCCGAAGCCATCGCACGCGGCGTGGAGCGCGATGCCCGCACGGTCGTGGTCCCGCGCATCGGCTGGCTGTTCGTCGCGCTTCAGCCGCCTGTTTCCGGCGACTGGTGGAATCCAGGCTGGCCGCCATCAACCAAAGCCGCGCCTCCGCATGATCCTGAAACTAAAGCGCACTCCCGGCATTTATCTGGTGGGCTTCATGGCCTCGGGCAAAACGACCATCGGCCGGCTGCTCGCCGATCGGCTGGGCTGGCAATTCTCCGACCTGGACGAAGAGATCGAAGCGCAGCAACGAACCACCATCGCCGAAATCTTCGACACGCGCGGCGAGCCGGAGTTCCGCCGAATAGAATCCGCGGCGCATCCGCGCGCACGTGCGCTCGATCGAGCGCGGGCGTCCCACGGTGGTGGCCCTGGGCGGCGGCGCGTTCGTGCAGCCGGAAAATTTCGACCTTGCTCGAAAACCACGGCATCACCGATCTGGCTGGATTGCCCGTTCGAAACCGTGCGGCAGCGCGTCGGCGCAGCGCTTCCCACCGGCCGCTGGCGCGCGACCCGCAGCGGTTTGAGGAACTGTATCGCGGCGCGGCAGGCGGCATACGCGCGGGCGGATTACCGCATTCCCATCGAGAGCGACGATCCCTCGGTCGCCGTCGAAGCCATGCTGAAACTGCCGCTGTTCGGATGAAAATCGAACGCAAAGCTGCGGCGGCAGGCGCTCGCGATCTTTCGCGCCGCGCTGGCGGCGGCTGATCCCGCCGCCGCGATCTTGCGGCATGTCCGCCTGCGCGATGGCGTACTAATCGCCGGCAGGACGCGCTATCCTCTGCGCGGCATCCGCAAGATTCACGTGGTGGGCGCGGGCAAAGCCGGCGCGGCCATGGCGCAGGCCATCGAGAAGCTCGGACTTGCCGACAGGCGCTGCGCGGCGAATCGCTCGTCAACGTCAAATATGGCCATCGGGCTAAGCTTGCGCTGGATCGAGCTGAACGAGTGCGGCCATCCCGGTGCCCGACCAGCGCGGGCGTCCGCGGCGCGCGAACGCATCGCGGAAATCGCTACCGGCGCGGGCCCAGACGATCTGGTGGTGTGCCTGATCTCCGGCGGCGCGTCGGCGCTGCTGCCGCTTCCTGCGCCGCCCATCACCCTGGAAGAAAAACAGGCCGTCACGCGGCTGCTGCTCGCCTCGCGGCGCCAATATTCACGAGATCAATGCCGTGCGCAAGCACATCTCGCTCATCAAAGGCGGGCAACTGGCGCGCATGGCGTATCCGGCGCGCGTGCTAGCGCTGATGCTGTCGGACGTGATCGGCGACGATCTCGACGTGATCGGATCCGGCCTGACCGCTCCCGATGCCTCCACGTTCGGCGGCGCGAAAGCGGTCCTCGAAAAGTACGGGATTCTCGAGCCGCGTGCCGGCCAGCGTCCGCGAGCGCCTCGAGAGCGGCGCGCGCGGCGAAATTCCGCGAGACCCCCAAACCCGGCGACCCGGCTTTGCACGCGTACGCAAAATCTGATCGTGGGCAGCAATCGCCTGGCGGTCGAAGCCGCCGCGGCGCACGCCCGCGAACTGGGATTCCGCACCATGATTCTCTCGACGCAGGTGGAAGGCGAAACGCGCGAGATCGCGCGCATGCACGCCGCCATCGCCAAGGAGATCGCGCGCTACGGGCGCCCGTCGCGCCGCCGGCTTGCGTGATCACCGGCGGCGAGACTACGGTCACGCTGCGCGGTGACGGCCTCGGCGGCCGCAATCAGGAATTCGTGCTGGCCGCGGCCATCGACATCGCCGGCCTGGACGGCGCCGTGGTCTTAAGCGGCGGCACCGACGGCACCGACGGCCCCACCGACGCCGCCGGAGCCATCGCCGATGGCCAAACGCTCGGCGCGCGGCCCGGGGCGCCGGCAATATCTCGCCGCTAACGATTCCTATCATTACTTCGAGAAACTCGGCGACCTGCTCATCACCGGCCCGACCAATACCAACGTCACCGACGTCCGCGTGATCCTGGTGGGCCGGAGTTAACTGGAACACTCACTTTGCGCCGTGAGCCCGCAGCACTGCGGCCACCTGGCCGAAACCATTAGCCATTGCGGCATGGAGTGGGGTCGCGCCGGATTTGTTGGCGGCATTCACGACGGCTCCTCGCGCAAGCAATAGCTCCACTACCTCCAGCCGTCCCATCGAAGCGGCCACATAGAGCGGCGTCGACCCGGATTCGGTCTCGCGGGCTTCCGGATCCGCGCCGTGATCGAGCAGCAGCGCAACCAGGTCGCGATGCCCGCCTAGCGCCGCATCATGCAAAGGCGTAGCGCCATAGGAATTCCGCGACTTGACGTCCGCCCCGTGGCCGATCAGCATGCCCGCGATCTCCAGGTTTCCCTTGAGCGCGGCTGTATCGAGCGGCGGCGTGTTGCCTGGGGCATTGGGATCACATCCGCCCGACAGCAGGATCTCGGCGAGATCCGATTGTCCCTTGAGGACAGCCTCCTCCAAAATGGACGGCCCCGGCCGCGCGCCCTTCGCCAGCAGCAGCCGGACCACCTCGCCGTGCCGACCGCGGGCGGCGTTCTCAATTGGCGTTGCGCCGGATTGATCGCGAGTATTGAGTTCAGCGCCGTGCGCGAGCAGCATCTCGATCACGTCCTCATGGCCGTGCGCTGCTGCTTCGTTCAGGGCTGTGGCGCCTGTACCGGGATTTTTTTCGTTTACCTGAGCCCCCTTTTCCACCAACAGAGCGGCAACAGCTGCATTGCCCTTCTCCGCGGCCTCGTCCAAGGCCGCAGAACCTGAACGATCACGGGCATTTACATCCGCGCCGTTGTCCAGGAGCAGCGCGGCAATCTCGCCATAGCCATGATCCGCCGCCAGGTGGAGTGCGGTGGCGCCTGAAAGGTACGTGGCTCGCACGTCGGCGCCGCGCGCCAGCAGTAGGGAAACAATTTCCGGATGGTCCTTGGTGACTGCGTAGTGTAGCGGGGTGGATCCGGCTTCGAGGTGCCGCGCATTCACATCGGCGTGATGATCCAGCAGCAATTCAACAATCTCGCGATACCCGTTCCAGGCCGCATCGTGAAGAGCGGTCGCGCCCAGGCGGTCGCGCGCATTGGGGTCGGCTCCGGCATCGAGCAGAGCCCTCACGCGGGCGGCGTCATTGGATTTGACCGCGTCGTCAAGGTCGTTCGCTCCGGGCGGCGCCAACAGCAGCGCGGCCAGAGCGATCCCCGCGATCATGGAAGCGCCGCGCCGGGAAAGCCCACGTACTGCACTTCTTCTTCCAGCGAGATCCCGAACTTAGCGGCCACGCGCGCTTTCAGATCCCCGATCAGCGCGCGCAGGTCCGCGGCCGTCCCCGCCCCGGCGTTGTAAAGAAGGTTGGCGTGATACAAAGCTACATGAATATCGCCGCGCGTCATCCCCTTGGCGTTCACTTCTTCCAGAAAATAAGCCGCCGGGACTTTGCCTTCGCGAATCACACGCGCAGGCACCTGAGCAGCGCCCGGCTCCGGCAGTTCGGCCAGCAACAGATTCTTAAAGATGCTGCCGGCGCACTTCATGCTGACGGGGAACTTTTCGTTACGCACCTTGACGATATCCCCGGCGATCTTGCGCAATTCGGAGGCGTTTCCACTTTCCATCGTCAGCTCGGTCGAGAAAATGATCCAGTTCTTATGGCGCTTGAAGATGCTCTCGCGGTAATGGAATTCGCACGATGCCTGTTGTCGAAGACGCGGAACTCGCGGCCATCATAGAATCGCACGCTGTGCACGCGCTCGGAAATGGAATGCCCATACGCGCCCGCATTGCCGTAGATAGCGGCTCCCACCGAGCCGGGAATACCGGCGAGGGTTTCGAGGCCTTTCAAGCCCCGATCGACCGTAAAATCCACCAGATCCTGCAACACAGCCCCGCCGTCCGCTACACGACATTGCCCGCTGCCACGATGTGCGTTGCAATGAAACGCAGAACGATTCCACGAAAGCCGTCGTCGGATACAATGAGATTCGTCCCGCCGCCGATCACGATGTAAGTTCTGGCCGCTTTCGCGAGCCACCCTCAAGGCGGCGATGAAGGCTTCCACGCTGGCGGTCTCGGCGTAAATATCGGCTGGGCCGCCGATGGCGAATCGCGTATAGCGGGATAGCGGCGCGCCGGTAAGAACGGCAAGTTCTGGGATTGCGGCGAGACGCTCGACGCGTCTTTTCCGTGTGGACCATGACTTCGATTATAGAGGAGGGTTTGTCGACTATGACCGGCCAGGCAGCACGCAGCGCGCGGATTAGTTTCCAGGGATTTCCCGAGGCAGGCATCCAGTTTTTCCGCAGCCTAACTCGCAACAACCGCCGCGAGTGGTTTCAGCCCCGTAAGCACATCTACGAAGAGCAGGTGAAGGCGCCTATGGCAGTGCTGGTGACGGCGCTCAACACCGAGATGATGCGCTTCGCGCCCGATCACGTGTTGGAGCCCGCCAAAGCTATCTACCGCATCTATCGGGACACGCGTTTCAGCAAGGACAAAACACCGTATAAGACCCACATCGCGGCTATCTTCCCTCGGCGCGGCACAGAAAAGCACGGCGGAGCGGGCCTCTACTTCAGCGTCGCCGCACATGAGATTGAAGTGGCGGGCGGCGTCTACATGCCGGGCCCGGACGCCTTGCTCTCCATCCGCTCGCACCTTTCCGAACACCATGAGAATTTCACGCGGATCGTCAAGTCGCGCAAATTGCGGGCTCTCATGGGCGAAATGCATGGCGACCAACTCGCACGCGTGCCTAAGGGATTTCCATGCGACCATCCTGCGGCCGACCTGTTGCGGCACAAACAATGGCTGTTCTACGTAATGCTCGACCCGGCCCTCGCTACCACGCCCAAGTTGCTGCCGGAAATCCGCAGCCGCTTCGAAGCCATGATGCCATTTCTGGAATTCCTGAACACGCCGTTGGTGAAAACCGCCAGGCAGCCGGCAAGACTTTTTCTGTGAACACGACGCGAATGCCTGCGCGATAATAATCAGACAGCGGCATGGACTTCGTAGAGCAGCTCAAATCCTCGGTCGATATCGTCCAGGTGATTCAGGAGTACGTCCGGCTGCGCAAGGCCGGGGCACCGCTATGCGGGGCTGTGCCCGTTCCACAACGAAAAGACGCCGTCGTTTTCCGTAAACACGGTCCATCAGTTTTACAAATGTTTCGGCTGCGGCGCAGGCGGCGACGTGCTGAAGTTCGTCATGGAGCTGGAGCGGCTCAGCTTTTATGAAGCGTTGAAGCTGCTGGCCGAGCGCAACGGCATTCCGATGCCCAAGCGCTCGGAGTACTCCGATCCCGGAAACCAAGCTGCGCGCCGCGATCTACCAGATGCACGAACTGGCCGAGCGAAGCCTTTCGCGCCAATCTCGAAGGCGCGGCGGGGGCGGAGGCGCGCGCCTATCTGGAGCGACGCGGCGTGGCGCCGGCGATGGCGGCCGAATTCGGCCTGGGATATTCCGAGCGATCCGGGCGCGGCCTGGTGAGGCTTTTCGAGAAGCACGATTTCACGAGCGAGCAGATGGAAGAATCGGGCCTGGTGGGCAAGCGGGACGACGGCAGCTTCTACGACCGCTTCCGCCATCGCCTGATGTTTCCCATTCACAACGAATCGGGCAAGGTCATCGGCTTTGGCGGGCGCGCGCTCGACCCCGACGAACAGGCGAAGTATCTGAATTCGCCCGAGACGCCGATCTATCGCAAGAGCTATGTGCTCTACAATCTCCACCGCGCCAAGCACGGCATCCGGCAAGTCGGACCGCGTGGTGCTGGTGGAAGGTTACATGGACGTGATCGGCGTGTATGCCGCGGGCGTTCACGAAGTGGTGGCGAGTTGCGGCACCGCGCTGACGTCGCAGCAGGTGCAGGCCATGAAGCGCCACTCCGAGAGGATCGTGGTGAACTTCGATCCCGACGCGGCGGGCGCCAACGCCGCCGAGCGCTCGCATCAAGATGCTGCTGGACGAAGGCATGCACGTCCGTATCCTCGAGCTGGATGGCGGCCTGGATCCCGACGAATATTGCAAGCAGCGCGGGGCCGAAGCTTACGCCGCGAAGCTGACTGCCGCCAAGAATTATTTCTACTGGCTGGCCGACCGCGCGCGCGGCAAATTCGACATGCGCACCGCCGAAGGACGCGTGGCCGGTTTTCAGATTTCTGTTGCCGGCGATCCAGCGGCTCTCCGATAAGCTCGAGCGGCTGGCGGTGGTCAACGACGTGGCCGGATATCTGGGCGTGGATGCCGGCCCGGTGCTGGAAAGTTTCCGCAAGGCCGCTGCGGAACGCCGCGAGAAGACGGTGCGGCCGGCGGCGGAGCCAGTTCGCCCGGTAGAGCGCATTCTGCTGAACCTGTTTCTGGTGAATCGCGGACGCGCGCTCGCGCCTGTTGCCGCAGTCTAAAGAGGATGCCGGCCGTCAATCCAGTTTTCCACGCGCCGGATTTTCGAAGCCATGTTTGCGCTCGATGACGCGGGCAACGCCGTGCAATTTTCGGGAATTGGATGCGCGCCTGGAAGAGGATGACCGGGCGCTGCTGGCTTCGGCCGTGCTGGCGGACGAAACAGATGGCGAAGCCTTTTCACTGGAGCAGGGCGAGGCATGTTTGCGAGCGCTTGAAAACACTCAGCGAGACGAGCGAGCGCGCGGCGCTCAAAGCGCAAGGTGCGAGCAGGCGGAGCGCGGCGGCGAATATGGCCGAAGCGCTGCGGCTGAGCGCGGAGCTTGTCACGCATGGAGAGAAGTTAACTTTGGTATGATACTCAGCGGCGATTTGACAGGTTGCCGCGTTGTACAATGTGGAGGATTAGTTTCAGGGAATTGCGGAGCGCGGGGGCTCTCGAGTGGCAGTAGAGGATAAATACGATCGTCTCGCTCGGCTCATGACCATGGGCAAGGAAAAGGGCTACGTCCTGTACGACGAAGTCAGCGAAGTTCTGCCTACGGATCTGAACGGCGGCGCGGACCTGGACGAACTGCTGGCGGGTCTCGACGTGCGCCGGCATCGAAATCCTGGAAGAGCCCAAGCTCGACGCCAAGATCGAGGAAGCCGACGAGCTGCTGGATCTGGACCTGCTGCCTCCCGGCCGGCGAAAAAACCAACGATCCGGTGCGCATGTACCTGCGCGAGATGGGCGCGGTGCCGCTGCTCACCCGCGAGGGCGAAGTGGAGATCGCCAAGCGCATCGAGCGCGGGCCAGAACACCGTGCTCAAAGCGCTTTCACGGTCGCCGCTGGTGATTCAGAAGATCGTCGGCATGGGCGAAGAGGTGCAGCGCGGCACGTCTTTCGGCGCGCGACGTGATTCAGATTTCCGATCCGATCCTCACCGACGAGATTCTGGAAGAGAAAAGGCAGGAGTTCCTGCAGCGCCGTGGAAGAGATCGCCCGGCTCTACAAGAAAGTTCTGCAGGGCCGCCAGAAGCTGCTGGCGGTGCCGCGCGGCATGAAGCCCAAGCAGCACCGGCGGCCTGCGCTGGGAACTGGGCCGCCTGATGGTCCGGATTGGCGGCTGGCGCGGAGCCATCAAGTTCCAAAGTATCGATGATGCGGCACCTGATCGACTGCATTCGCTGCGCGGTGGAGGAAGTGAAGCCGGTCGA
The DNA here is from genome assembly GCA_963847515.1 of Terriglobia bacterium. Taxonomy (GTDB): domain Bacteria; phylum Acidobacteriota; class Terriglobia; order Bryobacterales; family Bryobacteraceae; genus QHXW01. The sequence goes on from CAWKAA010000001.1 coordinate 1,386,132, forward strand.
GCGCGAGATGGCGCGCGTGCAGCGAAAGATGGAGCTTCACCGGGCGCTTCGGCGCAACGGGCCGCGCCAACGGGTTCAAGGACTTGCGCCGGGAGCAGCGCGGCCACCTGCAGCACATGCAGCAGATCGAGGAGCAGTACGGCGCCTCGGCCACCGAGCTGCGCCGCACCTATCAGATCATCACCAAGGCCGACCAGCAGGCCGAAGCCGCCAAGAAGGAATTGATCGAGGCCAACCTGCGCCTGGTGGTGACGATCGCCAAGCGCTATACCAATCGCGGCCTGCAGTTCCTGGATCTGATTCAGGAAGGCAACATCGGCCTGATGAAGGCGGTGGACAAATTCGAATACCGCCGCGGCTACAAGTTTTCCACCTACGCCACCTGGTGGGTGCGGCAGGCCATCACGCGCGCCATCGCCGACCAGGCGCGCACCATCCGCATTCCGGTCCACATGATCGAGACCATCAACAAGCTGATCCGCACATCGCGGCAGCTCATCCAGGAACTGGGCCGCGAGCCCACCAACGAGGAACTGGCCAAGCGCATGGAACTGCCGGTCTCCAAGGTGCGCAAGGTGCTGCGCATCGCGCAGGAGCCGATCTCGCTCGAAACGCCCATCGGCGAGGAGGAAGAATCGCACCTGGGCGATTTCATCGTCGACCACGCGGGCATTTCGCCATCGGAAGCGGTGATCAATCTCAACCTGCGCGAGCAGACCGCGCAGGTGCTGAAGACGCTCACGCCGCGCGAAGAGAAGATCATCAAGATGCGCTTCGGCCTGGAAGACGGCAGCGAGCACACGCTCGAAGAAGTGGGCCAGAACTTCGCCGTCACGCGCGAGCGCATCCGGCAGATCGAAGCCAAGGCGCTGCGCAAGCTGCGCCACCCCAGCCGCAGCCACCGCCTGCGTACGTTCTTACAGGACGGCGCGCGAGAAGCCTGACGTCGAAGCAATCACTTTACCTTCAACACGATTAGCGTTTGATCGTCGAACAAGGTGCGATTGAAATGGTCCAGTCCGGCGAATATGGAATCGATGATTTCCTGCGCGGTGAGAGTGTAGCTTTCGCGGAGCACTTTGGCCAGGCGGCCGCGGCCGTACTCTTCTCCAGAGTGATTCAGGTGATCGGTAATACCGTCGGAATAGAGCACGAAGACGTCACCAGCCCGCGCCTGGAATGAGATTTCTTCATAGTCGCGATCCGGCAACAGACCGAGAGGCACTCCTTCCACGCGAACTTTGAGGATTTCGCCGCTGCGGCAGACCATGGGAGGAAGGGCCCCCGCGTTGGCCATATTGAAGTGCCGGGAATGCGGATGCCACAGCATCACCAGCAGCGTTACGTAGCGAGCCTCCACTTTGCGCGCCACCAACGCGTCATTCAGCGCCTTCATGAGTGCCGCGGGATTCCGGCGGCGGAGCGCGGTGGTACGCAGGAGTCCGGACATCAGCGAACCGTAGAGCGCGGCTGCGGCGCCCTTGCCACTCACGTCGCCGAAGGCCAGCGTGGCGTGTTCGTCGGTGTGCTCGGAGAAATCGTAAATGTCGCCGGAGATCTCGCGCGCCGGACGCAGGCCAATGGCTACCTCGAGGTTCGCCAGGTCGGGAGGCTCGGTCGGCAACAGCCAGGTCTGCAGCTCACGCGCAGCCTTCAAATCCTCCTCCATGAGCCGTTGGCGCTTGGCCACTTCTTCGTAGAGCCGGGCATTTTCCACTGACGCGGCGATCTGAGGCGCGAGCAGGCCCAGGGTTCGCACGTGATCCTCGGTGAAATAGGCGACGCGGTCGCTTTCCAGATCCATGACACCCACTACACGGTCCTTGACGATCAATGGGACCGCCACTTCCGAGCGAATGTCGGGGTGGGTGGCGATATACCGGGGGTCCGTGGAGGTATCGTCGGCCAGCACGACCTCGCGCGATTCCGCGGCGGCGCCGGTTATCCCCTTTCCCAGCGGAACGTTATCGATCTTGACCCGCCTGTCGTGACGGACGCTTACGCGGTGCCGCAATGCTTTTTGCTGCTCGTCCACCAAAAGGATACTGAAGGCGTCGTAATTGATCAGGCTGTGAACCGTTGTCGCGATCTTGCTGAGCAGCTCATCGAGCTCCAGAATCGAGGCGAATTCGTGTGAAATTCGCGCCAGCGTGCGCAGCGTGCGGTTCTGACGCTCCACGCGCCGATAGAGGCGCGCGTTGTCGATCGATGATGCCACCCGGGAGGCGATCAGCCGCAGCAAAGCGCGGTCGTACTCCGTATAGGCCCTCTCTCTGGTGGACTGGACATCAATCACGCCCACGAGCATATTGCGCGTCAGCATCGGCACGGCCAGCTCACTGCGAACGGCATCGAGCGCGTTGAGATAACGGGCATCCGCGCGCACGTCCGGTACCAGAATCGGCTCGCGTTGGGCGGCGGCGGTACCGGTGATTCCTTCGCCCAACGCTATCGAGAGGCTCCGGACTACCTCCTCGCGATGGCCCACGGCGTAGCGGATTCGAAGGTTCTGCCGTCTCTCGCTGTAAAGCAGGATGGCAAGCAGCTCATACGGAATGACCTTTTTGACAATTTCGGCGACGTTGGAAAGGAGCTCGTCCAGGTCCAGCGTATTAGCCGTCGCTGTAGTGACTTCGAGCAGGAAATCAAGCAGCTCGGAACGCTCGCGGAAGCGCACAGTGGATTTGCGCGAAGTGGCTTGCATCGGACTAAGAAGACTTTCGCAGACTTGAGGTGACGCCGCTGGCGACCTCTACGATTGCGATGCTCGAACTTGCCCCAATGCGGGTGGCGCCGGCAGCCACCATCGTACGGAAATCCTCGAGAGTCCGGATACCGCCCGCGGCTTTGACGCCCATTTCCTGGCCGACGACCTGCCGCATCAGCGCCACGTCGTGCGCAGTGGCGCCCGCCGGGCCGAATCCCGTTGATGTTTTCACGAAGTCCGCTCGGGCCATGCGGGCGAGGGTGCATGCAACGGCTTTCTGCTTGTCATCCAGGAGCGCTGTCTCCAGAATCACCTTTAAGATCGCATCGGCCTGGTGGCACGCATCAGCCAAAGCCTGTATGTCACGCTTCACCGTGTCGAAATCGCCTGACCGCAACGCACCCACGTTGATGACCATGTCGATTTCCTGCGCACCCACCCGCAGGGAAGCGGCCGTCTCGGCCATTTTACTTTCTGTGCTGGTCGCTCCGAGGGGAAAACCTGCCACCGTGCAGACCTTCACGACCGAGCCCCTGAGCTCGCTGGCAGCCAGCGGCACCCAATAGGGATTCACGCAGACGGCGGCGAACCCGTACCGGAGCGCCTCGCCGCAGACCCGGAGAATGTCGTCTCGCGTGGCTTCGGGCTTTAACAGGGTGTGGTCGATAAGGCGCGCTATAGACTGATCGTTGCCGGTCACAATTTTCGCACTCCCACCGCATGTGCCTCCGCAGCCCGGCGCGCTTCGCGCCATAAGCGCAATGATTTCTTCACCAATCCGGGCGGCAAGCTGGTTGAGTTCCTCAGTATCCACAAGTACTTAAATCCGAAACCGTCGTACAATTCGTAGGGACCATTGTAATGGAGAAATCGAAAGCACTGTGGCTGGCAATGGCCCTGGCGGCATGCGCTGCCGGATTGTTCGCTCATCCCATGGGCAATTTCAGCGTCAATCACTATGCGCGCTTTGAGCCCGCGGCGCGTGGAGTGGAGATCCTTTACGTACTGGATCTTGCGGAAATTCCTACGTTCGAGCTTCTCCAGAAATGGAACCTGACAGCCACGAGCCCGCGCCTCGAAATCGAGCGTCAAGCCGCGACCCAGGCTCGCGAGTGGACTCAGAACCTGGCGATTTCCGCCAACGGCCGAACGGTTGCACCGCAGCTTCGATCGAGCAAGGTCACGATGGCCGATGGGGCCGGCGGCATGCAAGTGATGCGTGTCAACATGCAGCTACGTCTGCCGATGGCACAAGGAACGCTCGATTACGAAGATCACAATTACGACGGTCGCGCGGGGTGGAAAGAGATTGTGATAGCGGCAGGGGAGGGCGCGGCGATTGCAAGCGCGACGCAAAGCGACACGGACCGCAGCCAGGCGCTGACGGCTTATCCACAGGATCCAACGATTGCGCCGCCGCAGGATGTGCGGGCCTCGCTCGAGTGGAGTGTAGCGGCTCCGCAGGCGGGGCGCCCCCAAAGGCCCATCGTTCTTCCGGCGCAGGCGATTTCCGCGCCTGCAAAAAGCACTCCCCCCGCGACTGCTCCGGTTCCGGTACAAGGATCGACAGCCGGAACGGTCGTTCGGGGCGACTTCCTTTCACAATTGCTGAACAAGCATGAGATTGGTGTAGGTATGGTGCTGATTGGCCTCGCAGTGGCGTTCGGCCTGGGGGCGATTCACGCCATGTCGCCGGGCCATGGCAAGACCATCGTCGCCGCGTATCTGGTGGGCTCCCGAGGGACGTTCAAGCACGCTATCTTTTTGGGCGGCATGGTGACGTTCACACATACCGTGAGCGTTTTCTTTCTGGGATTCACCACGCTGTTCCTGTCTCAGTACGTGCTGCCCGAGAAAATCTATCCAGTGCTGGGTGCGATATCCGGCCTGTCCATCGTCTGGATTGGGGCGATCATGCTCTACAAGCGCGCCATGCGCCTGCGAGGACAAAGCCATGAGGGCCATTCTCATCCCCATGACCACGAGCATGCGCACGGTCACGATCACGGGCCTCATGGCCATAGCCACGTTCCGGAAGGCGATGTGACGCTGGGGAACCTGATCGCGCTCGGGGCCAGCGGCGGCCTGGTTCCCTGCCCGTCCGCACTGGTGCTGCTGCTCAGTTCGGTAGCGCTGGGCCGGGTAGGACTGGGAATGATCCTGTTGCTCAGCTTCAGCGCTGGCCTTGCGGTGGTGCTGATGAGCATCGGCATCCTGGTGCTGTACGCAAAACACTGGCTGCCGGACAGCGAAAGAACCGCCCGGCATCCTGCCTTTCGTCTGATCCCAGTTTTCTCAGCGGCCATCGTGATGTGCATCGGGCTGGTGATGACGGGCGTGTCGCTGGGAGTGATCCGGCCGGATCGGATTCTGGGGCTGACATAGAGATTGGCCGGTGTACGTCTACGTACCGAGCCGCGACCGCTACTTCACGGCTTGACGCGCGACCACAAGAATCCTGAACGTGCCGGGCTTCGGCGCTTGCCGGCCGTTTGCTCCAGTCTCAAATTCCGCAGCCGGTAGATAGATCCGGTGGGTTGTGGGATCCAGACCCATGGTTCTCGCACCATCACCCGTTTTCACGGTCTGCACGATCGCAAATTTCCCGGGTGAGGTCTGGCCCGCTACGAAGAGCTGGGCCCCGGCGGTGCTGGCAAACGCCTGGCCATTGTCGAGTTTGACGGCGTCGACGCTTGGGCCGATCGGCAGGTCCGATAGCACCTTTCCGTCTTTAGTGCTCATAACGATCAACTTCTGGGGCCCTCGGCATCCAATGAACAGGCGACCGCTCCTGGCGTCTATCGCCATCCCGACCGGCAGACCGCCGGGGGCTACGGGCCAGTTTGCGACGACCTTCCTCGCCTTGAAATCGACGACTGCCACTTCGTGCGTGTCCATAAGATTGATGTAGACCTTGCCGGCCGCATCGGCCGCGAGGAACTCCGGCTCTCCACGCAGTGCAATCGGTTCGCCTATTTTCCCGTTCTTCGGATCGATGTCCGGCTTGAACGACATGAGAGCTTTTCCGCGTCCCGACACGACCAGGACGTTCCCGCTGGTGGGGTCGAAGATAATCCCGTCGGCATCGGGTATCGCGGCGAGCGAACCAAGAACTGCGCACGTCTTCAGATCGAAAATCACGATGGCGCCATCCCCGCCCCCGTCGCTGATAAATCCGCGCCCCGCCACGGGAGCAAGCGCCACGCCATGAGCGTTCTTCTGGCCCGGAATGTCGGCTATTGTTTTGCCGGACTCGGCGTCAATCACCATCGTGTGGGTCGTCCGCGGAACATATAGCCGATGCGTCTGCGGGTCGACGGTGAGATAGTCCCATCCGCCTTGACCGCCGATCTGAAATGTCTTCACGACCTGCCAGTCCGTCTGCGCCAGGCCTGGCCGTAGCCCCACGAACACAAGGGGGGTCAACGCCGTCACGATGAAACTTGTCATTCTCATATCGATTCTCCCAGCCGGAGGGTTCGGTCGAGAGTGAAAACCGAAGAACAGGTCCGGCAACGACAGAGAGCCAAGAGTACCACACGAGGAAGACTTTGATAACTGTTGCAGTTTCAGCAGGGTGACTTGAGCCGACATCGTTGACCCGGCAAAACGACAGCGATGCGCGCTCCGACGCGGCAGTGATAAGATTCGGCCAGGAACTCACTTGAAACGTGAAGGTCGCGACCTGCAGAAAGGTTCCTGAAACGATGCGTTCAAGTCTCGCAATCGTCGCATCAGGCCTGGCGCTTTCCTGCTGCGCTTTCCCACAGGCGTTGCGGAAGGTCGCCAGCATTGACTTGCCGGGTCCAACCGGCCAGAGATTCGATTATCTCGCCGTTGACGAAGAGGACCACTACGTTCTCTCCGCCCACCTTGGTCCAGGTCTCCTCTATGTTGTCGATACGACGACGGACAAGGTCGTGAAGACGATCCATGGGCTGCCGAGTATTACCGGACTCGAGTATGTACCAGGCTTGCACAAGGTTTACACCTCCAACTGGGGCGAGGAGAAAATCGGCGTCGTCGACCTCATCACGATGTCGGTTACCAAGCGCCTGCCCACAGAATCGAAACCGAATGGAATCGCCTACGCAGAGCCATTTCGGAAAATATACGTCGTGAACACGCTTGGCAAGGCGGTCAGCGTGGTGAACGTCAACAAGGACGAGATTGTAAAAGTTCTGCGCTTCAATAGCGAAACCGGGACGCCTGGGTACGATGCCGTTGCAAAGAAGATCTACGTGACTCTACGTTCCACCAACGAAGTGGCGGAGATCGATCCATCTACTGATCGCGTGATCGGCCAGTATCCGGTAGAAGGCTGCCGCTTCAATCACGGCATGGCCGTGGATTCAGAGCACCATCGAGCGTTCCTCCTCTGCGGTGGAACTGGAAATCTCACAATATTCGCCCTTGATGGACACAAAGCCCTTGCTCACTTCCCAATCCCCGGCGGGGCAGATGTTGTAAAGTTTGACTCCGGGCTTGGCCGAGCCTACGCCGCATGCTCGAGTGGCGCCATCTCGGTCGTGCAGGAAGACACGCCCGACCTCTTTCGGAAGATTGAAGACTTTCCCGTCCAAAAGTTGGTGCACAGCCTTACAGTTGACCCTGCTACACATCGCGTGTATGCGCCCGAGCAAGAAGAAGATGGGCAGCCAGTAGCGCGTATCGTCGTCTACGAGCCCACAAAGAAATGAATTGGAGAACGCAATGATCCAAGCGAGAATTGGGATTCTTCTGCTATCGCTCGCGACCATCTGGGGCCAGTCCGGTGCGAGAGAGCCGCTTAAGCTAGAGACGACAATTCCGATGGCCGATGTCCAGGGGCGCATCGATCACCTCTCAATAGACTCGAAGAACCAGCGGCTATTTGTCGCCGCATTGGAGAACAACACTGTAGAAGTTATCGATATCAAAGGGGCGAAGAGGCTCCACACTATTTCCGGGCTGCACGAGCCTCAGGGCGTGCTTTATCTGCCTGGCGACAACAGACTCTTTGTTGCCAACGCCAAGGATGGCACCTGCGGGATCTACGATGCCAGCTCCTTTCAGCTCTTGCATACCGTTGAGTATGGTGACGATGCCGACAACATTCGTTTTGACGCATCCGCCAGGCAGGTCTATGTGGGCTACGGCGGCGGCGCTCTTGGAGTCCTTGATCTGAGCGGAAGCAGACTAGGCGACATAAAACTCGACGCGCACCCCGAGTCGTTTCAGCTCGAGAAGGAAGGTGCCAGGATCTTCGTCAATCTTCCGGATTCGCGAAAGATCGCGGTGGTAGACCGGAAAAAGAGGGCAGTGGTAGGGCAGTGGAAAACCGGTGGAGCACTGGCAAACTTTCCTGTGGCGCTCGACGAGGCGAACCACCGATTATTCGTGGTCTGTCGGCGACCAGCGGTGCTCGTAATCCTAAGTACCGATTCTGGAGCCGTCGTCGCTAAGATTCCAACTGTCGGGGACTCAGACGACGTGTTTTATGATTCGAACCGGAAACGGATCTACGCGTCCGGAGGCGAGGGAGCGATCGCCGTGTTGCAGCAACAGGATCCGGATCATTATCAAGAGATCGCTCGCATTCGAACCGTGAAAGGCGCTCGCACGAGCCTCTTTGTGTCAGAGCAGGGGCGCTTGTTCCTGGCAGTTCGAAAGCAAGGCTCCGAAGACGCGGCAATCCGAGTGTATACAACCTCTCATTGACTTGATGCGACGTCCAACGCGGCTTCCCAACTGGTCAACCCGGCACTCCCTTGAATGGCCATACCAATCCGTTGCCCACATTAAACGCCACGGACCAAACGCCGCATGCAGCCGGCTTTACCATCTCCTGCGCGTCCATCCATGGGTACTTCTGCTTCGAAAAACGGGTCCGTTCGAGCGCCTCTGATCGGCTGGGCGTGGCTCATTTCTAGCTCTATACGATAGAGTGGCTCGAAATTAAAAACGGTGATAAACGACCGATTCTCATTTACCGATTCTCGGGTTGACACCGCCAGCATGTGGTAGTAACATTTCCGTCCACGGGCCTCAAAAATCATCGGAGAGAAGGCGACGAAGATTACGTTGCGCTGCTCGCGGCAGGTTCCGCTTTGCCAAATACAGTGCGGCGATCACTGGGACTATGGTAGTAGGCGTCCTGGACCAAAGCTCAGCCTGGACCCTTTGTAACAGGCCCGGGAGCGGGCAAGATATTCGCTACGATTTCCTGCGAGGACCGAAAACGGATCGTCGATATCAAACAAAGAATAAGGCTTGAGAACATTTTGGAGGTGTGGCATGAGAAATTGCATTCGAGTGACGTCTAAGGAGGGTGCATCGGTTTGGCTCGCCGTCGCCGCAGCATTTATCGTTTTGGGAGCGACGTCATTAGCGAACGCCCAAATCACTCGAGGATCTATTTCGGGCTTGGTCGTGGACTCGACCGGGGCAGCCGTGCCGGCCGCCACGGTAACCATCACAGAAACCAACACCAACGTCAGCACCATGACAAAGTCGGAACCGGATGGTCTATTTCTCTTAGCCGGGGTTTTGCCGGGCTCGTATACATTGAAAGTCGAAGCTGGCGGTTTCAAGACCCTCGTAAAGGCGAACCTTAACCTCACCGCGGGCGAGAGACTCGACACAGGGCAACTCCAGTTACAAGTCGGTAGCGAGATGCAGACGCTGACTGTAACAACCGCAGGCGATGCGGTGCAGCTAGATACCAGCGATCGAGGCGACGTTGTGACCACTAAGGACATGGAATATCTGCCTATGGCGGGTCGAAACTGGGCTTCTCTACTAAATGTCCTGCCGGGCGCCATCACTCAGCCCGATTCCCTTGAGCCTGACTCCGGAAATGCGAACATACCTATTTACAACGGAGTTAGCAACGCCTTTAGCGCGATTTTTGAGGACGGCATAAGCAACAATCTACAGCGGTCCTACCAATACGGGGCCGGTGAGACCCCCGATGTAATTGCCGAGGTCAAGGTGGAAACCGGCAATTACAACGCGGAATACGGCGGGGCAGGTGGGGCCAATGTCCAACTGATCAGCAAGTCGGGAACAAGTGAGTTTCATGGCAACCTCTTTGCTTTCGTTCGGAATGAGAAACTGGATGCGAACGATTTCTTTAACGTTTTAACGGGATCTCCCAAGCCGGTGGACCGTTTCCAGGACTACGGCGGGACGTTCGGTGGCCCGATCTACTGGCCCGGCAAGTTCAATCAGGACAAGAACAAGCTCTTCTTTTTTATAGGTCAGGAATATGTGCCGGTTAATGGTCCCACTGGCGGCCTCAGCACACTTACCATGCCCACCGCGGCGCAACGGAATGGCGATTTCTCCCAGACTCCCGGGGTTCAGATCCTGGACCCGCTCAATAATCATCAACCCTTCCCAGGGAATGTTATTCCTCCAAATCGCATCAATTCCGCGGGGCAAGCTCTGCTGAATGTTTTCCCCTTGCCGAACTTCAACAATCCCGCCGTATCGAGCAACCAATACAACTATATTTATCAGCCATACCTCGCCAGCTACAACAACTATCACTTCTATCGGGTTGACTGGGATCCCACCCAGAAACTCCGCATGTTCTGGCGTCTGGACTATGATCCGGTGGGCGATACCCAACTGTTCGGCACGAACTGGCCAGAGTTGACAACCACAGATACCTATCCCTACACCGTGACTGCCGTCGACGTATCCTATACTTTTTCTCCGACAATGATAAATGACTTCGTTTTTGGGATGAATGAACGGCGCGAGAGTAATATCCCGAAGGCTTCGCAGCTCGCAGCGTTGAATCGGATCACGAATGGCGCCAATATTCCTCAGTTCAATCCTCAGAACAATCCGAACAATCTTATTCCCGACGCTTCCTTCGGAGGAGGCGTCATTCCCAATGCGCCCGCGATGCAATTAAATGGAGTTATACCCTACCACGCGTGGGTGCCGACGTTTACCGGCTCCGATTCGCTCACCGTGGTTCGCGGCACGCATACTGTCAAGGGTGGGGTTTACATTACGTGGAATCGATATTTTACAGATGGCGGCGGGTACCCCTACCGGGGATCTTTCGACTTCTCGAGTAATCCCAACAATCCCTTCGACACCAGTCATCCGTATGCGAATGCTCTGCTCGGAACATACACTTCATACCAGGAGAGCAAAACCAGACCGGTCCAGGATATCCGGGGATTGGTCGCGGAATGGTACATCCAGGATACTTGGAAAGCTACCCGAAGACTGACGCTGAATTATGGCCTTCGGTTTTCCTATTACACACCGTGGCACCAGGCAAACGGTCTTGGCTTGAATTTTCTTCCATCGGCCTACGACCCCTCACAGGCCGTTCAGTTGTATCACCCGTTTATCAATGCGCAAGGCCAACTGGTGGCTCAGAACCCGGTGACCGGACAGACCTTACCACAAGGTTTTATCGGATCCGTCGTGCCCGGAGTGGGCAATATTAACAATGGCTTGGTCTCAGCGAGTGCGCCAGGGGTGCCGGAGGGCTTCATGAAGAATCGCGGCGTCCAGTATGCCCCGCGATTCGGCTTCGCTTACGCGTTGACCGGCGACGACAAAACTGTGCTCCGCGGAGGGTTTGGAATGGCCTATAGCGGTCACGACAACCAGAACTTGATCGTGGGCACGGTTCTCAATACCAGCCAGACGGCATCGGAGTTTAATGGCACATTTGGGACGCTCACCTCGGCTCCGACGGCCATATTTCCCAACTCGTATAATGCGATCAATCCAAACACGAAGTACCCCACGATCATGAGCTTCAGCCTCGGAGTGCAACGCTCTATCGGCTTCGGAACGCGGATTGACGCGGCATACGTAGGATCGTTGACGCGGCACCTTGATTCGCCGCAGAGCGCGTTTGACGCTGTGCCGCCCGGTGCCCAGTTTCTGCCGCAGAATCAGGACCCCACAAACCCGGGTCTTCCATTGCCCGACAATTTCTTCCGGCCGTATCGGGGATACTCGGGTCTGACTGTGCAGCAATTCGTTAACTCGAATTACAATGCGTTCCAACTGTCGGCTGTGCACCGGTTTTCCAAGAACCTCGACATCAGCGCGAATTATGCCTGGTCGAAGTCACTGGGGTATTACAACCCGTTCGCTACTTACTACAACAACCGTCTACAGTATGGCGTCCTTCCGTTTGACCGGACACATGTTTTGCGCTTCTACTATGTGTACAGCCTCCCCAAGGCGAGTACGAAGTTGAATATGCGCGCAGTCCGCTGGGTATTGGACGACTGGCAGCTCTCGGGGATTTCGCAGTTCCAGAGCGGGTTTTCCCAGAGCTTGAATTGCCAGTTCACTTACCCGGTCAACCTTTTCGGGGGAGGCGACTTCGGACTGTCGTCCGTTAACTCCCAGCCCAACGGCCGCTGCACGCTCACCGGTCCCATACACCTGTCCAGAAGTGATCGAACCTTCTATCGTTTTTTCAACACCAGTGTGATCCAACCGCCCACGAAGACGAATCCGGGCAACGCCGCCCCCGGTGTTGTCCGCGGCCCCGGAGTTGAGGACTGGGCCATCAGTTTATTCAAGAATTTTCCGTTCGGGGAAAAGCGATATGTACAATTCCGGCTGGAAACGTTTAATACCTTCAACCATCCTCAATTCAACACGGTGAACACCAATCCCCAATTCGACCAGACGGGCGCCCAGGTGAATGGCCAGCTGGGGCAGATCATATCGGACTATCTCCCGCGACAGGTCCAGCTTGTATTAAAGCTCTTCTTCTAAGCCATGAAGCGAAGAAATTTCATTCAGTTTGCCACGGCAGGAGCCGCGGCTTCAACCCGCCCGGGGCTTGCGGAGCCGGCCACTCCCTCACGTCCCGTTTTGTTTCATGCCGGCACGCAGCAGGGCCATTCGCCCGAGGTGCTCCGGTCTATGGCGGCTTTTGGACTGAAGCACATTTGCAGCGGCGAGATCTCTCCACGCCTCGATGAGAAATGGTCGGCAGATAGCCTGTCGCGCTTTCGCGAGCAGGTCGAATCCTTCGGCCTAAGCCTTGCGATGATCCCGCTGCCGATGCCCTCGGTGACCATCAACAAGACCAGTTACCCGAATATCCTGCTCGGCAAGAGTCCCGAGCGGGACCGCGAGATCGACGAAATCAGCACCATGATCCGCAATGCGGGGAAGGCCGGCATTCCTGCTGTGAAGTACAACCTGACTTATTTGGGGGTCGTTCGCTCCGGGTACACGCCGGGCCGCGGCGGCACGCGCAGCAGCACGTTTGTCTTTGAGACAGCGAAAGTCGATCCCCAGGTGTTCGAGATGGTGAAGGGCGATGATGACACGATGTGGGAACGAATTGAGTACTTTCTGAAGCGTGTGGTTCCAGTCGCCGAAGACGCCAAAGTGAAAATTGCCTGCCACCCGAACGATCCCGGGATGCCCAAAGGCGGCTTCCACGGAGTCCCTTCCGTGCTGAGTTCCGTAGAGGGCCTGAAGAAATTCGTCGACATTGCCCCTAGCCGTTACCATGGTTTGAATTTTTGCCAGGGTACGGTCTGCGAAATGCTGGATGACCCAGCCAAAGAAATTTCAGGCGTGATCCGCTACTTTGGCTCGCGCAAGAGGATCTTCAACGTGCACTTCCGCAACATTGTGGGGCACCGCCTGAATTTCCGTGAGGCATATCCCGACGAAGGCGACATCAATTTTCTCGAGTGTGCCCGTGTATACCGGGAGGTCGGCTACGACGGCATGCTGATGCCCGACCACGCACCGCAAATCGAAGGCGACAAATCCGGGCTCGCTTTTGCCTTCGAGATCGGTTACATCCAGGCTGTGATCCAAGCGGTAAGAAATGAAGCTTAGGCTCGCGGGATATTTCTGAGGAGACCAGACGACTGCAAACGGCTTTACTGGCACGTTCGCTGGCTTTGAGGTGGAAGTCCAGGGGCGGGATTGAGCAACTGTTCAGCATCTCGAACTCGCGATTGCAATTAAGGTAGCGCTTATCGGGTCCGCCCACCGCAAAGCTAAACGGGATCTGCCGAGAATCCCTGTCCTGCTTTCTTAACCCGCGCGAAGGACAATTCGGGTTCGTGGCCGAAGCCGCACAGCCAGCCGCCGCGCACGGCTTCATCCAGCCAGCGCAGCTTGGTGTCGATGGCTTGAAGCGGATATAGGTCGAAGGCCGCCACCCATGAGGGTGTAACGTGCGCCGCGGTGGGAATCAGATCGGAAAAGAAGCAGAAGGTCTCGCCGGCAGAAGTTGCGGTCACCACCATCATGTCGCTGTTGTGCCCCGGGGCACGCATCACCCGAATGCCCGGCGCTATTTCGCAATCGTCATCGAGCAATTGCATCTGCCCGCTCGCGACCAGCGGATCGTAGTTAGCGTCGACGTAGCTGACGCTGTCGCGGATGTGACGAGTGTGCGCATGCTCCCACTCGCCGCGGCGCGTGTAATAACGGGCGCCCTGGAACGCAGGCTTGACACCCCCATTCGACAGGTGTGTGTTGCCGCCACAGTGGTCGAAGTGCAGATGCGTGTTGATGACAATGTCGATGGATTCGGGATCGATCCCAGCGCCGTCCAGGATCTCCCGCAGATCCAGGGGCGCCTCGGGCAGATTCATCCGTGAGCGCGCTTTGGGGTCAAGCTTGTCGCCGGCACCCGTCTCGATGAGGATACAGTGATCCCCTGTGCGGATCACGTAGCAGTTAAAGCCCAGCCGAATGCGGTTCAGCTCATCGGGCTCAAACCTCTTGATCCAGAGGGTTTTGGGGACGACGCCGAATATCGCGCCGCCGTCCCACCAGTAGAAGCCCGCGCGCACCAGAGTGATGTCGAAATCACCCATCACCACGCGGGACATGATTTGAGATTCGGAGAAGACGTGGGTCAGCCGCGAACGAGCCTGCGGCCCCGTTCGAACAGATCCGCCGCGTCATCGGCGATCTGCTTGCCGCGGTCGAAAATCTCGCGACTTTTCTCAGCCACTTCCTTGCCGGTCTGGTTCAGAACCTCTTTGCCTTCCCCAGTCTTCTTATTAATAAATTCGCGGGTTTCCTTCCCGGATTTAGGAGCATACAGCAGCGCTACCGCGCCGCCCAGGACTGCGCCGGCTACAAACCAGCCGAGTTTCCCGCCTTCTTCACGTTCTGCCATCTGTTTCCCTCCCGCCTGCTTGGCGTCCCCTCTATTTTACTGTAAGGACCGGTGCGATATGCTATATATCGAAAGCCTTATGACGGAAGATATCGAAAACCTAGACGTGGACCCCTCTCACGATTTAGATTTGGTGCCGCTGTTCGCGTCTTCCAACCATGATGCCGAGACGGAGGCCAACGCCATCCACGGCGTGATGGAAGCCAGCGGAATTCCGTCGTTCGTGGTGGGCGCGTCACAAATTCCGTCACTCGAATTTCAAGTGCAGGTGCCCAGGGCGCGCCTCGAAGAAGCGGAGCGTGTGCTCGCTGAAGCGCGGGCTGCCGGCCCAAGTGCCGCCGCGGAAGCGGAACAAGCCGGCGAAGAAAACCGCTAGCTAAAACCCTGCGGCTGTATCGACTTCCATGTGCCAGCCATCGGTCCGAATGGTAATCGCCCCCGCCTGATCTGTGCGCAATACCTCAATTTTGGCCTGATTCAGCCGATGAAGAACATCGGAGTGAGGGTGTCCGTAAAGATTTTCAGAACCCACGGATATAAGGGCGAATGCCGGGTGGACGGAATCGAGAAATGGCTCCGTAGTGGACGTTTTGCTCCCGTGGTGCCCCACCTTCAGCACATCGGCGTGCTGAACCAGACCGGCAGCCACCAATTCAGACTCGATCTGCCGCTCCATGTCGCCGCTCAAAATTACCGATCGACGGCCATAGGCCAGTTGTAGGACCAGCGAATCGTTGTTGCGCGGCGTACCGGCGGGCACGTAAGTCGCAGCCGGCGCGAGGACCCGGAACTGTGCGCCGCCGTACTCGAACTGCTGCCCTTGCTCCAGAGGAACGATTTTTACGTGCAGCTCAGTTGCCTTCCGGCGCAAAGCGTCCCATTCCGTACACTCGGGAATCGCGCCGATCCAAAGTTCTTTGACGTGGAAATTTTCGAGAACCGCGCCCAGGCCGCCGATGTGGTCCTGGTGGGCATGGGAGAGCCCGACGACATCGAGGCGCCGGATGGACCGGCTCCAGAGATACGGCGAGACCACATCTTCGCCGATATTCAGATTCGTCTTCACGTGCTTGCCGAACGACGCAATGCCGCCGCCATCCATGAGCATGAGCTTGCCTGAGGGCAGCGCCACAAAAATGCTGTCGCCCTGTCCGACGTCGATGGCCGTGATTTCAAGGGCGTTGCCGACGACGGCAGGTGGAAACGGGTGCCAGATCATCAGCACCAGCAGCGCGGCCACGGCGGCTAGCGAGACGAACCTGAGAATCCGCCACGGCTTCCATGCTGAGGAGCGGCTGAGCAGTGCAACGGCAATCAGCGCTCCCGAGACGCCGGCCGCCAGCCAGACGGGCGGTGGTGGAATCCGCCAGTTCGGTTCCAGGCGGGCGTGGCATTCGACAACGAATTTCGACATTGCGAGCAGCCACCCGCAAATCCAGGCGGGCAAGCTCCAGCCAGTGAAAATCGCGATGAATCCGACCGGAATCACCATGCCCAGCAGCGGCACAACCAAGGCATTAGCCGAAAGACCGGAGAAGGAAACCCGGTGGAAGTAGACGGCCATGGGCAGCGCCAAGCCAATCTGAATCATGGCCGATGTCAGGCTCAGCTCGTAGAAGAAAAAAATCACTCGCGCCGCAAAAGCTACGGACAGCAGGCAGACCCTCCGTGGCAGCCGCGTGCAAAGGCAGGCGGTTTCAGCTAGCAATTGCATCTCGACGCGGAACTGCGCGACACGCGGCTCCAGGCGCAAGCCGCGATCGCGGTCAGCGAGGTCGGCCGCTCCCCCGGCCAGCGGCCCGGAGGTCTTTTCGACTAGCGGAACCACGAAGGCGCCAATGAATCCGACGGCCAGGAACGAAAGCTGAAAACTGGCGTCGAACATCTGGTCGGGATCGAGCCACAGGAACGCGAGGGCCACGGCCGCCAACACGTTCAGAATGCGAGCTTCGCGGTAGAGCAGGCGGGCCATCATGAATATCGTGAAGCCGGCTGCGGAACGGACGGCAGGCGCCTGCCCGCCCGTCACCAGCGCATACAGCCAGGCGGCAAGCACGGTGAGGAAATTCGCCAGTTCGCGCGGAACAAAGCAAACGCGCAACAGGAACATTAGAAATGCTGCCAGCACCGCGACGTGCAGTCCCGCAATCACCATGGCGTGATAGGTACCGGTGGAGCGATACTGCTCTGTCCAGACCTTGTCGAGTTTCGATGATTCGCCGATCAGGACCTGTTGCATCATTCCGGTTTCATAGGGCTGGCCGGCATAGAGGCGCTCGATGCGATCGAGGGCGGCCGTCCGCAGGCTATAAATCGCGCTCATGAACCGGGATCCGCAGCGGCCTGGCAAGATTTTAAGGAGGGTAGTCGCCCGCGCCGACGCCGTCCAGTAAATATTCTGGCGCGCCAGGTAATTGACGTAATCGAATGCGCCCGGGTTGTTGAAGTTGCGAGTGGTTCGGACGTGGGCATCGAACTCCACGCGCTGCCCGTAGCGCAGGACCGGTGCCTGCTTGCCTTCGGGCACATAAAGGCTCACTCTCACCCGCGCCCCAGGCTCGAGTTCCAGAAGAAACTGATCGCGGCCTGCAGAGAGGGCCGATGGTTCGACAACGCATCCGGAGAGGATCGGCCGGGCCCTCGGTATCGAGTTGCGGAGCTGGCGGCTTGCGATGCGTGACCGCCATGAGCGCGCCCGCCGCTACAAACGCCAGCATGCATGAAACACAAGCCAGCACCGGGGATCTCCGCCACGCGCAGATCAGCGTGAGGACCGCATACGCCGCAACAAGGACCGTCAGCTCGCGAGCATCAAATGGAACTACGCGCGAGAGCAGAATCCCGCCGGCAATGGCAGCCACGGGCGCAAGAAGAGGATCGTGCAAGAGAGGGAGTGGCGGGAAGAGGGGAGAAGTCTCGGGTGCAGGTGTTGGGTGCTAGGTGTTAGGTGTTAGGTGCGGGTGTTAGGCGCGGGTATCAGGTGCCAGCCTGCAGCAATAACTAACACCTAGCACCTAAAACCTAGCACCTGGTTCTCACGGTTTCCCCCCGCCCACCTGCGTGCTGCCATGCTCCTGCGAGGCGGCGATTATCTCGTCGGCGACTGCCTGCGGCTGGTCTATGTTGTCGACTTCGAGCCGGCTGGCTTCGCCCGAGGTCTCGATCGAAATATCGCCCACACCCATCATGCGCTGGCCCAGGGACTGGTCCACCCGTACGTCCTGCACTTTGGAAAGCTGGATATTGCGCGTGGTCTTGGAAAGCAAGCCTGATTCGTAGCGCAGCTTGTCACCGGTGATCGTCACCTTCATGCTTTGCCGGCGGATGTGGCGGCGAATGGGAAGCAACAGCAGAAGGGCAGCCGCTCCAGGCAGCAGCCACGGCAGCCACGGACGTTCATCGTTCGGCTGCAGATATTTCGCGGCAACGAATACGGCCGCGACGATAACCAGCATGACCAATAGATACCAGACCTTGATCTGCTTCATGCTCGGACGAATGATTCGATCGCTCATCGCACAGTTCCTGGCGGCTTCCCTATTATACGGAGATTGGAGACCGTGAAGTCTGGTCGGGCGCTACTTGTGAGGTGATTTATAGAGACAGCGGGACCTACGAGTCGGCGGAGACAAGGCTCTTGGGCACGCGCGGACCGGCAGCGGGCAGAGTTGCGGACGATTCCTGCAGTTCGTCGGCCGAGCCGTGGCGGAACCGCTGCTCCAATCTGTGCCAGTACAAGGCGATCACGTTGAACTGAGCCACCGCCAGCGGTGCTGCCAGGACCGCCTCACGGTCGCCGGTGATGAGGGCGGCTGCGGCATCGGTCGACCGCTCGAAATGGCGCCAGAGCAGATACAACGCAACGGGCGTCAACCACACCAGCAGCGGACCGCGTACAGACCAAGGGACGCCGGCGACGGCCGAAAGATGCGAGAAGCGGTAGATCAGGGGCAGTGCCACAATCGCCGCACCGACCAACACGTCATGGTGCCGGCCGCGGAGGTGCACAAATTCGCGGGTCAGGATGGCTTCCGTCTCACGCTTCCGCGGCGTCTTTAACAGCGCATCAGACAGGAACAGCCTGCGCCTGCGAACCATGTAGGGAGCATCCAGGAGCCCTTCGGCCGCGGGCAACACGTAAATTTCTTGCAGCCTGACCCCGGCTTTCTGGGCCAGTTCGACGATTCGCGATCGCAGCTCGCCGGACGGAAGGGTGTGACGGCCAAGGTTCTGGAACTGCAGCCAAAGCCGGACAAGAAGTACGTGGGCGGCGTAAGAAACGGCGAGGCATATGAGGCCCAGCGCAAACTCATTAAACAGCGTGAAACACGCCACTCCAGCCAGTAGGGCAAAAAGCGGCCAAATGTTTACCGGCTCGTGCCAGAAAGCATGCTTCAGCGAAACGGGCAACAGCCACCGTTCTCCGCTCAGCCGCGCGAGGACCGTGCCGGACGCCACCGTACAGATGAGCTGCACCAGAATCGGCGGTACGAGATAGAAGGATAACTGCAGCAGCGGCGCCATAGATGAATCATTCAACAGGAAACGCGCCAACGCGGCGCAATCGAGCACCGTCGAGCCCTGCACCCACAGAAGCCACGCGCCGGTAATCACCCAGCTGAACAAACGCCAGTAGGTGAACCAGACGACGACCGGGTCGGCAGTGCGGGCGCGCAGCGCGGCCCAGCGCATCACCATGGTTAGGGCGAGTGGGAACAGCAGCAGAGTCAAGGGAAGAAAATTGATCAGGCGATAGCCGAAGGCCAGGTGGATTTGAGGTGCGGGCGCTGACACCGCTAAAGTCTTCGAGTATTCGAGCGACTGCGAAGTGGTTTCCGAAGACCAGCCAGCTTCAGTAAATCGGGCGGCGCCGGTCCGCGGATGCCGGATGATGACATCCAAGCGCTGGACATTCGCTTCTTTGAGAGACTGCATCAGGGGCGCAAACTGGATCTGGCCGCCGACTTGCAGCCCACGTCGGCGAAATGCGCCGTCGCAACGGCCGGCAAAAACCCAATCGCCATCGACCTCGCGGTCTTTCGGATTTTCAAAAGTGCAGCCCAGTAGCTGGTTGATGGCGGGCGCGAGTGGAGACGGAAAGCTTGTGTCCGGGATCCGCAGGCTCACCGTGCTGGCGCCTCGGGCGTCGAGATTGATTTCCAGTTTGGGGACCGCCACAGGCTCGGCGGCAGGTTCCTGTGCCATGGCGGCGCAGACCAGAAGGCCCGAAAAGCAGAGCCCTGCGAACTTCCGGCAAGCCGTGCGGTTAGTCAAAAAAGGCTACCTTTCCGACTTGAATTATAACTATTAGTAAAGATTTATTGAAGCTCACTAAGGGTATTCACTTCGAGTTATCAAATAAATAGCCGATGGATAAAGGTGCCGTTTTACTTATAAGAAACAAGCACTTGCGAGGGCATTCCCGGTATGGGGTGCAGTTCGGTGCGCTCGAAACCGGTTTTGTGAAACATGTTTTTATACTCCGAGAAGGTATAAGCGTCGCCAGCCTCAGTAGTTCCCAGCATCACAAAGCTGAATGCGGCCGTGGTTGGGGGCGAAACACGATCTTCGTTTGGAACAAAATCCAGAGTGACAACTCGGCCGCCCGGCTCGAGTGCTGCATGAATCGTGCGCAGAAGCGTTTCGCAGGTAGGCATATCGAAGTGATGCAGGAAATTCGTCAGGAGTACCAGATGATAGCCCGTGCCGAAGCGCGTTTCAAACGCATTGCCGGGAAGCGTCTCATAGCGGTCGGCGACGCCGGCCTTGATGGCGTGTTCCTTGGCCACTTCGAGTACCTTGTGCCAGTCTGAGGCGACGATGGTGGCGTTGGGGTTGTGGCGGGCGATGGCGATGCCGAAATATCCGTGGCCCGCAGCGATATCGAGCACTTTCCATTTGGCACCTTGCGAAGAGCCCACGAGCTTGGCAATAAATTCGGCGGGCATGGCCATCATGGGGGCCATGGCGCGCGCGAATTCCACCCAGATCGGGTGGTCCGGTTCCATGGTCCCGTGCGCGCTCATCACAGAGCCGCCGTTGCGGACAATGGCGGGCACGTCTTTGTAGGCGTCCATCATCGTCGGCGAACTCAGAAAGCGCTCGGCGGTGCCCAAATACGCGGGGGAGCGGCGGTCCAGAAACATGGCGCTATCGAGTGTGAGCCGGTAATCCGTGCCGTCTTTCGTCAGGAATCCAATGATGACGAGGTAATCGCACAAGATGCGCATGCCGCGCTCCGAAGTATCGCAGCGCCCGGCAAGGGCTGCGGGAGTGCTGTTACCTTCGCCGATTGCCGTGAAGACATCCAACTGGATGGCGCCTTTCACCGCGGCAGTGCGCTGGTAGGCATTCATGGTGTCAAAAAAGAGGGCGGGGCTGGGTGAAACGGTCTGTCGAGAACTGCTCATGGCCTCTCAATGATACACAATCCCAGATTTTTTGCGTTCTCGATCGATCCCTCGTGCGTACTATGTCATTGAGAGCGCAAGAGACAGTGAGCGTTGCGGGAGGCACGGCAATTCGACTCGAGGAAGATCCCGAGCTGGCAGCGCAAGATGAGATCCCGGCCTTTGCCGACATTGTCCGGGAGCATCAGGGCATGGTTTTCAGCCTGGCCTACCACTTTCTGCACGACCGCGGGCTCGCGGAAGAAGCGGCGCAGGAGGTTTTTCTGGAGTTGCATCGGCATTTGGGCATAATCGAATCGCGGACGCACCTGATGTTCTGGTTGAGGAAGGTGGCCAGCCGGCGATGCATCGACCAGATCCGCCGCCGTTCGTTCTGGCCGAAACTGCGGTTGGACGAAGTGCCTGAGCCCGCGGCCAAGGCGGATGAAAGAGACCCGATGCTTTCCCGCGCGCTGGCACGCCTGGTGGCTTCCTTGCCGGAGAAGGCGCGGATGGTCGTGGTCCTGCGTTACCAGGAGGATCTGGCGCCCGCGGAAATTGCGCAGGTATTGGATATGCCGGTGGCCACGGTGAAAAGCCATTTGCAGCGCTCCCTGGATATGTTGCGCGACAAACTGGCGCGCTCGGTAGGAGAAATTGCGATATGAGCTACCTGGAAGACGATTTGAAAATGGCGCTGCGGCGCACGGAGCCCCCCGAGGGATTTGCGGACCGGGTGCTGGCGCGAGCGAATGGGCCGGCGCCTGCGGAGCCCAGCTGGTGGGAGTACCTGATGGTTCTGGTCCGCCCGCCGCGCGTGCAATGGGTGGCGCTCAGTTTGATCCTCAGCATCATGATTCCCGCGGCCGGCGTGTATCGCAAGGAGCGCCAGGAACGGGCTGAGGGGGAACGGGCCAAGGAACAACTGGTATTCGCAGTTCACGTAGCCGGAAACAAGCTGCATCGCGTGCAACAGAAAGTTTTGGAAATGGGTCGAATGGACACCCGCTTATGAAAATCCTACGGAGTCTTACGTTTTGCATATTGGTGGGCGCTGCCGGTTATGGGCAGGCGCTCGATCTGAAGCATCTGGACAAGCTGGCGGATAGGGCCAGCAACAAAGTCGATGTAACGCTGGACGGCTCGGTGTTAAAAATGGCTGCCAAGTTTCTGTCCGACGACGATGATCCCGACTCGGCAAAGATCAAAAAACTGGTGGGTGGGTTGAAGGGGATTTACGTCAAGACCTTCGAGTTCGAAAAGGAGGGCGCATATTCCGACTCGGATATCGCAGGGATCCGAAAGCAGCTCGAATCGGGATGGTCCCGCATTGTAGGGATACAAAGCAAGAAAGACGGCGATAACGCCGAGATCTATCTCAAGACGGGTGGACCGGATGGCGGTTTGGCAATCCTGTGCGCGGGCGCAAAAGAACTGACGATCGTCAACATCGTAGGCAAAATCGATCTGGATCAATTGAGTGAGCTGGGCGGCAATATGGGTGTGCCGAAAATTGAAGTGGAGAAGCCGAAACCACCCAAGAAGGACGACTGATGGGCGCCACAGCCATAACTCTAGCGGTTTTATCCTGGTATGCCGCTAAGCAACCTGAGCCGGCCGACATCATCATGGCCAAGGTCGCGGTCAACCAGGATCGCGCGCAGGAGATGCGCTCTGCATTTGTTTATCACCAGAACATGCTCATCCGGTTCAAGCGCAGCAACGGCAGGCTGGCACGGGAGGAAGAGCGCGAGTACGTTGTGATGCCCGCCGAAAAGGGCTTCAAGAAGGACCTGACGCACTTCGTGGGCAAGTACGAGAAGGGCGGCAAACTCATCGCGTACGATAAACCAGGCTATCAGTACAAGGGACTGGACATCGATGGCGATTTGGCAAACGACATGGCCAATGATCTGGCCAACGACAAGAACTCCCGCGATGGAATCACCAACGATCTGTTTGCACTGACCGCGCAGAAGCAAAAGCGATTCGCATTCAAGCTGGAGGGTAAGGAGGACTATCGCGGCAGGCAGGTATACCGCGTCACGTTCAAACCCAAGAGAGCCTCATTGCTCGACTGCGATGACGACGATGATTCCACCTGCTGGGCTGGAGAAGCACTGATCGATCCCAAGGAATACCAACCGGTGCTGGTCACAACCTGGCTGGCCAAAGGCATCCCCATGGCCGTCCAGATTCTGTTGGGCACCAATATCAAATTCCTGGGTTTCAAAGTGGCGTATCAGAAATTCGATGAAGGCTTGTGGTTCCCGGTGACCTATGGCGGCGAGTTCTACGTGCGCGGGCTGTTCTTATACAAGCGGACGATCGCCATGTCAGTGGTAAATAGCGGCTTTCAGAAGGCCGACGTCTCAAGTATCGTTTCTTTCCAGCCGCCGCTCATTCCATAGGCAGGGCGGGGGCACCGGGCGACTCGTGTTCCAGGTTCACCAATGCCTCGGCGATCATGCTGACCACCTGCTCCTCGGCATTCCGGGACGATTTATTCAAAGGCAAAACCGAAAGATGCAGGTGAACGAGTTCGTGAACGACGGAAAGCTCGATATCCGCGGGGATCTTGTCCTTGGGAAGCTCGTAATCGGCCGGGTTCAGGACCTTGATGGTAGCGGTCTTGTGGGGAATGGACCAGTCGATATGTCCCAGCGTTCCCTGCTCTAACTCCCAGACACGAACCATCTTAACCTCGATTTTCCAGTCTTCGAGGCTCAGACGCTTTTGCCAGAGGTGAAGCCAGTCGTGCACCTGTTCGGTGGTGACGACGACGGGCCGCGGATTCGTGAAGCGGTCTCTCGATTGCGGCGCGGCGCTGCCGATGCTAACAAAGAGCAACAACAATGTGATCAATAGCACCATTTTCGTTCTGCCTTATTTTATCGGATTTTCTGTAGAAATCTTCAGAAAAAAATTCATGGGCTGGTAAGTGGCTGATTCTCCGTGAGCCGCCTGGCCGAATCCGGGCTGCCACGCTAACCTTTGCCAGCATGCTACTCTTGAAGATTCAGACATGTGGCAGATATGCCCGCTCGTGTGAGCGAAGCCCTCGTCCTGGCAACTTACCCGTTTAAAGAATCGGATCTTGTGGTCAGTTTCCTCACGCGGGATCAAGGCAAGTTGCGAGGCGTGGCTAAGCGCGCGCGGCGCCCGAAAAGTACCTTCGGTTCGGGCTTGGAGCGGCTTTCGCAAGTCAAGATGTCCTATTTCCAGCGGGAAACACGGGAACTGGTCAATTTGGATTCCTGCGAGCTGATTCAGTCGCAGTTCGGGCTGTTAGGGGATTACGGGGCCACGGTGGCCTTGGATTACCTGGCGGAGATTTCAGAGCAACTGATGCCGCCCGCCGAGCCGAACGACCGTTACTTCCGGCTGGTGCTGACGGTGCTGGAGCATCTGCGGTCGGGCGGTGAGGGCAAAGTATGGCGAGCGGTGACGTATTTCAGTTTGTGGGCGGTTCGCCTGGCGGGGATTCTTCCGGAGTTGCACGTTTGCCTGGCATGTGGCAACTGGTTGGATAATCCCGAAAGCCGCGAGCAGTCGTTTTTCAGCCGGCATCGCACCGGCCTCTACTGCGGGCATTGTAGGCGTAGCGCGGAGCTGGGCAGGACCTGGGAGTTGAGCATGACGTCGAGGGACATCGCCTTAGAGATGCTGCGCAAACCCGTGGGAGAACTGACTTCCACTGGCTGGCGGCGCGAGACAGCGGCTGACCTGAGGCAGTTTCTGGTCCGGCAAATCGAGCATCACATCGAGCGGCGGCTGATCACCGTCCCCACACTGGAAGCTGCATAGGGAATGGATTCCTACCAAGAGATCATTTTCAAGCTGAAGAAGTACTGGTCCGACCGCGACTGCATCATTCAGGAGCCGTACGACCTCGAAGTCGGCGCAGGCACCATGTGCCCAGAGACTTTTCTGCGCGTGCTAGGGCCCAAGCCTTACCGCGTGGCTTACGTACAGCCCAGCCGCCGCCCCGCTGACGGCCGCTATGGCGAAAATCCCAATCGATTGTACAAGCACATGCAGCTTCAGGTGGTCCTGAAGCCTGCGCCGGCGGACGTAATCGATCAGTACCTGGGCAGTTTGGGGGCGATTGGCATCGACCTGCGCAAGCACGATATCAAGTTTGAAGAGGACAACTGGGAAGCGCCGACGCTGGGCGCATGGGGAGTCGGCTGGCAGGTGATGCTCGACGGGCTCGAGATCACGCAGTTTACATATTTCCAGCAGTGCGGCGGTATCGATCTGGACCTGGTGCCGGCCGAGTTGACGTACGGGCTGGAGCGGCTGACGGCGTTCTTGCAAGTCAAAGATAGTGTGTACGACATCGAGTGGGGCGGTGGCGCGAGTTACCGCGACGTGCGCTTTAACGATGAGCTGCAGTTTTCGGTTTATAACTTCGAAATGGCGGACGTGGCGACGCTGTGGAAGCTGTTCGATCTGCATGAGGGGGAGGCTGCGCGGCTGCTGGGAGAGTATCGGAAGCTCGTAAAACCAGAAACGCTTACCGAGCCGCGACCGTCAGGAAGCGGTTCTGCGACTACGGAGAAAGCCCGCTTTCCCCTGCTGCCCACCTACGAGCACGTCCTCAAGTGCTCGCATTTGTTCAACACACTCGACGCGCGGGGAGCCATCTCGGTGACCGAGCGGGTCGCCGTTATCGCGCGGGTGCGGAAGATCGCGGTGGGACTAGCGGGAGCGTGGATGGACCAGCAGAGCGCCGTTGAGGAGATTGCACCGGCGGGGGCCGTCCAGTGAGCCTGCCGTTTCTGTTGGAGATTGGGACGGAAGAGATACCGGACTGGATGATTCCTCCCGCGCTGAGCAGCCTCTTCGACTCGGTAGCACTCATTCCAGGGATGGACAAATTGACGCTGAGCGCAACACCTCGGAGGCTAGTCTTGTGGGTCGACAACGTTCCGGAGCGGCGGCCGAGCATCGAGGAGACCGTCGTTGGTCCGGCGAAATCGGCCCCGGAAAAGGCAGTGCTAGGCTTCGCTAAGAAGCTTGGTGTGCGCCCGGAAGACTTGAGAATACAGTCCACACCAAAAGGCGAATACCACACGTATTTGCGGAAGGTCGAGGGCCGCCGGACCATCGAAATTCTGGCGGAGGCGTTGCCCGAAATCATTCTTAAGATCACGTTCCCAAAGAGCATGTACTGGACCGCGAAAGATGGCCCGCGTTTCATCCGGCCGATTCGCTGGATTGTGTCGTTGCTCGGCGATGAGGTGGTTCGCTTCCAAATCGCAGGCGTGAAGGCGGGAAATATCACATCCGGCCACCGTATCCTTGGTGCTCCCCAGATTCCAGTTACGATCGAAACTTACCAGCAGCGACTACGTAGCAATGGCGTGATCGTAGGCACAGAGATACGACGCAAGATGATTAAAGACGACATCGCGGCCTTAGGCGTACGGATCAAGCCTGACGATGCGCTCCTGGAGACAATGGTATTCCTGACTGAGTACCCCAGGGCGATTCAGGGCAGCTTTGATCCCGAATTTCTGAGCCTTCCCGATGAGGTGCTCAGCACAGTGATGCGGCATCATCAGAAGTATTTCTCTGTACAGGACGAGAACGGAAAACTCGCACCGAACTTCGTCGCCGTAACCAATACCGATGGCGATCGTGACGGCCTGATTCGGCGTGGCAACGAGCGAGTCCTGCGCGCGCGGTTCAACGATGCGAAGTTTTTCTGGGAGACGGATCAGCGAAAAAAGCTGCAGGACCGCGAAGCTGACCTCAAGCAGGTTACGTTCCACGCGAAGCTCGGTTCGTACTGGGACAAAACGGACCGGCTCAAGAATGTCGTAAAAGTCGCGCTCGGTGGCGACCAGCTTGCGATCCGCGCAGCTCAGCTTTGTAAGTGCGACTTGACCACTGAACTCGTCAAAGAGTTTACGGAGCTTCAGGGCATCGTTGGCGGGCTATATGCGCGCGCGCAGGGCGAACCAGATGAAGTTTGGCGAGCGATCTATGATCACTACAAGCCAGAGAGCATGGAGGACTCAATCCCGCGTACCCATGGTGGCCAACTAGTCTCGATTGCTGACAAACTCGACACGCTGCAACAGTGCTTCGGGATCGGCCTCGTCCCGAGTGGCTCACGTGACCCGTATGCCCTACGGCGCGCCGCGCAGGGGATCGTCAAGATTCTCGTTGAGGGCAAGGTCCGGATTTCGATACGAAAATTCGTGCGCAGCGACTTCCAAGAGTTTCTTCTTGATCGTGTCCGCTACTACTTCCGCGATTTCCGGGGATTCAAATACGACGAAGTCAATGCCGTGCTGGCTGCAGGTTGGGACGACTTGAAGGATGTCGAAGAGCGCCTAGCCGCTATTCAAGCCGTACGGCCGACAGAAGACTTCGAACCGCTCGCGGCAAGCTTCAAGCGTATTAGGAATATTCTACGGCAAGCGCAGTTCAGGAGAGGCGACTGGCTAACTGAGATGCCCCCTGATCCGGGTGCCGAGCAGTCGCTTTATGACGCTGTTGGAGTGGTCCAAGCGAAGGTGGACGCGTATCGAAGGAAAAAAGACTATCGCTCCGCGCTGGAGACCATTGCGGGCTTACGGCCGATTGTGGATAACTTTTTCGATCAGGTTCTTGTCAATGATCCGGATACGGTCAAGCGACAGCGAAGGCTTAAGTTGTTAGATCTAGCTCTAGAGAGGTTTTCCACCATCGCGGATTTTTCCGAAATCGTTACTAATACATAGGAGAACGTTCATGAAGAAGTATGTGTACTCGTTCGGCGGGGGTTCGGCCGACGGCGACGGCAAGATGAAAGACGTGCTTGGCGGTAAAGGCGCCGGGCTGGCGGAGATGTCGCGGGCCAATTTGCCCGTGCCACCCGGCTTCACCATTTCCACCGAAGTTTGCAATCTTTATTTTGAGCGCGGCAACCAGGTGCCCCCCGAAGTGGACGCGCAGATGAATGAGGCGTTGGCCTCGCTCGAAGGCAAAATGGGCCAGAAGCTGGGCGACACGCAGAATCCGCTCTTGGTCAGCGTGCGCTCGGGCGCGAAATTTTCCATGCCGGGCATGATGGACACCATCCTCAACCTCGGCCTGAACGACCAGACGGTTGTGGCGCTGGAGCGTAAAAGCGGCAATCCGCGGTTTGCGTATGATTGCTACCGCCGCTTCATCCAGATGTTCGGCAATGTGGTGCTGGATATCGAAAAGCACGATTTCGACCAGATTTTCGAGGCGCGCAAGAAAAAAGTGGGCGCAAAGTTTGACACCGATCTCACCGCCGAAGACCTGAAGGCGGTCATCGCGGACTACAAGAAACTGGTGGAGAAAAAGACCGGCAAGCCGTTCCCGCAGGACGCGCGCGGGCAGCTCGCCATGGCGCGGGACGCGGTGTTCCGCTCCTGGAATGGGAAGCGCGCCATAACATACCGCAGAATGAACCAGATTCCGGACAACCTGGGCACCGCCGTCAACGTGCAAACCATGGTGTTCGGAAACATGGGCGACACCTCCGCCACCGGCGTGGGCTTCACGCGCAATCCATCCACCGGTGAGAAGGCTTTCTACGGCGAGTTTCTCGTCAACGCGCAGGGCGAGGACGTGGTGGCGGGCATCCGCACGCCGCTGGACATTGCGGAGCTCCAAAAATTGATGCCGCCGGTGTACAACCAGCTGCGCGAGATCACCACAAATCTGGAAAAACATTACCGGGACGTTCAAGATTTCGAGTTCACCGTGCAGGACGGCAAGCTCTTCATGCTGCAAACTCGCAATGGAAAGCGTACCGGCCCAGCCGCCGTGCGCATAGCCGTCGACATGGTCAACGAGAATCTAATCAGCAAGGAAGAAGCTGTGCTGCGCGTGGACCCGCAGCAACTCGATCAGCTTTTGCACCCAGTGCTCGATCCGGCGGCGAAGAAGACGCTCACCCTGCTGGCCAAGGGATTACCGGCATCGCCGGGGGCTGCGGTGGGCCGCGTGGTATTCACGGCGGATGAAGCCGTCGTACAGGCTGTAAAACAACCCGTGATCCTGGTGCGCGCCGAGACCGTGCCTGACGACATTCACGGCATGGAAGTGGCCAAGGGCATTCTCACTTCGCGCGGCGGCATGACCAGTCACGCTGCAGTGGTGGCGCGTGGCATGGGAATTCCGTGCGTCGCGGGCGCCGGGGAGATTGAAGTCAGCGAGCGCAAGAAGGAGATGACCGTCAGCAGCGGCGGCAAGAAACTGGTGCTGCGGGAAGGCGACTGGCTGTCGCTCGACGGCTCGACCGGCGAAGTCTTCTCGGGACAAGCCCGCACCATCGATGCTGACCCATCGTCCGGGGTTCTGGCGACGTTCATGCAATGGGCTGACGAGTTCCGCGGCTCATTCGGCGTGCGCGCCAACGCCGATATCCCACGCGACGCCAAGGTCGCGCGGCGTTTTGGCGCTGAGGGCATCGGCCTTTGCCGCACGGAACACATGTTCTTCGCCGAGGACCGGATCAAACACATGCAGGACATGATTCTGGCGCGCGATGAGAAGTCGCGGCGCAAAGCCCTGCTGAAGCTGCTGCCTATGCAGCGCGCTGATTTCGCGGGCCTGTTTAAGGAAATGGACGGCTTCCCGGTGGTGATCCGCACGCTCGATCCGCCGCTGCATGAATTTCTGCCGAAGCGCGAGAACCTGATGGTGGATCTCGCTAAGCTGCCGCACGCCGACGCGACAACGAAGAAGGAAATGTCCGGGCGCTACGGCATTCCCGTGGGCCAGTTGAAGAAGGAGCTGCCCCCGCTGCTGGCGCGAGTCGAGGAACTGCACGAATTCAACCCCATGCTCGGTCACCGTGGCTGCCGCCTAGGCGTTACCTATCCTGAGATCACTGAAATGCAGGCGCGGGCCATTTTCGAGGCCGCCGTGCAAGTGTCCAAAAAGGGCGTCAAGGTGATTCCCGAAGTGATGATCCCGCTTATCGGCAGCGTGCAGGAGTTGGAGAACCAGAAGAAGATTGTGGTGGAGGTAGCGACCGAAGTTCTTGGTAAGGCCGGCAGCAAACTGAAGTACATGGTCGGAACCATGATCGAGATTCCGCGTGCCGCGCTCACCGCCGACCTGGTGGCCAAGGAGGCCGAGTTCTTCAGCTTTGGAACCAACGATCTCACGCAGACCACCATGGGTCTTTCGCGCGACGACTATACGAAGTTCCAGAAGGACTACGAGAAGGCCAAGATTTTCAAGAACGATCCGTTCGCGGTGCTCGATCAGGAAGGCGTGGGCAAGCTGATCGAGATGGCCGTCAAAGCTGGCCGGAGTCGACGGCATGACCTGGAAATCGGCATCTGCGGCGAGCACGGCGGCGAACCGAGCTCGGTGCAGTTCTGCTACCGGGTGGGCATGAACTACGTTTCGTGCTCGCCCTACCGCGTGCCCATCGCGCGCCTGGCTGCTGCGCAGGCGGCGATTTCGGGCGACAAAACCGAGACCATGCGGACCGCGTAAACTGTAGTGCTGGGCCACGCCGCCTTTGCGAGGACCTGCGGCTTTTTCTTCGCAAGAACGAAAATCTGTAGGTCACCGGCGCGCAGATCCGGACCAGGGGTCCGGCGCGGACGAGGGCGTCCGCCCCACAGGGAGGGCCCTACAACGTAATTCCACCGTCCACTGAGAGCACTTGGCCGGTTACGTAATTATCCGGCTCCAGGAAAAATCTCACGGCGCGCGCTACATCTCCGGCCCGGCCGAAGCATGGGATGATTCCATCTTTCAGATAGCGGTCGTACTTGCCGCTGGCAATGCTGGCTTCGGCCATTCCGGCAGCGGTGATTCCAGGACTGACCACGTTCACGCGAATGTTTGCCGGTCCGCGGCATTCCTTTGCCAGGATGCGTGCGGCATACACCAGCGCCGCTTTCTGCGCGGCGTACGTCGTGGACCCCGCAAAAAGTGCGACCGCCTGCATCGTCCCCATCAGCACGATAGCGCCGGCCGTTCCGTCGGCCTTCATCCGCTCGGTCGCTTCACGGGCCAAAAGAATCGGTCCAAGATAATTCGTTTCGTGCGAGCGCGCCATGGCGTCGCCCGGATCGGCGCCTGCGGGCATTCGCGCGGGATCGCCAGCAAGGACGACACGGCCGTATAGCTGCGGGGACGCATCGAGAAGGCGTTTGCGATCCGCATCTACGGCTAGATCAGCCTGCACGATTTGCGCGCTGCCGCTCCACCGTTCCGCCCGTTCGCGATTGGAACGATAACTAATGACCAGGCGCGCACCTTCTGCCGCCAGCAGACCGGCCACTGCGGACCCGATTCCTCCCGAGCCCCCAGCTAGAACAATTTGTTGACCTTACAGTGTGTCACTCAACGGTTCATTGAGACAAAGTGCTTAATGTGCCAGAATACTTTAAGAGGATCAGTGACGTTCGCGATACGACAAAACTATCGTAGCAGCCCTCGTACCCGCGGTGTAACATATGAGATTACTTCATGAGAGATCTGCTGGAAACGCTCCGGCCTGGTGATCCGGATCTGGAGCTGGCCAACGCTCTGGATCCTACCCGGTTGCCCGTACACATCGCCATCATCATGGATGGCAATGGCCGCTGGGCAAACCGGCGCAGCCTGCCCGCGCGTAGCCGGCCACCGAGCGGGCGTGGGACCGGTGCGCAGCACGGTTGAAACCTGCGCGCGTCTGGGTATCAAGGTTCTGACGCTTTACGCGTTCTCGGTAGAAAACTGGAAACGTCCCCGCGCAGAAGTCGAAACGCTCTGGCGGCTATTGCGCTACTACCTCAAGAGGGAACTCCCGGATCTGCAGAACAACGACATCCGGCTTCAGGCCATAGGAAAGCTGAACGCGCTGCCCGCGCCAGTACGCCGCGAGCTGGATTCGGTGGTGGAGGCGACCTCCGGAAATCGCGGCCTGCTGGTGAATCTCGCCATCAATTACAGCGGGCGTTCCGAAATTCTGGACGCCGTCAACTCCATCATCGAGGATGCCCGCCGCGAGGGCCGGCTGGATTCGCGTTGCAGTCGACGAAGAGACTGCTTGCGTCGCCGTCTCTACACGGCCACGCTCGCCCGATCCCGATCTTCTGATCCGCACGTCCGGCGAAATGCGCATCAGCAACTTCCTGCTGTGGCAGATTGCATACTCGGAGCTCTACGTGACCGAAACCCTGTGGCCGGATTTCAACCGCGCGGAGCTGCTGAAAGCCATCCTGGATTATCAAAAGCGCGACCGCCGCTACGGCGGGCTGAGCAACGGAGCATGGCCGGCCGAGCCCGCTGACAGAGCCGACAAAGAGGAACAACTGATCGAAGTGATCGCTTCTCCGCGATGAAGCGCCTGCTGACCGCCTTACTCCTCATCCCCACCGTTCTCTATGTCGTTTACCTCGGTCCGCCCTGGCTGCTTTTTGGCGTAACCGCGCTGGTAGCGTTGATCTGCTACTCGGAATATGCAGGCATCGCCGCCGGCTATGGTATCGCGAAACCAGGGCCCGTTAGGTTATGCCGCCGGCCTGCTGGTGCTGGCCATGCGGCCGCAGGACGCGTCATTGATCTTCACGCTGCTGGCACTCGTTGCCCTTCTGCTCGCCTTGCGCCGCGATATTGCCAAGACCCTCGCGAACGCCGCCTTTCTGCTCTTCGGCATCGTCTATATTTTCGGATCGTGGAAGTTCGCGATACTGCTGGGCGCAGAGAGCCGGCACTGGTTGGCTTACGGGCTGGTCTTGAATTGGGTAGGTGACGCTTGCGCTTACTACGTGGGCAAGGGCCTGGGTCGTCATGGGCTCGCGCCCAACATCAGTCCGATGAAGACTTGGGAAGGTGCGGTAGCGTCGCTCGTTGGATCCGTTATCTTCGGGATCGTCTATCTGAACCGCGCTTTGCCCGTGGTGTCCCTGCTGGAAGCGGCCCTGCTATCGGTGGCCGTCAACATCGCAGGCCAGGCCGGCGATCTGGCCGAGTCCGCTTTGAAACGCGGCGCGGGAGTGAAGGACAGCAGTTCCCTTTTACCCGGCCACGGCGGCCTGCTCGATCGCGTCGACAGCAGCTTATTTGCGTTGCCAGTGGTGTATTTGAAGCTATATTTGAGCGCGATGCGGTGAACGCGAGCCGTAGCTAGAAATGGAGCGAATTTGTCCTGACAGCAACCGCTCCCTCTCTCCAGAAACCACTCTGTATACTGCTGATGGAATTGCGCATGTTTCATACTGGACTGACCAAGGGCACCAGCGCGAAACCCTGTTGAGCGGCCTGCTTGGTGATTAGCCTGATCCTCTGTAGCCGATACTTCTCTTCGTACCGAGCCGTGCCCTTGTCTACGTATTCCTGGCCGTACTTTAGCATCCGGTATACCAGTCGTGCCTGCTTCGCCGCCATCGCGGTTATCGCCTTGGGAGATCCCAATCTGCTGCGGAGGCGGCGGAACTGCGCCCCGAGATAGCTATCACTTTGGCGTAGCGTACTGGCGGCCATGCGCAACGCCGTTGCCAGTCGCGACACCACCCTGCGCGTCCGCCTCTTCAGCACCTTTCCTCCGCTGATGTCATTGCGGGGCGCTAACCCGATCCAGGATACGAAGTGATGTTCGGTGGGCCATTGACTCATGTCCAGCCCAGCTTCGGTGATGACGGTTTGCACCGTCATTTCCCGGATGCCGTCGATCCGTGTCAGATCCACACCCGCCACGCGCTTCAGTTCTGCCCCCAGATCGAAGTTCGGTTGGTTCCTGGAGGACTTCTTTCGCTGGCGCTTCCCGGTCCGGCCGGCCGGTGGCCCGGGCTCCCCCGGTTGTACTTCCGCCGCGGGCAGATCTTTCATGCGGGCTGCCAGGTCCTGATCGCAGCCCGCCATCTGCCTTTGCACATGGTCCCAGTCGGCCAGCTGCCGCCGCAATATCGCCAACTGCTCGGGCAGCCACGTCCCTTCCAGACTCTGGGCAATCGTTTCCTGGCTGGCCTTGACGTTGGCATCGCGGAACTCGGCTAGCTTCTGGCCATCCCGCTCCCCGGCCACAATCGCACGGATGATCTTCATCCCGGTCACCCCGCTCAGGTCGCTGAGTACGGTTGCCAATTGCACATTCATCTCCGTCAGCGCTTTTTGCATGCGCTGGATCGAGGTTCCGGCCTGCTCCACGTATTCGGACCGTTCCCGCCAGCAGGTTCGAATGGCCCGGATCTCCGCGGTGGGCCGGAACGACTTCCGCAATAGTCCGTACGTGTGCAGTTTCAGCAACCACTGACTTTCCTGGACGTCGCTTTTTCTGCCCGGCAGATTCCGCGTCTCCCGTGCATTGACCAGCCACACGTCGAACCCGCTCTGTTCCAATACGTCAAACACAGGAATCCAGTACACGCCGGTGGACTGCATGACCACCGTCTTGACTCCGCATTGGGTAAGCCACGCCGCCAGCCGGTGCAGGTCCGTCGTGAAACATCCAAAGTTCTGCACGGGCTGCCCATCCCGGTCCGGTCCCACTGCTACCTAATGCTCTCGACTCCCAATGTCGATTCCCGCCGCGTCCCGGTGCACGACCTCCAATCCGGGACTCCCGGACCAGATCTGCCGCCCCAGTGCCTTCCTCTCCTTGCGGGTCAGCCGCTGACCCTGGCTCGATTCTCGGTGTGTTTGGCTGGCCATCTTGCTAGCTCCTTTTTGCTCTTCCCTTCGGCGAGGCCATGCCCGGTCGCGATTCAGAAAATACTCTCTCCATCGGGGTCAAGCGGCTTCTCTCGAAGCCGCAGCCACCAATCTCATGATTGACAAGACCGGAGCCAGACTTTGGTACGGGCAGCAACGCGCCAGTGGGAGGTCGGCCATAGCTCGCAACGCCTTCGCCTCTCCCATTCTCGCTGCTTTTAGGTTTCCGGGCCTCATGACGCGCGCTGCGCGTTTAGAACTTTGGTCACGGCTCGGTTTCAGACAGGCTTTGCTACTCCGAGACCGCACGTGTTTCCAGCGACTTACGAAGGCTCCACAATGCGGTGTCTTACCGTTCAATCCGGCCACGCCGGAGGCCCCGCTGAGCCGCGACCAGAGGAAGCGGTACTAACGCTCTGGCTGCGACCGTCCCCTAGTCGGCCCGCAGCGCCACCATTGGATCGATTCGCGACGCGCGGCGGGCTGGAAGATAACCGGCCAGTGCGGCGACCGCTGTTAGGACGATCAGCATGCCTGCGAACGTTGCGGGGTCGGCGGGGGTTACTCCGAAAAGGAGCCCGCTCAAAGCTCTTGCCAGCGCCCAGGAGACAGCGGTGCCCAGAAGCATCCCCATCGCAGCGAGGCTCAGAGTTTGCAGGATGATGCCCGCCTGTAAATCTCTCGCCGACGCACCCAGGGCCATGCGAATTCCTATTTCCTGCGTGCGCTGGTTGACTGAATACGAAATGACCCCGTAGATTCCAAGCGAGGCGAGAACCAGCGCGAACAAGGCGAATCCGCCGAGGAGCAAAACCACAAAGCGCCGCGGCGATACGGCTTTGTCAACCAGTTGCTGCAGCGTCCGAAAATCGGTGGCCGGCAGGTTAGGCTCAATCGGTTTGAGAGCGGCGCGCACTGACGAAGCCAGCTCAGCCGGAGGCAGCGAGGTTCGAACTACCAAGTCCACGGAAGCGAAGTCTCCGCATTGCCGGATCGGCAAATACATTTCACTGCCCGAGCCCTGCTCCAGGGCCAAGTGCCGCACATCGCCAACAATCCCCACAACGCGACGATCCTTATCCACCTCGAGAATTTGCCCCATCGCATCCTGGCCCGGCCAGAGCCTGTGTGCCATGGTCTCGTTGATGATGATTACCTCTTCGGTCTGCGGTTTGTCCCGTTCCGTGAAATCGCGCCCGGCGCGCAGCGGGATTCCCATGGATCTCAAATAACCGTCGCTCACCACTCGCACAAACGCGTCGGGATATTCTCCCTGCTTGTACACGTGTCCCTTGACCCTCACACCCCAGCCGCGGTTGCGGCCAAGCGGCAGGGCGTCCGACAATCCTGCGGCGTCAATGCCCCTGACATCTCTGATGCGGCGAAGCACGTCATCGAAGTAAGTGTTCTGTTGAGCCCGAGTTGAATACTGCTGGCTTGGATCCACGCGTACCGCGGCAGCCCTTTCGGGCTGAAACCCCAGATTGACATCCAGCACTCGAATGAAACTTCGGATCAGGAGACCAGCGCCGACGAGCAGCACGCACGCGAAGGCGATCTCCGACACAACCAGCGTGCCGCGAATCCACGTATGGCTTTTGCCTTCGGTAGAACCTCGGCTGGTGTCCTTCAATGCCGCGTGGACTGCCAGGGCCGGAACCTGAAGCGCGGGCAGCAGGCCGAAGATTAAGCCCGTGAGAACGGCCATCAGCAGGGTGAGGCCAAGCGCGTTCGCGTCGGTTCGCACGTTCTGGAGTAGCGGGATGCTGATGGCATCCAGGTGGGTGAGGGTCCGGGTGCCGAAGATCGCGAGGATCAACCCGAGCGCCGCGCCGCACGTGGAGAGCACCATGCTTTCGGTAAGTGCCTGGCGAATTAAACGCCAGCGGCCCGCGCCCAGCGCCGTCCGGATGGCGATTTCCTTCTGGCGTACGGCCGTGCGCGCCAGCAACAGATTCGAGAGGTTCGCGCACACAATGAGCATGACCACGCCGACGGCGCACGTGAGGACGATCAAAGCCGGGCGGAGACGACCGCTGACGTGTTCCCTCAGGAAGCTCAAGCGGCCTTCAAAGTCGTTGCGGTCGGTTGGATGGGCCCGCATCAGCCTTGCGCTCAGGATGGTGACCTCGGCCTGGGCGGTTGGGAGCGCAACGCCGGGCTTCAGGCGGCCAATGATGGCCAGCGTATTGCCCCAGCGGTTGGTCTCATCACTCAGCGGAAACGGAGAATAGAGATCGATATGGCTGCCGGGAGCGAATACCGACGCGAAATCGAAGGAAGCCGGCAAGACCCCAACCACGCTGATCGGCTCATTGTTGAGCGTGAGTGGACGGCCGACAATGCCGGGATCGGAGGCAAAACGGCGCACCCACAAACCGTGGCTCAGCAGCACCGCTTTCGGGCCATTCCATTTGCACTCTACGGCGGTGAACAGCCGCCCGAGCTGGGGCTTGACGCCGAGGAGCGGGAAAAAGTTCTGGGAGACCGGAACGCCGCTGAGACGTTCGGGTTCGCCTTGTCCGGTGAGTTTATTGTCGCCAACACCGTAAAAGGCGAAGTAGGCGGCAATGTCGGAGAACGATTGATTCTGCGCGCGCAGGTCGAGAAAATGTCCTACCTGCGTGGTTTGGCCCGACAGGCCGCCGGTCTCGTCATGGTTGGCAATCCACACAAGGCGGCCGGGATCACGGAATGGAAGAGGCCGAAGCAGGAGAGCGTTCACGATGCTGAACACCGTGGAGCTTGCGCCTATGCCGAGCCCCACGATGAGGATGGCGAATGTGGTGAACCCGGCGTCACGCCCCAGTGTTCGGAAAGTGTACCGGAGATCCTGCAAAAGGCTGTCGAAAAGCGGCAGATGCCGGGGAGACTGCGAGGTTGGATGTGTCACGGTCACTCGTTGGACGAGCCGGCGGTCTTGAGGATAGCAAACTGCCGCCGCACGGAGAAAAGGCGCGAAGTACAATCAATGGCAGCTATGAGAAGAGCTCCGTCCGTCTTCTTGACACTCCTTTTGTGTCTCGGTACGATCAGCAGCCGTGCGCACGCTGCCAGCCCTGGGATCGTGTTCGAGGGCGATGCGGGCCCCGGCAAGGGGAAGCATATCGTTCTCGTGAGCGGAGACGAGGAGTATCGATCCGAACAGGCACTACCACAGCTAGCCAGGATTCTGGCCATCCGTCAAGGTTTCAAGTGTACCGTGCTCTTCGCCATCAATCGCAAAGATGGAACCATCGATCCGGACGTGCGCGACAACATCCCAGGCCTGGAAGCACTGGACTCCGGTGACCTGATGATTATCTTCGCCCGGTTCCGCGACTTGCCGGACGAACAGATGAAGCACATAGTCGATTACGTGGATTCCGGCCGTCCGATTGTCGCCATGCGAACGGCGACCCATGCTTTCGATCTCAAGACCAGCCAGACCTACCAGCAGTACAGTTGGAACAGCAAGGTTTGGGATGGCGGCTTCGGCCGGCAAGTGCTGGGCGAAACCTGGATCGATCATCACGGCCATCACGGCAAGCAGAGCACGCGCGGCATAATTACCAAGGGACAGGAGAACCATCCGATTCTTCGCGGCATTCACGACGGCGAGATCTGGGGCCCGACCGACGTTTACGAGGTCCGGCGGCCACTGCCCGGCGACAGCCAGCCCTTGATCTTAGGTCAAGTGCTCGAAGGCATGCAGCCGACCGATCCCCCGGTCGCCGGAAAACAGAACGATCCCATGTTACCCGTGGCATGGGTCAAGAGCTATACCGGCAAAGAAGGCCACGCCGCCCGCGTTTTCACGACCACAATGGGGGCTGCCCAGGATTTGCAGAACGAGCCGTTGCGGCGATTGATCGTCAATGCGTGTTTCTGGGCGGTCCGCATGGAGGACAAGATTCCGGCTAGAACAAACGTCGACCTGGTGGGTGAATATCAGCCGCTTCCGTTCAAGTTCGGAGGCTTCGCAAAAGGAATCCAGCCGTCGGACTTGCTCGTTCGCTGAACGTTGTAAATTTAGGGTATGGACAAGAGATTAGAGAAACGGCATAAACGCAAAGTTGAACGTGCGAGAGAACACAAAAAAGTTTCAGAGCCTGACGTCAGGACACCGGAACAAATTAAAGCCGCCCGGGAGTTGAGCCGCCCTAAGATCGACAGTTCCGCGCCGTTTGCTCGAAATCGCCCCGTTGTGCCAGACACCGCCCCGAAGATTGACGAGAAGGAAGGCGAGTGATGCATAGCGTGAGAGCGCGCCCGGCGGCGTCCATCGGTAATGACCTGGCGCGAATATCACGAAGCCACTAAGCACACTGTTGAGTCGCTCCGCCGGGCGCACTACGGACTCGACTGGCGGAACATGCCCGATCCGTTCCGGCATTACGAGGGCGTGCCGGTGCTCGACTTGCCGGCTGACCCTCCCGCGCTTGAGATCCCGGCGCTTGCCTTGCTCCAGGGTGCGTACGGTACTGCCGTTGCCGCGGATGGCCCCACTTTCCTGTCGCAGCTCCTCTTTCACTCCGCAGCAATCAGCGCGTCCAAGCGTGTCCCATCGACTGGAGAACGGTACGCGCTACGTGTGAATCCGTCCTCCGGAAATCTGCATCCGACGGAATTTCATTTTCTGACTCGCGGCCTTCATCAGTGGCCGGATGGTCTGTATCACTACCGCCCGTCTTCACATATGGCGGAGCAGCGTGCCAGCGGAGGTCTAGAGCTGAAGGCGGCTGGCGGTTCTTCTCCCGTCCTGTTTGTATTGACCACCATTGCGTGGCGGGAGGCGTGGAAGTATCGGAACCGGGCGTACCGGTATTGCCTGCACGATATGGGACACGCCTGGCAGGCCCTCACATTCGCGGCGCGGGCCATGGGGGTCGATAGCTTTGCGATAGGGAGTTTTGCGGACGACGAGCTCGCCGAGGTCTGCCGCCTGAATGAAGACGAGTGGCCGATGCTGATGGTTAAGCTGCACGGCGCGGCCATTCCGGTTCGTGATCCCGATGGTGGCGATGTGGTTTGGTTCGATGGGCGCGCGAATCAGCTCTCACAGGAACTGGTCGCTTATCCGATGATTGACGAAATCCACGCTGCGACAAAGCTCAAACCGGGCGACTCATCAGCGGAGCCGGCCCTTCCGGGATCCGGGGATATCAAGTTGCCTGCACCAGCATCATCGAATCGCTCTTTTGGTGAAGTGTCTCGAACGCGACGGTCAGCTCTCGACTTCCGCGGCGGAAACGCATCGATCTCTCTCCCACAGCTTTCCGCGATTCTGGCTGTCACGGCCCAGCCGTTGTGTTCGGATTTCTCCGCCACGCGCTTCGTTCAGCTCTATCTTTATGTTCACCGTGTCGACGGGTTAGACCCTGGAGTGTATCGATACTGGCCGGAGCACGGCGAACTGGAGCGGATCAGGTCAGGGGATCAGCGCGTCGCCGCGGCGGGCCTGAGCCTCGGTCAGGACCTCGCCGGTAATGCCTGCGTGGCGTTCTCTATGATTGCGGATCTGGATCGCGCTGTCCGTTCCTATGGCGACCGCGGCTACCGCTACGTGCATTTCGAAGCCGGAGCCATTGGACACAGGCTTTATCTGGCGGCGGAAGCGCTGGGGGTAGGGGCCACAGGCATTGGAGCGTTTTTCGACGATCAAGTGCACGCCTATCTTAGCGTCGCACCGGAACAAGGACAAGTGGTGTACCATTTCGCGATCGGTTACCCGGTTCACGATCCACGTGTTGAAGCTTGAGCAAGCCGCATGGTGGGCATCCTGGTACATGGAGACAATCATTTCATCGTGCGCGGTCCGTTGCCAGACTGGGGAGCCGCGCTGGCGCTGGTTCGACACTGGTCCCTGATACAGATCGGCGCGTCGACTCCGCCCTCACTCGATCGATGGCACATTAGCACTCGAGAGTTCCGGGAGAATCTGGCATGGGCAGTCGTCGTGCCTGGGGAGGGCGAGACTTCTAAAGCGGTGGCGGAATTGTTGAGCGAGCTATCGGCGCGAGGAGTTACCATCCACGACTCCCGGTTTGGATCTTGGTGACGCTTCTCGCCGTCTCAATACGTAATCGAAGTCAACTCCGAAGACCTGCGCAAGACCGGCATTTCGAGCTCCGGCATCGGCTTCGCCTCGAATAACTTGCGGCACGGCACGGCCAGCCAGCGCGCCATCCGAGTCGCCTTCTGCCTCCGGGCGCTGTCCGTCGAAATGCCCGTGTTCGCGTACATCTGGCGATACAACTTGGAGACGAACAGGAACGCCAGCCGGTCGCGTAACCTGGGCACGCACTTCGACCGTTCCCAAATCTCCCGCATGCTGTAGAAAGTGTCCCAGACTCCCTGCGTCCGCTCGCGGATCTCGTCCGTCGTCATGGTCTCGTGCGGACTGAACATCTTCGGCCGCATCGCTGCGGGAATCAGCCAATAGCGGGTGATCGGAACTCCGTCCACCTGAGGAACGCTCCCGTTCATGTTCTTCTCCCATCGATCGAAGTCCACGGTGCCGGGAAAGGGAGTCATCATCACGAACTGCGCGAAGGTCAAGCCTCGCCTCTTTTGCCAGAGCGGCGGTCGCCGCGAAGGTATCCTGGCGGTCAGTAGGGAAGTCCAAAGATGAATGATCCGAGCACGTGCACGCCATGCTCCTTGAATGTGCTGAGCCGCGTCGCCAGGTTGTCGCCGGCCGAGTTGAAGGTCTTGAAAACGGACTTCAGCCCTTCTTCGGTGACGGATTCCACTCCCACGAGCGCGCCCTTGAATGCGGGCCTCGCGCATCGCGTCGAGAAACTGCGTGTCCTCGCCGGCTTCCATCGTGATCTGAGTGAAAAAGACCATGTCGTCGGGAAGCTTCGCCAGCTTCTCCATCAACTCGAACCGCTCCGAGCGCATGGCTTTCAGTTCTGCGACGCGAGCCGCGTTGCCCTGCTTTTCGGCGAGCTCGAATGTCGGTCAGGGTGACGGGATAGAAGTTATCATCCGCCAGCGCGATGAAGCGAAATCCGAGACGCCGCAACTGCACGATCTCCTCGATCACGACATCCGACGCACGCTGGCGCGGCTTCTGGCCGTCGGTTCGCCACACCGAACAGAACGAACAATGCTTCGGGCAGCCGCGCACCGTTTGCACGGAGGCCCACATATAACGATCGCGCGGGGCAAGGTCCCAGCGCGCCGGCAAGAAATGCATCTCCCGAAATCCTTCCGCCGTCATAAATCTGCTGGGCCGTGCCGTTGCACCAGATCGGCGATCACTTTCGCCCAAACGACATCTCCGTCTCCTTTGACCACGACGTGGGCGCCGCCCAGTTCGAGGGCCTCTTCCGGATACAAGGTTGCGTGAATGCCGCCATATACGACCCAGGCTCCGCGCTCACGCGCCATGCGTCCGACCTCCATGCCTCGCAGAGCATTGCCCGTATGGATGCCAATGCCTACGATGTCGCCGGGTTGTATGAGATCGGGCTGAATCTGTTCCAGCGTCTCGTCAGTGATGAACGGATCGCCGTACTCAGCCGGAGTAGCAGCGGCAAGTACGTACAGCCAACGCGGCGTAATCACGCCGATCCCGAACGAAGTATCACTGGGATTGACTAGGTGAACGCGCATTCATACTGCCTTTTCGCCGCTGCCCGAGTTGGAATTTCGAGGATCGCATTAACAGCTCTGGAAAACACAGCGCACATCGAGCATATCAGAACGAGCCGCACATCGTTGAGCACAAACCTCTAAACGCTGCTATAGTGGGTATGTCTTTGCCCGCATCCGTATACGTTCGAGTGCCTTCTGGCCGTCCTGGTTCCGTATCGTTCCTTGGTTTCGGTTCCGCGCCGTTGTCTGACAAAGACCATCTCACTTGCAAAGGAAACACTTTTCATGACCAACATCTTTGTCGGCAACCTTAGCTTTCAGACCACCCAGGAAGAGTTGCACGCCGCATTCGCTAACTACGGCACCGTAGAGCGAGTCAATATCGTAACGGACCGCGACAGTGGGCAGCCTCGTGGCTTTGCCTTTGTCGAGATGACGGACCGCGCTGCGGCCGAGGCCGCTATTGCGAAACTAAACGGTACGGACTTGAACGGCCGCACC
The DNA here is from genome assembly GCA_963847515.1 of Terriglobia bacterium. Lineage (GTDB taxonomy): Bacteria > Acidobacteriota > Terriglobia > Bryobacterales > Bryobacteraceae > QHXW01. The sequence continues at coordinate 1,429,081 of CAWKAA010000001.1, forward strand.
ATGAACGTCAACGAAGCGCGTCCCAAACCGCAGGGTGGAGCGGGAGGCGGCGGCAACCGGGGCGGCGGCGGTTCGGGCCGTGGCCGCGGCGGCTCCCGCTGGTAGACCCGGTTTCTCACTTCTAAAGCACCCGTTTGCTCCGTTACGGCTAACGCCGGATGAGACACCAGATTCCTGCGCTCATTCAACCATCTGCTACGACGCGTTTGCGATTCCTCGCTCAAGTAGTTGGCACCGCGGTGCCACTAGTAGGTGATAATGGCGCTATAGGAGTACAGCTTCATGGCATGGCTGACCGCAGGGATCACTAGAAGAAGAGCGGCTCGTGTGCTGCTGTCCGGTGTCCTGGCAACTTCTGCCATTGGAGGGCTGCCAGTCCGGGCGCTCGCCCAGGCGCCGCCCTCATTTGCTCCGCCCGATCTGGACGGTCTGGTTTCGCGAATTGCGCTTTACCCCGATCCCCTTCTGGCGCAGGCTCTCGCCGCCGCTACGTTTCCCGACCAGATCCCCGATGCGGCGCGGTGGGCCGATGAGCATCACTACCTTACTGGTGATGCGCTGGCCCGCGCGATCTCGGAGGACCGGTTGCCGTTCGATCCGAGTGTACAGGCTTTACTGCCTTTTCCCTCGGTGCTGGACATGATGGCCTCAGACATGAGGTGGACGAGCGACTTGGGCAATGCTTTTCTGGCGCAACAACAGGACGTCATGGACGCCGTCCAGCGGATGCGGCACCGGGCTTGGGATTACGGGTATTTGCGGACCAATCCACAGGTCCTTGTCCGCAACGGACCGTACATCGAAATCATTCCGGCTAACCCCGCCTTTATGGTGGTGCCCTACTATGATCCGGTGGTCGTCTACGCTCCGCCGCGTCCGGGCTTCGCGCTGTCAGCCGCCATTCGCTTCAATTACGGCGTAACCCTGGGAATCGGGTTCCGGCCGTGGGGCTGGGGCGCCAACCGGTTCGTGTGGGCTAACCGCACAGTGATTATCAATGACCGGCCGTGGGGACGCAGCTGGGCCAACCGCCCTGCCTATGTTCATCCCTATGAGGTACGGCGCTATGAACCCGCGCGCCGTATGGAGAGCCACGAACTTCACCAGCGCAGCGAGCGCGAACGGGACGCGGACCGGTCAGGCCACGAGCGAGCGGAAGAGCACCGCCGCCGTTAGCTCTTAGACACCATCCTGCGTGAGCGGAGCGTCATGAAAGTAAAACCGAGTGCTGCAAAGATGGCACCGGTACGGGTTGCGCCCAAACAGGCGGAGAAGCCAGTCGAAAGGCCCTTCTGACGGGTTGACGCGATTCGAGTGACAATTGGGACAGAGGAACGGCATGACCGATTGGTACATAATATGCCAATCAGCGGGAAGGCAACCGCCGAATCAGCCGTCCACCCATCTCATCGGGTGTGGATCGCGTGAAGGAATCACGTCTGGGCGCCGCCGCTTCACGAACAGATGGCGTCTTCACCACTTGCGGTTGCACTTCCACGATATAGTCGTAAATTCCCCGCCGCCGTTCGACTTCGTCGGGCGGGGCGACGATGCTCTTTTCCAGAATCGTACAACCCTCTACCCTCTCACCCACCTCATGATTGAATCGGGAGCGAACCGTTTTGGTCATGTGCCGGAATCCTTCTTAGATCGAGAGTCGCCATTACCAGAATTTCGATACAGTTGCGGACGTGCCGCGTTCACATGGATGGCTCGTCCGTTGAGTTCTGTACCATTTAGCGCTGCAATTGCCGTTTCCGCGGCGGCATCGTTTGTCATTTCAATAAATGCAAAGCCCCTGGGTTGGCCTGTTTCCCGATCCGTCATGATCCGGAAGCGCTCCACAGCTCCATGCTTCTCAAATATGGATCGAATGTCCTGTTCAGTAGCGGCAGGACTAAGGTTTCCAACGAAAATGTTATTCATTTTCGCCCTTTTGAAAAGGTTCTGAGGAGTTCCATGCGGTCGCATCCTTTTCTGGCAAAACCATCCGGGACGGACATGTGGGTGATGCCAACTCCAGTTTAGCAGATTGCAGTAGAGCCCCGATTGGCGTTCCATCCGAAGCGGGGCTAAGCGCGCGAGACCTACCAGCGTTTGCGTCTAAAACCGCCGCCACCAGCGCCGGCGCGTTCGGTCTTAGGGCGGGCTTCGTTGATGTTCAAGGCTCTGCCGTCGACGGTTACACCGTTCAAAGCAGCAATAGCCTTTTCACCCTCACCATCATTGTCCATTTCGACAAATCCAAAACCTCGGGGTTGCCCGGAATCACGATCTGTGCAAATGTTGACGCGCCCCACGGATCCATGGGGAGCAAACAGCGCACGGACAGTATCTTCCGTCGCTCCAAAGCTGAGATTGCCTACATAAATATTTTTCATTCGTTTTGTTTCCTTTACTGGTTTTGAACAGCGGCTAATTTTGGAAGGTGGACGAATGTAGCAAAAAGAGGCTAAACCAGTCTGCCTTGGATAATCGGCGGGATCAAATCCATCGTTAGTGTAACACAGATGGTGCGCGCTCCGCTCCGATCCGTCTACCCCGTCGCCAGCGGCAGGAAAGCAATCCGTCGCGCCATGCTCCGTTGTTGATCGTTATTGCTTGAGGCCCATGTACCCGAAAAGGATGATGCGGTTCGCGTCCGATGCCCGTTATTCGTTAGATCTGGGCGGTACCACCGTCGACGAAGAGTTCGACGCCGTTGACGAAGCTCGAGTCGTTAGAGGCGAGGAAGAGAGCTACAGTTGCGATCTCTTCCGGACGGCCCATCTCGCCGCGAGGAATGAGGGCTTTGAACCTCTCCTTTGCCTCGGGGCCGAGTGGGTCGAGGATCGGCGTGTCGATGGTGCCGGGGCTGAGGATGTTCACGCGAATTCTTCGCTCCTTGAGCTCGACCAGCCAGGTACGCGCGAAGGAGCGCACGGCGGCTTTGCTGGCGCTGTAGACGCCGAACGCCGGGAAGCCCTTGATGCTGGCGATGGAGCCGTTGAGGAAGATGGAGCCGTTGTCGTTGAAGAGCGGCAGCGCCTTCTGGACGGTGAAGAGCGTACCGCGCACGTTGAGGTCGAAAGTCTTGTCGAAGTGCTCTTCGGTGACCTGTTCGAGCGTGGCCAACTCACCCTGGCCGGCGCTGGCGAAGAGGATGTCGATCTTGCCCCTTTCGCGGCTGACGGTCTCGTAGAGGCGGTCGAGGTCCGCGAGATTAGCGGCGTCGCCCTGTACGCCGGTGACGTTCCTGCCGATGAGTTTCACGGCCTCATCGAGCTTCTCCTTGCGGCGTCCCGTGATGAAGACGTACGCGCCCTCCTCAACGAAGAGCTTCGCTGTTGCGAGCGCCATGCCGGAGGTCGCGGCGGTGATGACTGCTACTTTTCCTTCGAGCTTTCCCATTACTGTTCTCCTTTCGTATTTGGCTGGTTGTGGGAGACCCGCTGTCGCATCGCTATCGCAGTGGGCCTTAGGAACAAAGCGGTTAGCGGAGGCCGCCGCCGGCGCGGACAAGCTCGCCCGTGATCCACTTGGAGTCGTTGGAAGCGAGGAAGGTGGCGACGCTGGCAATGTCATCGACCTGACCGATGCGGCCGAGCGGGGTCTGCGCGACAGCTCCCGCCTCGAAGTCGGAGCCGATGAAGCCTGCGGCGTGTACGCCTTCGGTCTCGACCATGCCGGGGTTGATGGAGTTGACGCGGATCTTCTTCGGGCCAAGCTCTTTGGCGAGGACGCCAGTGATGGCGTCGACCGCGCCCTTCGTTCCGGTGTAGACCGCGCTGTTTGGCGGCGTCAGGCTGCTGACCACAGAGCCGATGTTGATGATGCTGGCGCCTTCGCCGAGGTGCTTGACGGCAGCCTGCGTGGTGAGCAGGAGACCGAGGACGTTCACGTTGAAGATCTTGTTGTAGTGCTCTTCGGTGAAGCCTTCGATGGGCAAGAACTCGTAGACGCCGGAGTTGTTGACGAGGATGTCGAGATGGCCGAAGTTCTTGATGGCTGCGTCGATGAGGCCCTGAGCCTCGGCGGCCTTAGAGACATCGCCGTGGACGGCGACGGCTTTGCCACCGGCGGCGGTGATGGCGGAAACCACAGCATCCGCACCAGCCTTGCTGGAGGCGTAGTTGACGACGACGGAGGCGCCTTCAGCGCCGAGCGATTTGGCGATGGCGGCTCCGATACCCTTGGATGCGCCGGTGACGACTGCGACTTTACCTGTGAACTTGCTCATATCTATTCTATTCCTCTTTCAGTACTGCGTTGAACTTCCGAGATTTTTTGGGCCTGCCTCGCTGGGCTGCCCCTCGGTCAGGTCTAGCATAGATGGATTTGGCGGCAGAAAAGATTCAATAGTTCAGAACTATAGAACTATTGAACCGTTTCCTCGCGGTGACTACTCTTATAGGTATGCGGCCCCTGTTCCATCCGTCGATTGAGGAAGTCACGGTGGAGGGAATCCTCCACGCACTGTCCGACCCGGTACGGGTGGCCATGTATGCCGACATCGTCGCGCAAGAGTGCCCGCAGAGCTGCTCGAACTTCCTGACGGTGAGCGATAAGGCGATCCCGAAGTCCACGCTCTCACAGCACTTCAAGATCCTTCGCGAGGCTGGCCTGATTCGCAGCGAGCGCCACGGTGTGGAGATGCACAACATCTCACGCTGCACGGAACTGGAGCAGCGCTTTCCGGGGTTGATACGGGCGATCGTCACTGCGCATACCATCCAGTCGGCAGATGAGGCGCGGGCGAAGATGCCTAGTCCAAAGCGACCTGCCAAACGGGCGGCGGCGAAGTAAAAAGGCGGACCGGCTTTCTCTGGGTCGGTTTTCTCTTTCACTTGCTTCAGTGAGTAAATCCGACAACCTTCTTAACTCGCAGCGATGTGCGCGATTTTCCCACTCCTGCGACAATCGAGAGGAACAACCGTGCCTCTGTTTCATTACAGCTACTGGCTGGCCCCGTTGCTGATCGCGCTGATCCTTTTCGCTATCAGCTCGCTCATCCGGGCTCGCTCTCTCCAAGCCATTTACGGAGAGAAGTTTCCTGAGACGCGCCGAGAAAGGCTCTTCTGGGCCGCGCTGGGGTTTTTCGTGGCTGTGGCGGTGATCCGGATCCTGACGTTCCTCATACACAATGAAATCGGCCCCTTTCACGACATCCAGATGCGTGGACGCCACATTCACCACTTGGTTTGGGGCATTCTCCTGCTCCTGATTACTGGCTACGGTTGGCTGCTCGAGGCGGGCACCGGCGACGCGGGCTCTCGAACCTGGGTTGGCCGCGTCATGTCCATGGCGTACGGCGTTGGGGCGGCCCTTACCCTTGATGAATTTGCACTCTGGCTCAACCTGCGCGATGTCTATTGGGAACGTGAAGGCCGCTCTAGCTTCGAGGCACTCTCACTCTTCGCCGCCTCGCTTGCGATTGCCGCCTTGGGGGGAGCCTTCTTCCGCGCTGCTGCGCGTAAGTTGATACAGGCCAAGCACGCTCAGCCGCCAAGGTGATCGCGCTGCCACCGCCAAAGAAATCTGTCGCTCAGCGCACCGTTCCCCAGAAAGAACCCGCCGCCCGCATGTTTTCGGTTCCCCAGAAACGCGCGGTCGAGCCGGCACAAGTAACAGCGGCCTTGCCAGAGGTGGCTGGATTGGCCGGCATTCAGGATTTGCACCAGGATCTCACCGGCGGCCGCCTCTCGCGGTGACGGTAATGGATGCGAGACGCTGTCCCCGCCTGCCCGAAGAAAAATCGTAGAGCGAAAACTCGTAGGTCTTCCCAATGGCGATCCATGGCGCACTACACCGGTCTGACTCGCAAGCCAGACTGCTCCCGAATTCTTTTTCTTCCATGCCTCTCTGGCTGTCATTCGTTACGTAGACCTTCGCCTGCGAAACGCCTTGGGTAGACCAGGTAATGTAACTCGTGCAACTGGAGCTTCCGCGCTGAATCCGGCAGGGGTTTGGGTCTGCCGCAATAGTGCCCGACGCCGGGCCCTGTTGATCGACGCCTTCGCCCGAAACTTCAAATTCGGCCCGGCAGCCCCGGTCCACCCAGATGCCCCGGTCATCGTAGCCCCAGGTGGAACCTTCCTGGCAGGGAGAGTCACTGAGTTGGCGGATCAACCGGACACGGCCGCGGGTGTCGGCCTCGCAGAAAACCCGGCGTCCGTCGTCGGAAGTACAGGTGATGGCGCCTCTGTTAGGGCGCCTGTCGCCACCGAAGCCACCACCCCGCCCGCCGGAAACGCGCCGAAACATGAACCGCTGGTTCGAGTCGCCGTCGATATCATAGATCTGCACCCGCGCGCCATCCCCATTTGTGCCACCCGGAATATCCAACGCCCTGCCCAGCCGAGAAATGATGAGCGCGTTGCCGTCTTTGCCCGCTTCAAAGCGCCACTGCTGGTTGGCGCCGCCGTCGAATTGCGCCGTCCGAACAAATGTGCTGTTGCGATTCCCATCCGCTTCGAGCGCGCTTCCGTTCATGGCATTCCGCAAATAGTAAAAACCACGATCGCCGGATGGGCGAATTTCCCATATTTGATTGTCGGTTCCCTGCGACGAGAACTGGATCACACTCGTCTGGTCGTTCCGGTCCATATCGAGCGCTTTGCCGGATCTCAAATTGACAATTTCGTAACGGCCCGGGCCATCAAACCCGCCTTGCGCGCTCGCCGTATACGGAAGCCACAGCTCCCAAACCATTCCGGCCACGGCGACGATAGCCGATAGCCTGGCCCTCCCCACTGGATTATGGAAATTGCGTCTATCGATCATTTTCCCCTCCGATTTGTTTGTTTCGCACTCGGCCCGCACCGGATTTACCGTGCCGGCTTTTTCTCACCGAATTCGATGGCCATGCCATTGTTTCATGTTGGACCCGGCTGCATGATAAATGTTTCACGATTTCTTGTAAGTTCAAGATTGCTGATTGGGCCCGAAGAACCCGTCAAACCGAACTGCGTAATCGTTCGGAGGATCTCCAAAGCATCAGTACGTCAAACACCGGCCGGCCGCGGCAGAACAGGACGACGGAGAAAGGTTGCTATGAAGACTCGGGACGAGTAAGGCTAAGGCCGGGCTAACATACCTCTGGAATCTCCCGCGCCACTCTCACGTGTTACCTCAAAGTGGTTAGATAGAGCTCGCGGTCCGGCCGCGTATCCTCCCTGTCCTGGGTATCTCTCGAGACGACTGGAGATAGACGGAGGCGTTATTGTGTGCCTTTTTTTGAGAAAGGTTAAAGGCCAATTTGTCCATGAGTTAGCTGAAATATTTAGGGCAAATCTCACATCGATGCTGAATATTCTCGGAGCGTGTTCCCACGCTTCCTCCATCGCCTTTGGACCCCCATTTGCACCTCGCGAACTCCCCATTCTTTTTGCTCAGTGAACTCGATAGTCGGTGTATCATCTTAGACAATAAAATCAAAAAGGGAAATTTCTAAAAAAAAGGAGGCCAATGCGAAAATTCAAGTCGCTGTACCTTTGCGCAATGTTTTCGGTTTGCCTTAAAGCCCAATTACCAGTTCCCCTTGGATCGGCGGCCAATTTCGGAGTTCTCGCTAGCTCCACGGTTACCAATACTGGCGCGACGTTGGTCACGGGGAGTCTTGGGATCAGTCCGGGTACTTCGTTGAGTGGATTTCCGCCCGGAACAGTCGACGGGGCTATACACCTGGCCGATGGAACGGCAGCAACGGCCCAGAACGACTTGACCACCGCCTATAACAACGCCCAGGGACGGCCGGCTGGCGCCATTGTGGCCACTATAGGTGCGGGGGGAACCCTTACGCCGGGCGTCTATACTGCTACGTCCACGCTTGGAATATCAGGCACCCTCACTCTCAACGGCGCCGGAGTCTACATTTTTCAGATAGGATCCGGACTTAACGTGGCGTCTGGCAGCCAAGTGATTCTGGCCGGTGGCGCCACGGCTGACAACGTCTTTTGGCAGGTCGGCAGTTCAGCGATTCTTGGTAGCGGCTCTATCTTCTATGGAGACATCCTGGCTCAAGCATCCATCACGGAGAACACCGGCGCGGTCCTTAACGGCAGGGCCTTGGCGCGAACGGGCGCGGTTACATTACAAGGCAATACGGACACAAACCCCGATGGTCCCGGACCGGGCGCGCCAAACCCGACGCCCGCTCCTGCTTCACTGAGCCTGGTCGGAACAGGTCTTGCCTGCACCGCCCTTTACCAATGGCGAAAACGGCTACTGCGCGCCTGACAAGGTTCTGAAGGCCGGCCCGTCATTTCGCAATGGCTGATCGGCCGGCGGCACAATCTACACAAAGTTCACCTGGCATGAATTGGTCGCGGTCCGCTATAGTCGTCCTCACAGTTGTGGCCTTAGCCCTCTGTTACGCTGCTACGCTTCGAGGGATGTTCGAGCAGTGGTCGAACGACGAAGATATGTCACACGGCTTCGTGGTGCCTATCGTCGTCTTATGGATTGTGTGGAGAGAGCGCGAGAGGTGGCGGACGCTGCCCGCAGAACCGAGCTGGTGGGGTCTTGCGGTCCTGGCAGCGGGCGCCGGCATGCAGTTCATAGCCGCGCTCGGTGCGGGTCTGTTCGCCAGCTCGGTGGCGTTTCTGGTGTCGGTTGCCGGCGCGGTGCTTTCGCTCGGTGGCGTCGCCTACCTTCGCGCATGGGCTTTGCCTCTCCTGCTTGCGCTCTTTATGCTGCCGAAACTGGCGCTGGTCTACAACCAGGTAACGCTGCCATTGCAACTATTCGCCAGCCGGATGGCCGCGGGCATTTTGACGGCCAGCGGGATTGCGGTAATCCGGGAAGGCCATATCCTGGACGTGGCCGGTCGCCGGGTCTCTGTGGTAGAAGCCTGCAACGGCATCCGGTACCTCCTTTCGCTCGGTTTTATGGCGGTTGTGTTTGCCTACCTGTCCGATACAAAACCGTGGATGCGAATGGTCCTGCTAGCGGCGGCCGTGCCGATCGCGATCTTAGGGAACGCCCTACGAGTGGCGGCCGCCGGTTGGCTGCCGGCGTTGGCCGAGGGCACTCTCCATGCCATTTCCGGTTGGTTTCTTTTTGCGCTTTGTCTGGCGGCGCTGGTACTAATCCGGCGACTGTTCAATAAGGTATATGCCCATTACCAGTCCTGAGTGGCGAGGGGCTCTCGTTCCGGTGTTCCTAGCCGCTCAAATCCTATTGATTCACGCGGTGGACAGCGGCGAGCAAACGCCGCCGATGGCTCCGCTCTCACATTTTCCGGCTGAGTTCGGCCAGTGGACGCTATTCCGCAAGGACCCGGTAGCCGCGGACACAGCAAGGGAACTCGCGGCCGACGGTTTATTGAACCAAACCTACCGCGAGACTCCGACGGGCTCTCTTGCCAGTTTGTTCGTGGCCTGGTTCCAGACTCAACGGGGCGGGCTTCGGCAACCGCACTCGCCTAAGGTTTGCTTGCCGGCCTCAGGTTGGACGCCTGAGGTTGCAGACGAGGTCACCGTCAATACCGCGGCCGGCGCCATCATGGTCAACCGATATGTCGTCACCAACCGCATGCAACGCGCCGTGGTTCTTTACTGGTATCAGACACCGCGGCGCGTGATCGCCGGTGAGTGGGCGGCAAAACTTTGGCTGGTGGCCGACGCCGTACGGGACAGACGCACGGATACGGCCCTGATTCGCGTGATTGTGTGGTCTGCCGGCGGACGGGACGAGGCCGCAACAACCGTCGCCAGCCGGTTTGCGGGTAAGCTGTACCCGGTGCTGCGCGGATACCTACCGCGGTGAGTCGAGCGGATCAGGCCGGTGCGCATAACATCCGCTCCCTCCGAATCGGAGTGAATGCGCTGTATCTGATTCCTGGACAGGTTGGCGGCACTGAGATTTACCTGCACAGTTTGCTGGCGTCGCTAGCGGAGATCGACTCTGGAAACCAATACGTTGTCTTCACCAATCGAGAGACTGGCAACGACATCGTTCCAGCCAGGGCGAATTTCAAATGCGTGACGGCACCGATCCGGGCTTCGTTCCGTCCGGCGCGCATTCTCTGGGAACAGACCGGTCTCCCGCTAGCGGTTGCGCGTCAGCATTTGGATGTGCTGTTCAATCCCGGGTTCACGTTGCCTATTCTCTGCCCCTGCGCAAGCGTCACCGTTTTTCACGACCTGCAGCACAAACGGCGGCCAGAATTATTCCGCCGCTTCGATCTGCCGTTCTGGCGAATTTTGCTGCATGCGTCGGCACATCTCTCGACGCGTGTGCTGGCCATTTCCGATGCAACGCGAGACGACTTGCTTCGGTTTTATCAGATCGGGCCGGAAAAGATTGCGGTGACGCCATTGGGCGCCGATCCGGTGTTTTTCGATATTTCGCAACGCCGCCAGTATAAGGATCCGTATATCCTCGCGGTTTCAACGCTCCATCCGCACAAGAATCTGGATGGGCTCATGCATGCCTTCGCCGAGTTTCGGAAAACGCGGCCCGAGTTCCGTCTGATCGTCGTGGGACTTCGTGGCTTCTATACGGCTACCCTCGAGAAACTGCGCACTTCGTTGGGCCTATCGGATGCGGTGCGCTTTACAGGTTGGATTCCACGCGCTGAATTGTACGAGTGGTTTGCGGGAGCCACGGCCTTTATGTATCCCTCCACATTCGAAGGTTTCGGCTTGCCAGTGCTGGAGGCACTAGCTGCCGGGGTGCCGGCCGCCTGCTCGCAAATCGAACCTCTGTCGAATATGGCGGGACCTGCCGCATTGCAGTTCGATCCCGGCGAGCCGTCGGCCATCCTGGATGCTATGGTCCGGATCACATCAGACGACGAGTTGCGCGCACGCCTATCGGCTGAGGGTCCGGTTCGAGCGAAAGAATTCTCGTGGGAGACGACAGCGCGTCTGACGCTGGACGCCATAAAGGCGTCGGTTTAGCCAGAGGCGTCGGTTTAGCCAGGCAATGCCGGGAGCGTTATTTTATACGAACAAATCCAAGCCAGGTACTGCGCGATATCCTTCGGGCAAACTCCCTCGAGGTGGTACACTCGCCTACCGGGAGCGGCGACGGGATGGAACAGCGGGTGAGCATCATCACGCTTGGCGTGGGCGATCTAAAGCGCAGCAGGGAATTCTATGAACGCCTCGGATGGCGGCGATCGATGGCGAAGGCTGAGGGCGTCGTATTCTTTCAGTCGGGAGGGATGGCGCTTGCCCTGTTCCCACGGCCCGAGCCTGCCAAGGACGCGAATGTTGCGCCCGACGGCGACGGCTTGAACGGAATATCGCTGGCATACAACGCCCGCAATCGGGCAGAAGTTGATTCAGTGCTCGAAGAGGCTCTGGCCGCAGGCGCAAAACTCCTCAAGCCCGCGCAGGGTGCCTTCTGGGGCGGCTACTCGGGGTACTTCTCTGATCCGGACGGGTTTCTGGGGGAGGTCGCCTGGAATCCGTCTTTCCCGATGGCGGAGGACGGAAGTATTCGACTTCCCGACTAATAGAGACAGGCAGGCGTAGAAAATTCGGCCGTGCAACCGCTCTCTTTCGCCATATGGAGCTGTTTCCGAGCTGATGAGTCCAGCGACGAATTTCTCTCGTCAACAACACAACCTGATTTTCAAATATCCCGCGACTTTGCCCGTTCTAAGTAGTTATTCTGCCGCATCCATCCGAGAGCAACCCCGATGTGCGCTCACTTCATTGCTTAAGAGAGGAGATCGACTTTGAAGCATCCGTTGACCGTTCACGCATTAAACGAAGGGACCTATAGCAGTCAAGTTAAATCGGCTAAGGCGAAAGGCCATTACCCGCGTACGTTCGCGCAATTTCTCACGAAACATCCAGGAGCCACGCACGGCGTGTTTGATGCCGAGGATCAGCTGATCTACATCGGCAAAGAATCGGACCTCAGGGCGGTGCACAGGAAACGTTAAGTCGCAATTTCCATAAGGAGAAAATCATAGATGACGATATTATCGCCGTCGGCGGCGGCAGGCCCGCTCACGGTTTCAGGGGCGCCCGTGCCCATTGCAACCAGTTCCCATCTGGTCAATAAAGTTTCGGTCAAGCCCAGGCTGGGCCAGTGGTCGAAGGTTTTGATTGGCGGCCCGAACCTGGGGATCGATGAGAGCAATGCCATGGCGATTCTCTATCCGGTACCGAACGGCGGCCAGGCGGACGCGTTCGTGCTGCAGGACGAGGGCGGCCAGAACACCATCGACCTTGGCCAACTCTACGTGTATGCAACCATCTCGGGTGACACGCCTATGGTGGAAGCCTTCGAGTACACAACCGTATGAACAGGCGCGAACTTTTCCAAAAAGCATTGGGCGTAGGAGCGGCCGTCGCTGCCGCTAGTATCCTGCGCGGGCAGGGTGGCTCGTTCACCGGTCCTGCGGGCGGATCGCGAGGCTCTCAACTGATTACCATCTTGACGGGCCCATTCGATACCTCGAGTTATCCGAATGGAGTCCGGCCAGTCACCGATACGCCGCAATTCGCTACCTACGTGCGCATTCAGGCCCACCCGGGCCAGGAGGGCAAGATCGCCGTAGGCGGACCGGCCATGGTAAGTGCGGGCGGCAACGTCGCGGATTCCGCGTTCCTGGAACTTTGGCCGAACTGGGACGGCACGGTCGATAACGGCCGGTCGGATACGTGGATCATGAGCGATCCAGGGTGGTTGAATACTATCAATCTTGCCGACCTCTACATTTGGCCTGAGATTGCCGGCGAGACACCGGTTGTGACAGCATTTCAGTTACTTTAAGAGAACTCCGTATTCAAACTTACTTTGGCGCCGTGAAAGGCCACACAGTGGTGACCACCATGCTGAAACACGAGCTGGGAGGATCACATGAAGAAGACTCTTAGCTCTCTTCTATTGAGCACGGTGCTGATGGCACCGGTGGTCGTACGAGCGATGGATGACCATGACCGGGATCGGGATGCCCAGGGCCGCTATTACGATCCGGCGTTTAAAGACTACCACGAATGGAACGAACACGAAGAACGCGCCTATCGTCAATACCAGAAGGAGCGGCACTTCGAAAACAAAGAGTGGGCAAAGGCCGACAAAAGGGAACAGGAGCAGTACTGGAAGTGGCGCCACAAACATCCGGACACCGTAATTTTCCGCGATGAGCACTAGGCGATAAGAGCGTGTAGGGGATAGGCGCCACTGTTCCACGACGGTAGTCCGATGGCCCGGTGCGCGTCGGGGCAGGGATAGTGGTGCCAGTCCCCCAGGCAGCTTTAGAAAATCTCGCCGAGCAGTTCGATGACGCGGTCGCGATAGGTACGGCTCAGGTTAAGGCGCGTTCCATCCTCCAGGATGACGACGTAATCGCCGTGGAACCAGGGCTGTAATTCTTTCATCCTGTCGATATTCACGACTGTCGAGCGATGAATGCGCATGAACCGGCTGGCATCGAGCCGGGACTCGAGGGCGCCCATGGTCTCGCGGAGCAAGTGGGACTCGGCCCCCACGTGCAAGCGTACGTAGTTGTCCGCCGCCTCGATCCAGTCGATTTCATCGGTCCGGAGAAACATGATTCGGCCGGCTGACTTGATCACGACCCGGTCCATGTGCCGCGGCTTGTTCCCCAAGCTATCCAGCAGAGTGGTCAGGCGATGGTCCAGGCTCTCACCGGAATCGTGCCGGATTTGCGCGCGCGCACGATCGAGCGCTTTCTTAAAGCGGGCGCGGTCGAAGGGCTTGAGCAGATAATCCAAGGCGTGCACTTCGAACGCACGAAGCGCGTATTGATCGAAAGCGGTAATGAAAATGACTGCCGGGACTTGTTGGGGCGCGATGGACTCGAGTACACCGAAGCCATCGATGCCGGGCATCTGAATATCGAGGAAGACGAGATCGGGACTCCGCTCCTGGATGAAGCTGACGGCCTTCTGCGGGTCTCCGCATTCACCGACGACTTCTACGTCGGTTTCGGTTGCCAGAAGCCTGCGAATGCGGCGTCGCGCCAGCGTTTCATCATCCACGATCAGCGTTTTAATTTTTGCAGTTCCTGTTCCTGTCATCGGATATCGACCCTGCTCGCGGCTCGAACGGAATGAGAATCGCCGCCTCTACGCCTCCATTAGACGCACTGCGAACGACAAAGTTATGCGCCTTACCGTAAAGCGTTTCGAGGCGTGCGCGCGTGTTGGCAAGGCCCAGGCCCTTACCTGGTTGGATTGGCACATTCGGATCACCCAAGCCGGGGCCATTGTCTAAGACTTGTAAAATTAACTGGCCATCCGCGTGACGGGAACGAATCTCGATCCGGTCGCCCGAGCCACCCCCGATGCCGTGGTGTACGGCGTTTTCTACTAAGGGCTGAAGAATCAAGTTCGGTACCTGCGCATCGAGCGTCTCCGGATCGATGTCGAATCTTACCTGCATACGATCTTCGAAGCGGATTTGTTCGATTCCGAGATACGACTCAATAAACTCCAGTTCTTTGCTCAATGGAACCTGCTGGACTCCGCTGTTTTCAAGCGACAGGCGCAGCAGCTCGCTGAGACGGGCGATCATCATCTCGGCGGCCGCAGGATCTTCCTGGACCAGCGTCGAGATGCTGTGGAGGGTATTGAACAAGAAGTGCGGATGCAACTGCATTTTCAGCGCCTGGAGCTGCGCCTGTGCCAGGCGGGCTTCGAGCTGTGATGCGCGCACGCGGCCCTCCTGGTAATGGTCGTAATACTTCAGCGCATAATGCACAAGCAATACGATGCCGTAGAGCATGACCCCGTAGTCCATGCCGACCAGGATGATGCGGACCAGACTGGCTACGTCGTGCACTCGCCACTCCGGAGAGATGGGCGGTACCAGCGCGACCAAGATACTTTTCTGGACGGCGCTTAGCAGGACACAGGCCAACACGTGGATGGGGATGACGCGGTACCAGCCGCGCCGGTCCACGGGAAAACGTGTCGCCAGCCACACGATGAGCGGCGTCAACAGGGCCCAGAGGTACGCATACACAAACTCCCCGCGAATGGTATACCACCACGTCATCGGCTTGCCGATGATCAGCGCGATGTAGTGCTCTTGCAACGTCATGTAGACAGCGAAGAGCGACCACAGCGAAAAATTAAGAGCCTGATGGGCTACCCAGCTCCTGCGCATGGAGGATTGCAAAAAGTATGCCAGGACTTGGGCGAATCCTCCGGTTTTCTGTGGCAGTAAGGTATTGGCGAGGGGCAAGCAGCGCCTACACGAGGACCGTCTCGGTCTCTTCGCTGGCGGTAAAGTAGGCGCAGTCGGGATGATGGAAGACTAGCGCGCTGACGCTGGCTTCCGGCTCCATCATCATGCCCTCGGTGAGGCACACTCCGATTTCTTCCGGGCGCAGCAACTTCCAGATGCCCTGCTGGTCGTCGAGATTCGGACAAGCCGGATAGCCAAAGCTATAGCGCTTGCCGCGATAACGGGACGTAAAGCGCTCCTGCATAGTCATGGAAGGCGGATCTGGGAAGCCCCAATCCTCGCGGATGCGGCGGTGCAGCCACTCCGCGCAGCCTTCAGCGGTCTCGATGGCCAGCGCCTGCAGCGCGTGCGCCTTGAAGTAGAGGCCGGCCTGTTTCAGCTCCTCGGTTTTTTCCCGAATGCCCGCGCCCGCCGTGACCACAAAAACCGCCAGGTGATCGCGCGCGCCATCCACCGGATCGAGAATATAATCGCTGAGGCACAGGCCCTCGTCGCGGCGCTGCCGCCCGAAGCGGAAAGTGTGGAGCGGTGTCTGCGCGCCCGCTGCGAACAAGTGGATGGCATTTCCTTCGCGCTCCACTTCGAAGAATTGCCATACAGCCCTGACCTTCATGAATTGGGCGGCCTCGTGTTTCAGATCTTCCACCATGTGGAAAAGCTCGAGCGCTTTCTCGTTGTGCTCGTGCCAGCTCTTTTTCAAAATGGCCTTTGTAACCCAGATGGCGGCTATAGAGCATGTGCGGGTTGATATAGCTCCAGATTTCGGCGAGATGCGGTACATCGCGGACCTTGCGATCGAGAGACGGCGCAGCGGGAAGGGGCAGATCTAGTCGAACTTTATGGCTGCGCGTTTCCGTAACAGGCCCCCGTGGTTCGGCGGCTTCGACGATTTCCATGGGCGGCACGACGTGCGTATGCACGCGCACCAGCGCGTCACGCTGGGCAGGATCCATCAGCTGGTTCATCAGCCGCAGGCCCGTCATGGCGTCCTTGGCGTAACAGACCGCTTCACCGTAGGCCGGCGCGATCTTGTTGATGGTGAATTTTTCAGACAGCGCGGCGCCGCCCACGAGTAACGGAACGCGAATGTCGTGTTCTTTGAGGTCGCCGGCGGTAATCACCATCTGCTGTGCGCTCTTCACCAGCAGACCCGAGAGGCCGATGGCGTCCGGCGAATGCTCGCGGTACGCTTCGATCAGTTTTTCCGGTGGCACCTTGATTCCCAGATTGATGACTTTGTAACCGTTGTTTCCAAGGATAATCTCGACCAGGTTCTTGCCGATGTCGTGCACGTCGCCCTTGACGGTTGCGAGAATGATCTTCCCGCGCGTCGAGCTTTCAGCTTTCTCCATGAAGCTTTCCAGGTAGCTGACCGCGGCTTTCATGGCTTCGGCGGATTGCAGCACTTCGGCGACGATCAGTTCGTTGTTATTGAACAGGCGACCCACTTCCGCCATGCCGGCCATCAGCGGCGCCGTTGATGATGTCGAGCGGCGCGATGCCTTCGGCAAGCTTGCGGTCGAGGTCGGCTATCAGACCTTCCTTGGTGCCTTCGATGATGTAATTGGCCAGGCGTTCATCGAGCGGTAAACTCGCGGCCTGCGCTTTGTCTTTCTTGACTGCGTGGCGGAAGAATTCAGTGATAGCTGCAATATGGAACTGGTTGATGGAGGCTTTCTGCTCTGACGTCTGTTGCCGCCAGTCATCCGGGGCGATGCGCAGTTCTTCGTTAGGCGAATCGGCGGGCGGAGTGTTGAACAGCAGACTCTCGGCCAGACGCCGCTCCTCTTCCGGGATGGACGCAAAGCGCTCCAGTTTTTCCGCGTTTACAATGGCGAGATCCAGGCCGGCCTTGGTGCAGTAATAGAGGAAGACGGAGTTGACCACCTCGCGGGCAGCCGGCGGCAGCCCAAAGGAGATGTTGGAGATTCCGAGCACTGTCTTGACGTACGGAATTTTCTCCTTGATCAGGCGCAGAGCCTCGATGGTTTCGACTGCGCCGCCGATATAATTGACATCGCCCGTGGCGCAGGGAAACACCAGCGGGTCGATGACAATGTCCTCCGCAGCGATACCGTACTTCTCTGTGAGCAGTTGGACGGAGCGTTGGGCCACTGCGAGCTTGCGCTCGCGCGTGAATGCCTGGGCCTGCTGCTTGTCTTCGTCGATCGTGCCAACGATCAGAGCCGAGCCGTAGGCTCGCGCGAAGGGACAGACGCGCTCGAACTTCTCCTCCCCGTCTTCCAGGTTGATGGAGTTGATGAGGCTTTTGCCTTGGCAGTAGGTCAACGCCAGCTCAATGGCGACGGGATCGGTGGTGTCGATCATGACGGGCGCCTTCACCAGGCGAATCAGCCGCTCATAGAAAAGGGGGATATCGTTCAATTCGTCGCGATCGGTGGACTGCAGGCAGACATCGATGACGTGCGCTCCGTTCTTCACCTGCTGGCGCGCGATTTCGGCCGCCTGTTCCCACTTCTCCTCGGCGATCAGTTTCTTGAAAGCGCGCGAGCCGATCACGTTGGTGCGCTCGCCGACGATCAACGGGCGATTGGTGTCCTCGGCTTCGACCAATTCAATGCCCGAATAATAGGCGCGATGCGCTGCGGCTTTCGGCTCGCGCGGTTTTTTGCCTTCGGCCATTTGGGCGATGGCATGGATATGGGCCGCGGTGGTGCCGCAGCAGCCGCCCACCAGGTTCAGCCAGCCGTGATTGGCGAAACGATCGAGCTGCTCGGCCAGCGATTGCGGAGTCTCAAGGTATTTTCCGTCTTCGTTCGGCAGGCCGGCATTCGGGATAGCATGAGATCCGCGTGGACGCCATTTCGCTAAGAGTGCGGATGATGATCCGTCATGAACTCGGGACCGGTGGCGCAATTCAGGCCAACCGAAAGTAGGTCGACGTGCGAAATCGAACTCAGGAATGCGTCGGCGGACTGGCCGGCAAGCATGGTGCCCATCGGCTCGATGGTTCCGGAAACCATCACCGGAATTTTGCGGCCCAGTTCGCGCATGACACGCTGGATTCCCAGCAGCCCGGCTTTTACGTTTCGCGTGTCCTGGCAGGTTTCAAGCACCAGGATATCGACGCCTCCTTCGACGAGCGCCTTAGCCTGTTCGTAATAATTTTCCTCAAGCTGGCGGAACGTAATGCCGCCGGTGACCGTGATGGCCTTGGTGGTGGGGCCCATAGAACCGAGCAACCCATCGCGGCCTTGCTGTACGTCGAGAACTCGTCGGCAGCCTGGCGCGCCAGTTGCGCCGCTGCATAATTCAACTCGTGCGCCTGATCCTGCAGATGGTACTCCGCGAGGACCACGCGGGTGCCGCCGAACGTGTTGGTTTCGACGATGTCGGCGCCGGCTTTGAAATACTCGCGATGGATATCCAGCACCACATCCGGCCGCGTCTTGACCAGGTTTTCATTGCAACCTTCAAGCGCAGGTCCACCGAAATCCGCGGCGGTCAGATTGCGTTGTTGCAGCATCGTGCCCATGGCGCCATCGAGCACCAGGATGCGGGTGGCGAGAGCGTCGTAAAGGGCAGCGAGCCGATCCCCAGGGTTGGTCATAACAGGCGCAGTAATCGTTCTATTTTAGCAGGTCGAATAATTCCGCCGGCGCCGGTTACGGTTAAAGCGGCACTGAAAACGCAATGTTTTCTTCAACTACCAAGCGGTTGGGACGGAACCCGCCTAGATTGAGAAACAGCGAAAACCGCTCCTTCCGGTAACAGCTAGCATCCGCAACTGAAAGGAGCGGTGCTGCTAAGAATTGAACTCGCTTATCGGGCGCACTGCTCGGCTTCGTGGAGTTGGTGCATGGCGCGGTCCACTTGCTCCAGAGCCTCGGCCCGGTGACCGCAGAAGTCATGCTCTGCTTTCTTCAACTCTTCGCGAGCCTCACGCAATGCGTCCATCGCAGCATGGATACGTGGGTGGCGCTCCGGCGGCGGAGCCGTGCGCGCCGACTGCGGCAGCGACAGGAGTGCAAGGGCAATCAGAGTCAACCACGAGAGGTTTCTGGCAGTTTTCGTCATTCGGTGAGGTCCTTTCTGGGGACAGATTTTACCAGAACCCTTTGTTGACACGTACGGAGCTCGCGAATATCATTTGAAATCCACATGAAGCTGAAGGATCGAGTCGCGGTGATCACGGGTTCGGGTGGCGGCATCGGCCGCGCCGCAGCTCTCGAGTTTGCGCGCGAAGGCGCAATGGTGGTAGTCGCCGATATCCAATACCCCGGTGCTCTTGAAACGGTCGAGCAGATCCGGCAACTTGGCGGCAAGTCCCACGCCGTCGAGACGGATGTGTCCAATCCTGATTCGGTGCGCAATCTGGTGAAGGAAACGCTTCGCACGTTTGCGAAGGTGAACGTCCTCTTCAACAACGCGGCGGTCCAGGTTAACAAAACCGTGGAAGATACCACGGAGGACGAATGGAACCGAGAGATCGCGGTCAATCTTGGCGGCGTGTTTCTGTGCTCGAAGTTTTTTATGCCGCACCTGCGCACGACCAAAGGCGCGATCGTCAACATGTCGTCGGTGAACGCCTTCTTTGTGGAGCCAACCTGCGCGGGTTATTGCGCGACCAAAGCCGCGATTATCGGGTTAACGAAAGCCATGGCCATCGATCACGGCAAAGA
Source organism: Terriglobia bacterium (assembly GCA_963847515.1). Taxonomy (GTDB): domain Bacteria; phylum Acidobacteriota; class Terriglobia; order Bryobacterales; family Bryobacteraceae; genus QHXW01. Next base: position 1,448,880 of record CAWKAA010000001.1, read on the forward strand.
GGGGATTCGCGTGAATTGCATTTGTCCCGGATACATCGACGCGGGTCTGGCCGAAGGATATTTTCAGGCGCAGTCGGATCCCGTTGCGGCACGAGCTTCTGCCGGCAAACTGCATGCCCTGTGGCGCATCGGACGGCCGGAAGAAGTGGGGCGAGTGGCGGTGTTTCTCGCGAGCGACGACGCGTCGTTCGTGACAGGCTCGGCTTACGTAGTGGACGGCGGGTTCGGATCGGGGCTGCCGCCGGGAAGTTAACCCAAGTTCGTCAGTGAACGCCCCAAAAAGCAGGTAAGTTCTTCAGAATCCGTTCAGGCTACCGCGAAGTCTGCACTACATTGCTGATTGAACTGAAGCTGCTCGGGCAGATCGATTCCGAGTTGGCTCAAGAGCTGCTGCTGCCTGGCAGTCGGCTCGGTGACGCGCCGCAGGCCAATCTCGCGGCCGTCGGTCGTGGGCAGAACGATATCCGCGCTTTGCAGCGTTGCCAGTTCTGCCAGCGCCCGCGTGGCCGACCACTCCGACTGCTTACGCCGCAGCAGGTGCTTCAGCGTGACCCACAACGCGTAGCCCAGAAACCCCACCATCACGTGCGCCTTGACGCGCCGCTCCAGTTGATGAAACAACGGCCGGATCGACAACTCGCTCTTCAACGCCCGAAACGCAGCCTCGACTTCGGTCAACTGCATGTATTTGGCCCACAGTTCTGAGGCTGTCGTTGCCGTCAGATTCGTCCGCAACAGATACGCGCCCTCGCGTATCTCCCGCCACTGCCGCTGGCCGTCCTTCGCCGACCATTCGAGGCTCAGTTGTCCGCTCGCTTCTTTCACCGCGACTTCGTATAAATCCGCGACCTGGGGATGCGAAGCTAGAATCCGGCCGATCCGCACATGCATCTTATCCCGGTTTTTCAGCCGGCCCGCCTTCACCTGCTTCTGCAAGCTGTCCAATGCCGTCTCCATCCGCCTCGCGAACCGGTTGCGGATCGCATGCTCCTTTCGTTGCCGTCCTTCCGTCTTGCACAAGATGAACGTCTCCTGTCCACCCGGAATCGAGATCAGTTTCACCTGTACCTCGTCGCGCACTTGCTCCCAGTGGGCTTCCTCTTTCAGATGCGCCTCGAACTCCTTCATCTTGCTCCGCGGCGTGCCCACTAAATACTGCCCGTCTCGCTTTGGTCACGGCTCAGTTTCAGACGGGCACTGGTTGCGTTTTGGCCGCAGCGTGGAGCGCTTGCCGTATCCGCTCAATCGCAGCCGCCGCAGCCTGGCGTTCGCCCGCGGTCGCGGCGCCCTCGAATAATGCAGTAATCTTGCGCAGCTTGTCGCGGAACTGCTCTTCGGTTGTCACGAGTTCAACGATGGAGAATACCGAAGGGAGAGCTAACCCTGGCACCTGGCACCTAACACCTGGCACCTGCTTCTCACACCCACTCCAGCGCGCCCTTTTTCCAAGCCCAGATATAGCCCACGATCAGAATCGCCAGGAACACGGCTACCTCGGCCACGCCGAACCAGCCCATCGTGCGGTATTTCACCGCCCATGGAATCAAGAAAATGGTTTCCACGTCGAAGATCACGAACAGAATGGCAATGATGTAGAACCGTACGGTGTAGCGGCCGCGGGAGTCTGACGCCGCTTTGATGCCGCACTCGTAGGCTTCCAGCTTGGCAAGAAACGGCGCCGACGGCCGGATCAGCTTCGCAACCATGATGGTAGCCACCGGAAAAACGATCGCAATGGCCAGAAAAATGAAGATCGGTATATATCCGCTCGGCATCGCTGAGATCATACCAGAGGAACCTGGGACCGGTCTACGCGGGTGCGCACCACGTTCTCGCCCTCCAATTACTCCTCGCGCAGCGCCGCAACCGGATCTAGCAGCGCCGCGCGCCGTGCCGGCAGGAAAGTCGCGATAAGACCCACCAGAAGCAGCGCCGCGGCAGCCGCTGCAAACGTTGCCGGATCGTGCGCCGGTACTCCGTATAGCTGGCTGGAAACAAGTTGTCCGCAGGCCAGCGCCGCCGGGAGACCGGCAGCGAAGCCGATCAGCACCAGAACGATTGATTCGCGCATGACCGCACGCATCAGATCCGCCGGCTGCGCGCCGAGGGCCATGCGGATTCCAATCTCGTTCGTCCGTCGCGCCACCGAGTAAGCGATGACGCCATACAGGCCGATCGAGGCGAGCAGCAGCGCTACCAGACCGAAGAAACCGGCGAGTTTGGCCAGGACCATCTCTTCTCCGAGTGAGCTATCCACCTGCTCGCGCAGCGTCACCACGTGTGCAATCGCGAGATTCGAATCTTCTGCGTGGATCGCCGCCCGAATATCGCCGATCAGCGCCTCGGGCCGGCCCTGCGCCCGGACGACTAGGTCACTGAACCCGTCCGTAGCCTGAGCCTGGCCGTTATAGAGGTAAAACATCCCACGAGGCTTCTCGCGAATGCTCTCGTACTTCGCGTCCTTTACCACTCCGATGATTTCGAGGTCCCCACCACCCTCCAGAGCAAAATGCCGCCCCAGCGGTGAAACATCCGGGAACAGCTTCCGGGCGAAGGTTTCATTCACCACTGCAACCGGAGGCGACTTGAGCGTGTCCTGGCGCCCAAATCCACGCCCCGCAACCACCGGCATGCCGAGTACATCGAAATACTGGGCGCCCACATGGCTTCCACTTTGAGACGTGGCATTAGCCTCCGTTTGCGGCACTCCCTGCGGCCAGACGAGAGCCATCCAATGCCCCTCGTTAAATACCAGTTCAGTGAAGCTCGCCGCCTGCACGCGCGGTAAAGAGCGAATCCGTTCCTCGATTCGCTGCAGCGAATGGAGCAGCACATCTCCTTTTGCCGTGCTGGAATCAATATCCAGCTGCAACATGAGGACCCGATCCTTGTCGAATCCAATCTTTGCGTGATCCAGGTTCTGCAGCGTCCGCACGAATAGTCCCGCGCCAATCATCAGGAACAGCGCCAGCGCCACCTGTCCCGCGACCAGCCCTTGTCCTAGCCGGCTGTGTGCCGCAGATCGCGCCATTCCTTTGCCCTCCTGAAGGGTCGGTCCGGTATCCACGTTCGTCATTCGCAACGCCGGCGCCATCCCGAAAATTATGCCCGTCAGGAGCGAAAGACCGAATGTAAACAGCAGCACGCGGCCGCTTGGTCCCACTTCCAGGAGCACCGGGCCTGCGCCGGCTGAAACCATAGTCAATAACAATCGTTCTCCATACAGGGCGAGCAGGACGCCCAGTGATCCTCCCATCAGTGCGAGAAACAGGCTCTCGGAAAGCAACTGCGCCATCAGCCGTTTGCGCGGCGCGCCCAGCGCCATCCTCACCGCCATCTCGCGCCCGCGCCCCGCCGCGCGAGCCAGAAGCAAGTTCGCGATATTGGCACATGCGATCAGCAGGACCAGACCGACAAGCACCATCAGTATTTTCAGTGGGCGTGAAAACCTTGTGCGCAGACGCGACATGCCGGTCGCTGCCGGTGTCAGGTGTACGGCGGCCTTGCGCATGTGCCGTATTCGTTCCGGTGACGGCGAACTTCCAGCGACCTCGTGAAGCCATGCCTGGTAGACAACGTTAGTGCTGGCTTGGGCTGCGGCAAGGCTGACACCCGGTTTCAGCCGGCCTATCAACCAAAGCGATTGTGTCAGCGTGCCCTGCGGGTCACCCAGCCCCGGCTGAACCTGCGCCTGCATCGATAGCGGAATCCACAAATCCGGAGACTCTCCGACGACGGTCCCGAAGAACTCTCGCGCCGCTACTCCAACAATCGTGAAAACTGTTCCGTTGAGGGCCAGCGAGCGGCCCACCACGCGAGTATCTCCCGCAAAACGGCGTTCCCAGTAAGCCCGGCTTATCACTGCAATAGGATTACCGCCCGGCCGCCGGTCATCGTCCGGCGTCAGTACCCGCCCTGCTGACGCTGTCACACCCAGCATCGTAAAGTAGTTGCCGGACACCACCCGTATCCGCACCGGCTCGAGTTCGGCGCCCGCTCCGGCAACTCGCGCGTGAACCATGGCCGCCATACTCTCGACAGCGGCGATATCCGTGAATAGTTCATTCTTCGTTCGCATCGCCTGAAAGCATGGTTGCGAAAAGATGTCCGGTGAATTCTCAGGAAACCCGCCGTTCACTCCGGATGCATGACCGTCGCCCAACAGCACCAGTTCCTCTGGGTTCCGGACCGGCAGGGTTCGCAGCATCAGCGCGTCCATGACGCTGAAAATGGCTGTGTTGGCGCCAATGCCAAGCGCTAGAGAAGCCAGAGCGGTGAGCACGAAAGCGGGGCTGCGGCGAAGCGACCGTGCCGCATAAACCAGGTCACGCCACAGATTTTCGATCAGCGTGAACCGCCACAGATCGAGCGCTTGTTCGCGGATCAAACCGGCGTTGCCAATGCCGATCGGGTTGCCGTGTGCCGCTCCCATCTCGCGGTGAAAGGCAAGCTCGGCTTCCAGATCCCGCTGGAGTTTGCGGCGGCGGAACAGTTTCAGAAGAATTCGGCGCATGCGCTTACCTCGCCAGGACGCGCTGAACCGCCATCGACAGCCGGTCCCAAGTCTGCTGCTGCTCCGCCACCAGCTTTTTCCCTCGTGCCGTGATCTTGTAATATTTGGCCTTGCGGTTGTTCTCCGACACTCCCCAACTGGCAGAAATCGCACCGTCCAGTTCGAGACGATACAATGCCGGATAGAGCGAACCCTCTTCCACCGTCAGAACTTCATCGGATAACAGATGGATGGTTTGCGCGATGGCGTACCCGTGCAGCGCTCCGCGATGAAGAGCGTGCAGGATCAGCAGATCCAGAGTGCCTTGCAGAAGATTTGGCGAAGACGATTTCCCCAAGCCCTAGCTCTCCTATGATGATCTAGGGAAGTATGGCACTAGCTCCCTAGACTGTCAAGGGGTACGGATACGCCACCGCTCCCTTTGGTCACGGCTCGGTTATCAGGCTGGCCTTGCTGAGCCGCGCCCGGAAGGAAGCGGAACTAACGCCCGAGAATGGCGCTGGTTTCGGAGCACAACGGACGTGAACGCACGCATCAAGCGAGGGCCGGACCGCACTCATGCACGCGTTCCGCCCCCGGCATCCGTGACGATTAGTCAGCGTAACGGTTCGGCAGGAACTCGCAGTTGGTTTAAGCTCCCCGGCGATCGGCTCAGCACTGCGGCCGCCGTTGTGCCCGTACCGCTAAGAGAGACACTCTGAGGGCTATTCCCCGCGTTGTCTTTGAAAATGATCGACGCCGTCCGGGTGCCCAGCACCTTCGGCGTGAACTTGACACTGATCTGGCAGGTGGCACTAATTGCCAAGGTAGCCGGACAATTGTTCGTCTCGGGCGCAAAGTCGGCACTGTCCGCGCCGCTAAGAGAGATGCTGACAATCGACAGTGCCGCCGTCCCGGTATTCTTCAGGGTTACCGCCTGCGCCGCGCTGCTCGTTCCTAGCACCTGACTGCCAAACGGTATACTGCTTCGCGAGAGAGACGGCGCGGGAGCGAACACCGCATGATAGAGGACCGTCGACAGCGGAAAAGCTGCGTCGCCCAGCTGGCCCGTAAGATATTCGTACTCCACCGTAAAGGTCATGAAACCGCCAAAGCCCTTGGATTTTTGCCACGATACCGCATCGCCAAGGAACTGTGTTCCGGTGTACGAATCGAACTCCTTACGGCCGGAGACATTAATGCTGAGGTAGTTTGCCTTATATGTGTTGTCGAAGAACTTGAATTGCGGCTGCCAGCGTGTCGCATCGGTCACCAGCTCTCTGTAAGTGAAGGTGATGGCGTTGTTGAAGTTCGAGGTTTCGAGCGCCTGAGTCACTCCTGGCCACCTCCTGCCATAAAACGGAACTCCCACGCCAATCTTGCTGTGAGCCACGCCGGCGCTCGTGAATTCTCCCACATCCCAGTCGCACGTCAATGCATTGGGATTCCCGTTCTGCAGCAGCGGGTCCACGTACCAGGAAAAGCTGGAGCCCCAGTCCAGGTCGTAGCACATGACGTTGATCTGGTCGAGATCGGTCTGGCTGGCGGCGGCCACGGCGGTGAGCCTCGGATTGACGGCTATGGTAATCACTTTTCCCGGCAAGAGCGCTCGCAGCCTCGCGATCAGTTCGTCGAACTGGGTGACGTTGATATTTTTTTCCCAGTCGATGTCCACGCCGTCATACCCATTGCCGACAACGAAGCCGACGATGTTGCTCACGAACTTGGCGATGTTACCAGGTGAGGCGCTCTGCGGAAAAGCGTTGTAGTTATTGTCGTTGTCTTTGATGCACACAAGCACTTTTTTGCCGATGGGCCTGGACGCCGTCAAGGCATTGATCTCAGCTTGGATGAGGTAGTACATGCTGACCGTACCGTCGCCCGGAGTTGACGCCGCGAAATGAATGATATGCGTGTAATGATTCCACGGGATGCTGGCGACGGGCAGGATCCCGTTCTGGGCAGAATAATATCCGGTGATCCATGGTCCCGCATAGAGACTGGCAGCAAAGGGCGCCACCAGGGCCGCGGCCGCACAAAGGGAGACACGCAAACGGCGAAAGACGAATCGATACATGGCTGAGACCTGAACTGCCACAGTATCGTTTCGCACGGCGATCCAACCATGGGGAATTCGCCTTAGGGTTTTTGGTATTTCACCCTATTGCCGCTGGTCCGCGCCCAACCCCCGGTACCGCTATCTCTCCGCGAAATCACGCGGAACGGTCGGTCAATTGCTCCAGCAGGCTTGACGACCCTTAACGGGAGCGTATAACTCGCAAGCTTGCGCACGGAGCCGGTTGATGCCCTATCGTTTGAAATCCAGCGAATCCCTCCCCAAGGGAATTAGAAGAATTACACGTGAAGAGATCGAATCTGCAGAACGGCTTCTCCGAAATACCACTACGGCCAACCGTGACGAGGCAATTCACGAAGCGCGGAAGAGCATTAAGAAAGCGCGCGCCCTGCTTCGCCTGATACGCCCTCAGCTGGATGGCAGCCGCGAGGACGACGACCGCCGCCTCAGGGAGATTGGTCACAAGTTATCTGCGTATCGTGATGCCCAGGCCATCATTGAGATGTTCGATAATCTCAACCGGAAATTCAAGAACACACTGAACAGCGACGGAGTCGACTCTATTCGAAGAGCGTTGTTACAGCGCAAGGAGGAGCGTGAGCGCAATATCCACATAGTCCGAACTCTGAAAAAGAGGGCAGATTCGCTCCGCGCCGTTGCCAAACGCGTCGACGCCTGGAAGTTTAGCCGAAATTTTGGACTGATCGCAGCCGTTGTGGCCAGCACTTACAGCCGCAGCAGAAAGGCGATGGCTCTCGTTCGCAAGAAATCGCGCCCCGAGTTGTGCCACGAGTGGCGGAAGCGCGTAAAGGATCACTGGTACCACTTGCGTTTGCTCGTGGATGCGTGGCCGGACTGGATACACGGCTACGAAAACAGCCTGAAGGATCTCGAGATGTGGCTGGTCAATCACCATAACCTCCAAGTCTTGCGCCAAACTCTGGCTGCCAAGCCTGGCCGCTACGGCCACCCCGAGAACGTGAATCTATCTCTGGAACTGGCCGGCAAATACCAGCACGAACTTAGGAAAAACGCGCTGTCCCTAGGGGAGCGCATATACGAAGAGAAGCCAGGCCGGTTTAGAAAACAGATCGAGGACTTCTATGAGGCATGGCAGTCGGAGCCCAAGAGCCTGAAGCAATTCGAGAAAGAGAAGCGAAAAACCGCGTGACTAGCAAACCGCCTATTCTTTCGGCTCGTCCCCACGTTTATCGCGATATTCAGGTGGAACGTCGTCTTCTGCAACCTCTGTGGTCCTTACTTCGGATACGTCGGGGTCGGGTGCATCTTCCACGCCGGCTGTCACCGCCGCCTCAAAGAATTGACCTTCTTCAACTAATTCACGAACACTCTCCGACTCTGCTACAGGAACGCCCGACAATCCTTGCAGGTCACCCGACTGCCCCGCCTCCGCTGGATCGTTATCAGGCGTGCGCATGATCGACGCGGTTGTGTCCATGGGTCGCGCCTTTCTATTTCTACGTGGCATGGGAAGCTCCTATCCTGAGTGTAAAGCGCTCCTTAGGCCATCGGTAACTAATCTGGCGCTAAGCTGTACGTTGGTTCACAAAACACCGGCTGCAATGAAAGCACGTTTAATTTGGCAAGCAGGTTGCGTGCTGGGTACGGCGGTCCTCCTAACTTTCACTCAGCGATTCAGTCAAAGCGGTGTCCGGCTTCCCCGCCAGGCCGTTACCCGACAGCCCCTCCATCGACGCAGGCATCGACCTCTCACCTTAGGAGAGGAGCAGGATGAAATCAAGTTCCCGCTCCCCCGCTGTGGACGTGCTGACTATTGGACAGTTAATACAGCCGACTTAGTTGCCCCGCCATACTTCGCGATGATATTCACGACGGTGCTGGAGGCCACCGCTTTGGTGTTCACGATAGCGCTGCCCGTGGTGGCGCCACCAGGTACAGTAAGACTCGCGGGAACGGTGGCTGCTGCGGTGTTGCTGCTTGACAGCGCAACAACTACGCCGGCAGCAGGGGCAGGGCCACTCAACGTTACTGTCGCCGTCGAATTTGCGCCGCCCGCAACGCTGGTTGGATTGACCGCAATCGAAACCAGAGCAGGGGCCTTGACGGAAAGCGTCGCCGTCCGCGTCACGGCGCCATACTTTGCGTAGATGGTAACAGAAGTGGTCGTACTCACCGGTTGAGTCGTTACGGTGACTGTAGCTGTAGTTGCATTGCCGAGCACCGTCACACTGCCCGGAAGCTGTGCAACAGATGGGTTGCTGCTTGAAAGCGTGACCACATCGCCGGCGGCAGGTGCTTCGCCGCTGAGGGTGACCGTGGCGGTCGAACTGCTGCCGCCTGTCAGGCTGGCCGGGCTCAGCGCAACCGAGGTCAAGCCGGCTGCAAGCACCGAAAGCGTATCAGGTCTCGTGATGCCGTGATAACTGGCGGAGATCGTCAGCGAAGTGGTCGTGCTCACCGGTTGAGTCGTGATGGTACCAGTAGCAGTGGTTGCACCGCCGGGGACTGTGATGCTGCCAGGAGGTGGAACGGAAGCAACGCCGGGGTTGCTGCTGGATAGAGTCACCACCACACCGCCTGCGGGAGCTGGCCCGGTCAGCGTCACTGTGGCCGTGGAATTCTTGCCGCCGAGCAGCGTTCTTGGGCTGAGCGCCAGCGAGGCCAAAGCGGCTGGCTGTACCGTGAGCGTGGCCGTCTTTGTAATACTACTGTAAGTTGCCGAGATGGTCACCGGGGTACTCGTGGTCACTATCTGAGTCGTAATGGTTGCGGCGGCGGTAGTTGCACCGGCGGCTACCGTAATGGTCCCTGGAGCTGGAATAGAAGCGACGGCGGGGTTACTACTGGATAGACTCACCACGGCACCGCCCGTTGGAGCCGGCCCGCTGAGGGTCACTGTACCAATCGAATTTTTGCCGCCAGTGGGGCTGGCAGGGTTCAGCGTCAGCGACACGAGTGTAGCTGCCTGCACCGTGAGAGGGACCGTTTTTGTAACGCCTCCGTAAGTCGCGGAGATCGTCACCGATGTAGTCGAACTTACCGGCTGAGTGGTCACAGTAGCGGTCGCGGTAGCTCCGGAAATCGTGACAGTGGCTGGAACGGAAGCCGCACGTGGGTCGCTGCTGGAAAGATTGACTGCTGCACCGGCGGGCGCGGGTCCATTGAGGGTAACGGTACCGATTGAATTTTTGCCGCCGATGACGGTGGTCGGACTTAATGCAAATGACGTCATAGTGGCTGCCTGCACCGCCAGCGTAGCCGTCTGCGTGCTGTTGTTGTATGTTGCCGAGATGGTCGCGGAGGTATTCGTGCCCACGGGCTGGGAGTTTACGGTAAAAGTTGCCGTTGTCGCGGCCGCGGGGACCGTAACGCTGCCTGGAGCTGGGATGCTAGCCGCAGACGGGTTGCTGCTCGATAGTGTAACGGTCGCGCCTCCGGTGGGCGCTGGCCCGCTGAGCGTTACGGTGCCAGTCGAGTTACTGCCGCCGAGCACACTGGCCGGATTCAACGTCAACGCCGTCACCGTGGGCAGGTAGACTTCGTTCTGCAACATGATCGCGACGGCAGAGCCACTGCCCAACGCAAAATCGAGCTTGCCGTCGCCATTGAAATCGCCAGCGAGGATACCGACAGGCCCTCCGATCGTCGCAATACGGGTGGAATTAGGGAAGGTTCCGTCGCCCGCGCCCTGAAGAATATAAATTTGGTTGGAATCCAGGTCCGCGACGGCAACGTCCAGTTTGCCATCTCCGTTGAAATCCCCGGCGATGATCGTGTAAGGAAACCATCCCGCAGCGTAATCTACGTGCGTTTGAAAGGTCCCGTCGCCGTTGCCGAGAAGGATCGAAACGGTACCCGGCCTTCCGCATTGAGCGGAGACGCCGCAACTATTGTCGACGGCCAGGTCCAGCTTACCGTCCCCGTTGAAGTCGGCGGTAACAATTGAGAGTGGGCCGCCGTTGGTAGCATAATCTACCTTCGGCTGGAATGTTCCATCCCCATTACCCAGGAACACGGAAACGGTGTTGCCGCCGAAATTACCGAAGTTCCCAACGGCCAGGTCCAGAATGCCATCCCGATTGAAATCTCCGGTAGCGATCGAGCGCGGTTCGGTATCCGCCGGAAGATCAGCGCGGGGCTGAAACGTGCCGTCGCCGTTGCCGAGCAGGATAGAAACCGTATTGCCGGTGTTATTCACGGTGGCGAGGTCCAGTCTGCCATCGCCGTTGAAGTCTCCTGCGATTAGCGCGAAAGGACCGCCGCCGGTGGGGTAATCAGCGTGCGTTTGAAACGTACCGTTGCCGTTGCCGAGCAGAATGGAAACCGTATTGCCGTTATAGTCGGCCACGGCAATATCGATGTTGCCATCGCCGTTAAAATCGCCCGTGACCAGGTACGAGGGATTGCTTCCGGTGGCGTAATAAGCCGGAGACTGAAATGTCCCATCGCCATTGCCAAGCAGCACTAGGATCTCGTTATTGGCGCCGTCCGCGACTGCCAGATCGAGTTTGCCATCGCGGTTGAAGTCCGCTGCGACTTCGCGCTGTGGCGATGAGCCTGCCGGCACGTCGTTCTCGCTCAAGGTGATGCTTGGGACTGGAGTGGTGATCTGGAAGAACTGGACGTTGGAAGCACCACCCCCTGGTGCAGGGTTTACGACCGTGACGGAGGCAGTACCCGCCACCGCGACATCAGAACTCGTGATGGTGGCTGTCAGCTTTTCACTGGTGCCGAAGAAGGTCTGGCGCGGGCTGCCGTTCCAATAAACCTGTGCGCCTGACACAAATCCTGTGCCGTTAGTCGTGAGTGTGAATCCTGAGCTCCCGGGAGCGGCCGACTCCGGCATGAGCGGTTGATTGATAAGAGGCACGGGATTCAGAGGGGAAGGCGAAGCCAGAAAACCGTTGGGTGTGTATGCGGTACCGCCCGTCGTGTAGACTCCTACGATCTGGCCAAAATCATTAACGTGATGGGCTTCAGTCCCACTGATCGTGCCGGGAAAATCAAAACCAGTGAAGGTGCCAGCGCTGTATGTGTATCCATGAAGTGCGGATTGTCTGTCGGTGTATTCTCCGACGATTTGTCCGTGATTGTTGATTCCCCAGCAATAACTCCAGAAGATGTTTGGACTCGTGAAATCGATGGTGCTGTAGGTACCCGACGAATAAAGGAAGCCGTGAGGTGTGAAGTTCGTGTCGAAATACAAACCTACAATCTGGCTCAAGTCATTGATTCCAAAAGGATCAGTGCCTGGAGCCCCGGGATAGTTGATCGCAGTGAAGGTTCCGTTGCCATCCACGAACCCGCCACCCACCGCCATCTCGCCGGAATTGTTGATGTCGCGAGGGTCATTGACACTGAGCTTGGTAAATACGCCTCCGCTGTACAGAAACGAGCCGCCGCCGTTCGGGTCGTTATAAACGCCCACGATCTGGCCCGCATTATTGATGCCGAAAGCTGTTGTGCTGGTGGCGCCCGGATAATCTAGCGTGGTGAACTTGCCCCCGCTGTACAAGAATCCGTGCTGGCCCGCCGCATTGTTATACGTACCCACGATTTGCGCGAATGCATTAATTCCGTACGCCTGTGTGGAAGTGGCTCCCGGAAAGTTGATTGTCTTGAATGTATAGGCTGTCAGACGAGTGTTTAGACTCAGCAGAGCCGCAAACAGGATGAGCACCATAGCCGCGCGCCGCATTCGTGGAGCGGATCCTTCCAGGTTCCGGGCTGGCGAGAGTACTCCGGTTTTGGCTGCCAACGTGTTTCGGGGATCAGTTTGACGATTCGATGTCATAAATTCCTCCTTTTGGGCCTGTGTTCGAACCAAGCGCAAAAACGTAAATGAACTGGCTCATGCGAAAGAGAATTTTTTTGGAAGGTTGGCGCTGGAGACTACGCTTGCGCTGGGACATCGAGTTTCGACTTCGAAAAAGGGCGATTGCACTTGCTTCTGATCCGCCAGTTCGCCCGCTACTGGTGCTGGAGGGTTATAGTCCGAGAAATATCTGGCCCGGAGACCGAGTCCGCGTTTACATCCTTGGTCCATGGTGAAACCGGAGGTGAGGATGGCGGCGAGGCAATTCACTGTCGTTGTCTCTGATTACTGACGCTTTTGCTGACCGTGGGGGCCAGCCGCGGCTCTCTGAAAAAACGTTAGATGTCGAACGTGAGCATGACAGCGGACGGCATCGTCATGCCATGGAAGTCGAGTCAAGCGCGAGGAAGGTCTGAAGTCCAGCGAAAACGTCCGACGATCCGTTTATGTTCCACTACCTGTTTTCAAGGGTCTTTTTATTGACACCGCTGAAACTCTTTGTAACTGTTGGAAATATCCTGAAACCAGCACGTTTGAGCCTTCCAAAATTAAATCGTCATGCGACTCTGCGGATAACAACCGAAATCTGGGTCTGAGTAGCCCGTCGGAGAAGTTTTTTTTGACTTCACTGTCAACGACGCCCTTTGCCACTCCCTTATAGGTAGAGGGCAGTATCTGAATCAGGAAATGGACACTGCAGAACAGGGTTCCTTGTGAGATCAGGGCCCACGAGAGCAAGTTTGCCGGGCGAAGCCCGCTCCAGCTTATGCGGTCCAGATCTGGCAGAGTGCACGCTGAAAGTTGCCTCCCAGGATGAGTTCGATGTTCCTGTCAGTATACGTGCGCCGGACCAGACCCTCAGTCAGATCATAAATCTTTTGGCGATAGTTAATTCGGTCCAGGTCCGTCGTTGCGGGGTTGATTTGCCGTGCCTTCAATTCTTCCGACGGAAGTTTGGCCCGCCCGTCAAGATCGACGTCGGTTCCAATGCCGATGTGTTCCACTCCAGCCAGCCTCGCCACACGATCGATATGATCCAGCGCGTGTTCGATGGTAGTCGGTCCCCGCGCGCGCACAAAACTGCGGATCAGGGTGATCCCCATCACGCCGCCCTTGACCGCCATTTTCTTGATCACCTCATCCGTCTTACAGCGATGGCGGTTAGGGACCAGTGCGCGGCAATTCGAATGGGTGACGAGCACAGGTTTTCGGGAGGCTTCGAAGGCATCTAACGTGGTTCGATCACCACAATGCGAAACGTCTACCGCCATACCCACCTTGTTCATGCGCTCGACGATCCGAACCCCATAGTCACTCAATCCTCCATCCGCCTCGTCGCCGGCTCCGCCGCCGATCCGGTTACCTCGATAGGTAAGCTGGGAAACCCGTTGGCCCAATCTGTAGAACAGTTCAACATCTTCGACCGACCGAAAGTGCTCAGAGTTTTGCTCGCCAATCAGGATACCGATCTTGCCCACCGGCTTGACTCGTGCGAGATCGGCCGGACCGTCGATACGCAGGAAGTAGTCACTGTGCCGAGAAACAAAGTTGTTCCAAAGCGTCATGTCTCTCAGGGAATCAGCGTATATGTTCCTCCCATGGCGTCCCACTGCCGGATGAAAAACCGTGGTGCCTGAGTCCTTCAACTTTTCAAAATCGCAGTTCTGGAAACTCTCCGGCTGCCGCTGCCATGTGTACAGTTTCTCGAAGTCCAATGTGAGCAAACCCAACATATCAATCACCGTAGAACTGCGAATCAAGTCCAGGGTGCGCGACGAGTATTCAGTTTTGCTCTGGGCGAACACAGCGAATCGGCCGCCATTTATCGTCGGCGCAGCCAGGGCGAGCGGCGCGTTTTTCAGAATGGAACGACGTGTAATCACAAGTTGGCGAAGTCGGCCAGTGTATCACGGTTCGAGGCTACAATCCCACATCATGCTGGTTGGCCTCGGATGCGTGATCGGCCTTACCACCGTAATTGCAATCGCGCGGGCGCTAATGCGCGATTATCTGCTCTCGGACGCATCTTGAAGCGAAGTTGGTTCCTCCGTCTATGGCAACCTCACCGCTATTCGGGAGGGAGGAACAATCGAAGATTTTAGGGTTAGAACGGAGCGACGGTCAGTGTTTGCTGGAATCCGTCATTGCAGTTTGCTCGCGAGGATAGGTGCGCCAACCCTCGCGGCGGTGACGAGCAACGCGACCGGCGCGGGGAATGTCGGTTGGCGGTGATGCCGATTGAATAGGAATGAACGACCTTTTTCCTGAGGCGATATGTGATTCTTGGCGAAGCGAATAGCATCAAGCCCAGCTGGACGCCGATGATTTTCAACCACAGAGTATCTGCCCGGCGCACGTCCGAGGAGCCGGGCGGCGGATTGTGGGCGAAGCAATCCCGCGGAGTGGAGGGCGCCCGAATCGCTCACCTCATGTCAGGCTGCTTCAACCCGAAGCTGCGCGTGATCAATTTACACATGCCGCCGGACAAAGTCCAACTGTTCACCATGACGCCGCATACAACCCGAAAGCTAACGGCGAGGGCTACGCCGCCACATTCAGCTTTCGACGAAACTTTCGTGCGGTGTGCTCAAACGCTAGTTTGCCTCGAATGTACAGGTCTGCTGTCTTCTGCGCCACTTCGTCGCGGGCATCTTGGATGTATTCTTGTGCCTTTCGACGGATCAGACGCCTGGTTATTCTTCCTGAGTGAGGCGCAAACAATAGCGATACACCGGCTCCAATCGCACCAGCCACCAGGCAATTCCCGAGTTTCACAGCCGCGGAACGAACTTGCATCCTTACCTCCTCTATTTCTGTTCTTGTGCCTATCTTCACCTCAAGCCGTGAATGACCACCCCTCACCGGCCAAAGGGTCCAATCGCAATTACAAAAATCTTGCAATAAGGGTTCCACCGTGCAGGAGCGAACGAACATTTGGCGGCGGGTTCCGGGAAACCGTGAAATTGTCGATCGGGCTTTCGAGTAATATTGTTCCCTTGCAGCAGATCACCTAAGGCGAAAGGATACAGATGGGCTCCAGAAAAACCCTCGCCCTTGACAGGAAGGGGCTCTCATGGCCGACGCTCGCACGGTGGCGTTGTCGATGGTCAACGGTTAGTCATGAGCCGGTAAGACAGATTCAGAGCGAGCGCGGCCGGCGTACTTCTTCCACATTGCCGGGTCCGCGAGCATCTTCACAAAGAGCCCGCCTACTACCGAGCGAGCCTGAAAGCCCTGCTGCTTTGCTGTGACGGTATCGTACCAGTCAGTTAAGGGGACGCGGCTTTCAGAATCGTTCGCGAACTGATACGCCGCCGAAACAATTCTTTCAAAATCGGATTGATTGCCGGCTAGCGTAGCGGTCCACAGGATCCAGTCCAGCTTCGTGTAGCCGCGCCGATTGTCGAGCGGCAGACCGTACTTGTTTTGCTTGGTGAGATAGAACGCGACCTCCTTGCGCGCGACATCGGCCGGGAAGAGATTCAGACCGAGGAGTCTGTCCCATACCAGGTTGTACTTCTGGCTCCAGGTTGCGGGCTTGTCGAACGCCAGCCGGTAGTGGTCGCCGTCGTCCGCCAATTCCATCCATCTCTTCGCGAATCCTTGCGCGGTCACCCGGTATTGCGCGGCGACATTCTTTCGCCCCGTCATGTCGGCCAGCATGGCGTACGAACCCAGCGCCAGAATCGCTTTGATCGAGAGATTGGCGTTATGCGCCAGGTGGCCGGCGAAGTCGTCCGTGGAGAGCTGATTCTCGGGATCGAGCCCTTTCTCTTTCAGGTACTCGGCCCATTTGCTCAGCTCCGGCCAGTACTGCATGGCGAACTGCGCATTGCCTTCGATTTTGGCAAGGGCGGCGAGCATGATCAGCATGTTGCCGCTCTCCTCGACAGGCATCTGGTTTTCTTCGGTTCGCTCGCCGCCGCCGTACACTTGCCCGTTCGCTTGCGGATAGGTGCCGAGGTCGTGCGGCGCGAACGGCCAGCGCCACCGTCCCATGCGCGCATAGTCGAGCACGGGCTGAAGCTGCCCTCGCAGCAGCCGTGGATTGAACAAGAGCGTGAACGGAGCGCTGGGATAGATTACGTCCACCGTGGCGATGCAGCCGTTGCTGAAATTTTCCTTCGGGAAGAACAGGGCCGAGCCATCGGCGTCGGCCACCAGCTTGTGCGCAGCAAGTGTCTGCCGATACGCCAGCGATGCGAGACGGGCATACTTCTCACCGCCGGCCTGGCGCAAGTCGGTCATAAGCTGATCGTCGAAAGCCATGCTTTTTTCAAGCAGGGCATCGTGATCGCGGCGGCCCATACGCAGCAACTCCGCCGCGTCCGCACCATTCCGCCGCCACCAGGCGCGCTCGCGCCGCTCGAAATACTCGATGGCGTAAATGTCATCATAGGCGATCATGAGGTAGCGCGAAACCGGCCGGGAGGTGATCTTCCCAAAGTGAATGCAGATAGCCAGCACCAGCCCGGGAGCCCGCCCGCCGCGGGAACTATCGGGAAAATCATCGGAATTGGGCAAACGCCCCGTGCTGGTGAACGCCGCGCGGCCCTCCTGCCGGTTCGTGATCACCTGCGTGACGCCATCCGCCTTGTCGGCAGCGAGGTAGAGATATCCCCAATCGATCCGAAGGTCGTCTCCGCTTTTGGCCAGAATGGGCTGCTCGCTCGAGCCCATCCGCAACACAGGCTCACCGTCCAGCTGAAAGCGCGCTGATCGGACCGGCTGGTCGGCTGTGTTCACCACCACGTCGGACCCCGCATCAAAATAGACGGCCGCCTCGTGCTCTTTTTTGTCGATAGAACTGAAGGCCCATTCGATGTAAGTCAGGGGCCGCGAGAGTACCTCCAGGTCGTCCGGCAAAGCCGGAGTGAAAAACGTAAACGCGACTTTAACTCCGGCGCCTGAGAACTCGTATCTGGTGCGAGTGGGCAATACCTCCACAAGCGTCTGCTCCAGTGGGTCGGGGGTCGCCGCGCCGCGGCCGCCCCGGCCCGCAGCGCCCGTCAAGGTATACACTGTGCCATCGATGCGGACCAACGCAGACAGGCTGTTCGGCTTCCCGGTCCAGTGGGTTGTGCCGGTATCGGTCAATCGGTCGGTGGCGGACCAAATGCTGAAGTACGGGTCATGGGCCACGAGCGGAACGGCCGGCGGGCGCAGCGGCGCCAAAGTCTGCGCCGATACCACAAAGGTGAAGCCGCTCAGCGCTGCGGCGATTCTGAAACTGCTCATCGCTATTAGAAATCTTACTCGCTAAATCGCCACTCCAGGATCCGGCCGGCTGCCCGCTTAGTGCGGCGATCTGAAGCATTGGCACCGACGGGACGAAAACGAACCTGGCTTATTTGTCTTTTGGAGAGATCGGGAAGCGACAGACCGTACGCCGGCCCCGGCTCGCTCCGTTATCGGAGGCTTGCGTTGGCGACGAACTCGTTCGCCGAGACATAGAGCGAATCACCGGCCAACAAAATGCCGCGCAAGCGTTCTAAGGGATCAGAACGGCCCACCGAGACCATCAAGATGGATAGCTACTCAGACACCGCATGCAAGGCCTTGACACGCGCTCTCTGTTGAGGGGCAACGTCTATTGAGACCCAGTGCGCTAAGACGACTTTGAAGCCCTGCGAGTTATTGAGCCCACGCCTTCGTGTTCTCCCGATTAGCGAAGCGTACCCACCTGATGAACTCATCGTCTGGCAGGGAAAAACCGGCGCTCGGCGTCACGCGCACAGCGTGCAAAACCGTGCAATGCGCGATGGCAGCGGCGGCAGACATGGCATTCCCTGCAAACGAAGAGCCTATAACTTCCGGGTGCGATTGATCCCTCAAATTCATGCGTCCGGCACACTCTGCTGCAAGCAAACCACAAGTTCGACTTTGATCCGTGCAGCCGTACAAACTGGCACTGTGCCGAAGAGGACGGTCGGGGGCGGGCGGCTAGCGTCGCGCCCGTGCTGCCTTGACGGAACCCTGCCCCGGAGCACCAACTGAAACCGAGTGGGCCGGCAGGCGTGGGACTACCTCCATCATCTGCAGCATGGCGAGCGCGGGCATGTTTTCGGCTTCTTTCGTGAACGTCATGCCGTTCGTATCGGGATCGAATCCGACTTTAACGAAGTCGCCGCGGCGGACCTGCCCGGTAGCCACTAAGTTCGACATGGCGTGTACCAGAGAGCGATCGATGGCGCGCTTCAGATGGCGCGCTCCGTACTTCATATCCGTACCTTCACGCAGCAGATAGTCTTTGGCGGCGGGGGTGAGCGAGAAGACAAACGGCGTGGTGGTTGAGGAGTCGAAAATACGCATCTGCAGGCTACCCAGCTCGAGTTCTAGAATCCTTCGCAATTCCGCCTGTCCCAGTAGTTTGAACACGACGACCTTATCGATACGGTTCATGAACTCCGGTGTGAATTTATGCCTCGCCGCCGCGAGACCCACGCGTGAAATCTTGTCAGCGGTGCGGTCATCGAGCTGTTCGTGGTCATTGCGCCTTTCGACCTCGGAAGCCGCAAATCCCAAGCGCGGCGTCACAATTGAACCCATTTCGGCCGCGCCGAGATTACTGGTCATGAAAATAAGGGTCCGGGAGAAGTCCACTCGCCGATTGTCGCCCAAGGTCAGCGTAGCCTTATCCAGTACACCGAGTAACAGATTCCACAGCGCATCGCTCGCCTTCTCGATTTCGTCGAACAACACGAAGCTCAGCCTGGTTTTCTCCGTGTAGTACTGGTTCAGCACTTCCTGGCTGAGCAGTGGATGCGTCTCACGATGGCCCAGGTACCCGGGAGGCGAACCTATCAGCTTGGCGATTTCGTGGCTGTGTTGAAACTCCGCACAATCGATCTTAACTATGGCGCGCGCATCGCCCGCCAGGCTCTCTGCCACTGCCTCCACCAGCCTGGTCTTGCCGGAACCCGTTGGGCCTAGAAACAGGAAATTGCCAATCGGCCGGCTGGGACTGTTCATTCCCGCCAGATACATCTGGTAGGTGTTCACTATCTGACTGATCGCCTCGTCCTGCCCGACAATTTTATTGTGCAGATCGGTGCACAGTTTTTCGGCATCCTGACCGGTGTGGGTCGGATCCAGCTTCTTATTCAGCGGCATTAGGCGCTTCTCACAAATCCCTTCCCCGGAGCGTTTCCAGCCGTCCCGCCCTAAACCGAAAGAAGGCGGCCGAAAAACGATCGATAGCGCCGCAGTGCCAGGCGAAGATCCTCGGTCGAGACGCTGTCGCCGCGATCCCACTGACCCTCAAGTTTGGCTCGTTCATCCGCAAACATCTCCGCCAGGCGCTTCATCGCTCCAGCGACCAAACTATCAGCCTGCTCCACGGCCCGGCGCGGCTCATCCACAAAGCCCCCCTGGATGGTGTCCCAGCGAGCGCGAAATTCCTTCGCCTCTTCGGGCGAAAACAGGGGTGCCGCTTGTTCGTCGGCGGCTAAGGCAGGTGCAGCCCCGCAGGCCGCAGCACCGTTACCATCGACGGCCGTGGCGCCGCCGGCGCGAACCTCTTTTCGCCTGGGTTCTATCTTCGATGCGTTTGGCTCGCCCGCGGCAGCCAGAGCAGCAGTCGTAAGTCCTGCCTCTTCCTTCTTGTAGTCTTCATTCACAGCATTGTCTCCAGTTTGTCTTCGGTGCTCTCAACGCTCCAATATGCATTCATCTTGCTTAGCAAGCAAAGCTTATGACGCAGCCTTCATCTGGGTCGTTTCCGGCTGGCTGACCAGTTCCTCAAAAAGCGTCCGGTAATGGATCATTGCCTGGCGCAAGTCTTCTGTGTTGGCCTGCCCTTTCGTTTGGCGAAGCGCGATTTCGTGGGCTGTTCGATAATTCTCTAGTACCCGCGGATGGTCCACGGAGATATCAGCCGCACGCTGTTCAAAGTCACTCACCGGGTAGCCACGCGTGGACAACACATCACCCAGTAGTTGGTCAGCTTCTGTTACCGCACCGGCGGGGCCGTCCACAAATCTTGACTGGATTTTGCGCCAGGAGTCCACGAAGCGGGCACGATCGCCAGGCGCGAGCGGCCGGACGTGGAAACTTTCAACCCGTTCCGTGCGCTGTTCGAGCCCGGCTTCCGCCTGCCTCCGGTTACCGCCTTCCTTCACGGCGCGCGCATATTCAGCACCACCGAACTTGTTGCGCAGTTTTTCGGTCCGGCGCTTTCGGAAAAAGAGTAACGTTGCGATTCCCGCAACCATAATTACGACGAAAGCGATGATCGCGGCCAATTCTGTTGTAGTTAACGCTGTTATGTTCATTACCTAGCTCCATTCTTAGTGCGGCTACGTCGGTCCAAAGATCCACGGGGGTGGAGCGGAGTGAAGCCGCAACTCCTTACTGCCGATACTATCGATGTGCCCTGGTTGGCAAGCGGCGCCAAGCGAACTCAGCAAAGGGTTTGCTTCCAAACCTAGCAATCATCATAGGGGCGGCGGAGCGGCGTGTCTGTACAATCTTGAACACCTTGGTATTTCGATTCCTCGTTCGTGGGTTATGCGCTTCACCACATCGGCATCGTCGTAGGCATCGTGTGATGATGTCCTCTCGGTCACATGGGCCAACGTCTCTCTACCTTGTACGGTTGAAAGAGAACGGGCGGAAATGTGTTCATGTTCAAAAGTGCTCAGAGTTCTTGAGATCATTGAGCTACTGTAAGGCTGAGCGAGCATCTCACTCCCTCTTCGGGTCGCCTGAGCTAAGTCAGGTAATCTGAGTCGTCCCTTCTTAGCCAACCACCAACCTAAGGAGGTTGCATGTTTGCTCGCAACGCATCGTTTCTGTTTGGCGTCGCGTTAATCGCGGCCGCCGTCACGCCGCCGGTCAAAGGTGATCAGTGGGACAAGAAAACCGTTATTACCATCAACGAGCCGGTCCAAGTGCCGTCCTGCTGTAACGACGGCCATGTGGTCGTGCTGCAGCCCGGAACGTATGTGCTGGTGCTGGTGGATTCTCTCTCCGACCGGCATATCGTTCGTGTCTTTGAACAGGATGAGAAGACAGTAGTCACGACCATACTGGCCATCCCGAACTATCGCCTGCAACCCACGGGTACTAGCACGTTTCAGTTCTGGGAGACCCCAGCCGGCCAGCCGCGCGCGATGCGCGCCTGGTTTTATCCCGGCGACAATTTCGGCCAAGAGTTCGCCTATCATAAGGCGCAGTCCGTGGAGATAGCCAGGGTTGCGAAGGCTCCGGTACCGACCGTCGTGGTTGAAACCGAGGCCGAGCTGAAGACGGCTCCTGTGGTAATTGTCGATGAAAAGGGCGAGGAAGCCCCT
This sequence comes from Terriglobia bacterium, assembly GCA_963847515.1. Classification (GTDB taxonomy): domain Bacteria; phylum Acidobacteriota; class Terriglobia; order Bryobacterales; family Bryobacteraceae; genus QHXW01. The sequence goes on from CAWKAA010000001.1 coordinate 1,470,539, forward strand.
CTGCCGGCACAGACGGAAGTGGCCCAGAGCGAGCCCGTTGCGCAACCGGCCCCCGAGCCCCAGGCCACGACGCCCATAGCCGAACAGCCTGCTCCGGCGACGCTGCCTGATACCGCCAGCTCATATCCGATGTTAGGATTGATCGGCCTCGCTTCTTTGGCCGCCTCCAAAGTCATATCCCGCTTCGCTAATCGTGCGTAAGATGGCCAGACGCACTTTCCGCTCTTATCACCTGCTCGGCCGGGGTGACCGCCTTGGCCGACGGTGGCAATCGCGTCTACGAGAATCGGGAATTCGACCGCGCCCTCTCGGCTCACGATGTTGAGTCTCGCCGTCCGGCTCCCGCGGAGCAGCGGCCTTGCATTTTTGGCTGGCGCGGGTGCTTCTGCTGCCGTCCCACTTCGGCAAAGAAGGTCAGCCGGAGCCTGCGAAGATCAGCCAGGAAACGCTGGCGGAGACGATTGGCACCACTCCGAGGGTCAGTTTCTTCATGACACTCCGGCTGAGCAATTTTGAACAGACCACCAAAGCTCGATCTGCTAGGTTTAGGCTACAAGGCTCGCGAAACGCGGCCAATGGAGCCGAGCAAGTTAAGCGAAACGATTTTGGTAGTCGACGACTGCAATGTTCGCATGCTCTTACCAAGGATTGCGGGAAACTGAAAGGATATACCGTGCTCACGGCAGCCGACCCAGGAGGCCGTGATGAAGGTTTACGAAGAGTACCCGTTCGCGGTTGCGCTTACCGGAGGTACGGGTCGTCTTCGTGTCCGGTAGCGAGGACGCTAGTCGCGGTTTTGGGTGCGTAGCGAAGCCATTTACAGGAGCCAGGCTGATTGGCAGAATCGGTGAAGTACTCGGATCCCCGCTTACACAGGTTGCGCAGAATTTCCGTTTCAGCGAGGAGTTTGATTTTTGCGGGTGGCTATTATCGAGGACTGGGGCTTCAAAATGATAAACGGCGGCCGCTCCGTGCCCTTCCGCAGCTTTATCCGTCCAAGCAACCTTTGGTGGGACGGGCGCACTAGGAAAGACATTGCCCATAACCCTGGGGCGTGTATGGAAACCACGCTGACAGATCATATCGTCGAAGTATTTTCCACATGCCCGGTCCCGGGCGGTGCGGGCCGGCGGGAATTCGTGCAAAAAGTCATGGATGTTGCCCGCTGGAGTGAGGAAGCCGGATGCAAGGGAATCCTGGTTTATGCGGACAACAGCCTTATAGATCCCTGGATGCTGTGCCAGATCATTCTCGAAAATACGCAGCAGCTGTGCCCGCTGCCGGCGATCCAACCGGTTTACATGCACCCCTATACGGTTGCTAAATCGGTAACCACGCTTGGCTATCTTTACGGCCGGCGGATCTGTTTGAACATGATCGCTGGAGGCTTCACGAACGATCTGATCGCATTGAATGACACGACTCCCCACGATAAGAGATATGCGCGGCTGATCGAATACACCATCATCATCAAAGAGCTCCTGGCGGGCAAATCTGCCGTAAGCCGTGACGGCGAATTCTATAAAGTGGACAAATTGCACTTGACGCCGCCGCTCGATCAGAATCTCTTTCCCGGGATTTTTGTCTCCGGCTCGTCGGACGCGGGACTGGCGGCTGCGCGGGCAATCGGCGCCACCGCCGTCAAATATCCCAAGCCGGCTGGGGAACAGATTAACGTCCCCAATGACGGCATCCATTACGGGGTTCGCGTGGGAGTCATTACCCGAGAGACCGATCAAGAAGCGTGGCGCGTGGCGCGCGAGCGCTTTCCAGAAGACCGCAAAGGCCAGCTAACGCAGCAGTTAGCAATGAAGACATCCGACTCCGTCTGGCACAAGCAGCTCTCCGATCTGGACGAGGAGGCAGACAGTAGTCCCTATTGGCTGGTGCCATTTCATAACTACAAAACCTTCTGCCCCTATCTCGTAGGAAGCTACGATCGCATTGCAAAAGAGGTGGTGCGGTACGTAGAGGCCGGCTATAAAACATTTATTCTAGATATCCCGCCAACGCAGGAAGAACTGACGCACATCGGCTTAGCCTTCAAGCAGTCGCTAAGGCCGGCCGTCGTATGATCGAGAGACTTCAGACCTGGGTAGCCGCGCAGGCCGAGCATTGCCCCGAGGCTGCTGCCATGGTTATGAAGGGCGAAAGAATAACGTACGGACGGCTGGAAGAGATCTCAAACCAGTTGGCCAGAATGCTCATTGATGGCGGTTGCAGGCGAGGGGACCGCGTGTGTCTGCTTTTGCCCAAATCGCCGGCAGCCATCGCCGGTATTCTCGGAGTCTTAAAAGCGGACTGTATCTATGTCCCGCTGGATCCTTCGTGTCCGGCGGCCCGCCTGGCCAAGATTGTCGAGACTTGTGAGAACCGCTGGATCCTCGCTGGGGGATCTGCAAGCGGGGTGCTGAACGAGCTTGCCGGCAATTATCACTCGGGATCTCCAATGCGGATCGGCTGGCTGGACGAGGGTGACGCGGCGGTCCGGAATTGCGAACCTGATTTCTCATTCGCCGATCTGAACGCATTTTCCGGCGGACCGCTCGATTCCGAGAACACTGCGAGCGATCCGGCCTATATCATGTTCACTTCCGGCTCGACAGGCAGCCCCAAGGGTGTCGTCATCACGCACTCGAATGTAATCCATTTCATAGAATGGGCCGTTCCTTACTTCGGCCTTAGCCGGACCGACCGCCTTTCCTGCCATTCGCCCCTGTATTTCGATCTCTCGGTTTTTGACATCTTTGGCGCATTTGCGGCAGGCGCCGAGCTGCATTTGGTCACCCCGGAATTGAATGTTCTTCCCAACAAGCTGGCTGACTTCATCCGCGATTCCAGACTGACGCAGTGGTTTTCGGTTCCGTCGGTTCTCAACTACATGGCGAAATTCGATGTGGTGAAAGCGAATGATTTTCCGGCGTTGAAGCGTTTGTTGTGGTGCGGCGAGGTACTTCCGGCGCCGGCCCTGACTTATTTCATGAAGCGATTACCCCACGTCAGCTTCACCAATCTTTATGGGCCCACTGAAGCGACGATTGCCAGCAGCTATTACGCCGTGCCCGATTGCCCCGTGGACGAGAGAACAGCCATTCCGATCGGCCAGCCGTGCGGTGGCGAAAAACTGTTCGTGCTGGAGGAGAACCTACAACCGGTTGGGCCCGGTGAGACAGGATACCTGTACATTCAAGGGGTAGGGCTCAGTCCCGGATACTACAAGGATCCGGAAAAGACCAACGAAGTCTTCTTACGAAATCCGTTCGGATCCGATCCCTCCGATCGCCTCTATAAGACCGGAGACCTGGCCAAAGTAGGGGAAGACGGCCTGGTGTATTTTCTCGGCCGGGCCGATTCACAAATCAAAAGCCGAGGACACCGAATCGAACTGGCCGAAGTCTCAACGGCTCTGGCCGCGCTGGAAATTCTGCGGGAATCGGCGGTCGTCGCCATCCCAACCGATGGCTTTGAGGGCGTCAACATCTGCTGCGCCTATGTGGCCTCTCCAGATCGCGATATCAGCCCCGCCGCATTGCGCGGTGAGCTGAGTAAGGTGCTACCGCGATACATGTTGCCGACCCGATGGATGGCGATGCACGAACTTCCCAGAAATGCTAATGGTAAGATTGACACCCGCCTGATCAAGGAGCAGTTTCCAAAAGCGGAGTTGATATAGGTATGCCGGAACAGGTCCTGTACGATCAAATCGCGAGTTTTTTTTCCGAGCGTCTGAGTCTCCCCGTCTCGTCCTATACCCAGGATCTGTTCGAAACAGGCGCATTGGACTCAATGGCCTTCGTGGACCTGGTTATGCATCTGGAGCAGCAGTTTGGTATCCGGATTTCCGGTGACGAATTGGAGCCTGACAATTTTCAGTCGATCGCAAAAATCGCGTTTTTTGTGACGGCTCACAACAACCTGAAAAGGACCGCGTAGAACAGCGATTTCCGTATGGCTATGGGACACGTGCGGCCATTCGTCGACGATGATATCTCACAGGTAGCCGGCCTGCACCGAAGGATATTCGGCATGAGTGACAAATGGTCGACGGAGCAGTACCGGCGCTATTTCCACGAAGTCTTTTTAAACAATCCCTGGTACGACAAGACTCTATCTTCGCTGGTTTATGAGGAAGGCAACGGAAAGATAGGAGGGTTTCTGGGTGTGGTGCCCCGCCCGATGTGGATGAAGGGCCGCCAAGTTCGGGCAGCGGTGAGCTCTCAGTTCATCGTTGAACCCCAAAGCCGCTTTCAACTGGCGGGTATGCAGCTTCTGAAGGCGTTCCTATCTGGGCCGCAGGATCTGTCGCTTGCCGACGAAGCGAACGACTCCTCGCGCGCCATATGGGAACGGTTGGGGGGTTCGACCGCCCTTCTGTACAGCATTCATTGGACCTGCACCTTGCGGCCGGCCCAGTACGTCCGGCTGAGATTAGGCCGTCGCAAACTGCTCGGCCCCCTCGCACTCTTGTCAAAACCTTTCTGCCAGGCCATCGACTTGGTTGCGGCGCGAGCACCTCGCAACCCTTCCCATTGCACCGGCGCGCGCTGCATGAGGGAGGATACCGGCGTGGAGAATTTGCTGAAGTGCTCCGACGCTCTCAGGCATTCCCAGTCGCTCCGGCCCGAGTACGACCGGCGTTCTCTCGAATGGCTCCTGGCAAGGGCGGCGGAAACAAACGGCGATGGGAGCTTCCAGAAGGTGGCCGTGAGAAACGCCGCTCGTGAGTTGATCGGCTGGTTCCTGTACTATCTCGACCGTCACGGCATGGGCGAGGTATTGCAAATCGGATCCAAGAATGCCTCGATCCGCGAAGTGCTCGATCACCTTTTCTACCATGCCTGGCGCAACGGCGCCATCGCTCTTAGAGGCCGCCTGGAACCCGGTCTTATGCCGGAATTGCTGGCTTGGCGTGGGCTGTCTCACCATCGCCGCTACTGGACCCTGATCCATTCCAGGAAACCTGAACTGCTGGACACCATTCATAGCGGCGACGCATTTTTGACGCGCCTCGATGGCGAGTGGTGCCTGCGCTTTCAGAAGGGTATCAGTGACTAATTGAGTAAATATCGCGCAATGTTCGGGAAGTTTCGACTAGAGTGGGTAAGGTTGCGTAAGAGCCAGAACGAATAGGTAGAACCACCAGCGAATGACATTGATAGATCGGCGCGACTGCATACCTTCCACGACGTCACCGGCCACCTAGTTTGCGTGGCGAAAACGCTTGCTTAATTGAGCAATATAGCTCAGTTAGTAATAGTACTTCCGTCTACACTTGAGTTGATATCTAAGACTCGTAACCGCCCAGAACGACGTCTTTCAGTTTCGATGGGCCATGGCTGTCCGTCAGAGATTACGAAACTTTACCCCTCCAAGGTGAGTCAGTGAGCACAAACGGCAAGGCAGCGCCTAAGACTATTCTCGTGGTGGAAGACCATGTGCTCCTACTTAAGCTGCTAGAAGAAATACTCGTAAACGCTCATTTCACGGTGCTCACTGCTAGCAGCGCGAAAAAGGCGATTCTGATCGAAGCAGGGCACTCGGGAGCCATAGACCTGCTGCTTAGCGATGTGATGATGCCAGGAATGTCCGGACCCGACCTCGCCAGGAAACTAAAGGAGCAGAGGCCGGAAATGCGCATCATACTGATGTCCGCTTACCCAGACGGCGCATTGCTTGTTCTCAACTACGGTTGGCACTTCATGCAGAAAGGGTTCATGCCGCGAGCCCTGGTGGGCCGGGTCAAAGACGTTTTAGGCAGCAAAACACGCGAACAGGGCACCGATCATTTCGACACGCGCAAGTGACGCCGGTAGGTTTCAAACCCGCTAGCGGTTGAATCGGGGTGGTTTCGGCGATTGGTCTCAGATGTACTAATCTCAACTTGATCTGACATTTGATAGACTGCGCGGAAGCGCGGTCAGGAGAGTGTCAGCGATGAACACCGAACAGAAGATCATCAAGAACAAAGTAGGGCTGTTGAAGCTCAGCGAGATGCTGGGCAGCGTCTCGGAAGCCTGCAAGGTGATGGGTTATTCCAGAGATAGTTTCTACCGTTTCAAAGAACTGTACGACAAGGGCGGCGAGCTGGCGTTGCGCGAGATCAGCCGACGCAAGCCTTGTCCGAAGAATCGGGTCGAGGATCACGTTGAAAAGGCCATTATGGAGATGGCCTTGGAGAAGCCGGCTTTGGGCCAGGTGCGTGTGGCGAACGAACTGACCAAGCGTGGCCTATTCGTTTCTCCCACGGGCGTTCGCAGCGTCTGGCTCCGGCATGATCTGGAAACGTTTCGTAAGCGGCTGAAGGCGCTCGAGGCCAAGGCCGCCCAGGAACACATCGTTCTCACCGAGGAGCAACTCCGCGCCATGGAGCGGGCGCGCGAGGAAAAGGAAGCGCACGGCGAGATCGAAACCGCGCATCCCGGCTACCTAGGAGCCCAGGATACCTATTACGTGGGCACGATCAAGAGCGTGGGCCGGATCTATCAGCAGACGTTCCTCGACACGTACACCAAGGTCGCTTTCGCCAAGCTCTACGACCGCAAAAATGCTCTGGTGGCCGCCGACATGCTTAACGACCGCGTGCTGCCGTTCTTCGAGGAGCAGAAAGTTCCGCTGCTGCGCGTGCTCACCGATCGCGGTACAGAATACTGTGGGCAGCGCGAGCATCACGAATACCAGTTGTACCTGGCGGTCGAGAATATCGACCACAGCCGCACCAAGGCCCGGCATCCGCAGACCAACGGTATCTGCGAGCGCTTCCATCGCACCATCCAGGAAGAGTTTTATGCCACCGCCTTTCGCAAGAAGCTCTATCAGCGCCTCGACGAATTACAGGCGGATCTGGATGACTGGCTGCGGGAGTACAATCTGACACGAACACATTCTGGAAAGTACTGTTATGGCAAGACCCCGATGCAGACTTTCTCGGACTCGGCACACTTGGCGCAAGAGAAAATGCTCGACTCGTTCCAGAACGTAGCGCCGGAGCCGGAGCGGAGCCCTGCGCAGCGGAGCGTAGGCGGAGGCGCGGCCGCTGATGCGGCTGCTTGATCTAACCAACTATGTCAGATCAAGTCTGAGTTATTACATCTCAGACTTCTAACGGGACCGCCGGCCCATCCGCTGTACCCATGGACGGCACCCGGATCAGTTTCCGCTGGATGGCGTACTTGATCACTTCCGAGCGATCGTGAAGGTCAAGCTTCCGCATGAGATTGGTCTTGTGGGCGTCTACCGTCTTGACGCTGAGGACCAATCGCACTGCAATCTCTTTCAGCGTCATGCCATCAGCAAGCAACTTTATGACTTCCCTCTCGCGGTCGCTCAGCCGCTCGTAGCTGGTCGCCGTGCTCTTGCCGCCATTGACATTCCGCTTGACCACTTTCTTGAGCGCTCGCGAGCTCAAGTACTGGCCGCCTTTGTTGACCACGTCAATAGCATGAATCAGATGCGCTCGCGGAGCATCTTTTAGAACGTACCCAGAGGCGCCGGCATCGAGACATCGAGTGATCACTTCTTCTTCTTCGTACATCGTAAGGATGAGGACCTTGGTCTTCATCTTCGCCTGCAAAATGCGATACGTCGCCTCGAAGCCGCTTAGATCGGGCATGGCGATATCCATCAGAACGATATCCGGTTGCAGTTGCAGGGCTAGAGCGACTGCCCGCCGCCCGTTATCGGCTTCGCCTACAATCTCGATCGAAAGTTCGTCCTTGAGGATCGCCTTGATTCCCTCGCGGAACAACGTCTGATCATCGCAGAGCAGGACTCTGACCTTTCCCTTCATGCTGCCTCGGTGCCGCGCAGGGGTAGATGAACCTCAATGGTGGTGCCGCGGCAAACCCCGCGCAGGCGCGCGGGCCGAGACACAAATTGAATGGCGCCGCCCAAGAACTCAACGCGCTCGCGCATGGCCTGGAGGCCGAAGGAATCGCGCGGCGTGCTCAGCGTGCGCCCAACGTTGAAGCCCCTTCCGTCATCCTCGATTTTCATCGCCACGGAACCTCGTCCATTCGTCAAGGTGATCCTTACGCGCTTGGCATCGGCATGGGCCACAACATTGGATAGCGCCCCGTGAATCACCTTATAAAGAGCTGTTTCGTAGCCCGTGGGCAAGTGCGCGGGTAACCGGACGGGGTCAAGCCGTACGTTGATTCCGGTTCTCTTGACGAACTGGCGCACATAAAGTTTCACCGCTGGCACGAAACCTTGCTGATTCCAGATGGCAGGCCCCAAATCAAAGGTAAGATGGCGGACGCTTTTCAGAGCGTGTTTTATCAGTTTGACTGACTCTTTCAGTTTCCCGCGAAGCTGGCCGATATCGCCCTTTTTCAAGTCGAGTGCGATCACTTCCGTATAGAGCTTCAACACAATCAGATCGTGCCCGATTTCGTCGTGGAGATCTTGTGCCAGGCGGCGCCTCTCTTTCTCATAAGATTCGGTAAGCTGGATGGAAAACTCTTGCGACCGCCGTTCTACCTGCTTGATTTTGTCCGCAAGCGAATGCCGCTCGACTTCTCCATGCTGGGAGTAACCCGAGAGAAGATAGAACTGGTAGACTGAAGCCCACCGGGTAAGAGACTTCGTCCATTCCGCTTTCTCCGAATCTTCAGATATGAGGTACGGAAGGCAGCTTTCGACATAGAGCGCCACTGCGACAGCGGTGCACTCCGCAGGCACCCCCCTGCGTGCCAAGTCCTTACCCTGGCGCTCGGCCTTTCCTCTATAAGCTCGCGGGTCCGGGCAGCGCAGATCCCGAACCAGTGGCGTAAGGTGCAGTTCCGAAAGCAGAGCCAGGTATTCGCCGCACGATCCGTGACGCTTCAACAGTTTGCGCCAGGCCGCATGGATTTTCGTGGAATGGGAGGATAAGCAGTTCAAAGCTTCAAGCAGTGGCTGCCTGACGTCCAACACCATTCGGCCTGTTGCGTCAATTCCCATCAAATTTCCTTGCCAGGCATTGCCGCCAGCCGATCGAGCGTTGCATCCAGGTCTTTTTCCGCCAACGGCACGAATGCGGCCCATGTGGTAAACAGCATGAACGATCTGAAGCCCGTAAGAGTCACCCTTAGACCGCCCACCCTGCATGCAAGGCCGTTCCACGCCTTTGGCCCCAAATGCCTACGTCGGCGATTATGCAGCTCAGCTCTTCCACTTTCTCGTCCCACGACTCGGGGTCCATGAGCCGGGAGACCTCGAGGTTTGGCCCCCGCTTGCCTTCGTTTAGGAAGGCTTCAATCTGGTTGAGAAACTCCTCCTGAGTCCGGGCCGTGCGCACCAATCCATTGAGTTTTACGACCTCCGGAAGTGGTGTGGCCACAACCGGCAAACCCGCCGCCAGGTACTCGCGAAGCTTCAGGGGATTGGCCGCCAGCGTCAGCTCGTTGACGACGAACGGCAGAATGGCAACATCAAACATCTTGCAGTATGCGGGAAGAGTTTGGTAGCTGCGTCTGCCAAGCAGATGGACATTGGGCATTTCCCGCAAGACGGATATGTCCGTTTGAACCTCTCCGATCAGAACAAACGACCAGTCCGGTCTCGAGGCAGCAAGGTATCGAATGATGTCGATATCCACCCAGTCGGCGATCAGCCCAAAAAAGCCGATCACCGGATGCTGCAATTGCGGGCAGTCCTGAGGCGGCGCCGTTGCCGGCAGACAAGCGTTTCGAAAGTGTCCGACATCCACGCCATGTGTTACCAGAAATGTGTTCGGGTTGTAGGGGCGTTTCGTCTCATAGAGGCGGCTCGAAGAAACGATGACCAGGTCCGATTTCTCCATAAGCCGGCGCTCCATATCGAGGATCGCGGTTTTGTCCGTGCCCGTAAACTGCGAATACTCGTCTACGCAGTGATATACGACGAGCCGCTCACCGAGGGACCCGGCAACATCACCCGAGCTGGGCACAAAGCTCCATGTGATCGGTTCGTGAAAACTTAATTTCCTGCACGCCCGGCGCAGGCTCCACGCTAGCATCCAACGGTTCATCCATCTTGCCGCCCGGCTGCCATGAAATGGAATGACTAGCGGCGAGAAAACGTAAATATTTTTCTCGACACGCCGGCAGCCGCGGCAGTACTGCCGCAGCTTCTTTACGACTCGCCGGAAGTCCCGAACCGAAGCCGTGGGGTTTCGATTCCCGGTTGAATTGACCCACAACACCCGGTTCTTCTTGGCGAGCCTCACAGCGATATGTTTCTTGCTCAGGGGATCGCCATCCCAGTCATTGCTGAAACAGATGATGTCGTTTCCTTCTAGCATGTGAACCCTGCGTTCGTCTCCATCCGGCTCAGCGCAAACTGCCGCTCCCTGAAAGCGCCGTCCGGGCTTTTCATCTTGTGCACGGCCGGGCTCATTTCAAGTTGAGACATAGGCTTTCTTCGGAGCTGTAACCCCTGACCTGTTGGTAGATCTCCATCAAACGATTCATGCAGTCTGCAGCGGGCACTCCGGGGTCTCTCTTTGTCGCGATAGCCAGCTCGATCTTGGAAAGCATTTCTCCTACGTCACCCCGCTGAAACAGAATCGCTCCTGCCGGCCGTGTGCCTATATCGCTCGCCACTACCGGCACGCCCAGCGCGAGGGCTTCGCGCACTGAAGTCGAATCGCCGTCCTCGAGTGTTGGTCGAACGAACACATCGGAGGCCGACATCAACGCCAGGCAAGTGTCGTGATTCACGTCTCCGAGCATAAGAACGTTTTCTTCGAGACCCATTTCATGAATCCGTCGCTCGGCTTGTTCGCGTTGCTCGCCGCTGCCCATCACCAGGCAGCCAACCGACGGATAACGGAGGCTAAGCCGTGCGACAGCAGTCGCAAGCAGATCGAAGCCGTACTCCGGTCGAAAGAAGAGCGTGGTTGAAAGCACGGGCTGGTGCCGTCCAATCCAGGCCAGGATCGACGGGTCGAGAGAAGCCTCTGGGCGCTCCGTCATCAGGTAGGCCGGAACCATGTCGGTCCGATGAGGCGGCAAGCCGAGCGAAAGAAGGGCGTTCCGGATCCCATCGCTCACACCGATGACCCGCGTATAAAGCGAGCACACAAAGGCGGCCAGTCTCCGGCCCCAACGGGGGGCAGCGTGCAAGTAGCCAGGCGCCATGCCCGAGTGCAATGTCAGTATGCAGCCTCCACTGGACAGTCCGGCCAGCCCGCATCCCAGCGCTACCAGCCAGCTTTTCAAATTGTGCCCATTGGTATGAAGGTGCAGCGTCCATCCTTGGCAGGCATGGCGCAGCAGCACGAGGCCGAAACCCAGGCCGAGGCGGTCACGGCCCGTCTCCAGCACACGGCACGGTATCCCGGCTGCAATCAATTGCAGATGGATCCCTGACACGTGTACCGAGACTCCTCCATGCGGAGGCGGATACGGACCAATCAGCAGGATTTTCATACGCACCCGTTGGCCTCGACCAATCGCTGGTAGAGATGTTCGGTCTCTCGAACGGAGCGCTCCATAGAGAAGAGTTCGGCCACCCGGCGAATGCCTGCCTGAGCGAAGCTTGCAGCCAGGGCTTTATCTTCCAGCACGCGGCCGACGGCTGCCGCTAGTGCGGCCGAATCCCGCAGCGGCACAAGCAGGCCGGTGACCTCGTCTTCGATAACCTCTGGGTTGCCACCCACGCGGGTGGCCACTACGGGGACGCCCGAGGCCATCGATTCGAGCAGAGAATTCGAGAGGCCCTCGCTCAGAGACGGGAGCACTGAGACTGCCGCCTCGGATAGCAGTTCCGGAACATCGCTCCGGAATCCGGTAAACACAGTCCGCTGTCCAAGCCCCAGGCGAGAGGCATATTCTTCCAGTTCGTTCCTACTTTCTCCATCGCCGACCACAAGAAAACGCACGTCCGGAAATCTGCCGGCCAAAACGACGGCGGCGTCGAGAAAGTATTGGATTCCTTTCATCTGATTCAGGCGCGAAAACACCACAACCAGAGGTGCGGAAAGCGGTAATCGCAGTTCCTCTCGCAGGACGGAGTTCCTGTGTCTTTTGCCAAATTTAGCGAGCGTGATACCGTTGCGGATGACGATAATTTTGCCCGGCGCATATCCCTGTTCGACTAGCGTGTCCCGGATCGCTTGCGCGTTGACTAATACACAATCGGCCAACCGGCAGACCATTCTCTGAACCCGTCTCTGAGCCGAGGTCAACACGTCTCCCGTATCGCGGATCGAGGCAACGACGAATGATTTCCCGGCCAGCCAGGCAGTGGGAACCGCAAAGACATTGGAATAGAAGCCATAACTATGCACGATCTGTATCCGGTTCTTCCTTATGTATTGCGCCAAACGTATTCCCTGCCAAAAAGTCCTGGGGTTGTAGAATCTGCCGATCCGAAATTCCGGCCGGGGAACCTGGAGCGTTTTCAGTTCCCCCAGCAAGGTGCCCGAACATCGCAGGCATGCCAGATGCAGATCGAAGCGCGAAGGGTCGATCCCCAAGGCCAGGTTCACAACTTGCCTCTCGGTGCCGCCGATATGGAAACTGGTGAGCATCTTTAGCAGTTTGATTCTGTTTGGCTGCATATTTCCAACCGCTCAGGCCGCCGCGTACGTCTCTCTCCTCGCCCCGCGATCCAGGAAGGCCCTTGACCACAGCTCGAACGAAATCAAAGTCCAGAGTTGCAGGTCAAGGTTCTCTCCTCGTTCGTGGCGAGCTACTAAGTTTTCGATATAACGGCCATTGAAGAATCCGCGCCGCCGGGTGCTGTCTCCGAGCAGCAGGTCGCGGACATAAGAGCCCAGTTTGCCGCGGAACCAATAGCCCAGAGGAACTGCAAAGCCGCGCTTGGGCCGGTCGATGATGCTGCCGGGCAGAATGCCTCTCATGGCGCGCTTGAGAATATATTTGGTAGTCCCTCCACGCAGATTCATCTCAGGGGGAATGGTAGCCGCAAATTCAACCAGCTTGTGATCTAGGAGCGGCACACGAGTCTCAATGGAGTGGGCCATACTCATCCGATCCACCTTGGTCAAGATATCCAGCGGTAGATAGTTCTTCATATCGAGGCTTTGCAGGTTCGAAAGCCAGTTGCGATTGCTCGATTCCAGATAGTCGGCCTTGGCCCGCCACGGTTCATATTTTGCCAATAATTCGTGTACTTCCGGCTGGAACAACCCCTTCATGTCGCCGCACCGGAAAAACGTGCCCGCATCGAGATAGCGCTGAGCGCCCCTCAGTGAGATATGTTGCAGGAAATTGCGCCCCCGCATCCCATCGGGCATCGTCCGGCCGATGGCTCCCAGCAGGCTTCGGGCGGGGGCCGGCAATGACCAGTGGCTTCGTTCCCGCTGCTCGACCACGTACTTGTCGTACCCCGCAAACAGCTCGTCCCCGCCATCCCCTGACAACACAATCTTGACTTTTTCGGAAGCCAGCCTGGAAACCATATAGGTTGGAATGGCGGAAGCGTCACCAAACGGCTCATCCAAGTGCCAGGCGAGGGCCTCCATTTGTTCGAGGGCATCCGGTCCCAACGTCAGTTCGTGATGGTCTGTCCCGAACGTCCGGGCTACCAGGCGGGCGTGGTCCAGCTCGTTGAAGTCAGGTTCGCTGAAGCCGATCGAAAACGTCTGCAGCGGCTCGGGCGTTAACGCTGACGCCGTAGCCACGATCGAGCTCGAATCAATTCCGCCGCTGAGAAACGCGCCTAGGGGGACGTCGCTTCTCAAGTGAAGGCGGACCGATTCGTCGAGAAGCTCACGCAGCCGCTCGACGAAGTAGTTCTCGTCCCGCGTACCGTCCGGCTCGAAATTTAGATCCCAGTAACGCTCAATTGCGGGTGCGCGGCCCGGCGAAGCACTCAGAAGATGACCGGGCTCCAGTTTTTGTACCCCGCCGATGATGGACTCGGCGGGCGGAGTTGTGAGAAACGTGAATAGGTGGGAAGCCGCGCCCCAGTTGATCTTGCGTTCAACCTCCGCCAGTTGCAGGACCGCCTTCAACTCTGACGCGAACAGAATCCTTCCGTCGATCTCGGCGTAGTAGAGGGGCTTAATCCCCACCCGGTCCCGTGCGAGGAGCAACTGTCTGGTTCGCTGGTCCCAAAGCGCAAAAGCAAACATTCCGCGCATGTGGTCGACGCAGTGCCTTCCGTATTCTTCGTAGAGATGGACGATAGTTTCCGTATCGGTGTGCGTGGCGAAGACATGTCCGCGCCCTTCCAGTTCCCGACGCAGTTCGCGAAAGTTGTAGATTTCGCCGTTGAATACCACCCAGACAGATCCATCTTCGTTTCGAATCGGCTGGCGCCCGGAAGCCAGGTCAATAATGCTCAAGCGGCGCATGCCCAAACCCACTCCCGTCTCGAAGTAATAACCTTCGTCATCGGGGCCCCGGTGGGCGATAGCCGAGCACATATCCCGCAACTCGCGCTCGAAAACGGGCTTGCCTTCCAGGCTAACGATACCGGCAATCCCACACATATTTCGTTACGCCATCCCTTTCTGAAGATTCAACGTGCGGGCGACGGTCATCGCCACCTTCCGTAACCATCCCTTAATCGCCAGCTTCTCGTCCTCCTGCAAGAGATCGAAACCCCAAACCAAGGCGCAGTACGAGAGCGCATAAGCCGACGCCGTAGCTAACAGGATCGGGACCGTGGAAACATGGATTTCTGATTTGACAAACAAGGCAACCGCCGCTCCGCCCCCTGCGGCGCACAACAAAAATGCGAGGCTTCGCCACGGAAGCAGTTTGGCCGTGCTGATCTGCAACAGCGTTTTCATCCGAGCCAGTGCCACCGCCTTTGAAATTACAGTTGCCAGCACGATTACAAGAACCGGGCCGACGAGATGGAACTCCGAGAGGGACCACTTGATCAAGCCTGCAATGATTGCCAGGCGCATTACGTTGAGCGCCAGTAGAAACCAGGTCTGCGCGAAAACACGCATGACTCCGTCAACCTGAAAGGTGGTGAGCAGAATCACCGTGGACCATGCCATGAAAATAGGGACGCTCGCGGCGTACTTGGCGGTAAACAGGAAGACGATGATCTCTCGAGCGGCCACTACGCAGAACGCGAACAACGGAAAGAACAGCAACGCCAGTTTCCACGTCGTGTCATGCCAGATTTTCAGCACCGCCAGCTTTCGCCCTTCTGCGAGCCTCTCCTGCATCTTGACCATCATTACGTCGCTCGTCGGCGAGGCCGCAAAATCGACCAATGGGATCTGAAGGCAACCTACCGCGAAGATGGCAAATGTGGCCGGATCGAACAGGTAAGAGACGGCGTACTGGGGAAGGCTCCCTTGCAGTATCTCGATGAGAACAGCCGCTGCGAATGGCAGAGCATACGCTAATTGACTCTTCAGTAAGACCCTGTCTGGAGTGAACGTGCCGCGGAACTCTCTGCGGAAGTAGAAAAGCGTAACGACCACCCGGACAAAGGCCACTGCACAGGCGCCCCAGAGGAGCCACCTCAGTTGCCGAAACAGCAGAACAGGCAAGATAAAGGCGGCTGCCCGTGCCACATCTGAGATGGCATAGGATGCGGAGGCCCAAAAGTACCGGCCGCGCGAGATCAGAACAATTTCCAGCGCCGTGGAAAGCATCATGAGGAAGAGATACAGGCCTATCCATGGCAGGTATGCGGTGAGTGCCGAGTTGCTCATCCACTGCGCAATCTTCGGCGAGGCCACTGCGACCAGCCCAAAGGCGGCGAGGCCTGCCAGTCCCAGGAACCACATTGAGTTCGCGACATACCGGCCCGCTTCGCGCGGGGCACGAGGAAGGAAATAGTACAAGCTGGAAGCCATCCCCAGTTGGACGATGTAATAGATGGTCGAATGAACCAGGAAAAGCTGTTTATATGTGCCGAACTCGGCCGGATCGAAGATCCGAGCCAGAACAACCGGAATAAAAAAAGTGGCGGCGAAGGCCAGCGTCCGTCCAGACATCAACAGCAAGGCCGGTTTGAAAACCGACTCGCTTTCCGGGTTCGGGACCATCACAGCGGTGCCCATCAGCGGGTCCTCCCGATCCGCGTGGCCGACGACACCAGCCCGACCAGAATGTACGGGAACCAACTCATTGCGTAAGGGCCGGATAGCCCACAGACCACAAAACCCCAGAGCGAGATTTCCAGCCCCGCTCCCAGATTGGGCAAGCCATTGACTGAAGATTCCAGAGCCAGTTTGCGCGCGGAATATAGACCGAAACCAAAGAAGAAAATGAAGGGGAGGAAGCCTGCTAATCCCGTCTCAGCTAAGGGCTGTATAAAGGTGTTGTGCGTTACCAGCGCTGTCCTCGTATACAGGTCTTCGGGAGCATAGAGCGGCCAGGCAATCACGGAGCACCCCAGGCCCACGCCAAGCAGCGGGTGATCGGCGAACATGGCTAACCCCGCGCGCGAGGTTGCCAGCCGCTGCTGAAAACTGACATCTCCGTTCAGGTGCGAAAAATCCTCGCTCCGCGTCCAGAACCGGCCGGCAAGGATCAGGCCCGCCACTACAAGAAGCACCAGCAACCCCTGGAGCACCACACTTTTTTTCCGCCAGGCGCAAAGTCCGATCACTGCCACCAGCCCGATCGCTCCGCCTCGCGAGAAGGTCACAAAGATTGCCGAAATATAGACGATCGAAATGCCCAGCAGCGCCAGACGCGGCAGCCGGCGGAGACCCGTCGCCAAAAATGCGGCTAAAGGCAACAGAACTACCAGGCTGTAGGCAAGGTCGTTAGGATTCGCGAAAATCCCGATCCACGCGGCCCTCCCCTCGATCAGATTTCCGTAGAGGTAGTTTCTCAACGCGCCAGCCGCCGGGAACAGCCCGCCGATAACCATGGTCCACATCACGCCGCGAAGGCGCCGCTCGGTATTCGCGCAATTCACAATGACAAAATAGACCAGCGCTATTTTGATCAAATCGGAGACGGACTCGACCGCCTGACGAACCCACAGCGCCGTCAGCGAAGAGAGTGCCGCGCTGCCCAGAAAGCCGAGTAGCAAGAATCCTTCGGGCCAGGCAAATTCAAAACTCTTCCGCGCGAATACCGTCTCGATCAACAGCATCACCAGTGCAGCTCCGGCTACCAGTTTTGCCGGGCGTATGGCTTCGAGCGCCGGCATGAGTAACGGCAGATTCGAATAAAGGAGGGTCAGAAACAGCAGCAGCAGCCAGTAGGCGATCGAGATACTGGTGCCGCGCTGCTCGGTGAAACTGATCTCCGAGACGCCGAACAAGCCATGCTGCGTAAACGGACGCGATTCGCTAGTTTCGACCATTCGCGCCTTCCAGACTGGTTGTGTGGGATTGCCGGCATCCGCTGACCAGATCGAAAGCGCGATGCATCTGACAGTTCAAGACGGGCCCCGAGAACAGGCCCCGGGAATCCAGGCATGAGTTTTCCCACAGAACCGTGCGCGGCACCGTCAACATTGGATGTTTAGGGTCCCGGTGCATGCAGCTTGTATAGCCAAACCGATACCCCGCGGCCGCGACGGCATTCACCGAAGACGCATTGAATGCTCCGTCGGGATAGACAAAGTGTTGAACGCCCGTCCCAAGTCTTTTCTCCAGTTCTTCACGCGAACCTACCACTTCGTCCATCACCTTCTGTCTGCTCTCATTGGTCATTAGGACATGCGTCCTGGTATGGGAACCAACTGTTATGCCAGCTCGGCGAATCTCCGCGAGCATTTCCCAGGTGAGCGAGTAAAAAGGTTTGAATGTGTCTTGCGAAATCGAAACGTCCAATTCCAGCGCGGAAAGGACTCTTTGCATGTCGGCCTGGGACAGCGCCTCGAGCAGCAGGCGAGTGGCTAGAAACGGCGTGGTCGCGGTGGCCGCAACGGTACCGTTCGGCAGTGACATCCCGAGCCTGTGAAGCAATTCGGCCATGTCATTTGGCCTCATTCCCCGGTCGCCGAACCGTCGCATCAACAGGAGATAAAGTTTGTCGTGAATTTGTACGTTGGTTGTGCCCACCAAATCGGTCACCACGAAAACCGCCGCAGGAACCCCCTTTTTCTTGAGGAGCGGGAGGGCGTGAGAATAAAAATCGCGGTAACCGTCATCAAAGGTGATCGCCGCAATGGGCGTCTCCAAACTGTCGCCCGAGTCTAGCCGCGCGCCCAATTCGTCCAGAGAAACGAACTGAAATCGGTGACCAATCCAATCCAAATGCCGTTCTAGCATTCGCAAGCTGACGAGCATGGAAGGAATGGACATTTCAGCGCTGGAGGCGAAATCTTCGACCACTCTGTGGTAGCCGATTACCATGGGCACGCTCCTATAGCCCGACAGCGCACCGACAACCTTGTCCATGCCTGTCTGGCTCATGACGCGTGCGGCGCCCGTTTTGATCCAGCCGCGGATCATAAGCCTTCTTGCCTTGCGTTCAACCTCGTTCTTATTCCATCGAACATACTTCTCGGCAGCACGCGCCGTGCGATTCTGCGTGATGCGCGCTCCACTTCTATTGACGATCGACAGAGCCAACCGAAGATGCCCGGCGGGTACAATTCCAACCTGCCCAACTCCCGGTTGCCGTTACTCCAATGCGACTTGTAAGCTTCGGCTCCGTGCAACAGGTCGAATTCTTCCGCACCCTCTTCGATAGCGCGCTTGATGGCTAGACCCATGATGACGAGGCCGACACTATATTTGTCGAAGGCAGGATCGAACCCGGATTGATAGAAATAGAAGGTCCGGCGATACAGAAACCCATACAAGCCCGCGGCCGGTTTCCCGTTCAGCCGTAGAACATACAGCCGCAACCAGCCGCGCTCCAGCGCGATTTGACTCAGTTCCTGATGAAATCCGACCAGACCGGGAGTATGGAAAGCATCCGACCCACCGCGGCCGCGCCAACGCAGGTTGTGCAGCGCAATGACCAGATTGATCGACTCGCGGCATTGGTGTTCCGTTCGCACCTGCTCAAACTGCACTGCGTACTCCCGGTTGAGGCGCTTCCACTTGCGGTTAAAGTTGTAGCGGTGTTCCGCCCCCAGGGTACCGAGGTAAGACTCCCAGGACTTCCCAGCCAGAAGAATAAAAGGGCATGTGTTCGTTCTCGCCTCTGATACTTTCCAGCCGTTTTCGCCGAGGATTGAGGCAACCCCCGTAGCACAACAACCGCCTCGCCGTAGTTGTGTCCAATCAAACATAAGCCGTTCCCCAGCCAAACACGAAGCAAAAGCTTCTCGCGCATACGGCTCACAACCCCTCCGGACTATGAAATCCAGATAATCCGAACCAGCGTTCCCACTTCCCAAGAACTCTTGAACCGGAAATAAACACCGTCGGGACAGGCTGGGAGGGCGCACGACTAACGGCGCGAGGGCGGCCAGTTCACTCCCGCAACGGACTGCCAGGATGGAGAGCTGCCGGTCCGCGGCCAGATGTTTCCACCAAGTATGGAGCCACTCCCAAGTCAGGAACAGACACGATGCGTTGCTTGATTCGAGCAGATCGCTCCACTCTTGTTTCAGCTGTGCGAACCTCAGAGCATCGTGAATTTTCTCCACCGTGAAGGTCGAGCGATCAGCCAGCGTTTTGGCAGGGGTGGCCATTATTGCAAGAGCGGTAATGCCGGCGTCAATTCCGGCAAGCATCAACGTTCACTGGTTCCTCTGAATCTTCGCGTCGTCCGCGACCGGCAGAGGGGAAGTCATTTGCAAAGTAAGGCTACGCAAGCGAAGAAAGCCCAATCGTTTAAGAAATGGAACGAATCGGAACTTGATCAGATGTAAAAGGCGTCCCTTAAACGTGCTGGAAAACACGAACAGCCAGTAATGAGGCCTGGTTTGCCTGGTCCACTTCAGCTTCCAGTCATCGCTTCCACCCAGAAAATCGTACCTTGTTATGCCTTGCTCGAAGGCATTACGCAAGACCACACACGAGAGCAGGTTAGACGGAGAGTATCGAGCATAGGAGGGATCGTACCCTGACTTGAGTCTATACATCCTCTTCTTATAAGCAAGGCAGTATTCAAAGGCGATACGCTTCGATCCGGCATATAAAAAGTTCAGTAGAATCCAGCCCCGCTCTGCCGCGCGGCGCGCCAACATCGAGTAGAATCGGCAGGTGTCCGGATCACAGGAAATGGCCGTATAGGATTTGCCCTTCCAACCAGCGGCCTCCAATCGCAGTCCCTCCTCCAAGGCATCGCCCAGCTTCTCATCCGACGTAATAGCTTCACTCTCTACCGGCCCTAATCCCTTGAGCCGCTTGAAGCGATTCCTCAGATTGCCACGATGTTTTGAAGAGAGGCCGCCGAAGTACTGGCCCCAGGGTGTGCGAAGTGGCAGGTGTGGAGACGAGCAGGACTGCCAAGCTCCGGTCGGACAATGGTCGCCGGCCGCCAGCCTGGGTATCGCGTTCAGGGTTTCGGACCCTTCAGGCAATTGGCAAAGTTGCAGTAGATCCCACGAGCAATTCCGGGAGAGGTGACGCCAGATGGCGCGGTATGCCTCTTGCGGACACCTCGCGATTAGGATGTCAGCGCGTGGGACGTGCACGTTATAGAAGAACCCCAGCCGCCGCACTTTGATCCCCCACATCCGAATTGGCGTCAACATCAACGGAGCGATTGCTATCGGCTGATCGTCTGCCTTCACGACAAGAATATGAAGAGCGCTCTCGGCGCCGAAGCACTCCCACCAGGTGCGTATCCAGGCATGCTCCAGAAAAGGATGGTCGAGTCCGGCCGCTTCCGCCACGTCGTTCCAGACGGTCTCCAGGCCCAGAAATTCTTGATAGCCGGAAATGGTTTCGACGCGGATCTCCACATTAAGGCTCGGGGCCTCTCCCAGATTCTCTTCTGTTGCTAAGCATGTCACCTTACATGCGCCTCAGCCCCGGGGGCGTTCCAAAAGTCTCGGCGTCCCCGCGTGAAGTAATAGAAACCGGCAATCACCGCCCAATTCATCAGCGTAAATGTGTAAGGAACAAGTAAGACCTTTCTAAATGTAGTCATATCTCCTTCTCACCCTGGTCGAACCGCCGGAACTGACGGACGGAGCTCTCACCGCGTCTGGCCGAAAGCAGACGGCCAGCGACAGCCAGGCCGTACCAAAGGACCTGACAAACAAAAACCGCCAGGTAAAAACCGCGAAGCAAAAACAGATTTGCGATAAACAGTGTCACTAAACAATGAGGGACGAGCAGCCGGCCTAACTTATGCGACACCATCTGCACGAAGATCGGGTTACACCACGGGACCAATAGCTCGGGAATTTGGGCGAACAGTTGGTAGTTACCCGCCAACGTGCGTGTCTTTCGTTCGTATTCTAACTCTGGGTTCTGACTCGCAACATCGTAAGCGCGGGCCGCCGGATCAAAAATCGCGCGCTTCCCTCGAAGCACAATCCTCATCGGAATGACTACATCATCCAGAATCGTTTCCGGGCGCAATGGTACAAAAAGCTCGCGGCGGATGGCGTAAATCGCCCCGCTCGCCCCTGGGACGGAGTGTATGTCGCTCTCCATCGCGCGCAATCCCTTTTCGTAACGCCAATACGCGCCCACCGCATCACTTGCTTCCTTGGTTTGCTCGTCCAAAAGGAACAGCTCGCCAGAAACGCATCCAACAGATTCGTCCGCGAAATTGGCTACCAACTCACGCACGGCGCTCTTGTCGAACTGTTGCCTGGCATCCGCAAATAACAGGACTTCACCCGTCGCCACCGCCACACCGCTGTTCAAGGCTGCGGCTTTACCTGTGCGCACAGAGGAGTAAACGACATCGACCCCACGGATAGCGGCGTAATCGCGGACCAGAGCTTCAGTGCCGTCGGTCGGAGCGTCGAGCGACACAATCACCTGGAGCTTGTTTGCCGGGTAATCCAGTTCGAAGCAATTCTCCATCTTGGCGCGCGCGTTCTTTCTCTCGTTGTGCATAGCCACGACCAGGCTGACGCTTGGCTCTTGATACCGCTTGTGAACAGGCCGCTGGCCGAACCTTCGCCAGACCATCAGCAGAAGCGGATAGCCAGCGTACACGTAGGTAATACACAAAAAGCTGGTCCAGAAAATTGCTTCTACCATCTCTTGATTCCGGCGCCGCTCGATCCGCCCTTACCGGCAACGCAAGCAAAAGTAGATACTTCAGGCGCCTCGACTTGCATCATCGTCCTCGACCCAGCAAAACAATCTTCAATGTCTTCAACACTATCCCAGTGTCACAGCCGAGAGACTTGTGTTTGGCGTAATAGAGGTCGTACTGCAATTTCTCGTAAGAGGCCTCGATCGAATCTCCGTACGGATGCATGACCTGCGCCCACCCTGTAATGCCTGGTTTCACGTAATGACGAAGATTGTAAAAGGGAATCTCCTGCTCCAACAGATCCACGAAGTAAGGTCTTTCGGGGCGGGGTCCCACCAGGCTCATCTCCCCGCGTAACACATTGAACGCCTGCAAAATTTCATCGAGCCGAAACTTGCGCAGCAATCGGCCGACTGTTGTGACTCTCTCGTCCCGCTCTCTCGTCCACACTGGCCCGGTCTCCCGCTCGGCGTCCTGGCGCATCGAACGGAATTTGTATATCACGAAGGTCTTCCCGTGCAATCCCACGCGCACCTGCCGGAAAAGTATATGCCCTGCGGAATCGATCTTGATGGCGACGGCAATCACTGCAAGCAGCGGGGCTGTCAAAAGAATCAGAAGGAGAGCGAAAATCACATCGAAGGAGCGCTTTAAGTACGTGCTGGTATTAGACTGCTTGAAACCATCTGTAAAAACAAACCATTGGGTACTTAAGCCTTCAACCCAGATCTTGCCGCTAAACTTTTCATAGAAATCAACAGCATCGCTGATCTGTAAACCGCGAAGGCGGCAGTCCAGCAGGGCGCCGGCCAGTTTCTCCCTGCTTTGCGCATCCTGCTCGGCCACGACGACTCGCGAGATCCGGTCTCGCATTACAATGTCGTTGAGCTCTGCGAAATCGACCGTCGGTCCCAAGTCGGCAAGACTATCGGGAAACTCGAGCAGTTCAGCGGCTCGGCGTTCGTCCTCTTTCCAATGGTTTCTGCCATCGGTCAAAGCTCGATATAGCTTCCCAGCCAGCTCTCCTGTGCCAACAATCAGTATTCCCTCCGCGAACTTCTTGTGAGTGACCAGATATCGCAGAAGTGGCCGCAGTGTCACCGGCACTAGAACAACAAGCAACACGCCCGCCAGGGCAGGTGCGGTACTGGTAGCCAGGACTGGAAAAATGTAGAAAAGCAACGCGGATGCCATGCACCCTAATGACACGGATTCTAGGACGCTGATCGAAAAGTGAAATGACTTTGCGGTGACGATGGATCGATCGAGATTGTTGATATGAAAGAGGAGTGCGCAGGACGCTATCAGGATGGGGACCCCAAGACTATTTCCGCCACGCGCCGTGTAGAGCACGGCGGCGGCCAGCACCATCAATTCCGCGGCGAGAAAGACTCCCCGCGTCCGCGGCAGGCAGCACAGGCGCGCCTTCAGCCGGCGGCTTTCCAGCTGTGCGCTAACTCCGGCCCACACTGTGTCGCTGATAGTACTCATAGGCATAACCGTAGCGAGTATCACCGTATTCAACATCGTTCAACACAACGCCCAGCACGTTGGAAGAGCCGAGACTCTCTATAGCGCGCCGAAACAACTCGCGCGGAGTGCTCCGGGCCCGTACGACAATCACAACCCCGTCAGCCAGGCCAGCTAGGATATGGCTGTCGGCAATGGGTACGATCGGAGGACTGTCCAGCACGATAAACTGGAATTCCTTTCGTAAGTGCGCGAAAATCTCGGCCGCCCTCCGCGAGGCTAAGAGCCCGACCGGGTTCACCGGTTCAGGGCCACCCCCAATCACATACAGGTTCTGGAACTTCGTAGTATAGGAATTGACATCACCGTCGGGCCGGAGCAATAAGTCGCTGAAACCTTTCGCCGGGTTCAGTCCCAGATGGTTGTGAACCTCCGGACGCCGGAGATCGCCGTCCACCAACAGAACGCGGCCCTCCGTCGACGAAGAGAGCGCGAGGCTAAGATTTACGGCCGTTACTGATTTTCCCTCGCCTCCCGCCGCGCTGGTCACCAGCAGCACCCGGCCACCACTTTGGTTCATCCATTGCTGGATTTTTAAGCTCAAAATGGCGTATTGTTCCGAAGGCGAGGATTGAGGATCGCCTATCACCGCGAGACGGCGCTTTTGAAAACCTTGCCTCTGTTCTGGAGTGAAGCCATTGCTCGCCAGTTCCGGCGCCGTCCATGGACTCAAAGCACCGTCGCCCTTGTTGACCGGGCGTATGTCGGGTGCTCCAGGTATGGTCGGGACGGCCGACAGAACGGGCAGAGTGGTGAATTTCTGGAACTCCTCGATGGTGTCAAACGACGTGTCCATCTGTTCTACGGAAAGAACCGCGATCAGGCCAAGCCCCAGGCTCGCAAGGAAACCCATGAGAAGAATCCGGCGCCGGTGCGGGCTGTAAGGAGCTGAAGGCAGTTGGGCCTCCTCGACGATCCTGAACGCTACAGCCTTGTTACTCTGCTTCGCCCGCTGGTCCAATTTCGCCTCTTGCTGTTTCGCGAATAGCGCTTCGTAGCGCGTGCGGGTAAAGGCTGCATCTCGCATGCGTTGGGCCAGCACCGTCTCGAAGCCAGGCGAAGAGTTGATCCTCTGCTCATAATTCTTCATCTCGGATGCCAGGGTGTTTCGCTCTTGCTGGTTGCTCTTCAGAAGTATATCGATCGATTTGAGCTCGGCCTGTAGAGCGAAATATCGCATCTGGACGGCAGACGGATCGCCGCGGATGTGCCCGGCCCGGGATCCGATCGCCTCTAAGTCCCGGACTTCTCTTTCGGTTTGCTCTACCTCCGGATACTTTGCCGTGTACTGGGCCTTCAGCTGTCTTAACTTGAAGCGTAGGTCATCGAGAGTGGTGGATCTCCCGCTGGATTGCTCCGGGCTGTCGAGCGCTCCTTGTTTTTCCAGCGCCTGGATCTCTTCTACCGCGGCGGAGCGTCGCGCCTGGCCTTCCGTGATCTGGTCAGTCTTGCCTTGGACCTGCTGGTGCAGGTTTTCGAACAGCTTGAAGTTGGTTGCCAGGCGCTCGGGGAGCACCTCCGCCGTGCCCTCTTTGTACGTTTTCAGGCTCTCTTCCTGGTCATTGAGCTGCTTTCGCAGGCGTTCTACCTCTGCGTCCATGAACCTAGTCACCTGCGCGTCTCGTTGGCTGCCAAGGTCTGCCGTGCGCTCGATGAATAGCTCGGCCAGACGGTTTGCCACTTGCGTCACCTGCTGCCGATTTTCGCCCTCGAAGCCGACAGAAAACGTGTCCGGCCCTTCAACCTGCACAGAGATTCTTGACTTCATCTCCTCCAACGTCTGCCCGGGCCCGCGCTTCCGCGTGAGATCGTACAGCTTGAATTCGCGGGTAACCGTTTCGAGCACCGGAGGGCTGAATAGCGTCTCTCGGATGGAGCGCAGCTGCTCCTGGACGTTGGCCGTCACGGCGGCGTCGATCCTGTCCGTTAAATAATGTTCGGATATCACGGGCTCCGCTGCGATGAGCGCTCGTGTGCGAAAGCTCTCGGGCAGCCGCAGCGCATAAAAGCCGGTGCCTGCCGTCAGCAGTAATACGGGCGTCAAAAGGTACAGTTTGCGGCGTTTGATAGCCTTCAACACTGTAAATACAGAAAGTCCCTGGGCCGCTTGATTGGTTTCCATCCTGCTATCTCCCTGCCTGGCGCCGGGATCCGCCTTCCTGCGGCTCGACGGAATCTGTAAAATCCACGGAATCGGCAGCGCCCCCTGCTGCCTCTTGTGGGTCTTTCGCCGACTCCCGCGGACGCGAAAGAGCGACTTCCAGCCCTCCGAAATAGCGCCGGCGCGAGAATGGCAATTGCGAAAAGTCGTTTACGTTCTGACCGTAGAAGGCCACATTTGTGAACAGAGTGAACCGCTCACTCAGCCTGTAATCCAAACGAAACTGACCGATTATGCTTTTGATGGCTCGACTTTGAGGGTTCACTCCGTTAAGTGCCCTCAGCGCACTGCCTTCCAGTCCCAGATGCTTGGTCAGCTTTCCCCATGCACGTATCGACGCGACCTGGTAGAGGTCGTTCGGCGCCAAGCCGTTGGCGAAGGGAATGGTACCAGCCACCGCAGCGCCGGTTGGTGCGAAACTTCCAAAAAAACCTAGGTACCGCTCGTATCCTGCTGCCAGCCAAAGCCCGCCCAAACGCTTTTCCACGGCACTGGCGCCAGTGAAGTCAGATTGTTGGCCGCGAATCAAGCCCGCGGAAAAGCGAAAGATCAGGCCGGGATTAACGGTGTAGATGTAGCCTAAATTGAGATTGTGTACCCCAGTGGCGATTCCTGAGGTCCCTGTATTGAGCGGACGCACAAGCAGATAAGAATAGCTCCCTGAGAGTGCATGGTGACGGTTCATTGTACGCTCCAGCAGCGCCGTTCCGGCGCCGCTCATCTGATCTAACTTGCCGGCGAAAGCTCCCTGCAGACCCATTGTGACGATCGTCGTGTCGAAACGAAAACTCAATTTTGTGCGCCGATCTAGGCGGTAACCCAACCCCGTATAGAGAGCGTTCTGCTGAAAGCGGCCGCGCGGTAGGAGGGGCAGACTGTCAACCAAACGGCGGCTCGGGTCCATTGTGGAGAGAAAGGAATCCCCTACCTCCACGGTCAGACGCCCATTGATCCGATGACTGAGAAGCAGAGTCGCTGAATGGTTCCAGGCATTCAAATCCTGATGCTGGGAAAAGAGTTCGAACTCCGGCTGATAGTCTACGGAAAAGTTCGTTCGCGTGGTGGTCCTCCTCCAGGAAAGAGTTGGTAAGGTCAGAACAGTAATGGTGTCGTCCAGCACCTGAGAACCAACAGGAAAATTCTCGTCATAGCCGGCGCTCAAGCTCAGCGGCGAGGTAAGTTGAAACCCATCAAGCCGTTGCGCCCACGCGGTGACCATCGAATTAAGCGCCAGGACGATGCCCGGCAAGATCAATCGCGCATTCCGCATGTCTCGCTTCCCAAGCCGTCTGCCGAAGCAGGTCTTGGCTAAGCCATTCCGGCTTTCCGGCCTCGGTACCCGCCGAACCTGCAAACTGCGTCGATGGCGCTCTGCAATTGTGTTGCATGATTCTCGTTGGGAATGTAGCCTGACGCTCCCGCCTCGAAGCAACTGGATAGCAGCGTTTCGTCGTCGCGCAGGCTCAGAATCAGAATTCTGACATCCGGATGGACAGCCTTGATGCGCCGGGTGGCCTCAGAACCGCTCAAATCCGGAGTAATCAGATCCATCAACACAACATCCGGCCTCAGACGTGCCGCTTGGTCGATTGCCTGTCTGGCCGTATCGGCCTCGCCAACAATCTCAATGAAAGTTCCGTCTCCAAGCAGCCTTTTGATACCCTCCCGGAACAAAACGTATTTATTGCAAATGAGGACCCTGATTTTCCTGCGTGTTCTTGCCATCTTGTCTCGTATTTCAGCGCTCTTCTACTCCACGTAGACGGTATCTTGCGGCTGAAGGTAAAATTGTGCCTTACTGCCATCGGCGACCACTTGTTTGACATTAACTTTGATTCTTTGCGTGCCGAAGGGCGCATTTCTTATAACAATTACCCTGTTCGGTCTCGCCAGGTCGGTGAAGCCTCCGGCCATGGCTATGGCATCCAGCACGGTTACCTGATTCTTGATTCTGTATACATCCGGCTTGCGGACTTCGCCCAAGACGGAGATCTTGAGACTGTTGACCTGCTTGACGATCACGTTGACTATGGGTTGGGTAACATATTCACTTAGTTTTTTAGTAATGTCTTTCTGAAGTTGTATTGCCGTCTTGCCGCTCGCCTCCAGTTCGTTCGTCAGCGGAAGAGAGATCCTTCCATCCGGGCGTATGACAACAGTGGCCGTCAGGTCCGGCTGTTTCCAAACGAAGACTTCAATCACATCTTCGGGCCCCAGGCGGTACTCGGGTATTGCCGGATTGGCCGCGTGCGCTGGCTGACGGATGTCTGCCGCCTTGGCGATGAGAGCCATACTGGTGAAAATAAAAAGTGTTGCTAGTACCGATTCCAAATGCAGCGTTCGTCCCACGCGAACCTTGCTATGCCTCATAGAAAAGCAATACTCCGGTCAGCCACGTCGTTAACATTAGCAAACCTCATCTTTATGGTCTGTTCACAATTGCTCATTGCTGCAATCGTAAGTTCCGTGTTTCCGAACCCACGAACGTGATCTCGATTGGCCGGCAAATTCCGTATTGCCAGTGCAGATTTTGCACTCGGGAGCTAGGTCTATCGGAATGTATGTCCCAGCGGAATCCGCTTTTTTACAATTGTGGTTCAAGCGAACGGCCAGTAATGCCCGTTTAAACACCGGCGCTGAACTGGGCGCTATTTGCCGGATCGTAGAGAATGTTTGGGAATGACGAAAGCGTTTTGATTTGCCCCTTCGGTTCCATGGGCAGCACCTTTCCCCTGGGTACCTCGCGACAGTCTCCTTTTGATGAGTAATACCTAGCAAACCCATCGTAGAGTTTCTGTCCAATATTGCTCACACACATCTTGCGGGCTTTTCATTTTGCGGACTGAGCAAAACAGCTCAGTTAAAGAATAGGCTTTCCGTTTGAGTTTACGTTCAGAGGCAAGAGTCGTAAGCGCGCAGACTTCGGAAGCACTTGTCATTTCTCGATGGCTTTCTCCGCACCGCCGATCTTCCTCTGGATTCTCCCGACTTGGTTTTCGTCTTTGCCTTCCAACGTAGGGTCTTCCATCAGCTTCCGTACCCTTCCGTTAGTCTCATGCTTCACTTTGTGAAACTTACCTTTCAACTCATCGTTGTGAGTGCTTGCTTTCATGATGCTCTCCTCGGTAACGAAGTCTCCTCCCGTGACATCCGCGATAACGTCGCTGCGGCTTCTACACCCTAGAACCCGCGCGGAATAACCGTTCTGGCGGTATGACCGAGGCGGTGTTTCGATATGCGGTGTTTCGATATATGGGAGGAGGGCCCTTGGCGCGTAATCCTTGTTGAAAACCTGGACTCAGGTCCCTCCGATACGATCATGTCAGGTCAGCATTGGAGCCGTCTGCTCAGAAAAGCTCACAATTACTCAAGGTCCCTGCGTCTTCGCTCAGCAGGAGCACCGCGGATCGGGTGCGAGCGTGCTTTTCGATATGCCGGCCGATCTGATACAGCCTACGACTCGCCTACAATAGTCGACCCATGGTTGGCTGTACGGTAGTGCGCATTATTGCTCTCCATTCTCCAAATTGTTGTGAGTAGTAAAGGACAGTCGCCCGAAGCTGCGAGAAACCGGTTGCAATGTTCTTTTTTGCTCAGATAGCGCAGGTGTCGCATGTTATGACTGATACAGGACACTTGGTCTGGCCGAGACACGCTCTATTATCGAGTCCGAACAAACCTTGGAACTCGCCGTCCAAAGTTGCTTGTTGGTCGTGGGCATTACTCTGCTAAGTGAATGGGATGTTCTGGCTTTCGTATACCGCCATGGAGTAACTCTCAACGGTGCCGGCCAGATTGCCCGCCTTATCGGCTATGAACCCGCGGTAGTGGGTGACGCGCTTGACCGGTTGGAGCGTCAGAAGCTCATCGAATGTTCACGGCCCTCTCGTGGAGTTCACGAAGTGCGATTTTACCGAACCTCAGGTTCGGAGGATGCTGAGCATCGGTACTGCATTCAGCAACTCCTCGACCTGTTGGAAAGCCGTGCCGGGCGGCTACTGCTGGAAAGACGACTGAAGCCTACGCCGCCGAATGCGGCCGGGAGTGAAGGGAAGTGATGATGTCCGAACGCGGTTTGACTAAGACGGGCGTTAAGGGTCTCGATTCCATCCTATTGGGAGGGATTCCGAGGACCAATGTGATCCTGGTAGAGGGCGTGACAGGTAGCGGAAAAACTTTGATGGGAGTGGAGTTCATCTATCGGGGGATCACCGAGTATAACGAACCTGGGCTGATTATCGTGTTTGAGACAACCCCGGAGAAACTCACCCGGGATGCGGCCGGCTTTGGCTGGAATCTGGACGAACTGCAGCGGCAGAAGAAGCTCCAAATCATCTTTACCAGTCCGGAAGTATTCGATCAGGAATTGCGTTCGCGGGACAGTCTGCTGCTGGAATTCGCAAGCGAGATGGGCGCCCGGCGGATTTTCGTAGACAACATTGGGTTGTTAAGTACGGACCTGGGCGGCAGCAACTCCGCTCGCGGTGGGTACCGCGAATTACTACAGCAATTGATCGAGTCGTTGAACCGGGAGAATCTGACGGCCATGTTTTCGCTCGAGGTGGGGAGCTCACCCGATTCGATTGCGATTGCGGAAATGACCGATTTTCTCGCGGATACGGTGATCAGGTTGGGCAGCGAACGGAATGGCCGGCGCCTACGGCGCAGCTTGGAGGTCGTGAAGAGCCGGGGCCAGGATTATGAATCCGGCGAGCACACTATGCACATTACCGGGGGCGAAGGCTTGCAGGTCTTCCGTCGCGTTCAGGCGCCTCTCCGCTCTGATGCAAAGCAGCCCACATCCAGCACCATGCGGTCAGTCATCGGAGTTGACGCTATCGACACTCTCATTGGCGGCGGCATTTTTGACGGGTCCACCACGATGGTCGTCGGGGTTTCCGGAGTGGGAAAGACCGTGCTGGGCACACAGATTCTGCGGGAAGGATCGCTGCGGCAAAAAACGAGGGGTCTGCTCATTTCGCTTGATGAGCACCCGGCGCAAATCATTCGTAATGCTCAGACTCTGGGGCTGAACCTGGAAGAACAGGTCGCTGACGGAACCATTCGGATCTTGTTCGAGAGTCCTCAAGAGTTGGATATTGATGCACATTATGCGCGCATCATCCATCTGATCGAGGAGCATGACGTGCAACGGATGGTGATTGATGGGATGACCAGTTATAGCACTGCCATTGGAGAAGTTGGCGTGTACCGCGATTTTTTCCACGCCATAGTCGCCTACAGTAAGCAGCGTTTGATGTCGACTTTCTTCAATTATGAGAACCCTGAGTTCCTGGGGATCTCATCCTATATGCCGGATTTTCCGCTCAGCTCCATCGTGGACAACCTCATTCTGATGAGCCTGGTGGAAATCAACAACTCGCTGCACCGCTGCATTTCGGTAGTTAAGTCGCGGGGGAGTAAACATTCATTCGATACGCGTGAGTTTGTGATCGGCCAAGGCGGAATCTCGCTGGTACCCCTGGAACAGAATCCGTTTCCCGCAGTGCCGTTGCAGAGCTACTCCAGTCTCTTGAGCCGGGCCCCCACAAGGTTCTCTGTTCCCAAGCGAACTAACGGCGCTGCCGCGATACAGGCAAAGGAATGATCTCAGAAGCGTCTGGACGACTTGACGCGAGCGAGCGCTTGCCCATGTCGGTTCCAATACCCTCCTCCCGCGGTGGCGGCGTGATAGATGAAAGCGGCAGTATTGAGCTGCCGCCCGAATCGCTGGCCGACTTACTTGATTTCGACGCTTGGGGCGAAATTCTGGCGACCTATGGCCGCACCATGCGAGTGGCTGTCGCGTTAACCGACGTGGAAGGCCGCCTATTGGGAAAATGTCACAATGCGCAACCGGTCTGGAACCTGTTGCACGACGCCGCATCCGGCCGGGGCACCGGATGTCCCTTTTGTATAACCACGCATATGCCTTGCACGGCGGTTCCGGAAGCTTTTCAAACGGGCGGAGTGGTGATGGTGCGTGATCTGGCGGGCCTCATTCATGTAGCCGTTCCGCTCTCTTTGGGTAAGGTGCATTTGGGGGCCATTATTGCGGGGCAGGTGTTCGATCGATATCCCGAACCACTACCGTTGCGGCGCGTGGCCAACGAGGTTGGAGTCTCGGCGCAGCAACTTTGGGATGTAGCGAGGAAGCAGCGTCCTGTAAGCAGAGCTGTCCTTCAGACGTCTGGCGATTTGCTTTGCGCGCTGGGCCAGGCATTTCTCCAGCAACGCTATGGCTTGATCCTCGAGTCGAGGTTGGCGGAGACAAACGGACGTTTTCGATTGCTGGTCGAAGGGGTTAGGGACTACGCCCTTTTCACCATGGATCCCACTGGGTGCGTGACCAGCTGGAATTCCGGCGCGGAGCGCATGTTGGGATACCTTGAGGCCGAGATCGTGGGCCGGAATTTCTCCTGCATTTTCACCCCCGAAGATATTCAGAATCGCGTGCCCGAGAAGCAGTTACACAAGGCTTTGCAAGCCGGGCGGTTGGAAGATGAAGGATGGCGCGTCCGGGAGAATCGGAGGCAGTTCTGGGCCCATGTCAACATCACAACATTGATGGAAGGTACGGGCCCGTTTCGCGGCTTCGCCATCATCATGCAGGACGTAACGGAGCGCAGGAAGATCGCGATTGTGCTGGAAGAGGCCCGGCAGGAGCGCGCGCGCCTACAAGAAAATTTTCTTTCTCACGTCTCGCATGAACTCCGCACTCCGCTGACGGCAATCTATTTTTTCACCACCAATGTATTGGATGGACTACTTGGCGATCTGACTCCCGAACAGCGCGAGCACCTGGCATCCGCACTGGACAATGTCAAACAACTGAAGGACATGGTCAGCGATCTGCTCGATATCACCCGTGTCGAAACGCATAAAATCACTGTAGAACCTCAGCATACAAGTCCGATCAAGCTGGTTGCCGACGCGTTGACCACATGCCGTACGAACGCGACAGCGAAGAATATCAGCTTGCGTTCCGACGTTGCACCGGGTCTTCCTTTTGTTTGGGCCGATCCCGCCCGTGTCCGGCAAATTCTTACTAACCTGATCGATAACGCCGTCAAGTTTACGCCCGAAAGTGGAACCATTACCGTCGAAGGCCGGCTTCTGGCGGAAGACGGTTTTCTTTGTCTATCGGTGTCCGATACGGGACGCGGCATCAGCCCGGAAAACCGCGAGATCGTCTTTGACCGTCTGGCGCAGGTAAAGAGCGGCGCCGAAGTCAGTCGTAGCGGTCTGGGTCTGGGACTGTTTATTTCTAAGGAGCTGGTGTCACGGCACGGCGGTCGAATCTGGGTGGAAAGCCAACCGGGACACGGCAGCACTTTTTACTTCACCCTGCCTGTGTTTTCACTGGCCAAACTGTGCGCCCATGTCTTCACCGCGCCAAACCTGGAGGCCGGTTCGGTGACCCTCATTGCGGTGGACGTGGTCCCGGTCGAGGGAGCCGTTCAGGAGGATATTCTGCCGGAGCTGCGGAGGGTGCTGGACGGCTGCATTAATCCCGATCAGGATGTGCTCTTGCCCTCGATGAGTGACGCAGAGCCGGCAGAGACATTTTTCATTGTCGCGTGCACCGGCCTCAGCGGATTTGAGGCCATTGCAAGCCGCATTGGCCGAGAGCTGCGGACCTTCGACAATGATTCAAAACTCAAGCCGGAAATTTCCTCAACGATGCTGCTTGTCGAACCCGGAAAGCCCAGGGATGAACAGATCGCCGAAGTCGCGGCACGAATCGAACGGCTGGTGCAAGCGCACCTGCTGGGCAAGGAGAACCTTAAATGAGCGAAAAAAAGATTCTGATCATCGACGACGATCAACATCTCTTGCTGGGCTTGACTGCCAGATTGAAAGCCAACGGCTATGCGGTGGTCTGCGCTACGGATGCCGTTTCCGCCGTAGCAGTGGCGCGCAAGGAGGTACCAGACCTGGTCATCCTGGATCTCGGACTGCCTGCCGGTGACGGTTTCCTCGTCCTCGAACGATTGAGAGGGCTGACAGATCTTGTGGCGACTCCAGTCATCGTGCTCAGCGCTCGGGATCCGGCTGACAATGAGAAACGTGCCCTGGATGCCGGGGCGGTGGCCTTCTTCCAGAAGCCGCCCGATAATCATGAATTCTTGACCGCAATTCGGCAAGCTTTGGGAGAGACCATTGCGCTGTCGACATTCCTTAAAACCTGAATCTTGCCGCGCCGCCATCTGAACTCGATAACAGGGCGATGCGCCGGCTCGCCACTCCCTACCGCGCTACGATCAATCCCATACGCCCGTTCTGATAGTCCTCGACGGCCTGATGCAATTCGGCTTTCTTATTCATCACGAAGGGGCCGTAGCGGGCCACGGGCTCACCGAGCGGCGCGCCGCCAATCAGCAACACGTTCAGTGGAACGCTTGCCGAATTGGACAGCCGCACCACATCGCCGCTTTTTGCGAAGACGGCGACGTGGCCTTCAGGAACTCGGTTGTTCTCCGGTCCCATGCGGCCCTCGCCGTTAATCACGTAGGCAAAAGCGCTATAGGCGGGCCGGGGTGAAGAACGCGGTCGTGTGGCTCTTGCAGGTCGCGAGTGCGGCGGTGTTCGTGATGGCAGGCATCGCGAAACTTACGGGAGCGGAGAGCATGGTCCACCTGTTTGCTGCCGTAGGGCTGGGCCAGTGGCTGCGCTATTTTACAGGCGGGCTGGAAGTGGCGGGCGCGGTGGCATTGCTCGTTCCGGAGATTGCCGGATTGGGCGCGATCTGGCTTACTGCAGTGATGGTCGGCGCCGTGATCGCGCATCTGGTGGTCTTAGGGAGCAGCCCGGCGGTGCCGGTTGCGCTGTTGGTGGCTATGGCGATCGTGGCCTGGGGCCGGTGGGAGAGGACAGCACGGCTGTTCTCTCGCTGAGAGTTGTCGCCTAGGAGGGTTTGGAGAATGCAACGAAGTGTTTCAGAAGTGATCCGAAGTATTCAAGCGATGGAGGGAGCGGGCGTGCCGATCCGGCGAGTTTTTCCGACGGCCGCGCTTGAAGATGTGGATCCGTTCTTGCTGCTGGACCATTTGGGTCCGATCGAGTTCAGGCCTGGACAATCCACGGGCTTCCCCGACCACCCGCATCGAGGATTCGAGACAGTGACATATGTTCTGGAAGGCGCAATGGAGCACCGGGACTCACAGGGAAACCACGGGATCATCGGGCCCGGCGATGTCCAGTGGATGACGGCGGGCTCTGGTCTCGTACATTCCGAGATGCCGGGCGCGGAGCTTACTAAAAATGGCGGCCGCCTGCAAGGATTCCAGCTCTGGGTGAACCTTCCGCGAAAGGACAAAATGGTGGCGCCGCGATATCAGGATGTGGCTGCCGCGAGACTGCCGGTTGCCCAAACGGGAGCCAAGGATGTACAAGTAAAAGTCATAGCTGGCGAATCTCTGGGCCGGCATGCAGCCGTGGAAACGCGGACGCCGATTCTCTTTCTACACGCTACTCTTCAACCGGGCGCCAGTCTGGAGCAGCCGGTGCCGGGGTGCTGCGGAAAAATCTCCAACCACACTTGTCGCCATCGTCTTCTCTTTCTCGGATTGCCGATTTCCTCGGCATCAAGTATATTGATGTAGAGATATATCTGAAGGATTTAATCTCTTGGAAAACACTGAAAAAACACGGCAAAAACTGACCGGCGTCCATATTTGGTTGTTACTATGGAAGGCCTACGACGCGTTCGCAGCCTAAGCCCACGAGAACATCGGGTCGATGGGGCTGGGGCTTTCGGATTTCGGCGTCCTGGAGATTCTGCTGCACAAAGGCCCGCTGCCGGTAAACGTGATCGGTTCCAAAATCCGGCTGACCAGCGGCTCCATCAGCACCGCCATTGACCGTCTGGAAGAAAAGCGGCTAGTCGAGCGCCGGGACGATCCGGGTGACCGTCGCGCACGCGTGGTTCATTTGACGCCTGAAGGACGTAAATTGATCGAGTGCGCTTTTGCCGAACATGCCGCTGCCATGGAGCATGCCACGTCTGGTCTGTCGCCATCGGAGCGCCGGGAAGCCATCCGGCTGCTTAAGAAGTTGGGGACGAAGGTGTCGACGCTTCAGCCTAGCCGTTCGGCATCGTAGAGAGCGCGGGTATGTTTGGCGGCGGAAAGAATCAGCATCAAGCTCATTCCGACAATCCCTACGGCGCCGCCGATGTCGAATAATCGCCAGCTCGTTCCTGTAACGCCGGCGTCGCGATTCACCAGCAGTGCGATATTTCCAGCCACCAGCACCAGCCGCAGCTCCGTGGGCCCGAACATCCAGAACGACAGGTGGAACGTGCCTAACGCATAAGTGGCCAGGTAGACTTCGATGGAGAGCATCAGATAGGCGATCAGCAGGCCCAGAGCGATCCGCTCACTCATCAATCCCGATAATGCCAGGCCGCCTACAAGAAATAGCGCTCCGAATGCGTCCACCACATGGTCGACATAAAACCCGTAACGCGGCCGCTGCCGGTTTCGTACCCGCGCCAGCGTGCCGTCCAGACTGTCACCCAGCCAGTTGAGCGCCAGACAAACGATCGCGGCGTATAGTCCGGCTGAATTTGACTGCGCCCACCAGTAGCTCATGCCGGCGCCGAATAACGCGGCCAGTCCCAGCACTGTCAGATGATCGGAATTGACCCACCGGGGCGCGCGCTGCGCAATCCAGATAAGACTGC
Source organism: Terriglobia bacterium (assembly GCA_963847515.1). Classification (GTDB taxonomy): domain Bacteria; phylum Acidobacteriota; class Terriglobia; order Bryobacterales; family Bryobacteraceae; genus QHXW01. The sequence continues at coordinate 1,506,900 of CAWKAA010000001.1, forward strand.
GCTTTTCAAGCGGAGCGAGAAAGCTCTGCTGCTCGCGTTTGGCTTCCTGAAAGGCTGCCTGCATCTGCAACTTAATACGCAAGCGCGGTTCGAAGGTTCCATGGAAATAGAGAGGAATCGCCGATGGCACAGCGTGGTCATTGACGGCTAGCTATTCTTGACCACTACGTTCTGCAGCACGTCCGCCACGTCTTCGCAGTGATCCATGGTCGCTTCCAGGAACTCGTAAATTTCCTTGATCTTGATGAGGGTGATGCAATCCTTCTCGTTCTCGAACAGGTCGATGACCAGCCCGCGCACCAGATGATCGGCTTCATTCTCCAGCCGGTTAATCTCGATGCAGTGCTCCATCACTTCCTTTTTCTTGTCCAGAGCCTCAAAGGCTTTTTTCATCGTGCGGCTGCAACTGTAAATCGTCTCGCAAAGCTGCACCATGCCGACCGGAATGGGGCTCACGCGATATGCCATCATGCGGTGCGCCGCGTCTTCAATTCCATCCAGCACGTCATCCAAGCGGCTGGAGAGCGAGTGTATATCCTCGGGATCGATCGGCGTAATGAATGTGGAGTTGAGCCGCGTGAAAATCTCGTGGATGATGTCGTCACCCTGGTGTTCAAGCCTCTTGATGTCTTTGGCCACTTCCGCCAGCCGCGTATTGCCGGCTTTCACACCCTGCAGTAACAGCCTGGCTGCCTCGGAAATCAGGTCTACCTGGTTGACGAACAAGTCGTAAAACTTCTCTTCACGTGGCAGCAGTCGCATAGGAGCAAACCATCTTCTCAATTGGTTTCAAATAGGTCAAGAAAGGACTACGAATCGGCTACAATTCGCTTTGCCCATGGATTTTTACGCAAAATACGTTTTGCCTCGCCTCATCGATCTTGCGATGAAGAATAAGGAAACGGCTTGCCTGCGAGCGGAATGGATCCCTCACGCTCGCGGCCAGGTGCTGGAGATAGGAATTGGCTCCGGCCTGAATTTGCCATTCTATTCGCCGGAAGTCGAGCGCGTGTACGGCGTGGACCCTTCTATTGAACTTGGACGATTAGCCCGCACGAGGGCGGCAGCCGGGTCAACGAAGGTCGAATTCCTATCTCAATCCGCCGCCGAGCCTCTGCCCCTCTCGAATGCGACAATGGACACGGTCGTTATCACCTGGACCCTTTGTTCCATTCCGAACGCTCCAGTCGCCCTGCGGGAGATGAGACGCGTTCTAAAACCCACCGGCCGGCTCATCTTTGTAGAGCACGGCCGTGCTCCGGATCCTAGCGCGGTCGTCTGGCAGGATCGCCTTAGACCGTTTTGGAAGCGCTTTACGGGCGGTTGTCACCTCAATCGCAAGATCGATACGCTCATCACCGAAGCGGGATTCCAGATCACCGAGCTCAAAACCTGTTACCTGCCGGGTCCGCATCCTATGACGTACACGTACCAGGGATTCGGACAGTAGGTGTAGTAGACCGGGGGTCGTCGACTTTTGCCTTTTGCCTTTTGTCTTGGCACCTCTAGCCCAGCGCCCGCTCCAGATCCTCAATCAGATCGCTGACGTTCTCCAATCCCACCGAAACCCGCAGCAGATTCTGCGGCGTCTTTGTGCCCGGTCCTTCAATCGAAGCCCGATGCTCCACGAAGCTATGCGGACCCCCAAGACTCGTCGCCCGTGTGAACAATCGCAGCTTCGCAGCGACCGCCATAGCCTGGTCGCGCGAGCCGCGAACCTGAAACGAGAGCATGCCACCGAAACCCGCCATCTGTCGAGCCGCCAGTTCATGCCCAGAATGATCGGGAAGCCCAGGGTAATACACCTTCTCGACCGCCGAATGACTTCGCAGATAGGCCGCCACCGCGCTCGCGTTTTCCAGGTGCGCACGCACCCGGCACGAAAGGGTAGACACGCCGCGCAGGATCAGCCAGCAATCGAATGGCGAGGGAACGGCGCCACCGTATCGCTGCGAGTTCCGCACCCGTTCAAACAGATAGTTGTCAAACCGCGTGGTCAGCACTCCGCCCACCACATCGCTGTGGCCCCCCATGTATTTCGTTGTCGAGTGCATCACCATGTCGATGCCGTACTGGAATGGCCGCTGAACCACCGGTGTGGTAAACGTTCCATCACAGATGCTGATCGCGTTCGCCTTCCGTGCAATCTCGGCAATACCGGCCAAATCCGAAATCTTGAGCAGCGGGTTCGACGGCGTCTCCACCCAAACCAGCCGCGTGCTCGGGCGCACCGCGGAGCGCACCGCATTCAGGTCCGTCATGTCGACATAGTTGACCTCCAACGGCCACTTTGCGAACACGGTTTTCAAGACCTGCCTCAAGCCGTAGTACACGTCCCCCGGCGCCAGGATGTGGTCACCCGGTTCGAGACCCTGCAGAACGCCCGTCAGTACCGCCAGTCCCGACGAAAGGACAACCGCTTCTTTTCCGCCCTCCAGTGCCGCCAGGCACTGCTCCAGCATTCGCCGGTTCGGATTATCTTCGCGCGAATATGAAAAGCCGAGCGGATAATTCCCGTCTTCGGCGCGCTCGAACGTTGTGGACAGGTGAATGGGCGGCGTCACCGCGCCGCTTGACCGGTCGATAGAACGCCCCGCATGAACCGCCAGCGTCTCGATTCTCATACCGTTCAGTGTACGAGAGTCATGTACGCATCAGAGGAAGGCGCTTGGAGCTTCCTAAAGTAAGCCAACGCCCGATACCGCTGGACTTGTTTGGGGACCCTGCGAGATTCTGGCTCCAAATTGCCCAGATCTAGGGCATGGAAGACCGAGTGCTGCTAATCATGGAACGGTTGGATTCTTGCGCCTCACGAAGGCAGGCGTCCAGCTTTTCCGCCACAATCTCAACGCCTGGCTGAAGGAACATATCCACGTGGGCGCCTGGCACATTTTCGATTTGTAACGTGCCGACGAGTTGGCCCCAACCATACTCAGGATCCCGGTAACGTCCTACAGGCCGAGCGTCGCGCCGGAAAAGCAATACACGGCCAGTATAGGGTCGCGGCTGATACTCGCTTACGGCAAACGCTAGCACGCGATTGATAGTTTCCGGTCCGCTGTCAATCGGCCGGCCGACTCGCTGCTGCACGCGGTATGCTGTCCTCCAGATTCTACGTTGGAGCGCCGACAGCCTGCCCCGCACCGCCAGACCCAAATATCCGAACGCGCCGCGCAATTCCAAACGGCGGAGGATCTGCCAATGGAAGTCCATCCACTGGCCAAACATAGAAAGGAGCGCTCGCGCACGCTCAAGACCCGCAAACCTTAACATATAGGCTGGGTTCTCCGCATCGAACAGAACGAGCAGGGCGACGCGTTGGCCTTGTTGTGTGAGTTGCTGCGCGATTTCATAAGCCAAGACTCCCCAATCACTCCAGCCGCCCAAGTAATAAGGCCCTGCAGGTTGCTTTGCTAGCAGGACTCTAACGCAGTGTGCAGCGAAATCCTCCAAACGGCGACTCGCCGGCAACTCTTCTAGCTCTGGCAACGGAAGGCCGAAAAACGGCTGATCGAAACCTAACCGATGAGCCAGGCGCCGAAATAATGAACCAGCACTTACACAGAAAAAAGCCGGCCGCGATCCGTTTGGCTGGACGGCCAAAAGCTCCGGCTCTCTAAACGAGTTCGGATGGCGGAGTACAAAGGCGAGCGCCTCAATCGTCGGTGCCTGAAGCAGCGCGGCCTGAGACACTTTTATCCCGAACACCTGCTCAATTCGCATGAGCAGCTTCATGATTAGAAGCGAATTCCCGCCCAGATCGAAGAAGTCTTCCTTCATGCCTATGGGCCGCGTGCACAGCACTTCTTCCCAGATTCGCGCTAGCCGAAGTTCCAATTCATCGTAAGCCGTCTCCACCGGGACGGCGCCAGCCTTCTCGACTTGCGTGGGCAACGGAAGGGCCTGGCGATCTACTTTTCCGTTAGATGTCAGCGGGAACGCAGGTAGGAATAAATATCTGGCCGGGAGCATGTAATCTGGCAGTCTCCCCTTCAGAAAATTGTGCAACTGCTCCTCTGACGGTGCGGCACTCTGATCGAGAACCATATACGCCACCAGCCGCCGGTCGCCCGCTGCCGCCTCCCAGACAGTAACCACGACCTCGCGCACCGCCGCGTGCTCCGCCAGCGCCGCTTCGATCTCACCCAGCTCAATCCGAAATCCTCGAATCTTCACCTGATTATCGAGGCGGCCGAGGAACTCGAGAGTGCCATCCGATCGGTAGCGTGCTAGGTCGCCTGTCTTGTACAAACGTGCTCCCGGCTCCGTACTAAAGGGATCGGCAATGAATTTCTCCGCAGTCACTTCCGGTCGACAGTGATAACCCAAAGCCAATCCGGCACCCGCAATGTGCAACTCACCTGGCACTCCAATCGGGACGGGCTGCAAATTTCGATCCAGGACATAGAGCCGGACATTCGAAATTGGCCGGCCAATTGGAACCGCGGACTGAGGAGCGCTGCCGGCAGGGACTTCATACACACAGCAGCCGACGGTAGCCTCGGTGGGCCCGTATTCATTGATGAGCCGGACGGAGGGAGCTTTTTTGCGCCAAAAGGCAAGCGTTTCGCCCATCAGCGCCTCCCCGCCGATTACAAACATCCGAGTTCCTATCCGTGCTTGCTGTGGAACATACCTATGGCTGAGTGCTTCGAGATGAGCGGGAGTCAGCTTTACCAGGCTAAAGTCGCCGCTCCTTATTGCCACGCTCAGCCCTTCCAGCGCTGAATCCTCAGGAATGAGTACGGCGGTCCGTCCGGCCAGCAGGGGCGGAAAAAGACTGGTGATCGTCAAGTCAAAGCCTATGGGAGTATGAACTGGCGAACCTCGTCCCTGGTCCATAGAGTAGGCGGCCCGGCACCAGCAGAGGTAGTTTGTCAAAGCCCCGTGAGGTATCAAAACGCCTTTAGGCCGTCCCGTAGACCCCGAGGTATACAGCATATACGCCAGGTCGTTCGGGTCTACGTAAGACCCCAGATTCTCTGGACTGTGATCGGCCATGATCTGGGGCCATTCCTCGACGGGAAACAGCGTGCTTCTGTGTTGGGGAAATAACTTCAGGAACCGCTTGTGGCCTAGCAATACCGGCGAGCGCAAGTCGGCAAGCATGAACCCCAAACGCTCCGGGGGAGAAGAGGGCTCGAGCGGAACGTAAGCGCCTCCCGCCTTTAGAATAGCCAAGAGGCCAACCACCATCTCCACGGAGCGCTCCGTGCAAATGCCCACCATAACGTTACGGCCCACGCCGGAAGTTACTAGGGCACGTGCTAATCGGTTGGCTCTGGCGTTCAAGTCGGCATAGCTGAGTTGCCGGTCCTCATCCACCACAGCCACCGCCTCGGGAGTCCGGCGCGCCTGTTCCTCAAACATCTCATGAACGCTGGTGTGAGGAAATTCCACGCGTGTGTCGTTCCACTCCACCAGGATGCGGCTACGCTCCTCTTCCGTCAGTATGGGCAGTCGAGATACCCTGCACTCCGGGTCCCGCACCACGGCTTCCAGAATGACCTGGTAGTGGCCCAACATCCGCTGGATGGACCCAGCCTCGAACAGATCGGTGTTGTAGTTCAGGACACACAACAGTCCCTCTGGCCTCTCCCTGACTTCCAGGATGAGATCGAGCTCCGCCGTGTGACCCGTGAAATCCACCCCTTCCACTGTGAGACCGGCGAGTTCGGGCGTTTCTTCGTGGGTATCCTTGAGCTGAAACATCGCCTGGAAAACCGGATGATAGCTGGCACTTCGCTGCCGGTTGAGCGCTTCCAGCATCTTTTCGAAGGGAAGATCTTTGTGCGCCTGCGCGTCCAAAACATCTTTCCGGATGCGAACCAGCAGCTCGAGGAATGTTGGATCCCCCGAGAAATCGGTTCGTAGCGGAATGAGATTGACGAAGGATCCGATCAGGTGGTCTGTTTGGGCATTTCGGCAGGACACTGGGGAGCCGGTCACGACGTCTTCACTTCCCGTGTAGCGGTGCAGCAGTGTCTGAAAGGCGCTAAACAGCACCATAAACAGCGAGCCCCGCTCTTTACGCCCGAAAAGTTCGAGACGGCTGGCAAGGCCGGCATCCAAAAGCCATCTACCATGAGCGCCGCGGAATGTGCGTCGCGCGGGTCGCTGCCGTTCGATGGTCAGTGGAAGCACGTCCGCGCTACCTGCCAGCCGGTCCTTCCAATACAAGACCAGTTCGTCGAACCGGCTCTCCCGGTCTGCCTCGGCGTGGGAGCGCGCAAAATCGCCGTACTGAATCGGCAGCTCCGGCAGGCTCGGCCGGTTCATCCTATCCACGGAGTTGTACAAAGACGCGAGCTCGCGAAAAGTTATTCCGAGTGAAGAGGCATCCCAAGCGATGCGGTGCCCGGTCAAAAGCAAGAAGTACTCTTCATCGCGCACCTGGAACAAGGACACCCGAAGCATGATGTCGCAGGTCAGGTCAAAGGAGCGGTCTGCGTCTTGGGCCGCAAGGTGCCGGGCTCGAGGCTCGCGTTCCTCTTCCGGCAACGAGCGGAGATCTATCACCGTCAACGGGAGCGGCCGCGCCGGATGAACCACCGATGCCGGAATCCCGTCGTCAACGCGATAGGTGGTCCTCAAGACCTCATGGCGTCGCACCACTTCATCAAGACTCTGCTGGAACGCCGCAACATCCAGCTTCCCACGCAGGTAATAGAAGCCTGGAACATTGCAAATCGTACGATTTTCTGCGTCCTGGTGCAGAATCCATGGGGTTATTTGAAAGAACGACAAAGGAAAACCGACAACTCGGGGCATGGCGCGTCGTTACATTGTATTATATTTGATTCTGCCGAAATGAGAAAATACTGGCCATAAGATAGTTGCTGCAGGCGGCTTTTTGCCTTCCATATAGCCCACATCGCCGCCACGGGGGATATCGCAAACAAAGACCTTTTCGGTGTGGGCTATTGATAGGAGCTTTGACGGGAAATGCGAGGGCGCTGCGTTTTTCGGGCCGCTATAAGGTGTTCACCCAATGCCTCTGAACAGCAAGGCTCTAACCTAAGTGTAGTGCGGCGGTAAACCCACAAGTTAATCTCGGCACCGCTCCGCGGCTTTGCGTGCCAGCCGGCGCCCGATGCAACTTCGAACCAACGCTGGATGACAGTCTAATGCATGCCAGATGATCCGCCGAATAATCGGCATTCTGCTTGCCGCACTACGCTAGCAGCGAGCGGCTTCGGCAAGCTCGAAATGCATGTTGTGCAAAATCGACTTGAAGCCTGGCGCGGCACGCAATTCATCGAAACGCGGATCCACTCCGAGCCACGTCAACCAAACATCCCGCTGTTGATAACCCGTCTCCAGCCACTCGATCGCGAGAAGGTTTTGCCGCAGGCCCGCGTATACGATCGCGTGCCAGTAAGGCGAGATGTAGCGCTTTTCCGAGAGCTGTTGCAGTCTGCATAGTGTTTCTTCGGCCAGCGCAATCTTACCGGCCTTCGCCCACGCATGCCCAAGGGCTGCTATCACGGCTGGTTGTTCATCACCGGAGGCCTGCGCATTCTGGAGCTCGATCACGGCCTCTTCATACATTCGCATTTGTTCGTAGACCAAGCCGAGCACATGCTGTGCGGCGCCGAAACTCGGCTCCAATGCCAGCACCTTCCAGCACTGCTCGTGTGCCCCGGCGAAGTCGCGCGCCACGTAAAGCGCCCAGGCTGCCTCTACATTCACCACCGGTGAGACTGGATCCAAACGCTGCGCCAGGCGAAGCTCGTGCAGAGCCTCCGGCGCGTTTCCGATGGAGGAAAGAAACGAACCATAAGCCTGGTGGAATGCGGCGCAATCGGCATCCAGAGCTATGGCTCTCCGAAACTCTTCCTCCGCTCGCAGCCAATCCCATTCGAAAAACCGCTTCACGCAAGCAGCGGCCGCTCGGGCAGCGGCGGAATTCGGTTCGAGTTCAACCGCGGTCGCCGCCAGTTCCTTGGAGCGCGAGCCAGCTTCAACGGGGGACGTCATATTCATCTGCGCCAACAGGCAGTACGTTTCGGCGAGACCGGCATAAGCGCGTGCGAACCCGGCATCGTCGTCCAGCGCCGCTTGAAAATACGCGATGGCCTTATGCAAATCCTCCTGTGTCCGCTTATTCAAAAAATATCCGGCCTTGACGCAATTCTGGTGCGCGTCCTGGTTCACCGCGGCAGCTTGGTCCGGAATGATCTCCTGCACGGGCGTGATAAAACGATAGCCTTGCCCCGGCCGCGTCTCAATGTAACCCGGATGACGCCATGAATCTCCCAATGCGTTTCGCAGAGCGTTCACTGCGGTATTCAAACTGCGGTCGAAGTTCACGTGCGAATCCGGCCAAAGCTCGCGCGTTAATTCAGCGCGCGAGACGAAGCGGCCCGGGACCCGCAGCAGCAGTTCCAAGATCTGAAAAGGCTTCCGCTGCAGCTTGACCAAGCGACCGGATTTAAGCAGTTCGTGGCTGTCCAAGTCCGCCTCGAAAGCTCCGAACCGCAGCCTGCGGTCGCGGGCTGGCGAAGACTTGACCTCTTCTTGATCTGCCGCCATAGCTGAACTTTCGTCTCTTAGATTGGACGACCGGGCACTCAGAAGGTTGTCGCCAAAAAGGAGATCAGTTGTGAAATACGCAAAATACGGCACTATGGTTCTCATGCTGGCATTTGTTGTAGGCTTCACCACACCGCGAGCGGCGGCTCAGGAAGCTTTCAAGGGAAGCTTCAACTTACCGGCAGCGGCTTACTGGGGAACCACACTTTTGGCCCCCGGACACTATACGATCCACATGAGTCTCGATCCAACGCAACGCGTTCGCGTAGTCCGCCTTGAAGGCGACGACGTTCGAATTTACATTCTCACCGGCCCGCCAAATCCCGAACGCATCTCGGACCGGAGCGCGCTGCGGCTGGATAACATCAATGGCGTGTACGTGGTGCGCCACCTCGATGCCGGAATTCTTGGACAATCCTACGCCTTCCCGGTTTCCAAAAAGGTGCACATGAAAGTGGAACGTGCCAGCGCCGCTTCTGAGGTGTCGGTGCCGGTTGCAGCGGGCGGCTCAGATTGACATAGACCACTTGCTTACGCGCATGGCTCGGTCAGCGTCCGGTAATCCACGGACGTTTCCCGAGTCGGTGAGCGGCGGCGGCATCAACTAGTGGATGTTAGACCCGCCAAGGACTGACCTCGCGCCAAATCGAGTCCAATACGAGTTCATAATAGTAGCGTGAAAGTACTTGTGATCGATGTTGGCGGCACGCACGTGAAATTGCTCGCCTCCGGTAGAAAGGCTCGCGTAGAAATCCCTTCCGGACCTACGATGAACGCGGCAAGAATGGTCCGGGATGTAAAAAAGGCCACGGCGGGGTGGAAGTACTCCGCCGTGGCCATGGGTTATCCAGGGCCAGTATTACACAACCGGCCCGTCAGCGAGCCCCACAATCTTGGCCACGGCTGGGTTGGCTTTAAGTTCCGCAAAGCGTTTGGGCGGCCGGTTCGCATCATCAACGACGCCGCGATGCAGGCGCTTGGAAGTTACGAAGGCGGGCGGATGCTTTTCCTTGGACTGGGTACGGGATTAGGGTCGGCTATGATCGTGAACGGAGTCCTCGAGCCGATGGAGCTGGCGCACCTGCCCTACGAGAAGGGGCGCACCTACGAGGATTATGTCGGAATCCGCGGGCTAAAGCGGCTGGGCAAAAAGAAGTGGCGCCGGCATGTGGCGGATGTCGTCAAGCAGCTCAAAGCCGCGCTCGATGCCGACTACGTCATCCTCGGCGGAGGCAACGCCAAGCTGTTGAAGCAGCTTCCTCCCGGGGCGAGATTAGGCGACAACAACAACGCCTTCCGCGGTGGTTTCCGCCTGTGGAAGGACCGGCTCCGCTAGTCTCAAACCTCGCCGCGTCGCCCCATCTCCGTGTCCCCGCGTCGCGATGCAAAGCATCGCCCGGTGTGCAGAGGCCGACTACGTCATCCTGGCGGAGGCAACGCTAAGCTGCTGAAGGCGCTTCCTGCCGGGGCGAGATTGACAACAACAACGCCTTCCGCGGTGGTTTCCGCCTGTGGAAAGACCGGCTCCGCTAGTCTCAAAACTCGCCGCGTCGCCCCATCTCCGCGTCCCCGCGTCGCGATGCAAAGCGTCGCCCGGTGCGCAGCGCCGGCTCACTCGTGGCGCAAGGCCGCAATGGGGTCGAGCCGCGCGGCCTTCAAGGCCGGCCACAGACCAAAAAAAAGGCCGATGGCGTTGGCGACAGTGAAACCGGCGATTACGGACCACAAAGGGACGGTGGAGGGCAGGCTCGGCACGAACGTGCGAATGGTCAGGCTCAGCAACCAACCCACCAGGATGCCGACGACGCCACCGAATCCAGTGAGAGTCATGGCTTCGAGCAGGAATTGCCAGGTGATGTCGCTTCGCCGTGCGCCAATGGCCTTGCGAACGCCGATCTCACGCGTGCGTTCGGTGACCGACACCAGCATGATGTTCATCACACCGATCCCGCCCACCAGCAAACCGATGGAGGAAATCACCACCATCACCAGCGCCACGGTGCCAATGATCTGGCGGAACTGGGTGATGACTGAGTCGGCGCTGGCGATGCCGAAATTGTCTGGCTCGGAGGGCTTGACGTGGCGGCGCCGGCGAAGCAGTTCGGTCACCTCGCCCTTGCCCTGCTCCATTTGCCCCGGCTGGACAAGCACGCTGATAAAGTGGTCCTTGGCCTCTGGGTAAGTCTTTTTGAAGGTGTTGTAAGGCACCCAGACGGCTTTATCGTTCTGGTCGTCGCCCAGAAACGATTTGAACTTGGTGAGCGTGCCGACGATTTCAAGGCTGTGGCCGTCCGCCACGATGGTCTTGCCAATCGGGTCTGCATGCTCGAAAAACCTCTTGTACACGCCGTTGCCGATCACCGCCACATCGCGGCGGTGGAGATCTTCTCCGTCGGTAAAGAAGCGGCCCTCTCCCACAGTGGCATTGATAATCTGCAGATGATCTGCCGTGACGCCGACGAAGAGGGCGTCGACCATGTCCTGGCCCCTATACCGTGCGGTAACGCGAGGCAGGCCAAACTCTCCCATCTCCGGAAAGAGCTCCACTGAAACGGTCTCGACGGAGGGGCACAACGCCTTGATGGCCATCGCGTCTTCGTAGGTGAGCGGCTTGCGGAGACGCTCCTCGCGCGTCAACTGGTGAGGATTACCGACCTGCAGCTTGTAAACCCAGAGTGTGCGGGTGCCGAACTGCTGTGCTACGTCTACTAATTGCTTGTCCAGTCCGGCGATGATGGAAGTGACCGCGATCACCGTGGTGGTGCCGATGAGTACGCCGAGGACCGTCAAGAACGATCGGAATTTATGGGTGCGCAGCGTGTCGAACGCCAGCAGCAAGTTTTCGCGAACGTGTTGACGGTACGCCTGCATAATTCCAGTCTCTCAGTTCTTGGCTTCGATAGCCGAATCTCAAAGATGTTATTGCGTGCGCAAGGCGGGCATGGGTATCGGAATATTCAGGGTGGTAGCGCCAACACCCACTCCGCCCTCGCAAGTAGTAGGAGGGTATGTACAGCCGGTGCCGTTGCCCTGGCATCCGCCCGCCCAGAACATGTAGCCCAGCATGCCCGCCGTGGTTCCGGCTCCCTTTGGCGGCAACGTCTCGACGAAATTAGCCGCGGCGTTTTGATCGGAGCTGCTGAAGGTGGCGCAGTTGGGAGTGCTGTGAATCAGCCAGAGACTGCCCGCCAGTTTGGCGGGCGCCAGCGGAGGCACCGAGCCAGTCAGCCCGTCGACGTGTTGCTGCCAGCCGGTTTCCAGGGCGGAAACAGTGGTCTTTTGGGAAGCCACCATGGCGTTGGCGTAATCCAGCACGGGATTGCTGCTCGTGAGCCAGTTGGTGGTTGCATAGCTCGCTAGGGCCGACAGGTATTGATCGTCGTTTCCCAAATCGATGGTTAGGCGGGCCGAATAATTGTTGCCCGTTGGATCGTACGGTACGACGGAACGATAGGCAGAGACGAACTTCTGGAGACCGGCCAGATTTGGATTGCTGCTTTTTTCGTAGTCGATCTCCATGCCGACCTTGAATTGCTTGGCGGCATTGGCGGCATTGATTCCCAGCTGCGTGGGATTGGCGGAGAGGGCTTTGTCCCAGATTTTTGTATAGCTAAATCCACCAATGGACATCATGACCCGGATGCCCTTGCTTTGAAAGTAATTCACCACAGCCGCGTTCATTCCGATGGGAATACCGTTAGCGGTGGCTGAGTCCGTCGTGAGATTCATGAGCTTCACAGGATTTACAAAGCTCAGCACGACCACGTTCACCGAGGGCGACCCATTGCCACGGTCGATGATCCAGCGATTGTCGGTATCGAAAGCGGTCATCTCGGGCACTGACGCCCAACTGCAGGCGTCGGTATAACAATGCCACAGACCGTAGATCTCCATTGGCGTCTGCGCGCTCAGAAGTTGGAGCATCCATAGCGATCCCGTCAAGAGGAAAAAATACTTCCCTGCGGCGGGCAAGGACGTTCGATTTATCATTGTCTGCCTCCTCTGCGTTTTTTACTCGGCTTGGGACGGCGGAGCCAGTCCCATTTTTCAACAGACCGTTAATTCTCCGTTCTTAGCGCCTCGATGGGGTCGAGCCGAGCCGCTTTGGTAGCGGGGTAAATACCGAAAAACAGGCCGACGACCGTCGAAAGGCTCACGCCCACGATCACAGCACTCACCGGGACCGAGGCGGTGAACACGATGTTGACCAACTGGGCAATCAGGGTTGCGAGCACCACGCCGGCGATGCCGCCCATACTGGCCATGACGCCGGACTCAATCACAAACTGCCACAGGATGTCCCGCCGGCGCGCTCCCACCGATTTGCGGATGCCGATTTCGTGCGTGCGCTCGGTGACGCTGGCCAGCATGATGTTCATGATGACAATTCCGCCCACTACCATAAAAACCGCCACCACTCCAATGGTCACCGCAAAAATTGTGCCTGTCAGGTTCTGCCAGGCACTCATCAACGTATCGGAAGCGTTCACGCCGAAAGTGTCTTCCTCACTGTAAGGAACGTGCCGGCGGGCGCGCATCAAGGCCCGGACTTCATCCTCGAGCTCCATCATGTGACGGCCGTCCGGCGCCTTGATAAACACGAAGAGCTCCGGTCGTCCCATCCAGATCGCGCGGAAGGTCGTCAACGGAACGAAGGCGAAGTTATCCTGGCTTTGTCCGAACGTGCTACCCAGCCTTTCCGTCACGCCGATGACACGGAACGGTATACCAGCCAACAATACTTCTTTGTCGAGGGGATCGACCATAGGAAATAGTTTTTCCACCAGATCCTGGCCGATCACGCAGACCCGCGCGTTGTGCTGGTAGTCGCTATCATTGATGAAGCGCCCGGAGGCAATTTTTTCACGGCCGATGTCGGCAAAGCTGGGAGTCTTTCCTTGCAAATCGATCTCGTCGATGAGGTGAGTTTTGTAGCGCGCCCGTGGACTGGGCACGAGCATAGACATAGCCCCGATTTGCTGGTATCCCTGCAGGTTGTCCTTCAGAAACTCATAGTCCTCCATACGAATCGGCTGATTGCGGCGGCGAGCCTTCAGGAACGAGTCAAAGCCCTGCGCCCACTGGAATTGATGAAGGACGAAAGTGTTAGTCCCCAGGTTGGCGATGTGGTCGGCAATATAGACGTTCATGCCGTTCACAATGGACATGACCACGATCAGCGTAGTGGTGGCGATGACCAATCCCAGCAGTGTCAGGAAAGAGCGCAGCTTATGACTGACAAGCGCCTCCATAGCAACGGAGAAAGCCTGGCGCGCCGTCACCCATACGGTAACGTTTTGGTGTTCCCTGGACAATCTCTGCCTCCGTACTGACTACCGCGCTGCCATAGTCTGCTGAAATTATCGCCCATTCAGCGGAGGATACAAAGTCAGGACTCGAGCGTCGTACCCCAAGGATAACGAAAGACGTAGCGCAGACGCGCGGAGAACACCAAGAGCGTCGAGAACACAATGCCACACCTGCGACGGAAGCTTTGCCTTGCTGTCTGAATTGTGATCTGTTATGGAGAGCCCGGCCCCGTTGCCGGCCCCTTTGAGATGCGAGGAGTAAATATGCAAAAAGTTGTTCACGTGACGATCGCGATGCTGGCGCTGTTCGGAAGCGCCCTAGCCGCACAACTAAACTACACGGGCGAATGGAAACTGAATGCCGAGAAGAGCGACTTCGGAATGGCTCCTCCGATATCGAGCCGAACGGACAAGATCGTCCACAAGGATCCGAGCCTGCAGATCACTCGCACTCAGACAACCGCCGCCGGCACCGGAACGAGCGAGTATAACTGCACTACGGACGGAAAGGCCTGCACGATCATTGTCACGGGCGCGTCGATCAAGGTCTCGGGCGCCTTCAAATGGATGGCTGACGCGCTGACGTTCGACGGTAAAGGTACCTACAATGGCGGCGATCTGAGTATCCACGAGAAGTGGAATCTTTCGCCGGACGGCAAAATCATCACGATCCAGCGGCATTTTACGGTAGCTGAAGGCGAGGCCGATCAGACCCTCGTACTCGAGAAACAGTAAGCTTCGTTTTGCTCGACGCCACCCACGGTCAACGCCGCTCCGCTCGTGACAGGTGTTTGGGCGGACAACAACGACGGTTGAATTCCCTCCTTCCCCGCCACTTACAAAGTGTCGTCACTTACATACATTAAAAATCTTGAAGTTCGCCCTAAGTTGGGCTAGGATTTAAGTGCGTGATTCAAGTTATCCATTTCGGGACCAAAACACAAGGTACGCGGATGCGCGCCAATCTAGGCGTCTGCAGACCGCGGGGGGTGACCTGACCGGCTTGGAATAACATTTCCGATTTCAAGAGGCCGGGTCCAAAAGATCCGGCCTTTTTGTTTTTGTACTCACTTAGCGGATCGGTCTAACTCGATTGCTTTGGCAGGAAAGACTCTCGGCCTGACTCCGAGGTGTCCAGCCGTCGGGGTGTGGGCAAGTGGCAAGCCGCCTGCCTCGGGCGCAGGAGATTCGCTGGTTCAAATCCAGCCGCCCCGACCAGATCTTTGACAATTGAATACCCATTTTGCGGGGTGGACTGGAGATAGTTCCAGCATGGTCTCATAAGCCATTTGAGGCGGGTGCAAGTCCCGCCCCCGCGACTCAGCGGGTATGGTATAGCGGCTGTTGCCCTGGTATTCCAAACCAGAGACGTGAGTTCGACTCTCGCTACTCGCTCCATTTTCTGCGGGTGTCGTCCAGCGGTCAGGATCGCTGCTCGCCATGCAGTGGACACGGGTTCGAATCCCGTCACTCGCTCCAAAAGGCCGGTAAGCATTGATGGTGATGCGCGACATTCGTAACGTCGAGAAGCGGGTTCGACTCCCGCACCGGCCTCCAGCCGGTGTAGCTCAATGGGAGAGCGCGCGCACGGTAGGCGTGAGACTTGGGTTCGATTCCCAGCGCCGGCTCCATTTTTTGTCGCCTAAGCATTGACGGTGATGCGCCGGGCTTGTACCTCGGTGAAGCCAGTTCGACTCTGGCAGGCGGCTCCACTCGGCGAAGCTCACCGGGCGAGAACGTGTCTGATACGCACCCATTAGTTGGTTCGATTCCAACCGCCGGGACCGGTTTCATGGGGGTGTAGTGATAGTGGCAGCACACTTGGCCTGCAACCAAGAAGCCGGAGTTCGATTCTCCGCTCCTCCACCAAATCCGCCAGGGAGGCCGTTGCGGTCAAGGCGCTGGCCTGAAACGCCAGACAAGCACGTTCGACTCGTGCCCCTGGCGCCAACTGTGGCCGTAGCTCAATGGCAGAGCGGCGGGTTGTGGCCCCGTCCGCGAGAGTTCGATTCTCTCCGGTCACCCCACTTTGTCCGCCTGGCGGCAGGGAGAGGACAAACAATCGCTGCGGAGTCATAGGGTCCGCGAACTGCCGCCGAGTTAGTCGGGAGGTCGGTTAATGGCAAGCCGCCAGTCTTTGAAGCTGGCTTGGGTTTGTAGAAAAATGGTGACGGGCTTCGCAGCCCAAGCGGAGTGATATGCGGAATCAACGTCATCCAGCCCCGCCGGCGCGTGGAGGGCGCTGCCGCTCACCGTTTTTAAACAATAAGAGCCGCTATTGAATCTTCGATGCGTGATCTACTGGTTCGAGCTGGGGTTTTTGCGCTGTCGGGGCGCTGAATCCGTCGAATCCAACCCCATCATCGGTCGCGTTTATCCGGACCTCGACCGCATGTTCTCGACGGTCGTCGACGAGGAGAATGGCTTTATTATTTTGCTCGACGCCATCCACAATTAACGTCGTACCGCTCGCGTCCGACGTTTGCCGGACAACAATATGGTAGACCGTCTCGCGATAGCGGTAGTGCACCTTGAACTCTTTCCAATGCGCCGGAAGGCACGGCGCGAACTGCAGTTTATTCGTCTCGATCCTCAGCCCGAGAATGGAATCCACGATCAGCCGGTACATCCAGCCGGCCGAGCCCGTGTACCAGGTCCATCCGCCGCGGCCGGTATGAGGCGAGACCGCATACACGTCGGCCGCGATGACGTAAGGCTCTACTTTGTAGGTGCCCACCGACTCGGGCGTTGCGCCATGATTCACTGGATTAATGATGGCCAGCATCTCCCATGCCCGGCGATTGTCGCCCAATGCGGCGAATGCCATCGCGGTCCAGATCGCCGCATGCGTGTACTGTCCCCCGTTTTCTCTTACGCCTGGAACGTACCCTTTTATATAGCCGGGATCCAAATTCGACTTGTCGAACGGAGGGTCCAGGAGTTGGATCAGAGCATCGCGCCGGCGAACCAGGCGCTGGTCCACGGCTGCCATCGCCATGCGGGAACGCTTGCCGTCGCCCGCCCTGGATAGCACAGACCAGCTTTGCGCGATCGAATCAATCTGGCATTCGGGGTTGCTGGCCGACCCAAGGGGTGTGCCGTCGTCGAAGTAAGCGCGGCGGTACCACTCCCCGTCCCAGCCATGTTGCTCGATACTCTCGCGCACTCGAGCCGCCTCGCTCCGGCAACGCTCGGCAAAGGAAACGTCGTTACGCCTGAGTGCGACCTCTGAAAATCTCATCAGCACGTCATAAAGGAAAAAGCCCAACCAGATGCTTTCCCCTTTGCCGTGTTCACCGACTTTGTTCATGCCGTCGTTCCAGTCGCCGGAACCCATCAACGGCAGGCCGTGCTCACCAGCAGTGAGGCCTCGCAAGATAGCTCGCACGCAGTGTTCATACAAGGGAGCCGTTTCCTGGGAGAGGATCGGTAGATCGTAGTACGAGTCTTCCTCCGCATTCACTGGGCGGCCTTCGAGAAAAGGGACGGGCTCATCCAGGACTCCGGTATCTCCTGTGCTCAGAACGTAGCGGGACGTGGCCAGCGGCAACCAGAGATAATCGTCGGAACAATGCGTGCGGACGCCCCGGCCTGCGGGAGGATGCCACCAGTGCTGGACATCTCCCTCTACGGAACTGACGGCTCGCGGACAGCAACAAGTGTTCGCGCACCAAGCGCGGCTCAGCGTGGATGAGGGCCATCACGTCTTGCAATTGATCGCGAAAACCAAACGCGCCCCCAGACTGGTAGTATCCGCTCCGTGCCCACAGACGGCACGCCAGAGTTTGATACAGGAGCCAGCCATTGGTCAGGACGTTGACGGACGGATCGGGTGTTTCCACATACACCGCACCGAGTGTATGCTTCCAGTACTGCCACACGGATTCGAGCGCGCCGCGTGACGCGCCGGGCTCGCGGAAGCGCCGCACCAGGTTACTGGCGTCATCGGCGTCTCGGCCTGCGCCTAGCCTGAAGACAATGTCCCGCTCTTGCCCTACAGCGAGCTCGAAGGGAACTTGGATCGCAGCACAAGGGTCCAAAGCGGCTCCCAGTTTGCCGGAAAGTCGGGACCGCGTCAGGGCAGCCGGGTTCCGAAGGGTGCCGTTACGTCCAAGGAACTCAGCGCGATCGCCGCTTACGGTCCGCACCGTTTCGTCCACATCGAAGAAGGCCGTTCGGCCGGTGAACTCCATGTTGTATGGATTTCGCGCAAACAGCGCTCCGCTCGCGGGATCGATTTCGGTGATCACGTACATAGACGATTTAGACCGCAGATCGCCCAGCACCCATTCCACATAGCCCGTCGCGGAGAGCCGGCGCGTTCGTCCGGATTCGTTTCGGACCTTGAGAACCGAGAACTTCACCGATGCGTCCAGGGCCACGTAAACCCACAATTCCGACCGGATGCCACTCTCCGTATGCTCGAAGACGCTGTAGCCGAATCCATGCCGGCCAACGTAAGGCCTCGCGCCACGACGGGGCAGCGGCGCCGGCGACCAGAAGAAGCCGCTCTCTTCGTCTCGCAGGTAGAAGGCTTCTCCACCCGCATCGCTCACCGGGTCATTGGACCAGGGAGTGAGGCGGAATTCGTGGGCATTCTCGCTCCAGGTATACGCCAACACCGCTCTCCGAGATGACCGTTCCAAAATGCGCGTTGGCCAGCACGTTGATCCAAGGCGCGGGCGTGGTCTGCCCCTCCGCGGTCCTGATGACGTACTCGCGGCCATCCGGAGTGAATCCTCCAAGACCATTGAAGAAGACAAGGTCGTGGAGAGGCAACCCTGCGGCTGTTGGGGACTCAATACGGCGGGTCCGGGTCGGAGCGAAGAGCGCAACCGGTGTTTCCACTGCGCCCCGGCCCTCGATCTGGTCCGAAAGCGATCCCCGGCTATCGGTGATGATGGCCCGGGCGACCGACTGGATCAGAACGCGGTCTTCATCAGATATCTGGTCCCCGGACCGGATAAAGATGCCGCCTGGCCGGTCCGTCACGTTGGCTTCGATGCCGGCGGCAATCAGCCCGGTAATTTGGTCGTGGAGCAGTTGCCGGTACCCGGCGTGATCTTCGTTCCAGATGACGAGGTCCGACGCCAGTCCTTTAGAACGCCAATACGCGTGTGCTTGTACCAGCTGGCGCACCAGGTCGATGTTGGCCGGATCCGCGATCTGTAGCAGCACGATAGGCAAGTCACCGGAAATGGAGTAGCCCCACAAGCCGGATTGTCCGCGGCGGTTCCTGATGAGAATACTTGCGTCGGCGCGCAGCGAGGCATTGGCATAAATGACAGAGCTGGCCAGCCGGCTGTAGAGCTGTGCGTCGGCCTCCATGGCATTGAGCTGCCGCAGTACCACCTGGCTATGGGTCCACGCCAGATCGAAAACCCGATTTGCCAAACGCTGGTCCTGGTATTTCTCGACAAGGCCCAGGCATGCGTCGCGGCTGGCGCCAACGCCAGTGACAATATTAATCGTGGCTGGTTGTTCCGGTTCGAGCGTGACACGACACCGGATGGCGACAATTGGATCTAACACCGAGCCTTGGCTCCCCGAGAGTGCCGCTGGCCCGCTGATGGCCTGGGGATTGGCGGCGGTGTTCCCGCGTCCGATGAACCGCGCGCGGTCCGTCTCATACGAGACTTCCCCGGTGTCCGCTCCATGCACCGCCATCAGGTGAAACATCCATGGCGCCTGCTCATCGCGCGAGCGGGGGCGGCGGGTGCAAAGGATCGCCTGGCGCTCACGGACAATCTCGGTCTGGACAAAAAGGTTGCTAAATGCGGGATGCAGCGCATCGGCCGGCTGTGGCGCCAGGACAACCTCGGCGTAGCTGGTGACATCGATGGCCCGGCGCGTGCGTGAATGGTTGGTGATAGTCACTCGGCGCACCTCGATATCATCTTCGGGTGAAACAGCGATCTCCGTGTGCATGTCGAATACATGGCCCAGGGAGCGGAATTCAGCGCGCCCCTCCGAGAAGATCGCTTCGTAGGTCTTTCGTTGCTTCAGTGTCGGCTGATACGCGGTTGACCAGAACTCTCCACCGGTCACGTCGCGGATATAACAAAACGTGCCCCAGTTATCGCAGGTACTGTCTTCACGCCACCGTGTGACGGCTATATCTTTCCACCGGCTGTAGCCGCCACCGGCGTTGGTAATCATTACGTGGTATCTGCCGTTGGACAATAATTGCACTTCCGGAATTGGCGTGTTTGGGCTGGTGAAAACGCGCACGGGCGTCACGCCTCCACTCTCAGTCGTGTGGAAACCGGAGGGCTCGGCGGTGTGGGAATGGAACGGTATCGTCTTGGGAATTCGTTCCTGGAGCAAAAGCGCGGTCGCCTGGAACGACGGGTCCGATTCGAATCGCTTCTGCATCGGGCGGTCGAGGAGCAGATAGCCCAAGGACAGAAAGCTCATCCCCTGGTGATGGGCCATGAAGGACCGAACGACGGCGGACGATTGTCCGCGCGGCACCCGGGACGGCGTGTAGTCGATAGCTTCATAGAAGCCGTATCTCCCCACGAAATCCTTCAGCGGCGAGCCGCTGCAGGTTGAGGCACGCTTCTTCCGGCGCCACCATCAGCGCCAGCACCGAGGCATACGGCGCAATGACCAGATCCTCAGCCAGCCCGCGTTTCAGGCCCAGGCCCGGCACACCGAATGCGCGGTACTGATAATTGAGATGAACGTCGATGGTGTTGTAGCCGGATTCGGACATTCCCCACGGCCCAACGCGCGCCGTTCCATACTCGATCTGGCGCTCCACCACGCCGCCTTGTAGGTCTGGTCGAGCAGCGTATTCTCATAGGTGGGCATGACCAGGAGCGGCATCAGGTACTCAAACATCGAACCGCTCCAGGAAAGAAGAACCGGTTCTCCATCGGCCGTCGTGAGCAGGCGCCCCAGGGCAAACCAGCTCTCCTGCGGAAGTTGGCCCTGCGCAATCGCTACGAAGCTGCACAATCTTGCTTCGGAGGCCAGCAAATCGTAATAGCTCGGATCCCGCCGGCGATCCGTCACGTTGTATCCAATGGCCAGCAGGTGACGCGACTTGTCGAACAGGAAGTCATACTCCATAGCGGCGAGTTCGCCACAATCGATCGCCAGGCCCTCGATAGCCGCAATCATTGCGCTGGCGCGCTGGCTTGCGGCGGGAATCTCTGCTTCAAGCTTTGCCAGTTCGCGCAGCGTCGGGATCTCGTCGCCGCCCACGGCATCGCAGAGCGTAAGCTCATCCAGGGCGTCCTGGCATTGACGAATGAACGCATCTGCCCACCACTTCGTTTGGCGTCCGGAGTTGATCCAGATGACTTCGCCAACTCGATGGCGGATGCCAGGAGCCGGTCAAGACAGAGCCGGGCACCGGCGGGCGTGGTTGGCCTGGACTGCAGATCCAGGTGAAGTTGCGCGAATTGAGCCGGACAAGTCTCTCCCGCGCTGTCTTCCAGGACCCTTAGCGTGTCGGCAAGCCCGTCGAACAATCGCGGTCCCAGGATCTTCTGATCGGGAAGTGCCATCAGACCCGCGCGCAATGTCAGCAGATGGCCCGCCAGGTTCCCGCTGTCCACTGTCGAGATATATAACGGCGGCAGCGGTTTCAGAGACTGCGTGTCGTACCAGTTGTAGAAGTGGCCGCGATGCCGTTCCAACGTTTTCATGGTGCTGAGCGCATTCGCCGTGCGCTCGATGAGTTGCGCCGCGGAAATATAACCGAAGTCGTAGGCGGACAAATTGGCGAGCAGCGCAAGTCCCATGTTGGTCGGCGACGTGCGATGCGCGATTACGCCTACCGGATGCTCCTGATAGTTATCCGGCGGCAGCCAATGATCTTCAGGACCCACGAATGTTTCAAAGAAGGCCCAGGTCCTTCGCGAAAGATTCCGCAGGAAGATAGTCTGGTCGGCCGTCAACATGGCGCGCCGGCGAACCAGCGGAAGGCTGATCCACCATGCAATGGCGGGCGAGACGAACCAGAGGCCCAACACAGGTCCAGCCACGGCCGAGGCTGATGGCCTCGAAAAGCGCCAAATAAATCACCGCGAGAATAGCAATGGCAGGGGCCGGCCCACATGGATTGGAAGTAAGGAAACAGGTCCTGCCGGCTCTTCTGATTCGCCTGGCTCGATGGATTCCATTCCAGAAGCCGCTTACGGGTGAAGAACATCCGCCCCGCGGTGCGCACAATCGCATCCAGACTGAAGAACGCCTCGTAAGGGAGGCACACGAGGGTGAATGCCGCTTGGGCAAAATTCCGCTCGCTCGAACGCAACCACACCGCCAGGTGCTGGCTCAGCAGCACATCATCCGGCTTCCGAAACAGATTCACAATCGAACCAAGCAAGGGCGGGATCAAAATGATTGCGATCACCAGTAAGGTCCAGAACCAGGTTGGCGACAAAACCGTCCAGCCTAGCAGCAGCAGGAGCGTCATGGCGGCAGGTACCAGACTGCGCCGAAGATTGTCGAAAATCTTCCAGCGCGACAACCCGGAAAGGGGATTGTGCAACCGGCGCCCGTCCGGACCCGGAACGCCCGGCAGCAGCCATCGCGCGATCTGCCAGTCTCCGCGAATCCAGCGGCTCCGGCGGCTGACATCGGCGCTGTAATCAGCCGGAAATTCCTCGTACAACTGCACATCGCTCAGCAGGCCCGCGCGCGCGTAACATCCTTCCAGCAGATCGTGGCTGAGGATCCGGTTCTCGGGAAAGCGCTCGCGCAACGACCGCTCGAACGCATCGACATCGTAAATACCCTTGCCAATAAATGAACCTTCGCCGAAGAGGTCCTGGTAGACATCGGAGACCGCGCGCGTATACGGGTCGATGCCTGGCTCACTCCCAAACAATCGCGCATAGCGCGAGCGATTCGTGCCGGGCAGGCTCACGGCGACCCGGGGTTGAAGGATTCCGTATCCTTCAGTAACGCGCTGCTTGCCTTCGTCATACCGCGCGCGATTTAGCGGATGCGCCATAGCGCCCACAAATTGCCAGTGCGGAATCGCGCGGAAGTTGGGTATCCGTGTCCAGGGTGATGACGTATTTCACACCTGGTAAAACTGCTGTCTCGCCGATGACGACCGAGAACGCATCTCCTTTTTGACCAAACGTTGCCTCGCGCAGAAGGGCGTTCAATGCTCCAAGCTTTCCTCGCTTACGCTCGTAACCCATCCAAAGTTGCTCTCGAGGATTCCACGAGCGAGGGCGATGGAAAAGAAAAAAAATGCCGCTTTCGGCCCCGCCATATTTTTCATTGAGCTCTTCGATCCTCTTCCGGGCCAAGCTCAACAGCGCTTCGTCCGCCAGCAGGGTTTCCACGGGTGCGTCTCGAAAATCAGTCAGCAGGCCGAAATGCAAGTTCGCGTCCCGATTCGCCAGGAACCGGACTTCCAGCGCCTCGACCAGATCCTCCACGTCCTGAGTGCTTGCAAGCATCGACGGCACCACGACCAGGGTGCGCATTTCTGGTGGAATACCTTCGGAGAAGTCCATGCGCGGGAGCCCATGGGGTGTAGTTAGAAGCGTCGCCAGCCAATTCACCAGCGCAACCGCCAGTTGGCTTGCGCACAGAAGGGAAACTAAACCCGTAAGCACGAGTATCCAGCTATCAAACCCGCCTGCATGCGCCTTCGCCAGTAAAGTTGCCGTGAAAAGCGCGGTAATCAGCAGGATCGCTCCCAGATAAACGGACAGCGGAAAACGGCGGATCACTCCCTCGAAAGCTCCGAACACCGATGGATGAAAGTGTATGGATCGCGCGAGTTGTGGGAGTCCCTCGTCGATCAGGTAGAAGCCAACATGCGCCGCTCGATCCTCGGCGCCTCTCCGGTTCGCGCTTTCGTGCGCCATCTGGATCACTGTGCGCGCCACACCGGCTTCTGGCAGGTCGCTGCGCTTGGCTAGCTTTTCTACTGCATGACGGTAGCGGTCGCGGGTGGCGAAGTCCATTCTGCCGTAAACTCCGCCGGGGTCCTCGCGCAGTGTCTGCTCCACCACGCTCATGGCCTCGACGAACTCCCGCCAGTCCATGGCTCCCAGAAAGCGGAGACTGCCGATGGTATTGCTGATGGAAACCTGATCTGCGGCTTGTTGTTGGTTCTCTGACTGCACCAACTGCTCAATCGTTAGGCCGGACTCGGAGAGTCGCTGCTCAATCCAGGTGAGCGGCAATGCCAAAGCGGGGCTCTGTCCCTGCAACCGGCGCGCAAATTCCGCCACAAAGGAACTCACCATGGGCGGGCTGGAACGTGCCATGTCCGCAATCACCAGGATCAGGTTTTTCGGGTCCTTCTCGGCGACCTCCGTCATCCGGTCCGCCCAGGAATCTGCGTGGCTTCGGTCGATCCTGTCGGCGGCTACGCGTGTTCCAACGCGCCGGAGATTCTCGATCAATGCCAGACGCAGCATGATCGGGATCGCCCACAATTCGCCTAACTTCAGAGCCGTAACGGTTTGGTAGGCTGCGACGAAACTGGTGAGGCTCTCTGGGTCCACCCTTCCGTCGCCATGTGAAATCGTCTCCAGCGCAATGTCATACACGCGCGGAAATCCAGCCGAAGCTCCGCTCAGCAAGGACGGCAGTTCCTGGCTGTATCCTTTTGGCAGGTGTCTCTTGGCCGTCCGAATCTGCTCTTCAATCAGATAGAAGTTGTCGAGCAGCCATTCCCCGGCTGGCGTAATCCCGCGGCTGGCCTGGGCCGCATCCGCCAGCAAGCTGCGGACGCCAACCAAAACGCCTTCGTTCTCAGCCAGTCGCGGGAGAAGCCTGTCGCGAGCCGGTTCAGGACTCAACTGGTGCGAAGCTGCCAGGGTCCTGCCATGCAGCTTCATCTGATCGGTGCTGAACAGCTCCGATCGCAACGGAAGCTCGTCGCCGGAATATTTGGCGGAATCGCTTCCGCGCAGGCTCGCACGCAATTGGAGCCAGCTCTTGTTAATTGCTTTACTGTTCGCCTTCACCCTTGACGTTAAGTCGGCTGACATGATTCCTTGCCAGACCGGGCATCAGCCAACCGCGGACCGTGCTTTCTCCGAAGCGCCCTTGTCCAGTCTCACTCGCACGCGGGCGCGTAACCTCTGGCGCGGATAAGGCGAATTGTTGATTCGTACCTTAAGCATCTTCCTCTCCTACGTCCGTGCCAATCGCTCAACTCATCGTGACATTTTCAAATCATGGCCTCGGTGGTGAGCATCCAAGCCCAAACAATGGAAGAAGCGTTACCTATGGAACCTTCGCGGGGTCGATGACGCCGCCCTGCCCCACGCTCCATCCAGCATAACGCAGAAGCTAAGGCGCATCATCGTAGGAGTGGGTCAATCCGTTGGCGTGGGCAGATTGTTAGCTACGCTTCTACTCAATCCCACAGGACAATGTCAAGCAACGGAACGTGAACCTGTTGCGGATATGACTTAGAAGAGGGTGGATGCCGTTCAACCGGCATCCACCAAAAGAGACGAACCAGGCGAACGGGGTAAGGTACCCCCGTTTTGCAATCTAGACGTGGCGAGATCTACGACGGTAGATGACGGCTGCCGTCATCATTCCAGCCAAAAGAAGAAAATTAGACCTGGGCTCAGGCACAGCGGACCCGCCAACTGCGCCGCCACCGGCATCCAGGGCTAACACTACTTTACGGATTTGGTCCACTCCGCTGGCTCCCGCGATCGACAAGCCGAAATCGCTATCTTTTTGCACGAACGGATTGGACGCGCCGCTACTGACTATCGCCGTGGTCACCTTGTTATGTTTGTTACCGGTGGTGCCTCCTCCTACTGTTCCGCCAATGATCGATTCACCAGCAATAGCTTCCCCGGCGGCCGGCGGAATCGGCTGATAGGTAGTCCTGGTCCTCGTAAGGTTCCAGGCAATCAACTGGGGCGCCGGCATGGAATAACGGGCGGACAGCCCATTCCCCCCATAAAAAGAAGCAGGTGCGGTAAACGTGGCTATCGAGTATGATTCAGAACTTGAAGCCCCGGCGTCATTGGACGTGAAGTATTGCTCGCTGACCGTCCGATTGAAGCTCTTCATCTCCGCGGCGCTTAAAAGGCTCAAAAGGTCGGCCGTCAGCGTGCCGGCACGGGTGGCGACCGAATTCTCCGTCGTACCTCCGCCCGTCCCGGCGCCGGGTACCTCGGAAACTTTGATTGTATTGGCCCTTAAAAGGCTCGGCGCTAATACGAGGCACGCAGCGAAAAATAACCGGCTCGCCGCGGTTCGATCTGTCGTCAATTTCACAAACCCCTCCCCTTCTAACGTTGAAACATCAACCACACCAGAGCAATTCGCGCGCCACCAGACGCGAAATAACTAAAGGGCGCACTGACTCATTAACAAATATACCTCAAACTCCCAAACACGCACCCGCCTCTATTTGCGCGTGCCCTCCGAAATCTGTAAATTATGCCGCCCGTGACTGCGCCGGCCGTCCGCGCACATTTTGCTCGACATATACATTGTTTGCCTTCTATTTTCGCAGACCCTCGTCAGGTTTCTGATCGCGCGAGCTAGCCAACAACGGATTGCCGAACCGATAGCGCAGAATGATCTGTGCAGGCACCGCCTGCCCTCCCGTCTGCGCCGGCATGAATTCCCAATGGCGTGCATCGAACACCGCCAGGCTGGCTAGGTCGCTATTCTCTTCCGTAAAGTCTGATGCCATCTCCGCATAAGTCACTTTTCCAGATTCGTTGACGAACGCCCGCACATCCATCGGCAGATCTGGTTTCAAAGCTCGCCGCAATTCTGCCGGAATTGTCAGGGTCGTCTCACGGACCGGCTTGGGTGACACCCTCTCGGTCGCGCGGTGCAGCCTTCGCAGCAGTGGTATTCTGCTGACAAATCGGCTCAACCGCTTTTCCGGGACTGTTTCGACACTTACCGATGTGTATGACTCGAGGGCCACCGGAGGCGCTGGCCCAATGGCGATGGAAAGTGGCGACCGTTCAGTGGCGGCCGACATCGGAATTGCATGAACAGCCAAGGTCTCGGCCTGTTGCGATTCCCCCTGTACTGCAAATCCGGGGCCGTTGACCGGCTCGATCCGGGTATTTTCGAACGGGGTCCCGTCTCCCGATTCATGGGTTTCTGTGCTTGGCCGCTCGGCCTTCTGGACTATATGCATCCGGCTTCCGGAAGCCAGTCGTCCGGCCCGTTGATGGTTAGGCAGACTCTCCGCCGGTAACAGCACGGGGGGGACATCCTTGGCGCAGTCCTTGTTTCCTTGAGCCACCTTGAGTTGGAAACTAACGTCTTTATTGATGGGCCAATAAAATAACTTACCCGCGCGCAATTGGCTTTCATCCAGTATTAGACGCCTGTGGATGTCACCGTCAGCTATCCACAGGACGCCACACTCTCCAGCTTGTACGACAGGCGACTGGCCATCCCAGTCCAGGCTCACTCGTTCGCCCTCTGCCACAAGGGTGAACGGAAGTGACCCGACAAGTTCAGCCCTTGTCGACACCGCATGCACGACAGACCTTCTGGTCGACAGCAGGAGGACCGGAACAACGGCAACCACGGCCATGGTGACGGACACCCACTTCATCGCCGACCGGGGAAATCGAGCGAATGAATATGCCTTTACGATAAATTCGCCTCGCTGAAAGGCCGACGCTACATTTTTCCACCGCTGGTGCATACGTCCTTCTTTCCGCGTGCAGCATGTGCTTAGTCCGATACCGACAACGCTGCGTTGATGGAAAATTATCTCGAATTCACCGGCTTATCGGCTGTTCAAAACTGCTCACCGTTCACGCGATGAGCATTGTACTTCGTCAACCCAAAGGGCAGCAAAAGCTACTGTTTCGTCATCGATAATAAGCGTAGACTGTCTCAGCCGCAACTAGTAAGTCGGAATCTTGGTTTTGTAAAGTACTAGCCGCGTTGGCAAAAGTATGATTAAGTACAGACGTGAAGTCGGATCGCGGATTAGATTCAATTGATCGAAGGTTGCCTGATTG
The DNA here is from genome assembly GCA_963847515.1 of Terriglobia bacterium. Lineage (GTDB taxonomy): Bacteria > Acidobacteriota > Terriglobia > Bryobacterales > Bryobacteraceae > QHXW01. The sequence goes on from CAWKAA010000001.1 coordinate 1,534,705, forward strand.
CAGTTGGGCTATTTAATACTTTTTGCGCACTGCCTGGCAACTTATCGGCATGAGCCAGCAGTAGACTTACTTGCCAGAGCTGTTGCTCAGTCAAGGAGGCCGCAAACCCCGGCATGCCCGTAAGCCGGATGCCGTTTTTCGCTTTCCAATACGTCTCTCCGGCAGGATCATCGGTTACACCGTGCCCTTCAAACAGCTGTGGCGGCTTTGGATACATACCTTTTGCAATCGCTGTCTCGGGTTGCCCCTTCAGACCGTGGCATACTGCACAGTGCTCTTGATAGAGTTGCGCACCGGCAAGCAAATTTGCTTCATCCGCAGGAACAGGCACACCGGACGGCACTTCCTTGGCAATTCGTGCAGCCAAAGCCATCTTCGCCATTCGTTCTTCAAATGGCATCGGCGGCGCTGAGGTCGCGACAGGCGCGTAGCCCAGGCTAAAGTACAGATAAGCTCCGGCTGCTACTGCGGCCACACCCAGGACGAGCCCCAGCAAAAGTGTTTTCATTGTTCTGTTAGTGTACTACCGCAGTTATCCAGCTTTGGTCGCGCCCCACTTCCAATTCCGAATCTCTGGCAGGTCCTCGCCGTTCTTGCAGATGTATTGTTTGTGCTCGATCAGCTTGTCCTTCAACTGCTCCTTCAAATAGCTGCCTTTGGCGCCGGTCTGCGGCAAGCGGTCGATCGTGTCAATCACCAGGTGGAAGCGGTCTAGATCGTTCAGCACCGTCATGTCGAAAGGCGTCGTGATGGTGCCCTCTTCCTTGTAACCGCGGACATGGATGTTGTCGTGGTTGGTGCGGCGGTAGGTCAGCCGGTGGATAAGCCACGGGTAGCCATGGAAGGCGAAGACAACCGGCTTGTCCCTGGTGAAGAGATCGTCGAAATCCCTGTCCCGCAACCCGTGCGGGTGTTCGCTTTGCGGCTGCAGTTTCATGAGGTCGACCACGTTCACCACCCGGATTTTCAGGTCGGGCAGATGCTCGCGCAGAATGGAAACGGCCGCGAGCGTTTCAAGCGTTGGCACATCGCCACAGCACGCCATCACCACGTCGGGGTCAACGCCTTGGTCATTGCTGGCCCACTGCCAGATCCCGATCCCCTTTGTACAGTGCTTGACGGCCGCGTCCATTGTCAGCCATTGCGGCGCCGGATGCTTACCCGCAATGACGACGTTTATGTAATGGCGGCTGCGCAGGCAGTGGTCCATCACCGACAGCAGGCAGTTCGCATCAGGCGGAAGGTAAACACGCACTATCTCGGCTTTCTTGTTCACCACAATATCGATGAAGCCGGGATCCTGGTGTGTGAATCCGTTGTGATCCTGGCGCCACACATGCGAAGCCAGCAGATAGTTTAACGAAGCGATTGGCAGCCGCCACGGCAGGCAGGACGTGACTTTTAGCCACTTAGCGTGCTGATTAAACATGGAATCCACAATGTGGATGAACGCCTCGTAACAGTTGAAGAGCCCATGCCGTCCGGTAAGCAAGTAGCCTTCGAGCCAGCCCTCGCATTGATGCTCGCTGAGCATTTCTACTACGCGGCCCGCAGGTGCGAGAAATTCGTCGTTCGCGGCCGTTGTGGCTTCCCATTGACGCTGGGTCACTTCAAAAAGGGCTTCCAATCCGTTGGAGATTGTCTCGTCGGGGCCAAAGACACGGAAGTTCCGCGACTCGCTGTTCAGCTTCACCACATCGCGCAGGAAGCGCCCCAGCACATGCGTGTCTCCGATGCCGCGCGCCCCCGGCGATGCCACGTCGGCCGCGTACTCTTGGAAATTGGGCATGCGCAGTTCGCGTAGCAGAATGCCCCCGTTAGCTTGGGGATTCGCGCCCATGCGCCGTTCGCCTGTGGGCGCAAGGTCTGCCAGTTCCGGTTTCAGACGACCCCGCTCATCGAACAGTTCCTCCGGCCCGTAGCTCCTCAGCCAGTCTTCCAGCAACTTAAGGTGTTCGGGATGTGTGGCCGGGTCGCGCAGCGGAACCTGGTGCGAGCGGAAGGTACCTTCAACCTGCAGGCCATCCACCATTTTCGGCCCGGTCCAGCCCTTGGGTGAATCCAGGACGATCATCGGCCAGCGCGGCCGCGTGAAGTTGCCCTCCGCGTGAGCGTTGGTGCGCGCGTCCTGTTGGATTTTCTTGATCTGCTCTACGGCCGTATCCATCGTCGCCGCCATGGCCTCATGCATCAGCGCGGGCTCGTGACCCTCGACGAAGTACGGCGTCCACCCGTACCCGCGGAGCAACTGTTCCAATTCCTCGTGCGTGATGCGAGCCAAGAGGGTTGGATTGGCGATCTTATAGCCGTTCAGATGCAGAATCGGCAGCACGGCTCCGTCGGTCACCGGATTGAGAAATTTATTGGAATGCCAGGCCGTGGCCAACGGTCCGGTTTCTGCCTCGCCATCGCCCACGACGCAGGCGACCAGGAGATTCGGATTGTCGAACACCGCCCCGAACGAATGGCTGAGCGAATACCCCAGTTCCCCGCCCTCGTGGATCGAGCCCGGGCACTCCGGCGAAACGTGGCTGGGTATTCCCCCGGGAAACGAAAACTGGATAAAGAGCTTCCGCAGCCCGGCCTCATCCTGGCTAATGTTGGGATAAATCTCGCTGTAAGTGCCCTCGAGATAGGTGTTGCCCACAAGTGCCGGGCCGCCGTGCCCGGGACCCGAGACGTAAATCATGTCGAGATCGTATTTCTTGATTACCCGGTTCAAGTGCACGTAAATGAAGTTCTGTCCCGGCGTCGTGCCCCAGTGTCCCAGCAGCATGTGCTTCACGTCCGCCAGCGTCAATGGCCGCTTGAGCAGCGGATTGTCGTAAAGATAAATCTGTCCGACTGACAGATAGTTGGCGGCTCTCCAGTAGGCGTCCATCTTGTCGAGCAGTTCTGGCGTGAGTGTCTTGGTCTGCATGTTTTAAGTTTCTCGAATTGAGTTGAGATGGAGCATGCGCGTGACGGACCTCGCGATCATGAGCTCCTCATCGGTGCGCATGACCCGCACCTTTACGCGACCCACATCCGCCGAAATCAACGGTGCATTCTTCGCATTGCGCACGCCGTTTAGTTGGATGCCCAAAAAGCCGAGCCCCTCACAGATCCTTTTTCGTATGACCGGCGAGTTTTCGCCAATGCCCGCCGAGAATACCAGCGTATCCAATCCGCCAAGCGCCACCGCGAAGCTGCCAATCCATTTCCTCACCTGGTAGCAAAACATTTCCACTGCCTCCGCCGCGCGGACATCGGAGGCCTCGCTCGCCAACAAATCTCGTAAGTCTGAGCTGGTCCCGGAAACTCCCAGCAGCCCGGACTCGTGATTCACCATGTGCTGAAATTGCGCCGCGGTCATTCGCTCGGTGCGGGCCAGGTAGTAAACCAGACCCGGATCCAGATCTCCGGCGCGAGTGCTCATCACCAATCCGGCCGCGGGTGTGAAGCCCATGCTGGTATCGATGCTTTTGCCGTGCCGCACCGCGGCCAGGCTGGCGCCGTTGCCCAGATGCGCCAGGATCACACGACCTTTCTCGGCAGCGGGATCGACGCGGGCCAGTTCCTCGATCAAATAAGCGTAAGACAAGCCGTGGAATCCGTAGCGCTCGACGCCTTTTGCGTTGTAACGCCGGGGAATGGGCAGTAACTTAGCGATCCTCGGCATAGTGCGGTGAAACGCGGTATCAAAGCACGCCACTTGGGGCAGTCTTGGATGCCGCTTGCGCAACTCCTCGATCAGCCCGATCTCGCGCGGCAGGTGATCGGGGTCATACGGCATAATCTTATGCAGTTCCGCGACCAGTTTCGGCGTGACCCGCTCCGGCTGGGAATGCTTCATGCCGTGCACCACGCGGTGTCCCACGGCTTTAACCAATCCGAAGACCGGCATCGCTTCAAGCCAGTCCAGCAGAAAACGCACCGCCGCGCGGTGGTCGCCGGCAGCAAGGCGGTGGAGAACCTGCGATCTTCCATCCGGATCATCGACGATCAAATTCGTACCGCTCAAACCAACGCGATCGATCTTCCCACCGAGCAACCGCCGCGGCGTTTCGCCCGCCTCGTACACCGCGAACCGAATGCTCGATGAGCCGGCATTGATTGTCAGGACGCAGCCCAATCTTCTCCCCAGGGGACAGGCTTCACTGTCCCTAATCCAAACTCTCCCAGCCTATCGATCTGTTCGTCGTGGACAGTGCTGCCTGTCCCCGTTGCGCCGATCACGCTATTTAACGCCCCAGCGGACTTGCCGGACGCAACTGCAAGCGGATCAGAGATTCCACCTGACGCCAAACACTGGGATCTGATTCAATTTCGATGTGAGGCCTCATAAAGAACCGCGCGTACCACGGATATCCGTCACAATTGATCGAGTTGGTTTTGTAGTCGAATAAAAAATTCCCGAGAATCCGAGTATGCGTGGCATCGGCGGCGCGAATTCGCGCTCGCCCGTGGAGAAGTCCGTCTTGCTGATAGAAGTTGACAGCCTGAGCGACGTTGGCAGGAATCAATTCGTCATCCTCGCCCAGCTTGGTTATGCTGTCCACCTGGACGGTGAGCAACACCGGAATACCTTCTTTTCCAAGAGCCCGCGCCAGAGTGACGGTTTCCGATGCGCCCCAACTGTGGCCGTAAATAGCGATGCGGGAATCGAGCTTCTCGCCAGCCGACAGGGTTCCATCGTGATCGGTATCCAGCAGCCGCAGAACCTCCCGGTGGGCCTCCTGTCCCCGGCGATTTTCGAACATTCTCACCTGCACGGCCGAACGGTAATCGTGCTCTAACCGGTTGGCGAGCTGGACCTCGGAATGGACAGCGTTATCGTGCCGAACCAAGCCGCCGACAAATCCCACGACGATGGCTGCCGGAAACTTGGTTTCATGCCGCTCCGATACTGGCCCGCCAACCGCAGGAAAGTTCAAAGCGAAAAGGGCAGGAATCAGCGTTAGAATGTTGAAGCGTCGCGTCTCAGAATCCTTCATGAAGGAGAACCGCAGGGGAGCCTCCCGCAGAACTGAACCAACTCCCCGTTCCTGTCGGATTCTACCATCGTTCCGGCAAAATCCCGGCGTCACGGCCGGGACCAGCCTTCATCACCAAGCGATTGAGATGTTGCTTTTTCGGGAGTTGCAATCTTACAAAGCTTTGAGTGCAGCGATTCTCTCTTGCACGACTCCGGCGAACCCGTCCACTTCCTGTGAGCTATAGCCTGCGGCCCGAAAGGCATCGCGAATCTGATCGGAAGAAAGTTGCCCAAGCAAGTCGCCTATCCATTTAGCATCGGCGCGGGGGACCTCTCGTCCTATCCAACGCATTGGCCAGCGGCGAAAGTAGTCCTTCAGATAGAAGAACCACATCAATGACGGCGGGCCAGGCTCCTGGAAGCTCACATACTCGGGCTTCGTCTTTGTGATGAACTTCGAGTGTCTGTAGGATGCGAGATTGCCTTTCGACTTGGAGAGCGGCCAAGTAGCCCCCGCCGTTCCAAAACTCGCGCCCAGATCGCTGATCATGTAGATTCGATCCGGCGATCCCTTTTCTGCGTAAACTGCGTTGTTCTCATCCAACAGGTCCCAATTATTGATCACGGCCATCATGACCCGCAGCCCATTCAACTCCCTGGTACCGGTGAAGACGTTCTGACGCCACTTCCAGTTTTCGATTTTCTTTTCGCCCTTCATCTCTCTCTTCAGGCGCACATCGTGCATGGAACCATCTGGGGCAACCCGATTCTGGCCCCGATGCAGACGACTCGGCATGCCTTGAACGCGTAGTTCCTGAACAAAGTAGTCCTCATTCGCGCTATAGCCGACTGCCCAAACCAGCCGCGTTGCAACTGTTTCAGGCCGCGCTTCCGCGCCCAACTTGACCTTCCACTCGACGCCGTTTTCGTCGCGCACCACGAACTTCGGGTTTGAGCCGTTGAGGTCCTCCTTCACGAAGGTATAGGTGCTGTGAGGCTCGTGTTCCTTGCCGCCAGGTCCGTAGAACAGGTTGAGGCCAGAAATGTCGGACGGATTGCGCCATAACACCGGATGCCCGGTAGATTCGGCCTGCGCCTCCTCCGCCTTGTGTTTATTCTTGTTCTTTCCCGAAGCCGGGAAAGCTACGGCTGCTGCCGCTAGGAGGCAAAAAGACAACAGTTTTCGGTTCATACACTTACCGCACTATACGCACGTTCGCACTTCATCGCAAAATAGCTTGCAAGCGGAATGCCAAAACGCTCCGTTGCCCTCTTTCAAATATACAGCGAACGGCCGAGTGACGCTCAACGGGCAAGCGAGTCTAGCGGTATCGATTTTGATCTATGTTATTTGGTTACTGATCCGGAGCAATCGGCCGCGTCGAGTTCGGGCTTATTCTCGCGCTTAGACCTCTTCAGATGTGTCCATTTTCGGGAGCACATCGTGCTCGCGCGCCATCCAGACATACAGAGTGGGTAGCAGCAAAATACTCATCACCAAGTCGGAAATTAAGCCCCCGACGATCACGATCGCAAAGGGCCGTTGAGAGTCGGAACCAATGCCGTGCGACAGCGCGGCAGGCAGCAATCCCAGGGTTGCCACCAGCATGGTCATCATGATGGGGCGAAGACGCAGAACCGCTCCCTCGACCGCGGAGTCCGTGACAGTAAATCCGCGCGCGCGCAGCTGGTTGATATATTCGAGCATGATCACTCCAGTTTGGACCGACACCCCGAACAACGCCAGAAAACCGACGCCAGAGGAAACGCTGAAATTGGTGTGTGTAACCAGAAGCGCCAGTAGGCCGCCGATTCGCGCCAGCATCACGTTGACAAGAATTAAAATCGCCCATTTGAACGAGCGAAACATCGTGTAGAGAATGATGAATATCAGCAGGACAGTCAGCGGCACGATGAGGAGGAGCCGTGCCTCGGCGCGTTTCTCACTCTCGTATTCTCCTTCCCAGTCGATGTGATACCCGCGAGGCAGTTTCAATTGCTGGTTTACTTTCAGAAGGGCTTCCTCGACGGCGCTTCCGAGATCACGGCCCCGCACGCTGTACTTGATGGCTACATACCGCTGGTTGCCCTCACGATATATTTCGGAACCGCCGTCCCGTTCTTCTACTTTGCAGAGTTGTGCCAGCGAAACCCGTTCGCCGGAGGGAGCCAATAGACGGATGTTCTCGATGGCCTGCTTCGTGTTGCGGTACTGCGGGAGATAACGCATCACCAGGTCGTATCGCTGCTCACCCTGCAGAACCTGGGTGAGGGCATTCCCTCCAGCGGCAGTCTGGACGGCATCTTGAACATCTGCAACGTTGATTTGATAGCGCGCGGCCCTCTGACGGTCTACTTCGAAGTTGTCGTTGGGCTGACCGAGAACTCGAAAGACCCCCAGATCTTCGATCCCCGGCACCTTGCGCATGATATTCACGACCTGATCGGCCTTATCCTCGAGAACGCTCAGGTCGTCGCCATAGACTTTGGTGGCAAGCTGCCCTTTGACTCCGCTGACGGCTTCCTCCATGTTGTCGGCGATGGGTTGGGAGAAGTTCCAGATTACGCCTGGGATCTTGGCGAGTTCCCGGTTCATGGCCGCAATCACTTCTTCCTTGTTCTGGTGAAACGCCGGACGCCATTGCTCTTTGGGCTTAAGGTCGACGAAGTACTCCGTATTGAAGAAACCAGTTGTATCGGTTCCGTCATCCGGGCGTCCCACTTGACTGGTGCATTGGGTGACTTCGGGCCAGGAGCACAGCAGAATTCTGGCTTGATTTGCCAGCCGGATGCCTTCGGTGGGTCCGGTGCTCGGAGCCAGGGTGCCGCGTACCCATAGAGCGCCTTCGTCCAAGTGGGGAAGGAACTCGGAACCGATGACGCCACCGAGCCAAAGGTACAGCGCCACGGCCAGCCCAGCAATTCCACAGGCGACCGTAAGAACACGCCTGCGAATGGCCACGCGGAGAAGCCGCCGGTACAAGTCCGTCAGCCATATCATCACCGGGTTATGCCACTCGCGTGTGCCTTTCGGAAAAAAGAGACTGGAGAGCACTGGCGCAACCAGCACCGAGAACAGCAATGCGCCCAAGAGAGCAAAGGCCACCGTCCAAGCCATGGGTTTGAATAAGCGCCCTTCCACGCGCTGTAGCGTGAAGATGGGCAGGTACGCGGTGATGATGATCGCGATGGCGTAAAACACGGGGCGCTGGACCTCATGGGCTGCATCGAAAATCTTGTCCTTCGGGGTCTTGACGTCAGCTTCGCGGCGGCTGAGGTGGCGCACGATGTTCTCGACCATGACCACCGCTCCGTCCACGACCATTCCAAAATCCAGCGCTCCCAGAGACAGCAGGTTTGCGGGAATGCCCCTCAGTTTCAGGCACGTCGCCGCGAACAGAAGGGAAAACGGAATGGTTAGGGCGACGATGACCGCTCCGCGGACATTCCCCAGAAAAAGAAAGAGAACAATGAGCACCAGAACAATGCCCTCGGTCAGGTTGTGCAGCACGGTATGGGTGGTGAAGTGCACCAGATCGCTGCGGTCGATGAAAGGGTTTATTTTGACGCCAGGCGGAAGAATGTGGTCATTCATCTCCTTCACTTTTTCGTGAAGGGCTTGTAGCGCCGTGTCTGAATCCGCGCCCTTCCGCAGGAGCGCGATTCCCGAGACCACATCATCGTTGTCGACGATTTTTCCGTCCTCGTGCCGAATCGCCCGCGCGAATTGGCCCAGGCGGATCTTGGGGCCTTGCGCGACGATTGCGATATCCTTTACCCGGAGCGGCGTGCCGTTCTTGGTCGTGAGGACGGTGTCTTCAATATCGTGAACGTTCCGGACCAGACCCACTTCCCGGATATTGATCTGTTGCAGGCCGGCTTCGACGAAGCTGCCTCCTGCGTTAACGTTGTTGGCGTTGAGTTGTTGCTCCACCTGGGCGATGCTGAGCCCGTAGGCGATCAGCTTGTTAGGATCTACGCGCACTTGATATTCCCGCGTGGGACCGCCAAAGCTCGCCACGTCGACGACATCGGGGACGGCCTTGAAGTTCTTCTCCACCACCCAGTCTTCGATCGATTTCAGCTCCATTACGTCATACGCCGGATTCGTGCTGTGCAGTGTGAAGAAGTAGATTTGGCCCACCGGACTCCAGTCGGTGCCCATCTGCGACACCACTCCGGCCGGCAATGTGACTTGCGAAAGACGCTCGAGAACTCTCTCTCGGTTCCAAGCGTTCTCCGTGTCATCATCGAAAATCAGTTTGAGATCTGACAAACCAAACAGCGAGAACGAGCGCAGATGCACGATCCCAGGAATTCCGTTCATTACGATTTCGAGAGGAATGGTGACTTGCTGCTCGATTTGTTCCGCTGAAATTCCCGGCCACTGCGTGATGACCTCGACATAATTGTTCGCCACGTCGGGATACGCTTCGACCGGCAGTTGATGGAACGAAATCGCGCCCCAGGCAAACATCAGAAGCGCCGCCGCCAGTACCAAAAAGCGGTTCTTCAGGGCGAAATCGACCAGCTTGCCGATCATCTACTGCTCCACGGTGTTCTGGAACACCAGCGCATTCGCAATCACTTGTTCGTCGGGCTGGAGGCCACGCACGATCTCCTGCATGCCACCGGGCAGCATGATACCTGCGACGACTTCGAGGCGCCGGAACCTCCCGTTCTCCATTGGCGTGTAAACCCACTCGCGGTCGTGCAGGTGCAGAATTGCGGTCGCAGGAACCACCGCATGTCTCTCCGATTTCAGTCCGTGAAAAGTGGCAGTGACAAACATCCCCAGGCGCAACTGGCCAGGGTTCTCCGTCTCCAGCCGGACTTTAGTCGTGCGAATGCTCGGATCCAGAACCGGCAAAATGTTGTTGACTCGGGCCTTCAAGGCTCGATCCGGATAGGCGTTCAGATGGATGTCCGCATACTCTCCTACATGAACCTGGCCCATATCGTTCTCGTACACGTCGCAAACGATCCACACATGGGACAGGTCAGAGATGGTAAAAGGATTGGGCGCGGTTAGAGCTTGTACGCCCGAGGAGTTCGTAATCTGCTGGTCCGTGATCACGCCGGAAATGGGAGCGTACACTTCGACGATTCCGGTGGGGTGGCCGGGATCAGATCCGAGAAGGCGGAGATGCTCGGTCGTGGTTTCCAGATCGACAATGGCGTTATCCTCCGCGTTCTGGGCGACCTCCATAGCGCTCTTGGGGATCGCCCCGTCGTCGAATAGAATCTTGGCCCGATTCAATTGAATCTTTGCCAGTTCCTCATTTCTTACCGCCTTGCGATAGTCCGAGAAAGCACCCGCGATGTCGGTGCTCCTGACTTTGAACAGAAGCTGCCCTTTCGTTACTCGATCGCCCAGCCGGGCATCGATTTCCACGACGCGTCCGGTCGCCAGCGAGGGTACTGGCACCTGCCGCGAAACGTCGGAACTGATGACGCCCGTGACATTCAGTTCCGGCGCGGCGATGTGCTCGCCGGCCGTTGCGAGTGGGAAGCGTTCCGGATGGTCCACCTTGAAGTTGTTAGCATCCAGGTCGGGTTCGACGGCGCCCAGAGTGGGACCGGTGCCTACCCTACTCCCATCGGCTGCAGCCTTTTTTTCGCACCCGGTGAGGAGAAAGCTTAAGCACAAAGAAGCTTCTAGGAGAATTGAGCGATTCATTGGATCACCTCCCGCCCGACGGCCATGTTCATCTGGGCCCCGGCCGTCAGGTACGAACCAATCAGATTCAAGTACGCCAATCGAGTGTCTCGATAGGCTTTCTCCGCATCGAGGAGATCGAGCAAAGAAGCGCCTCCGTTCTGAAAGGAAATCCTAATCCTGTTCCGGTTATCCCCGGCTAACGGCACATACTTTGCCTTGTATGGCTTCAGAAGATTGAGGGCTTGGATCAACGTCCAATAGGCGGAATCAACATCACTGAACACCAGGGCTTGGGTGGCATCCCGCAACCGCTCATTTCGGCCAATATCGATCCGCGTCCGCGCCTTCTCGCCTTGGTTCCGATCGAAGATGCGCAAGGGAATGCTGACGCTGGCACCGAGGGTGTTGTTGTCATACGGGTTATTGAAGGAAGGGTTATGCGTCCACCACGTGCTGAATGTCGGATCGGTCGAGCCGTTTGCAATAGCAAGCTGGTGCGTGATCTTTGCTAACTCCACACTCTGCAGGGCAGCCTTTAGGTCCGGCCGTGCTTCCAGGGCGATGCTGTGAAATTCGTCAAGGGGCCTTAACTCACTTGTAAAATCAAACAGCCCGGATACGTCGAATCGCTCCAGCGGTGTCCGGTCGTTTAAGAGCATAAGAAGCTGGATCTTGGCCGTGCGAAGATTCACGGTCGCCGTTTCGAAGTCCGATTCGAACTGAACGCGCTGCAGCTCCAGGCGATTTAGATCCACTTGAGCGAGATCGCCGGCTTTGAAACGTTTGCGATTCACGTCAAGTTCCCGGTCCCAATAGTCCAGGTTCTCCATTGCGTTCTGGAGCACGGCCTTCCCCTGTAACACCTGGACAAATGCGTTTCGCAAGTTGAAGAGGAGACCTCGCTCCTGATCGGAGTACGTCGATTCCGCGACAGCCGTGGATTCCTTGGCTTGGTCACGCCGCAACTCCCGCTTCGACCGGCGTTCGTGCAGATAACTAATGGCGGATGAAAACTGGGTGCCGGCGAGCGGCCGCCACACTCCTTGATAACGAGAGATTTGGGTTCCATCCGTCGCCTCAGTAAAATCCGGATTTGGCCGAAGATAAGCCGTGATTTCACTGGCCCGAGATTCGTCGATACTGGCTTGAGCCGCCTTTAACGTTGGGTTCGTAGCTTCGAACTTCTCCTTTACCTGCTGCCAGGTGAAAGCCGTCTGTGCGAGTACGTTCCGCGTTAAGACGATGGTCACAAGAAGCCGCCAGGCTAAGCTCGACAAGCGACCTCGCAGGCCGTGCCGCCGCTGAAAAGCCACGATATGAGCTCCCTAACCCGCAAGCGGCTTCTGTATGTGAAAACCTCAGCGAACATGGGCTCCGTCGCCAACGTTTTCCTCCGTTCGAAACCCAGCGGAGGGACGCCTTTTTCGCAGCCTGAACTCGGCATAGAACACGCCAGCATCAAGGGCCGCGAACAAAGCAAACACCACCGGCGTCACCACCCAGGACGCCCACAGTTCGCCGGACTGAGGGTCAGCCAGCCCTTCGAACAAAAACATCATCGACAGCACCAGTACGAAGGAAACCAGAATCGATCTCCAGTACGGTAGGGTGGGTAGCGCAGTTTGCCTCCTACGGATGCGCATTTGAGACATCTGAGTTCTGCTGCCACGTCGTCGCTCTCAGGCTTGTCAGACCGTTCTGCGAGATTATTTTCTCTGCGGGTCTGCTAGACAAGGCAGTTCACCCAACAGTCTATGAGCCCGGACTTCAGCGCTCCATCGATCATTCGTCTATACGCGGCCTGTCTTTCGATTGAACCTTTTGGATAGCCGATTGATACAAAGCGTCGACTGGGGCGTTCATCTACAATGGGCGAAAGGATCTCATTGCAGCAAAGTAAGCCGCAGCAACTGTTCTTGCGCTTCCTGCAAGGAGGCAGGATTGCGGTATTGCTGCGCGCCGGAATTCTCACCACAGTCATTGCGCTCATCGACTGGCGTTTTGACGTGAACATTTCCTTCGGCTTTCTCTATCTGTTTCCCATGCTGATGGTGGGCAGCTGCCTTACGCGGTGGCAGCTTGCGCTAGTCGCTGCACTGTATACCGGCCTTTCTGAGGCATTCGGTTCCTTTCCTTGGGCGCCGACGGTCGGCGTTCCGCGTCTCATTCTTACCTTCGCGGCCTTTTTCGGCACGGGGTTGTTTGTTTTCGAGTCGGCACGGAACCGCCGGCTGGCCAACCAGCATCTGCGCGAGATCGAAAAAGAAGTCGGCTTGCGGCGCGAAGCCGAGGAGCAGTTGAAATTCCTGATCGAAAGCAGCCCGGCTACGATTTTTACCCTGGACGGCAATGGCCAGGTCCTGCTGGCAAACGATGCGGCTCACCGGCTTCTGGGGATTGAACCACACAAACTAGCGGGTCAATACATTTCCCGGTATTTTCCTGCGCTCGCAGTCGTTCCAACTATCACGGAGGAAACCCAAGCCTTTCGAACCGTAATGGAGTGCCGGGGCTGGCGGCAGAATGGTGAGGTGTTGCTTGCCCACATCTGGTTCTCAACTTACCGAACGCTATCCGGCCCCAGGCTGGCCGCAGTAGTATTCGACGCGTCGGAAGACTTGCGGGAGCGAGAAGAATTCAGCTTGCAGCAGTTGCATGCAGCCTCGAAGATCCTCGTCGGCGCGGTCTGCCATGAAATCCGCAACATGTGTGGCGCCATCGCCGCGGTGCATGCCAAGCTCGCCCGCAGCGACCGGCTGTCGCGTAGCGAAGACTTTCGGGCACTGGGCTCTTTGGTGGAAGGCCTGGGCAGGATGGCAGGGCTGGAGTTGCAGCAAACCAGACAGCCTGCGACAGAGTGCATCGATATACGCCCGGTCCTGGAGGATCTGCGCATCGTGATCGAGCCATCTTTTCGCGAGTCCGGCATCTCCGTTCGATGGGAGATACCAGAGTCGCTGCCGGCGGTTTCCGCCGAACCTCAGGCACTTCTGCAGGCGTTCCTCAACATCACCAAGAACAGCCAGCGGGCGATGGAGAATCAACACCGTAAGGAGCTGACGGTCAACGTTTCTCTGGATGGCATCGTGGTGGTAGTGCGATTCATCGATAGCGGACACGGCGTCGCAGCGCCTGAGCAACTCTTTAAGCCATTTCAGCCTGGCGCCGACGCGACGGGACTGGGATTATATCTGTCGCGGGCCTTCGTCCGTGCTTTTCAAGGTGACATCAAGCATGAGCCGCGCGAGGCCGGATGCTGCCTGGCGGTCGTCTTGAGTCCCGTATGGGACCAGCCGGAAGAACCTTTGGAAATAGAACATGGCGAAAATCCGCCTGCTACTGCTCGACGATCACACCCTGTTTCGAGAGAGCCTCAGCCGGCTCTTAGACACTGAGCCTGAGTTTCAGATGGTGGCCAACTGTGCGACGTCAGGCCAGGCGCTCAAGGTGCTCGCCCGCGAATCCATCGATCTGGTGTTGCTCGATTACGATTTGGGCGAAGAGCACGGTTTCGAATTTATCCGCAAGGCGCGCAATGCGGGCTATACTGGCCGCATCTTCATCGTAACGGCGGGGATGACCGACGCCGATTCCGTGCGAGCGCTGGGCTACGGAGTGTGCGGCATCTTCCTCAAACACAGCTCACCGGCGCTGCTGAGCGAGGCGATTCGCAAAGTGATCGCCGGCGAAACGTGGATCGACCAGCGCTGTATTCAGGCGATCGTCCAGGCGGTAGATCGCACGCATGAGCGCGAGCGCCGGAAGCAACTCACCGAACGGGAACGGCAGGTCCTGCTCACAGTCTTCGAGGGCTTGAGTAACAAGGAAATCGCGACCCGCCTCAATTTGTCCGAGGCATCGGTGAAGTCTGCCCTCCAGCAGTTGTTTGCGAAAACCGGCGTCCGCACGCGAAGCCAACTGGTTCGCGTTGCCCTGCAAGAACATGCGGACGACTGGGGTTTACGAACGTAAACTCATGGCCTAACTTAATGTGCTGTCCAACAACGGCGTAACGATGAGGGAACCAACAGCGTCATATGGTTGAAGGGGTGTTCATGATCGAAGATTTGTTGCAACCCAGGCATCTGCTGGTGATTCTCGCTGTCGCGCTGTTCTGTTTCGGCCCGAAGAAGTTGCCCGAACTCGGCAAAGGCTTGGCGGAAGGCATTCGCAACTTTAAAGACAGCCTGAAGGGCACGGCATCTGAGGACCCACCCAAGTCCCTGCAGCAATAACCGACCTGCGCCATCTCCGCGCTGGTTTCCTTCTATCCCAAGTTTCTATCGGCCCCGTCAAGCGGGAGCGGGAGCGCCGCCTCCTCGCTTACAGAGACAGCGCCTGATGAGCGGCACGCCTTTAACTCGCCTGCGCGGTTTTGATTTTCGACTATCGAACGTCCTCGCTGGTGTCATAGCTATTTCAGTAACTCACCACGAAGGAATACCGGTTCCGCGCCGGATTCTCAATGCGCACCCATTCTTTTCCGGCATCAAAGTCCTTCCAATCCTGGTCATCTAGAGTAACCGAACGGATAGGTTTTTCCTCCGGGTGCCGAAAACGGATCAGGAGCGTCCGCGGCCGGTTCTCTCTCTCGAACTGGATGGTGCCCAACATCCTGCCTGAACTCGCTTGACTCTCGATCCGGTAAGAAACCGGACCGAAGTACGTTGGCGCTCGCTGCACCTCAATTTTCAATCCGTCCTTGAGCCACTGGCGGGGTGGCGCCTGCGCCAGGAGCAGTGTCTGGTCGTCCACCTCCCGCACCAGCATGTTGCGAAGCAGCTCGCACCAGGCGCCGTCCGTGCTGGGTGGGCCGAAATACTGGCCGTGAGTCCAGCGGTGCTCCACGGGCTCGAAAACCGAATGGCTGAAAGCACTGGCCATGTAACTGTAGAACGTGCGGATGGCGGCTTTGGGGTCGTCGCGTAAAAGATAGGCTGTGCCTTGCTGATTGTAGACAGGCTCGTTCGCCATGCCCCAGCCTTTCAGGTACAGGTTGTCCTCGTGATCGTTCAGGAGCGAATCAGCCAGTTGCCCGTTTGCGGGCGTCGCTTTCAATCGCAGCAAATGCACGGCTCCCGTGTCTACGTCGGTAGGATACCACTGATCTAGACTGCGCCGGTAAGTAAATGCTTCGCTTGGCACATATGGAATCCACGTGTGATCGCGTAGCTGGACTAGCGTCGAGCGAGTGGCCGCAGTGGCGAAGGCCTGCGCGATAGCTGCATGGAGTTTATGCGCGGCCTCCAATGCTTCCCCTGCCCGCGAGTTGCCGATGCTTTCGAGCACCTGGCCAAAGCACTCCAAAGCTGCGTACATGTAGGCCTGGTTAAAGGCCCACACTCCCTCTCCAGTGCCATCGTTCAAGGGCCCCATAACCAGCCCTCGTCCAGGCCCGGAACGCTGTTCGGAATCCCGAATTTCTTTGAGACACCAGTCCAGGCCCTTCAGGCTGTACGGCATTAACCGGTCGAGCGCCGGGCGATCGCGAAACAGCAAAAAGTCTTGAGCCATGGCATACAGCATGCCAGGCGTATTAGAAACCCAGTTGGCATAGCCGTTTACGTGCCCGTTGTACTCTTGATTGTTGCGATATTGCGCCATTAGCTCTTCCACCGCGACATCGTGGTAGCCCCGCAGACCGTAAAGCATGTAATCCACGTAGACCGCTTGGTTCACCGGCCACGGAGTACCCGTTTGCGAGTAGGCAAAATTGGAATACGGCAAGTCGATCTGCACGCCGTCCTGCTGCCCGCCGTGCCGCCGCGGCAATCGTAGGGCGTGCCACAGCGTCGCCCGGAACAAATTGTTCACGGACTGTTCGGGAACCTGGAACTGCGCTCCCCGCTTTTCCCAGGCAGACCAGAAATCCAGGGTGCCTTTGCGAGCGGCCTCGTAGTCGATGGCTCCGAAAGTTGCCGCGTCGTCTGGATTCACCATAGGCGAAGGCAGCTTGACCACGAATTCGCGCGATCCGTTGGCTGGAAGGCTCAAATACACCGTGGCATCCACCCGCTTTTCCTCCCGCTGATAATCATGCGTGCCGTTCCACTCCGCTTCCTGATCGATGCCCTCGAGGGCGAACAGAACCTTGTGAAACGCGCTGTCGCTCAACAACTGAGCGCGGCCGTGTCGCTCCAACATAACGTCCGTATGGACGAACGCGGGAAACTGGCGGCGGTGCGACATCGTCACCGGAATCATGCGGGACTTGCCCGCGAGTTCGGTCGCCCTTACCTTTTGGAGCAAAACCATGGGGATGTCGCCGCGACGTTCGCCGGGCGGCCCATTCAGCGGATACGCGAATTGTTCCACGTCGTAGCGGACACCATCTTTTTCGAAAACGGTGGTCAGCACCGGAAACCCATCCTTCAAGCTCTGGCTCTTCCAGGTATTTAGAATGCCTTTTGTGAGATCGCCGAAATTGAACCAGAAACGAAAATGGTCGGGGTTGCCGTAGTCGTTCCACACGCCGGCTCCCCGATCGATGCCGAATTTTGCAACAGCGCTGTCCCAGGTGAGGCCCACGATGTGGCCGGGCGCCGGTTGGTTCGGATGCGTGTACGAAGGGCTGCCCATGTCCTCCCAGCGCGCCGTGTATTCGGAGTAGCTGGCTTCTGGCTCCTTTTCCACGCGCTCCAGGATTCGCTTGCCCTTCCAGTCCGCCAGCTCCTGCATGTGGTCTTGAAAAGACACCGGCGGGTCACCCGCCGCCAGGTAGACATGTAGCGACGGTATCCACAGTGACTTCTCCTCGAGTAACTGGCCGGTGCTTACGGTAAACCCTCGAGTGCCTTCCTGATTCATGAGGACCGTCAGCTTGGGCGTGTCAGGATAGAATGCCGGATCGCGACTGAGCCGGCGCGCGCTATCGGCGTCGCTTTGCGCGATCAGGTCGGCCCATATGATATGCAAATTCTGTAGCCGCGCCATAGGCGCCTGTGGATAAACCAAAGTGAAAGTGACGCCATCAATATCGCCCGCGCCCGCGGTACTCTGCCACGCATCTCCCTTGTAACCTTCGCCGGGCTCCAATGCGTATCCCGCGGCATCCCGGATTTCCACGCCGCTTTCGGGCGCCAAATGAACGTAGTATGGAGCCGCCGCCGGACTTTCATGCCCCCAGGTAATCTGCACCTTCAACTCCGTAGCGAACATCCCTGAAACCAGCATCACTCCGCAAACAACGGCCCTCATGTTCATTTCCCTTGGACGGTAGTTGACAACAGCGCCTGGAGCCGGTTCCGGTCACCCCAGACCGATTCGGTGTGTGCCAGAATCTCCTCCGGCGTGAACCAAAAGCGCTTCGCCTGTCTCTGGCTGTGCAACTTGGCTAGATCATTGTAGTGAGCGGATGACGGATGCTCCGATTCTCCATAAGGCAGCAGGCTCCAGATTTCCTTCGGATTCCCTTCGACCACGATCAGCAGGTCGCCCCAGCCGTCGTTGCAATACATCTGTCCGTTTTCCTGCTCGACGCCTTCATCGGGATGCAGCACATCGTATAACCCCGTGCCGTCCATCGGAAATTTTCCTCCGCGGACCACCACGTTGATGTCGCCCCAACGCACCTCGGACTTGCCGAACTGCTTTCCGGTGCGCGCCACCGCTTCGTCGAAGGCCCGCCGCGCCGCGTCTTGTTCTTCGGCCGAGTCGATGTCGATTTTTCTCCGGTCGTAATGAATGAATCGCGAAAACTTACTCTCGGAGACGAGTTCCTGGTACGCGCGCCCCCAATAATACACATAGGGATACGCCACTGAGTCTTCCGCCGATCGCCGATCCCATCCTTTGACCAGTTCGAGCGCTCGCGTGACTCGAGGGTCGTGGCTCGGCTTTGCGGCGTACGCCCGGTCTAGAAGCGGAACGATCACGTCCGCCGGCATAACCGTCGTGTCGAACGCGAGTTCCTTCATGTCCGCGAGAGTGAACTTCTTGTTCTCGCCAAGAACCTGAAATAGCCTCTCGCCCCGTGTGTTGAGCACTTCCTCACCGGCGTCCGGCTTGGGTGTCTTATACAGATAGTACGGCACCGGGGCTAAAGGATTGAGGCCGGAGTTTTTTGTGGCCACCCAGGGCGGATTATTGCAGTTCTGCAAAAATCCCGACGGCGGGTTCGTCAGTTGCGGATATAGCTCAAATGGGAGATAGGGCCCCCACTCGGTTTCTTTGATCCAACCGGGAACCGGCTTCGACCAATCATAGCCTTCAGCCCGCCGCGCCACGTTGCCGTTGTGTACCCAATAAATGTTTTGCGCATCGGAATACAGCAAATTCCATCGCGGCATCAATTGCCGTGCCACCGTGGCTTTGAATTCGCTCAGGTTCTGCGATTTCATCAATCCATACATGCCCGTTGAATAGTTCACGCCGTCATAATTCGGCAGCTTGACCGAATAGGCGCGGTTTTTTTCGTGATCGAAGTGCACGATCGGCCCGTGGTGCGTGTAGTAGAGCGGCAGCGTAACCGATTCCATTCCCTTCGGCCCTTTCACGCGGAATGTCTCGGTGTCCACATGGATGTCGCGCCATTGTCCTTCGTACAGGTACTGGAGGTGATTGCCCGGGTTGATCTTCTCTTCGTACACGTCAGACATGTTGGGTTCGTTCCACGTAGCCGACCACGTGATCTTGTCGTTGAGCCCATCCAGGAAAAACGGGCTGCCGAACCAACTGATGCCGGCCGCATCCAGCTTGCCGGGCGTGATCAGGTGCGCCTCATAGTTCTGAAACCGGTTGGCCCACGGCATGTGCGTGTGCTCGACGTGCATAATGCGTCCGTTGGCCGACTTGAATGGTGCGATGGCCCATTGATTGGATCCGAAATCAGGAAAGTCGTAAACCTTCTCGCTCATCTTCTGCAGCGCATCGTGAATGCTGTAGAAGCGCATGTAGTGGCTTCTCTCCAGTGCTTCGATGTCCTCTGCTGTCACAGAATCGATCCACTCTGGCACTTGCGCGCGGTGCTCCGCGATGTAAGTATTCACCCCGCGCGCAAAAGCATCCAGAATCTTGTAAACGTTGGGATCGATCTTGCTCTTGTTTTCGACCACGCACTTCTTCGTGCGCAGCAGGCGCTGGAGGTAGTCACCATCCCAGCGATATTCGTAGGGAATAAAGTGCAGATAGCCGTCACCGAGAGCCGCGAATCCCTCCACCTCTGCGCGGCGTCCCTGGGCGTCGCGATATTGCAGCATCATGCGTTCGAGGTGGTCTTCCGCCTGAGCGTACCCGTAGCCGAAAAATGTGGCTTCCTCGGTTTCGCCCACAATGTGTGGAACTCCAAAGTTATCGCGATAAATAGTCACATGCTGCGCCAGGGGATCCGCAGCACAGGCTATCGTGGCAACAGCCATAAAGAAAAAGTGAAGGCGTAGGGATCGCTGCTTCATAAACTCCTTGAACTAGGCGGAATTGTACCTCTAACCATCTCCGACCAAAAACACGCGGCCGCATTTCGTCCCGCTAATCGGACAAAAAAGTCGGACCAGGCTCAATGAACTCGCTTGTAATCTGAAGGAACCAGGAATCTGGTTGCCGCGATCAGGACAAGCGCCGCCGCAACCAAAAGCAGCGACGTGTAGCTCATCATCCGATGGATTCCGATGCTCTGCTTCCAGACTCCAGTGACGAGCGGCGCAAATCCAGACGTCAGATATGCAGCCAGATTCATGAAAGCCACGGCCGAGGCCCGCGTGTCGGCGGGAACGACGTCGAACGAAGAGATATAAAGATTAGCCAGCGCCAGTCCACCCGCCAGCCCGAACGCAACCGCGGCAAGTTTCGTGAATAAAAGAGAGTCACAATTGCCAATCAGATGAACACAAGGGGCCGCCAGCAACAGCCCGATCGCGATCAGCCAAAATCGCGCCGTTTTCGTACGCCGGTACCAATAGTCGGCCAAGCCGCCGCCCGCGAGTGTGCCTACCAGACTCGCGGTTTGCAGGTAAACGGTAGCCGTGTACCCTGCCCCGGCCAAGCTCAGCGAGAACTTCTCGTAGAAAAAATTGGGCAGTCAGCTATACAGGAGCCAGAGAGTCAGGTTGAATACGGCGGAGACGAGGCACAAGATCAGGTAGGTGGGAATCCGCACCAGCGCCGTTACTGCCAGCGCGCTTCCGGACTTCTTTGTCTCTACGCGCGCTTCCTCGCTGAAATTCTTCAGGAAACGAAAGTACGGGAAACAATAAATGATCCCGGCCACGCCCAGGGAATAGAACGCCATCCTCCAATGGAACTCCTGCGCCACAAAACCGCCATACCACCCGCCCACAACGATGCCGGCAAGTTGCCCCGTGCCGTAGAGCGCGAAAGCGCGCGACCGGTTTTCCGGACGGTGCGCGTTGGCCAGCAGCGCGACTGCCGCGGGCACGAATAGTGACTCTGAGACGCCGGTCAGCGCACGGCAAGTCAAGACCATCCCCACCGAATGCGAAAGGCCCGTAAGCGCCGTGATGCCACTCCAAAGCAAAAGACTCAGGGCCACCAGCCCCCGCTTGGAAAACCGGTCGCCGATCTGGCCGGCAATCGGAGAACACAAACCATAGACCCACAGAAACACCGAGCCCGTCAGACCGAGCTGAGCATCCGTAAAGTGCAACTCGGATTTCAGAATCGGAAATATTGAAAAGATGACTTGCCGGTCGCTGTAGTTCAGACAATAAGCCACCCACGTAAAGGCGACAAGCAGCCATGCCTTTCTTTCGAGGGCGGCCTCCTGCTGCGAAGAGCTCACAATTGGCCGTGCATCGAAGTCAGATCATCCTACAATTACGCATAGTCGTGCAGAGCCAATGGGCGAATTTGGAGGATTATATGATGGACGCGCCGGATGAAGCTTTCTTCCAGCATTCTGGACGCTATTCGAGAAATTGCTTGATCGCACGGGCTTTTTGGAGATAGTTGAGATTATGTCGCATCCATTCGCTTCCCACTGGGCGCCGTTCTTCATGCTAGTCGCTGCGTCGGCCATATCGGCGCCGTCGCAAAATCGTACCGTGGCACTGCGCTTGAACCTCAGCGACACCGCCGGAGCTCTCGAGATCGACCGCTTTGCCCTGGGCCAGGGCGGGCTTTCCGAGGAGCCGATGTGGGCCAATCGCGTGGCCGAAATTCGCGACTTGCATCCGCGCGTGATTCGCCTTTTCGTCCAGGAGTATTTCGATTTACTCCCCGAGCACGGCCGCTATCACTGGGACACGCTTGACGAATCCGTGGACCTGATCCGGAAAACCGGCGCCACGCCGCTCATGAACATCGATTTCAAACCTAAGGTTCTCTATCCCACCATCGATCATGCAATCGTGGATCCGACCAGCTATGAGGAATGGGAGCAGCTCATTTATAACATGGTGCTCCACTACAAAGAACGCGGCTCGGGCATTCGTTATTGGGAGGTTTCGAACGAGCCCGATATCGGTGAAAATGGCGGTTGTCCGTATCTCTTCACGCCGGAAAACTATACTCGCTACTACCAGCACACCGTCGCGGCCGTCATGCGGGCCGACCCCGAAGCGCGCGTGGGTGGCCCTGCCCTTGCTGGCTCCAGGTCTGCGATCCTGCCGGCGCTGCTGTCGTTCTGCGAAGCCGGCAAAGCTCCGTTGCACTTTGTCTCGTGGCACATCTATAACAGCGAGCCCCCTCGCATTCGGGAAACCATCGATCGCGTGAAAACGCTGCTCGCCAAGTACCCCTCACTCCACCCCGAGACATTCCTGAATGAGTGGAATATGGCGCTGCGCGATCCTCCCACCAATCCGCAGTTCCAGCCGTGTTTCATTACCGAAGTCGCCTACCAGATGAAAGCCGGCGGCCTCGACTACTCCTGCTACTACCACATCAAGGACTATCACGTGGACCTCGAGCGCTTCGCCAAGTTCATGTCCCCCGTGGGAGCCGGACTCATGGCGCGCTGGTGGAACCGCAGCTCCCAATGGGACGGCCTGTTCGATTTTCAGAACCACGTGCGCCCATCGTATTACGCTTTCAAACTGCTCTCGCGCCTAACCGGGGAACGCCTGCATTTGGATTCCACCGATGCGGCGGTGCACGGCTTCGCGACGTGGGATCCAAAGATGCTTGTCTATAATGTGCTCCTTTGGAATTACTCCACGACGCCAGCACAGGTGGATCTGGCGGTAGAAGGAGCACCGTCCGATCTCACTTTGCGCCAATTGTTCCTGGATGCGGCTGCTCCGAGCGACGATGAAAACGCGCGTCTGCGGCCGGTGCCATCGCGCAGCCTGAAGCGCGGCGACATGCACATCAAGGTCGATCTCGGCGCCTACGCGATCAGCTTTCTGGGTCTCGAAAAGAACCTCTAGGAACTTGTTGAAAAACCCATACTGAGCCTCTTCCCGTTTTAAAACATTTCGGGCATGATCGTCTTATGCGAGGAGACGATCAACAGCAGTCGGGAATGTTCAGCTACGTATCGCTGGAGGAGCGGGTTCCGCAAGATCATCCGCTCCGAGCCATTCGCAAGCTGGTGGACGAGGTTTTACGGGGCATGGCTCGGGAGTTCGACGGCATGTACGCCAAGACAGGCCGGCCGTCGGTACCTCCCGAGCGACTGCTGCGAGCGGTGCTGTTGCAGATCTTTTACTCGGTCCGCAGCGAGCGCATGCTGATGGAGCAGATGACTTACAATCTGCTGTTCGGCTGGTTTGTGGGAATGGAACTGGATGAACCGGTGTGGAATCACGCGGTGTTCAGCAAGAACCGGGAACGGCTCCTGAACCAGGACGTGGCGCGGGCGTTCTTTGCGCGCGTACTCGAGCAGGCCAAGCCGCATTTGTCGGAGGAGCACTTTACCGTCGATGGCACGCTGATCGAAGCCTGGGCGAGTCAGAAAAGCTTTCAGAAGAAGGACGGCGGCGATGGCACACCCGGCCAGTTCCGGGGCGACAAGCGGACCAACGACACGCATGCGTCCAAGACCGATCCGGACGCCAAACTCTATCGCAAAGGCCATGGGCAGGAGGCTCGGTTAGGTTATCTCGGCCATGTGCTGATGGAAAATCGCAACGGGATGATTGTGGATGCGATGCTGACGCACGCCGATGGCACCGCCGAACGGGATGCGGCGCTGTTGATGCTAAAAAAGGCGAAGCCGGGCCGGTGGCGCACCGCGAAACCGATCACCGTTGGAGCGGACAAAGCGTATGACACGCGGGATTTCGTGGCCACTGTGCGCGCCATGAACATGCGACCGCACGTAACACAAAATATCAACCGACCAGGAGGCAGCACTCTCGATGAGCGCACAACCGGACATGCAAGTTATCAAGCCAGCCAGCGCAAACGTCCTTTCATTGAGAAGGCCTTTGGTTGGATGAAGCAAACCGGCGGCATGCGCAAAACCAAGCTGCGCGGTTTAGCCAAGGTGGGGTGGCAGTTCCTCATGACTTCTGCAGCGTTCAATCTGTGGCGTCTCCCGAAGGTCCAAGCGGCAGAAGTGTAGTTAGAACGCCGAAAAACGGCGTTTTCAACACGCGCGGCCCATTCCAGGCATCCGGTCCCTTCGTAAATCGCCGGGCCAAATCCAAAGTTAGCAACCACACACTGCACTCATCGCCTTCGGATGCCTATTTCAACAAGTTCATAGCCGCTGCCAAGAGACGAATGAGCCAATCTCGGTCGGCTATCTGGTCATCATCAAAGAACGCGACCCAATTCCCGAGCGCATGACGGACTCCGGTGTTCCTTGCTGTTGCGACGCCGCTGTTGTTTTGCCGTATATAGCGGATCTCGACGGAACTGGCCTTCACCATCGATTGGATGACGGCGGGCGTCTGGTCGGTTGACCCGTCGTCCACGACAACAATGTCATAGCTGAATCCGAGTCCGCGACGAAGGTTGATAAGAGACTCGATCGCAATTCTAAGCATCTCCTGCCGGTTGAAGGTACAGAGGACTACGGTAATGTCAGTTTGCTGGAGAGCGTCCAAGGTTGACGGCATATTGATTTACATTGCGCAGTATCAACTTCATTTCTTCCGGCGCTTGTGAGTACGCCACGAGAGGGACCGCGTCGCGACGCAAGCGACGCTTCAAGAGCACTGGGCTTGACTAGGAGCCCGTGTCTAAACGGGTCGTTTTCAGCCGACTGTTTTCCGATGGAGGCATCGACCGAGATCCCGTGTCCGGCTTGGGACGGCAGGTAACGACAAGCCAGTCGGGCCGCGATCCGCGCTGGCGAGCGAGATATGTCGCAGGAGAACGAAAAATAGACCCGTGACCGCGTCTTGGAGCGCCCTCGGCGTCCCCGCTCCAATCATTTTCCGGAGAAGCAATGCCAGATTGCACGCCGTAGCCTGCACCAGCAGTTTCTTCTGCACGTTCTCTTTGCCACGAACGTACAGTCGCCTGAGAGCACCTGTCTCATACGCGTGCGCAAAGGTTCGCTCCAGCAACTCGCCACGCCGTCTGAGTAATTGCTTGCCTCTATTCCCACTGATCCGCCGCCGATTCGCGTAAACCGCCGCTTGTTGCTCTCGCTTGCCCGTCCACTTCCGCCGGCCCCGATCCGGCTCGGCAACATAGGTCCGCACACCAGCTTCCCGCACCGCCGCCAGCACCGGGCCCACATGGTAACCCTTGTCCGCAACCAACTCTTCCACGCCTTCCACGTTCACGGCATACTCGCCTTCGGCCGTGGGCTCGGGAATCTGCTCCGCAACCGCCTCGCCCGCTGCCGGCAAGGTCTCTTGAATCGACGCGCTATCTCCGGCGGCGCCTCCATGCGCGGTCACCGCCACAAATCGCACCCGTCTCCATGTCCACCGCATGCTCCGCCTTGTACGCCAATGCGGTGCGCCCATCCTTCATGCGCGTGATCTGGGCCTCCGGATCATGCGGGTTGATCCACTCGGCGTTCGATCCCTTCTTGCTCCGCCGCCGGTCCATGCGCCGCAGCGTGGCTTCGTCGGCCTGTTCCAGTCCTTCGGCTTCCGCCAAACGCTTCAGGTAATCCGTGTAGCTCTCCTGCGTGTCGCGCCGCACGATCGACTTCATCGCCGCGTTGGCTTCCAGCGTCGTCGAGTCGATGCCAATCGTTTTCCCTTTCAGCAATCCCGCCTGCGCTACTTGTCGCAACACCCAGCCGAATACTTCCTGATGCGTGGCCTCGTCCATCAGTCGCCGCGTCCGTGAGAGCGTCACGTGGTCCGGCGTCGGCTCGTCCAGACCAATCTGCAGGAACTGCCGCAAGCAAAGCGAATCCGCCACGCGCCAGGCGATGCCTCGTTCGCTGTCGATCCCCTCAAAAAAGCCGATCAGCATCAAACGGAAGTACATGCCTGGCACGAGCGACGGACGGCCCAGTTTCTCGTGATAAAACTTGCGGCAGCGGCTCTCACAGAACTCGTCGAAGCCGTCCTTGTCCAACAGTTGGTTCAGCCGCCGATAAAAAGGATGCCCCGGAGCTCCGGGCAACTCACTGCGATACCACAGACCCTCTTGCCTTTGTCGCTGCTTGCGCGTTCCCATCGCCATAGCAGAATCTTAAGCTGAAACATTCTCAGTTCAAAGTGATTTTAGACACGGGCTGCTAGGGCCAGATGCAAGACGATCAGGTTGAACGCGAAGTTCGGGAAGGTCGGCAATACATTGATCGATTCCGTCGCGTTATGAATCACGATAAATAGCAATAGGGCGGCCCACGCACCATAACGATCCTCGCCCCGCAGGAACCGCGCAACGCATGTGAAAAAACACACGAGAAGAAGCAGAATATACAAGCTAGCTCCGGGTACGCCGAGGGCAAGCAGTTGGTCGAGATACGCCGAGTGACCCTGGTCGACCGGCCAATGAAGATCTTTGGAGATCATCTCTATGTGCTTCTCCGACCAGAAGCCGTCGAAGCCGAAACCCAGGAGCGGGCGCTCAGCGGCGAACCCCAGGCACGTTCGCCAGACATCGGTTCGCCCTATTAACTCTGTGGCGTCGCCCTGGTCCCGGTCTGCGCGAATCGCGTTGAGAAAGTCGGACCGGACCGAGCTCGAGGTGACGGCGAGACCGACCAGGCCAACGAGCCCGATGGTCAGGGCTACCGGCCCTATCAGGCGTGGAAGCCAGTGTCTTTGATCCCGCGCGATGACGATTGCAACTGAAAACCCGAGCGCCGCGGCGAGAGCGAACATCGAAGTCCTCGATCGCGTCATCAGCAGGAAGACCAGCAACACGACATTGGTAAAGACCAGCCTGAGGCGAACAGGACCCCGCGTCCACCAGAGCCACCAGCAGAGAACAAGGATGGCAAGCGATAGGGTAGCCCCCTGAATGTTCGGATGAACGGTACCGCCGAAACGGTTGCCACTGGCGAACGGGTGCAGATCGCCGTACCTGAGTTCTGCTATGAGACCGGGAATCAAGTTCAGGGCGGCAATTCCCGCGATGAAGACTGAGAGGATACCTACATTCATTCGCGCGGCGCACCCGGCCGCGAACACTAGCATCAACGCAAACGCGATCTGCCTTCTTATGGTGAGGCTCGGATCATCAGCCCACGTCGCGCTCAGGCCAATCCAGCCGAGGTATGCAAGCAACAGGCTCGCGATGTTACCGTTGAGCCGCAGAAGCTTCCTGCCGCGGAAGAGCAGGAAAGCGCCGACCACCCCGAGCATCACGATCAATACCTGACGATGTATGTCGCCGTAGTAAGCTTTTTCGGCGACGTCCAAGATCGATCCTCCGCCATCGAGCCAAACCGCCGGCGCATCCATCCGGTGCTGTAGAGCGAATGTAATGAGCCAGGTGAGAACGAACAATATCCATGGGAAAGTGGCGGCTAGCCGTTCACGTTGCGCCGAGCGGTTCATAGTTGTGGACAAGACCACATGCCCTCAGCAATGAAGCCCGCAACTCTGTGAGACTCGGGAATAATATTTGCGGGCGGAGGGCGCGAAGCAACACTCACGCGGCACCCGTCCCGCGAAGCACAGCGGTAATCGTCCTGGCCAGGATCCTGAAATCCAGAGAGAGGGACCAGTTGTCGATATACTTGAGGTCTTGTACGATCCAGGATGAAAACGTTGTATTGCTCCGCCCACTCACCTGCCACAGGCCGGTCAACCCCGGCTTCATGCTAAATCGCCGCATCAGCGAGGCCTTATCAAACAGTGCAACGTCCCGCTTAGGGAGCGGACGGGGACCTACCAGCGACATTGCCCCCCGCAGCACGTTGAAGAATTGCGGCAGTTCGTCGAGCGACGTTCTCCGCAGGAGCCGCCCCATGGTGGTGATCCTCGGATCATCGCGGATCTTGAAGACAGGGCCCTCCGCTTCGTTGCGGGATTCAAGGCCCGCTTGCAGCTTCTCCGCATCCGGAACCATTGTGCGGAACTCGTACATGCGGAACAGGCGTTTATGCAACCCGTACCGCTCCTGTATGAACAGCGGGGAACCTGGACTCGTCAGCTTCATCGTCACGGCAATTACGGCCATGAGGGGTCCGAAGAGGGCCAGCCCCACGATGGCGCCGGCGACGTCGATACCGCGTTTTACCAACTGCCGGTAGTCGTCCCGAACGACCTTGAGGTTGACCACGGGTGGAGTGCCGCCGGCTTCGAGTTCCGGCCTGGCGAGCGACAGTTCAAAAATATCGGAAAGATTAAAGTGCGCTTCGATCCCCGCGCGCTCGCAGGTGTGCATAGCAGCCTGAATCTCCGGGTAGCAGGTCTTCGCGGGTAGCGCAATCATCACGCCATCCACGGGCTGCTTCATCAGGATGCCTTCGAGGTTGTCCAGGCCGCCGAGCATTTGGCGCCGGATTGCGGCGGATACAACATGGCCATTGGGAGAGTCGACAAAGCCCAGTACGCGCGTAGAGCCATGGCCTGGCACCCGGAGGCGTTCATACGCGGCCACCGCGCGTGGACCGCTGCCAACGATGATCAGGCTCCGGCGGCCCCTTAAAGATCGCGCAAGCCGTCCGGCGACAAACCGGCCGCAAAAACACGCCAGAATCGCCGCCGGCAGAAAATACCAGACGATCCGGCGGGTAAACGCACCGCGGATATGCGTGGCCAGCGCAAAGAACAAAGCGAAGACGGATGCCACGGCGAATGCCTTGGTCACCTGAATTACCTTTTTCCAGAGCGGTCCGCGCCGTGACGGCCTGGAAAGGCCGAACGCCCGGAACGCCATGGTCCAGGACAACAGAAAGAGCGCGGTGAGGAATAGGTTCTTGAGCGTAACCCGGATGGCCAGGAATTCACCGAATCCACCCGGCATTCCGCGCCAATCGAGTCCGATGAACACGCCGGCCAGCACCAACAGCACAACGGCGGCGTTCACGAACGCGTATGCAAGAATCGTGGCGGGTTTGGTTGTATAAAACATGGCAGGAATCTCGGGAAGAGTGAGGCTTATAGACCCAGCGGGTTTACATAGAATCCGAAATTTCCCCACTTGACGAAACGTTCGATCTTGCTTATGCGGTTTTGGGGAACGATCAGCATGTCGCCGGAGCGCAAAGCTGCAAGCGGCTCCATGGCCGACGGCCTCATGGCGGCTTTGAGGTCTAAGATTTCGGCTTTGGCCAGATCGGGGCCCACCCGGCGAAAGAGGATGACCTGGGAGTGCTTCGCGCTGGCGGTTTTGAATCCGCCGGCGATGGCGATCGCCTGGAGCGCCGTAATGACGCCTCTCATCTCGAAGCGGCCAGGGGCGCCGACCTCGCCGCCCACGACAAAATAGGGCTTTTCAAAATCCTTCAGGACGATGGTGATTTCGGGGTCCTTCAGCCGCCGGTTCGCTATTTCGAGAATCGCGGCTTTCACCTGCTCCGGCGTCTGGCCTTGTAGTTTGAGGTCACCGACGATTTGCAGGGTAACGAAACCGTCAGGCTGCACGGTCACCGTCTGGTCGAACTCCGGCGTATAACGATAGTGGATCTCCAGGACGTCGGCCGGTTGGAGACGATAACGCGGATCGCGCTCGGAGAACCCGCCGGGCTGAGCCTGGGCGGCAGCCGCACCCATCAACATGAGAAGGAGAATATGGATTCGCACTGGAATTACCTCCGCCGCATCAGGATGCAGCCGGCCAACTTGACGCCCCTCAACTGGAGAGCACGCTGGTCACGTTGGATCTGCTGTTTGCTGGTGCGGCCGGCTTCGACCACAAGCATGGCCGCATCCGCCATTGCGGCAAGTTGCGCGGCAGCCGGCGCCGTTTCCGTTGCAGGGCAGTCCAGCAAGACTGAATCGAAGGCCAAGCGTAGAGAATCGAGCCATGTTCCGGCTGGGTCCGCTGGGCCACGGGGGTTAAAGAATTCCACCTGTCCGCCGGCCGCGGATGGCCAGAGCCATACGTTTGGGGTCCTTCCCGGCGTGCAGCAGCGGGATTCTTCGGGTGTTGCTACCGGATTCATGCGCAACAGCGCGTCTACCAATCCGATGACTACCCGATTGCCGGACAAGGCGAGCTCGGCCGCAATGTCCTCAC
This sequence comes from Terriglobia bacterium, assembly GCA_963847515.1. Lineage (GTDB taxonomy): Bacteria > Acidobacteriota > Terriglobia > Bryobacterales > Bryobacteraceae > QHXW01. The sequence continues at coordinate 1,564,773 of CAWKAA010000001.1, forward strand.
AGACGTTCCCGGCGCCAGGGCCGGAACCAACGGCCACGATAGCCACAGCCGAACGGGTATGGAAGTGCTGGCGAATGAGTTCCAGGTACTCGGCGGAACGAGGGACTTCTCTGGCGATCGCCGGGCGGACGAAGAGAGATGCTTGCGGGGCGGTTCTTTCAAGGACGAGAACGTTTTTACTCATAGAGTGCTCCAAAGATGGGCAGCCCACTGCAGTGGAATGTTACGACCGGTACGCAATGGCGAGTACGGGAAGGCCGGTAAGCTCCTCCAGGTCAGAGGGCTGCGCCAGGGTATCGGAGAAGTACTCCGCGGCGAAAGCCCACCCCAAACTGAGGAAGCAGGCCAATACCACTCCCAGCGCGATGTTCAGCGGCACATTGGGTTTGAATGGCAAGTGCGGCTCGGTGGGGGTTTCGGCGATGGCCACATTGGAAATCTTCTGCCGGTCGAGCGACTCGGCGATGCGGGCCTCTTCGGTTTTCTTCGCGTACAGCAGGTAGTTTTCCTCGGCTTCCTTCTGCGTGCGGGCCAAGCCATCGAAAGCTGCGGTGACGTCGGCCAGTTTCACGAGTTGCTGACGGTAGATCCAGCTCTGGCGGGCCAGGAACTCGCGGCGGGACTGCAAGCCGGCGAGTTCGGGCTGCAGCCTGGCGAGATCGATCTCCAGCGCCTGGTGGAGCGGGTTCACGTCCGTGGCCTGATCCTTTCCGGTCAGGCGGTTGGCTTCCTCGAGCGCGGCCTGAGTGTCGGCAATCTCATGGTCGGCCTCCTGCACCAACCGGTCCTCGGGACGGAACTTGGCGAGGAGCAGCGTGCGGCGGTTCTGCAGCTCAGCCACCATAGTGTGGAGGCGCTCCACCGAGTACTGATTGCTCAAGGTGCGGCTTTGGGTAACGACGCGCGGCTCGGCAGCGCCAAGCTGGCCGCGAGTACCGGCGATCTTCTGCGTGTGCTCGGCAATACCCGCCTCGGCCTCCATCAGCCCGGAGTCGGCCTGGGACACCTTTTGCAGCATGGTGTCTTTCTGCTGGGCAAGCATGACGATGTTCTCGCTTTGACGGAAAGCCGCGAGTTTCGATTCCGCGCCCAGGAGTTCGCGCTGGTACCGCTCGGCCTGGCCCTTGAAGAATTCGTAGGTGCCCGGGGTGCCGTGGACCCTTAGATGCGCCACCAGGTAGGAATCGGACAATTGGGCGAGCACGGCCACGGCGCGGTGGGGGTCGGTGGCGGCGTATTCCACCTGGATGATATCGGCTTTGCGGACGGGGGTGATCTTCAGATCGTGGTGCAAGCGCCGGAGGGCCTTTTCGACCGTGACGGGCTGGCGTTCCGCGGCGACGGCTTCGCTGGTGCTTTCGAGCTGGTCCAACTTACACTTGGTCACCACCTCCTGAAGCAGGTTGTTGCTGGTGAGGAGTTCGATCTCAGAATTGATCTGGGCCTCGCTCACTTCGCCGCGGTAACCCGATCCGCCGTTGCGATCCGCGGAGACGATCATGTCCGCGCGCTCGTTCTTCACCAGAACCTTCATCCGGGTTTGGTACTGCTTTGGCATGAGAAGAGTGCCGGCGACGACGGAAGCGACAACCAAAAAGAACGTGATAAGGATTTGCCATTTGCGGCGCGCGAGGATGGCGGCGAGGTCTCTCAGGGTAACGGTATTAGCGGCGTCAGTCGGGGGCATAAAGGGGCCACTCTTGGGCCACGGATGAACACCGATTGAAAAAACACGGGGGGCATCCGAAGCTGAATCAGTTATTCACGGTCTGCGGCAACACCACGAGCGCGACGTGGGATTCGAGGGCATGAACCCGGTTATCGAGTTCGGCCAGCTTTGCGGCGAAGTTGTCTTGGGACCTACCCGATCCGGACATAATACGCTGCAAGGCCAGGCGGGCGAGATCGGAGACGTTGCGGGCGCCATACGTGCGGTACTGCGTTTTGAGGAGTTCGTACTCCGTCTGAGAAAGGCGGAGGCTGATCATCTTTCTTCTGCGGTCGGGATCAAGCATGGAGAGGAACTCTGTTGACGAGGACAGGACAATTACAGCTATCACGGCACAACGCGGCTCCGCGAATCGCTTTGTTTCTTAACTAACTATTGCCAAGGGGCGCGTACCTTGGGACCGTCGCCACGGCGCGGGGACCCATGCCATTGGCGATGGGGCGAGCCCACTCGCGGTCGATTTCGACGGCGACGGAACGTTGTAGCAAGCTGACAGAGATGATAAGGCGACAAACCTTGTCCGTGTTGGTGATGATGCCTTCCACGCCTTCCAGAGGACCGCTCTCGATGTACGCCTTGGACCCGACGCGGAGAAACGGCCACGGCTGGGCTGCAAGCCCGGAACGAAGGATTGCCCGGATGGCCTCGATCTCTTCGTCGTCAACTGGGATAGCGGTCTTGCCGGCGCCAATGATGCCCAGGACGCCGGGGGTAGTCAGAATAGGCAAGCGATCATGCACGTCTAACCGGCAGAACAGATAACCTGGGAACAGAGGGACTTCCAGTTTTTTGATCCGGTCGGACCACCGCCGCTGCGAGCGATAAAGCGGTAGGAACTCTTCGTAGCCCTTGCTGCGCAGGGTGTCGGAGGCGACGCTCCCCAATCTGGATTGGATCTGAGTGGCATACCAAGACAGAGGGTGTGGCCGCGATAGCGTCGCGCGCTGGATCATTTCCAAATCGGAATTCTCAGCCGAGGACACTATGACTTCTCCGTATTTCGAGGTAATCAGACACGTTACCACCGCTAGAGCCCCAATGGCTGGATCTGCATCCGAAAAGGATCAATGCAACCCCTTCAGGACTACCTGAACTTTCTCCTGGATAATCGTTTTGACCGTATGTCAAATGGGATACGCGGGTTGTAGATCAACGTTAGGAGCTTCAGCTCCTAATGTCAAGAAAGGGCAATAACATACTTGACGTACTATAACGCAAGCGTTACACTATTTGCACCGGAATGCGCACTATTTGGCGGTGGATTAAGCAACGCTTTTCGTCCTACGATCTGTTGGCCGAGTATTTCACAACTATTCGGTATACGTGGGTGGACGTGGCATTTGGGGCTGGCGTGCCTGCGCTAGTATTCCTTATTCTTTAGTCCCTGGATCTAGGGATTCCACTATGGGCTATAGTCGTGTTTTTTGTGTGGGCGCTGTTCGAAGCTGGCTATCACAGTTGGCGGAGAGATCATGTCCGGCTGAAACCAAAATTGAAAGCGAGAAGAACTCACCATTTCGATACGCCTGTCGAACGTAATGCCAGTGTTGTTGCTAACAGAGTGTTTTCTCAGATTGAAGTTCGCTGTTTAACAGAAGCGCCTCTTTACGAATGTAAAGCCTACATGAATAGAGTACAGAGATTTTCCGGTAGAATCTGGGAAGAGACTAATTTGGACACTAACCTGATTTTACTTTGGGCAAATACAAGAGAAACAGAAATTGTGCAACCTCCACGCCTAGAGAAAAGGCTAAACATTTTCTTTGTGCAGGATAACCCTCAATGGATGATGCTTCCATGTATTGATGAAAGTGATATTACGTTAACAAAGCTACAATCCATTTTTGTGCGAGCGCCCGCTGGTGCGATAACGGCATTTCGTTTTCATATTGAGATTACATGTTCTGATAGGATTGATGGGAAGCTCATATCTATCGCGCCCGAACGCTGCGTCTTAGAAGCAACGTTCGATAGCGACCCTCTCAGGCCAAACCTGACACTAATATAGGCAATGAACTATCGGCCACGTCTTCGCTTACGCTTCATCGGCTTTTGTCCTGGCGCGTGTGGATCTCCATTCCGTGGTGAATTCTCCTTTGCCTCTCGTACTAGTTCATCCAAGCGTTTCTTGGGGACCGCAAGGACATGGCGCATGACTTCCTTGAAGTGTCGGAATGCCGGTGTTGAGTCAAATGGTGCTGCCTTCATACTCTCCCCATCAGAATTTGGATTCGGTTTCCGCGTCCCTGGCGCTTACGGGGAGGAGGCTGCTTCGTCCATCCCTCCCGGTAAGTTGTTTGTAAGTGACACGCCGTCCAACTATCTGTTTCATGACGCCGGCGAATCGCTCCGCGTCAGTCATCTTTCTGGTGTTGTAACGAAACGCTTGCTCGTCGATATAGCGGAACAGATGAAACGGCTCAACACTGATGTAGGTTCCGTGCAGACCACGCTTCAGCAAGCTCCAGAAGTTTTCCATCGTATTCGTGTGAACGTTGCCGTTTACATATTCTACGGCGTGATCGATAACTGCGTGCTGGTAATCTGCCGCCAGCCCATCATACGATTTCAACTCATCACTAAAGATTGCGGAGCCAGCTTCGATCCGTTCGCGAATCATCGGCTGAAGGGCCTTCTTTTTTCTGCTATCAACGTGACCGGCGATAACCTTGCCGCCGCGTTCGACCATGCCGAATACGATCTCTTTTCCCTCTGGGCCACGTCCGGTTATTTTCTCGGCGCGTTTCGCCTTGTGCATGTTTCGTGCTTTTCCGCCGATGAAGGTTTCGTCTACTTCACCTTCGCCGCCGAGTTTGTTGAATCCAGCGTCCTGCATCGCAAGGCGAATCCGATGCAGCATAAACCATGCAGTCTTTTGCGTGACTTTCAAACCGCGATGGATTTCGTAGGAACTGACGCCGTTTTTGCAACTAATGAGCAACCATGCGGCCACAAGCCACTTTTCAAGAGGAATGGGAGAATCCTCAAATATGGTTCCGGTCTTCAAGGAAAATGTCGGACGCTCATGCCTCTCGTAGCATTTCCAAACACGCTGTTTGGCAAGCCACGTGAGTCTGGTAGCGCCACATTGCGGACACTTCACCACGCCGTCAGTCCAGCGCAACTCGATCATGAACTGGCGGCAGTGCTCGAAATCCGCGAACCAGAGGATTGCGTCTCGCAGGGTGTCTGGCGTTTCCATGGTTCAAGTATGCGTCAGATTGCCAGGAATGTCAAGTATATTATTGGAAAAGAAAGAGAAGTAGGAAAGAGTACGAACCCCACTATACGACTGTATTACATCGTGATACACCCCGCACTTAGTAATACGTATTCGAGGTGGACGGGACTCGCACAATTACTACATGGGCCGCCGCGGAGGCCAAGTGGATTACCCATTTCATCGAGGGTATGGTGACCTCGTTCGGGAAAGTACGCGACCAAGTTGTACGCGAGGCCGAAAAAGGCGGCAAGGATCAATCCAAGTTGCTGCGCAACCTGGACTCCAAGGAACGGAGGGCTCTGACGCTATTCCAGAATTCGCGAGAGCTTGCAGCCAAGGATCTTGCCGATATGTTCGGCTATAAACCGCGGTCCGCGACGTTGCTGTGCCAGCGTTGGGTCGAGAAAGGCTTTCTCGAGACGACCGATCCTGCCAAAAAATCACGACGCTACAAACTGGGCGACACGTATGCATCCATCGTCGATGAAATCGACTGATACCGCCGTGGTCTTGCGCGCTTGGTTTTCTCGGTCGGCGGACTCGTCGAGCTTAAACCGTGGGATGCCCGAACCTGGAGCGCAGCCTTAAGCTGGTAGCGCTGGGCAGCGCATCGTGAAGGCCACCAAAAAACGTAGAAAAACGTAGAGTCCAAAAGAGTCCATTAACGGAGAGCCGAATTCTGCCCCTGTAAAATCAGTAGCTTGGGATCGTCAGCAATCAACCCGGTAGACGCTAAATTTTTTTATTTACAATCTACGATCACCTTCCCAAGCTAGACGTCAACCCCCGCTAGATCCGCTCGCTCCCAGCAGCGATCGAAGGGTGTCGTGAGGCCTTTTCCGGAACTTCGTGGCGAACGCGCATGTCGTTGATTGTGATAGTTCCGAGCGCTTCCGTGGATTAGGAACGGGAAACGCATTAGGGCAAGCCTACACGCCGCCAACACGTGAGATGATAATCAGCCCTGCGATGCCGGTTCCGCTTGGACGGATGCGCCATGCTCGCCGCATCTTCGGGTTCAACCTAAATCCGAGTTTAGCTGCCTGATTGGATGATAAGGCGCGTGTAAATCCGATGCGCCGAACCGGCCGGAAGGGGTCACGACGCTTTTTCGCTCTCGCCTCCTTCGGTTCAATTTCCAGCGAAAGCCTGCCCTTCTGTCGGGAGCCTTCGAATGGTCGTCGCTCGAAATCCACAGGCGAAATCGCGACGACTGCAATCGGGGGGTGCAACGGCGCCCGGCCGCCGCGGACCCTTGGAGGCTCATGAAGCATCGGCTTCAAAAAAGCGCCAGTTGCTCGCCTTCGAGCGAACTATAGTTGAACCGCAGCACATTCGCCTCTTCCACACGGTCCCAATGTTCGCAGATCCAGGTCAGCTCACGTGCGCACGCGTCCGGCTCTACTACCGCGTCCAGCAGCCGGTACAGTAGCTCATACGCCTCGGCGTACCGCCGGGCCGCGATCAGACTGCGAGCGTATACCGGGGTCTGCGGCGTCTCCAAAATCGTCACCGCGTCGAGCGTGACTGCCGTCGACGTGCGTCCGCCGGCTGTCAGTTCGGCTGAAATCTCAGGGCCCGGAGCATCCAACACCAGAAGGCAGCGGCGTGCAGCCAGCAGATCGCGGATGCGGCTGCAGTTCTCCTTTGCTGGGCCATCGAGTGTGAGTCCGAGCTGATGGCCTAGCTCTCCCGCGGCCTGCGCCAGTGTGCGGCCATGGCACGGCACCCACAGCACCGCTTCAAAGTCCTGCGTTGCTTCGCGCGCGAACCGCGATGCGTCGGCTCCGCTGACGAGCGTCGTGCCGCCGTGATCGGCCAGAGTCGAGTACAGGTTCTCGAGGCCGCTGGAGAACTCCGTGCTGGGCAGTGTGGCTGGCTCGCGCTCGCGTTGCCAGAACCAACGCTTCAGCAGCCGTCGGGTAGTCAGCCGGTTAGTGGTCCCGTCGATGAAATTCCGGCGCCGCAACAACGGCGGGAATGAACACTCCTGCAGCAGCACCGTTACCACGTCTACACCGTCGCGCCTCGCCTGATCGAAAAGGACCGGCTCCCACCGTTCCCGTACCCAGCGGGCTGGAGAGGACGTCGGAGAGAGTAGCAGCACCAGGACATCGGCGGAGAGGCCCTCCTCCGCCATCGAAATTAGGTCTTGCTCTCCGTCAATCAGACCATCTTCGACGTAACAGGTAAGATTACAGCCGAACTCTAGGAATTCGGCCAGTTGCCTTGCGACGTCATGTTCGGCCCGCGCATGAGCGAGAAAGACGGTTTTCAAGCGCTGAGTATAGCGCGAAAAACACCGCTTCACGTTGATTACGGCCCAAAAACTCTGAAACAAACTGTCAACATGTCCGCACTTGCAGGTAACGGATAGTTGATCGAACATACTCTCAATAGAGACTCCACGCTCGCCGCCCTTTGCCGCACGGCGATTGCATCCCGAATGTGCGCACTTCTCAGCTTTCTTTTCGGCCATGATAAACCCTCTTGCCTCTGTTCAGTCGCACAGCAAAGAGCAGAGGCAATCCACCACATCAACAAATGTGACATCATTCACAGCACGACATTCTAACCTTGCAAGGGTCACGCATCCGCACTCGTTAAATCCAGCGGGCTTGGCAGCTAATCAAGGCGGGTAATATTCTGCCGTGCGTTATTTTACTTTTTCCTGCTGGTTACTGAGTTCGCTCATCCGGCGTGGCCCCATCTCGCTCATCTAAATTGGCCCCACCTGATGTTGATATTCTGTCTCGGCCGATCCTTGAAGTCCAGCAATTCTTCAGCTTACGGTTGACAGATAACGAGCCTCGGCTCGAAGATGGAAAGCGATCGGTGAAGCGGAGGCTGGCTCTGCAGGAGTGCAACCTGCCAAGGAATAGCCGGTCGCAAACTCATCAAGACGATGAAACCCGGGGCGAAGCCGAACCTGCTTCGTCCCGGATCTTAGAAAGAACATCGGATTGATAGATTTGCTCATGCCTTATAAAACTCAAGCCCGCTAGCTTGCCACCACACTCCGAGGCGCAGCCGACCATAACTTACTATTTTTTCTTCCTCCTTTCCATCGTCCGGCGGAAGCGGAACGATTCGGTTCCTGTCTCGACGATGTGAGCCCGGTCTGTCACTCGATCCAGCAGCGCTTTGCACAAACGCGGATTCGGAAACACCGTCGTCCATTCCGAGAAAGGCAAATTCGTGGTCACAATCAACGCCGCTCTCTCGGCCCGCTCCGAAATAACCTGGAACAGAAACTCCGCACCGATATCCGCCAGCGGAACGTAGCCGACTTCATCGAGCGCGATCAGTTCGTACTTCTGCCATCGCGCCATCAAGCGCCGCACCTGATTATTCTGTTTGGCCTCCACTAACTCATTCACCAGAGCAGCCGCAGTTGTAAATCGCACACGCCTTTTCTGCCGGCACGCGGCGAGGCAGAGTCCGGTCGCCAAATGCGTTTTTCCGGTCCCGCATTCGCCGATCAACACCACCGGTTCGCTACGCTCGATATAGCCACCTTCGGCCAGTTCGCGAATCTTCGCCGCCGGAATCTGCGGCGCCTGGCCGAAGTCAAAATCCTCCAGCGTCTTGATGCGCGGCATCTGTGCGTCGCGGATACGATTAGCGATCGCGTGCCGGTCCCGTTCTTCACACTCCAGTGCCAGCAGAGCTTCCAGATACCGGATATGCGAATGGTTTTCCTTCACGGCCTGCTCGGCTAGTGACACGAAGTTCGCCGCGATCGCAGGCGTTCGCACCGCTTTACAATACTGCCTGACACTGGCCTGTTCGAGGGGCTCGCTCGGGTTCTTCACTGGATCACCCCTTTACGCGGCAGCGGAACGGCCAACAGCAGATCATACTCGTCCATCACCGGCTGTGGCCGCTCGAACTCCGCCAGCTCCTCGGATAACGCGATTGCAAAACGTCGGCGTTCCGCCGCATCCGGCATTCGCAGAATGTGCACCACGGCGGCTGCATCCGTGACCTCCAGCCGCAACGCTTCTTGCACTGCGGCGATCAGCCGATCCCATCCATCGTTCAGGCCGGCGCGCACGAGCGAGATCATCTCTCTGGTTCCACCGCTCCTGCCATGGCGTTGTTCGAGCTTTTTCCAGATCCGATCCAAACACTCGGGCCACCGTCCGGCCTGCCGCCATTGCTCCAGCGGCGTTGATCCCACCATCGCGCCTGGTTTCTTCTCCAGCACGTCGAGATAGTGTTCCAGGTTGAGAATCTGATGCCCGCGCCCATAGCAGCGCTGGTGTCGCGCGACGCATTCGCCGTCGTGCTCAATATCGATGTGCGATGGCCAGACACGGGCGGATACTCGCAACCCGGCCCAAAGCGGCGTCGAATACCAGTTGGCCTTCACTTTGACGCGACCATGGCCGTCCACCACCAGAGGGAACAGGATCTCGTCAACCGGGAACCGTTCCTCAGCCAGCGGCAGCAGATGCGATCGCTCATTCTGACTGGCTTCGCCTACCGTCATCTTCCTTCCGCTGATCGTCCGGCCGCGGCCCTCGATGCAGGCGGCCAGTAACTGTTCATTCAGGGCGGCCAGATCGTTTGCCTCCGGCACCGGCACCAGACAGTTCCGCCGATAACGGCCGACTTCGTTTTCGACGCCACCTTTTTCGTTGCCGCTTGCGCGGTTACAGTACTCGCTGCTGAACCCCCAATGCGAGCGGAACGCGATCACGCGGCTGGTCTCTTCGCGCCGGTATCCGCGAAGAATCTTCTTCACCGCAATGGTTAAGTTGTCATAACGAAGGATTCGGAAGACGCCACCAAAGTAAGCGAAGGCGAGCTCGTGTCCTTCCAGAAACGCCTGCTGCGTCGCATTGGTGTAAACCCGGTGGAAGGCGTCTCCCGACGCCCTACTCCGCATCGCGAAGAACTGCAACACGCAGTTCTCGCCGCTGAGTTTTGCCGTAGCCTCGAACCAGTCCACCTGTGCTTCCTGGCCGAGCTTGTAACTCTGCGGCACGAATACTTCACGGCCCACGAGTCCCAACTCCCGCTTCCGTGTGGCTACGTAGCGCCGCACCGTTGGCTCACTGACGCGGTGCTCGGGATGCTCTTTCCTGAGCCGCGTGAAGATGCGGTGGGCCGTGTGTTTCTGTTTCCGGGGCGCGTGGCGGTCTTCCTCCAGAATCCGGTCGATAACCTCCTTCAGTGGCCCCAGCCGCGGGTGCTCCCGATCTACCTTCTTGCGTTCTGGTGGGATCGCGCTGTCGATCGCCTGCCGCACCACCCGGCGATGCACCCCATGCTTCTTCGCCAATCCCCGAATCGTCTCTCCGGTTGCGTGCCCGCGCCGGATCTCTTCGAATAGCTCCACTTTGTGCCTCCTGTCCATGCCGGAATGGTTTCATTCCGGGCTGTCCAGGTGGGGCCAAATTAGATGATCGAAAGGGGCCAATTTACGTGAGCGAACTCACTCGACGAGCAGATTGTGTTACGCGCCATGCATCACACGTTCATCGAACACGGTTTGTGCCTCCGTGAACACACCGCTTCGGGTCCACTGCTCGTGTTTCCGTCCTACTTCAAACGCGAGCGACCTGAGCTAACGGCGAACCCTGCAATCTTCGTGACTTATCTTTTCAGTGGGCCCTTGGAGGAGATCTATGCGACCTTAGTGGTCCGGCTCCACCATACTCCGGTCTTCGATAAAGATCGGCTTTGGAGATTCGCGGCCGACTTCAAGACCCAAGAAGGTAAACGTGTCGGACTCAAAATGAATCGGAGAGGTGAAGCCGGAGCAGAGATCACTGTTTACTTCGAGCCGGGCATCCCGGACGACACGAAGGTCACCTTCATCCGGTATGTCCACGACCACTTGAAGACCAAAGATCCGAGTTTACGTCGCGTCCGACACTAAGTGTGCCCGCATTGCGAGACAGTGGTCGAAAACCGGAAGGCGGTCCAAGACCGGCTGGATCGAGGTCTCACAGACATAATTTGTATCAATTGTGAGAACCGTGTCCCGTTAATGGATTTAATTGAACAAAAATTCGCCTCGGACGAATTTGAACGAAGGGTGCGAGAAATGGAGGAGCAGGCCCGCACGAATATCGACAACGAGAGCCGGGAACTGATCCTCGTCGGGCATGCATTTGCAATCTCAGGCGAAGCGGGACAAATCTTCCGGCCGACACACAATTCGGACTGCGGTATCGACGGAGAGATAGAGTTCAAGGACTACAATGGAAGGGCGAGTGGACGTCGGGTATATCTGCAACTTAAATCTGGGGATTCATACCTGTATCAACGGGAGCGGGATGGCGCCGAGGTCTACACAGTCAAGAACCCTCGTCACGCTGATTACTGGCAGCAACAAGCTTATCCGGTTATGCTCGTAATTCGCACTTCAGATGGTTCCATTAGGTAGATGAATGTGAGTGCATACCTGAACGAGCAACGTAAAAAGACACAAAAACCCGTGCGCCAGATAGTTTTCGATGGTGAACCATTTACCGCACTCAACTTGCAGCGGCTGCGTGACAGGTTCATTCCGCCCATTCTAAGCAGCGGTTTTAAATGAGGCCGGTCGACCAGACCATTTCGGCTAGCTGCGGCCCGTGCCGTTGGCCACCGTAAGTATCGCCGACAGTCGGCCCTGGATGCTCGCGCTCTGTTCCGTTCAACACGAAAAACCGTTGCTGACCGCGCCGCCCGAAGCGTCGTAGGCAAGTCCGCCGCTCGGCGGGTCTGGCTTCACCCCAACCCGCGAAACAGCTCCGACAGGTCGATCTGCAAAACGTGCGCGATCTGCCGCGCTGTTCACGGTGACGTTGATCCGGGCATTCCAACAAGCCTCCGCACCAGACCTGTTGCCTGGTGTTCGATTCCGTTCACTAATCGAACGTCAGAAACATAGTGAAGAAACCGGGCACTTCGGATATGGAACGGCAAGAATGATCTCCGGGGGCTTGCCGACTGTTGGCGGAGCGCGACAAGTCGGAGCCGTAGTTCAACAAGAGTCGCCATCGTGGTGTCATCGCCCAAGCGATCGCCTTGTTCGTAGTAGTTCAGCACCTCAGGCAAGCGGCCTTTGACTCAACCGATCAGTGACATTACAGGGCTGCGCTGGGAAAGCGAGATTGGGTGACCGCAATCGCTCGCCGTCATTCCCTGGTTTCGTGGAACTGCGAAGAGCTAGGTAGTGTACTGACTGGGATGAGGAGTGTCAAACAACTTTCGGGATAGGAGACAGAAGGCTCCAAAGTTGCACTTCGATAAGTTTTATTTATCTATTAAAGTTTTATATTAGCTGGATTTATAGAGAGAGGGTTGCTGGGTTTGGCGGCGGCGCGGGGGCGCGCGCGTGATCATTGAGAGCAATGTGTAAGCGCGACGCGCGAGCGTTTGCGGGTTGGGCGGCGGTCAGAAGCAGTAGGCCCAGGTCCTAACTGTGAGGCGATCACAACTGTAGAAGACTATTGCGCTCTCTGCGGGTAGTTCTGCCAGTGGGCTTCCGCCTCAACCGATTGAGGTCAATCCAAAGGGATTCCGGGGTTTCTTCACAGAATCACCTCTCCCGAAGGCCCTGAGTCTCCGCATCTCATTCCAGTTCTCGCTAATTGCCGCGTCAAAAACCGCCATCCCGTGAACGAGTAAATGTCCATCAGGGAAGTTTTCCAGATTCCATTGATGCTCCCATTCGAGAATGAGTCTTATTAGCAGGAGTTGAAAGGACATGTACTCAACAGCATGCAGCAACGTTGGGCGAGAGTTGGCGGAGACGCGTTTCGTAATACCTAGCCGCAACGTGCTCCGGCGACCAGCATTTCTTGGAAATGCAGCGACGGCCTGGGCCTGGGCACCCCAGTTGGCGTGAGTAAACGAGGAAAGCCACTGGTACGTACTCCTACGTATCGTCTCAAGCGATGCTGCTAATCGGCGTTCCATGCCCTTCGTAGTGACCCACAAAGTAAGTCTCTGTCGGATAACAGCCGGAGTGAGGTGTCGTTGCCAGTTCTGAATGCTTGAAGAAACATCAGTCTGGGTCGACGCGTAGGCCCGAAAGACATCCTCAAATGCTATAACAGCAAGAGCGAGGTCACTAATTTCCACGTATGATCTCAGAAGAATGCGGGCTTGATTGTCAAGCCCGCACAGACAGAGCTCTCTGATTCCGCATAACGAATTAAAGGAATTTGTTAACAATACCAGAAGTACAAACTCCGGCTTCGGATAGAGATCCTTGTCCAGCCATAGAAATGCCGGTGCGGTGGGTGCCTGGCTTCCGATGGAGATCCGCGAATGGACGGATACAAGTAAGTGGAGATGCAACGCACATCCCAGGTCAAATATTGCTAGGTTAGGTTGAAGGTCAACGGAGGACCGGCGCTTGTTCAAAGGGGGAAAAGAAAATAACAGACGAAGATAATGCGCGGTGGCGCGAGTAGACACGAAGGCGGGGACGATGCGCTTATTGCCCGCCCGCGAGCCGTTTCGAATTGCTTTGCATGCTGCTTGCACTATCTTAAGTTGAATCTTATTCATGACCCAACCAGGATTCCTCGTTCACGGAAATGAGGCAATGGTTACGACAGGGTTTACCGTTCGACTATACTCGCAACGCAACCGCTCACGGCCATATGAGAGAGTATATGCTTCTAAGTAAGTGAAATCAAAGTCGAACACGATCTGTTGCATCCCGAATCTGCGTCTCAGATAATGATCAGTTGCCGAAGCACCAGCAGTGAAAGCAACTCATCGCCTCCAATGATTAAGATCTCTCCAGCCCCCTGTCCGTAGTCAAGAGCTCCTGCGATATTCAAATCAGCAGCTTGCGATCCGGAACCGCAGGCGTACCGTGGAGGTGCTATGGGATGTTACAACGGTTGATTCGTGCTCGATTTGATCACCGCATTCCTGGCTGCCATCCGCGCTTTCTTCCGCAGTGGCATGGATACCTCGCTTGAAATCCTCGCGCTGCGGCAACAGGTCGCCGTGCTCAAACGTAGGCGGCCGCGACCCTCACTGAACCGCCTCGACCGCTTCTTCTGGACCACGCTGCGGCATATATGCCGATGGTCGGATGTTCTGGTCATTTGTGAAACCGGAGACGGTGGTCGGATGGCATCGGGCGGGCTTTCGCCTGTACTGGCGCTGGCGATCGCGGTCGCGTTGTTCCTCGCCAACTGTTCTTGTGCCAGTGTGAACAGCTCCTCACTCACCAGAGGGGTGACCGGGACTTCGATCCAATCCTGGCGCGGCCGCTCATGGTTGGCACTATCCCAACTCGGCAATCCTTTTCGCTGGCGTAGCGGTCGCGTGATTCGCTGCCGCGGCCGCAACTCCGTCTTGCCATAACACGCTTTGCCTTGATACGCCGGATTGCGTAAGATCCCCCACACCGTCGATCGCTCCCAGCGTGTCTTGGCCGTGCGCGTGGGAATCTGCCGTTCGTTCAGCATCCGCGCAATAGCATTAATACTCAACCCTTGTTGTGTATATGCCTCGAACACGAGCCGAACCACCTGTGCCTCGGCTTCGATCACCTCATAATAAGCAGCGGAGGTCTCGGTCTTCCGCACATACCGGTATCCGTAGGGAGCACCGGAAAGCACGTTAATCACGCCCTGGTGTGCCTTGTGCCGCTTCCCCCGACGACTGCGCTCGGCGATCTGCGCTCGTTCGTATTCGGCAATCATGCCTTGGAACTGCACCAAAAGTTGGTCTTCCGGAGTGGCTCCCGCGGGCGACTTCAGAAAGATCAACTCCACCCCGCAGCGTGAGAATTCTTCAGCTAGAAGAATTTGATACGCGTACTTTCGGCTGAGTCGGTCTGGTGAGTAGACCAGCACCACCCGGATCTGGCCTTCCGCCGCCAGGTCCCGCAGGGATTCTAAACCGGGTCGCGCCAGAATGGCACCGCTATAGCCTTCGTCTTGGAACACCCATTCCGGCGGCACCATATAGCTGTGTGTCCGCGCGAATTCCTTCAGTGCCTCGGTCTGACTGGCGATCGTGTGATTCTCCTTCCGGCGATCGGACGAGACTCGAGCATAAATGGCTGCCGGTTTGTTCATGCATCATCTCCATATTTTGGCTGGCTGCCCGACGGGTAGGCCGGCGCTGCTCGGGTACCAGTAATTGATAAGCCTGAGCCAGCTTCTCCGGTAGCAATCGATCCAGGCGATATTCCAACTTGAGACTGTGTGGCCGAGTTGGTTTCGGCTCACCCACGCCCCCGCCCTCGTGGGACCAGCGCGCGCAACGCCCGCGCGACCACCTCGCTCACAGGCAGCTTCCTGGCGCGTGCATAAAGCCGTACGCGTTGAATCAAGCTGCGTGGCAGTTTTACTGTAAACGCGAGCTTGCCTTCGCTCACCGGGATTGGCTGTTTCAGTTGCTGCGCATGTTGGATGTAACGATGGGCTTGCCGAGGGGAGATCGAACACTCTCGCGCCAACTCGGTGACGGCCTGGGAACGTTCCTTGACCTGCCGCAGCAGCTCGCGAGCACGATTGAGCCGCTGAGCCTTTTGAGCATCGCTGGCGCGCGGCATCTGTCATAAACATAAAACCATATACGGCATCCGTCAATCCGTACTCGATTTTCATCGATACCGCGGCCTACGCTCAAACTCGAAGTTACCTTTTGCGTAAGGGGAGTCATTGGACCTACTTGCGGAGTCCCCTCCACGCTCGGGCTGACCAACCCGTTCTCCATCACCCCGGCATTCAAGAATGCCCGGATGAGCTTCAGCAGCCGTTTATCTTCGACTCGTTTGGCGATCTGACCCATTAGTTTGTCGTGATTAACTCGATCGAAAAATTTTTCTAAATCAAAATCAACCACCCAGCGGTAGCCTTCAGCGATATACTGCCGCCTGTGCCACCGCTTGATGAGCCAACCGTCCCGGCCGAAAACCGTAGCTGTGATCGGAAAACGTCCGGTCCCACCGCCTCTGCAGAACCTGCGTCACCGCCTGCTGGATAAATCGATCCAGTGTTGAAGGAATGCCAAGCTTTCGCACTCCTCCCCCGTCCGGCTTCGGGATTTCCACCCGTCGAACCGGCTGCGGCTTGTAGGTCCCACTCAACAGTTGTTCCCGGATGGCTGGCCAGTGCTGTTTCAAGTAGCCGGTGATTTCATCGACGGTCATCCCATCGACACCCGCACTACCTTTATTAGCCTTCACCCGCCGCAATGCTTCCTTCAGGTTTTCTCGCTCACATACTTCCTCCATTAATCGATTCGTGCTGGCTGGGCTTTCGGATCCATGTACCGCCGAGAGCGATTCGGGCTCTTCCCTTCTCGCTTCGTGGGCTTCACGCGCTGGCGAGGACGAGAAGTCCAGTTTTCCCTGGATGTTCTGCTGCGTGTCGTTCTCGAGACTCATGTCCTAATTACCCCTCCTCTCGTTCGGGCCTTCATCACCGTTCCCGGCTCGGCCTATCAGTTGACTCCGCCTTTCGGCATCGGAGTGCCTCACTAGCCTTGCCGACGACATGACCTAATATGCCCTCTGCTGACTTCTGCCCTGCGGTCAGGCTGCCTCTCGGCAGCCTCAGTCGCCGAAGCGACACAGAGCAGATCTCCTGGGGTAAGCTCAGCTGCCTTCCGTGCACAGTCGCCGAATCTACGCTTCGCACCTTTGATGGATATGGACTTCGCGGTAAGTTGCCCGCTCGTCCGGCACTGGCGCCTCATATCCGGTTTTTGTTCATCGACTCGCACGTTTGTTCCATGCTTCCTTCAGACCCCGCCTCGCGGTCGGTAGCCCTTGCATCATCACTAGCCCTTCACCTCCATCAGGTTGGCAGGGGACTTTCACCCCCAAGCTGCTGGGTGTGCCCAGCACACAACTAAGCCGCTGCCGCCGGCGGAGCTGCGCGTGCCCTGCGGAGTCCTATAAATTAAGGCCATGGAGAAGCAAGCACGCAACGACGTCAACCGCAAGTCCGGCGAATCGGCCGCCAAGCCCGCCGGTGCAGTCTCCGGAAAGTTCGTCACCGAGATGTTGTCGTACGACGGTGGCCGGCAGGTCACGGTGTACGTTCCACCGGATCCCCCCGAAGCAATCGTCTTCGCTGGTGACGGTCAAGGAATCTCGAAGTGGGGCCGGATGCTGGAGAAGGGCGACGTGCCGTCCACGATGATCGTCGGTGTACATGGGCCGACCGACGAGATGCTGAGGCTCCAGGAATACTCGCCGGGCTTTAAGCCTGAACGCTTCGCGGCACACGAGCAGTTCTTCGTCGAAGACGCTCGCCGATGGACGGAGTTGCGGTTTGGTGTGGCGCTGTCCCCTGAACGTACCGCAGTGTTCGGCGCCTCGGCGGGTGGAGAGCTGGCCCTCGCGATTGGGCTTCGGCATCCAGGCGTCTATGGTGCGGTCTTTTGCGCCTCGCCTGGCGGCGGCTACAGGCCGCCTGGAGCTATGCCGAGTCCGCTTCCGCGCACTTACCTTGTCGCTGGCACACAGGAGCCGTTCTTCCTCGAGAACGCAAGAAGGTGGGCGGACGCACTGCGCGGTGCACATGCTGATGTCGTCATGAATGAGCGAGATGGGTCGCATGGTGGCGCGTTCTGGCAAGAAGAATTCCCGCTGATGGTGGCGTGGGCATTTAGACGATGAAGCATCTCGATATCGCGTCGGCGGTCTGGCCAACGACTCGCGATCGTCGATAGACGAGTAGACAATTGTGACTGAAGTTCGAGGTTCACCCTCAGTTTGACCTGGAACGGTGACCGCTGCGCCCGCCGAGTAGGCATTTTGGTTCAAGAAGGTGGCAGCAGGTCTGGTCGGCAATACGGGCGATGGTGGCGCGTCGACGACTTCGCAAGATGGAAGCGAGGGGCACATTTTGTTTCTTCGCGAGAATACACTGATGGCGCAACCGTTCGACGTCCGCAAACTGGCGCTTGCGGGCGAGGCTGTTCCCATTGCGGAGTCCGTGACAAACTACGCGAACATAATGGGAACCTTCAGTGTCTCGGCTTTCGGAACTTTGATTTACCGGACCGGAGCGGACGCGTGGGATGAGTTGCGGCTCACCTGGGCGGACCGGCAGCGGAAGACGCTCGGCCAACTCGGGGACCCAGCGCAATATTTCGGAGCTCCGAGTTTATCCCCGGACGGAACCCGGGTGGCCATTGAGCGTGGAGCGGCTGACAAATTTGACATCTGGCTGGTGAATTCGCGTGGCATAAGTACTCGGTTCACGTTCGACGGAGCCAGTAGATCCTCGGGCTGGTCGCCCGACGGAAAGCGCATCGCTTTCTCTTCCAACCACGACCAAAAATTCGAGTTGTTCCAGAAGTCCTCTGACAACGGTGGAGACGTGGAATCGCTGCTCAAGTTCGAGGCGACGGCGGCTCGCCCTGACAGTTGGTCCCGCGACGGCCGTTTCCTGATGGTCGAGTCACTCGATCCGAAAACCAAAGCGGATCTGTGGGTACTTCCGGATCCACTCGCCAAGAGCGAGCACCAGGCGGTTCCGTGGCTTCGCACCGAATTCCAAGAAGGGTTTGGGAGTTTTTCTCCGGACTCCCGCTGGATCGCGTACCTCTCGGACGAGTCCGGCCGACTCGAAGTCTACGTGCTGCCGTTCATTCCTCCCGATCCAGCGGCGTCTTCGACCCGGAATCATCCTGCCGGCTTGAAACAGCAGGTTTCCAAGGATAGGTGACAGTGCGCAGTCTAAGTCGCAGCTCAAGGAACGAGGCCTGTGACTTGGACCAAGTGATACAGAAGAAATTCAGCGCAAAGGCGCGATGTCATCTTCGTGTCAAGAGAAGTGCCGTGACTGCAAATGCACCCCGAGCATAACGATGTACACCGTTCCCGCCACGGGGTCTCGGCTTGCGATGTACTCATGAATGGTCAAGCCCCGAAGCCACAGCACGAGGGTGAATTCCGCGATAAGCAAAAGAGCAAGTGCGACAATACCGACGCCAAGGCGTTTGGTCGGTATGGGCGGTAGGCCCGGGCGCCGAACTATCCACCTCGCCGCAAAAATGGTCACGGCCGACATGATGGGCATCTCCATCAGTTCGGTTACCGTGGTACCGAAACGCGGGGCTAACCACATGACGCGAATGGAGCCAAGCACGAAGCCGTCTCCAAATACGGCAGCGAAATAAAGCACGCCAGCTTTTAGAATTTGCATTTCAGCTTACGCCTCTCAATGCGGCCATACGACGGCTTCCCGCGCCGGCTTTGGCCTGAAGCTGAACACCTACGCGCCGCAGCCCGATGATGCGGATCAGTGTCCGTAAATCGGATCCGTAACCAGCCACTCCAGTCGCCAACCATCCTCGAACGCCTTCTGCCATCCGGATGGGGCTCCGCACCAGCACCCCGCCACATATCCGCCGTCTCCGTCACCGGGCCGCAGCTCTCGGCTGAAGCTACGGACGGATCACGGGCGCGGCTCTTCAGCGACACATTCGTGATATGCTTGACGCCATCAGAATTCGGAATGGCAAACAAGAAGAAGACCGAAGAATCACCCGATAGCATTCTGGTCACGGCTGCCAAGGGTATTGGAGCGGCTGCGGGAAAAGTCGCGGCGGCAGTCGGCATGGCCACACCGCCCAAACCGAAAGTGCCGAAACTGGCGAAGAAGCATAAGAATCGGTTGCCACGGAAACAAAAGAAGGCGGCGAAAAAAGCCGCAAAATCGACCCAAAGCTCACTTCCTAGTGTAGTGCGGCATACAGATTAACGATTATCCAGCGCGGTGCGTGCGCGCTGGACCTTCTCCAGAATGTCGGAAGCTTTGGCGGTCCAGACGAAGGGCTTGGGATTGTCGTTGTGCTTGTCAATGTAGTGACCAATCGCCATTATCAGTTCCTCGACGTCACGAAAGACGCCACGGCGGAGCTGGTTCTGAGTGAGGTCGCGAAAGAAGCGCTCCACCATGTTCAGCCATGAAGCGCTGGTGGGCGTGAAGTACACATGGAAGCGCGGATGGCGGGCCAGCCACTTCTCCACCTTGGGATGTTTATGAGTGGCGTAGTTGTCCGCGATCAGGTGGATTTCTTTTCCGCCAGGCGTGATTTGGTCGATCACACGCAGGAATTTCAGCCACTCCTGGTGGCGGTGCCGATCGTCGCACATGCTGATCACGGTGCCATCGAGCGTGCTCATAGCCGCGAACAGGGTTGCGGTTCCATTGCGCTTGTAATCGTGGGTCATAGTTCCGCAGCGCCCCTTCTTCAATGGCAGGCCGGGTTGCGTGCGGTCCAGCGCCTGGATTTGGCTCTTTTCGTCGGCGCAGAGTACGATGGCGTGTTCCGGTGGGTTCAGGTAAAGCCCAATGATGGCCTTCAGTTTCTCGGCGAACCGGGGATCGTTGCTGACCTTGAACGTCCGCGACAAGTGCGGCTTCAGACCATGCTTATGCCAGATCCGGCGCACGCTCTTTTCACTGAGACCGGCAGACTCCGCCATGGTACGCGTGCTCCAGTGAGTCGCGTTGTCGGGCTTCTCCCGCGTGGTTTTGCGGATCACCTCTTGCACCTTGGCTGGCGTGATCGTGGGCGTTCTTCCCGGACGCGGCGCATCTTTATCCAGCGCCAAAAAACCGCCGTCCAGAAACCGATTCCGCCAGCGCGCAGCCTTCTCAGGCGTGATCTTCAACTCAGCGGCGATCTGCTGATCTTGCAGCCCGGCGCTAGCCAACAAGATAATTCGCGCTCGTTCCACGCTCCGCGCCGGCGCGCTGCGCGCACGGGCGCGAGACTTCAGGATCTCTCGTTGGTCAGCACTCAGGATAATGGGTCGCGCCACGCGCATCGTCTTCGGTCCTCCTATTGTAAAGACGACGCATCTTCTATAATCGTTACTATTTATGCCGCACTACACTAGGCCAGTTCCTTCAGATCGGACAGCTTGCCACCTCTCGTGCCTTAATGGCCCGAACCACAAGTCCGGCGCCCGAGAATCCGCACCCGCGAGGTGATCGCATTTGCCGTCGCTAAATTTCTGCATTCTGGCACTCTACGCATACGTACAGTAGATATGCGACTGCTAAGACTGAGTTCTGCGTGGCTGACTGGGGTCGTGCTGACTCTTAGTTCATCGTCGGCGCAAGATAAACCAGAATACGTATTTGGCACCACCGTCGTAGACACGTCGGGCTTGCAAGGTCGTGTATATCACCTCAAGCCTGGAACCCATGCGTTGCCGAAGTTTGAGCAACTACGTCCGGTCGGCTCGATTTACACAACCTCGTTGAATGTCTGGCCCCAGAACTTCGATCAGGGTTTCCCGAACATTTCGAACCGGTTCGAGTGGTTCGCGATCGAGTATACCGGCAGAATCTGGATCGAAAACTCTGGGCACTACCGGTTTAGCTTGTTGGCCGATGACGGAGCCAAGCTGTATTTGAACAATCAAGTAGTAATAGACAACGGTGGCGCGCACGGGTCATATGCGATCAGCGGGAGCGCAACCCTGACACGGGGTGTTCACGAGATCAAAGTTGAATACTATCAGGGCCCACGGTTCACGGTTGCACTCGTGCTTGCGGTTTCACCTCCAGGTGAACCATGGCGCATTTTCAACACGAACGACTTCAAGCCTCCCAATGATCCCGATCAGTTGCAGAAGGGAGAAATCTCCGACATACGGCCGACAACACAATAAGGCCGAAATTCGCAGCCCCATCGTGCGTAACACTCAGGCGTCTAGCGGACCATCGAAAGCCCTCGGATAACGGCAAGCAGCAGTTCTTCGCGGCTCGCTGCGCTCTTCCATTCCGTTATCGGTTTCAGGAACACGTATGTGTCGCCCATGTTCGGCCCCATCGGATCGGTTGCAATTTCGGGCCTGCCGATTCGGCTGACAACGGTATCCGTCTCGGGGAACTCGCGCACGATCTACTCAAGTGCGTTTGACATTCGCGCGGCTTCGGAAAGGGATACGCTTGGCAGACGGTTCACGTTGATCGCGATCGCGCCTTCATCCAACTTCGGCAGGAACTCGGCTCCGAGATAGGGATTAGAGAGCGACGAAATTGCAAGGACCTGCCCGGGTGCATACTTCATTCCTGCGAACTCACGACCGAGTGGATGCAGCTGCTTGATTTCGAACGGCAAGTCACGGCTTTCGGGGACGACTGAGGCGACGAGAATAGGTTGTTCATATTCCCACTGTTCGCCCTCAGCCAACTGCCTATTGTCCTGATCCTTTGCGGCAGAAGTAATTCCTCAGGTTGTCTGCCAGAGTCTCTACATGGTTCTGTTGCAAAAACAATTCTGTCGGCGAAACCGCACCAAGTGCCAATCTTGTCGGTCGACTATTCAGCTTTCAATCCCAAGATTTCCCGGATGAACTGAATCTGTCCAAGGACGTTCCCTTTTGGGCAACCACCTTACTTGGCCTTTCCGGATCATGTGCAGAATCTCGTAGCCTTGAATCGTCCGCCAGGCGCCGTCGAACGATCGAAAACCTTGGCTGGCATTCACCCGCCGCTTGATCGCTCGATGGTCCTGTTCCACCACATTGTTTAAATACGGGCAGGTTCGACAGCGGCATCGGCGTCCCAGTTTTCGCTCTTGCTTCAGCTCCGCGATCACCTTCGCGTAAGACGGGTTGCCGTCTACGGTGATGACGCGCGGCCGGGGATGACCAGGAGCCTCCAAGGCTTTCTGGAAGAGCTGCTTGGCCGCAGCCGCGTCTCGCTCAGCGGAAAACCAGATGTCGATCGTGGCGCCGGTCGAATCAACGGCACGATACAGATACCGCCAGTTCCCACCCTGTCAAATGTACGTTCGTCGACCCGCCAGGAGCCGTTGGTTGGTTTCAATTCTCGCCGATATCGCTTGTTTAGTTCGGGTGCGTAGCGCTGCACCCAGCGCCAAACGCTGGTATGGTCCGCAGGGAGACCTCGTTCCACGAGCAATCCTCGACGTCCCGATACGAAAGCGAGAACCGCAAATACCATCGGACCGCGCAAACAACGATCTCGGATTCGAATGCCGCCATTTGAACAACGCTGGCCGCGGTTTGATCATGGAATATACTGCAGCCTATCAGAATCGTTCACTGAGTTTTTGCAACACAGCCTTTTGAGACTAGCCTGCACGCCCGGTGCAAGCAGAACATAACATCGCCTCTTTGTTCACTCAGCATGGCCGCGCTGTGCGAATTGGCAAGAGTGGCGACGACCGGCATCAACTGCGGCTCGGGCTGCGAACGGACTGAGGATTTGGCCGGCTCGGCCTTTATAATATCGATCCTTCCCTTGAAATATGCGCCGTCCTCGATCACAATCCGCGACGTCTTGATGTCACCCACCACCGTGGCGTCCTTGCGAATTTCTAGCTTGTCGGTGGCCTCGCCATTACCCGGAACATTTCCCAAAATCACGACCTCTCGCACCTTGATGTTGGCATGCACCTTCCCGTTGGGGCCGATGGTCAGGCGGTGCTCCTGAAGTTCTATGGTTCCTTCCACGTCGCCGTCAACATACAGGTCTTCTTGGCTGTAAATCTGACCTTCAATTCTCACGGCTTTCACGATGCAGTCCTGGCCGCGCGTACTGTCCGGCTCAGGGGGCTTAAAGGGCACGCTGGACAAAGTTGTTACCTCCTTTTTCGCTGATTCTATCGGACTCGACGGCGGACCCGCCGCCTGTCGGAGCCCTGGGGTGGGAGCCTCTTCCTGGCTACGTTTGTTGAAGATACTCAAGAGAGCGGTCCTCCCGTCTACTTAATTGACTCACCGTTGATAGATTTCATGCACTGTACTGGCTGAATGCGAACGTGCCAGCGCAATGGACAGTGGGGTCCTACGCGTATTGTCCGTAACAATCTTCAGCATGTTCAGATGTCTTTGGTTATCCACGCACGCCCAATCGAGCTGCAGCCCGGAGGGCGATTTTTCATGTGCTGAACTTGAATTCAGCCGAATTGTTACCGCAAGGGCCGTTTAGTAGGTCCCGTTTTGCCGCCGTGTCCGGATCATGAATTCCGTCACCTGGATGTACTCATCGATTTGGTGGATTAGAAACTTCAACTCGCGCGCGTCCAGAGTCGTTGTTAACACGAAGCCAGTATAGAACGACCACGATCATTTGAAAGGCGCTGTATGACGAGGACGCAAGTTTTCGGCAGGGGCAGGATTCTCGTGCCCGAGCGTTACGATGATGGCTCTCACAGCGGCTGCGCTGGGAGAATTTCCGTGGCGGGGACTCCGCTGGGATCTCTAGTCCCTGCCGAGCCATACTCCCGGTCAGGCCGTTGAGACCCGCTCAGCCTTCCGGAACAAGTCCTTCGGGTACACCGAGTAGTGCCGCCCTTTCCAATACACGCCGATCATCCCGAGAAGGGTTGTGGAGCGTTGCGAAGAACCCTTCAACACGGCACCGGCTGGAAGTATTACGGAGATCCTCTCACCTCCAGCCTTGTCCCACACGGCGGGCAGCGGAGCTTTAAGACGGTAACGCTCATCTCCCGTTTCCGAAGAACCTGGTGTTGTTATGACCTCTTTCAGCCTCGGTCCGATAACGCGCGTTAACACTTCGCTCAGCTCGGTGAGTGTGTACGGTTTGCGGATCACGTCCTCAAACCCATATTTCTGAAATTCGGACAAGATGGGTGCGTCTGCATAACCGCTGGAGACAATTAACTTCACCGACGGATCGATTTTGCGTAGCTGTTCGGCGGCGTCTTTGCCACCCATGCGGCCAGGAACCGTGAGATCAAGCAGCACGCCGGCGAAACCGCGCCCCGAGACCGTAGCCCGCATGAACAGTTCAACCGCTTCGGCCCCGTCGCTGGCGCACTCCACTTCGTATCCCAACTGGCTCATCATCAGCTCCAGAAGCCTGCGGATCGCCTGTTCATCATCCATCACGAGAATGCGGCCTGCGCCCGTCCGAACCACAGCTGCCGGTTGTGTCACCGGAGACATTTCCGACGCGGGCAGATGGATGTAAAATGTGGTCCCTCGGCCGACGGTCGAGTCGGCACGAATATGACCCTGGTGTTTGGTGACTATGGAATAAGCAGTGGCAAGACCAAGCCCTCTCCCGGCCTCCTTTGTGCTGAAGTACGGATCGAAAATCCGCGGAAGAATTTCTGCCGGGATCCCGTGGCCATAGTCTCGAACCGAGATCCTAACGTACTTGCCAGAATTGATGGACAGCACGCTGTCTTTGATGACCACGTTTTCCGCACGCACTTCAACTATGCCGCCTTCCGGCACTGCCTGCCGGGCATTAAGCAGCAGATTGTGGAAGACCTGGCTAATCTGTCCGGCATCAATCTCAGCAGGCCACAGATCGTCGGGGACTGCGAGGTCAAACCTAACTTGTGATCCCGCTCGCGCGAGGTCCACGGAGGCCGCGAGCAGTTGTGCGACCGAAGTGGTTCGAACGATCGGTGCTCCTCCCTTTCCGAAAGTGAGTAACTGAGAAGCCAGCGAGACAGCTCGCTTGCAGGCTGTGTCGCTTTGCTGAAGGATCTCGTGTAGTGGGTCCCCAGGCTTCGTCTGGATCTTCGCTAGTTCAAGATTTCCCTGAACAATCATCAGGAAGTTGTTAAAATCATGCGCGATCCCGCCGGCCAGCACCGCCAGTGCTTCTAGCTTGTCGGCTCGCATCAGCTCATCCTCCAGCAGCTTGCGCTGATTGACTTCAGCCTCCAGCCGCTCATTAGCCTGCTGAAGTTCGGCCGTGCTGTCGATGGGCGATATAGCAGGAGCCTGTTCTTCGGCTTTGCACCGGGTGTGCCCTCGCCGGATCCGCTCCGGCCGCCACGCACTTGGCGCTGCAAGCGGCGCATGCCGCGTAGCCAGCGATCGTAATCGTCCGCCTTGCGACGGAAGTATTCGGCAACCTCCGGATGGGGCAGGATCAGGAAGCGTTCTTCCTCGATACCACGAATTGCTGCCTCCGCCACCTCCTCCGCCGACACCGATCCCTCAATTGCATCCGCAGCCAAAACACACGTCTGCCAATCGCCGCATTGGAGTAGTGGATTGCATCCGGATAACAAAGAAGCATTGGAGAGCCGAGTCGTGCGGGCAGCGGAAGATGCGCTCGCTCACTATCAGTACGTCAGTGTGATCGACATCCTCACTGGATGAGGCTCTTGGCGCTGACGAACCTCGAGGCATGGCGGAAGGGGCGCATCGATTTTCTCGAGCGGGTGATCCAAGGAAACCTCAAGAAGATTTCGCTTTCGATGGCGATGTTCCGGCGGTGGGCGCAAGCGAAGGGCTCCAGCCCAGCGAAACCCGCTACGTACGCAGAACGCTCATGGGGACCGTGGACCTGCAATTCAGCAAGAGCGCAGATCCGGCCATCGAGAAGAGCTATCGCACAAATTATGTATCGCCCGCTCTGTCCGAGCGCAAACAGCAGCAGATCAAAGAGAGGTTAAGCCGGGCCGCACAGCCAGTCGTATTCCAGATCCTGCGCGACTCCCATTGTTCCGAATGTGGCGCCGAACTCGCGTCTGACAGCTACCTCTTCATGGAAACGGAGCAACCACTGTGCCTGCCCTGCGCACGCCTGGGCGACCTCGAGTACCTTCCGGCCGGCGACACCGCTCTGACGCGTCGCGCCGCAAAATACAGCGGGCGCAAGGGCGCGGCGGTAGTCCCGCTGGCCCTTGAGTCATTGTTGCGGCTGTTGTTCTTTCATGGCCTCGCCCTTTTTAATTGGTTAACTTATTCGCCCCGCATGACCGCAATGAATCCACGGCAGTGGTTTCAGGCGCGGCTGACGTGGGCTGTACTGGAAGAAGGCTATGGGCTGACTCACTGGCGAGAGGCCGAACATATTTTCCTCAGCCTGAATTCCGAAATTGAATATTGATCGACCTCCTGGGCATGGGTTCCGACGCGTGGCGTGACGGTTGTCGGGCTCAGGTTGTAAGGGCCAGATCCAACTTCGGGGAAATTGGGATTTGCCAGGTCAAGATGCTGTCCAGTAAAGGGATTCTCGTTTTCAGACCGCCCCAACTTTCGGACAGGTGGAGCACCAGACGGCGGCCGGCTCGGCCGAGGATCGCGCCGCAGGTGAGGACCTGAGTCCGGATGGTCGCTGGCTCTCGATAGATCGGCATACCAGCCGCACGTTGGAACTCGGCCAACAGGTTGAAGAGCAGCAACACGGCTCGAAACGCGGCCTCTGTAGCAAAGAACTGTTTCAGGCAGAAGCCATCGGCGCCCAGGTCGTGCTTCAACTCGGCAATGCGATTCTCCATGTCGGCGCGTCGGTTGTAGTCTCGCCAGATCCCCTCCGGAGGGTCGGAGCAACTGGTGACAAAGACGCGGAAGGTGTAGCCCGGCACATCGATCAGCTTGCGGCCTATGCTATCGCGGCCCTCGCGCACCTGCTCGCGAATCACCACGAATCGACGCTCCACGCTCCAGCCGAGCAGTTTCAGCCGAAACTCGCCCACGGCATAGTCGTCGTCCAGGGTCGTCCATTGCTCCACTCGCTGGGCGGCACGTTTC
This sequence comes from Terriglobia bacterium, assembly GCA_963847515.1. Taxonomy (GTDB): domain Bacteria; phylum Acidobacteriota; class Terriglobia; order Bryobacterales; family Bryobacteraceae; genus QHXW01. The sequence continues at coordinate 1,592,169 of CAWKAA010000001.1, forward strand.
ACCCAGGGAGTCAGCTTGGCCACTACAATGTAAGGCAGCAGGCGCTGTTCCAAAAAGCTCAGCAGCTTGTCGTCGAAGAAGCCTGAATCGGCCCGTAGCAAGCGGATCTTTTCGCGCTGTCCCCACAGCGCGAGAGCTTCTTTGAGAAACTCCTCCACGCCACGGCTGGTGCCGCAGTTGCCGCTGCGGAGCCAGCCGTGCAGGAGGAAGTGCGCCTCACTCAACACCGCCAGCAAGGGGTGATGACTGGGCCGTCCATGTTTGCGCGGGTTGTGGCCTTTGAGAGAACCTTCCTGCTTGCCGTAACGCTCGAAAACCGTCGAATCCAAGTCCAATGTGTAGCCGCCTTCGCGCTGTGGCAAACGCTGCATCAGCCACTCGGCCATGGGTTCGTAGAAGCGCTGGACTTCGCCCATGCCGAAGGCGCGAAACAAATTGCGGATGGTATCGTCAGTGGGAAAACGATCCATGCCCAGCAGCGCGTGCAACGCGCGATCCCCCCGCAGCCAGCTGGCGTGCGCGAACCGCCTGGCGCCCACCAGAACCGACAGGAGGAACGCTGTGAAGGTGGAACTGGGATCGATATGATTCGGCGACTTCCAGCGGATCGGCATGTGCTGCCGAAGCGCCTCCACGAAGCCGACCTTCCCGAGAAATGAAATGAAAACCGCGATCCCACCAAACGGGGTCACGGCGCGTTGCGTCTCGCGCAGAATCAGCCGCTCATCCGACATCAGGGCGGCGATCTCGCGCGGGACTGGTTTGTCCGTCGCGCTTGATTCCATCCCCTTGTTGTCTCAGATCGTTGGCTCCAAGATCATCCTGAACTTCGTTTTTCCGGCTAATTCCGTCACTTCTATGCTCCACTCACGCGTTTCGCCTGGAGTCGTCAAAGTGATCTTCTGCCAGACGGCGAGTCCGGTTGTCGCGGTTCCCGAGCGGTTCACCTTGATGTTGGGCCTTGTGTTGCCGGCTGCGAGGACATAAACGGACCCGCCGCGTTTCTGGGGAGGCAGCGTATCAGCATCCACATACAAGGCGTCGGTCTGTCGCTCTGACTGGTCGGTTGCACCGCCTTCAACATGCGATGTCTCGCGCGTCAGCAGGTGCCGCGCGGTGCGGCCGAAGATGGTCCGGCGCTCACCGGTATCGGTGGTTACTTGATCGACTACGATGGTCTGCGGCGACAGCGTGAACCCCTCGTAGCGGCGAGTCAACCGGAGGACCACGTACTGCTGCAAATCCATGTTCCAGCTAATCTGCCGCGGGTGATTGAAGTCCACAACCGTAACGTAGCGGCCGCCTTTCGAGTCTGTATGATCGGTCCGTTTGAGCCCGCCGTCAAAATATTCAGTCAAAACAGATTGGTCCGATCCCGTATTCGTCTGTGTGGTGATCTTCCAGCCCGCGCGGACTGAGCCAGCCAAACCTGCCATTAGCCCTAGGTACAAAGCAAGGCGCGACGCACTGTTTTATTGCTGCAGCTAGGAATACTACTTGTCTATGTTTCGTACCACCAGCAGCGGGATGCGTAGCTTGTGCCGTACCGAGTTGATGGTGGTGCCGAAGATTAAATCTTTCAACCCGCCGTGGCCGTGGGCGCCCATCACCAGCAGATCGGGATGGATCTCCCGCGCGCAGCGGATGATCTCGCGGTTCGGATTGGACGCATGAGCTACCATGGTCTCGACCTCAAGTCCCTCGGCGCGCAGCGAGTCGACGATCTCATCCAAATACTTGCGGCCGGCTTCCACTTCAGCTGTTGAGGAAAGCGATCCGTAAACCTGGCTCGTCACCCCCTCCTCGACGTGCAGCAGATAGAGCTTGGCATGGTGCATCCGAGCCATGGCGGCGGCGTGGGCGATCGCCAGATGGTCGAGCGCGGTGTGATCGAGAGGAACCAAAATGCGGCTGTACACCGGGGCCTCCTCCGCCGAAACCGCCGTCGCCGGAAGCGTAATAGGTGCCCGGCCAAAGTGAGCTCCGCGGCGGGTAAGTACCGGCTCCACCGTGATCCAGATCAGCAGCGCGATGAGGAAGATGCCGATAGCGGCCAGCAGCAGGATCACATACGGTCGCCACACGCCAGCTACCGCCAGCCAGTCCCTGATCGACTGCCCCATGAGCCAGACGTTGAGTACAAGAATCACCGCCGCCGTAACCCAGGATAGACCGACAACCCACGCCCGGTTCGCGAACTCGCCCATGCGCCGGTGGTCACTGGTGAAGTGGACCAGCGGGATGATGGCGAAGGGGAGCTGCATACTGAGGATCACCTGGCTCAGGATCAGCAACTGATAGACGCCGTGCTCGCCCGCGATGTAGATCGTGATGGCCGCCGGAATAATCGCCAGGCTGCGCGTAATCAGACGCCGCAGCCACGGGCGCATGCGGAAATTGAGAAAGCCCTCCATCACGATCTGCCCGGCCAGAGTTCCCGTCAAGGTGGACGATTGCCCCGAGCATAAGAGCGCGACCGCGAACACCACACTCGCGACGGATGTCCCCAAGAGCGGGGCGAGCAACAGATGCGCCTGCTGGATCTCGGTCACTATGATGCCGCGCTTGAAGAACACGGTGCCCGCCACGACCAGGATCGCGGCGTTCACCAGCAGCGCGCCGTTCAGCGCGACCAGCGAATCGATAAAGTTGTAGTGGCAGGCAATGTGCCTCGCTTCGCGCGTCCGTCCAATTTGCCGGGTCTGCACTAGCGCCGAGTGCAGGTATAGATTGTGCGGCATCACGGTCGCTCCTAGAATCGCAATCGCAATGTACAGATTGCTGATGTCAAGCCGTGGTATGAGCCCGGTCACCATCTCGGAAATGGCCGGCTTCGATAGAAAGATCTCAATGCAGAAGCACGTGGCAATCACCGTGATCAGCGCCAGGATGACGGCCTCGATAATGCGAATCCCGAAGCGCTGGAACCATAGGACCAACAGGGTATCGAGGGCCGTGATCGCTACACCGACGAGCAGAGGAAGGTGAAACAGAAGATTCAAGCCGATTGCCGCGCCCAGCACCTCCGCCAGGTCGCAAGCGGCAATGGCGATCTCGCAGAGCACCCACAACGAGTAGGTAATTAGCCGCGGATAGGTTTCGCGGCAAGCCTGCGCCAGGTCGCGGCCGCTGACGATGCCCAGGCGCGCGCTCAAGGTCTGCAAGAGCACGGCCATGGCGTTGGACATCACCAGCACCCACAGCAGCCGGTATCCGAATCTCGCGCCGCCTTCCAGATCCGTGGCCCAGTTGCCCGGATCCATGTACCCCACGCTCACCAGGTAAGCCGGACCGGCGAACGCGAACATGCGGCGCCAGATGCCAACATGCGTGGTCCCAACTGAAGAATACACTTCGGCGAGAGAGCGCGAGGCTTCAACTGTGCGCGCGGTATCCAATGGCTCTATGATACTTAACTATAGTTAAGTATGCAACCAGAAATGCCGGGTTTTTGAGCGGGCTGGGATGAAACTGCCGCGGGTCTCCCGCAAACCCCGCGTTAGCCCTGCGTTCAGTTTATGGATATACTGCCGATACTCGCTCGCCATCGTGCAGCGCGAAATTGGTGGGAAGAGCAACGGCATCTCCATCCGTCGCCCCTTCTATAATCTGTACGCGATTGATGTTTGTCGAGCCTGTTCTAACCACGCGCCATCTAATGGTATTGCCCGCGAGCACAAACATTCCTGTGCCGTTCGCGTCCCGCCGAAGCGCCTCTTTGGGAATGGTGAGCGCGGTGGCAATGACACTGACTTGGATAGCCGCGTTTACATTTGTGCCCGCCACCAGTTCCCGCCCGGGATTCTCGATGGTGCACAGCACTTCGCCTACCTGTCGCGTTCCCAGCGGCTCGATTTGCGTGGGCAACTGCTCCACCGTTCCTTGCCATTGCTTGCCGGGCAGGGCGTCCCACGTGATAGTGACCGGGAGCCCGGTTGCGAGCCTGCCCAGCTCCGGCTCGTCAACGTACACCCGCACGCGCAACCGGTCGAGCACGCCCACGCTGGCCACCGGATCGCCGGCATTGAGATAAGTTCCCATCCGCACCGGCAGGCTGTAAACCTCGCCCGCGATCGGTGAGCGCACCACCGTATCGGCAATGCGCCGCTCTGCCAGGTGCATGTCGGCTTCGGCCTCGTGCAACTTCGCTTCCGCCACGTCGCGATCGGCGGTACCCACCAGCACGGAGCGCTTGCGTTCGAGCGCATCAATCTCCAATTCGCTTTGCCGCAGCTTGCCGCGGGCGGCTTCCACTTCCTGCCGGGTGGCCGCCTGCTTTTCTTCCAGCCGGTGCAGCGCGTTGTATTCGCGCAATGCGGCTTCACGATCCAGCCGGGTCCGGGCCAGGCTCCCCTCGATGCCTGCCAGATCGGTTTTGCGGCCGCCGCTTGCAATGACGGCTAGCTCCGCTTTGGCATTTTCCACCCGAGCCTGCGCGGCTGCGAGTTGTGCTGCCAGGCCCGGCACACTCAACTCCGCCATCTCCGCGCCTTGCACCACCCTTTGACCCTCCTTTACGGAAACCTTTACCACCAATCCCGCAGTGTCCACGCGCACCAACGCGTACCGCAGCGGCTCCACCTTGCCGTTGCTCTGCAGGTTGCTCACCAGCGTTTCACGCTTGACCTTGGCGAACGGCACGGTAGGCGGCTCACTTTTCTTCGCGAAAGACCAAATGAGAAGGACGGCGAGAGGGGCCAGCAGGATCAGAACGTGGCGTCGCTTCAATACGGACTCCGTCGGGCGCAGTAATCAAGCAGCAGTTGCCATTCGGCTCGCTGGATCTCGAGAGCGGCTCGCTCCAGTGCGGATCCCGGCTGTCTCCGCGCCTGCTCACAGATCTCAATGAATGCCAAGGGATCCCAGGCCTTGGAAAATTTCAGTCCGGCGTCCGCGTGCGCCGCGCCGATGGTCAGCGACGCTTCCAGCACTTGCGGGAACACCGGATGTTTGCCCACGCGATGAAACCAGTAGGACGAGTTGGCCGGATCGGGCTCCTGCCGGTGTACGATGGCGTGCCAGTAGCTGCCCTCAGCCGAAGCGTCCGATTGCGCTACCTCATGTGCCTCCTCACGGCAGGAGAAATAGAGATATAGACCCGCCAAAGCAGCACGCGGCGCCCGGGCCCATGGGAACAGCTCACCGGCGTTCGCATTCTTGATCCGGTTGCGAGCTTGATCCGAACAGCAAGCTCCTTCGGCTAGCGGCATCAGGCGTTCACCGTTTTCCACCATTAAAAGAATCTCCGACACCTCCATGCTATATATTCCTGGATTCCATTGAATGCCCGCTGGTTTCATTTGACTGGGTCGTTCGAAACTCCGAAATCACGGAGCGGCCGTCCCACCCTATTGTCTAACATGGATGTAGGATCGGTACAGGTCGCATGCCAGTAAAGACTGCATTGGTGCTCTCGGCGGGGGGCATGTTCGGCGCCTACCAGGCCGGCGCGTGGCGTGAGCTTTCCGCCCGGTTCCGGCCCGATATGGTTATCGGCGCATCCGCCGGCGGGTTGAATGCCTGGGCCATCGCGGGCGGCTGCGCGCCGGACGAACTCGTCGGTAGATGGATGGATCAAAAGTCATGCGCTTTTTTACAGCCTCGGGCCAGTCTCCGCGTATGGCGCGGTTTTTTCGACGATGCCTGTTTCTGCAATCACATGCAGGAATTTTTTTCTTCGTTCACGCCGCAGATGCCATGCGGCGTCGTGATCACCGACCTCCTCCGGCGCTCCGCACGCTTGATTTCATCTCCGGCCATCACCTGGCAGCACCTGGCCGCATCTGCTGCAATCCCCGTCGCACTCCTACCCCTGCGTATCGACGGCTGCTGGTACGCTGATGGCGGATTGCTGAACCCGCTGCCGATATGGGCCGCTGCTGAAATGGGCGCAACGCGCGTTGTCGCCGTGAATGCCCTCCCGGTGCAACCGTCCCGCCTGCTCCGCGCCGGCGCCCGGGTGCTACGCTTCTTCAGCCCGAGGATCGCGCCGCCCGATTCGCTTGAAGTGATCCTGATTCAGCCTGCGGATTCGCTCGGCACCCTGACAGAATCGGTTCGCTGGAACCCGGACACCATCCGGTGCTGGATCGACCGGGGCGCTGGAGATGCGCGTCGTGTCATCCAATCCACGCCTGCCGGTCGCGATTTCGCGCCCTGCGTTCTACAATAGGCCTTTTATGCCCAACTATCGGATCTATCGCATGAAGGAAGCTCCGCGGCAGCATTTCCGTGCGGCTCCGCACGTTTCCGGCGCCGCCGATGTCAAGCGCAAGGATTACGAGGAGGGCGGGCAGATCGAGGCGCCCAACGAGTATGCCGCGTGGGAGAATCTCCGTGCCTCGGAAAAACCCCTCGAAATCGGCGATCTCCTCGAACCCGAGAACGGCGAATTGCGCATCTGCAAGTACATCGGCTTCGAACGGGCGGCGTGGGTGCTGCCGGCGGCCGCCGCCGATCCATCCGATGCCGCTCCGGCCGCAATCGGTTATACTGCGGCAGATCAGCCCGCTGGAGAATAAGATGCCAGAGGTCCGGCTAGGTGACGTCATCGACGACTTCTGCGTGAAGTGCAAACGCATTATGAACCACTCTGTGGTGTCGATGTTGGGCCCCGATCCCGCCAAAGTCCGCTGCCGAACCTGCTATAGCGATCACGATTACCGGCACGAGCAAGCCCCACCCAAAGTCGACACACGTAAGGCCGCTTTATTTAACGAGGTGCTCTCCAAGTTGCAGCCGGATGGCGCGGCTGCGGCTGCGGCCGAAGCCCCCGAGAAATCGAAAACCAAAGGCAAGAAGAAGTAGCCGCGAATGCACGCGAATTCACGCGAATAAAAAACCAACCTCGGATTCGCGTTCAGTTTTTCCGTGCCAAAATCGAATCTGTGAGCGAGCTGCGTTGGCATCCTCTGTTGCGTGAGTGGGTGGGAGTGGCGGGGCATCGCCAGGACCGGCCGCAGATGCCGGCAAACTGGTGTCCCTTCGATCCTGGCTCGGGGCGCGTTCCGGACCAGTTCGACGTCTTCATCTATCCCAACGATTTTCCGGCCTTCCAGTTGGACACCGAGCCGTTCTCGCCCGAGACCGGCCTCTACCGCAAGACAGGAGCGCGCGGCGCGTGCGATGTCGTCATCTACCATCCCGATCATACGCTTGCGCCATCGCAGATGCCTGTCGAACATTGGCGCAAGGTGGTGGACGCCTGGGCGAGACGCCATCGTGAGCTGGCCGCTCTGCCAGATATCCAGTACATTTATATTTTCGAGAACACGGGCGTGGCGATCGGTGTCACCATGCCGCATCCGCATGGCCAGATTTATGCGTTCCCGTTCATTCCGCCCTTCATCGAGCGCGAGCTGAGCGCTGCATCCGATCATTTTCACGAACACCACGAATGCATCTACTGCCGCATTCTGCATGACGAGCTGGAATCGGGCGACCGGCTTGTCACCGAGAACCAGGATTTCGTAGGGTTCGTGCCGTTCTTTGCGCGCTACCCTTGGGAGATTCAGATTTGCGCCCGCCGCCACTTTGCCAGCGTTGCCGAATGGAGCGACACTGAAGCCACGAATCTGGCGGCTCTCATTAAGCGAGTGCGCATGAAATACGACAATCTATACGGGTTTCCCATGCCGTTGATGATGCTACTGCGGCAGAGCCCGACGAAGGGCGGCCACCCGTATTTTCATTTCCACATCGACTTTTATCCGATTCAGCGCGCGCGCACGAAATTGAAATACATCGCCGGAGTCGAGAGCGGCGCGGGAACATTTCTCAATGACACCGTGGCCGAACAAACAGCGCGCGAGCTGCGCGAGACTGAACCGGTGGGATGATATGAATCCGCTCCTGGATTTCAAGGCTCTGTTTCGCGCTCCTGTTCCCCGGATCTCCGAAAACGTACAGCGCGATGCAGATCGTCACCGCGAGGGATTCCTCTATGCGCAACCATTCAAACATGTGGTCATCGAAAATTTCTTCGAGCCCTCCTTCGCCGAAAGGCTCGTGGCGGACTTTCCGGTGTTTAACGCCGATCTCGCCAGAACGGAGATGGGACGCGTGGGCGGAAAGGCGGTCCACACCGACATAGGCGCGATCAGCCCTGTCTACCAGGAGCTTTACTCGGCGATCTCGTCGAAACCGTTCCTAGAACTGGTGAGCCGGCTTTCCGGCATTCCCGGACTCATTCTCGACCCCAAAATGTACGGCGGAGGCACGCACGAAAACCTCCATGGTCAGGAGCTGGATCCGCATGTGGATTTCAATTACGACGAGGCTCAACAACTCCACCGCCGCTTGAACCTGATCGTCTATCTGAACAAGGATTGGCAGCGTGAGTGGGGCGGCGCACTGGAGATTCATTCCAATCCGCGGGATTTCTCCGGCAACCGCATAGAGAGCTACGATCCGCTGTTTAACCGCTGCGTGATGTTCGAAACCAACGAGCGCTCGTGGCACGGCTTCCCGAAAATTGAGCTGCCCGCCGGTAAACGGCATCTCTCCCGGAGGTCAATCTCCATCTATCTCTACACCAAGGACCGGCCCACGGAGGAAATTGCTCCGGTCCATCGCACGTTTTATGTGCAGCGGCCGCTGCCGAGACACATCGCTACAGGCCGGACCTTGACCGAAGAGGACGTGGCCGAGATCCAGAAACTCCTGGTCCGTCGCGACGAGTGGATCCGTTTCTATCAGCAGTTCGAACTCGAAAAGAACCGCGAGATCGCAGACCGAGACCGCGAAATTCAGAATTTGGCGGCGCGCGCGCGGTTTCCACTTACCGGCTACATCGTGCAAGTGGGCGCCACCGGCGTTTACGCGGACGGCTGGGTTTCTTCAAAGGCCGAGTTGCAGATTCGAGCCCTGGCGCCGGTCTTCAAGATCGTGCTGCGCGGTTCGCGCCTCCACGCATTTCCGCCGGCTTGCATCCGCATTTCGGTGGATGGTCTGGCGTCCGTGGAATCCACGATTCGAACACGTGCATTCAAGGTTGTGCTGCCCCTGCCAAAGCCCGCGCGCAAGTTATTATGCGTCAGGATCAACTGCGAATCGGAGAGCAGAAAGACGGCGCCCGGCGCGGACGATCGCGATCTCGCCTTCTTTCTGGCGGAACTGCGTGCATACCATCCGGCCGTCCGGGGCCCGGATTGATGCGCAGATTAAGCGAGACACGACGTTAGACGTCCACGCCCTCCCAAAAGGAGGCGCCGGACGGGTTGAATAAATACCTGTGAGGCAAGCCATGAAACATCCGCTCGAACGCCGGGAATTCGGGAAAGCCCTGCTTGGGACCGCGCTCACCGCAGTCGCCGCGGAAGCGCAACGATCGCCCCGTCCTACACATCCCTGGTCCCCGGGAATCAAGATCTCGGTGCAAGTGCCGGAAGATCCTTCTGACGAAGACCTGCAATTCGTCAATCAGGTTGGCGCGCATTACGTCAACATTCCCACGCATGGCGAGACTGCCACTTACGAGAATTTTGTGAGGATGAAGAATAAAGTCGAATCCGCCGGGCTTCGCGTGTGGAACATCGGCAACAGCGACGTGCACAACATGGAGGAAGTGACCCTCAACCTGCCGGGCCGCGATCAGAAGATCGAGCAGTACAAAACCTTTCTGCGCAACCTGGGCCGCGCCGGACTGCATTACACCACCTACGCTCACATGGGCAATGGCATCTGGAGTTCCGCGCCCGAAACCACGCGCGGCGGCGCGCGCGCCCGGGCCTTCGACATAAATACCGCCATCGGGCACTGGGCGGCCAAGGATTTCAAAGGTCCGCTCACCCACGGCCGTGTCTTCTCCGAAAAGGAAATCTGGGATAACTACGAATACTTCATCCGGCAGGTTGTCCCGGTGGCGGAAGAGCAGGGTGTCTTCATCGGCATTCATCCGGACGATCCGCCGGTCCCCCTGCTCGGCGGCGTGCCGCGCTGCATTTTCGGAAACTTCGAAGGCTACAAGCGCGCGCTCGAAATCGCCGCAAGTCCCAACGTTGGAGTTTGCCTGTGTTGTGGAACCTGGCTCGAGGGCGGGGAACTGATGGGCATGGATGTCGTGGGCGCCATCCGTTATTTCGGCCGGATAGGGAAACTGTGGAAGATCCACTTCCGCAACGTCAGCTCGCCTATCCCGCACTTCGTCGAAACGTTTGTCGACAACGGCTATATGGAAATGTGGAAGATCATGCGCACGCTGCGCGAAGTGGGATTTGACGGCGCGGTAATCGGCGATCATTTTCCCGAAATGGCAGGCGGCCCGCGCGCGTCGGTAGCCTACACGGTCGGATACATGAGGGCGCTGCTCGAACGCGCGAATGCGGAATTCGGCGGCTAGTGGCGCTGGCACGCTAACCATTAGATAACTTTGAATCTGAGCGCCATCTCACCTATACTGGCCTCGGAGGAGGATTATGCAATCCATCTCGAGACGAGGAGTCCTGTTCGCCACCTTATTAATAGCGGTTTCTGCCACGGCCTATGCCCAAGGCCGGTTCGGCAACGCCCGCGGTCTTGTCGACCGGGTGCAGAGGAACTTGCGCCGCGCCGAGGAGTTCACTCCACCCAACGAGAAAGAGCGAGAGCGTTATCACAACGCCCAGCATCATCTTTCCGAATTCGACCAGAAGCTGAGTGAGGGCCGGTTCGATAAAGACAAGCTCGATGAAGCCATCGACGACTTGAAGAATGTCGTGGAACACAATACCCTGGCTGCCGAGGACCGTGACAAGCTCACGCGCGATCTCGGCGAACTCCGCGAACTCCGGCGAACCCGCGGCGAGGCGTACTGAGCCTGTTTTCATCCTGGGGACAAGCTGATTCTGCTTGTCCCCGCGGCTCCACAAGCGTGTTTGCCTTTCCGCCAACACCGCGCTACACTCACCTATTCCATTTAAATTGGGAGGGCTTCAGGGGTCCAGGGTGAAACTCGCTCCGGTAGACTACCTCATCCTCGCGATCTACTTCGGGTTCGTCTTGGGCATCGGCTGGCGGCTCAAGCGATCGGTTTCTTCTAGCGGCGACTTCCTCACTTCCGGCCGCTCGGTTCCCGTCTGGATCACCAGCCTGGCTTTTCTCGCTGCCAATCTCGGCGCTCAGGAAGTCATCGGCATGTCGGCCTCGGGCGCCAAGTACGGCATCATGACCGCGCATTTCTACTGGATCGGCGCCGTGCCGGCCATGCTGTTCGTGGGCATCTTCATGATGCCGTTTTATTACGGCAGCCGCGCGCGCTCAGTTCCCGAATACCTGAAGCTGCGGTTCGACGAGAAAACACGCGGCCTCAACGCCATCACTTTCGCGGTGATGACGGTATTCTCTTCGGGCATCTCGATGTATGCGCTCGGCCTGCTGCTGCAGCTCGTGCTCGGCTGGAGTTTCACGGCGTCCGTGCTGCTCTCGGCGGCCATCGTGCTGGTGTATACGTTCCTGGGCGGCCTGACCAGCGCCATCTATAACGAGGTTCTGCAGTTCTTCCTCATCGTCCTTGGCTTCACGCCGCTGGCCATACTCGCCGTGTCGAAGGCCGGCGGATGGTGCAGGCATGCAAGCTCGTTTGCCTGCGGTGATGACGCACAGCTGGCGCAATTTGTCGAGCGCCAGTCAGAATCCCATGGGCGTGGACGTGTTCGGCTTGTCGCGGGACTCGGCTTCGTGCTTTCCTTTGGCTATTGGTGCACGAATTTTCTGGTCGTGCAGCGCGCCATGGCGGCCGATTCCATGTCTTCCGCGCGCCGCACGCCGCTCATCGCCGCTTTCCCCAAAATGGTGATGCCCTTCATCGTGATCCTGCCCGGACATCGCCGCACTGGCGCTGGCCAAAATGAACGTCGGTTATGTGCTGCCGATGAAAGGCGACGGCTTACGACTACGACCAGGTGTTCACCACGCTGATGGCGCAGTTCTACCCCTCGGGTATGCTCGGCGTGGGTCTCACGGCGCTGATGGCATCTTTCATGTCTGGCATGGCGGGTAACGTCACGGCCTTCAATACCGTCTGGACTTATGACATCTATCAGAGCTACATCAGCAAAAACGCGCCGGACGCGCACTATTTGAAGGTCGGCCGCATGACCACCATCGTGGGAACGGGGCTTTCGATCGCGACCGCCTACGTGGCACAGCACTACAACAACATCATGGATATTCTGCAGCTGGTGTTCGGGTTCGTGAACGCGCCGCTGCTGGCGACCTTCCTGCTCGGCATGTTCTGGCGGCGGACCACCGGGCATGGCGCGTTTACAGGCCTGGCCACCGGGACTAGTGTTGCCGCTCTCACGCTGAGCCTCACAGTGGCCGAGGGCAAGGGGGGATGGATTACTTCGCTGCATGAATTCCCGTCCACCATGGCGCAGAATTTCTACATCGCGTTGTTGGCATTTGTTTCGTGCTTTGTGGTCACGGTGGTTGTCAGCCTGTTTACCAAGCCGCGGCCGCCCGAAGAATTGCGAGGCTTAGTCTACAGTCTTACCAAGTTTCCTGAGGAGACTGGGGTAAGCTGGTATCGCAAGCCGGCTCCGGTCGCCGTGCTGGTAATCGCGATGCTCTTGGCGCTGAATTTTTGGTTCCGGTAGCTTATGCTGGATCTTCGCAACTCCAACGGGCTGGTTCTTTTTGATTCTCGGCGTCATTCTGCTGGGCCTCGGCGTTTTCGCACCGGGCCATGCTTCACTGACCACTCTCAACGTGAATCTGTACTCAGGAATCCCCATACTGGTATTCGGCTGCGTGATGCTATTGCTGTCCCGCTCGCGGTCATGATCCTCGACGCCTTTCGCAAACGCTACGGAACCGGCGAGAATGTCCGCGTGTTTCGCGCGCCTGGCCGCGTGAACCTGATCGGTGAGCACACCGATTACAACCTGGGCTTCGTGCTGCCCATTGCCCTGGATCTCGCCTGCTTCACTGCTACGTCTGATTCGCCGGATGGCACGCTCCGCATTTATTCCGAAGAGAAACAGCAATCCAGAGAGTTTCCGGCCGCTGAAGCCGGTTCGCTAGCGCCAGCGCACGACTGGACGGACTACATCATCGGTGTCGCCTGCGGGCTGGCGCAGGCCGGCTTCCCAATCCCGCCGAAGCTGCTACTGGTGCGCAGCACGGTGCCTGAGGGCTCCGGCCTCAGTTCGTCAGCGGCGCTTGAAGTGGCCTCCGCGCTGGCCCTGTTAGACGGCCGCGACATTCCTCCGCTGACCCTGGCGAAGCTTTGCCAGCGCGCCGAGGTCGACTTCGTCGGAACGCCGTGCGGCATCATGGACCAGTATGTCTCCGTATTCGCGCGCGAACACGCGGCACTCCAGATCGACTGCCGCAGCCTGGAGAGTCAGGCGGTAACCCTTCCCGGAGGCGTGGAAATTCTGGCGGTGAACAGCATGGTCAAGCACGCTTTGGGGCAATCCGCCTATAAAGAGAGGACCGAGGAGTGCGCCACCGCGGTGGATGCCATCCAGCGCCTCGACCCGAAGGTCCAAAGCCTTCGCGATGTGACCGTGGAGCTGCTGGAGCGTGCCATGCCATCGATGCCCAAAATCATCGCCCGGCGGGCCCGGCATGTGGTCACCGAAGATGAGCGTGTCACCCTGTTCGTGAGTGCCTCCCAACGCGGCGATGTGGAGCGCATGGGCCAGCTCATGGTGGAATCGCACATCAGTCTCCAGCACGACTATGAGGTAAGCGCTCCAGAGCTTGATTTTCTGGTGGATACCGCCATCGGGATCGAGGGAGTGCTGGGAGCGCGCATGACCGGCGGCGGGTTTGGCGGGTGCACCGTCAACCTGTTGCGCCACGGCTCGAGTGACCGGTTCCGCGGTATGATTACGCACGCTTACCAGGAGCGGTTCGGGATGACTCCCCAAATTTTCCTCTGCCGCCCTTCCGGTGGTGCGGGAGAAGTAAAAAATTTTGAGAGAATTCCTTCCGGCACCGCACTCTCAGGCTAAAGAAAGAATGCTCCTCCCGGGGCGAAAGGTTACCCGCCCCGATCGGTTCCACCAGGTTGGAAGCACCTTGGTGGACTGGTAATGGCATAGGCGGCTCAGACCACGGAAGATGCTGCGGACGTGGGTCTTGCGGGCCGGTGCTGAACGCCGCCTGTGCCAGATCATGACATTCCAAAGCTGATCCCTCGTTACTTCTAATAGGTTGAAAAAAAGAACTATTCGATCTAATCTGCAAGTCCATGCCATCCGATCAATGAGTCATAGGAGGACATTCTATTGAAACAGCTAGTTTATGGAATCTTAGCGCGGCTGAGAATTCTGAAAGATACGCGGGGGCAAGACCTGATCGAATACGCATTAATGGCGGGTTTTGTTGCTGTTGCGGCTGGAGCTCTCATGCCCAACGTAGCTTCCAGCATCAGCACCGTATTCTCAAAAATCACTTCGCTGCTGGCAGCTGCCGGAGGCTGAAACCAGCCAAAATCCGCGGTCGATGCGCTTGTTTTCATAGGCCACGAAGCAGAGTGCCGAATTTTTCAGGAGGGAATAAGCCACTGTAATATAAGACCACGGCACCTGCCGCACTGATGATTCTGGCCACTGCGGTTATGTTGCAGCCTCGAGCGATTCACCCAAAAATAAAACCTCCAGTGGTTGCCGATTACGGCTCGATCGTAAACGCGTAGAGTGAATCACCTGCGCCTGCCACCAAGTACTGCTGGCCATCCAGCAGGTACGTCTCTGGTCCATTGCTGAGATCGTCGGCGAGGCCGGCATGCCAAAGGATGTCGCCGTTTGCGGGATCGAACGCTACGAGGTGCTGCGCGCCGTCGCCGGTGAAGAGGAGTTTCCCCGCAGTCGTCAGAATGCCTACGGCGCCGCCGCTGAAGGGATAGTGGTGATCCCAAGCGATTTTGCCGGTCTTGATGTCGATCGCTTCGAGGTCACCGCCCAGGTGGCCGGCGTCGCGCTCGGCCGCGCCCCATCCTTCGGGATGCGGATCGGTGTCGGTCAGGTAGAACATGCTGTAATTCTGTTCAGTGCCGACGTAAAACAGCCCTGTTTCCGGATCGAAGCTGGGCGGCGGCCAGTTGGTGGCTCCGCCCGTTTGGGGCGAAACGAGGACGCCGTCAATGGTCGCCTCCTTCGCCGGATCCGGAATGGGCTGGCCGTTCGCTGCGATACCCTTCGACCAGTTCATGCTGTGAATCATGGGCGCAGTGAGCACGCTCTTGCCGTTGGTGCGATCCAGCAGGAAAAAATAGCCGTTGCGGTTGGCCTGCGCCAGCAGCTTGCGAGGCTTACCTTCAATTTCGGCATCGATCAGCACTGGAGTTTGCGCGGCATCCCAATCGTGTGTGTCGTGGGGCGATGGCTGGAAGTACCACGCTAGCTTGCCAGTGTCCACGTTCAACGCAACGATGGAGCAAGTATAGAGGTTGTCTCCCTTGCGGCTGCGGCCCGTCAACACCGGATTCGGATTGCCTGTTCCCAGGTAATAGAGATGCAAGTCGGGATCATACGTACCCGGGATCCAGGTCATGCCGCCGCCATGGCGCATGGAATACTCATCGGGCCAGGAATCAAATCCCGGATCGCCTTTCTTGAGAGGCTCGCTCCACCACTTCCATTGAATGTCGCCCGTTTCGGGGTCATGAGCTTCCAGGAAACCAGGGACGTCGAGCGAATCGCCGCCCGTGCCGACCAGGACGTGGTTGCCGACGATAATTGGCGCGGGCGTAGAGAAGTACTCTTGCTTCAGATCCGCAATCTCTTTATGCCAGCGCTCTTTTCCGGTCAGCGCATCCAGAGAAACCAGATAGTTATCCGGCGTCTCAAAAAAGAGCCAGCTTCCGTACATGCCCATTCCACGGTTGCCGATGTGAACGCCGCCCCTGGTTTTCCAGGCGTAGTGCCACACTTCGCGTCCCGAGCGGGCATCCACGGCCCATGCATTGTCAGGGGTGGAGAAATAAAGGATGCCGTTCACCATCAATGGCGTAGCTTTGATGGTGGAAACGCCTGGGTCGGTCGGAGGGCCCTCGGGGACTGGTCCTTCGCCACCCACAATGGCGTTAGGAGTAATTCCCACTTTGATACGAAAGATCCACGCCAGGGTCAGGTGTTTTACATTTGACTGATTAATTTGCGTCAGCGTGCTGAAGCGGCGGCCGGAATAATCGCCGTGATAAGTAGCCCACGCATCTGTAGCGGGCTTGGTCAGCAACGCCGGATCGAGCATTTGCGCAAACGCCGGCCCAGTACCCAAGACAAGAAGAATGCCCGGAACGAATGATCTGATTTTCACTTGAGAGTCACCAAATAAGCCGTCAGATTGTGGATGTCGGCATCCGTGTAGCGGCTCAACATATCCACGTGCGCCTGCAGCCGGTTGTGGATTTCGACGCGCGGAATATCTTTAGTTCGCTTGAAGGAATGATATGCGCCGTTAGGTTCCCGTAGGGCAACATTGAAGTCATCGTAATGGACGGGCGTGCCCGTGAACGATTCGCCCGAGGGGAGGGTTACTGTCACAGAAAAAGCGATGACGGGATGCGGAGGTGTGCCTTCCGTCCAGGAGTAATTCGGCTGCAGGATTTTATCTTGTAGCGTGACAGGCTCATACTTGGCGCCGATTCCTTTTAAGTCGCCAGTGACGGAGTGGCAGGAACTGCAGTGGCCCGCACCGTTGAAGTAAGCCGCGCCCGCTTTCGGATCGCCAGTAACAATGTTGAGGATTTTGTAGTTGTCCCGATCGATAGCATTTTTTATGGAGTTGTGAAGAAAGTTGGCAATGTCCGCGATTTGCTGCGGCGTAAAAGGAAATCGAGGCATTCCCTTGTCGGGACGGCCTCTGAGAATGACCGGGCCGATCGTCTTGCCGTTCTCGTCATCCAAAACAAGCACCGAGCGAAGCAGATCGGGTCCTTTCTCCCCGCCTTTTGCGCTCGAACCATGGCAGAAGCCACAAGCGCCCACGAAGGTCGTTTTGCCGCGCTCGACTGATGCTGGATCGTACTTGGGAGGAGGCCCTTTGCTGTCGTTGGTGGTTGTTTGGGCGCTGACCGCTGCAGTGCCAGTAAAGAGAAGAGCCAGCGCGATTCGAGAGACCCTGCATGTCATGACCTTCCAGCTTACATGCGGTCCCTAAAGAATGCTACGCCGCGAATGAACGCGAACGTATAACGCAGTCGGAGCTGCGCCGCAAACACTATTCCTGCCGCAACGCTTGATTCGGGCCTGCGCCAGCCGCGCGTAGTGCCGGTCCAAGCATCGCGCCCAGCGCGACGGCAACCAACAGCAGCCACACGACGGCGTAGATCAACGGATCCCAGAGAGGAACATTGACGCCGCCTTGCAGAACCCGAGCCAGCGCAACCGATCCAGCTATCGCAATTAGCGAGCCTCCCACAAGCCCAGCGACCACGGGCCTTCCTCCGGACGCGAGCACTGAGCGAACGATGTCCGCTTTCGCAGCGCCGAGCGCCATCCGGATTCCCAGTTCCCGCGTTCTCCGGCTCACGGCAAAAGCCACAACCCCGTAGATTCCGACAACCGCCAGAAACACGGCCATGCCGCCGAGCAGCAGGAAGATATCGACCACGATCCGGAAGCGCGAGGACATTTCGTCTATCTCCGACCGCAAAGTCCTGGGTACACCGGTTTCCAAGGGGTCCAGTTTCCGAACCGCGTCGCGAACCGCGCGCGCCACCGGGCGCGCATCGCCGGAGAACTGGACCATAAGCGGCCCTCCAAACGAACTCGGGCTGTCAAGGACATAGAACCGCGGTCCATCAATCGAGCCGTAGGTCTGTGACTTGGTGTCGAGTGCAACGCCCACCACTTCCAGCCGCTCACCCTCGGAGCGTTCAATGACTTTGCCGATCGGATCCTGGTCCGGCCAAAGCGTGCGCGCAAAGCTTTCGGACACAACCGTCACGGCAGCTGGTTTCTGCGAGGTCGCGTCTGCCCGCTGCAATGCCCGCCCGCGCAAAATCGGAATCCGCAGAGTTTCAAAGAAGTCCGTTGAGACTACATCCACCGACGCTTTGTGTCCAGTCCCCTTTGGCTGGCCTGGCAGCCTGACTTCTTCTGTCGCCTCCGGCGACTCATCGTCGCCCCAAAACGGCGCCTGCCTCGCGTAACACACTGACTGCACGCCGGGCAATGCGCGCACTCGCTGCTCCAGTGTGCGGTAAAACGACCACGCAGCATCGGCAGTATACGGCGGCACATTTACCCCGAGCGGAACCAGGAGCACCTGCCGGGTTTCGAACCCTGGATCGGCAACGCTGATGTCGTACTGCGCATGCATCACCAGTCCGGTGATCGCCAGCAGCACCAGGCTGGTGGCCACCTGTCCGGTCACCAGCAGATCGCGCAAGCGCCATCGCGAAGTTCCTAATGGACTTTCGTGGCCTTTGAGCGAACTGGCAAGATCCACTTTCAAAGACTCGGCTGCCGGCGCGAGGCCAGCGATGCAGGCTGCCAGCAGCGTGATGCCGCACAGATATGCGAAGACGGTGGAGTCCGGCTGCATCGGGTAATGCGGCCAATCTTGACGCAAGGCAACGAGGATATCCGGAACCCGAACCGCCAGATATGCGCCAATCGCCCCCGCGAGACTAGCCAAAATCAGGCTCTCGGTCAGGAGCATGCGCACCAGTCTGGTTCGTGAGGCCCCTAATGACAGCCGTACAGCAATTTCCTGCCGCCTTGCGGCCGCACGCGATAGCAACAGCGTAGTCACGTTCGTACACGTCAGCAAGAGAACCACGGTGAGCAGGCCCATCCAGAACGAAACCACCCAGGTGATGACCTTCTGTTCGGCCGGATGTTCGTAGACTGAACCGTTGGTCAAAAAGAGTTTGGTCTTACGTCCCGGGTGCAGCCTGTCTTGCTGGCTGGCAATCACGGCGAGCTCGGAACGGGTGGCGGATCGGGTATAGCCCGGCTGAAGCCGGCCCTCCACGAATAGCCAGGGCGCGCTGCTATCCCGAAAGAAGTCCTTTTCGTAAATTGCCGGCTGCATGGTCCACGGAATCCACACGCCCGACTTCAGGAGTCCCGGAAAGCCGGCCGGCGTCACTCCCACTACAGTGAACGTTTGCCGGTCCAGGCGGATAATGCGTCCGATAACGTGCGGATCGGCAGAAAACTGACGCCGCCACATCTCCTCGCTGATCACGGCTACCGGCGCGCCGCCCGGACTCGAGCATTCGTCCTCACGGAAAAGCCGCCCAAGCTTGGCCCGATCCAATCCGTAGAGAGAGAAAAAATTGCAGGTTACCAGCATTGAGACGTTCGGACTCGGATCCTCGTCGATGGTGGCGTGGAACTGGCCCCACGCCGCGAGGCCGCGCACGGAGCGCGCATGCGCCTGATAGGCCCGGTAGTCCTCCAGCGATGTCAGCCAGTTTTCTTCGCGCTCCCATTTGCCCGTATATTGAGGAATCAACTGCACGAAGCTAGCCGGGTCCTTTTCCACTCGCGCACGAAATGCGGCCCCATTGATCAGCGTGAAGGCCGCGGTATTCAGGCCGATTCCCAGCACCAGCGTTAACACAACCGCGAGCGCCACCAGCGGAGCCCGGGTCAACGATCGGATTCCGTAACGTACGTCCTGTAGCAACGTTTCCAGCCAATATGCCAGCTTCATCATGACCTCGCGAAGAAACACACTCTCGCTAATAGATGACTGGATTTGCGGCTGGGACTTAGCTTGCAGAGCCTAAATTTTGCGAATGGCTGAATGGCTGAAGGCCTCATCCCGGCGGCAGCCCGGCAATCCGGCTGGTCAGCCCGGCCAGACACACAATCTGCTCGCAAAGCAGGTCGATGGATGGCGCCGCATTCTCTTCGGTTAGATAATCCCAGCCGAGGTTCGTGATCCAGAGGCCCTCATAGGAAAGGCGGCAGACGACGATTCTGCGCTGCTCATCGGGAATGCTGACGCCATAGCGCAACTGGGCGCTCATAGAACCGAAATCAACCCACACGGTCAATTTCGTGCCGTTTATCGCGCCGGTGTATCCGGTCTCGCCGCCCGGGAGTTTTTTTGTTTCAGCGGCGAACAAGCGCGTGAAGGCCTGCTTCACTAGTTTGCGCAATAGCGGCGCTTTCGCGGGATTCAGATGGGTGAGGTCGGGATCAGGGACCAGGGCCGCGGGTGGATCATCGCGCGGTTGCCAGTCAAGAGTTGTACGAACCTTCGCGATGGCCGCCGCGGTCTCCATGTCGCGCACCATCATCCTGGTCATCTTGACGCCTTCGTAGCGGTAACCATGCGCGAACCGCTCGGACTGCATCGCCGCCCAGAACCGCACATAGGCCGAATTACTGGTTCGCAGATCCTCAAACTCCCGGCTGATGAGCGAAGGCGGAAGAAACTTCATGGCGCCGAACCGCGCGAGCGCATCCAGTAGCGGCTCACGGTCAGCCGGCGCCTGTGCCTCAAAATAGTCGAGGAACTTGATGACTGAAGTACACGGAATGCGATCCAGCCTCGGAAAACCAGCAGCGGCTTCTTCCGCGAAGTCCGACCGCAGCAGCGTGGCGATTGTCGAAAGCAAATCCACCGGCGTCTTATATCAAGCTGTGATCCTTTTAGTAGCAGCGTCCCAGTACACTGGCTTCTTCTGGAAGTACGATTCATTCGCCATGTGACAGGCGATGGCGGCGTGGTTACCGAACACGGCGTCTTCCGTCACGGGTTTGCGCGATTTGACGGCCTGGAAGAAGTTCCAGACATGCGGCTTGACGTCATCCCAGTCATGACCTCGATAGAGCGTGTCGTCGCTGAACGGCTCCTTTCCGAGTGGAGGATCGTTCTCGGCATGCCACTGAGCCAGATACTCGTCGCGCATCTTCTGAGGAAAGCTGCTGGTGTAATAGCTGGGCGCCGTGTCGATACCTTTCTGCGGCGAATAGCGCAGTTCGAATTCGCCGGCATCGAGAATTCCCTTGGGACCCATGAAGCGGGCTAATTCAGGACTCTCGGTGCCGAGGCCCAGCCGGACGTACACCGGAACGCCGTGATAGTCGAACAGCACCACGTGCAGGTCGGGCATGTTGCGGCCATCCTTCCATCGGAAAATACCGCCCAAAGCGGAAGCCGAACGTGGCGGTTCGTTCCATCCCAGCGTAACCTGCATGCCGCTTATCAGGTGCACCATCAGGTCGCCGCCGACGCCGGTGCCGTATTCTTTCCAGCAGCGCCACCGCGCGAACCGATACTTGTCGAAAGGAATCTTGGGCGCATCGTTTAGCCAGGTGTCCCAATCCAGATTTTGAGGCGAGAGATCGAAAGGCGGCGGATATTCCCAGGCGCCGGTGGGGTCATTGCGTCCCAGACTGAGCTCGACCATGGTGACGTCACCGATGGCGCCGCCCTGGTAAAGCTCGCGAGCCTTGGCGCACAGATTCGAGCTGACGCGCTGCGAGCCAATCTGCACGATGCGATTGTTCCGGAGCGCGGCTTCCACCATCTCGAACCCTTGTTCGGCGGAGTGCGACATGGGCTTCTCACAATAGATATCTTTCCCCGCATTGCACGCATCCACGACGACTCGCTTGTGCCAGTGATCGGGCACGGCCGCCACGATGCAATCGATGTCCTTGCGATCGAGCAACTCCTTATAGTGCCGCGTAACCGGCAAGTTGGGGTTGTTGGTGATTTCTTTCGCCAGTGTGTGGCGGCCATCGTAGAGATCCGCGGCTCCGACGCACTCGACTCCCGGCAAGGTGATGGCGTTAGGCAACAGACCGGAACCCTGCATGCCAATTCCGATTTGGCCGAATCGCACGCGATCGCTGGGCGACACGGTCTTGGAACTTTGGCCGAGGGCCAGCGGTTCGAGCAGGATGCCCCGTCCTGCGGAGAGACTGCTGGCGGCTAAGGCGCTGGCCTGGAGGAATTGGCGGCGGGGGAAGGTGTTGTTCATGAGGATGTCTCCTTTTATGAAATGCTGCTCGGCGTTCCGGGATCGGCGGCTCATCATTCGTGATGGCTGATGCAGGTGACCCGCCTGCGATTGTATGTCATTCTTTGCCACGATGGTAAAGACGTGTGGTCCTGCAACGCCGGAAAGAGTGGCTGTATGGCAGCAGGCGGAAATGAGGGACGGAGACCTCGAATCCCATTGCAGCCGGTATCGGGATTTGAGGTCTCCGTCCCCACTTCCCCACTCAGTCAGCGTTTCTTCAAGGTCACGGCCAATCCGCCGCCTTGCATGTAGAAGATGGTTTCCAGGTCGGCGCTGGTGGTGACCGCCTTGATGTAGTCGGGAACCATGTCCACGTTGTGGGCCAGGATCAAGCCGCCGGGCCGCACGCGCGGCAGCACCTTGTTAAGATAATCGATGTACCCGTCCTTGTCGGCATCGATGAACGCGAGGTCGACCGCTCCTTTCAGCTTCGCCACGTTCTGGTGAGCATCGCCCTCGACGATGGTGACCAGGTTGTCGACCCCGGCTTCTTTGAAGTGTCCGCGAGCCATCGTTGCCCTTCCATGATCGATCTCGAACGTCGTCAGGTGGCCGCCGGTCGTCTGGAGCGCCAGGCAAAACCAGAGGCCTGAGTAGCCGGTGGATGTCCCGATCTCCACAACGCTTTTCGCGCCGGCAGCTTCCGTTAGGAGACGCAGGGCCCGGCCGTCTTGCATGGGAACGCTGAGGTACGTGTGATGCGACTTCACGATGCCGTCGAGGACGGCCAGGATCTTCTTTTCGACCTCGTTCTTTGCCAGCGGAGGGCTTGACGGCTGAGGCACGGCCAAACCGGCAGCGGCAACTAGCAAGGCGGTGACCGAAAGGGTGGGTTGCATGGACCTGAACATATCAGGAATCGTGTTCTTCGTGGCAAAAAAACGGTCAAATACCCCTCGACGCGAGTTGCGCAAGCATGATATTCTGCACTCGGCCAACTTCCCCACGTAACGGTAGGAGATCGAAGGAGAGCCCTATGGCAGCAAAACGGATGACGCAGTCGCAGATTGTGAGAACGCTCGCTGAAAAATGCGAATTGAGCAATAAGGTTTCCCGGCAGCTGGTAGAGAAGCTGGGTGAAACCGCACTTCACGAGGTCAAAAAGAACGGAATTTTCGTGATTCCTGGACTGGGCAGGCTGGTGCGCGTCGACCGCAAGGCACGCATCGGACGCAACCCGGCGACCGGCGAGACCATCAACATTCCCGCCAAGAAAGTCGTTAGATTCCGCGTAGCCAAGGCAGCGAAGGATGCGATTCTGCCGACCAAATCGAAGAAGGCTGTCGCTAGCTAGTCCTAAAGCGTAATTTCATTGAAGACCGTAGAGCCGGACCTGGGGGGTCGGGCAGAGGACGAGGGCGTCCGACCCACCGGTCAAGTAATCACGGTGGGATCTTCGCGGTTAAAACGCTCCTTCAGGCGGAGGAGCTGACGGATACTGGTGTCGAGCTGCGCCACCATTTCTGACGAGTCCTTATCGTAGTCCCGGGCGAAGCGTTCGAGGTATACGCGTAAGGTGGCGCCCTGTGTGCCGGTGCCGGACAAGCGGAATACGACACGGGAGCCATCTTCCAAGAGGATGCGGATTCCGGCATTCGGGGTGACGCTGCGGTCGACGGGATCGGTGTAGGTGTAGTCGTCGGCCGCGGTGATGCGGCTCAAACCGAAATCCTTGCCGACCAGGCTGGGCAGCAGGGCCCGAATTTCTTCATCCATCTTATTTGCGGCGGTGAGGTCCAGGCCTTCGTAATCGTGCCTCTGAAAATAGCTGCGCCCGAAACGCGTCCAGTGTTGCGCCATCACCTGGGCCACGGATTGTTTCAATTCACACAGGATCGATAACCAGCAGAGCACCGCCCAGAATCCATCTTTCTCACGCATGTGATTGGATCCCGTTCCGAAGCTTTCCTCGCCGCAAACGGTGCAAAGGTTCGCGTCCAGCAGGCTGGCGAAATACTTCCAGCCAGTGGGAGTTTCGTAAATCGGAATCTTCAGCGCCTTGGCCACGCGGTCGGCCGCCGTGCTGGTGGGCATGGAGCGCGCGATGCCTGATAGGCCACCGCGGTAGCCGGGAATTAATTGCGCGGCGTACTGCGCAATGACCGCCAGCGAATCTCCCGGGCCGACGAAAACATTCCGGCCGAGAATCATGTTGCGGTCGCCATCGGCATCGTTGGCCGCGCCCATGTCCGGTGCATCGCCGGCGGCCATGCGATGAACCAAGTCGGCGGCGTATACCAGGTTCGGATCGGGGTGCTTTCCGCCGAAATCCTCCAGCGGAGTTCCGTTGATAACCGTTCCCTTGGGTGCGCCAAGTTGTTCTTCGAGGATATGCGCGGCATAGAGGCCGGTAGCGCCGTGCATGCCGTCAAAAACCATGCGAAACCCGCTTCGAAAGAATTTCCGCAGCGCGTCGAAGTCGAACAACTCGCTCATCAGGGCGGTGTAGTCGGTCAGCGGATCGAAGACCTCAATCTCGGTGGCTGCGTAGGTTTGCTTGCCCAATTTGTCTATCTTGATGTCGTCACACTGGAACCAGTAATAGTGGTTGATGAACTGAGTAAATTCGTAGATCCGTTCGGTAATATCCTCGGGAGCGGGCCCGCCATTCGAGACGTTGTATTTGATTCCGAAATCGGCGTCGATGCCGCCGGGGTTGTGGCTGGCGGTGAGAATCAGCCCACCGAAAGCCTTGCGGCGGCGGATGACTGCCGAGATGGCCGGCGTGGACAGGATGCCGCCGCGGGCCACCAGGACTCGCCCAAACTCGTTCCCGATGGCGATGTGGAGAATCTTCTGGATGGACTCATGGTTGTAGTAGCGCCCATCGCCGCCCACAACCAAAGTGGATTTGCTGAAGTCACCGTTCACCGATCCGCGCATGGCGTTGAAGATCGACTGCACGAAGGCCTCGACGTACCCCGGCTGCATGAATTCCTTGGTCTTTTTCCGCAGACCGGACGTGCCGGGCCTCTGCCCGGGGAACGGTTTCACAGAAACCGTTGTGATATTCAGTTCATTTCCGGCTGTGCCGGCGGGTGATGAAGACATATGAATTCTCGAATGGTTTGATTATCCCCCATCGACCGGAATGGCCAAAGATCTCGATGTAACACAAACCCCCTTGACGTGTAAGTAAGTACTTACTTATAATCGAGCGGTGCCTGAAGCCCGGCCCCAGCCCAGCCGCATGTCCGGTATCGACCGGCGGCAGCAATTGCTCGAGACGGCGCTCGATTTCTTCTCGCGCAAAGGGTTTGAGGGCTCGACCACGAAGGAAATTGCGGCGGCGGCGGGCGTGACCGAGGCCATCATCTTTCGGCATTTTCCGAACAAGCAGGCGCTTTACAAGGCTGTGCTGGATTACACCGCGGACGCTTCCAATTTAGAGGGCTGGCTCGCCGAAACCAAGGCTTGCATGGAACGGAACGATGACGCAGGCATGCTGCGGTCCATCGCCAACAACATTCTGAAATCGTATCGTACGGATCCGCGATTCGAGCGCGTGGTTCTGTTTGCGGCCCTTGAGGGCCACGAGGCGGGCCTGGCCCACCACCATCAGCTGGCCCTCCCTGTTTTTGAATTGCTGCGCGGTTATATTGTGCGGCGCCAACGCCAGGGCGCATTTCTGGGGTACAACCCGGGAGCCATCATCGAGGCTATCGCCGGCATGACGACACACTACGCCATGATGACCCAGTTGTTCGGTTACAGTCCCCCCAGCGGACTTTCAGACGAGAAAGCCATCGAGACATTCACACGTATTGTGATGAGCGGCGTACAGAAGCGAGCGGGGCGGAAGAAATCTAAGAAATGAACCGGGCGAAATCATTCATCGCGTTAAAACCGGCGGCGTTGCTGTTTTCGGGACAACCGCTCCCTCTGGTCACAGCTCGGAAAAGGGCTAGCGTCTGTTTAATTCCGATGCTGCTTGTGGCAGCGTGCTCCAGGCCGAAGGATGTGGTGAATGCGGCTTCGGAGACGATTGTCGTTTCGACCGCGAAGGCGGTGATTCGCACGGTGCCTGCCGCCTTCGAGATCACCGGGACGTTCAACGCGGACGAGACGTCGGATATCGCGCCGCCGGTGGGCGGGCGTGTCATCGCCACGCCTGCCAATGTGGGCGATTTCGTGAAACAGGGCGCCGTAATTTGCGAGCTGGACCATCGCGACGCCCAGCTCAAACTGCAGGAGGCGCACGCGCAGCTTGACCAAGCGACCTCGGCACTTCGGCAAACGCAATCGCGAATCGGCTGGAGCGCTGCGGCGAAGTTTGACCCCATTTTGGTTCCGGAAGTGGCAGCCGCACGCGCCGCGTACGAATCGGCTCAGGCACAGGCCAAGCTGGCAGCGGCTGACGCGAAGCGATACGAGAGCCTCGTCGGAACCGGTGACGTCTCCCGGGGCTCGTATGATAGGGCGCGAACGCAACAGGAGACCGCCGAAGCTCAGGCCAACGCCGCGCGCCAGCAGTACGAAGCCGCGCTCAATGCGGCGCGCCAGGGCTACGGAGCCGTGGAGAGCTCGCAGGCAACGTTGGAAGCTGTTCGGGCGCAGCTGGCGCAGGAGCAGAAAGGCCTGGAGGATACCACGATGCGCGCGCCGTTCGATGGCTACATCACGGCGCGTCCCGTCGCGGCGGGTGAATACGTCTCACAGGCGAGCAAAATCGCCACCATCGTCCGCATTGGAATTTTGAAGCTTCAGTTGCAGACTCCGGAACAGCGGGCGGCGAATGTCCGCACGGGCATGAACGTAGCGGCACGCGTATCGGCTTATCCCGACCGTGAGTTCAGCGGCAAAGTTGCGGCCGTCAATCCGTCTGTGGATCCGAACTCCCGCGTGTTTATCGTGGAAGCCAGGTTTGACAATGCCGGCGCCAAACTCGGCCGGGAATGTTTGCGACGGCGCGAGTGATGCTGCCCGGAGGCGAAGCCGCTGTTTTCGTTCCCCGCCGCGCTGTCGTTCGCGACAAGACCACAGACTCGTATCAAGTTTTCACGGTCGCTCGTGGCGCCGCGCACCTTCATGTCGTCCTCGCGGGCGATGTGGATGGGGACTCGATCCGGATCCGTTCCGGGCTTGCGGGCGGCGAAACTGTCGCCACCAGCCACTAGAACGAGTTGTTCGACGGCGTGCCCGTCCGGATTGGACCCTAGAGAAATCAACCCCATGCACGCGCTGGCGCAACTTTGCGTACGACGTCCCGTCTTCGCGACGATGCTGGTTCTGTCGCTCGTGGTGGTCGGGATCTTTTCCTATTTCAGTCTCGGCGTGGATCTTTTTCCCAAGGTGGATATCCCGGCAGTGGCGGTGGTGGTGGCCGACCCGGAGCTTCGCCGCGGAGAGATCGAAACCGAGATCACGAAGAAAGTTGAAGACGCTGTCAATACCATCAGCCAGATCGATGAGCTCCGTTCGACGTCCTCGGAAGGGCAATCGCTCGTGGTAATCAGCTTCGACCTATCCAAGAACGGCGATGTGGCGGCGCAGGAGGTGCAGAACAAAGTCAACCTGATCATTCCGGACCTTCCGCAAACCGCCCGGCCGCCGGTGGTGCAGAAGTTCGATCCGGATGCGACCCCGGTGCTTCAGATCGCGGTGTCGGCTCCGCGTTCGCTGCGGGATATCACGATGATCGCCGACAAACAAATCAAGCAGAAGCTGCAAAACGCCAGAGGAGTCGGTCAGAGTTCCATGATCGGCGGCGCCCGGCGCGAGATTCATGTGCTGGTGGATCCCGTCAAACTGCGCGCCTACAACCTGACGGTCACCGACGTTTTCAATGCGCTGCGCCAACAAAATCTCGAGATGCCGGGCGGAAGCCTCAATGGCGGGCGCTCAGGAGTTCACGGTGCGCACAACCGGGCGCGTTACCGATCCCGCGCAATTCAACCAGATCACGGTGGCCACGCGGAACGGCCATGTGGTGAAGGTCAGCGATATCGGGTATGCAGAAGACAGCTACGAAGAACCGCGCAGCGCCGGGCGTCTGGATGGTATTCCCGCCGTCACATTGGTGGTTTCCAAGCAATCGGGCGAAAACACCGTGGCTACCGCCGACGAAGTGAAGCAGCGCTTGAAAGAGATTTCTATCGCGCTGCCCAGGGATGTTCGGGCGGAGGTGATCAGCGACCAGTCCGTGTTCATCAAAGCCTCCGTCGAGTCGCATGCGGGAGCACCTGATCGAAGGCAGCCTCTTCGCCGGCATCATCATTTTTCTATTCCTGGCGAACATCCGGACCACTCTGATCGCCGCGGTTGCGATTCCTACTTCGATCATTTCAACCTTTGCGTTGATGGCGGCGATGGGATTCACGCTGAACCAAATCACGATGGTGGCCCTGACTCTAATGGTAGGTATCGTCATCGACGACGCCATCATCGTCCTCGAGAATATCTACCGCTTCATTGAGGAAAAGAAGATGGCGCCCATGGAGGCCGCCATGCGGGGAACGCGCGAAATCGGTTTGGCGGTGATGGCCACCACTTTTTCGCTCCTGGCGGTGTTTCTGCCGGTGGGATTTATGGGCGGTATCGTGGGGCGGTTTATGAGTGCGTTCGGCTTCACGTCCGCGTTCGCCATCGCCGTCTCGCTGCTGGTTTCGTTCACGCTCACGCCCATGCTCTGCTCGCGATTTGTAAAGCCGCCGGAAGAAACCGCCAGCCGCCACAGCTCGAAAGAGTCGTTCATTCTTCCGCCATCTGGATACGCATTACACGCGCATGCTGGAGTGGTCCATGGCGCACCGGCGTGTGATAGTGGCAGCGAGCGCGCTGGCAATTTTGAGCATCGTGCCGCTCTTCATGTTCGTCGGCAAGAATTTTCTCCCGTAACGATGACCAGTCCCAGTACAACGTGCATGTCCGGACGCCCGAGGGCACTTCCCTGGCCGCCACCACAAACCTCGCCGAGCGTATCGCGCAGGACATCCGCAAGCTACCTGGCGTGGCGCACACCCTCATGACGGCGGGCGGCGGCGCGGACCGGTCCGTGAACAACGCGCTGATCTATGTCAGCCTCATCGAAGCGGGACGGCGCCGCTTGTCCCAGCAGGAATTGATGCAGCGCACTCGCGCTCTGATGAAACCTATCCGCCGGACATACACACCGGCGTCGAACTGGTGAACGCGGTGGGCGGCAACGACAGCAATGCCGACATCCCAGTACTTCATCCAGGGACCGGACCTGGAAAAGCTGGCCACGTATTCCGAGCAAATGCTGGCCAAAATGCAGACGATCCCCACGCTGGCCGATGCCGACACTACTTTGCGCGGCGGCAAGCCGGAAGTGCGCCTGGAAATCGACCGCCCGCGCGCGGCGGACCTGGGTGTTTCCGTGGCGGACATCGAACAGGCGCTCAACACGTTGGTCGCCGGCCAAGTGGCGTCCAGTTTCAACGCCGGTGAAGACCAATACGACGTGTCGCGTGCGCGCCCAGGAACAGTTTCGCGGCAGCGCCGAAGGATTATCCAAGATGACGGTGCCCTCGTCGAAAATCGGCTCGGCCGGTCTGGATGAAGTGGTGCACATCCGCACCGGCACGGGTCCCTCATCCATAAGCGCTTCAGGCGCCAGCGCCAGGTGACGCTGACCGGCAACGTGCTGGCCGGCGGCTCGCAGGCGGGCATTATCGGCCGGATGGATCAATTCGCCAAAGAGATCGGCATGGGTCCGGACTATCACGTTGGCCTGGCCGGCAGCTCCAAGGAATTGGGCCGCACCGGATATTATTTCGTCCTGGCGTTCGGCCTTACCTTCATCTTCATGTACATCGTGCTGGCTGCTCAATTCGAATCCTTCATTCATCCCATGACCATTCTGCTCACGCTGCCACTGGCGGTGCCGTTCGGAATTGTCTCGCTGCTGATCGCGGGCCAGACGGTCAACATTTTCTCCGGCCTGGGTCTGCTCCTGCTGTTCGGCATCGTCAAGAAGAACGCCATTTTGCAGATCGACCACACCAACGGCTTGCGCGCGTCGGGAATGCCCCGCTATGAAGCGATCATTCAGGCCAACCGCGACCGTTTGCGGCCCATTCTGATGACGACCATGGCTTTGGTTGCGGGCATGCTGCCGCTGGTGGTTTCACTCGGAACCGGCGCGGCCACTAATCGTTCGATCGGCGTGCTGGTGGTGGGCGGCCAATCGCTGTGCCTGCTGCTCACGCTGCTGGCGGTGCCGGTGTTTTATTCGCTGTTCGAAGATTTGGGCGAATCGTTCGCTTCCTGGCGCGTGACGCAATTTCTGGCTGCCGTGCGGTCGCGATTGCCGGGGCAGGGAAGGGGCAAGGCCGGGTCGCCGATAACGCCTCAGCCATTTGCGAAGAGAGAATTGCAATGAAAGGAGTCCGCGAGCTCACAGCGTGCGTCGCTATCGCCGCAATTTCGTTAGCTCAAACACCGCCCGCGGTGCAAATCGAACCACTGCGGGAAGTCGACATCAAACCTCGCGTGGGCATTCTGGGCGAGACGACCATCTCCCTTCCGGAAGTGATCCAGCGCGTGCTAGCTAACGATCGCGATCTGGAGATTTCGCGTATCGTGCTGGAGGAAGCCGGTTACAACGTGAGCGCGGCCAAAGGAGCTTACGATCCGGTCGCGGGTTTTCGTGCGTATCACACCAAGTCCATCTCTCCCATTGCCTCGCTCATCGGAGGCGCGGCCAACGGCAAGCTCGCGCAAACGGAACTGAACGGCACACCGCAACTGAGCGGGCTGTTCCCGTGGTCGGGCGGATCCTACACCGCAAGCTTCGTCAACTCGCGCCAGCTCACCGACAGCCAGTTCGTTACATTGAACCCGCAATACCCGAACTCTGTCAATTTGAATCTGACCCAGCCGCTGTGGCGCGGGCTGCGCTTCGATGAAAACCGCCATCGCGTGCAAGTGGCGCGGAAAAACAGGCAATTGAGCGCCGAACAATTCCGCCAGCGCGTGATTGAGATCGTCACTCAGGCTGTCGATGCTTACTGGGAGCTCGATTTTGCCTGGCACAACCTCGAGGTACAGGCCGAAGGGGTGCGCTTCGCGGAACGTCAGTATGCCAGCAATCGCCGGCAAGCGGAGCAGGGTCTGCTGGCGCCCATCGATGTAGTGGCCGCGCAGACTCAGGTTGCGACATTCCAGCAAAGCCTGTTCAGCGCCCAACAAGCCCTCACCCAGGCGGAAAACAATTTGAAATCGCTCATGCTGCCGAACCGCAACGACCTTTTCTGGAGTACGGCGTTGATTCCGGTCACGCAACCCGACGTCCACCCGCACGTTCCGGACCTCGAAGATGCCATGCGCCAAGCGCTGACAGCGCGGCCGGAACTGGCACAGAGCGCCATTGCCATTGAGGTCAACAAACTGGATGCGCGCCTGAGCGGAGAGCAGACAAAGCCTCGCCTCGACGCGTTTGCGAACCTCACAGCAGCCGGGCTTGCCGGCCGCCCATTGCCGCCTGGCCCGAATCCGTTCACTGCCGGCACCGACGCGCTTGTCGGACGCCTGAATCAGCTGAGCGCGCTTGCCGGCCTGCCGCCAGTGCCGCCCATTTCGTTTGGCTCGAACGCGGTCCCGGCAATTTTTCTGGGCAGCTATGGACAGTCGTTGAGTAATCTGGCAGCGGGAAATTTCCCCTCGGCCCAGGTGGGATTGCAGATCTCTTTCCCGCTGCGCAATCGGACAGCGGAGGCGCAGGCCGCTACGTCCGTCGCCGAGGGGCGCCGCTTGCGCGCGTTGCAGGATCAGATTGAAATGGCCATCGAAGCCGATGTGCGCAACGCGCTGCAGGCGGTGATGTCCGCGCAATCCAGGCTCGAAGCAGCCGCGCTCGCGCGCCGAACGGCCGAGGAACAATACGCGAGCGAACAGCGCCAGTTTCAGGCGGGCACGTCCACCGTGTTCCTGGTGCTGCAACGCCAGACGGATTTCATCGGCGCCCGCAGCCGCGAAGCGAGGGCGCGCACGGATTTCGGTGAAGCCGCCGCTAATCTTGACCGCGCCACCGCGCGCACCATCGAAACGCAGAAAGTTACTCTTGTAAACCCTTGAGGGCGATCAAGTAGACTTCCACGTGAGATGTTTTCGAAACTTTCGGGTTGTGTCGGCATCCAACCGTGTATGACGGCTTCGCGGTTTGGTTGCCTAGCGGTACTGTTTCCGGCACTGGCGCTCTGCCAGCAACCGTCGCCGGATGAGCCGCTCCAGCCGGGAACACTAAAAAAGGCTGATTCCTCCGAATCGCCCCAGGTCGAGAGCAAGCGCATTTTCGGCATTGTTCCGAATTTCCGGACGTCTCCAAGCCTGAAGAATTACGAGCCCCTTTCAACCGGGGGTAAGTTTAAGATTGCCGCTCAAGACGCCTTCGATCGCGGAACCGTTGTTTTGGCCGCTCTATTTGCAGGCGAGTCTCAGTTGACCAATGCCACGCCTTCGTTCGGGCAAGGTGTGGCAGGCTACGCCCGATATTTCGGCACCTCTTACGCGGACTACGTGATTGGCGATTACATGACCGAGGCGATCTACCCCACGCTGTTGCATCAGGACCCGCGCTATTTTCGCCGCGGCACGGGAAGCGGATTGTCAAGGCTTGGTTACGCCATGTGGCAGATTTTCTGGACTCACAAAGATTCGGGCGGCACGCAATTCAACTATTCGGAAGTGATCGGCAACTCGACGGCGGTGGCAATTTCGCAAGCCTATTATCCGGACAATCGAACTGTTTCCGACGCCGTCTCGAAACTTGGGACGCAGATCGGCGTTGACATGGCCTCGAATATTCTGAAGGAGTTCTGGCCGGACGTGGCACGAAAATTCGACCGAAAACATCGGACCAATCAGAACTGAACTCGCTGCAGCTGGAGTCACTTACCTCGGCGATGGCTGGCGGAATAACTGTTCGGCGCCAGGCGACAGCAGCACCCACAGGCCGTAAATCCCCAAAGCGGTGCCGAGCGGCACGCTCATGAGTTCCAGCGCTGAAAGAATGATGGTCAACATGCGCGCCCAGGGCCGCAATTCGATGAGCCCGAAGCCAGCGACAATCCCCGGAAGTGAAAGCGCCAGCAGCAGGATAAAAATGAAGGCTCCGATGCCGCCCAGGATTGGAACGGCGATCAGTGCATCCCCGCTGCGGGCGGCTATGCTGACCAGACCAGCCAAGCCCCCGAAAATCACCATCACGAGAATGCCGGCCAGGGTACCGAGAATTCCATAGACCACGTGCAGAATACCGAGGATCTTGACATGGTCGGCCATATCGTCCGCACTTCAGTTGATCAGCGCCCAATCGATCACCACGACGGAGATTTTTGGATTCTTGCTTTTCAACACCACGCGGTTCCACTGGTTTTGCGCCGCCGGAGCTTCCTTGACGGCGACATCATTAGCGTATTTCGGATTCCACGTATAGACGGTTTTGTTCCAGCCATTCTGCGCGCCTGGAGATTCGATGACGCTATTCGCGTATTGAGAATTCGCGGTGTACAGGACAATGCCATCGTTAGACAAGTCACCCGGTGAGACGCTGAATTTCACCGGTTTGCCGGGCAGCTGTCCGATGAGGGTTCCGGTAGAACAGGACTTCCCATAGACGGCTACTTCCTGGTTCCTTTGCAGGCGTCCAATCCAGATGATTCTTCCGGAAGCCGAAGTTGCCGCTGGTGGCGCTGATGCCGTGCGCGTCGGTGTAGGCGTAACGACCGGCTTAGCCGCCGCAGCCTGCGCCGGAACAATGGCCGGTTGTGCCGGGGGAGGCGCGGGCTTCTCAGCCGGTGGGCTCAAAGTCTGAACGGGGGCCAGAACCGGCGCCGGCGCATTCTGCGCAATGAGGGGTGGCGCAGACAGGTCCGGAACTCGATTGGCTGAGCCCGAAGCCCTCATGGCGGGTGCCTTGAACTTCACAGGTTCGCTGACCTTCGCGGGCTCACTAAACTTAAGACGGGGCGCTGAGGCGGCTGTAACGGGGACCGATATGACGATCTCGGTTGGTTTCTCCTCCGGGACGGGTTTCGGCTGTGCCGCCCGGGAGGCACTGCCGGAATCAGGCGGCGCATTCACATCCGTGGGCGGAGGATTTTCCTCCCGAAAGCGAGCGGTTTCCGTAAGTGTTCCCCCACCATGCCGGGAGGCCTCCAGGCGAACGCTCACATTTTGGGTGTGGCGCGAGTAGGTGAACATCCCGCTGCGAAGCTGCTCCGGATCCAGTGTGATAGAGTACCGGGCGCCGCCGTCGGTAATGTCCAGAGTCCCCACCTCGCCGTTGGAAACCGGCTCCCACAGGATCTGAAGCTGTCCGCCGGCGTCGAAGACGCGCAGCGCCAGCTTTTCTGCAGGCTGCGCCAGCCAGTACCATGCCCCAAGCAGGCCAAGCACTGCCACCACCAGCAGCGGCCAAACCAGCTTGAAGTTCCGGTTCGGCAGCGGCGGTTCGGGCAAATACATTATGGCGTCGTCGAGCAGGCCCGCGGGCTCATCCAATGCCGGCGGCTGATCCCGTTCCGCCGGCTGATCCAATTCCGGCGATGCAGCCAGTTCCCGCGGCGCGGCCTCCGGGCTGCTGAGTGTCTGTGGAACGTCGCCGGGCATTTCTCGCACCTTGGGAACATCTATGGGCCGCGGAGGTACCTCGAAAGTAGGCGGCAGGTCGAACTCACAGAAGGGGCTGTTGGCCGTCAACGCGCCCCCGGCGTCCCGATAAAAAAATCGCACCAGGCTTTGCAAGGACTCGCTGGGACGCAAAATCATGACCACTTGATACGGGGCGGGAAAAAACGCGGCGCCGATCTCCAAGTCGCGTGCCGTGAGACTGAGTTCGCTATGAGGATGTGCCCGGAACCAGCCTACCGGTTCGAGCCGCTTGGGATCGTCGCTTCGGGCCGTTGACCCCAGTGCCGCAGCGAACGCCTGGCGCTCCCCCTTGGAAAGTGGTGTCGCTCCAGCCATAGCACTTTGAAAATCAATGGCTTGAAACTCCGCGATCTGTACTTCATTGTCGCCCTGGGTTCCGAACAAAATCCCGTACATCTCGGCGCCGCCATGCGGGCCTGAAGCAAAACTCTCGAGCACAACCGCGCGAAGTGCCAGGAGCACCGAACGTGGACACGTGATCGCGCGTGACTGGCCCTTGTATTCGGAATCGCCCCCGCGGAGGTGAGATGCTGCGCCAGCCATGTCTGCTTCGTTTAAGCTTATGACAATCGGCGTTTGGACACCAGCCCGCCGGTTCCCGTTGGGTCTGAAGCTCGTATATCCTATGACGATGGCCTCTCCTATGGCGCAGTCTCCGGAACGCGTGTATCGCGGCATCTGCCTGGTGCTGGTCTTGTGCCTCCTGGCGGCATCCGCCGATGCGGAAGACCCTCCCATCAAGATCGTGATTCAGGAAGGGCAAGGCGCCATCAACAACATTCAGCAGCACCGCGCCAAAGAACCCGTCATTCAAGTAACGCATGAGGATGGAGAGCCGGTCCGCGCGGCCTCAGTGACTTTCCAGTTACCGGAAAGGGGGGCTGGCGGCGTCTTCGCCGACAACAGCAAGATGTTAACCGTCCAGACTGATGAAAAAGGAGTGGCGGTGGGCCGCGGCTTGCGCCCCAATCTGACCGCCGGCGAATTCCAAATTCGCGTGACGGCCTCATTTCGAGGAAGGACCGCCAGCGCCGTGATTTCCGAAATCAACGCAGAACCCGCGGCCAAGGGCGGAGGCAGCGGAAAGAAACTCCTGATCATCGCCCTGATTGGGGGCGCCGCGGCCGGCGGGCTGGCGGCGGCCTTAGGCGGCAAATCAAGCAGCAGCAGTCCATCGGCTGGGAATATTAATACGCCGCCACCAACGATCCTGGTGCCCGGTACGCCAACTGTCCAGCCACCGCACTAAATGGTCCCGATCATGAGCTTGAGGGATACAGTTCGGTTGCGAGCGCTGGCGGGGGCTTGGGTGGTGTGCGCGCTGTGTGTTAGCGCAAGTGCCCAAACAACTATCACGGTCGGGCCAGCCCCGCCCCTGCCTAACGGCGAGGTCGGCGTCCCATACAGCCAAGGCTTGACAGCGACCGAAGCACCTCTTGCGTTGCCAACCTGTTGCATATGGAATGTGACCGGTGGGTCGCTCGGAAGCTTGAACCTTACTTTCGACGGCTTTACCAATACAAACGCTCTGATCAGCGGGACGCCGGGCCCGGGGGACACGCCGACGCTCAGCTTTACCGTTACAGCCTCTGATCCAGTGATCTCGGTAAACGGCAGTCAAACATATTCCATCACTATCTTTCCTGCCCTTCAAATCACCCCGGCGTCCTTGCCAACCGGCCAACAGGGTGCACTATACTCGGTCTCGATCTCCGCTACCAGCGGGGCACCCCCTTACGGAGCCGTGATGTTGACTGGAGCGCTGCCGACTGGCCTGAATTTCAACGCCGGTTTGCTAAGCGGCACCCCCACGCAGACAGGTACCTTTCCACTGGTAGCAAGCGTCTCTGACTCGGTGGGAGGAACTGCAAGTGCGAACTACAGCCTCCAAATCAATGCTGCTCCGCCACCGGCGCTCGTTCTGCAAACTAATTCGTTGCCGTCAGGTGAAGCTGGCGCGCCGTACAACACCCCGCTGAGTGCCACAGGCGGCGTTCCACCGTACAGCTGGTCGGTAAGTGGCTTGCCTGAGGGCCTGAAGGTAAATCAAAATACCGGGATCATCTCCGGTACTCTGGCTCCAGACGCAACCACTTCAACCAACGTTGTTCTGACAGTCACAGACCGCACCAACACCTCCGCCAGTAGCCTACCACTCACGCTAACAGTCACGCCCCGTCCCAGCATTACGAGCTCTTCGCCCTTGCCCAATGCCGAAGCCACAGCCCCTTATTCGCAGACGCTGACTGCTACCGGCGGCACCGCTCCCTTTACCTGGACCGTTACGGACGGGTCCTTGCCCGTCGGACTCTCGCTGAATCCAACAAGCGGCACAATCAGCGGTACGCCAACGACAACCGGGTCGTTCAACTTCACAGTTACACTCACGGACAGTCTAGGAGTTTCTGCGCCGCCGAAGAATTTCAAGCTGAAGGTTACCGGTGGTCTAGGTATCACGACACCCTCACCGCTGCCGCAGGGCGAAGTGACGATACCCTACTCGCAAACGCTGACCGCATCTGGTGGAACGAACTCGGGGTTCACATGGGCCATCACCAGCGGATCGCCGCCTGCCAACCTCTCGCTGAGTGCCGGTGGTGTGCTCAGCGGCACGCCAACGGCCGCCGGTCCATCCAACTTCACGGTTCAGGTCACCGATAGCGGCGGTGGTAACGCGACAAAGAGTTTCTCCCTCACTATCATTGCCGCCCTCACCATTACTAGTAATCCAACTCTCCCGCAGGGCGAAGTCGGGGCAGCATACTCCCAAACCCTAACTGCCACAGGCGGACAGGCACCTCATGTTTACACCTGGTCCGTAATCAGCGGATCTTTACCCGCAGGCCTCGCCTTAACTGCAGGCGGCGTGCTCAGCGGCACCCCTAGATCCGCCGCTTTGGGAACGGCTAGCTTCACTGTGCAAGCCACAGACAGCGCAGGCGGCACCGCGACACTGCCCATGTCGCTTACGATCATTCCAGGACCCACCATCACCACCGCACCGACCTTGCCGAACGGTACGGTGGGCGGGACATACACAACCACACTGGCCGCTTCCGACGGCACGAAGCCGTACATTTGGTCCATCACGCTCGGAGTATTGCCCGCTGGATTATCCCTGGACGCAAATGCGGGAACCATTTCCGGCACACCCAAAGCCACCGGCGCGTCTAACTTCACCGTTCAAGTCATCGATGCCAAAGGGGTCACCGCCACTAAACAATTCAGCATCACCATTTCCGGTGGTTTGACCATCACGACGGCTCCGGGATTGCGCAACGCCAGCATCGGCCTCGCCTACTCGGCGACCCTATCAGCTGCCGGTGGCACGCCTCCCTATACCTGGATTGTGAACAGCGGGTCGCTCCCTACTGGCTTGACACTCAACTCGTCGACAGGCGCGATTAGCGGCCTCCCTTCAATTTCCGGGAGCTTCAAGTTTACGGTGCAGGTAACCGACAGCGCGTCGGGCACCGCTACGAAGCTATTCACGCTTAACGTGACGCAAACCTTGGTCATCACTACCGCTCCAACCTTACCCAGCGGCGCCGTAGGCACCCCGTACCTGCAGTCCCTGAGCGCAGTGGGCGGCACACAGCCATACATTTTCACCGTCGTCTCGGGCGTACTACCCAACAGCGTGAACCTGAGCCCCGGAGGCGTGATAAGCGGAACGCCGGCCTCGAGCGGCACATTCAATTTCACCATCCAAGTAAGGGACAGTAATTTGGTAACGGCCAGCCAACCGTTCAGCCTGACGGTGCTTTCCAGCCTGTCGATCACGACTGCGACGCAGTTGCCGCAGGGGGCCATTAACAGCCAGTACTCGCAGCCGATTGCAGCGACCGGCGGCACGGGTACCTATACCTGGAACCTTGCACAGGGCGCACTTCCTCCTGGCGTAACCCTCAGCGTTGCAGGGGTGATTGCTGGCAAGCCAAGCTCCACTGGCACCTTCACGTTTACCATTCAAGTGACTGACCAGGCAGGCGGCACGTCAAACAAGCAGTTCACTTTGACCATCGTCGCGGGTCTCACCATCACCAGCGGGGCTGTGTTGCCGCCGGGCACGATCGGTGTGGCGTACCCGGCGTTAACGCTGGCTGAGGTCGGAGGGAATTTTCCATACACGTGGTCGGTCAGCTCCGGTTCGCTAGCGCCAGGCCTCTTGCTGAGTTCGAAAGGCGTCGTTACGGGGACGCCGACAAAGGCCGGCGCTTTTAGCTTCACGCTACAGGTGAAGGATAGCGTCGGGGCCACCGCCACTCAGGCCTTTACAATTTCAGTCGTCCCCCCCACCGTACCCGAAGTGAACATCGCCGGAGTACCGCCGACATCTCCGGCTGGGCAACAGATTTCCTTCAGCGTGTCCTTGGCCTCGCCTTATCCGCTGGATATCACCGGTGACATCACGCTGTCCTTCCAACCGGATGCTGTCGCGCCCGCCGTGGATCCGGCCCTGCAGTTCTCGAGCGGCGGCACCACCGCTAGTTTCACCATTCCCGCCAATTCGACGGATCCCGTCCCGATGGCCCTTCAAACCGGCACCGTGTCGGGGACCCTCACGCTAACCTTCGCACTGACAGCCGGCGGCGCCGAGCTGCCCGGTTTCCAAAGCACTATCACCATCCCGCGCTCGGCTCCTGTCATTCAAAGCGTAAAACTGGTAAGGACCTCGGCAGGTATGGAAATCCACGTGGTGGGTTTTTCGCCGTCGCGCGATCTCACCGAAGCCGACCTCACGTTCACAGCAGCGGCCGGCTCAAGTCTGCAGACGACCAGCGTGACCGAAAAACTGACGAGTGTAGCTACCGCGTGGTATCAGAGCGCAGGCTCGGCGCAGTATGGCAGCCAGCTCATGCTGGTGCTGCCCTTCACCGCTTCGCAGGGCAGTGTGGATGCTGTGGGAGGCGTTTCCGTGGTGCTGAAGAACGCTAAAGGCAGCTCGCCATCGGCCAGCGGAACATTTTAGAGCGCGCCCGCGCCGCACATCCCCTGCTCCGCGCCGAAACCGAGCCGTGACCAAAGTTCTAAACGCGCAGCGCGCGTCATGAGGCCCGGAAACCTAAAAGCAGCGAGAATGGGAGAGGCGAAGGCGTTGCGAGCTATGGCCGACCTCCCACTGGCGCGTTGCTGCCCGTACCAAAGTCTGGCTCCGGTCTTGTCAATCATGAGATTGGTGGCTGCGGCTTCGAGAGAAGCCGCTTGACCCCGATGGAGAGAGTATTTTCTGAATCGCGACCGGGCATGGCCTCGCCGAAGGGAAGAGCAAAAAGGAGCTAGCAAGATGGCCAGCCAAACACACCGAGAATCGAGCCAGGGTCAGCGGCTGACCCGCAAGGAGAGGAAGGCACTGGGGCGGCAGATCTGGTCCGGGAGTCCCGGATTGGAGGTCGTGCACCGGGACGCGGCGGGAATCGACATTGGGAGTCGAGAGCATTAGGTAGCAGTGGGACCGGACCGGGATGGGCAGCCCGTGCAGAACTTTGGATGTTTCACGACGGACCTGCACCGGCTGGCGGCGTGGCTTACCCAATGCGGAGTCAAGACGGTGGTCATGCAGTCCACCGGCGTGTACTGGATTCCTGTGTTTGACGTATTGGAACAGAGCGGGTTCGACGTGTGGCTGGTCAATGCACGGGAGACGCGGAATCTGCCGGGCAGAAAAAGCGACGTCCAGGAAAGTCAGTGGTTGCTGAAACTGGACACGTACGGACTATTGCGGAAGTCGTTCCGGCCCACCGCGGAGATCCGGGCCATTCGAACCTGCTGGCGGGAACGGTCCGAATACGTGGAGCAGGCCGGAACCTCGATCCAGCGCATGCAAAAAGCGCTGACGGAGATGAATGTGCAATTGGCAACCGTACTCAGCGACCTGAGCGGGGTGACCGGGATGAAGATCATCCGTGCGATTGTGGCCGGGGAGCGGGATGGCCAGAAGCTAGCCGAGTTCCGCGATGCCAACGTCAAGGCCAGCCAGGAAACGATTGCCCAGAGTCTGGAAGGGACGTGGCTGCCCGAGCAGTTGGCGATATTGCGGCGGCAGCTGGCCGACTGGGACCATGTGCAAAGGCAGATGGCGGGCTGCGATCAGGACCTGGCAGCCCGCATGAAAGATCTGCCCGCGGCGGAAGTACAACCGGGGGAGCCCGGGCCACCGGCCGGCCGGACCGGGAAGCGCCAGCGAAAGAAGTCCTCCAGGAACCAACCGAACTTCGATCTGGGGGCAGAACTGAAGCGCGTGGCGGGTGTGGATCTGACACGGATCGACGGCATCCGGGAAATGACGGTGCAAACCGTCATCACCGAAGCTGGGCTGGACATGAGTCAATGGCCCACCGAACATCACTTCGTATCCTGGATCGGGTTAGCGCCCCGCAATGACATCAGCGGAGGAAAGGTGCTGAAGAGGCGGACGCGCAGGGTGGTGTCGCGACTGGCAACGGCGTTGCGCATGGCCGCCAGTACGCTACGCCAAAGTGATAGCTATCTCGGGGCGCAGTTCCGCCGCCTCCGCAGCAGATTGGGATCTCCCAAGGCGATAACCGCGATGGCGGCGAAGCAGGCACGACTGGTATACCGGATGCTAAAGTACGGCCAGGAATACGTAGACAAGGGCACGGCTCGGTACGAAGAGAAGTATCGGCTACAGAGGATCAGGCTAATCACCAAGCAGGCCGCTCAACAGGGCTTCGCGCTGGTGCCCTTGGTCAGTCCAGTATGAAACATGCGCAATTCCATCAGCAGTATACAGAGTGGTTTCTGGAGAGGGAGCGGTTGTGCGTACGTTGTGTTTGGTTGCTCGGCCTGCTGGCCCTCCCGGCGTTCGCTCACGTCATGAGCATGAGCACCGGCGATCTCCGCATCGATGGCCGCCACGCGCATTACGAGTTGCGGATGCCGCTCTACGAAATGTCGCACGTTGCGGGCACTGAACAGGCTCTGTTCGATCACATCCGCTTTTCGAGCAGTGGCGCGGATGCGAAGCTCATCAAGAAGGATTGCAGCGCCGACCAGGGACAAGGAATCTATTTCTGCGCCGCGGAGTATGAATTTCCCGAGCCCGTCGACAAGCTGGACGTGGAGTGTACCTTCCATGCGGTCACCGTCCCTAACCATGTGCATCTGCTACGCGCGGTGAACGGGGAACGGCGCGACCAAGCGATCTTCGACTTCTCGTTCCCCAGATCGACACTGCGGTTTCGCCCACCCACCGCCGCTGAAATTCGGGTGACCCAATTAGGCGCTGGCGCCATGCGCGCCGCCGGAGGGATGGTCCAAGTGCTGTTTCTCGCCAGCCTGGTGCTGGCCGCGCGTAGTCGCCGCGAGCTGTTGGCCATGAGCGGGATGTTCATCGCGGGACAGATTGCTTCTGCACTTCTGGTACCATTGACGCGCTGGCAGCCGCCGTCGCGTTTCGTGGAAGCCGCCGCCGCCCTGACGCTAGCATATCTCGCCGTCGAGATTCTGCTGCTTCCCAAGGCTGGAGGCCGGTGGGCCATCGCCGGGTTGCTCGGAGCATTCCATGGCCTTTACTTTCTGCTGTTCCTCCAAAAGACGGGATACGCGCCTGGATTCGTGCTGGCGGGCGCGGCGCTGGCCGAAATGGCGTTGCTGGCGCTGTTTGCCCTGATTTTCTCTAGGGTTGGGCGCATCGCGGCTGCGCTCCGGCCGGTCCAGGTTTCGGCGTCGGCGCTGCTGGCGGTTGGGCTTATCTGGTTCTTTCTGCGGCTGAAAAGCTAAACCGGTTAAAGTTTATTATCCAACCGCAACTCTTTTTCGCCCGCCGCGTTTAGGATAATGTGGCTATGCGTCGAAGGGCGTATTATGCGCTGGCGGCTGCCCTGTTATTCGCGGTGGGTCTGTCACTGAACGCGAAGAAGCCGGCGCCGGCATCGCCGTTCACCATTTCGCTCTCCGGCGACCAGAAAATCGTTCACGCCCTCAACCGCCTGACCTTCGGGCCGCGGCCGGGAGATTTCGACCAGGCCGGAAAAATGGGCCTCAAGAAGTGGATCGATCTGCAGCTTCACCCCGACCGCATTGCCGAAAATCCGCTCCTGAAATGAAAAGCTCGCGCCTCTCGACACTCTGCGCATGACTCCGCTTGAGCTGGCGCGCAATTATCCGCCGCCGCAACTGATCAAGGCCATGGTGGACGGGAAAGTGCCGTATCCCGCGCGATCCCGAGCAGCGCATGATGGTCGAACGGGCCGCGCGGCGGCTCAAGAACAAGCAACGGCGAGCGACGCGACGAGACGCCCACGCTCGAGAACGTCGGACTCACTGACGAACAGCAGCGTATTCTACGCCGCGGCGCGCCGGACGAGAAGCTCAAGATTTTCGATTCCTGCTCGACGAACAGAAAGACGAAGTGCTCGAAGCCATGCCGCAAGGCGCGCGAATCGGGCTGTTTCAGCGTGGCGCCGCCCGAGCTGCGGCGGAAGAATCCAGAAGGCCGCCGGCCCGCAAGCCGTCATCACGCAGGACCTGATGGAAGCCAAGCTGCTGCGCGCCATCTACAGCAACCGCCAGCTCGAAGAAGTGCTGACCGATTTCTGGTACAACCACTTCAACGTTTTCCTCGACAAGGGCGCCGACCGCTACCTGGTGACGTCCTACGAGCGTGACGTGATCCGGCCGCACGTGCTCGGCAAAGTTCCAGGACCTGCTGCTGGCCACCGCCGAAAGTCCCGGCGATGCTGTTCTATCTGGATAATTTGCAGTCGGTGGATCCCGACGCCGCGCACGAATGGCGGCCAGCGGCGCAGT
The DNA here is from genome assembly GCA_963847515.1 of Terriglobia bacterium. GTDB lineage: Bacteria > Acidobacteriota > Terriglobia > Bryobacterales > Bryobacteraceae > QHXW01. The sequence goes on from CAWKAA010000001.1 coordinate 1,635,481, forward strand.
GCGCAGGCCGAAGGCCGCGCAGGGCCTCAACGAGAACTACGCGCGTGAGCTGATGGAGCTGCACACGCTCGGCGTCGATGGCGGCTACACGCAGCGTGATGTCACCGAAGTGGCGCGCTGCTTCACCGGATGGAGCATTCAAGCTCCGACAGGGAAGGCTCGGCTTTGTAGTTCCGCGAGCGGCTGCACGACAACGGTGCGAAGGTGGTGCTCGGCGCACAAGATTCCCGCGGGCGGCGGCATCGAGGACGGCCTGAAGGTGCTGGACATTCTGGCGCATCATCCCTCCACCGCGCGCTTCATTTCAAAGAAAGCTCGCCATGCGGTTCGTGGCCGACGATCCGCCGCCGTCGCTGATCGACAAGATGGCGAGGACGTTCCAGCACAAGGACGGCGACCTGCGCGCTGTGATGGAGACGATGTTCACATGCGCCGGAGTTCTGGTCGCGAGGAGCGTATCGCGCCAAGCTGAAATCGCCGCTCGAAATGGTGGCCAGCGCGGTGCGCGCGCTGGACGCGAACGTCGACTTCAGCTTCGCCCTCAGCCAGCAGCTGGTCCAGCTTGGCCAGCCGCTCTATCGCAAACAGGAGCCCACCGGCTACACCAACGCCGGCCACGAGTGGATGAATTCGGCGGCTTTGCTGGCGCGCATGAATTTTGCCGTCGCGCTCGCGGCGAACCGCATTCCGGGCGTCAAAGTGGATGCCGCGCGATTCGGCGACGCGGCGGACACCGACCAGATCGCCCGGGCGCTAATGCTGCCGGAGCTTTCGGACGCGGCGCGTGCGGCGATTAAGGCGGGCCTCGACAGCAAAGCCGGGCGAGACTTGACCAGAGTAGTGGCGGAAAGCGCCAGGCATAGCTCGCATGGGCTTGCACGCAGCAGTCGGTGCCGAAGCCGCATGGTCATCGCCGGCCTGATGCTCGGTTCGCCCGATTTTCAGAGAAGGTGACAGACATGTTGAACTCGAAGAGTATTTTTGAGAAACGCGGCGCTGGCCATGGTCGGGCGTTGGCACCGCGCCCATCTGGCTCGAAGCGTGCGCTCTATGCCGCCGACGCGCCAGGCGCGCAAGAAGATTCTGGTGGCGATTTTCCAGCGCGGTGCGGCGGACGGATTGAACATCGTGGTGCCGCACGGCGAGACAGCGCTATTACGACATGCGGCCGACCATCGCCATTCCGCGGCCTTCGAGTGCCGATCCGGGCAAATTCCGCCGTCGATCTGGATGGATTCTTCGGCCTGCATCCCGCGCTCGCTCCGCTCAAGCCGATTTACGAAGCGCAGCATCTCGCCATCGTGCATGCCGCGGGCTCGCCCGATCCCACGCGCTCGCACTTCGATGCGCAGGACTACATGGAATCCGGCACGCCGGGTCTGAAGGCCACCAGCGACGGCTGGCTCAACCGCGCGCTGCCAGCCGGACCCGGGCATGCTCTCGCCGGTTCGCGCCGTGGCCATGGGCCCGGCGCTGCCTCGCGCCATGCGCGGGCGCAACAATGCCGTCGCCATCGAGAACCTGAATTCGTTTCAAGTGCGCAACGATGGCGCCTCGAAAGTATTCCAGGCCATGTACGGCGGATTCGTCCGACACTGTTCTGAACGGCACGGGCCGCGAGACGTTCGATGCCGTGAAACTGTTGCAGTCGATCGAGAAACAGCCCTACCAGCCGGCTGCGGAATATCCCAAGGGCCGGTTCGGCGACAGCCTGCAGCAGATCGCGCGCCTGATCAAGTCGGACGTCGGTGTCGAAGTGGCGTTCGCCGATATCGGCGGCTGGGACCATCACGTGAACGAGGTTGGCGCAGCAGGCTTCGCAAGGACAACTCGCCCAGCGGCTCGGTGAATTCGGCCAAAGCCTTGCGGCGTTCTGGAAAGATCTCGGCGACCGCATGGCCGACGTCGCGCTCGTCACCATGTCGGAGTTCGGCCGCACCGCGCGCGAAAACGGCAACCGCGGCACCGACCACGGCCACGCCAACGTGATGTTCGTCATGGGCGGCAATGTGCGCGGCGGCAAAGTTTACGGCGAGTGGCCCGGGACTGGCCAACGAGCAGCTTTACGAAGGCCGCGACCTGGCGCTCACCACCGACTTCCGCGACGTGCTCGGCGAGCTGGTCCAGACGCACCTCGGCAATCGCGAGCTAGGCAGCGTCTTCCCAGGCATTTCGTCGAAGAGTTTTCGCGGGCTGGTTAGAACGTAAGCAGGTGCCAGGTGCTAGGTGCTAGGTGCCAGGTGTTAGGAAATGCAAAGCGGCTCGCGCCGCAAAACTAAAACCTAACACCTAAAACCTAGCACCTAGGACCGGGCTTGGCCTCCAGCAACATATACGTCACCAGCGCCACCGCCGCCAGGTTCTTCTTGTCGTCGAGGACGTCCACGCGGCCCGTCGAAAGTGTCTTGCCAATGCGCAACAAGTGCGAGCGAGCGGTCACTTTGCTTCCGGTGATGGGCCGCAGATAGTTGATCTTGAGTTCTACCGTGGTGGTTCTGTGGCCGCGCAGCATGAGCGCCTGGCCCACGGCCACGTCGGCCAGCGTGGCGATGACGCCACCGTGCAGCACTCCGGCGAAATTCATCAGCTCTTTTCGTATCGGACAGCCAACCGTTACGCCGTTTGAGTGCTTGCGCAGGATTCGGATTCCCAAATAATGGTTGAAGTCGGTGGCTAGCAAGAACTCATGGTAACAGGAAGGGCCCAGCGCCCTGCCAAATGATTTCGAGCACGTTGAGCAGCTCGTGATCGGAATCCAGCAAGCGCAGACGGGTGTTGGGATGCGTCGCCGCGAACTCGGAAGAGACTCGCGCGGGAACCGCGTCGTCGTTCACGCCGTGGAAGATCAGAGCGGGCTGCTTGCAGTTGGGAAAGTCTTCGTAGCGTAGCGCATCGTCGATGAACTGGTAGCTGAGGCGGCAGGTTCGCTTTTCGCCGTAGTGGTAGACCTCCAAGAATCCGGTCTTGCGCCAGCCCTCGGCTTCCGGCGTCGCCGCCCAGCGCCGCACAAATCCGAACGCGGGCGCCATCAGAACCAGCTTGTCGGCCTCGGGATGACGCGCGGCATACAGTGCAGCCAGATAACCGCCCAAGCTCGATCCCATGAGGGCCACTCGCTCGCCGCGCGCGAGGTCTTCGATCAATCCGAGCTGGCCGCTGATGGTCAGGTGCTCGAAATCTCCCGCCGCGAGATCCGGAACCTCGAGGGACGGGATGCGTTCACGAAAGAACGTAGCCTTCTTGGAGGACGGTCCGGAAGCAAATCCGTGGAGGTAGATAATGCGCATTGAGAGACGGACCTCCCTAATCCAAACGGTCACAACCGATCGGAATGCCCGTGGTTAGTGTGCCGTCTCCTTATTCTTGATCACTTCCTGCGCCCGTTCGGCAGCGGCGGCGCGTGCGCTCTCCTCTAGCCGGGTGAACGACTGCATCTCCGCTTGCGCTTCCTGCGCCCGTCCAAGCGTCCGATAGATTTTGGCGAGGAGGAAGTGGGTGCTGGCTTCGTTGGGATCGGCTTTCACCGCAGCTTCAAGGTCCTTGACCGCTTCCGCGTTACGGTCCAGCTTGATCAAGGCCCGCGCGCGGTCAACCCGGGCATCGGTGAGACCGGGACATTGAGAGAGCGCCTGGTTCATATCCGCCAGCGCTTCTTCGGAGCTGCCGTTTTTCAGCAAGACAACGCTGCCGATCTTCCAACGGGCCATGCAGTTCGCCGGATCTACAGCGAGTTCGGCGTGGAACTGCTCAGAAGCGGAATCCAACTGCGAAAGGGCCAAGTAGGCATCTCCCAGTTTATAATGCGTGCCTGGCCGCTGAGGAGCCATTTCCACGGCCTTCTTCAGCTCGACGACAGCGCCATCATAATTGTTCATGGCCTCCATCATCTCTGCCGACAGCTCGTGGGCGATAACGGAGTTGGGATCGATCGAATTCATCTTGGCCAGCGATTGCTCAGACAGTTTCATGTAGACTTTGGCGAGCAGATACCAGACTTCCTGGTTCTTAGGCTGCGTGCCGGCGAGCTGCCGCAACTGAACCGCCGCGGCCTCATAATCGCCCAGCTTCGTCAGATCCTTTACCAGGAACATTTGCGCATTCGCGTCGCCGGCGTTAGCGCGCAGGGCGGCTTCCAGCCGAGGACGCGCCTTGGCGTACTCTCCCATCTCGAAAAGCGAAATGCCGAGGAGCGCCGAGGCAGACGGCATGGCCGGGTTGATTTTGAGCCCCTGTTCCAGAGTCGCCGCCGCCTTCTGATAGTCACGCTGCCGAAAATAGAGCGCGCCCAGATTGTTATAGGCGGGACCCAGCCGCGGCGCGATGCGCAGAATCTCTTCGTACTTGCTGATGGCGCCGGCGAGGTCGTTTTGCGACTGGGCGGCTTTCGCCTGGCCGTAGAGTTCCTGAACGCGGGCATCGTCCTCGCCGGTCTGGGCTTGCAGCTTCCTAAGGCCGGACAGCAGAAGCACCATGAGAAACGTCGCCACGAGCCGATGGGTCATTCCTTCAATTATCCTTGCTCTACACTAATACGGTAAAGATGAGAGTAAGGGTCATATCGGTCATGGCGGCATTCGTGGGACTTCCTGCGCTTGCGATTCTGGCTTTGACCGGGAACACGGCTGCCATCGAATTCGCGGACATGGCGCGGAGTGCAGGAATTCAAGCCGAAATGCATTGCGGCGGCCCCGAGAAGCGCTGGATTCCCGAAGCCAATGGCACGGGCGCGGCATGGCTTGACTACGACAACGACGGCCTGATGGATCTGCTGATCGTTAATGGCTCCAGCATGGAGCAGTTACGGCGTATCGTGGCCGGCGGCGCACCGGAACACGCCAGGAACGGCGTCTACCTGTTCCACAATCTGGGCAACGGAAAGTTCGAGGATGTGACCGAGCGCGCGGGACTCTCCAACGGTTACTGGGGCACCGGCGCGAACGCTGCCGACTACAACAACGACGGTTACACCGACATTCTGATCACAACCATCGGCCGTCGACCTGCTCTACAAGAACAACGGCAATGGAACGTTTTCCGAAGTGGGATCAGCCGCCGGATTGAGCCGCGACGTGGAATGGCATACGGGAAGTGCATTCGGTGACTTCGATGGAGACGGCTATCTGGATCTGTATGTCGCGGGCTACATTGACGTTCACGCGATCACGCTCAATGAGCCCGCGCCGGTTTGCCCGTATAAGGACGTCCCGGCCTTCTGCGGTCCTATCGGCCTGAAAGGCGGCCGCGGCATTCTCTATCACAACAACCGTGACGGCACGTTCACCGATGTCACGAACCGTACGGGGCTGGGCGCAGTAAAGCCGTCGCATTCCTTTACGGCCGTATTCGATGATTTCAACCAGGACGGCAAGATCGATCTCTTCGTGGCGAATGATTCAGACCCCAACTTCCTTTTTCTGAACCAGGGAGACGGAAGGTTCAAAGAGTCGGCACTGGAGCGAGGGGTGGCGTTCAACGGAGATGGACGGGCGCAGTCCAACATGGGCGTGGCGGTGGGCGATATCGACAATCAGGGAAGGTTGCACATTTTGACCACCACGTTCTTCGACGACTACTTCCCGCTCTTCAAGCAGGACAAATCCGGCTTCTTCGACGACGCGTCGGGCTCCACCGGCCTCACGATGCTGACTACGCGTTACCTGGGCTGGGCGTGCGGGTTTGCCGATTTTGACAACGACGGTAAGCGCGATCTCTGGCTGGCCAACGGGCACGTGTATCCGCGCGTCGCGCAGTACTTCCAGCCGTTCGTGGTGCTACGGAATAATGGGAGCGCCTTCTCAGAGGCGTTTCGTTTTCCAGCAGCTCCCAACAGCTCCTACCGAGGCGGGTGCGCGGGCGATTTCGACAACGATGGCCGGATAGACGTGGCAGTGCTACCCATCGACGGCCAGCCTTTGCTGCTTCAGAACAAGACTGCGACTTCGAATGCCTGGGTGGGCATCCATCTTCGCGGCACGCATAGTAACCGCGATGCGATAGGCGCCCGCGTCCAGATCTTATCTTGCGGGCATACGCAATTTGAAACCGTTCGCAATGGCGGCAGCTATCTATCGCACAACGATCCGAGGCTGCATTTTGGCCTGGGAGGCTGTGCGAAGGTGGATCGGGTAACGGTCACGTGGCCCCTCGGAGCTGTCCAAGTGGTGAACGATATTGCGGTGAATCGGTACACGACGATTGAGGAGCCCCGGTGACGGCGCTACCTTCGCCGGTCTGATCGACCTGCAGCCAGAGAATTTACAAATACCAGAGCCGGTTGTGACCCTTTTTCTCCCTCGTTTGCGCTATACGTCCTAGCCCTCATTTCCAGGGCAGAGCGAGGAGAACGCCAGTGAAATTATCGGAACCATGCGCATCGAGCTGCTTCGACAGAGGTTACGTCACCCGTCTCAGAGAACGGGAGACGGAAACGGAAGCTCATTTTGTAGCCTATTTTCGGACTCCCATCTGGCTGAAAGCCCAGCGCCGGTTGCGCGCTCCCGATCTCGTGGCAGATGCCTGCCAAGAGACGCTCTTGCGCGTGCTCCAATATCTTCGGTCAGGTAAGGTCCTGGATTACCCCGAACGCCTCCCCGCTTTTGTGAACTCGGTCTGTCACAACGTCACGCTGGAGATGATACGTTCCCGGAGCCGTTACGCCCAAATCGCTGCAGGCGACCAGGAGCCTGCCAGCACCTGGGGAGATCCATATGTGCAGTTGATCACAGAGGAGCGGAAGCAACTGGTGCGTGAGATCCTGGCTCAACTCTCCGAAAAGGACCGGGATCTGTTGCGTCTCACCTTCATGGGAGAAATGGACAAGGCGGAATTGTGCAGGCGTTTTGGTGTGAATGGAACCTACCTCCGTGTTCTGTTGCACCGGGCCAGAATGCATTTCAGGAACGCGCTGATGAGAACGGTAAATGAACAAAAACGCGGGAGCTTTGGAAAGCGGCCGCAGCGGGCGCGGCACAGGCCTCGTCGTGTGTGGGCCGGTAGACATATATCCGGCGCGGCTCGGGCATAAGCAGGTCTGCGGCTTGAGATGAGATGATGGGCCGGTGACCGCAGGTCCCAGGCACCAGTTCGCAGTTCTTGGCGTCGCGGGTTTGCTGTGCTTCGGCAGTGCAGTGGCTTGGCAGACAATCCGCGATACGCCGGGGAATTTCGTGGACATCACGGCGGCTAGCGGAATCCGCTTCCAGCACGTGGCTTCGCATACTTCCAAAAAGTATCTGCCCGAGACGATGGGAGCGGGCGTGGCGCTTTTCGATTACGATAACGACGGCCGCCTCGATATCTTCCTAGTGAACGGCGCGCCGCTCAGCGACCCAACCCCAAAGGGCACGATCCCCGAGAAGACCGGGCCGATGCATTGGAATCGCCTGTTTCATCAGAAGAGCGACGGAACATTCGAAGACGTTACCGCGAAGGCCGGACTGCAAGGCACCGGTTACGGCATGGGCGCGGCGGTGGGCGACTACGACAACGACGGCTATGAAGACCTCTATGTCACGGCGTATGGAGGCAACAAACTCTATCGCAACAATGGCGACGGCACCTTCACGGATGTGACTTCGCAGGCAGGCGTCGGCGGCAGCGGCTGGTCAACTAGCGCGGCATGGGTGGACCTGGATAACGACGGCCGGCTGGATCTGGTGGTACTGCGCTATCTGCAATGGGATTTCGACGACCTGTGGTGCGGGGATCACAAGGAAGGCTTCCGAGCCTATTGCCATCCCGACATGTTCAAGGCTATTACGCCGCTGGTTTATCACAACGAAGGAGACGGCCGCTTCACGGAAGTTGGAGAGAAGATGGGTCTGGCGATTCCTGGCAAAGGGCTGGGCATCGCGATTGCAGATTACGATCGCGACGGACGCATCGATCTTTTCGTGGCGAACGATTCCATGCCCGAGTTCCTGTTCCATAACAAAGGAGGTGGAAGATTCGAGGAAAAAGGCCTCTTATCCCAGGTTGCGGTGGACGAAGATGGACGGACTTATGCGGGCATGGGCGTGGATTTCGAAGATTTCAATAACGACGGGCTGCCGGATCTGGTAGTGGATAATCTGGCCAATCAGATGTACGCGATTTATCAGAACGCCGGCGACGGCACGTTCACGTATACCACCGGGGCAACGGGCATGGGCCGCATCTCGATGCTGCATTCGGGCTGGGGACTTCGTCTGATCGATTACGACAACGATGGATGGAAGGATCTACTGATCGCGCAGGGACATGATCTGGATACCATCGAACTGACCAGTCCCCAACTTCACTATCGCGAGCCGATGTTGCTGGCTCGGAACACGGGCCATGGCTTTGTGGATGTTTCCGCGGCGTCGGGCAGCGTCTTTCATGAGGCTTGGGCAGCGCGCGGACTGGCGACGGGCGATCTGGATAACGACGGCCGCATCGATGCGGTGGTGTCTACAAACGATGGACCGGCTCACGTGATTCGCAACGAGACGAAGACGGACAATCACTGGCTGACCTTGAAACTGGTAGGCCACAAGAGCAACCGGGATGCGATTGGGGCTGTGGTGAAGATGACGACTTCAAGAGGGTCACAATACGCGACCGTCAGCACGGCGAGCAGCTATCTGTCTTCGAGCGATAAGCGGGTGCACTTCGGACTCGGACCCGAGACCGTTGCCGGGGCGGTTGAAATCCACTGGCCGAGCGGGATCAGCCAAGCATTGAAGGATGTCCGTGCGGACCAGATTCTCCAGGTGGACGAGCCGGCTCGGTAAGCGAGTACCATAGGAACGAGCACAGCTCGATGGCGTCTGCTTCAGCTCCTCCCATTGCATCTTCTTCGCTGCCGTTGCGAATTGAAGGGCTGATCAAACGCTTCGGTGAACTGACCGCGGTGGATGGCGTTTCCCTCGAGTTGAAACCCGGCGAATGCATGGGATTGCTGGGCCCGAATGGCGCAGGCAAGAGCACGCTCATCCGCAGCATTGTGGGCCGCGTGATCCCGGACGCCGGAAAGGTGACGGTCTTCGGGGACCCCGCCGATTCGCCCGGTGCGCGCACGGCGCTAGGATGGGTTCCGCAGGACCTGGCGCTTTATCCCAGACTGACGTGCCGTGAAAACCTGGAATCCTTCGGCCTGTATCACGGTCTTCGTCGTGAAGAGCTAAGGACCGCGGTCGCATGGTGCCTCGACTGGGCAGCACTGAAGGACCGCGCCGAAGAGACCGTCAAGAGCCTGTCCGGAGGCATGAAGCGGCGATTGAACATGGCCGCCGGACTCATCCACCATCCCCGGCTTGTGTTAATGGACGAGCCGACGGTGGGCGTGGACCCGCAGTCTCGGCAGCGCATTTTCGAAATGATCGAAAAGCTGCACGGCGAAGGGATGTCCATCGTCTACACCACGCACTACATGGAAGAAGCCGAGCGGCTGTGCGACCGTGTGGCCATCATCGATCACGGACACATCATCGCCCTGGGGACCAAGGATGAACTTGTGCACAGCACCTTCGGTTCCCGCAGCCAGGTGTTGGCGCGATTCGAGAATGCGGGCGATGGTGTCGCGGCATGGGTGAAGCAACTGGGAGGAATTTATGACGGCGGCGCCGCGCAGTTCACGATTGAGCACGTGAGCGAAATTGCAGGGTTGCTCGTCGCCGCGTCTGGCGCAGGATATGAACTGGCGGACGTATCGTTACGAAAGCCCAACCTGGAATCCGTGTTCTTGCAGTTAACGGGAAGGGAGTTACGCGATTGATGCTCCCTATTTTGCGTACGGGTTTGATCGCCCTGCGGCGCGACCGCGGGGCGCTAGCCCTGAGTTTCATTCTGCCTATCGCTTTCGTTTCGATCTTTGCTGTCATCTTTGGCGGGCGCCGGGACACGACGCCGAAGGTCGGTATCATCGCGGTAGACGAGGACCAAAGCAAGACGTCCGAGAGACTGATCCAAGGTTTGCAGAGTGAAGGTTCGCTGTCGGTGAGATTGCGACCCGTGCCGAAGCACGGTGTAGAACAACTGGAGTACACCGCCGAGACGGCGGAAGCCGCGGTGAAAGCCGGTGAGGTCCCGGTGGCGCTCATCATCCCGCACGGGTTCGGCGAAAACGCTATCTCATTCGGGCCTGGGGGAAACCGGTCGCCTATACGGCTGCTGAAAGACAGCAGCGACATGATTGCGCCGCAAGTGGTCGCCGGACTGCTGCAAAAGGTTGCGATGACCTCGATGCCAGATGTCATGGCCGAGATGGGATCGAAGTACATGGATCAGTATGCCGGAGGGTTCACATCGGAACAACGCAAGCGCATGGATGCCAGCCTCGAGCAGTTGCGCAAGCAGCCGGCAGCCGCGAGCAGTAGCGATTCCAACGGCGGCATGCTGATTTCGGTTACTGCGCGCGACGTGGTTGGCGAGAACAAACACAATCCGATGGTTTCGTTCTACGCGGCGGCGATCGGCGTGATGTTCCTGCTCTTCACAGCCAGCGGCGCGAGTGGATCCCTGCTGGACGAGGCCGAAAGCGGCACGCTCGACCGCGTGCTGAGTTCGCGCGTGACCATGGGGACGCTACTCGCCGGTAAAATGCTGTATTCCGGCTTGCTGGCATTTTCTCAACTGGTGCTGATGTTCCTGTGGGCGTGGCTCGTTTTCAAGCTCGATTTCGTTCCACACATTCTCGGGTTTGCGGTCATGGGCCTCTCGACAGCCTTCGCGGTGGGATCGTTCGGCATGCTGCTGGCCAGTCTGTGCCAGACGCGAGCACAACTGGGCCCGCTCTCCACGCTGGTGATTCTGATCATGTCCTCGGTCGGCGGAAGCATGTTCCCGCGTTTCCTCATGCCGCAAGCCATGCAAAAAGCCGGGCTGCTAACGATTAATGCCTGGGCCATCGATGGCTTCACAAAAGTCTTCTGGCGCGATGAGCCGGTCTCGCACCTGTGGCCCCAGGTTCTGGTGCTGCTCACCGTGGGCGTGGTGTTGTTCACGGTGGCTCGCCGGCTGTCGCGGCGCTGGGAATATACGTGACACTCTTGCGTTGTATGAGAACCGTGCAGGTAGATCCTTTAGCTTGCCGGTGGGGCATGCTTTAGCTTGCCGATGTAGCGCTTGACGATGGCCAACCCTCAGGCGTGCCCGCCAGCCCTGCCGAAACCGGATTCTGTTCGATATACGCCACAATCAACAAGAGATTCGCCTCCCTGGCCGTTCTCCCTTTGATCCAATGCGTTATTGGGGGCAACGGCACGTGCGGCAGTATCAACATGTGCACATGGTTGGGCATGACGACCCAAGCGTGCAACTCATACAGCTTCCGACCCTCGCCGGTGCGAATCGCGCCCACCACTTGCCGCGCGACCCGCGCATCGCTCAGCCATAGCCTCCCATGGCTCCGAGCCAGCGCACGATCCTCCGCGGCGACCGCATGACCAGGAGTCTCATAGATGACCTTCGGCGCCGCAGGCAAAGACCCATGCAGTCGCCAGGTCACGAACAAATGCTTACCATCCGGATGAAAATGCGGCAACCTTCTTCGATACTCTGCCATAGCGCACGCAAAATCGCTGGCGACAGATAGTCAACCGAGTGTCCAAGAGTTCTCACTCCTTTGCATGAGGCGAAGGCAAGCTAAAGCATGCCCCACCGCGCGCTACGGCTTCAGGTCAATCCGGTCCAGGACCGAGCCGTCGATTGCCAGGGCATCGATGTGGGCGGCTTTGCCTGTGACCTTCACCGACACAAAATTCTCAGTGCTGACGACTTTCAGTGTGATGCCTTCTGGCGGCTTGTCGACATCGTAGAGTGGCGCGCCACCGCCACCGGTGATTACGTAGTGCACCCCGCTCTTCAGATAGTGCTGGTAGTTGTGATCGTGGCCGAAGAATCCCGCGGTCACGCGCTCCTTTTCAAACAACGGAATGAGAGCCGTCATTTCGGGATTATCTCCCTGACGGCGCGCCACTGCGGTTATGGGCGGGTGGTGCGCCATGACGAAGCGGAAATCGGCTTTCTGGCTTTTGGCGAGGTCTTCCTCGAGCCAGCGCACCTGCTCGCTCCAGAAACTCTGCTTTGCCGCCTGGCTGATGGCAGCGTTTCCGATGTCGCTGTTGAGCACGATGAAATGGGCCTGTCCCCAATCGAATGAATAGTACGGCGTAGTCACGTCAAAGAAATCGTAAAACTGGTGGTTGTTTCGTTCATGATTGCCGAGCGACGGGAAAAACGCGGCATGACGCAAAAGCTCGCGCTCGATGTCGAAGAACACGGGCCACTGGGCGGAGTCCGCGCCGTCGGCAACCAGGTCGCCCGTGTGCATCACGAAATCGGGCATGCCGTGTTTCAGTACTGCCGCAATGACGCGGCGATGCATGTCGTGGCGGGTGCGGGTATCGCCGAAGACTACGAACTGGAAATCAGCCGGCCCGTTCGGAGCCGTCTTGAACGAACCCCGCCCCGCGTCAAGCCCCAATGCATCGTAATAGTAAGTGGCGCCGGGTTGAAGCCCCGTGTAGGAAGCCTTTTCAGCGCGAAGCACAGGAGCAGACTTGTCGAGCTTGCCCGGCTCTGTGCCCAGAGTGGTTTCGCCGGCTTCCACAATCCAAGCCACTGTGGCTGACTTCGACCCGGCGTGAACCACGAAGGGCCCGCCAATCAGTTTTTCGGCAGCCCACGCTTGCAGGCCGGCTCCCAGCAGGGCGCAGAAAATGAGTGCAATGGATTTCACGCTTGGTCCTCTAAACTAAAAGGTTGTCGAAAAACTGCGAAAACTGCGGAAGGATTTCAACAATCTTCCAAAACGCATCGTATCATTCTTCGCAACCAGCCCAAAGTTCTTCACGAGCAGGTGCGCTGGGCGGATGTTTTCGAGAGACACTGAAGGGGTGCCCGCTCCGGCAATTCCCTCGAACGTTCTTGAACTGATCGGCAACACGCCGCTCGTGGAACTCCACGGGTTCGACGCCGGCCCTTGCCGGTTGTTTCTCAAGCTGGAAAGCAACAATCCGGGCGGGTCGATCAAGGACCGGATGGCGCTGGCCATGGTCAATGCCGCCGAACGGTCGGGCGAATTGCGGCCGGGAAGCACTATGGTGGAAGCCACGGCCGGCAACACGGGGATCGGTCTGGCGCTGGTGGCGGCGGTGAAAGGCTACCGCCTTATTTTGGTGATCCCGGACAAAATGTCCACCGAGAAGATCGCCCACCTTCGCGCGCTGGGCGTGGACATCCGGATTACACGATCGGACGTGGCGCCCGGACACCCTGACTACTATCAGGACATGGCGGCGCGGATCACGGCCAACACGCCGGGCACGTACTTCATCAACCAATTTTCCAATGCCGCCAATCCGAGAGCGCATGAAGAAACGACGGCGCCGGAAATCTGGGAGCAGATCGGCCACCAGTTGGATGCGGTGGTTTGCGGCGTAGGCTCCGGCGGGACGATGACGGGGTTGAGCCGTTACTTTGCTCGCGTGGCGCCGCAGGTGGAAATGGTCCTCGCCGATCCGCAAGGTTCCTCGTTGGCCGCCGTACGTCCAAAAGGGAACGTTAGGCCCTTCGGGTTCCTATGCCGTGGAGGGTATCGGCTCGAGTTGCGTACCCAAGATCGCCGATCTTTCACGGGTGCGGGAAGCTTTCTCCATTAGTGATGCGGAAAGTTTCCACACGGCGCGGGAGATGTTGCGAAAATCGGGCATTCTGGCTGGCTCATCGAGCGGGACCCTTGTCGCGGCAGCGCTGCAATATTGCCGGAAACAGACAGTTCCCAAACGCGTGGTAACTTTCGTTTGCGATAGCGGCAATAAATACCTATCGAAGCTCTTCAATGATTACTGGATGATCGACCAGGGATACCTGCAGCGGCCGGCTACCGGGACCCTTCGCGATTTGCTCACGCGCCGCTATGAAGAAGGCGCGGTGATTACCGTGGCTCCTGACGATACGCTCCTCACTGCGTTCCAGCGAATGCGCATAGCGGACGTGTCGCAGGTACCGGTGGTGGAAGAAGGCCGTGCTGTGGGAATTTTGGATGAATCAGATCTACTGGTAGCCGTGCATGACGATGAGTCGCATTTTCGCCAGCCGGTGCGAACCGCTATGACCAGCCGCCTGAAAACAGTACCGCCAGCCACGTCGCTCGAAGAGGTGCGTCATATCCTCGACCAGGGATTGGTGGCGCTGGTGGTGGAGAACGACCATTTTCTCGGTCTCATCACACGATCCGATTTGCTCAGTCACTTACGCCGCCGCCTGAAATAATCAACTTATGAGCCACCGTTTTTCGACACGAGCCATTCATGCGGGCCAGGAGCCCGATCCCACGACGGGCGCCATCATGACGCCCATCTATGCGACTTCCACCTACGTGCAGCAGAGCCCCGGCGTTCACAAGGGCTACGACTATGCGCGCACGCAGAATCCGACAAGGATGGCCTACGAGCGGTGCGTGGCGAGCCTGGAGAGCGGCGTTCGCGGATTTGCGTTTGCGTCGGGCATGGCGGCCACGGCTACGGTTCTGGACCTGCTCGACACCGGCGATCACGTGGTGGCCCGGGATGATCTTTACGGCGGGACGTTTCGTTTGTTCGAGCGGGTTCGCCGGCGTTCGGCGGGCCTGGACTTTCAGCTTCGTCGATTTTTCCGATCCGCGAGCGTTGGAGGCGGCATTGAAGCCCCGAACCAAAATGATCTGGATCGAGTCGCCATCGAATCCACTGTTGAAGGTGATCGATCTCAAAGCGGTGGCCGAGTTTGGGCAAGGCTCGCGGCTTACTCACCGTGGCGGACAACACTTTTGCGAGCCCGTACATTCAGCGGCCCCTCGAGCATGGCTTCGACCTGGTGCTTCACTCGGCAACCAAATACCTGAACGGGCACTCGGACATGGTCGGCGGCGTGGTTGTCACGGGCGAGAACCGGGAACTGGGCGACCGGCTGGCCTTTCTGCAAAACGCGGTGGGAGCGATCGGCGGACCTTTCGATTCCTTCCTGGCTTTGCGCGGTCTCAAGACGCTCCACCTACGCATGCAGCGGCACTGCGAAAACGCGGCCGAGATTGCCGTCTGGCTTGAGCAACACCGCGCGGTCGCGCGTGTGATTTATCCGGGACTGAAATCGCACCCGCAGCATCTGCTGGCGGCCGCGCAGATGAACGGGTTCGGCGGGATGGTGACCGCTATTCTACGGGGAAACCTGGAGTCCACCCGCCGCTTCCTGGAGCACTGCCGCCTGTTCGCGCTGGCTGAGAGTCTCGGCGGGGTGGAGAGCCTGATCGAACACCCGGCCATCATGACGCACGCTTCCTTGCCGGCCGAACGCCTCCACGCAGCCGGCATCACCGACACCTTGGTGCGGCTGTCAGTGGGGGTTGAAGATGTCAATGACCTGAAGGAAGACCTGCAGCAGGCATTTGTGGCCGCGGGGCTGGCTTAGCGCCAATCAGTATTGCGTTCGCCAGGGAGAACGATCGCGCCACTCCGCGAGAGCGTCCGCGGCCCATTTCGTAGACTTCTCCTTATGGCACAGATTGCACGGATTTGGGATTTTGTAGTTTTCCGTCATTGCGGGCGTGATGAAACGAAATGTGTGGCTGCGCACGTAATCGTCGGGAAGCGTCTGCTCGATCTTCGGCATATGGCAGGCGACACACTCGGTTCCCGGGCTTCCTAGCTTGTGGTGGGTATGCTCCGAAATCGTACCGGCGTGAGGTCCATTGGGCGAGTTTGGACCGTGGCATTGCAGGCATAACTCGCTCGCCGGTCTGATCAGATCCGCATCGTTGCCAGTGCCGTGTACATCATGGCAGGTGAAGCACTTCACACCGTGGGTATACATGACGCTCTGCACGAAATCGTTCCCTTGCATACGATTCTTGTGAGCCGTGCCGTCGGCGAAATGAGTGAAACTGGTTTCCCCCAGGTGATGTTCTTCAAGGCGCCAGAAATCGTGCAGGTTTAACCTGACGTTGAACCCGACGGGCCAGTCGTAATATTTGCCCTCTATAGGGTTGGTTAGCGGCCGGCCTTGTGAATGGCACTGAATGCAGACATCGTTGGCCCGCACGTAATCGAGCTGGCCCGGGTTCACAATGTTCTCGCGGGAGGGATGAGCAACATGCTCTGCGCCCGGAGCGTGGCAGCGCTCGCAGCCCACGTTCCACTCAGTTACGGTGTTCGTCCCGGTGTTGAAGTTCACCGAGTGGCAGCCGTCGCAGAGCGGACCGGTAGGGCGCTTCATGTTGTCCGGAGGATAGAGCGTGGCCCACCAGTCCGTGCCGTTCCGGACAAAGTACGGCAGCCACTTCTGGTGCGCGATATCCCATTGTGCCGGAAACACGAAATAATCATTGCCGGTTTTGGTGAAGTATCGCTGCTTCCACTTGCTGCCGTATACCAGCGCGATGTCTTGAGGTTTAAAAGTCACGAGCGGGTCCGGCTTGGAGAGATCCGGGAGAATGGCATCGGGATACTGGCGCGGATCGCGAACGACGTTAGCCATGCGCGTCCTTTTCCAGCGGTCATACACCGACGGGTGGCACGTCTTGCACGCCACCGATCCTGTATAACCACGGGCCTGGTCAGAGGAAAGCTGGGCTTGGGACGCGCCGGCCAGCGCCAGCGTGAGTCCGCACACGATCAGGATCTGCCTCATGTAGTCTTGCAGTCCATGATCTCAAAACAGCCAAACGTAAGCGGATTGGCTGTTGGTCTGGAGGAATTTGGTGGAGGAGTGGGTAATCCGCCGACGCCATATCCAGGTCGCGATTCTCCACCATGTGAGAGTCTAAACTCCACCTGACAGACTGCGGCGGCCAGCATTTACTTATCGGACATGGACATTCCGCAATGGCGCCGTTTCCGAGCGCGATCCGTAAACGTTGTGCGCCTTTCGCCGGGCAATCGTGTTCTCTGCTAACCGACTAGACGGATATTTCCCCTAATTGATTCCCCCGCGGACTCGGACATTAACGTCCCGAAAGAGCCAAGCTTTTAAGTGCCTCCCCTGCGAGACGGTATTTTGTCCACTCATTCATGGGCACGGCGCCCAGCTTCCTGTAGAACTGGATCGCTGGCTTGTTCCAATCGAGCACTCCCCACTCCAACCTGCCGCAGCCGCGTTCGGTCGCAATTCTTGCAGCCTGCTTCAGTAGCGCCAACCCAATCCCCTTGCCGCGCAGATGAGGCTTCACGTACAGGTCTTCCAAATAGAGTCCTGGCAGAGCCAGAAACGTCGAATAAGTCGCGAAGAATACCGCAAAGCCTGCGCATTCCCGATCCCAATGCGCCAGCACCACCTCGGCCGCCGGTTTGCTGCCGAATAATGTCTCGCGCAGCCGTTCCGGGCTCGCGCTGACGACATGAGCAAGTTTCTCGTACTCCGCGAGTGCATGAATCAGATCGAGAATCACGGGGATATCCGGTTCAGTCGCTGGGACGATCCGTAGGTTCGACATGCTTCTACAAGTGTATGTGCGGAATGAATCAAGCTGAAAGCCATTCCGCGGTGAGGCCAAACAGCCGCCCCCGCGGGATTCCGCAATCGTATGCACTACGGCGGCCTGGATGTCGGCGACGCTCCGAAGCTCGTTAGACTGGTGATACACTTCCTGGCGTCACAATGACTTGGACTACCTGGTGGCTCTTTCTCGTGACCGACACTGTGCTCTCGATGACGCCAGGGCCTGCCGTTCTCTTTGTTCTCTCAAGCGCGCTGCGGGGAGGCTCCCGCAGAGGCGTCGCTGCGAGCCTCGGCATTCTGTCGGCGAATGTGCTTTACTTTGCGATCTCGGCGACCGGCCTCGGCGCTCTGATTCTTGCATCGTACCGGCTCTTCTTCGCGGTGAAATGGCTTGGCGCTGCCTATCTGATCTACCTCGGCCTGCGCGCGCTGATGAGTAAGGAGAGCGTGCTGGCGGATGTCCCCCGTTCCCGAACCGTGACGGCCGGGCGCCGCTTTTACCGCGACGGGTTTTTGCTCCAGATGGCGAATCCCAAGGGTATCGCGTTCTTCTCCGCCATCCTGCCGCAGTTTGTAGATCCAGGGAACCCCGTCGCAACGCAAATCCTGGTTCTCGGCGTAACGTCGATACTCTCGAATTTTTGCGTGTTTGCCGTCTACGGCATGGTGGCGGGGCGGGCATCCGCGTTGGCTCGCGAGCCTCGTTATGCGCTATGGACCAACCGGATCTCCGGCGGATTGCTCATCGGTGCGGGAGCCGGGCTGGCGAGGCTGCGAAAAACCTAGGCCCTGGGCAAGAAGTCTGGATCGTCAGTCCTTGATGTCAGTCAAAACAACCCTTCCACCGGCCCCGAGTTCCCGTTGACGGGAGCTGCCACCTCTTCGACAATTACCGGCATGTCGCCATTTTCACAAGCGTCCGCAGCTCTGGTTGCGGCTCTCATGTACGACCCCTTCTACTGGGCATCACCGACGACTCCGGAAACAACTTCGTGCAGGAGCCCACGGTCAAGTCTGGCGGTGGGCCCGAAGAGCAGTTCTTTTCCACGACGGTGGTGCAGGACGGCCAGCTAATATTTCTGGAACATGGCTTCATCAAGGAGGTGAGCGCCCCCGGCGTCGAGGAAGGCCCCGATCTAAATGCGGCCTGCGCGCATTTCTTCCGCCATGAAGTCGCTTGCACGCCATGCAAGCGCCAGGATCGTCAACGTTGGGTTTTTCTCCGTCGCGGTTGTGAACGCCGCCCCATCCACCACGAACAGGTTCTTCACTTCGTGCATCTGACAGAAACCGTTCAATGCCGACCGTTTGGGGTCCGCTCCCATACGACAGGTCCCGTGCTCGTGGATGGCTCCACCGCTTACGTCGAGGTGGTTGCGCTCGAACGGAAGTATTTCTGCGTTGGCGGCGTGCAGGATTTCTTCGCAGGTGTCGTACATCACGCGCGCCATTTTCTTTTCGTTCTCGCCGATTTCGTACTCGATTCGCGCGATGGGAACACCGTAGCGATCCAGCGGTGTCTTATCGACGCTGATGCGGTTGGTCCTGCGCGGCAGCACTTCCCCGTACGGATGCAGCGCGACCAGCGACGGATAACGCCTCTTGATCGCCTGCTTTAAGTCAATTCCAAAGCCTGGGAGAGACTTGCCGTAATCCGCATTGTCTTGCGCCCCGCAGCCCCAGAACTGCATGCCGAAGCCGCGCAAATAATCTTTGCTGCCGCCACCAGGGTTGAAACGCGGCATGTACACGTGCTCTCCGCTAATGCCGTCATCATTGTAAACGCGGCCACCCAGCAGCTCAGGCAAGAAGCCATACATGTGAAAACGGATTTGCTCCGCAAGATAGCGGCCGACAACGTCATTGCTATTGCCAATGCCGTTGGGATATACAGTTGACTTCGAATTCAGCAGGATGCGCGTGGAGTCAACGCAGGAAGCGCCGAGTACGACTCGCCGCGCGCGTACAAGGTGCTCCTCTTTTGTGTGCCGGTCAAAGTATTGGACTCCACTGGCCAGTCCTTTGTCGTTGACTAGAATACGCGCGACGACAGCATTGTCGACCACTCTTAGCCGTCCCGTTGCGAGCGCAGGTTCGATGAGGTAGTCGGAAGCATTGAAGAACGCACTGATGTCGCATCCGCGCCCGCACGCCCCGCAGTAGTGGCACGGCGCATGACCGTTAAGCTCGCGCGTCACTACCGCGCGCCGCCCCGCGACCAGCTTAATGCCGATGCCTGCCGCCGCTTTCTGCAAAAGGCGCTCGCCGCATCGCGGCGCCGGCGGAGGCAAGTGATGTTTGCTTCCCGGCAACCACTCCGTATCGTCGGTTCCGCCGTTGACGCCTATGAGCTGTTCCACGCGATCGTAATACGGCGCGATGTCCTTGTAACGTATCGGCCAGGGAATCTCCCAACCGTCACGTTCGGGTTCGGTCAAGTTGAGATCGGAGTAGCGCAGCGATACACGGCCCCAAACGTTTGTTTTGCCGCCGCGGCCCCACACGCGCGTCAGTTGGAAGTAATGACCCTCCTCCCAGGTGTAGGGTTGATCCTTGAGGTCGAGATAGAACTTCGGTGGGCGCTGGCCGCGAGCGAGCCGCGGCTGCCATTCCCACGGCTTGACGTGCGACCAGAACTTGGCGCGATCGAACTTTTCGCCCGCGTCAAGAACGAGCACATTCACGCCTTTCTGCGTCAGGTTCCACGCGGCCATGCCGCCAGCGGCGCCGCTGCCGATGACGATTACGTCGTGTATTTCCGGGCTATGCTTAATCGGCATCGTCCGCAACCTGATGCTCGGGATGAGCGCAGCCTTCGAACTCTTTCACGTAGGTGTTGCCGTGCCAGCCGAGTTCGGTGACGAGACCCTCGCGCGTCGAGTAGTAGGCATCAATGGTGAGATCCTTCATCACCGTAAAGAACTCGTCGGAGGCATTCATCATGTTCGTGAGCAGGCGGGCATACTCGGAATCATCCACTTTTTGGAATGCCGAGATGCCCGCGCGAAGCACCGCTGTGAGCTTGGCGTCGCTCGAGGCCGCGCGGTCGATATGGAATTGCACGCCGGCGTCCGCGGCTCCCGGAGTGCCCGTGCGCGGGATGATCAAATCGGCCACGCGGGTGAGCACCTGCAAGTCCGCTGCGCCAAAGAAGGTCAAGGGCCGGGGTTGGGCATTAAGCGCCGGGACCGCGGCCACGATGGCGCACAGGGCTTCGCGTCGTTTCATGTGTTAATGCCTGCTGCTGCGGCGGCAGCTTTTCGGTAGCGAGCAGAATTCCGCAAACGAATAAGAGAATACATCATATGCGGCATTAAAGAACAATTCCGTGCAACAGCCCCTCATCGCTTTTCCAGATTCGAGAGGCGGACGTGGTAGATATCCCGGGCCGCTGACCTGACCAGGTAAATCATGGCGGCGCGCGCCGAAACAGGGTCACGGTCGCGGATCGCATCCGCGACGCTCCGATGGAGGGGCAATGAAGCGGCGGATGATCCGGGACGGAGGACGGTAATAGAACGGCTGGCGCGCAGTGCTCCGCCGATTGCATCTGCAATGTATTGGAGCAGGTCATTTCTAGTGGAGGAGAAGATGATGGCGTGGAACTTCAAATCGGCCGCTATGAATTTCTCAGCGATATCAACGTTCGCTGCCATCTCGTCCAGGTACCAATAGAGTTGCTTAACCTCATCGGCGGTCGCTCTTTCGGCTGCAAGCTCAGCGGCAGCGGGCTCGAGAAACTGACGAACCTCGCACAGACTGCGGACAAACGCTTCGTCATCGGTCCGGCACTCCGCATGCCACTCGAGAATGTCCGGGTCGAGCAGGTTCCACTTCTCCCGTGGCTGGATATTCGTGCCGCGCTTCGGACTCACTTCGACCATCCCCTTGGCCGAGAGCATCTTGATCGCTTCTCGCAGAACTGTCCGGCTTACACTCAAGTCTCGGCAAAGATCGGCTTCAATGGGCAACACTCCGTGTTTCTCGCGAATTGCGTGAAGTGCAATCTTACGGGCGACCTGTTCGTATAGACGTTCGGTAGATGATTCTTTCATGGGATCGATTTGGTATACATCATACGAAAGCCCCGGATTGACCGTCAATATCGCGTCTTGTCCCTATAAAATCAATTAAGAAATCGCTTGACTTGCTTTCCCTCCTGACTATAATCGTATGAAAACTTCTCTCCGTGGAGGAGGCTATATGAAACTCGCCAGTCTCGGCGTGGCTCTGTTTGCGCTCTGTCTTTCTGCTGCGTGGGCCCAAAGCTCCAACGCCACCATCAGCGGCATGGTCACCGACCAGACCGGAGCAGCCATCCCCGGAGCTGAGGTCTCGTTGACAACTACAGTGTCCGGTACCGTGACCAGGGTCACTACGAATGAGGATGGTCTGTTCGCCTTCCCCAACCTGCAGCAGGGGTCATATGAGATCAAGGCAGCTGCAAAGACCTTCCGGGATTACGTACAGAGAGGTATTGAGGTACATCTGAACGAATCTGTTCGCGTGCCAATTACGCTCCAGATCGGCACCGCCGAGCAGACTATCGAAGTCGTTGAGAACGCCTCGGCTATCAACTACGAAAACCCGGAGGTGAAAGGTACGATCACACGAAGGGAGATCGACAACCTGCCCTTGCAGGTAGCCGGCAGCCAGCGCTCAGCAGCGGTCTTCGTCACCCTGCTCCCGGGCGTTAACCCTGGCGGCACTGGCGACGCCTTCACAGCTCGATTCGACGGCGGTCAACTTTGGTCCGACGAAGCCGTTATGGATGGCGTCAGCATGGTGGAGGGCTTATTAAGCCAGAGTGGCATGGTGGCTATTCATAACGACTTCCCGATCTCTCCTGAAGCCGTCGGTGAAATCAGTGTGTTGACAGCAAACTTCGACACGCAGTTCGGCGCTTCTAGCGCGGCCGTTATCATCGCTAGCACTAAGGAGGGTACCAACGAATTCCATGGCGGCGCGTACGAATATCTTCGTAATGAAGACCTCAACGCGCGGCAATGGGGCGGTTCCGCGAGGCCGAAAGACCGTGAGAACGACCTCGGGTCTTACGTCGGTGGCCCGCTCAAGCTGCCTGGTTTCTGGTCCTCCCGAAAGAAATCATTCTTCTTTGTCAACTTCGAGGCGTACCGCTCCCAGGGCTCGACCAACGCACAGTTCCTGACGGTTCCGACGGCGGCAATGCGCGCAGGCGATTTCAGCGCATGGCCCTATCCGATCTACGATCCAGCCACCAGCCGAGTCGTGAATGGCCAAATCGTCCGCGATCAGTTCATGGGCTGCAACGGCAATCAGCCCAACGTAATTTGCGCCAGCGATCCCCGATTAACCAGTTCCCTGGCGCAGAGCTGGCTGAAATACGTTCCGTTGCCCAATCGTTCCGGACTGCAGGCTAACTGGGAATCGCCAAACGGATTGGCTAGTTCGCTGAACGCCGATACGGATCAATGGGATGTTCGCGGCGATCAGTATATAGGGGAGAAGGACCATGTCGAAATAACCTATCATTACCGCGGTTCTTTGCCCTTCACTCAGCACGCGTTTCCCGCGGTGATCGACACGAATAATACCCGGATCCCGAATTACAGCCACTTGCCGCGTCTAAACTATGACCACATTTTCAAGCCGACGCTGCTGAACCACTTCGCCCTGGGCTATCTCGATTTACCGACTAAAGTTTATAACGCCAGCGATTGCTGCGTCAGCCAGGTTCCAGCAATTCCGGGTGTGTACAACCATGCGCACGAGCCGTCGCTGAATTTCGGGAATAACTACAGCTCATACGGCGGTAACGCCGACTTCTATACCCGGCGCCCTAGTTGGGTGGGAAATGACATCTTAACCTGGGTCAAAGGCCGCCACAGCCTTCATTTCGGCGCCGAATACCGTAATATTCAGTATCCGACTCTGCAGGAGCCCAACGGTTCCGGCACATTCAATTTCAATCCGGGCGAGACCGGTATCCTGGGCCAAACCAGCGGGAATGCTATGGCTAGTTTCCTTCTTGGGGCAGTGGATAACGGAAGTTCTACCTTCTACACCCTGCCTTCGTTCAAACCAAAAGCCTGGTCCATAGGATTCTTTGCGGGCGATACTTGGAAAGCAACTTCCAAGCTAACTGTTACGCTGGGCCTGCGGTGGGATCGCTATACGCCGCCAGTCGAAAAGAACAACAAAACTTCCTTCTTCGATCCGTACGGACCGAACCCGGGAGCCGATGGAAGGCCAGGACGGTTGGCCTTCGCGGGCAACAGTTATGGTGCTGCCAGCTTCGGCCGTCGCGCTCCGGAATATACCTGGAACAAAGCTTTCGGGCCGCGTGGTGGTCTGGCGTACAGTTTTGACAAGAAGAATGTGGCTCGCCTTGGCTACGGCATTTTCTACGAACAGAACTTTTACCCCGGTTGGAATGCTGGTATTGGTACTGACGGTTTCAATACCACCGCTTCATTCAGCTCATCCAATGGTGGGCTGACGCCGGCCTTTCTCCTTCAAAACGGATTCCCGCAGAACTTTGCCAAGCCGCCGTTTATCGATCCGAGTCTCTTGAATGGCCAAGGCGCTCCGAACTACCGGCCGTTCGACGGTAACCGGTTGCCTTACGCCCAGCAGTGGAACGTCTCCTATGAACACCAGTTCAGCGAGGACCTCTACGGCGCTCTGGCTTACGTCGGCAACAAGGGAACCCGTCTGCTTTCCCAGATCAATCCGATTAACGCCCTGAATCCGACGCTACTCTCGATGGGCAGCAAGCTTTTCGACGTTTTCACGCCTGGCATGGCCTCGCTCGACGGCGTGGCCGCTCCGTATCCGGGCTGGGCGGCCCAGATGACCGGTTGCGCGCCATCCGTGGCACAGGCCCTGTTGCCATATCCGCAGTACTGCGGCAACATTTTCGGCCAAAATGAAAATGACGGCAACTCGACATACCATTCGCTGCAAGCCAAACTGGAAAAGCGATTTTCCAACGGCCTCTGGTCGATGTTCGCGTATACCTGGTCAAAGAGCATAACGGATGCGGATAGCGCCCAGAGCTCCGCGACTGCGGGCGCCTACAGGATCTCGCCTTTCCAAATGAAACGTGACAAGAGCTTGGCCAATGATGATGTGCCGCAAGTCCTCGCCTGGTCACTTACATATAGCCTTCCCATTGGCCCCGGCAAACGCTTTTTTAACACTGGCGGCATGCCTGGCAAATTCATCGGCGGTTGGCAGCTCACCAGCATTGTGCGCTACGATTCCGGCCAGCCTCTGATCTTCGGTTCGAGTTTTTGCAATGTGCCCGGCCAGTTTGCGGCGGCCTGTATTCCGGGTATCCTCCCAGGAGCCAATATCTATGCGCAGAGCATGAGCCATTACGACCCCAATAAACCCTTATTCAATGTGGCTGCCTTTGAGCCCGTGTCCGACTTCAACTTTGGTTTGGGCGACGGTGCACGGGTCAGCAACATTCGAGGGTTTGGCTACCACAACCAGGACCTCGGTCTGGAAAAGGATACGCAGTTAACCGAGCGGTTCAGATTCCTGATCCGCGTTGAGGCTTTCAACGTGTGGAACTTTCACATCTTCACTGCGTCGAACGCAGGCGGCTTCGTCAATACTGACGTTGCCAGCCCCTCCTTCGGCTTGTGGAACGGCAACGTCACCGCGCCGCGGAATATTCAGATCGGCGGAAAGCTGACATTCTGACCAGGTGAGCCACGCTGCGGATTGCGGTACGCCGGCTGGCAGCGACAGTTCGCCGGTTGAGTAGCTCGCAATAAGTCCGCAGTCGCTATGACAGCGGAATAACCACGATGAAAGGTATTTTCCGGTTGGCTGTTTTGGCGGTGCTGTGCGGTTCAGCCCTCTCATCGCAGCAGGATCCGAAGGCCGACGAACTCGCAGCGATTCAACGGCTCATCCAGAGCGGGAGCCTGACGGAAGCGTCCGGCAGGATTGCCGCTGCACTCGTAGTCCACCCCCGCGAGCCCGCACTCCACAATTTTCGTGGCGTTGTGGAAGCGCAGCAAGGCAGATACGACGCAGCGGAAGCCGCCTTCCGTCATGCCATCGCACTAGACGCGAGGTTCACGGGCGCGTACCTGAACCTGGGGCGACTGTATCAAGAGAACGTCGCAAGGGATCCCCAGGCCAGTCAAAAAGCAGTGCGGACGTACGAGCAGTTGCTGCGCTTCGAGCCGGCGAACACGGAGGCGCACTACCAGTTGGCGCTTCTCCTCTTGGTGCGCGGCTCGACACAGGCTTCGCTCAGGCACCTGGAGGCGTTGCCCGCCGGGGCGGCCGGCCGGCCGCAGGCCCTGATCCTGAAATGCGCGGCCGAGGCCGTATTGGGTCGGTCCGAGCAAGCGAATGCGACCGCGCATCAACTGCTCGAAAGTTCGGAGCTGACCGGAGCAGACGTCGAAACGATCCTGCCCGTGCTTGCCCGAAGTGGGCTTACCGACTTGCAAATCACACTGCTGGCGGGGCTGGCGGCTAGGAAGCAGGCAAGTCCGGAAGCGTTGCATTCGCTCGCGCGTGCGTACGAAAGCGCTGGGCGGGTGCGCGAAGCTCGGGCCGCCTTCGAAAGCGCAGGTTCGCAACAGGCGCCGGATGCCGCGCTGCTGCTGGACTTAGCCCGCGTCGCATACAAGCAGAAGGACTATCAAGGCGCGCTTGGTTACCTGGCTCACGCGCGCGACCTGGAGCCGCAAAACCCGGCCATCCACTTCTTCTTCGGAGTAGTGCTGATCGAGATGGACCTGCCGCTCGACGCCGAGCGTTCGCTCTCCAAAGCAGCCGAACTGGATTCGCAGAACGCCTATGTGGCTTACGCTTTAGGAGCCGTGAAGTCGCAAATGCGGAAATGGGACGAGGCGGCCGCCTGGTTCGAGCGATATTGCGGGCTCAAGCCCGAAGATCCGCATGGCAAACTGGCCCTCGCCTCGGCCTACTTCGCGACCCTGGCCGATGACAAGGCTCGAAAGGCGCTGGAAGCAGCGCTAAAAGATCCGCGTACCGCGGCAGGTGCGCACTATTACCTGGGCCGATTGGCGTTGCGAGCGAACGATTTTGATGCCGGTCTCACCGAACTGCGGCAGGCGGTGGCACTGGAGCCCAAGTATTCTGAAGCGTGGGCGGAGCTGGGCTTTGCCTATCTCGAACAGAACGATTACAGCGGAGCGAGCATGGCCCTCGATCGCTCGGTAGCCTTGAATCCGGACAGTTTTCTTGCGAACATGCGACTGCTCATTCTGTACAAGCGCCGGAACGATCCGCGCGCTGCCGCGCAAGCGGAGCTCGTTGCCAAGCTGGATGCGCAGCGATCGGAAAAGGCAAGTGACATGCTGCGTACGATACGCGTGCAGCCATATTGAGGGTAAGATTGGTGGCCGGTCTGAGTGTGCTAATGGTCGGCCTGCTTTTTGAGGTTCCAGCGCGATTGGCCTTGAGTGAACCCTGTAAATAGAATATATGAGAGGTAAACAAGAGATGCGACTAATTCGGGTCGGCGCCCTTCCCCTGCTATTTGCATTTCTTGCCCCCTTGCCGAGTCTGCGCGGGCAAGCGACAGATGTAGCATCTGCAAGGGTCGATTTCCTGAAACAGATTCAGCCTATTTTCGAAAGCTCGTGTTACGGCTGCCACGGACCGAAAATGCAGATGTCCGGACTGCGTCTCAGCGAAAAAGCCCCGGCCCTCGCGGGTGGGCAATCCGGCGCCGTGATTATTCCGGGTAAATCGACTGACAGTCCACTTTACCGGCGCGTCGCCGGTTTGGGTGACCAGCCACGCATGCCCATGGGCGGAAAACCGCTGGACGCGGCCCAGATCGCGCTCATCCGCGCATGGATCGATCAGGGTGCCGAGTGGCCGGAGAGCAGCGCCAAGGAACTCGTCCCGGTCCAGAAACATTGGGCGTACATTCCGCCGAAGCGACCGCCGCTGCCTAAGGTTGTGAACGCGCGCTGGCCTAAGAATGCCATCGACTACTTCATCCTTGCCCGCCTCGAAAGAGAAAAACTTACCCCATCCCCGGAAGCCGATCGCGTCACGCTATTGCGGCGTTTGAGCCTGGATTTGACGGGCTTGCCGCCCAGCGTTGAAGAAGTCGACGCATTTCTGAAGGACCAAAGCCACAACGCCTACGAGAAGCAGGTTGACCGGCTGATGAACTCACCGCATTACGGTGAACGGTGGGGGCGGCTATGGTTGGATGCGGCGCGTTACGCCGATTCTGACGGCTATGAAAAGGATAAGCAGCGCTGGGTCTGGTTCTATCGCGATTGGGTGATCAACGCGCTCAACCGCGACCTGCCTTACGACCAGTTCATCATCGACCAGATTGCCGGCGACGAACTGCCGAACGCCACGCAGGACCAGCTAGTCGCAACCGGCTTTCTGCGCAACTCCATGACCAACGAAGAAGGCGGCATAGATCCGGAGCAGTTCCGCATGGAAGCGATGTTCGACCGCATGGACGCGATCGGTAAAAGCGTTTTGGGCGTTACCATACAGTGCGCGCAATGCCATAACCACAAGTTCGATCCGCTCACGCAGGAGGAGTATTACCGGATGTTTGCGTTTTTAAACAACTCGCACGAAGCGAACATCGCCGTCTATACTCCGCAGGAACAGATGAAACGAGCCGACATTTTCCGGCGCATTCGGGAAATCGAAGCCGGGATCGAGCACCACAATCCGGACGGGGAACAGCGCATGGCAGCGTGGGAAGAGAAAGTCAAAGACGATCAGCCTGAATGGACCGTGGTACGGCCCGAGGTCGATGACATCTCAACCGGCGGCCAGAGATATTTGCCGATGAACGACGGGTCTTTGCTGGCGCAGGGTTATGCCCCCACCAAACATCGCGTGAAACTCACGGTAAAGACGGAGCTCCAGAACATCACCGCGTTCCGGCTCGAGCTGTTAAACGACCCGAACCTTCCGCTCGGAGGGCCGGGCCGTTCCATTAAAGGGACTGGTGCACTGACGGAGTTCGAAGTGGAAGCAGCACCGGCGGAAGCGCCCGACAAGGTTACGAAGATCAAAATTGCCAAAGCCACGGCGGACGTCAATCCTCCGGAGACGCCGTTGGAAGCGATCTTCGACGACAAGAGCGGGAAGAGGCGCGTCACGGGTCCAGTGGAATTTGCGATCGATGGTAACGAGGACACGGCCTGGGGTATCGATGCCGGTCCTGGCCTTCGCAATCAGCCGCGCAAAGCCGTGTTCACAGCCCAAGCACCCATCGCCAATCCTGGCGGCACGATCCTCACTTTCTATTTGGACCAGAAGCATGGCGGATGGAATAGCGATGACAATCAGAATCAGAACCTCGGTCGTTTCCGGCTGTCAATCACCACCGCTCCCGGCGCGGTTGCCGATCCGCTGCCCCGGAACGTGCGCGAGATACTCGCCATTCCGCGAGCACAGCGGACGCCGGCGCAGATGGCCGCAGTCTTCGGCTACTGGCGAACTACCGTCCCGGAATGGCGCGAAGCCAACGAAAAGATCGCGGAGCTGTGGCGCGAACATCCTGAAGGGTCCTCGCAACTGATGCTGGCAGCACGCGAACAGCCGCGGGAGACGCACATTCTCGCTCGCGGCGACTTTCTGAAGCCGGCGAAGGTGGTTGGTCCGGGCGTACCGGCGTTCTTACATCCCTTGCCGAAGGACGCACCGCCGACGCGCTTGACCTTTGCGCGATGGCTGGTCGACCGGAGCTCGCCCACCACGGCACGCGCCTTCGTCAACCGCATGTGGCAAGCCTATTTCGCAACTGGCCTGGTCGCGACCAGCGAGGATTTGGGCAAACAAAGCGAGACTCCTTCGAACCCCGAGTTGCTCGACTGGCTGGCGGTTGAATTCATGGATGCGGACTGGAGCATGAAAGCCATGCACCGGCTGATTGTGACTTCGGCGACTTATAGGCAGTCTTCACGCGTGACACCGGCGCTTTACGAGCGCGATCCTTACAATCGGCTGCTCGCGCGTGGACCGCGGTTTCGAGTGGATGCCGAGATCGTTCGCGACATTGCGCTCGCGGCCAGCGGTTTGCTGAATCCGAAAATCGGGGGTCCGAGCGTGTATGCTCCCGCGCCCGAGTCTTTATTCGTCCCGCCGGCCAGCTACGGTCCGAAAATCTGGAAGGAAGAGACCGGAGCGGATCGATACCGGCGCGCGCTTTATACGTTCCGCTATCGCAGCGTGCCGTACCCGATGCTCCAGATCTTCGACGCGCCGAACGGCGATATCTCCTGTGTGCGGCGCGCCCGAGCCAACACGCCGTTGCAAGCCCTGACCACGTTAAACGAAACGCTGTTCATTGAATCCGCGCAGGCGCTGGCCCTTAAAACTTTACGCGAAGGGGGCGGGACCGATGCCCAGCGGCTGACCTACGCATTTCGCCGATGTCTCGCGCGGAAGCCCACAGCACCGGAGTCGGGCGAATTGCTAAATCTGTTGAACAAGCAGAAACAGCGGTTGACCGATGGCTGGCTGAGCGCGTTGGACCTGACGGGGATGGACGCGGCACACCCGCCCGCGCTGCCGGCGGGCGCCACTCCTGTGCAGCTTGCGGCATGGACGGCAGTGTCGCGCGTGCTCTTGAATCTGGACGAAACTATTACGAAGGAATAGGCCATGAGCTGTCACGATCGTTTTTATCGAAATTTACATCCTCAACTTGTCAGCCGCCGCTGGTTCTTCGAACAGTGCGGCGTCGGTCTGGGAGCTATGGCGTTAGGTAACTTGTTTGCGCAGTCGGGCTATGCGGCGAACGCAACTCCGGACGACCCGCTCGCGCCAAAGAAGCCGCATTTCCCGCCCAAGGCCAAGAGTGTAATTTTTCTGTTCATGGCCGGAGCGCCGAGTCACCTGGAGCTATTCGATTACAAGCCGCAACTGGCGAAATATGACGGCACGCTGCCCCCCGCCGAGTTGCTCAAAGGGTACCGCGCAGCGTTCATCAGTCCGAGCTCGAAGCTGCTTGGACCGAAGTTCAAATTCGCGAAGTGTGGGAGCAACGGCGCCGAATTGTCGGAGTTGCTGCCCGGCCTTGCGACCGTCGTCGATGAAGTCGCTATTGTGAAATCAATGGTAACGGACGCGTTCAACCATGCGCCTGGACAACTTCTCATGAATACCGGCACGCAGCAGTTCGGCCGCCCGAGCATGGGGGCGTGGGTTCTGTATGGGTTGGGCAGCGAGTCGCGGGATCTGCCGGCCTTCGTGGTGTTCAGCTCCGGTGCTAAAGGTCCGAGCGGCGGAAATTCGTGCTGGGGCAGTGGCTTTCTGCCGACGGTCTATCAAGGCGTGCAGTTCCGCTCGAGTGGGGACCCCGTGCTCTACCTCTCGAATCCGCGCGGCGTGGATAAGGAGCTGGAGCGCGATTCACTCGATTCCATACGCCGCCTGAATCAAATGCGTCTCGGCGTCACGGGCGATCCTGAAATTGCGACCCGCATCAGCTCGTTTGAGATGGCCTTTCGGATGCAATCGAGCGCACCCGACCTGATGGACGTCTCGCGCGAACCGAAAAAAGTGCTCGAAATGTACGGCGCCGAGCCGGGGAAACCGTCGTTCGCGAATAATTGTTTACTCGCCCGGCGACTGGTGGAGCGGGGCGTGCGATTCGTGCAGCTTTACCATGAATCCTGGGACCAGCACGGAAATCTGGTGAAAGACATCAAGAAGAACTGTCAGGATACCGACCAAGCCTGCGCCGCGCTTGTTCAAGATCTCAAGCAACGCGGCATGCTCGACTCGACCCTGGTGGTCTGGGGCGGCGAATTCGGCCGGACGCCCATGAGCCAAGGCGGAAACGACGGTCGCGACCATCATCCCAATGCTTTCACGATGTGGCTGGCCGGCGGCGGCATTAAGCGCGGCATTACGCGCGGGGAAAGCGACGAGCTGGGCTTCAACGTCATAAAGGATAAGGTTCACGTCCACGATCTGCACGCGACTATCCTGCACCTGCTCGGATTCGATCATACGAAACTGACCTACCGTTTCCAGGGGCGGGATTTCCGGCTGACCGATGTGCACGGAGAGGTAGTGAAGGAACTGTTGGCGTAGGCCGGTTACGACGCAAGGCAGGCAGTAATCGGGGGCATTTCCAGATCGATTTCATCAGCGAAAAGAAAGTTCCCTCCCCGCGGATTTTCGGAACGAACCCAGCATGCTTTGAAGGCATTGAACCGCTCCCGAGACGCCGCATTCCCGCGTTCGCATCCGGACGTAGCCGGCGCGGAATCGAACACCTTCCGTTGGGAATCCCGAGCAAAGCTCAACAAAACACGACTATCATCAGCGGGCTTCCGATTGCACGTCAGAATGAGTATTGTTCAGTGTGCTTTTTAACCTCCGATATTCCGCGAGAAGTTTCATACGGAGGCCGGGTTTGGCCCTGGCTTTGTTATTTACGATTGCGCTCGGCATCGGCAGCAATGTTTCCGTCCATGGATTCGTTCGGGGCTTGACAAAACCTGCGATCCCCCTTGGATCTCTCGATCGAGTAGTCTCGGTATTCGTGCGGGACGCGCATCGCGAAACAGGCCCCCTCTCTAAGCAGCAATATCTGTACGCCAAAAGTCGGCACGATGTTTTCCAATTGGTTGGCGCCGGTCGCGTATCGCCTCGCGCCATCACGTTAGCCGGTCAAACGGCAATCGTGCCGGTAGCCGCAGTAACCGCCAATCTCGCCGGCCTGCTCGGGCTGCCGCTGGACAAAGGTGTTGTCATCAGCCATCGCGTGTGGCAGGGCGAGTTCGGCGCAAGGGCCGAGGTTCGTGGACAGGAGATTCGAATCGAGGGCGTCGCCGCTCGCGTCGGCGACGTGGCGCCGGACTGGCTGGAAGGCATATATCGCGATCGCCCTGTAGACGTCTGGATACCTCTGCAAGAGGAAGCCTTACAGCACCTCGACGATAACAGTCGGAATCTCTGGGTCCTCGCACGGCTGGGACGTGACATTTCGCCGAGTCAGGCGCAGGCAGTCGTTCAGGTAAGCCACGGCTCCGGCGAGTTGTGCGTGCTCCCCTACTCGGGTATTACGCCTGAAATGCTGGCGGCTCTCTCACGCGTCGGAATACTGCTCGAATTCGCTGCGGGTGCCGTATTCTTCATTGCCTGCATCAACGTGGGTTTGTTCCTGCTTGGACGTGCCTTCACGCGCTTCCATGAGACCGCCCTTCGCGTCGCGCTCGGGGCGAGCCGTGGCCAACTCGCTCGCGAACTGCTCTCGGATAGCGCCATCATTTCCGTTGCGGGCGGCATTATTGGGCATGCTGCTAGCCGTGTGGACGTCAGATCTTGTTCCAGCACTCCTCTACGAGCAGGATGCAGAGCGTCTGATATTCGCGCCGGACCTGCTCAGCATCGCTCAGGCGTCCTTCGTGTGCGTCGGAATCACGATCCTGTGCGGTCTGCTTCCGGCCCTGATAATTCCGCATGAGCGCCCGATGATCGTCCTTCAGCGAGACAGCGGTGGGGCTTCGCCGGCGATCCGACGCTTGAGGCTCGGACTGGTGGCGGTACAAATGGCGAGTTGCTGCGTCCTCGTGATCTCTACGGCTTTCCTGCTCGACGGTCTTCGCACTGCGCTGGTTACGAGCGCGGGCCAGCGGCTTGGGCATACCGTTCTTGCCAGCGTGCAAGCGGATCCCGGTGTGGCCATCGAGTATTTCCGGCAAGTCGAGGAATCAGCGAAATTGATGCCCGGTGTATCCGGGATCGAGTGGGCCGGAACGCTGCCGGGAAGTCAACCAATGCGGCAGTCGTTCCGCATCGAGCCGGCGCTGTTGCCGCTCCGCGAAGTCACCCTCGACACGGATTGGATCACGGCTAATTCGCTCAAGCTCCTCACTCTCCCACCCAAGACCGGGCATATGTTCGGCGTCGCAGAGTTAACGTGTCGAGCCGCGATCGTAAATGATGAGGCAGCCGAAAAACTATTCGCGGGGCAGACGGCCGGCCGAACCTTGCAAGACCCCGGGAATCCCCTGCCGGTCGAACTGATCGGAGTGGTCACTGTGCAAGAGTCGGAGCAGGCGGCAAAGAAGAACCGGCCTACCATCTACTACGACTACACTAGTCACCGAGAGACTCCGCCGCGACTAGTCACTGGCGTGCGATTCCGCGCCGCCATTGTCTCAAAGCTGGCCAGCGCCGAACTCGAAACGAACGTCGTGTCACCAGGCTATTTCGCCGCCGTGGGAATCAACCTAATCGCAGGGCAGGCTTTTACCGGTCATACAAGATCCAGGGAATGCCGCATCGGCATAGTCAATCAGGAGGCCGCCGGCCTCTACTTCGGTGGAAAGGCGGTTGGAGCCGCGGTTATTGACGAGCAGGGTCGCCGCACCGGCATCATCGGGGTAGTGCATTCTGAGTCGCTTGGAACTTTCCAGCGGCACGTGGAGCCGGCGCTGTATTTCCCGATGTTGCAAGACGCTCTCACACGAATGAGCATGATAGTCCACGTCCGAAAGGTAAACGGCCCTCTGTTGGGCGATCTGCGTCGCAGGCTTGAGGCAGTGCCAGGGCACGGCCCCGGTCCGGTTCTAGTGAGAACGCTCGAGACGTACCTCAACCAGACTTCGCTGGCGCCATTGCACATTGCGACCGTGATTCTTGGCGTGTCCGCCACCATGGCGCTCCTGCTCAGCGTTATCGGCCTCTTTGGCGCCTTGAATGATGCTGCGCGACAGCGCCGCCGCGAGTTAGCAATTCGAATTGCTCTCGGAGCGCAGCGCTGGCGCGTCATCGGTCAAGTGCTGGGAGAAGGCGTCCGGCTTGCTTGCGCAGGCACCCTGGCGGGTTTGCTCGTATCCCTTGCGTTATCGCGATGGATGAGCGGAATCACACGCGCCAGCGGTTCGCCGGCCTTATGGGTGTGGCTAGCAGCGCCGATTGCGTTGGCGGGCGTAATTGCAATGGCAAGCGTCCTGCCCGCGCGGCGAGCGTTGATGGTGAACCCACTCCTGATCATGCGCGAGGACAGTTAACCACGTTTTCGCGTCACATCATACGACGGCGTTTGCCAAGCTTCCTCTGGCCTACTTATTCACCAACGCCGGCCAGTTGAGCAGCAAGCTGATCGAGCTGGATTCGGCCCGGGCGGGGGTCACTGCCAGAAATCGCTGGCCGTCCGCGGTCACGTCGAACAAAGGCGCTGCCGTGTCCAAAAGATTCATCTGGGCAAGAGAGGGCGCAGGGACTTCACCTGCAAGGATTGCGCGCTCAGATTCAATTCCGCCTTCATCAGTTGGTTGCCAGTGCTCAAGAAAGAAGAGATCGCCCTTCTTGTCCCAGCGAACGACCCATCCGCCGCCGTGTGAAATCTGGTATTTTCCACCCGGTCCCGGAAATGGCACGACGTACACTTCCGGCTGGCCGGTCTCGTTGGAAAAATAGGCTAGCCAGTGGCCGTCCGGCGAAAAATTTCCATCATACTGACTTCCGGCAACCGGAGCCGGCTGAAACGGTTTCTTATCGCCAAACAGAGGAAGAACCCAGTTTGCCATGCTGCCCTGTATTGATATTGAAGGCGTCGTAGGACAAATAACGGCCGTCAGGGGACCAATCCACAAGCCGGGGAGGATGAAATCTCCGGCCCAAGTGTCAGCAACGTCTCTTCCGCGCCAGACCCGTCCGATGGTTTGCGCACGATCTGGATTTTACCGTCAGATCCACGTCGTATAGGCGATGTATTTTCCATCGGGTGACCACACGCTCCAACGCTTGCCGCCCGGACCGAATGTCATCCGCGTGCTGACCCCGCCCGCCGCGGGAACCGACCACAAATCCATCGGAGTCCGTCGTTCCGGGGGTCGCCCGCCAGGAATAAAATCTGCTTGCCATCCGGACGAAATCTTTGGGGAAAGGTGAAATGCAACCTGGCCAATTGTGCCCAGCGGATTCCCGCTCAAATCAAACCATTGCAAGCGCGTTTCCCGCGAGACGGCTTGAAAAGCGAGGACCGACCGGCCCGCAACGGAATACCAGTCGGCATCCGCTAAAGGAGTGGCGCGGCCGGAGACTTTGCCGGAACCGGGATCAAAGGATTGCGCGAATATTTTCTCGTTCCTGATGAAAAACAGAAATCCGCCGGCATAAGCGGGGCGGTCGGCATCGTCGAGAACGAGCTTGGTCTCCGACGACGTTAACGACCTGAGTTCAACACGCCTGTGTTGCTTCTTGTCAACTGACCACAACCAGAATGTGCTTTCCGTCAGGCAGTATTGCCGGATTGTAATCGGAATAATCGTTGGCGCCCAAAACAGCCGAACGGGACGGCCTTGCCGCCAGCCGCAGAAATCCGAAAAAGTGGTGAACTGGACGTGGGCTTGAACAGGATGGTGCCGTCCGGCGCCCAGGCCGCCGCGGAAGGCGAAGAACTATCGGCCAGTACCTGCAAGTTCCCACCGCTCAACTCCACGGTTTTCAATTTGCCGCCCGCGAAAAATCCGAGCGAACGGCCGTCGGGCGACCAGAAGGGCGCTGCCGCTCCATCAGTGCCCGGAACGGCGGTGGCATCGCTGGCTTTGAGCGAGCGTGTCCACAACTTAATCAGACCCATTCTGATCGATTGCCGTGAATGCCAGTTTGGTTTCGTCGGGAGAAACCACGGCGGGTCCTGAGCCGAAGCCGAAAGCAAGGAAGCGAGTATCGGTGCGGAGGAGGAACGAATGCCAGTACTGGGCCGGCGTCCCGCGGAGCGAGGATGAAGGTAAGTCCAAAGCGCAAAAACCACTGCCAGCATCGCAAATCCGCACATCAGCGACCACGCCAGCTTCTCACGGTTCTTGCGCCGGGCGGCGACCGGGGACGGGCACACCGGTTTGCGATCCGCCTTCTGCAATCCACTTCAATTGCAACTTGACATCGTGCACATTCTGGAAGCGCTCGTCAGGATCCTTGGCCAAACAGGTTTTCACGACCCGGTCCAGCGCCGGCGGCGACATCGGCTGCACAGTTGAAACGGGCGGAGGATCCCTTTCCAGCACCGCGGCAATCACGCTGGCTGTGGTTTTCCCTTCAAACGCGCGCTGTCCAGTTGCCATCTCATACAGCACCGCACCCAGCGCAAAGATATCGCTGCGCGCATCAGCCTCCTTGCCTTCCACCTGCTCCGGCGACATGTACTGGAACGTCCCTACTACCGATGCCCTGAGCGGTCAACGGCTGACTCCGCCGAAGGCCCGGAATACGTCATGGTCAGACTGGAAGCCGGAGGTTCGTGGGCTGGCATGGCCTTTGCCAATCCGAAATCCATCAGCTTGGCGCCGGACTTGGTCAGCATGATGTTGCCCGGCTTCAGATCGCGGTGGATCACGCCCGTCTTGTGCGCTTTTCCAGGCCCTCGCAGATCTCGATCCCATACTTCAGTAACTGTTCGGGCGGCAGCGGTCCCTTCCTCAGCCGATCGGCCAGGGTCTCGCCTTCCAGGTATTCCATGACCAGAAAATCCGTCCCGTCCTGGTGGCCGACATCATAGCAGGGTGCAGATATTGGGATGGTTCAGCGAAGAGATGGTCCGTGCTTCGCGCTCGAAGCGTTGCTTTGCTTCGGGGTTGTCGGAGAGATGCGCCGGCAGGATCTTTACCGCCACCGTGCGGTCCAGGCGCGTATCCTTCGCCCGATACACTTCGCCCATTCCGCCCGCGCCAATCGGCGACTGAATTTCATAAGGACCGAGTTTCGCGCCAGAGGAGAGGGCCATCCGTGCGCATCATTATAGTCCGTGGCAATACCCTGAGGCCGATCCGGTGGCGCGGACTTCAGTCTGCGAGGGCTTTTTCAGCGTCCTCCTAGTCTAAGTCTAGGCGTCAGCGACCACACGTCCCGGTGAACGTCGCGCACCCTGGCAAGGTTCCATGACCGGCGTTTCCCGAGACTGATCCGGATAGCTGGATACTAGGGCTGTTGTCGCTAGTTATCCGTTTCGCGAGGTTGTGAGCCGGCATCTCCGTGTTCGACGCGGCAGCGAGCTGTGGTCTGGTCCTGAATACCTTGTGCGATTCGGGTCCGCATCGGCAGCCACGTCGAGTGGTATTGAGTAAGACGCCACCACACCACCGATTGAAATGAGACACTACTTGACGTGCGCTGCCCGTCCTGTGAAGCCGGACTTGCCGTCCCCAGCCGCTTCTGTCCTGAGTGCGGAGCGGCGATTGCCCGCGACGGCGACACTGCTACCTTCACGATCGCGAAGCCGCGAGCCAAGCCGCCGTCTTCTTCGAGCGCTTCCGAGGAAGGGCGCTTCACCGCCGGTACGATCTTGGCCGACCGCTACCGCGTTCTGGGGCTGGTGGGCCGAGGCGGCATGGGCGAGGTCTATCGTGCCATCGACCTCAAGCTCAACCAGCCTGTCGCCCTGAAGTTTCTCCCGGAATCCGCCGCCCACAA
Organism: Terriglobia bacterium; assembly: GCA_963847515.1. Taxonomy (GTDB): domain Bacteria; phylum Acidobacteriota; class Terriglobia; order Bryobacterales; family Bryobacteraceae; genus QHXW01. Next base: position 1,673,317 of record CAWKAA010000001.1, read on the forward strand.
TCCCCGGCTGCTCGAACGTTTCCACGGCGAGGTCCGGATTGCGCGCCAGGTCTCGCATCCCAATGTTTGCCGCGTGTACGACATCGGTGAAGTGGACGGCGCCGCCTACATTTCCATGGAGTACGTGGATGGCGAGGATTTGGGTGGGCTGCTGCGACGCATTGGGCGCCTGCCGGGCGACAAGGCGATCGAGATCGCGCGCAAGTTGTGCGCGGGTCTCGCCGCCGCGCATGCCAAGGGAGTGCTGCATCGCGATCTGAAGCCTGGCAATATCATGATCGACGGCCGAGGCCAGGTGCTGATCATGGACTTCGGCCTGGCCGCGATCGCCGATCAGGTGGAAGGGGCGGAGGTGCGCAATGGTACGCCGGCCTACATGGCACCGGAGCAACTCGCCGGGCGAGAGGTCACCGAACGCAGCGACATCTATGCGCTCGGACTCGTTCTATACGAAATCTTCACTGGGCAAAGAGCCTTCCCGACCGGGGACAGGAGCGCAGTCCCCAGCGCTGTGAGCGTCGTGAAGGATATCGACCCGATGATCGAACGCGTCATCGCGCGTTGCCTCGAATCTGACGCGGCCAAGCGCCCGCAATCGGCGCTGGCGTTGGCTCGGATGCTGCCCGGCGGCGACCCCTTGGCCGAAGCGCTCGCCGCGGGCGACACGCCGTCGCCCGAAATGGTCGCGGCTTCCGAGGATACTGGAGCGCTCTCGGTCCGCATGGCCGTCGGCTCGATGGCATTTGTATTCGTGGGTCTGATCGCGTCGCTGCTGCTGAGCAGCAAGGGTAGTATTCTGCGCCTGACGCCGTTCCCCAACTCGCATGAAATCCTGGCCCAGAAGGCGCGCGACATCGCTGCGCGCTTGAACTACGCCGATCCGCCGACCGACCAGGCTTACGCGTTCAGCTATGACAGCGAATACCAGAATTGGGCCCAGCGGAATTTGAAGCCGGATCAGTTTCGTGCCTTAGTCGCACAAGGACAGCCACCGCTGATCTTCTTCGCCTACCGGCAAAGTCCCCAGTATCTGTTGCCGTACAATCCATTCGACACCATATACCGGGATGACCCGCCGGAGACCATATCCGGCATGGTTGGTATGCACCTGGACCCGCAGGGCCGCTTGATCGAGTTCAGAGCCGTGCCATCCCAAATGGATTCCGGAAATCCGGCGACACAAAAAATGGACTGGACCAAACTCTTCGAAGTCTCCGGTCTGGACCTTTCACGATGGACGCCAACGGAGTCGCAGGAGATCCCGCTGGTCAGTTTCGACCAACGCGCGGCGTGGACCGGAACGTATGCTCATGCGCCGAACATGCCCATGCGCATCGAGGCGGCGGCGTGGAAAGGTCGGCCGGTTTCTTTTGAAGTCTTTGGACCGTGGCGACAACCGCGACGAATGCCGACGCGGTCCCAACTGACCGCGCTGGAGCAACAAACCGCTATGGAGCGCTTAGTCACGTTAGCCTGGACAACGTTGGTTTGCGTCGTCCTTCTGGGTGCGCTCTGGTTAGCGTGCCGAAATTTCCGCCAGGGTCGCGGCGATACGCGCGGCTCGCTCCGCCTGGCAGCCGCCGGACTGCTCTGTTTTTCGGTGGCTCTGATTGTGCAGATGCATCACGCGCCGATTCTGCTGGAATTCACTCATCTCAGGGACTCGATCTCCTTTGGGCTGTTTGTGGCGGCGCTCGTGTGGGTGCTATATATGGCGCTCGAACCCTACTTACGCCGGCGCTGGCCGCAAAGCCTGATTTCGTGGACTCGTCTACTGGCCGGAGATATGCGCGATCCGCTGGTAGCTGGGCACATCCTGGTGGGTATTGCACTTGGCGTGGGCGTGGGCGTTCTTTCCGACGTGACGGATTGGCTGGCCTGGGAACGCGCTGCTCTGCCCCATCTGGATGACTTGACGATTGTCGCCCTTCGCGGCACTGGATTAGCTGGCCGATTGTTAGAAGCCCCGATTATTTCTGCGGCGTTTGCAATGGGTTGGTTCTTCCTGTTTCTTCTATTGCGCGTGATCCTCCGCAACACCTGGCTAGCCGCCGCCGCCTTCGTGGCATTTTGGGCCTTCTCTGTCACGACGACCACTGGGGGGGAATCCTCCGTTCTAGTTTTCTCCTCGATTCTCTCCGCCCTGTTCCTGTGGGTGATGATCCGGTTTGGCGTACTTCCTTGCGCCCTGATGCTTGTGGCGGGGATGATCCACCTCGGGCCTCTGACATCGGACTTTTCGGCTTGGTACGCCGACAAAGGTCTAATTTTGGTCGCGCTGCTACTGGCCTTAGCTGTGTGGAGTTTCCGGAATGCGCTCGGAGGCCGAAAGGTCTTGCAGGGTGACTTGCTGTACCCCCACCTCTTTTTGTTTTCAGTTGTGATCCGGAAAATTCAAGGCTGTTACGCGACCTCCTTCTTTGGTGGCGGCCGGCGCATTCAACTTCTTTTTTTCGGCGGTCTTCTTCGCTTATACCGCAGGTTCACTTGTCGTGCTTTGGAATCTGATTTTCAATCTTACGACTGTGTTTCTGCTGATCCGCCTCGGGTTCCTGGATATGGTGGCTCAAGGAGTCTTCGAATTTTGCTTGCTGGAAGGCTTTCCCTCACGACCCAAGGGTCTGCGTGGTATGCAGGCATCAGTGTGACCGGGATTCCGTTGATGGCCGCGAACAGGATTGTCACGAATCTGCCCACAAGCAAATTTCACTCATTCCACTAGCTCCCGGTCAGCCGTTCACCTCAATCCACCGTTCTTTCCTTTGCGCAACACGGTACTATATAGAGCGCGCCCTTGCTAGCTTATCTGCCGCCCCATCAATAAATTACAAAAAAATGCAAAACGAACCCAATTCCCAAGACCGGACACCTGTCCCCCGGTCAACCGAAACCAGATCCACCGTGCGCGACACTGAAACATCAGCCTCCCCAAAGGAGCGTGACATGGAAGATTCCACTCGCCCCATCCGGCTGGAGCAGCCCGGTATTGACCGAGTTTGGCCTCTTCGGGGGAGGCGTAGCTATGGCTTCAGAATCCCATCTGCAATTGCGTCAGGAAAACCCCGCTCAGCCGGACAGAAGCCGACTCCTGGCGCAGGCCGCCGTTGGCTTGAATGCGCACTTTTGGCCAGAGGTAGTAATTCGCGCCGGCCAGCCAGGTCTGAGTTCTGCTGTTCGCCTTGCTGACGTTCGACGTGTACCAGTCGTCGCGCGCGATGCCCTCCCACTTCTTCGACCACCGCCACACGCCCAGCGCGTATCCACCGCGCCGGTCAGTCGTTCCATCACGACCCCAGATGTATTCCGCTTGCGCCGTCAACGGCCCGCGAGCGTACCGGATTTCGGCGTTTTGACGGGTTTTCTCTTTGTGCGCCGGAGCCGAAAAACTCTTGTACGTGTCGCCTCCAATCTGCAGGCCGCGCCAGAGGTGCGCCACGGCCCGCGCACTCACAGCGCGAAATTGCTGCTGTGGAGAATTGATCAGCAGCTCACCGCTAAACGCACCCGCCCAATAATCAATGGCATGTATCGAGCCGAATGTGCCGGAAAGTTGAAGGCCGGAATCCCTCGCCTGCACACCGACATCGCGCCCCGGCACGAGCGAGTTCACCACCTTGGCCCGTTCGACAGGCGCTTCGAGATTGTCCGATGTCAGGCTGGATAAACTGAATGGCAGCTTGAATTGCCCTACGGTGAATTTCAGCGCGGTAGCGACCTTGAACACCACGTCGGCATCCATCAGGCTCGGCAGCTTCAAAACATCGCCTTGAACCAGGTAGCTGATTCGCGACCCCAAGTAACCGTTGAGAAGGAGCCGGGCTCGGCGCACCTCGAAACGGTCTGGCGTATCACGCGCGTCTGTGAAGCGCCCCTGTATGTAGCCGCTCAGGTGAAACGGTGAGCCGTTCTTGCCAGCCGGTGCGTTGGCCTGAGGCGTAGGATCGTTTCCACCCGCCATCGCAGCCAGACACAAGATCCCCACCAGGACCCCCGAGGACATCCATTCAGTTTACTTGGCGCGGCTCCTGAAACCAGGGACGGAGACCTCAATTTCCCGATAGAGCGCTCCTGCAGGCTTCAACTTACGAAATGGGATTTGAGGTCTTCGTCCCTCATTCTCTCCCCTGGTTCAAAATTCGATGTTGGCCCGAAACCTGCTAGGCTCTTGCCAATGCGTCTTGCCGCCGCTCTTGTCGTGCTTACCTCCAGCGGCTGGGCGCAGTTCAAAAGCACCGTTCCGCTGGTAGTCGCACCCACTACCGTCACCGATTCCAAAGGACACTACGTGGACGGGCTGACGCCCGAAGACCTGATTCTCTACGACAACAATGTGCCGCAGGCGATACAGATGGATTGGATGACGTATCCGATCGACCTGGTGGTCGCGGTCCAGACCAGCTCGAATTCCGGAGCCGTGATCGATAAGCTGGGCGGCAGCGGCATTCTGTTTACGCAGTTGCTGGCGGCGGATGCGGGAGAAACGGCGGTGATCTCGTTCAGCGACGAGGTGAAGGTCCACCAGGACTTCACCGGCAACCCGGATCTGGTGATTCACGCGCTGCGCATGCTGCGCAAGGAAGGCGGTGGCGCGCACATGCTGGATGCTTTGCGCCAGGCGCTCCTGATGCTGGAACAGCGGCCGGCCGGACGGCGGCGAATCATCCTCATGATTGCGGAGAGGCGCGATCGCTCGAGCAAGGCGAAGCTGGCTGAAGTGATGGAGCGGGTGGAGCGGCTCAATGCCGCGGTTTATTGGCTGACCTATTCGCCAATGTTGAGCCGTTCACCGTGAAGCCCAAGACTGCCGAGGATCTGAAACCCGAAGCGGAGCGGATCAAGACCCGGAAGTGCGCTCTCTGCCCGGGCCCGACGACACCCCGGTTCCGGCCGATTTGGGACCGGGCGGTCCTATCTATGCGATCGGCGAATTGATGCGGTTGCACAAGCCGGATCTTTCCAGCCTGTTCACGAAGACCACCGGCGGGCGAACCCTGAATTTCCTGAAGAAGAACGCTTTGGAGCAGGCGATTCAACTGGTGAGCGAAGAGGTGCATCGCCAGTACATTCTCAGCTTCGAGCCGAAGGGAGGCGAGCCGGGGAAGTTTCATGCGATCCGGGTCGCGGTGAAGAGCCGGCCGGAGCTGCAAGCAAAAACGCGCGACGGATACTGGCCGCTCGAATGACGCGGAATGTCACCTTCGGTTGTGCGTAGAATCAGTAACTGTGAAACCAAGTCGCGAATGGCGGATTGGCAAATGGCATCTTGCTTGCCGCCCGGAACTGTCTACGCTGCCGATGATCGCTTCTTACAAGAGCTGAATCGAGGAACTTATGCCCGGCACACGACGGCACGGCAGCGTTTCATCGCGCACGTGCGCTCTTTGCGCAGCGATCGGTTGAAGCACAGTCGCAACACCGGACCCCTTGCAGCCGCCTTCCAAGTGATCCAATAGATTCATGTTCATTTACCTTCTGGCGTTTCTGATTGGCGTGATTGCGGGACTGCGCTCGATGACCGCGCCGGCAGCGGTGAGTTGGGCCGCCCGGCTGGGTTGGCTCTATCTGGAAAAAACCGGCCTGGCCTTTCTGGGCTATGTAGCCACACCGTACATTTTGAGTCTGCTCGCCGTTGGGGAGTTGATCACGGACAAGCTGCCGAAGACGCCCAGCCGGAAAGCGCCCGTGCCGTTCATCTTCCGGATCGTGATCGGCGCCCTGTGCGGGGCTGCTCTCGGCGCGACGAGCGCAGGTCTGATCGGCGGCCTCCTCGCCGGTGTACTGGGCGCGGTGGCCGGAACGCTGGGCGGATATGAGTTCCGGGCCCGGCTTGTTCGCGCGATTGGGGGCAAGGATCTGCCGATTGCCCTGCTCGAAGACGCCATCGCAATCGGCGGTGCGGCTTTGATCGTGTCGCGGGTTTCGTAACGGGCATGCGAACCTTGCGCCGCAATGGGGATCACTTTCGGCGGCGCAGCGCGCTCGCGTTACTGCTGCAAGACGGCGCCATTTGGCACGCTGGCATCGGTGGCGATTTTGGCTTCCGTATGCAGCAGCCGGATATTGCGCGAGCGCGCCCCTGAGATTTGAATCGCCGCCGCGCGCGAATCCCGCACGGTCACCTTCTCGGCGTCTTTCAGCAGGATGGTTGGCGCGGCGGATGACGGGGCAGCGGCGACACCAACGTTGTCCAGCAACAAATCGCTGACCTGGTCTGCGTGCAGGCCCGTTTGCCACGATGGGGAATGCGGCGCCTCCCAGCGGATTTCGACGTCCTTCAATGTCATGTTGCGCGCGTGACGTAGCGTCATGGCGGAACGGGTATCGTCATACGCCGCGCGCGGATCGTGCGAAACGTACAGCCGGATGTTTTCAAGCCGGATGTCGTCCAGCCAGCTATCGGGATGGCCGTTGATGGCGGACGTCCCAGCTCCATGCGCAATCACATCGCGAATCAAGACGCGCCGGATAACGCCCGCGGGCGGCTCGTTGTCGCGCCTGGTTCCATCCACTTCACTGCGGCGCTTGATATTGAAGTGAATCGGGTCACCGTCACCCCACCAGAACCAATCGAATCGCCGCGTCTCGATCACGATGTTTGAAATGACCACGTCCTCGATAATGCCGCCGTCAAACACCATGAAGGCGAGGCCGCGATTGGAATTGGTGATGACCAGATTATCGACCACCACGCGCCGGATGGCGTTCGAGTTACCATCGCAGAATTTCAGTGCGCTCGATGCCGACGACAACCGGCAATTGGTCACAGTCACATTCTCGACGGGTAGAGCAGGGCCCCAGATCGCGGCGGAATAGAACACGAGTGCGTCATCGCCCGTTTCAATGGTCGAATTGGAGATGCGCACGTCCTGGCAGCCATCGGGATCGATGCCATCCGCCCACACAGCTTCCTTCTGGCTCGAATAGACGTAGATGCCATCAATGACCAGCCGCTTGCATGCATAGGGATTGATGGTCCAACTGCGTGAACGCAGGAACTTGAGACCCGCGATGCGGACATCTTCGCAGCGCAGCAAGGAATCCCGCAGGGAAAGGCCGCAGCAACGGCTTCCCGGTGCCTTGCATAAGAAGCTGGTTGGACCGGATGTATGCGTCCGTAAAATCGTTCGGCCGCCATTCGTATGCCGCCTGTCCATCAATCGTGCCGCGGCCCTCGATGGCGATATCTCGCAAATCTTCGCCGTACAAGAGCGCGGAGGCAGGAGGCGCTTCGAATTCGCGCCCGTCGAGCGAGGCATATAGCGTGGCGCCGGCTTCCAAATACAATCGCACGCCCGATCGAAGCCGCAATTGACCGGACGTGTACGCGCCGGGCGGAACGTATACCGTTCCACCGCCCGCTTTACCGCAAACATCGATGGCCTGCTGGAGCGCGGGTCGCGCATTGTCCTGCTTGCGCCCGGTTGCACCGTAGTCCTTCACGTTGAAAGCCGGTTGGGCAGCGGCGCAGCCAGCCAATGCTGTGGAGGCCAGCACAATCCAGATCGTCATGAAACGATTCTGCATGAACTGTTCATGGAAGCGCTAGTGGCGCGTGCTAGGATTCTTCCAGGAACAACGCTTATGCCCTTTGTGGACACCAGCAGCCTAAAAGTCATCGAGCGTCTGCCGGGCTGGCATGGACGCTATTTCCACTCGCCGAGCATGACGTTCGCGCATTACGACTTCACGCGCGGCGCGTCCATTCACGAGCACTTCCATCCTCAGGAAGAAGTCTATGAGGTGATCGAGGGCGAGCTCGAAGTGACCATCGACGGTATCACCCAGATCGCTCGCGCCGGCCTGGTGGCGATCGTGCCTGGTAATGTTCGCCATTCGGTCAAGGCTCTTACCGACGGAAAAGCCATCATCGTCGACTATCCACTGAGGCGCGATTTCGCGTAAGCGGGCTGGCGCTTTGCACTGGCGCTGACGGGCCAAGATCGTAGTACGCTTCCTCCGGCGCGGCTCAGGCAAAATCGCGGTCCGATACCGAGCCGCGACCAAAGGGAGCGGTTGCCAACAGGAGCTACTTTCCTCTGCGCCGCGCCAGCAGCCACCCGGCAATGGCGCCGGCCGGAACGGTGAGCCATCCCGTAAGTAGCAGGCCAAAAAATGCGAAGACAAAGGTCGCTTGGAGGCCCGCTATCGGACCGAAAGGGTTACTACTCGGAAACAAAGCGTGACCCTGCAGGTAATTCCAGATGATCGCCAGGAACCAGGCGACGGGATGGGCGAGCACTCCCGTGAGTGCCCGGCCAGAGCCCCGCGACGCGCTGAAAGGGGCTTAACCGGAGAGCAAATCACCCGCCAAAGAACGTAGCTCACAGCGAACGCTTCCACGCCGGACGCGACCACGATTGACCACCAGTCGCCGCCGACTGCGTGACCGGAAACGATCAGGTATGAGATAACGAGTCCCAGAGCACCGAAGATCAGCGCGGGCAACAAGGCGGCAATCATCGGCTGATTATTGCGATTCGCTCCGAAGCACGTTTGAGGAAACTTTTCCGAAAAATCGCACGTCGGCCCCCCTGCCTACTCCACAAACTTCGAGCAGCACGGCTCTCTCACGGCCTTCGGCTCCATCAGCTCCGCGCGCGTGAAGTTCGGGTCGTAGAGATTGAGCTGCCACTTGCCGTCGCGGCCGATCTGAGGTTTTTCGGGCTTCAAACCGCGATCCACAACTGTCTTGTAGCCGTCTGCCACGCTGGGTACGCCGAGCGCCAGATGGTGCATCACGCCCAGCGTGCGCGGCGACGGGTTGTGCACGTTCAGCATGTATTCCAGCCAATCCGTGCCATCTGGGACGCGCATATCTACCCAGTCGGTACGGTCATCCTTCATCCCGCCGTGCCAGGTCTCGTGGAATCCGAGAATGTCCCGATAGAGATGATCGGCGGCGGCGCGGTCCTGCACAGTGACTCCGACATGAATGATGTGATCGGACACTCGAGAGCTGCCGAGGAATTTCCCGAAGTTGGTAGTGTGGAGCGACCCCGGCATATACTGCACGAACTCGACGTTGTGGCCGTCCGGATCCTGGATCATGAAGTTGACATTTCCATCGCGCCCGGTGCGCAGCGTGTCCGGTACTTTCACTCCGCGGCTGGCGAGGTAATCGCGCAGTTGTTGCGCGTTGGTGGTTTCAAAAGCAATGTGCGAAAGCCGGTCCTGATCGGCAGACTTCAGCTCGGGGAAGATCTCGATGTATTGGTGATCGTTGACCTTGAACAAGGTGAGCAGAAGGCCGCCCGAGGGCTTGTCGATCGTAAACGGCTCTTCAAAACCCAGGGCGTGTCCGTAGAAATTCCGGGCAGCGGCAAGATCGTCGGTGCGCAGTCCGATGTGCGCCACACCGGGGATGGGTGGTCGCGCCGGCGCCGGCTGGCCTGGCAAGCGAGAGATCCCAAAGACGATCATCAAAAGCACGCGTCGCATGGAACTGAGCTGTGACCGGGAGAGAGCAGTGCTTACAGTTTCAAGAAAATCTTTCTCTGATAGAGCCAGTAGCACAGATACCACATCACCAGCAGCACCGCGCAGGCCTGGGCAACGGGCCCGAAGTCCCCGAGCCACTCAAACTTCAACGTAAACACTCCGATCGCGCGGTTCAACCATCCGCGCAACACCTGCTCCAGCGAGTAAATGAAGATCGAATTGGCCCCGACCACGACCAGCGGAAAAGTCCACTTCCGGTAGCCCTTCACCTCGATCAGCCAGTAGAAGGCGAGCAGCATCAGAAGAATCCATCCCGTGCTGTAGAGCGTGAACGAAGTAGTGCAGATGCGCTTGATGATCGGGTTCCAGGGATGGATGATCCACCCAGCGGCGAGGCACACGACGGCCCAGATCGCGAGCTTCCGCATCTTCTCCCCGTGCGATCTCTGGCTTTGCAGTAGTTGGCCTGTCCATATGCCAAACAGCGTGGTCGCGGTGCTTGTGATGAAGTTGATGGTCGCCCAGTGGTCAGAGTTCGGATGCCCGAAGACACGAATGTCGAGCAACTGCCCGATGTTGGTGTCCTTCGAAAGGAAAGGCCCTTCCGTTCCTGGGAACGCGACGAACAGCGCCCAGTGGCCGATGAGAATCAAGCCAACAATCGCGGCCTGCCAGCGAAACTTGAGCTGCATGATCAGGTAGGCGAGAAAATAGGTGATGCCCACTTGCGCCAGCACGTTGATGAGCTGGAACGACAGCTTGCCTCCAGAGATCGAGATCAGAATCTGACTCATCAGGATCAGCCGGAAGCTGCGCGCCACCACGTGCCAGAACAGTTGCCGCTCCGTCGCGCCCTTCGCCAATCGCTGGGCAAACGCAAACGGCATGGCCACGCCCACCATGAACATGAAGGCCGGTTGGATAAGATCCCAGAATGCGATCCATGTCCACGGCATGTGCTCGAACTGGTTCGCGAGAGGCAAGAACGCCGGACGGCGCTGGGCCAGCTCGGCCAGACCGAAGCCGCTCGACACTAGAACCAGCATGATGAACCCGCGATAGGCATCGAGCGCCAGGTACCGTTGCGGGGCAAATACTTTGGCCGGCGCTTGGGGCGGGGCCGAAACCGTGGTCACGGGAAGGGTGTGAGCTATTGGCATTTGGCGCGATTCTATCACGTCGTTCTTATTCAGATCCCGAACGAAAGCTGTCTCAGACCCTCAAAAAGAGCTTCCTCTGGTACATCCAGAACAGGATCAGCCAGTAGACCAGCAATATTGCCGCACCGTGGACGAACGGCTCGACGCCCGAGCCGAAAATCTCGAATGCGTGGGGACCCAGGTTAATGCGGAAAGAATCGCTGATGAACCGTTCGAACAAGTGCGCAATCATATATGCTGCGATCGAGTTCATGCCGATCACTACCAGCGGGAAGGCCCACTTTTTGTAACCTTTCACATCCAGGACCCAACTGAAACCGGCCAGGAACAGGAAACATAGGCCGCCGCTGAAGAGCGTCCAGCTAGGCGTCCAGATGCGTTTCACCACCGGGCAGATGCCCGTGAAGTGCAGAAGGAGACCAGCCGCAATACCGATCACGCCGGCGAGCAAAAGGCGCTTCATCGGAATCTGCGGAGCCGAATCGCGCAGCCAGCGTCCGGCAAACAATCCCAGTATCATCGTGCCCAGTGTAGGAATGAAGCTGAGGGTCAAATAGCCGCCGTCGTTCGCCACAAACGGCTTGACCCGCGGGAAGAGGTTTAAGAACCATTGGTCGAACGCGGTGCCCAGGTTGGCGTTCTTATCCCAATGCGCAGCGAAGCCGGTGTAGTGGTGCCAGTCCGTTGGCACGCCCACGGCTTGCCAGTTGAATCCAGGACCTGCCACGGGATACAAAGCCCAGGCCAGCCAGTAGCCGGTAAGGATGACACCCAGGGCGGCCCATTGCCAGCGCGGCGGACGGAACGCGAGCAGAAACAGAATCGGATAGCCCAGCCCGATCTGTGACAGCGTGTCTTCGAAAGTGAAGTTGGTTTGCGGGCTGTGCATCGAGCGCAGGAAAACGCCCAGCGCGACTAGCAGCAGCGACCGCCACAGGGCATGGAGGAACATCTTGCCGAACGTCCCGCCTTTGGCCAGGCGGCTGGCAATCGAATAGGGCAATGCCACACCGACGAGGAACGAAAATCCCGGCTGAATCGTGTCGTGTAGAGAACAGCCGGCCCACGCGACATGCGTCTGGTTGAGCGCCAGAAAGCTCCAGAACCAGTTCCCCGGAAAAGCTTCCGCCACGCGGGAAAGGCGCAACACCTCGGCCATCATGAGAAACATGACGAAGCCGCGATACGCGTCGACGGCGACATTGCGCGTAGCAGGCTGGGGGATTCGGATGGATTGTTTCGAGACAGTTTCAGGACGAACAGCGGTTGCCAAGCAGCACCTCGGACTTAAATTCGGGCTCGATCTTAGGATACCTCCAAAGCAAGGCCTGTCGCTTTGAACATCTCTTGGTGTTCTCGGCGTCTTCGCGTCTCCGCGGTGACAATTCTTCTTCGTTCGGATGACCGCCGCTTGCAACCGCAAATGCAAATGTTATAGTCAAAACTCATCTCGACCCCGTTCCGAGACTGAAGAGTATGGAAAATCCAACTTTCGATCGAGAAGTCGTCGTGCTGCTGGCCGAGGAAGATCCCGTCGTGCGCGCCATGCTGGAAAGACTGCTGAAGCAGGGAGGCTACGACTTGATCGTGGCAGAGACTGGCCAGGACGCCCTGCAGAAATCCGCCGAGCACAAAGGAAGAATCGATCTGCTCGTATGCACGATTCAAATGCCCGGGTTGACCGGAAGTGATTTAGCGGCCGAAATCAGGCGGTCGCGTCCGGAGCTGAAAGTGATGCTGACATCCTCCTTTCCGCAAGGATTGCTGGTCCTGGATACGGGATGGCAGTTTATACGGAAGCCATTCCTGCCCAAGGTTCTCATCGAAAAAATAGTTGAACTCTTGAAAAAGCCGCCATCACCGAACGCCGACCGTAGCGCGTAACCACCGCCGCGTGCGATATCATCGCCGTTCTATGCCGAACATGAATCTGCGGTTGTTTACTCTGGCGTTTGTTGTTTGCCTTACGGCGCAGGCCGACGTGGCGCTGCCGGTTCTGCTGGCCGACCACATGGTGATCCAGCGCGGCCTTCCGGTGCATGTCTGGGGAAAAGCTGCGGAGGGCGAATCCGTCGCGGTCACATTCCGTGGCAGCACGCGGTCCACCACCGCGGATTCGATCGGCCAGTGGAGCGTGTATCTGCCGCCGGTCGAAGCCGGTGGTCCATATGAACTGATCATCCAAGGGAACAACCGCATCACCCTCAAGGACGTCATGGTGGGCGATGTGTGGGTCGCTTCGGGACAGTCCAATATGGAATTCCCCGTGAATCGCGCCGTCAACGCGCAGACGGAGATGGCCGGCGCCGATCACTCCGATATCCGGCTGCTGCACGTAAAGAATAAGGTGGCGCATTACCCGCTCGATGACGTCGTAGCGGAACCGTGGACATCCTGCACACCCAAGAGCGTAGGCGATTTCTCAGCGGTTGCATACTTTTTCGGTCGCCACCTCCGCGAGAAAACCGAGGTCCCTATTGGCCTCATTGAATCCTCCTGGGGCGGTACTCCGGCGGAGGCCTGGACCAGCCTTCACGCTCTCTCGGCCGATGCGTCACTCATGCCGGTCTTCGCGTCATGGGCGAGGATGACCGATGGCGAGGCCGCTCATCTGGTGCGCCGGGAGAAGGAACTGAACGAATGGCGTCGCGCCGTGGACCGTGCCAAGACCGAAGGCAAGCAGCCGCCGGATTTTCCTTGGGAACTGAACATCGATAGCTCATGGATGCCTTCCGGGCTCTACAACGCCATGATCGCGCCACTCACCCGCTTTCCCATCCGCGGCGCCATCTGGTACCAGGGCGAGAGCAACGCCACGCGCGAGCGGGCCTCCCTCTATGCACACCTTTTCGGAACCATGATTCGGGATTGGCGCAGCGCTTGGGGACAGGGTGATTTTCCGTTCTTGTTTGTCCAGTTGGCGAACTATAAGACAGGCCCGGATACCGAATGGCCGGAACTGCGCGACGCCCAGCGTCAGACTCTCGAGCTACGCAACACGGGCATGGCCGTCACCGTTGACATCGGCACCACCAACGATATTCATCCGAAGAACAAGCAGGACGTCGGGATGCGCCTGGCCCTTGCGGCCCGCGCCATTACTTATGGAGAAAAGATTGAATACTCCGGGCCATTATTTCGTCAAGCAGCGCCTGAAGGAAGTTCGATGCGTCTCTGGTTCGACCACGTCGGTGGAGGCCTGACCGCCAAGGACGGATCTTTGGCCGGATTCGAAATCGCGGCAGCCGATCGTAAATTTGTTCCCGCCGAAGCAACGATCGATAATGCGACCATCGTTGTGTCCAGTCCTTCAGTCTCTGCGCCGGCCTTCGTGAGATATGCCTGGTCCGATGATCCCCAGTGCAATCTCTATAACGCAGAAGGCTTGCCTGCCTCCCCTTTTCGTTCGGGCGAGTGATCATTCACAAACATCGCACGTCGAATTTGCGCTATAGAATCAGCTGGTTTTTCCCTAAAGAGGTGTTGTGGACAGTGAGGCGTGCTCCAAAATGTAGTGCAGAAGAATGCTCGTCACACATACCCTCGCCGATGGCCGCCCTGTCAAGCTGGGAAAACGGCCTGCCAAACACGATTTCCGCACGCTGCAACTCGCCAAGTACACAGCGAAAGTGCCGCCAGCTCCGCCGGCACATGACGACTGGGAGAAAAAGGTCCACCACTGGCCCATGATGATGAATGACACCGTAGGCGACTGCACGTGCGCTTGCGCGGGTCACATGATCGAACAATGGACTACCTATTCCAAAACCCCATTCATCCCAACGGACCGGCAGGTCATTGCCGCCTATAGCGCGATCACTGGTTATGATCCCGTGACTGGTGATCATGATGATGGAGCCGCGATTCTTGATGTCTTGAATTACTGGCGCAAGACCGGTGTAGCCGGCCATAAGATCCTGGCGTTCGCGACCCTCGATCCATCCAGCCGAACCGAGGTGGAGGATTCGGTTTTTCTATTCGGCAACTGCTACTTAGGCGTTCAGCTTCCGGTGAGCGCACAGACCCAGTCGGTATGGGCTGTGCCTCCGGGCGGCACAACAGGTCCTGGGTCACCCGGATCATGGGGAGGACATGCCGTCCCCGTGGTCGCATACGACCAGCGCGGTTTGACAGTTGTCACGTGGGGTGCGCTGCAGCGCATGACGTGGGGATTCCTGCACGCCTACTGCGATGAGGCATACTCGGTTCTCAGCCAGGATTGGATCAATCACACAACCAATCTGGCGGCTAGCGGATTCGATCTTGCCGTGCTGCGCTCCGACCTGCAACAGATTGCACAACCCGCCGCTGCTGCGATCGCGTAATTGGCTACACCATCAGGATGTTGATCAAATTCCAGACAACGATTGCTGCGAACCAGTAATTCACATAGCGCAACAAGCGAGAACGGTTCAATTTGATACATATGGCCGCCAAAACCATGGCGACAATCTTGGAAGCAGCTACTGCTATACTCGGCCCGAAATGCAAGAGATACCGGATGAAAGGGCTGGCCTCAGATATCCCCAACTTTAGCCCGATTAACGTTGTCAGAAGATCGAGCGCCTGCAGATAGAAGAAAATCTGGATCAACTTCTTTGCCCCGTACTCCGAAGGCGGAGAAAATTGCATTTCCGTTTCGTTGGAACCGGGCTGGTCCGTAACCCACGCTAGGGACATAGAGTCTTAGACGACTTCTGAGAGCAATTCTCTAGCCAAGAGGCGAAGACGTTGCATGCAGCAGTTAGAGAGCTGCGCCCCTCGACTTATTCCCACTAAATCTGATCTTGTGAAAATCGGACGGGGCCTTAAGGAACTTCCCCGATGCGGGCTCCGGTACTATATTTGAAGATCAATAATATGAGCCCGACGCCAACCGTCGCCATCATCGGGGCTGGACCTGCGGGACTGACGGCGGCGTATATGCTCGCGCGGCGCGGCATTCAGGTTACGGTGATCGAGTCCGATCCGCAGTACGTGGGCGGCCTTAGCCGGACGGTTCATTACAAGGGTTTTCTGTTTGACATCGGGGGCCACAGATTTTTTTCAAAATCGAAACAGGTAGAAGATTTCTGGACCGAGATTCTGCCCAATGACATGCTGGTACGGCCCCGGTCGTCGCGGATCTATTACAACGGCAAGTTCTATACCTATCCCCTTAAGCCTTTCGAAGCCCTGAAGAAGCTCGGATTGCTGGAGTCGGCGTTGTGTGCGCTGTCCTACGTCAAGGCTCGGCTGGCACCGCAGCCGCATCCAAAGAGTTTTGAAGACTGGGTCACCAATCAGTTTGGCGCCCGGCTGTTCAGAACTTTTTTTAAAACCTATACCGAGAAGGTATGGGGAATGAGTTGCAAAGAGATCTCTGCGGACTGGGCGGCGCAGCGAATCAAGGGCCTGTCCCTGGCCGCCGCACTCCGAAACGGATTTTCGCGTAAGTCATCTTCGGGCGGCGATCAGGCAGTTATCAAAACGCTGATCCATTCGTTCCGCTATCCACGCAAAGGGCCAGGGATGATGTGGGAGGCGTGCGCACGGAAGGTGCAAGAGATGGGCGGAAGGGTATTGTTGGGCGAAGAAGTAGACGCGTGCGACTTGGACGCTCAGTCGAAACGCTGGACTGTGCACTATCGCTCGGCGCATGGCGCATCCGCTGCGATAACGGCGGATCACGTGATTTCATCAGCACCCATGCAGCGGCTGGCACAATCGCTATCCCCGCCTCTTTCCTCCGACGGCCTGGCGGCAGCCCGCGCGCTGCGATACCGCGATTTTGTGACGGTTGTCCTGATTTTGAAGGACAAGCACCTGTTTAGCGATAATTGGGTCTACATTCATGATCCCGGCGTCCGGGTAGGGCGAATTCAAAACTACAAGTCGTGGTCGCCGGATATGGTTCCCGATCCGGCTTACGCTTGCTACGGATTGGAATATTTCTGCTTTGAGGGCGATGGCCTGTGGGACTCGAGCGATCAGGAGCTAATCTCGCTGGCATCGCGGGAACTGGCGCAAATCGGGCTGGGGGAATCGGGCGACATGCTGGATGGGTGCGTGGTGCGGCAGCGCAAGGCGTATCCGGTTTACGACGATCAATATGCGCAGAATGTCGCTGTAATCCGGCTGGAGATCGAGCAGCGTTATCCCGGCCTCCACCTGGTGGGCCGCAACGGCATGCACAAATATAACAACCAGGATCATGCCATGATGACCGCTATGCTGACGGTAGAAAACATTGTCGCCGGTGAACGGTTGTACGATATCTGGCAAGTCAATCAAGACGCCGAATACCACGAACAAGGCAGCGCCGGCGATGAGTCCGCGGCCAGCGGCGTTCGCCTGGTGCCCGGACGCGTAGCGTCTTAGCCGCGGGAGGTGGATATGGCTCGTAATTTCAATAGTCTCTCGGAACGCGAAATCCTAGCCCTGGCGATCTCTCTGGAAGAAGAGGACGAGCGCGTCTATGCCGATTACGCGGAAGGTTTGCGGGAGAATTTTCCGGCCTCCGCGGCGGTGTTCGACGGCATGCGCGTCGAGGAATCGTCCCACCGGCGGCGGCTCATCGAGCTTTACAAGGAGAAGTTTGGCGACCACATTCCGCTGATCCGGCGCCAGGACGTCAAAGGATTCGTCACGCGCAGGCCGGTCTGGCTGGTGCAGCCGCTAGGTCTGGAGACGGTCCGCAATCAGGTCGAGCGCCATGGAAGTGGAGAGCCGCCGCTTTTACGAAAAGGCCGCCGCGCGTGCGCAAGATCCCGGCGTGCGGCAGTTGCTGGACGACCTGGCGAGGAAGAGCGCTCGCACGAAGACCGCGCGGAAAAGCTGGAGAAAGACAAGCTGAGTCCCGATGTGAAGCGGCAGGAGGACGAAGCCAACCGGCGCCTGTTCGTGCTGCAAATCGTTCAGCCGGGACTCGCGGGGCTGATGGATGGTTCGGTTTCCACGCTGGCGCCGGTGTTTGCCGCGGCGTTTGCCACGAAGAAACAGTCGGGATGCATTTGTGGTCGGGCTAGCGGCGTCACTCGGGGCCGGCATCAGCATGGGATTTGCGGAGGCGCTGTCGGACGATGGCAGCCTCACCGGGCGCGGACACCCTTGGCTGCGCGGTTTGATTTGCGGACTGATGACGGCGCTGGGCGGCATCGGCCACACGCTGCCGTTTCTGATAACGGACTTCCGGGTGGCCATGGTGGCTGCGGTGTTCGTCGTGTTGGTGGAGTTGGGCGTCATCACATGGATCCGGCACCGCTACATGGAAACGCCGCACGTTCTCGGCAGCCTTGCAGGTCGGCTTGGGCGGTGCGCTGGTATTCGTCACGGGAGTGTTGATCGGTAGCTCTTAGCGGAGAGGTTTTACTGAGCCGCGCCCGGAGGAAGCGTACTAACGTTCTGGCGGCGACAGGCGGCTAGGGACACGCCCGGCACTCGCGATATGACGCTTGCACGACTCTGAATCATTCAGTAGCATAGCCGCAAGATGAAATATTTCGCACTGCTCCTCGTCATCGCCAGTATCCCACTCTTTGCAGACGACCAGGGCTACACGTCGCTATTCAACGGGAAGGACCTGACTGGCTGGAAAGTCAATGAGAACGCTGAAACCTTCTCCGTCAAAGACGGCGCCATCGTCTCGCATGGGCCGCGCAGTCACTGTTTTTACGTGGGCGATTTCCACGGCCACAACTTCAAAGACTTCGAGCTCAAGGTGGATATCATGACGCTTCCTGGAGCGAATGGCGGCGTCTACATTGAAACGGCGTTTCAGGATCGCGGATGGCCGGGTAAAGGATTTGAAGTTCAGGTGAATAACACATACGTGGGCGACCCGCGCAGGACCGCCAGCTTGTATGAAGTGCAAGATAACGCGGCCGACGTCGCCAAGGATAATCAGTGGTTCACAGAGGACATTATCGCCAAAGGCGACACCATCGTCGTCAAAGTGGACGGGAAGCAGATTGTCAATTGGACCCAGCCTGCGGACTGGAAAGGTACGCAGGACTTTCCCAATCGCCGTATTGGCGCGGGCACCATTGCGCTCCAGGGCCATGACCGCGGTAGCACGGTCTACTACAAGAACATCAGGATCAAGCCGTTCGATTAGCCTTCGTAAGTATGAAGCTACCGCTCCTTTTGGTCGCGGCTCAGTTTGTGTGCTTGTTGCTTGGAGCGGCGGAACTTTACACAGAACCGTTCCGTTTACAGTTTCACTTCAGCCCGGCCAGGAACTGGACGAACGATCCGAACGGCCTGGTTTATTACAAAGGCGAGTACCACCTCTTCTATCAATACAACCCGTTCGGCGAAACCTGGGGACACATGAGTTGGGGGCACGCTGTCAGCCCCGACATGGTGCATTGGAAGGAATTGCCGCTAGCACTCGCTGAAGAAAACGGCGAGATGATTTTCTCCGGGAGCGCAGTGGTCGACTGGCACAATTCGAGCGGGCTCTGTCGAAACCAGGACTGCTTGATCGCGATCTACACGGGCAACAGCGATCATCAGAGCCAGAGCATCGCCTTCAGCAACGATCGCGGGCGTACTTGGACGAAGTACCAGGGCAATCCTGTGATTGATCTCGGCCTGCGCGACTTCCGCGACCCCAAAGTTTTCTGGTATGAGCCGGACCACAAGTGGGTGATGGTGGCCGCGCTTCCTGCCGACCATAAAGTCCGGTTCTTCGGCTCGACGGATTTGAAACACTGGACCGCCTTGAGTGATTTTGGCCCTGCCGGGGCCGCCGGCGGGGCGTGGGAGTGCCCTGACCTTTTTCCGCTTCCCGTGGATGGCGGTCAGGTGCGCTGGGTCCTTTCGGTGAATATCAACCCCGGCGGGATCGCCGGTGGCTCCGGCAACCAGTATTTCGTGGGCCGGTTTGACGGGAAGAGATTCACAAACGACAACCCGGCTTCGCTAATGCTGTGGGCCGATCATGGAAAAGACTTCTACGCCAGCCAGTCATATTCCGATATTCCGGATGGCCGCCGCATCTGGCTGGGCTGGTTCAGCAACTGGCTCTACGCGGCCAAAGAACCGACCAGCCCATGGCGGTGCGCGCAATCCATCCCGCGAGTGGTCGCGTTGACGAAGGTTCGGGATTCCATACGGCTGGTGCAGGCGCCTATCGCGGAGCTCGCAGCGCTCCGTGGCGAAAATTGGCACTTCGACAAAGCAGATATCGCTGAAGCAAACCGGCGTCTGAGTGAGTTTCAGTCCGATGCTTACGAAATTGACGGGGAGTTCGAGACCGGGGCCGCCGACGAAGCAGGATTCCGGCTGCGCATCGGCGCCGCGGAGCAAACTCTTGCGGGCTGCAATTTTAAGAAGGCCGAGGTCTTCATCGACCGCACGAAATCCGGAATCGTGAGTTTCAGCGGAGACTTTGCCGGCCGCCATGCCGGACCGGTGGGCTTGCTCGCCCACCACATCCGGTTGCATATTTTCGTCGACCGGAGTTCCGTGGAGTTATTCGCCAACAATGGCGAGACCGTCATCTCCGATCGCATCTTCCCATCGCCGGGCAGCACCGGCCTTCAGACTTATGCGGCGGGCGGCAGCGCCAGAGTCGTCCATCTCGACGTCTGGAAACTCAAATCGGCCTGGTAATCGTTACCGCCGCCAGTATCCGCCGTAATAACGATGCCCGTAGTAGCGCGGGCCCACCCAGTACGCATGCGGATAAGGTGGCCGGGCCCAGTATCCCGCGCGCCAGGCATAGCGAGGGCCTGACGGATACCAATAGCCCCCAACCCAGGCATAGCCCGGACCTGGATAGGGAGGCGCGTAAGCCACGACCGGCGGAGGCGGAGGGGGCGGAGCGTAATAACCATAACCAAAGCCGCCCACGCCAACGCCGACGAAAATGCGGGGACCGGCAAATAGTGAGCTTCCTGTAAGTAAAAGGAGGACCAGCCATTTCGCTTTCATAATCCGTGCTCCTACGTGGAAAACGTGCGCGGCAGCCGCCAGGTTTCGGGGCTTCATGAAGTCTTAATGTTTAGTGGTGGTTAGACAGCCGAGCAACATCGAAAGCTTTGACTCCCGGCAGTAACCGTTCGTCCGGAATCGGTTGGCCCAGCTCTGTACGAACTGGAACCACGCCCGCCCAGACATGCAGCCCGTAGTCCTCTTCATCGTCGAGGGGTGAACCGGTTCGGATCTTGGCGGAAACTTCGTCGAGCGGCAATACCAGGACGGTCGTAGCCTTCAACTCTTGTTCGTTCGGCTGCCGCACCTCTTCCCAGCGGCCAGGCACCATGTGGTTAGTGAAGCTGTGCATGGCCTCCCGTTTCTCGCTGGGATCAGCGACCAGCCGGGCCTTGCCCAACATGACCACGGAGCGGTAGTTCATGGAATGATGGAATGCCGAGCGCGCCAGCACGAATCCATCCACCAGCGTCACGGTTACGCAAACGTTCGCACCCTCATCAAGCGTGCGCAACATGCGGCTGGCCGCCGAGCCATGAATGTAGATCTGCTCGTCTTTACGCACGTACAGCGTAGGAATCACGAAGGGCTGCCCGTCCGCGACAAATCCTACATGGCAGAGATAGCCTTCATCGAGAATCGCATGCACTTGTTCTTTATCGTATGCGCCCCGCTTCGGCAACCGCCTCACTTGAGTTCGATCCGTCGGGTTATATTTTTCCATCTGATCCATATATTACGGTATGACGACCAGGCGGCGGCCCTGCAGATCTTGGCGTTGCCAGGCGTTCTCAATATCAGCGAGCGGAACGTGTTCCGTATCGACGCGGAGTTCGCCGCTCGCGGCCCGGGCCATGAGTTGGTGATAGGACTCGACGATCACATCGAGTGGAGGAACGGCGCCGCTACCGCTCCCGAGGATCTCGAGCTTCGTGCTGCGCAGCACCGTGGCGGGGCAGCGAGATAGCGGGCCCTGCGCTCTCGCCCACCTCGACCAGACGAACCCGCGAGCGCGCCGCTGTGAGATCGGAGCGAGCCATGGCGGCAAGCAAAGCTTCCGTGGGCCGGCCCCACAAGAAATCGATCACCACGTCGAAGCCCGCGTCTCCGGCTTCGCGGACGAATACTTCAGTCAGGTCCTGGCCAGGCTGGTCCAACCGGATGGTGGCATCGGCGCCGAGCCCGCCGAGAGTACCGAGCACCTGCTCGTTTCTTCCGGCAGCCACCACACGTCCCGCACCGAGCCGCTTGGCAATCTGGACTGCGAGTTTGCCGGTTACCCCGGTCGCGCCGAGGATGAGAACTTTCTCGCCTTTACTGAGTTGAGCGCGCCAGGTGAGCGCAAACCACGCGGACATACCGGGATTCAACAGAGCCGCGGCGGTCTCTTCACCGACGCCGTCATGCACCGGAAAGCATCGCGCTCGAGCCACCGGTGCGCGCTCGGCCATTGCACCGAAGGGCCGCCGCGGGCCGGCAAACACCACCCGGCTGCCGTCCGCGAGATGCCCCGCCCCATCCACGCCGCAGACCGCGGGCAGCTCGCGAAAGCTGGCGTAGTGCTCGCCGATGGCCATCGCCTTGTCCACGGGCTTCAGCGCCGCGGCATGGACGTGCACGATCACTTCGCCCGCGGACGGCTCAGGAAATTGATCGTAGTGCGGCGGTTTACCGAGAGTGTGCAGTACGGCGGCGTACATGGGTGCTGTCCCTCTCAGTGTGAACTAGCCAGCTAGCCGAGCCGCGACCAGAGGAAGCGGCACTAACGTCCGGCATTGGAACACCTTCGCGCAGAGGGCGCCTTACGATTTCTCCCTCCGGTACGGTGACGACATATAACCGCGCGATTCCTTGGCGGCCTCAGCCTCGGGCGCAAACGCGACAGCGTGCCGGTAGGCGTCGATGGCCTCAGTCCGGCGGTTCTTCATATCGTAGATTTGGCCCAGGCGCATCCAGGCCAGCACCCCGGTGTTAAGATCCACTTCGTTGTGAGAGGTCGTGACTTTCTTGAGATTATCGAGCGCCCGGTCGAGATCGTTGTACCAAAACTCGATGTTGCCGAGCTGAAAATAGATCTTCTCCCAGGGCACTGCCGCGAACCCCGGAAGCCCTTCCTTTTTCATCGCCGCGATGCGCTCGATCGAGCCGATGGCCTTGTCCTTATTGCCAAGATCGCTATACATCTGTGCTTCCTCAAACAGCAACAGGTTGTTGCGTGGAAAGCGCTGCAGCAGGTCTTCCAGCAAAGGCACCGCCTGCTTTGGTTTCTCTTCACGGCGGTAAAGCGCGCAGAGCAGCATCTCAGCGTCCACACGGTTGTTGGTCCCCTTGTGTGAGACCTCTTCTATTGTGCGCAGCCCTTTATCTTTGTCACCGTGGAAGCCAATCAAAAAGCCAAGCATCTTCCACTGCCACGGCAGACTGCCGACAATGTAATCGTGCAGGCCCTGAACAAAGCGGGCGTCGTAATTCGAGGGTTCCAGTTCCGTCACGCGATTGTGGTCCTTGCGCGCGGAGGTGGCGTCACGCAATGCATCGTGCCAGGCTTTCCTCACCAGAAACTCGTAGTTGGCTCGCAAGCCGTAAGCGCCGCCGCGGCCGTATAGCGCCGTGGTGTCACTGGGATTGTGCGCCAGCCTACCATTCGCCAGTTCCATGGCCCGCTGAATCTCGTCATTAAATCTCTTTTCGGTCTCAGGACTCGGGTTTAGCCCCTTCCTGCGCAGAAATGGATTGTTTCCCGATACCAGTTGCGTCTCGAGCGCGCCACTACGGTACATTTCCCGGTAAAGCAACGTCTGGGCGACGTGATTGTGCGGACCGATGGCCTGGGCATCCTGCTGCTCGGCCCTTTCAAATTCGATCAGGGCCTGGTCGTACTCGAGATTGTAGAAGTGATTCAGGCCGCGGGCATCGGGCGAATCCTGAGCAACAATCGGGAGAGCCAGCAGCAACGCCAGCGCGGCAGTGCAATAACGCAACATTTCTAACTCGATTGTAGCTGTGCCAGCGCCCAGCGCGCGTGCTCGGCCACCAGCGCGTCCCGTGACGCAGCCATCTTCTCGAGCGGCCGCCGGAAACGCTCATCGTGCTGGTTACCCATGGCTACGGCCACGTTGCGCAGGAAGCCGGAATAGCGGGCGCGCTTGACAGGACTCGCTCGGAAGATGTCGTGAAATTCTTCCTCGGAGATCTTCGACAACTTCTCAAGATCCGGTGCGAAATGCTCCGACCAGAACGCGGCATCGGCTGTCACCGGTGCGCGATGATTCCAGGGACACACATCCTGGCAGATGTCACAGCCAAAGACGTGGTTGCCGATTTTCGCGCGGGCTTCTGAGGGAATGGCGCCGTGCAGCTCGATCGTGAAATACGCGATGCACAGGCGCGAATCGATGGCCCACCCAGGACCAGCGGGAGCGCCGGCCGGCACGATGGCCGTGGTGGGGCAGGCGTCGATGCACTGGGTGCAGGTTCCACAGCGGTCGGGAGGCGGCGCGCCTGGTTCGATCGCGAAAGACACCAGCAATTCGCCGAGGAAAAACCACGATCCCATATCCTGGTTGATTAGACAGGTGTTCTTCGCGATCCAACCGAGGCCCGCGCGGCGCGCGTAGGCGCGCTCCAGCAGCGGCGCCGTGTCCACGCAGATTTTCCAATCAAATGGATCGGGTACGTGCTCGGCGATCTTGCCGGCCAGGCGTTCCAGGCCGCGGCGCAAAATGTTGTGATAGTCCTGGCCCCAGGCGTATCGCGAAATCCAGGCCAGCTCCCGATCGTGGAGTTGCGTGGAGTACGGCTCGGGGCCGTTATAGAGTTTCGCAACGCAAATCACTGACTGCGCAGTGGAAAGCAACCTACGCGGATCGCTTCGGACGCCGGCGCGATGATCCGTGAGATATTTCATCTCGCCTGCGAACCCAGCGGCCACCCACTGCCCGTAATAATCTGCTTCGGTGAGCGGAATCGCTGGAGCCACGCCGGCCAGCTCGAAGCCGCACTCGCGGGCCAGTTCCTGAATAAGTTCTGTGGTCAAGCCGGTGTTTCCAGCCGCGCTCACCGACGATTCAAAACTTCGTTCAGCGAACCCTGCCGGTACCCCTCCAGATCGAGGGTGACGTACTTGAATCCCAGCTTTTTGAAAATCTGCGTGAAGCGCGCAGCCATCTCCGGCGTGAGCGCACGATCGAGTTCATCCTTCGCGACTTCCAGGCGCACCAGCTCGCCGTGAAACCGCACGCGAAACTGCCGGAATCCGAGAGCCTTGATCTCCTCTTCGCCTATCTCCACGGTCTTGATGTTCTCGATCGTGACGGGCGTGCCGTACGGAATGCGGGAACTCAGGCAGGCCGCCGCCGGACGGTCCCACGTGGGTAGCCCCGCCATCCGCGATAGCTCGCGAATTTCGGCTTTGCTCAAACCGGCGTCCGCCAGCGGCGCCTTCACCTGATGGATCTTGGCGGCGTTCTGCCCGGGACGGTAATCTCCTAAATCGTCCTGATTCACACCGTAAATGATGTTGGAAATTCCGCGTTTGCGTGCCACGGCTTCCAGCTGTGTAAACAGTTCGTCTTTGCAGTGAAAGCAGCGGTTCGGATCATTCTTTACGTAATCGGGATTCTCAAACTCGTGGGTCTCGATGTACTCGTGCATAATCCCGAACTGTCTCACGAAGTCTTCGGCGTCGCGCTTGTGTGATTCGGGAATCGAGGCGGAATCGGCGGTGATGGCGAGCGCCTTCGCGCCCAGCACACAGTGTGCGGCCCAGGCAAGGTACGCCGAATCGGTCCCGCCGGAATACGCTACGATCACACGGTCCAGGCCGCGCAAGATGGAAAATAGCTTCTCAAGCTTCGACGCGAGCGCAAGCGTGTCCGTCACTCCGACCAGCGTGGCCATAAGCAAATTATAAGCTATGGCAGCACTCGTGCAATCGCTCGCTTTTCTGTTCGCTGTGATAACCTGAAGCCGTATCCCCCATATGGCTCTCACGCGGGAAAAAGCTCAGTTGATGAGCGCGTCGGAAGTAGACCGCACGCTCGTCCGGCTGGCCCATGAAATCCTTGAAAAAAGCGGCGATTTGGATCGTCTGGCATTCGTGGGGATCCGCCGCCGCGGAGTGCCTCTGGCGCAGCGTCTGGCACGTAAGATTGAGGCCCTGGAGAAGCGGTCCGTTCCCGTCGGAATCCTCGATATCAATTTGTATCGCGACGATCTGACTACGGTGGATATCAAGCCGGTAGTGAATGCCACCGAGATTCCGTTTTCGGTTCATGGAAAAGACATTATCCTGATGGATGATGTTCTCTATACCGGGCGCACCATACGTGCGGCTCTCGATGCGCTGTTCGATCATGGGCGCCCCGCGAAGGTACACCTGCTGGTGCTGATCGACCGCGGCCACCGCGAGCTGCCCATCGAAGCCAAGTTCATCGGGCGCATCGTGCAAACCACCGATGACGAAATTATCGAGGTGAAGTTCCAGGAGATCGATCAGATGGAAAAAGTGCTGCTGGTTGAGAAAGCCGCCGCCGAGACCGCTTAGCTAAGAAACCCAATGTCCGTCGGACTGCTCGGCATCGAAGAACTGACGCGCCCCGAAGTGGAAGCAATTTTGGAGCGCGCTCGTTTCTATCAGCCGGTGCAGACGCAGCCATTCAAGAAGCTGGATACGCTGCGCGGGAAGATGATCGTTAACTTGTTTTTCGAAGCGTCCACCCGCACGCGCACGAGCTTTGAAATCGCCGCCAAACGTCTGGGCGCGGACACGGTCTCCATCACTGCGTCAGGCTCGAGTGTCTCCAAAGGGGAGTCGCTGGTGGATACGTTGAATACCCTCGCCGCTATGCACCCGGATGCCATTGTGATGCGGCACTCCGCTTCCGGTGCGCCGCATTTTCTCGCGCGGCATCTGACCACGCCCATTATCAACGCAGGCGATGGTACCCATGAACATCCCACACAAGCGCTCCTGGATGCACTCACGATTTTGGATCGCCGGCCGGCGCTCGAAGGTCTGCGCGTCGCCATCATCGGCGACATTGCGCACAGCCGCGTGGCCCGCTCGAACGTGCATCTGCTCTCAAAGTTCGGCGTCGACATCGTGCTGTGCGGTCCCGCCATGCTGCTGCCTCCCGAGTTGGCGAACCTGGCGCCCGGCGTGAGCCTGACCACCGACATGAGCGAAGCCATTGCCGGCGCGGATGTCATCATGATGTTGCGCGTGCAACTGGAGCGCCAGCACGACCCGCCGCTATCAGCCGGCGAATATTTCCAGTTTTACGGACTGCGGCTCGAGCACCTGGCGCTGGCCAAGCCGGACGCTATGGTTATGCACCCGGGCCCTATCAACCGGGGCCGCGAGCTGTCATCCGAAATTGCCGATTTCCAGCGCTCGGTCATTCTCAATCAGGTCGAAAACGGCGTGGCCATTCGCATGGCCGTGCTCGAGCGCGTCGCGGGAGAACACGCAAATGGCAGCGCGGGCTAGCGTCCTGAATGTTGAAGAATTCCCAACGTGGGGCGGTCCCCCTGGACCGCGGCCGACGCCGTCGTCGGCCTCCGTTTCTCGGTTGACAGCCCAGCCGGACCAGGGGGTCCGGCGCGGACGAGGGCGTCCGCCCCACTGCGAACATCTGACTCAGAAGGCTGGTCGGGTCGCCGCGTCAGTTGGTGTCTAAATCAGAGTCATGGCTGCTCTCTTAATTAAGAACGGACACGTCGTCGATCCGGCGTCCGGCCGGGACGCCCCCGCCGATGTGCGCATCGACGAAGGCCGCATCCAGGCGGTCGGCAAAAATCTTGATTCGCATGGAGCTGAAGTATTCGATGCCGCTGGCCTGATAGTGGCCCCCGGGCTGATCGACATGCACGTGCATCTGCGCGAGCCGGGCATCGAACACTCTGAAACCATCGAGACCGGCGCGCGTGCGGCGGCGGCCGGCGGTTTCACCTCCATCTGCTGCATGCCCAACACGCTGCCGGTCAACGATAATGCCACCGTCACCAGCTACATCATCGAGCGCGCACGCCAGCACGCGGTGGTGAACGTGTTTCCCATCGGAGCCATCACCAAGGAGAGCGCGGGCGAAGAACTGGCCGCCATCGGCTCCATGAAAAACGCGGGTATCGTGGCGATCTCAGATGACGGCCGTCCGGTAATGAATGCGCGCGTGATGCGCCGCGCCATGCAACTGGCCAAGTCTTTTGACCTGCCGGTGATTGACCACTGCGAGGACCTGAACCTGAGCGCCGGCGGCGACATGCACGAGGGCGCGCAATCCACTCGCCTGGGGCTGCGCGGCATCCCGGCCAGCTCGGAAGACGTGATGGTGGCGCGCGACATTCTGCTCGCGGAAACCACGGGCGCACGTTTCCATGTGGCCCACATCTCCTCGCGGCATTCCGTCCACATGGTGAGCTTCGCCAAGAAACAGGGACTCGCCGTCACGTGCGAGGCGACACCACACCATTTCGCCCTCAGCGATGCCGATATTACAGCCTACGACAGCAGCTATAAAATGAAGCCGCCTTTGCGGTCGGAATGCGATATCGCGGCGGTAATCGACGGCATCGCCGCCGGAACCGTGGACGCGATTGCCACGGATCACGCACCTCATCCGGGCAGCGAAAAAATGCAGGAATTCGAGAAATGCCCCTTTGGCATCATCGGTCTCGAGACTGCGCTGGCACTGTCGATCGAGAAGCTTTACCATTCGCGAAAAATCTCCCTGATGCGCCTAGTCGAGTTGTTCACTACCGGTCCCGCGCGCATCCTGGGATTGAACCGCGGAACTCTCGCCACTGGTGGCCCGGGGGATGTAACGATATTTGATATCGAACTCGAGTGGACCTATGACGTGAACCGATCCCATTCCAAGAGCAAGAACTCACCGTTCGACGGATGGCATCTCAGGGGCGGCCCGGTGGCGACCGTTGTTGGCGGCGCAGTGGTTTGGCGCCGGGAAACCTGACGACCGCGACGGGAGGTAAGCCCTCGATGCCTGAACCGCCGGATCTCTTCGAACCGCGCATGCCCCAGGTGGACCAGCCGCGAGGCATTCATCGCGTCTTCGATCAGGCGCGCAAATCCGCTGCCGGTGAGCACGTTTCGGGAAAGGACCATAGCCGGCAGGTCGTCCTCGTCACTCCCGGCCGCACGCTGATGCTGCAACCATGCCCGGCTCCCGGCTCCATGCCGCCGAACGTGGTGAGCCAGATTGAAAGGCTGATCTCGCCGAAGGTAAAAAGAAAAATCGCCGTCATCGCATATACCGAGCTGCCGGCGGTGACCAAAGGCCTCTCGCAAGCCATTCCGTTCTTCGGGATGCTGGTCGGGATCGCGTACATCGGCCACTCCGTGTGGATCTTTGAAGGCCATTCAACGGCTCTGGCGGCGGGCTGCAAAGAGGCTGACCTCTTGATCGTGGATAGCGGCATGGTTCCGCATTTGCCTCCGGACTGGCAGACACTCGCCTCGAGCGAAGCGCCGGCGCTCGAGATCTACGTCCACGACCGGACCAATCATTCTCTCCGCAAAGTGAACTGAAGCTCCGTCAGGACCCTGCTAACATTTCGACTTCGCTGATTCGCACAAGGACACGATGAGCCAGGATGCACCCGAACAACTCTGGGTTCCAATCGGACATTTCTCTTTAGCAGTTTGTTGAAAAATGGAGACTGGCTTCGGCGTCCCAAGCCGAGTGACATGCGGAATAACACCATCAAGCCTCGCCTGGCGCGTGGACGGCGCTGCCTGTCCCCGTTTTTCAACAAACTGCTAGGTTCGGATATCGTCTCCGAGCAGCGGCCAAAAGGCATGGAGTTCCACTCACCAAAGGCTGACCCACTGCGTTAATCAAAGATAACTAGTGCGCTCGCGGCCTAATACGTTAACATGAGATCGCCATATTAGGTACCAATCCGTGCCAGGTGACCCAGTGCGCTTACTGCGATAACTCCGGATTCTTCACTAAGTGGTCATGCTTAAGGCCGCCCCTGACGCACTGCCGCGCTTGGAAACTATTCGTGATGAAGCTTCTACTCCCATCTGCGCGCTTAGCCTTCTGTTTCGCCGCTTTCGCGTCCATCGGCGCCGCCGCCGAGCTCAGCGGCCAGATCGTCATCACGAAAAGCCTTGCGAAGAAGCAGGTAACCTTGCCGGCCTATCAACTGCGTGGCGCCTCCCTGCCCCCCGCGCCGGCTGAGGCTGGAAGCATCAACGAATATGGCGACATGGTGGTCTTTTTGGAGGGCGAGCTGCCTGAGACGGAAAAACCCGTTCGCGCGGAACTGATTCAGAGAAACCAGCACTTCGAGCCGCCGTTGTTGATCGTACCGGCCGGATCCACGGTGTCTTTTCCCAATGCCGATCCTGTTTTTCACAACGTTTTCTCTTTATCCAGCACCAGGAAATTTGACTTGGGCTACTATCCGCAAGGCCACACGCGGAGCCTGACGTTCAACGAACCGGGCGTGGTGCAGGTCTATTGTCATCTGCATCCGAACATGTACGCCGCTATCGTCGTAACTCCCAACCAGTGGTACACAACGCCGGCGCGTGATGGGAGTTTTGCACTGGCCGGCATTCCGCCCGGAACCTACCAGTTGGTCGCCTGGCACACGCGAGCGGGCTTCTTTCGACGCACCATTCGAGTGGAGACGGACAACCCGCCGAAGCTGGTCCTGAAAATCCCCGAGCGGGCGCTGGAGCGCCCGTAGGAATGCGTAATCTTTCGCTGCCCACACGCACGTTCTTGATCTCTTTGTTGCCTCTATGCCTGACGATGATTTTCACCTTCTTCGGGCTTTCAATCGCGTTAAAGAACAAAAGCCGCGAAGGAATCAGAGACTACGTCCATACGTCGGAGTTACTACTCGAGAAAATTAATGCGAGTGATGCGCAACGGATCGCCCAGGCTGCATCGCTGCTGACGGAAAATGCGGGCCTGAAAGCATCCCTCGGCTTACTCCAGGAGACGGGAGAGAACGCCGGACTTCGGAGTCAGGTGGAACGAACCATTGAAGAGCAGTTGAAAGAACTGCATAAGCGAGTCGGGTATGAGTTCCTGGCCATCTATGATTCGCAGGATCGCCCGGTCATGGCTTTGGAGCTCCGCGGCGCCACGTTGACTCGTGTAGACTCGGTTCCGGCGATCAAAGGTGCATCCGCCCTGATCGGGCTGAACGACGTGCTTTACCAGGTGGAGGCTGCGCCCATCACTCTCAACGATGAGGCCGCTGGCCGCCTGGCCGTAGGCAAAAAATTTGACCTGGCCCTGTTGGATGCCATCGGCGACATGGCATTGATGCGTGGCGGAAAATTGGTGCGTTGCACATTGCATCGGCTGCCTCCGCGCGACCTCGAAATAGCGTTGTCTCCGGATTGCACGACAAACCGGAATGGCTGTGAAGTGAAACTCAATGCACAGACTTACGTGGTCTTTCCTTTAGAAACGGCGTCGCTCGGCAGCGAATACAAGTTATTGATGTTGTACTCTCTGGACGCAGCGGTGCGTAACTTCCTGGCGGGATTTGTGGGAAAATTTACCGCCATTGGAATCGCCGGCGCGCTACTGGCCCTGATCCTGGCTTTGTTGGCCGCCTGGGCAGTATCCAAACCGATCCAGGATCTGGTAGCGAGACTGAAGCAAAGTGAACAGACCGGTCAGCTTCCCGCCAACCTGGCGGTAGACTCGCCCACACGAGAGATCAACCTCCTCGCCGAAGCTTTGAACCGGGCCGGGGAATCAGTCCGCCGCTCCTCCAATGAGCTAACGGCTGCCAAAGAAGCCGCCGAGGCCGCCAATCTCGCCAAGAGTGAATTCCTGGCGAACATGAGCCACGAAATTCGCACTCCCATGAACGGAGTCATGGGAATGAATGGGCTGCTGCTGGATACCGATCTGACTGCGGAGCAGCGCGAATATGCCGTTGCCGTGAAAGATTGCTCCGAATCGCTCATGCGGATTCTTTCCGACATTCTGGATTTTTCGAAAATGGAGGCGGGTAGGGTCAGTTTCGAGTCAGAAGTCTTCGACCTGCACAAGACGGTAGAACACGTCGCCATCCTGCTCAGACCCAAGGCACTAGAGAAGAATCTCGAATTGGGGGTTCATTGCGCAGCGGATATTCCTCATCGGCTGATTGGCGACCCAAAGCGCATAGGGCAAGTGATCACGAACTTAGTCGCGAATGCCCTGAAATTCACGCATCAGGGACACGTCGACATCAACGTCGATTCCAAAGAGCAGAGCCATTCCGGAGTGCTTCTCCGTGTTTCGGTCGAGGATACCGGCATCGGAGTTCCGGAAGACAAGCTGGCCATGATCTTCGAGAAGTTCGTCCAAGCCGACGGGTCGGTTACGCGGCGCTACGGTGGCACGGGTTTGGGACTTGCGATCTCCAAACAGCTAGTGGAGGCGATGGGCGGCGAAATTGGCGTGCGCAGCGAGGTGGGAAAAGGATCTACTTTCTGGTTCAAGCTGCGGCTGCCGGTCGCCACGGCGGCTCCATCGGCATCCGCCAGGGAAACGTATGCCCATTCGTAGACTGTCCCCTCCATTGCTCGCGCTGTTCCTGTGCTTGCGAGCTCTTGCTCAGGAGGCCGAGTCTGGCATCACGTTGCCGTTCACTTTAACCGGCGAGGGTTTGTACACCCACCGGCTGCAGTCCGCGGACGCCTATGCGAGCCCGGTAACTGGGGCATTTCATGCCGCGTTCTACCCCGGCCTCAAACTCGGCGCGCATTGGTTCGTCTATTCGTCGATCCATGTCAGTTCGACGCCGTTTTATTACTACGACTCCTACGCGCCCGATCATCAGATAGAAACTCACGTCGTGCAGGCTTTTCTCGGTTACACGCAAAACTATGGCGCTACATCCGTGGTGGTGAAAGCGGGCAAGCTGGCCTCGGCGTTCGGCGCTTTTCCTCTTCACTATGACGATGCCGACAATCCTCTCCTCGACCAACCATTGCCTTACGCGGCCTATCTCAACCTTCGGCCCGACCAGTTGCCGTGTGGTGTCGCCGATCTTCTCGGTCAAAAATACGCAACCTCCGCGAACTATGGTTGCGGCGGCTCATGGGGCGCCGGCGAGGGACTGACGCCGGTCACGCTCTACGGGCTGCCTGGCGTCGAGTTGGACTTGTCCACCCACAAGATTGACGCACGGGTGCAATTGACCAATAGCTCGCCCGTAAATCCTCAGAGTCTGTTCTCAGGCAGCCAGCATGCCCAGTGGACGGCCGGCGCCGGATACTCTCTGGTGCAGGGATTTCGCGTCGGGTTTTCGGCTTATCGTGGTCCATTTCTCGATCACAGTGTCGCCGGCTTTCTGCCAGCGGGACAGAGCGTGAGAGATTTTCCGGCAACCGGCGCCGGCCTGGATGCGCAGTGGGCCAGAGGCCGTTGGAGCACTACCGGCGAATGGCAGTGGTTCCGCTTTGACTATCCGAATTTCCTCCATTCGCCTGCCACATCGTTTGGATACGCCGAAGTCAAGGCCGTGCTCAACCCGCGCACGTATCTTGCCGTGCGTGCTGGCTATCAACGAAACAACCGCGTGGAAGACCGCTCGACGTGGTCGGATGAGAGTTTCGCTCCCAACATGCAGTCCTACGAATTCGCGGTCGGCTTCCGCCCCAATCGATGGCAGCTGGTCAAAGTAGGATACGAGTGCCTGCGTGGCGAAGAGATTTCAGGAACACGCGACAACGTCTTCGGTATCCAGTTGGTGACCAGTATCCAGGCGCTGTCGAAAGCCATCCGCTAGGGAAATACAAGGGCCGCAACCCTAGCACCTAGCACCTAACACCTATCTGTGTAAATGAGTGTAAAGCGTCAGTCCTGACTCACCCTCCACGCGTCCAATGTAGTGGAGGATGGAACAATGTTGAAAAAAGTTGGGCTTCCCTTACTGGCGCTGGCGGCACTGCTGATGGTCGTGCCCGCCCAAAAGGCTAACGCCGCGGTGCGATTCGGTGTGACGGTCGGCGGACCGGCCTATGCGTATCCGGCCTACCCTGGCCCCTACGCATATCCGTACTCCGATCCTTATTACAACCCGTATCCGTCGTATGTAGTGCCCGCTCCTGGCTACGTTTATGGCGGCGGCTGGCGCGACCACGAATGGCGTGAACATCGTGCACCCGAACACTACGAGCGTCGTGATTTCCGCGGAGGCCGCGGCGAGCACGAAGGCCGGGGCGGCCGGCGCTAACTCAGCACGCACAATTTAACGGATCGACGAAAGCCCGAGCTTCGGCTCGGGCTTTCTGTTCAGGTGCCGGGAATGATGAAACTATCTCAACACCGAGCATCTCGCCCAGCCGCGCTGGACCGAAAGTTTTCGATTACAGGATCAGCCTGCGTATGCCGAATATTCACGCTTGCGAACTTTTAGTGGAAATGTTCCATCACCAAAATTTGATGCTCGTTGCGGTCCCATTGCGAGTACAGAAGCGTGCCCCCGTCTGGCGATACGGCCATGCCATAGAAAGAGGGCTTGTCGAGCTTTCCGATTTGCGATAACCGCTTGGTCTTGAACTCGAGATATTCGATCTTCGGAGGCGCGCCAGTCTCAGGGGCAAAGAAGTAAATACCGCTCTTCGTCACAGCCCAGTTGCTCCAGTTGTCCGGCCCTGGCCCACCCCAAATACGGGTTTCGGCGCCGCCGTTGGGCGGCATTGCCCAGATCCCTTGGCTCCATCGCTTTGTATAAAGCAGCAAATTTCCGTCTACAGTCTCGACTGCTCCGAAGCCTCCGTCTCGCGTCACCTGAATTGGCGGCGGCCCGGCCGCA
This sequence comes from Terriglobia bacterium, assembly GCA_963847515.1. GTDB lineage: Bacteria > Acidobacteriota > Terriglobia > Bryobacterales > Bryobacteraceae > QHXW01. The sequence continues at coordinate 1,707,636 of CAWKAA010000001.1, forward strand.
GCCCCGTCCTTAACAGACTGTTTCCAAATCTGATAACCCTTTTCTCCGCGATTCGACGTGAAGTAGATCCAGCGCCCGTCTCGCGACCAGCTCGGCAGAAAACTGTCTGCATCAGGAAAAGCAACGACGGGATGTGGATGGCCGTCGCCTGTTTCGACAACGTAAACGTCACTGTGATGCTGCGAACGATAGTCAAATGCAAGATAGCGGCCATCAGGTGAAAACCGCGGGCTTCCGGCAAAGCCGCGCAACTCTGTGACCTGCACTGCATGGGAGCCGTCGCGGTTACAGATCCACACCTCTTGATAGCCGGACCGCAAGCTTTGGAACGCGATCTTGCGGCCGTCGGGCGAAAACTGCGGCTGCAAGTTCTGGGTCTTCGCTGAGGAGACGAGGATCGAAGCCACCCCCCGTGCGTGAATCTGACCGTTTAACTCGAGGCACCACAGGTTTTGCTCTTGGTCGACATACTCATAAGCAAGCTCGTTTCCAGATTGGGAGAGCGAAGGGTACCACGCGACAGGGCCGGCTTCCGGAACCCGTTGGGGAATGCCGCCTGACTCTGGTACGCGCCAAATCGCTGGCAATCCCCCGCGGCTGGAAGAAAAAACGATTTCGTTCGTTTGGGTCCAAGCGGGCGGCCCGAAGATCTGCTTGTGATCGAAAGTTAGTTGTTTGGGCTCGCCGCCCGCTTCGGAAATTACAAAAAGCTCCTCGACCGAAGTCGGTCCCGACGACCTGACGAAAGCCAATTTGTCGCCGCCAGTGCTGAAAGCTGACCGCCGGTCATGACAGGCAGGCGGAGGCGACGTGAGGACTCGCGTGCTGGAATCCCGCAGCGAGAGCAGCTTAATGAAACTTCGCTGTATCGCCGCGTTCCACTCGGAAAACGCGATGAGTTTGCCGTCGGGCGAGAAAGACAGCCCCCCTTTTCCGGTCTCGTAATTGAGCGGCGAGCATGGCCCAGTATAGAGAGTTTTCTCAGAGCCACCCAGCGCTGGCACCATCTCAATCAGAAATTTGTCGCCTCGATCGCGAACGAAAGCCACCTCACGGCCGTCTGGAGACCATGCGGGAGAGTAGGGGTCACCTACTGCTGGAGTCTTCTCATCCTTGAGAAGCCCGGGCTCATCATTTTGCGTTAATCTGACCGAACTCTGGGAGCCGACCACCGCCGCATAGAGTCCTGACTCATTTCGTAGCCGGGCCGAGCGCAGGAATACGACGCGGCTGCCATCCGGGGAAAGCGCCGGCAGCCTCTGATCGCCCTCAATGGTCAACGGGAGCAGCATGACCGCGGCTGACGATACCCTCTGCGCATTTGATCGATTACGGCGAGGGCCTCTGAGCAGCCAGGTTGAGACAAGCGCTATTACCGCAACCAAAACGCCTGTTAGCAAAACTTGCTTTGGCCGCATCGCGGTTCTTCCCGGACGGCGGTCGCGATCGTTATGGGTATCGACTAGCGCGGTTGAAATTTCCTCTGCCTTGGATTCGGCTCCCCCGGCGAACCGCTCACGCTCCTGAACCGGCGCAACGAACCGATACCCGCGCCGCCGTACCGTCTCAAGGAAGCGAGGATGATCTGAAGAATCGCCCAGCACCTCGCGGATCCGGTTGATGCACTTCTTCAACCCGAGTTCGTAGTCGACCGTCGTATTTCCGGGCCACAAACGCTCTCGCAGCTCCTCTCGGGTGAGGAGTTCGCCGGGACGTTCCAGCATCGCCCGCAATACCTCGAATGCTTGCGGACTCAACTTTTGCCGCAAGCCCGACTGGCGCAACTCAGCTTCCTGCAGGTCGACTTCGAACACGCCAAACCTGATGATGCGGTTTGGATTGGATGGCGCCTGCATGGAAACCAAGCCTGGAAACGACCATCGAGTCTATCACGCTTCCAGCCTTAATGAGCGCACCAGCACGGTAACCAACGGCATCAGGCGTATTTGGCTCAGCAATTTGCGCGGTAACCAAAAAAACACCGAAAGGATTCTTGACGCCTTGTTCCAGATACACGAAAGTGGCCTACACGAAAGTGGCGTATACGTGCTTAGCCAAGTCTCTTTCGAGGAGGATGTCACCATGTTTGGAAAATCACTTTCAAGAAGAAACCTGCTATCGAATGGCTTGTGCCTGTTCATCGTGACAGCAATGACAGGTGTTCTAACGTCCAAAGGCGTCCTGGCTGCGACTCCCGCGGCGAATGACGATCAAACCAGGCATGTCTTCTATACTCTTGCATTTTCTACTGGAGTGGGGGAAATGTGGGCGATTGAAGTGACCGGCGGGAAGATCACCACGACCGACATTGGTCCGACCAAGACGGGCTGCGCCGCGCTGGCGATGTCGCCCTCGGGGACACTGATGAGCATGTGCGGGCCACTTTTCGGAAACCAGCAGCTCACCAGCTTCGATACGAAAACCGGACTGGCCACTCTATTCGGTGTACCCGTTCCCGGGCTCGCAGTCATGGCCATGGCCTTCGGTCCCAATGGGACTCTGTACGCGGTGGGAGGATGTACCCCGACTGGTAACCCGAACGATCTGAACACCGACTGTTCCGGCTCAGACCCGAATTTCAACACGCTGTATACAGTCAATGAGGTCACAGGGGAGCTTACCTCCATCGGTTCAACGGGCGCACCTCAATACTTTATGGACCTGGCGTTCGATCGTCACGGGAACCTATACGGTGTGACGACCACCCTCAACCCCTCTTACGTTCCTGCGATCCTGTATCGCATCAATCCTGAAACCGGCGCAGCCACGAAGATCGTCAATCTGGTGGGAAGTAACACCGTGATGGGGTTGGCTTTCGCCCAGGACGGCAAATTGTATGCGACCGATTTCACTGGTGCCTCCGGTCTTTATGTGATCGACCCCAAAACAGGTTTTGAGAGTGCGGTCGCCGCCATGCCCTTTGGTCTTTCCACGGGACTCGAGTTGGCGGACCCGCTTCCGTGATGAAACTCTTGGCGTCACTCCCATTTCTGAGGTCGGGGTGATGACCTAGACGGAAAAGGACCGCCATTTCTCAACTCGACGTTAAGCTTCAACGGCGCTCAGAACCACCAGGAGGAGCGATGAACATCCGGAATGAATAGTCCGTTGATGTGGGACGTCTTTGTCAGTTCTCAGATCCCTGCCGTCACCAGCGACTTGCCGCCAGGCATGACTGAAATGAAATGGTCACCGATATCATCAACGCTTATCTCGGCTTAGAAGGCATTTCAATCAGCTTTGACCGCGCGGCAGTTTCCGCAAGGTCCTCACGACCAGCGACCATTTCGAGCCACCCGCTTCGAGCAGCGCCCGGAAAGATTTCCAGAATACAGGCAGGAGGGAATTCCAGTGAAACCAGAAAAATCCTTATCGCGTTGGACCAAACGCGTTTTCGGCTTGCTGGCAGCGTCAGCAGCTATTTTTTGCGCAGTGTCCGTCAGCCCTGTGCAGGCGGGCGATCTGTTTTACACTACTTGCTGGTTTGACGGGACTAAGAACGACCTGGTCGCGATCAGCGTGCAGGACGTCAATCACATCACCACCAAGCTCATCGGGGAGATATGTTGCGGCGGGACTGCCGCATTGGCGCTGTCATCTTCGGGGACCCTGTACGGCATGGTAGGAAATCCTTTTTTTGTGTCTCAGCAGCTCGCGACCATCGATCGGGCAACCGGATACGCAACCTTGTTCGGCGTGCCCGTCCCCGGGCTGGCGGTCATGGCTATGGGGTTCGCCCCCGACGGGACCCTGTACGCGATTGGGGGTGTAACCCTAGCTTTGCTAGCCAGGTTGGGGCTGGGTGTACCCCTGGCCCGCCAAATTACAACGCACTCTACACGGTTGACGTGGGGACTGGAACGTTTACCCTCGTCGGTTCGACTGGCGCCCCGCAATACTTCATGGACTTGGCGTTTGATCGCGACGGGAACATGTACGGCGTTACGTGCGACCTCTTTCCTTCCCAAGGCGATCCCTCTACGTTGTACCGCATCGACCGTGCGACCGGGGTGGCCACGAAGATCTTCAATCTCGTGGGAAGCACCTCCATTATGGGACTGGCGTTCGACCGGAGCGGAAGCAAACTGTATGCGACCGACTGGTACAGCAATAATTCGGCTCTGTACTCGGTCGACATGAAGACGGGTTTCTTGACGGCGATAGCCACCATCGGTTATGGCACTTCCAGCGGTCTCGAGTTGGCGCCAGCGACCAATTGAAAGCGAACGGGCCAGGTCCCCCATAAGGCGCCATATTCCGCAACGAGGAGGAAGCCAAAACCAAGCCGGTCGCTCCGGGAACGTGGTCCGTATATCCCCGGGGTGTGGTGGGGTCGCGGTTTTCTTAAAGTAGGCATCTCGAGTCAAACAGCCTGGTGGAGATTGCAGCAAATTGCCGCAGTCGTACCGAAAGTACGGAAGTATGCTTCAGGCGGCGCGCGCGAAATCCGGTTGGAGGAAGTCAGGATGCGGCTCAGAGCCGGAAGTGAGCGGCCGGACTGCTCGCCCTTGCGCAACTTTCGGAGAGTCTTCGGGGGATCTTCGAGCACGATCGGGCTGCTGAGTGATCCGCGCCGGCATGTCCGAACTCACACGACCGCGACCTTGACGTTGTGAATCGGGGGCAGCGAATCGAACAGGCAGTCCCACTTCTCACCGCCCTCCCTCCCGATCCAGAGCTGACCGGTCGTCGTGCCGAAGTAGAGTGCGGGTGCCTTGAGCCGGTCGATGTCCATCGCGTCGCGCAGGACGGTGAAGTAGCTCTGCTTCTTCGGCAGCCCACGCGCGAGCCGGCTCCACGACTCGCCGCCATTTTCGCTGCGCCACACCGCTGGCGCGCCGCCCGGACAGGAGCGCGTCGCCGGCTCAAGAGGCATGACGTATACCGTGTCGGCGTCGTGCGGGTGGATCACGATGGGAAATCCGAAGTCCGACGGCAATCCCTTGGCGATCGATCGCCACGAGTGGCCGTAGTCGTCGCTGCGTAGCACCCCGATGTCCGGCCGCGGCCCCCCAGGCCCGGTCCAATCTGCCCATCCGCCGTGGTTCTGCATGTAGAGCCGGCCGGGCGCGTCGTCGTGCCGCGCGATCTTGTGCACGCACTGACCGAACTCGGGATAGGGATCAGGCGCGAAGCCGGCGCCGACGCCTTGATTGGATGCCCTAAATGTCTCGCCACCGTCCTCGCTCACATAGTGGCCGCCGGTCGAGATGCCGAGGTGCACGCGATTCCCGTCGCGAATGATCGTGTGCATGCAGAGCCCGCCGTTGCCGGGTTGCCACTTGCGCGCGTGATCGTGGTTGCTGATGCCGGGTACCATGTCCCACGAATCGCCGCCGTCATGGCTCCTGAACAATGACGCCGGCTCCACGCCGCACCATAGGTCCTTCTTGCCGCTGCCGGCCTCGAGTGACCAGATGTTGGCGAGCGCGCGTCCGTCTTCCTTGGGGAACGCTGGCCCCGACTTAGTCTCCGTGAAGCTCTTCCCCAGGTCCGTTGAACGCAACACCTTCATACCGAAGAACGGATTGCAGCTTGAAGCATATAGGCGCGGTGTCCCGCGCGCGTCGATCAGCGTCGAGTACACAGGGACGCCGGGACCGAAGGGCCCGCGCAGCGCGAAACTGCGTCTCGGCTTCGCGGCCTCGGCGACGAACACACCCTTCTTGGTGCCAATGGTGAGAATGACTCGTTCCGCCATCTTCAACCTCCCGAGACCGCCGGCAGGATCGTTACCACGTCCCCCGGCATCAGCGTCGTGTCGACCCCGTTGAGGTCGCGCACATTGTCTGAGTTCACGAACACGTTCAGGTGCCGACGCACCATACCCGTTTCGTCACAGACATTGCGATACAAAGCGGACTGGCTCCGCTGGAGATCCTCAAGTGCGGCGCGCACGGTGTGCGCCGAGATCGAGAGTTGTGCTGCGCCCGCACAGTACGTGCGCAACGGGCCGGGGACATGGATCGTGATGGTCGGCGTTGGGCCCATCGTGTGAGACGAAGCTTATCATCGGCGGTTGGGATGATGCAACCGTCCTTGCGTCACAGTTCCAGACTGGTTGTTGGTTGGTTGGACTGTTACGTCAGTTCTTCCGAACGACAGGCGTGCAAGCAGGCCGATTCGTGAGATGTTGCTCTCCAATCGAGGATCGACCTCACGGCGCTTGTGAGCAGCCTGACGCTCCTGTATCCTGCCTCTGGGGGATTGTGGTGAAGCCTTTGCTCGTGGCTCTCTGCGTTGTGTCTGCGTTTAGCCATCTGAGCGCACAGACGACTGGCTGGCAGCCGTCGCCGGGACATACCCAAGTGCAGATATGGCCTGGGGCCGTGCCTGATCCCCAGCCTGTGGCTGGGCCGGAGGCCGCGGCGACGGGTTTCGTCACCAACGTGTCGCGGCCTACGATGACGGTCTATTCGCCAAAGGGGAAGAATACGGGCGCAGCGGTCGTCGTCTTCCCTGGTGGGGGCTATCAGGGTCTGGCCATCGATCTTGAAGGCACGGAGGTCTGTGATTGGCTCGCGCCCAAGGGGATCACGTGTGTGCTGTTGAAATACCGCGTGACGGATGTGGGGCCGTATCCGAAGTCGGGGCCGTATCCGGAATCACCGATGGCGTTGGAAGATGCGCAGAGGACGGTGGGGCTGGTGCGGTTTCACGCGGCGCAGTGGCACATCGATCCGCACAAGATTGGTGTGCTTGGATTTTCGGCAGGCGGTCATCTGTCGGTGGCCATGAGCACGCACTTTAAGACGCGTTTGTATCCGGCGGTCGATGCCGCCGACAAAGAGAGCTGCCGCCCCGATTTTGCAGTGGTCCTTTATCCGGGCCATCTGTCGATGTCCGCGGCGGAGTGGGATGCTAAGCAAGGCGCCAAAAAGTTTGTGATTCCTCATCCGGATCATCTTTCGATTGCCGATAAAGGCCTTGCGTTGAATCCTGATCTCCATGTCACCAGCCAGACGCCGCCTACGTTCTTGCTACAGGCCGAGGATGACCACGTGGACAATGTGAACGACTCGTTGGCTTACTACGTCGCGCTAAAGAAGGCTGGGGTTCCCGTGGAGATGCATTTGTATGCGCAGGGTGGGCATGCGTTCGGGCTGCGGCACACGAAGTTTCCGATAACGGGATGGCCTCAGTTGGCGGAGACGTGGCTGCGGACGATCGGGATGGTTCCGGAGTGATTCGTGTTTGAGGCGCAAAAATGGAATCTCACCGTTACCTTACAAGGACAGAAGTTAAAGCCGAGGTTAGGCTAGCGTGTGAATTCATGCGTGACTCTGGAATGACGCGTAAGTAGGAACTTAAACCAGCGCGCGTTTACCGGAGCCCTCAAATTCCTGTTTGGCAACGAACCGGCCAAAGCTCGTACGAGCGCGCCACACAAGGCCTTGGTCAAGGTTCGGATGGGTGCGTACACACCAGGTGCGTCACATTGAGCTGTTCCTGCCGGAGCGAACTCCCTTTTCGAGCCAATCGGTATCCGCACAATCGGGCTGAAAGAAGGTGGCTGAGACTTAAAACTGAGAGGCGGGCTTCTACCCTTTCCGCGGACGGGATGCGTCCTTTACGCGAGGGCAATCCGATCAGATTGCTCCGAGATCCGCCAAGTCCGCCCGCGTGAAGGGATGGGACGACTCCGCCTAGTCGCAGGGGAGCGATACGTACTTTCGCCCAGAAGTTGGCGGACACGGTGGCGGGAATCCGCGCACTTCCGAGCGGACCACACGCAAACAAGAAGTCGGCCCTACTCGGCGGCCCGCAACTTTTCAATGTCCAGTTTGCCGACCATACGGCCCAGATCGCTACGTGTCGCCCATCCCGCCATGTAGCGGAGTATGTTGATCGAGCCCGGCAAGTCACCCTTGCGCGCATTTGTAACAGGATTGCCGTTGTCGAGGGCCTCGAGCTCGGCGAACTCGCCGATATGCTGTTCAAGAAGGTCGCCTAGTCGCCAGACGAGCCGCGATCTCCCGGCAGTGAAATGCGCGACCACGGTCCGGATTCGAAGGCCTGGCGTACCGCCGGAACGGCAAGGTCAATATCGGCTTTTCACCGGTTGGTGCATTCGCGATGGTCTCTTTGGTAGCAGGGTCCTCGACGGGAAAGGCCTTGCCGCTTTTCGCGGCGATCCATTTCGATGAAGAACTTAAGTTCCTTGGTCAGAATTTCGCAGCCGTTGCGCTAAGCGCTGACTTTTCGATGGTTATGGTCATGTCTTACTCCTTGTAATGTAAGTGCTATCGGCGCGGCGCGAAATCCAACGACGCCGAATTCATGCAGTATCTCAACCCCGTAGGGCGCGGCCCATCGTTGAACACGTGGCCAAGATGCGCGTCGCACCGCGCGCAAACCACTTCTTCCCGACGCATCCCGTGAGAGTCGTCGACGACGACCGTAACACTACCGTCGTCAACCGGCTGCGAGAAACTCGGCCAGCCCGTACCTGATTCGAATTTCGTCTGTGAATCGAACAGCGGCGTCCCGCAGCAGACGCACCGATAAATCCCGTCGGCGTGGCTGGCATGATATTTGCCGGTGAAGGCTGGTTCGGTGCCCTTTCCCCGGGCAACCTCGTATTGCTCCGGTGTCAGTTGCTTCCGCCATTCGTCTTCGGATTTTCTGATCTTCTCCACGTTCTAAACCTCTTGATGAGTTAGCATCACTCAGACTTCGCTGCTTTGAAAAGAATCTTTGCCAGCCAGTCGCCCTCCGTTCTGAGGTCCGTTTCGCCAACCGGCATTTCATTGGAACGAAGAATGAACGCCAGGATCGCAGCATTTTCCTCTCGGCTCAAGCTACCGGGATGATCTCCGGGCATGGTTGCCTGCATCTTTTCGAACAAGTCACCGAGTGTTTGACCATCCCACCGGTCGCGGAACTCTGGGCCCGCGAGCGAAGGCGTCGGCCCGTGGCCTTCCAATTCTTCTTTGTGGCAGGACGCGCACGCCTTCGCATATAGTGCCTGACCGCGTTTGCCTTGTGCGGCCGAGTAGACTCCATCCCACACCGATGGCCCGGCCCGGCCAAAAGCGATTGGGATTGAGCTGCTCGCAATGATGATCGCAATCGCAAATGCGATTCGGTCCGTCCTACGGCTCGGGCAGCGGAACCGAGTACATCTTGAACGCACCGGGGTCCTTGTCTTTGAGCTTCGGATCATCTATGTAGTTTAGCTTCCTTCGACGATCCACGCCGTTCCGCGTGTGGCGGTCACGCCGGGTGTGCTCTCCAGCCCCTCTTTGATTGTTTTGATGACCGCATTTTGCATCTCCGGTCCATCAAACGTCACGATGTCCATCTTGCCCGAGTTTTCTGCCATCAACATCCGGTGTGGCCTGACAGACTGCCGTCAGCAGTGGACGTAATGCCGTTATCTTCTCGGCTGTGCAGACTCCGGCCGCCAACGAAAGGAGCATCATTGCCGGCGCAACACAGCGGATTCGCTCAAAGCAATTGGAAAGTTTCATAATGGTTCCTTGGACCGGTCCTCCGTGTTGACGCTAGTAGGCAAAACCGCCAGCGGGCGGAGGTCGCGGCTTGTATTCTATACAGAGTCATGCCAAAAATACAAAGCTCAAATGCACAAAGCTCGCACGAACCCAAGGCCCTGACGAGAAACTGCGCTGCGGCGGGACGCGCCGCCGGCTTCTTGCTAGCGATTGCATGGAGTCTACAGGCGGCCAATGCGCCCCACTGCGATCCCGATAATGGAGGGCTGCAACTCCCGCAGGGCTTCTGCGCGCTCGTGGTGGCCGACGGAATCGGGCCCGCGCGGCATATCGCCGTCGCTCCGAACGGAGACATCTATGTTGCCCTGCAGGCCGACGGCCGCAAGGGCGGCGTAGTGGCGTTGCGCGACACCAACGGAAACGGCCGTTTCGAGACTAAAGAAAAGATTGGCCAGGACAGTACCACAGGCGTAGCGCTGCGAAATGGCTACCTCTATGTAGCGAAATTCCATTCCGTCGAGAGGTACAAGATGCCGGCAGGTCAGTTGACGCCGACGTCGCCGCCAGAAATCGTGGTCTCGGGTCTGCCGGGAGTGGAAGAACACGGCGATAAAGGCATCGCGTTTGATGGGCAAGGCAGTCTCTACGTGAATATCGGCGCACCGTCCAACGCCTGCCAGCCGAAGAATCGGAAGCCCAAGGTGCCCGGACAGGATCCCTGCCAGCTACTCGAAAAAAGCGGCGGCATCTGGAAATTTTCCGAGAGCAAGCTAGGCCAGAAGCAGGAGGATGGGACACGGTTTGCCACGGGGCTGCGTCAGATGCCGGCGATTGCATGGCATGACGGCGCTTTGTTCATCGTGATGAACAACCGGGACCAACTGGACACCCTATGGCCCGGCATGTTCACCGCGAAGGAGAACGCCGAGCGCCCGGCCGAGCCCATGCTTCGGGTGGCGGAAGCCGGCGCAAACTTCGGCTGGCCATACTGTTTCTTCGATTACGCGCAGAAGAAGCTTTTTCTGGCACCGGAGTATGGCGGTGACGGGAAGCAGGTCGGCCGGTGCAGCCAGTTTGCCCTTCCTGTCACTAGCTTCCCCGCGCACTGGGCGCCGGTGGACGTGATGTTCTACTCGGGCGCGCAATTTCCAGAGCATTACAAAAACGGCGCGTTCATCGCGTTTCACGGCTCCTGGAACCGGGCACCGATGCCGCAGGAGGGTTACAACGTAACGTTCCAGCCGTTTGTCGACGGGAAGCCATCGGGTAGTCATGAGGTTTTTGCCGACGGCTTCGCCGGCAAATCCCCACTCACGAATCCTGACACCGCTCTGGCCCGCGCCGACGGAGTGGCGGAAGCGCCCGATGGCTCGCTGTTTATCAGCGAGAGCCAGCACGGCAAGATCTGGCGCATATTTTATCGCGGAGGAAAGTGAGAGCTTTCGGCATGATTCCAGACGTGCCCGAAACGACCGCATAAGTTAGCAAGACTACGCACTGAGCTCCTAGAGCTCGTGAAGGGAGGGCAGCAGTGACCGTATTCAATTCGCCTGGACCAAAGCGGCGATTATTTCTGAAGGTCCTGGGCGCTAGTTTTCCGGCCGCACATGGTGCGAATTGTCGAATTTGATGCATCAGGTGCGCGGACGGATGTGGTCAATGTCGAGAAAGTTGAAAAGTCGCAGGCGGAATGGAAGAAACAACTGACGGCGGACCAATTCGAGGTGACGCGGAAAGCCGGTACCGAGCGGCCGTTCAGTGGCAAGTACGCCAACAACCACGCGGACGGGCTATACCACTGCATCTGCTGCAATACGGTTCTCTTCGATTCCAAAACAAAGTTTGAATCCGGCACGGGCTGGCCCAGTTTTTGGACGCCTATCGCGAAGGAAAATGTCGCAGTCCAGGGGGACAACTCACTTGGGATGCAGAGAGATGAAGTTCTCTGCAGGCGGTGCGACGCTCATCTGGGGCATGTTTTTAACGATGGGCCGCCTCCCACTTGCGCTATTGCATGAACTCGGCCGCATTGAACTTTGTCCCTCGAGGCGGGAAGCAGGATTCAAGATAACCCGCAAGCGCGTGAACATGAGGATCTGCCAAGGCGCTGGCGAGATTCTCTGTGCAGCGAGCGAAGCCAAGCGTGTTGTGCAGATCGGACACAACCCGCTACGCCGGGGATTGCTCTCATGCGCGCCAAAACGGTCTCGGGCTATTCTCAAAATAGAGCAGATGATGAGCACGCGCGCACGTCGGTGCGCCCCTTTCTTCGTGGCCCTGTTTTTCGGTTGTGGAAAGTCGCCGCTGCAATTTCCCTTGCAAAGGACGGCAGCGCGCATGGAGCGGGGCAAATATCTGGCGAATGCAGTGGCGATCTGTTTCCACTGCCATTCCGAACGCGATTGGCAAAATACGCCGGGTGGTCTGCCGGCGTACGGCCGGTTAGGCGGTGGAAGAGTTTTACATCCGAAATTTCGCCTCACATTTCCCAACATCACTCCGGATCGCGAAACGGGAGCCGGGTCCTGGTCCGACCAGGACTTCTACCGCGCTCTGACCCAGGGCATCGGACATGACGGTCGCACTCTATACATCGAGATGCCTTACCGCCAATTTTCGAAGCTTTCGGACGAGGACCTTGCCTCCATCATCGTTTACGTGCGGTCGCTCCCGCCGCTTCGCAATGCGTTACCCAAATCCGAAATTCCGAAAGCGGTGCTGGCCCGGATGAAGCCGCTGCCGCCTCGGCCTCGCGATTTTGCCCCGGATCTCTCGACGCCACAGAAGCGTGGCGCCTACCTGGCCAACGCGGCCGCGTGCACGTACTGCCACACGCCGCGGCAGAACGAGGAAGATCTGCCGGGCATGTCGTTCGCCGGCGGCGTGCCGTTCCAAGGAGCCTGGGGAGATGTGGCCAGCGCCAATCTGACACCCGATGCTTCCGGCATTCCCTATTATGACGAGCGCATGTTCCTGGCGGTCATGCGCACCGGATGGAACGACGCGCGAAAGATCAACCCTGTGATGCCGTGGCCATACTTTCGCTACATGGCGGAGGATGATTTACGCGCGATTTTTGCGTACTTGCGGATGCTGGGACAAGTGCGGCACCACGTCGACAACGCGGAAGCATTCTCGTTATGCCGGAAGTGCGGGTACAGGCACGGGTTGGGAGAGATGAATTAACGGAAACACAGACTAGCAAGAAACGGGCCGATGTTCAGTCTTTTTGCAGCATCACTTCTGTCGATTTGATAACGACCGTAACGGCGTCTCCCTTCTTTAGAGCCAGCTCTTCCGCGCTGGTTCTAGTGATCACACTCTCGACTACGTTCTTGCCGACACGAACGATGACATGCGCCATGACTTCGCCCAGCCGAACCTCTTGGACTTTGCCTGGCAATTGATTCCTTGCGGAAAGAGGCATTTCAACTCGTTTCTGAGCCCGCAAAAGACGAACTGCGTGATCTCGGGCTAAGACCAGCTTACTACTGTATTTTCCTGTTTTCGCGGAAGCATACAAATCCAGCCGGCAGGACGCTTCTCCTGTGGCGCCAGGATCCGCAATGGTCCCTAGCCATCGGGCGGCGGCCGTTGTTGGTGACCTTTTCTTTACGATCACGCCATCTGTTTTCCCGCGCCGCTCGTGTCGTAGCCTCCGAGGCCTTCGAGTTCTCTTCGAAAAGCAGTCCGGTTCAATGTATCCAGTAGCAGCTGCACGGCGGGCAATGCGAGGTGCTGTTTTCGAATCACGAGATCGTATCGTTCGCTGACCAGTGGAACGAAATCCAGGCCGAACACGCGGGCTGCGGCGCGCGTTGCAATGCAGCAGTCGGCATGTCCCGTTCGCACCTGCCACGCCGCCGGCAAGTGGCCGTGGGCCACCTGCTTGTACCCTTTTACTTTGGACGAGGCGATGCCGAGGCGTTTCAGACTGGAGTCCAACAGAGACCGGCTGCCAGATCCCGGCTCCCGGTTCACTAAAGCGACGCCTTTGCGGGCAAAGTCGGCGATCTCCCGAACAGCTTTCGGATTGCCCTTGGCAACCACAATGCCCTCTTCCCATACCGCGAACGCGAACACCACAGCGGTCCCTCTTGGGAACAGCTTGCGGACTTGAGGCAGGTTGGATTCGCCAGTGGTCTCATCCCGCAAGTGTGAGCCTGCAATGTGGACGCATCCGTTTCTTAGCAACTCCAGCGCTTCTGAGCTGTTGCGATGGGCCAGCACCAGTTCCATATTCGCTTTTTGCAGGTGTCGCGCCAAAACCGACATGGCCGGATCACAACCTGCCATGAGGAGCCGGTTACCAAACTGCTCCATATCCTGAAACATCTGAACGCGGACCCTGCGATGGTCTGGACCCTTTTCAGCCGAATCGATCACCACAGCGTCCGCTGGCGGCAAATACCACGCCACCGGCGAGGGCGACACACCCACCGTACGCCTGTCCACCTGGCATATCTGCACCGGCAACCCAGGTTCAACGGACTGCCCGCCAGGGAGCACGTCCACTTCTTTCGTGAATGATGTGGGTGGGGAAGCGTCTTCCAGACAAAAAAGTTCTTCAACAGTGACTTCGAGCACTCGAGCTAGCCTCAGCGCAACCAGTGTATTGGGAACGTAGCTACCCGCCTCCATTGCGTAGATCGTCTGCCGACTGACACCGACCTTGCTCGCGAGCGCGGCAGCCGAATAGCCGCGTTTGTGACGGATTTGGCTAAGAAGATTCTCAATATTCACGCTGTTTCACTCGGATGGTGTCATTTTGCCATGAAGGCTGCAAAACCTCTATCTCGTACGGCACCTAACCGCCTGAGGTCCCCGCAGTCGGTGCGCTGAAATTTTAGAATACTATTGTCGTTAACAAATTACACTTCGTGACCCTAAGACCTGTGGTCACGGAGTGGCAGATTGCATTTGTAAAGGCTAGACTTCCAGCATGTGAGGCACGACAATGTCTTGTATGGTAGACGCATGCCGACCGATCTGCCGAACGGCCCTGCTACTTGTCCTCTGCAGCAGCACAGTCGTGGTTGCCCAGACAAACCCGCAGGCCGCACCCGCAACGCTAACGGTCAGTGGAGATATTCCTTCGCCTCTAACCTTAAAATCCGAGGATCTGGCGAACATGCCTCGTGAGACGGTTTCAATTCCGGATCAGGACGCAACAAAAGTCGATTACGGAGGCGTCCCGCTGCGCGCGATTCTCAAACGAGCCGGCGCTCCCCAGGACAAAGACCTGCGCGGTAAAGCCCTTACCACTACATCCTTGCTAAGGCGCACGACGGTTACCAGGTGGTTTTCGCCTTGTCGGAGTTGGACCCGGCATTCGCCGACGAACATATTCTCGTCGCGGATAAGCGGAACGGGAAGGCCTTGTTTGGTTACCAGGGACCATTTCGGCTGGTATGCCCGGGCGACAAGGCGGGTGCACGCTCCGTTCGGATGCTTGTAACGCTTGAAGTAGTTCGGCTGCAGAAGTAAGAGGGCTGCTTCAGAATGTCCCGAGACGAGTGCGTTTCACTGCCGCTCGCTATCGCGCTTCTGTTATGTGCCACGCTTGCCGGAACCGCCGAGCCGCCAGAGTCACGGGGCGAAGACTATCAGTGGGTACTGCCGAGCGGTGACGCACGACCCCCGGCTTGCGAACCCCTGGTAGTCCCGCTTCTCTGAGGGGCGTCTTCTCTTTGTTGGCCTTTCGTTACAATGGTATTCTAACAAGACATGCGGAATCTGACTGCCTGCCCCGCTCGTTCTCCCAATGCGCTTAAGCGCATATTTTTTGCTTCAATATTCACGTATGCCATCCTTCTTCTGTTCTGTGCGTCATTGGCCTCGGCTCAGGTATCAGCCGTTCTTTCAGGAACGGTCACAGATCAATCCGGCGGAGTAGTCGCGGGCGCAACCGTGACAGCGAAAAATATAGATACGGGAGCAAGCCGCTCTACGATCACCGATGATGCGGGTCGCTATCAGGTATTCGCGCTGTCGGTTGGCCGCTACGAGGTTCGGGTTCAGAAATCGGGATTCGCCGAAGAGGTACGCACGGGAATTCATTTGGTTGTGGGCCAATATGCCTCTGTGGATTTCACTCTTGCGAGTCGGCGAGTCAAGCCAGCAAGTGACGGTGGATGCCGACGCTCCAGTTGTGAGTCGCCACGACGACGGATATATCCGGCCTGGTGGGTGAGCAGCAGGTGAAGGATCTTCCGCTCAATGGGCGAAGTTATGATGAACTTCTCACACTCAATCCCGGCGTCGTCAATTTCACCTTGGAAAAAACCGGCGGGATCGGCGTGTCTAATTCGACCGTGGGCAATAACTTTGCGGTGTCGGGGAATCGGCCGCAGCAGAATCTGTTCCTGCTGAACGGCGTTGAGTTTACAGGCGCCGCCGAGAACAATATGCAGCCGGGAGGCACCAGCCAGCAGTTGCTGGGCGTGGACGCCGTGCGGGAGTTCAATTTGCTTCGGGATTCCTATGGCGCCGAGTACGGCAAGCGGCCAGGGGCTCAGGTATTGATCGTCACCCAGTCCGGCACAAACCAACTGCACGGCTCGGTTTACGAATTCCTGCGAAACAACGCACTAGATGCTCCCAACTACTTCGATCCCGGCTCCGCTCCTGGCTTTCAGCGCAACCAGTTTGGAGGCTCGTTGGGTGGACCGATCCAGAAGGATAAGACCTTCGTCTTCGGCAATTACGAGGGATTCCGCCAGCACCTGCACCAAACCGGCGTGGACCTGGTCCCCGACCAGAATGCCCGGAGCGGGTACTTGCCCTGCAAGCTGGTGAGCCCCGGCCCCGGCCGCCTGCCCGGCGTCCGGACTCGTTCTTGTCGGAGTTTCGCCGCTCATCTCGCTCTGGCCCGTTCCGAGCCCAGGTGCTCCCGACTTCGGCGGAATCTCGGAAGCGTTCAACAATCCCTTGCAGACTATTCGAGATGACTTCGGCACGGCGCGGGTCGATCACATTTTTTCCGAGAAGGACACCCTCAGCGGAGTCTACACAATCGACGATAGCGCAGATTTCACTCCCACCAGCACCAATCTGTACAGTACGGACGCCGAGAGCCTCCGGGAGCAGGTCGTCAGCCTCCAGGAAACACATGTATTCTCGCCTACCGTGATCAACACGGCGCGGGCAGGGTTTTCGCGCGCGGGATATTTCTTTACCGGAGAACCCACGCCGGGTACGCCAGCGGCGAGTCTGGAAGGCTTTGTTGTCGGCCGCCCAGTTGGCGCGGTTGTGGTCGGAGGCAGCGCAGCGTCGAATCCAACGGCGCAACTAAGCCTCGCCGGCAGCAACAACGGCAGCAACCTGCTAGTGGCGCGAAACCTATTCACTTACGAAGACGGCTTGTCGTTTAGCAAGGGCCGCCATCAGTTCAGTGTCGGCGCATGGTTCCAGCGCCTCCGCTCGAATGAGAACCTGGCGCTGAGCCAGTACGGACAGGCAACCTTCACCAGCTTGCAGACTTTCCTGAAAGGAACCGCAAGCAGTCTTTTGTATGATCCCCGGCCAAGTGAGTTGGGCTGGCGCTCGTGGTTTGGAGCGTTTTACGCCGAAGACGTCATTCGCCTGAATTCACAGCTCACGCTGTCGCTTGGGTTCCGCGATGAATTCACCACCGGATGGAACGAGGTGCACGGCCGGGCCGCCAACTATACCTTCCCGAATGGCGTAATCTCCAGCCAACCGCGGATAGGATCTTCGGTTTATACGGTGAACAATGGAAAATTCCTGCCGCAACCTCGAATCGGATTGGCCTGGAGCCCTTTCCGCAATTGGAAGCAAACCGTAATTCGAGCCGGCTTCGGCATGTATAACGATCTGCAAGATGCTCTGGGATACCGCACCGACCAAAACGCGCCGTTCAACCCAACCTACAGCCTTCCAAATCTGCCGGTCGGCCACCTCCCCATATCGCCCGGCGCCGCGGTGCCGGCTACCGCAAAACTGGTGCCGGGTGGAGTACAGCCAGACTTGCAAACGCCGGCTCTGATCTCCTGGTCGTTCCGTATCGAGCAGGAACTGACGGCGAACACCGTCGTGAGAGCCGGCTACGTGGGATCGCACGGTTACCACGAAATCCTCGGTATCGACGCGAATGAGCCGTTTCCCGTGATTTGTCCCGCAGCGCCTTGCCCAGCAAATTATCCAAACACCTTCCCCGCAGGTTTGGCTGGCACTCCCGTACCCGCCGGGACCTATTATGTTCCCACCGCCATAAAGCCGAATCCCACCATCGCGAATACCTGGACCTATTTCTCCGAGGCCGACAGTTCCTACAACGCATTGCAAGTGGACGTGAACCACCGCTTCAGCGGCGGCTTCGCGCTCCGCGGCGTCTACACGTGGTCGAAGACTATCGACGACGGAGATTCCTTGAATGCCACAACTTCGGGCGGGGAGCCCGCGCTCGCTTCCAACCCATTTAACCTCCGCGCCGATCGAGGCCTTGCGAACTTCGATGTCCGGAACGTGGCCGCGATCAACGGAACCTACGCTCTGCCCTTCGGGCACGGCAAACATTTTCTGCAAAACGCCAGCGGTTTTGGGAATGCTTTGGTGAGCGGCTGGACCGTCAATTCGATTGTCACTCTTCAGGGCGGTTTTCCGTTCACGCCACAACTCAGCTATAACCCTTCGAACAACGGCGACACGCGAAATCCCGTGCGCCCGTTTGTGAACCCGGCATTTAAAGGTCCCGTTATTCTTGGAAAGCCGCAGCAATGGTTCAATCCGGCGGCGTTCCTGGCTCCTCCCAATGGCAGCGGTTTCTACGGAAATCTGGGGAGAGACACCCTGATCGGTCCCGGTCTCGCTACCTGGGATTTGTCCTTCATGAAAGACACTCGGATTCGAGAGAGGCTCAACCTACAATTTCGCGCAGAGCTGTTCAATTTGCTGAACCGGGCAAATTTCAATACACCGAACGCGATCGTCTTCACTCCGACCGCCGTGTCGCCCACCGCCGGTGTGATTACAAGCACATCGACGACGTCCCGGCAGGTTCAATTCGGATTGAAGTTGCTCTGGTAACGGCAGATGACGCCGTAACCGGACCCCGTAGTGGCCGGCGGCGAAAGGCGCGCGCCTGAGCTGAAAGAGACGTCACTCACCAACTGAAACCCGGGTCGTCTGGCGGGAAGACCGTATCCTGCCCAGTAACGGTCGGGCGTGATCTTGCAGGAATGCGGTCCGCGCCTGCCACCATTTAAGCTGGAATTAGGGTGAAGAATTGCCACATGCACTGGTGATGGAAAGGCTCTTCGGATGATCGGGGTTTTCGACAGTGGCTTCGGTGGGCTGACGGTGCATCGCGCACTAATCGAGGCGCTACCCGAGCGCGATTTCGTCTACCTTGGCGATAACCGAAACGCGCCTTATGGAGTACGGCCGCCCATTGAGGTTCTGAACCTAACCTGCGCCGCTCTCGAACGCTTGTTCGCGGAGGGCTGTACGCTTGCCGTCGTCGCCTGCAACACCGCCTCTACGGTGGCGCTGCGCTGGATTCAGCAGCAGTGGCTTCCCGTGTGGCGGCGCAGCGATGGGATCGCGCGGAACGTGATCGGCATCGTCGTACCGACAATCGAGGCTGCGACCGGGATCGGGTGGGACCAAGACGGCACTGCTGTGCAACAAACAAAACGGTCCAGCACCATAGCGGTTTTTGCGACCCGCCGCACGGTCGAGACTGACTGCTACCCTATCGAGATCCGTAAACACCGGCCCGATATTACCGTAGTGCAGCAAGCCTGTCCCGAGCTTGCGGGCTCAATCGAGCGCGGACTGCCTCGCCACGATTTACACGGACTGGTCGACCGGTACGTAAGCGAACTGTTAAGAAAACTCGGCACCACACCGGAGTGCGTAATTCTCGGCTGCACCCACTACCCGCTAGTCGCCGATCTCTTCGCCGTCGCCCTGCCGTCTGGTGTGCGGATGATCCACCAGCCGGACGCCACTGGTCGCGCGCTGAAGGCCTATCTTGACCGACATCCTGAATATGACCGCTCGCACGCCGGGCAGCGCAAGTTCCTCTCGACGGGGTTTTCCACGGAGGCCCTCCCGCTGATCGAAAAATTCTGGGGAGACAAGGTTCTTTTCGTGCAGGCGTGAAGGCCGCATTCCGCCTGCCGATATTGCTTAACATCAGGCTGTTTCCGACTGGCGCGTCATAGGACCGTAATGGATAGTCACGCGTCGAGTTAACCTGAGCGCAAGAGATCCTCGCGCCGCTGGGGCTTACGAAAGGAGAGCTTATCTATGTCGCAAAAGAGAATTTCTAGCGGTGTGGTACACGAAGTGCCCGCAGATTTAAAAAAGGCACTTACATCCGACCCGCAAGCGTTAACAGCATGGGAGGATATTACACCGCTCGCACGCAACGAGTGGATATGTTGGATTGAGTCAGCTAAGAAAGCAGAAACTAGAAGCCGCCGGATCGAGTGGGGCTGTTCAGGCCTTAAGGATGGAAAACGACGCCCCTGTTGTTGGCCCGGATGCGCCCACCGCTAATTCGAAGATAGTCACACTGGACATTGCGACCGCGGACTGGAGTCGGCCACTTCCGGTTTGCGCAAGATTACCGGCCCCAACCCCAACCCATTCGCCCTCAGGCTTCAAAACAGGATCGACGGTAACCATGCCCCGGCCGGCTCGCTGTAAAGTCCAACGCTCATCAACGTCATCGGCTGGACGACTCGCAGACCGTTCGACAGACACCAGCGGAAGAGAGCGTTGTTCCGCGACGGCACGAGGATTCCCGGACCGCCGAACGAGTCCACCGACGCGATCAGGGACTGCAGGTCCAGATTGGTTTCCGCCGTTGCATGGCCGAAAAAAGCCAAGTTCGTGGTGTACCCGGTAATGCTTCCGCCGCGGTCTACAACTTTGGCAGTGCCCTGTTGGATCGCTTGCGCCAGTTCTGTGCCTCGATCGAACCCATGAACCCTCCGGCACAGGGCATTGCAGGCACCCAGATCGGTTCGCTCGGCTGGTCGCACAATACATCCGTCAAGACTCCGCTGCACTGTTCGTCCCTGCATGCAGGCAAGAGGTTCCCGGATATCGAAGCCAAGGCCAGCATACAGTGAGAGCGAGCGGTTGTGAAACGCGGCTTGTACCAGCCGGATTCCGGCGGCGCCTTGTTCGTTCGCTCGATCCATCACCGCTTGCATGAGCCCGCGGCCAATGCCGAGGTTTTGTGCGCCAGGGTCAATGGTGATTGGGCCGACACCTGATATTACGGAACGCTCGTCGAGGCAATTGCTGCCCACGATCCGGCCTTCGTGTTCTGCCACCACACAGTAGAAACCGGGGGCGGAAAACATCATCGAAAGCACGCCGATGGCGTCCTCCGGTCCGGGGAAATCGCAGGGAAAAGCGTGCGCTGCACTGATCGTTGAGAATGCGTCGTAGCAAATTTGCCCACACGCGGGACTATCCTCCGGCACGGCAATACGGAGCACCAGGTTCGGCTGTGGTTTCGGCGACATAAGCGCACCTCCTTTACAGGTATCCGAGGAGTATAGCAGCGATAGCGGCAATAGAATCGCCCTGCGCACCACCCGGCTCCAGTTCCTGAATGGTCGGCAACCCGGACGTGAACGCTCGGTACGGGTCACTTCCCAGTGGCGCGTTAATCGGGACTTAGCGCTAGTCCTGCGGCTGAAAAATTCTGGTAATGACCATCAAGCTCTTGTCTAGCAACAAGCTGCTTCGTCGATCGATCACCTCCGTAACTTGCCGGCGAGCCAGTAATCGATACTGAACTCTCCGGGACCAAAGCAGATCAGCAAGATAAAGAAGAGCACGTACAGGACTTCCGGAAGGTAGAGGAAATCGTCGAGCCAGTTAAGAGGCGAAAGTCCTTTAGGCATGGCGGAAAGCTTGGTGGTCAGGATGGCGACAAGCATATCGACCAATAAAGCCGCGCAGGCCAGGCTCGAAAGAAACCCTACGGTCAGCAAGGATCCGCCAACGAACTCGACATCCGACACGAAATAAGCCATCAGGTGGGGAAACGGGACTTTGGCCTCAACGAGCGTTTCGTACATAGTTTGCGTGCTACCGGCGACAAACAATTTGTTTGCCCCGGAGATGGCGAAGAACAGCCCGAGCGAAACGCGTACCAGCAGGATGGCATATGTGTAATAACTCAGACTTGATCTGACATAGTTGGTTAGATCAAGCAGCCG
Organism: Terriglobia bacterium; assembly: GCA_963847515.1. GTDB lineage: Bacteria > Acidobacteriota > Terriglobia > Bryobacterales > Bryobacteraceae > QHXW01. The sequence goes on from CAWKAA010000001.1 coordinate 1,729,300, forward strand.
CATCAGCGGCCGCGCCTCCGCCTACGCTCCGCTGCGCAGGGCTCCGCTCCGGCTCCGGCGCTACGTTCTGGAACGAGTCGAGCATTTTCTCTTGCGCCAAGTGTGCCGAGTCCGAGAAAGTCTGCATCGGGGTCTTGCCATAACAGTACTTTCCAGAATGTGTTCGTGTCAGATTGTACTCCCGCAGCCAGTCATCCAGATCCGCCTGTAATTCGTCGAGGCGCTGATAGAGCTTCTTGCGAAAGGCGGTGGCATAAAACTCTTCCTGGATGGTGCGATGGAAGCGCTCGCAGATACCGTTGGTCTGCGGATGCCGGGCCTTGGTGCGGCTGTGGTCGATATTCTCGACCGCCAGGTACAACTGGTATTCGTGATGCTCGCGCTGCCCACAGTATTCTGTACCGCGATCGGTGAGCACGCGCAGCAGCGGAACTTTCTGCTCCTCGAAGAACGGCAGCACGCGGTCGTTAAGCATGTCGGCGGCCACCAGAGCATTTTTGCGGTCGTAGAGCTTGGCGAAAGCGACCTTGGTGTACGTGTCGAGGAACGTCTGCTGATAGATCCGGCCCACGCTCTTGATCGTGCCCACGTAATAGGTATCCTGGGCTCCTAGGTAGCCGGGATGCGCGGTTTCGATCTCGCCGTGCGCTTCCTTTTCCTCGCGCGCCCGCTCCATGGCGCGGAGTTGCTCCTCGGTGAGAACGATGTGTTCCTGGGCGGCCTTGGCCTCGAGCGCCTTCAGCCGCTTACGAAACGTTTCCAGATCATGCCGGAGCCAGACGCTGCGAACGCCCGTGGGAGAAACGAATAGGCCACGCTTGGTCAGTTCGTTCGCCACACGCACCTGGCCCAAAGCCGGCTTCTCCAAGGCCATCTCCATAATGGCCTTTTCAACGTGATCCTCGACCCGATTCTTCGGACAAGGCTTGCGTCGGCTGATCTCGCGCAACGCCAGCTCGCCGCCCTTGTCGTACAGTTCTTTGAAACGGTAGAAACTATCTCTGGAATAACCCATCACCTTGCAGGCTTCCGAGACGCTGCCCAGCATCTCGCTGAGCTTCAACAGCCCTACTTTGTTCTTGATGATCTTCTGTTCGGTGTTCATCGCTGACACTCTCCTGACCGCGCTTCCGCGCAGTCTATCAAATGTCAGATCAAGTTGAGATTAGTACAGCATATGGTTCCAAATCACTGCTACCCAGCAGCGCAAACTGGACCAACCGTTTCCAATCCACCTCTTGTCCCTCCATCGGAGGATGTGCTGTACCGGTACCCCATATCATACAGTTCGACTTCTTCGGTAGCCGCGTTGATCAGGGCTTAGCGGGTCTCTGGCGTTAATCTCTGTTCTCGACAATCATGCTGCAAACCGCAAATGGCGGTGTCGTTTGCGAATTCTCCGCCTCGAGATTATGTGTCCATCCGTTCGACCCATTGAGCGCGCCATGCGGGAGCCACGAATGCATCCGCAAAGTACTGTGTTTCCCGCGCAACCTTGTCGTCCCTGAACTCCATGATGCTCACGGTGTAGGACGGCTTGCCGTCATATGTCAGGATGAATTCGGTGATCCAAAGATCACCGCCGCCAATGATTCGTCGGACAGCAAACCGCTTTTTGCTCGGCTGACTAGCGCGTTGGTTCTGTATGTTGCGTCGACCGCGGGTTCGCTCGCCTGACTGCGGGTATTCCAGCACCGCGTCCTCGTGATAGATGCGGTGCTCCGTTTCAAAATCGTTGGCATCGGACGCTGCCCAATGCTCGTCCAGTGCCGCACGGATCTCTTGATCTCGCACTCCAGAATGCTGCTCCTTCTTTTGTTGATCGTTCATCTTGAGCCTTCAATTTGACAAGAAGCTATATGCTTTAGCGGAATCGGAGTGTACGACTCGTCAAGTCGCGCTGTTTCTTCGATCACCCCCGAGTCTACACCGCGTCGAAGCGTCTAACTCCTGATTAGTCGGCAAACCGGAAGTTGAGATCCGTCGGAGAACCTTGCCGCTCAACTTCCTGTTTGCCCGTGACACGATCAGAATAATCGAAGCTCGATACGTTCCTTAATGGAATGCGCGATCAGAGGGCAAGAGCCGCCCGGCGAGGGGAGCGAGGTCAGGTGGCGCTGCCCCGTGAAGCCCCGGCCAGCGCTCGGCAGGTGCAGCGCCTTGTCAGGCCGCAGAGAGCGCACTGATCGTAACGTAATACCCGTCCGGATCTCGGAGCGAGAACTCCTTGGTCTGAGTGTTCGGATTCACGTGTGGCTCCTCTTCGAGCCGGGTGACGAGAGAGCGTGCCCTTTGAAGCGCCAGGTCGAAATCATCGACACGGAAGAACAACAGGAGCCCGTTGCCGGGTGTCCCGTGATCGGGGCTCATCAATGAGGGATGCTCGTGGGCGCCCCACTCGTGGAGGCAGAGCAAGACAGTTCCATCTGAATCGAGGATTTGCCCAAAGTAATCATGGGCAGGAGGGGTAGCCGGCTGACCGAACAGCATCTGGTACCATTTCAAGCTACCCGGCACGTCGCCTACCCCTACAATCGTCCACGTGCGCTTCATCGGGTCCCCTTCTGCGGACTAATTCCTGTTTAGACCGTCGTGGATAACAGGCCATGGACGGCCTAAAACGAAGTAGTCGCCGACAACCCATTCTGTTTACACTCGCTTCTAGCATATTCCAGAACTTGCCGTACTGTTTCATGCCGGCAGGCGAGTCAGGCTAAACCTGCCATCGCCTAGAGATAGATCCAATCAGACTGGCGAATCGTCGGCAACCCGGACGTGAAGGCCCGGTACGGGTCGCTTCCCAGTGGTGCGTAATCCGGAGAGGACCGGTGGATGGAGGCCGACTCGTTACTAAGCCAGTGCTGAAAGCGAGCGTCACTGGTCCTACGCTGCCTCTTCAATGATCATATGGAGGGTCAGTGCGCCATCGGCGGAGCCAGCGTCCCATCGGACCATGTGCCAACCGGGACCATCAGAATAGTCACCCGTTCTTCTGGATCATCTGTCGCCAGAACCGGCGAACCCGGCAGATCGGCTCCCCAGCTTTTCGCCGCGTCGCCCGGAATGAAAAACATCAGATGCGGATGCCAGTTCATGCCTTGATCGCTTAAATACTGGTGCTTCGACATCATGTAGCACATCGCACCCGGTTCGAGCACGGGCAGTTCCTTCTTATCCAGTGCCAATGCGGTCGCCTGGACGATCTCGGTCTTCGACTTTCCCGCCAGCACAAGTTTGGTCTTCATCAGGTAGATGGGCGCAAAGCTTCTTGCGGACGGCGGATTAAAGCAAATGGCACCGCGAATTTTGGAATTCCAGAATTCCGGATGATCGGTGGTGGCGCCCCATGATCGTTCCACTATACAGAGAAACCCATTCCTGCCTTTCACTGCGGTCCTGTATCCCGTGCGGCCCAGCACCATCACTTCGGCCTCGGCCGAAATCGAGGCTGGAGCCGCACTGCGCGCCAGCGCAATTTCAGACTTCTCATCGGGCATCAAATACTGATCGAGAGGAGCCATAGCCGGATAGGGAGTCTTCTTCGGCTGCGCTCGTGCCTGAGAAGTTGCGCCGGGTATGACAACCTGAACAAGGAGTGCCAAAGCGATGAGATTGTTGTGCAGCACCGGACTCTCCAGTGTACGCATATTTTGCGCCGGGTTTCGGAATACCGATCCCGGGATCGCGTGTCAATACTAGATCAAAAGGAAGAGAACGTCCAGCCAGAACATCGCTCTGCCGGCAAAGGTTGGTCCGCCCACCTTCCGGATGCCGCGTGATCCAGGATGAATAAGGACGTGTCGGCGTGTTTATGTCAGCCTCGCCGCGCGGCCTCGATGGCGGCGATATCGATCTTCTTCATCGTCATCATCGCCTCGAAGGCACGCTTTGCCTCACCGCCACCAGCCGCAAGCGCATCAGTTAGCGCGCGCGGGGTGATCTGCCAGGAGAGGCCCCAGCGGTCCTTGCACCAACCGCACGCGCTTTCCGTGCCGCCATTGCCGACGATTGCGTTCCAGTAACGGTCCGTCTCTTCCTGATTCTCCGTCGCGATCTGGAAGGAAAAGGCCTCGGTGTGCCTGAACGCCGGGCCGCCGTTGAGACCGAGACAGGGGATGCCCAGGACGCTGAACTCCACCGTCAGCACATCGCCCTTCTTGCCGCCCGGATAGTCACCGGGAGCCTCGTGAACAGCGGTGACTTTACTATCCGGAAAGGTGACGGCGTAGAAGCGCGCCGCCTCATGCGCGTCCTTGTCGAACCAGAGGCAGATCGTGTTCTTTGGCTTCATGTTCGTGTGCTCCTTGTGCTCGATCAGGGCGAACGCCGCGGTCTTTTGCGTCGGCCCGTATCAGTGACCCGCCAGTTCATCTGCTGATCTGCTACGGCCGAATTGGCCGCCGCCCGTCCTGCCCTTCCGAATCATATCGCTGGCAGGGATCGACTGCGAGATCCGAAGCTATCACAGTCCAATTTCCGAATGATCCTCGATTCAGGTTCCTCCTAGGGGTAGATCACGCAAATCGGCGTAGCTTTTACCGATCATGCCAGGATAGCGCGAGCAACCAAAGTCACAACTACCACGTTCAGTTGTTGTATCAACCCAGAACTCGGAAAGCGCGCAGTGTGTTGCAGCGGCTTGCCCTGCCGACACCGGTCTCCATCTCCAATGGGATATGCTCGGGATGGTGGTATGGACGAAGAGCGCCGGCTTTTGGGTGTTTCGCAGTTCCATCCGCCATCTTCGAGCTCTTCGCCCAGAAGTGATTGCAGTGCGTCGTTCGGTTCTTTGAAATACCAGCCGATGGCGAGGATTCTGCCGTTGATGCAGGGCTCTGTTTCGCCGTAAAGGACGGCCGGTTGTTGAGCAGCTTAGCCGAATCTCGCAGTTCTCCCCGCTACTGCGTTGTAAACGTTAGCCCCACGTTGGTACCGTCCGTTGTCGGGCTGGCCGTGACGTAAGCTTTCCGTTTGTTACCGGCATCTTCCCCGGTCAAGGTTCCCAGACTGGTTTTGCCGTTCTGCTGGACGGTGTTGGTATTGACTTTCAATCCGGTCTTCTTGAGGGCGTCTTCGTAATAACTCATCACCTGCTCCACGGAATCTTTCGTGGTGAAGTGGAAGCTGCCGCTCGTTCCGGTGGCGTTCTGCATGGACACCGATCCCTGGGGAGTCGAGCCAGGGTAGGCCGGCAGCCAATTCGGCATCTTTTCTGTGCCGGCGCCGGCGTTAAACTTCATGGAGCCCTCGCTCGACTTCAACTCGAGCGAGCCTTTATCTCCATCGCCGTGCGCCTCCACGGCGAGCTTCTGGCCGTCCTGGTCAAAAACGAATTTGCCTCTTTGCGCGTCGGCAAAGTTCATCGTCAGCACCTTGCCGGTCTTCTTGTCGCGCACCGTAATCGTGCCCTTGTCTTCATCCGTAGATACTACATCCACGTCGGGATGCGCCGCGGCAATGATTCTCGCAACCGCATAGCCCGGATTCTTTTCCATGATTCGGGCTACGTCCTTGGCTTTATGCGCGAGGTAATACATGGCCATGCTGCCCACAATCGCTCCCAGTACGAGCAAACCGAAGCACCCGCCAAGAATCCAAACGATCGGACTGGTCTTCGTCGCAACTGCCGGCCCAACCGCGGGCGGCGGCGCTACCGGCCCGGAAGGCGCCATAGGCGATGCAGGAGAGACAGGTGGTGGCGCGGGCGCGCCTGGCGGCTGGGCCGCGCTGCCGGGCGCAGGCGCTCCGCAACTCCCACAAAATGGCCCCTGCACCTGGGCCCCGCACTTCGTACAAAATGCCATATCACCCCCGGAGGCTCTAAGGTACGAAAACTGGCCGAAGTTGGCAAGAGTCGTGCCCTTCCTGTGCTAAAGAATTGCTTACTTTTGGTCGAATCTTCTATTGGTGGATGGTCGACGCGATATTGGTACGCAAGCTCTCCCCGACATCCCTCAGAGCGTTTTCGACGAGATTGTATGGAGCCTCTGAATCAACCGCGGTCCTTCCGCCGAGGCCGCCTTGCGGTCACGACCGTGGTGATGGCGCTGATGTTGGGTTCCCGAGGGATGGCGGTTGCCGCTGAGGGGCAAACGCAGTCGCTCGAAATGCGGGTGGAAGCGGCCTTCCTCTACAGTTTCGCGCGGTTTGTCGAGTGGCCCGATGATTTGGGCGCTTCCGCCTCCGCTCCCGTCACGTTTTGCGTGCTCGGCGCGGCACCGCTCGAGGATGCCCTGGAACAGAGCCTAGCCGGCAAGACGATTAGCGGTCACCCGGTTTTGGCGCGGCGGATCACCGTTCTCGAAGACACTCTGCGATGCCGCGTTGCGTTCATTGGATGGGACGAAAAAAAGCGTCTGCCCGCCATGCTGGAAGTTCTGAATGGCGCACAGGTCCTGACCGTCGCCGACTTCGAGCAATTCGCCAGTCATGGCGGCATGATCCAGCTCAACAAAGAAGGAAACAAGTTCCATTTCGCCGTCAACGTGGACGCGGTGACCCGTCATGGGCTTCGCGTCAGCTCGAGGCTCCTGCAGCTGGCGGAGGTAGTCCATGAGTCTGCCACTGCCAGGAGCAAGCCATGACCGCATGGTTTCAGGATCTTCCCATCCGCCGCAAGCTGGCGGTGCTGATGGTGGTGACCGGGATCATCGTGGTCGTGCTGTCTTCCACCGCCCTTTGGGTCTTCAAAACCTTCGACCTGCACGAGACCGCCGTAGCCGAGATCTCCACGCTCGCCGAGACCATGGGCTCGAATACCACAGCAGCACTCACGTTTCAGGACCACCGCGCGGCCGAGGAAACTCTGACGGCGCTGCGGGCGGACGAGCGGATTCTGCTGGCGGCGGTGTTCACCAAAGATGGTTCTCTGTTTGCGCGCTACGTGCGACACCGCACGTCTCCCGGTTCGGCGGAGCTCCGTCCCGTAGGCCATTCCTTCGAAGGAGACACCCTCGTTTTGGTCCGTCCCATCATTCTGGATACCGAAACCATCGGCTTCATTCTGGTTCGCTCGAGTCTGGCCAGCGCCTACGCGCATTCAAAGCGCAATGTCGGCGTGATCGTGCTCGCCATCTTCATCTCGTTCCTGGCCGCGCTGCCGGCCACGTCGAGGTTGCAGCGGGGCATTTCGGACCCGCTCCTCGAGCTGGCCGCGATCGCGCGGCAAGTTTCGGCGGGCAAGAATTATAGCGTCCGCGCCGCCTCCCACGGCAGCGACGAAACGGGCGTCTTAATTTCCGCTTTCAATGAAATGCTCGGCCAAATCCAAGCCCGGGATCGGGAGCTGTTGGGCCACCACGAGCGGCTGGAGCAACAAGTTGCGTTCCGTACCCAGGAACTCACAAGAGCCAACGCCGAACTGGCTGCGGCCAAGGAAAAGGCTGAAAGCCTGGCGCGCGTGAAAAGCGAATTCCTCGCCAATATGAGCCACGAGATCCGGACGCCGATGAATGGCATCATCGGGATGACTGAGTTGGCGCTCGAAACACAATTAACCCCAGACCAGCACGAGTGCTTGACGGTGGTCAAGTCGTCGGCCGATGCGTTACTCACAGTGATTAACGATATCCTCGATTTCTCGAAGATGGAAGCCGGCAAGATGGTTCTAGCGCCGGCGCCGTTCGATATACGCCGCATGTTGGGCGAGGCTGTCAGGAGCGTGGCTTTGCGCGCCGGCCAGAAAGGCCTGGAATTGACCTGTTACGTGGCGCCCGAGGTTCCCGTTGTGGTGGTGGGCGATGCCACGCGCCTGCGGCAGATACTGATTAATCTCGTGGGCAACGCCATCAAGTTCACCGAAACCGGCGACATTGCCCTCCGCGTGGAAGCCATCTCCGTAAATGAGCACGCCGCCGAATTGCGGTTCGTCGTCCGCGACACCGGGATCGGGGTTCCGGAGGACAAGCAGTCATATATTTTTGAGATGTTCGCGCAGGCGGATGCTTCCACCACGCGCCGCTACGGCGGCACCGGGCTGGGCCTGGCAATCTCCCAACAACTGTTGGCGCTCATGGGCACGCGCCTCCAGCTCGAGAGCAAGCCCGGCGAAGGGAGCACTTTCCACTTCACCCTCGACATGGATCTGGCGCCCCCATTGGCTGCATCCCCCGACACATCCGTCGAATCCCTGCGCGGCACGCGCGTGCTGGTGGTCGATGATAACGAAGTAAACCGCGCGATTCTCGAGCGCTTGTTCGAGCACTGGTCGATGCCGGCAGTGCTTGCCGATGGGGCCGAGGCAGCCTTGGCGGCCATCGATCGCGCCTTCCAACAGGGACAGCCGTTCCAAATCATTCTGCTGGACGCTCATATGCCCGGTATCGATGGCTTCGAGCTGGCCCGCTGCATTCAAGACAGCCCATCCGCCGGCGGTGCTATCGTCGTGATGCTCAGCTCGGCAAATCACATCGACGACGCTCTCAGGTGCCGGGATCTCGGCATTTCGCGTTACCTGGTAAAGCCCGTCTTCCAGCACGATCTTTTACACGCGATCCTCGATACGTCCCAAACCGTTGGGCCGCGGCCGCCAGCAGCCGACGCCGGGGGCACTGCAGCTGAATCCGCTCTGCGAATCCTGCTAGCTGAGGATAATCCTGTGAATCAAAAGGTTACGGTGCGAGCGCTGGAACGGAGGGGCCACACGGTGATTGTGGCTCAAAACGGCCGGGAAGCTGTATCGCTGGCTTCGCAAGAGCACTTCGATGTCATCCTCATGGACATCCAGATGCCCGAAATGGACGGATACGAAGCGACCGCGGCGATCCGCGAGATGGAACGTGCCACTGCGTTTCACACGCCGATTGTAGCCATGACGGCGCACGCCATGAAAACCGACCAGGAGCGCTGTCTGGCGGTGGGCATGGATGACTACATCTCAAAACCCATTCATGTGAATGATTTGATTCAAAAAGTCGAGAAATTTTCGATCGCCACCCTGCCCTCCTGATCGTATGTTCATGTTAAAATGGGGTTTACATCCCATTTAAGGAGTCCGCTTGGCAGATCAGGAAAACCCGCCACAAGGGCCCACCCTCGCCACCACAGTTGCCTCTAGGAGGGGGGGGCGGCGATGCCAAAGACATCGTCCCCATCAATATCGAAGACGAGATGCGGCGGTCGTATCTCGATTACGCCATGAGCGTGATCGTGGGCCGCGCGCTGCCCGATATCCGCGACGGGCTGAAGCCGGTGCACCGCCGCATCCTGTTCGGCATGCACGAGATGGGCCTGGCGCCCAACCGGCCCACGCGCAAATGCGCCAAGATCATCGGCGAAGTGATGGGCAAGTACCATCCGCACGGCGACGCGCCCATTTACGATGCCTTGGTGCGCATGGCGCAGCCGTTCACCATGCGCTATCCGCTGGTGGACGGGCAGGGCAACTTCGGCTCGGTGGATGGCGACCCGCCGGCGGCCGATGCGGTACACCGAAGCGCGCCTTTCGCGCATCGCCACCGCGCTGCTGGAGGATATCGACAAAGAGACCGTCGATTTCCGGCCCAACTACGACGATAGCGAGGTGGAGCCGGAAGTCCTGCCGACGCGCGTTCCGAACCTGCTGGTCAACGGCTCGTCGGGCATCGCCGTGGGCATGGCGACCAACATTCCGCCGCACAACCTGACCGAAATCATCGACGCCACGATCGCTCTGATCCAGCAATCCCAACACGCCGCTGGCCAAGATTCATGGAGATGGTGCCGGGGCCGGATTTTCCGACCGGCGGATTCATTCTCGGGCGGCAGGGAATCGTCGATGCCTTCACCAAGGGCCGCGGGCAACTCAAGATTGCGCGCCAAGGCCGCCATCGAGCGGATGGGCAAGGACCGCGAGCAGATCGTCGTCACCGAGATTCCCTACCAGGTGAACAAGTCGCGGCTGATCGAGCACGCCGCCGCGCTGGTCAACGAAAAGAAGATCGAAGGCATCTCCGACATCCGCGACGAGAGCGACCGCGACGGCATGCGCATCGTCTTCGAGTTGAAGCGCGGCGAGCAGGCCGAGGTCGTCCTCAACAACCTCTATAAGCACACGCAGCTGCAGATCGGCTTCGGCATGATCATGCTGTCGATCGTCAACGGCCAGCCGCGCGAGCTGGGCCTGATCGACATGATCAAGTACTTCATCGACCACCGCGTCGAAGTGGTGCGCCGCCGCACCGAGTACGAACTGCGCAAAGCGCGCGAGCGCGAGCACATTTTGCTGGGCTTCCAGAAGGCGCTCGACAATCTGGACGAAGTGATCAAGCTGATCCGCGCGGCCGGCCAGCCCGCGGGAAGCGCGCGATTCGCTGATCGCCGCGTTCGCAGTTCACCGAAAAGCAGGCGCAGGCCATCATCGAGCTGCAATTGCAGCGCCTGACCGGCATGGAGCAGCAGAAGATCCTGGACGAACTGGCCGAAATCCAGCGCCGCATCGCCGAGTACCTGGAGATTCTGGGCTCCGAGAAAGTGCTGCGCGACCTGATCGTCAAGGAACTGAAGGAAGTCCAGAAGGATTACGGCGACGAGCGGCGCACCCAGATCATCGAAGACACCGGCGAGATCCGGCTGGAAGACCTGGTGGCGGTGGAAGACGTGGCGGTCACGGTGACGCGCGGCGGCTATCTGAAGCGCACGGCGGTCGACACCTACCGGCGGCAATCGCGCGGCGGCAAGGGCCGCATCGGCATGGGCACGCGCACCGAGGATTTCGTCGAGTACCTGCTGGTGGCCTCCACCCACAGCTACCTGCTGATCTTCACCAACCGCGGCCGGGTCTACTGGCTGAAGATTTACGAGATTCCCGACGCCACCACGACCGGCAAGGGCAAGCACATCTCCAACCTGATCAACCTGCAGCCGGACGAGACCGTGAAGGCGTTTCTGGCGGTGAAGGATTTCGTGCCGGACCAGTTCATCGTGATGGTGACCAAGCACGGCGTCATCAAGAAGTGCGGAGCTGACCGAGTTCGACAATCCCGATGGCGCGCGGCATCATCGCGCGTTGACGCTGGATGAAGGCGACGAGCTGATCGGCGCCAAGCTCACCAACGGCAACAATTACATCTTCCTGGGCTCGCACGAGGGCCAGGCGATCCGATTCGCCGAAGAGCCAGGTGCGCCCCATGGGCCGGCCGGCGCGCGGCGTGCGGGCCATGGATCTGGACGGAGGGCGATTACCTGGTCGGCATGGAGGTGGTGGAAAAGGAGGGTCTGATCCTCTCCATCTCCGAGAACGGCTACGGCAAGCGGACGCCGCTTGAGGACTACCGCCTGACGCGCGCGCGGCGGCAAGGGCGTCATCAACATGAAGACCACCAGCAAGACCGGCAAGGTGGTGGCGATTCTTTCGGTGAAGGAAGATTCCGACCTGATGATCGTCAGCCAAGGACGGCAAGATCATTCGCATCGAATCCGGCGACGATCCGGCAGGCGGGCCGCTCCACGCAGGGCGTGCGGCTGGTGTCGCATGGAAGAAGGCGACCAGGTGGCGGCGGCGTCGGTGATTCCCGAAGCCGAGCCGGACGCGGGGAAGAACGGCGACGAACGGCCAGGGCGATCTGCCGTTGCAGTAAGGAGAACAGGTTCCAGGTGCTAGGTGCTAGGTGTCAGCAAAAGGTGTTAGGTGCCAGGTATTAGCTGTTAACTAGCACCTGGAACCTAGCACCTGGCACCTGCTTTACTGCAGCGCCGCGAGTACGCTTCCCGTCTGGCGCACGAGGTCCCACGCGGCTTTTTCGGCGGCGTACTGGGCATCGTAAAAAACGATCCATTTCTCGTCTTCAATGAACCGCGCCTGTTCCACTTGTTGCAATGACGCGCGGCCTTCGTTCATCTGGGCGAGCAAAACAGAGACTTCGTCACGCGCGACATCGAGATCGAGCCGCGCGACCTCGCGCGCAGTTCCGGCTTTGCGCAGGGTCTGGTAAGACTGGCGTGTTTCGAGTGAGATGCGGTTGCGCGCGGCATTCATCTCGATGCGCAGGTGCGCAGCATCCGCCTCGGCCTGAGCCGCCAACGCGCTGACTCTCGGTCCGGAAAGCAGTGGAACCGTGAAGGACATGCCGATTTCGCCGTTGTTGGTCTGAAAGGAGCGGAAGTAGTCGGCGTAGTGATTGAATTTGGCGAACAAGGCCCACTGCGCGATGAGATCGATTGTGGGCAAACGCGCGGCTTTCTCTGACCGCACGTCCAGCCCCTTGGCAATGAGCGCCGATTCGAGGCGCCGCAGCTCTTTGCTGGATTCGATGGCGCTTTGAATGGCGGCATCTTCGCCGGCCGGTAGGTCCGGGACGGGCGGATCGTCGAGAGTCGCGCGAACCTGGTCATCCGCGGCGAACCCCAGAACAACAGCCAGCGAGCGCTCCGCAGCATCCTGATCGGAGCCCAATTGCTCCACGCGCTCGTTCGAACGCGCCACGTTGAGCGCTGCGCGCTTGGAGTTAAGCGCCAGTTCACGGCCCTCCTTCACGCGTTCGCCAATCACCGCCTCGATCTTTTGCAGACTCTCCACCTGCTTGCGCGCCAGTTCCGCCAGCCGGCCCGCTCGTTGGGCATTCAGAAACAAGGACGCCGTCCGGAATGCGATTTCGTCGCGTTTAGCGGCAGTGGTGATACCGGCGCCTCGCGCGTTTTCACGCGCCGCCGCCACGGCGTAGCTCTGCTGCCGGTTGAAGATATCCTGGCGCGCCCGCGCCTGCACGATGGAAGGAGCGGCGCCATCCACACTCAGGGGAAATCCATTGGCATACGCCAGACCGCTTCCGGCATAGACCGTGGGACTGAACGGCGCTTTGGCGAGCCGCACGGCCTGCGCGACCTTCTGCTCGTCCAGGAGAGCCAGCGCAATATCGGGATTCTGCTGAAGCGCACGGTCGACCGCCTGCTTAAGGCTCATGGTATGGACCTCTGCCCGGCTGCCGGCCGCCAAGAATCCGACGATTAAAAAGCAAGAGAACCTTTTCATGAGGTTATTGTAGGTTGGACAAGCTACCGCTTGTTTACGTGCGGGTTCTGTAAACTTCTTTCGCAATGCGGAGCTGTCTCCGAGCAACGATTGCCCGATTTTACAGGTTGCGATATTTTACAGGTGCAACTCTCGCCTTGGCTGACAAAGCCATAAAATGACCTATTGAGTGCATATCCTCACCGAGAAGGTCTATTCAAACCTGCGCTCCCGCTCGGCCTCCGTGCTCCGATCGAACCGTTGGCTGATGCCGGCTGCGACCATCGCCAGCGCGGCGGCGCTCGCTGTCGCAATCGTGTTTCGGTTGGATTCGCTCGTCGCAATCTCTGCTGCCGGTTGCCTCGTGATCGCAGCCTTCATCTGGGGATACTCGGCACGTGTTTATAGGGTGCAGCCTTGGCCCACCTTGGGACATCTCAACCGCAGGCAGTATGCCGAAACCTGGAATGCGCTAGCAAGTTCGGAGCGGACCGCGCGCGTTGCTGTTGCCGGTAAGGGTTGGGAATGGGAGCTTCGTGAGTCTGCAGCCAAACCCATTCGCAACCTGGTAGAACTAGTATCGATCGGCGCGCAAGATGACGTGCTGGAGGTCGCCTGCGGGATCGGACGGATTGGCCTGGAACTGGCCCCGTTATGCCGCTCATGGACCGGAGCAGACATATCGGCGAACATGCTCGGTTATGCTGCGCAGCGGTTGCAAGGCGTTAGCAACGTCCGGCTCCATCAGTTGGATGGGAAGGGCCTGAGCGGGCTTGCTGACGGCTCCTTCGACCTCGTCTATTGCACTAACACGTTGGCGCATTTGGACGAACTGGACCGTTGGCGATACGTACAGGAGGCATTTCGGGTGCTGCGTTCCGAAGGCAGGATCTTCATCGACAATATAGATCTCGCTTCGGACGAAGGTTGGGCGGCGTTCGACAAGGCGGCGCAGCAGCAGGATGGGGAACAACCGCCCTACACGCCCAGGTTATCGACCGCCGCAGAGCTTACGGAGTACGCGACGCGCGCCGGCTTCGAGCAAGTCAAATCGCACCATCGGCAGCCGCTTGTGATTGTGACAGCGGTCAAGCCAGCTATGAGTACACCCGTAGAACGCTCTGCCGGTATCCGGTAACGAGCTCCGTTAGAATGAAGGTCTCGACCGCCGCATGGCATGACCCGAAGGCAGTTATTCCTCGTTCCCGGTGCAGTGTGTCTCAAAGGCCAGGCCCTTCCCTCGCCTGAACCGAAGAACCTTACCTTTCCTATCGAGACCATCGAAGGTGTCATCACTCCGGCAGACTTGTTCTTCGTGCGGGATCATTTTCCAGAACCGGAGATGCTATTGAGCACCTGGCGGCTGAAGGTTGAGGGACGCGTGGCCCGAACGCTCGAGCTAAGCCTGGCGGACATCCTGGAACAGCCGGTACAACAGCTCGAAGCGCTGCTCGAGTGCGCGGGCAATGCGGCCGGCGGCACAGCGATGGGCAACGCGCTATGGGAGGGCGTTTCTTTAGGACGCCTTCTTGACGCAGCCGGCGCCACGCGCGATGCCGTGGCCGCGGCGCTCGTGGCCGCCGACACCGGGCGGCTGCAGCAAGACTCACCCCGGCTGCCGTACTGCCAGGTAGTCCCGCTAGAAAAGTGCGTGCGGCCAGAGAGCCTGCTGGCTTACAAAATGAACGGCCGCTTCCTGCCGCATAAGAACGGGTTTCCGTTGCGGGCATTATTTCCTGGATGGTATGGCATGGACTCGGTGAAGTGGTTGCAGCGAATTGTGGTTCTGGGCCGATCTGACGAGGCGCCGGGTTTTCAGGCGAGCGGCATGAACCGGCTCTACAACCGGATGTTCCGGGATCGAGCCGGCGCCGTGCAAAGCACGCGCCTCACCGAAGTGCTGGTGAAATCCGTGATCGCGTGGCCCACTGATACTACAAAGTTAGTCGCGGGCCAGTATGAAATACACGGCTTTGCTTGGACCGGTGCCGGTCTGATACGCCGGATCGATTGCAGCACCGACGGCGGCCTTTCCTGGAAGCCGGCAAATTTCGATTCGCCTCAGAAGCCGTTCTGCTGGGTTCGCTGGAAATATCCGTGGACTGCCGCACCGGGCGATCACGTTTTAATGAGCCAGGCCACCGACGATACCGGCCGCAAACAGCCGCTCAACCGCGATCACGCGCGAATCGACGGATACGAGCTGAACCATTGCACGCGCGTTCGTTGCTCCGTGGTATGAGGAATTTCGTTACTTCGCGGCGGCCTGCTGTTGTAGATGTTCTACCAGATCAAGCTCCTGCCTAGCGCGAGGTTCCTGTCCCGACTTGCGATAAACCAGTCCGAGTTGGTAATGGGGGCCCGGCTCTGTGGGACGAAGCGCGATGGCGCGGCGCAAAGCACCTTCAGCTTCTTTATACTGGTTCAACAAAGCGTGGACCTTGCCCTGAAGATAAAAAACATCGAAGTCCGCGGGCGCGGCCCTTTCCCCTTCGGCCAGTTCGCGCAGCGCGCCGTGACTGTCCACGGGATCTTCGGCAAGCATGGCTTGCGCAATCAAAATGTGAACCATGGGGTAGGCCGGCTGGCGCTGGGCCAACCGGCGGAGCGTCGCGGTAGCGCGCGCTGCATCACCCGTCTGCCGGTAAGCCGCCGCCAGTTTTGGATAGGCCGCATACTCATCCGGAAAGCGTTCCACCAGTTCGGACAGCACCGCGATCGCCGCGGGGTTCTGTCCGGCGCCCAGCAGATCGGAACCCAAAGCGAATAACATCTTGGACGACTCGGGAAGTTGTTTGCGCGCGGCTTCCAATACGCCCACGGCCGCCTGGAATTGTTGCTGCTTCTCGTAGACTCGTGCCAGGGCGAGATAGCTCTCTTCCCGCGCGGGCGCCAATTGCGTCGCGCGCCGGAGATGCTCAGTCGCCTCAGGATAACGGTTCAGGTTTTCGTAAGCCAAGCCGGCGATCGTGGCGCCCGAAGCCCGGACCTCGCCGGGCAGATCCGATTGTTGTTCGATAGACGACCCGCTGCGCGCTGCATCGTCGAATGCACCCATATTATTCTCGAGGACGGCGAGGGTGATGGTGTCCTCGGCATCCTTCGATCCACTCTGCTCAAATCGGAGCGACTCGGCCAATGCCAGATCGGGCAGATTCTTATGCAGGAGATCCTTGACGAACTCTGCGTGCAGCTTGCCGTCGGCCGGAAAGCGTTCGGCAGCCGTGCGCAGCGTCTCCCTGAGGTTGTCCATGTCGCCAGAAGTCAACGCCAGTTTCAACATCATGGCGAGGGGCAGTGGATAGTCCGGCCGCTGTTGATCGGCTTGCTGAAGGACTTGGCGGGCCTTCGTGAAATCTCCTGCGGCAGCAGCGATTGTAGCGATCCCATAGAACTCGTAGTACGAGCGTAGGTTCTCGGCGGCAACGCAGGCGCCGAGACGGAAATCCTCGGCGGCTTTGGCCAGTTCGCCGTGCCGGAACTCGGTTTGTGCTTTTTTATCCAGTTCGTGAAAGCGCGCGCGTGCCTCCTCGGCGCCAAGCTGTTGTGGAGGACACTCGGAGGCGAGTCCGCTAGAGAGAACGAATATCGCAACGCAGACGAGTCTCATCCGAGGGCGACCGAGGTCATCTTATCAGGCTAAGCAGTTGTAAACAGCCCTGAACTGGTAGTTTTGCCAGTTGACAAGCCAGCGACGGCGGGATTATCGTGGCCGGAGTCGCAAAACTGGCGCCTGCAGGGCGAGGGCCAGTGCTTTGGGGCATTACCGCTTCTAACATGCAGCTCGAAGAGGGAGGAATGATGAGAAGGTGCTTTAGGGCAACGCTCCTGACATGCGTTGCGCTTGCCAGTTTGTTTGCTCAGGGGGAACGCGGATCCATCACTGGGATAATCACTGATTCGAGCGGAGCTGCAATTCCCAACGTAGAGGTCGTCGCGACGGAATTACAGACAGGTGTGCAGACAAAGACTACCAGCACTGCCGCAGGTTTATATCGAATGCCCTACCTGGCTCCGGGGAGATATCGCGTATCGGCTGCTCTGAGCGGCTTCAAGACGGCAGTAGTCGAGCCCGTGGATGTCGCGGTGGCCAGTGTTGTGACGGCGAATCTGGCAATGGAAGTTGGTGATGTAAACCAGAGCGTGGAGGTGAGTGCGCAGGCGACGCACCTGGAGACGGCAACCTCGCAGCTTGGCTATTCCGTGACGGCGGATGAATACCACGCGTGGCCGATCGACAGCAACGATGACGGGCAGCGGCAGATCCAGAGCTTTATCTTTCAGAGCCTGCCCGGTACCAACGGATGCTCGTTTCAGGGCAGCATCAATGGCGGTCCGAACTTTTCGCATGAAGTCTTGATCGAGGGCATGTCGATTGGGCGGGCCGACATCGCGGGGGATACGGCGGAGTTCACACCCAGTGTGGATGCGATCAGCGATTTCACACTGCAAACCGGTGCGCTGAGCGCACAATATGGCGGAGGTCTGACCGCGGTAGCGAATTTCAATATCAAATCCGGCACCAACCAATTACACGGCACGGCGTACGACTATCTGCTGAATAATGCGTTGAATGCCAATGGATTCGACAACAAGGCGTTCGGAGTTCCGAAATCCCCATTCAGGCAGAACAGCTTCGGCGCTGACCTGGGCGGCCCCATCCTAATACCAAAACTCTACAACGGCAAGAACAAGACCTTCTTCTTCTTTAGCTTTGAAGGGGACCGCAAGACGAATCTGCCCATCGCAGCCCTAAGGACGCTTCCCACTTCGGACTTTAAGAACGGTGATTTCTCGAGCCTTCTGAATCCTGCGTTCACTGGCAATTCCAGTTCGGGTACCGTGATCGGCAACGATGCGGCAGGTAACCCAGTAACTTTCGGTGAGATCTTCGACCCCCATAGCACGACTCAACTGGCGAATGGCAGCTACGTGCGAACTCCGTTTCCAGGGAATAAGATTCCGGCGTCGGAGATCAGCAAGGTCTCGGCGGCGATTTTGAAGCTGGCCCCCATTCCAGATCCGAGCCTGGGAACCTTCCTTCGCAATTATCCCGGCACCGCGAACCAGCCGATCTTCTCGCTGGACACTTTCAGTGGAAAGCTGGACCACGTTTTTAGCGAAAAGCACCGGGTAGCGGTATTCGTCAACTCCAACGAGCGTGATCGGTTCAACGGCGCCGGTCATGGGTATCTTCCAGTCCCTGGAAGCGCTTCAGGGCCGTATGCGGCGCAAGACATCCACGGCACGCTGATCCGAGCCACAGAAGATTGGACGATCGGCCCGCACTGGTTGAACCATTTTGGCTTTGGTTACAACCGGCTGCTGAATTCCAACAGCTCGATTACCCTGGGCCAGAATTGGCCGAGCAAAATTGGACTCACGGGCGTGGCCGAAACGACCTTTCCTGAATCGCTCTTCACCGGGACCACCGTTCAGGGTGGCTCGCTGGTTCCGCTGGGCCGCAGCAACGCAGGCGTCGAGCCTAACGGCAGTTACATCGTGCAGAACGACACAACGTGGATTCACAGCAAACACAATGTCCGGTTTGGGATGGAGACACGCAAGTACTACTACAACGAAGATCCGATGGGAAACACCTCCGGGCAGTTCACTTTCAATCCCGACCAGACTGCGGACCCGAGCAATCTGCAATCGACCGGTTTTGCGTTCGCCAGTTTTCTCCTTGGGGCACCCGCCAAAGCCGTTCAGAATATCTCTCCGGTCCTACCGCAATCCCGGTGGTGGAACCCGGCGTTCTACGCTACCGATGATTGGAAGGTAAGCCGCCGGCTGACACTCAATCTCGGCATGCGGTGGGATATCGTCGGCGGATTGTATGAGATCAAGCATCGCTCGTCGGGTCTCGATCCGACCATGCCCAATCCCGGTGCGGATGGCTACCCGGGCGCTCTGGTCTTCTTGAGCCAACTGCATCGCAATTCGTTTCAGAACACGAACTGGAAAGAATTCGGTCCGCGGTTTGGATTCGCATATCAGATCAAACCGTGGATGGTAATGCGCGGTGGCTATGGGATCAACTATTCGCCGCCGATTTCCAATGGCTTCGGACTATCGAGCATTGACGGCTACAACGGCGGGAACAACTTCCAAACCAGCAAGCGCGATCCCGTGTTTTACTGGGACAATGGGTATCCTGCTTACACGCACACACTACCCGCCATAGACCCGACCCTGGACAATGGTAACGGGATCAATTACGTCGCCTCTAATTCGAACCGGCAGCCGTACGCACAGAACTATACACTGGGCTTCCAGTTCCTGTTGCCGAAAAACACGACGTTGTCGGCATCTTATGTCGGAGACAAAGGTACGCGGCTGGGTGCGCAGGATTTCAACAACCTCAATGCGCTGAATCCGAAGTATCTCTCGCTGGGAGATGCACTATTGGACGACATCAGCCTGCATCCGAACATCCCCCTGCCGTATCCCAGCTTTACGGGGACCGTCGCGCAGGCGCTGCTGCCATATCCGCAATATGCCGGTGGCGGCGTGTTTACGCAGTTCCCGTATTGGGGGACATCGCACTATGACGCAGCGCAGTTGGTGTTGACACATCGGACGGGGAAAGGGCTCAGCTTCCTGGTAAGCTACGCATTCCAAAAAACCCTGACCAATACGGACAGTGCACTGTATTACGGCAATAACTCGCAAGACGTTTATAACCGGAAGCTGGAAAAGTCGGTTGCCAGTTTCGACCATCCACAGGTCTTGAAGCTAACCTGGATTTATGAACTTCCCTTCGGCAAGGGCCGGCCATACCTAAACCGCGGCGGCGTTGTGAACCAGGTTTTGGGAGGATGGACGGTCACCGGAATCCAGAACTACCAGTCGGGTGACCCGCTATACATCGAGTCCGGATTGAGTGGCGGCGGCTACTGGTTCAACGGAGACATTCGCGGCGACGTGATATCGGGAGTACCGCTCTACGTCTCAAATACCCACGGGACATTCGACTATGTTGGTGGAACCGGGCAGGCGTATCTGAATCCCGCGGCTTTCGCGGAACCTCCCAGCACGCCGAACGGAGTCGTATTGCGCCCGGGAACCTCGCCCCGATTTTTCGGTAACCTCCGTGGGCCAAGGAACCCGCAGGAGAATTTCGGCGTCTTCAAGAACTTTCCCTTCCGCGAAGGCATGTTCCTGCAGTTCCGCGCCGACCTGCTCAACGCATTCAATCGCGCGGGGAGAGCCGATCCGGACACGAACCTGAGCAGTCCGACTTTTGGCAGGATCCTCGATACTGGGTGCAGCGCTTGCAACCAAGAGTACCCGCGGGAAATCCAGTTGTCGTTGCGCTTTACGTTCTGAACTGTCGGTGGAGCGGGCATTGGAACTCCGTCCCTCGCGCGATGCCTGTTCACTCTTCCGGCTGGTATCCTGATCTAGTGGCCTGTCGCGGCCTGAACGTAGTACCGCTTCCTCCGGTCGCGGCTCAGTAAAGCCTGTCCGATAAACCGAGCCGTGACCAAAGGGAGCGTTCGCGGCCCACTAGAATCGCCCGTCGATTCCTCAGATGCAATGTCACAGGTCCATCTACTGCGCGTTTGCCCTGGCGCTCAGCTTTTTCGTATCCTGCAAACGCCCGGAAACCGGCGCAGGAAGCGCCGCACCCCTTCGTCCCCTTAACCTGGCCGTGGTGACGATCGACACGCTGCGACCCGATCATCTGCACTGTTACGGGTATCCACAGATCGAAACACCGAATGTTGACCGCGTCGCGCAAAATGGCGTCCTGTTCGAGAACGCCGTAACTCAGACTCCGTTGACGCCTCCCTCGCACGCCAGTATGTTCACCGGCCTCTATCCCACAGCTCATCATGTGCGCGATACCGGCGGATTCATCCTACAGCCTTCCTCGACAACTCTGGCCACGATCCTTCAACAGAAGGGATGGGATACGGCTGCATTCATCAGCTCGGCGGTTCTGAAGAAACTATTCGGGTTGAACCAGGGCTTCGCGGTATACGACGACCAGATGCCCAAGCCCGGCAAAGCGCACGAATTTATCGAGGATGCCGAACGACGCGCGGCCGAAACCGTCGATCACGCAGTCCGCTGGCTGGACACGCAATCCGGCAAACCGTTTTTCCTGTGGGTTCACGTCTACGATCCGCATGCACCCTATAATCCGCCCGCTCCATTCGCGGATCAGTACAAAGATCGCCCATATGACGGCGAGATCGCATACGCCGATCACGAACTGGGACGCCTGTTCGATGCGGTGCATAAGAAATCCCCTCCCGACAGGACGCTGATCGCTGTGCTCTCGGACCACGGCGAGAGCTTGGGCCAGCACGGCGAATACTCGCACGGCGTATTTCTGTATGACTCTACGTTGCGGATCGCATTTCTAATGTCTGGTCCGGGAATTCCGGGAGGTCTGCGGGTAAAGCAGCAGGCGCGAACCGTGGACCTGCTGCCGACGGTTCTGGAATTGATGGGCGCGCAGCCGCCTGCCGGTATCCAGGGCGTGAGCCTGACGCCTTATTTAGCGGGAAAGAACGCCGCCACGGACATTTCTTACGCGGAGACGCTGTATCCGAAAATCAACATGGGCTGGGCGGAACTGCGCGCTATACGTACGAGCCAGTGGAAGTACATTCTCGCGCCCAAGCCGGAACTCTACGATCTGTCGCAAGACCCCGGGGAAACCAACAACGTGATTCAGAGCCACGCGGCTGAAGTGCAGAAATTCCAGGCGGAATTGAAGACGATAGTCGGGAAGGACACGGAAAAGGTAGAGACGGCCACGGTTGACCAGCGAACCATGGACCAGTTGAGATCGCTCGGCTACACCTCGGGATTCTCACAGCCTACATTCGAACTAAAGGGCAAGGGGATCGATCCGAAAGATCGTCTGGGAGTTTTAAAAATCATCCAAGAAGCTGATGGGCCGCAATCGCATCTTCCCTATCCGCGACGGGTCGAACTGTTGAGGCAGGCGCTGAAAGAGGATCCCACGAACCCACTTCTCTACTATTCGCTGGGAAGCGATTGCGAGAAAGCCGGACGTGACGCGGAGGCGATGGAGGCGTACCGTCCAGCGATCCGAAACAGGGTTGGGAACGGGCGCCTGCATTCCCGTCTTGGCGATCTTTTGGTGCGCGCGGGAAAGAAGACGGAAGCCATCCCCGAGTATGAGAAGGCAGTCCAAATCAACCCGCGGATTTGGGAACGCAAGCGAATCTGGCAACCGCTTATTTGGAGAACGGCCGCCTGGCGGATGCGGAACGTGTTTATAAAGCCGTCATCGCGATCGACGAAACCTATGCGGCGGCGTACAACGGCTTGGGAGTGGTTGCCATTCAAAGGCAGGATGGAAATGCGGCGCGCGGTTATTTCGAGAAGGCGGTGCAACTGGATGCGGATCTGGTAGAGGCGCAACTCAATCTCGGGCTGATTTACAAGATGGCAGGAGATCGCGCGCGGGCGCGCACGTGCTTCGAGACTTTTCTGGCGAAGGCTTCGCCCGAAAGAATACGGGCAGGTGATACCCAAGGTGAGGGAGGAACTGGTAGCGCTGCAATAATCAGATCGCGTTGCAAGGCGCGATCGGCAGCTTTCACGCCCCGATATTGCGCTTCTTCGAAAATCGAGAAACCACTGAGGTCGGAGTTGGCGAACAGCAGATTGCCCGAGCTTTCTTGCGAGCCGGCGCCGCTGTTCCGATCCGAGGAATCCTGGCACCGGCCGCGCCATGGCGTGGCCCAGGCGCAGAATGTCGATGCGCGAAACACATTGGCGGATGTCGGGGTGCGCGCGTTCGAGGTCGCTGAGAATCGCTTCTTTCCAGTATCCCCAGTCCTTAGCGAGCAGCAGGCGGCGATTTTCTGCAGGCGAGCCCTCGGCGAGCGACCAATAAAACGTCCAGACCGTGCGGTCAATGTGCGTTCGCAAAGATTGGTGCGTCGCCACGACATAACCGAGCGCCGGCGAATCGTAGATGACGTTATCCCATGCGGTTTCGAAACCGTGCTCGCGCGGGAGGCGGTCGAGAGTGAGATTCGCGGTGAGCCAGGGCGAGTATACGTGGCCGGAAACGGCGGCGCGTCTTCGCAAATGTAAGACGCGAGGAAACTGGGCGCTGCGAAGACTACGTGATCGGCAATGTAGTCAGTGTCTCCGGCGGACACGCGAAGCTTGCGGCCTTCGCGCGCGATGCGATGCACCATGTTGCCAGAGCGCACATAGCGCCCTAATTTTTCGAGCAGGCGGCTGCGCGATCCAGCCGTTGCCCTCGGGCCAGGTGAGCGGGCCTTTTTCTTCCGGTTCGCGGGAAGCGAAATAATGGATGCCCGCCCAAGCGGAGGTGTCCCGCGCCAGCGCGCCGTAATCATCGCGACAGGCGTAATTGATGTACCAGTGAAGATAGGGCGAGCTGAAACGTTCTTGCTTCAGCCAGTCATCCATCGACATGGCGTCGAGAGGCGAGGGCTTTGCGCCCAGCTCCATGGGTATGGTGAACTCGCCCGTGGCGCGAAATTCGTGTGGCACGGGCGGCGAAGCGCCGCGAATTCTTCGCGATCTCGCGCGGTTGCCTCCGTGAGCGGCTCGATGCCTTCCTGCCACCGGCCGTGCAGGTAGAGGCGCTCCTGCGGGGAGAAGCAAAGATAGCGTTCATCCCACACGCCATCGCGCAGAACGCCCAGCTCTTCGAAAAGCTCGCGGACCAGCGTGGCTTTCTTGCCGGGCACGGGAATATAATGAGCGGCCCATGGATAGCGGCTGATCTCGTTTTCGCCCCAACGGGCATTGCCGCCGGCGCGCTCCTCCATCTCGAGCAGCACGAAATCGTGAAATCCGCGCTTGTCGAATCGCCATGCCGCGGAGAGTCCAGCGATGCCGCCACCGACGATGACAACGGGAATTTTGATCGTCTGCCTCGTGGGCGAAAACGGCGCACGATCGCGCAGCTTGTGGCCCATCTGATGGCCATCATCGATGAAACCGCCGATGATGGAACGGTCGGTTTTGCGCGAAAGCCCGACCATCGCGGCACTGAGAAATTGGCGGCGTGTGCCGGTCAATGCGCAATCTCGCGCCAGTCGCGCTCGTAGTAGCGCACCAGCACCTGGTCATTCAGCCGGTTGGCCTCCGCATCCACGGGCAGCATATCGTTAGGAAACTGAAACAGCGGCGGCACTTCAGCAGCCGCCAGGTAGCGTAGGCCTCCGGGCAGGCGCAGGGGCGGCTCATACGGACTTTTTCCAGCCAGCACGAAGCCCCATTCGCCAAACGACGGCACGTAGACATGATAGGGATACGTCTTGAGGCCGGCTTGCTTGAGCGTTTCGACAATACACCAATAGGATTGACGGGCAAAAAGCGGCGACGTGCTTTGTACAACGGCCAGACCTTGCGCGCTCAGATGCTTGCTCAGCAGGCGGTAAAACGCCGTAGTGTAGAGCTTGCCGAGCGAGTAATTGGTCGGATCGGGAAAATCGACTACGACAAAATCAAACGAGTCGGCCGTCTGATCGAGCCACGGGAACGCGTCCGCATTGATGACATGAACACGCGAGTTGGTGAGCGAATGCGCATTGAGCGTTACCAGGTAGGGATGCGTAGAGAAGAGCCGGATCATCTCGGGGTCGAGATCCACCAGCGTGATTGACTGGACATCGGGATACTTCAAAATTTCGCGCAGGGCCAGCCCGTCGCCGCCGCCCAGCACCAGCACACGCCTCGCACCCGGAAGGGCCGCCAGGCCGGGATGCACCAACGCTTCGTGATAGCGGTACTCGTCGCGCGAGCTGAATTGCAGATGGGAGCTGAGGAACAGCCTTACGTCGTCTTTCCACTTGGTGAGCACGATACGCTGGTAGCGGGTGTCGCGCGCGAAGATCACCTCGTCCGCGTAAAGATTGGCGTCAGCTGCTTGCGTAATCCTCTCGGCGCCCACCATTCCCGCGCCCAGCATCACCAGAACTGCCGCGCAGGAAATCCGCAGGAGGCCGCGTGCGCCGAGGTGGTCTCGGAACAGGTAGGTGGACCACAACGCCACTCCCGCATTGATAATGCCGAACAACAGAGCCGACCGTACCATTCCGAGTTTGGGAACCAGCAGGATTGGGAACAGCAGCGAGGCAGCGAGCGCGCCCAGATAATCGAACGTCAGCACGTGGGCCACAAGCTCGCGGAACTCGATCCGGTCTTTAAGGATTCGCATTAGCAGCGGAATCTCGAGCCCGACTAAGATACCGATCACGATTACGATGGCGTATAGGATCAAGCGGAAGCCCTGCGTGTACGCAAAGGCCAGAAACAGCGCAGCCGAGGAAAAACCGCCGACCATCCCCACCAGCAGCTCGATCGAAACGAAGCGGGCAACCAAACCTCGAGTGATGAATCGCGAGAGATAGCTGCCGACGCCCATAGCAAAAAGGTAACTGCCGATCACCGTCGAAAACTGGAAGACGCTATCACCCAACAGATAGCTGGCCAGCGTGCCGGCGACGAGCTCGTAGATCAGCCCGCAGGCGGCAATCAGCGCGACGGAAAGGAACAGGACGACAGGCATCAGCGGCCCAAAATCTTTAATGCACAGCGGCCGCGATGATAATGCACATCCCAATCGACATGGCGCCTACCAGGATGGCCAGCGCCGTATTGTGCTCGTGCACAATTTCGTTCCAAAGATGATACGGCGTCAATTTATCGACGATGACGAACGCCACGACAAAAATCAGCAGGCCGAGAGCCGCAAAAATCACCGCGTTCCAAATGTAGCTGGGGTGAAAATCGTTCATCTTACTTGCCTCCAGAATACCGGTAGTAGCCGCCGTAATGCGATCGGTATGCGCCCGGATTGTCGCGCACCGTCTTGGGAATATTCTTTACTTCGTTGACTCGGGTGAGACTCCATCCCTGAAATTGAGCGAAGGAGACGAAAGCCAGCACCAAAGCTCCGTAGAGTGCGTACAGCGGATGTCTCATTGGCGTTGTCCAAAATTGCTCTGTGCCCAGCGGCCCTGTTCAAAGGAAGCGGCGCGCCAGGTAGTCAGGATCGGTGGAATCACCAGCATTCCCGCAGCTAGCCAGAACAGGCCCGATGAAGGAACGCTGCGGCGGATTTCGAGGTTGTAAACCATCGACTGGGCGTTCTTGGCCATTTCAGGCTCGACCCGCAGGTAATAGCGGCCCGGCGCGACAGAGGGAACGATGGCGCTATCGTTGGGGCTGCCTTCGGTTTCACTGCCGGTGTAATAACTGACCTCGCGCCCAAAATCAAAGCCCTGCCCCGTGGCCTCGTTGATGAGCGCGAGATTGAAATAAGCCCAGTTATTGCGGAGATCCGTGCGAATCGAAACCTCGACGTTCGCCGGATGACCCTTCACTTCGAAAGTGTCCGTTACGAAAGATGCCTCGGTGCCGGCCTGCGGGGAGAAGCTGTACGCATGCTGGAAGACGGTTTCCTCTCCCGAGAACATATAGAAAAGGATGGTCAGCAGAATCATGGCCGAGAGCAGATTCAAGCACACCCGCCACATGGAGCTGGCTTGGCCGGCGTGCGGCGCAGGTTGGTTGGCAAAAATCCCGCGCGCGGCCGGCGGGCTGCCGGGAAGATGAAAGGCCTGCCACACTTGTGCGCCGGTCATATATTCGCCAAGCGACCACACGGTTTCCTGTTCTGAGCTCTCGGAGGAAAGAATTTTCGGGACGGCGATGAAGTCCTTAATGCCGTTTTTCTCGCCTACGTGCACCCGCCACGGAAATTCTCCCAGCACATAGGTTGTGGTGGCCAGCTCCGTGTCGTACAAAACATATTTGTGACCCATGAACAGGGCGCCCTGTTTCTTGCCGATGGGGATTCTGTCAGGAACCGCCGGAACGGTTTTCACGTAATTCCAGTGGCCGTTGTAAACCGTCAGATAACGATAACCCTTGTATGGATTGAACAGGAGATATTCGTCCCAACTCTCCGGCAGGTCGTCGGAATCGGTGGTTCGCACCTGAAAGCCGATGACATCGAATTCGGCGCCCTCCAGCTTTCCGCGCGAGCCTAGCGGAATGATGGGCTTGATGTTTTGTTTGGCCTCGAATGTTTCCAGTACTTGCAGATTCGGATCGCGCGCATCCAAAATCGAGTGGCACTGCGGGCACACTACGGACAGCGAGTGGCCGGCGGCACTCAAGGTCAGCGGCGCACCGCAACTTGGGCAGCTCAGGCTGCTGACCTTGGCGCCCGCAGGAGTCGTGCCGGCTCCCGCCAGTTCGCGCAGGTTCTTCAAATGCAGATCGTCGAACTCGACCGCTTCGCCCAGAAATAGCAGCGGCGCGGCATCGCTGTAGTCGATGGTTCCGAAGCGAGCGTCAGCCGTTCGCAGGTCGGCGAAGAGAACGTCTTTCTTATCCCAATACTCGAACGGAAGCTCGCCGGCCACTCCCCGGTAATGAGCGCGGGTGACCGAAGTGACTTCGTAACGCACACCACCCCACAGAAACTGACGCGCGCGTGCGACATTGGTTGGCAACACTTCGGGTGGTTTGGCCAGCAACGAAACGGTGTACTCTAGTTGCGCGTCCGAGAGCCAGCCGCTCGTGCCATCGTTGAATATGATGTGCCACTCATTCCAGCCGCCGTCCTCGTATTCATAAAGAATGCGGCCAATCACTTGGAATGCTTTGTTGCGATGAACCCCCTCCGTGCCGATCTGGATGGGTGAAACTTCGCGAGGCAGATCGCCGATCTGGCCGACTTTTTCGAGATTCAAATCCCGCCGGACCAGGATGGCGCGGCAGTACTCACAGGTGGTCTGCACCGCTCCGGACCAGCGGAATTGAATGGCAGCGCCGCAGTTGGGACAGTTAGCCGCTGGCTGACTCATTGTCGGGAGGAAGATAAGGCCGGTCGATGCGGCGGACGCTGACTGTGCTGGCCGCGAACTCGCGCTTCAGACACGAGCTGAAATCCCAGTCCGCGCGAGGCCGGCAACAGAAGATGTTGAGGCAAAGAGAATGATACTCGGGAAAAGTGTGGCAGGCAAGATGCGATTCCGCCAGCAAGCAGACGCCGGTAATACCTCCAGTGCCCGGAAACTGGTGCCAGGTGGCATCGGTTACGGGATGGAGCGCAAGGGCCCTTGTCAACTGATCGAAGAGCGCGCGCAATTTTGCAAGATCCGCCAGTGCCGCCGCGTCACACCCGTGTGCTTCGATGACCCATTCGCACCCACACATTGGCTATTGCTGGGCGCTTCCGCACTCCGGACAGAATTTCGCAGAACGCGGAACCGCCTTTCCGCAGTTGAGGCAGAATTTTGTCGCGGATTCGGTCCCCGCGGGTGTGGCGGCTACCGGTCCGCCGGCGGGTGGAATTCCGGGTGCTCCGCCGGCCGCAGGTTTCATAGCATTCATCATGCTCTGCGCGATGGTTAGACCGGCGCCCAGGCCAACGCCGATTCCCGCCGCTCCGCCGCCTTCGTTTCCAGCCGCGATGGGCATCGACTGCGCCACCTGAAATTGCGTGTACCGGTTCATGTCGCCCACCATGGTCATGCCGATACGCTGATCGAGCAACTTCTGCAGTTCGTCGGGTAGCGAGAGATTCTCCACCACAAACGAATCGAGCGCGAGCCCGAGATCCGTGAATACCGGCTTGAGCAAATCCGCGATCTTTTGCCCCAGCTCGATCTGGTTCGCGGCCATGTCCAGGAACGGTACGTTGCTTTCAGCGAAAGTATCCGACATCCGCCCAACGATGGTGTTGCGGAGCTGGCCTTCGAGATCGGGTACCCGGTAAATGTCGCGCGTCCCGCTCACTTTCGTATAGAAGATTTTCGGGTCACTGACATGATAGGAATAAATGCCAAATCCGCGCAGCCGGACAGCGCCGAATTCCTTGTCGCGGATGGTGACCGGATTCGGTGTTCCCCAATGTTGATTCACCTGGAGCCGTGTGGAAAAGAAATAGACGTCCGACTTGAACGGTGACTCGAACTTCTTGTCCCAATTCATCAGGTCCGTCAACAACGGCAGGTTGTGAGTATTCAGCGTATAGAGGCCCGGGCCGAACACGTCGGCGATGCGGCCCTCGTTGACGAACGCGGCCATCTGGGAATCGCGCACCGTCAGCTTGCCGCCATTCTGAATCTCCATGTCCTGCATAGGGTAACGGTAAGCGAGGACCCCGTCTTCGCTTTCCGTCCACTGCAAAACATCAATGAATTGTTTCGACAGGAAGGAACGGATGCTCATGATGGCGTTACGACTCCTGAAAAAGTATACGCTAAATTCCGCGTTTGGGTTCGACGACCGCTAACCGCGCCACAGCAAACGGCTTACGGCGGTATCTACCGTGGTTAACCTGTCGCCGGAGAACGGTCCGCACTTATCCTTTTATATGGGTCATCCCGTCCCCGGTTCTGGTCCCTCGAATCAGCGTCTGCCGCCTGGAAACGCCGTCTCACCACGCTTCTGAGCGTATCCGCCCCAAATGGGTTGTTACATGTGTTGAATATGTTTACTGTTCGATTATTATCGGCACGAGCCGAAATCTAGCTTCAAGAGGTTAGCGAGGACTGAGTTCGTTTCCTCGCGAGCGTCACCGTGGCACACCGCCAGTTCAAGGATGTCGACTTGCAGGAACACGGATTTCCTTTGCACAGACTTCGCTAAAGAGGCTCACTATGAATTACACAGCTACTTTCAAGTTATGGATCTTCGCAGCGGTTCTATTGGCAGCTGCCGCCGTCTTTCCAGGGTTGCTCCGCGCGCAGGCAATCAGCGGTGATCTGGTCGGCATCGTAACGGATGCAACAGGCGCCGCAGTGCCTAACGCAACAGTAGTCGCGACGAATGACGCCACCGGTGTGAAGACCGCCGCCACCACGGACACTAGCGGTTCCTATCGCCTGGCAAACCTGCCGGTGGGCACTTATACGCTGACAGCGGCTGTAACAGGCTTTAGCACAGCTACGGTGAAGTCCGTGCAGGTGCAGCTGAACAACACGGTCACGCAAAATGTGACCGTAGCGGTGGGGTCGACATCCACCGTAGTCGAAATTAGCGCGGCCGCTGCCCCGCTTGACACAACCACCTCGCAGGTCCAAACCACCTTCGCAACGCGAGAGGCTGAGGACCTACCGGTGGCAGGTTTTTCCAGGAGCGCGGGTATCGCCTCCACCATCCAGTCCGCGGCGATCTGGAATCTGACGCTTCTGGGATCCGGCGTGGCATCCAATGGCGGTGTGGGACAGGGCACGGGCCCGACCGTTTCCGGCCAACGCCCCGAGAACAACACGTTCTATCTCGATGGCGTCAGCGATAACAACCATTACTCTACCGGTCCGCTGGCGATCGTCGCGAACGACGCCGTGGCAGAGGTTTCGATGCTGCAGAACCAGTTCAGCGCGGAATTCGGAGGCGCGTCGGGTGGTGTATTCAATGCCATTGTGAAGTCCGGCACAAATTCGGTGCACGGCTCCATTTATGAATACTTCCAGAACCGGAACCTGAACGCAGATGATTCCCTCTATTGGACGCAGGGACTGAAGTCGTTTCCACGCTACGACAATAACCGGTTAGGGGCGACGATCGGCGGCCCCATCTTAAGAGACAAGCTGTTCTACTTCGGAGACTTCGAA
The DNA here is from genome assembly GCA_963847515.1 of Terriglobia bacterium. Taxonomy (GTDB): domain Bacteria; phylum Acidobacteriota; class Terriglobia; order Bryobacterales; family Bryobacteraceae; genus QHXW01. The sequence goes on from CAWKAA010000001.1 coordinate 1,759,834, forward strand.
TACAATCCCATCGGCCAGGCTTCGGTTCCAGGCACGCCTATTTTTGCACCCACCGCCGCCGGGTACACCTTGATGGCGGCGGATCCAAAAGTTAGCAGCACGAATCTTGGTGTGCTCCAGAAGTATGTCGGCACCGCGCCCGCCAACAACCAGGGAGTTCTCCCGCTCGGCAGCGCCTCGATTCCAATCGGCAGCGTCTCGTTCCTTGGGCCGAATTACGACAACTCTTACAACGCCGTTACCTCCCTGGACTACAACATGAGCGATCGGGACCAAATTCGAGGCCGGTGGATATACAACAGGATCACGGGTATCGACAACTTTCCCGTCCTCCCCGCCTTCTTCGTTTCCCAGCCGAACAATACCTACACTCTTACGTTGTCGGAATTCCATACGTTTTCTCCGACCATGCAGAACGAGTTTCGCGGAGCCTTCAGCCGGAACTTCAATCAGGTGCCCGCGGCTCCCCAGACTTTCCCGGGGATGAAGATCTTTCCCGACCTTGACCTCGATGCGCTGAATCTGCAAATCGGACCTGGCTCGACCGAGCCCAGCGGCTCGATCCAGAATCTGCTCCAGTTGCAGAACAACACCACGAAAGTGGTGGGACGCCACACCATCAAGTTCGGCTATGCTTTCACCGACGTGATCCTGACCAACTATTTCATTCAGCGCGTGCGCGGCGAGTACGAATACTCGACTATCCAACAATACTTGTACGATCTCACTCCGGACGTGCTCGGCGAGCGCAGCGCGGGACCCAGCGCGTATCCCACGGGCTTTTTGGAAAATGCGGCTTTTGTGAATGATGATTTCCGGATCCGGCCCAACCTCACCTTGAATCTTGGCCTTCGCTACGAGTATGTGACCATGCCCATCGCTTCACGAACCCAGATTTACAGTGCTCCTGCCAGCGTGCCCGGCGGCATCACGTTTGGCAAGCCATCATTCAGTCCCAACGATTGGTCGCCGCGCCTTGGCTTCGCTTACTCACCCGGCAAAGAAAGCAAGACCGTCATCCGGGGCGGCTTTAGCCGATCGTTTGACCTGACCTACGCGAATTTGACTTCGAATGCAGCTCCGCCGTATTACCAGACGACACAGGACGTTAAACTCAGCAGCAACGCGCCCAACTTTCTGGCGAACGGCGCTCTGGCCGGTATCTCACCTGGACTGCCCACAGATACACTGGGTGCCCGGGCCATCATTGGTTCCTACACCTTCGGTGGAAAACGTCCGTATGGCCTCACCTGGACCGGAGGTGTACAACGGCTCCTTGGCAGAGACTACACGTTCGAGGCTCGGTATACCGGAACCAAGGGCGTGCATATGTGGAACCAATCGCGCCTGAATATCCTTCCGCTGGTTAGTCCATCCAACTATATTCCAACGTTCTTTAGTCTTCCGTCTGCCGGAACACTGGCGTCTCTGACAAAAACGTTTCAAGATGTCTCGTCGTACATCGTGCCGGGTGGCACGGTCGACAACCCATCTAACCAGCTAGCCTCTCTAGGGTTCGCGAACAACCTCGTCGCTTACGCGCCTCAGGCGTATTCGTCCTACCACGGCCTGGCGTTGCAGCTCACTAAACGCTACTCACACGGCCTTTCTTACACCGTGGCGTACACCTGGAGCCACCTGCTGGACGATGCCACGGCCACCAACTTTTCCACTTACCTGACTCCGCGGCGCGCCCAGGATTTCCAGGACCTCCGTGCGGAATGGGCGTCTTCGGCACTCGACCGTCGCCACCGGTTTACCTTCACGCCGATCTATGACTGGAAGCCCTTCCAAAATCGAAGCTGGATGATGAAGAATATAGTCGGTAATTGGAACATTTCGGGTACCTACACTTATCAATCGCCCGAGTTTGCGACAGTGCAAAGCGGCATCGATTCCAACCTCAATAACGATTCCGCCGGCGACCGCACCATCATTAATCCCTCCGGCTCGGCTAATGCCGGCAGCGGTGTCACAGCATACAACAGTCTGGGCCAGGCGGTGGCCATGGGCGATCCATCTACGGTGGCGTATGTGGCGAACAATCCTAACGCACGCTACGTTGTCGCTGGCCTTGGCGCGCTCGCCAACGGAGGCCGGAATACGTTCCCGCTGAAACCAACCAATAACATCGATCTCTCGCTTCTCAAGCGCTTCAACGTCACCGAACGGATCCGCCTCGAGATTGCGGGCCAGTTCTTCAACATTTTCAACCATGCGCAGTATACCGGCGGTTATCTAAGCGACGTGGCGGGCAGCTCGCAGACCAACTCGCGCAATGACCTGATAGCCAGCAATCCCCTATTCGGACGTTTCGATCAGTTCTACAGCAGCAACTCTCGATTCGGCCAGCTGGTTGCCAGGATTGTTTTTTAGACCAGCGGCGACACCCGGGCAACAGCGCCGCGCCAGGCTGTTGTCCGCGGTAACACCAGGCAGCGTACGACAAAGCATGCGCCATCGAACTCGGAACTGATTCAGCTTGATGACAAACGCGTCCGGATTCTGGTCGCGCCCACCCTGGGTATCGTTTTGGCCGCAATTTCAGGGCTGTACCGCGGCTTGCAGCCGGCACAGCCGATGTTTTGGGTCGCGTCTGTTTTCTTCATCCTCATTTCAGTGGTGATCTGGCAGGGCAACCGGTTCCTATGGGGCAAACTGCGAGGTAGGCCGGACTGGCTCGATCATCCGGTCAAGCGTTTGCTGCTTCTTGGCATCACGAGCCTGTCCTTCACCACGTTGACCGCTGTCACGTTGCTGCTGATGTGGCAGAGGATAGCCGGTTTTGGACAGCCGGATTGGCGGCTCATTCAAACGACGACCCTGGCCACGGTGCTCTCGGTGGGCGCCATTGTGCATACCTATGAGACCGTTTACTTGATTCGTCAACGCCGGCGCGACCGGGTCAGATGCGAAAGGGCGGAGCGAGCTAGAGCCCGCGCCGAGCTGGCCGCGCTCGAGTCTCAGGTCGACCCGCATTTCGTTTTCAATTCTCTGAATACTCTGGTCGAGCTAACCGAAGAAAACCCGGAGCGCGCCACTGCATTCACTCTGACTCTCGCGGATGTGTATCGCTACATCGTGGCGCACCGCAATTGTGAGCTGGTTCCCGTCGCCGACGAAATGGAGTTTCTTGCGAAGTATTACTCCTTGCTTCGTTTACGCTTTGGCCAAGGCTTACATTTGCACTTGCCGGCGCCGGCTCCCCAACATCAAACCTATCGGATTCCTCCGGCGTCGCTCCAGCTTCTACTGGAAAATGCGGTCAAGCACAATGAATTTAGCGAGGAGCGCCCGCTGTGTGTTGCGGTCGAGCTGCACGAGCGTGCCATTGTCTTCTCCAATGACCATCGGGGGAAACAGGCGCCCGCACTCGGCGCCAACGTAGGCTTGAAGAATCTTGACGACCGCTGCAAGCTGGCGTCCGGGCAAGGAATCGAGATTCAGGAGGAGAGAGGGAAGTTCGTGGTAGTCGTTCCACTGGTCTGAAGACAACCTGTTACAATCTCGCCATGCGTGCGACTGGATTCCTGATAGCCGGCTGCCTCGCGGTTGTTGCTGCTGCCGGTCAGTCCGGGAACACCATAGAGAGACATTACCTCTACGTGGCTGAACCCGGGATTCGCAATTACGTCGAATACGGCGGCATTGGGGTGCTGGTATTCGACATCGATGATGGCTATAAGTTCGTAAAGCGCATTCCCACCTGGGAAACACCAAAAGGCAAGGAACCGGAAAACGTCAAGGGAATTGCCGCGAGCGTCGTCACGGGAAGACTCTACGTCGCGACGTTCAGCCGCATGGCCGCGCTGGATATCGCGACGGACAATAAGGTCTGGGACCGTGACTACGAGGGCGGATGCGACCGTCTGGCGATCTCGCCGGATGGCGCGACTCTCTACGTGCCATCGTTTGAAAGCGCGTTCTGGAACGTCGTGAACGCATCAACAGGCGATGTCATCACGAAAATCGAGACCAAATCCGGCTCCCACAACAGCATCTATTCGCTCGACGGTTCGCGCGTCTACCTCGCCGGTCTGCGGTCACCATTTTTGTCAGTGGCCGACACCCGGACTCACACTGTGGTCCAAACGGTCGGCCCGTTTTCAAAGCCGATCCGTCCGTTTACAGTGAACGGAAGTGGAACGCGTGTTTTCGTTAACGTGAATGACCTCCCTGGATTTGAAGTGGGCGATCTGCAATCAGGCAAGGTGCTTTGCCGCGTGGAATTTCAGCCTTATCGGCCCGGCCCGCTGAAACGGCACGGATGCCCCAGCCACGGTATCGCCTTGACGCCCGATGAGAAGGAACTCTGGGTTGCGGACGGCGCAAACAACTGCCTGCATGTTTTTGACGCCACGGTATTGCCTCCCAAGCCGCTGACTATCGTCAAACTCCGCGACTTCCCCGGCTGGATCAGCTTCAGCATAGACGGCCGTCAGGCCTATTCGTCAACCGGCGAGATCATCGACACGCGGACCAGGAAGATCGTGGCTACTTTGAAAGACGAAAATAGCAGAGCTGTCCAGAGTGAGAAGCTATTGGAGATCGTGATCCAAGGCGGCAAGGTGACGCGTGCAGGCAATCAATTCGGGATCGGAGCGATACAGTAGTTCTTTACGGAACTTTGTCCGGCGTTTGGCCAGAGCCCTGCGGCGCAGGAGAGTCTTCAGGTTTTGAGTACGACATAAATTTCCATTCCAGGCCTTCGAGTTTGAAAAGACCCACCAGTGATCCTGCCAGCTCAAACTTTGGCAGGCAAAGTTTCAAATCGGGCGGTGCTTTGTCCCAATCGATTTCCCAGTGAAATTCAACCCTGCGGCTGTCAGGATCGGGCCCCGGCGTGATGTTAGTGACCTCTAAGTGATAAGGTCCCCGGAGAGTGACCTCGTGCAATCGCCCAGGTCCTTTCAGATCTATCGCAAACAGGACTTTGTTTCCTCTTGGTGTCAACTCATACGCCGTGCGCGTGTAGCCGCGGTCCGTGCTTTCGACAAGCTTCCAGAGATCGTTTCCTACGCCGCATTCTATGAGCGTGTCTGAGTGGAGTGAGACGGCAAAGTGATTCTGCAGGTCCTGAGCCCATTTTTCCGAGATCATGGCGCTTGCTGCCGCTGCCGTCAGCTCGGGTGCTTGTGGTTCTGACGAACAGCCGAGCATGGTACAGCCGGCCGCAATCACAATGACGGCGACCACATTTCCGCGGTGAGGATGAGCATTTTTACGCATTTTATGGATCACATGCGATGGCGGTGAGGCTTCCTTTTCAGCGCCACCAGACGCCGGCCCAATTCCCGGCTCACAACCAGAATAGACGGTTTTCAAGCCTTTTCGTATGTTCCCAACGGTTAACCGTTTTTCTCGCACATTCGTGGAACATATCGGCTCCCAAGCTGCGATAAAATGACGGCGCCGGAGACATTCCCAATGGAATCCAACACAGCCAGAAGAAAATTCATAAAAACAGCCGCCGCGGCTATCGCCACCTCGCGGTTTCCCATTCTCGGAGCCAATGACCGGATTAACGTCGGGATCGTTGGCTTAGGAGGCCGAGGCACCGACCATATGGAGGCCTATGCTTCGCTCGATTCCGACGCCCGCATCGCCGCTCTCTGTGACGTAAACCAAAGCGCCCGGGAGCGCGCGGTGGCGCTGGTACGAAAGCTGAAGGGCTATGACGCCAAGGAGTACTCCGATATGCGCGCCCTGTTCGATTCCAAAGATGTGGATGCTGTCTCCCTGCCGCTCCCCAACCATTGGCATGCCCTAGCGACCATCTGGGCCTGCCAGGCCGGCAAGGATGTCTACGTCGAGAAACCAGCCTGCCACAACATTTTTGAAGGCCGCCAGATGGTCAGCGCGGCACGCAAATATAACCGGATGGTTCAGGTCGGTACCCAAAGCCGTTCGGCAGGGCACGTGATGCACGCCATCGAACTGCTGCAAGAAGGCGCCATCGGGCAGATTTATCACGCCCGCGGACTGTGCTTCCGGAGGCGCTTCTCTATTGGCCATACGCCCGACATGCGCGTTCCGCCCGGGCTCGACTGGGATCGCTTCCTGGGCCCGGCGCAATGGAAGCCTTACAGCAAAAACAAATTTGCCTACAACTGGCACTGGTTCTGGGATACCGGCAACGGGGACATCGGGAACCAGGGAGTGCATGAGATGGATATTTGCGCCTGGGGTCTGGGCCGCACCGGCTGGCCCCTGTCGGTATCGTCCTCGGGCGGCAAATTCGTCTGGGAAGACGATCAGGAGACACCCAACACCCAGCAGAGCACGCTGAATTTCGGCGATGCGCAAATCACTTTCGACGTCCGCAACCTGCCCACACCGCCGGAGGGGTTGGGCGGGCTGCACGGGCCGAATTTTGTGGGGAATATCTTTTTTGGTGATGCGGGTTTTCTGGTGGTGGACCACCGGGGTTTCCAGGTCATCAAGAGCACAGCCGCAAATGTCAGCGGCGAAGCTGCCCGCGGGTCCGGCGCCGGTAACGCCGAGAAGTATGAGCAAGCCATGGACGAGCACCCGCACGAAGACGACTCCACGGCAGTACACATGAAGAACTTCCTCGACGCGATCCGGGCCCGCGATCACAAACTTCTTCATGCCGACGTCGAGATCGGAGCCCGTTCCGCGGCGCTATGCCATCTCTCGAACATCAGCTACCGGGTGGGGCACGCATTGCGGATGGCCCAGTCCAATGGGCGCTTCCTCGGGGACGACGAAGCCAACGCGATGCTGACGCGGAATTATCGTGAACCGTATTTGGTTCCCCGCGAAGTGTGACCGGACCCCGTTTTTTTGATCTCGACGGCGTGCGGCTAGCGGTTTTTGAACGCGCGGGCGCCGAGCCGCCGGTTTTCCTGACTCATGCCACGGGTTTCCATGCCCGCTGCTGGAACCAGACTGTCGCGCAGATTCCTGAACGCCGTGCGATCGCGTTCGATATGCGCGGGCACGGCCTTAGCTCGAAGCCCGAGCCGCCTTATCACTGGCGCCAATTCGGCGAGGATACCGCGAACCTGGTCCGCCAGCTCAAACTGCACGGCGCCAGCGGCGTCGGTCATTCCATGGGGGGACACTCACTGGCAGTCGCCGCCGCGCTGGTGCCCGATGCATTCGCCGAGCTGATTCTGGTCGATCCCGTGATCATGCCTCGCGCCCTCTATACGGGCCGGCCCAGAGAAATCCATTACGCACGCAGGCGCAGGAACCACTGGGAATCGCCTGACGAAATGTTCGATCGCTTCAAGGATCGCCCGCCCTTCCGCGATTGGGACAAAGCAGTTCTGCGCGACTACTGCAACTATGGTCTGGTTCCGGACGTGAGTGGACACGGCTATGTGCTGGCGTGTCCCCCCGACGTTGAAGGCTCGATCTATGAAGCCAGTACTTTAAACGACGCGAACATCTATGACGCGATCGGAAAAATCGAGGCGCCCGTCACATTGATCCGTGCTCCACGCTTCATGCCAGCGGACGGCCCGATGGATATGTCAGCGTCCCTCACCGCGCCCGACCTTGCCACACGCTTTCGCCGCAGCCGGGACATCGAGGTACCCTACTCACACTTCATCCCGATGGAAAATCCTGCGCTCATTGCCGGATTTGTTAACTCGCCTGACCTGCTCTAACCCCCTTTATGCAGCTTCTCTTCGACGCTCTGTACTTTATCTTCCATGGTCTGTTGCCGGTCGATCCGCGTTCCCACTCGCAGATTACTGGATATGCGCGGCACACCCATGGCGTGAATTGCCTCGTGGCAACGTTTGATCGCGGCGAAAACGTCGTCCCATTCACCCTCGATGTTGGTGCCGTAAGCGTGCAGCCGGGTCTTGAGGCCCGCCTCGGCAAGAATGCGCTCGCAAATGGCAACTTCCCGCGAAACCGAGACGCCAATTCCCATTGGAATCACGCATAAATCAGCAATCACGTTCATTGGCCTCCCCCGATTGCGCCAAGCTCTATCTATTCGGATAGCCCGTAATCTCTTTCGTTAGCTTGGCCGAGTGTGGTACGGAAAATCAAGCTGGTACGAAAAAGCCCATATCTTCCAGATAGTAATGTGGGACTCAGAGTCCGGAAGTGCTATCAGTGTAAATTGGTAACTGACTTGCACGTAGAGGCGACCGTCAGGTTGGAGAATGCAAATCAAAGGGTCCCAGCGTGCGGAAAATCGAGACGATCAATATTTTCGATTGGACGTGACGTGTTTGTTCGGCGTACGCTGCAATCAATCGGGTGCCTGTCTTCGTCGCAGCCCCTGTGTTTGGTCTCGGCTGACCCAAGCTGTCTCGCAATCTAGTAAACAGAGATCTGTTTAATGGTTATTCCCCAGGAGGGCACGTGTTAGAGGAACAAAGGGTCGATCATCGGGCGAACGGACGGTATCCTATCTCGTTGGAGGTCCAATACAAATTGTTACGCGGAGATCGCGTGATTCGTGTGGGCAGCGGCAAAACGTTGAACATCAGTAGCAGTGGGGTACTATTTGAGACGGATGAACTGTTGCCCCCAACTGGTGTTGTCGAACTGGCCATTCAGTGGCCCTTCCTACTGCGCAAAGTCTGCAGCCTGAAGCTAGTCATGCGCGGTCGCATCATCCGGCGGGATTATCCCAGCAGGGCAACCGCTGTACGAGCTTACTCCCATGAATTCCGTACTGCGGGAGTTCGCGCTTCGATTAGTCAGGAGGCGCGGTCGGCCCCTGCGAGAGTAATGACAGCCTCCGGTCTGAGCCTCGGCGCCTGATTCGCAGGCGCAAGCCTTTTATTTCAGCTGCAGAACGGGTACTCCGGCCTTGTTCGGTTTTCGCGCCAGCGGCGGGCCTGTGAACCGGGCAATCGTCAACTCGGCGCGGTAGAGCACCCGGCAGCCATTCTCCAAGTGCCCGCCAAAAGCGCCGTGCGCCCCAGCCAGAGTCAGGTGCAAGTGCGGCTCGCCTCCCGCGATCAGCCCGTTTATGTTCAGAATCTCCATCGGCTCTTTCACGGTGGTGAACTCGTCCTCAGGCTTTTCGGCAAACGACTTCACGCGATGGAAGGTGCATTCCTGAAGCGAGCCGGCTGCCGTCAACACAGCGCCGTCCGCAATGCCATTTTTCTTGATCACATCCTGAATGGTCTCCAGCAAGAGATCCCAACGGTCCAGACGGACTCGATACACCTCGGCGATCTCCGCACCGCCTATGATCTCCGCACCCGGACAACGCAGAAAAGGCAATAGCAGCATAAGCACGACTTTCATGATCCATTCCTCGGAGCTAGTGTAACGCCCGGCGAAAGGCCGCTTCCAAAGTCAGATCAGGACCACGGCCTTCTGGAAAGGCGTGGTTTAATGTACGTTTGGACCAGTAAGATCGCCTACAGCCCATGCAGACTTTTGATATGATCGTGCTCGGTTCCGGACCGGCCGGTCAGCGTGCCGCCATCCAAGGCGCCAAATCCGGAAAGCGCGTGGCGCTAGTGGAGAAGCGCGAAGTGGTGGGCGGCGCCTGCATCAATACCGGCACCATTCCCAGCAAGACGATGCGCGAAGCCGTACTGCACCTTTCCGGCTTCTATTACCAGAACATTTACGGCATCAATTACCGCGTGAAGGAGAAGATCAACATGGCGGATCTCTCTTTCCGGGTGCAACACGTCATCAAGACCGAAGTCGATGTCACCCAGGCGCAGCTTTCGCGCAATGGCGTAGAAGTGCTGACTGGGACCGCAAGCTTCGTGGATCCCACTCACCTACGAGTGGTGAATTCTCAGGCAACCGTCGAACTGGAAGCCGCCGTCGTCATCATCGCGACCGGCACCAAGCCCGCCAACTCGCCCAGAGTGCCCCTGAATGGGCGGACGATCGTGAACAGCGATCAGATCATGCAAATGGCGGACATTCCGAAGACCCTCATTGTGGTGGGTGGGGGCGTCATTGGAGTAGAGTACACCTGCATGTTCGCCACGCTCGGCGTGCGGGTGATTCTGGTGGAGAAGCGGCCGCGGTTGCTCGAGTTTGCCGATGCGGAAATCGTCGAGGCGCTTTCGTATCACCTGCGCGATCACCGCGTCACGATGCGGCTCAACGAAGAAGTGGAGAGCGTGGAAGAGGCGGCCGGCGTGCGGCGTAATTGCCAATCTGCAAAGCAAGAAGAAGATCTCCGGCGATGCCTTGCTCTACGCCGTGGGCCGCCAGGGAAACATCGATGAACTGAACCTTCCGGCCGCGGGTATCACCGCCGACTCGCGGGGACGAATCCCAGTAGAGCCGGACTACCGCACCAGCCAGCCCCACATTTATGCCGCCGGCGACGTAATCGGATTTCCCAGCCTGGCCTCGGTTTCCATGGAGCAGGGTCGCCTGGCGGCAGCGCACGCTTTCGGCTCATTGGTCACGTCGGACCCTGCTTTTTATCCGTACGGCATCTATACCATCCCGGAGATTTCGTTCATCGGAAAAACGGAAGAGCAGCTCACGGACGAAGATGTCCCGTACGAGGTGGGTGTCGCGTATTATCGCGAGATCGCGCGCGGCCAGATTCGCGGCGATACCACCGGCCGCTTGAAGATCATCTTTCATCGCGAGACCAAGGAGTTGCTGGGAGTTCACATCATTGGCGAAGGCGCTTCCGAGTTGCTGCACATCGGCCAGGCCGTGCTCATTCTCAAAGGAACGGTAGAGTACTTCGTGAACACTGTTTTCAATTACCCGACGCTCGCCGAGTGCTACAAGGCGGCAGCGTTCAACGGGCTGAACAAGCTGGCCCGGCTTTAGCGCGAGGAGACCTGCGATGGCCAAAATTGTCGGCGTGCTGGCGGCGGATCGGATCGTGGCTGGAGTAGTCGAGGCCAACCGGCTGGCTGGCCAGGTCCATACGTATCCTCAGGCAGGTTCCACGTCCGAAGAACTGCTCGGCACGCCGGCCGAAGGGATAGCCGACTTGATTCGAAACGAAATCGACCAACTCACGCAGGGAACCCCCGCGGACGTGGTGGGGATCGGATTCGCGGGCGTGATTCGTGATGGCCGCATCGAAGAATCTCCCAATCTGCAACAGGTCAAGGGTTTCCCTCTGCAGGAGTATTTGTCGTCCTCTTATGCTCGCGTGCTCGTCGTCAATGATGCCGACGCCATGGCCGCGGGCATTGCCGCCACGCGCGGGAAACTCGAGAGCCTGGTTCGCGTCTGGACGATCGGCAATGGAATCGGTTACGGGCGCTATCCCCAGGCGGAAGGCGTGTGGGAGGGCGGCCATATGGTGGTCTCGCTTGATCCCAAAGAAAAATACTGCGGGTGCGGAGGTGTGGGCCACCTCGAAGGCATCATGGGGCATGTCGCCATGCGGCGCAGGTTCCTGGATATGGAGCCCGACGAAGTCTTCGCCGAAGCCAAGACCGGCGATGCGCGCTGCGTGGCATTCGTGAAACTCTGGCATCGCGCGCTGGCCGCGGCCACCGCCACCAGCATCCATCTCGACGGCCCCGGCAAGTTCTACCTCACAGGCCACAACGCGCGCTTCATCGACGTGGAGCGCCTGAACATCGATCTGCAGGAGATGGTACGGATGAGTTCGCTGCAAGGCAGCTTGTTCGAGATCGTTCCCACCAGCGATGAGATCGCTGTCGTGGGCGCCGCTGTCAGCGCCGATCGCGCGCGGTACGCGCTATAGGTTGCCATGGGACGGGTCACGATTTACCTGGACGAAGATACCGAGAAGCGCGCTAAGAAAGCAGCACGGTCGGAGGGGGTTTCTCTGAGTAAGTGGATCGCGTCGGTGTTGCGCGCTAAGGCCGTGACAGCATGGCCGAAGGAGGTTCTCAACCTGGAAGGAGCTTGGCCGGATTTTCCGGAGATCCACGAACTGCGACGCGGCACGGTGCCCGATGGCCGGCGAGAAACGTAGCGAGTGTTCGCATGGGCGGGTTGAAGATGGTCGATTGGTTCTAGGAACCACCCCCGTGGCGAACCGCTATTACAATCCCAGGAATTTTTCCAGCTTCTCGACTTCGGTTTCCGCGGAGTCAGTAAATTTCTTCGCGGCAGCCGGGTCGTGCGACCGCAGCGCGGAATTCGCGCCGTCCATCAGATAGTTCATGCGGCTCTCGGCTGCGGCCATATCGCCCCGCAGCGACATCCCGCTGGCTGCTTGCGAACGTTTCAGATTCCCCAGGCTGGTACGCACGGCTCCTGCGCGGGCGTCGAGTTGGACCAGCCGCTCACGAAGCTCCTGCAATACTGCCGCTGGATCGGGACCTGCAGGCTGCTGGGGGGCTTCGCTCGCCACGGGCGCCAGCGGTGTGCTCTGCGGGATTGCAGCCGGAGCAGTCCCCGGTGCCAGCGCGGTTCCCTTCTTCGCGAGCTGGCGAACCGGGCGCTTCTCTGTGCTCGGTGGTGTTACGGGTGGTGGAACCGCCTGCGCGGGCGCCGGCTCGGCGGCCGGTGGCCTAACCGCTGGCTGTTCAGGAGGTGGTGTGGTGACCTGTGCCGGCGCAGTATCGGCCGGCGTAGAAGCCGGAGACGTTTGTTGTTGCGCCTGCGCACTGTTCTTTCGCCAGGGTCCGAACTGAATCACGGCGACCAAAGCCAAAGCCGTCGCCAGCGCGCCAGCGCCCACCCACAGCCATCGCTTGCTCGACTTTGGCGGCGCCTGCTCGGACGGTGTCGCGGCCGCAGCAGCCATTGCAGCCGGCGGTGGCGAAACTGGCGCTGGCTTCGCGATCGGCATCGTGGTTGTGTTGCCAGCGGCGGCAGCTACAGGCGCTGCTACTCCCAAGCTTTGCCGCATGCTTCCAAGCGCGGCTCCAAACGCCTGGGCCGATTGGAACCGCTGATCCGGTTCTTTGGCAATCGCCATTAGGATCACATCATTCAGGCCTTGCGGAAGCTTGTTATCAAGCGTAATCGGGGGCACCGGCGTCTTTTCCAGGTGCGCCGCCATGATCGCAAACTGGCTGTCGCCATCGAAGGGCTTCTTGCCGGTGGTGATTTCATAGAGGGACACGCCCACCGAGTACAAGTCGCTGCGCGCATCCGTCGTCGCCATCCCTTTGATCTGCTCCGGCGACATGTAGTAAAGCGATCCCATGGTGGTGCCGGTAATGGTGAGCCGGCGGTCGGCCGCGGCTTTTGCGATCCCGAAATCCATCAGCTTCACCGTTCCGTTGGAGTTGAGCATCATGTTGGCCGGCTTGATGTCCCGGTGAATCACGCCATGCTCGTGGGCATAGCCCAGGGCACTGAGCACCTGCGCGATATAATCCACGCCATTGGCCAGCGGGATGGGCCCCTGCTGCAGCCGCTGATCCAGCGTCACGCCTTCCACCAGCTCCATCAACATGAGCAGCTGGTTGTCCACTCGCAATGCCGTGTGCAAGGTTGCTATGTTGGGGTGCTGCAGGCTTGCCTGAACCTTGATCTCACGCATGAAACGGTCGGCCAGCTCCGGCTCGTGCTCCAGATCCGGGAGCAGAACCTTCATGGCCTCGATCCGGTCCGAGATCACGTTACGGACCTTGAACACCTTCCCCATGCCGCCCGCGCCCAAGATCGAAACGATCTCGTAGTCGCCGATTCTGCTTCCAACTTCCAGGCTCATAATCGCCTCACTGCGGTGTCCGCACCGAATCCCCGACCTTTGCAGCGCCCGATCCGGTGTATGTGCCAGTTGCGGACGAGTCATCCACTTCCGTCACTACCATCTCGCCAACCTTTTCTTCCACGCGCTTGATTACCTTGCCGGTGCTGGGATCCTTCACTTCCCGAATCTTCCGCCGGACTTCGAGCCGATCTCCAACGCCAACGCCCGCCCGCTTGCCGACGTTCACGATGAGAGTGTTGCCGGACGCGTCCGCCACCATACCCTCGATATTCACCACGCGCGCCGGAAGCGACGCAGCTTTCTCGTCCAGCTGCTTGCCTACTTCATCCACGGCGGAATGCGTGGCCTCACCCAAGATCGTCGCTCCGAAGTTGCTGCTGCTCATGTCGAGCCCGCCACCACCGCCGCCCCCGCCGCCTGCGCCAGCGCCTAGTAGCGATGTCCCACCGCGCTTCGATTCGCCCTTGCCGGTGACCGACGCAAGAATCTCGGCGGTCTCAGTGTTGATCAGGCGCGCCGTAATCGCCACTTCGGCTTTGGACTCTTTCTTCTCCACCCCCCCAAGGCCTACCTTACCGCCAAACCGGCTGAAGCCCCCGCCGCCGATCCCGGTCTTCTTATCGTCACGCCCGAACTGGGTGATGCTGCCGATGATGATCGCGTCTACGCCCAGCACTTTGCCAAGCCTGGCCGCCGAGGATGGATCGGCGCGGTCGCTATTCGAGAAGTTCTGCTCCGCCAGGATTTTATCCAGAGCTTTGCGCTCGATGACCGAATACTGGCCGTCGTTGACCAGTTTGTCGACCAGCAGGTCCGCAATGCCCTTGCCGATATCCTGGTCAGCTCCCCAAATGGACATCACGGTCGAGTGGACCGTGGAGTAATCGAAGTTCATCACCGCAACGCGCTTCTTTTTCTGCGCGTGCGAGACCGAAAGAAATGCGATCAGAGCGAAGGCCAAGCCTGCGAATCGCCTCATGATCAACCTCCCCGAAACAAATTTACATCCACGCCATTTTAACACTCGCGCTCTAGGCCGGCCTGACGAAAATTGAGCTATTCGCTTTTAAAGTCGAAAGTGTCGGTGTTCGTGTTGACCACAACGTGCCCGCCTGTAAGCGGTTTGCCGTCGTGAGGAAAGAACACGGCGCCGTCGGTGGATTGGCCCGGTGTCAACTTGATTTGAACCAACGCGATAGCCGAGGCAGCCGCCGCGGCCTTAACCTTGGTGGATTGCACCTCGGCCAAGGCGGCTTGCCGGCGCTGCTCATAACCGTTGTGCGAGAGCATTCGCTGAATTCCGTACATACCCGATTCGTAGGCTGAAACCAGCCGGATGACATCGTTTCGCGAGCCCTTCTCGAGCAGCATGTTGACCACCTCCCGCGCCGGCGACGCCTGGATCACAGAGCCGTCCGCGCGAACATACCGGAAGTCCTCCGGACGGATGGTATAAGGAGATTTCGCCCCGTTCGAGACCGCGACTTGCAGGATGGTAAACTCGCGCACGTGCGCCGGCATAGGCGCATACATGACCGTAACTCCGCGCCGCGTGAGGGTTTGATAGTGCAGTCCGCGGGACTCGAATTCAATCACCTGCCCCAAGGCAAGTGTGCAGATCAGACCCCCAAGCACGCCCACGCGCACTCGTGCCGCCATGGTTCCATATTACGATAGAGGCAATGCCGCCCGACTTTACCGAACATAAATCGGGCCCGGCCCTGCACCCGGAACTCGAGCAAAATGGCATTTTTAACCTTGGCAGGGCGTTCCGCGATCTGGGCGCCGAACAACTCATCGAGCATGCCATTAGCCGCCGGGAAGCTATGTTCGCGACGAATGGCGCTCTGGTAGTTCGCACCGGCCAGTTCACGGGACGCTCACCCAAAGACAAATTCATCGTTCGCGATGATTTCACTGAATCTGAAGTGAATTGGGGACCCGTAAATCAGCCCATCTCACCCGAGCATTTCGATGGCATTTTCGGCAAGGCCGTGGCATTTCTGGAAGGCCGTGAGGTTTTCGTGCAGCATTGCCTGGCTGGCGCCGACGGCAAATATTCGCTTTCGGTTCGTGTGATCACTCAGCTGGCGTGGCACGCTCTGTTCGCAAAGCAGTTATTGATCCGGCCCCCGGCAACGGTTTCGGCCGGGGACTTGCCAGGCTTCACCATCCTGTTTGTTCCTGGTTTTCAAGCCGACCCTGGACGCGACGGGACCCACTCGGAAACCTGCATCATCCTCAATTTCCGGCGGAGAATCATTCTCATTGGCGGGACCAGTTACGCAGGCGAGCTGAAAAAATCTGTGTTCACCGTGCTGAATCACCTTTTGCCCGCCCAGAATGTCATGCCCATGCACTGCTCCGCCAATATGGACCGCGATGGAATTTCGGCGTTGTTCTTCGGCCTGTCCGGCACCGGGAAAACGACGCTTTCCGCGGATCCCAACCGCCTGCTGATCGGGGACGATGAACACGGCTGGAGCGACCGTGGCATCTTCAATTTCGAAGGTGGTTGTTATGCCAAATGCATCCGGCTTTCCCGTGAACAGGAACCCCAAATCTGGAGCGCGATTCGCTTCGGCACGGTGCTGGAAAACGTCGTCATGGACTCAGACACGCGCGAGCTGGACTATAACTCCGAGCGGATCACCGAAAACACGCGCGCGGCATACCCCATCGACTTCATCGAGAATGCGACCGTGCCCAGTCTGGGAGGTCATCCGCGTAATATCATCTTCTTGACCGCGGACGCGTTCGGCGTCCTGCCGCCCATCTCGCGCCTCACGCCCGAGCAGGCCATGTATCATTTTCTGAGCGGCTATACGGCCAAGGTCGCGGGCACCGAGCGCGGCCTGGGCAAAGAACCTGAGGCCACTTTCAGTGCTTGTTTCGGCGCACCGTTCCTGCCACGCAAGCCCGGAGTCTACGCCAACATGCTCGGGGAGAGACTGCGACGCCACGCAGCCACGTGCTGGATGGTCAACACCGGATGGGTGGGCGGGCCTTACGGCGTGGGCCATCGCATGAAACTGGAGTACACGCGTGCGATGTTGAACGCCGCGCTGTCCGGAGAATTAGAAAGTGTTCCAATGGCGCCCGATCCCGTGTTCCGCGTGCTGGTCCCGCAGACGTGCCCGAATGTGGCGCCAGGCATGCTGGATGCTCGCGGTATGTGGCAGGATAAATCCGCATACGACCGCGCTGCCGCCGCGCTCAGCGCACGGTTTAGAACCAACTTTGAGAAATTCATCGTGGTCGAAGCCGACGTTCGCGAAGCGGCGCCGGTCGCGTAAACCCTCCGTATGCTCCGAGAATTGATCCAGCCGGTCTGGAAGATTCCGAAAGGCAAGGTCGCAACCTATGGCGACGTGGCGCGCGCCGCGGGTCATCCGCGCAATGCCCGGCAGGTCGCATGGGCCTTGCGTGCGGCGCACGGCGCAATTCCCTGGCATCGCGTGGTAGGCGCTGGCGGCCACATCAAACTGCGCGGCGCCCCGGGCATGGAACAGCGGCTGCGGCTTCAAAACGAAGGCGTCACCTTTCGCGGCCGGCGCATTCACATGCTGATCCACCAGTTCCACTTCAAGAAAGTGAATGTCAAAAAAGTTCTCAAGCGCCGGCCGCGCGCTCGTTGATCGAAAATCGCCTGGCGAATGGTAGCGCAGGGCTACGGCTGTTTTTGCCGGAGACCTGCGGCCTTTTCTTCGTTCTTCCGCCCCGGATACGGCACATCATATCCCTTCGCGTCCCACCACAAAATCCGGTTCAGCACGTCAGAACGAACATCATCCGGGTGCGACCAGTTCATGGCCAGCGACTGCCGTGCTGCCCATAGCCTCTTGCCCGCGAGCGACACCAGCGGCGGATTCATTTCATCCAAAGTCATCTTCGCCGGCAGGCACCGGTACGGCTTCGCGTCGGTGTCAGGCGTGAAAATGCTGGTCATGGCGCGGGCGCTCGAGGCAAAGCGCGTGCGCGGCGGAATCTCAAAGATCTCCTGAATGGTCCGCACCATGCTCGTGTGGTTGTAGTAAGTTGGAATCCACCACGCTGCGGCGGATATGCGGCCCGATGGCCAGCGCCACGGTGCGGTGACCGTCCACATGGTCGAAGCCGTCCTGCGCGTCATCTTCCACCACCAGAATCAGGCTCTGCGGCCAGAAACGGCTCTTCGAAATGCCTTCGACGATGCGGCCCAGCGCGAGATCGTTATCCGCCACCATGGCGCGCGGCGTGGGTGATCCGGGTTGCGTGCCGTTGGTGTGATCGCTATTCAGCGTCAGCACGGAGACGTTGGGCATTTCGCCGCTCTTCTCCCGCTCGCCCAGTTCACGCAGGAATTCCTCGGCGCGGATCTGGTCCGGGATGCTGGTGGAGCTGTGCGGATAGCGCTGGCTCAGATGTTCGCGAGCGCCGGCACGCCGCTGCGCGCGCCCACCGCGTCCTGCCACTTCCCTTCCTTATAGAGCTTCCAGTAAGCGCTCCAGCTCAGCTCATCGCGCTCCTTCATATCGACCGTATTCCGGGTCGCGGGATCCCAATGCGCGGGCAGCCCGAACTCGCCATAGATGCGCACATCCAGCGGCTCGCAGCGCGGACTGCCAGAAGAAACCCGCGGGCGACACCGTTAGCGCGTCGGCCATGTTCCAGGCGTACCCGCGCGGCGACGCCGCGAACGCGCGCTCCACGTAATCGCTGACAAACGCCTGCATCAGCCACTGGTGGCCATCGAAGCTGATGGCGCCGCCGGTGTGGAAATTGTCGAGCAGCACGAAGTGCTCGGCCAGCGCGTGATGGTTCGGCGTAACGTCGCGCCCATAGACACACAGCTTGGGATCGCCATTACCTTTGGCGATGTCGCCAAAGACCTGATCGTACGTGCGATTTTCCTTGATGATGAAGAACACGTGCTGGATGCCGAGCGATGGCAGGTTGGCGACACCGCCGGCGGGCTCGAAACGCGGGCTGTTGGCCTCCCGCACTTCGCGCGTGCCGGCCGCAATCTGGGCGTCCGCCGGTGCGGGCATTCGCGATAGCGAGCCCTCATACTGCAGCGAGTTGAATGTGCCATCTTTGGCCGCCGTGTTTCCGACGCCTTTGATGTTGATGATGCGCAGCGCGCCGTCGGCATCCACCGCCACGCCGGAGGGGAACCAGCCCGTTGGAAGCGCGCCCGCAAGCTTCCACGCGTCGCCTTCCGCGCGCACAACCGCGATCGCATTATTACCGCCGCAAGCCACGTAAATCGTCTGGCCATCCGGCGCGAAGGCGAGGGCGATCGGCTGGCTGCCCAGCGTTCCCTCCGGCCAGGTATCGATCTTCAGCCCCGTGACACTCAACGTCCCCGCATCTACCAGGGAAATCGAATCAGAATGAGCATTAGCCACAGCGACCGTCTTTTCATCGGGACTGATCGCGATTCCCGATGGAGCCAGTCCAACCTCCGCCTCGCGCGTCGAAAAATCATCGGTGTTGATTGCCGTGAGCGTGCCCGAAACGGACGAACCCGTTAGCTTGTCGGTCGCGATCATCGAGCCGCTACTGGGAGCCACAGTATCCGAAGCAGTCGGCCGGCGTCCGCCGCGGTTAGTCACGAACACGCGGGTTCGCGAAACAGCCACCCCAAACGGCGCCATGCCCACCGGCACTTCCCGCTTCACCCGTCTCGTTTCAACGTCGATCACAGCAAGCGTGTTATTCCGGTTGAACGCCACGAACGCCATCTTTCCGTCCGCCGAGAACGCGATTCCCGCCGGCAGCGGATGGCCTCGCAGAGTCACGCGGTCGGCTTTCACCACCGCCCCCAGCTCCGACAATGTCACGATCAACAGACTGTCCGGGCCGTTTTCAGTAGCCTCGCTGGCCCACAACTCCAGGTCGCCAGGACGAAATGCGATGCCCGTATACGACGTAGGCCGCGACTTGATCACCGCCATCTGCGCACCGCTGACGCCATCCAGCAGCAGCACGTTGCGCGAGTTAAGAACTGCGAGCAGATGCTTCCGCGAATCGAAAGCCAGATCCACCGGACGCCCCTTGATCGCCGCCTGCTCCCCCCACGGGTGCAGCAACTGGTTGGTGGGCAGCAGATAGAAACCCTGGTCCTGGCGCCCTACGTGAACCTGGTTGCTCAGAATGGAGGATAGGCCGCTCTCTGCTGCTATCAGCGCAAGACCGCCGGCCACCAGCGCACCCGCAACCAAGATTCGCATGAAATCAAAAGCGTATCAGATTGGGGATTACCAGGGTGTGACACGGGCGGTCCGTGATTGCATTTCGTGAAGTGGGGCAGTTTCCGCCAGGCCGACACCTCCAAGTCGCGGTTTGATCCATTGACCAATGTATTTCGTGGAATCTCTTGGAGCACAAGCGCGAAACGCCGTTCACACTGATACTGGTCACGCGGGTACGCGATCATATTGGACCGCCTATCAGTAACTCGCCGAACCGCTTTTCGGCATGGCCGCGCGCGTACCTTGTAACCATATCCATGCGCCGATGCCACAAAGAAGCCTCTATATCGACGTCAATTCGAGAGCCACTAAGTCGATGGAGCAAGGTTGCCACATGTTTTAGCCGTTGGGCAGCCATCCTGTCCGTGTAGGCCGCATCAGACAGTATCAGAGCCGCCCTCCCATCATCCATTAATGCTGCTTTGAGCGACTTAAGGTAACGCGTTCGCGTCAGGTAAATCTCTTCAAAGCCCTCTCCGGGGCGGTAATTAATTCGTTCGCGGTACACCTGCTCTCTGAACCGAAGACTGTCTAGGGTGGGAGCTATGTTGGTCACGGTGGCGCGATCTGGCCAGGCCATCTGCGTCACGACGTCGTAATAGTCCCGCCAGACGTCGGCGTGTCTCTGTCGCCCGGCGCGTTGCTGGACCCTGAAGTACGGTGCTTGATCATCTGTGCGTGTCACCTGGAATACCGGCCCGTTAGCCAGTTGGGTGACCGACCTCATATGAAGGCGGATGAAACTGAGAGCCAGGAAGTAGTTGGCGTAATAGGTTGCCACCCCGGCCCAGGTAGATGCCTGTAGTTCGCGAAGATGACCGCGCAGGAGATAGAGTGCCAGGGCGCGATCGAAAAACTCGTCCGCTTCGCACAGCATCGAACCGGCGAGCTCACGAGAATAAGCTTGCTGTATTTTCCCAGCCCCAGGGGTCCAAACAGAGAGTACGTTGTCCCTAATGTATCCATGTCTTCGGGAGGATTGAGATACGGCGACCTCCAAATCTGAGAACGTCACAGTAGAGTTCAGACCAATTGCAAAGCGCTCTTTTTCGCAGTTTCTTTCGGCTCGCTAGTCTTGAGAGCATCCGCCAAGGCACCTGCAAGACGATTCTCGCCCGGATGCCCAGCCCAACCTTTGTGGTGCTCCGCGGAAAAGTTGTGTGTCTTGATAGGCGTTAGGACGGCAAGGACGGACTTAATCGTAAAATTCTGGAAGCGCTGCAGGCAAGCAGTAAGAACCTGGGGAAGCACAATCAGCCAAGCTGAAAACCCAAGTGCCTTTGTGAGCACGCTGTTCTTGTTTCCCCAATCGCTGGCGAAGATTGTCTTAATGGCAGTGAAGTAGTTTTTTAGGATGCCATACTGCTCCTCTTCTGAGTACTGGAACAGGGCACCACGCTCCGAGATTAGATTTTCTAGGGCCGTAACCACTCGCGTTTGCGTTATCAGCCCATCGCCAGACCCGGTCAGGTCGATCTGACCATACCAAGGTGACTCTGGATCATCGTTGAGTCTGGTTGCGAGCTCGTGCCCCCTCTGCTGAACGTACGTGCCGTCTTTTGTCAGGTCCAGCAGGTCGTACAGAAGCGAGGTTGGTACTCCCTTCTGCTTGGAATTGATGATTTTGAACTGCTTTGCTTGTTCGGCAGCATCGATACCGAGGAAAGCTGTGACGACGAGATCATACGTGGTCCGCGCTTGCCGCAATCCGAACATGCGATGCTGTCCATCAATCACCCACGCAGCCTTGGGCTGATTTGGGATTCGAAGGGTTTGGGTCTTTTCATCATAAGTGGCGCCCTCTTCTAGATTGACGAGAATGCTGTTTGGGATACAGCCATTTTCTTTGTCGATGTAGCGCGCGATGTCGGCCGCGCGCTGCTTTGAGAGATTGCGCTGATATCCGGAGTCCTTGTCATCATCACGACGGCTGACAAACGCGATACGGTCGAAGGTCGCTGAGTCCAAAACGAAGTTGAAAATCCGCCAGCCCTTCTGCTTGGCCACAGATGCCTTGACTTCGACAAACCTAGCGCTACCGTTCTTTAGGGCCATAAGGCAATTATAACGGCCTGGGGCCTGGGGAGGGATCGATGCAAGTTGGACGTGGACGCCGTCTCGCAAACCGCAACCCTACTTCCAGCACCCGCCTTCCCTCCTCCCCATTAACCTTAGTAACCCTTGCCGCCAACCCCTCCGTCCGCTATAAGTGTAACCATGTCACCTCCCGGCCCAGCCAATCCCGGGTCCGATCCCAACCCCGGCGCCAGCCTGCAGTTTGAACGCGCTGAATTTTCGGGCGGGCATACCGGACCAGCCTGCAGCACCTGCAAGCGCCCGGCGGAAAACGAGTACCACCACTTAAATGGACGCGTATTCTGCACGTCCTGCCGCGCAAAGATCGAGCAGTCGATTGACAAGTTACGCCAGTCAGGAAGCCTGGCGCGAGCTGCGCTGTTCGGGCTGGGCGCCGCCGTCGCCGGGGCGCTCATCTTCTATGGCGTGACCGCAGCCACCGGCTACGAGTTCGGTTTGATCGCCGTAGTTGTCGGGCTTATGGTGGGGAAAGCCGTCCGGAAAGGGTCAGGATCGATGGGCGGCCGCAAATACCAGGCGCTCGCCATGGTCCTCACCTATTTCTCGATCGCCTCCACATACGTGCCCCCGATGACGAAAGCCTTCTACGCGCAGGCGCAGAAGCAGGAAGCGGCTGAAACTCAGGCGTTCGCTCAGGCGGCGCCCGGAACCCCGGCTCCCCGCTCTAAGGTCGTCCATATCGGCGTGGTGCCGTTCTACGGGTTCATGTTTCTGCTGGCCCTGGCAGCCCCAGTTCTCGGTGGCTTCCGCAACATTCTGGGCACTATCATCCTTGGCATCGGGCTTTGGGAGGCGTGGAAGTTCAACCGCCGCGTTGATGTGAAATTCACAGGCCCGTTTGCCGTAACGGCCGCGCAACCCGCACCCGGCGCATGACCTCTGAAGTGATCCGCTGCACCGAATGTCAGACCGAGATCGCTCCCGGCCTGCTCAGTTGTCCTTCCTGTGCCCGCCTGGTTCACGCCGCTGAACTCACAGCTTTAGCGCGCCAGGCTGAAGACGCCCAGCGTAACGGCAACTGGACCGATGCCCTGACAGCGTGGCGCCAGGCCGTGCAGTATCTTCCGCCGGGAACTCGCCAGCGCGATGCCGCCGAGGCCAAGGTTCGAGAGCTCAGCGGCCGCGTCGACACCGGCGGCAGAAAGAAAACCGAGCCGTGGTGGAAGCGCGCGTCGGCCCTCGGCCCGGTCGGCATTGTCGCGGCCCTTCTGGGGAAGGCGAAATTTCTGCTGCTCGGATTCACAAAGCTGGGCACATTGCTCTCGTTCATGGTGGGCCTGTCGGTTTACTGGGCACTGTGGGGCTGGAAGTTCGCCCTATGTTTCCTGCTCTCCATTTACATTCATGAGATGGGACACGTCGCCGCGCTCCAGCGGTTTGGAATTCCAGCAACGGCCCCGACCTTCATCCCCGGCTTCGGAGCCTTCGTTCGATTGAAACAGCATCCAGCCACTGACCGGGAGGACGCGCGCGTAGGCCTGGCCGGGCCGGTCTGGGGCCTCTGCGCCGCCCTGTTCGCGCTAGCGCTCTACGCCGCAACCGGCAATCCACTCTGGGCCGCAGTGGCGCGCGCCGGAGGATGGCTGAACCTCTTCAATCTGATTCCCATCTGGCAGCTCGATGGCAGCCGCGGCATCCGCTCTCTGAATCGCCTGCAGATTTGGATCCTCGCGCTCCTGGCCGCCGGAATGTGGATGGTAGTCGAAGACGGAATGCTCGTGCTGGTAGCGCTGGTAATGGCCTTTCGAGCCTCCACCAAACGCGAGTCGCCCGAACCCGACTGGTCCGGATTCATCCAATTCGCCGGCCTGATCGTCACGCTATCACTGCTCTGCTTGATCCCTCTCCCGGTCAAGCAATAGCTTCGCCGCGTCCCCGCGTCTCCGCGTCGCCGCGTCGTGGGTTTCTCCGTGTCCCCGCGTCGCCGCGTCGCCGTGTCGGAGGGTTCGCTGTGTCGTGGGGTTCGCCGCGTCATGCGATGCCGTCGGCATCGCGCTGCGCAGAGCGCCGCCTACCGTGACGCTCAACTGCCGCGTTCCGTTCGATACCTGAATCAACAGCCGTCCATCATCCTGCATCGCGCCGCGGCCCAGGAACAATTCTCCGTCAGAGGCCATTTGCAGTTCGGTGAACCGGAGGCGCGGCACTGGCTTGGCCCACTCCAGCATGTAGCAACCCGATACCGATGTGAACTGGTCGAGCGGCTCATCGTCGAAGGACTGCCCGGTAAACGAACCCTCCGAGCGGAGATTGGACAATAATGCCGGACCCGTGCCGCTGGTATCGAGCGAAGTTTCCGCATCGAACGTGCCACCGTTCCACTCGACGCCTTTTAACAGCGAGGCCAAATGATACACCGGCTCGGCCCCGCGCAGATCCACAGACAGCGTGCCCGTCAAGGCCCCGTTGAGCACGGCGCCGGTGATATCCGTCAGCACCAGCCTCGTCCCATTCCAGATCACGCGCGCCTGCATCTTGTGCAATTCAACCCCCGCCAGTTGCAAATCTTCCACGGCCAACCAGCCATCCACACGCTGGTCTTGCAGCCATTCCGGAACCGCCGAACGTCCGAAGCTTAACGCGCGGGCAATCAGCCCCCGGTTGCGCCGGAGCGCGGGCGCCATCAGCAGTTCCAATTGCGATGCGTCCATGCTCGCCAGCGAGATGCGCACGCGATGGGGCCGCACCGCGCCCGGTTCGTAGCGGTAATCCGCTTGCGCCGTGAGGTCGCCCAAGCTCGCTTGAATCTTGTCGATGGCCACCTTCGCGCCATCCAGTTGGACCTTTGCAGATCCGATCCGCAGCGGCTCGGCAAAGCCCGGAAGCGGAACATCCGCATTCTCCAGTTGAAACGCGCCGGACCATTCACCCTGTAAACCAGGCGCATGCCGGTATTGCAGTGTGCCGCTCCAGGTGCCGGACTGCACCTGCTCGAGAATCGGCACTGCGGCAAGCGCAGCTTGCGAGCGCAGTCCCGCAACTGCCATGGAATCCGTGGCAATCGTTAGACCCAGCGCGCCGCTATCCAGCTCGTATTCCCCTTCGATGCGCGCAAGATCATTCTCCGGCGTGTGTGCCACAGCCGCCGGAAGCCGCATGTGGCTGCCTTCGAACAACACCTGCGCCTGCTCAAACCGGACGGGCGGCGAATCGGGAATGGTGACCGCGGCATCCTGGAAGGCCAATTGCCCCTGCCATCCTCCAGGCTGTGAGTAACCGATGGCGCCATCCAGCCTGCCTTCGATCTTGAGTCCCTCGGGCAACTGCGCTCCCAGGTGCCGCGCCAGCAGCAACAGCGGTTCCACTCCAAAGCGATTCCAGTTGAAAGCTACACCCCAATGTGGCCGCGATAAGTAATCCGCCGCGCGAAAGCGAATCCCCAGCGGCGGCGCTTCCTTGGCCGCGGAATGCGTATCGATCTCCAGTTTCTCTGCGGGAAGATTCAGGCGCCCTTCAAACTCGAACGGCCAGCCCGTTCCTCCGTGTGGCAACAGATCCCAGCGATGTACATCTTCGACATTGAGCGCTCCGTTGATATGCAAATCCGTCACCGGCCCGGCGACGTGCGCGCGTGCCGAGACCACGCCATGCACTCCGATGTCGTAGCCGTAAATCAAGCTGGTTATGTCGTTGACGCCGCTCCGGTCCAATCGAACATTGAGGTTCAGCGTTTCACCCGGACGCCACGAACCTCCCGCGGTGAGACTTCCGAATCCGCGCGCGGGCCGGTCCGTGCGCGCCGGCTGCCCCCAAAATTGCAGCTGCCAGGACCCGTTGGAACTGGCGGGCGGCGAAACGTCCAGGTCGCTGCCCATCAGATAAAAAACCGATTTTGTATCGCCAAACTTGAAGTTGACGCGGCCCGAGCGCACGTGCAACGCCGGCAGCGCCTCGAGTTTCGTGCGGCGCAGCAGCTCCGTGAAATTCCATGCCGCTCCGCCGTCTGATTCCACTCGCGTCAAGTTGACGCTGGTGTCATCCAGACCCAGCGACGCAAATTCGAGTTTGCCCCGCATGAGCGCCCACAAACTGGGGCGCGCCTCGAGCGATCCCACGTAAGCGAACGGCTCGCGCCCGAATGCCGGATCTTCGTGGATCACCACTCGGCTGATCGAAAATCCGGGACCAGTAAAGAGGTTGAAATGCACATCGCCCAACTCCACGCGGCGTCCCAGTGCGCTCTCGATCCCTGACCGGATACGCGCTGCATAGCGATCGGCGCTCCAGTACGGCGCCACTACGCCGGCAATAACGAGGAGCGCACAGCCCACTCCCAGCCAATTTAGGCCAAGTCTGATCCGCTGTTTCATCCCGCCGCCAGCAGCCGGTGGTAGGCATCCGGATCGTCAATATCGTCTAGAATGCCGGGATCGGCGACGTCCAGGTACCGTATCTCGCTTGCGTGGCCGTGCAAAACCTGCCGCGCCTGCGCGCCGGGACCCAGTGCGAGAAACTCCGGAATAAGCGCCCGAGTGAACAACACGGGGTGTCCGTGCCTGCCAAGATACTGCGGAATCGCAATGGTAGCGCCCGCTGCAATGAGCAGCGCAATCGTCGCAGGCTCGACGTTAGGATGATCCACCGGAGTGAAAAGGACGCCATCCGCGTTCTCGGGCACCGCGCGCAGCCCGCATTGCATGGAACTGAATTGCCCCAAAGAATAATTCGGATTCAATACGAACACCGCGTTGCCGGCCGAGCGGACGCCTGCGCGAATGACTTCCGGCTCGTGTCCTAACACCACGATGACGGGAGAACAATAAGCCGAAAAACAGCGAATCAAACGGTCCAGAAAAGTCTCACCCCGGTACTCCAGCAGAGCCTTCGCCGAGCCCATGCGGCTCGACTCACCGGCCGCCAGAATGAGGCCGGCGTAACTCACGTCAACAGTTTCCGCGAGGTTTCATCCGCAAACAGGGATTTCGAAAGATGCCGCCAGCCGGAGTCCGCGTTACGGCGCATGGCAATCATTTCCGCCACCACCGAAACCGCGATCTCCTCAGGCGACACTGCGCCAATCTCAAAGCCCATGGGCGCGAAAATTTTCTCCAGCCGTTCGCGCGCGATGCCCTCTTTTTCGAGCTCCTTCACCACTCCGATCACCTTGCGCTTGCTGCCGATCATCGCCACATAACGGGCTCCGGTGCCGACCGCCCACCGCAACACCCGCATATCGTCGCGATGGCCCCGCGTCACGATGATGATGTAGCTGGTTTCGTTGATGGGTAGCTTGGCGAAGACGTCTTCATATTCTTCGGCGAAAATTTCGTCCGCTTCGGGAAAACGTTCCCGGTTGGCGAACGTCTCGCGGTTATCGACGATGCTTGTGGCAAAACCCGCCAGCGAAGCCACTTTCGAGAGGCTTTTCGAAATGTGGCCGCCGCCAAAGATAAATGCGTGCGGAGGCGGAATCACCGGCTCGACAAAAACATCCAGTTGCCCGCCGCAGATCAGCCCGTTATCGTACGCCGCGTCCTGCCCCAGATTGAAGCTCAGGTGCCGCGGCTTTTCCGTCTCGATCACTTCGCGCGCGGCGTTCCACACCTCGGCTTCCACGCAGCCCCCGCCCACCGTGCCGACCATCGAGCCATCCTCGCGCACCAGCAGCTTGGCGCTCTCATAACTCGGGATCGAGCCGCGTACCTGGACGATCGTCGCGATGGCCGCTTTCTGCCCCAGCCGGCGCAACCGCACAATTTCGTCGTAAATATCCATCCCGTAACGAATTATAGCGAACGCCGCCTGTGCCTGGAACCGCACGTTGACGCCCGGGCTTCACACTGCGATGGGGACTGGAAGCTGTGAAAAAATCCTGAACACCACTCTCTTACGTTCGTGGCTCGGAAACAGCTCCTGGTTGCGAAAGAACTTACAGAGCCGCGAGTGTGAACGAGCGGTTATACGACCGAATTTTTCACACGTTCCTGGCTCCACCGTCCCTAACCCGAACCCTCGCCGCCTTCCGGTCCGCTCGTCGTGGACGGTGGTGCCTGTCCCCTCTGACTCCATTTGGCATCGGCGTGCCAGCAGATCTGGAACTCTATTCCTTGCCACGGTGTCGAATCGTGCGAAGGAGTCTTCATGCGACTTCACGTGATCGCTTTCGGTTGCATTTTCGGTTCGGCCTGTTTTGCCGCAGATCCGGCCCTCACCATCTATAACCAGCAATTCGCCGTAGTGCGGGAAACCATTCCGCTCGACTTGAAACAAGGCGCCAACACACTCGAGTTCACCGGAACAACCGCCCAGCTCGAGCCGGAATCCGTCATGCTGCGCGATCCAAGCGGTCGGCGTGTGCTGCGCGTGCTAGAGCAGAACTATCGCGCCGATCCCGTTTCCCTTGAGGCGCTGCTGAAACGCTACGAAGGCCAGACGATCCAATTCGAGATCCACAACGCCGACCGCATCGAAACGGTGAGTGGCAGGATCGTCCGCGCCGGAGGAACGACTATTCCGCCGGGGCAGAACAGATGGTTCGTGAATGCTTATCAACAGCCGCAGCCCACGGTTTCGCAGGCCATCATCGAAGTTGCCGGTAAGTTGCGCTTCGATCTGCCCGGCGTGCCCATGTTTCCCGGCATCGGCCCCGGCATGATTCTGAAGCCCACACTCAACTGGATCCTCGAGACCGACCGGGACGGACCGGTGGATGCCGAACTGGCTTACATTTCCGGCGGATTCGACTGGAATGCCGACTACAACATCGTACACAGCGAATCCAACGCGCTCGATCTCACCGGCTGGGTGACGTTAGCAAACGCCAGCGGTAGAGAATTTGAGAATGCGCACGTAAAACTCATGGCCGGCGACGTGAACAAGATCCAACCGGGCGCTCCGCGCGCGGGCCCCATTAGAGCAATGTTCGCAAACGGTGCAATCGGCGGCATCCCCTCCGGCCCTCAAGTCGTCGAAAAGACCTTCGACGAATACCACCTCTATACGCTTCAGCGGCCTTTAACGATTCACGACAAGGAATCCAAGCAAGTGGAGTTCGTCCGAGCTTCCGGCGTGAAGTCGGAAATCGTCTACGTCTATGACGGCGCGAAAATCGACATGAACAGATATCAGGGCTGGCAAATGGAAGCAATTCGCCAGGACCCCGTTTACGGTACGCTGTCCAACCCAAAAGTCTGGGTCATGCGCGAGTTCATGAATTCCGATTCCAATCACCTCGTCATGCCGCTACCCAAGGGCCGAGTGCGTTTCTACCGCCGCGACACCGATGGCCGCCTGGAATTCACGGGCGAAGACAGTATCGATCACACGCCAAAAGATGAAAAGATCCGCGTGTTCACCGGCGCAGCCTTCGACCTGACGGGCGAGCGGAAACGGACCGTTTTCCGCAATGATATGGGACGGCAGATGATGGATGAAGCTTTCGAAATCAAAGTGCGAAATCATAAGAAGGAGCCGGTGGAAGTGCGAGTGGTCGAGCACCTGTATCGCTGGTTCACCTGGGAAATTTCGACCAGTTCCATGCCTTACACAAAAACCGACGCGCAAACCATCGAATTCCGAACGCCCCTACAGCCCGGCGAGGAGAAGAAGATCACCTACGAAGCGCACTACACATGGTGAGAACTTATCGGGTGCGGTCATTGCTGAGCAAGAAAGGTCAATGGCGAGGGTAAGCCCGAATGGACCAGCCGCCGGAATACGCGGTTCCCATCCGCCAGGTTCCGCCGGCCACTTTGCTCAAAGCGAACTCAAACAAATCCGCGAACCGGGCCGACACGGGAAGCCCCGGCTGGGCTCGCCAGGTCCCCGAATAGACCCTGCCAGAGCGGCTTCGAGCTTGCCAAGCGCCTCTCCACACATTCTGGTCCTTGCGCGCCGCCCATGTGCCATCGGCGAGCATTGCGCCGGACTGATCCATCAAAGTCCAACTCCCGGAGGCGGCGTCCGGATCGTCGCTCACGGCAGCGTCCCAAGTTCCGCCGAAAGTCGTGCTGCCGGCGGTAGCGCTCCAGGATCCCTGCCACGTCTTGCGCTGAGCGGCCGCTGCCAACCAGACACTCACAAGCAGAATGACGACCCGCATCGCTGCGTGATTCATATCTCTAAGGTAATCGGAGTTCGGAGTTGCGGCGCAACCAATTCTTAGGAACGGCCCAGGCTACAATGTTCTCCATGCCCCCAATCACTCGCCGTCAGCTGTTTGAAATTGTTTCCTCGCTTGCGCCCTCGTATTGGCTCACGCGGAACGGCTACGCGCAGGCGCAGCCCGCAATTCAGCTGCAGCGGATTGGCGACAGGCTAACTTTGCTCAGCGGGGCCGGCGGCAACATCGCCATTCTGCAAGGTAAGGACGGGCTTTTGCTGGTTGACAGCGGCCTGCCGCAAACTGCCGAAGTGGTGGATACCAAGGCGCGCTCCGTCGCGGCCGTACCCATCACGCTGTTGATCAACACGCACTTCCATTTCGACCACGTGGGAGGAAACGAGCGGCTGGGACGCGCCGGCGTCCGCATCATTGCGCACGACAACGTGCTGAAGCGCTTGAGTACGCCGCAGAAGAACGTATTCATGAATATGGAGGCGCCCGCGCTAGCGCCCGAAGGCCGCCCTAAGACCACCTTCTCTACCACCGGCCAGCTCACGCATAACGGTGAAAAGGTCGCGTACAAATATCTGCCGCCGGCCCACACCGACGGGGACACCACCGTTCATTTCGAGAAGGCCAACGTGTACCACGCGGGCGATCTTTTCTTCAACGGCATCTATCCATTCATCGATTATTCGGCTGGTGGAAATATCGAAGGCATGGTGGCCAATGCCGATCGCATGATCGAGGCCGTCGACGCCAAGACCAGTATCATCCCCGGCCACGGCCCCATGGCAACTCTCGTCGACCTGCGCGGCTACCGCGACATGCTGGCCGATGTAAACGAAAAAGTTTCCAAACTCGTGCGCGCCGGTAAGACTCTCGACGAGACACAGGCCGCCGAACCTACGAAAGCCTACGATGACAAATGGGGTAAAGGCTTCTTGAAGCCCGCCGATTTCGTGCGCATGCTCCACGCAGGCAAGACGAAATCTTGATCTACCATAAGTACACGCGAGTCCCATACCAAAGGGAGCCGTTGCGTCAGGTCAATGAGCCCGCTGCGAAAGCTCGCTCGCGCCGAAAGCGTGCTTACTTACCAATCTGTCCCGCCAACTCCACCGCCCGCTCATACAGCATGCCTGTATCATTGCTGCATCCGAGAAAAATCATGCCGCGCTCTTTCCAGAATTTCGCCAGCGCCGGCGTGCGTGTCTGGGTGCCGGGGGCGATGCCGCGGCGTTTGCAACAGTCGCGTACCGCTTCCATAGCTTCCACCATCTTGGGATCTTGAAACTGGCCGGGCACGCCGAGTGAAATGGAAAGATCCGCGGGCCCGATCATCACCGCATCGATCCCCGGCACGGCCAGCAGTTCCTCCCGTGCTTCCACGGCGCGCCGCGTTTCAATTTGCAGCACCACCATCGTATTGGCGTTCATGTGCTCGATGATTTGGCTGAAACTGAGCGGTTCGTAATCGATTTGCACAGCAGTGAGTCCATAACCGCGAATGCCGAGCGGAGGGAACTTGGTCCAGCTGATGGCTCGCTCGAGGAGTTCCGGCGATTCCACGCGCGGAAACATGATGCCTTGCGCGCCGCAATCGAGCGAGCGTGCCACCAGCGAATACTGCAAATCCCCCACGCGCACGATGGGGCACAGGCCCACCATAACGGAAACGCGGCAAATGTCCTGCACGGTCTCCAGATCGAAGCCGCCGTGCTCGGTATCCACGAAAGCCCACTGAAAGCCGGCGGCTGCCAGCATTCTGGGAATTTCAGGAGAGCGGAGCTGGCCGAATCCGGTGCCAAGCTGCAGCTTTCCGGCACTAAGGTTTTGCTTGACGAGATTAGCGCGCATGAAGATTCAGGCTACCAGCAGTTGATGATCGGGGCAATCAAGATTGATGTTGTCCGCCAATTCGTTGATCAGCGCGAACCCATGTTTGGCGAGGAAGGGAATGATGGAATAGAGGCGCTCCTGCAGGTGCTTTCGAGGATAGATGAGGTTCAAAAGGTAATTGGCATCGTGCGCCGCCCGGCCGTCGCGCGCCATCATTTCGCGCCCGACTTTGCGCTCGATTTTGGAAAGCTGGTAGGCGATCTTGTTGTAGCTCTTGCGCACGGCCTCATCGAGCGTGGGGTCGAAGGCGGCCAGTTCGGCCTCGAGCCGCTCGACTGCCTGGCTCAGGGCGCCGCGCGTTTCTTCCACCACTCCGCGCAGCCCCTGCGGAACCAGGGCGGCTGCAACTCTCTCGCGCAAGGCATCTTCCCCGTGAAAGAAATCATTGAGGCAAAGCTGGTAGCGGTTCATGAGCTTGCGGCCGCGCTGGTCCACCACCGTAAAACCGCTGCGGTGTACCGGGACCGGCATGCGGCCCAGGAGCGTGCTATAGAGGACCGCGGATTGCGCCAGATACGCCAGCTCCGCCGGGCCGCCGATATAGGCGACCGTGGGCAGAATCGAATCCTGCACCACGGGCCGCAACAACGCGTTGGGCGAAATATGTTCGGCGCGATCCATCAGCTGTTCCGGCGAGAAGTGCCCGTCGGCGGCAAGATAATTTCCGTTGTGCTTGCGCAAAGCGATGCGGCGCCCGTTCTCCAGCAGGAAGAAAAACGACGTCTCATCCTCTACGTGGACCTGCGCGTGATAGCCGGCCGCGTTCAGCTCGCGGTTGCGCTCGATCACCAGCTTCTTTAGCTCCGGAGCCTGCGACAGCGCCGCGCGAATGGTGGTCGCGGCTAGCGACCGCACTGCCGGCGCCATCGGGTCGATCTGCAGAATACCGAATCCGCTCAGCAGATCGCGCAACAATTCGCCAAACGCCTGGCCCAGCGTGCGGCCCGGAATGTAGGCCATGGCTACGCGGTCAGTCACTTCGGCGCCAAACGGAAATTCACGGAGCGACTCGCGAAGTACATCGGTCGGAACCGACGTGAGCCGCACTTCCCCCACCGGCTGGCTGGAACCCGCCGAGCCGTTGATCTCCAGCTTCACCGGCTGATGCTTCCCATCGAATACCCAAGTGTGATTGACTTCGGCGAAGTCATGATCCTCGGTGGCCAGCCAAAACACCGGTACCGCGGGGATCCCGTGCCCGGTCAATTCCTGGGCAAGACGCGCCGCGGTCAACGCTTTGTAAACGGTGTAGGCCGGTCCGGAAAAAAGCCCTACCTGCTGGCCTGTCACCACGGCCACGGTATCCGGCTGGGCCAGCAAATCGAGCGAAGCGCTTGGCCCGTTCTGCTCGCGCAACGCGGCAACCAGAGCGGCCCGGCGATCCGGGCTGAGACTCACTTGTTTGGCGGCCGAAACGTAAGATTCAGGATCGCGGGGAGAATAGGGATAGAAGTTACGGACTCGTTCGGGATAATACACTAGATCCGCGAACAGCTTGCTGGTATTCGGCAATTCCGTCTGGCGGATACAGGTACATTCCATGCAATGGTTCAGGTTACCAGATGTTAGACGGACCGCGGCGGATTCAGTAATGTTCCCAGTACGGTTCGGGACTCTTCAACCGGCCGGCAAAATCTTGGAAATGTCGTTGTAAATTACAAACGCGAAGAAAAGCATCAGGAAGACAAAACCCACTTTGAACACGGTTTCCTTCACTTGAAGGCTCAGGTCGCGCCGCATGAGCATTTCGACCACGAGCAGTAGAATCACGCCGCCGTCCAGAATCGGAATCGGTAGCAAGTTGAAGATCGCCAGGTTCAAGCTCACCATCGACATCAGCAGGATGAAGGCGGACGGGCCTTCGCGGGCTGCCTCACCTGAAAGTTGTGCGATCCGGATGGGCCCCTGGAGCGACTTCGGCGAAAGGCGCCGTTCGACAATCCCACCGAGGAATTTGAAAATAAGCGTCCCGCCTTTGACATTCTGGTCGATCGCTTCACTCAGTGCCGCCGGAAAAGACAGCCGGGTCGTAACGAGATTCAGACGCCTCTCGGGCATGAAGCCAACCACCCAGCGTGTGGGGCCGCTGTCGATCTTCTTGTAAACCGGGGTAAGCGTCAAGCTCTGGCGTTTCCCGTTGCGTTCAAGGACGAGCTCCACGGGTTTGCCCTGGCTGGCTTGAATGATCTCTTGAAACGTGAACATCGACTGGATAGGCAGGCCATTGGCGCTCAACAGCAGATCGCCGCGGTGCAATCCCGCTTTTTCCGCGGGCATTCCAGCGCTGAGTTCGCCCACCTGCACTTCCGCTCGTGGGGCCCAGCCGACCATACCCAGGTCGCTGCGATCGTCCAGCACCGGACTCACGGTCGTCTGCAAGGTCTTGCCATTTCGCTCCAGGGTGACGTCCAACTGGCGCCCAGCGGCGGCAACCTCTTTCAGGCTGATGTCCTCCCAGGTCGGGTTGCTCTTGCCGTCGAATCGGACAATCCGGTCGCCCTCCTGGATACCGGCCTTGGCTGCCGGGGAGTCGT
The DNA here is from genome assembly GCA_963847515.1 of Terriglobia bacterium. Classification (GTDB taxonomy): domain Bacteria; phylum Acidobacteriota; class Terriglobia; order Bryobacterales; family Bryobacteraceae; genus QHXW01. The sequence continues at coordinate 1,794,238 of CAWKAA010000001.1, forward strand.
TCATTACGTGGCCAATGATGGCCCTTTCATCCGCGTCCGCGACTTTCTCGTACTTCACCATGAACAGGCCGGTGAGCAGGCCAACGGCCAGGACAACGTTCATGAACGGGCCGGCGAATGCGATAATCAGTCGCTGCCAGCGCGGCTTCGCCAGGAAGCTGCGCGGGTCGTCTGCGCCTTCATCGCTCGGCTGCTCGCCCGTCATCTTGACGTAGCCGCCGAACAGGACGGCCGAGAACCGGTAATCCGTGTCGCCCTTGCGGAAACCGAACAGGCGCGGCCCGAAACCGAAGCTGAATACCTCCACGCGGACGTCGAACCATCGCGCCGCCCAGAAGTGGCCCGGCTTCGTGGATGATGATCATCACTCCGATCAGCACCAGCAGCCAGAGAACATTTTGAACCACAAACATAAGATTAAGCTCTCGCCGCCGGGGGCGCCGTTTTCGAGGGTGCGAGCTCCGGGACGGATACTACAGTGCCCGCCTGGGTATCTCGCGCAATTAGCTCACGTGCCAGAGAGCGCGACTCCTTGTCCAATTCGAGAATATCACCGATCGTGCGGGGCTGCCGGTTGGGCAGCTTCGACACGGTTTGCTCCACAATCTTGTAGATGGACGGAAAGCCGATTCGTCTCTGTAGAAATGCTTCCACCGCCATTTCATCGGCGGCATTCAACGTGCAGGAGCCGCCGCCGCCGGCTTCCTGGCAACTATAGGCCAGCTTCAGCAGCGGGAATTTCTGCAAGTCCGGAGGCCCGAACTCCCAGCGGCGCGCCTGGCTCCAGTCGATCTTGGGAACCGGCGCCTGCGATCTGTTCCGGGTAGGTCAGCGCATATTGGATGGGCATGCGCATGTCGGTGGCGGAAATCTGGGCGATCACGCTGCCATCGCTGTACTCGATCATGGCATGCACAGTGGATTGCGGATGGATCACCACTTCCACCTGCGGTGGTGAGAAACCGAACAGCCAGCAGGCCTCGATCACTTCGAAGCCTTTGTTCATCAGTGTTGCGGAATCGATGGTGATGCGATTGCCCATCTTCCAGGTGGGATGATTCAGCGCGTCGCTCAGGTGTCACAAATGCCAGAGCTGTCTGATGGGCGTGTTGCGGAATGGGCCGCCGGATGCGGTCAGGATCAGCTTGGTGACCTGCTGCGCGGTTGCCGGCGCGCAGGCACTGGTGTGCGCCGTTATGTTCGCTGTCGATCGGGATCAGCTCCGCTCCGCTTTGCGCGCACAGCATCCATCACCAGTTTTCCACCCGAAACCAGCACTTCTTTATTCGCCAGGCCCACCCGTTTCCCGTGCGCACGGCTTCGTAGGTGGCTTCGCAGCCCGGCAACGCCCACAATGGCCGAAATCACGGCGTCCGACCTCGGCTAGCGGTAGCCATCGCCACAAGCGCTTGCGGCACCAATGCAGGTCAGGCCAGTCCGACTTGGGAAGTCCCATCTGCGTTAGCTTTGTCACGAGCTGCTCGCGGCCGTCTTCATACGGCACTGCAACGACCGCGACTGGGCGGAATTCCAGAATCTGCTCGGCGAGCCGGTCGACATTGCGTCCCGCGGCCAGCCCGTACACCTGATAGCGGTGGCTATTTTGCCGGACGACGTCCAGCGTGTTGGTGCCGATCGAGCCGGTGGAGCCAGAACGGTCAGGCGGGATCATGCGAAGCAACGCGGGCTATGCTATCATAGCACGCACTCACTGAGCACCGTTCGTCGAAGTTCTAATCTGTTTTTTGGAAGACCTCTAAACCCTTTCGGGCGCCGGGGAGGATTGCTTCAGGGGTCTTTATTTTAGAGGTTAGTCTCGCTTTGGTGGGAGTTGCCTCCCCGGCTTAATTCCAATAATAGAATAATTCGGTATATTTGGAAGCAACCAAAATTTGTATTTTTTTATACGCGGTCGTACCTCGACGCCTACAATATCCTCTAAAACCTTGATTGTAGAGCAGATATCCTCATCGCCATGGCCCGTTGGCGATTGCCGCCTGGAAGATTTGGCGGGTCAAACCGGTCAGCGGAAGGGGTACATTGAGCTCTTGTCCCGATTCCAGCATGAGTCCGATGTCCTTATCCATCCATTTCACGGAGAAGTTGGCGCTGAAGTCGCGGCGGAAGACGAACGGCGCTTTATAACTCGATCAGACCGGACTTGGCGGCGCTGTTGGTCAGGATTTCAAGCATCAGCTTGGGATCCACGCCGCCCTTCGTGGCCAGGACCATGCCTTCGTTGAACGCTAGTAAAATATTGGAAAGGATCAGGTTCTGTGACAGCTTGGCCTGCAGGCCCATGCCCGCGGCCGCCGCAATAATAAGATGCGCTTTCCCATCGGCTCCAACCAGGGCCGGATTTTGTCCAGCAGGGCCTGATCCCCGCCGACCATAAAGGTAAGGGTGCCTGCGTTCGCGCCGGGCGTGGAGCCGGTGCACGGAGCGTCGAGGTAATGGACACCTTTTTTCCCGAGGACTCCGCCGATCTTGCGGCTTTCGCTGGGGGAGATGGTGCTGGCGTCGGCGACGATCGTGCCTGGGCGCGTGCCTTCGATCAAGCCGTTTTCGCCGAGGATGACCTGCTCGGCCATGGCCGGTGTTGCCCACGCACAGAAAGATGCACTCGGCATTCTGAGCCACCTCCTTGGGTGTACTGGCGAACTTGCCCTTTTCCGCCGCGGCCAGTTCTTTGGCCTTGCTCGAGGTATGGGACCACAAGCGCGACCTCGTGGCCGGCGCGCAACAGGTTGCGCGCCATCGGGTAGCCCATGATTCCGAGTCCAAGAAATCCCAGCTTTGCCATGAATGATTCTCCTGTGGGTGAGAACGCAATTGTACGATGCGGCGGCCTTGTGCGACAATTGCCGTCCGATGAAACCCCACGTTTTGGTGACGAAACGCATTTATCCTGAAGCCATCGACTACCTGAAAGAGCACGCCGAATTGGATTACGCAGCAACCGACGACGGTCTGAGCGCCGAGGAACTGCTGGCGCGCACCCGCGGCAAGCAGGGCGTAGTCAGCCAGTTGACCGACAAGTTCACGGCGGCGGTCATCGATCAACTGGATGGCGTGCGCGTGATTGCGAATGTCGCGGTGGGATTCGACAACATCGACGTTCCTGCGGCGACAAGGCGGAGAATTCTGGTGACGAACACACCGGATGTCCTCACGGATACGACGGCGGATTTCGCGTTTGCGCTCTTGATGGCGGCCGCCAGGCGAGTGGTCGAGGGGCACCAATTCGTGCATTCGGGGCAGTGGACGAAGTGGAGGATCGACCTGCTGGTGGGTCAGGACATCCATCACCGTACGCTGGGCATTTTCGGCATGGGCCGCATCGGACAAGCGATGGCGCGGCGGGGCGGCGGCTTTTCGATGCGCATTCTATATCACGATGCAGTGCGAATGTCCGAGGCGCTGGAGCGGGAACTCGGCGCCGAATTCGTCCCGGCCGAACGGCTGCTGCGCGAGTCCGATTTCGTGAGCCTGCACGTGCCGCTTCTACCGCACACACGCCACATGATCGGCGCGGAGCAATTCCGGATGATGAAACCCACGGCGGTCCTGGTCAACACGTCGCGCGGGCCGGTGGTGGATGAGGCAGCGCTGGCGGATGCTTTGGAAAGGCGCATCATTGCGGGGGCGGGGATCGATGTATTCGAGAACGAGCCGCAGGTCCACCCCAAGCTGCTAACGCTTGAAAACGCGGTGCTGGCGCCGCACATCGCCAGTGCTTCAGTGGATACGCGTAAGAAGATGTCGATGATGGCGGCCGAGAATGCCGTGGCTGCGCTCGAAGGACGGCGGCCGGCGAACCTCCTGAACCCGGAGGCGTGGACAGAGACGGGGCGAAGACCTTAAATTCCATATTTTTCTGCAACACAAATCGGGATTTGAGGTCTCCGTCCCGGATTCCCGGTGCTAGTAACTGGGATACCATTTGGCGGTTGCGCTGTCGTAACACATTTCAAGAGTTCTTGAAACGACGGCTGTGGTGACGAGCGCGATATTTCCGCTGGTACCCGTTGTGAATGGGCTGTCGGGAATCAGCCGGAGGCATCCACCGAAGCCTCTCTGCGCGAACTGCGGCGGGACGGTGATCCAGCTGATCTGCGTTGTGCCATAGACGTGCGTTATCGGCGCGGTGGGAGCAATCGTCGCGGCCGAATTGAGGGGGCTCCCCACATTCAACGAATCCAGGGAATTCTTAAGATCCGAAGCGATCTCAAAACCTCCCTTCCCCCGGTTCAGCGATGCGTTGTAGAGAAGAAGCATGGGCTGGCCTGCGCGGCAGTCGTTCGCCGACGGATCCATTGTGCCGTCGATCTTGTAGATGGGTTTCGCACCGAGACTATTGATGTTCAGCAGCGTTGGTCCTCCGGCGCACGCTGTTCCGGGCGTGAAGATGACCAGTTGCTTATCGGTGTAATCCCTTGCCGCGGGTCTCATGAAGCAGCTATAGATACTTCCGCTCTGTCCGGCATCCGTGCACTTCATCGGAGTACCGGCCTGGGCCATCGTCTGTGTCAGCATAACTGCCGTGTCATACGAAACTGTGACGCCCCCGACAAGCACGATCCCTGTACCGGCTATAAGAGGCAGTTGATAATCGGCGCCAGGGATCGCTGCGACCGTGCTGTTGGTATCGGTCCGTTTAACAATGCCGTTCCGACCCGGATCCGATAGCTGGCCGAGTGCCGGAACCATCAAGGCGGTGGATACCGCCAGGCCCGCTAGAATTCTTCTCATTCAGGATTCTCCCGTAGAGGGTCAGCTTTACGCACCTTCATTCAATCCTCAGCACCACTATAGAATGGAGGGGCGCTGGGTGCCCGCGCAACAGAACCCAGCGCGGTTGCCATCCGTTGCGGTTTTCGCGGGCCTGGTAAGCACCCATGTTTTGTATTATTTAGTTACGGTATCGGAGACCGGTGGCCTGCATAATCGGAAGTCCGGTTTCGTGACCTATTTGTAACTGCCGCGTCTATTTCGGTGAGGGGAAGAGGTTAGAGATAACTCGGGGGTTATGTTGCAAGACGCGGCTGGCGCCGTGAGCGCCAGGGCTGTCGCAAAAGTGGATGAAGCCGCCGTAATTCGCGCGGTCCAGCACGGTGACCAGGACGCCTTCGAGCAACTGGTCCGCGCTTACGACCAAAGTGTGCTGCGGCTCGCCATGAACCTGCTGCGCTCCGCCGAGGACGCCCGCGATGTCTATCAGGAAGCTTTTCTCCGGGTGTACCGGAACATTCATACGTTCCGTTTCGACTGCAGTTTTCACACCTGGCTGTATCGGATTGTGACCAACATTTGCCTCGACCATTTACGCAAAAGAAAGGTCCGGCGCGAAGAACCGGCCACGGTGGAAACCGCCGATGGCCCTGTCGATCGTATGGACCGCTTCGAGCATGAAGGCCCGCACGCGGACCCTGAGCGCCGCATGTGGAATCGCCAGCTCGGGGACCGCATTGGCGCCGCTCTTAGCGATCTCACGCCCCGCGAGCGAATGGTGTTCGAGCTGCGCCATTATCAGGGCCTGCGTCTGCGCGTCATCGGCGACATGTTGGGCACCAGTGAAGAGGCGGCCAAAAATTGTCTGTTTCGCGCGACTCAGAAAATGCGCGTGGTGTTAGGAGATTTCGTATGACGTGCGATTCGGTAGGCAAAGCGATTCCGCTTTATTATTACGGCGAGCTGGAGCCGGCTGTAGAAGACGGCGTGGAAGAACACCTGCAGGCCTGCGCCGGATGCCGCGACGAGCTCGAACGGCAGAGGGCGCTCGCGGCCGAACTGGACCGTCACAGGATGGTTCCTCCCGCCGATCTAGCGGCCGAGTGCCGGCACGAGCTGATTCGCGCCATCTATCGCGAGGAAGTGCCTGCGGTGCGGAGCCGCGCTTCCGATCCCTGGGGTCTTTTCCGCGAGGCGTTTGAATCGTTATGGCGGCCGGGTATCCGTTTCACGCGGCCCGCCGGCGCGGTGGCGCTGGTGGCGCTGGGTTTTTTCGCCGCGCGGTTCATCGGTTCCGGGCCGTCCGGCTTGAGTCTTGCGGGAGTGGCTCCGGATGTGGTCTCCAGCATTCGATCCGTGCAGCCGGATAACGCGGGTCGCGTGCAAATTGCCGTGGACGAAACGCACCGCCGGATCGTGTCGGGCCGTCTCGACGATCAGAACATTCAGCGACTGTTGATGGCCGCGTCGCGCGAGCAGGACAACCCAGGCGTACGCGTCGAATCGGTTGAGCTGCTGAAGGACCGCAGCGCTTCAGCCGAAGTGCGCGGCGCGTTACTCGAAGCTGTCACCAGTGACGACAATCCTGGCGTGCGGCTTAAGGCTCTGGAAGGACTCAAGAGTTTTGCCGGCGCCGCCGAAGTGCGCAAGACGCTGGCGCAGGTACTGCTGGAGGATGACAACCCCGCGGTGCGCATCCAGGTCATCGATCTGTTGATTGCTCATAAAGACGATGCCACGGTCAGCGTTCTCCAGACTCTGGTAGGCAAGGAAGATAACAGCTACGTGCGCATGCGCTGCCAGAACGCGCTGCGGGAGATGAACGCATCGGTCGGAACATTTTGATGAATCTCTCCGGACTCAAACTCGGATGGATGGCCTGCCTGGCGGTGGCGGCTTTTGCCGGGGAGCCGGGGTTGCGACGCGATGGGATGTTTTGGGTGGAAGAGGGCCAAGGCTCAGTGCTCGTAACCCCCAAAGGAAACATTCGCATCACTACTTTTGGCGCCGTCACCGTCAAAGGCACAGCTGGAAGCGAGCTTACCTACGTTGTGTTAAAGCGCGTGAAGGCCAAGAGCGAAGTGGAGGCCCGGAGGCTGCTGAGCGTTTATCGCGTCCGCTCCTCACGGCAGGGCAAACTGACTCGCCTGTGGGTGGAGGGCGGTTCCGAAATGGCGGAGCTCGAAGTCGCGGCGCCGCAGAACTCCAGCGAAGTTCTTGTGGAGACCCAAGCCGGAACCGTGGATGTTTCCCAGTTTGAGGGCGCTGTCATTGCCGAAACGGGAGGCGGTCGTGTGAGTGTCGACCAGGTTTCCGGAGACCTGGTGGCAAAGACCGCGGCCGGCGAAATCTCGCTCGGTAAGATCGGCGGCGATGCGCGCTGCGTTTCCGGCGGCGGAGCCATCCGCGCCGCGGCCATTCATGGTCAGGCTTTTCTCGAAACGGGTGGCGGGGATATCAGCGTGCAGCAGGTGACCGGCGCGGTGCGCTGTACCACTAACGGCGGCGGCATCCACATCGCACAGGCCGGCAACATCGTGATCGCTGACACGGCGGGAGGGCCCATCGACGTTGGGTACGCCAAGGGCATGGTGACTGCAAACAATACAGCGGGTGGTCCCATTCAGGTAGGCTCTTCCTCAGGTGCACGGTGTGAGAGTGCCGGTGGCGCCATCCGGCTGACCAGTTTCGGCGGCGGCCTTAAAGCTTCCACAACTATGGGCAGCATCATCGCGCGTTTCCAAACTCAGCCGATGGAAGATTCATTCCTCAGTACCAGCCACGGTGACATAACCGTTTGGATTCCGTCGAACCTGAAAGTGACGGTACGGGCACAAAACGCGAGCTACGGAGGCCCGAAGAGGATCATCTGCGATTTTCCGGATATTGCAGTGAAGGTCGCCGGCGCCGCCACTGTCGCAGAAGGATCACTGAATGGTGGCGGGCCGCTGGTAAAACTCGCAGGTACCGGAGGCATGATCTACATCCGGCGGGAAGAGAAGTAGAGGAATCTATGCAAACCAAAATGATGCTATCTGGGATCTGTCTTACAGGCTTTCTGGCCTCGGCAGTATCGGCCGAGCCACCCGAGCGTGTCCGCGCGGCATCGCACCAGATCGTCGCGCAACACAGCGGATCCAGTTATCTCGGAGTGGGCTGGGTCGAGATAACCCCGGAGCGCGCTAAAGAACTTCACTTGAAGGACGAGCGTGGCGTCGAGGTTCGGTGCGTGGATCCAGACAGTCCAGCGGCCAAAGCGGGTCTCAAGGAAGGCGATGTAGTGCTCGAATATAATGGCCAGCGAGTTGAGGGCGGTGAGCAGTTCCTGCGTTTGGTTCGCGAAACCCCGCCCGGTAGGACCGCGGGTCTGCTGATCTATCGCAACGGAGCCAATCAAACCCTCACGGCGACCATCGGCCAGCGGCAAAACGCTGTCCTGGCTCTGGGCTGGGACACGGGCGAACCATTAATGGCCGTACCTGCCCTGCCACCGATGCCGCCCATGCCTGGCATCCGCATTCCTGACATTCCGCGCGCTTTCACAACCTGGCGGAGCCCGACGCTGGGGATCGAGAGCGAATCGCTGAATCCTCAACTCGCTGAATACTTTGGCGTGAAGGAAGGCGTCCTGGTGCGGGCCGTTACGCACGATTCCGCTGCCGAAAAAGCGGGTTTCAAGGCCGGAGACGTCATTGTCAAAGTGGAAGGGCAGACAGTCACGACACCGAAAGAAATATCTAGTATTTTGCAGTCTTCAAGATCGAAAAAGACAATGATAATTACTGTCATACGCCGCCAGAAAGAGGTGGTGCTCAACGTTACTTTGGAGGAGAGATCCAGCTGGAATCCCTTGGATGATAGGGAGTTACTGTAGAGGGACAGGTTGAAGCGGCGCGAACCGCAGGGCCTGTTTTAGTGCTGCACGATAAACCGAAAATCCCTTAAATTAAACCTTTTTTCCGCATTAATAAGCGGCGTTTCTGGTTCCACAGTCGTCCTCGAGTGGTAATAAGCGAGGATCTCGGATTCATCGAATTCGATCGCCCGTGCGTATTGGCGGATATAACTGGTGTTGTAGATGCCGCCCGGAAGTTTCTTAAACTCACCTTCTTCTATCGCCTGCAGTGCTCGAACACTAATTTTGGTAGTCTGGGAGATCTGCGCGAGGGACAATCCTCTGTTGCCACGGATGGAAGCTAGCCCTAGAATGCTGTCGTCGTGTTTCACCGTCGATTTCCTCCTCCTTGTGCGTTCCCTTATCACATCGGTTCTAAACTCGAAAAACGTTAGACCTGAGAGCTAAGAGAAGCCCCGGAGACCTGTCAAAAACAGTACGAGTGTATCACAAGTATTTTGTTTGATACACTCTTGTCAAATGTTAGTATCGCGGAGAAGTTTCGCCGCCATCGCTATGGCTGGGCTGACCGGAATGCGCGGCGTGTTCGCTGCCCGACCGCGTCCGAAATTGATTGTCCTTCTGATTGCAGAGCAATTTCGATCGGATTATTTAGATTTATTCGGGAATTTCTTAGGAGCGGGCGGTTTGCGCCGTCTCATGGAGGACGGGGCCTTCTTTCCGGAGTGCCAGATAGCCGCAACAACCTTTACTTCTGCGAGTTTGGCGACCGTATCGACGGGCGCGTATCCTCAGCTCCACGGCATTGTGGCGGACGCCTGGTACGATCGGCTTACCAAAAAGCAGGTGCTGGCGAGATCCGAAGCTCTCCAAGCGACGACGGTGGCCGATCAGCTGACCGCCTCCGACTTAGTCAACCGTATTTTCGCAGTCTCTTTCGATTCCCGCGACGCCGCCATCCTCGCCGGAGACGCTCCCGCCACCCTGTTTTACCTGGATGCGGCCGGTCGCTTTATGGCTCGGGGGCCGGCTAGCGACGCGGCATGGCTTACCAACTTCAGTCAGGCCAACCCTGCCGAAATGTTCAGGCACGCCCAATGGCGAGCGCTCTATGCCAAAAAAGAGGCTCCGCCGCTTCGCACATTGACCTATGATCCGGCGCATCCGGATGATTTCCTAGCGCTTTACAAGTCGTCTCCATTTGGGCAAACCGCCCAGATGGCGCTGGCCCGGGAGATTCTTGTCCAGGAAAAGCTGGGGCAAGGATATGGAATCGATCTGCTCATGGTGGCTCTGGGCTCGGGGGCGCTGCTGGGTTACGAGGTGGGCGGCGATTCCCCGTTGATGCGCGAATTGGTGCTGCGGTTGGATCGTGAAGTGGAACTTCTATTGGCCTTGCTGGACAAGAACTTAGGCCCCAGAAACTACGGCCTTGTCTTCACGTCGGCCCATGGCGCCACCCGGGATCCCGACGGAAAGCGGGCGTCCCTTGCCATTCCCGGTGAAACCGTGGCCCGAAGTATCAACCAGGCGCTCTCAGCCCACTACGATGTGGGATCGCACAAAAGGCTGTACGTGGAGCGTTACATCTATCCTTTCTTATATTTGCAGCACGATGCGCTGCGCAAGGCGTACATTGATCCCAGAGACGCGCGCTCGCTGGCCGGCCAGGCGGCGCTGAGTGTTCCGGGGGTGGCTGGCTACTATACGGCGGACGGCGATACCTCGCATTCCGGGGATTGGGCCCGGCGTTTCCGCAACAGCTTCCATGCAGTGCGTTCCGGCGACGTCATGCTGTCCTATGGGCCTGAGTACGTAGAAGATTACGGCACTGGGCGGGGGATATCCTACGGATCCCTCTATAATTACGACTCGCGCGTGCCGTTAATCTTTTACGGCGCTCCGTTTGAGAGCGCGGAATTTGAAACGGCTGTCGAGTCGGTGGACTTAGCCCCCACGCTGGCGAGGGTTGCGGGAATGGCTTGGCCTTCCTCGAGCACGGGCCGGGTACTGGGCGAAGCGCTGATTTCGGCGGCCGAGGGATGAGCGATTCTCCGCTCGCCGTTTCGCTCTGTGGCATCCCCCTTCGTAACCCCGTCATCGCCGCTTCCGGAACCTTCGGCTACGGAATCGAGTTCGAGTCCCAGGTCGATCTGAATAAACTGGGTGGCCTGGTGGTGAAAGGCCTCTCAAAGGAGCCCATGGCCGGCAACCTGGAGCCGCGCCTGTGGGAAACGCGGGCGGGGATGATCAACTCTATCGGCCTGCAAAACGTCGGCGTGCGCGCCTTTGTCGCGGAAAAGCTGCCCAAGCTGGCCAAGTTTCAAACTGCCGTTTTTGCGAATGTTTTTGGATACGCGACCGAAGACTATGTCGAGGTGGTGCGGGTACTCGAGGACGCACCGGGGATCGCCGGCTATGAACTGAATGTCTCGTGCCCCAACACGCGGCACGGCGGAATCTACTTCTCGAACGATCCGGCACTGTTAACTGAAGTTATTACCGAGGTGAAGCGCGTGGCGCTGCGACCGTTGATGGTGAAGCTTTCGCCGAATGTCGCGGACATCACCCTGCTGGCTCGCACCGCGGAACAAGCGGGAGCGGATGCAATTTCGCTCATCAACACGTTCATCGCGCTGGCGGTGGATGCGCGGACGCGTCGGCCGCGGTTGGGCGCGGGATTTGGCGGCCTTTCAGGTCCGGCGATCAAGCCGATTGCACTGCGGATGGTTTACCAGGCGGCGAAGGCGGTGAAGATTCCGGTGGTCGGAATGGGCGGTATCGCCACGGGCGAAGACGCCGCGGAATTCATGATCGCGGGCGCGACCGCGGTTGAGGTTGGCACAGCAACATTCTGGGATCCAGCATCGCCCGCGCGCATCGCGCGCGAACTGGGCGAGTTTCTTGCGCAGCAGAAGGTAAAGCAAGTGAGCGAACTGACGGGCACGCTGCGGTGTGATGTACCATCAGCAGGATAATGCTTGAAGGCACTCCTTATTTATTCAGCGAACTAAAGAATTACTTGCCGTCATATACCACGGGCATTCTGCCGTGCCAGTCCATCGAAGAACTGATTGCCGCCGGCCACGTTACAGCAGACCCGCCCATCGCTCCCGAGCAGCTGCAGCCCTCCAGCCTCGACTTGCGGATCGGTCCGGTGGCGTATCGCATCCGCGCCAGCTTCCTTTCCAGCCGGAATGCCCGGGTCATCGACAAACTGCAGGACAATCATCTGTACAAGATCGATTTGACGCATCCGGCGGTGCTCGAGCGCGGTTGCGCGTACATGGCGCCGCTGATAGAAGAGCTGAATCTCCCTGCGGACATCTCCGGCAAAGCCAATCCCAAAAGCACCACGGGAAGGCTGGACGTGTTCACGCGCCTGATTACGGATTTTGGCAGCGAGTTCGAGCGCGTGCCCGCGGGCTACAAAGGGAAGCTGTATACGGAGATTGTGCCGCGCACGTTCAGTATCGTGGTCGAGCAGGGCACGCGATTGAATCAGCTCAGGCTGCGGCGCGGCAATCCACCGCCATCGGACACGGAATTAGAGCGGCTGCACGATCAGGAGACCTTGGTTTACACCGAAGACGAGTCGCCGGCAGATGCAGTGATCTCGAACAAGAGCTTGTGGCTGTCGGTGGACCTGAGCGGCGAACCGGGTTCTGAAATCATCGGTTATAAGGCGCGCCGCAACACGCCGCTCATCGATCTGAACAAGATCAATCACTACGATCCGCTGGAGTTCTGGGAGCCGATTCATCGCACCAAATCGCGCAGCCTGGTGCTCGATCCGCGCGATTTCTACATTCTCGCCTCGAAGGAGCGCGTGCGCATTCCCCATTCGTTTGCGGCGGAGATGGTGCCGTACGATCCGTCGGTGGGCGAGTTCCGGATTCACTACGCAGGGTTTTTCGATCCCGGCTTCGGCTACGGCGCGGACGACATCAAAGGCACCCACGCGGTGCTCGAAGTGCGTTCGCACGAAGTGCCGTTTCTTTTGGAAGACGGGCAGGTGGTGGGGCGGCTGGTCTTCGAGCGGCTTTTGAGCGCGCCGAACAAGATCTATGGGCAGGGGATCGGGTCGAGTTATCAGCATCAGCGGCTGGCGCTGAGCAAACAATTTAAGAGGTGAGGGCTTGTAGCAGTGAGGTCGTTAGCACCGCTTCCTTTGGTCGCGGCTCAGTTAGCGAACGTTTTGCTGAGCCGTGACTGGAAGGAGCGGCAGTAAAGTTCTGGCTGCGACAGGCTGCTAGTGTTTTAGCAGAACTACGGGGGATTGTTCGGAGCCGGCGACGCGGCCGAAGAAGTCGCGGACTTGTGAACAATCAAGTCGATTATTCGACGGTTGAAGGGCCGACTCTGCTCTCGGCGTGAGCCTATCGCCGGAACCAGTTGCGTTCGAGCGACCAGCGCTCCAGTTTGGCGAGGGTCATGAAGGAAATGCCCAGTAATGTGGAGGCGATGTGGAGGCGATAGGCAAGCGCCCTTGAAGAGCATCGACACCACGTCGGTGTCCACGATGGCGGCGTTCATTGAGACGCGTCGCTACAGGTCCCCTCGCGTCGCCATTTCCGGAGCATTGCGGAAAACTGACCAATCGAGCATCTGTATTCACTATGGCTCAGAAATTCGCATTGTGTCAGCTTGCAGGGCGGAGAGGCGATGAATCCAATCATGAACGAAAAGCCGCAGGTCTCCGGCAAAAGACGCCGTAGCCCTGCGCTACCTGTTCGCCGAGGCCGGGATGCGAAGTTCTCGATCATTCGGCGAGTTGTGTGGCGAACTGGCAGTGAGTGCGTTAGCGAGCCACCGCTTCCTTTGGTCGCGGCTCAGTTAGCAGCGGACGTTTTGCTGAGCCGTGACTGGAAGGAGCGGCAGTAAAGTTCTGGCTGCGCCAGGCTGCTAGCGTTTTAGCAGGACTACGGGGGATTGCTCGGAGCCGGCGACGCGGCCGAAGAAGTCGCGGACTTGTGAATAGTCGGAGGCGGGGATGGTTGCGGCTCTTACTTCGAGGGATCGAGTGAAGAGAAGCACACCGTTATCGACCTTATAGGAAACGCGATAGGTTCCAAAGGGTGCGTCGAGGTTGCCGCTCTCAGGGGTTTCATCCACTGCGAATCCGGCGGGCAATTTCACGCGCACGGTTTCGCTGTACGATTCCGAGTCGAGCACGATGGGCTGCTTGCGCTTGTCCGAAGCAAAAGGATATTGTGTGGATCGTGCGAGCACAGCCGGCTTAAGCATCATGAGTCGGCCTTGCAGCATCCTGGCGTAGCGCGGCGCTTGAAATTCAACGCTCAAGTTGAACTCCGTGCCGTCTTTGCCCGGCTCCGGTTCCACCTTTGAGACGGCCGCTTCGGTGGCGGTGGCGGACACCCAGTGTTCGATTCGTTTCACATAATCGGGGCGGCTATAGTGGGCAAACCGGCGGCGGGCATTGGCGGCGCTCTCGCCGAAGCTGTGCTCGCGAGCTTTGGCGGTGATGCCTCCGTCGGCGTCCAGCACCACGTCAGCTTCCATCTCCACGCGATTGGCGGCGGGCGGGGTCACGGGCATGCGCAGCAGCGCGTCGGAGTCGCCTGCCAGGACCAGTGCCAGACTGTCCTGCTCGTAATCGGGCAGATATCCGGGAGGCGTCATCTCGTCGGTAGGGTCAAAGATCAGCAGGCGTCCAAGTTGGGGGTGCTCGATCACCGACGGTGCCGTAGTTTGTGCCGAGACCTTCGCCGCCAAGATCATGTGATTGAACTGCCAGGGCGACGGCCACGCTTCGCGCACGTGGTTCCGGTCGCCGGAGTAGATCGCGACCAGGTAAGACTGGATACCGGCAGCCTTAAGCATGGTGCGCATCAGATTCGCTTTGTCCTTGCAGTCGCCATATGACTTGGTGAACACTTCAACGGCGGGATGCGGCCGGTAACCGCCGCCTTTGCCAAGCCGCGTCGAGATCTCGATGTATTTCACGCTCTGCACATAGCGGGCAATCTGCGCCATGCGATCGAATTCCGTAGCGCCTCCAGCCGCGAGGGAGCGGGACTTTTCCAGCAGGGCATCATTGGTGGTTTGTTGCGGGTCGGAAATGTCGGTCTGAAACCGCGAAACGTCAGCCCAGGAACTGAAAGACGGCCCGGCGCTTCGGGAACCATCGGGCGCGATGAAACTCACACCGAGCCAGGGCGCGAGACCGCTGATTTCCGGGCTGGCGGGCTCGGGATCGAGAAACGGGAGATTCTTCAACTCCCAGGTGTAGGTTCCTTCATTGACATTGGGGCGCACAGTTTCGGCATTGAAGGTCACGGTTTCCGCTCGCCGACCGGTGGGCAAAGTAAGGACGAAGCGGGAGCTGAGTGCAGGCAAGCGGTCCTGAAACTCCCACAGCCACTGCGTGAAGATGGATTTGTCTTCGGACACCGCCTCAAAGGCGAAGACACTGCCGGGGTCGGCATCTTGCGCGGCGTGGATCACGCGCACCCGGTAGTCGTTATAGACGTCGTTCTCTACCAGGCCGACATCCGCGATCTTGTCTTTTCCATACCGCCGGGTCTCGCCTGATGGCGGGATCATCCATCCGCGCATTTCACGGACCTTGCCGGTTCCCGTCACATAAACTTCTGCGGCCCGCGCGGCCTCACGGCCATCGCGGGACAGGATCCATCGATTCCTGGAGCAGGCGGCTTATCCGTTCATGGCCGGCGTACTGCGGGATTTCGTATTGCCGCATGCGACGGCGATAGCATTTCTCGTGGCTTATAGTGAACTGGCCATCGGCCTGGGCCTGGTGCTCGGGGTTTGGGTGCGCGAGGCCAGCGTCTGCGGCATGGTTTATATGTTGGTCCTGCTGTTTTCTTCGAACTATCCTGGAGCCGGTGCACCTTTCTGGCAATATTTTGGCGCGTCACTGGGGGTAACGGGAACTTAGCTGGGTTGTGGTGAAAAAAACTTACATGGCGTGTCGCAGTGAGGTCGTTTGCAAGACGCCACCGCTCCCTTTGGTCACGGCTCGGTATCGGGCCGGCTTTGCTGAGCCGCGATCGCAGGAAGGGGTACGTTCTATTGGCTTTCCGCGAACGCACGGTCCAACTTGGCCAAGAGCGCAAGGCCGGTCCGCTTCGATCCGCGCGCTGCCATCGCCCGAAAGCGGGTTTCGCTGTCGTATTCGGCGAGCGCTACTGTCGCCAGTTCATCGATGAGACGGTTGATGCTAATGCCCCTGGCCTTCGCCAGAGTTCGCAACCTGTCATGCTTGCTTTCAGGAATCCGGATCGTTAACGTGCTCATGCCAACTCCTTCAGCAGAATCTTAGGACTCAGGATTCGAATGTCCGCGAATCGAAGCTCAGAGCCGCGAAAGTCCGCAACATTATTGGTGACGATTACCGACGCGCCGCCTGCGACGGCCAGTTCCAAGATGTGATTGTCGCCTTCATCCCGAAGGTTAGGTCGCCACAAATAGTAGACCTGCACCCATTCACAGACACTGAGAAATGCCTCAAACAACTGTCGCCGCTCGGAAGCCGCCAGCGGTGACTTCCGGAATAGCTGTTCACGGCCGAGCACATCTTCGTATTCGAGAAAGAGGGCCTGACCCACAAGAGGTTTGAGATGGTCCTGAAAACACGCTCGGAGCACGTCCCGATTCTGCCCTTCGCGCCGCAACAGCGCCCGCGCGAGCACGTTGGTATCGATCACAACCCGCGCTCCGGTCACTAGATAATGATAGCACAGGTGCTATCACAACAATAGAAAGAGGCTTACGGTGGTCAAATGGAGGCATACATGCGAAAGACAATATCATTTCGCCCTAACGTTGCTGATGACGATGCATTTGGTTGCTGTGGCTTCTGACGAGGATAGTGTGGCAAGCCAGATCATTGCAACGCCGGCAGGCGCCTAGATCACCACGAAGTCGCACACCACGCGCAAGATCCTGATCGGGGTTGGGGTGGGTGTTGCTGCGCTGGGAATCACGGCCGGTATCCTGGCTCTGAATCACTGACGGCCGCGGCCACTCAACCTCCGCGCCGCGTTTATCGTAATCTGATCTATAGCGCATGCGGATCCTCAGCCGGTATGTGTTTCGCGAAATTGTCTCCAGCGCGCTGCTCGGCACGCTGCTTGCCACCTTTGTCATTTTCTTGAGGAGTGTCGACAAGTATTTTGAGCTGCTGGTCCGGAGCTCCGCCGGCATCGGCACCACCCTATGGCTGTTCGCGCTGGCCTTGCCGCCTGTGCTGCCGCTAAGCGTTCCATTTGGCGTACTGGTTGGCATCCTGATCGGGCTGGGGCGGCTAGCCACCGACGGCGAGATTACTGCGATGCGCGCGGCGGGTGTCGCCAGCCGCGTGGTGATTCCTCCGGTGCTCACCTTTGCCTTCCTCGCCACGGTAATCACGGGTTTCTCCTCGTTGTGGGTTACACCGCGCGCGGTGCGGCAGACTATAGCTCTGGTCGACAGGCTGGCTGCCGAGCAGTTGACGGCGGACATCCAGCCCCGAGTGTTTGACGAACAGTTTCCCAACACGATTCTCTATGTGGGTGATGTGAAGCCAGGGCCCGTAACCGTCTGGAAGAACGTATTTCTGGCGGACCTGACGCCGCCCGAGCAGCGCAGCATCGGTTTGCGCGAGAAGGCGCAGGGCCCGAGAATTACAGTGGCCGCGGAGGCCATCGCCTTGCCCGATGCCGCGCACAGCCAGCTCCAGCTTACGCTGCGCAATGCTACCTCGCACGAAGTGGATAAGGAAGGCGTGGCTGACGACAGCGTTTACACGAACGGACAGCAGGTCCTTGACGCATCCCCCCAGAAGCAGCCTGGCATTCGTCCTTTCACGGAGATGAACACGGGCGAACTGAAACGCTATTCTCGTACCGGAGCGAACTGGATCGAGGCGCGAATTGAGTTGCACCGCCGCATGGCGCTGCCCCTGGCCTGCATGATGCTCGCGCTGGTGGGTATCCCGTTGGGTGTTTCGTCGCGTAAAGGGGGCAAGTCCGGAGGATACGTCACCGGAATTTTCCTGGCATTCTTCTGCTACTTTCTCGCGTTCATCACCTTGATCGGGCTGGCCAAGCAGCGCGCACTGCCCGTAGAGGGTATCTGGCTTCCCAATGTATTCTTCATGCTGGCGGGACTAATTTTGATTTCGCGGCTCGAGCGGCCAGGTGATCGCGATTTGGTCGGCACCATGCGTCGATGGCTGACGTCGGTTCTTGATCGCTTTCGCCCGAAGTTTGCTCCTGAATCCGGGGGAAACTACCGGCGCGTGCGGTGGCTGCCCCTGGTTCCCCAACTGGTAGACACCTATGTGCTTACCAGCTTTGCTTTTTATTTCTCCGTTCTGCTGGCCAGCTTCGTTGGAATGACGGAAATCTACAACTTCTTTGAGCTGCTCAGTGACATCATCCGCAACGGCATCGCCATGTCGAAAGTCTTTACCTACCTTTTCTTCCTGGCGCCCATGCTGATTTACAACACGCTGCCGGTGGGCGTGCTGGTGGCGGTGCTGGTAACTTTCGGCGTCCTGACCAAACACAACGAAGTTACGGCGTTCAAAGCCTGCGGGGTGAGTCTTCACCGGCTGGCCGTTCCCGTGCTTGCCATTAGCGGCGCCTTCAGCGCCGGCCTGTTCGCATTCGACCATTACTACCTTCCCGACACCAACCGCAAGCAGGATGCGCTGCGGAACGAGATCAAGGGCAAGCCCGTACAGACCTATTTGAATCCCACGCAGAAGTGGATTTTTGAAAGCAGGAGCTCGCGTATTTACTACTACAAATATTTCGACACCAGCGAACACTCGATGGCGGTGGTGAGCGTCTACGACCTCGATCCCAAGACCTTCGATCTCCGGCGCGAGATCTCGGCCGAGCGCGCACAATGGCAGCCCTCGCTGCACACCTGGATTTTTCAGAATGGCTGGGCGCGGGAGATCGGCGGCAAGTTCGAGCGATTCCAGGTAAGGACCTTTCCGGAGCTGGACGAGCCGCCCGATTACTTTCTGAAAAAGCTGGAGCAGGACAAGCAGATGAACTTTCAGGAATTGGACGCCTACATCAGCGACTTGCAGCAGAGCGGCTTTGATACCGTGCGCCTGCGCGTTCAACTCCAGAAAAAGTTCTCCGTGCCCTTGTTCGCGCTGATCATGGCGATGATCTCGGTGCCGTTCGCATTCCTGGTAGGCAATCGCGGCGCCATGGCGGGCATCGGCGTCAGCATCGGGGTCGCGATGGCGTACTGGGGGATCGGCCAACTTTTCGAACAGATCGGAAACGCCAACCAGTTGCCCCCCAGTCTGGCCGCCTGGTCGCCTGACGTGCTGTTCGCGCTAGCCGGCGCTTACATGCTGCTGCGAATGAAAAGCTAGTCAAGGGCTTCGCCCTTGAAATCCCCTGTGGGGATTCGACGCGGCGACGCGGGGAAACGGCGACGCGGCGAATCTACACTGTCTTGTCGCGCGCGTAGCATAGCGGCTCGAGCTTGCATTCCGCGCAGCGCGGCTTTCGCGCCGTGCACAGCGCGCGGCCGTGGTGGATAATCTGGTGTGAAAATAGGATCCATCTTTCCTTGGGAATAATCTTTTCCAGATCGTGCTCGATTTTCACCGGATCGTTATTTTTCGTGAGGTCGAGCCGGCGGGAAATGCGCTGGACGTGCGTGTCCACCACCACGCCCGAAGCGATTCCATAGGCCGTGCCCAGCACGACGTTGGAGGTCTTGCGCGCGGCGCCGGGGATGGTCAGCATCTCTTCCATCGTGCGCGGGACCTGCGCGCTGAAGTCCGCTAAAATTTTCTTCGCCGCGCTCACAACTGACTTAGACTTGTTGTTGAAAAAGCCCGTCGAGTGGATGTCGCGGGCCAGCACTTCCGGACGAAGGGCGGCGAAATCCTGGATGGTTGGGTATTTCTTAAACAAGCCTGGAGTCACCTGGTTGACCATCTTATCCGTCGACTGCGCGGAAAGAATCGTTGCCACAAGGAGTTCCCACGGCGTGCGATGTACCAGCGCACACGTGACGTTAGGGTACATTTCGTCGAGCTTGTTCAGGATCTCACTAACGCGCGCCTGGCGCTCTCGCGCGGTCTTGGGGCGCAAAATCTTCTTACGCTTAGCTGGTTTCGCGGCGGCCGGCATAACCTGCGTCACATCATAACAGGATGACTATTCCAGCCGCCTTCCCCGATAAACCTTCACCGGCGATCCCTCCGCCAGGAATGCAGAATCGGGCGGTTTCGCTAGCACCGGGGCAAATTCAGCGCCGTAGACCGCCTGCGCGTCGCCGGAGAACGCCGCGGCCGTTACAGACCAAACACGCCATTGCGGATGCTCGACGTAATACTCGAGTGAACCGCCATCCGGCTGCCGGCAGTAGCCCCAATAATGCTCGGCGATGAACTGTTCTTCGGATCCTTCCACCATGGCGCGAGGCTCGCCCGTCGCATGCATAGTGAGGCTATGCCAGCGCACTCCCAGCCGCCACGCGTAACGCACCTTTAAGCCATCGCCGGATGGTTCGATCTCATGAGTCATCGGCAACCGGCCGTAGTTTTCGTGATAAGCCAAACGAGCCACAGCGGCAATCGCGCGCCTTGGAACCAGCTCCTGAATGAACACCACTCCGCGTTTCACGACGCCGGCTTCCCGGCGCCGCACATAAAACCGCAGATTCACTTCTTCGAAATTGACATGAAACGGGATGGCAACACCGAAAACCTTCGTGGAGAGAAAACGGAAGCCGACCAGGCTCACAAAGGTCTTGCCCTCGAACTGATCCAACTCTGTTCCCTCAGGAACGCGCGGCGAGAGCAGCTTCGGATCTACTACGTAATTCAGCAGTGCGAGCCAGCGCCACTCGGCCGTGAGAAAAACCCGCCCCCGGTCGTCAACGTGCATCATCAGATCGCGGCATTGCGAGCCTCACCGGCAATGTGTTCCGCCGCCCGGTAGGCCAGCGCCTGAATGGTGCAGGTCGGCTGGCAACATGCTGTCACCAGGCTGCTGCCATCCACCAGAAACAGGTTGGGGACATCGTGCGCGCGGTGGTAGCTGTCCACCACCGAGGTCTTCGGATCGTCGCCCATCCGGCAGGTGCCCAGCAGGTGGTTGTGGGGCAATAACGAAAGGTCGGTCATGTCCGTCCACACTCGCTGCGCGCTTGTGGCCTGGAGGATTTCGACCTGGCGATCGAGCAGAAACTTCATGTTGCTCACATCGTCCGCATGATAGTCGAACGTCACGCGTATCGCCGGCAGGCCCCAGGCGTCTTTCACATCCGGATCGAGCGTGATGTTGTTACGCTCTTGCGCCAGGCAGGTGGCGTGCGCGAGCAAGGTTAGCGTCCGCGTGAAATTCTTTGCGACCATAGCTTTCCACTCCGAGCCCCAGCGCGGCGCCCCCGGAGGCAACCCGCTTAGCGCAAAGCTGATGGGATAGAAATCGAAGCGCGCGTCGATTCCTCCGCCGCCGTAGAATCCGCGCTTCGGATCGGGCTCATAGAAATCGTGAATCGACTCGCGTGGCTTGCACGCTCTTGAATTCGTTCAGCGGATGTTCGAAAAAGCCAAAGGCCTCAAAGCCGCAGTCGAACATGAGGTATTTGCCCACGAGCCCGTTTGAGTTTGCCAAGCCTTGCGGGAACCGGCTGGATTTCGACATCAGCAGCAGGCGCGGCGTTTCGCTCCCGTTGGCGCAGACGATAACGGCCTTGGCCCGTCTGGAAGACTTCGCTCCGGTTCCGCGTCGAAATATACGGCGCCGGTCACGCGGCCGTTCGTATCCAGTTCAATTTTGCGCGTGTAAGAATCCGGCCGGATCTCGCAGCGGCCGGTCTTCTCCGCTATGGGAATCACCGTGGCCAGGGTGCTCGACTTCGCGCGCATCTCACAACCGAAGGTTTCACAGAAGCCGCAATGCACGCACGCGCCACGCCCGCGATAGTGCTGCGAGAGAATCGCCATGGGCGCGGGGAAGGGGTGCAGGCCCAGCTTGCGCGTGGCGCGCTCGAAAACACGCCGGAAGATTTCACCGGCAGCGGCGGCAGTGGATAGGGTTTGGAACGCCGGGCTTCAAAAGGGTTCGCCCCCGCAAGCCCCGAAATGCCCAGCTCTTCTTCGGCTTTGGTGTAGTACGGCTCGAGATCGGCGTAAGTAATGGGCCAATCCGCCAGGCTGGCCCCGGCCACGCCGCCCCACTGGCTCTTCTGCCTGAAATCCGATTCCCAGAGCCGCCAGTAGTTCGCCGTAAAATGTACCGATCCGCCGCCCACCTGCCGCCCGTATTGCATCATCTTCTGCTCTAGTACTTTGGCGGGCTCCGCGTCGGACTTCCGGTAAGTCTGCGGCTGCTTCTTCAGGTCGTTGGTCATCGACGACAGCCTGGTGTACTTGATTTCGTCGTGGTCGAAATCGCTCTCGCGAAGATAAGGGCCTTGCTCCAGCACCACGACGCTGAATCCCGAAGTGGAGAGTTCCTTGGCCATCACCCCGCCCGCGGCGCCGGCGCCAATGATCAGAAAATCGACCTCTTCCGACGGCTTGTACTGCTTCACCGTTCACGCTCCGGGCCGTCGTAGTATCCGAATGGCGGCTCGAATTGAAACCGGTCCTCGAAGCCGATCAGCTTCCAGCCCGCCAGGTCGCGGTTTCCGCCGTAACTCGGATTTCCGAAGAAGCCCATGATCGTGTGAGTCCGGAGCAGTTCGAAGAACTCGGTGGTTTCGATCGCGTGCAGCAGCCGGATCTGCTCGTCCGGCTGGAGCGCCGCGATGCTTTGGGAAGCCGGAAACAGCTCGCGGCGTTTGTCCTGTGCCTGTCGGAGACCTTCGGTGTAGACCGCGCGCTTGTCAGCGTCGAATGTCCCGAGTGCACGGTCGATGAAGTAAATGACGCCCGCTTCGCGCGCGCCGGGCGAAGTGTCGGTTGGAATGATTTGCGCGGCGAGGGCTTCGATTTCCAGAGCCTCCCCTCCGTTCAAAAAAGAAAGAGCAGCCGGCTTGGCGGCGCGTACCACGTCGTGCGCATGTTGTTGCGCCGCGAGCACGGCTGCGCTGAGCGGCGACAATGCGAGCCACCGCCGCCGCGAGATCAGGTCATCTGGCATCGAACCAGTCTAGATCAGATCCCACGGTTTGCGCGCCTGCCGCGCCAGCAGCTTCGACGCTTCTCCATCATCAACGAACTCTTCGGTCTCGGAATTCCAGTGCAGCTTCTTCCCGGTCTTGAAGGCGATGTTGCCGAGATGCGCGACCGTAGTTGACCGGTGGCCGGCCTCGACATCCGCATTGGGCTTGGTTCGCGAACGCACGCAATCGATGAAATTCGCGGCGTGCAGTCGCGTGGCATCGGTGGTATTCATCTGCTTTCGCTCGAGCGGGCTTTTAGGCTCGGGATAAATCTCGTAGCCGATGCGGTCGGCGTAGAGTGCGCCATTGGTTCCGTAGAACGCCATGCCGTTGGGCCGGTCCTCTGCCCCCTTGGCGTTGTAATACTTCATGTTCGCAGTGCGGCCGCCCACGCCGTGGCCGTTGAGCAAGCAGGTTTCATAACTCATGACGAAGCCGGGATATTCGTACGTTACTTGCAGCACGTCGGGAATCTCTCCCGCGTCTCGCAGGTTGAAGCGGGCGCCGCTGGCTGACACGGTCGTCGGCGCGTTGACCCCCATCACTTGCTGCACGGTGTCCAGACGGTGTGTGCCGAAATCCGTGATATAGCCGCCCGAGTAATCCCAGAACCAGCGGTACGTCACCAGAAAGCGTTTACGGTTGAATGGCACAAGGGGCGCGGGGCCAAGGTAGAAACCCCAATCGAGCCCCGCGGGCGGTTCGCCGTCGGGCTCACGCCCGATTCCGTTCGGAAACATATTGGTGTAATTCCAGACGCGGACCCAATTCACTTTTCCCAGTGCGCCGCTCTGCACAATCTGCTGGACTTCCCGAAAGTGCAGCGACGACCTGTGCTGCGTCCCCGCCTGTACGATCCGGTTGTAGCGCCTGGCGGCATTCACCATGGCGCGGCCTTCACGAACGTTGTGTGCCAGCGGCTTTTCGACGTACACATCTTTGCCCGCCTGGCAGGCCAGCACCGTCGCGATGGCGTGCCAGTGATCGGGCGTAGCAATCTGGACGGCGTCGATGTCTTTCAGGTCGAGCATGCGACGGAAATCCTGATACGCGCGAGCGTTCGGGCCCGCCCATTCTTTGGCGCGCTCGGCGTTCGGCAGGTACGCATCGGCCGTCGCGCTATACTCCACGCCCGGCGCTTCCCGCATCAACGCCGCCACATACCGGCCTCGGCCGCCGCAGCCGATGAGCCCAACCGTCACGCGATCGTTGGCGCCCATAGCACGCTGAGCGGCCAGCGCCGTGAGAGCGCCGCCGCTGAGAAACTGGCGTCGTTGCATGTGTTTGATTATCGCGCCGCGGGCGGGCCTGATTAAAGCCGGCATGTCAGCCAGCAGATCCAAACCTTAGGTCGCGACCTGGCTAAACCTGACCTGTGTTCGCCTCTCGCCCGCTCCATTCGTACTCCGATTGAGCCCTCGGGCTCGGTGCCAGATGGGGTCCCTGGTTTGGGTGGGCGCTGCTGTCTCAGCGACGGCTTCTCATACCATCTCGGCGTTCTTTATGGCCTTCGACTTCCTTGGCTACGCACGGATCAGGGTTGGATTGAATGCCCAGAACGGGAAATCCAGCAAGCTGATAGACTCGTAGAAATACAACCGTTTCGAAAACACAAAAATCTCATGAAGATTCTTATCGCCGAGCCGCTCTCGACGGCCGGAATTGAACTATTACAATCCCAAGCCGGCTGGAACACGGTCGTTTCCAATCCGAAAGAGTACGCCCAGCACCTGGCGGACACCGACGCGCTGGTGGTGCGCAGCGCCGTACAGGTGAACGCGGACGTGCTGGCCAAAGCGCCGAAACTGCGTGTAATCGGCCGCGCGGGCGTCGGCGTGGATAATGTCGATCTCGACGCCGCCACCGCCGCGGGCGTGCTGGTGATGAATACGCCTGGCGGAAACGCGGCCTCGGTAGCGGAGCACGCCATGGCTGTGATGCTTTCCATGGCTCGCCACATTACTCAGGCCAGCGCCTCCACGCGCGCGGGCAAGTGGGAGAAGAAGAAATTCCTGGGCAGCGAACTGCGCGGCAAAACGCTGGGGATTGTGGGCCTCGGCAGCATCGGACGCGAAGTGGTGAAGCGCGCCCGCGCCTTTGAAATGCGCCTGGTGGCGCGCGATCCCTACGTTACCTCTCAGATCGCGCAGGACCTGGGAGTCGAGCTGGTTTCGCTCGACGATCTCTATGCCGCGAGCGACTACATCACGTTGCACGTTTCGCTCACACCGGAAACCGAGCACATGTTGTCGCGCGAAGCCTTCGCCAAAATGAAGCCCGGCGTGCGCATCGTGAACTGCGCGCGAGGCGAACTGGTGGACGATGCCGCTTTGCGCGAGGCCATCGAGTCAGGGAAAGTCGCCGGCGCCGCCCTCGACGTATTTG
Source organism: Terriglobia bacterium (assembly GCA_963847515.1). Taxonomy (GTDB): domain Bacteria; phylum Acidobacteriota; class Terriglobia; order Bryobacterales; family Bryobacteraceae; genus QHXW01. The sequence continues at coordinate 1,819,331 of CAWKAA010000001.1, forward strand.
CCACCGAACCGCCGCCCTCCGGCTACCCGCTGTTCGCCCTCGATTCCGTCATCGCTACACCGCATATCGGCGGCTCCACAGAAGAAGCGCAGGAAATTGTAGGCGTGCGCATCGCCGAACAAATTGTCGAGTATCTGAAAAGCGGAGTGGCCATCAACGCGGTTAACATGCCGGCGCTCTCGCCCGAGCAGTACCGGGCTCTGGGCCCGTACATCTTGGTCGCCGAGCGGTTGGGTGTTTTCGCTGCGCACATTGCCACTGGCAACCCTAAGGCTGTCCGGCTTTCGTATTTCGGCCACATCGCCGATTCGAACACGCACTTGCTGCGCAACGCAGGTGTTGCTGGCGTACTCAAGCGCTCGCTCTCTTATAAGGCGAACCTGGTGAATGCTATGCAGATTGCCTCACAGCGCGGATGGAACGTGGGCGAGCATCACGACCGCAGGCTGGTGCACACGGATTCGGTGCGGCTCGAGCTCGATACCGATTCGGGCGTCGTCGTCGTCGAAGGCGCGGTTCTTCTCAACAAGCCGCGGCTTCTCCAGGTGGATGGCATTTACTGCGAGGCAGGGCTTTCCGGACACGTCGTATTCATGAAAAATCACGACGTGCCCGGAGTGATTGGCCACGTGGGCACGGTGCTCGGGCGAAACCAGATCAACATCGCCAACTTCTCCCTGGGCCGCCGCGACGAACCCTTGCGGCCGGGCGAACCTCTGGAAGCGATCGCGGTCGTGTCCACCGACGCGGCAGTTCCCGAGCCCGTGCTGGCTGAACTGCTACAAAATTCTGCTGTGAAGTTGGCAAAATCCGTCGAATTCGATTAGATCAGATCAATCAGTGCGCACAGCGAACAATAAACAGGACACCCTAATGCTCTTTCCAGAACAGCTCCGCGTCCGAACGACGGATATAGTCGGCGTCGATCTCGGCGGGGTCTCGCGCCAGTCCGGCACAGAAACGGTCGTAGGCAATGGCGCCAATAGCGGCCGCCAGAGCGCGCGGCGCAGTCACGATGTTCGCCCGCTCGAAGCGGGTGCCTGCGAGCGCGGGTTGGAACGGAGTGAAATCGGTAGAAATGAACTCGGCCTCGCCTTCCGGTAGTGTGGCGAGCCACAACGGAAACTGCGTCACCACGGGTTCCGACAGCACGTGGCCCGCAGCGTCATACATGGCGCCGTAAATCTCGCCGCGGCGCGCGTCTAAGACGACCGCCCGCTGCCCGGCCGAGCCGAACCACGCCAGCGCCTCGAGATTCGAGACAGTGACTACTCTCCGGCCTGTCGCTTCGGCCAGGCCTTTGATGCATGCCAGGCCGACGCGCACTCCGGTGAAGGATCCCGGCCCCGCGGCGGCAGCAAAACACGCGACCTCATCCACGCGCCGGCCATTCCGTCCGAGCAAACGCTCGAGATGTGCGAAAAGCACGTGCCCGAAGCCGTCAGCAGAATGCAGCAGGATCTCTTCGACGACCTTGCGGCCATCGAGCAAAGTCATGCTTCCAAATTCGTGGGTGGTGTCGACAGCCAGAATGAATGGGTTCACTTCGTGAGCTGGTAGGTACGATCCAGCGAATAGACTTTGCCGTTGGCATTCATTCCAAACAAGCGGACATGGAGAGCCGCCGGATAGTGCTGTGCCATGTTTGCGGGGATTTGGAAAGTACCTTTTTCACCGGTGCCAATCACATGATAGCCCTGCAATTCATCAGCTATTTCGCCCGTCCACAGATACATGACGGAACGGGTCGCATGCGTCTCGCGCGTCAGCTTCACCGCATAGGCTGCGGGCGACCGCAAAGAAATCGTATCCGCCGACGGCTGTGCAATCTGAAATGGAACCTTGGCGGCGCTCACCTCCACCTCCTGGAGGAGAATGCGGCGCGATTCGAACTTGTACGATTTCAGCATTCCCTGTTTGTGACTTTCGCGAGATATGTGCAGCACCCAATCGTGCGTTCTGTCCGGCGGCTCACCGGCGAACTTCTCCGTTCTTACTCCTTTGAGCGGTACCGTTTCACCGTTCGCCGGGTTCAGCCAGGTCACATCATACCCGTGGTGTTCCACCTGAACCTCGACCGGGCCGGCGGGGTTCTCCACGTACAGAATGTACTCGACGTCTTCCAGGGCCACAGCGCGGCCGCCGTCCACGTCAAAAAACGGCTCTAGCTCCCAATGCCGGTTGTCGGCGAAGAACTCGAAGAAGTTCTTCATCTGGGCAGCGGCGGCATCGTCGGCGCCGGCCGCGGTAACATAATCGCCGTCCATGGCTGCGTTCCAAAGCCTGTGGCGAAAGGCGTTTGGATCGGTGGCCGCCTTTCCGGCGAAGGCCATATTGACGAACGGCACCGGATAAAGCTGGTGCTCGATTGCTCCCAATTCGTCAGCAGCCGATTCGTGCGTGACGAAATCCATCCAGCCATCGTCAAGTAGCGACGCTGAGGTCGCGCGCGTGCCTGTCGATCGAAGATGCTGATAGGGATCTTCGTTCTTCAGCAACAGGCCGATCTCTTTCACCAGATCGCGGCCGTTATCGTAGTCTTCGAAGTTCTCCACGCCGCCCCAGGTGATATTCATCCCGGCGTAACGCGCAATGAGGTAACGCAGGTAGCGCGAGCGCTGCTCCCAATCGGGAAAAAGTTTGCGCAGCTGGTTCCCACCGCCTGCCAGGAGCAGGTCCACCGTGATTCCCTTCTGGTTGATATAGCGAATGCGCTCATCGAGCTGCCGGAAATAGCCGGGGTCGGGAGCGTCAGGCGTGGGAAAGGCTTTCGTCGCGTCGTCGCCCGAGCCCAGTACATTGCCGCGTATGTGCGTGAATTTCTGAGCGGCGCGCGCGGCTACGAATTGGCCGAAAGCAGTGTTGTCCGTCTCGGCGAGACGCATGAGCGTGTCGCCCATCCACAGGTGGGGTGTATTGCCCGTGCCGCCCGTGTAAGCGAAATGATGTACGTTGGCGGTTCGCACGAAACCGGCCGAGTCCGATTCAGTGGCGGAGAACTGTCCAGTCTTGCCGTTGAAACTTTCCAGGTTGCTGGTCACGCGAAAATCCCAATCGCCCGCCTCCGTGGGTGCAAAATGGATCACCATGCGCTGCCCGCCGTCCCAAAAGGCCGGCATGAGAAACGTTCGATGGCGCGGCGACCGAAATTCAGCCCTCAGCTCCACGGACTTATAGGGGTTGGCGTGCGCCGTCAAATCCGCCGGGCTCAGCTCGAAAACAATTTCGCAGAGAGAAAAAGCCGCGGTTGGGGAGCAAACGGTTTGAGCGTGAATGGACAAACGCGGGGAAAACGAACAGGGCCGCGACACGTACATAATAGGCTAATGAGACCGGACGCCGCTCGATCGAGACCCATGCCAATAGTGTAAACTCAACCCTTTCGGCCTATGGTGCAGACGAAGATCGGGGTGGTGCTGTTTCAGCTCGGCGGACCGGATTCGCTAGAAGCGATCGAGCCGTTTCTTTACAACCTTTTTTGCGACCCGGATATCATCGACTTTCCCTTCGCCCGGATTGCGCGCCAGCCGCTGGCCAAGGTGATCTCCACGCGGCGCGCAAGCCATGTGGCCCATCACTACGCGGAGATCGGAGGCAAATCGCCAATCCTGGAATTCACTCGCCGGCAAGCCGAAGGCGCTGGAGTCCGAGTTGCGCCGGGAATTCGACGCACGCGTGGTGGTCGCCATGCGGTACTGGCATCCGTTCACGGCGGAGGCTATCGCTGAACTGGCGGCGCACGCGCCCGAGGAAGTGGTGCTGCTGCCTTTGTATCCGCAGTATTCCAAAACAACCACCGGCAGCAGCATCAACGAATGGAACCGCCGCTTCCACCCCAACGGGTGGAATCCGCGGGTGCACGCAGTCGCCGAGTTCTACCACGAAGCCGCATATCTCGATGCCGTGACCGATGCCATTGACGCGTCGCTCGGCGACTTCGAGGATCTCGCGGACGTGGACATCGTTTTCAGCGCGCACAGCGTGCCGATTTCCGTTGTTGAGCATGGCGATCCCTACCAGCGCCAAATCGAGCATACCGTCGACCTGGTGTGGGAGCGCGGCCGCTGGCCCGCCCGGCGCCACATCTGTTACCAAAGCAAAGTGGGTGCTTCGAAATGGCTGCGCCCTTCGATGCACGAAACCGTCAAGAACCTAGCCGCAGCGGGATCCCGAAACGTCCTGGTCGTCCCAATATCTTTCGTTTCCGATCATGTGGAGACGCTGCACGAGATCGACATCGAGCACCGTGCGCAGGCACTAACTCTGGGCATTGAGGATTATCGGATGATGCCCGGGCTGAACGATTCGCCAGCGTTCATCCACGCTCTGGCTAGTCTTGTCCGACAGCAGATCGCGCTCTCCGCGCCGTTATCCAGCGCGGCCAGAGCGTCCCATTAACCGCTCTGATCAGGGACCTCACGAGGGGAACAAACTCGGCGGCCTCGGCGCTGAGCTCGTGGGTTAGGCCGGGGGCGCTTCCCGCGCAAGTATAATCGAATGGTGAAACGATTTTGGGCCCTATGGGCCGCCCTCCTTGCCATGGGCCTGAGCGCCGGGTGCAACCGCGGCGCGGGCAACCCCGAAGAGGCCGTCCGGCAGGGTGTGATCGACTATCTGAGTAAGCGCGCCAATCTCAATGTCGCCGCCATGAATGTCGTAGTGGCATCGGTTATATTCAGACAGGACGAAGCCGACGCTGTGGTCTCGATCACGGCGAAGGGGGGCAATGCAGGACCTGGAATGTCGATGAAGTATACGCTGGCGCGCCAGGGTAATGGCTGGGTTGTGAAAGATAAGGCTGAGGCAGGCGGAAGCCCGCACTCAGTTGCCGGCGCGAATCCTCACGGGGAGACTCCGCCTCCGATGGGCGGGACGTTGCCGTCAGGCCATCCAGCGGTCGACAGCACCACACCGAAACCATGAAACGTGTCGCGATTTTAGGCGGAGGGCCGGCAGGCGCCTTTGCCGCCGAACAACTCAGCTCGGCAGGGCTCGAGACAGTGGTTTTTGACGAGAAACTCGCATGGGAAAAACCCTGCGGCGGCGGCCTCACATACAAGGCCTACAACCAGTATCCTTTCCTGATCGACAACAGCACGCCGAAAAAAGTAATCGCAGAAACGGTGCTGGCGGCGCCGCGAGCCGGGGAAGTGACGCTGCAGCTGCGCGATCCCATGCTGATTTATTCGCGCTTCGACCTGAACCGCCTGCTGCTCGAGCGCGCCGAGCGCGCCGGCGCCCGTATCGAGAAAGCACGCGTCACCGAAATGACACAGGACGTGCGGCGGCTGGCAGCTCAAGACCAAATCCGGCGCGCTGGATGCTGACTTCTGCATCGTGGCCACGGGCGCCCGCAATCCGCTGCGCGACGTCGGCACGCGAGCTACGCTCGCGCGACACCATGGCTGCGCTCGGTTACTACGTGCCAGGTGAACGCGAGCAGATCGATATTCAGTTCCTGCCGCAACCTCGAAGGCTACATCTGGGTTTTTCCGCGCTGCGGGCATCTTGTCGGTGGGTATCTGCGGCAAGGGCGAACCAGCGGTCGTGCTGCGCAAGCGCCTGGAAGATTACATGGTGGAAAAGGGAATTTGCTGGAAGGGCGCATCGTTCTACAGCCACCTGCTGCCATCGCTCGAAACGCCTTCCTGGAAGCGGAATCGCGTGGCCGGCGACGGCTGGATGGCGGTGGGCGATGCGGCAGGCCTGGTGGACCCCATCACCGGCGAAGGCCTCTACTACGCCATCCGCTCCGCCGATCTGGCGGCCAAAGCTCTGCTCTCGGAAATCGGCGGTCTGGCCGGCCAAGCCTATCGCCGCATGTTGCGCCGCGATTTCGCTGCTGACCTGGAGTTCGGCTCGCGGCTGGCGAAGCGCGTGTTCTTCGGCAGGTTCCTGTTCGGTAGCGTGCCCGCGCGCATGGTGCAGTTCACGCGCCGCAGCCCCAGGTTCGCGGGCAGTCATGCAGGACCTGTTTGCGGGAACGCAACCCTACCTCGGCTTAAAGCGCCGGCTGCATCGAAAATCTGAATGGCAGCCTGCTCGAAATCGCCATGAATGTGAGCCTGCACCGGCTCATGCCGGGCCGGGTCCGGGCATGACCCACTCCAATTCCGAAAGAACTTTTCTCCCGGGCCCAAAAGCTGATTCCCGGCGGCGTCAACTCGCCCGTGCGCGCGTTCCGCAGCGTCGGCGGATCACCTCCGTTCATCGCGCGCGGCGAAGGCTCGCACATCTTCGACGTCGATGGCAACGAGTACATCGATTACGTCGGCTCCTGGGGGCCTCTGCTGCTGGGCCACCGGCATCCGGCGATTCTCGAAGCGTTGCGCGAAGCGCTCGAGAGCGGCACCAGTTTCGGCGCGCCCACCGAGCGGGAAGTCGAACTGGCGGAAGCCATCTGCGACGCCGTGCCTTCGATCGAGATGGTGCGCCTGGTGAATTCAGGCACTGAAGCCACCATGTCCGCCATTCGCGTGGCGCGCGGCTTCACCGGGCGCGACCTCATCGTCAAGTTCGAAGGCTGCTACCACGGGCACGTGGATTCCCTGCTGGTGAAGGCCGGCTCGGGTGTGGCGACGCTCGGGCTGCCGGATTCACCTGGCGTTCCCAAGAGTTTCAGCGACACCACTCTCGCGCTGCCGTTCAATTCCACCGATGCGGTGGAACAGGCTTTTCGGCCAACGCGGCGGCCAGATCGCCGGCGTGATCGTCGAACCAGTGGTGGGCAATATGGGCTGCGTTCCGCCACGTCCGGGGTTCCTCGAGGCGCTGCGCGAAATTACATCGCGTCACGGTGCGCTGCTGATTCTGGATGAGGTGATGACCGGTTTCCGCGTGGCGTTCGGCGGCGCGCAGCAGCTCTACGGAATCCGTCCCGATCTGACGACCCTGGGCAAGGTGATCGGCGGCGGCCTTCCCATTGGCGCCTATGGCGGGCGCGCGGATATCATGCGCCGGGTCGCGCCGTCCGGGCCCATCTATCAGGCGGGCACGCTATCTGGCAATCCCCTGGCGGTCGCTGCCGGGCTGGCGATGCTTCGCTATCTGAAATCACACCCGGAAGTCTACGCGCAACTGGAAGCGCGGACTGCCGCCGTTTGTGCCGCGGCACCGCACGGAACCACCGTGAATCGAGTAGGATCGATGTTCACGATTTTCTTTACAAACCGGCCCGTAACAGATTGGGAATCCGCTAAAAAATCTGATACCGCGCGATTTGCGGATTTCCACAGATCGATGCTGGAATGCGGAATCTACCTGCCGCCCTCCCAGTTCGAGGCCGCATTTGTTTCCGAGGCCCATAGTGACCACGATGTGCGCACAACGGCGGGTTGCTTTCAAGGATTTAGCGCAAGTTAACCAAAGAATACTGGCCCTGCACGGGCGCTGCAAGAAACAATGAAGACATGTGGCTTCTCAAGCAGCGGCCTTCCCTAAGCGTCTTCGTTTTCCTGCAGACCCTCGACATTCTCACGACGCTGATCGGACTCCGGCTCGGCGCGGGTGAGGCCAGTGCCTTCATCGGTCACTTGATGCATCTTGGAGTGGTACCCGCGCTGATGATCTCCAAGATCATCGCCGTCATACTCGTGTTGATGGCTTTGTGGCGTGGGAAGCCTCGCATAGTGGTGGTGGCGAATCTTTGGTTCGCAGCCGTGGTCACCTGGAACCTTGCGCTGATCTTCTCGCAGGCCTGGCGGCACGGCATGGCGTAAACGGGCTACTTACCTCTGGCCCGGTTATAGAGCTCGTGACGAGCCTTAGTGTAGCCGGATCCCGATCGGGAGCTTCACCCTCTTGCCGTTCGGATCGGTGACGTTCATCGGCTCATAGGACACCGGCGTAATCGATAGAATGTCGCCCCTAATCTCGACCACCAGAAAATGATGCTGCGCCGTCCATCCCGCGATATGCGCCTTTCCCATATATCTCGTCACGTTGTCGCCCCGTAGTTGTCCTCCGGCCCCGCTGATCACGTAGCATATCCCGCCGGTCGCCTGATCTTCAGTGCTGAACTGAAAATTGTGCTCGTGGCCGCTGAAAACCACCTTGACGCCGGACCGTGTGAACAGCTCCACGAAGTGCCTGAGCGTGGCCAGGCTTGCGCCATGGCCCGGACCTGCGTTAAACGGCGGGTGATGAAAATATGGAATTTTCCAGGGCGATTTTGAATCCGCCATAGCCTTCTTCAACCAGACAAATTGCTCCCCTTTCGCTGTGTATGCGGCCCGTGGAAGGCCGCGCTCCGTGATATCGGTGGTATCGAGCGCGAAGAAGTCGGCCAGGCCGCCGAAGGAAAAAGTGTACCAGCGCGCGGGCTTGTTTTGAGGAAAGAAAAAGTTATCCAGGTAGACCCAAAGATCGCCGCGATTCTCGCTGGCGTTGCCATCGTGATTGCCCAGCGTCGGATAAAACGGAATTTCCGCGATCACCTTCTCATACGGCTGGAAAAATTTCCGTTCCCAGTGGCGGTCCTCGTCGCCCGATCGAATGGACAGGAATCCCAGGCTTTCATCCGCGTAAATATTGTCTCCGGTGGTGAGCACGAAACGCACGGGATTGTCGGAATCGCGGCGGCGCGCGGCTTCCTCGGACATCGCCTTGGCAATCGCGTATTGAGCGGGTGCCCCGTTTCCGTAGTCTCCAATTACAAAGAATGCCAGTTTGTCAGCGCGCTCGGGATAGGTTCGGACCCGTCCCTCGCCGATCTTTTGGCCTTTGACGAGCACATGGTAAGCATATGGAGTGTCGGGCTCGAGGCCGTCAATCACGGCCCAGTTCCGGTCCGTCTCCTCGGTTTTGGGGCCGACGGTCAGCGAAGCCCGCCCGTGCGAGGACGACATCCGGCCAATAGTGTTCCCGGGGCCTGCGGCCGTTCCCCACGCCAGCAAAACGGATCGTGTCCCGATCTGCCCGACATACGTGTAAAACTTCTGTGCGCCGGCGGTCAGCGGCAGAACCATCAGGACGAGCAGCTGCCTCAGCATTCGCCGGCAAGAGTTCATGTGCTTTCAGTATCGCTCAAGATAAACGAATCTTTATATCCGCTAATAACCGTTGACGCCGCCGTTTGACATCCGTAAATCTCTCGGCTATATTCGTTTAACATACTGATTATTATTGGTTTGTCCGTGGTTAGGCGCAGCGATTTCGGCTGGAGGGGTTCCCACCGAAGTCTTGATTCAATCCCAGTTTCTATGACATATCGCGCGATCTGTGTTTCCGCGAACCACTAAGAAATCAGTGACTGCGGAGCTTGGCAATGGCCGTCGATCAGAACAGCGGGAAGCTAGAAGAGCCCGTTCAAAGCAACATGGAGGATTACGAACACCTCCTCGACGATTACAGCCATTTCGTTCCCCCTGCTGAAGGCGAAATCCTCGAAGGCCGTGTCCTAAAAGTCACCGGTCAAGAAGTCATTATCGACTTCGGATACAAGTCCGAAGGTCTAGTCCCTATCGAACAGTTCCGCGTTCCCGGCGGCGAGATTCAGGTTCATACCGGCGATGTAGTCGACGTCATGATCGACCATGGCGAAGAAGTCGAGGGCTACATCCTCCTCTCGCATGAAAAGGCCGCTCGCCTGCGCGTCTGGGAAAATCTCGAAAAGGCTTCCCAGGAGCAATTGATTATTTCGGGCCGGGTGATGGGCCGCGTGAAAGGCGGGCTCTCCGTAGATGTCGGGATCACCGGGTTTATGCCCGGTTCGCAGGTTGATCCGCGTCCGGTTCGCAACCTCGATGCCTTCGTCGGCCTGGACATCCCGGTCAAAATCATCAAGTTGAACCGTCGGCGCGGAAACGTCGTGGTTTCGCGCAAACTGGCCGTGGAGCAGGAAAGCGCCGAACGCAAGACCACAACGCTTGAACACCTGCAGGAGGGCGCCGTCGTAACCGGCGTGGTGAAAAACCTCACGGACTACGGCGCTTTCATCGACTTGGGCGGCATCGACGGCCTGCTGCATGTCACCGACATGTCTTACGGCCGCGTCGGCCACCCCTCCGAAGTCGTTCATCCAGGCGATGAGGTAAGTGTCAAGGTTCTCAAGTTCGATCGTACCCGCGAGCGGGTTTCGCTCGGCATGAAGCAGCTGGCGCCCGACCCCTGGGAAGGCGTTGCCCAGCGCTACCCGCTGGGCGGTCGGGTGGTAGGCCGCGTCGTCAATGTCACCGACTACGGCGCTTTCGTCGAGCTCGAGCCCGGGGTCGAAGGTCTGATTCACGTGACCGAAATGACCTGGTCGCGGCGCATGAAACATCCGGCCAAAGTCGTCAGCCCTGGAGATCAGGTGGAGTCGGTGGTTCTGGACGTGCACGCAAAGGATCGCCGCATCTCGTTGGGCCTGAAGCAGCTCGAGCCTAATCCCTGGACCACGATTGAAGATCGTTACAGCGTGGGTTCGGTAGTCGAAGGCCGCGTTCGCAACATGACTGATTTCGGGGCCTTTGTCGAAATCGAGGAAGGTATTGACGGTTTGGTCCACGTCTCCGATCTTTCCTGGACTAAGCGCGTCAAGCATCCCTCCGAGGTTTTAAAAAAGGGGCAGATGGTGCAGGCCGTGATCCTCGCCATTGACGCCAAATCCCATCGCCTTTCGCTGGGCATCAAGCAACTGCAACCGGATGCCTGGGAGCGGTACTTCCAAACGCATCACATCGGCGATATGGTGCACGGCCGCGTTTGCCGACTCGCTGGGTTCGGGGCTTTTGTCGAGCTGGCCGAAGGAGTGGAAGGTTTGTGTCACTACTCCGAGGTGCCAGGTTATTCTGGTCGAAAAACGGAGGAGCTACCCATCGCCGTGGGTCAGGAAAACGACTTCAAGATCATTAAAATGAACGAGACGGAAAAAAAGATCGGCCTCAGCCTGAAGGCCGTTACCGAGGATGAAGAGCGAGCCCGCCTAGAGGATTATCAGCGCCAGGCGGCCGCTGCCACAACAACCATCGAAGAGGTGGTAAGTGTAAAGGAAAAAAAGACTTAACTGCGCCCTTCCAGTTTTCCCCGGAAGAATCCGGCAAAAGTCGAGTTGTGAGCCTGATTGCAAATGTCGCCGTCCGCTGTCGAAGACGGTTGCGGACCTGTAATCTGTTGAAAGATCATTAGTTTTTCGCTAAGTTAACAAGGAGGCGTGAAAATGACCAAGGCGGATCTGATCGAAGAGGTCTCGCGGGTAGTGGAAATGACTCGCAAGGAATCCGAGGTCATCGTTGAGTCTATCTTCGACAGCATCGTGAAGGCGCTGCGCGGAGGCGATAAGATCGAAATCCGCGGCTTCGGCAGTTTCCGCACGCGGCAGCGACAGCCTCGCATCGGGCGCAACCCAAAAACCGGCACTCGCGTCGAGGTTCCCGCCAAGAAAATTCCTTACTTCAAGCCCAGCAAAGAACTTAAGGACGTGGTCAACAATTCCGCCACGGCCACCAAAGAGCCCGCGCCGGTCGATCCACAGCCACAGCCGAACTAAGGACCTGCCGGCCATGGACCACCTTTGGACTCCATGGCGTTATCAATATGTTTCCGGCGCCAGGGCGCCAACCGGCTGTATCTTCTGCGTCAAAGCGGCCGAAGGCAGGGACGCTGAAAATTACATCGTGTATCGCGGCGAGCTGAACTTCATTCTTTTAAATCTATATCCCTACACGGCGGGGCACATGATGATCGCACCTTACCAACATGTGGCCACTCTCGAACAATCGCCCACAGATGTCCTTCTCGAGATGATGCTCTTGGCACAACGCGCGGAGATCAATCTCCGCGCCGTGTACCGCCCTGACGGCGTGAATATCGGGCTGAATATCGGCGCCAGCGCCGGGGCGGGCGTGGCCGGCCACATTCATATGCACGTCGTCGCGCGCTGGTCCGGTGACGCCAACTTCATGACTACGATCGCCGAAACACGTGTGATGCCGGAAGAGCTCACGACCACGTACGCGAAGCTTGCCAAGATGCCGTGGACCGAACAAAAGTAGGAAGCGCGGCGAAGCCGACCTTCCTTTTTTGCCTTCCCTCTTTTGCCTTTTGCCTTTTGCCTTGATCTACTATGTTGATGCTTCCCGAGTTGATCGCAGAGTTCTTCGGCACACTTGTGCTCATCCTGTTCGGCGACGGCGTGGTCGCCATGGTGGTACTGTTCGGCAACGGAGTGCCGGGCGAAGTGGTGCATGGGGGCTTCACCAACATCACGCTCGGTTGGGGCCTTGGAGTTACGATGGGCGTCTACATCGCGGGCCGCATTTCAGGCGCGCACCTGAACCCAGCCGTCACCATCGCGCTCGCCGTCTATCGCGACTTCCCCTGGCGAAAAGTCGGACCTTACATCGGCGCGCAGGTGCTCGGGGCGTTTATCGCTGCGGCGCTGGTGTTCTGGAACTACGCTCCGGCTTTTCACGCCGCCGATCCGCAGCTCGATCACACGGCGGGTGTGTTTACCACGTTTCCGTTCTTTCCGGATTCGCCTTCCGCCGGGCTGGTGGACCAGACGCTCGGCACCGCCCTGCTGGTGTTGTTGGTGCTCGCGATTATTGACGAGCGCAACCAGCCGCCGGGCGCCAACCTCACGCCGGTGCTGATCGGCGCGGTGGTGATGGCCATCGGCATGTCGTTCGGCGGCATGCACGGCTACGCCATCAATCCTGCGCGCGACTTCGGACCCCGGCTCTTTACCGCCGTCGCCGGTTTCAAGAATAACGGGTTGACCAACGGGCCCAGGGTCTTCTGGGTACCGATCGTCGGCCCCATTCTCGGCGGGATCCTGGGTGCCGCGGCGTATGATTTCGGCGTGCGAAGATTCTTGCCTGCGGTGAAGCGGGCACCCGAATAGCTTCCGCACCAAATTCGCACGCGGTAATCCCGCTCCGCGCTATAATGGTTTTTCCCGGCCCAAGCAGGTACCTATGTTCCTCAGTGTCAAGGAGATGGAAGTAAGGAAGGTGCGCTTTGACGAAACCTTCCCGCCGGGTGAGATTGATTTTTCGGGCGACCAAGTCAACCAAGCGGGCCCATTGCACGCCGAGGGTGTGGCGGAATTGCTCGCCAACACGGATGGAGAGATCCGCATCAAGGGCCGCCTGAGCGTAAGAATGGAAGCGGAATGTGACCGCTGCCTGGCGCGGGCTCAGTTTCCGCTCGACACCGCTTTTGATCTGTTCTATCGTGCCAGTGAAACTCTGCCTGCGGTAGAGGAAGTGGCCATTGACGAAGGGGAAGCCGAGATGGGATTCTACGTAGGCTTGGGGATGGAGCTCGAAGATGTTTTACGCGAGCAAATCCTGCTTTCGCTGCCCATGCAACGTGTCTGCTCGGCAGAGTGCAAGGGCATCTGCCCGGTTTGCGGCGGGAACCGAAACGAAGCTTTGTGCGACTGCCGGTTAGGACCGGCGGACCTTGGGTGGAGCTCCCTGGGTAACATTTCGAGGGGATAGACACCGCAGCACTAGATTAAAATTCTGAGGTAAGGAAATGCCGAACCCTAAACGACGCCATTCAGCCGCCCGGAGGGGCAACCGCCGCGCACACGACCGCCTGAAGCAGTCTGGATTGTCGGAGTGTCCCAACTGCCACGAGCAGAAGTTGCCGCACCGGGCGTGTCCGCATTGCGGGCAGTATAAAGGCCGGGAAGTCGTAGAGGTTGAGCAGGAATAGAATGGTTCCTGCGCCGCATAGCGCAAATCCAAAACCATGCTGACCATCGCAGTCGACGCCATGGGCGGGGATCATGCCCCGAAACCGGAAGTCGATGGCGCGATACGCGCTTCAAAATCTCTCGGAGTCAGAGTCATCCTGGTGGGCCGTGAAGACGTGGTGAGGCGGGAACTGGAAAGCCACGAAGGCTACCGTTCGCTGCCCATCGAAATTCATCACGCCAGCGAACAGATCACCATGAACGACAGCGCGGCCAAGGCTGTGCGTTCGAAACGCGACAGTTCTCTGCGCGTGGCCTCGCGCCTGGTGCGTGACAACTGCGCCCAGGGTTTTGTCTCCGCCGGCAACACCGGGGCTGTGATGGCTACCGCCAAAATGGTGCAGGGTGTGGTGTCCGGAGTGGACCGGCCAGCCGTGGCCGGCGTGTTTCCTACCTTGAGCGGTTCTCCCGTGGTCATGGTTGACGTGGGCGCGAATGTCGATTGCTCGCCCTCTATGCTCGCGCAGTTCGCCATCATGGGCGAAATCTACTCGCGCGTAATCCTCCACCGCGAGAATCCTCGCGTCGGTCTGCTTTCCATCGGCGAGGAAGAGCACAAAGGCAACGACATGACGCGCGCCGCCATGCCGCTTCTGAAATCGCTGCCCATCAACTTCATCGGAAATGTGGAAGGACGGGACATTTACTCTGGCAGGGCGGATGTCATCGTCTGCGATGGCTTCATCGGCAATGTGGCGCTTAAGGTGAGCGAAGGCCTGGTCGACATGATCAAGGCCATGCTGCAGGAATCGCTCGAGAAGACCATCACTCGCAAGCTCGGCTACGTGCTTTCGAAGGCCGCGTTCACTGATTTCAAGCGGCGCGTGGATTACTCCGAATACGGCGGTGCGCCCCTGCTGGGGGTGAAGGGCGGCTGCATTATCTGTCACGGCCGTTCCAATGCCAATGCCATCAAGAACGCCATCCGGGTGGCAGCGGAGTTCTCGAGCGGGAAGATCAACCAGCGCATCGAGAGTGAATTCCGGCGCTGGAACGGTGGAAAAGCCGGTGACTGAAGCGGGAATACTTCGTCCATTCTGTTGGATCTAATGCTTAGATGAGAGCTGCCCGTGTACTCCTCGCGTTGCTTTTGACCGCGGCTTCGGGCGCCGCCGAGAAGCTGGATCCGGCCAAGTGGTCTTTGGAAATACAACCGGCAGCGGCTCCGGGTTCTAAAATCCTCGCCCGGCTCCAGGCGAAAATCGAATCGGGCTGGCACCTCTATTCCCTCACCACGCCGGCTGGCGGACCCATCCGGACCACCGTTCACCTGGCTGACAACGCGGCCGTCGCCTCTTTTCGTGTGTTCGAGCCCCCACCCAAACGCGCGTTCGATCCCAATTTCAATCTGGATACAGAAACATACGAAGGCGCGCCGGTTTTTCTGATCGAAATCGAAAACAGGAAGGACGCCGCTCCGGGCGCGTCAGAGATCGCAGCGGAAGTCCGCTATCAGATCTGCGACCCCACCCGCTGCCTGCCTCCGGTGAAGCGCCGCGCTACAGCAACCTTCACCATTGACCCGAAAGCCAAGACCGCTGCCGTCGAGATTCCCGCCGGCTATACAGAATTCAAGCCCGGCGTGACGGGCGCCCCGGTCCCAGCCTCGGCGCGCCCGGTGGCCGGTACCGATCCAGGTGATCTTGCGGTTTTCCTCTTGACTGCGTTCGGATTCGGGCTAGCGGCGATTTTCACGCCCTGCGTATTTCCCATGATCCCCATTACCATGTCGTTCTTCCTGAACCGGCCATCGGGCTCCCGCCGCGAGAGCGTGATGCAGGCGCTGATCTTCTGCATCGGGATCGTTGTGCTGTTTTCGGGACTGGGCTTACTGGCGACGGCGTTTCTGGGACCCTTCGGGATCGTGCAACTGGGATCCAATCCATGGGTCAACGGCTTCATCGCAGCGATCTTTCTGGCTTTCGGTCTGAGCCTGCTGGGTGCGTTCGAGATCACGATCCCGTCGTCGCTGCTGACGCGGCTGGATCGAGCTTCCCAGAAGGGCGGTACGGCCGGAACATTAGTGATGGGGTTGACGTTTTCGCTGGCTTCGTTCGCATGTGTAGGCCCGTTTGTGGGTACACTGTTGGCTGCGTCCGTGCAACGCGGCGCTACGCGCCCGCTCATCGGCATGGTGGCGTTCGCCTCAGGTCTTGCGCTGCCGTTTTTTCTTCTGGCGATTTTTCCTTCGTACCTTACGAGATTGCCTAAGAGCGGCGGCTGGCTGGTCCGCGTGAAGGTGGTCATGGGATTTGTGATCCTCGCCGCCATGCTGAAGTATCTTTCGAGCGTCGATCAGGTATTGCAGTGGAATGTTCTGACGCGCGAACGGTTTCTGGCGATTTGGGTCGTGCTGTTCGCCGTGGCCGGCTTATACCTGTTGGGTTATGTGCGGCTGGAAGGAGTGTCCAAAGACGAGCCTCTCGGGTTGTGGCGTCTGCTCATTGGCATCGGATTCCTCGCCTTCGCCGTCAGTCTGGCGCCCGGAATGTTCGGCGGCAAGCTGGGCGAGTTGGATGCCTTCGTGCCAGTTGCCTCGGGATCCTCGGGATTCAACGCTTCAGGCGGGGAGGGATCTCTCACCTGGATGAAGAACCAATTCCCCGAAGCGATGGCGAAGGCGCGCCAGGAAAACAAGCTTGTATTTGTGAATTTCACGGGCTACGCATGCACGAACTGTCACTGGATGAAAGCCAATATGTTTACCCGGTCTGATATCCATGCCGCTCTGCAGAACTTCGTGCTGTTGGATTTATACACAGATGGGACCGACGAGGCCTCAAGTTTGAACGGTGAACTGGAGGAGAAAACGTTCGGTACTGTCGCCATACCGTTTTACGCAATTTTTGATACGCAAGGCAAAGTGCTGGCGAGTTTTCCCGGCTCGACCCGTAACCCTAAGGAATTCCTGGCCTTTCTGAATAGTCCCAGCGCAGCCAGCGCCGCCCAGGCAACGTCGCCTGCTGGTAGCTAGCGCTCAAGCCGGTAGGTTCCAAGAATTCTTCAAGAAAAATCTTTGGATACCTCGCGTTAAATCCCACACTTTATCGTGTAACTTTCGATCGAATTCTGGCACTATCTGGTGTGAGGCGGCGATTGCACGCCTTTCTTTCCAGAAGCGATTGTATATGAGCAAAGCCAACCCGGCTCGATCCCTGGCCGACTGGATCCCGGCTTGTCAATGGAGCTTTAACCAAGCCCGGTGTTTCCATTACATCGGTGGCGACTCGGCCGCTGTCTTTCACCGGGGTTCGTCACAACTGTTGCACCAGCACCTCTCAAGTGTCGACGACCCAATCCTAGAAGCCGAGCGGGTGCGGACAGACGGGTTTCTCCACGACGTCGTTGCACAATGCCTGACCAGTACCGGATCGCAGGTCGAGTTTCAACGGCTTGAGTTCGAAGGACTGGGCGTCAAGCCGACGGATCGCGCGCGAGAAATTCAACCCGCGCTCGAAGAAACCCTCGATCAAATCAGAACCTTTCACGCGGACCAGAAGTCCCGAATCGCTTGAGGTACCCATGACGAACCGAGTGCTGCTGGTCGAAAATCACAGGATCATACGCGAAGGCCTCAAAACGTTGATAGAGCTGAGCGGCGAGTTTCGCGTAGTTGCGGAAGCAGAAAAGGGCGCCGATGCACTGGATCTATTCAAGAGCCTTTGCCCTGAACTGGTAGTAATCGGCGTGGGGAGCCCAGCGATCCACGGCGTCGAGGCGGCGAAGCAGATTCACCATCACTCCGCCGAAGCGCGAGTAGTGATGCTTTCGTTGGGGACAGATGAAGATGCCATGGTACATGGTTTGCAATGCGGCGTTCGCGGGATCGTATTGAAGCAGGACTCTTCCCAAGACCTGCTGGAGGCGCTCCGCGTAGTAGCCGGCGGCGGATCCTATTTTAGCACTCAGATCTCCGGCCGTTCCTACGAACCTCTAAGTCCGCAGCCGCTCAACGCCATGGAAGCAACCCCCGTTTCGAAGAGGTTGACAAACCGAGAGAGGGAAGTGCTCCGGCTCATTACCGTCGGCAAAACCAGCAAAGAAGTTGCGGACCGGCTCACCCTTTCGGTAGAGACCGTGCGCAGTTACCGCAAATCTCTGATGAGGAAACTGGGCGTGCGCAACATCGCCAGTCTCATCCATGTAGCATTCGAGGAAGGCATGACCCAGTGGACGAAAGCCGGCTCCAGTTCTTATACTTAGACCTCCCGCCGCCACATGCAAAGCTCATGGGGAGAACTCGAAGTCACGGATGCCCATGTGCATTTTTTCTCGCACGGATTCTTTTCGGC
Organism: Terriglobia bacterium; assembly: GCA_963847515.1. Taxonomy (GTDB): domain Bacteria; phylum Acidobacteriota; class Terriglobia; order Bryobacterales; family Bryobacteraceae; genus QHXW01. The sequence continues at coordinate 1,837,307 of CAWKAA010000001.1, forward strand.
GCTGGCCGCACAGAAATCGTCCCAAAGCGCGGGTACTTCTGCGCTCGAAACAGCAGAAAGCATAACTGGGAAGCTAGGCTGGCAAGGGCCACCCACCGGGGATGACGCTCTGGCAGACGTGTGGGTTCAGGAACTGGACCGATGGGACGTCGCCGGCGCCGCGCTGATTGCCAGCGTCCCGGGTGACGAGACGTCAGTGGCCGCTGCGATACGGCGCCATCCCAGCCGCTTCTACGGATATTTCATGGTGAACCCCACGGCGCCCGACGCCGCGCAGCGCGTAAGCGCCGGTCTAGGCGAGCGAGGGCTTCGCGGTGTTTGTCTGTTCCCGGCAATGCACCGGTTTTCTGTTCAGGAAGAGCGCGTACGCACGATCCTGGAACTCGCGGCTTCCCACAATGCGCTGGTGTTCGTTCACTGCGGCGTGCTCACTGTGGGCGTACGCGCCAAACTGGGGTTGCCGTCGCAGTTCGATATGCGGTATTCGAATCCCATCGACCTGCATGCGGTGGCGCTGGCATTTCCCAAACTGCGCTTCGTCATTCCGCACTTTGGCGCGGGATATTTTCGGGAAGCGCTGATGCTCTGCGATCTCTGTCCCAATGTTTACCTGGACACTTCGAGCAGCAACAGCTGGACGCGTTATCAGCCGGAATTCATTGACTTGAAGCAAGTTTTCCGCCGTGCCCTGGATGTCGCTGGCGCTCATCGTCTGTTGTTCGGAACCGACTCTTCGTATTTTCCGCGCGGATGGCACTCCGCCATCTTCGAAGCTCAAAGCCGGGTGCTCGATGAGATCGGCGTTTCTGCCGAGGATGCCCGCCGAATCTTTGGAGCAAATCTGAGACAACTTCTGGCTTGAAAGCCGGCTACTGGCCGGTCGCGTGCCGAACGATTCCGCAATCACTCGGAAGGCATCCAGATAGTAATCAAGGCAAAAGGCAAAAGAGGGAAGGCAAAAGGAAGGTGGCTTCGCTATTTTTCACTTTTGCCTTTTGCCTTCTTGTTCTGCCCTTTTTCTCCGGGTGAAATCGCGATAGATGGCGTGCGCGATGGTGACACCCATCGTAAAGCCAAGGTCCCAACCGAGCGTGATGTTTGGCTATCAGGCCGTTTTGCTGAGCCGCGCCGGGAAGGAGGCGGTACTGACGTTCCCGTCAACGACCGAGGGCGTGGGGTGATGCGCGGACGGCGCGCTCGAACGCCCAGCCCCGAATATGATTGATCTGCTCTTTCATGGTCCGTGATAGCGGGACAGACTTCACCGCTACGTTAATGAGATCCTGCTCGGTGACCTCGCGGTTTGCCAGCCGCGCTTTTGTCAGGGCGGATATGACACACTGCTCGATCTCGGCCCCGGTCCAGCCAATGGTAAACTTCGTCAACTGTTCGAAGTTGAACCCGGACGTCTCTACGCCGCGGCGGCCGAGGTGAATCTTGAAAATCTCGATCTGCTCCTCCTCCAGCGGCAGGTCGACGAAAAATACTTCGTCGAAACGTCCCTTACGAAGCATCTCGGCGGGCAAAAGGTCAATACGGTTGGCCGTAGCGGCGACGAAGAGTCCGCGGGCCTTCTCCTGCATCCAGGTGAGGAAGAACGCGAAAATCCTGCCCTGCTCTCCGCTGGTCTCCGTCGACGTGATGCCCATTTCGATTTCGTCGAACCAAAGAACCGCGGGCGCCATGTCTTCCATCATCCTGCAGGCTTCGACAAATGCTCCTTCGGGCTTTCCATGCCGGCCGGAGAAGATCTCGATCATGTCCACACGGTAGAGCGGAAGTTGAAAATAAGAGGCGATGGCCTTCACCGTCAGGCTCTTGCCGCATCCGGGAATTCCCATGATGAGCACCCCTTTCGGCACGATCTCAGCGGACAGGCTGTCGCGCAGTTGAAAAAGCTGGCGGCGCTCCAGCAGCCACTTCTTGAGGCCTTCGAGGCCGCCGACTTCCCCGAGATCCGTGGCGCCCGCCACATATTCGATGAAGCCCGTGCGGTTGACCAGAAGCCGCTTTTCTTCGAGCAAAGCCGGTAGAGAATCCGGTCCAAGAGACCGGCCCGCAGCCAGCGCGCGGCTCAAAGCGTAGCGCGCTTCGTCGAGCGTGAGTCCCTGTAAGGCGCGCGCCACCGGCTGCAGAACGGCGTCGCTGGTATCGACGCTCGCGGCCTGGAGCGACAGACGCTGGACCTCGCCGCGCAGAAACTCCACCAACTCGATCACATCGGGCGGGCGGAGCTCCAGAAACATGATGCTCCGTTCCACTTCCTCCGGTATGAATCGAACCGGCGAAGAGATGACGACGAACTTCCGGTGGCCGCGACAGGTCTGGTAGACGTCGCGGAGGCGGCGTCTGATCTCGGAAGAGTCCCGCAGGGGCTCGTGGAAATCTTTGAGATGGAAAATGGCGGCGCCTTCGTGCGCCACGATGAAGTCCAGAGCGGCGCGAGGAGCCTCTGTGCCGGCCCAGGCGGCCTCGCCACCGCGTTGCATGCCCTCCGTGAGGCTCCAGGTCCAAACCGGAACCGGCGCGGCTCCTGACAGCCTCAGACCCACTTCGCCCAGAATCCTTCCGACCCGCTGCTCCTCGGCGGAGCGAATGTAGGTGAGCGGCCGACCCGACTCGAAGACCTCGCGAATCATCTTGGCGGCGCGGCTCTCCGGAGACTCTGCGTGTACAGGATGTTCTGCCGGAACACTGGCAGTGTCAGAATTATTCAGCGTGGTCTTTTCAGGCGCCATTCGGCGAGCTCCCTATTTTGCCGGACTCCCTCATTATGGACGAAGCGCCGCGAGGAATCCCGACACTAGGAAAACCGAAGGCCGAGCCAATCCGAAATCAGACGGTACGTGAACCCCCACAAGGGCACGCCGTTGAGCTCGATGGCGGGAAACTGCATTTCTTTTGGTTGGCCGGGAACGGACCGGTGGGCGTGCCTTGCACGATCACGCAATATTTTTAGAGGCACCCACAACGCTTCCACCGCTTCCCGCGGATCCAGAACGATGGGGAGTTCGCCAGGTACCCGGAACAGAAATGGAGCCACCAGCACGAACGGTCCCACTCTTCTGCCCGCCAGCGTAGGCTGCAGCCCGGCCTCAAAATTCTCTCGCCCCAGCCGGATTCCACACTCCTCCTCGAGTTCCCGGAGAGCGGTATGAAGCAGGTCCGTATCTTCCGGTTCGCGGCGCCCGCCCGGAAACGACCAGTGCCCCGACCAGGGGTCATCCGCCCGCTCGGCGCGCCGGATCAGCAGAACGGACTCCTCCGGCGCGATCGCGTGCAGGATTGCCACTGCTGCTTCAGGCCCAGCCATCTCACTATGATCTTATGGCTAGAACGATAGTACTGCTCTCGTGTTTCACCGCATGCACGGATAGCAAAAAGAGATATAACGCCAACGCCATCCTTCGTTAGCATTGACGCAAGGCCGCCCGTGCTTTATTGTGTGGCTCAGAGATGCTCTCGATCGGGGTGCGCCCTGACTGTGCATTCCTACGGCTTCAGAAGCCGGACCGGAGGGCATTGAACATTGGAGGAGGCCAATGCTGATACGATTCTTGCAGGATGAAGATGGCCAGGACTTGATCGAATATACCCTGCTGGTGGCATTCGTATGTCTCGCCACGGCCGCGTTGTTTGTGAGTTCGGGCGGAAGCCTTTCCGGCATCTGGATTACAGCCAACAGCCAACTCGGCGCCGCAAACACATCGGCGAGCTAGATAACGCCAGCCATCCACTCGGTCCAGCACTCGAAAAACTAATCCTTTTTGGCCGGGGTGGCCGCGAATCGATACCCCAGCCCGCGAACCGTAAGCAGGTGGCGCGGGCGCGTCGGGTCGTCCTCGATGTAACGCCGGAGGCGAACGATGAAGTTGTCGATCGCGCGCGTATCGGTGTCCTCGTGAAGGCCCCACACTTGTTCCAGCATGCTCTTGCGGGACACTGGCTTGCCCTCGTGCTCAATCAGGTAGCGGAGAACATTGGCTTCCATGAGAGTCAGCGGAAAGGTTTGTTCGCGGACCCGGAGCTGCAAAAGGTCGAATTGCACCGATTTGTCACCAAACGTGAATGTGTCCCTGGGCTTGGGCGATGTGGAAACGGCGTTCTCATGATTCAACGAGGTGCGCAGCCACTCGTGACGGCGCAACAGGCCGCGGATGCGCGCGATCAGAATGGACAGGTCAAAGGGCTTGGTCAGGTAATCGTCGGCTCCGGCGGAAAAGCCTTTCAGCACATCTTCCGAGCGCCCGCGCGCGGTCAGCATCAAAGTGGGAACAAAGTTACCGGCTTGGCGCAGCTCGGACATTACCGTGAAGCCGTCCTTGCCGGGGAGCATGACATCCAAGATCACGACATCGAAAGGCTGCTCGCCCGGCACTAACAATTCGAGCGCGGCTTCGCCTGTCTCCACCAACTGGACCTGATAACCCTCGGCCTCCAGGTTGAAGCGCAAACCTTCGGCAAGGTGTTTCTCGTCTTCTACGATCAGAATCAAGCTCATTTCGCGATGGGAAGTTGCAGGACGAATGTGCTTCCACGCCCCAAGCCTTCACTTTCGGCCCAGGCGCGACCGCCGTGCCGCTTGGCCACGGAGCGAACGATGAATAGGCCTAACCCGATTCCTTTCACGCGGGCGGCAAGCGAGCCCGGCACGCGGTAAAAGCGTTTAAAAATCCGCTTCAGCTCGGTCCTGGGTATGCCCGCTCCCTCATCCCGTACCCGCAGCGACACATATTTGCCGTCAACGCTGGCGGTCTCTACGGTGATCTTCACATCGCTTCCGGAGTACTTCACCGCATTTTCGATGAGGTTCAAAATCGCCGCGCGCACTTCGTCCAGATCACCCAGAATCGTAACCCGTGGACCTGGATGGTATTCGAGGGATTCAGGCGGGATATCGTGGAGGATCCGCGCACGCGCCAGACACTCACCCACCACGCCACTGAGGTCGATGGGCAGAAGATTGGGCTTGCGGCTGGCTGCGCCCATGCGGCCCGTGCGCAAGACCTGCTCGATGGTGGTCAACAGCCGGTCGCTCTCCTGCAGCATGATGCCGTAGAACTCTTTGCGCTTGGGTTCATCGACCGCGCGTGTTTGCAGGGTCTCGAGGTAAAGCCGGATGGCAGCGACGGGAGTCTTCAATTCATGGGTAACGGCGTTAATGAAAGCATCGTGCTGCTCGTTGCGCCGAATTTCCCGTACCAGGAAAGCCGTATTCAACACGACGCCGCTGATGATCATGGTCAATAGCAGGATACCGAGGAAGAGCAGGATACCGCTGCGCCAGTCGAACAGAACCCCGCCGATGTACAGCAGCAGTATGACGGAGATGAGACCGGCTCCGAGCGCGATGAAGAACGCGATGGACTTGCGCCGGCCAGCGACTACCATGATTACAGCTTATGCCCAATGGAGGATCGGGCGCAGCAACACGGGTGTACTTAGGCGGCTTCGCGCTCGACGAGGGCGCTTGTGACCTTCGCCACGCGAACGGATTTTGCGATACCGAGGAATTTGAGGACCTTGATTTGAATCCAGGAGGGATCGAACTCATACCAGGCCAGGCCATGCCGTGCCGATGTCGGATGTGCGTGATGGTTGTTGTGCCACCCTTCACCGAAGGTTATCAGAGCCACCCACCAGTTGTTGCGGGAATTGTCGCGCGTAATGAAGCGGCGGCCGCCCCACATGTGGGTAGCGGAGTTCACCAGCCACGTGGCGTGAAGTCCGAACACCACGCGGAAGAAGACGCCCCACAGCATCAGTGGAAGTCCGCCGATGGCGAACAGCACAAGCGCCAGCGCCACGCTCGGAACCCAATGATTGTTGTTCAACCACACGTAGAAACGGTCTTTGGCCAGATCGGGCGCATACTTCGACATCACCCGGGTGTTGTTGTGATTGCTCGTTCCACTGAGAAGCCAGCCGGCATGAGCCCACCAGGCACCCTCGTTGGGCGAGTGCGGATCGCCAGGCAAATCGGAGTTCTGATGATGAATTCGATGCGTGGCGACCCAGGAAATGGGTCCGCCTTCGAGGGTGAGGGTCCCACAAACCGCAAAGAAATATTCGAGGCCCACAGGCACCTTGTAGGATCTGTGCGTGTGCAGGCGATGGTAACCCATGCTGATGCCCAGGCCGGTAGTCATCCAGTAGAGGACAATCGTGGCGGCCAGAACCTTCCAGCTGAAGAAAAATAGAGCGGCGATGGCTCCGACGTGAAAGATCGCCATAACAATAGTAACGGGCCAGTTGGGTTTCTGTTGATTAAACATCAGGGTTGTCGCCGCTTTCGGTCGGCTGTTGCGTTTAGCAGTTCAATCCCCACGCTAACAGGGATTTCAGGGTCGATTTGTAAGAGTTGTGTAATTTCCATACCTATGCGCGATGGCCTTAGCCAAAGGTATACGCGCGGGTCATATCTACGCGTATTCTCCTAGACGGAGAAGGTTTGCAAGCCCGACTTGGTTACAATTTTGACATGATGCGGGCGGCACTCTGCCTGATGCTGGCCGGCTCGACGCTGTTTGCCCAGCGCTCTAACTCAGACGCCTTGGCGCAAGCCCAGCTTGGCCTGAACGCGGCACAGAAAGCCAAGTATCGCGAAGCTATCGAAGCCTACGAGCGCGCCATCGCCATCGATCCGAATCTGCCTGGCGTATACCTGAACTTGGGTTTGGCGTGGTTCAAGCTGGGAAAATTCCACGAAGCCATCGCAGCCCTGGATAAAGAAAACGCCAGAGCGCCCGGCGACCAAGTGACGACGCTGCTTGCCATGAGCTATTACGGGCTCGGCCAGTTCAAGGAGGCCGCCGAGCGGCTGAAACCGATCGCGGCGGCACAGCCGGACAATGCGGAGCTATCGTATCTGCTGGCGAATTGTTATCTCTGGTCGGGCCAATATAAAGAAGCCATGGACGTCTTCCGGGGATTACTTCGGCAAGATCCGAATTCAGCGGCCGTGCACATGCTACTAGGCGAGGCAATGGATGCTTATTACCGGACCGATGACGCGATTGTGGAATATGAGGAGGCGGCGAAGCAGGCTCCCAAGCAGCCGGATGTGCATTTCGGTCTAGGCTATTTGTTCTGGAAGCAAAAGCGCTATGCGGACGCCGAACGCGAATTTCGCGAAGAGCTGAAAAATGACCCGAAGCACCCGCAAGCGACCGCGTATCTCGGTGACGCGGTGATGCAAGGTGGACGGAAAACTGAGGCTGTGGAGTTTCTGAAGAGCGCAGTGCAGTTGCAAAAAAATCTCCGCATTGCGCACCTGGATCTCGGCATTCTCTACGCCGAGAGCCGGCATTACGAAGCGGCGGTCGCGGAGTTTCGCGAGGCGGTTCGCATCGATCCCAACGACTTCGCCGCTCACTACCGCCTGGCGCGGCTGTATCAGGAGTTAGGGAGAACAGCAGAGGCCGATGCCGAATTCGCCCAAGTCCACAAACTCCACCAGAAAAAGGACGAAGAGCCGCTGATCAAGCTCGGCCACCCGCAATAGAGATTGGAATAAAAAGGTTCGGCCGGCGCGCTGTCCGTGAGATGCGCCGGCCGAAGTTGTGGCCAGCCGATCTTCAAAACATCAGTTTGAGTCCCATTTGGAAGACTCGCGGATCCCAAACAGACGTGACCTGGCCGAAATTGCTGGACGTGAAGGTGCTGCTGATGCCGTTGAACTGCGTGTGGTTGAACGTATTGAAGCTTTCTACGCGGAACTCCAGACGGCTTCCCCGCGCCTCGCTGAATACGAAGCTCTTGAAGAGCGAGACGTTCCAGTTATCGCGGCCCGGCTGGCGTACTTTGCCATTTGGCAGCGTTCCCCATGCCCCGATCGCGGGTGTGGAAAATCCCGAGGTGCCGAACCACTGGGAAACAGTCTGAGGATAAGTGAGGCTTCCGCTGAAGTCCGGCCGGTTGTTCCCATTAGCCAGACCATTGCTGCCCTGCGATCCGCCCAAGTTGACGAAGAGTGGCAGGCCGGATTCCGCGGTCACGATACCCGACACCTCCCAACCGCCAAGCGTGGACTTTACCAGTTTGCTCTGAGAGCCGTTGAAAATTGGAAGCTGGTAGATGAAGTTGACCAGGGCGATGTGGGTGCGGTCGAGCGCGCTGGGGCCGATGTCATAGGCGCGATTGTAGGGATTGGAGACTCCGCTGAGGTCACTGGAGCCGCCGGGATCAATCGCTCGCGAAAGAGTGTAAGCGAACTGCAACGAAAGGTTCCTGCTGGCCTGCGAATGAAGATTCACCTGGAGCGAGTTGTAGTGCGAGTTTTGTGCGTTCTCGGAGAGCTGGATCGAATGGAAGCCGAGATATGGGACAACCGAGTTATAGGCAACGGTTCCATTGATCAGCGCAGGCAAAACGCTGGTCGGCGGGAGGTTGGTTTCGCGATAGTCGTTCTGATGGCGGTTCGTATTTCCGACGTAGGAGACTGAGACCACGCTTCGGCGCCCCAGTTCCTGCTGAACTCCTGCACTGTACTGGTAACTCGCAGGTAGCTTGTAATCGGTGTAGGCGAGGCCGGTGATGCTGCCGACAGTGATTGGCGCAGTCAGCGTCTGGCCCGTCAGCAGGCTGAGGTTCGGATTGGACAGAGCCACGTTATTGAACGTTACATTCGTGCTAAAGGGTTCGTTGGGACCGGCGTTGTACATGTCATTGCCCTGAATGCGCTCGTACATGACGCCGAAGCCGCCGCGCACGATCGTTTTGGCCTTGCCGGTGAGGTCGTAGGCGAATCCCAGACGCGGACCGAAAGCAGCCCAATGGTCTTTGACCAGGCCATTGGGAATCCCGTTCTTCCCGGCGATGCCAATGCCATTCAAATAGAACTGAATGCCGTTCAGGATTGGGTTCGGGCTGGTACCCAGGCCGGGACTGTTCGGGCTGATGTTGCCGCTGGGCAGAATGATCGCCGCGTTGGCCGGGTTGTACAAGCCGGGATAGAAATTGGACATACGGTTGTTTTCTTCATAGGTGTGCGGAACTCCATCCCACCGTAAGCCAAGATTTAGAGTCAAACGGGAGTTGACGCGCCAGTTGTCCTGGACGTAAGCTGCCCATGAAACGTTATCCCAATAGCCGTGGTCCTGAACCGCCAGCTCGGTGTACGAGTTGGAGTAGCCGAGCAGGAAGTCGGCGAAATCGTTTCCGGTGTAGCTGCCATTGAAGCTAAAGGCGCCTTGCGTGTCGCCGAACAGATCCTGGACCTTCTTATAGATTGCCCAGCTACCCCCGATTTTGAACTGATGCGATCCCTTGGTCCATGAAACATCGTTGCGAATCTGGTAATCATCGGCTTTATTCACCCATGGCCAGCTGGAAACGTCGAAATTGGTTCCCGTGGCGCCACCCAGCGAGATGCCGGGAATCCGGTCCAGGTTGTTCCCCGGAAACAGCTCGGGAATGTTCAGGCCGCTGGGGCGGGTGATGTTCCCTTTCGGAACGATGTTGATGCGGTTGCCGTTGTAGTTGAAGGAGGTCTCGTTCAGCAGCGTCGGACTGATCGAGTAGGTGGCATGAATCACGCCGCTGAACGATGGGTTTCCGAATATATCGCTCGCGGTGGGGACATTATCGCCACTCCACTGCGAGGTGCCGTAGGCCTGGCTGATCCGCTCGTCCACCCAATGGCCGAAAATCCAGAACTTGTCGGAGAACTGATGGTCGACTCTGACAATTTCTTCGCGGACGTCGGTAGGAAGCTTGTTGCCGCCCACGAACTGGGCGCCGTTGTTCGGAGATGGGAAGATGCCAGCCTTTAAGAGAACCTGGGCGTTTGGATCCAGCAGAGAGGCAGGTATGGTGTTGTTGGGAAAAGCCTGGCCCGGTGACAGCCCGAGCGCGGCATATTGTGCTTGCAAGGTAGGGGAGAGCTGGCTGGCGTTGGGGACGTGAATCGCGGTGTTGATCTGACCGCCGTACTCGCTGGGCAGAGGCACGGTCTGGTTCACAAGGCCACCTTGAACCAGCTTGCGCCACTCCATGTTGTAAAAGAAGAAAGTCTTATCGCGATCCTTGTTGTTGTATATCTTCGGAATGATTACCGGTCCGCCGGCGTTGAAACCGTATGTATTGAATCTCAACTCCGGCGCTTTCGCCCCCGCGGCATTAGTGAAGAAGTTGCCTGCATCCAGGGCGTCGTTGCGCAAGAACTCCCAGGCCGAAGCATGGAAATCTTTTGTTCCGGACTTGAAGGCCATGGTCAGCGTTCCGGCGGAGGAGAGACCGTAATCGGCGCTGTAATTGGAAGTGAGCGCACGAAACTCGGCGATGGAATCCACCGACGGCATGATGCTGATGTTGCCCGAGCCGCCGCGGTCATAATCTTCGCCACCATCCACCATGTAGAGGTTGTGGGAGACACGGAGACCGTTAAAACTCACCGTGCCGTCCCCGCCTACTGGAACGGGGTTTTGAAAGTCCACCATGTTGCTCGAAGCTCCCGCCGTAAGAGTGGCCAGCGAATAAATGCTGCGGCCGTTCGTGGCGAGCTGCGACACCTGCTGTCCCGTGATGACATCGCTGACTTCGCCGGACTCCGACTGGATGGCAACAGCGGTTGCCTCAACGTTGACGCTCTCTTGTGTGCTGCCGACTTCCAGCTTGAAATCCACACGGGCGCGATCGGCAACATTCAGTTTGACGTCTTTCTGTTCCGCCGCTTTGAAGCCAGGCGCTTCAGCCCGGATGGTGTAATGTCCGATCTGAAGATCGGGAACTACGTACTGGCCAACGTCACTGCTGGACACGTGACGAACCTGGCCGGTGTCGGTGTTCGTAACGGTTATGGTCACATTGGGAACTGCGGCGCTGGAAGGATCCAGAATCGTTCCAACGATAGTTGCGTCCTGGCCGAACGCGTAACCGGCCAAGCCAAACAGGACGAAGAAACCCAGCGCAATGCGAATTGCGCACCCTTTTCTCGTCAATTTCATAATGCGGACCTCCTGAGTCCGTGTTTTGAACCAACATGGTTTCAACTGAAGCGGTAAGAACCACGATGCCGAGGTGCCCACGCTTGAATTTCAAATCTGCCGGACACTTCCCCTTTGTCAAAACGGTAGGAGGATTATAAGGAGACTCGGTGTTTTTGTATAGTTAATTGATGTTAAATGCGGTGAATTTTCTACGAGCAGAACCCGTCCTGTGTTTTCATTCACGTACCAACGTTACACGTGAGCCAAAACCCGCTGTTAGTCCAAACCGAAAACAAGGATGGCGCTTCCGGCTGCGATGGCCACGTACTGCCTGCCGTCGCTCATGTAAGTGATAGCGTTTGCATAAATCGCTCCGCCCGTCTGCAGGCGCCACAACAGGTTTCCTCGAACGGCGTCCAGGGCGAAGAAGTTTCCTTCCATGTCGCCCGAGAAGACCACCCCGCCAGCGGTAGACAGCACACCCGCCCAGGGGGGCGACTGCAAGCGGAACTCCCACTGGAGTTCGCCCGTGATGGCATTCAGAGCGCGCACTGCGCCCCATGGTTCCTCGTCGGGAATGGAGCGGCGGCTTGCGCCCAAAAACTGCCTGCCGGGTATGTAGGGAGCTTCGGTCAGATAATAGATCGCGCCTTTTTCGCGTACGTTCTGATAAAACAGGCCAGTCTGCGGGCTATAGGACGGACTAAACCAATTCGCCGCGCCATCATCATCGGGGTAAACTTTGCTTCCCTCCAGGCTCGGCGCGCTCGCGGGATTGGGAATGGGGCGGCCGCGTGTATCGAGCCCTTTCGCCCACGTTTGGGTTGCGAATTGTTTTGCGTGTAGAAACTCGCCCGTGACCCGGTCGAGAATATAGTAAAATCCGTTGCGATTCCCGAACAGAACCAGCTTGCGCGGCTTGCCCCGGAATGTGGCATCCACAAGCACCGGTATTTCGTTGGCATCGATATCGTTCACGTCATGTGGAGTGAACTGGAAGTGCCATTTCAGCTTTCCGGTATCGGCGTCGAGCGCGATCAGGCAATCCGAATATAAGTTGTCCCCCTTACGGAGATCGCCCGCATAATCGGGGCCGGGGTTTCCGGTGCCCCAATAGAGTAAGTTCTCCTGGGGATCATAGGCGCCCGTGACCCACGTGGGAGCGCCGCCGGTTTTCCAGCTATCTCCCGACCAGGTCTCGTTGCCCGGTTCGCCCGGACCAGGCACCGTCCAGAATCGCCAGACACGCTTGCCGGTTTTAGCGTCGTACGCGTCCAGGAATCCGCGGATGCCGAATTCGGCGCCAGCAATTCCCACAATCACTTTGTCCTTCACAGCCAATGGCGCGGCGGTGATGGAATTGGCGGTCTTATAGTCGGCGACTTGGACGTCCCAGCGAACTCGGCCGGTCTTGAGATCCAAGGCCACAAGGTGAGCGTCCAGCGTGCCGATGAACAATTGGTCATCCAGGACCGCAACGCCGCGATTCACCTGGCCACAACAAACCGGAACGGCAGGAATGCTTCGGCGGTAGCTCCAGATGGGCCTGCCCGTGCGCAAGTCGAGTGCCGTAACATCGCTCGGCGGCTCGCTGATGTACATGATGCCGTCGAACACCAGCGGAGACGTTTCCAGTTTGTCATGCGCCCGAACCTGGTACATCCATGCCAGCTTGAGCCGGGACACGTTGGCGCGTGTAATCTGATCGAGCGTGGAATACCTCTGAGCTTGATAACTGCCGGAGTATGTGAGCCAGTTCCCGGGCTGTGAAGCCGATTTCAGGATTCGCTCGTAGGAGACTTGAGCCTTCGCCAGCGCCGCAAACGCCAGGATGACGATGAGCCGTTTCATTGAGGGCCCCGCAGGGAGTCGAGATAGGCGACGATGTCGTCCAGTTCATTGCCGGTGAAAACTTTGTCGTAACTCGGCATGGGTGACTTGCCCGGCTGTCTGCTCAATTGCGCCAGCTCCGTCTTGAAAAACGATCGGAAGTCTCCAGACAGATCGCGGATCTGGATCGAGAACGTGTCCTCGTTCAGCCGGACGCCGGTCATGCGGCGGCCGTTTCGTGTAACAAGCTGGACTTCGAGGAAGCCGTCCGGGACCGCCGCCTCGGGGTTGGTCAGGGATTCTCGCAGATAAGCCAGACTGCGGCGCTCTCCGATGTCGCTCAAGTCCGGGCCGATCGCGCCGCCTCTTCCGCCGATCGTGTGGCACGCCGCGCAACCGCCTTTCCCGGCGTAAAGGTTCTTGCCGTTCGCGACATCGCCGGTAGCCTGCTGCGGGGCCACACGGCCCAGGGTTCGGACGAACGCAACGACTTGCCTGATCTCGCGGTCTGTAAACCAGTGGCCGGGCATTTCTGTGTCGGGAATCCCAAAGGCAATCACGTTGAACAGGGACGGATCATCAGGGGCATGCAGCAACCGGGGACGGGCAAGCGCAGGTCCCCGCCCGCCCTCGCCGCGCGTCCCGTGACAATAGGCGCATTGGGTTCGGTATAGGCGGTCGCCAGCCGCCACGTCCTCGGGCGTCAGGAGTTGCGGCGCAGCCGGCTGCGCCCAAAGCGCACACCCGCACAGAAGGAACGGCGCAATTTGTTGGAAGATTCCCATGAAGCGGAAACGAAGTATATCACCGGTGGAATAGGCGGCTCATCTCGTATCCTGTCAGAGTGGCGAAACAACCGGCGCGCAAGTCAGGCCGAACGTGGCTTTACCGCATTCTGGTTTTCATCATCGCTCTCGTTATTATCTTTTACGTTTGCGCTGTGGCCGCCTTTTTCGCGTTGCGCTGGATCAATCCGCCTTTCACGGCTGTCCAGGCCGAGCGGCGCATGGAATCTTGGATTCACAGGACTCCGTACTACAAGAGATACGTCTTCGTGCCGCTCTCTCGCATTTCGCTGGATTTCCAGCATGCCGTGATTGCGGCCGAAGATAGCCGGTTTTATCAACACCACGGGTTTGACTGGGAGGAGGTGCGCAACGCCGTCGAGGAAGAACGCGAAGACGGACGCCTGCGTGGAGCATCGACACTGACGCAGCAGCTTGTGAAGAACCTGTTCCTCTCGACCAGCCGCTCTTTCATTCGCAAGGGGATCGAGTTTACGCTCGTGCCGCTGGCCGAGTATATTCTAGGCAAGCGGCGTATTCTCGAGCTCTACTTGAATGTCGTCGAATGGGGTCCCGGCGTGTGGGGAGCGCAAGAGTCAGCCGAGTATCATTACGGAATTGCAGCGGCGCGCGTGAGCCGCGAGCAGGGCGCCCGGCTGGCGGCGACCCTGCCCTCTCCGCTACGCCGCAAACCTGCGCGCATGACCCAGTACAGCGAGGTCATTCTCGATCGCATGCGCAAGATGGGATGGTAAGGTTTCAATCCGCCGGCACGTCCCACTTTTCGCCGTACTCGAAGACCTTAAAACGCTGCGACGGACGCTGGCCCAGCAGATGGTCGATGAAGCGTTCCACCTCAGCGGCGCCGGAGTGGAACACGCCATAGTGCATGGGTACAAGCCATTGCGCGCCGATGTCCTCCGCCAACTGCGCCGCTTCCGCGATTTCAAAATTACCTGGGGCGTCACCGGGTTTGCGCCCGCTGATGGGCAACAACGCCACGCTGATGTTATAAGGCCGAAGGCGGTCGGCGAGTCCGGGGTATGGGATGCCATCACCCGCATGGTAGATGGTGCAATCGCCGAACCGCACCAGGTAGCCCAGGTACGGATAGCCGCCGAGCGGGGTCCAGTCGAGTTGGTTGTGTGCCGAGGGCACGGAGTAAATGCGGTCGTCCAGGTATTCGACACGCAGGCTGGAATCGGTAGTGACCATCCGCTGGTAGCTGACGCCCAGAGAGTGGGCGTGCTCGGCCACGCTTTTCGGGATAACCAGCTTGGCGCGTCGTGAGGCGTCCAGGATCCCGGACACCGTACCCGGATCGAGATGATGGGCGTGCGCGTGGGTACACAAAATCAGGCTGGCATGCGTCACATCCTCCGCACGGAGCGGCTGATCGACCAAGCCTGAGTTTTCGGTGCTCGACAGGTATGGATCGACGTAGAAGACGGTATTCCGGTACTTCAAGACAAACCCGCTGTGGCCCAGCCACCAGATAGCCGGGACGTCACAGCGGGAGTCGTCGATTTGTTGGACTAGCTCGCGTCCGCGTAAGGGCAACGAATCCGATTTTAACGTGGAAGAGCGGCCTTAGAAGGGAAAACGGCGGGCAGGCAGGACGCCGCCGTTTTTCTTGCTGGTGGGCTGCCCACTATCGGTAACGACCACCGGTTGTATTGGCCCAAAATTTAGGTCGCCTTCCTCAAAATGCAGTGACCGGTCGAGAATCATCTCGATGGTGCTGCCCTTCGCGAGTACGGCGTCGGGCCCGCGCGTCAGCAGCACGCCCATGAGTCCGGCCGCGGCGCCTGCGGCAGCGCCAATGCCGGCGCCCATGCCGTAGTGTCCGCTCGCTCCGCCGGCGATCACTCCAATCGAAGCACCCGCGGCAGCGGCTTCGCCCACCGTGCGCGCGTCGCCGCCCTTATTTCCCTCGCTCTTGATTTTGCCTTCGGCGCGGTCGAAATCTTCTGCTGCCCGCCCATCCATGGTGCCGATACGGGCACGGAAATCGCGCGTCACACCGTTAGGCAGCGTCAGCGAATCGAAGCGCAAGAAAAGTTCTCCGCGGCCTTTCACACGCCCTGGCCGTTTGATCTCCGTCACCGTGCCAGCTACGTAACTTCCGGGCGGAATGACAATGCGTCCACTCACCATGATGGGATAAACTGTCTGGAGATATACGCGATCTCCTTCGACCGAGTGTTTGGTGCTTACGCTGTTGATCAAAGTGAGCGGCACTTTGGTCCCGGTGTCCACCACAAAGCCCGTGAGCTGCACCGGTACGGCCTTGGCTTCGCCGGCCTTAGGCGCAGTCTGCGGCTGTTGGTCCGGCAGCGCCGGGGCGGCAGGCTCTTGCGCCAATAAACTGCCCGCCACTGCAATTCCTAGAAAAGCGCCCCGAAAGCGCATATAAACTCCTCGCTTCATTCTAGCCTATGTAATGAAACGTAGCCGGGAATAGCAGGTTACGCAATATTTGCTCGAGTTAATCGACTGGCAATCTCATGCCGGAAGGGCTGATCTGGGCGCCAATCGAGATCCGGATCTCCGGGTCAGGCGCAAGTTGTTTGGGCAAAACGAGATTCACCTGATAGAGTCCGGGGATGCCAGGCGTGACACCAGCATATTGAATGCTTTGGGGATCCAGGGCGCGCCCCGCCACCAGTACACTCAGCTCGTTCAGGAGCTGGATTCGTGCGGCAACCATGGAGATCAACCCGGTTTGCTGCTCGGGATCGGTCTTTCCCAGGCCCGTCCCATACACCACAACGATTTCGCCGGGATGAGCCGGATGATCCTTCGTGATGACGCTTCCATCGGCATGCGTGGAGGCGATCGTTCCCGCCGCCCACGGATAAAGTCCCGGCGCGCCATCATGCAACGTGATCTTAACGTGAGGTCCGGCCAGACCGTCGTGCGTCGTAAAAAAATCCATGTCACCTGGCCGCAGTTCGGTGGGAACCAGGAAATTGATCTGGGTTGGCGAAACATAGTAAATAGGCGCGGACACTTCTCCAACGTAGACTCGCACCGCCGCGAGCTGGAGCGGCATCACACCGCTCGCAGGCATTACGGAAAAAGCGGATTGTGTCGTGTAAGAGAGGCCGGTGCCATAAACGGTCCCAATGGCATTAGGGGCCAAGGCGTCGGCCGAATTCGAAGCGGAGTTGACGACGCCAGCGGCCGTATAGGACACCAACGCGGGGGAGCTTTGGGCGCATACCAGGGGCACGAGCGCCAGTGTGGCGAGCATCAGACGCGCAGGACGCACAAGAGAATTACCTTTCAAGAAGCAATGTGCGGGAAGGAAGGAAGAAATCTCGCGGCACTTGCTGCAATCCTTTGGCTGCGCGGCTAGCGTTTTACTGGTATCGTCACGCCATGATGCGACACAGCACCGCGGATGTTCACCACAATCGGTTGATCGCCGTTCGGCACGTTCGGAACGAGTTTGGAATCTAGGCTGTTTCCGCCATCCGGTTCGATTTGCGAGCGTGGGATGCGAACAGGCGCAGCGCTTTCTTTGAAATGGTGGTCAGGGGAATGGTTTCGAGCACATCTTTACGCCGCCACTCGAAACCGGCCGGAGCGTGCGAGATCTTTCCGTGGAGCACCGTGACGGTGTAGTGGTGATGAGTAATGGTGTGACGAAACGACCCAAGCAACTCCGCTTCCTTCCAACCCGCGAGATCCTCCGGCGCAGGAAACTCCCAGAATCCAGGCATGAGCGATTCTTCTGCCTGCCGCTGCCGCATGAGCACCGCTCCATGTTTCTCCGCCAGAGCCACGTGCACGTTGATGTGGCGCGCCGCCGGCCTGGCTCGCTTCACCGGAAGCTCGTTCTGGCGACCCGTTTTTCGGGCCTCGCAGAACCCAGCAACCGGGCACTCCGTACAGCGTGGCGCACGCGGCAGACAGAGGGTCGCTCCCAGTTCCATCACGGCCTGGTTAAAGCGGCCCGCGTACCGGCGATCCAACAGTTCGCCGGCAATTCGTTGGAACCGTGCCCGTGTCTTGGACGATCCGATATCGGCCCCGTCGCCCTTTAGCCGGGCAATGACGCGCATCACATTCCCGTCCACGACAGCACGGGGGATATCAAAGGCGATGCTGGCCACCGCAGCCGCGGTGTAAGGCCCTACTCCCGGCAGCGTCCGGATTCCATCGTAATCGGCCGGGAAACTTCCCGCGGCTACGATCTGCCGGGCCGCCCGTTGCAGGTTTCGCGCCCTGCTGTAATATCCCAACCCGCTCCAGTAAGCGAGCACATCGGACTCCGGCGCCTCCGCGAGCGCCTTGGCATCCGGAAACCGGGCGAGGAAACGCTCATAGTACGGAATGACGGTCTGAGCGCGCGTTTGCTGCAGCATGACTTCGGAAACCAGAATGGAGTACGGATCGGTGGTCGAACGCCAGGGCAACTCTCGATGAGCGCGTTCATACCACCGCTGGAGGGCAGTCGCAAACGAGCGAGATCTACTTTTGAACTTTGATTTCAGTTTTCCAGCACCTGAATGAATTCGGCGATCATGCGCGCTTCGTCTTCCTTCAGCTCGAAACCCTCAAATTCCTTATTAAGCGGCTCAAGCCGGATCGAAGTGTGCTCCCATTCGCCTTCCTTCCCCTGGCTTTTTTGGCTGGTGTACTTCTTGATGGTGTAGCGCGCGCTGGTTTCGATGACGCCGAAGCGCTCCACCAGCACCAGCTTGCCCTGACGCGAGCCCACCACTCCCTTGCGGAAGACGCACAAGCTGCCATCGGGGATGCGAGGTTCCATCGAACGCCCCACCACGCGTGCCACAAACATGTCGGCGGTGAGCCGCAGCCTCGGCGGCGCTATTACCCAACCCTCGGATTCCACGTCCCGCTCTTCGCCGAATTTGGTGGCGGCAGCCTTTAGCGAATAGAGCGGCAGATGGGTAACGAATGGCTGCACCTGGGCCTGTTCCACGTGCTCTTCGTACAAAGATGCGAGGGTGCGGGAAAAGTCGTCCACCGTCACAACCACGCGCTGGCTGATGCGGAGCGCATTGGACAGGGAATCTTCCAGCGAGCGCAGGAACTCGTCGCCGCCCATTTCTTGGATTTTCAGGTCGAAATCCGCGCCCAGCGCGGCCAGCAACTCAGCTTCTTCGGGATCCTCAATGTCCTTGAAGTGTTCTCGAATTTTCGGATATACCTGCCCGGTGGCTATGTCGCGCAATAACACGCCAATGTTCCGCGGCGCCTCTCCCGGCCGAACCAGTTGGAGCAGCAGATACTCGCCGCTGGTCCCCTTTCGCTGGCTACGACCGCTAGTGATGGAAACGACTGACGACATGGAAGGATATCCCTAATCCTCTTTTCGGCCGCATCCGCTTTTGCTTGAGCGGCGCCCGGCAGCGCGTTTATGGCGCCGAAGGATAATAGCCCTTGCGGGCGCGAATCTTGACGTTCTGGAGATTCACCGCCACGCGGATGTTGCGGAACGCTTTACCCTCGGTTTTGGGATCGATGTCGGGGGTGTAGCGCATGATGTACTGCGTGGTCACTTCCCCGGCAATACTCGCCACCGCGTGGAAAATTCCGCCCGAGATCTCAGCAGCATACCCGCCGGTCCCTACCTTGTACGCGTAATTGCCCTCGTCCGACGGAGTGGAAAGATACCCCGAAACGCCCGAATACAGCCCCTGCAAGGGATACTCGACGCGCCCGCCTGTCTCATCCGTCAGCCGGGCCAGGTTCTTGTCTCCCTCGCTGCCAAACCCGAAAGCCGTGGTGCCGATTCCGTAAATGGTAATCAGGCTTCGCTGGGCGAGTTCTAACACCTCTTCCAAGCTTTTCTTGCTGGCCGTATCGTGCCCGTCGCCGATGATGATCAGTACGCGCCGCGGATCAAAGGGCTCGCCCTCCATCACGTGGCGCTTGCGGCAGGCCAGATCAATGGCATCGTATAATGCCGCACCGCCGCCCGGTTTGATCTTGCGCAGCTTGTCGACCAGCTTCTCGGCATCGGGCGTAGTGTCCACCGCCACCTCGGCTTCGTTCCCGTAGGTAATCAGATAGCCGCTGTATTTCGGATCGTCGCCCGGCAGAAGATTCAGCACCAGCTCGGTGGTCGCATCCTGGTAGACCTTCCAATGCAGCCGGTTGGCATTGCTCATATCCACCAGGAAACCGACCACCACCGGCTGCTTCTGCTCCCGGGTGAAAAAGTGAATGCGCTGCTCTTTGCCTTCGTCAAAGATGTGGAAATCTTTCACGTCCAGGTTGGAGACGAAGCGGCCCTTTTCATCCGTTACCGTGACCGGCACAATGACTTCGTTGACTTGTACTTGAATCGGCGAGGGGGCTTGTTGCCCCGGCGCAACCGCGGGTTTGGCCGGTTCGGCCGCCGGCGCGGACGGTTTCTGGTCCACCGTCTGCGACAGTGCCAGACCTGCAATCACCAGCGCGATCAGGGTACGGCCCACCATAGAATTCTACTTTGCTGATATTCTACCGCACCTGCTATGGCGTCCAGGTAAACGATCGTGGCCCCTCAGCAGCCGGCGGGCACTGCTGCTTTCGTCGAAGCCATCTCTTCCCGGTACCAGGCGATGGTTTTTGCCAGACCGTCCTTCAGTGCAACATGCGCGCGAAACGCAAAGCACTGCCCGGCTCGCGTGGTGTCAAGGCGGCGTCGGGGCTGCCCGTTGGGCTTGGAGGTATCCCAGACGATTCGGCCTTCATACTCGCAAAACCGGGCTGTCATTTCGGCCAGATCGCGAATCGAGATTTCCTCGCCGCTTCCCAGGTTGACCGGCTCTAGGCCGTCATAATGCTGGGCCGCCAAAGCCAGACCCCGCGCCGCGTCGTTCACGAAGAGAAATTCACGCGTGGCAGAACCGTCGCCCCAACAAACCACGGACTGCGTACCGGTCTGTTTTGCCTCGAGGAACTTCCGGATCAGCGCTGGAATCACGTGAGAAGAGTCCAACTCCGCATGATCGCCAGGCCCATAGAGATTCGCCGGCATCAGGTAAATGGCGTTCATTCCGTATTGCCGCCGGTAAGCCTGGCACTGGACGAGCAGGGCTTTCTTAGCAATCCCGTACGGCGCGTTTGTGTCGTCAGGGTATCCCTCCCACAGCGACTCTTCCCGGAATGGCACGGGAGTGATTTTCGGGTAAGCGCACACCGTGCCTGCCACAATCGTCTTTTCCACACCGTTCCGGCGGGCGTACTCAATGAGCTGGATTCCCATGACGGCGTTCTCGTAGAAAAACCGGCCCGGATTGTCGCGATTCGCTCCAATACCGCCCACCACCGCCGCCAGATGAAACAATACTTCCGGCTTCGAGCGGGCGAACAGCCGCTCGATGCCAACGACAGTGGTGAGATCGTATTCCAGGCGCCTGGGGACAAATACCGGCCCGCAGCCGAGCCCGCGCAGATGGCCGACCAGAGCCGTGCCCAGAAAACCGGCTCCTCCCGTTACACAAATTCTCTTCGTAGAAAGGTCCTGCATCCGGGTTAGAAAGCGGTTCTGGCGGCCACCCGCGGAGCACCCGCGATTTGGAGCTTCAATTGTTCCATCTCCGCATCGACCATCAGCCGCACCAGATCGACAAATCCCAGGCGATGATGCCAGTTCAAGCCGCGCTGGGCCTTAGTGGGGTTGGCGCACAACGCATCCACCTCGGCCGGCCGGCAATAGCGGACATCGAATCGCACGTGCTTGCGCCAGTCCAGACCTACATGTGAGAAAGCCTGTTCGGCGAACTCGCGGACGGAATGGGTCTCGCCCGTGCCAACCGCGAAATCGTCCGGCTTGTCGAGTTGCAGCATCATCCACATGGCCTCTACATATTCTTTGGCGTAGCCCCAGTCCCGGCGGGCATCCAGATTGCCTAAATACAGATCCTCCTCGATACCCAGGCGAATGTGCGCCACCGCCCGAGCAATCTTGCGGGTCACGAAAGTCTCACCGCGGCGCGGCGATTCGTGGTTGAACAAGATTCCGCAGCAGGCGAACATGTCATAGCTCTCGCGGTAATTGACTGTACAGGAATGCGCAAACAGCTTGGCGCAGGCATACGGACTCCGCGGATGGAAACGGGTCTCCTCGCTCTGCGGAGCGGGAGCGTGGCCGAACATCTCGCTCGAAGAGGCTTGATAGAAACGGGCCTTGATCCCGGTCTGCCGGACCGCCTCCAGCAGCCGCAGGGCGCCCGTTGCCGTAATGTCCGCCGTATATTCGGGAACGTCGAAGCTCACCCGTACATGGCTCTGGGCCGCCAGGTTGTAGATCTCGTCCGGTCGAATGTCATACAGCAGCTTCCACAAACTGCTGGCGTCGCTCAGATCGGCGAAGTGCAGGAAGAACCGGTTGTCGTGCTCATGCAGGTCGGCGTAGATGCCGTCGACCCGGCCCGTATTGAAACTGCTCGATCGGCGTTTCAGTCCGTGGACTTCATACCCTTTTCCGAGAAGAAGCTCCGCCAGATACGAACCATCCTGCCCAGTAACACCCGTTATGAACGCGCGTTTCATTCTTGTAGGAACTTCGTTCGATGCAAGATGGTGGTTTCAGCGAGGATTCTTTCTCTGCAGCAATGCGCGGAGCGGGCCCGGAGCCGCTCCTGAACCGGGCGTCACATTGGGGAGCACTCGTGCCAGGAGCTCAATCGTTCAAACCCAGGTTCGCCAGCAGAGCACGAGCTAGAGCGATGCCATCAAGCGGCGGCAATGGTTGATTGCGTTCCTCGATCTTCTGACGGCGGGCTGCCTCCTTTTGCTTCGCCGCCTCCTCTAGAGCGTCCAACTTATCGTGACCCGCCTTGAGGCGGGCAAGCTCCTCGGCCTGCGCAAGCTTCAGTTTTTGCTTGCTGCCTGCGATGAAATCGAGCTGTTGCTTGAGTTCTGTATGATTCGCCGCCGCCGTCAGAACCAGGGCATGGCCGTAGAACTTGTCCACTTCGGCGAATAGCCGGTCCAGTTTCCAGGGGTCTTCAGGTGTCGAAGCCGGCAGCGGGCTTGAAACGTTTTCCGAAGCGGATGCCCCGGCTTGCGGCCCGTTCAGGCTGAAGGTCCACATACAGTCGCAGGAAGGGCAGCAGACGTAATTCCACATGCGCGCGATGCAACCGTCCCTCATACAACCGAGCAGCGCTCCGGGTCGCAGGCCGACCGGCTTCTTGCACCTCGGGCAATCGATTGTAGAGGGCATGGCAGTGTGGCAGAACTCGCACTCGCGCGTCGCAGGCATGTCGCCGCCTATGCCAATCAAAACGTGTCCCAAAATTTCGGCATTCCCGGCGTGCGGCTGCCACAGCTCCAGCAATTCCGCATGCGAAAGGCGGCGCAATGGGCCAAAGAACGGGTCGTGAAGAACGACACTCTTGTCGTCAAGATCCACCAGCACCGAATAATGACCGGCCGGTGAGCCCGGGTGCATGCTGTGGTTCAGAATCGCGCGAATATTCCATTCCTGGCAGAGGCGGAGGGCCTGCAGTGGGTGCCGTGCCTGGGTGACCACCGCTCCGAAGCCACGGTTCACGGCGTCCTGGGCCATCAGATGTGTTGTCGATGCAAGACTGCCGAGAGGGCCAGGCTTGGCAATCGCGGGCCAGATCTCGAGCTGCGGAACGTCCCTGCCGAAAGAACCATAGACCATGCGCAAGCAGGCAGCGCCGCACATCCGGCCGGTCTGCGAGTCGGTTTGCCTCTCGTACGGGATGGCTACTCCTGCCGCTGTCATATCTCAAACTCCTAACCGATCAGTACCGTAGGGCAGCCTAAGGCAATGAATCCGGCGTGGGCCGTTTGATCGCCCACACGCGCCGCAGGCATGCCGCCGATCAAGACTGTCAGCGATGCCATGGCGATAGCATCGGGCGGGCCGACGCAGGTAGCGATGTCGCCACTGCGCGCGGCTGCCTGGCCGCCAATCAGCACCGTGGGACAGCCGAGAAGAATCGGCCCGCCGATATGCGGCACGACTCCCGTGATCATCGGACAAACGTGTTGATCTCCCATGCGTGCGGCCGGCTGTCCCATTTCTTCAGTCCTCAATCCGTGTTCTCAATTTCCGCCTATCAGCAACGGCCTTCGGCTACGCCGATCCCCAGTTCGACGAATAATCGTTGCGTTTCCGTAATTCTGGCCGGTTCTACTTTGATGGCCGCGAACTTGACCGCCACAGCCACGTGCGCTGCCCAAGCAAATGGCGGCGGCTGTACCGGCGGCAGGTTTGGCGGACCCAGGCTGCCGCCGGTCAGACTTGCTGCCTTGGCCAGCGCCCCCGCTGGCGAGGGTGCCTTGGCGGCTTCGGACGGGGCCTTTGCCGCTGCCCGATTCTCTTCGGTTGGCCGCAGCACCCATTGCACGGCGGCTTTCGCGGCAGCCTTGTCCGCCGCGGCCAGATTGTTGCCGCAGGCATGCTGTACACACAGACAACCCCACCAGACCGCTTCTCGTGCCGGTAGCGCATGCGCCATGAAATGGATGCCTGCGGCATACTGCTTATCCACCAGGAGGGCTTCGACGAATTCTCTGGGGTGCATCCCGTCCGAGAGCAGCGGCCGCGCTTTTTCTTCAAGATCAAAGTGCGCGCAGATCTCGGCCGCGGTGGCTGGCTGGATTTTAACGAGCGGTTGATTGGACATGGCTCGATTCTCGGCGAATGATCTAGTTGATTTGAACCAACGTCCCTTTGATGGTTATACCCTGGGGCGTCAGTTCGATACTGGATCCGCCGCCGGACGTTAGATATATATTTCCCATCGACGCGTTCAGGTAGAGATTGCCCCGCATCCCTGGGCACACGTGGATGTTGCCATCCTGTGTCAATACGATCTCCTGGCTGCAATCAACATTACCTTCAGAACCCCGTCGGATTCTGATGGTATCCTGCCCGGGGGCATACAGAACGATTCCATTTCCTCCAGACAGGTCTTCAGGAATTTGGCTTTCGTCCGGTGTTGGCGGCTCCCAACCCGACTCCACCGACTGCCGTCCCGTCCGAATAATGACCGACAATGTTCCGTACACCCCGACGTGGCCTAAAGGACCACCGGCCGTCAGTTCAAGGCTACTCTGTCGGCCGTCGGTTTTTCCCGGGAAAGCAAACAGCGTCACTTGATCCGCACTGCGAGCAAAGGTGCCGTCAACGAACCGGATGTCGCTATGGTTTGCCGGATTTTGGGCTGGCGCCGGGCTTGGGAGTGGTCCCACCGGGCAACCGCCGCCTCCTCCCGAACCGGCTCCAGGTTTTTTCTCGTCTGAATCCATAAATTGCCTCCTGTTTATTCGCTGCCAATCGCCGCGAGAGGTGCCAGCATAGACACCAGACTTGCTGCGCCGGCTCCAAAACTCAAAATGCCCCAATCGGAACCGTCCCCAGCCGGAGGTGGGCCCGATCCAAAGAACGGGGGCATCTGCCTGGCCGCGAGATCTTGGGTCGCCGCCTTCATCGCCATCTCGACTCCGAGGATCGTCGCCAGCAGCGCGTCTACCAGCGTCTGAAACGCGATCGCCAGCGTCGCACGCTGCTGGTCCTCCTGCAGCGCGTCGTACAGGATGACCCAGGCGATGGCGGCCGCACTCAACACGCCGCAAAGGATCACCGTGCCAGGGTGATCGCCGTAGGATCCAGAGATTTCGATCTTCGGCGGCCCCAGGTTGATATCGAATTCCTGGCCGAGCACGAAGTTCGCACTGGTCCCGACAGTAAACTGCATGTTTCCGCCCAGGCCGGATCCCAAAGCCGCTGTCAGCGCGGGCGCCGCGGGTAGTCCCGGCACACCGGCGGTGAGACCCAGCGGATTGATACAGATCTGGATGTTGTTGCCCACGGCCAACTGATGATTGAGACCCGCTGCGACCTGCAGGTTCTCGCCGTAGACCATCACCGAATTCAAGCCCACGACACCGATGGGAGGCGGTTCCGGCATGTTGTCTCCGGCGTCGAAGCCGCCGCCGCTGCCCCCGCCGGACAGTCTTCCGACGGTGAAAATACTGGCGCTCGACACCCTTTCCCCTTTGTGCCGGCCGGCGTGGATCATCTTGTCGTGCTCCGAGTTGAAGCTCATATTCCGCTCCGAGTGAATGGCCAAATGCTCGTGGCCCTTTTCGTCGTCGAACACGATTCCGTTGTAATTCTGGTTAGCCAGACCACGTACGCTAGCCGATTTGAAGCCGGCCAACTGCTTTTGCGAAGGCAGCGCAAACCACGGCATGTTCTCGGCGTTGTACACGCTGCCGATAATGAGCGGCTGGTCGGGATCGCCTTCCTCGAAAACAACGACCACTTCATGGCCGATGCGTGGCCAGAAGAATGCGCCCCAGCCCTTGCCTGCCCACACCTGCGCCACGCGCAACCAGCATGAGCTGTCCGCGTCCTTCTTCCCTTCCCGGTCCCAATGGAACTGCACCTTGATGCGGCCGTACTTGTCGCAGAAGATTTCCTCGCCGGGAGGTCCCACGACCGTGGCGGTCTGGATTCCGGCGATCACCGGTTCGGGTGTCACGCACTGCGGGCGGTAAGGCAGCGCAACGGGAATACAACGGAAGCGGTTCTCGTAACTGAAACGCGGGCGCGTCGTCGCTGCGGTAATCGCCGCCGAGGTGGGCGTCGTGCTCGACGCGAGTCAGCAGGTACTGGCCGTCGGCATCGAAATGCCGCTTCAGAGTGAACTTGTGACCCGGAAGGAACTGGCCGCAATTGCCCGCTCCTTCGATTTCCAGGCTGCCGAGTTCTTCCTGCTCCATGCGCAGCCTGACGGTTCTTTCCTTATCCCGGAAAATTTCCTGTAGATCCTGCGGCCGGGATGCGCCATGGTGATCGACACCATCGAAGCGCTGGGCATAACCACCGGGGTAATCATAGATCTCCAGTTGGTCGTTGCCCCCGGCATTGAGCTTGTGAGTCACCTTGCCTACGGCGACGCTATCGAGGATTCTCTGCTTGGCTTCGAGATGATTGCCAGGGAGCTCGAAGCAATGGTCCCAAAGCGTGTACTCGCCTGAGCGCAACTCCTGAGTTTTTTCCCAGGCCGTGATGCGCATGTCCTCCCGCTCGCCGCCAGACAATTCCTCGTAAATCACACCGCTTTGTCCGGGAACCAAAGGGTGCTGCTTAGGCGCGTCGGTTACGACCATCTGATGCTTGGTCTCGCTGTGCTCGAAGAAGTAATAGATCCCCTCCTCCTCCATGAGCCGGCTCACGAAGTCGAAGTCCGATTCGCGGTACTGCACGCAATAGTCGCGTGGATAGTAGATTGCCGACAGCTCATAGGTGACGTCCAATCCCGATAGCACCTGGCGGAGGATGTCCGGCACGGCAAGGTGTTGAAAGATCCGGCACCGGACTTTCTTCGTCAGCAGCCAAAGCCTCGGAACTACCTCCGCACGGAAATGCACGAAGTGGGCGTCGTTGCGAGCGCCCTGACTGAACCGCTTGACCAGCCCGTTGAAGTAGCGCTTCTCCTGATTGACAAGCCGCAGCTCCACGGTCACTTTCTGGCCCAGGATGCGCTCGAAGCGTATGTCGCTCTGTGCTTCGCCCAGGAGATCGACCTGGAAATTGAATAGCTGCGAAATGGCCTCATGGCCTCGAAATCCAGTCAGGAGCAGGACGTCTTTGCCCAGTGGCGTGGTAATGGCGAGCGGCCTTTCCGCTTGTGTGTAAGTTGGCATGCTGTCAGCTCCTGGTCCAAGGCTGTTTTGGATGTCCTCATCATCAAGGGCGGAAAAAGCCGCCGAAAACTGTAACAGAGGAACAATTTTTTTTTGGACTAGCCCTAGCGCACGCAGTTAGAACCGAGCGCCGTATTACGCCCCCCGAGGATTGAACCCGAAAGTCCGCCGTCGGACGCGCATGGGCTGCCCTGGGCGAAAACTGTAATCGAGGGGAAAATTTTTCTTGGAAGGTCGCAGGCAAGCAGGCCCAAGGTATAGAAAATAGAGAGCAAAAATGATAGTCTTCTCCAAGACAGTCCTCAGGTCGACAGTGGATATAGGATGGAGTCGTCTGCTCGCCAGCTAACGCAACTATTGCAAGCCTGGAGCGAAGGGGACCAGGGCGCGCTCGAGGAGTTGATGCCAGTGGTCTACGAAGACCTTCATCGGCTGGCCCAGCGCTATATGGCTGACGAGCGGCCCGGCCACACACTTCAGCCCACCGCCCTGGTCAACGAAGCCTACCTGCGTTTGTTAGATTCGGCGCACCCCAGCTGGCAGAGCCGCGCGCACTTTTTCGCCGTCTGCGCGCGGATGATGCGGCGTATTCTGGTGGACTGGGCTCGTTCCCGTCAGGCGCTCAAGCGGGGAAGCGACGTGCCGCCGCTAGAGCTCCAGGACGCCGTGGCCGTAACAGGACGGCCCGGCGCCGATCTCGCCGCCATCGATGATGCCCTCCAAGCTTTGGCTGCCGTAGATCCACGCAAGAGTCAGATCGTGGAGTTGCGCTTTTTCGGCGGACTTACCGTCAAGGAGACTGCCGAGGTGCTGCAGGTCTCGGAGGAGACGGTGCTGCGGGACTGGAAGTTAGCCAAAAGTTGGCTTCGGCGCGAGTTAAGCAAGGAGCGGCCAAGTGGAAGGTGAGCGCTGGCGGAAAATCGAGCGGATTTACCACTCCGCTCTTGAGCGAGAGGAGCACCAAAGAGCGGCTTTCATCCAGCAAGCCTGCGACGGAGACGAGTCGCTGCAACAGGAAGTGGGATCGCTGCTGTTGCAAGCGAAGGGAGACGATAGTTTTCTCGAGGCGCCGGCGCTAGAGGTGGCGGCCAAATCCCTGGCGATGGCCGCCACCCTTGTTGGTGATCCAGGAGTTTCGGCCGCCCGTTCATTTCCGGATACCATCGGCCGATATCGGATTGTCCGCGTGCTCGGCGAAGGCGGCATGGGCGTCGTGTATGAAGCCGAGCAGGAACAGCCCCGGCGCAGCGTAGCTCTCAAAGTGATCAAGCCCGGCTTTGCCACGTCCGAACGATTGTGGCGGTTTGAACATGAATCCAAAGCGCTAGGCCGCCTGCAGCACCCCGGCATCGCTCAAATCTACGAAGCCAGCACGGCTGATGCGGGCTTCGGACGCCAGCCGTACTTTGCCATGGAGCTAATCCGCGGACAATCGCTCCTGGCCTATGCGGAAACAAATCGACTGAATACCCGGCAGCGGCTGGCATTGACCATTAAAATCTGCGACGCCGTGCAGCATGCGCACCAGCGCGGGCTGATTCACCGCGACCTCAAGCCGGGCAATATCGTGGTGGATGAGACGGGCCAGCCAAAGATTCTCGATTTCGGGGTGGCGCGCGTGACCGAGAGCGATACGCAAGCGACGCGCCAGACGGACTTGGGACAAATCGTGGGAACGCTGGCCTACATGAGTCCTGAGCAAGTGCTGGCCGATCCTCAGGAAGTGGATACGCGCAGCGATGTCTACTCGCTGGGCGTGATTCTCTATGAGCTTCTCTCCGGGCGCCTGCCCTACGACGTAAGCCGACGGCAATTACATGAAGCCCTGCAGACGATTCGGGAGGAAGATCCCACGGCTTTGAGCACCATCAGTCGCAATTACCGGGGCGACATCGAAACCATCGTGGGGAAGGCGCTGGAAAAGGACAAAACGCGGCGATACGCGTCGCCGGCGGATCTGGCGGCAGATATTCAGCGCTACCTGAACGACGAACCGATTACGGCGCGGCCGCCGAGCGCCCGCTATCAACTGCAAAAGTTCGCGCGCCGGCATCGCGCTTTGGTGGCCGGCGCGGCGGCGGTGTTTGTGGTGTTAGCGGCAGGAATCGTGGTCAGCACCTCGCAGGCGATACGCGCCAACCGGGCGGGACAGGCGGCGCTCGCGGAGCGGGACCGGGCTCTGCAAGCCGAGGCGCGGTCGCGCGTGGAGCGAGACCGGGCGGCGGCTGCTGACCAGGCGGCCACGCGCGAACGCGACATTGCGGTGAGTGCCCAGCACACGGCAACACGCGAGCGGAATCGGGCGCTCGGCGAGAAACAGCGGGCGGACGATGAGGCAGCCGCGGCGAAAGCGGTCAACAACTTCCTCCAGGAAGACCTGTTGGCACAAGCCAGCGCCGGTAAGCAGGCGCGGCCCAATTCCAGGCCCGATCCGGATCTCAAAGTGCGCACGGCACTAGACCGGGCCGCTGCGGGTGTCGAAGGAAAGTTTGACAAACAACCCTTAGTGGAGGCCTCGATCCGGCAGACCATCGGCACGACGTATCGCGATCTGGGCATATATCCGGAGGCCCAGCGGCAATTTGAACTAGCGCTCGAGCTAAGGCGGCGCGTACTGAAGGACGATCATCCTGATACGTTACTGAGCATCCGAAACCTGGCTACGGTCTATCATAACCAGGGTAAGTTTGCGCAGGCCGAACCGTTATACAGAAAGGTCCTCGAAGTCCAGCGCCGCGTCTTGGGAGAGCAACATCCCGACACTCTTCAAAGCATGTTCGATTTGGCAGCACTGGACCAAGACCTGGGCAAGCTCGCCCCGGCGGAGCTTCTTTTTACCAAAGCCCTCGAGGTTCGGCGCCGTGTTTTGGGTGAGGATCATCCCGACACGCTTCAAAGCATGGACAGCCTGAGTTGGTTGTACCAACAGCAGGGCAAGTATTCCCAAGCCGAACCTCTCGTAACCAAGGCGCTCGATGGTCAGCGCCGCGTGCTAGGCGAAGGCCATCCCGAGACGCTGCTCAGCATGAACAACCTCGCTTCCCTCTACCGGACCGAACGGAAGTATGCGCAAGCCGAATCTCTTTATACTCAGGCGTTCGAGATTCAGCGCCGCGTATTGGGTGAAGAGGATCGCGGCACAATGTTCAGTCTGAATAACCTGGCCTATTTATACGCGGAACAAGGCAAGTATGCGCAAGCCGAGCCCCTCTATGTGAAGGTACTCGAGTTTCAGCGCCGCGTGCTGGGCGAAGAGCACCCAGCCACATTGGGAACCATGGACAACCTCGCAGGGGCATACCATGACGGGGGGAAATACGCGCAAGCCGAGCCTCTCTATGTTAGGGCGCTCGAGTTGCAACGCCGGGCGTCAGGTGAAGAACATGCCAACACGCTGGGGATTATGAGTAACCTCGCCTCCCTATTCGCAACCGAAGGCAAGTATGCGGAGGCCGAACCTCTGTTTACCAGGGTCATGGAAATTCGCCGCCGTGTGCTCGGCGAAGAGGAGTCCCGCACGCTGGATAGCATGAATAACCTGGCTGGACTCTACGAACTAGAAGGCAAATATGCACAAGCCGAGCCTCTGCTGACCAAAGCCCTCGAGGCGCGGCGGCGCGTTTTGGGCGAGAAGGATAACGCTACGGCGGCGTGCATGAACGCCCTTGGTTTACTGTATCGTTGGCAAGGCAGGTATGCGCAAGCCGAACCTCTTTTGGCTGAAGCCCTCGACGTGCGGCGCTGCGTGTTGGGTGAGGACCATCCCGACACGCTTAGCAACCTGAATGACTTGGCCGCGCTGTACGGCAAGCAAGGCAAGTACCCGAAGGCGGAAGCTCTTTTCACTTCAGTTCTGGAGGCGCGGCGTCGCATATTGGGACCGGCTCACCCGGCTACCACGGATGTTATGGGCTTGCTGGCAGAGGTCCGTCTGCAGCAGAAGCAGTATGGCTCCGCGGAGTCTCTGCTTCGCGAGGCTCTAACCAATGACGAAAAGACAGCCGCTGACTCGTGGCGGCGATACCGAAGCCAAAGCCTGCTGGGCGCCAGCCTGGCTGGTCAGGGCAAGTACTCAGAGTCAGAGTCTCCAACAGTTTCGGGGTATGAAGGCATGGCCCAGCGTGAGGCCACAATCCCATTCGAAGACCGGCTTGCGTTAGCACAGGCGGGAGAACGAATCGTTCAGCTCTACGAGAGCTGGGGGAAACCGGAGAAGGCGGCCCAGTGGCGGGTGAAGCTTCAGAACAAGTAAGGAATGCGGCGTAGCGGACCGCTCAAGCGGCCCGCGTAAGATCGCCGCGCGGCTTGATTTGCGGTTACTTCGATGCTCTGAAACGGCAGGCGTCGGCAACGAGCTTGACGCCGTCGAATTTGCCTTTGCAGTTGATGTACCAGTTCTCCTTCAGTTCATCGAACGAACTGGGCTTGTTGCTTGCTTCGGTCCCTTGCATCCATTTGGTGTCGCTGTTGTAGATCACCTGTCGCGTCGTGGTGCCCTTGGTGACCGTGAGGGTCGACTTGTCTTTATCGATCATGTGTACGGTCCCGGTGATTTGGCCCTCCTTGGCTTTCTTGTCAGCAGCCGCAGCCGGGCCGATGGTGATGCCCGCTACAACTCCCAGGCACAGCACGAAGCTCGTCAGTTTACTACGTGTCATCATCGTTCCTCCCTAGATTCAAATTTAAAACCGAAAAATGCCGCAGGCCGCTACCGTCCCACACGGCAAGCACCCTCACCTTTCGCGGCGTCCCCGTCAAAGCAGATTACACGTTGCGCGCGCGGGCTGCAAGCCCACCGATTCCGCACGGAACTGCAAAAACGATTCAGCGTTGCCGCAATGAGCGGGGGCAGTCTCAGTCTGAGGAAACTCCTCATGGATCGCCTCCGGCGAATTCAACCTCTCCGGCTCAGGAGGCTTTCACGTCTGCTACCATGCGGACGTGCGCCGGGCAGAAGCTCTGTGGTTGAAAATCATCGGCGTCCTGCTGATCCTACTGGGCCTGACGCTATTCGCTTCCCCGAGGATCACGTATCGCACCAGGGAAAAGGTCATTCATTCCGATTCAATCGACATCACCACCAAGGGACAAAAGACCATCGTCATCCCCCGCGCCGTCGCGTTGCTCGCAATCGCCGCTGGGATTGGCGCACTGATTCTCGCGAGCAGGAACCCGCAATGAAGGATCACAGGGACTGCCCCGTCGCAGACTCGAAACGTCGATCCTGGCCCTGGTTCGAACCCCACCACCCCGCCCGCTGGATTGTTACTTCTTTGCAGTCCGCTCGGCAGGAAGCAGGGCGAGTGTTGCGAAACCGGTGGCCGCATCCCGCATGAAGAGGGCCGGCATGGAACCAGCCTCGTGCCGCTTATTCATGGATTCCGCCGCCCAATAGCCCGATTGATGGTCCTGATGGGCTTCGAGCCACGCTAATGCTCGGGACATCCGCTGATCGGAACGCGTAACTCCGGCCTGTTGCAGCGTAAACGCAACCAGCCCCGTGGCGTAACTATTAGAGCCTCCGGCGGGCGGCGCATCGGAATGCGCTCGCCATGGGCCGAGTGATTCCAGCGTCCAACTGCCGTCGGCCTGCTGTTTCCGCCAAACGTCCTCAAGTACCACTTGCCGTTCGGCGGGAGGCAGTAGATGATCCAACTTCCCGGATGCCCAGAGCAGGACCAGCCGGTTGTGAAGGGGCTCAGCCTGTGCTGCGCTGCGCAGATACGCTACAAGTGCCGCAATATTCTGCTGAATTTCGGGCCGGACCTGATAGTGCGCGGGAGCGACACCAGTGGCCAGCGCCGCCAACGCGGCTCCATAATACGCGGCGTTTGGAGTCTCCCATGGATCGAGGTTGAAGTCCGACCAGTTCCATGAGCCTTTGTCTCTTCCGTCGCGAATCTGCGCGGACCACATTCGCTCGAATGCCTTTTCGCCTTCGGGGCTCAATACGCCGCGCGGCGCGTCATCAAACGCCAAAAGCAAGGTCGACAGCACAACTTGAGCTCCGAAGACTTGATCGGCGAGGTGCCCCTTTACGCCCTGAAACAGATCCTTCGCGTCGGTTTTCATGACGGTGGCGCGCAATCCGTCCAGAAGCACGGCTTCGTACAGCGTGGGCGCAGTCTCGCCGAGTGCCTGCCGCAACGCAGGACGCGCTAGCAAATAGGGCAGGCCCGTATGACATGAAACACAGGGGACTCCGGAAGCCGTTGCAGGCGGCCACGCGAACCATTGCTTCTGCCGTGAATCGAGATACTGAGCCGCCAGCCTTGGATTCCAATCTGCGCAGAACGCGGGCGTTACGGCCAAGACAAGGACAGCGGCGATTCTGAGCCAGGACGTGCATCCGCGATTTCCGGTCAGGGGTGCTCGCGCGCCAATTGAGATCATCATTCGATTTTCCAGCTGAGCAGCAGTATACAACGACCACGCCAGCGAGCGAGTAAGGGCGGGCTAAAGGGGGGCGAACTGACCCACCATTCAAGCAGAGCTTATTCCTCGACGCGCACTTTCACTGTTGTGGAGTAGCTCCCTTGCGTGATGGTGAAGGGGATATTGGATCCGGTCGGAATGTGATGGAACGGTACTTGGGCCTCGATTTGGTAAACACCCACTTCATTCGGTACAAGTTCCGCCGACAGGACAAAGATGTTGGCTCCTCCGAGCGTAATCGTTGGAGTAGCGGCGGCGATCGCCGGCGGCGCAGATGGGCTGCCGTCCCCGGTACCGACCGACGGTGTGGTCGCACCCATGCCTGTGAGATAGATAATCAGTTTTTCGTTCAGGTGAATGGGGGTCGAATTCGTTATGAACTTTCCATCCACGGTTCGGATGATCATTGGACCACCCCCCGCCGTCCGGAATATGGCGGGCGCGTTGGCTTGAGGGTTGAAGCTGAACGGCTTGGTCACGCCGCCAGATGTGCTCAGCACCATGCTCGCGCTACCCACCACATCAAAGGGCAGCTGCGCGTTTATTTGGCCGGACGAAACCATAAATAGCGGCAGTGCCTCCGCGTTGGCGTAGAGACAGACATCATCCAGTTGCGTGGGCACCGGAACGTCACTGGTGGACTCGCTGGATGAACTAAGATTCGTTCCCGTCACTGAGATCAGTCCTCCTGGTGCGACTGCGGGCGTCTGGTCTGCGGAATTCATGATCGCCTTGATCGAAGGAGGACCGGAAACAACGTCGAAACCAACCGGCAGAATCATGACGCCCGATGTCGAGAGCTGGGCGATTGAGTGGCCGTTGGCCAAAGGCGCGAGTGTCCGGGCGAACGGGAGAATGGTTTCACCAATCTGGCCGACCGGCGGAGTCTGGAGAGACTGCACGGTGGATGGCGACTCAGCGGTCCGGACTGGGCGAATCGAGGTGAGCTGTTTCAAAACGAAGCGCTGGACGGTGCCATTCAGGACGCCGGATGGCGTCGTGCTGCGAATGCCCGCGCCGTTGATCGTAGCGAAACCCGACGAGGAGCCAGCCGAGGCATCGAGCTGTCCGATGGGAACCAAGGCTCGGTTGAATACATTGTTATCCACAACGAAGAGGTCATCCGTCAGCGCTGCGTACGCGCCACCAAGTGAGCTCAGGTCCTTGCGCGATACTACAAACGTGTCCGATGAGGCTTCGTAGAGGGCCACGGTGCCATCTGGCATGGGCATGAAAATGACTCCGCCTGAGGGCGAGGCGCTAAGCACGCTATCCGCGGGGATGCTGTTAATGTAGATGCCGAGCGTGCCAGGAGGGTTTGCAACCCTGGCATTAAAGTCGATGCGATGGACCTTCGGCGTTCCTTGAATTAACGGGGTCGTGGGCGGTGCAACGCGGCTGGTGGCAAGAATGGCACTGTTGGAGACGGCGACTGAACGTGGGTAATAGCCCCAGGGAAACTCGATCGGTTGCGAGGGTTGCAGTGTGTCCAGGTCGAATACGCTGGCAATCTGAGAGTTGTCGTTCCCAACGATGAGGTATCGCGAATCCTTGGTGATGGCCATCTGCACCGGTGTGTTACCGGTCCTCATCGAGCCGATCTGCTTGTAACTTGTGCCGTCGAACGCCAGCACGAGGTTCTTATCCTGACGGATAACGTAGAACCGATTGCGAGCGGGATCGGCCATTACATCCACAATCTTGCCGGGCACATCCACGAGAGTGCCCATTTCATCGGGATCACGTGTGTTGATCAGCAGGCGAACCGGAATCGGAATGTTCACGCCGCCTTTGGAAGTGATGGTGAGCGCTACCACCGTCGTGCCTTTCTGCGCATCGAAAGCTGTCGGATCCACCTGGACTCGAACATGCGCCGGTGTAGTGCCCGACGTCTGAGAAATCGTAATACCGGAGGCGCCGGCCGGCAGGCTCAGCGTGAAGTCCGTGGCGCCGCCGCCCGGGTCCACGATATCGAGGGATTGCGTCATCACTTTGTGATCACATCCGCTGCCGCGAAACAGGATGTCCTCTTGCTTGGCGGCCACACGGTGGGCTTGTGCCAGGGAGCCGACCGGAAAAACCGTGACACCGCTGTCCGAGATGGAGTACATAGTTTGATGGTTACTGGTCAGCAAGGACTTTCCGGCGAGATTTTCCCGCAACTGTAGACGATCGCGAACAGTCAGATTGTCAGAATCCAGCATATGAAGCACCGGCGTTTCGCCGGCTGCCCCGGTGGGGATCTGCGCATAAATGAGATTCCGACTCCAATCGAAGGCGTGGCTACCAACGTTTAATTGGCCGGAAGGATAAGGGAAATGCGCAAGGTCAACCATCTGTTGTTGGAACGTGAATCGGCTGAAGTTAAACAGAGCCCATCCGCCCAGGAATGTGGAGCCTATTCTGTCCACGCTCATTACAAGTGGTCCCAGTGATGGACTAGAGGTTACCGTGGGAGCCGTAGGGGGGTTAACAGAAGCGCACCCTAGCGTGAGCAGGTTTTTCGTCGAGATCTCATATCTCAGCACTCCGGACTGCTGGGGGTTGCCGAAGGAATCCCACAATACGTAGATCACTTGCCCATCTCCCGAAATGCCTGCAGTCGCCCTGACTATTTCCGGTGGGAAGGTTGCCCATGGCACGGGAAGGGGCATGGAGTTGCAGCCTGTTGCCGCAAGCTGCTGCAATGCGCCTGAGGAGGGGTCGAGGAGTTGCACGCTGCTGGTACACGTGTTCGGCGGGCAAATCGTTGCCACCAGCGCTTGCGGACTGTTGCCGAATGCCACCGAGAGAACCGATGCACCGTTCAAATCGACGGTCTGGGTTATGTGCCCGACCAAGTCGATGATGGTTAACGGGAATGGCGGTGACTGCGCGTACGTATACTGACCGACCACCAGGTATCGCCCGTCCGGCGAAAGGGCCAGAGTCGGGAAAGCCAGAGGGGCAAAATCCAACGGGAAGGGCGGGAGCTGGATCGGCGCCTGCAGCGAGGGGGGATTGGCCATGGAAATCACTTCAATGCGGTTCGCGGTGAAATTGGCCGCATAAACCACGCCTCTGACTTCGTCCACAGCGATGTCGGAAACATGACCCCTAATGGGAACGACGGTGCCGAAGGTAGCTGCCCAAGATGCCGCATTGAAGGTCAAAGCCAGCGCCGCAAAGCAGAGCCGGCGCACGATGGAATAGTGGCGCCATGAGTGAGTACCTCTGACGGGCACGCCAGTGAGTTGCCTGCTCCCAGTGTCTTGGATGCTGGCCCAGTCGCGGCCGCTCAATGCCCTGATTCGTAAGATCATAATGCTGTGCCGACCTACTTTCCGGAGTCGTCCTGGGACGCATGCCCGCCGCGAGCCCAGACACGTGGCTGGATCTGAACGAAATACTCCGAGCCAAGACTGTTTGCAAGAACCGTGCCGTCTGAGGATTAAGGTAGTAAACGGCTTGTCGTCCGGTGAGTCTGTAGGGAGGTTAACGTTTTCTGCTGTTGAGCTTACGGGAACTTCGGTCGAGACGCTTCGAAATGATTATCGATGCCGCGCGGCGGAGTTGACTTTCCGCGGGTGTAAACACCCGTATACAAACGCTCCAACCAATGAGCCTTTGCTGTAGACAACCAGATCCAGAGCAATTGGACGGCGAACCGGGGGATAAACTCAATTGTCGTCATGCGCAGTGCCTGCGATAGTTTGATCCTAGAAAGCATACTCCGGCGAAACAGTCTGCCCCAGAAGGGAAATCCAAGAATTCATTCTAAGGAATTCATCCCCCTACGTGATCGCCGAAGTGCCCGAAGGGAAACAGGACAAAAATACTCCCTAAAGCGAAATTGGTTGGATGTATAATCGATCGCGGTTCGAAAAAGCAACAATGAAAACCCAGCGTTCATGACAGACACCGCCAGCATTTGCCTATGCCGGATGCTCAGTGTCTAATTTTTTAGCTTGCATCGGCAAGGGCCGCCGAACTTGTATCGCCGTTGGTATATCGTCTGTGTTGCGCGGAACAGGGAGATCGCGTTTCGCCCGTCGAAGTGCCAGCAACGATGACGTGGGGCGAAGGTTGCGGAAAGTTAGAATTTGACGACGCTGGACCACCATTACCGGGTACTTGGCTTGACGCCTCGGGCTTCAGCCGAGGATGTAAAGGAGGCCTATCGTGATTTGGCCCAGGTGTGGCATCCGGATCGCTTTTCCGCTAATTCACGACTGCAGATGAAGGCCGCGGATCGGTTTCGGGAAATCAGCGCGGCCTACAGGGCGCTGTGCCCAGCACATCAGCCGAGTGTTACGTCGATTGTCCCCGAAGAGCCCCTAAACGCGAATCCCGATTCACCTAACAGAGACAAATTTCGCGGCTCCGTCTGGCGGATAGATCTCCGTTTCCATCTCGCCGTGTTGGCCCATCGGCTGTGGGGTGCCCGGGAGACGGCTCCCTATTTTTTTGGAGTGATAGCAGTCTTCATAGTAGTTTTGTATGCGGCGAGGTACTACTCTCGAGCAGTATACGTTCCGATCGCCGTAGCAGACCAGTTCCGCGTCGAGGCGTTGGGCCCACCGAATACACCGCCGCAGACCAAAGAGTTCAGCGCAACCCGCGGCCATAGGTCTGTAGGCCAGCGACCGCGGGTTGCCACCGAACCTGTGGCTAACGGCGCCGAGCTGATACCTCCTCGCGGGACACAGGGTATCGGTGAGATCCGCGTTGTCAACCGGGCCGATCTAGACGCCGTGGCAGCGATAGCCAGTGAAGGCCACCCCAGGGTTGCACTTCGTCAGGTATATATTCGGGCGGCTAGCGAGGTTTTATTACAGGGTATCGGTCCTGGCAGCTACTATTTGACGATTGTTATTGGCTCGAATTGGCAGCCCAGATCGCTAGGCTTCGCGGAGCAAGCTTCCAAGCCGGAAGTTCTTGGTCCATTCCCCTTCTGGCAAATCCAGAACGCGAACTCAGCTCAATCCCAGAGATACGAACTCGTTCTGAAAAGAGCTAAGAAATAGTTTGAGAAGCCACTCTCGGAGTATTTCCCGAGTTTCGCTTCGTCTGGCACATATCCGGCCGGTCACTCTTCCACGCGCACGCGAACGGTCGTTGAGTAACTACCTTGCGTGATCGTGAAGGGGATGTTGGATCCGGTCGGAATGTGATGGAACGGTACCTGGGCCTCGATTTGATAAACGCCCACCTGATTGGCCACAAGTTGCGACGACAGGACAAAGATGCTGGCTCCGCCTATCGTGATGGTGGGAAGAGCGGCAGGGACTGCGGGCGGCGCAGAGGGTCCTGCATCCCCTGTGTCGACCGTTGGCGTGGTCGCGCCCATACCGGTGAGATAGATGGTGAGTTTGGCATTCAAATGAATGGGTGTCGAATTGGTGATCGTCTTACCATCCACGTTCCGGATGATCATCGGAACGCCCGCACTCCTAAATATGGCCGGCGCGTTGGCTTGAGGCGTGAAGGTGAACGGCGCAGTCGTTCCGCCCGAGCTGGTGAGAACCATACTCGCGCTGGGAGCCACATCGAACGGCAACTGCGCCGTGATTTGGCCCGAAGAGACCATGAGGAGCGGCAGCGCTTCCGCATTCACATAGAGACAAACATCACCCAGCGCCGTGGGAATGGGGGCGTTATTATTAGACTCGGTGGAAGAGCTGAAATTCTTCCCGGCGACCGAGATCAATCCTCCCGGAGCGACTCCGGTAGTCTGGTCAGCGGCATTGGTAACCGCCGCGATAGAGGGAACACCGGAAGGAGTGTCGAAGTTCCACGGCAAAACCATCACGCCGGATGTGGAGACCTGCACGATGGATTGCCGGTTAGCCAGCGGAGCCAGAGTTCGGGTAAACGGGAGAATGGTTTGGCCGATCTGACCAACGGTGGCCGTCGGCAGAGTCAGGGCCAGGGTGGGTAATTCCGAAGATCGGACCGGGCGAACCGCATTAAGCCGGTGAATGTCGAAACGCTGGACGATACCGTTTATCAAGCCCGATGGAGCCGTACTACGAATGCCCCAACCGTTCAGGGGAGCAACACCCGAAGAGGCGCCAGAGGCAGCGTCGAGTTGCCCCACAGGTACCAGAGCGCGATCCAACACGTTCGTATCGACCACGAACACGTCATCGGAAAGGGCGCCGTAAGCGCCACCCAGCGAGCTTAGATCCTTGCGCGAGGCGACAAATGTATCCGATTCGGCTTCATAAAGCGCGACCGTGCCGTCCGGCATCGCCATAAAAATAACTGCGCCTGAGGGCGATCTCATCAGGGCGGCATTATCGTTGATGCTGTTCTTGTAGATGCCTAGTGTTGCCGGGGGCGTCGCTACGCGGTTGGCAAAGTCCACGCGAGTCACCTGGTGTATAGGACCCGCGACCCGGCAGGTTGCGAGAATCGCGCCATTGGAGACGGCAATCGAGCGCGGGTAATAGCCGGGGGGAAACTGGATCCACTGGGAGGGCAGTAGCGTGTCCAGATCGAATACACTGGCGATCTGGGAGTTATCGTTTCCGACGATCAAATAACGGGAATCGTTCGTCATAGCCATCTGGACGGGCGTGTTACCCGTCCTTAACGACTTGATGCGTTTGAAGCTGGTGCCGTCAAACACCTGCACTAAATTCTTGTCCTGCCGGATGACGTAGAACCGGTCGCGGGCCGGGTCGGCAAGGACATCCACGATCTTTCCGGGGATATCTATCAAAGTGCCCTTTTGATCGGGGTCGCGGGTATTGATCAGAAGCCGTACCGGCGGTGGAACGTTGACGCCAGACGTGGAACTGATCTGGACCTGGACCACTGTAGTCCCTTTCTGGGCTTGGAAGACAGTGGGATCCACTTGAATCTTGATGCGAGCCGGCGTGGTCCCTCTCGTCGACGAAAAAGTCACACCGGGAGCATTTGCCGGAACGGTGCTCAAGGCAAAGTCCGTCGCGTTGCCAGCCTCATCCTGGATGTTCAGGTAGTTGGTGACCACCCGGTTGTCACAGCCGCTCCCGGCGAAAACCACGTCCTCTTGTTGCGCGACAACCCGGTGAGTTTTTGAGAGGGAGCCGACGGGGAGCATCAGGACTCCGCTGTCCGAGACAGAATACATAGTCTTGGCGTCACTGGTCAAAAGGGATTTGCCAGCCAGGTTCTCCGGCAACTGGAGACGCTCGCGCACCGTCAGATTGTCGGTATCCATGATGTGAAGGGTTGGCGTTTCACCCGCTGTTCCATTGGGAATCTGCGCATAGATAAGGTTGCGCTGCCAATCAAAGGCGTGGCTACCAATGTTTACGACTCCGGTCGGATAAGGAAAATTCGCAAGATCCACGAAACCGGTGTTGAACAGAATCCACCCGGCCAGGAAGGTTGAGCCGGTTGCATCCACGCTCACTACGGTTGGGCCCATCGAAGGGGTGGATGTGATCCCGATCAGAGTCAACGATCCCGTAGCGACACTGTACTGGGCCACGGCAGACGCGGTGTTGGAACTGAATGAATCCCATAGCATGTAGATCATTTGGCCGTCGCCGGAAACGCCCGCGGAAGCGCGGACAATCCCGGGAGGAAAGGTCGCCCACGGCACCGGCAGTCCCTGGGTATCGAACGGATTCAATTGCAAGGATTGGGAATTTCCGGTAACAGGATCAACCAGCAACACGCCATTGTTCGTTGTCACCAGCGCTTGCGGGCTGTTGCCAAAAGCTACGGACAGCACCGAAGAGCCGTCCAACGTGGACGTCTGGGTTGTATTCGCATTCAGGTCGATGATGGTCAAGGCCGTTGATGGCGCGACCGGGTTGGTGTAATGACCCACGACAAGAAATCTGCCGTCGGCCGATAGAGCCAGAGTGGAAGGTTGATTGGCGACGAAGATCGGCGACTGCAAGGAGAGGTTGGCCGTGGAGACGACCTCGATGCGGCTTGCCGTGAAATTGGCGGCATACAGCACGCCTCGTCCCGGGTCGAGAGCGATGTCGGAAACATGGCCCCGAATCGGAACCACGGTACCGAACGTAGCGGCGCCGGAGCTTCCGATGAAGCCCATCGCCAATGTGGCAGCCGACAGAGCCTGACGCATAGCAGAGTGGTTGAGGCCGCGCCGAACGACGGCTCGAGCTCCACTCACGCCGCAATTTTTCCTCGTAAACAATTTTCTCGTTCTGAACATCATCGGACGTCCTCTTTTACCTAAACTTGGGGCCGTTTCACGGCCGATTCTGGCTGATGCAGGAGCGCGGCTTCGCAGTCATGAGCCCACGGGCCAAGCTGCAGGATTTCAATAAAATTTGGGCGCTTCGCCAGGACATTGGAACCGGTTAGCTCGCTCTTTGGACGATCTGGAGGGTTTTCATCGTCAAACTTCGACTCAAAACAATTCGCGGCACCCGCACATCCGTTGGAGCTGCCACGTCCATTGTTGGCCATCAAGCCAATGAAGGCAATAATGCCAAAGGTGGGCACGCGGACCATAAACCGAAGTTAGCCCCTGCGCACGCCGCGCCACGATTGAAGTGGACCGAGTCGTTGTCGAGGATTACCGGCCGAAGTTGTATACGGGGGTTAACAGTAGACTATGGCCGACTTATCCCTTCTTGCCACTGATTTGCCAATCGGTGAAGGGCGATCGCGCGCCGCGGATCTTCACATTCAGGCACGTCGGTATCCCCGAGGCAAAAGCGCGTTCGACGGCAGGGCGAACCTGATCGAGCGTCTCGATAGTGTCGCCGGATCCGCCAAAAGCTTCCATAATTGCGTTGTAGCGGGCGGGGGTCAGTTCGGTCGCGACCGTCGTGCGCGTAGCAGCCATTTCCCGTTGCAGTTCCCGCTCAAGACCCCAGCCAGCGTCATTACCGACGATAACTACAATGGGAAGCTTGTGCCGGACCGCGGTGTCCATTTCGGCGAGGTAAAAGCCCAGCGCGCCGTCTCCGGTGATCACGGCCACGGGCTTTTGAGGATTGGCCAACTGCAGCGCGATTCCGTTCGGCAGAGAAGATCCGATCGTACCCAGCGGTCCGAGCCGGAGCCAGCCGCCGGGTTTGAGAGCGGGAAGCGAGACGCGACCCCAATGCGCAAAATCGCCTCCATCCCACGCATAAAGGACATCCGGCGGGAGCGTCCGCTTCAACTCACGAAAGAATGCGGCCGGATGCAAGGGCGTAGAACCATCCTGGGCGATATGCTCCAAGTCCGCCTCCCGATGTTCGCGGAGGGTTCGCAGGTGTCCGATCCACTCAGAGAGATTTGCGCCACCCGGCCACGCTCCGGTCAGGGCACGGAGCGTTAACCTGGCGTCGGCGCAAATGGCTACGTCCAACTTGCGATTCATCCCTAGCTCTTGGGCGTGAATGTCGACTTGAATGAAACGAGTGGCGCCGGGGAAGACGCGTGGACCTCCCAGCGCGAGACGGTAATCCATGCGTTTGCCGATGACAACGATCAGATCCGCTTCCCGATACGCCTCGAGCGCGGCGCGATTGAGGGCCGGATCGGCATAGCCCATGCACAGAGGATGGGTATCAGGGACCAGGCCGCGCGCCAGAGTGATGGTGTAGAGGGGAAGCGAGGCGGTCTCAATGAATTCCTGCAGCTCGCCCTCCGCACCGGACCACCAGATCCCACTGCCGGCAATGATCACGGGGCGCTTGGCGGAACGCAGCAGGGCGATCGCGCGGTCAATCTCGGCGGAGTCCGGACCTGGGGCGGAGCTCTCAGCGGGAACTTGCACAGTCGGAGCGTCGCTTGTCATCGCGGTGAACAGGTCCACCGGTATGGTCAGATGAACTGCGCCCCTCCGCCCGGTATTCGCTTCTGAATACGCGCGCGCCAGATAGAACGGGATCTGCTCAGCACTGGGCGGCTCGGCAGCCCATTTCACCACCGGCTTCGCCATCGAAATCTGATCGATATCTTGAAAGCCGCCGCGATTCGCTACATTCGAGGCGCGGCTTCCGCTCACGGCGATCAGCGGGCTACCGGCGAGGTTCGCGGTTGCGATGCCAGTCAGCGAGTTGGTGTGCCCTGGTCCT
Organism: Terriglobia bacterium; assembly: GCA_963847515.1. Taxonomy (GTDB): domain Bacteria; phylum Acidobacteriota; class Terriglobia; order Bryobacterales; family Bryobacteraceae; genus QHXW01. Next base: position 1,880,969 of record CAWKAA010000001.1, read on the forward strand.
CCGGTGACGAGCGAGATCGCCGGCCGCCGGTTGAGCCGCGCCCAGGCATCGGCCGCGTGGCTTACGCCGGATTCATGGCGCATGTCGATGATGCGAATTCCTTCTCGCGCCGCCACCGCAAGCACTTCGTTCAGATGATCTCCGACAAGCGTGAAAATATGCCGGATACCGAGCTGGTTGAGTGTTTGGACGAACAACTCCGCGCCAGTTGGCATAGGCTATCGAGCGTCTCCGCTCACGACAACATTGGTGGGGCGCCCGTCAAGGAAGTTCCACACGTTATCGATCGAGAGCTTGAGACCCGCCTCCAGCGCTTCGGGCGTGACTCCGGCGGAGTGAGGCGTGAGCACTACATTATGCAGGCGCGTGAGCGGATGCCCGTCTGGCAGCGGTTCGGCTTCGAAAACATCCAGGCCCGCGCCCGCGATGCGGTTGGAGTTGAGCGCATCGAGCAACGCCTGTTCGTCTACGATGGCGCCGCGAGCGGTATTGATCAGAATGGCGGAGGGCTTCATTTTCTCTATTTCAGGTTGGCCGATGAAACCGCGGGTCTCAGAAGAAAGCCGCAAATGCAGGCTGATCACATCGCTCGACCGCAATAACTGGTCCAGCGAGACGAGCTGGAAACCGAGAGCCGGGTTCGGGTGCATGGTCCAGGCGATGACTCGCATCCCGATACCTGCTCCGAGGCGCGCGAACTGGCGGCCCACGGCGCCGAGTCCGACGATACCCAGCGTCTTGCCGTGCATTTGTATGGCTTGGCCGCGCGGCCAGTGGCCCTGGCGAATCTCCGCATCCAAGTGTGGGATGCGGCGCGCCACGGCCAACATCAAAGCCAACGAATGCTCCGCGATGGAGAAGGCCGACACACCGGGCGTGTTGGTGACGGTAACTCCGTGGCGAGCGGCTGCGGCCAGATCCACGTTATCTGTGCCAGTGCCCCATAGCGACAGCAGGCGCAGACTCGGAGATTGCCGAAAGACTGCATCGGTAAAGCGAGTGGAAGAGCGAATATTGATGACGACGCCGGCCCCGGTGATACGCTCGATCAGTCCCTCTTCGCCCGCCGGGAGCGTGTCGTGATAATCCACCGCTGCGCGCTCGAGTAACGCGCGGTAGGCCGCGCTCGAAGCCATTACGGGAGGCGCATCGTCCGGGATCACGATTTGCGGCATGTCCCGACTACTTCAATTCAATGACCAGCGTCCGGTAGGGTTTGGAGCCAAGATTGATCAGCACAGGAGCGTCCTCGCCTTTGTTGTGCCAAATGACCTCGCCGGCTTTGCGCTCTCGGATAGTCTTCTCCTTGGTTTCGGAATCCGTGCGCTCGTAGCGGCAATCGTCCAGGAACACGATCGCCTGGTCGGTTGGACGAATGTATCGCTCGCGCGGCACCCCTGGAGCATAGATCACCTCGGAAATCCGCACTCTCGCATTTTCAAGCTTGACGGTTGAAGGAACGGTGGCGAAACTCAATCCCCATACCGCGAGCAGAGTCAGGGCGGATGAGGCCGCCGCGACCAGACACATCCACTTCTTCATAAAGACACCTCCTTCGGTGCGTACTTTTCTCTAACCAGAAACACATACGCCACAATTCCGAGAACCAGAAAAAACCAGATCGCCTGCATGGGAGCATCGTAGCTGCCGGTGATTTCTTTCAGCCAACCTGTGAGGATGGGCGCCACGATGCCCGGCAGATTCGCAGCGCAGTTCTGAATCCCCACAATGCGACCGATCGCTCCGCCCGGAATCAGCGTCTGCGTCAGCGCCCAGTAATTGGCCGTCGCCAGGCCCAATCCGGTCAGCGAGAAGACGGCGAAGAAAAGGGCAACCCCTACTGAATCCGAGAGCCCGCCGATCACCTCGGTAGAGGCCATGAGGAAGCCCGCGATGGTGAAAGCCTTGCGCACTCGCACCGCGTTGCCGCCGCGCGCGATCATGCGATCCGCGGCCCAGCCCGCGAGGGCAGCCATGGCGGCCATTCCGCTGAAACTGAAAAATGTGTACAACCCCATCGACGTGAGCGAAAGGTGGCGCCGCTCGACCAAATACGCCGGCATCCACGTCATGCAGAAGTACACGAAGTACATGTAACAGAAGGTTCCGATGACGGTGCCCCAAATCACGGGACTCGCCATCACGCGACTAAAAGGAACACGAACTGGGGCCGCGCTGCGGGTTGCTTCGGTCCTTTCCATCTGACGGTCGTTGTTGCGGGCCAGCAAGAGCCAGGGGACGAGCCACCCCAGACATCCGAGACCGAGGATGAAAAACATGGCGCGCCATCCGTACGCGGCAATCAGCCACGCGGCAACTGGCGCTGCGATGGCAGGGCCGAATTTCGTTCCCGACATGAAGACGCCCACGGCCAGGCCGCGTTCTTTTTCGGCGAAGTGAAAACGAATCCACCGCATGCTCGCGGGAATTGCTACTGACTCGCCCACGCCCAACATCACCCGGCCTGCCAGAAGTTGCGGCACCGATGCGGCCAGGCCCGTGGCGGCGGAGATCAAGCTCCAGACGAGAAACGCTATGGCGTACGGAACCTTCACACCGTACCGGTCCACCAGCCAGCCGGCCGGAATCTGCAGAAAGGCGTACGACCAGAAGAAGGCGGAGTTCAATGTACCGCGCTGGGGATCGGTGAGATGGAAGAGCCGCTTGAAATCCGGAACTGCCAGCGCCACCGATAGGTTCGACCGGTCCACGTAAGCGATCACAGTACCTATCGTCAGCAGCCCGATGATGACCCAGCGGCGCGAAACCGTTGTGCGCGGTTGTATCGAGATTCGGCTGGCGGCGGAAGTGCTCACAGTGCTCAACATATCTTGCCACGGACGGAATTGCAGTAGCGCAGGGCTACCGCGGTTTATGCGGGAGACCTGCGGCTTTTGGCGGTCTGAAGAAAAGGCCCCCGGTCTCTTGGCGAACAACGCGGTAGCCCTTCGCTACTTCCTTGCTGTCCTAAGATAGAGAATTCTGGTTGGCATTCTCCTTCTGGGGTGAACAAGGTATGCGGGAAACGTTGTCTTGCATAATAGGACTGATCATGTCGGGACTGATTTCGGAGGGCAATCTGGCCGCGCAGACGGATATGGCGCCGGTCCCGCCCGTCGCGCCAAAGATAGAACACCGCGAGGTTCGTCACGGAGCCACCGTGATTGACGACTACTACTGGCTGCGCGAGAAGTCGAATCCGGAGGTGATCAAATATCTGGAAGCGGAGAACGCTTACACGGCGGCGATGACTCAGGATCTGAAGCCGTTCGAGGATGCGCTCTACAAGGAGATGCTGGGCCGCATCAAGCAGACCGACCTCAGCGTTCCGGTCCGCCACGGCGACTACCTCTACTATTCGCGCACCGAAGAAGGCAAGCAGTATCCGATTCAATGCCGACGCAAGGGCAACATGGATGCTCCCGAAGAGATGCTGCTCGATTTGAACGAACTCGCCAAGGGGCACAAGTTCGTCGGCCTGGGCGCCTTTGAGGTCAGCGACGACCAGAACCTGCTGGCGTACACCATGGATTATTCGGGCTTCCGGCAGTACAGCCTGCATGTGAAGGATCTGCGCACGGGGCAGACTCTTCCCGACACGGCCGAACGCGTCACTTCAGTGGAATGGGCTGCCGACAACAAGACCCTGTTTCTGACCACCGAAGACGCGGTCACCAAGCGCTCCGACAAGCTCTGGCGGCACGCTCTGGGCGCTGCCGACTTCGAGCCTTTCTACGAAGAGAAGGACGAACTGTACGACATCGGACTCGGGAAGACGCGCGACAAGAAGTACTTATTTCTCGGCATCGACGCCAAGGACACCACGGAGTTTCGATACCTGCGCGCCGACCGGCCGCAGGACAGCTTCGCCGTCTTCCTGCCGCGCGAGAAGAAACACCGCTATTACGTGGATCACCGCGAAGGACTCTTCTACATCCGCACCAACAAGGACGCCAAGGACTTCCAGGTCGTGACGGCGCCGGAAAACGATCCGAGCCCCAAGAACTGGAAGGTCTTCATCCCGCACCAGGACGGTGTGCTGATTCGAAGGCATCGACCTGTTCCAGGATTTCGCCGTCGCGGTGGAGAAATCCCAGGCGCTGAACCACCTGCGCGTGCACAATTTCCAGACCGGCGAGTGGACCGCAATTCCCTTCCCGGAGCCCGTCTATTCCGCGTTTCCCGGCGGGCACGCCGGAATATGCGACGAAAACTCTACCGCTACAACTACCAGAGTTTCATCACGCCTCCCAGCGTCTTCGATTACGACACGCAGAGCGGCAAGGCGACAGCTCTTGAAGCAGCAGGAAGTGCTGGGCGGTTATGATCCCACGCAATACGTCTCCGAGCGCCTGTGGGCCACGGCGCGCGACGGCGTAAAGGTGCCGGTCTCCATCGTCTACAAGAAAGGCTTCCAGCGCGACGGCACGGGACCGCTGTTTCTCTATGGCTACGGCTCGTACGGATTCGGCATCGCCCGCCACGTTCTCCAGCTCGCGGCTCAGCCTGCTCGACCGCGGCATGGCCTACGCCATCGCCCACATTCGCGGCGGCGACGAGATGGGCGAGAAGTGGCGCGAAGACGGCATGCTCATGAAGAAGAAAAACACCTTCTGGGACTTCATCGACAGCGCCGAGTACCTGATCAGCGAGAAGTGGACTTCGAAGGACCGGCTGGTGATCGAAGGCGGCAGCGCCGGCGGCTTGCTGATGGGCGCGGTGGTCAACATGCGCCCGGACCTTTTCCACGCGGTGCATGCGGCCGTGCCGTTCGTGGACGTGATGAACACCATGATGGACGCCTCGCTGCCGCTGACCGTGGGCGAGTATCTGGAATGGGGCAATCCCAACGAGAAGGCGGCCTACGATTACATGAAGACTTACAGCCCCTACGACAACCTGGAGAAACGCGCCTATCCCGCCATCCTGGTGACCACCAGTTTCAACGACAGCCAGGTGATGTACTGGGAGCCGGCGAAGTACGTGGCCCGTCTGCGCACGTTGAAGACCGACGACAATCCGCTGCTGTCTGAAGATCAAGATGGACCCCGCCGGCCACGGCGGCGCATCAGGACGCTACGACCGGCTGAAGGACCAGGCGTTCGAATACGCCTGGCTGCTGGGCCAGGTGGGAATTACGAAGTAGCGGTTCTGCGTCTCAAAAATCGAGCACGCAGTCCCGCATTTCGCGCTCGAGGCAATTCAAGTTACGTTGATACGTTAGGTTTTCAGGTTCGCGAGCCAGAGCCTTCTGGAGTTGGGCTTTGGCGGCGGCAAGATCTTTCGTTTCAGCCAGTGCTACCGCCAATGCATTCCTCGCGTGCGAATCCTCCGGGTTTACCTGCAGGGCCTTAAGCAAAGAGGCTGTTGCATCCTGTGGCGCATGATTTTTCAAGAGTGCGCAACCCAGGTAATAGAGCGTGTCAGGATCGTCACGGCGTAACTCGAGTGCGGTCCGAAACCGCGCGATGGCGCCGTCGAGTTTCTGATCGAGCAGGAGCGCCAAACCGTAGCTATATTGCGCCAGCGGATCCCGGGGATTCAAGTTCACTGCTTCTTCCAGCTTCGCTTCAGCCGCGGCCAGTTCGCCTTTCTTCAACAGCGCCGTGCCGAGAATCAGGTCCGCGGTGGCGAGGCTCGCGTTTTTCCCGCGCTGTTCCTCTTGTTCGGCCGCCTGCAACTGAACCGCGGCTTCGGGCGCTTGTCCCTCCTTCTGCAGAACCTGAGCCAGCATATATCGGACGGAACTATCATCGGGCTGCAATCTGGCTGCTATTCTTAGCTCCGCGGCCGCTTCTGGGAGTCTGCCTTGTTTGCGAAGCAGTGCTCCGAGGTCGCGATGCGTCACGCCGGAGTTTGGGTCGGACCGTAACGCCAGGCGGAGATCGGCCTCTGCTGCGGTCAGATCATTCTCGGCCAGCAAAAGCGATCCTCGAGCCTGGTGGCAGCGGGCGTTGCCCGGATCGAGGTCGATGCAGGTGCGATACTCCTGAGCCGCACGCGTTGGGTCGCCCGTGCCCAGATAAAGCCGGCCCAATTCGAGGTGCAGTTCCGCTGAACGGGGCGCCAGGGCCAGGGCGGCGGAGTACTCGGCCAGCGCGGCGGGGTGGTGATTCTCTCCAGCGAGCAAGCGAGCCAGATCTTGGTGACTCTCGGCATCAGACGGCGAAAGTTCCACGGCTTTGCGCAGTTCTTGCTCAGCCTGTTCGGTTTCGCCGGCCTCAGACAGCAGTACCCCCAGATTACGTCGCAGGACGAAATCTTCGGGCGCGAGAGCGCAAGCTCGCTTGCTGGCCGCGACCGCCTGGTTCAGGCGGCCCAGGGCGCGCAACGTAACGGCAAGGTTGCTGTGGATACGGGCGTCATCTGGCCGCAGGGTCACAGCAGACTCAAGAGCCTTGATCGAGCCGGACAGGTCCCCGTCCTTGCGCAGAGCCACGCCGAGATCATTAAGGATTTCGGCATCCCGCGGGTCTAGTTTGACGGCGGCGCGGAAGGTGTCAACGGCGTCCTTGATCCGGCCCTGGTCCATGAGTTCCAGACCTCTGTTCTTCAATTCTAAAGCGGTAACGGCCCAGAGTGGGTTCACCAGCCCCACGGAGACGATCGCGAGAGCTATGCGGAGGGCGTGCATGTACCGATCAGAAAATGTTACAAATTCGCAACAGTTGCATTACGACACTCGCTTCTAATATTATCGAGAACCTGCCTAACATCATGCCTGAGGTTTGCAAAATGAAACGAACGTGTATTGGAAGGTATCCCGCATTGCTTCTCGCCGCCGTTCTGGCACTGATATTTTCGCTCTCCGGCCGTCTGGCTGCTCAGTTCACAACCGCTAGCTTGAGCGGGGTGGTTGTGGACCAATCTGGTGCTTCAATTCCGGAAGCCAAAGTCACCGTACAAAACACGGATACCGGTTTCACGCAGGCCGTCAGCACCGGCCCTGCAGGCGATTACCTCTTTCCGCGTCTGCCTATTGGTAAGTACAAGCTGACGGTGGAGAAAGAAGGCCTGCAAACCTACGTACAGTCCGGCATCGAGCTGGATGTCAGCCAGACGGCCACGCAGAAGGTCGTGATGAACGTCGGCGCCGTCTCGCAGCAAGTCACGGTGACGGGCGATACTTCGCTGGTGACAACGCAGTCGGCAACAGTCAGCCAGGTGGTGAACCAGCGGCAGATTGTCGATTTGCCGCTTGACGGACGCCAGGTGCAACAACTGGTATTCCTCTCGGCCGGCGTCACCGATGCTACGTCGCATTATTGCGGCTCGAACTGCGAAGGTGGAACTTATCCCGGATGAGCAGTACGCAAAAGCCAGCGGAACATTTTCCGAAAGCATCAACTATCAGATGGACGGCGTGGCTTACAACGACACTTACATCAATACCAATCTGCCCTTCCCCAACCCGGATGCCATCCAGGAATTCAGCGTCCAAGGCACCAACATGAGCGCCGAGTACGGCAACGCTGTGGGCGGAGTAGTCAACGTGGTAAGCAAGTCCGGAACGAACCAAGATCCATGGCGACGTTTTCGAATTTCTGCGCAATGGCGACATGAACGCCCGCAACTTTTTCGCCCCGCTCAGGACCAGATCAAGCGCAACCAGTTCGGCGGCAGCGTGGGCGGGCCCATCTTGAAGGACCGCCTTTTCTACTTCGGAACTTACCAGGGCACGCGATACGCGAATGCGCCGCAGGGCAATATCGCTTTTGTGCCGACCGCGGCCGAGCGCACCGGAAATTTTCGGATTTACCCGGGGTCCAACTGACCGATCCCGATGAACAACAATGCTCCGTTCGCCGGGAACCAGATCCCGCCAACCAGGCTCAGCCAGTTTCGCAATATTTCCTGCAGATCGATTCCCCTTCCCACTGGGCCGGGACAAGAGATCACTTACCTGGGCCCGAGCCAGCACTGGGCGACGACCAGTTCATGCTCAAGGGAGACTACGTCAGGGCAAGCATCAGCTTTCGGTCCGCTACTTCTTTACCAATTTCAACCAGCAGCCCTTCAATGCCAAGGCAAACCTATTGCAGGTCGATAGCAATGGCAACCAGGTGCGGGTGCAGAACATCGCCGTGACCCACACTTATAACGCCAGCCCTCATCTGTTGTTCAACACGTGGTTCGGCTGGAACCAGCAGAACGGCGGTTCGTTGTCGGGCGCTCCCTTTTGCCTCCGGATGCGGGCATGAACATCGCCGCGACCAAGCCTTGCGAGTTCGCTGTCTGGCGTGGAACGGTGGATTTTCGATCCAGCAGCAATCATCACGGCGCTTTCAACCGCGGCGACCAGACCTATCCGCGAGGATGTCACCTATATCAAGGGAGCCCATGAGCTTCACTTTGGCGGAGAGGCTCTGCGCATCCGTGCGCCGATGGCCAACACCTTTGAGCAGAACGGCGTATTTACTTCAGCAACAACCTCTCGGGCAACAACCTGGCGGACTTCATGCTGGGCCAGGTGTCCCAGTTCACGCAGGCCGGCGGACTCTACCTGAATTTTACCGGCATCAAATGGAGCGCGTTCGTGCAGGACAACTGGCGCGCCGAATCCCGCCTGACCCTCAACCTGGGGCTGCGCTGGGATCCCTGGTTCCCCTACAAGGACAGCCAAGGGCGCGTCGGCTGCTTCGAGCCCGGAAAGCAATCGCAAAGGTTTCCCAATGCGCCTCTAGGGCTGCTCTTTGGCGGGAGCAATCACGATCCCGGTTGCCCATCGGCCTCCATCGAAGCAAGCCTGCGAACTTCGCGCCGCGCCTGGGTTTCGCTTACCGGCTCACCGATGACGGCAAAACCAGCATCCGCGGCGGCGCCGGCATGTATTATGCGATTCCCAATACAGTCGCGTTCCAGGATGTCGTAGGCATCCCGCCGTTTGCGCCCATCATCACCTGACGGATGTCAACTTTCAGGACCCGTATGGTAGTGCCGGGATGTGACGAACCCGTTTCCCGGCGTACTTCGGCGCCATCAGTAAGTCCTATCCGTTCCAGCACCACGTTTCCCAGAGGCCCATTCTCATTTACACAGATCTTCGCTCAGAATTTCCAGTTGCCGGTGATCTCTTTGTGGAACCTGACGCTCGAGCGCCAGTTCGGCGGAAGCTGGTTGGTGCGAGCCGCATATGTCGGGAACAAAGGTACCCATCTTTATGGCACGGCCGATCAGGAGTCTGGTCTGTTCCAGGCGAATCCGGCGATTTACATCCCGGTAATAATCCGGACGGAACCCCGATATCAACAGTGGCCAACGAGCAATCCCGCCGCCTGTATCCGGGCTACGGCAACGTCAGCGTGGTCGATTCGGCTATCAACTCCAACTACAACGGCCTGCAGCTCACTGTGGAGAAGCGCCTGAGCGCAGGGCTTTCGATTCTGGCGAACTACACATGGTCCAAAGATATGAACGACTTTGCCCCGATCGGCTCCTATTATGGGCCGCACAAATCCCTTCAACCGGCACTTCGATTACGGTCCGTCGGATGACGACGTTCGTCACGTATTTAAGTTTTCCGGCACGTATCAGCTTCCACACCTTGGCGTGAGCGGGTTTGCCGGCAAAGCTGGTGAATGGCTGGCAGGTCAGCAGTATTGTGACCTGGCAGGGCGGATTCCCATTCACGATCTATAGCGGTGTGGACAATTCACTCAGCCGGAGAGTTCGAGGACCGTGCGGATTTTACCGGGCACCAACATCCACCAGGCGCAGCTCAGTTCAGGCCGCTCCCATGGGCAGATGGTGCAGGAATGGTTCAATACCTCCTTGTTTCAGCCGAACGCCATGGGGACCTTCGGCAATCTAGGGAAAAACGTTCTGCGCGGCCCGCGCCTGTTCAACAACAATATGGCGCTCGTGAAAAACACGAAGATTGCCGAGCGGTTTGGTGTCGAGTTTCGCGCCGAGGCATTCAACATCTTTAACAATGTGAACTTCCAGCTCTACACGACCAACGGGAACACCGGCTTGGATCGCACCCAAGCCGACCCCACATTCGGTCAGATCTTCAACGCTGCGGCCCCACGCATTTTGCAACTGGCGCTGAAGGTGATGTTCTAGTTTAGGAGGCTTCTGAAAAATTCGGCAACTTCTTCCTCCGGTCGCGGCTCACAAAGCCCGCCCGATAACCGAGCCGCGACCAAAGGGCTGTGGCTATCCCACTTTCTGCGCAGTCCGCGAGATGGCGTGCACCAGCTTGCGGTAGGGCAGATGCTCCAGGCTGTCAAAGGCGAACCACTCGCCGTCCCGCCAGATCGAGTAATACCAGCGCGCCAGCAAGGCCAGATATTCCTGGCGCTCGCGCATGCTCTGCGCCGTGGGCGCGACAGTGTTCACCGCCTCGCGCAGCTTCTGATCGAGTGACACCGGCTTCCCTTCGACTACCTCAAACGTGATGCGTCGCGGCGGGTGCAAGGCTCCCTGCAGAACAAACCACAGTTCCACGGCTTGCGGCTCGACGGATGCCGTCACGGCCACCCCGTTCAGACAGTTAATGTCGCGCGCCAGCTCATCCCGGAGGCCAAGTACTTCCTGAATCTTTTCGATGCGCTTGTGCTGGCGCGCGGCCTGCTCGAAATCAAGATCGGCGCTGAAGCGCTCGCGGGCAGCGGTGGCAACATCAACCAGTGAGCGGCCGTCAGTCCGCAGAAATTCGATCACGCGGTTTACTTCGTGGCCATACTCTTCGACGTTTACCACCTGCTGGCAGGGACGCAGACACATGCCCATTTCGCCGTAGATGCAGCCCGGATGCGCGGGCGACGGCACAAGGTCTTCCTGGCAGCGCCGCATCTGGAACAGATCGAGAAACTGAGATTCGAACTGCTCGGCGGATACGCGCGTGCGAAATGGGCCGAAATAGACCGCTGGCGCGCGGCCCAGGTGAGTCGTGATCTGGCTCCGCGGGAATTCGTTGGTGAGGATTACTTTGACATAGGGCGGCATGCGCAGCCGCAGCACATCCAGGTAAGTTTTTGGAAAATGCTCGCGCGCCAGCTCGTACATGCGGAAGAAGGATTCAAGGTTCGAACCCGACAGCCAATAGTCGACTCGCGACAAGGTGTCGCGCAGGTTTAGCAGTCTGGAGGGGGTGTCGCGTTCTCGTAACAGGCGCAGCAAACGACGCCGCAGCACCGTCGTCTTCCCCAAATGCGGCTCGCCTTGCTTCGGCCACAACAGAAAAACGGCGGGCCGGTTGGGAACCTGTTCGAGAGCTGCGTCCAGCGCTGGAAGGGCACCGGCTACCGCAATTTTGGGCATGGAAGATTACACGTGCTGGTACAGGTCCTGGTAGGCTTCCGGCGCGAGCGGAAACACGCTGGCCACGGCAAGGTTCTCCGCTACATGCGCAGCATGGCTCATGCCCACCAGAGCGGATGTGACTCCGGGAGTCGAGCGCGTGAACTGAATCGCACGCTGAGCATCGGTCGAAAGGCCCGGCAGCTTCTCCGCGAGAGCCTCTGGCAGATCGCGAGCCAGCCGTGCCTGGAGCAGCGTGGCGCTAGCCACCACCGTAACACCCGATTTCGCGGCCAGCTCAAGCACGCCATTGGTGAACGCTTCGGGCATGGCGAGGTTGAACGGAAGCTGGATGAAGCGGAAGTGATGCGAGCTGCCTCCGGCTTCGGTTGCGATTTCGAGCACGCGCGCAAAATGTAGAGCGTCGCGTGCCCCTGCCGGCTTGCGGTAGCCATCCCACGTCGCGGTGCCGTAATGACGAATTTTCCCCTCCGCCACCATTTGCTCGAGCTTCAGAAATGCCAGCCGGATGCGGTTGTCGAACTCTTCCCGGCTGACGAAACCCAACTGAGTTTCGGGATTATGCAGGTAAAAGATGTCGATGGTTCCAAGCCCCAGGTTGGCCCGGCTGCGCTCGATCTGGTCGGCAAGGAAGTCGGGTTGCATCGAATGCATGTTGCCCACCACATCTTCATCTTTCAGGAAAGCGGGGACCGCGCCCGCAGTGAGGAACCCTGCCTTGGTGGCCACCACCACTTCGTCTCGGCGCGCGCCGCCAGATTGAAAAAGCTCGGATAGCGCGGCGCCGATTGACCGCTCCGAGCGTTGGTGGCGGTAATTGATCGCAGCATCCAGGAAATTGATGCCGCCGCGCACGGCCGCAATGGCCGCGTCACGGTAAGACGCATCGGTGCGGTCATCGGCCTCACCCAGATAAGTGCCAAGGCCCAGGCTCGAGACTTCACACAAGTCGGCCTTGCGATAGAAATTAGAATCGCGGAACGCTGGAAACCGCGCCGCCAGGCGTGCGGTTCCGACGGGTGTGGCGAAGCCATCGGTCACGGTACGATTGTACCCGAGTGCCTTTGAGGGTCGAATCGTGCGATCCAGCCCACTTCGATTCACTGGCCCTAGTCACGGCGGCGCCAGTTCGTTTACCATAGATCCAGATCCGAGGGAAAATGCCCGCCAAACAAGGCATTGATGAACCGGCCGCCACGCGAAAAACAGTCCTGGTTCTGGACGATGAACCGGATGTTCGCAAGCTCGTCTCCGTCGTGCTGACCCGCAACAGCTACACCGTGCTGACCGCCGACAACGGTGAGAATGCCATCAAAGCGTTTACGAAAAACAAACAGCGGGTAGATCTCCTGCTGCTTGACGTTGTGGCGCCGGGGTTGTCCGGGCCCATGGTCGCCGAACGGATCGCGGCACGACAGCCAGGGCTGCGCGTGCTGTTCATGTCAGGCTACCAGGACACGGGCGTGGTACGGCGCTACGTGGTGGAAAAAGGTTTTGCGCTTCTGGAAAAGCCGTTCACCCCGGATCAACTCGTAAAGAAAGTTCGCGAGGTTCTGGAATCGGCCGCGGTAGCTCAAGCCGGTTAGTCTTCAACGGACTTGCGTCGACTGAATCAAAACGCTCGCTTGTACTGCACCGGTGGTGCGGCTTCGATTCCGAGCGCCTTCGCGGCGTGCAGCGGGAAATAGGGATCTCGGAGAAATTGGCGTGCCAGCATAGTCAGGTCGGCGCGTCCTTCACGAATAATGCGATTAGCTTGTTCCGGATCCTTGATCAAACCGACTGCTCCGGTTAGTATCCCCGCCTCGCGGCGGATCCGCTCTGCGAACGGTACCTGATATCCCGGACCCAGCTCAATTTTCGCGTACGGCACTAACCCGCCCGACGAACAGTCGACCAAATCGACCCCAAGTGACTTGATGGTGCTGGCCAGTTTCACCGAGTCATCGATCGTCCACCCACCCTCCGCCCAATCGCTGGCCGAAATGCGAATGAACAGTGGGAGCGAATCGGGCCACTCCCTGCGAATGGCTTGCGTCACTTCCAGAACGAAGCGAATTCGATTCTCAAACGACCCGCCGTATTCATCGCGCCTATGATTCGACAACGGCGAAAGGAGCTCGTTGATCAGATATCCGTGGGCGGCGTGAATCTCGATCACTTCGAACCCCGCAGCCAGGGCGCGGCGTGCAGCAGCGGCGAAGGCTTCTACGATAGTGCGAATCTCCGCCTTGCTCAGCTCAATCGGCGGCGTGTCCGTTTCGCGAAAAGGGATGGGACTGGGGGCCACTGTGCGCCACCCACCTTCGCTCTCGGGGAGGAATGACCCGCCCTTTTCCCACGGCACATGCGTGCTCGCTTTACGTCCTGCATGGGCGAGTTGTATTCCGGCGACGGCCCCCTGGCGCCGAAGGAAAGCGGCAATTCGTGCAAGTGGCGGAATGTGCTCGTCTTTCCAGATTCCCAGGTCAGCGGGAGAGATGCGGCCCCGTGCCTCCACCGCGGACGCCTCGGCAATGACCAGCGCCGCGCCACCCACAGCGCGGCTACCCAGGTGCACGAAATGCCAGTCGTTTGCGAAGCCGTCCTCGCTGGAGTACTGGCACATCGGTGACACGGCGATGCGATTGCGAAAAGTAACGTCGCGAATTCTCAACGGGGAAAACAGATGTGCTTGCTCGGATAGAGGCGCACCGGCTTCCAAAACAGCTTCCGATCGTTCCATAACCCATACGATGCGCAAAGCGTGACGGGAGATGCTAATACCGCCGCAGGTTATATCTGCGGGGCAGCCGTTATTGCCAGGCAACCCTCCTTGTCGTAGACTAAACGTCCGCCCCGCTTCGTCGTTTGCCGCGCGAACTCCTGCCTCAGGATGCTATTCCTCTACGGCTTTGGTATCGATCAGTTTTCGAACATCCGCTAAGAATACGTCCAGTGGTTTCGCGCCCAGGTCGCCATGTTTGCGGTTGCGTACCGCCACCTGCCCTGCTTGAGCCTCGCGGTCGCCCACCACCAGCATGTAGGGGATCTTCTGCAACTGCGCATCGCGAATTTTGAGATTCACCTTCTCGCTCCGATCGTCGAGAGTAGCGCGGATTCCTTCGGCATCCAGGCGGCTCTGCACCTGACGTGCATAGTCGACCTGTCGATCGGTGATGGGCAGCACGATAGCCTGCACCGGCGCCAGCCACACCGGAAAGGCGCCGGCGTAATGTTCCAGCAGAATTCCGAAGAAGCGCTCAATCGAGCCATAGAGCGCGCGGTGTACCATCAGCGGCTGATGCGCCTTGCCGTCTTCAGCGATATATTCGAGACCAAAGCGCTGCGGCAGCGTGAAGTCAAACTGTACCGTGGAAAGCTGCCAGAGGCGGCCGATGGCATCCACCAGCTTGATATCGATTTTCGGGCCATAGAATGCGGCCTCGTCCGGCATGAGTTTGACTTTGAGATCGAGCCGCGCCGAGGCTTGCTTCAGGGCGTTTTCTGCCAGCTGCCACTGGTCCGCGGAACCGTCATATTTGCCGCTCGAGCCGTTATCCCAGGTGGAAAGCTCAGCTTCGTAGCTTTGGAACCCATACGTATGCAGAGTGTCGATGGCGAATTGCAGGCAGTCAACGATTTCGTCTTCAATCTGGTCGGGCGTGCAAAAAATGTGGGCGTCGTCCTGGGTAAACCCGCGCACCCGCATCAGCCCGTGCATCACGCCCGAGCGCTCGTAGCGGTACACGGTTCCGAGCTCACCCAGCCGCACCGGCAGTTCTCGATAACTGCGCTGCTTGTTGGCGTAGATTAGAATGTGGCCGGGACAATTCATGGGTTTGGGCTGGTATTCGGCGTCATCCAGCTCCATGGGCGTGAACATGTTTTGCCCATAGAAATTCGCGTGTCCCGAGACTTTAAACAGCTCACGCCGCACAATGTGAGGCGTGTACACCAGCGAGTAGCCCCGCTTCAAGTATTGGTCGCGCATCCAGTCTTCAATCAGTTTGCGGACCATGCCGCCCTTGGGATGGAAGAAGATCAGCCCCGGGCCGGCAAGCTCCTGGATGCTGAAAAGATCGAGCTCCTGTCCGAGCTTGCGATGATCGCGCCGCTTGGCTTCCTCGAGCTTGTGCAAGTACTCGTCCAGCTCTTTTTGCGTGAAGAAAGCTGTTCCGTAGATGCGCTGCAGTTGCTTGTTGTGTTCGTCACCTTTCCAATAGGCTCCGGCGATCGAGAGCAGCTTGAACGCTTTGATCTTAGAGGTCGATGGCACGTGCGGGCCGCGACAGAAATCAATGAATTTTGGCCCCAGCGTGTATTCGGAGAACACATCGCCGGCGCGCTCGCGAATCAACTCGCACTTCATCCAGGCGTCGGAGTATTTGGCCAGGCCGTCTTCCTTGGGCGTCATTACGCGCTCGTATGGCAGGTCCCGCTTCTGGATCTCCCACATGCGCTTTTCAATCTTCTCGAGATCCTCGGGAGTGAAGGGCGTGGGCCGGTCGAAATCGTAATAGAACCCGGTTTCGATGGGCGGGCCAATACCCAGTTTGGTCTCGGGAAAAAGCTCCAGCACAGCCGCCGCGAGCAGGTGTGCGGTCGAGTGACGGTATACCTGGAGCGCTTCCGGATCCTTGTTGGTCAGGATCTTCACCTCGGCATCCGCCTCGAGCGGACGCGTGAGATCGTATAAGTCCCCGTTCACCTTCGCCACAATTGCGGCGTCGGCGAGCCGCGGACTGATGGAGCGGGCGATGTCGATAGGCCGGGTTCCGGGCTCGACCGGCTGCGTACTGCCGTCGGGCAGCCGAATATTGATGCTGCTCATATCGGGAACTTTCAGCGTAACATGGCCGCCGCGTAGCCGGCTGAATCTGACGGGGGCTTCGCGGTATACTAAAAGATTCCCCGGCAATTCGCGATGAGCGCTATGAGCAGCAGCCCGATTGAAATCGACGACGAAGCCGCAATCGTTGCACAGGCACGCCTCGGTGATGCCAAAGCATTCAGCGAACTCCTGCGCCGGTATGAGGGCAAGATCTTCCGTCTGGCTCTGCATATTACCCAGAACCGCGAGGATGCCGAAGATGTATTGCAGGAAGCTTTCCTGAAGGCCTACGAGCATCTCGACCAGTTCCAGGGCCAATCGAGGTTCTACACCTGGATCGTGCGTATCGCGGTCAATCAGGCGCTGATGAAATTGCGCAAGCGCAAGTCCGACCGCTCGGTCTCGCTGGATGACACCATCGATACGGGCGAGGACACCGTGGTCCGGGAGATCGCTGCCTGGGACGAGAACCCGGAGCAACGGTATTCACGCGAAGAGATCAACGATATCCTGGGTAGCGCAATCGAGGGGCTGACGCCGATCTACCGCGCGGTGTTTGTGCTGCGGGACGTCGACGGACTTTCAACCGAGGAAGCCGCCGAGGCGCTGGAGCTTTCCGTCCCCGCCGTCAAGAGCCGGCTGCTGCGCGCGCGCCTGCAGCTTCGCGATAAGCTGACCCGCTACTTCAAACGCAAGGGAGATGACGCCTTTGCTTACATGTAAACAGTTCCTCGACGAACTGAGCGATTATCTGGATGAGAAAACCGATGAAGCGCTCCGTATGAAACTGGAGCAGCACATCAACGATTGCCCTAATTGCTGGGTGATCTGTGACACTACCAAGAAAACCATCCAGATCTACAAAGGCATGGATCCCTATCCGATTTCCGCGGAGGTTCATTCCCGGCTAGTGTCCGCCCTGGAACAAAAGATGGCTCGCAAACCGTAGTTCGCGCCACGGCGCCCAAACCGAGGGCCGGCCTGCCCGCAGAGTGTCTCCGGCCTCCCTACATTGACAACCGTTAACTTTCAAATGAGGCGTTGGGCGAACTCTGCGGCCCGCCTATGCGTAGACTATAGTGGGTGAGTGACAACGACCCAGACCTCGCAGGCGGCTGATCGCGATCTGCTCGACATCATTTTCGGCCCGGCTACCGACGCGCGAACCTACCTGAAGCTGCTTTACCTGCTGCTGGGATTTCCGCTGGGCATCGCGTACTTCGTCTTCCTGATCACCGGACTCAGCCTGGGAGCGGGGTTGCTGATCATCTTTGTGGGTGTGCCGATCCTGATCGGCGTCCTATTCGCCTGCTCCCGCCTGGGGGCGTTCGAAAGGCTCATGGCCCAATCTATGCTGCATTTGAGCATTCCTCCGCCACCGCGGCCGGCTCCCACGCCTGGAATTTGGGCAAAGCTCAAGGCGCTGTTCGGCAGCCCCACCACCTGGAAGAGTCTGTTCTACCTGTTGTTAAAATTCCCCTTCGGCGTCGCTGCATTTGTGGTGCTGGTAACGGCTTTCTCCATATCGGTCGCATTGATCCTGGCCCCCCTCACCTATAGCACCCTGACCATGGATTTTGGCTTCTATCAGGTTAATTCGAAGGATGAGGCGACGGTATGCTGCCTGGTCGGCGTGGTCCTGCTGCTGGTTTCCTTCCACCTGGTGAACGGCCTGGCGTTTGTGTGGGGCCGGTTCGCCCAATTGATGCTGGGGCCGGAACTGCCGGTTCACCGGTAACGCTATTCCGCCACCACCGGGTTGCGCAACTCGCCTAAACCCGAGATGCGCACCACCACGTCGTCGCCGGGCCGCAGCCAGCGTGGCGGGTTTCTAGAAAAACCCACCCCGGCCGGCGTGCCGGTGGCCACCACATCGCCGGCCTCCAGGGTTAAGACCCCCGAGAGATATTCGATGAGCGCGGGAATCCGGAAAATCAGATTCGAAGTGTTCGAGCTTTGCAGCACCTCGCCATTGATGATCATCTGGATATCGAGCGCATGAGGATCCGGGATTTCGTCCGCCGTCACGATGGCTGGGCCCATGGGCGCAAACGTATCGAAGGTCTTTCCCATCATCCATTGCGTGGTGGCCATCTGATAATCACGTGCGCTGACATCATGGAAATTAGTGTAGCCGAAGATGTGCTCTTGCCAGCGGCTGGCGGGAATGTGACGGCCGCCTGGTCCAATGACAAATGCGAATTCGGCCTCATAATCCGGCTTTGAGGAGACTTTAGGCAGGACGATGGGGTCACCGGGGCCAATGATGGCGGTAGCGTATTTCGAAAAGATGGTCGGGACTTTGGGAATCTCCATCTTGGATTCGATGGCGTGGTCGCGGTAATTCAGGCCGACGCAGATGATCTTTGGCGGCCGGGGTAAAGGAGCTAGCAGGCGCGCCGTGGCGAGCGGCACTGCCGATGGTTTGCCGTTGATCCAGGATTCCACGCGCTTCCGGGCGGCTACCCCTCCTTCGATGACGGCAAGCAGCGTAGGGAATCCGGCATCCTTCAGCCCGACGACATTGCCGCCCACGATCACGCCGGGCTCGGCAGACCCGTCGCGCTGAAATGTTACAAATTGCATGGTGTGATTCTCTCCTAACTAGATGAAAGGCCACATTGTAGCATCGCACCGCAAACATCAGCCTGAATGAGGGAACCCGGCTGTAACGTAATCAGCCTCCCGAACGATCTATACTATAGATCTATCCGAAATTCCCTAGACAAGGAGCATGCTTGTGGGAGACGCACCATATCCAGTTCAGCCGCCGAGCGGTTCACCCGTGAGAAACGCGATCATGATCGGCGCCATCGTAGCGCTGCTCGCTTCCAACGTGTATCTGTACCTTCAAATCGATCGCGCCAGGACAGACATGGCGAAACTGCGCGAGCAGGTACTCACCGAGATTTCAAACCTTCGCGAGACTTCGTCGGTGACTAACCAGACGGCGCGGCGTCATATCGACTCGCTCAAGGAAGAGCTGGAGTCCACACGCCGGCAGGCGAATTCGATGGCCAGCCAGGCCAAATCCGAAGCTCTGAAGCACGCCGACGACATCTCCAAGCAAATTGAAGCTGAGCAGAAGAACATGGCCAGCCAGATCAGCGAGGTCAAAGAATCCGCCGGAACCGCAAACACCAGGGTCGGCGAGGTGAGCGGCGAGGTGACCAACGTAAAATCGCAGCTAGGCACCACGCAGGCGGATTTGAAGAATGCCGTCGCCGACCTGAAAAAGGTCACCGGTGATCTGGGCGTGCAGAGCGGCTATGTAGCGACCAACGGCAAAGAGATCGCCGCACTGAAGCGCCTGGGAGAGCGCAACATCTTCGAGTTCAATCTGGCGAAGACCAAAGCGCCGCAGCGTGTAGGTGATATCTCGGTGCTGCTCAAGAGGACGGATCCGAAGAGGAATAAGTACACCATCGAAGTGATTGCTGACGATAAGACCACGGAAAAGAAGGACCGTACCATAAACGAACCGGTGCAGTTCTATGTCTCGAAGGCGCATCAGCCCTACGAGATCGTGGTGAACCAGGTGCGGAAGGATCAGATCGCCGGATATCTGGCCACGCCCAAAGACCAGGTAGCGCGCAACTAAAGCAACGAACGGGGCAGGCTTTCACCTGTCCCCAACGGAACCTCCACAACCAATCGAACCTGCTCATCGTGGGTGCTACCTGCTGCCTCTTCTGTAGCCTCAGTCCGTCAGCTCGCCCCGTAATACCGTCACTGCCTGTCCGCCCAGAAGCACACGGTCGCCATTCAGCCGGAC
Organism: Terriglobia bacterium; assembly: GCA_963847515.1. Taxonomy (GTDB): domain Bacteria; phylum Acidobacteriota; class Terriglobia; order Bryobacterales; family Bryobacteraceae; genus QHXW01. Next base: position 1,900,822 of record CAWKAA010000001.1, read on the forward strand.
GCGCACAACGCCGCCGCGCAGGGATGCCTGGTAGGCCAGAAATTCCGTCTTGCCGAGACGTTTGGCCCAGAAGGGCCCAAGACAGCAGTGCGCCGAGCCAGTGACCGGATCTTCGTTGATGCCCGACGCGGGAGCGAAGAAGCGCGAGACAAAATCGAACCCATTGTTCGCGGAGCGCGCGGTCAAGATAACGCCGCGCACCGAGATCTCAGAAAGCAGCGAAAAATTCGGTTTGGCCGCCCGCAGTACGGCTTCGGATTCCACTTCGACGATATAGTCAAATTTGTTTCGTCCAACATATTTCAGCGCCACGCCGAGCGCTTCACCCAAGCGTGCGGGCGGTTCGGCGGGCTCATCGGCCTTGACCGGAAAATCCATTTCGATCCAATCGCCTCGTTTGTCGGCGGTAAGCAATCCGCTGCGGGTGTGAAAGCGCGCCTGCTCCCCGGCCTTCAAATGACCGGCTTCCCAAAGAACGTGCGCGCTCGCGAGAGTGGCGTGACCGCAGAGATCCACTTCAACCGCCGGGGTAAACCAGCGCAAATTGAAACCGTCGGCCTGGCGCTCCAGGAATGCGGTTTCCGAGAGGTTCATCTCGAGCGCCACATGCTGCATCCAAACCGCGTCACGCGCCGAGGGCAGGACACAAACCGCCGCCGGATTGCCGGTAAAAGGTTTGGAGGCGAAGGCGTCGACTTGCACGATGGGTAAGGGCATGGGCTTGGAAATATTGTCGCATTGGCCGGAAACATTTCTGCAGCGCATTACGGTTACATGCCATGCACAAAAAACGGCGTAGCGCCTGCGCTACAGTGAACCTCATGAAGATTCTTGCGGGGTTGCTCTTAACGTTACGGCTCTGCGCTGCTGAACTGGAAGCGGGTTTGGCCAAGGTCGACATCACTCCTTCGTCCTTCGGGCCGATGTATGGCTATGCCAATCGAAAGTGTGGGCCGGCGAATGGCACGCACGATCCGCTGTTCGCCCGAGCGCTTGTCCTGGCGGCGGGTGGCTCCCGCCTTGCGATCGTGACGCTGGATCTGGGAAGCATCGTTTCGGCGGACCTCCGGCGCGAAGTGTCGGGCAAGCTGGGAATTCCGGTGCTGCTGCTCGCGGCCTCGCACACGCACTCCGGGCCGGCCTTTCTGCCATCCCAGGCGAACGCGCCGGGCATCACACCGGCATCTTTCGAAGCGTCGCCCTACCAGGTCGAGCTCGAGAAAAAGGTTTTCAAGGCTGTCGAACAAGCGGTCTCGTCCATGTTTCCCGCGCGGCTTGGCATCGGCCACGGTTCGTTGCAATTGGGCTATAACCGGCTGCTTCTGCGGGACGATGGGCGCGCCCGGGCGCTGTTCGATAATCTAGAGCGCATCCCCTATGGGCCGGTCGATCCCGAGTTCACGCTGCTGCGCATCGAAGACATGAAGGGCACGGCACGCGCGCTGGCGGTGCACTACGCGTGTCACGCGGTCGTGCTCGGTCCGACGAGTTGCAAGTGGTCCGCCGATTGGCCCGGCGCCATGGTGGCCAAAGTGGAAGCGGCCATGCCCGGAACGCAATGCATGTTTGTGCAGGGTGGCGCCGGGGATATCAACCCGCTTTTTGAAGGCCGCACGGGGAATGAGGACACAGACTTCGCCACGATGCAGGCCATGGGCGAGCTAATGGGCGAGAACGTGCTCCGGGGTGTCAAAGAGATCAAAGCGACATCGCCCGTCCGCTATCCGATCCAATCAACTAGCGAGGTGTTGAAATTCGCCGGCCGCTGGGACAAAGAGCAAACCTTCGAGGTCGGCATCACTACTGTGCTGATCAATCGCGAAATTGCGATTGCCGCGGTGCCCGGCGAGCCCATGCACAAATTCCAGATGTACTGGAAGCAGCACGCTGACGTTCCCTATCCGCTCTTTTACGGATACACCTACAGCGCTGGAGGTGTTTGGCCGGGATATCTGCCGGATATCCGTTCGGCGGCCTACGGCGGATACGGCGGAGATGTGTCCACGCACATCGAGGTGGGCGCGGGTGAGACCATCATGCAGCATCACGTGATCAAGTTATACAAACTAAAGGGGATGTGGCACGATACGCCTGGAAAGCCATGATCTAAGTATAAAGCGTGATCCCGGCTCGGAATTTGCCGTCTTCGCCCCAAAATCTGTTAACTGTGAGCAATTTTGAACATACGACAAGAACAAAAAATGCTATTTCTGTTTGATATTTGTGCGAGCTAGCGAAAGTAAAAAAGGCGGGGACATTCGCAGCAGTAATGTCACCGGAGTTTTGGCGTTTTGGGCAGAGGAATTGAGAAAGAGGAGTTATGAATATTCTGAAGATGATTGAAGAACTTCGTGAGGAACGTGTGTGCCTTGACGAAGTACTCATAAGTCTCGAGAAGTTGGCCCTTAAGCGAACACCTCGAAGAGGCCGACCACCCGCATGGAGCAAAGCAACCAGTCTCACTGCATCCAAGAGCAGCAACGGCCTGAACGGCTCAATGAATGGGGCGCCTCTGGCTACTTCTGCTGGGAAATCGGCGAATTAGTCGTTTCCCGGCGCCTTGAAACACGTTGTACTGGACCTGCCCCGTTAGATGCCGTCGATCCAACCGCGGTAACTCAGTGTGCCGTCGGCTGTCCGCACATAGGTTAGCTGTGCGCCGATGGGCTGGTGGCCGTTGCAAGGGAAATCCGTCGCCGCGGCAAAGCCCGGGCGGAACCCGCAATTCAACAGGCGGTAGTAGGCCTGAATGGCGCTCTCCGATCCGTTGACATCTTCCATCAGAAAATTGACCGAGCCCAGCGCGATCTCAACCGGATATTCCAGCGGCGCACAGTAATCCGGATCCTGCGGAATGCCGCTGGGCAGATATTGCATGTGCGCGAGCCCCACCACAGCCCTCTGTCCTGGCGCGCTGGATGATCGGGTAAGTAAATTCCGAAAATGTCCGTTCGCCGTGCTGGAGCCTAAGCAGGATGAGGTGCCCGCCGATGGGTTCAGGGCGTTGGGCAATGAGCGCGCTCGCCAAAATAATGCCGAATAGCAGGACACGCAACCGCTCGTTCAAACTCGCGGCTCGGTTAGCGGCGGCCGTCACTGCTACGGTTCAGCCGCGTACTTCTGGTACGCCTCGGCGATGTTGGCGGTTTTGTAATCGCCGTGGTGGATCACCACGCGGTATCGGAACGTCAGGGATTTGCGTTCCGGGATCGTCCAGCTTCCGTCCTGATTTGGGTCACGAGTAAAATCGCGGAGGCCGAAGGGATTGGCGGCGAGCAAGCCATAGCCGCGTGCATGCCAGGTAGTGGGGTGCCGAAAACTTTTGGGGTGGTCGAGAACCGCAATACCGAGGTCTTCGCCTTCCACTTTGCCGTCGTAATCAACCCAGTCCGCGCGCTTGCCCCAGATGGCTTTCTCTCCCTCGGCGCCCTGCGAGTTCACCATATGGGCGGGCGGCGAATCCAGTTCCTTAGCCACGCGGATGCCGAACGTCCCTTCCTTCGAATCTCCGAAAGTCAAGGGGCCGTTCGTGGCGCGTACGGTGAATTCGCAGTCGATGACGCGCGTGCGGTCATCGCCGTGGAAAATGAACGCTTGTGTTTCGTCGCCGATCACCCGGCCACGCGGGCCTTGCAGGCTGAACTGGGCTTTGATCACGCCTGCATCGCCGTCGCGCGCCTCATCGATTTTTTCCATGACCATATGGCCGTACTCCTGCTTGCCATGGTCGTTGAAGAATTTGGAAAACACTTCCTCACCCCAGAAATCCAGGCCGTCGATGTTGCCGTGCGCAAAATAGAGCGGGCGCTGGTGAGGCTCGAAGCTTTTATCGCGTTCGCTTCCCGGCGGCACCTCGTTTCCTACCGGATAACCGCGGGTAACGATGGTGCCCTGAGCGCTCCGCAGAGGCATGAGATAGGGCTTGGCGACAGCCTCATCGAAATAATAAGTGGTGAACGGCTTCCCGCCGATCGTGACTTCGATCTGATTTCCGTTGCGATGCACCTCGACGTTCTGCTGAGCGACGCAAGTGCAGCAACACACCATTACCGCTAACGACACCTTGCCAGTTTTTTTCATGATAATGTTCAGACTTTTTCCGGGACTACGAACGGCTCGCGATAGGCGCCGCGCAAGAAAGCGATTCGCCTATTCATCGCCCGTAACCTGCTCGGTGGCGGGATCGAAATTCAACGTGCGCCCCAGCCGATAGGACGCGTTCGCAAGGTGTATCAGGGTGCAGGAGATATGCGCCTCCTGAATGGGAGCGTTCAGGTCTTCCTTCTTGCGGCTGCGAACGCAGTCGATGAAGTTGGCCCAATTGTTTCCCCGGCGCGCGGGCGGTCGGACCCGGTGTCTGTTCGCGCCCCAGCCATGTCCGGTAGGACTGATAATCCTCTTCGTTCGTGACCGCCATAAAGCCTTTCGACCCGTAAAAGATGTCTCCCACAGTGTTGCCTGCCATACTGAAGTTCTCTTCATGACCGGGAGGGCCGATAAATCCGGGAATCGGATCTACCACCAAAGCCCGGAGTCCCGATACCGGCTTCATGATTCGTGGTCCAGTTCCGCACTTCGAACTCGAGCATCTTGCGTTTGCCCACACCATCGAATTCGAACGCACAGCTCAGGTTATTCGGTGTCTGCTGGTCATCATCGAACATGAAATGGCCGCCCATGGCGGTGGCTTTAATCGGAAACCCGACGCCCAAACCCCATCGCGCGACATCGATCTGGTGGGAACCTTGATTCCCAAGGTCGCCATTGCCGTAATCCCAGAACCAGTGCCAGTTGTAGTGGAACCGGTTGCGCGTGAACTCGTGCTTCGGCGCCGGACCGGTCCACAAATCGTAATTCACGCCCGCAGGCGCGGGCTCGGCCTGGGCGTGCCCGATCGTATCGCGACGATTGCTCCAGCGAATCGCCCTAGCGCGCGGCTTGTGCTTCAATCATCGCGATACCATCGGACGCAAACCAGTTGAGCCTGCGCCCGCGGGCGTGGATTACGATCTGTGGACCGGCCCGGCTCCCAAGCACGAATTCACGCGCAACCGGTTCCACTACAACTGGCACTGGTTCTGGGCGTACGGCAACGGCGATATCGGCAATCAGGGTTCCCACCAGATGGATGTGGCGCGATGGGGATTGGGCGTCGAGTTTCCGATCAAAGCCTCCGCCATGGGCGGCCACTTCATGTTCGACGACGATCAGGAAACACCCAACAAGCTGTATTGCGCTTCGAGTTCGATGGCGTCGGCAAACGCAAAATGCTGGAGTTCGAGGTGCGCCATTGGATCACCAATCATGAAGCCGGCATCGGCTCTCCGGGATTTGGCGGCGAGATGATTCCCGGATTCCTGGGGCCTCCCGGCCATGAGGAGCACCTCTCGGCTGGCGGCAACACGGTCGGTGATATTTTCTACGGCTCAAAAGGCTACATGGCGGTGACCAACGAGGAAGATTATCAGTCCTATCGCACCTGGCTCGGGAAAGAGCAGACGCCCGGACCCACCAGCTCGAAGCGCGGCAATAACTGGGCGAACTTCATCGATTGTGTTCGCAGCCGAAAGAAGGAAGAACTGAACGCGCCCATTCAGGAAGCACACAAATCCTGCACTCTGATTCACCTGGCCAACGCATCCTACCGGCTCGGCCGCACGTTGCATTTCGATCCCGCAACGGAGCAGGTAACCGGGGATGAGGAGGCCAACCGCCTTCTGCGCGGCGCGTACCGCGAGCCGTTCGTAGTGCCGGAAAAAGTTTGAACATTATCATGACCATAGAACGAGCAAGACTGTCCTTTGCGCTGTTCGCGTGTTGCTGCGCCTGTGTCGCGCAGCAAACCGTCGACGTCCAGCGCAGCGGAAATCAGATCGACGTAAGCATCGGCGGCAAGCCGTTCACCACTTACTATTTCGACTCCAAGGTCGCCAAGCCCTACCTGCATGCCCTTGCGAAGCGCGCAGGGAACCATCGTGACGCGCGGATATCCCGTCGCGAAACGAAGTGCCCGCCGGGAGCGAGCACGACCCCAGCTTCGAGCCTCACCAGCGCCCGCTCTATTTCGCGCACGGCAATATCGATGGGCTGGATTTCTGGGGTGAAGAAACGTTCGCCAAATATGTTCCACGACCATGGCAAGCAGGCGTATGGGCACATGGTGATGCAGAAGATCGAGGAAGCGCGCGGCGGCGACTCGGGCGTGATTCGGGCCGAGTTCACGCTCGAAGATCCCAGCGGCCGCGTGATTGCCGACGAAACGCAAGCTTTCACGTTTCGTGGCGACGACCAGACGCGCATCATCGACTGCGAATTCACCGTTCATGCCACGCACGGCCCGGTGACATTCGGCGATTCGAAGGAAGGAACCTTCGGCATCCGCGTCGTCAAAGAGCTCGATTCGCCGCCCGCCCACATGGTGAATTCGGCGGGCGCCGAAGGCGAAAAAGCAATCTGGGGCAAGCGGGCGGACTGGGTGAATTACGACGGCAAAGTGGAGGGCGAAGAAGTCGGCATCGCGGTTTTGGATCACCCGAAGAGCTTCGGCATCCCACCACCTGGCATGCGCGCGGCTACGGCTTGTTCGCCGCGAATCCGTTCGGGTTCCGCGATTTCACGCGCGATCCGAACCAGGACGGAAGCTGGACCATCCCGGAACACAAATCGCTCCTGTTCCGATACCGCGTAATCATCCACCATGGCGATTACAAAACGGCGAATATCGCCGAGGCGTACCAGAAATACGCGGCGGAACCGTAGCAGTGACGGCCGCCGCTAACCGAGCCGCCGAGTTTGAACGAGCGTTTCCGTGTCCTGCTATTCGGCATTATTTTGGCGAGCGCGCTCCATTGCCCGACGCCCTGAACCCATCGGCGGGGCACCTCGTGCCTTCTTGGACTCCGGCGCGGCGAACAGGACATTTTCGGAATTTACTTACCCGATCATCCAGCGCGCCAGAACGAGGGGCTGTGGTGGGGCTCGCGCACATGCGATGTCTCCCCAGCGGCATTCCGCAGGATCCAGGATTACTGTGCGCCGCTGGGAGATCCGGTTGAGATCAGGCGCTAGGGCTCGGTCAAATTTGCTGATGAACGGATCGCAGAAGCGCCATTCAGGCCTACTACCGCCTGTTGTATTCCGGGTTCCGCCCGGGCTTTGCCGCGGCGACGGATTTTGCTTGCAAGCGCCACCCCCCAGAGGCACACAGCTAGACCTATGTGCGGACACCCGACGGCACACTGAGTTACCGCGGTTGGATCGACGGCATCTAACGGGGCAGCTCCAGTACAACGTGTTTAGGAGAGACGGGAAACGACTCTAATTCGCCGATTTCCCAGCAGAAGTAGCCAGAGGCGCCCCATTCATAGACCCGTTGCAGGCCAAGTACTCTTGGATGCAGTGAGACTGGTTGCTTTGTCCCATGCGGGTGGTCGGCCTCTTCGAGGTGTTCGCTTAAGGGCCAACTTTCTCGAGAACTTATATTATTCGTCAAGAGGCACACACGTTCCTCACGAAGTTCTTCTGAATCATCTTCAGAATATTCATAACTCCTCTTTCTCAATTCCTCTGCCCAAAACACCAAAATTTCCGGTGACATTACTGCTGCGAATGTCCCCGCCTTTTTTACTTTCGCTAGCTCGCACAAATATCAAACAGAAATAGCATTTTTTGTTCTTGTGCGTATGTTGCAAAATTGCTCACAGTTAACAGATTTGGGGAGCAAAACAGGCAAATTCCGAGCCGGGATCACGCTTTATACTTAGATCATGGCATTCCTGGCGTATCGTCCCACATGTCCATTAGTTTGTATAGATTGATCAAGTGATGCTGCATGATGGTCTCTCCCGCGCCCACCTCGATGCGCGTCGACGCGTCTCGCGCCATATCCGCCGTAGGCCGCCGAACGAATATCCGGAAGTATCCCGGCCCAGACACCGCCAGAGCTGTAGGTATATCCGTAAAACACGGAAAGGGCACGTCAGCGTGGTGCTTCCAGTAAGTCTGGAACCTGTGCATCGGCTCGCCTGGGCACCGCGGCGATCGCAATTTCGCGATTGATAAGCACGGTCGTGATTCCGACTTCGATCGGTTTGTCCTTCTCCCAGCGGTCGCGAATTTCAGCGCTCGGAGCGTGATTGGATCGGAAAACGAACCGGCGAGTCGCTTTCATCTCCTTTAACACCCCGGAGCACCTTCTCGCCCATTAGCTCGCCCATGGTCTGCATCGTGGCGAGGTCTTTGTCTTCATTTCCGGTGCGTCCTTCGAAAAAGCGGGTTGATATCCCCGGCGCCACCCTGCACAAACATGCACTGGACGTCCCGGAATGGCCGCTTCGACTTTGGCCTCCATGGCGCCGGGATAATCGGGCCGAATAGTGGCGACTCGTCGGACCCAGCACGACCGCGTGACACGCGTAGTGCACCACCAGCGCGCGGACCGCGCCTGTTCATGTCTTCGATCCGCAGCAGCGTAAACTCCGGATCGACGGGCCCGTACGGGATGCGCTCTAGATTATCGAACAGGGCCCGGGCGCAGCCATCGTCCCGGAGCAAGCAGGCGGTTATAGCCCAGTTGCAACGAGACCGCGGCCAATGCCAAGCCGCGCGGGACGCCATTCGATCCGGACCGGCCCGTTGGACAGCGTCGAAAATCTTTTGCTCGAACTCGACTTGATACGGGGAAGGCTCCGAAGGACGGTGGCGTGACTCCGCGGACGCGTTCCGCCTCGGACGGCAAGAAGGACAGCGGCGGAGTGGCTGTGCGAGGCCGCGAGCAGCAGTACCGGAACTCCCGGCTTCGCCGCCACGTCGCGCTTGAGGTTCCCCGAAACGATGCTTCCGAGTCCAGCGTCACGATCGCAGCCGGGGTTCGCCCGCCGCCAGGACCAGCGCTCCTAGCGAACAGCGGATCGCGCGTGCAGTCGCCCGGCCCGCACTTGCGGTTCGGAATAGCCGTACACGAGACCGAAGGATGGATGGTATGATCCGACTTTGGCCACACCCGCTTCAGCTCCTCAGCAAAGCGCAGAGCCAGTAAGCGCTCCAGCAACCCCGCAAGAATCTTCATCAGGTTCACTGTAGCGCAGGCGCTACGCCGTTTTTTGTGCATGGCCAAATAACCGTAAGCGCTGCAGCGAGTCGCGGGCCGATGAGACAATATTTCTTCAGCCCATGCCTCTACCCATGGTCAAGTCGGACGCCTTCACCTCCAAGCCCTTCACCGGCAATCCGGCGGCGGTGTGTTTCCTGCCCTCGGCGCGAGAGGACGTGTGGATGCAGAATGTCGCCCGCGAGATGAACCTATCGGAAACCGCATTCCTGGTGCGGGCAGGCCGACGGTTTCCATCTCCGCTGGTTACCCCGGCAATAGAAGTGGATCTCTGCGGTCACGCGACGCTCGCCAGCGCGCACCTTCTTTTGGCAAGCCGGTCATTTGGATCCGGGCGAACAGGCGCGCTTTCACACCCGCAGCGGACGGCTCACCGCCGTCAGCAACGCGAATGGATCGAGATGGATTTTCCGGTCAAAGCCGAGGAGCCCTCCGAACCTCCCGCAGGCTGGGTGAAGCGCTCGGCGTCGCGCTCAAATATGTCGGCCAGAACAAGTTCGACTATATCGTCGAAGTGGAATCCGAAGCGGTACTGCGAGAAGCGTCAAACCAAATTTCTCGCGTTCTCGGAGATCTCGGTGCGCGGCGTCATCTTGACCGCGCGCTCCGCAAGTCGGCGACTGCGATTTTGTCTCGCGCTTCTTCGCTCCGGCCGCCGGCATGAACGAAGATCCGGTCACCGGCTCGGCGCGCTGCTGCTCGATCCTTGTGGGCCAAGCGTCTAGGCAAGACGGAGTTTCTTGCCTAGGCATCCGTGCGCGGCGGCGTTTTGGGCACCGGCTCACGGCGGTCGCGTGGCGCTCGGCGGACAGGCGGTGACGGATTACGGGGCGAGCTGACGGACTGAGGCTAGGAAAAAAGGCGGCGGGTGACACCCACGATGAGCAGGTTAGGTTCAGTGGAGGTTCCATTTGGGGACAGGTGAAAGCCTGCCCGTTCGCTTGCTTTAGTTGCGCGCTACCTGACGTCATGGCCCGGGTCCGGGTCCGGCGATCTGATCCTTCCGCACCTGGTTCACCACGATCTCGTAGGGCTGATGCGGCCTCGAGACATAGAACTGCACCGGTTGGTTTTATCGTACGGTCCCTCTTTTCCGTGCTCTTATCAGTCAGCAATCACTTCGATGGTGTACTTATTCCTCTTCGGATCCGATTTCTTGAGCGGCGCCGAGATATCACCTACACGCTGCGGCGCTTTGGTCTTCGCCAGAATTCAAACTCAAAGATGTTGCGCTCCCAGGCGTGCAGGGCGATCTTCTTTGCAGTTGGGTGCTACATAGGCCCCGGTCTGGGCGCCGCCCAAGATCACCGGTGACCCTTTTTCTGGTCAGCATTTGAAGGCATACTTCAATCCGCCTGCGTGGTGCCTCAGCTGCGATTTTCGTTGGTCACCTAGCCGCTCACCTCGCCGACCCTCGTGTTCTTGCGGTTCCGGCGGATTCTTTGACCTCGCTGATCTGGCTGGCCGTGTTCTTCTGCTCAGCTTCAATTTGCTTGGATGCTTCAGACTTCGGATTTGAGCCTGGCTGGCCATCGACTCGCCTGCAGCATGTGGACTCCAGCTCCTTCCTTGAGCGATTGGAGTATGACGCCGCGCGTCTGGTTAGTCACCGACGAAGTCTCGCGAAGGT
>CAWKAA010000002.1:0-942679 GCA_963847515.1 Terriglobia bacterium
CACCTCCTCCAGGGCCACCCATCCCACCCTGGCCTTGTTCCGGTGAGTATTGTGCCGATGTTTCTTTGGCCCAAGGTGATTTGGTCGTAAGTCTCTCGATCTCCTCGCTAGACCATTGCGGAGGGCTCCTTCTTGTTCCAGAAATCGGGACTGGTGGCGAACAGCCGGCTGAAATTCGCCATCGCAGCTCCGGCAGAAATCAGCAGGCCTCGCCTGGTTAGCGCAAAATTCTCCCGCACATTGCCCATGATTTTCTTCGTATTTCAGTGAAGACGTCGTTCAGTGGCCGTAAGGTTGCGGCACCGTGAGGTTATTTTTGGAGGGGGGGGTTGATTAATCGGCGAGGAAAACAACCATGGTGCTGCTACTGCAGATGATTCTCGCAGGCGCCGGCTCAAACTCGCCGCCCAAGGACTTTGACCGCAGAGTCGCTTCCTTGTTCATTTCAATACGGCCGTAAACCACGGCCCAACGATCGTAATCTTGAGAGCCGAATCGAAAGCTGGCGAGAGAAGTCTGACGACCGATAAGCTCCAACTGTTTGTCGACGAGCCTTCGATCGAAATAAAGATCATGAGGCGGTTTTGGAGCCGACTTCGAATCGTATAGCACCACGACCGTAGGCCGATCCGGTTGGCCATCGTCTTTTAGCGAACACGCTTTCTCAGTGAGGAAGCGCCCACCTTCACGAAAAGAGAACCGTCCAATAACGGCGACTACTGTGCCCTGATAGGACGGAAGGTCGCGCAGGATATCGCACACCCGTACAACCGGCAGGGGAGCTTCAGCCGCAAAAAGTCCTGCGCTGCATAAGCAGAACGCCCCAAGCGAGGCCCCGAATTTCAAGATGCTGGCGCCTCCCCTTTTTGGGCCTTGGGGTGTTCGATGTGGACATTGATTGCCTCCATCTCACCGTCGGCATAACGCTTGGTCTCTACTGTCACGCGATCCCCGGCCTTGATGCCGGAAGACTTGATTTTCTTGTCGCCGTCGTAATACTGCGTCTTGTGCGAACAAATGAACTGTAAAGCTTTTGAATCGGCTTCCTGAAGTATGAGTTTCTTCTTGTCAATACTCTGCACGGCCCCGCTGAACGTCGCCAGTGGTTCGTCCGGGATGGTGGCGCCTGGAGTCGATGAGGTTCTCGCCCGGCCTCCGGGCATGGGCCGTCCGAACTGCGAAAACGCCGGTAAGCCAAAGGCCAACAAAAGTATTACGCTGAGCCGGCTTGAGCGTAGGTTAGCGCGCATCAATACCGCCTTTCCTCTTGAAGACGCACGCTCAGCCCTGAAATGTAACAGGAGGGTTTTAGCACCACATGCCGTTGGTGTCAGCCTGTGCCGTTGGATGCCGTGGGGGAACGCATCAAGGAAAGGCGCGGACGGGCGGAACAACCAGGTGCAATTTCTGGGCGATGGACAGAAATTTCCAGCCCGATGCCTGTCCTGCTGAGGAAGTAGCTTGGAGAGCTTACTTCCTCAAGCAGGTCTGAAAGGCGGCTTCGGAAAGTTGGAGAACGTCCTTCAATCCTATCTAGCTCGCCGACGTATTGGCTGCCGCCAACCGGCTGTTGGTGGCGCTCCAGATGCCGCCAACACTGCCTCCAGCGCTAATGAACAGCGCTGCCGATGCGAGACACACAAAAGCCAGCAGCAGTGTGTACTCGATCAAGTCCTGACCTTGTTCGTCCTGGATGAAATTGTGAAGAAGCGTCGTCATGTTTATCCTCCTTGGGGATAACGTCTTTGGATGTTCCGTTTATCATCGGGCTACATGGCTAGGCCGTCAATGCTGCATTTGGTCAATGACGGCACGCGCGAACTCTTTTCTCCACGATCGGTACCTCGAGAAGAGGAATAACAAAAAAGATATCTTCAGCGCGGGCCCCTTCAAGACCGGACCGATAGAACTGGCGCAAAGCGGCCACTTACGCGCGCCACAGCACCTCCAGACGCGGGAAGCGTTCTAACGGTATAATTAACGTCATGCCCACTTCTAAAGATTCGCGTCCGCTTTCCCACGATCAGTCGGTTCAACTTCGGCATGATCTGACGCTCGTAGAGGAGAGACTCCAGGACATCGCGATTTTGATGCGCGTCTGCTATGGCGAGGACAGCCAGGCAGTGATTCGAGCAGACGAAACTTCCGCCGCACTGCAGCGGCTAAAATGGGAGTTGGAAAGAACGCAGGTACGGAGGCAGGCAGCGGGTTCGGTATAAGGACCCACTCCAGCATTGCGTGCGGACTCTCTTAGGCGCAGCGATTTGGACTACCGCTGACAGTCCAAGCTCTGCTTAAGGGAGCTTTGCTCGCGCCGAAGAATGCCGTTCCGCTCAACGTCCGTTATGCAAAACCGCTGCAAATTCGAGTCCGATTCTGAATTTCCACGAGCACCTTGTGGAGTGCCGGACATATGCGGTGCCCGCCAGCAGCTCGTCAGCTTGAATCCGCACCTGAGAGCCGATTGCAATCGGTGTTAGCGCTTCCAGCAGCACACCTGAAGCGCTCATATTGAGTACATGGCCCCACGCCGTTCCGCAGTTGCCGGCCCCCATTTCACCGGAGAGCTTGGCCCAAAACCGCATGGGAAGGCGTTCTGAAACTCTGGCGTCAGATCTTGTAATCAGCTCCGCTCCTTCATGCGCGTCTTGTGCGGTGGTTGTCCAGGCGAGACTCATATAGAACGGATCCGATTGCTTGGCATTGACTTCGGGCCAGCTTAATTGTCGCCAAAGTGCGGTTATGCTTCAATCAGGCAAAGCCCCGAAAAGTTGGCCAAGGGGCATCGGCACGGCCACCTGAGGCGCTAACTATGGCAAGTCGTTTGTGACAATTTGTCACACCAACTCCGACTGCAAGGTGTCAGCGTGGCACTTGGCGCTGTTGACGAATTCACCGAAGGTAACGTCATACTATCCAACGCGATATTGAAATTGGGCCACTTTGTAATGTGGGGTATACGGCTGATAAGTTGCTTAATCTTTTCGGACGCTAATGTCCGGAGCTGAGAATGCAAAACTTATTGGGTCAACTTACGCGACGCACCGTCCTATGCCTTGTCTTGATGACGGCAGGGTCCGCCTTCGCGGATAACTCGAAAATTTCACCAGACCTTCTGCCGTTGCTGTCGAATCCTACAAATTCGGTCAACGTAATCGTGCAGTACAACACCACGCCGCCACAACAGACGCAAACGTGTAGCGGGGGCGGCGGGCTACTGGGGATAGTCGGCGGGCTTCTTTGCACTGTCGTCAATATCCTCGGCGGCGATCGTGTTTTGGATTGATCAACGCGGTCGCGGGAACCATGCAGGCGGGAGATGTGAGTCACGCTGTCCAACCAGTCGAATGTGAACTATATCTCGCTCGATCGCCCGCTGCATGCGTCACTGGATTACACCGCCGACGCGGTCAATGCGCCGATGGCGTGGAACTCCGGCTTGGACGGAAGCGGCGTAGGCATCGCGGTAATCGACAGCGGAATCTATTCGCATCCCGATCTCCGAAATGGCGTGCGGGCCAGTCTCGCGTGGTGTACCGGAAAAGCTTCGTGAGCGGAGAGCGTTCTCAGTACGACGATTTCGGCCACGGTACACATGTCGCCGGCATTCTGGCTGGCAATGCGAAGTTCTTCGTCCATGCCCGGCTCCTTGCACATCCTCAAAGGCATTGCGCCTAATGCCAACCTTCTCGATCTCCGTGTGCTGGACAAGAATGGCGCAAGCACCGATAGCGAAGTGATCGCGGCCATCCAGCAAGCCGTGCAACTGAAGAGCAAGTACAACGTGCGCGTGATTAACCTTTCCTTGGGCCGCCCGATTTACGAAAGCTGCAACCGCGATCCGCTGTGCCAGGCGGTGGAAGCGGCGTGGAGGAACGGGATCGTGGTCGTGATCGCAGCCGGTAACCTGGGAAGAAACGGTTATGCGACGGTGCATCTCTCCGGGCAACAGCCCGCATGCCATCACTGTCGGCTGCATGAAAACGCTGGAGACTTATCCTCGCAGCGACGACCAGATCGCGAGCTACAGCTCGCAAGGGTCCGACCTACATCGATCAGACAGTAAAACCCGATGTGGTGGCTCCCGGAAATCTGGTGGTCTCGCTGCTTGCACCGGGATCTACGCTGGCGGCAGAGTATCCCGGTAACGTAGTTCCGCCCTCATACTACACGAATTCCGGTACATCCGAGCCGTCCGAATACCTCCGGCTGAGCGGAACCAGCATGGCAACGCCGGTAATTTCGGGCGCGGCGTCGTTCATGTTGCAGAAGAACCCCGGCCTGAGTCCCGATACGGTTAAGGCGCGTTTAATGAAGACCGCGACAAAGAACTTTCCGGCATATAGCGTGGCCACAGACCCAACTACGGGACAAACATATGTCGACACATACGACGTCTTCACGATTGGCGCCGGGTACGTGGACATCCAGGCGGCACTGTCCAGCACCGACGTTGCGAATGGGAGCGCCGCATCGCCGAGTGTCACCTACAACCCATTTACGCAGCAAGCCCATCTGGTTACAAATAACAATGAAATCTGGGGTAGCAATGTGGTTTGGGGTAGCGGTTCAGGGTGGGGGACCAACGTAGTCTGGGGCAGCACCGTATTCGTGAACGGCACCAACGTAGTCTGGGGAAGCAACGTGGTGTGGGGCAGCAGTGATGACTGGGGGACGAATGTGGTTTGGGGCAGTAACGTAGTTTGGGGCAGCACTAGCGGAATCGGCGAAAACTAGGCGCGGTCGTATGCAGTCTGGCCGCGCTGTTTCGCCGAGGAACGGGCCATGTCTTCCACAGCAAAGACTTTTATCACTCTCGTCATTACCGCGGGCTGGTTTGTTCTGGCCCGTGGGCTGCTCTTATGGCGATCGGAGGATCTGGCCAGCTTTGTTATTTTCCTGATCATAGCGCTACTCGCCTCGGGCTTAAAGTTGCATTTGCCCGGAGTTACGGGGACCATATCGGTCTCCTTCTTTTTCGTACTGATCGGGATCGCTTCACTCAGCCTCCCTCAAGTCCTGGTTGTAGGCTGTTCCTCAGTCCTAGTGCAGTACTTTTGGCAATCCGCGAAGAAAGTGCGGGTTGTTCAAATTCTTTTTAACGTAGCCAGCGTCTCCATCGCGATCAACGTCTCGTATTCCACATTCCATTCCACGTGGCTGCGAAGCCTTCCCCTCGAGTTGAGCGTGACGCTGGGGATATTAGCGTGCGCGTATTTTATCAGCACAACCCTCCTGGTAGCCGCGGTGATTGCTCTGACGGAATGCCAGTCGTTTGGAAAAGTGTGGCGTACGTCATATCTATGGTCGTTTCCTTACTATCTGCTCGGCGCTGCCACCGCCGGTTTATTTGAAATAGCCAAACACCGTCTGGGGTGGCAGACATCCATGTTGGTCGCGCCGGTCATGTATCTGGTCTATCGCTCTTACCGGCTGTATCTGGGGCGCTTAGAAGACGAGAAGAAGCATGCACAAGAAACGGCGGCTCTCCACCTTCGAACCATCGAATCGCTGGCGCTCGCCATCGAAGCTAAAGATCACACTACCCACGATCACTTACAGAGAGTTCAGGTCTACGCGGTCGAAATCGCCAAAGAGCTAAAACTCAGCGAAAGCGAACTACAGGCCGTGCGCGCCGCATCACTGCTGCACGATATCGGCAAGATCGCGGTTCCGGAGCACATCATCTGCAAGCCGGGCAAGCTTACGCCCGAAGAGTTCGAACAAATGAAGGTTCATCCCGTAGTGGGCGCAGAGATTTTGGAGCGGGCGCAATTTCCATACCCGGTGGCTCCCATTGTTCGAAGTCATCATGAGAAGTGGGACGGCTCAGGGTATCCGGACGGTCTGAAGAGAACCGAAATTCCCATAGGGGCCCGAATCCTTTCGGCTGTCGACTGTCTCGATGCTCTCGCGAGCGACCGGCAGTACCGGCGCGCGCTGCCATTGGACAAAGCCATGGAGATGGTGGCCGAGCAGGCAGGCAAGGCATTTGACCCGGAAGTGGTCCAAATTTTACAGAAGGGCTATATTGAGCTCGAACAACTGGCTCGAAATTCCCACCTCGAAGCGTTTAGCTTGTCTACCGATATCAAAATCGAGAGAGGCGCAGCCCCGGACGCAGGCTTCGAGCAAGCCAGCAACTCCCGGCAGGTTTCGGGGACGCTGAAAGTGTCTTCGAGGCCGACTAGAGGCTGGGAGGATTTGACTCAGGTGATCGAAGGCATGGTTGGCATTCTTTCGCGCCGGGATATGTTCGCGATTCTGGCAAGCAGATTGCACGAACTGATTCCATTCGACGATATGGCAATTTATTCGCGGTGCGGAGCCATCCTGGCGCCCGAATACACCTCGGGATCGCACGTTGAACTCCTGTCGTCCCTGGAGATCCAGGTGGGCCAGGGCTTGTCGGGCTGGGTTGCGAGAAATAGCAAAGCGATCCTGAACGGGAATCCCTCAGTCGATCTGGGCGAGATTGCGGGTCTGAGATCAGCACTCGCTATTCCCCTTGAGACCAATCGAAACATCACCGGAGTACTGACTCTTTTTCACGCGAAAGCAGATGCGTTTTCGGCGGCTGACTTGCGGCACCTCTCGGCGCTCAGTTCCCTTCTCGCAGATTCTCCTCGAAGCGAGCAGGACACGCAGTCATGGAGCGCGCCTGCTCATAATGCTTATTCCGCCTCCCTCGGGTCTTCGTTGCGTCACACCAAAGGGACTCTGGTTTCGGCTTAATTCAGTTGTCCCACAAGAACCGCTCGCGCGCGCTGCCGCTACTGGCAGAAGGGCTTTTGCAAGGTGGAGGGGCTTGTAAGAATCGTCGTGTCCGGATAACTGTAAACCCCGCCCAGCGCGCCGGATGGCGATTGAAACTCGAACCACTGCAGCAAGGCTTCGTTCTGCGGATGATAGGTGACGTTGTTAATGGTGATGGGAATTGTTTCGTTCGGCAATCCCTCGATGACGTCGCCTGTTTCGAGGACGTTGCCACAGCCGCCATTCGGCGACAGCCACCAGGGCGTCACGTCGTGCACGCCATCCGTGGCGATGAAGGGATCGTTGTAGATCTCAGTAATTTCGTGGCTCAGCGCGGTGACGTCCGCGACATCCGGACCAAAGATCCCGCTCGTAACGTAGCTGGAATAGTTCAGTACCCAGCGCAATTCGTCCTTGGGGTTGCTGGAATCGAAAATATAGGTGTGAAAGCCGACCACGCAACATTCGAAGTTCTGTCCGACAAAGGAAAAGAGATACGTGTCGGGGAACAGGAACGATGACATGCTCTTAGTGGTGATGTCGCCGGCATTGATGGCATCCACGATAATTTGAAAAAGCGCATTGTCGAATACACTTTGATCCACCAGAACAAAGGCGCAGCAGGTGCCATCGGGATTGAGCGCAAAGAAGTAGTTCGGGTTTGCGGGTGGAGCACTTTGGGTGAGCGTCATTACCCGTGGCGCCTTTACGCTCGGGTCAAGCAGAGTGTGCCAATTTTCTTTGGCCTTGCTGAAATACTCCGCACGCTGGATGGCATCCGAAAACTGGGTGGGAACTTCGCTGCTGGTATAGGTTGCGTTCGAAAACACGGGTGAATTCAAGGTTGGCTGAACAAACTGAGCTGCGTCCGAAAAGAGAGGATGGCCGTTAATGATTCTCGGGTTACCGTTTTCGTCGCGAAGATCGATCGACACTGGAATGACCGGGGCGTCGAGGGTCGTGGTGCCATGCATGTGGGGCGGATTCCCCACCGTATTGAAATACCAATGACTGTTAGGATTGCCGTTTATATCGAAGCCAGGCGCGGAGAAGTGGCCGTCAAAGTTCGGCAGCGAATCGATATTGGGGATGCCGTGGCGCGCATGCCCTTGCCCTTTCAGTTTGGAATGCGGTGTCATCACAACTGATTTCCGGTGCGAGCCCGCCATCTGCGCAGCTGAGAGTTGATCGGCTTGTTGGGAAAAACCGCTGCTCTCTAAACACGCAGCCGCTGCGACAGCAAACCCCATGATAAGAAATCTCGATTTTGTCATTTTCTTGAAGCTCCTCATAAGCCAGGACTTCATTTCTCCGCCCTGGGCCACACTGGATTGTACATCCAGAGGCTTCATTTGAAGCCATTTCTTTCATACCTTGGGTGAGGACGCGCACGTGGCCGCACACATGATCGGCGCACCTCTAATTCTTGACCTGGTAAGCCTGCCGGTTAGGGAGTCGGCATGGGCGCGGGCGTGGGAGCAACCGGCTCCGGTACGGGGCCCAGAACTCCTCGCGTCTCCGTGATAACGACTTGCGTCCTTCCCGTGTCATTGTCGAAGATCTCCAGGGTGGGTATCAGCGGGCACCCCATCAGCTGTTGCGGACTGGCAACGATCGGCGAAGGCAGCGGAGTCTGGAGGATCGCGCGAATCTGCACTCTTTGATCGGTTGACGTAACATCTGTGTCGCGATTCAAGTCGAAGGGTACGCTCTGCCCCGGAAGGACGCTGATGGGCGCCGTCTTGAGCACGGCTCCCTTATTGTCGAGAAAAGACACCTGAGCCGAACAGATAGCGCCGGTAGCCAGCGGCGGAAGCACGCCCGGGTTGAGCAGGTTAAGCCGGGCCGTCTGACCCTGCGTCAGTCCAACCATTCCAAAAGTCTGGACCTGCGGAAAAAAGATCGGCATGTTGCTACCCGGAGCGGCCGATAGTGCGGCCGCGCTGACGAATACCACTCCAAGAACCCCACCATTTTTGACAGCGTTCAACATTTTTACACCTCCTTGGCCTATGAACCCGAGCCGTCCGGACAAGTTGCCGGCACAATCTTCAATCGTTCGGCGACGGATCACTCCAAATACTTTGAAACCGTTCCTGTTTCGTCACAATAGTTTAGCAGGAGATCGAGCGGCTGCAGAATGGCTTGTTGTGCTGGGGCCGTTGCGTTGGCGGCGTTCCAGCGATTACGCTGTTAATTGGATTCAATACCATTCCTCATTCCGTGGCCGCAAGCTTCGGCCCGTCGTGCAGGATTTCGCTGGCGTAGCTCAGTTGGTAGAGCGGCAGTTTTGTAAACTGCGGGTCGGGGGTTCAAGTCCCTCCGCCAGCTCCACATTCTCTGATTTCTGAGGCTTTCCAAGACTCTTGCGTTCGGAGATAATGCCGGATATGCCGCGAGGGATTGTGAAAGCATTAGCGAAGTTTCTCGTGTTTGCAGGCGTCCTGTGTGGCGGAGCATTGGCCGACACCAGGCTGGTAGTGCTGCTGATCGGCCCCCCAGGCGCCGGCAAAACCACTCAGGCCCGTAATCTCAGTAAGAAGTACAAAATTCCTTCGATCAGCATGTCGGACCTGCTTAAGAAAGATGCGGGCTGGAACAAGGCCGGAAGCAAAAAAATCGCCAAAGCGGAGGTAGAAAGCGGCGAACTCGCCAACGATCAGGTCGCCGACGTTCTCATGCGGAAGCGTGTCATGCAGAACGATGCGCAGCGCGGATTCATTTTGGACGGGTACCCGGCCACGCAGGGGGAGGCCGAGAACTTAGACGCGTTACTGAAAGAGCATGGCCTGCCCGCGCCGGTCGTGATCTATCTTGACGTCCCGGACAATGTCGCACGGGAGCGAATGCGAAAGCGGCACCGGGCAGATGATTCGCCGGAGATGATCGAGCGGCGGTTGGCTGATTACCACCGTGACGCGCAGTTCTTGACGGCTCATTATCCGCCGGCGCAGTTGCACAAGATCGATGGCTCCGGTGACGAGCAGCACGTCTGGCGAGCCATTGAAGAATCTTTCGCCGCCAGGTAGCGCTGGAACATGCAAACAGTCCGCATGGCCGTTTACCTGTTCCTGCTGTGCGTTCCATACGCGGCACAAACCCCGACGGCCAAACCGCCGCCTACAATGGACGAATTCTTCAATTCCGTGGACATCCTGAATGTACGCATCGCGCCGGATGGCCGCGCAGTGGTGATCGAGACTTCCCGCGCCGACTGGGCGGGGAGCCGGTTCCGTTCCGACCTCTGGCTGTATCGCGAGAGCTCCGCTTCGCTAGTGCTCCTAACTCAATCCGGTCATGACACTGGCCCAGCGTGGTCGCCGGACGGCCAGTGGATCGCATTTCTCTCGGATCGGACGCCTGCCGGCGAAGTACAAAAAGAAGCGGACCAGCCGGGCGAAAAGAAGGAAATCGCGCAAGTCTACGTGATTTCATTCCATGGTGGCGAAGCCTTTCCGGTAACCCACGGCGACGAAGAGGTTCACGCCTTTGCCTGGTCCCGCGACTCTCAGAACGATCACCTTCACAACGCGGACGCCATGGAGCAAAGAACAGAAGGCGGCGCACAAAAAGGAATGGCAGGACGTAGTTCAGTTCCGCGAAGATGAACGTGCCGACGTCATACACAGCGTCCGAATCCTTGAGGCACAAGAATGTGTTTCAGGAACGAAGCATTGCGAGGCTGACGCAGGGGCTGTGCCAGTGGCCACCACCCCGTTTCGAGTGAAGCAGCTCGAAGCGTCGCCGGACGGGCGCCAACTGGCTTTCTTGACGGAATCTCGTACCAAACGTTGGGAGTCGCTGAGAGAATTTGGAATCTACCTCAGCAATGCGACAGGTGGACAACCGCAGCGGCTGGTGCAGGCGCAGGCCTTTCTCGACAACATGCGGTGGGCGGCTGACAGCCGGTCCATCTTCTTCTCCTTCACGAACGGGGCGGTCGAAGGAACGTATCGAGACACGCAGCCGCGCATTTATTCCGCCAACGTAGCTCTACCCAACAGTCTGACGCGCTGGGCAGCCAACTTTCAGGGCGCGCTCGCGTCATACGCGCCGCCGGCTGAAGGTGGCCTGATTGCCGCGGGACTTCTAGGAACCGAAGCACAAATCTATTCTCAGGACGCAGCCGCGGGCGAGTTCACGCCGCGGCCGGGATGGCGGGGAACGTACGAACGCATCTCGGCAGCCGAGCACTCGTCCCGTGTGGCCTTTGTTTACTCCTCTCTGCAGAAGCCCGCTGAGGTCTACCTGGCTGAGACCGTCAATGACCTCGTGCACGCCCGCCGCATTAGCTCATTCAACCAGTACCTGAACGAAACGGCTTTACCCGACGGCAAGCCCTACCGCTGGATGGCCGATGACGACGTTGGAGTCGAAGGAATGTTGATCTACCCTCCGGGAAAGTTTAGTGCGAAGAACTTGCGGATGCTCACCCTGATTCACGGTGGCCCGGACGACGCGGATGGCAATCGATTTAAGGCGGACTGGTACAACTGGGGAACAATGGCGGCTGCTCAGGGGTGGCTGGTTTTCGAACCGAACTATCGCGGCTCGATTGGATACGGGGATCAGTTCGCCCTCGATATCGTGCCTCAGATTGTTTCCAAACCCGGCCGCGACATTATTGCAGGTATCGACGCGCTAGTGAAAGACGGAATTGCCGACCCGGAGCGCCTGACGATCGGTGGATACAGCTACGGCGGGTATCTCACCAACTGGCTCCTGACTCAGACACCGCGCTTCAAAGCCGCGGTAACCGGTGCGGGGGCGGTAGAGCACGCCGTCAACTGGGGCAATGACGATACCACGTTGGACGATGCGTATTTCCTTGGCGGCAGGCCGTGGGAGGCCAGGCAGCGCTATAACGATGAAGCGGCGTTGTGGCAACTCCACAAGATCAAGACTCCGACGCACATAGTTAGCGGCGCCGACGACACCCGTGTGTACGTGGGTGAGGCTTATCTTCTTGAGCGTGCGCTACACGATCAGGGCATACCCTCAAAACTGCTCATTTTCCCCGGCGAAGGGCATGAACTCGACAAAAATCCATGGCATGGCAAGATCAAGGTACGCGAGGAGCTGAAGTGGCTGGAGCGGTGGGACCGCGGAGGCTGAGAGACGTTGCATCTGCCTGGTAGTGCAGGTTCTGTTGTACAATAACTTCTATCGCCAGTTCCACGATCGGACCTGTTTTACAATCGAGTTCGCAAGCAGTGGATAGGTTTGGACGGGTGGCCGAGCGGCTAATGGCAGCAGACTGTAAATCTGCCGCCCCTTGCGGGCTACGGAGGTTCGAATCCTCCCCCGTCCACCAGAAAACTGGCCGGATTTTTTAAGGGCCGTTGTAGCTCAGTTGGTAGAGCGCGTCCTTGGTAAGGACGAGGTCACCAGTTCAATCCTGGTCAACGGCTCCACGATGTTGAAGCATTATGTGTACGTTCTTCGGAGTATTCCGACGGGACGTCATTACATCGGGTCGACTGCGGACGTAGCAAGGCGGCTTGATGAGCATAATACAAGAAATGGCCGCTGGAAGCCCATTTAAACCATGGGCACTGGTGGCAACCGAAGAGTACGAAAGCCGAAAGGAAGCGCGCGGCCGCGAGGCTTATCTGAAAAGCCGTTCGGGAATTGGCGAGCGCCTTCGTCTTCTAGAGGATTCTTAATATGGCAAAGGAAAAATTTGATCGATCCAAGCCGCACGTGAACATCGGCACGATCGGGCATATCGATCACGGCAAGACCACGCTGACGGCGGCCATCACCAAGGTGCTGGCCAAGCACAACCCCAAGGTCAAGTTCCGCAGTTTCGATTCCATCGACAACGCGCCGGAAGAAAAGGCCCGCGGCATCACCATCGCGGTGGCGCACGTGGAGTACGAGACCGCCAACCGGCACTACGCGCACGTGGATTGCCCCGGCCACGCCGACTACATCAAGAACATGATCACCGGCGCGGCGCAGATGGATGGCGCGATTCTGGTGGTGGCGGCCACCGACGGCCCCATGCCGCAGACGCGCGAGCACATTCTGCTGGCGCGCCAGGTGGGCGTGCCGTACATCGTGGTGGCCATGAACAAGGTCGACATGGTGGACGATCCGGAGCTGCTGGACCTGGTGGAGCTGGAAGTGCGCGAGCTGCTGAAGAGCTACAAGTTCCCGGGCGACGATCTGCCGGTGGTTCGCGTATCGGCGCTGGGCGCGCTGAACGGCGAAGAGCAGTGGGAAAAGAAGGTGGACGAGCTGATGGCGGCGGTGGACAGCTACATTCCGATCCCGGAGCGCGCCATCGACAAGCCGTTCCTGATGCCGATCGAAGACATCTTCTCGATCCAGGGGCGCGGCACGGTGGTGACGGGGCGCATCGAGCGCGGGATCTGCAAGGTCGGCGAGGAAATGGAGATCGTGGGTTTCCGCGACACGCGCAAGACGGTCGTCACGGGCGTCGAAATGTTCAAGAAGCTGCTGGACGAAGGGCGCGCGGGCGACAACGTGGGGCTGCTGCTGCGCGGCGTGGAAAAAGACGAAGTGGAGCGCGGGCAGGTGATCGCGAAGCCGGGTTCGATCACGCCGCACAAGAAATTCAAGGGCGAAGTATACGTGCTGTCGAAGGAAGAAGGCGGGCGGCACACGCCGTTCTTCAAGGGATACCGGCCGCAGTTCTATTTCCGCACGACGGACGTGACGGGAGTGGCGGAGCTGCCGGCGGGCACCGAGATGGTGATGCCGGGCGACAACGTGCCGCTGGTGGTGGAGCTGATCACGCCGGTGGCCATGGACAAGGGCCTGCGCTTCGCCATCCGCGAGGGCGGCCGCACCGTCGGCGCCGGCACCGTTACCGAGATTGTGGAATAGAGTGAGCACAGGAGAATTTGAATGCCGCGCGAAATCATCACGTTGCAGTGCACCGAGTGCAAGAACCGGAACTATTCGAACACCAAGAACAAGAAAACCACCACGGAGCGGCTGGAGATGAAGAAATTCTGCCCCAAGTGCCGCAAGCACCAAGCGCACAAGGAAATCAAGTAAACTGGGAAATGCCGGACCCAGGGGCGTAGGTTTAACGGCAGACCAGCGGTCTCCAAAACCGCGAGTGGGGGTTCGAATCCCTCCGCCCCTGCCAGAAACCTTGCCGGCAGGACTGATCCAGAACCGGGAATTGACCTCGCGGCCCGAAGTCATCCAGCAGCGAGAGAGAAGAATATGGCAGGCGCGTTAGAGACTGTTAAAGAGTGGCCCAAGGCCACAAAGAGTTACATCGGTGAACTGCAAAACGAGATGAAGCGGGTGACGTGGCCCAACTGCAAAGCAGGTGCAGGCCACGACGGGCGTCGTCATCGTGACCGTTTTCGCCTTCGCGGCTTTCTTTCAAGTAGTGGACACGGTCATTCTGAACGCACGGTCACTGAAGTTCTACGATGTTCATGACGAAATAGAGGGGTGCTCCATGGACGAGGAAAAACAAGACCCAGAGGAACACCCGCAGGACGCCGAGTGCGGAAGAACAGCCTGCAGCCGATTCCGGCGCGGCTGAAGCAGCCGCTCCGGCAGCCGGAAGTCGCGCTGCGGACAGGCGAGCAACGGGCAAGTTCACCGCGCCGCCTCCGCATGGATGCAGACGATACCGAAGAAGTGGTTCATCGTCCACACCTATTCGGGCTTTGAGCAGAAGGTGGCGGAATCGCTGCGCAGCCGGGCCCAGGCCTTCGGTTTTGCGGACAAGATCGGGCAGATTCTGATTCCCACCGAAGAAGTGGTCGAGCTGCGCGGGGGCAAGAAGGTCACGAGCAAGCGGCTGGTCTATCCCGGCTACGTGCTGGTGCAGATGGAAATGAACGACGAGCTGTGGCATGCGGTGAAGGCCACGCCGCGCGTCACCGGCTTCGTGGGCGGCGGCACGAGCCCGGTGCCGTTGAGCGCGGATGAGGTGAACCAGATCCTCTACCGCCAGGCGTCGTCGGCGGAGCGGCCGCGGCCCAAGATGAATTTCGAGAAGAACGAGAACGGTGCGGATCATCGACGGTCCGTTCGCCAACTTCCAGGGCAAGGTGGACGAAGTCAATCCCGAGCGCAACACGCTGCGCGTGCTGGTGACGATTTTCGGCCGCGCGACGCCGGTGGAGTTGGATTTTCTGCAGGTGGAAAAAGTTTAAGTCAGCGTGGAGGCCTTTGGCGTCTCCGCAGCGAAAGGTTCCGATTCATGGCAAAGAAAGTTACAGGACAAGTAAAACTGCAGATTCCGGCGGGGAAGGCCACGCCGGCGCCGCCGGTGGGTACGGCTCTCGGCCCGCAGGGCGTCAACATCATGGATTTTTGCAAGGCATTCAACGCCAAGACCTCGGCAAAGGATCAGGAGGGCCTGATCATTCCGGTCGTGATCACGATCTACTCCGACCGCAGCTTCACCTTCATCACCAAGACACCGCCGGTGCCGGTGCTCATCAAGCGCGCCGTGAACCTGGCGAAGGGGTCGGCCGAGCCGCAACAAGACAAGGTCGGCAAGATCACCGAAAAGCAGGTGGAAGAGATCGCCAAGATCAAAATGCCGGACCTCAACTGCTTCTCGATCGAGTCGGCCATCAGGTCCGTCAAAGGCACGGCGCGCAGCATGGGCGTGGATGTCGAGTAGCCGGCCGAAGGCCGGCGCAATGCTGTCGCATTGCAGACGCGGTGAGGGGGCGACGCGGGGACACGGCGACTCTTCCTCGAACTTTCTTCCTTATCGTTGACATGCAAGAACCGCTCCGCATCGTCACTCTACACCCGTTCGAGCCGCAGGAGATCGAAACGATCAAGGCGGCCGCGCCGAACGCCAGCATCGAGTTCACTGTCTGCCGCTCACGAGAGGAATTCGTCGAAAACTTACAAGGCGCCGAGGTGGTCTACGGCGAAGTCAAAGGCGACGAACTACGCTCCGCATCGAAGCTCAAGTGGGTGCAAGCCGGAGGAGCCGGCATCGAATGGATCGATCAGGCGATGCGTGAGAGCCCAGTAGTACTCACCAACTTTGCCCGCACTTTCGCGCCGGCCATCGCCGAAACCGCAATGGGGATGTTGCTCTGCCTGACCAGGGGTATCAGCAAATACTACCTTCCGCAGTTTCAAAGGCACGACTGGAAACCAGTCGGCACGGTCAAGTCAGCGGATCATTCGGAGCTTGCCGGCCGCACGATGGGCATTGCCGGCCTGGGCGGAATTGGTTGCGCGGTCGCGCGACGCGCGTCACTACGGTTTCGGTATGCGCGTCGTTGGCACCGATGCGAGGCCACTCCACAGGCCGGAATACGTGGCCGAAGTGCACGACCCGAACTGGTTCCCGGAGATGGCATCCGCAGGTGGACGTGCTGGTGGCTGCCGCGCCCCACACGCCTCGGACCGAGCGCATGTTCAACGAGCCGGTCTTCCGCAGCATGAAGAAGACGGCCTACTTCCTCGCGCTTTCCCGCGGCAAGCTGTTCGACGATATGGCGCTGGTGAAGGCCCTGCAGGAAGGATGGATCGCAGGCGCGGCCCTCGACGTGTTCCCGGTCGAACCACCTCCTTCCAGCCACCCGATATTCGATTGCCCGAACGTCGTCATGACCATGCACACGTCGGGTTGGAGCCCGGATCGCCAGACGCGGCTGATCGAGTTTTTTGCTCAAAACGTCAGGCGCTATACCGAGGGACTGCCATTGCTCAACGTTGTGGACAAGAAGCTGGGATATTGAGCGCGCGGTTGACTTCCGCCCGCTCGTGTTGAAAAAATGAGTTTATCGACGTGCGGATGTGGCGGAATTGGCAGACGCGCATGGTTCAGGTCCATGTTCTCGCAAGGGAGTGGAGGTTCAAGTCCTCTCATCCGCACCACACCAATCCTGGCGACTTGCTGGCCGACCTCGCGCACCAAGCCCTCAATGCGACCAACGGCCACGCTCAAGCCTCTACGCCGCTTACGCCGCAACAGCACAGCAGGCCATCGTCAACTTCGAACTGGCTCTGGCAACCGCGCAGGCGTTCGACTACCGGGCCGGTGCTCTGAATGCCAACGGTGCAGCGGGTGGCCCGGTGCCACTCGGTACGGAGACGATGCCCGCGTTATCCATCGGGATCAATGACCTTCTGGGGAGCAACCCCGTAGACTCGTCAGCACGTTGCTAGAGGCCCAGGGCATGCGTAGGAGTGACACCACCACATCGCGGGGATCGCGGAGCAAATGAATGGTACACACATCTGGATACCACTCGCACAACGTTTTGGTGAGCAAAGCGTGTTGCGGAGTCTTTTCGCCGCGCCGTCTCTTTCCGTGCGTTTGCGCATAAAAAACGTAGGAGCGAACTGAAAAACGCGTTATAGCTCGTGCCTTCAAGGAGCAGCGTCTCCCCAAGCACCCGCAAATCCAGTTGCGAGGCCAACCGCGCCGCGTGGGAAGGCCTCAAGAATTCCAGTTAACATCTGCATGTGATTTTTCGACTAACCAATGTACTGGCACGCACATTCTCCGTTCGCGCATTAGCTCAATACGTCGTATCCTTGAAACCTGCCCGGCGGTTTCCGTCTACGTTAATGCGGCGAACGCCCAATAGGACCGCCACTTCTTTTTTTCGCGAGCCATGAAGAGAAAGAAGAGAGGAGCACGTCGCCGGGTTTCCTTGGAAACCCAGGTCCCCACAAGCAGACAGCACTATTACTGTTTCGCGGTGACGGCGATTCTTGCTTGCGTGGCGTTTGAAGTGTACAGCCGCGCACTGCACGGTCCGTTTCTTTACGACGATTTTTCTTTACCGTTTTATAAACCGCGCTTTCCAACTGAATCTTTCATTGCGTGGATCGCGGGCGTACGCCCTCTACTCATGTTCAGTTACTGGATCAACTTTCAGTTGGCGGGACGGGATACCTACTCCTACCACATCCTGAATTTTATCCTTCATCTCGTAAATTCGTCCGTTATCTTCTTCATCGTGCGCCGCATTCTGGCGCAGGAACAGATCGAGCGATGGCAGCTCGACACTCTTTCTGTATTTGCCAGCGCCCTGTTTCTACTCCATCCGGTTCAGACCGAATCTATCGCCTACATCGCAGGCCGCTCGGAGGCCCTCAGCGCCCTTTTTTTCTTGGGCGCTTTTACCGTGTTTCTTTATCGGCCATCGCCATCGATCGACTGGCGCCGGTCTGCTCTCATCCTCATTCTCTTCGCTTGCGCTCTAGCCAGTAAGGAGCACACGGCTATCTTGCCGATCCTCTTGCTGTTCACCGATCTGTTCTGGTCGCCCGAAGAGCGCATCATTGCCGTGCGACGCAACTGGCGCCTTTACCTGCCCATGCTCTGTGGCGGTTTGCTGGCCGCAACATTTATCTGGACGATGCTCAATAATTCAACCAGTGCTGGCTTCGATCACGCCGGTGTCAACTGGCTATCGTATGCCCTGACGGAGTGCCGCGTGTTCTTCAAGTACTTGCAGTTATTTTTATTTCCGGCGGGCCAGAACCTTGACCATGACGTCCCGTGGTCGCCCAACCGATTCGATTTGGGAAGCGCTGTCGCTTTGCTGGGCATACTGGCTTTGGCGGTCGTCGCGTGGCGTTTGCGGAGGCGATTCCCTGTTGGCAGTTACGGTTTTCTGATTTTCCTGCTGCTCCTCGCACCAACGTCGTCTTTCATCCCCATCAAAGACGCGATCGCTGAGCACAGGCTTTATCTACCCATGCTCGGGCTTGTGCTGGTGCCTTGCGAATTCTTGCGCCATTTTTGCCGAGAAAGAAGGGCAACCGTTGCGCTGGCAGGCACTTTGATTGTTGCTGCCGCGATTGCCACTTATCATCGCACCAGCGTCTGGGCGAGTGAGGCCGCCCTGTGGAAAGACACTGTTGGTAAATCACCGAACAAGATTCGCGACTATGGTCATCTGGTACACGGTTTAGTCCGGGAGCACCGCTGTCGGGAAGCCCTACATCTGCTGAGCGACGTGTCAAGGCGCATTGCGCCCGACGCTGCTCTATTATCCAACTGGTCTTTCGCCTATGAGTGCGTGCATGAACCCGAGCAGGCGCTTGAAAAACTGCGGCAATCCGTGGCTCAAGTGCCCTGGCCCTCGACCTATTTCAACATGGCCAGGCAACAGATCACATTGCACCGTACACAAGACGCTGTGCAGTCACTCAATCGCGCACTCGAACTCGACCCAAGCTTAGAATCCGCGTACGTGATGCGGGCAGGAATTCTCGAAGGCGAAGGGAATTTCGTTGCTGCCTCTCGAGACTATGAAGCGGCCCTCCGATTGAATCCACAGGACGGGCGGGCGTTCGCCCACTTGCAGCGTATTAGCGGAAGCGAACAGAATACGCAGTGAACGTATAGTGATGCGCAGAACGAAGCTCTATCAGTAATATCGGAAGCTATTTCGCCACGTGCGCCAATAGTTCGCATTTCGTTGCGCCAGCGATCGTCAATGAGCGCGATAAAATTCGGGACCCGCAACAAAAGTCAGAGGTTCAGTTCTCCCTCGCGCCACGCGATGTTGATCCAGTGATGATCAATGAGGCAATACTCTGGGCCGGCTTAGTTGGGCTACTCTTACTACACGGCCACTCTGAGTTTGATCACGTCGTTGGGGGCGGAGCTCTCTCATTGACGATGATATACTGCAGACCATCAGAAGGCGAAGCTATTCAGGTGATCGGAGAGCCCGTATGGAGAAGTCAGCACCTGAATCGTGGCCCTGAGCAAGGAATATCCAATGGACCCACGTATTTTCACCAAGACGACCGTCGTTTGGACCAGCGATGGCAAACCAGAAACGTTCGCCAGGGGCGAGCGCGTGCGGAATCTCATCCGGGTTGGAAGCGGCGTCACCTTTGAAGCGGTTGTTCCGCATCGCATAGCCGCAACCTATATGATGAGCTGGGATGAGTTTATAGCGAGCACGACGGCAGTGCGCCAGGCTAAAGCTGATGGGGGATAGCCCGCGCGGCCAGGGCGTCAATGACCGGCGAGGTCTAGCCTGTGGCAGTCTATACTTCGACGGACCCTTTCCAAGAGCTAGACAACATCGCCGAATCGCAAGACTATCCAAACGTTGTTCATAGATCTGCTGGAAGCATTCCTCTACATCGGTGTAGCTGTTCTCTTGTCCGCCGCAGCCGCCGTCGTCAAGTCCGAGGCCGCGCTGATCCTATGGCGAGGCATTGCCGCTCGCGTACCAAGGCAACGATGGGCTGCTAGTCCTCAATCAGCTCCTCCGTTTCGGTGGCTGGGGTCAACGGTCACATCAAAAACCAAGGAACACTCGCACGATGTTCTGCCCGCATTGCGGTAAAGAGGTCCCCGACCAGTCGACGTTCTGTATGGCGTTCGGACGGCCGTTTACTGGATTTGTCTCGTCCATTGAATCGCCACTCAAACTTGTTGGCTTAATCCCGTGCCACGCTCCATCGTTAAAGAACTGCCCAATGCGGGTGTAGTATACGATGACACTTGGAGGAGCAGTTGGGCGTGTACTTGGCTGATATTTTTCTGGCGACTCGGTCATCCATTTCGCGTGGCAAGTGTAGGTTTCGACGTAGCGCACCTCGGCGAAGATTTGATCAGCTTCCGAGCACCGCGATGTCCCCGTCTAAGGTCTTCGCGATTTCGGAATCGAGGTTGTCGAAGAATGGGCTTTCGGAATACCCAGGCGCATCTTTGACGCCCGCATCCGAAAAGCGCGGCTATAGTCGGGAAACCGGCGTATCCACCATTGCAGGATCCGTCCCGTTATAGCCCGAGATCGCGGCGACCATCAGAGCTGCGTCCTCCACGGTCCTGCATAGCGGACTAACGCGGTCCAGAGTCCAAGAGTGTGGCACCACCCCCGCTAGTACTCACGCGGCGAATCAACTCGGATGTCAGCCGATTACGTCGAAGCATGATCGATGAACAAAGGACTCGGGTGGGAGATTGAAAATCCTGAATACGGCGCCTTATCGAGAGAACAGGTAACACCACGTGGTAAACTCTTCGCGCATGGATAATAGCCTCAGGCGTCGAAAGACACTCGGAGCAACCTATCTGGGAGACGGGCGGTGTGAGTTCGTTGTTTGGGCCCCTTTCTCAAAAGAGGTTGATCTTTGCCTCGTCGACGCCCCAGGACGAAGAATCCGGATGGATCGGAGCGCCAGCGGTTACTATCAAGTCATTGTGGAAGGGGTTGAGCCAGGTGCGCGGTATGTTTACCAGCTCGACGGCGCCGTGCAGCGGCCAGACCCCGCTTCTCGTCTTCAGGCAGAGGGAGTGCATGGTCCATCTCAAGTGGTGCTTGTCGACTTCTCATGGGACGACACGAGCTGGTTTGGCCCGCTGCTCAAAGACTATATCTTCTACGAACTTCATGTTGGGACATTCAGCATTGAAGGAACTTTCGACGCGATCGTACCCCGCCTCAACGAATTGAAATCACTAGGAGTTACAGCCGTCGAGCTGATGCCAGTGGCGCAGTTTTCGGGAGATCGGAATTGGGGCTACGATGGTGTCTTTCCCTTCGCAGTGCAGAATTCCTATGGCGGACCTACGGCACTGAAAGCGCTCGTCAAGGCTTGTCACCAGGAGGGCATCGCCGTCGCACTGGACGTGGTCTATAACCATCTTGGCCCGGAAGGCAATTATCTTGGGGAGTTCGGCCCCTATTTTACTGACCGATATCGCACACCATGGGGTCCGGCTCTCAACTTTGACGGCCCCGAAAGCGACGAAGTCCGCCGCTTCTTCCTCGAGAATGCACTGTACTGGATCACAGACTTCCATGTAGACGCTCTCCGCATTGATGCTGTTCACGCCATCGTTGACCATTCGGCGCAACCGTTCCTCCGGGAACTTACAGCGGCTGTCCACCAGCGGGCCGCCGAGCTCAATCGTCGTGTCTATGTAATCGCTGAGAGCGACCTCAATGACGTGCGCGTCACTCAGCCGCGTCATTCCGGCGGCTGCGGTTTCGACGCGCAGTGGAACGACAATTTCCACCATGCCCTAAATACCCTGCTAACGGGCGAACGTGAGGGCTATTACCAGGACTTCGGCCAATTGCGGCACTTGGCAAAAGCGTACGCCGAAGGCTTCGTGTATTCCGGGGAATACTCTTCGTTTCGCCGCCGTCGTCACGGCGAGTCGTCGCGCGCGATACCCGCGAAGCGATTTGTCGTTTGTTCTCAGAATCACGATCAAGTCGGCAACCGGAAGCTCGGTGATCGCCTGAGCAGACTCATCTGTTTCGAGGCTTTGAAGCTGGCGGCGGGGGTTGTGGTCCTTTCGCCCTACCTGCCTCTCCTTTTCATGGGCGAAGAGTACGGTGAGCCAGCGCCGTTTCTATACTTCACCAGCCACTCGGACGCTACGCTGGCCGAGGCTGTACGGCGCGGCCGGCGAGAAGAATTCCCTGGGTTCGCCTGGCAAGGAGACACGCCCGACCCTCAGGATGAGGCGACCTTCCTTCGCTCCAAGATCAATTACGAGCTGAGAGACGCGGCCGACCACCGCGTTCTGCGCGACTTCTATCGGGAACTGATCCGTCTCCGCAGGAACAAGCCGGCCCTCGCGCATCTCAGCAAAGAGGACACCGATGTCATTGCCTGGGAAAACAAAAGGACGCTCTTTGTGCAACGGCGCTCCCGCGAGAACGAAGTATTCCTCGCCTTTAGCTTCGCGGACTCTGTCATTGCCGTTGACGCACCGGTGCCACCGGGGTGTTGGCAGAGACTGCTGGATTCTTCCGACGAGCAGTGGAAAGGAGATGGTGGTCTGGTTGCTTCGAAACTCCAGTCTGAGGGTGAGGTCGTGCTCCAAATCAATCATAAGTCCTTTGTCATATATGAAAAGTTGCCCGATCAACCTATGTAATGGATTTTCCACGTGTGGCTATATTTGTGATCACGGCCACTTCTACCAGGCGCCGAGCGGGAATCCGGCTGGGCGTCTGCGCCGAGAGTCCATCAGGCTAGTCTCGACGCAGACAAAGAAAGCCGCGAGCGATTCCCCGGCTACGGCTCAGCGATCGTTCAAGCCTATAATCATGTGATCTTGCCTCTAACAAGGTTTCGCGACAAGCACACTCAATTAAGCGGGCGTTGCATCGCAGCGGCGATTCCCTCGATGCGGCACCACACCGGCGGAAAGGAGTGATACTCGCGTTGGAACACGACGATGAGGATATCGTCCATGCGGACTGAGCGCCGAGAACGATCTCGCCGCGTGAGACCGGATCCCGATCATGTCCCTGCATCGACGTACCGCCTGCAGATGAACCGCTCTTTTACGTTCCGTGATGCGGCGAGGATGGTTGACTACCTCGATGCGCTCGGGATAACCGATTGTTATACATCCCCATTCTTGATGGCTCGCCCCGGGAGTCTGCACGGCTATGACGTTACCGACCATAGCAAATTCAACCCAGAAATTGGGAGTGACGAAGACTTCCGGGGATTTGCGCAGTCTATCCGCAGCTATGGCATGGGCCTCATCGCAGATGTAGTTCCAAATCATATGTGCATCTCGGATCCCTCGAATAGATGGTGGTGGGACGTGCTGGAGAATGGTCCGTATTCTCTTTTCTCGGGCTATTTTGATATTGACTGGAATCCGCCGAAACCGGATCTTGCCAACAAACTCCTTCTTCCTGTGCTGGGCGACCAGTACGGACGGGTCTTGGAGAACCAGGAGCTAGCAGTCCTGTACGACGCCGGTTCATTTCAGGTTAGCTATCATGAAACGCGGTTGCCACTCAGTCCACGCTCCTGGGCTCTCCTTCTGGAACCGGCCCTGATGGTAGTGCGACACCGAATCGGCGACACACATACCTCGACAGTTGAATTGGAAAGTATCTTGACGGGACTCTCTCATCTGCCGTACGGTGCCGAGATCGAAGAACCTGTCGTTCGGGAGCTACAGCGCGAAAAGGAGGTCCTCAAGCAGCGACTCGCAAAGCTGGTCAGCGCCGATGAGGCCATCGGCCAGGCCATCGAAGACTCAATAAAGCAAGTAAATGGCACCAAGGGTAACGCTCGAAGCTTCGATCTTCTGGAGAGACTTTTAGCTTTGCAGTTCTAC
Organism: Terriglobia bacterium; assembly: GCA_963847515.1. Lineage (GTDB taxonomy): Bacteria > Acidobacteriota > Terriglobia > Bryobacterales > Bryobacteraceae > QHXW01. The sequence continues at coordinate 23,810 of CAWKAA010000002.1, forward strand.
CGCGTGAGCTTCTGGCGCGTCGCAGCCGACGAAATCAACTACCGGCGGTTCTTCGACATCAATGACTTAGCGGCAATTCGAGTTGAAGATCCGACGGTGTTCGCGGCAGTACATGACCTGATCTTCAACCTGATTAAGCAAGGCCATCTTTCCGGACTACGCGTCGACCACCCCGATGGTCTGTTCGACCCAACGCAATACTTCCGTGACTTGCAAATCGGTTGTCTGGCTGCCCGCCCGCAGATTGGGATCCCTGCCAGGCTGCCGTTCTATGTAGTTTGCGAGAAGATTCTCGTCGGCAATGAAGAACTACGTGATAACTGGGCCATTGAAGGCACTACCGGGTACGGCTTCCTGAATTTCCTCAACGGAGTGTTTGTGGATCACTCCAAGAAACGGACATTCTACCGTTTATATCAGGCGTTCATTGGCCACTCCCAGCCCTACGAAGATCTCGTCTATGAAAGCAAGAAACTGGTCCTGCAAGTATCGATGTCCAGCGAGCTGAATGTCATTGCTCGTGAACTGGATCGCATCTCCGAGCAGCATAGGTGGTCGCGAGACTTTACACTCGAAAGACTGCGATCGGCGCTGCTCGAGATCATTGCTTGTTTTCCGATTTATCGAACTTACATCACGAGGAATGCGTCACGACCCGACGCCGAAGACGAGCGTCACATCATCTCTGCGATTGACCGGGCCAAGCGTCGAAATCGGGCCATCAGCGAATCGGTCTTCGACTTCGTTCAGGGTGTCCTGATGCATGACGATCCCGAAGGACTCAGTGAAGCTCAGACCGCCCAGCGACGCCACTTTGTGATGCGATTCCAGCAGTTCACGGGGCCCGTCATGGCTAAAGGCATGGAAGACACCGTGTTTTACCGATACTTCCCCTTGGCTTCACTCAATGAGGTGGGTGGCGACCTCCGGCAATTTGGCGTTTCGCTGAGTGTTCTCCACACAAAGAGCCTCATCCGTCGTAGAGCCTGGCCGAATGCGATGCTGGCGACCTCAACGCACGATTCCAAACGCAGTGAAGACGTGCGCGCCCTTATCAACGTGCTCTCGGAGATACCTGGAGACTGGTACCGCGCCATTCGCTCGTGGCAGGAGATGAATCGGAAGCGAAAGACATTGATCGCCGGGGCCGTGGCACCGAGCGCCAACGAAGAGTATCATTTCTATCAAACTCTGATTGGGGCATGGCCGCTTCAACCCATGAAGCCCGAAGAGCACCGCGAGTTCATGGACCGAATTCAGAGCTACATGGAGAAGGCCGTGCGTGAAGCAAAACTGCACTCCAGTTGGATCAATCCAAACGCTACCTACGAGGAAGCGGTTCGAAATTTTGTGCGTCTTGCTCTCGATCTCCTACCAGACAATCAGTTTTTGAATGCGTTTATTGCTTTTCGGCGTAAGATTGTCCGCGCCGGGATGCTCAATTCACTTTCGCAGGTTCTGCTGAAGATCGCTTCGCCGGGTGTGCCGGATTTCTATCAGGGGAGCGAACTCTGGAATCTCACGTTAGTGGACCCCGACAATCGCCAACCGATAGATTTTTCGATTCGCCGTACTCTTCTCGAGGAACTGGAGAGGCTAACACAGGAAGCAGATCCAGCGGCTCTTGTGGACCGCCTGATGCAAGACCCAGCCGATGGAGCGATTAAGCTGTATATCACGAGCCGCGCCCTCCGATTCCGCAGAGCCAATCGCGAGCTCTTCGCCAAGGGAGCCTATCTCCCCCTCCATGCGGTCGGGAACCACCAGGCTCATGTAATCGCCTTCGCGCGAGCGTTTGGCCGTCGCCATGCCATTACGGTTGCTGGACGCTTCTTCATGGCACTCGGTGCGGAAGAATCTCTGCCGGTCGGAGAAGAGACCTGGAGAAACTCGGAGGTGATGCTGCAGCCGGAGTTGGGTTGTAACGAGTATCAGGATGTGTTCACTCGGCTATCTGTGAAAACAGAAATCCGAGGTGGAAAAGCCATTCTTCCACTGCGGGATGTATTTTCTCACCTGCCGTTAGCTTTGCTGGTTGGGGACAACGCAGGGTGAGCATCGCCCCACGGGATTTCGCACAGAACTGATCCGGTCTCGCGTTGGCGATCGGTGGAGTTTTTGCTAGTTCCGGATCGTCTCAGGATCGTTGACCTTGAATCCCCTTCCGTGTTCCCATGGGGCTGGGAAAGTTGTGCGGCTGCAAGACTGCCGGTTTACGGCACAGACCGCCGTTTCACGAAAGGGACGAATTCCGTTCTGATTTGTACATTGGCCGTCGAGCATCGTTGCCGTCTGGATGAAATTCTTCCACGAGCTCTAGATAACTCCATTTCGTACTTGGTAGGACTGCCCAAGTGAAGGGTGTGCTCGGCGACGACTGTTTCCGTGGCGGGATCGCGAACAACATGAAACTGAGGCAGGAGCGCCGGCTGGCGAATGTCCTGCGCGTGCGTAGCTTGATCAGTACGGAGAGAGACTTCGGCTCCTACCTTTGAGCGAGGATTTGAGGATGCAACAACCCGGCAGCGCGTCGGATCCACTCTGGTACAAAGACGCTATTATCTACGAGGTGCATGTCCGTGCTTTCGCCGACGGCAACGGTGACGGAGTCGGCGATTTTACGGGCTTGATACAGAAACTAGACTACCTCCAGGACCTCGGCATTACATGCATTTGGCTGCTACCTTTCTTCCCGTCGCCCCTTCGTGACGACGGTTACGATATCGCTGACTACATGAGCGTTCATGCCAGCTACGGCACAATGGAAGATTTTCAGACGTTCCTTGCGTCGGCTCATGAGCGCGATCTCCAGGTGATGATCGAGCTGGTGATAAATCACACATCCGATCAACATCCTTGGTTTCAAGCGGCTCGCCAAGCACCTCCAGGCTCACAGGAGCGGGACTACTATGTCTGGAGTGAGACCGACCAAAAATACCAAGGCGCCCGAATCATCTTCAGCGATACGGAAAAATCTAATTGGACCTGGGATCCCGTAGCCCAGGCGTACTACTGGCACCGCTTCTTTTCCCACCAGCCGGACTTGAACTATGAGAATCCTCGGGTAGTGGACGAGATAATTAAGGTGATCCGTTTCTGGCTGGACATGGGCGTGGATGGCCTACGGATGGACGCGATTCCGTACCTTTTTGAGCGCGAAGACACCAGTTGCGAGAACCTTCCAGAGACGCACGCTCTTATCCGGAGGCTCCGGCAGGAGATCGACACACGCTACTCCAACCGAGTGATCCTTGCGGAGGCCAATCAGTGGCCGAGCGACGTGCGGCCCTACTTCGCTGACGGAGAGGAGTGCCATATGGCGTTTCACTTCCCGCTGATGCCTCGCATTTACATGGCCCTCCGGCAAGAAGACCGCCTGCCGATCACCGATATCATGGCCCAAACGCCAGATATTCCTCCGAGCTGCCAGTGGGGGCTATTCCTCCGTAACCATGACGAGCTGACGCTAGAGATGGTAACCGACGATGAGCGCGATTACATGTATCTCGCCTATAGCGCCGATCCGCGCATGCGTATTAATCTGGGCATCCGGCGACGTCTGGCGCCACTGATGGATAACAATCGGCGGCGCATTGAACTTCTCAACAGCCTGCTGCTCTCCTTCCCCGGAACCCCGATCATTTACTACGGCGACGAGATTGGAATGGGCGATAACATCTACCTGGGCGACCGCAACAGTGTTCGCACTCCCATGCAATGGAATAGCGACCGTAATGCCGGTTTTTCGCGAGCCACGCCCGCCAGGCTATACAGCCCTGTGATTATGGACCCGGTTTGGGGCTATGAAACCATCAATGTCGAGGCCCAACAAGCTGATCCCTCGTCGCTTCTGGCCTGGATGCGAAACATGATTGCTCTCCGAAAGTTATTCAAGGTATTCGGCCGCGGCACCCTTGAGTTCTTAAACCCGGATAACCGAAAGATCCTCGCCTACCTACGCAGCCATGAAGGCGAACAAATCCTTTGCGTGGCCAACCTGTCGCGGTTCGCTCAGCCAGTGGACTTGGACCTGTCGCAGTTGGAAGGCATGGTTCCGATCGAGATGCTAGGCTACGTCGAGTTTCCGCCTATCAGCCGCCAAGCGTACCGCTTAACACTCGGTGCCTACGGTTTCCTGTGGCTGGAATTGCACGGCACTCCCGGCCCGGCGGATTTGCAGCTGGGCGAGGCGGACCAAACCGCAATAACCATCGGGGCTGGGTGGGGAAGTTTCTTCGAAGGCGCTGCGCGCCAGACCTTCGAAAGCGTGGTGCTGCCAGAGTATCTGTCCAAGCAGCACTGGTTTGATGGCAAGTCGCGGCGGATGCACTCGGTCCGGATTCTGGATTGGGCTCAGTTGGAACGGCTGAAATCAGCCCTAGCGTTGGTGGAAATTCAATACGAGACCGGACCAGTGGAGACTTACCTCTTGCCGCTCGCAATAGCCTTGGATAAGTCGGCGGAACAGTTACGGGAAGCAGAGCCGAATGCAGTGCTCGCTGCAATCGCCACACCGGAAGGAAAGGGTGTACTTCACGATGCCATTTTCGATGACGACTCGTGTGCGGCACTTCTTTCCCTCATCGAGAACACTCGAGAGCTGCCCAGCCGTCGCGGCCTGATTCGCGGCGTGCGAGGTGCCGCATTTTCGGCTGTACGAGGAGAGGCGGTTCCGCTACTCACGGTCCGTCGTGCCGCGGGGGAACAAAGTGATTCCTCCTTCGTCTTTGGTGACCGTCTGATCATGAAGCTGTTCCGCCGCTACGAAGCAGGTCCGAATCCCGATTCTGAGATTGAAAAATACCTCACCGAGGTGGCGCATTTTGATCGCACCCCGCCATACGCCGGTTCGATCGAATACCTGCGCGATAACGCGGAGCCGGGCCAGTTAGGGATGCTTCAAGGCCTAGTGGCTAACGAAGGGGATGGCTGGAAGTGGACCATGGAAGAGGTGGAACGCTATTACGAAAACTGCGCCGCCGTGCCATTCCCCCAAGGTGTGCCTGAGGAAAAACAGAATCTGATGGAACTTCTGGAGCAGCCGGTGTCTCCATTGGCTCGCGATCACGTCGGTATCTATCTCGACTCCGCCTCTACGCTGGGACGCCGCACGGCGGAACTGCATCGAGCCCTGGCTTCGCCGGTTGGGGACTCGGCATTCACTCCCGAACCGCTGAGGTCTCAGGACCTCCAGTCTCTCCTGTCTCAAATGCACGAGGGGGCCACGCGTGCCTTCGATGCGCTGAAGCGTAACCTTTCCAGCCTGCCGGATGACGTCGTCGACCTTGCGGCCCGCGTGCTCGGTCAGCGCCGCCAGATCCTGGAATATTTTCGCATTCCTGCAGGCGATGGAATCCATGGGCTGCGCCTGCGCATTCATGGTGACTACCATCTTGGAAGGGTGCTGCGCGTCAAAACGGATTACATCATTCTGGGTTTTGCAGGCGAGCCTGGTCGATCGCTCGCCGAACGGCGCGCCAAGCAGTCTCCACTCAAGGACGTCGCCGGAATGCTCCGATCTTTCAGTTACGCCGCCTATGTGACGTTGATGAGCCACACGGCAAGACGTAGTGAGGGCATCGCTCGCCTCGAGCCGTGGGCGCGGCTGTGGGAGCGATCCACAGGGGCGGAGTTTCTTCGCGCCTACCGCGAGACGACGCTGGGCGCCGAATTTCTTCCCTCCGAACCACAAGATTTTCAAAGACTGCTCGGCGCGTACTGGCTGGATAAAGCGCTGTACCAGCTCTTGTATGAACTCAACAATCGCCAGGCATGGGTGCGCGCACCGTTAATGGGGATTCTGTCGGTTCCACTATAGGCTACGACGAAGGTAATGGTCCGCTCAATCTCGAGACACCTAAATGGTGGAACTGGATAACATCCCACAACCGGCCCGACAGCATCTGGAGCAAATCGGTGCTGCCGACCTAGTCATCGGCCTCCTGGCTCGGAGCAAAGACGGAGAAATTGGCGCCGCAGTGGCAAACGTGCGCGAGGCACTCGCGAAGCTCTCCAGTTCCGTGCGGACCGTGGTCATTTACACCGATTCCGCGATCGAGCGAACCGCAGCAGAGTTGGTGCCCGTCGAAGAAGACGCGAACCTGCACCTGCTCTCCTATCCTGCTGTCATCCCGGCAACTCCGGCCCTAACGGCTCAGAGCATTGACGGCGCGTATCGCCCCTTGTTCGCGGTTGGTGAGAAGCTTGGCGCACGCGCATACGGAGTAATTGCCTCGAACCTCGATACCTTAACTTCGATATGGATCTACCGGTTGATCCAGCCGGTCCTGCAGCTGGATTTCGACCTGGTGACGCCATGCTACGCTGATCGAACGTTCGAAGGTCTCCTGAACAGCAGCATCATCTGTCCATTAACGCGTGCACTCTACGGTAAGCGAATTCGACATCCAATGGGCCCGGACTTCGGATTCTCGGGCCGGCTGGTCCCCCGGTTTCTCGGGACCGCTTCCGGGGCTCGGGCTGCCAGTCGAGTCCATCCGCTGACGTGGTTCGCGACCGAAGCCATTTGTGGCGGCTTTCAAGTCTGCCAGGCGCATGTTGGGATTCGAGTGCATCCACCGGCGGACTGGGTGAATTTGAGTTCGGTTCTGGCCCAGGTTTTGGACCCGCTTTTTCTCGATGTGCAACAAAATGCGGCGTTCTGGCAAAGGACTCGAGGGTCACAGCCAGTGCCCGCATTCGGTGAAAGTGTTTCTGTGCCTGAGGCCGTAGGTGCAGTGGACGTGCGCCACCTGATCGAGTCGTTTCAGCTCGGATGTCGAAGCCTGCAAGAGGTATGGGAAATTGTCCTTCCTCCGAAGACGGTCCTCGAACTGACTAGACTGGCACGCCTGCCGGCAGACCGATTTCGAATGCCAGACGAATTTTGGGTCCGTATCATTTACGATTTTGCGTTGGGACATCACCTTCGAACGATCAGCCGCGACCACTTGCTGCGTGCGATGACGCCGCTGTATCTGGCATGGGTCGCATCCTACGCGCTCGAGTTAGAAACCGCCGGCGCGGCGGCGGTCGAGCAACGGCTCGAACAATTGTCCGTGGCATATGAGACAGCAAAGCCCTACTTTCTGTCCCGGTGGCGGTGGCCGGACCGTTTTAACCCGTAGGGTCAAAAGCGGAGGAACTATGTGGGTTCAAATCGAGCAAGCTCTGAACCAGTCGATGCTCCGAGTACTCAACGAACTCGCGAGCCTATTGCCGGGAATGGCGGCACTGATCCTCGCGGTGATGGTTTCCACGCTGGTGGCATGGATTCTCACCTTCCTGCTACGGGTTTCGCTACGCGGCCTCCAGTTCGATGAGCGGCTGAATCGTGGAGGGGCCGTCCCGTCTCTCATAGAGTGGTCGCCGAAAAACAGTCCCACCCTACTGCTGACGCGTGTAGTCTTCGGGTTGGTGCTCCTGGTCGGCTTTTTGATCGGTATCGCCGCCTTCGACGCGACCGTAACGTCTCAGCCCACGATGCAGGTATTCGGGTACCTGCGGAACGTGGTGGCTGCGGTGCTGGTGTTGTTGGTCGGAAATGTCGTGGCCCGGTTTCTTGCGCGAAGTGTGTTGATCGGGGCAGTGAACATGAATCTGCAGTATGCTCGGTTGCTGAGCGCGGGGGTAAAGTGGATGGTTCTGGTGCTGGTCCTGGCAATGGCGCTCGACCACCTCGCGATCGGCGGCGGCATTGTCCACCTCGCTTTTGGGATTCTTTTTGGCGGAATTGTTTTGGCTCTGGCGCTTGCTGTGGGGCTCGGCTCGAAGGAGTTGGTGAGCCGTTCACTCGAGCGCGAGGCGAGTAAGAAGCCGATAGACGCCGAGGAGCCCTTCCGCCACCTGTAGACTGGGATGTGCCGCAAATAGCATTTTGAGAACGTTTCGCTGTGGACAAAAACGTCGGCGGCTGCCCCTCCGACACGTACCCAAACCCGGTAGTTAACCGTCAGTCAGTCTGCATCGCCGATCCGCCGGCGCAACAAGGACAGGCTGAATGACCTCGGCAACTGAAGCCGGCTGGCCCCTTTCGGCACGCGAGAGAGAAACCGGTCCAGAATTGCCGTCCTCGCAGCGGCCAGATTTACTTCCGTCACGGGCCAGGCAGAAGCGTAGCCGTCGTGCATGCAAAGTTCAAACAAGGCCGAGAGGAAATTTCCGTGCCAGTCTTCGGATCCTAATTGGTTGCGCACTTCCAGGGTACGCGCCGAAGCCTTGAGCGCTTCTATTGCCGCTGTCGCTTGGCGCAGCTTCTCGGCGTCCTTGTGGTGGCGCGGCTGGCGCAAAGCTGCGTCAACTCGCTGTGCGCCGTATTCAGACGCCAACTCCGGGTGGAGCTCTAACATTCGACGCAACGATCGGCCCACAAAGTACTGCCGGTCCAGAAAGCTGGCGAGCGTGTATTGGTGATAGTGCAGACCGGTCGATCCCGGATCGTAGTAGATTCGGATCCCTGGAGGCGACTGCCAAAGACGGTACGCCAACTCCATATCCTCTAGCGCCGCACCGGGGAAACCGGTATCAAAGCCATCATTCATCCAATCCCGGACTAATGCTTTTTTGACTGATAGGTTCGACGTATAAAAAAATTGCCAACCTACAAATGCGCCAGGACTCAGCCTGGAAAAGGCAAACTGAGAACCATCCTCGTGGATCCGCCTCATCGTGAAGTTCATTGGAAAGTACGCGTCGTCGGGCCAGTCCAGCTTCCCGAGAACTGCGAAATCGTGTTCCGGATGTTCGGAGTGGCGTGTGGCGTGCGTGCGGAAAAACTCGTCGTTGGCGGGCAGAATGTCATCGCCAAGGAAGAGCAGCACGTCGTGGCGGGCAAGGGCCGCCGCAAGATTGCGCGCCCGGCCGGGGCCTCCGGGCGGCTGGGATTGCCACTGAAGATTGAAAGAGGACGCGGGCATTGCGCGCAGCAACTCGGGAGTACCATCAGTAGAACCGTCATCGACGATGACAAACTCCAGCTCGCAACCAGCCGCATACCGCTGGCTGACAGCGAGCATCCGGCCCAACATCTCTCGGCGGTTCCGAGTCGGGATCAGTACAGACAGAGGAGTTGGGCCGCTAACCTTGATGCGCCCGGCGGGCAGCTTGGCCTTGGGGCGCGGCGAGGCGCCATCCCCAAGCCCGATAGAAAGAAAGTGTTCCAGCGGATTAATGCCGGACGCGGTAATTTTGGGATACTGGCGGCAGTAGTAATAGATGTCGAACAGCAGACTGGGATTCCTGCCCTCGCGGGCCCCATATCGGACGAAGTGAACCAATGGATTGACACCGCTGTCGGCAACGTCCGGATTGACAGCGAGGTACCACGCGGAATCGAAATAAGGATTGGGGTTGTATCCTTCGAACCCGCCACGCTTCAGGTAATGGACCAGCGGACGCCCGTGCGCGGCGACCTCCGGGTAACGTTGCCGGTACCATGCTGCATCGAACAGAGCGGCCGGGACGCCTACTCGGAGATTGGTGATCAATTGCGACCGGGCTGCTAACTTGGCCAGCATTTCCCAAAGCCAGAAGACCGCTCGGGAGGAGATTGGCAAACGTGGCGAAGTTGTGGCCGGCCGCAGGGTAGCCGTGTTGAAAGCGGAAACAAGAGCGCCAGCCCGCCACCAGAGGGCGTGTTCCGGACGGCGAATCGCAATCGAGTCCGGGAATTCCTCCAGGAATCGTGCCCGCGCTTCATGCTGTTCGCTGCGAGCGGAACCTTCGATGCGCTCGACGCACGCCAAAGCCAGACGCCGGCGTTCCTCCACCAAACCTTCGAAGTCACGCCTGTCCAACTCATGAATCGCCGGTTCAGGGATGTACGGCGGTTCGCCGGAGGGGTGTTGGGCCGTGTTCAAATGCTCGAAGATCACATCCGGCAAAAAGATCCGCCGGGTATAGCCGAGCAGGTGAATCAGGTCGAAGACGTGATGGATATGATCGTCAATCCAGTAGCGCCGGTACTCCGGACGGCAGATGCCCCCGGCGAGCTCGCAAAATTCGCGGGTGAGGATCGGAAACGTGCAGAGGCTGTCGCGGAAGATGAGATCGTTGACGTGGGCCAGGACAATGCCGTCGGAATACCGTTCAAAGACGCGCGCGAGTTGTGCGTCCCACCCCGCTGTGCGGACGACGACGTCATCGTTAAGCAGCATGAGATAGCGCCCCTGCGCCACGCCGTAGCCGGCAAGATTCATCCTACCCATGGTTTGACCGGGAGTTACCACGACGCGCTCAAGCCGCAGTCCTGTATATTCGAATGCCCGTGAATCTTGATCATCTTCATCGATTACGGCAATGACTTCGATGGATGTGGCGTCCAGGGCGGTATCGCGAAGGCTGTCGAGCAAACGGCTGAACTCGGCCGGCCGTCCTCGCGTCGGTACGATCAGGGAAAAGACGATCATACAGCCGTAAATGGTTTGCCTGCGCTCGTGGCTTCGATCCAGTGGGCAATGAACTTCAGATCGTAGTCGAACGAACCCTGTGAGAAACGGGAGTCCTGCGGGACTGCCTTCAAAATGTTCCGGGACTCGGCGGCACACCCCGCCAGCGCAAGCCAGAGCGCCTCAGCCAGCCAGATGTCAAGCGCTTCCCAACCTGGAAACCGGTCCCGCGCCCGTGCAAGATGCGCCCGGGCTCGCTCCAAGGGTAGAGTTTCGAAATAACCGGCAGGCAACGGTTCGCGAGGCAAGGAGCATTTGAGCCGGGTTACAACCGTACCACCTTCGGGCGAATCCCAGTACTCAAAATAGTCTGCCAGTTCTTCTAGCGCCAAATGGATCCAGGGACAGGTAGCACTAACGTAATCCTGCCAGAGGATCCATCCGTGGGGAACAAGGGAAGGAAAGAATTCGCGGAACATGTGCAACAGAGAAGCTGGTGTTTTGGCGGCATCCACGAATACGATCTCAATCGATCCAGATCCCCATCGCTGGCGTGTCAGATCGCCGCGGTGAACGCGAACTCGATCGCGGAATGGCCGGATGTTCTCAAGAAAGGCCGGCAAGACACTCTGACCTGGGCGCAGGCGCCGGCCAGGGAAGTAGTCGCGTAGAGCCTCGTGATAAGTCCAGAAATCGTAGGCGTGCAGGGTGGCCTCGGGTGCACCCGCTGCCAATGCACAAGTGGACGCTCCGCCGAGCGGGCCGAACTCAATAATCGAGCCCTGTTTACTGTACTGTGTGCGAGCCAGGTAGTGCAGGAAATCGATCTCGTCAATACCGATCATGGAAGGAATTTGCGGACGGGTCCATGCTTCCGAGCGCCAAGGCTGCGGACCCGTGTCGAACAGGTGCGCGGCCCCAAGCTTAAATGTTGCAACGGCGGGTGGCGGCAAGCGAGTCTCGGCCGCCGGCTTTGGACTGGTGGGCGCTGGCTGAGGCGGCCTGAGAGCAGGGTACTGGCCGAAACCGCGCTGCAAGCGGCGGGAGAGGGCCTGACGGACCGCGGCTAAAGAATTAATCATCCCAACATGCCGACAAGAGTGGCCGCATCGCGAATCGAATCAGCGAAACGCACCTCGAAGTTTTTCGGACTCCACTCCAGAACGAGTTGCCGATGCTCCGGACCTTGCCCGGTAAGGACATGTAACCCCCCATACAATCCGGCGTTGTAGCCTGCCAGCAAGTCGCCGAGCTTATCGCCTACGATCCAGGAGTGCTTCAGATCGAGGTTCAAGAATCGTTCGGCTGCTAGTAGCATGCCAGGACGAGGCTTCCGCGCAGGGTGTGCGGGATGCGCCCAAGGTGGTATGCCGTCGCGGTGATATGGACAGGCAAAAACGGCGTCGATAGCAGCGCCCATACCGGTCAGTTCGCGGGTCAGAGCCTGTTCCACCTGCAAAAACTCGTTCCAACCATAGTACCCGCGACCAATGCCAGCTTGATTCGTTATTTCCACGACAGGAATACCCCGGCGGTTTGCCGAGGCGATCAGGTCGGCAGCGCCCGGGATGAGCGCCAGGTCGGCTACCCGCGAGAGATAACCTGGGTCCTGCACGATCACGCCGTCTCGATCCAGGAAAAGTGCCGGCCGGACTTCGACAGGCGGTGGCGCCGCGGCCCGAATCCAAATCCCGAGGTGCTCGTAAAAGCGGCCGTACGCGGTCGAGGACTGTACGACTGCCATCAGTGCCCCGTAGCACTTGCCGGCTCCGCGAGGTTCCGTCCGGCCAGTTCTCTTTCGATTGCCTGGCAGAAATAATGATAGAGACAGATATGCGCCTGCTGGATTAACGGCGTCGAACGGGAGGGCACGGCGAAGAGATAATCGCTTACGGCCGCAATCCTCCCGCCACCTTCTCCTGTGAGAGCAATCGTTTTCATATCCATAGACTTTTCTCGCGGCAGGTGGAGGCTCACGGGCAGCCCGCCGCCGCGTGGCGCGAGCGCCCTAGTCGGCAGAGTCCCGGAGCATCACCCGGACTTCGCATAGCCCGGCGTCCGCCATGACCTTGCACGCCGGTCCCGGCCCGGTATGATAACTCGCTACGCCCAATGACCCTTGGCACCCAGCCCTTTCGGCTCGTAGATGACAATGCGGCTGCCCGGGCTACCGATGTCGAATGAAACTTCAATCAACCCCCGGAGTGCCTCGCGGATACGTCCATGGGTGTGCGGCTCCGCGAAGATCAGCATGAAGCCTCCACCGCCTGCGCCCAGAAGCTTCCCACCCAGAGCGCCAGCATCCAGGGCGGCAGTATACATCTCATCGATGGCATTGGTGCTGACGCATTCGGCCAGCTCTTTCTTGAGTCGCCACGACTCGTGAAGTAGGCTCCCGATTTCAGTGATCCGCTGGAAAGGACTTTGCAGGATGACCATGGCTTGTTCCGCCATCTTGTGCATGCAGGAGAGCTGAGAGTTCCTATCCTGGAAATTTTCAATCTTGCGGGCAGCGATGGTTTCCGCGTTGCGCGAGAGGCGCGTAAAGAACAACAGCATATGAGACTGCAATTCCTGGCGCCGCTCCATCGTCATAACGACAGGAGTCACATCAAACCTGCCATCGGTATGAAACCGGATCATATTGGTGCCGCCATACGCGGCCCATACCTGATCTTGCGATCCGACAGCTTCTTGGATGACTTCTTGTTCGATGCGAATGGCTTCTTGGGCGAGGCACTCGGCAGAAGAGATCTGACCACGGTGGGCGCGCACCACATTGAGGAGGCCGACAGTGAACGAAGAACTCGATCCCATCCCGGAACGTGCTGGCAGGTCGCCATAGTGTTGAACCTCTACTCCCTCGTCAACGCCGTAGTCGCGAAGCACACAGCGCACCGCCGGATGCTGGATTTCATCGATTTGCTGGGGTAGCTCGATTCTGGAGTAAACAATGCGGTGGCGGTGCTCGAAGAACGGCGGCAGCGAGCGGAAACTGATATAGCAATATTTATTGATAGTGGTGCCGATGACGGCTCCTCCGTGCTGCCGGTACCACGCGGGATAATCTGTGCCCCCGCCGAACAACGAAATCCGGAACGGTGTGCGACTCATGATCATGACGTCAAGACCTCACGAGCCAGACCGAGTGTCTCAGGAGTGCCAATGTCCAGGAAACGGCCCTGCGTCCGGGAAGCGTGAATTGTGCCGGGACGCATTCTTTGCAGAATGTCACGTTCCAGGGATCCCTTCGAGAGCGTGGAGATCGCGTCCAGAGCAGCCCGGCCAAATAGGTAGTAGCCGCCATTGATCCAAGCGGGCCCGGTGGTAGCGTCCTTTTCCACGAAGCGAAGGATGCGGTCGTGCGCGTCAATTTCCAGGCGTCCGTAACGGCCCGTATCCTCCACTTTGGTACACAAGATCGAGGCGTCGGCGTGTGAGGCGCCATGCCCAGCCAGGAACGCATTCAGGTCGGCATCCAATAGCGTATCGCCATTCATAACCAGCACCGGCTCGCTGTTCAGGAGCGGCCGTGCGCGTGCGATGGCGCCACCTGTTCCCAAGGGTTCCGGTTCCACCACAGTCCGGATCTCCAGGGGTGCGAACGAGCGTGCTTCCAGATACGCCAGAACGTCATCCGCACGATATCCCAAGCACAAAATGACTCGCCGCGCGCCTTGCCGGATCAACCAATCCAGCAGGTGCTCTAGAAAAGCCTTTCCGAGGACCGGGGCCAGGATTTTGGGTGTTTCTGGCAAGACACGATGCAAGCGCGTGCCTAGCCCACCGGCCAAAACGGCAATGTCGATGTCTGCGATACCCCTCATGCGGAGACGATACGGAAGGGGCTGGCTAGATCCGGGGGAGGCGCCGTCCGCAGCTCGCTGGAGTTGCTGTTCTCCAGCAGCGCGCGACGCAACCGGGTGCGCGTCATCTCCTGGATGTGCTGCCGGGTTTCAGCGCCGAACTTCTTCGTGACCATGTCGAGGTACACCGGATCTTCAAAATAGTTATGGAACGCATCGTCGCGGAAGCGCAGTACCTGTGCTGCGGTAATCTTTTCGGTAGGCAGCGGCTTGCAGTCATAGCTATGTTGCGAGAAGCCGCTCCACCGCTCCGGCAGTTCCCATCCGTTTTGGACAGCCATGGTATACAGCGGCGACCCGGGGTACGCCATTGCTGAGTAAAAGTTGGCGAATTCGCAATTCAAATCCTTGGCCAACCTGAGGGTCTGCTGCATGCTGAGGTGATCGTCATCCGGCAAACCAAAGATGTAGTTTCCGATGACTTGAATGTCGGCTTCCTTGATGAGGCGTACGATGTTGACGATATCGTCTTGATCCAGGGATTTTTCCGCCCCATCGCGCACATGCTCGCTGCCTGACTCGATTCCTAAAGCCAGCCAGCGGATACCCGCTGAGCGCAGCAATTCCAGGCGCTCCGGCCGGACGGTATCGACGCGTGCATAGGCCCAAAAGTTCAGCTTGTTCGCGTAGGGTTTGGCCGCCAGCCGCTCGCAGATTCCGGTGACGTGGGGATCATTGAGCACAAACATTTCATCAATGATCTTGAAGGTGCTCACGCCGTACGTGTTGTATAGAAAATCCACCTCCTCGACCACGCGTTCAGGCCGGCGCATGCGATAGCGATTAGTGCCGAACGGCGCGTTGATGCAACAGAACGTGCACTTATAGGGGCAGCCCAGCGATGTGTAAATAGAGGCATACGGTTTGCGGGAAGCCAGGTCCCCAAAGCTCTGCCAATTATGCGCGCGGTAGGTGAGCATTGGCAGCAGGTGCCAGGTGTTGCCATGCAGATCGGCGTCGAGGTCTTTGATGAGTCCCGGAGCAGGATTCAGTCGCACACCGGCATCATCGCGCCAGACCAAGCCGTCTACCTTGCTGAAATCAGCGGATGCGCGCGCGTCCAGTGCTTGCAACAGTTGGTGGACCGTGATAGGCCCTTCGGAGTTGCAGGCAAAATCGACAGCTTCTTCACGCATGGTGCGCTCGGGAAGCGCAGCCACGTGCCCGCCCACAATGATAATCTTCTGTTGGGGATCAAGTTCCTTGATGGCTTGGATGATCAGACCGGCGCCGGCCATTTGCTGGGTGGAGGCCGAGGGCTGGTGGCCGAATACCACCATACCGACAAGGCGCGGCTTCCGTCCGTTTACCTCATGAGCGACGGCCACTGGGCTCTTGTTCCCCGCTTCAGAATCAAGGATTTCGACCGAGTAACCCCGATCTAGCACATAGCCACCAAGAAGGCGGCACCACAGCGGTGGCTCGACGGCGCTCAGCTCAGCACTCAGGTCCTGGTAGATCAGCTCGCGCCCGCCAGGGTTAATGAGTAACAGATCCAATTTCGCCATACGGATTTTCCCCCACCCTTATCCGTTCAATCTATCAGAATTCAGTGCTGTTCCGCTGCCGCAACGCGTCTGACAGCATTTCAGGAACCAGGCGTAGGTGCGTTCCAGGCCTTCCCTCAAAGAAATCGCCGGTCGCCATCCGGTGGCGCGAATCAGCGTATCGTCCAGCACTTTCCGTGGCATCCCGTCCGGCTTGGATGTATCGAAATGGAAGCCTCCGGTATAGCCCACGACCTCAGCTATCAACGCTGCCAGATCGGCAATGCTAATATCCTCGCCACCCGCCACATTAATGATCTCTTCGCTCGAGTAGTTCTCCATAAGATGAAGGAGCCCACGGGCGGCGTCGTCCACATACAGGAACTCGCGACTAGGCCGGCCTGTGCCCCACAGTTCCACCTTGCGCGCGCCTTCGACCGCCGCTTCGTGAAGGCGGCGGATCACGGAGGGGATTACGTGGCTGCCGGCCAAATCGAAGTTATCGCCAGGGCCGTAAAGGTTGGTGGGCACCACGGCGATAAAATCATTTCTAAATTGACGCCGGTACGCTTGGCAAAGCTTCACGCCCGCTACTTTGGCGACCGCGTACCATTCATTAGTCGGCTCGAACGGACCGGTAAGTAACGTTTGTTCGCGGATAGGTTGCTCCGCTTGCCGGGGATAAAAGCAGGAGGAACCGAGGAACATCAGCTTTCTCACACCGGATGCCGCGGCGGCGTGAATGACATTGGCGGCGATCAACAAATTGTCGTATAGGAAGTCGGCGGGCCGGGTGCGATTGGCTTCGATGCCACCGACCAACGCGGCAGCGATGAAGATCGCATCTGGCTTGTTACCGGCAACCCAAGCGTGGACGGCGGCCTGCTCCCGCAGATCGCAGCCGGCCCGGCTCACCGTCAACAGCTCGGCGCCTTTTTCCGTAAGGGCTCGGCAGAGGGCACTGCCCACCATCCCCGCATGACCGGCCACCCAGATCCGTTTGCCCGTAAGGCAAAAGAAATCAGTCGTTGCCATAAATGGAATTCCGTAGCATCCGATAGCCCTTGATGAGCTCCCGAATCCCATCATCCAGCGAAAATTGCGGCCGGTAACCGGTGCGCTCGATTTTCTCGTTGGAAACGATGTAGTCGCGTTTGTCGGGGTCCTCGCCAATGGGTGCTTCCAGAAACATGAAACTCGGCAAATGCTGCTGGATCCGCTGGCATAGCTCCAGCTTGGAGAGGTTGGCGTCCGACAGGCCTACGTTATAAGGCTCGTCTCGCATGGTGCCGAAGTTACAGATGCCGTGGAGAAACACCCGAGCCACATCGCGCACATGGATGTAGTTGCGTTTGAAATGTGCCTCAAAGAGTACGACGGCTCGATCATGGACAGCTCGATAAACGAAATCGTTCACCAGCAGATCGATCCGCATACGAGGCGACATGCCGAAGACGGTGGCCAATCGGAAACTGATGCTGTTGCCGCGCTCCAGCACGGCCTGTTCGGCTTCCACCTTGGTGCGGCCGTAAAGGGAGATGGGGCGGAGCGGCGTTTCCTCCGTGCAAAACTTGCCTGCCTGGCCAATGCCATAGCCGCTGTTAGTGATCGGCGTAAGGATCCGCTGCTCCCGACTTGCGTGCTTGATCAGCGTGAGGATCGCATCGCGGTTGAGCGTTTCGGCGCCAATCTTGTCGTTGTTGCATAGGGGCGCGCCTACCAGCGCAGCGAGCGGAATGATGATATCGGCGCCGCGCAGCAGGGGTTTGAGTACCTCGGGGTCCCGGGCATCGCCGCGATACACCTCGAAGTTCGGGTCGGAGCAAAGCTGGTTTAAGGATGCCTGGCCGAACAGAAAATTGTCCAACACGGTCACCCGAAATCCTTCCGCTAGCAACGCCGGAACCAAACTGGAACCAAGATAACCGGCGCCGCCTGTTACGAGGATGGAGTCGGGTTTGGTCATGGACTTATGCGCAGGCCCGATCCAGAACTCCCCGCAGGCGGGTGAGTTGCGGCGTCAGGTCGTGTGGAAAATTGCCAACGAAAAACCCGCGGTCGTGCGCCAGGTCGGCATTGGGGACGCCACCGTCTACCACATCGTAATCGAAATACCGGATAACGTCATGGCGGAGAAAGCAGCCGCCGGTAATAATGCGGAAGCCGATATCCGCGTCGCGCAGGGCTTGGAAAACGCAATCGCGGTCAATTTGGCAGATCGGGTTCAGAATAATAGTGAACGAGAAGGAGGAACTTTTGCCGTGTTCGCATTGCAAAATGAAGCGCTCGTCGTCCGCAAATAGACTGTGGAATACCGTCAGATTGCGACGGCGCTGTGCGGTCATGGCTGGCAATTTTTTCAGTTGCTCGCGGCCCACGGCGCCACTCAGCTCCAGAGGCCGAACGTTATACCCAGGCAGAATGAAACGGTAGGCTTCGAAGTGATCGTCGCCGCCGCGTTTGAAAAGGGGGGATTCCGCAGGCAGGTCGCGCGTCCAGCCGTGAGCGCGCAGCGAACGCAGCAAGTGCTCGAGCTCGAGATCATTCGTCAGAATGATGCCGCCCTCCATAGTGGAAATGTGGTGCGAGAAGAAGAAACTAAACGTGTTGAGGTGGCCGAAGGTACCGGTCTTGCGGCCGTCCAATTCGGCATCCATCGACTCGCAATTGTCCTCGATCAGGTATAGTCCGTGCTGCCGGGCGAACCGTTCCAGCACGTCCAGAGCCGCCGGATTCCCCAGAATGCTAACGGCCACAATGGCGCGGGTGCGTGGCGTGAGCGCGCGCTTGAGTTTGCTCACATCCATGTTTAGGGTAGATAGCTCCACATCGACGAAGCGCAGCTTGAGCCCGTACTGCTGTAAGGGATGAAAGGTCGTGCTCCAGGAAATGGCGGGCACGATGACTTCGTCACCGCGCTGGAGCGGCCGGTCTCTTTTGTAGAACAGCGCCGCCACAGCGACCAGATTGGCGGACGAGCCGGAGTTGACCATGACCCCATATTTCATGCCGAAATACGCAGCGAATTCCCGCTCGAACGATGCAACTTCCTCGCCCATAGTAAACCGGCCGCGCTCGACCGAACGGTGCACGGCTTCAATCTCCTCTGGACCCCAGGTGGATGCGGACAGTTCGTAAAACATATTGCCTAGAACGGGCCGCGGAACTGCATCTGGTACGCGAGCCTGGCGCGCTTTTGGTCGGGCTCCCATGCCACGCCGGGCCGGACCATCGCGTGAATACGTGCGGCGATGGTGGCCGGGTTGGGATAGAACTCGTGTTCGAGCGTAGGGCTGGGCGGGCAACTGGTGGGGGCGAAACCCAAACGTGAGAGTTGAACAGGCCGCGTGACGCGCTCGGCCACGCGCGCCACGATCTCGGCGCTGGCCCCGCAGTTCAGCCAGGCATTGTCCACCACCAACAGCTTGCCGGTGCGCTCGACCGAAGCCACGATCGCCTCGGTATCGAGGGGCGAGAGCCAGATCGGGTCGATCACCTCCGCGTGGACGCCTTCGTCCGCTAACATTTCCTGAGCACGTAGGCACTCCATTACCATATTGGAGATAGCCACCACAGTGATATCGTCGCCGTGCGTAATGACGCGGCAACTGCCTGGCTCTACGATAAAGGAATCTTCAGGAACATAGGCTTCACTGAAATAAAGCAGCCGGTGCTCCACAAATATGACAGGGTTGTCGTCACGAATGGCCGCGATCATGCATCCCTTGGCATCATGCGCGTTGGAAGGCGCCACCACTCTCAGGCCGGGGATGTGCATGAATAACGAGTGCAGGCCCTGGGAATGCTGCGCGCCCTGCCCCCAGCTCTTCCCGATCATACAGCGAACCACCATGGGCACGTTCACGGTTCCACCATACATATAGTGCGCCTTGGAGGCCATGTTGACCAGTTGGTTCATGCACAGCATAACGAAATCCATACGGATATGGACATGGATCGGGCGCAGGCCAGCCATAGCGGCGCCGACGGCTACGCCAGTCATGGCGTCTTCGGAAAGCGGCGTGTTAAAGACTCGCCGCGGCCCGAACCTTTGCTGCAGGCCGCGAGTGGATCCCTGAATGGCCTTATGGTCATCAACATCGAGGCCAAAAAGGAACACGCGCGGGTCGCGCTCCATTTCCTGGGCGACGCCTTCGCAGAGCGCATCCACGTAGCGCAGCACGCGTAGCGGCGAGGCATCCAGGACGCCGGCAGGCGCTCGGCTAAGCATAGACATTCGTGTAGAGTTCCTTGGGGTCGGGAAGCGGACTCGTTTCAGCGAAGTGAATGGCGGAGGCGATTTCGCGCTCGATTGCGCTGTCAATTTCCGCTTTAATAACCTGATCGAGTTTCTCGCCGACGATCCGCACCTGGTCGTTCTCCACCCAGGGTCGCAGTTCGTCGCGGGTGCGGTACCCGGCCTCGTAGTCCTCGCCTGGACCGACGTGTTCCTTCCAACGGTAGGTCTGGCACTCGATAAACACAGGGCCGGAGCCCTGGCGAATGCTTGCGTAGGCTTCGGCGGCGTGTTCCCAGAGAGTCAGAACGTTGGAATCGCAGACTTGGTGGGTGGGGATGCCATAAGTTTGGACGCGTTCACAGAGACGGGTGGTGGCCCAACGCTTCGAAATGTGTGTGTGGATCGCGTATCCGTTGTTTTCGCAGACGAACAGCACTGGCAACTTGTGCAGAGAGGCGAAATTCAGGCTTTCGTAGAAAACGCCCTCTTCGGTGCCGCCATCGCCGAAGAAGGCCGCGACGACCCGGCCTTTCCCTTCTCGCTGCAGCGCGAGGGCGTATCCCACTGCAATCGGTATTGTGGTACCGACGACAGCGGACGTGCCGAGGATGTACTGATCCATGCCGATGATGTGCATGGAGCCGCCCTTGCCACGCGCGCACCCAGTGTCCTTGCCGTAGAGTTCAGCGAACATGGCCGGCAGATCGCCGCCCTTGGCAATATAGGCAGCATGGCTGCGGTAAGTACCTGAGACGACGTCGTCAGGGCGCAGCGGATCGCAAATGCCTACGGCTACAGCTTCCTGACCAATCGAGAGGTGCACCGGGCTTCTGATTTTGTCGGAAGGATAAATCCGGGCAATTTCTTCCTCCGCGCGGCGAATTAACTGGAGTTTGCGGTATATCCGAGCTAGGTTCGGCTTTGCAATGTTTAACATGGTGAACTGAGCGCTGGCCGACAACTCGGCTCGGCGCCTCCGCAGGTGAGTAGAATCTATTATATATACTTCGTGTCGGCAGCGAAACCAGGATTTCGTAGGTCTTCGGCTCTAAGCAGCGCTCCGGACCGGGAATGCCGAGGTCTTTTTTTAGTCTTTAGCCTTTACTGTGGTGCGACCATCTGCTCTTCGTCTTGTGTTTATAATTAGTTTGTTTCGTGACTTCTTGCAGTAATCTGATGCCCTCTGAACCACTTCTCCCGCTCGTGATCGGGCCTCCGCGTAGCGGGTTCACGCTGCTCAGCAGCGTGATGGTGCATTTAGCTCAGTTTAGGCCGTCGAAGTGGGATGGCGACCTGCGCCAGACGGTGCTCAACACCGTCGTCGACACACTCGGCTGGTCGGTGTCCGATGCCGTCGTTCGCGCGATCTCTGACGAAGGGCTGGCAGACGATCTCGTTTACAATCGCAATTTCCGTGAGCTAACGGGCGGGCCGAAATGGATCGACGCTGCCGACCCAGGTCGGGCCTGCTTTCGTAAATACATCGGCATCCGAGGCGGTGGTGACTTGAGCCTCGTGACGGCTCATCCACGCGCGACGCTCGACCACGACATCGTAGTCCACTCGCATGTGGATCCGGAACTCTGGCTCAAACACCCTGGGTATGTCCGTTATCGGAAGTTCGCCTCCATCCGCAATCCGATCGGCATCATCAACTCGTCGATCTTCTCGCTGAACGCGCTGGCCAGCGAATACATCCAGAAATTCCTGCCGCCCCAGCAGGACCACGATGAACTGCGTCAGGACCAGGCCCTCTACAAGATGACCGATCTCAATTTCTTCGGTGGGCTAGCCGGCCACCTAAGACGCTACCTCGAGACGTTCGTCAAAGTCCGCAAGTGCTACACGGTCATGCGCTGGGAGGATCTCATCGACCACCCGGTACCGACCATTCAGTCCCTCGGCCGCGCCTGCGGTCTGACGGTCGATGATGAGCAGGCCACCGCGATATGGCAGCAGCTTGACCATCGCAATCTGACGGGGGCGCACAAGCACAATTACAGGAGGGGCTTCGGCATTGTCGGCAATTGGCGTCAGTGGTTGACCAATCATCATCTCCGCCTCATCCGCAACGAGGGGCTCGGCTCGTTGATCGAAGCTCTCGGCTACGATCCCAACGAAACGCTCGACGAAGCGGCGTATACCCCGTTTCAGCGCGAGATCTCCGGAATGATCGCCCGCGGCCAGGTGTACGACGACTATCCCGACCGGGATTTGTTCACGTTTGCATTCAACAAATCGAACATCGATATCGAGAAGTTCAAGTTTCGCCGCTATCCTTGGCGGACTCATACCCAGATCGAGCGCTCTTGTTTTGCTGATCCTGGCCTGGAGCTGCGAATCTGGGACGTTGCCGAGGCAGCAACGGAGCTGCTCAATGGCTTTTTGACCGATCTGCTTGCCTGCGACTATACAACTCGCGAGTCGGCACGACCTGCGGTCGAGCGACTCTTCGCCGAGCACGAAGCAGAACTCGGCCACCGGGCGCCAGCGCGATTCACAGAAGCGCGGATCGCCTGCCTCGCCGTCCTCAGCTCCGACGCTCCCCCCGCCTTCGCTCCGCCGCGCTTGGTTAAGACGGTCGGTGTGTATAACATTGTGTGTTATGGGCAACGATTCTACGGCCTGCCACAAGCGTTGGGAGCGGTTGATTTGGCTAAGGACGACGTGGCCGGGCGGCCGGGCGTGGTCATCGGCGAGGATCTGGTGTCGGTGGAACAACGGGTTGCGCATTCTTCGAATGCCGGCTGACGCATGAGTCGCAGCCCTTCAAAGTCAGTGCCGACGGCCCATCAACTGCTGTGTGTCGAGAACCGAGATGGCGCGTTTGTCAGGGCAGTCCGTGACGTTATCAACCAAGGTGGTCGCCGGTTGGCGGTCTTACCGTTCAATGAACGAGCGCAGCGCATCGTTGAAGCCCTCGGCCCTACCTCGTCGAACTGCGAGCTGTGGGCCTTGGATAGCCCCGAGAACCTGACACTGCCTGCTTCGGTCCGCCCGCTGCCAGCCGGCGAGCATGCAGATGCGATCCTGGTGTTGCTTGACAGAGGCGAGGCGCTCGGAGCGGCATTGTTCCAATTCCTCGATCTGGACTGTGGAACCGTGGTGGTGCCGCAAACCAGCTGGTATTTCAAGAACCGCCCGCTGTTCCTGATCTCCATTCCCAAGGCCGGAACGCATCTGCTTTACGAACTGGCGAAAGCTTTCGGCTACGCTGAGGGTATCGTCACGAATTCCGCTGCGGTGCGGCCCGGACAATGGTATTGCATCGAATATTCGAATTCGCACACAAGCGCCCGGCACTTCTTCATCGATTCGGTCCGCGAAAATCCGTTCGGCAACCGGGCCCATCCCTTCATGCGCAGCCCCGCGATCTTTATATACCGCAACCCGCGCGATATCCTCGTTTCGGAAGCGAACTACTACCATAAGGATGGCAATTCCCCATTCGCTGCTTATTTGGCGAGGCTCTCTCCGAAGGAGCGTTTGCTTCGGCTGATCGACGACCCCTGGCTGCTAGGCAATTTCCGCGACCGGATGGCCGAGTTCGTGCCGTGGCTCGATTTGCCGAATGTCATCCCCGTCTCGTTCGAGGAACTGGTCGGCCCTAGCGGCGGCGGCGACGCGGTGATGCAGCGGCGGCTGATATGGTCGTTGCAACTGAAGCTACAAATCCCCGGCGACCCGGCTGCGTTTGCGGCCCAGGTGTTCAACCGGGCGAGCCCCACGTTCTTTGCGGGCAAGATCGGCGCCTGGCGTGAGAGCTTCTCCCCCGATGTGGAGAAGTGCTATTCGGCGTTGCCGCAGGATTTCGAGGCGGAGTTCGGCTACGCGTCGTCCGGCGACGGCACCACTCCGATCTACTCGACGCGGCTCGATGAATTTCGCCGGCGGAAACCCTCGTTCAGCAAAGCGGACTTCAGCTCCGTACCTATAGGTCAGGAGTACGGCTTCCTCGGCTTTAACCTCGTGCATTTCGGAGGACGAATGTACGCCGTGGCCGAATCTCTCGGTGCCGTGGATCTGGCGGCCATGTCCGCCGACGAGCTCGCCGAATTGCCGAACGCCAATACTCTGGATGAAGTCAAGTACATTGTCGCTCTCATGCATAAGCGGGTCGAGGCCTCAGACGGCCTTGCTGCGGGGCTGCAACGCGGTGCTGCAGGGAATCTGGAGACAGTGCAATTAGTGGGCACACACCGTGGTTTCAAGTTGGTGCGCCACGGTGGGAAAGTGTACGGCGTACGCCAGTCGCTTGGCGAGATCGACCTGACCGACGGCGATGAAACCTTGCAACAACGCTACAGTCCGGTGGATTTCATTGTCGCAGAGACAATGGGAGAGATCCGTGCGCGCGTGGACGCGTTAGAGATGCTCCAAGGGATCCAAGGCGGCCTGTTGGAGAAACAGCAAGTCTTGCAACACGAGATGCGCAGGGAATTCCAGGTACTGGAAAGGGAAATACTGGGAAAACAGCAGACCTTGCAAGCCGATTTACTGCGGGTACAGCAAACCCTGGAACAGATTCAGAATCAGGTGCGAGCTTCGCTACCCGACCTGTTGCAGAAAGACCGGGCGTTGCAAGCAGCCGTGATCGAGCGACCGGGTGCCCTGGAAACAAAACGAAACGAGCAGGTTGAGCGACAGCTGGAGTTCGCGGCCAAGCTCGCGTCGCTCAACCAGGAAATTTCCAACACTGGTGTCCGCTTGTCCGAGGAGTTGCAACAGATCAAAACCCTGGTGCATTCCCACTCGAGAATGTGGGAACGGCTGGGCCGAAGCTGGCCGATTCGAGTTCTTTTTTACTTTTCACGTGAAAAATGAAGTAGTTGATTCCCCCAAATTGGGGTTGCCGTCGTTTTCGGATCGCTCGCGCACTCTGAATGTTGCTGGCGCCGTTCCACGTTCGACATTATACTGAGATACTCAGTGCACACCGCACTACGTTCATGAAAGGGAGACTTCTTCACCGCAACTGGTCCAAAGCGAGCTAAGCGCCCATGCGGATACTTAAGCAGAGTACGAAAACGCATCCCCGGCTTAGCTTAATTCTCCTGGATTGGGGAGTCCGGGAGAGCTTGCATGTCTTGCACTATTTAAAGCACCAGACCATACCTCAGGAGGCCTTCGAAGTCGTGTTCATAGAGTATTATGACACCGTCTCGAAGGCGGCAAAGGAATTCGAATCCTCCATCGACACCTGGGTCTTGCTGGAAATGCCGTCTGACTGTTACTACCACAAGCACCTGATGTACAACGTTGGCACCGTTTTAAGCAACGGCGAGATCCTGATGTTCGCGGATTCAGACGCGATGGTGCGCCCGACTTTCGTGGAAACCGTTCTCAAAGCCTTTGATCGCGACCCCTTGATCGTTTACCACATGGATGAGTTTCGTAACGTCCGTCGCGATTTTTATCCCTTCAACTATCCTTCCTTTGAAGAGGTCGTGGGGGACGGTTGTATCAACAATGTGAACGGCAAGACCAAGGGCATTCTGGATGAAATCGACCCCATGCACAGTCGAAACTATGGCGCTTGTATGTGCGGGTGGCGCAAGGACATCATAGAAATCGGAGGTGCGGACGAAGACCTGACGTATCTGGGCCATATCTGCGGACCTTACGATATGACCTTTCGTCTGATGAACCTTGGAAGGCGCCTGGTGTGGGAGGCAGACGAATATTTGTACCACACCTGGCATCCCGGGTCTGAAGGCGTCGCCAATTATCTTGGACCGCACGATGGCAGAAACATGTCCACCACGGCGTTTCAAGCCTTGTGCTCCGGCCGCGTTCGGCCGCTGGTTGAGAATGATGCGATACGGCGCCTGCGAGCCGGAATTCCCGTCGCCGTCGGCTCTGGGTCGCGTGACCTGCTGATCAGTTCTGCTTACGCTGAAGTTTTTGACCGCTTCAAGCTCAGCGGGGCCGTCAATCGTACGGTTGTGGGTGGCAGCACACCGAACTCAGTCTACGCTTCTTATAATGGTTTCGATGTATACCGTGTAAATGGATCGTATTACGGCGTTCCGCAGGAGATGGGCCCAATCGATCCGGGGGCGAATGAATGGTGCAGCGATGAGCGCGTCGTCGTGGGCCGCAGCTTAACCGAAATCCAGGGCGCGGTCGATTCCGGGGAGGCACGTCTTCAGGGCACGGTTGGTGGCTGTAATATCTGCGCAGTCGGAGATCGTTTTGCAGTCGTGCCGTGCGAATTGGGCGAGGTCGATTTCCATGTTCGCAGGCAGCGTGAGAATCCCCGCATTATATGGGTGAACAATTGGAGTGAAGCGCGCAAGGCCGCCGCCCAGTTCATGTCGCCAGTGCTGGCCAACTTGAATTCCGACGTAGACGAACGGCCGGTGTTGAATCGGCGGGTCTCGCTCGAGGAGGCTTTGAAGTCAGATGTAACGCGATTGCAATCGGACCTGTCGCTTCTGGCTACCCGGGTCACCACTGCTGAAGGGGATCTGGCGGCGATTTATCAGAGCCGCACGTGGCGAATGCTAGCTGCGGTCGGAGGATTTCTTCAAAACGCTGGCAGGGTGTTGGGGCGGCGGGCAAGATAAGAGACCTCCTTCAACCCGTTCGCCCGCATCCGAAGCGCCGGCCTCCAAAACGTTGATTTGCGGCCAGCGTTTGCGATGGTCTTCAGCGGCTTCATGCTGGCCTCTCGGCGACTCGATCGACGGCAGGGACTTCTTCGTCTTCCTGACGCGAGCAATGTTGACAGCGTTATAGTGAAGGGTGCCCCAAGTGAAGGAAAGGCTGGGAATTGGGTGGATCTGAGACGCTTTGACCTCTCGGAAACCGCGGCGCACGAGGCTGCGCGGGTTCTGAACTATCAGCCGTTTATTGTTACATCTGAGTTGCAGACAGGCGTGGGCTACAGCATCCTTCACAACCGCGATCCGAGGGTGTCGCCGCCTCTGGTCTTTCATCACCGTAACTGGTCGGATGAAGATTGGAACAAGATCACCTCCGCAAACCAGGCCCTACGCACGATGTACGACGGGTTTGTAGAAACGATTGCGCAGCTGTATCCAGGCAAAAGCCTCCTGGACGTGGCCTGCAACAATGGCTACATTCCGGTGGCGGCACGGAACGCCGGCATGGGCCCGTGTGCCGGAATGGACTTAGGTCCACAGCATGCGGAATCAATTGAATTCCTGAACAAAGTTCTGGGAACTGACGTTGAATTCTTCCATCGGCGCTACTCGCCCATGGATCGATGCGCCGAACCGTTGCCCCGAAAGTTCGACGTAGTCTGTGCGTCAGCGATTCTCTGCCACCTCCCGGACCCGCTCAATTTTCTCGCTTATATTGGCTCACTGGCAAACCAGGCAGTGTTTTTCTGGGGACAGACAATCGATACGGAACACTTCATTGTCTCCTACAATAAGCCCCACCCCTGTCTCGGCGATCTGGGCGCATTCCCATACTGCTTCAACGATAACACCAGGATCTCCATCGGATTATTCAAATACGCAATGCAGAGCATGGGTTTCAACCGCCTCATCGAGATTCCCTACCGCCCCTGGATTCCAGAGAATACCGAACTCGGCGTCGAGTCTGAGCTGGCGCGTGGATCCCGGCACAGGTCTCTCCTCTTCATGCGGGGGTAAGTAGAGCGATCAGTCCGACGCTGCCCCAGCTGATACCACTCCAGCGGCGCGTAGTTGACCCTCCACCAGTTCGCTCAATTCGGCTCGACAGGACACACGCCGGCTTCCCGGAGTCTCGCGGCTGAGGGAGTTCGTCAAGTCGACTTGGCCAACGGCGCGAGGAACCACCAGGAGTTCATTGGTCACGTACACCAGACTGGTGTCAAACAAGGTGGCAAGAAGAATCGGAGTGTTGGGTGGTACGCCCGGGAAGCCATCCAGCAAGCCGCCAACCGCGTTCAAAAACATTTCTCTTCGTGATTCCGGAGTAGTAGGCGCCTCCGCGCGCTCCACCATCTGCCGTGCTCTCGTAACCGTAGTGCACCAATATGTCCCATCGGGTGGCTCCAGAAGCAGGCGGCCGAGATTAAACTGTCCCTGTCCTGAGCGCACGCCAACCACCAAGCTCAGAAACGCGACGGTCTGATAGCCTGTGCCTCGGTAGTCCGTATCGATGATTTCCGGCTGGGAACACAACGCGGGAGCTCGCTCAAGTAGGGCGTTTTGGACCGACCAAAAATCTCCACCCGTAATGCGCAAGGCCTTAGACTCCTGCGCATGCGGGTCCACATAATGCGGCAGCGCGAAAATCTCCTCACCCTGAACGAATAGCACCCAACCGGCTGCCGAGAAAACCGGAGCCGCGGGTTTCCAATTCCGCCGTCTCCTGGTGAATGCTACAAGTTCCGGCCGTAACACGGTGCAGACTCCCTCAATCATTCTGACCACCAGCCGCGCTGCCCGGATGCGCAAGTCCTCGAGTTGGCTTGCCCGTCGCATTTTCCGCACTGATCTCTTGCGAAACCCCGCGGGTCCTCCGCTAAACGCGTACCGCGTGACGAACGCCGCACCGAAGACACGGGAGCTCATCCGGCGCTCAAAAAGGGCCGCATTCTCCTGCAGCGGCAACAGGCGGCCGCAGACCAGTGCCTCAACCGCGTGTAAAGCATGAAGGTCCACGTGCGGATAGGTGATCTCGCCAATCTGTCGCAAGCTCGGAAGAATCCCGTTATCCCCTACTGGGTCTGGATGTGCGAAATGCCATAACATCGTGGCCGGATCATGCCAGACTTCGGCTAGGCCGGCGTTCATCAGCCGCCAGCCCAGTTCATAGGGTCCGCAGAGATAGCCGGCGTACACCGGGTCTTCATCAAATCCGCCGAACCGAATGGCGTCCGCAGTGCGAACGGTCATGCACGCCCCTACATTGGGATGTAGCCCCCACCAGCGCCAGCTTGCGTCTTTCAGTTCCTGCGCACTGTGGAGGCCGGGATAACTCAAGGAACTGCGGCCTTCGAAGTGAAAGAGGACCGAACCTCGCGGAAGCTTTCCCTCCCCATAAAAATGGTCGAATATCGAGCGCACGAACTCTTGCGGAAAGACCGCATCACTGTCGCAAACACAAAACAGTTCGCCTTGAGCCAGTAGCAACCCAATGTTGTATCCCTCGTGTTTGTGATAGGGATTGCTCTGGCCACAAGTCACCACAACGTCCGCGCGTTCCATCACCTCCCGAATGACCCGGTCGAACAGCTCCACCCAAATCAGCTCATACGCCTCCCGAGGCACATCTTGTTGCTCCAGCCACTCCAAGGAATCGAAACGCTCCCGGCAAGACCAGTCCAAAAGAATAATTGAAAGTTTAGGCAACGCATCCCTAGAATTTCTCTTATGAATGCGGATGCGGTTTCCGGCCTCAAATGGCGGCGGCGCAGCCCGCAGGGACGTGATAGCGGAGTCGTAATTCAGGGAGCGGCGGCGATGCTCCTTGGTTAGAAAGCCCACCAATTGGCGCCTCATATGGCCTCGAAAACCTGCTTCAACGTCGCGTTCCAACGCTCCAAGGTGAATTTGGTACGCACAGCCTCCTGTGCCTGTACAGCGAGATTCCATCGCAACCCAGCATCATTCGCCAGTTCTTCCAGAGCACTCGCGAGGCGCGCGACCATGGTCTCGTTTGGCGTATACAGGCTGGAATAATCTTCGCGCAGCATACCCGTGGCTTTGTCCACCCAAGAAACCTCTCCCGCTCTGCCCGTGACAATCAAACCCGTTTCCCTGTCTGTAACATACTCTTCAATAGCCCATCCATCCGAGGTCAGCACCGTAACTCCGTGGGCCATGGCTTCCAGCAGCGAGACTACGTGGATGCGTGCGGCGGGCAACGCGAAAATGTCGCTTGACAACAGCAGCCCCCGCCACTCTTCCGGCGGCAGGTACGCGCTCAGATTGCGCACGCGATCCCTGCCGTACTTGGCCTGCAGTTCCCGAAAGCGGTCCTTGCACCATCCGCCTGGGATCGCGCACCGGACCGTCAGATGAAGTCGGGAATCGCGCGCCGCCACGCGATCGAACGCTTCCAGCAGATCCACTCCCCCGCGCACGAAAAAACCCACCTGATTCTGGTGCCAGCTACTGGAGAACAGCACGTGCACCGGTTCGTTCGGTCCCTTCACCGTTCGCAGAGATATCGGTTGCTCCGGCACAAACCCCAGGGGACAATACACAATCTTCCGGTCGATGGTCCTTGAGCGGAAGAGGGTTCGCAGGCTCTCCGCAGTGGAACGGATATGCGTCAGCACCGCGCGGCAGTGACGTTGTTCCAGTAGGCTTTTCACCACGGGAAATGCGGGCAGATCCCGTATGTGCATCGCCCCCGTTGTGCCATTGCGTGCGTATGGAACGAATAGGCTCGTCGAATCTTCGATTTCAATCACCCAAGGCGTGGGAGTGATCACGTAAGGAACGCTCGTGACGAATGCTGCCCGGGCAGGCGTCCGGAACCGCCGATTCACGTTCGGCTCCCGCGACGTGACGAAATGGAGAATGGCGGACCAGCGGGCGCCGTTCGCCAGGCTGCGAAGCGCCAGACCAGCCATGGCTGCCTTCCATTTCCACTCCGAAAGCGGTTCCGGAAGCCGCACCTCGCGGTCCAGCCGGTGCTCCAGTTCCAGGGACATCTCGCGGTGCACGGACCAGATGGAACATTGGCCCGAGCGGTTTGGCCACACCAGATAGGCATTCCGGTATTGCACGATACTGATGTCCAGTCCGCAATAACCTCGGAAAACGTATGCCGCTCGCGAGGGATTTGGCCCGAAATCGTGACCGGTTACTTTCTGCTCGATGGCCGCTAGGACGCCAGGCAGATCCGAGGCACGTACCACAGCGGAATCACGCAGGACACCGGGATCGTGACGCAGCTCGATGCCCGGGGGTACGTCGGTCGGAATCCCGAAATACTCGCCCCGATACAGGAATACGTTGTAACTTGATCCCCGGTATGATTCGGTCAGCAGGATGGTATCCGGACGCCCCTGAAGAATGGCCGGCAACCCGTAGAGATGGTCTAGCCGGGCCAGCAAACGCCAGAAATCCGTATCCCAGATCACCTCAGGCCGAAAAGCTCTTAGCGGCGGGTTCTGCACGAATGCCCAACCCTCCGGCGGCGTTCGCAAGGACGCTAGAAATTGTGGGTGTTTTCCGCAGTTACCAAAGTCTTCGAACTGCGGCAGCCAACCTACGAATTCAATCTGCCGTTCCGGATGCAATGTCGCAGCGTGCGTCAACAACTGATCCAGATTGCGAGCCGATTGAATGCGAGGATTAGCCCGGACTAACGGATCATCCAGATCGGCGGGCGTAATCCCTTTCGGGACTAGAAAGTACATGCCCCGATGCAGCAGAACCGCCATGCCCTGAGGCACTACGAGCCCCGACGATTCCTGCGGCATTCGAGCCTGGACCAGCATCAATAGCGCTCTTCCGTCTGAAGTTGCGGCCGCTCTGAGCGCGCCACACAACAGATTCGATCAGGCACAATGTTCCGAGACTCCGAAACCCACGTAAACGACCGTTGTTCTTGTCCTCGAAAACGCGATGCATCGATTATCGACCCGTAGTTCGTATTTATGCATGAAAACGCCCCTACTTCTAGTATTTATTAAATGGTTGGGCAGCCTATTTCTTGAGTCTAGGCGGATTGTATTTGCAGGTCAACTCGCGGCCAGACGTCAACCGGATTCAAGCAAATGGAACTGACGCGCATCGGCGTCGAAAGCGACCCGGTACCATCCGATGTTATAATCATTCTTCTCGTGTCAGATCTTTTTTGTACCCCACTGCGTGCCGCAGTGGAAACCGAGGCCTCCGACAGCATCTATGTGGCGTGGTGACACTCGCTTTTTACTCACAAACTTAATTGCGAAGGATTTTCGAGTCCGCTATCGCAATATGTCGCTCGGCGTACTCTGGTCCCTTCTCAACCCCATCATCATGATGGGGGTGATGACGTTTATTTTCACCAGAATCTTCCCCAATCCGTCCAACCCTCATTTTGCGGTTTTCATTCTGTGTGGTTTGGTGCCTTTCAACTTCTTTTCCATGGCTTGGAGCAATGGGACCACTTCTCTGATTGATAATAGCCACCTCATCAAGCGCGTTCCCGTCCCTCGTGAAATTATTCCGTTGGCGGCCGTGCTCTCCAATTGCACCCATTTGCTCATTCAGATCGCATTGTTGTTCACAATGGTGTTCCTGCTTGGC
Source organism: Terriglobia bacterium (assembly GCA_963847515.1). Lineage (GTDB taxonomy): Bacteria > Acidobacteriota > Terriglobia > Bryobacterales > Bryobacteraceae > QHXW01. Next base: position 55,997 of record CAWKAA010000002.1, read on the forward strand.
GGCAAAACGCCCAACCGCTACTGGCTTTGGTTACCCATCATTTGGGGGCTGGAAGTCGTCTTTGTCTGCGGGCTTTCGTTGATTACATCCGCGCTCAACGTCTACGTGCGCGATATGCGTTATGTGGTCGAGTCAACCAACACCGTGCTCTTCTGGCTCGTTCCGATCTTCTATTCGTTCTCTATGATCCCGGCCGCGTACGCGAGCGTCTATGAACTGAACCCGGTGGCGGCTCTGGTGCTGGCCATGCGGAACATACTGCTGGAGCACAAACCTCCGTCCGCGACACTCCTGATGAAGCTGGCGCTCAGCTCCACAATGATGTTCGTAATAGGCTGGGCGGTCTTCGGAAGGCTCAAGCGCAGTTTTTACGACCAGCTATGAGTGTCATCCGCTTTCACGACGTCTCAAAATCCTTTTCGCGGCATAGCGCGCATATGCTGTTACGGGAGCATCTTGTGGCCCTGTACAGGAGGGCCCACCGGAAACGCTTTTACGCTCTCAAGCACGTCTCTTTTGCAGTGAACAAAGGCGAAAGTCTAGCCGTGGTCGGAGACAACGGCGCCGGAAAAAGTACGCTGCTGGGGTTGGTGGCGGGCTTGGCAGTCCCGGACACGGGCACTGTGCAAGTCGACGGACGCGTCGCCGCCCTCCTGGAGCTCGGCTCCGGTTTTCATGGTGATCTCACCGGGCGCGAAAATGTCAGGCTGAACGCTTCGTTGCTCGGGCTTAGCCGGAAAAAGACTGAAGCTTGCTTCGACTCCATCCTGGAGTTCTCTGGAATCGGCGATTTCATTGATCAACCACTGCGTACTTATTCCAGCGGCATGGTAATGCGGCTGGCATTTTCTATAGCGATCAACGTTGAGCCGGATATCCTCCTCATAGATGAAGTGCTTGCCGTTGGTGACGCCGCTTTTCAGGTCAAGTGCTTCGAGAAGATCCGCGAGTTTCGGCTGGCCGGTAAAGCGCTGGTGAGCGTCTCTCACAGCATGGGGATTGTTCGAGAGCTCTGCGACCGCGCCATCTGGCTTGACCATGGTGAACTCATGATGACCGGCACTGTCGGCGAGGTCCTGGATGCCTATGTCGGCTCGCGGTCGTCAGTTTCCACTGCGTAGTCGGGTGCAAACGTGAGTGATCGCGATCCATTGGAAGCCCGGCTCGCGCGATTAGAACAGCGCCTGAGACAGTTCGAATACAACCAGCGAATGATGGACGTCCACATCACCTCGCTCGAAAACAGCATTATTTTCCGCATCCTTCGCCGGGTTGGCCGGCCTCTTCTCAACGCGAAGGTTTGGGTCATTCAGCGGTTGATGCGTCCGCCGTTTCGCGGCATGTATCTTCGGCTGTTTCCGCCCGATCCACGTCCGTACACTTCCTGGATGGAAAATGAAGCTGTGGGAGAGCTCCCAAAATTGACGGCTCTGCCCCTCTTCACCATTCTTCTGCCAATCTACAAACCGCAACGTGAGTGGCTGGAGGAGGCGGTCGCTTCGGTCAGGGGTCAGAGTTATTCGTCTTGGGAACTCCGCATTTGCCAAAGCAGATCTCCGGAACCATGGCTGGCTGACTTCCTCGCCGCGGCAGTTGCCTCTGATCCGCGCATTTCCATCACCTGCACAATTGGCGAGTTCAGCACTTCCAGCGCACTGAACCAGGCTGCCACTGAGGGCACCGGTAGTTACCTGTTGGCGCTCGACCCGAATGATCGACTCTCTCCGGACGCGTTGCATTGGCTTGCCACAGCGACGCCGGCCGATCTGATTTACAGCGATGAAGACCGGCTCGACGACGAGGGCCATCGCGTCGCACCGATTTTCAAGCCGGACTGGTCACCCGACCTCCTGCTCTCTTGCATGTACATTGGCCACGCGATGGTCGTTTCCCGTGACGTCTGGGACCAAGCCGGCCGATTTCAATCTGAGCGAGAGGGCGTGCATGATTATGACTTGGCGCTACGCATCACGGACCGGCCGGCCACGGTACGGCACGTGCCCCGGGTCCTGTACCACCGCCGAAGAAACGTGACGGACTCTCAGACGGATATTGTCGGGCGCCGGGCTCTCGAGGAGGCCCTCCACCGCCGTGGCGCGCGAGCCACGATCGAGAGCGGGCCTCAGCCCGGCACATATCAAGTCCGCTGGAGGCCACTCGATACGCCAAGGGCGAGCCTGATTGTCTGCTCGCGATCACCGCGCCTGTTAACGAAATGCCTTAAGGCCGTTGCGGAGCGCACCTCATATCACAACCGCGAGGTGATTGTGGTCCAGCACCTTGGAAATGAGGACGCGGCGCTAGAGGCGGTCATTAAGGGATATGCAGCGAGATGTCTTCCCTATTCCGGGCCGTTTCATTTCTCCCGGATGAACAACATGGCGGGGCAGATAGCGACAGGGGAAGTGTTCGTCTTTATTAACGATGATATCGAACCGCTGGAATCATCGTGGCTCGAGCGTTTGTTGGGCCAGCTGGAGCGTCCCGACGTGGGAATCGCGGGCGCCCGCCTGTTGTACCAATCCGGCGTCATGCAACACGCCGGTGTAGCAATTGGGATCAGCGATGGATGCGGACATATCGGCCGCGGAGTCACTGCCGCTCCGTCTTGGCCGTGGCTGGCATTGACGCGTGACGTAGCGGCCGTTACCGGAGCGTGTCTGGCCATTCGAGCAGCGCTCTTTCGTGACTTTGGTGGCTTCGCAGACGAGTTCCCTGTGAACTACAATGACACCGATCTTTGTTTGCGTATCAGGGCAGCGGGCTATCGCGTAGTTTACGATGCCGGCGTCGTACTGCGGCACTACGAGTGCCAGACCCGGCGCGGGGCCGTGTCGTTTGAGGAGCGCGAGCGCTGGTATAACCGGTGGCAAGAAGTAATTGAAGCCGGCGATCCTTTCTACAGCCCTCATTTGACCCACGATCGGGAGGACCTATCGCTGGAGCTTACGAGCGACACACACGACCTCACAGGTGGTCAGGGTTCTTTGCTTAAGGGTAGTTTTGAATCTTGGCGGCCTGGTTACAGAGAGTGACTATCGCTCACTTAGTGACGATCTACGATGAACAGCTACGAGGTTGGTTCGGCAAAAACCTCGTCACGGCAAAGGCGCCCAGGAGTACAAAAGTCCAATCCACGGGATAACGATAGCGCGGGAAGGCCTCTGTGATGTAGTAAATCAGCGGATAGCCGAGCCATGCCGCTCCGAGGATCCATTTCGTGCGATTGTTTGTGCGCAAGAGCAGCAGAAATCCGAGAATACCGGCTATCGCTTCACAGCGAATCAGAATGGTCTGCGGAGTGCGCACCATGCGGGGGAACCAGAAGAGCCCGAATCTCTCAATAGTAAGTTCCAGGAACCGCTGGGGATGCTTCCTGATCCAGGAAATCGCTCGCCTCGTTTGTTCCTGATCGAAGGCCACCTCTCCCATGCGCGCTTCTTCAGCGCGGACGTCGCCGTTCAGCAAGGGTTCAAACCGCTCCAGAAGACCCTGCCGTTCATTCTCATGGTAGTCAGCATGCGACAGATCGTTGTTCGACAGCAGCAGATTCATTCCCAGACCCAGGCGCGTGAAAACCGGCCTCCCCAGCACCAAGCCATTCCGTATGGCCCACGGCAAAAGTAGCGCAATCGACACGCCGGTGAACGCGCTAACCCAGAGCGCGTAGCTTCGCAGTCGCGCACGGAAAAGCCAGCCGCCAATCGACAGCAGGAGCGCAACCACGGGAAGGACGGCAGGCGAGTTCAGTAACGCAGCTCCCGCGATCAGGCCGCCTGCGCAGGCCTCACGAAGCGAGATCCGCCCGCGCTCCCATACCACCGCAAAGTACCAGCAGATCACGATCAGAGCCAACCCGCATAAGGCACTCTCAAACGATCCTTTTGTCTCCGACCAAAAGTTCACGGGCAGCAGTGCGGCCCACAGACCCGCCCAAACGCCGGCAGTCCTGCCCATATGGAACGCGAGAGCGATCAAGGGCAACAGAGCGCAGGCGACAGACGCGATTAGTGAACTGAAGATCTCCTGGCCAATTTCACCGGCTTGCCCCGTTCCAAGAAGCCGGAAGAAAGCGCTCAGCAGCAGCGGATAGAGCGGTGACCACATGGCAGTCGGACCACTCCCAGGACCATAGGGATCTGCGAACTCGCCATTATCGGCGAGTTTGATCGCGATATTGACGACCTCGGTTCTTTCAGGGCGTTGGTATGAGCCGGTAGCGAGAATCAGAGCCAAGCGGACCGTCAATGCAAGGAGAAAGACGCACCAGCCGGGATGACGGAAGAAAGGCGCGTACCATCGGTGCACCTCACTCGCGCTTGGCGTGCTCATGAAACCCTTCGCTCCTAACAGCCGCCGGGCGGTATCGTTTGAAAAATTCCGCGGATGCCAAAAGATTGTAAACGTGACCCTTCGAGGAAGCAAGCGTTTCGATACTCTGAGGGAATCATGCAGAGCATTGAGACCAGCGACTTGACGATCGGGTTCGTGACGACCGCTGCCTAAGCTGTTTAAAAGCACACCGGCTACAAGCAGAGCACCGGAAGGCGATCACCGTGGTCGGACAGTTTGTGGCTTAGCAATACTTGGTGCCGCCCAGGAATTTCCAGAGCGAGGCTACGCAAACCAAAACCAGAATGAATAACATCAGCAGTTCCGGCTGATATTGGAAAAGACAATAGAAAACGTTCCGATCGACGGGACAACCGGCAAGCATATTTGTTTTCCTTTGCAGGCAATTATGATTGAGTCACGGCGCCGCCTCAAGATGCTTTTTGGTTAAGTCAGATTTGCTATCGGGTAATGCTGTCCACGTTCAATGCTCAATAAATCAATAACTTATGGGCTAACTGGAAGTTACGCTCAAATCCGATCATTGAAAGTAGCCGCGCGCGAGCTCGGGTTTCAGGGTCAGGGCCCTTTCCCAGTTGGCCTGGGCCTCGTCTTTCTGGCCCAACGATTCCAGCGCGATACCCAGGTTGAGGAGCGCTTCTGCAAACTCAGGAGCGGCGACAAGCGCCTCGCGGTAAAGTTGCACGGCTTGTTCTGGTTGTCCTGATTTCTGGTGCAGGAGGCCGGCATTGTAGAGGACTTCAGGAGACCGCTCTCCAGCTTCGATCAGTTTCGCATGCAGGTCCATGGATTCCTCGATGCGACCACGCTCGAGTGCCATTGCCGCCAGTGCGCGCAGTGCGTCCTTCGAATGCGGCTGAGCCTCGAGGCAGCGCTGGAAAGCATCCTGCGCAGCGTCCACTTCCCCCAGTTTCCAGTTGGCGATGCCGGTATTGAGCAGCGCTTCGGGCCAGTCTTTTCGTTTCCAAAGACAGGCGTCGAAAGCTTCGGCGGCGCCCCTAAAATCTCCAAGTTCGAGCCGCAGGCAGCCCAGGCGGAACCGCGAGTCTTCGGCGTGAGGCGCGTCCGGCGCCTTATTCAGCAGGTGTGTATAGAGCTTTTCGGCGTCCGCGAAGCTGCGTTCCTGCCTCGAGCAGCAGTGCCAGATTCCACAGCGCCGTAGCGGAGTCGGGGTCGAGTTGCAGAGCGCGCCGGTAACATTCCATGGCTTTTTCCTTATCCCCGCTATCCTGGCAGGCAACGCCCAGATTGATGTGCAGTTCAGCATCGTTGGGACGAAGGCGCAGCGCCTCGGCGTATGCCTTGGCTGCGTCAGGGCGCCCGGCTTTCTCCAAGGCCACGCCCAGATTGAACCACCCTTCGAAAGCATCCGGAGCGACCTTAACCAGGGCAGCGCAATGAGTGGCGGCGCGAGCGTAGTCTTCAGCGGCGAATGCCGCGGCGGCCAGACCTTCATGACCAGCGCGGGAATCGGGGCGAACTTTCAACAACTGCTCGGCGCAGCGTATGGCAGCCGGAAAGTCTTTCAGTTCGAGATAGACCGCAATAGAATTGGCCAGCGCCTCCTCGCAGCGCGGACTTTGCTCGATAACCTTCTGATACAGCTCGGCCGCTTCGGAAATTTTCCGCAGGAGCTGGAGCGCCACAGCTTTGCCAAAAAGCACGGGCTCGAGCCGGGCGGGATCGAGCTGTGGGACCATCCGCAGACAGCGCTCGTACGCTTCAAGAGCCTGCCTGGCCGCGCCCTGGTGCAGCCGGCTCAGCCCCAAGCCCAGATGCGCTTCGAAGCGGTTAGGGTCGGCGGCCAGCGTTTTTTCAAACATGGCCGCGGCCTCTTCCCATTTTCCCAGCGCCTGGAGCGTGGCCGCCAGGTTGAACCATCCGGTGGCGTTTTCCGGAGCGATCTCGACGAGCTTTCGATACGCCGCCGCGGCCGGTTCAAATTGTTTGTGCTCATAGCGAAGATATCCAGCGGCTGCGTATACGTCGGGCTGTGACTCTCCTGCGTCCAGGGCGCGTTCGATCTGCACCAGGGCTTCTTCGGCCTTGCCTTCCAAATGCAGCGCTACTGCCCGCCCGAATAGCGCGCTGGCCGCGGCGGGCGCCGGCTGCGGCGCACGTGGTTTAGGCTTCACTCAGACCTCCTGAAATCTTATCGGCAGTTCGCCGGTAGAAGATAAGGCGCGACGCAGTCGCGTTACCCTCCGTGAGCGGACGCCAGGTAGGAGCAGAGGCGACCCATGAAGTCATCATTCTGCGCCACATGAATCGATCGAATGTAAGCCGATTCGCCGGCGTCAGCAAAGAATCCGACACCGCCACCCACGAGAGACGAATCCGTCCAGGTGTCAATAATCACTCCATCCAGGTAAGTGGTGAACTGGGCGCCGCGGATCTCCTGTCGCACACGCAACAATGTCCTGGCGGACGGAGTGACCGGCAACGGCAATTCGGCTTTGAACCGTTCTCTCCCGTCGATTACGGCATACCGCACAAGCAGGAAAGCCGTAGCCGCGCCACGTTTCGACTCGACCAGTTTCGTCGCATAGTAGTTGTTGCGGTCGGCAGCGCGGAATACCCAGGCGACCGCTTTCCGCTCGATTTGTGCCGTAAACTCCAGCCGGTAATCACTGAGTGGCAACGAACTGAAAAGCAGCGCCAGCCGGCCCGGACGCGCAAAGCCGGTCCCGTCATACGACCAACTCCTGGCCCACTCTGGCCCGCCCCTCCACTGGCTGAGCCCAGATCGAAAATCGTCCTGAATCTCGACTGCGGCGCGACGGCCGATGCGTGCCCACATCTCCTCCTGTGCGCTTTGCAGGGCCACGGAATGACGCAAGCCGCCCGAGCCAGCCCACGCCGCCGCCGCAACAAGCACCAGAACCGCCAGCCGCCGGCTCCAACCGGGCATCGCGTGGCTTACATGGGCCAGCCGGACGTTCCAACGGACGCGGATAACCGGATCGAGGCGACGAATCGGGTCCTCGTGGCGGGGTTCTTCGGTCGCCGGCACTTCGAAATTCGGACGAATCGGGCCCAGCCGGTGGGGGGGCCCAAGGCGGATCTGGCGCCTCCAGACGAGAGGCGCCGTCGCCATGGCGGTGGAAGTTTTTGCCGGCATGACACGCGGAGGCGGGATCGCCGCAGGCTCCGCACAAGCCAGCGAGCAGCGCCCCGCAGCGAGACTCATGGCCGGGCGCAGTTCCGGGTTGACCACTTCCATGGACCGGCCAGCGGCCGATTGCACTGCAGCCGGAGGGGCGGGTTTCGAGCGTGGCCGGGACAGAGCGATCTCCTGCGAACAGGAGATTCCGTTTTTTCCAAGCGCGAGCGGAGCGCGTAACTCGAAGGTCGGCATCCGCGCCCGATTCCAGATGGTCCCAGTGTTCCCCAGGTGGGAAGCAAGACCCCGACTCATTTCAAGGGAACATGGGACTGCACGGGCGGGACCAAGAGCCGCGCCATGAGGCGCAAGCGCAGCGCCGCCCATACATGTCGCCATCATAGGCCGAATGACCGCCGCAGTCAGGACTTCGCCCGCCTGCCGCGGCGCCCATCTAGGCACCAGCCGGGCAAACCCTGCCTGGGGACACTCAGCAGGGGCCTGGCTCGCGGGCGCGATCCACAGTGGAGCAATCGACGCGTTTGGAATATGCGGCCGCTCAGTCGCAAACGGAAGCTCGCCGCGACCGGCCGCATGCCCCTGCGCCGGAGATGAATCCGCCGCCGCGGTTAGCCCTCCGAAGCCGGACAGGCGAGCAAAACCAAGGCCTCCAGCCGCCGGCAAAACAGGCTGCGGCGGCAAATTCCGGGGTCGAGCGATGCGCTCGACCGAAGCCTCCAGTCTGGCGGGCGCCGCGCGCTCGACGGCAAACTCCGCAGCAGACGGTAGGGGCTGAGATTTCGGCGGTTCAGGTACGGCTGAGGCCGTTTCTACAGGCGGAACTTGCGAAACCTTATGCGTGGGCCGCTTCTTGTTCTCCATCAGAAAGTCCAGCGCCAGGGCCTCCTGCTTCTTCATGTAGGCTTTTTGGTGGGCGACCGAGCAGAACTCCGCATGCTTCAGCTTGCGAAGCACCCCGATCTTCTTTCCGCAGTAAGCGCACTCCATTCGCCAGTTCAATCGGCTGAAACACGGAGCCCGAGCAACCGTCAAACACCTTGAGTGGGGTCCAGCGAATACCTTACCTGCGATTGTTGAAACTGACCTTGCGGGCCGGCCTCGGGGCTATAAAAAGTTTCTTCATTCCGTTACAGTTTTCTCACGCTTTTTCCGCAATTGAAGATGAGGCAGTAAACGCACGTACTATGAAGCGTTCTGACCCGACCGGATCGGCAGGCGGCCACCGAAAGGAACATTCATGAAACATCTAGTGCTCACGATTCTGGCGGCTATCCCCCTCTTGGCTGAAACGCCGCCCGCGAGGCCAAACGTCGACATCGGGATTTCTTCCGCACTGGCTCATATCGCGGACGGCGGCCAGTGGACAACGACCTTCACGCTGGTGAACCTGGATACCGTACCAGCGCCATACACGCTTGACTTTTACGCGGATGACGGAACACCGCTCACGCTCGGCATTGTCGGCATCGGTGCCGTAACCACTACCAGCGGTATGCTGCCCGTAAACGGCTCGGCCGTACTTCGGACGACTGGCGGCCCAAGTATACACCAGGGATGGGCCTACCTAGACACAACTCAAAGCGTTGGCGCGCAAGCCATCTTCAAGAGTCAGGTCGGCGGCCGCGCGGACTACGAAGCCGCCGTGCCAATCGACCAAGGGTCCACGAATGTCGTGATCGCATTCGACAACTCGGGAGGATACTTCACCGGTGTGGCTATCGCAAATACCGATAGCACTTTCCCGGCAAATGTAACCGTGACCTTTAGCGATCCGCAGGGCGTGCAAATCGGGACCGGCAATTTTGCATTGCAGCCTTCCGGACATATCTCACTGCTGCTTAACCTGAGCTATCCGTTCACGGCGGGGCTGACAGGCACCGTGGAGTTCACCTCCGATAATGGTTCGATCGTGGGCCTCGGGCTGCGGTTTAATCCCACCGGACCGTTTACGTCAACGACCGCGTTCAGTCTCTGAGAATTCAGAAATGGACTAGCTCACCAAGCGCGCAGGGGCACAAGAATCTCGTAACAGCCGGGTTTTGCGCCGGTGGCGGGCAGCATGTAGGCGTCAGCTTAAGACAAATCGAGCGGCATCCGAGAATGTGCCACGGCAGACGCATGGCCCAATCCGACAGCCTTTGGCAAGGTCGCGGTCCCCGGTGCTACAGGTCCTCCGGCCGCAGCTTCGTATCCGCATTTTTCCACGCGGCCTTGAAATCGGCTTCGGCGCGCTTGGCTTCCGCGTTCTTGCCTTCGCCCTTCAGACTTTCCCAGAGCCCGAATAGCGCGCGGCCACTGTTGGGATGATGTTCCAACTCTTCGCGAAACACTTTTTCAGCTTCGTCGTAACGGCTCTCCGCCATGAGCGCGACGCCCAGCGATTCGCGCGCGGGTAGGTACCAGTCGGGCGGCTCGTCGTAGCGTAAGGAATCCTCGATCTTTACGGCCTGGCGGAAATGCTCCGCGGACGCCGGAATCGAGATGCGCGCGAGCGAGATGTGGCCCTCCAGCAGATGCGCGGCCAGGCTCAGCAGGTCGCGAGAGCGGTTGAATCCCAGGGTGGCACTTTCCGGAAGCTGGTCGGCGCCGTCGATGAGCTTCTGGCGCTGGGCTTCCGCTTCGGGAAATTTGTGTTGAGCGGCATACGCCATTCCTCGCGAGAAACGCCACAGGGCATGCGCCGTGGGCACGCCGTCATCCGGCTCGGGATATTTCAGCACCTCCTCCCAATGATGAAACTTCACCAGGATGAGAATTTCGGTGGGCAGAAAACCCTCCGCCATGGGAATCTGTTTCACCAGCGGCACCGTGTGTTCGATCAGCTGTGCCGCAGCTTTGTTGGCCTCCGCAAAACGGCCCTCCATGGCGGCGGCAATCGCAAGGAAGTGGAGGTTATGGCTGTAATACATCGCTGGATACATTCCGGTCACATTGAATTTCTGGATGTACTGGCGATCGACTTCGGCGGCCTGTTCGTTAGTGCGCGCGGCGTCATGATAGGCGCCGACCCGTATGTAAATGTGAGCGGGCATGTGTACCAGGTGCCCCGCCGCGGGCGCAAGTTTCGCCAGCCGATTGGCGCTGTCCAATGCCAGCTCTGGATGAGGGGAAGCTTCCACCGCATGAATCAGGAAATGATTCGCTCCGGTGTGATTTGGATTGCGCTTAATCACCGACTGCAGCGTGGCGATAATCTCTTCGGTGCCCTCTGCCGGCTTTCCATCCGCCGTCCAAAGCTGCCACGGGCGAAGGTCCATGGCACTTTCGGCGTAAAGCGTGGCTGCATCCAGATCGTCCGGGTACCCCTTACTCACCTTGCCCATGGCCTCCTTGTAGAAGATGGCAAGCTGTTTCAAATCGGGCTTGGGTTCGTTGGAATAACGCGCGGCCAGCGCTTCCATATAAGCCATTTCCTCGGGTGACGCATTGGAAGCCAGCGCGAGTCCGTGCTGGATGGCTTCCCACGCCATCTTCTCGCGGTTCATGTCGGGCTCGGGATCGTTGTAATTCGGCCCGACTGCGAGCGCGATTCCCCAGAACGCCATGGGGCACTGTGGATCGATCTCCGCGGCGCGCTGGAAAGCACGAAGCGCCTCGTCATGGTTGAAGGCGTAGATCAGCGCGAGCCCTTGATCGAAAAATCGCTGGGCTTCCGGCTTTTGCGTGGAGACGGCATGGTGCACGTCGCCCAGGCCGGGCATGAGGATGGCGGGTTGGCCGGAGGCGGGCGAGTGAGTGTGCTGGGCGAAGGCGGCGACCGCGAACAGCGCACATGAGAGGATGTAATGCTTCATGATGTCGATTCTATCCAAACTGGAAACCGGTCTCGAGACCTCTTGTTGGGTTCGGGATTGGTCATGGTTGAACATTTATACGAGTCAAAACCAAGGCGGATCAAAACTGGTGAGGTAGGGTCGGAACAACGGAGCGCGGAGTGGATCACTCTCTATCACGGCCAAGTAGAGAGACCGCACGACATCGATCGCCCACTTAAATAGTCGATGGGAAGCGATTTGGGCCAGCAGAACATAGTCGCTGTCCGTTTGCCCAGTCGAATTGAGAAGACCCAAATCCTTGACTCTCGCTAAGTATTTGGGCCAATTGTCCGCCGTGCCTGTGGGAGCATTAGCCGGGTGGATGACCTCGTTTCTCAGCTCGATTAGGTCATTCAGGTCAACGAGCAGCGAGCCAGTGATATTGTACTTCAGCGGAAATTCAATGCTAGCAACATCGACGGGCTTGGTCGGGTTGGCAGGTATGAGGAATTCAAACTCAACAAGGAAGGCCTGAAGAGCCGCCATGAGCATAGGAAGGCCGGCGTAAGCGTAATAGGACCAATTACCGTCGTTTGACCGCGCTTCCGACTCTGAATATTTGTAGAGGTGACTTACCAACCTCAAGAAATCCTGGGAGCTATTGCTAGCCGTTCCCGGTTGTCGCTTACTAACCCGGATTTTTCGGTCCTTGGTGCCTCCTCTAAGCATATCTTGATGATAGACGGTTGACTCAACTTCGTGCCCTACTTCTTCTTTCTTGCCTCCCTAATCTCGTCCATCCTCTCCGCAATGCGCTTCTCCAATCCGCGGTCCGTCGGAAAATAATACCGCCGTCCTGCCAGCGACGGCGGCAGGCACTCCATATCCGTGACGGCATCCTCGAACTTGTGCGCGTGCTGGTAGCCATGCGCCGTAGCCCAACTGCTTCATAAGCGGCGTCGGCGCGTTGCGCAGATTGCATCGGAACCGGCTCTGCGGCGGTGGTCGCAACGTCGGCTATGCGCGACATCCAGCGCCTTGTAGGCCGCGTCCGATTTGGGCGCGACCGCCAGATAAATCGCCGCCTGCGCCAGCGCCAGGTCGCCTTCCGGAATGCCCAGAAAATGCACGGCCTGCTGCGCCGCCATGGACTGCTCGAGCGCGCGCGGATCGGCCAGGCCGATGTCTTCGATGGCCATGCGAATCAGCCGCCGCGCGATGTACAGGCGGTCCTCGCCGGCTTCGAGCATGCGCGCCAGCCAGTAAAGCGCGGCATCCAGCATCGCTCGACCGCACGGATTTGTGCAGCGCGGAAATCAGGTTGAAATGCTCTTCGCCGGCTTTGTCGTAGAGCAGCACCTTGCGCTGCATGGCGTCTTCCACCGCCTGGCGTGAAAGCAGTCTGTCCGGCGAGGCAGCCACCGCCGCTTCCAGCGTGTTGTACGCCGCGCGCGCATCGCCGTTCGGCCATGATGGCGATCTGCTCCAGCAGATCGTCGGGCGCTTCGATCTCAAGATCACCCAGGCCGCGCTCATCCGCAAGCGCGCGTTTCAGCAAGCCCACGATCTCCGGTACGTCAGCGGGCGCAGCGCGTAAACTTTCGACCGCGAGAGCAGCGCCGAGATCACTTCGAACGACGGATTCTCCGTGGTGGCGCCGATCAGAATGATGTCGCCGCGCTCCACGTAGGGCAGAAATGCGTCCTGCTGCGCCTTGTTGAAGCGGTGGATCTCGTCGATGAACACGATGGTGCGGCGGCCCATGGCGGCGCAGCCGCTCGGCATCCGCCATCACCGCTTTGATCTCCTTGATGCCGCTGAGCACCGCGCTGAACGGGATGAACTCGCAGTGCGTCATGCGCGCGATCAGGCGGGCGAGCGTGGTCTTGCCCACGCCCGGCGGCCCCCAAAGGATGATCGAGGTCAGCGTGTCGCGCTCGATCTGCGCCGCAGCGGCTTGCCCGGCCCCGAGGATGTGCTCCTGGCCGACGTAATCTTCGAGCGTCTCGGGCCGCATGCGATCGGCCAGCGGACGCTTTTGTCCGTCCGTGCGGCTTCGGGCGGCGACGGTGTCGAACAGGCTCATGGCTTGCAGGGACTCTCTGCCGGCGCGCTTCGTACAGAATGACTGCCGGCCGCCATGGCGGCGTTCAACGACTCCACGCCCACGGTGGGAATCGCCAGGTCAATCGCGCCCGCGTGCAGGCTTTCGCTCACGCCGCGGCCTTCGTTGCCGATGATCACCGCGCACTTGCGCGTGAGATCGGCATCCGGCAGCGACTTGACATGGTTCTTCCCTGAAAACGGCACTCCCGCGTAGACATCCAGCTTATTCTGCTTGAACGCTGCGCGCGCCAGTTCCGCGTCGATGGAATGCACGAACGGCATGCGGAACAGCGATCCGGCCGAAGCGCGCAGCGTTTTGGGATTGAACGGGCTGGCCGTGCCTTTCAGAAACATCACGCCAGTCGCGCCGAATGCCTCGGCGGCGCGCACGATGGTGCCGGCGTTGCCGGGATCCTGCACGCCATCCAGCACCACCACCAGGCTGCGGCCGCGGAACAACTGCTCGATCACCCAGCTCGGCGGCTCGACCAGCGCGATCACGCCCTGGCTGGTTTCCGTCCCCGCCAGGCTTTGAAAAAGCTCGTCCGGCAAGACTGCGATGCGGATACCCTGCAAGCCGCCGGACGTGCGTTTCAACAGCCGACTGCACGGACGCGCGCCGCCAGCACCGCCTTCACCGCGCAATCGCTGCGCAGCGCTTCTTCGAGCAGGTGGAAACTCTCGGCCACGCACAGACCGTCTTCGGTGAGGATGCCGCGCGCGATGGCCCGGCGCACGCTTTTCACCAGCGGGTTGGCGGCGCTGGAGATCTGTCTCGGGCTTCGCCATGAGCTTCCTTTACAATGTTCAAATCAGAATAGCGCAGATGAAATGGGCGTTCGCCATTGCGGTAGTGCTTGCCCTGCTTGGCCTGACGGTCGCGGTGACACAAATTTCGAGCCGAAATCGCGCGCCAGTCCACGGTGGATGAAGCCCAGCCCGCCGACATTATTCTGGTGCTCGGAGCGGCGGAATACCGTGGCAAGCCATCGCCGGTGTTGCGCGCGCGCCTGGACCATGCGCTCGCACTATACAAGAGCGGCCTGGCGCCGCGGATTCTGACGACGGGCGGCGCAGGCGGCGATCCGGTCTACACCGAAGGCGGCGTGGGCCGCGATCATACCTGGTGAGCCAGGGTGTGCCATCGGAAGCCATCGTGGTCGAGCCGGAGGGGGAAAGCACCGCTTATTCGACCGCGGCGGCCGCCGAAATCATGCGGCGCATGGGATTGAAATCGTGCATCGTGGTGAGCGACGGTTACCACATTTTTCGCGTGAAGAAGATGCTCGAGTTCCGCGGGTTAACAGTGTACGGCTCGCCGCGCTCGCTCCACGCCCCGGATGACTGGCGCGAGCGCTGGCTTTATATTCGGCAGTCGGTGGGGTATCTGTTGTGGAAGGTGGGAGTGACGGTGTGAAAGGTTGTTGGAAAACTGGAAAACAGCGGGGCCGGCCCGATAACTGAGCCGCGACCGGAGGAAGCGGTTGCCCGCCGAAGTATTTGAGCAGGCTGCTAGAAATCAAATGCGCTCTGTTACGACACCAGGACTTTCAATTCGTTTGATATTCGGCCAACAAGTCTTCCAAAGGTCCAGGCGGACGGGCATCCGATTCCGCCTCACGAATGGCCTGTTCCTCAGTCTCTGTTACTGGTTCGTCATCAGGCTGGGCAAGACGGATCGCACGTTCAGCCGGTGATTCGGTCAGAGATTCTACGCTGGACGCGCCCGCCGTGATACCCTCCTCTCCATGCGCACCTCTGCGATCCCGATTCTAAGTCTCGCCGGGCTTTTGCCCCTTGCGGCCGCGGAACTTACGGTCCCCAGCACGGCGGACCGGCCACCGCGCAAAGTGATTGTCGGCACGTCGATGCAGCGCTTCTGGGGTGAATACCCGGGCTTGCAAAAGCGCCTGGAGCAACTCACGGCGCTGGTCGACCAAATGTCCGAAGAATCCCGGAAGCAATACGGCCGCGATCTCGACCTCGCGATCCTGCCCGAGACATCGGTAACCGGGGAAACGTCGCATGACGTCATGGCAGACGCCGTGCCGCTCCAAGGCGCGCTGCAAGACACATTCGCCAGGAAGGCACGGGAACACCATTGCTACATCGTGGTCCCCACCTATTTACTCGAAGACAAGGAAAAGAAAGTGTGCTCCAACGCCGCGATCCTCATGGGCCGGAACGGCGAACTGATCGGCATCTACAGGAAGGTGCATCTCGCGGTACACACGGCCAGCGACTCGCTCGAAGGCGGCACGACACCCGGCAAGGAATCGCCCGTTTTCCAATGCGATTTCGGAAAGCTCGGCATCCAAATCTGTTACGACATCGAGTGGGATTACGGATGGTCGGAATTGGCGCGACAGGGCGCGGAACTGGTGGCATGGCCCTCGCAATCCCCGCAGACCACTCCGCCCGCTGCGCGCGCCATCGCCCACCGGTACTACATCGTCTCCAGTACCTGGCGCAATAACGCATCTTTCTTCGAGCCGACCGGAAAAATCACCGCGCAGATCAGGGAACCCGCGCACGTCCTGGTGCAGCAGCTCGATCTGAGCTACGCCATTCTTCCCTGGAGTCCGCAGCTTACATAATGGAGCGGCGCTCAAGGAAAAATACGGCGAAAAGCGTCGGCTTCCGCTACTACGAGGACGAAGACCGCGGCATCTTCTGGTCCAACGATCCCAGGTTCCGATTGGTGAAATGATCCGTTCTCTGGGCCTGGGCGAGAACCGGCCAGGAGCTGCGGCGCATCCGGAAGCTCTACCGGAAGGCGGGAGTCCCGGAGTAGCCGTGCATTGGATCACAGCGGGCCTTCTGGCGCTCCTTTTCGTTGCCGACGCCAGCGGACAAACCGCTGCATTCGGCTGCCCGGCAAACATCACAGTTTCTGAAACAGCCGCTGCCACCGATGGCTGGTCCGCCGATGCCGGATCGTCCAAGCACCGGTTCCGGATGCCGAAAATCTATAATGGCAAGCCTGGCGGCGAGGAGTACGAGCTAAAACCGGACGGGCAAAAGACCGTTGGCAAAAAGACGATCTTCCTCTGGAAGCTGAGTGACTACCGCGATCTCAATTTGTTCGTGCGATGCGTCTATCACGGAACGTCCGCGACTGTCACCGCCGACATTCCCGCTTCCCTGACTACTTGCACCGCCATGCTCGAGCTGAGTCCGAAAGGCGACGTCATTGGCCGCTCGGAGATGGCGTGCAAGTAGCCTACGCCGAACGGCAGGCGCGCCAATGTTAAACCTGCCGGTCATATTCGGAGTGACTGCCGATCCAGAACCACAACAATCCGATTGCCTTTCAACGCGCCAAGCGCCCGGTAAGCCGAGGCCGATCCGCACGGAATAAATATTCTCTTCGCCTTCCACTTTTTTGAAGTGGAGACTCGGATAGGAGGGATCGTTCCTGAAGATGCGGTATGCCCGAACAGCCTGCTGCCGTATTGCGGCGGGCAGATCAGCCAACAGCTCCCGGAACTGGCCTGTAGTCCGGGACTCGATCAAAGCAAATCATCCAAAGGGCGCGTTTCACCGCGCTCATCCTCCTGGAGAGCTTCTTGCGCAAGCTGCCTCAAGCGGTCACGCCTGGCCGCGAAACGGCTCTTCCAACCTTCTTCATCCGCCAGTGAATCTAGAATCTCGGAAGCGATGGCGTTTTGGTCGTCTTCAGGCAAAGCTTCCACCTTCTGCAAGGCCTTCTCGAGCAAGGTGGTCATGTCCTCAGCGTATCAGATCATCCTTACGCCGGAACGTCCAAATCGAACCCGTGCTGCTTACGGTGATGTGGGCTGTCGAACGCTTTGCTGCTCTTGAACAGCTCGTGGCGGCCGTCCGTGGCCTCTTCTTTGGTGCGCGCGAGCAGCGCGCTCTTCTCCGCCGCGGTCATGGGTTTGAAATTGCGCGCAATGGCCACGTTCTGCTTGAGCTGCTCCATCGACGTCACACCCATCACCTGCGCGGAAACGGGCTGGCTCAGACAGTAACCGGTAGCTTTCCTCGACTGTCAGCCCGGCCTTGGCCGGCAAGCCTGCCTTCCGGATAACCGCCCGCTAACCTTTCATGCCGATCACTCCTACGTTTTTCTTCAGGCATGCCGGAATCACTTCGCCCTGAAAACTGCGATACTGCGCGTCCATGATGTTGATGGGCATTTGCGCGGTGTCCCAATCGTGCGGTTTTCCGAGCATCTTTAGATGAATGCGCGGGTCCTTGTGGCCGGTGAAGCCGATGAAACGCACTTTGCCCGCCTTGCGCGCCTCGAGCGCGGCCTTGATCCCGCCTTTCTCAAAAATCCAGTCGGGGTCATTATCGTAAACCAATCTCGTGGAACTGCCACAGATCGAGATGATCGGTCCGCAAGCGGCGCAGGCTGTCGTCCAGGCATTGCATCGAGCCTTTGGTAATCGCGGTTGCAGTTTTTGCTCATGAGGAACACTTTGTCGCGGCGACCGTCCATGGCAAGCGCCTTGCCCATGACCTCTTCGGCGGCGCCATCATAGTAATCCCACGCGTTATCGAAGAAATTGACGCCCTTCGTCGATGGCGGCGTGCATGACGCGAATGGCGTCGGAGTCGTCCTTGATTGCCCGGACGTGCCAGCCTCCCAGCGCCATGATGGTCACGCGTTGGCCTGTGCGACCCAGTTCGCGCGTGGGAATCGCATTGGCTGAGGCACTCGAAGTCTGCGCCACCACTCGCCGGGCTAATACGGCAACGGACGCTCCTACAGTTGCTCGTGTCACAAAGTCCCTCCGGGAAGTTTTCCGCGTCACATAACCCTCCTCAACCCTCCTCAGAAAATGTTTACTTTAATCGAAGAGGAAGCGGGTGGCAAGCGGAGTTCTGTACTTAGCGCAACCGTTCAACGCCGAGGTCGCCGAGGCGGGAAGACATTTCTCGGCGCCCTCCCCACGCGGGCCTTGTCTCAAAACAGCAGCTTCAATCCAAACTGAATATGCCGCGGATCTCCCGCCGAAAGAATGCTGCCCAAACGTCGGCGAGCCCACAAAAATATCCGGTAGATCGAAATTCGGATGGTTCAGGAAATTGAAAGTCTCCGCGCGGAATTGCAGCGAGACGCCTTCGCGCAGGCGCGTGTTCTTGACCAGCGAAAGGTTGACGGTCTGTAGTGACGGCCCGTCGAGAATGTTCCGCCCGGCATTCCCGAAGCTGCCGAACGGCGGAATCGCAAACGCATTAGTATTGAACCACAGATCCGGCGTGGGATTCGCCACGTGCGGATTGCCCACCACATTCGGACGGTCGTTTGCCCCGAAACCCAGAATGGAAATGCCCGTATTGCTGTTGTCAAAATCTGGCAGTAGCGCCACGGTGAACGGCCGCCCGCTCTGAAACGTCAGAATGCCGAAGGTCTGCCAGCCGCCGAGCAAGCCCCGCAGCCAGCGCTGCTCGAAATGGCCGCGAAGGCAGATCGTACGAGTAGCTGAGCGACAGGCGGTGCGGCACATCAAAATCCGAACGCGCGCGCTCGGCCCTCACGTCATAGCTGTTCTGCGGGAAATTCGCATCGCCCGCGGTAGAAAAGAAATTCGAGGCGTCGTCAATGGACTTCGACCACGTGTAAGACGCCAGCACCGAAAGCCCCGTGGTCAGCCGCTGCTGGAATCGCGCTTGCAAGCTGTTATAGATTCGAATTAGCGCGCGATTCCAGGTAGTCGATATCAGCGAACTGCGGATTCGGCCGCGGATTGGGCATTTGCGGGCTGGGCAGCGCCTGGTTGATATCGCGCGCCGCCTAGCAGCTTGGTCCCCTTCGAGCCCACGTACGCGATCTCCACCACGCGGTTCTTTCCGATCTGCTGCTGAATTCCGAAATTCCACTGCTGCACGTAAGGCGTCCGGAAATTCCTCTGAAAGGCCAGCGCCGAAGACGGAGAAGGATACGGAAACGTACTGCGGAAACGGATTGTTCATCAAGAAGCGGCAGCCCCGGCAGCGGAAAATAAACTTGAAAGTTGAAATAAGGCGGGTTAAAGTACAAACCCTCGCCGGTAGCCAGCGCTCCCTGGTCGTAATAGATTCCGTACCCAGCGCGAAATACGCGCGTGCGGTTTCCCGGCGACCACGCCACTCCCACCCGAGGCGCCCAGTTATTGCGGTCGGGCGCGTAACCACTGCGCGGGACGCCGTTCGTCCCCACCGGCACCAGTGACTGCGTGGCCAGATCGAATACATTGGCGCGATTTTGAGCGTCCACTGGCGGAGCGTTGTATTCATAGCGCACGCCAAGCGAGAGCGTCAGATCCGGCCGCACACGGAACGTATCCTCGCGCAAAGAAATACTCGCTGTGGGTGCGCAGATGTTCCGGGTTATCAGATGCGCGCCGCCCGAAACTGTCGGGAGACCGAGCAGCAGTCCTCGAGCGGATTGCCGGTGATCAATCCCAGGAAAGTCGATGAAGCCTCGCGCCTGCTCGTCGCGATAGGCGTTCTGGCGCAGGTCGCGGATATCGGCGCCGAACTTAAACAAATGACGTCCGTGAGTGTAAGTGACTTGATCGATCAGCTGCAGAATGTTCGACGCGCTGTGCTGCGGATTGTTGTACTCGTCGCCCAGAGGCGAATAGCCGGTCACGGTAATCAGCGACAAGCCGAGATCGCGCGGCTTTGGTCGAAAGGTCCGGCAAGCCAACGGCGCTGTTCACGCTGTGGCCTATGTCCTGCTGGAACGCACCCGCCGAAACGCGATTGTATCCGGCGCGAATTCGTTGATCAGATCGGACGAGAACACGTGCGTTTCGCTCAGCATGACGTTCTGCGCGCGGCGCGGCACAGTGTCGCCGTAGCCCGGCACGGCGCGAACCCCGAGCCGGAGAAAGGCTCGAACAGAGTTGCGGTCGGCAAAGCTGTAGCGGAAAGCCAGGTCGCTCGCCCCGCGCCAGTGAATGATCCAGCCGCACGTCAAAATGATCGTCACGATCGCGCTCCGTCGGCGAGGAAACAAAGTTTTCGCCCGGAACCGCACGGTTGGGCAGTCGGATAAAGCGCCGCAATCGGCCACGCCCACCGGATTCAGATAGGCCGAAGGAATCTTGTTCCCGGGAAACGGCTGCTGGGTGAAGGGGTTGATCACCGGCTGGATATCGCGCGGAAAAATCGCCTGTGCGCTCAGCTAGCGTTGGCACATTGCTCACCTGCGTGATGCCCTGCCGCACGCGGCGGCCTTCGTAGTCGGCGAAGAAGAACGTGCGGTCCTTCCGGATCGGCCCGCCCAGCGACGCGCCGAATTGGTTGCGTTGATATTGCGGCTTCGGCTGATCGGCTGGCGCGAAGAAGTTGCGGGCATCCAGTGCGCCATTGCGAAAGAATTCGTACGCGCTCCCATGCAGCGAGTTTGTGCCCGATTTCAGCACTACGTTGACCTGCCCTCCGGCATTGCGCCCAAATGAGGCGTCATAGACGCTGGTGAGGACCTCAAATTCCTGAATCGCGTCGACCGGCGGTGTCACGCCAAACGTGTTGAGCTTGGGATCACCGTTGTAGATTCCGTCGAGCAGAAAGTTGTTGGAGTCCTCGCGCGCGCCGTTGATGTTCAGCGCAAGATCGCCGCGTACGGAACCCGCCGAGCCCGGAGCGGCGGGCGCTGCGCCTGGAACCAGGAGCGCCAGTTCGTAAAAATTACGGCCGTCGAGCGGGAGCCCGGTAATATTGCGGTTTTCGATCCCCGTGCCGAGCGCCGCCGAATCGGTCTTCACCATCGAGCGCGCCGCGGTCACCACAATCGTGTCCGTGCGATTTCCCGCGAGCAGAGGTACCTCGACGTGCATCTCCTGGTCCACCGCCAGCGTGAGCGTCTGGACGTGTGTGCGGTAACCCGCGTGGCCGACCTCCAGGCGATAGCCGCCGGGCGGGAGCGCCGTCACCAAAAACTCACCGTGTCCGTCAGTGACGGCAGCGCGTTTCCGGTTTGTTGCTTCTTCCGTCAGGGTGACCGTTGCACCCTGGATGCTCTTAGAAGACGCGTCCGTCACGACGCCGGCAATGGCGCCGCGCACGGACTGTGCAGTGGCGCCCGGCGCCAGCAGAAGGAGAATGGGGATTGCAAAATAGAGTAGCCGCATGAAGCGAGTCAAATTCCTATACTATAGCCTGACAACCGATGCGTCTTCTATGGATGCTTCTCCTTCTGACGTGGAGTCAGGCACAAGGTGAGGATTGGCCACAGTTTTTGGGACCCGGCCGTAATGGCGTGTATGCCGCCGCGGCGCCCCAATCTGTTTCTGCAGCCATCTGGAAAATCGATGTAGGTCAAGGTTTCAGCGCGCCGGTCGTAGCGCGGGGACGCGTCATTTTGTTCCATCGGCGCGAGAGCCGGGCCATCGTCGAAAGCCTGGACGCCGCGACGGGCAAGCGCGTCTGGATCGCCGAATATCCAACCGATTACCGCGATGACTTTGGATTTGACGATGGGCCTCGCGCCACTCCGGCGATTGCCGGCGAGAGAATTTACACTTTCGGCGCGGAGGGAGTGCTGCAAGCGCTCGATTTTTCTACGGGCAAGCGTATCTGGAGCGTGGATACGAGACAAAAATTCGGCGCGGATAAGGGCTTCTTCGGCGCCGTCTGCTCTCCGCTGGTCGAGAACGGCCGCGTTCTCATGAATGTCGGCGGGCCAAAGGGAGCCGGCATCGTCGCGTTCGATGCGGCTACCGGGAAAACTCTCTGGACGGCAACGAATGACGAAGCGGGCTACTCCGCGCCCGTGACCGCGACCATCAACGGCGCGCGCCATGCGCTGTTTTTCACACGCGCCGGTTTGGTGGATATCGACCCGGAAACCGGCAAGATCCGCTTCCAGTTCTCGTGGCGTTCCCGCAGCCACGCGTCGGTTAACGCTGCGGCGCCAGTGGTGGCAGGCAACCTGGTCTTCCTAACGGCGAGCTGCGGCGCCAGTGGTGGCAGGCAACCTGGTCTTCCTAACGGCGAGCTACGGCACCGGCGCGACCCTTTTGCAGATCGACGGATCCGCAGTCAAACAGCTCTGGGCTTCCGATGATGCCCTTTCCAGCCACTATTCCACCAGCGTCTACCGCGACGGATATTTGTATGGCTATCACGGCAGGCAGGAATACGGCCAGAGCCTGCGCTGCGTCGAGTTGAAAACCGGCAAAGTTCAGTGGAACGTGGATGGATTCGGCGCGGGCACGGTCACGCTGGCGGGCGATCGCCTGCTGCTCGTGCGCGAAAATGGCGAGTTGGTGCTCGCTCCGGCATCGCCAAAGGAGTTCAAGCCGTTAGCGCACGCCCAGCTGCTGCCGGCCGTCGTGCGAGCCTACCCCGCGCTGGCGGATGGGAGGCTCTACGTCCGCAACGAGCACACCCTGGCTTGTTTTGGTTTGAAGTAGTTTATTGCGTACGGGCAATCCGGTATAACTTCGTGGCCGTGCGAATAATCAGACTTCCGCGCGCGACGGCGGGCGTAGCCATGCACATCTCGTCCAGCGGATTCTTGCCCAGCACCTTGAACTCATTGCCGGCTTGAATCACGAACGTGTCGCCATCCTCACTCAGTGCAAAGATCTTTCCGTTCGATGCCCAAGGCGACGCGGTAAACGCCGAGGCCTCCGGGTCGATGCGCTGCTTGCCATAAATCTCGCGGCCCGTGCGCGCATCGTGGCACGTGAAGATGCCGCGATCCAGCAGCGTGTAGTAGTTATCACCGTAAACCAGAGGAGACGGATTGTAGGGTCCCGCCTGTCGCTGATACCACGCGATGTACTCGTTGCTCGTCTCCCCCTCTTTCAGAGTGATGTCGCCGCGCGCGCCGGCTTTTATAGCGTAGACGGGTCGAACGGTATCCCCGACGTAACCCGATGCCAGAAACAGTAGGCCGTGTTGCGAAAACGGCGTCGGGATGACGATGGACGACATCCCACCCAGTTCCCACAGCAGTTTGCCGTCCAGGTCGTACGCGCGAACCTTCCGCGTGCCAGAGGTAATGATCTCGGTGCGCCGGTCGTTCTCCCAAATGTAAGGCGTGGACCAGTTGCTGGCTTCGTCGCGCTCCACCCGCCAGATCCGCTTGCCGGTCTGTTTGTCGAGCACTGCCAGAAAGGACCGGTCGTCGTTGTCGTTCACTACGTAGATGCGATCTTTATAAAGCACGGGCGATGACGCGGTGCCCCATCCGTAGCGCGTTCGAAACGGTCCCCAAGGTTGTGACCAGACCGGCTTGCCTTCCATGTCGAACACGAATAGGCCCAGGTTGCCGAAGTAGGCGTAAACGCGCTCACCATCGGTCACGGGCGTTTCCGATGCGTAGGTATTCTTCAGATGGTGGGAAGTGGACGGAACGCCCCGATGCACCTCGCGCTCCCAGGTAATCTTGCCAGTCTTCCAGTCGATCGCGTAAACCATCCAGCGATGCTCGTCGGCCGGGACGCTCTCGCGGTTGCCGCCAAAGTAGAGGCCTTTCTTGGGCGCTTCCGGCGCGTTCGTGCTGATTACCGAGGTCAGGAAGATCCGATCACCCCACACGACCGGCGACGACCAGCCGCTACCCGGGATTTCCGTCTTCCAGACGACGTTGCGCGTGGTGCTCCACGTGTCAGGCAGGTTCGGATCGTCAGCGACTCCACTCGACTGCGGCCCGCGAAACTGCGGCCATTGATCGGAGGAAGACGCAAGGGCAGCGAAGATGGACAGGACTAGGAGAGCACGCATGGAACAACTCTACTCGAAAACCTTTGGAACCGTATAATGGGAGCAGATGCCACGGGTGAAGAAAGGCAGGAAAGAATACTCGGCCCATTTTCTGGACCGAGGTAAGTGGTGGGTGGCTTGGACCGATGATGTTCCAGGGGCACTCACAGCAAGGACGCACGCTCCGCGAAGCTCGAGAGAATCTAAAGGATGCGATTGCCCTGATGCTCGAGCCCGTTGACTATGGCTCGCTCCCCGCGCAATCGAAACGTTTGGTGCACGAAGTTCTTGTGTTGTGAAACGTCGTGAATTGATTCGCCAGCTGGAAAATAACGGAGGCTGCGTTGTTGAAGGAAGGCGCGAAACATTCCCGATGAATCAACCTGGCCGATAGGACGAAGCAAAGCGCGCTGCCACGGCACACGGAAGTGGATGATTATTTGGTCCGCGCAATTTGCCGTCAGCTCGGCATTCCGCATGTAAAGCAATCGTCAAGCAACGGCCCGGCCTTATCTCCGGGTGGGTAGTCCGCTAAATGAGTGGCGGAATCTGAGCGTACGCGTGGGGACGCGCCGATTCACGCGAGGAGAGAACGAGTGGGTCGCCGTAGCACTCTGGTTTGCGTCTTACATCTGCCGCGTGCATAAATCGATTCGTTGTACGCTTGGGATGCCAGCGGAAATTGCGGATCGCATCTGGACCGTGCGTGAACCGCTAGAGGCCGCGTGATTTGAAGCTTTTTTAGCTAGAAGAAATGCTTAAGGAAACCGCTGAAGCGCGAAGCACAGCTATTCCGAATTTCTCGCCTTTGTCCGAAGAAACATCGAAGGTGCAATTAACGAAAAGGACAGATTCGAGGGAGACTGGACCCCCCTTATATGAGATAGCTACGTTCTTAAAAATCACGTTTCGAAACCTGCCACCATCTAGCGGAATCGACCCCTGCGCTTGATCGAATAGTACCCATCTGGAACAAGCACCCCCTAGTGGTTGAATAGGATGATCTATAGGTTCCGACAATGCACATAGAGGATCGGGATAATGGCTTTGACCAACACCGAACAGGACCATGCGGATGATGGGAAGATTGCTGGGTGGAACTCCATTTTGAGACGGAGGCGGCAACTGCGGCACGCTATCAGAGTTTAGAAATGATCGATAGTCCATCAAAGCTAGAACCGCTTGCCACGCACCGTCCCTGATTTTCGGTTGCTTGATAGCCGTTGCCAACCTCTCGGCAGAGATGCTGAGGATGGTCGGATCTGAGCGTATCCCTTCTTGTTTCGCTTCCTGCCCAACCACCTTAAGGGTTTCAAGGTCTAGCACACGTTGCGTCATTGACGTGGCGACATTTGCTATCCCCTCAACACTCTGTTTTATTACGGCCCCGACCTGACGCTTGGCATCCGGCGATCTCACGGCAGATCGAGCATCGATAGCAGCCAATTCCTTTAGGATTGGTGCCAATTGCGCATTCAACTCGATCCTAAAATCTTTTCCGATTGATTCCTTAGTGTCGCTCAACTTTCCTGGAAGGTACCATGTCAGGAACCCGGCAAAGATGGTGGCGTATATGGCAGCCAGGACCCAACCGATATTTCTGTGCCACGAAAGATCAGTCTGGAAGCCGTGCATATCCCTGCGAAGCTGGCCGAGATCCGCCGCGCTTTGGTCTGGCGCTGGATTCCGCCCAGCAATCTGTTTCATGCTTCCGCCCAGTTCCTGAAGCAACTTTTTTAATTCCCCGTCCATCTCGGCAGAGTATACTACTTCTTCTTCCTTAACATTCGGTGGTGTGCAGCGCGTGTTCATTCCGCCTTGATGACTCAGTTTATTGGGCCGCTCCCCGTATCCGTAAGGTTGTGGTTAGTGAGCATTCGGGCTGGCCGATGGTTATTAGAGGAGAACGGTAACAGATCTCTGAAATGACGGGCTTCATTACCCGTCGTTTGGAGGCGTCTTGGTCGGCCATATGCCCGGCCACACAGATTTAGCGCACTACCTCCCGGTAGGGTATGCTGCGCTACACTCAAAAAACGTGCCCCCCACTATCCCAGCCAGCCTTGATACAAGAGTTAAATCCGCGCGAGAAACGTTAGACGCGTGGGTACGGGAGATTGTCTCCTGGCATTTTGATCCTGCCACGGGTTGCCCGTTTTGGTTGGATTATGCCAAACGGCTTGATTGGGATCCTCGGCGCGACATCCGGGGGTATGACGATCTCGACCGGTTGGGTTTCTTCCAGGACGAATGGCTCCGCGGCGGGCCCGTGCGGCGCTGGGTGCCGCGCGCCTATGCCGATAAGCCCGTGTTCATCTTCGAAACCGGCGGTTCGACGGGTGTGCCCAAGTCGCGCATCAGCATCGATGATTTCCGTACCGATTATGAAGCCTTCAGCGCTACGCTCCCCGACGAGTTCTTCTCGCGCGGCGCGGATTGGCTGATGGTCGGACCGAGCGGTCCGCGGCGGCTGCGCCTCGCGGTCGAGCACCTGGCGCAACATCGTGGCGGCATCTGCTTCATGGTGGATCTCGATCCGCGATGGGTGATCAAGCTCATCAAAATGGGTGAGTTCGATATGGCGGAGCGCTATAAGCAGCACGTGGTCGAGCAGGCCTTGACCCTGCTGAGGGCGCATGACAACATCCACTGTCTATTTACCACGCCGAAATTGCTGGAGGCGCTGTGCGAAAAGGTATCTCTAAGAAAAATCGGCATAAAAGGTGTGTTCTGCGGCGGGACTGAAATGACGCCGCAGTTTCACCGTTTCGCCGTGGAGGAACTGCTCGATGGCGTTTACTTCGCGCCCACGTATGGAAACACCCTCATGGGTCTGGCGGTACATAAGCCGCGCGTAGCGCAGGATAACTTTGCGGTCATTTACTATCCGCCCGCACCCAAGGCGGTCATCGAAGTGGTGAACCCGGATCAACCCGATCGCGTGGTGGGCTACGGCCAGACGGGCCGGGTGCGCCTGACGACGCTGACGCGCGAGTTTTTCATGCCGCGGTTTCTGGAGCGTGATGAAGCTGAACGCGAACAGCCGTGCGACCTCTACCCATGGGACGGCGTGCGGAACGTGCGGCCCTTCTCGCGGTTTCAGTCGAAGGTTGTTGAGGGGGTGTACTGAATGCGAAGGCAAAAGGCAAAAGGCAAAGGGCAAAGGGCAAAAGTCTAATGCTCCACATTCCACTTCTGCGTCATGGCAAGCCTTATCGAAGTCTCGATATCGTGCGGGTGCCGCATTACCGGGCGCGGGAGCCGTTCGTCGAGATCAGCCAGGCAAATGTCGGGTTGATTCGCCGGGATCTGCTGGATCTTGACGCTGTGCGCGAGAGACTCGCGGAAATGTCCTCGGCCGAACTGCTACGGATTTGTAGCGCCGGTGCGGAGCTGTTTCTGAACGGTACGCTTCCTCTCGGCGACAGTACACAGACGCCCGACGATTACGTCAGCCAAGTCTCGGCCACCACGGGTCTTCCTCATGTTTTGGCCCGCAGGAACATGAACAAGATCCACAAAATGATGGCAGAGATGCGCGCGGTGCTCGCCGGACTCACGCGGAACCTGGATCTGGCAGTGCTCGATCGCGGATTCGGCACTGTCGATGGTCAAGAATTGAGTTTCTTTCCGCGCGGCAATTCCCTTGGCGTGGTTCTGCCCAGCAATTCGCCGGGCGTGCATTCCCTATGGATTCCAGCCTTCGCGCTGAAAGTGCCGCTGGTCTTGAAACCCGGGGGAGCCGAGCCGTGGACACCCTACCGCATCATCCAGGCCTTAATTGGGGCGGGCGCGCCTCCCGAGGCCTTCTGCTACTATCCAGCCGATCACGCGGGCGGCGGTCAAATCTTGCGCCAGTGTGAGCGCGGCATGGTCTTCGGCGATGCGACTTCCACGAAACTTTGGCAGGGCGATCCTCGTATCGAAGTGCATGGCCCCGGGTATAGCAAAATCGTCGTCGGACAAGACGCCATCGGCGATTGGGAGAAATACCTGGACGTGATGGTCACCTCGATCGCCGAGAACTCCGGGCGTTCCTGCATCAACGCATCGGGAGTGTGGGTGCCGGTGCACGGCGCCGAGATCGCGCAGGCACTGGCCGAGCGGCTATCGCGCGTGATTCCGCGAGATGCCGAAGATCCGGAAGCGCAGCTCGCGCCGTTCGCCGATGCCGGCGTGGCCGGGCGTATTTCGGACATGATCGATAGCCAGATCGAGGGCGCCCCGGACGTGACCGCGCAAGTGCGTGGCTCGGGACGGCTGGCCATACATCAAGGCTGCACCTACCTGTTGCCGACCATCCTTCATTGCTCGAGTCCGGAACACCCGCTCGCCAACCGTGAGTTTCTGTTCCCGTTCGCGAGCGTGGTCGAGGTCCAGGAATCTGAAATTCCGAAGGTCCTCGGTCCCAGCCTCGTGGTAACCGCGATCACGCGAGACCTGAAGCTCATCGACCGCCTGCTGGCTTCGCCTTTGGTGGGACGATTGAACCTGGGCGCCATCCCCACCAACCACATCCAGTGGGATCAGCCCCACGAGGGTAACCTGTTCGATCACTTGTACGCACGCCGCGCCTTTCAACGCGCCGTGGCTTCATGAAGATTCTCTCCTTCACCGCCGGAGCCGCAACTATGTACTGCGGCAGTTGTCTGCGTGACAACGCACTGGCGGCGGAGCTGATGGCCCAGGGTCACGACGTGGTGCTGATGCCTCTTTATACGCCCACTCTGACCGATGAGGCGAACGTCAGCCGCAAGCGCGTGTTCTTCGGCGGGGTCAGCGTGTACCTTGAACAGCACCTGGCGCCATTCCGGCTGACGCCCTCGTGGCTCGACGGAATCTGGGATTCGATGCCAGTGTTGAAAGCGGCTTCACGCCGCTCCATTGCCGTCAGCCCGCGCCATCTGGGCGAACTCACCATATCGATGCTGCGCGGCGAGCACGGCCGCCAGCGCAAAGAGTTTGGCAAGCTGATGCGATGGGCCACAAGCCAGCCCGCCCCCGACGTCGTGAATCTGCCCAACGCGCTGCTCATAAGTCTGGCCGGTCCGTTGAAGGCGGCGCTCGGACGGCCCGTCTGCTGCACGCTGCAAGGCGAAGATCTATTTCTCGAGGGACTGGGCGATCCGTGGCGCAGCCAGGCCCTGGAACTCATGCGCGCGCAAGTCGATTCGGTCGACGCCTTCATCGCCGTGAGCGACTACTATGCCGAATTCATGTCGCGTTACCTGGGAATTCCCGAGCGAAAGATGCACGTCGTGCCCATCGGCATCAATCTCAAGGGTTATGATACGGGCTTTCGCTTTCAAACCAACTGTTTCACGGTGGGATATTTCGCGCGCATCGTCCCGGAAAAAGGATTGAACCTGTTGTGCGAGGCTTACCACAAGCTACGCCATGAAACCGATTTTTCCGGCGTTACGCTGGAAGCCGCGGGCTACCTTGCCCCCGAACATCGTGGATATCTGCACGGCATCGAGCACCAGATGAAGCAATGGGGCTTGAGTGACGAGTTTCGCTATCGTGGAGTCCTCGACCGCGTGCATAAGATCGATTTCCTTCGAAGCTTGAGCATGCTTTCGGTGCCCGGTCCCTACGCCGAGCCGAAAGGCATTTACGCACTCGAGGCCATGGCCAACGCTGTGCCTGTGGTGCAGCCGCGGCATGGAGTTTTCCCCGAAATGATTGAAAAGACCGGAGGCGGAATCTTGGTGGAGCCAGGCAATGTGGATAGCCTGGCTGAGGGAATTTATTCTCTTTGGCGCGACCAGGCGCGAGCCGAAGAACTCGGACGCTCAGGTGCACAAGGCGTGAGACGCCATTACAGTGTCACGCAAATGGCCGAAAGAGCCGTCGAGGTTTACGGTGGGCTTACCGGGGATGGCGCCCACTCGTCCCCGCGCGTCACCAACGCCTGAAAGTCGCGGGCGAACTTCTGACCTAGGAAACTAGCTCACCATCCCGCCACCACCCTTACCGATGCCATCCGGGGCGCGGCCAGAGCGGTGCCAGAGAACAGGCCCGCGAAGTTGATCACGTTCAAGCGGTTGGTCAGGTTCAAGACGTCGGCCTGCAACCGCAGCGATCTCTTCTCGTGCTTCCAAAGTTCTATTCCGGCGGATGCATCCAGCGAGAAGGAGGGCCGCACTCTGCCCCGGTCGAAATTGATGCGCTGGACGACGGCTTGGCCGTACTGCGCGATCAACTGGTTGATATTGGCGGTCGTGTCGATCTCCACCGGCAACCCGCTGCCATAGCTCGCGCCTAGGGCCAGCCATACGCGCGGAACGACTTGATATCGCATCCGAGCGTGGGCCGAATTCCGCTGGTCCTGCGTCACCGGGAAACTAGCCGACGAGTGCAGCAGGCTGCCGGCATCCTCCAGGAACAGCCCGCCGGTGACCGGAAGCCTGCCGGTGCCGGCCATGTTTGAATACGAAATGAATCCGGAGAGCGGGCCCCAGCGCGGGATTTCCAGCTTGGCTTCGGCGCCACGAATCGCCGCACTTGCGAACGCGATCGGAAAGCTAATGCCGGTGTTGAGCAGCAGATCGTCATCCGAAAAGTTGCGGATGTGGCGCTCGAAATAGCTGGCTTCGAGACGCGCACGTCCGAACAGAGACTTGCTGAGACCGGTTTCGTAGAAATCGCCGCGCGAAGGGTGTACCGGCAGTCCAGTGCCGGCATTCGTCAGGTGCTGCGCGGCCGCGGAACTGGCGAGCAGCAGGTTTTCAATCGCTGGAATCTCGAACGCGCGATCGTATGACGCGCGCAACACCAGGCCCGCCCGCGGCCAGTACCAGGCGGCCGCAAGTCTCGGGCTGAACGCCGAGTCGTGGACTAACAGTTGGTAGCTATCCCAGCGCAATCCGGCGCTGAAGGTCCAATGGCCCACCTGCATCAGGTCCTGGGCGAACACAGATCCTTCGAATCCCACGCGCCTCTGCGCGAACTGAAACTGCGGTGGCACGTCTGGCTCGAAGTAGCTAGGATCGCTGATTTGATACCCGAAATTCTCGTGAACCGAGGTCCGGATGGCCTCTCCACCTGCCTTCATTTCGTGGATACCGTGATGCGCGGAGAGCGAGCCGCCAACGTACGACTCGCGAAAGCCGCGGCTCTGATTCGCCAGGATCGGAGTCGAGAGCGGATTCGACCACAGGTCGGCGGAGAGATCTCTGACCATGGCCCGGATGCTCGCGAGCAGCCAGGGGGCCAGGGTGTCCTGGTAGGCAATCTGCCCGGTTGTCTCTTCGCTGCGGCGGTCCTGGCGCTGGCCGGCGTCGTATTGCACCAACTCATCTGGCACCAGAAAATCGGTGCGGCGGCTGGTTACCGCCACGCTCAAGCGGCTTCTGTCGTTCCAACTGGTTGCAAACCGCGCGCTGGCGCCGCCGCCGGTGGCTTTGTTCGTGAAGTTTTCCACGACGGGCGGATCGAGATACCGGCCGGTATGGGCGGAGTCGACGCTCACGCCCGCTTCGGTTGCACCGCGCGCATATTGCGCGGAAACCTCGCCGCTCGCCGTCGAAAAGCTGCCCCCGTCGAACATCGCCGAGCCGTGCCAACCCGCGGTGGTATTCTCCGCCGTAGTTACCTCGATGACACCACCCAGCTTGCGCCCATATTCGGCCGGATATCCGGCGGTCCGCACATTCATCGACTGGATGTCGTCAGCGTCGAGCCCCGGCGCAAACCCTGGAGAGCGGTTATCCACCTCAGGGAACCCATCGATCACATACTGCGTGTTGTATTCGGCGCCGCGCGGGTGCAGCACGCCATTGGCTTCCACCAACCAACCGGGCTGGGATTCCACCAGGTCGATCACGGCGCGCGCGGGGGTCGACGCCGGGCGATCGTCCAAGGTATCCTGCCCGATGTGATACGCGGGCGCAGTACGGCGCGGATCCAGCAGCGTGTCCGAGTCCTTCACCACGACGGCGGTCTCTATCTGCGCGACACGCAGCGTGACTGTATAGTCGAGCGGTACTTCAGATCGGATTGTCACAAGGGTTGAAACAGAGTTAAAGCCCGGCCGTTCGATATTCAGACGGTACACACCGAATGGCAGGTGACGGGCGGTGTAGCGGCCTTGATCGTCGGTAGTAAAGGCTAACCGGAGCTGGATGGCCTGGCTGAGTAGAGTGCCGGAGGCCTCGGCGG
The DNA here is from genome assembly GCA_963847515.1 of Terriglobia bacterium. Classification (GTDB taxonomy): domain Bacteria; phylum Acidobacteriota; class Terriglobia; order Bryobacterales; family Bryobacteraceae; genus QHXW01. Next base: position 88,172 of record CAWKAA010000002.1, read on the forward strand.
CGGCTCCCGTATCATCCAGCACGGAAAGGCGCAGCTCACCGGTTCCACGCTGAGCGTGTAGAACGGTCGCGAGTAACAATAGTCCCCACCCAAGCCGCACCTTGCGAGGTCTCCACTCTTGATCTTATTAGCAGTCACGCCGTTCCACCAAACACGCTAACCGAGCCTGTAGAACTCAGCCGCCGTGCCGCCGAGCAACTTCTCCCTCGCCTCGAGGGGTTGGGGACCGATGGCCTGTGTGAACGCCGCCAGCGCTTCTTTCCACGAGCCGGCGAGCGTGCAGACCGGCCAGTCGCTGCCGAACATCAGCCGGTCCGGCCCGAACAGGTTCAGCACGTGGGCGACATACGGCCGCAAATGTTCGGCTTTCCAGCCGCGGGGATCGCCTTCGGTGATCATGCCGGAGAGCTTGCAATAGACGTTCGGGATTTTCGCTACCACTGCCATGTCTTCTGCCCAGCCATCCATGCGTCCCGCGGCGATTAGCGGTTTCGCGATGTGGTCGACCACCATGCGCAAGCCTGGCACTTTTTCAGCCACGCCTGGAACAATTTTCAAATGCTCGGGGCGCAACAGCAGATCATATGGGATACCGCGTCGCGCCAGCTCGCGCAATCCGGCGATCACGTTCGCACGCGACAGCCAGTTCATGTCCGGCTCATCGTGAACCAAGTGCCGCACGCCTTTGAATTTCGGATGGCGCTGGAACTCGTCGAGTGCTGCTCCCCTTCGCGGATTGGTCAGATCTACCCAGCCGACCACGCCACGGATGAATTCATGTTCGGAAGCCAATTCCAGCAGCCAGCGCGTCTCATCGAGAATGGTATTGGCCTGCACGACTACCGATCCCTCGAACCGGTTGCGCTTCAGGATCGGCTCTAAATCTTGTGGAACATAATTCCGGCGCAGCGGTGATTCGCCCGGCGGCATCCACGGATACTGATAACGGCGAATGTCCCAGAAGTGCTGGTGCGCGTCGATCCGCATTCCCCCATAATAGAAGGAACCGCCGTCAGTACCGGCGCGTTCCTCACAAACGGATGCCTTTTGCCATAGAAACCGAGGGTCTGGTCAAAATCTTCCGCACCTTCTGGTCGGGCAAAGAGGTGCGCGCGGTTGACGGCATTACGCTTTCTGTCGAGCAGGGTTCTACGTTTGGTCTACTCGGTCCGAACGGGGCGGGAAAGACCACCTTTGTGAAACTTCTGCTGTCGTGCGCGCATGCCACCCAGGGACGCGCTACCATTTTCGGGCGCGATGCGCGCGAAGCTGAAGCCCGCAGGCCCATCGGCTACCTGCCCGAAAACCACCGGTTCCCCACCTACATGACCGGTCGAAGCATGCTGGATTTCTACGCGGCGCTTTCCGGCATGGATGCCCCTGCTCGCCGCAAACGCATGCCGGAACTGCTCGCAACCGTCGGCCTCTCGGATTGGGGCGACACGCGGCTAGGCAAATATTCGAAGGGCATGCTGCAGCGCGTAGGCCTGGCGCAAGCACTGATGCACGAACCCAGACTCTTAATCCTGGATGAGCCGACCGACGGCGTCGATCCCATCGGCCGCCGCCAGATCCGCGACATTTTGCATGCGCTCGAGCAGCAGGGCGTCACGATTTTCGTCAACTCGCACCTGCTGGGAGAAGTGGAGCTGTTTTGCCGGGATGTGGCCATCATCCATCGCGGCAAAGTGGCGCTCGAGGGAAAAGTGAAAGATCTTATCGCCGGCAGCGGTTACCGCTTGACTGTCGACTACGTACCGGAGCGTCTCGATCAGGAACTGCGCACGCGCGCCAAAGGCGTCGCCCAACATAACGGCAGCATCGAATTTCTTTTCACCAGCCGCGAAGAAGCCAACCAGGCTGTAGACCTGTTGCGCGGCCAGTACTGTGAAATTGAATCGCTGGCGCGAACCACCAGCACACTCGAGGAGGTGTTTGTGAGGACGGTGAATGAGTCTTAAGCCGCTCAACGTCACCGCCGCCCTGGTACGCGATACATTTCGCGAGGCCTTTGCGCGGAAAATCTTTTGGGCATTCTTCGGCTGCTCCACCGCGCTGATCCTGTTCTTCATCTTCATCATGAAGATCGATGTGGTCCAGGGCGCCATCGCCACTATTTCACTATTCGGGAACACATCGCGCGGCCAGGATGTCCAGCTATTGGTGCGCCAGGTTCACGGCGCGATTGCGGCATTCCTCTTCACCGCCGGCATGTTTCTCGCGGTATTTGCGTCGGCCGGCCTGATCCCGGCGGTGTTCGAACCGGGCCGCATCGAGCTGCTGCTCTCGAAACCGGTGGAGCGCTATCACATCCTGCTCGGCCGTTACATTGGAAATGTGCTGGTGATCGCTTCCAATATTTTCTACCTGGTATTCGCCATTTGGCTGATCTTCGGAGCGAAAACCGGCGTTTGGACCCGGGGATTCCTTTGGTCAAGCGTTTTGATTGTGTTCATCTTTTCGGTTTTGCTGACGGTGGTCGTGCTTGTGGGTGTGCTGTGGGAGAGCGCGGTTGTGTCCACAATGGTGACATTCGCACTTATGATGATGAGCCCGATTCTGGCGCAACAGCGCATTCTCGAGCGGCTGCTGACTTCCGAGTGGTCGCGCAATATCATCCGCGTGCTCTACTACGCGTTGCCCAAGGTTTTTGACGTGGGCCGGATGGCGAGGGAACTGGTTCTTGGAAATCCCGTCACCAGCTGGATGCCGGTTTGGAGTTCGGCGCTGTTCGGCGTTGTTATCCTGAGCACCGGATTGTATGTGTTTGCGCGGAGGAATTACTGATGCACAACGGGCCGGCTCGAAGAAGAACCAGCAGGTCTCCCGCAAATACGGCGGTAGCCCTGCGCTACATCTACATTGTGTTGTTGGCGTTGACCGCTTGTAATTCGGCCGAGACGGGGCGCACAGGGATCGATTCCACGCTGGCTGCGCTGGTTCCGCCGGATGCCGCCATGCTCTCCGGCATCCGCATGGAGGCCGTTCGCGAAACGCAGCTGTATCGAAAAATGCTGGCGCAGCGGACCCTGCCGCAGCTGGATGATTTTGCGCGCCAGACCGGCTTCGATCCACGCCGCGACGTGCGCGAGTTGCTGATCGCCTCGAACCCAACCGGCGTCCTCATGGCCGCTCGCGGGGCCTTCAATTTGCGCGCCATCGAGGGCGCCACCAAGAGTTCGTACAAAGGTTACGCGCTATATGCCAGCGACAGCCGTGCTGTTGGATTGATCGATAGCTCGACGGCGGTGGCGGGGCCCTTGCCCGCAGTGCGCGCCGCACTCGACCGTTACAAAGCCGGCGACCGCGCCCGGCCCGAGGAACTGCTGGCCCGCGCCCGCCGCATCCCGTCCGAGAATCAATGGTGGTCAGTGTCCAACGGTTTCGAAAACCTCCTGACCATGACCATTCCACAGCAGGGCAATGCCGCAAACGTTGGCAGGATATTACAATCGCTCGAAAACACCACGGCTGCCGCCGACTTCCGCGCGGGTGTCAACGGTTATATCGATGGTTCGTGCCGCTCCGATCAGGACGCCAAGAACCTGGGGGATGCCGCGCGTGGCCTGGTCGGTCTGGGGCGCCTCAGCGTGCCCGAGAATCAGCCAGAACTCCTAAAGCTTTGGGATGGAATCAAGGTGGATCAGCAACAGCGAACCGTCAAGATTACGATAGCGATTCCGGAAGACCTCGTTGACAAGCTGATTGACCTGCTGGGGAAGCAATCGCTGATTCGCCGCCAACCCGTCAGCCTGGCGGCGCCGAACCGGCCTGGTGCTTTTTAGGCGGGGGAATCCCGTCGCCCAGAATCGATCCGCCGCCTTCGCTTATGTAATTCCTGTTCCACGCGGGGATCTCAACCACTACATCGCCCGTGACAACCGCCTGGCACCCGAGACGCGAATGCGGCGTCAGGTCCGCAGCCATGTCCACCCGGTCAAGTTCGTCGTCGTCGGCCTCGGTTAGGTGGCTGTCCGTGCCTTCCTTGACCACTACATGACACGTCGTGCAGGCGCAGTTTCCGCCGCAGGCATGCTCCAGATGCATGCCGAAATTCAGCGCGATATCCAGCAGCGATTCCGGCTTGCCATGCCCCTTGTAGGGTAGCTTGCCCGATTCGAATTCCACTGTCTTGCCGAGCGGAAGGAACGTAACCTTAGGCACTGCTTAAATTATAGCGGGTTTAGTACCTTGCGACCAAATGCCCCTAATCTCCATCTAGATTGTGTAGTACAATTTGAGAGATCGAATTCCGCTATGGAATCCAACGCTCGCAGCCTAGCCAAGGCGGTCAGCTATCGCGTAATGGGATCAACCGGAACCGCGCTGGTCGTTCTCCTCCTGAGCGGCAACATAAAGATTTCGCTGGGTGTGGGGGCACTGGACATGCTGCTGAAGATCGGGCTCTATTTCGTTCACGAGCGCCTTTGGAACCACATCCCGTACGGGCGTCCGAAGCGTCCGGAATACGAAATCTAGCTCATTCGGGGTGCTGGTCAAAGAGTCTCGTCCTCAGCCCCTGACAATTCTCCACAACTCGCCATTGGAGGTCCTTGCTCGGTTTGCGCAGTTATCAGTCCGACGAAAATATCCATGGAAACGAGCATGCCGCGGCATCGCATAGCGCAGGCACCAGCGGATTTTGTTGCACTGTTCGGAAACTCACAAATGAAAATCTTTGAATGTGGCGGCAACATCTGACCTCACGCGAGCGTCCTCTCTTCAGGTCATGCGAGCCGTTGCGGCGATTTTCTGTCTCTCTTTAATGATGCTTCCAGCCTGGGCGGTGCTCGGGCAGCTGCAGGATTCGGTGCAATCCGATCAACGGATGCTGCAAGGCCGCCTGAGCACGGTGGAGGCGCAAGGCTATACCATCCAGCAAATCACGCGCAGTGATGGCGGCGTCCTCAAGGAGTTCGTTTCGCCCGATGGCAAAGTCTTCGGGTTCACCTGGCAAGGCCCCACCATGCCGAATCTCGCTCAGTTACTTGGCTCGCACTTTGCCGAGTTCCAGCAGGCTGCGAAGTCCGCGCACCGTCGCGGTCCGCTGGCCGTGCATGTGGGGCAACTGGTGGTCGAGACCAGCGGTCATCTCCGGTCGTTTCGCGTGCGAGCTTATATGACCGGCCTGCTGCCGCGTGATCTCTCCCCAGAGGCTGTGCGGTGAAGTGCCCCCTTCCCCGCCCGCGGTTCCGCCGCTGGCAAACATCCGTACTCGTCGCAGCCGGCGTCGCTTTTCTTTCAGGAACCGGGTGCGGTTCGAGCGTCGGTTCAAGCTCCAGCTCTTCCCCGGGCGGCACCACGTCGTCCACACCAGTGAATAACACCCAACCCATCCAGGTCGGCGCCGGCCCCACCGGAAATGACGTCAATGCACTCTTCACCAGCATCAACATTTGTGTGCCTGGCACAAGCACCTGCCAGACCATCTCAAATGTGCTGGTGGATACGGGCTCGAGTGGCGTTCGCCTGCTTGCCTCGCAGGTCACCCTCCCGCTGCCACAACTCAACGACGCCAGCAACAATCCCATCGGCAACTGCATTGCCTTTGCGGACAACTCCTACGCCTGGGGTCCCGTCCAGACAGCGGATATCGGAGTCGCCGGCGAGACGGCGTCTTCGGTTTCCGTCCAGTTGATCGGCGCCACAGGCTTTCCGGCCGTGCCCTCCGGCTGCAACACCGGCGGAGCCAACTCCGACACGGTGCAGGCCCTTGGAGCCAACGGAATTCTGGGAATCGGCGTTTTGCGCCAGGATTGCGGCAACGCATGCGCCGCCAGCGGAAGCCAGCTTCCGCCCGTCTACTTCAGTTGCGCGGGTGGGAGCTGCTCTGCCGTCGCGGTTTCTTTGCAGCAGCAGCTTCAGAATCCGGTGGCGCTGTTTCCGCAGGACAACAATGGCCTGGTGATCACGCTGCCCGCGCTCGCGGCCGTGGGCGCCCCATCCGTTTCGGGCTCGCTGATCTTCGGTATTGGAACGCAATCCGATAACGGGCTGAGCGGCGTACAGGTCTATAGTACCGACAGCAACGGGAATTACACTGTGACGTTCAACGGCCACGCTTATTCGGGGAGCTTCGTGGACAGCGGTTCCAACGGCATTTTCTTTTTGGATGCCGCTACGCTGGGCATTCCCACCTGCTCGGTGAGTTCGAGTTTCTATTGCCCGCCCTCTACCATGAGCTATTCGACAATCACCACGGGCACGAATGGCAACTCCGGCACGGTCGCCTTCAGTATCGACAATGCCCAAGCCCTGTTTGCCAATGGCGCCAACACGGCCTTCAACAACCTGGGCGGTCCCAATCCCGGCGCCTTTGATTTCGGATTGCCCTTCTTCTTTGGCCGCACAGTGTACCTGGCCATCGAGGGCCAGAGCACGTCCGGCGGATCAGGCCCGTACTGGGCCTACTGACAGGACGCGTTTCTGTTGCTTTTTGCAACGCGCTACTCGTGGCGTAGCGAAGCCATCGGATCGATCCGTGACGCCCGTCGCGCAGGCACATAGCCAGCCAGAGCCGCAGCGGTCAAGATAATCTGTGTTGCCATCGCCATTGCCGTTGGATCTGCGCCATTGAGTCCGTACAGCCTGCTTGAGATTAATCGGCCCAGCGCCAGTGCACCCGGTAAACTCTCACCGAGCACCATCCCAATCATGCTGGCCCCCGACGCTCACAGCGCCATTCGTATCCCGAACTCACCGGTCCGACTCTGATCGGACACGGCGTCACTCGGAATTTCTCGAATTCGACTGCGGGTGATTGAGCCGCTGACACGAACCAGCGGAAAACGCATAATGAAACAGGTGCACCGGCTCCCTTCAGCAATCATAATCAGCTCTGCCGTAGTGGTGATCTGTTGGCAATTGATGCTGCGGCCAGTGGTGGGGCTGGCCAACAACGGCGACTTTGGAAAAGTGTTAGGGAGCTTTGGTCTCGGAGCGCCACCGGAACACGCCTTTCGCTTCGCCGATACCAAGTACGATTTCGATCCCCGCTACTTCTATAAAAACGGCTTCTTTTCTTCCGAATTCATTTTGGTCGTGCCTGCGCTCGCCCTCAGTGCCATGCTCTCCAAGAGTGGCCGCTTCGATCTGCGGTATATGGGGTTCATTCACGGTGGGCTGTTTCTCCTGGCAATCATCCTTTTTGTGCGCCTGCTGGCCGACCTTCGGCGAGGGGCGCAGTACGCTCTGGGTTTTGCGGCTCTATTCGTGTTTGGTGATGTCGCCTACGTGAGTTATCTGAACTCGTTTTACATGGATGTTGCAGCATATCTCTTCATGTTGCTGGCAACGGTCCTGTATCTTCGTGCCCTATGCTGGCGCCGTCGAATGGATTGGGTATTGTTGCTCATTTCGTGCCTCTTGCTGGTGACCTCTAAGCCGCAGCACGCTGTGCTGGGATTTCCTCTGGCAATGCTGTTCCTTTCGCAGAAGGATGAAGGCCGGACAACGCGAGCCGTCTGGGCGGCAATTGCATTGGGCCTTGCGGGAATAGCGCTGGTTTGTCTTCGTTACGCCGCGCCGCCTATCTACCAGGCAAGGGGCTGTTTCACCGTGCTCTTTTATCAGGTGTTGCCGAATGCGAAAGACCCGGATCGAACACTGGCCGACATCGGCCTGGACTCGTCGTACCAAAAATACATTGGCAAACACGCTTACATGGACGGGATCATGGAAGATCCCGAGTTCGCTAAGGCATTTTCACAAAGAGTTTCCTACCCCCGCCTGGCACGATTTTTTCTGACCCATCCAAGGGACGCCTATGCTGCGCTGGATAAGTCGCTTTCCGAGGCTGGCCGCCAACGCCCGGATCTAGGTAACTTCGATAGTCATTCGGGAATGGCGCCCTGGGCGGAGAGCCAAGCGTTTGCATGGTGGAGCGACTGGAAGCGGAACTTGTTCTTTCATAGGGGAACGGGATACCTCCTTTGCTTCGGACTGCTGGTCTGTATGGTGATTGTGTTGCTAGCGGCCGACCGTCACACTCTGCCGCCGGGCGCCGTACGTGGCGGCATGGCTCTAATCGTCATGGCCACTGTGGAACTGGCGGTTTCCTCTTTCGGCGACGCCATTGATATTCAGCGCCACCATTTGCTCTTCTACGAGCTTTCCGACCTGCTGTTGTTGACAGCTATCTACCTGGCGATTCGAAGGGCGTCCATGCGGCTGAAAGACAACCAATGATCCGGCGAAGTCTGGCAAGCGTTGCCCTTACCCGATGATTCTGGCCAGCAAAATCGTCTGATCGTCCGTCTGCCGGCCGTGCTTGGTTGCGGCGCCGATGATCATCTCCGCGATCTCGGCGAGCGGGCGAGCGGCATTCTCCAAGAGCAATCGCTCCACCCGTTCCAGTCCGAACTCCTCATCGCCGGCATTGGTAACCTCAACGATGCCGTCCGTCAGCATGACGAATACATCCTCTCGACTGCACGCCGCACTGGCAGCGCGGTATTCCGCGCCGGGAATAATACCGACAGGGAACTGCTCGATAAACAGGCGCTCGTTCGAATGGGCGCCGTGCCGGTAATGCAGAATCGGGACGTGAGCAGCGGTCGAATACTCGGCGTAGCCGGATCCGTCAAAACGAAGACCCGCAAAAGTGACATACGTGTTTGGCTCCTTCAGGCCAGGCAGGACGCCCTGAAGAGAGCGCAGAATGCCATCCAGCTGTTCGCCGCGGAGCAGCGCCATCCGCACCGCTGTCTTTACCTGTACTAATCTCAACTTGATCTGACATTTGATAGACTGCGCGGAAGCGCGGTCAGGAGAGTGTCAGCGATGAACACCGAACAGAAGATCATCAAGAACAAAGTAGGGCTGTTGAAGCTCAGCGAGATGCTGGGCAGCGTCTCGGAAGCCTGCAAGGTGATGGGTTATTCCAGAGATAGTTTCTACCGTTTCAAAGAACTGTACGACAAGGGCGGCGAGCTGGCGTTGCGCGAGATCAGCCGACGCAAGCCTTGTCCGAAGAATCGGGTCGAGGATCACGTTGAAAAGGCCATTATGGAGATGGCCTTGGAGAAGCCGGCTTTGGGCCAGGTGCGTGTGGCGAACGAACTGACCAAGCGTGGCCTATTCGTTTCTCCCACGGGCGTTCGCAGCGTCTGGCTCCGGCATGATCTGGAAACGTTTCGTAAGCGGCTGAAGGCGCTCGAGGCCAAGGCCGCCCAGGAACACATCGTTCTCACCGAGGAGCAACTCCGCGCCATGGAGCGGGCGCGCGAGGAAAAGGAAGCGCACGGCGAGATCGAAACCGCGCATCCCGGCTACCTAGGAGCCCAGGATACCTATTACGTGGGCACGATCAAGAGCGTGGGCCGGATCTATCAGCAGACGTTCCTCGACACGTACACCAAGGTCGCTTTCGCCAAGCTCTACGACCGCAAAAATGCTCTGGTGGCCGCCGACATGCTTAACGACCGCGTGCTGCCGTTCTTCGAGGAGCAGAAAGTTCCGCTGCTGCGCGTGCTCACCGATCGCGGTACAGAATACTGTGGGCAGCGCGAGCATCACGAATACCAGTTGTACCTGGCGGTCGAGAATATCGACCACAGCCGCACCAAGGCCCGGCATCCGCAGACCAACGGTATCTGCGAGCGCTTCCATCGCACCATCCAGGAAGAGTTTTATGCCACCGCCTTTCGCAAGAAGCTCTATCAGCGCCTCGACGAATTACAGGCGGATCTGGATGACTGGCTGCGGGAGTACAATCTGACACGAACACATTCTGGAAAGTACTGTTATGGCAAGACCCCGATGCAGACTTTCTCGGACTCGGCACACTTGGCGCAAGAGAAAATGCTCGACTCGTTCCAGAACGTAGCGCCGGAGCCGGAGCGGAGCCCTGCGCAGCGGAGCGTAGGCGGAGGCGCGGCCGCTGATGCGGCTGCTTGATCTAACCAACTATGTCAGATCAAGTCTGAGTTATTACACTTTACCATCCCCATCAACACTCCCGCCGCGATTCCGTGGCCCGAAACATCCGCAACGTAACAGGTCACCGAACGATTGCTCACGAGCGTATCAGCCAGGTCGCCTCCCATCTTGCTGCTCGGTATCGAGCGGCTCTCCACTTCGACGTAGGCCGTTCGCAGCGAAACTGGTGGAACCAGCGTGGTCTGCAGCTGTTCCGCCAGATCCAGCTCGGTCTGAATTCGCAGATGCTTGACCCCCTCCGTCTCGATAAAGACCAGGAACAGGATGTATCCCGTATTGATCATCACGAGGAGGAATACGGCATCCAGGATTAGCCGCCGTTGAAGATCCGTTGGCACAGGCGAGGGCGTTGCGTAGGACGGCAAAATCACCATCATGAGGGGAATGGTTAGGGCGATGGACGCAGGTACCAGAGCCGCCATCCACCGGCGCGGCTGCATAGCGACGAGCAGGAATGCGAGCGCGCCCACCCCATCGTACACAGACCATGTCAGAACCGAATAGAACGGACTGCTGCGCGGGTGAAACAGGTCGTTAATAAAGCCAACGGAAGCAAAGGTGAAGAAGACCGCAAGCGCCAACTTGAAAATCGACGCGCGCGGCAGCGATCTCAAAAACCTGCGTTTGTCGCGCTTCAGTTCATCCAACGCTGCCGCTCCGCCCTAAATCGTACAACTCAACCGACGGCGGACGCCCTGGTTCACAACCGGCGCCCTCGTCGCCTCCGTCTCCAATGCAAAATTAACAACACTGTTGCGGCGTTTCGAGCTAGATTCATCAATATCTCCGCTTCCATTGCTTTTTGTTAGGAGATGATGTTGAGCACCGTCGGACTCGCAATCGTCTGTTTCGCCTGTGCAGTGTTCAGAATTCCGCTACTGCTACTTGCTTCGCTAAACCCATCATTCGCAAAGATGCAAAAAATGGGGCGCTCCGTGTCCAGAGAGTCTGACGCCGGCATCGGGAGGCTAGAGGGCCACCCGCCTGGCTACTTCTACTGGGCTGCCAATCCTTGCGCCTTGCGCTTCTGCTCCAGCGCCTTCGCCTCACGCATGAGGTCGCCGTGATACTGCCAGGAGAGACTACTCTCTTCAGGCTGGCCGAAAACTTCCGGAGTCAGATAGTAGCCACGTTCTGCTACGGGCTTTTCCTCTTCAACCGGCATAGGGTGCGCCTTCACATAGGCGTCCGATCGCACTCCCGTTACCTGCCAGGAAACCTTCACCAACGCCTTGTCCGTCTTGATGACGAAGCTATTGTTTTGAATTTCCCGCAAGATGATCGCTTGCGCGAATTGCCCGAGGACCGTGAGTTGGTAGCGGTAATTCGTGTTCAAGGCCTCGAAATAATCCGGCAGCGCCACCATCGCTATTCCGCTCGCATCAGTGGTGACATTGCCGCTGTAGGTGTTCAGGACCTCGTTCGATTCAATCGCAAAGTGGTTCAGATACTTATTGCCGGGATCGAGCGGGTGATCGATGTGAAATGCCTTCACGCCGGTGACCGAAAGATCGCCGGTGACTCCGACGGCGCCGTTGAACCCGCCGGCCACCTTCCCCGTTCCAAAAATGGCATCCGCGCCGCTGCACGAGGCGCATCCAACGCCGGCTACACCGTCGCTGGAGGTACTGATACCGACCACTCCGCCCTTGACATCGCTGTTTCCCTGCACGCCACGAGCGCCGGTGCTAGTCCCTTGGACGCCCACTCCACCACTGCCGATGCTAGTCCCAAGCACGCCGACTCCAGCAGCAGAACTCTTGCCGACTATGGCATCGCCAGCCATAGTTGCGCCGACAATACCACCCCCGACGCTGCTCTGGGTCACGCTGAGGACCTGCGTGGCGTTGCTGGCGGTGAAGGCCCCCTCCACGCCGGTGATGACCGAAGTGGATCCCGTAGCGGTGATATTGCCGGCGACCGTTACATTGCCGGTCACGGTTTGCGCGCCTGTTTTTACTGCGCCCGAAAAGGTTCCGGTGGCGCCCGTGACTCCGCCCGAAAAGGTCGCGGTGGCGCCCGTGACTCCGCCCGATACCGTCAAGTCTTTCGCCGCCACGTCCGTAGTGAAAGAGGCGTCCTCCGCGCGCAACGATCCAGCGATATTGACCTCGCCATTAACGGTTTGAAGGCCGGTGAAAGTATTCGCGCCGGTCGTCGCGAACCCCGCACAGGTAAACGGGAGAGCGGTCAGCGCCTGCCCTGCCGCACAAGCTTTGGCCGCGACGCTTAGAGTGACTGTGCCGGAGGTACCGCCGCCGGTGAGGCCAGTTCCCGCGGTGACGCCAGTGATGGTGCCGCTGCCGCTGGGGGTGGCGCATGCCCATGCCGTGCCGCTCCACTCCAGTGTCTGGCCCTTCAAGCAGGTTTTCAGCAGGCTCAAGCTCGCAGTGCCGGTCGTGACGCCGCCGGTCAGGCCGCTGCCAGCGGCCGTGGTGATGCCCGTGATCGTCCCCGTCCCCGGAAACGTCTGCCCGGTGATGAACGTGACTAAGCCCGTGTTGCCTATCTTGAAGGCGGTTCCGTTCACTGCCAACATGTTGTCCGTGCCTTTCGGAAACAGCGTCAGCGTGTCACGGATGGCACCGTTACCATTCACGTCCAGGGTCGCCGCCGGAACGATTGTTCCAATGCCGATTGCCAAACTCTTCTGGAACATCACCGAATTGACGATGTCGCTGGTGGTATCCCACATCGGAATGTTGCCAGCCGTGCCTTTTCCGGTGACGACAGGATTGACCAGTAGTGAAATCTGCTGCGCGCTGCCAGTCGCGGTCAAAGCGAGCACCACGACAATCAGACTCAGCCTGGTTCCCACAATTTCAAGCTTCATGTTTCTCGTTCGAGATTTCATGCAAGTCTCTGGGCTCGCAGAAAAGGGGGTTCGGTCACTTGATCGACGGAAGCGTTCCCGCTGGAGAAGCGTTGAATCTTTTCTAAGAGACAGGGGCATCATCGTGCATTTCCTTTCTGATTTAAGGTGGGCCTCCATTTTGGTCTTCCGGCCCAAGGGAGTATATACCGGCCTGCCTCTTTTGGAGGCCCTCATCTTTAAGGGCGTAAAAGCGTGTCCAAAACTGTAATCACAGAGAAAGTTTTTCTTGGAAAAGTCGACAGGCGAGCCCAACGTGTAGGAAATAGAGGGCAAAAAGGAGCATGTAGAACATCGGCCCCGAACGACTTTGGCTCGCGACCGTGAACGGCGGCGCGTACCGATCGCGCACAAGATGCTGGCAATCGATAGAAAACTGCCTGTTAACGGCCGCGTGGAAAGAGAATCATTCGGGTGCCCGAAAGAACGCAGATCCTCAGCAGTTAACGACTCGGAGCGGCACAATGGATCAACGCCGTCGGCGGTGACCTGATCGTCTGAGTACGACGGCGTGGCGGGGCCGCTTCTGCTGCGGCCTTTTAATTCTTCTTTTTACCCGGTGCGGTATCTGACTTGGGCGGCTGCTCTTTGAGCTTCTCATCGGGAACATCCGGCGTATCGAAAATGATCGTCGCGTCCGCGCCGAACTTGTGGTACGAGATGTAGCTGGCTTCGTTCCACGACAGGTACCGGTCCTCCCGCGAACGCACGTCCGACCGCAGCGGCAACAGGAATTCCTGCCCGCTAATGTCCGTAAAGTCGTAATTCAAATCCAGTGAAACGGTCTGAATCGGAAAATCCGCTGGGATGCCTTCGGCTTCGAGCTTGATCCGGGCCACCATTTTGGTGTCACGGTCGGCATACACCGATCCTCGGGCCCTCGTGCTGATCGTCCGTTTCGACCGCCGTGGGTGATGCTGTAAATCGGCTGCAGCGTTTGGAACGAGAAAACATATACCCAGCGCTTCCGCAGTCCAGTCCAGCGATCCCAAGCAAATTCCGTTTGGGTTTCGGGAGCGAAAATGGCATTGAGGATGCTGCCAAATTCTCCCGATGACGTCGCGCCTCCCAGTTTTTCGTGCGACACGTCATTCGTCACCGGACTGTTGTTGACCATGATCACTTTGTAGTTTTCCTTCTGCTCGAAGAAGGTGAGCTTCTCCAGGATCTGGTCCTCCAGGTGCCAACTCCCGGTGCCAGTAGGATCCACATGACGCTTCGTTACCTGGGTGCACACGTAGTTCGGCAGTTTCTTGGTGTAGTTGAGGGCATTTTCCCGGATCTCATCCAGGATCTGCTTCATCTCGGCGGGGCCGGGCGGCGGGGGCAACACGGGAACTGTGTTTACAGGCGCTGCGGCGGCTCCGGGCAGACTGGCAGTCATTTCGCTCAGGTGTCGAAGCGCAACTACGGTCTTTGGGCCGGCCCCCAAACGCTGCAGCTCGGTCACCGTGCTGTCCTCGAGCTTGTTGGCCAGCCGGATATTTTGCACCGCAGCGGCAACCTTGCGGTCATCTTGCTTCTGCTGAATCGCACCCTTAACGAAACTGACCAGGTCGTCCACCGTAGGTTTGGCCTGGGGCCATGCCGCCAGCGCGATCGCTAGGAAGATGCGCGCAAACCGTCGTGTCTTGGCCATGACTTCGAGTCTAGGCGTCGCCGCGGAACAGCAGCCATCACAGAAAACATCCTCCCCTGCCCTGCATTTCCACGTCGCTAGGTCTGCCGCTACGGCACCTTCACCGGAAACGTCACGATGTTGCTCACATAGATGCTTTGCGCGATGGTAAGTTGCGTCTGCGGGTCCTTGGTCAGGCTGGAATTCAGCTCTAGCTGCACCTCGAAGACTCCCACGGAGCCGGGCAGTGGCGAGGCCAGCAGCACGTTCGCGGTTTTCCCTCCAGCCAGCGAAGAGACAAAGTCCACCGGTTGCGTCGGGGGCACGTTGTTCGGGAAGCGGAAGCCACTCCTGAAATGCGACATGTCTTGCACCATCCCTAGGCCGGTGGCGTAGACGGTAATGACCTCTCCGGGAATCGCCGGATTAGCCGTCGTGACAAGCCCTGCATTGTCGCAGCATAACGCGGTTCCCGAAGGGGTCAGCAGAAGCTTGGCGGCGCTGCTTACCGTGGCGCTATATGTGATCCCTTCGCCCGCCTTGCCGGCCACGCGCGCCTGCAGGCGCACACGGGTGAACGTGCCCGCCGCATACGCCGAAACCTTAGGATCCTTGCTGTTGATCTCCTTTATCAGCGCTTGTTCGATGGTTGCCAGGGTATCGGTGCTCACCACGGTATAGCTATAAGAGTTTTTCCCGATCGTGATCGTGCCCACATCGCCAGCGTTCACCGTCCCGTCCACGGAAACCGAGCCGCTGGCGAACGCCGAACCGTGCAACACTACACCGGGACGCGGCTCGGTCGTTCCCATGGCGAAAATGCCGGGATTCTCGGGAACGATAGTTACCGAAACCGGTGTCGTCGCCGTTACGGTCCCGTCCTTATGCCGCGTCCAGACGTACAGGCTGACGCTCGAGGCGTCTCCATATCCAGTCGAAATCTGAGTATTGATCTGCGTCGGCGAGACA
Source organism: Terriglobia bacterium (assembly GCA_963847515.1). Classification (GTDB taxonomy): domain Bacteria; phylum Acidobacteriota; class Terriglobia; order Bryobacterales; family Bryobacteraceae; genus QHXW01. The sequence goes on from CAWKAA010000002.1 coordinate 103,570, forward strand.
TACAGGAGCGGTGCGCGCGCACCATCCACATAGACCCGCGTGCCCGCCAGTTCGCTGGGCAGATATTGCCCGGTGCCGGGCTCGGAGGCGATCGAATCACTGAACGTCGTACCCTTGTTGGCAAAGATGCTGATCAGCGTTCCCGGTCCCACCTGCGCGGTATCCTGTCCCCCGCCGAGGTTGGCGCCGCTGGCCGTCGCCGTGATCAGCGCACTAGTTGAGACTGTTGCGGCCAGGGTAACATTATTGCCCGCGGTCCCCGGCGCACGCGCGTCCAGCACGATCGATTGCGTCGCCGTGTCCGGTTCAGCGATCACATTCGGGTCGCCCGCTCCTTTGTTGGCGCCGTTAATGGATTTCACCAGCGTGTTCACAACGTTGTCAAACGTGTCGTTCTTGACCACGGTATAGGTATAATTCGTGCCCCCAATCGTAACGGTGACCACATCAGTCGCGTTGATGGTGCCCCCAAACGTTACCGACCCGAGTGCGAACACCGCCAGACTGGCGGCATTGCGCACGCCTTGCGGCGACTCAATGTTCGGTTCCGCCGGTGAGTAGATCACGACGCGCATGCTGTAGGTGTCGGCTACATAAAGGTTTTCGCCGTCCCAGGCCAGCGACGTGGGCGTCTGCAGCCGGTCCGTATCGGGTGAGCCGACATCGGTGAGCGGGTCGGCCTGGCCCAGAATCTTATCCGCCGGTGCACCGTTCGTCGTGGGGATCGTGTCGTACACCATCACGCGATCGTTTCCCCCGTCGGCGACAAAGAGCCGGTGGCCGTCGGAAAGCGCGAAACGCGGAAAGCTCATAGTGCTTTCGCACAGCTGTGGGTAGGTGGGGTTGTTCGCCGGGTCCGGCCCGATGGATTGGGTGCACATCACCGCAGTTTCCTTGTCCGTGGTGTCGGTGCTCGACGTGGCCGCAGTCCCGGTGAACGAGTTGTCGGGGATTGAACTGGTCATGTTCGGCTGCCCGAGAACTAGGTCCGCCGGTTGCTGGTTCTGTGTGGGAAGGCTGTTCCAGATGAGCACGCGATTGTGCCCGAGATCGGCAATGTAAAGTCGTACCCCGTCAGATGTAACCGAAACCGGATTCAGCAGATTGTTAGCGGTCGCGTCCGATTTCTGCTGCGTCAGATCCGGCTCCACAAAGGTCGTGAAGTTCGGCTGCCCCAGCACCAGGTCGGCAGCCACCCCGTTGGACGTGGGGATCGAATTGTAAATCAGGACGCGGTGGTCCTGCGTATCGGCCACGTAAAGCTTTCCATCCTGGAACCATACTCCCTGCGGTCCGCGCAAGGATTTGGCCGTTGGAGGAACCAAGGTCGCCGTCGTCGTAAAATCCGGCTGGCCCACAACCACATCCGCTGGCTTGTTATTGGTAGCGGGGATGGTGTTCCAAATCAGCACGCGATTGTTATCTGTGTCCGCAACTGCCAGCCTCCTGCCGTCCGTTGCTACCGCCGTGGGCAGACTCATGCCAGACTGAGTGGCCGCGGATGTTGTTGTGACAAAATCCGGCTGTCCGAGCACCAGATTTGCGGCGCCTCCGCAAACTGGGCACCGCGTGCCCTGATTGGGAGGTTCCTCGGTCTGTGGCGGAAAATGGTTGGCAATGTTGTGGTAGATCATGACGCGATTGTTAACCGGCAACGCGCCAATACGGTTCGAATCTGCCACAAACAGCGTGCCGTTGGCGTAGGCTACGCCGGAAACGGCCCCGAGCCTCCAGTTGGTGGGTCCGTCTTCAGATGCAGTGAATATGCGTTGGCCGATCTCCGCACGTGCCGCCTGTCCGTTGACAAAGTCCGCAGCCATGCCCAAAGTGGCCGCACTTAGAAATAAGACGCAAAAATACCTCATATTTAGGAAAAGAGAGACTGACGTTTTTGAACCTCTGATTATAGCAAGCGGAAAGGACGTCACTGGCTGCTTCTTGGTTTCACCGTAACGTACGGCAGGATAAAGTTTTCCCGCGCCCCTACCCATCCCTGCATTGGGATTGCAGGTCACACCTGTGCCGTTTAGTTTCCAGTTTGGAAAAGCCCTGCCCCGAGGCCACTCCTTGGTATTAGAGCATGAGTCCGGAGCTGGAGTGAAAGGTGGGATCAAGGAGTCGGTTTCTTGCACGCCGCTGTCCATTGCCAAATCCAATGCCGGTCCGCCGGAATGCGGTTCGATCCCGAAGATGAATTGGTGCTAGAATAGCGGCCAAACGACATGTCTTTTATCCAGAACCAGTTTGAAGAGAACTTCATTACTACATCGGTCGATTATGTCTTCAACTGGGCGCGCAAATCGGCGATCTGGCCCATGACGTTCGGCTTGGCTTGCTGCGCCATCGAAATGATCGCGTCGTCCACCTCTCGCTTCGATATCGCCCGCTTCGGCGCCGAGGTTTTTCGTCCCAGCCCACGGCAGTCGGACCTCATGATCGTGGCCGGAACCGTCACCCTTAAGATGGGCCCCGTCCTCAAGCGCATCTACGACCAGATGCCGGATCCGAAATGGGTCATTTCCATGGGCGCGTGCTCCAGCGTGGGCGGCCCCTTTAACACCTACAGCGTCCTGCAGGGCGTTGATAAGATCGTTCCGGTGGACGTCTATGTAACCGGCTGCCCGCCGCGGCCGGAAAATCTGTTCTACGCGCTTCTCAAGCTGCAGGACAAAATTGACCAGATGACCACGCTGGTCAAGCGGCCGACCGAAGTCCGCCTGGATGAGTCCATGCTGGCGGATTTCAAGAAACAGATAATGATCTCTCAGGTTCAGAACCCGGCGTAGTGTTCTACAAAGATTCACAAAACATCTATCGCGTCGAGTCTTTGGAAGGCTTCGATTGGCTGGTGCATGGTTTCGGCACCCGTTGGTCGAACAGCTTTGGCAGTTGCCGGAATCTGGCCACACTGCACCAGATCCACTCGGACATCGTGATCGACGCCGGCGGCCGCTCGGGTTCAATCGGCGACGGCGATGCCCTGATTGATAACACGCCCGGACAACTCGTTGCCGTTAAGACAGCCGACTGCATCCCAATTCTGATCGTCGACCCGCGGCAGCGTGCCGTGGCCGCGGTACACGCCGGTTGGCGTGGCACCGCACAGAGGATCGCAACTCGGGCGATCGAGCAAATGCAAAGGCGATTCGCCAGCCAACCGGGCGATTTGCTCGCCGCCATTGGTCCCGGAATTGGAAAATGTTGCTACGAAGTGGGCCCCGAAGTTGCCCGTCAGTTTCCGGAATTCGTCGATTCGAATCGCCATGTCGATCTGCCGTCAGCCAATCGACACCAGATTGCCGGCTGTGGCGTTCCTTTGGACCACATTTACGTAGCGAATCTCTGCACCATGTGCAATGGCGAGTTCCATTCGTTCAGGCGTGACAAACAACAGGCAGGACGGATGTTGTCGGTCGCGGGGATTCGATAACCGCAGAAACACGAAGGGCGCGAGAACACCTCGCGCCCTTATATTGCAGCGAGTTGATTACGCGGCGTCTGCCAGAAATTCGTCCAGCGTCTCGGCCGCTTCAATCTCGTGACGGTCCGCCAACTCCTGGCACCGGATGCAGAACGGCGCCCATGGTACCGCTTTGAGCCGCTTCGGGCTGATCTCATCGTCGCAGTGCATGCAAGTGCCGTAACTGCCGTCTTCAACACGGGCCAAAGCCGCCCGGACCTTCCGCAGCAGACCCGATCCACGGTCGAGGTTGCGGATGGCTAGTTCCCGCTCACCCGCCAGTTGGACCTCGTCGATGGCATCTGCCGTCTTTTCAATGGCAATGTCCTCGCGGTTCTTCAAGGCGTCCGCGATCTCTTCCTTTTTTGCTTCCAGAGTTGTTCTGTATTTTTCCAGTTCACTCTTGGTCATGGCTCAATCTCCTCTAACTCTGCCGAATAAAATAGATGCGAAATGATGGCGGAAGTTTCAATAAATCTAAGTGCCTCACGCTAACATCCATTAACTACTTCGCACAATGGCCTCAAACCCGCCTTCGCGCGGTATTACTTCTGGAGCAATTTAGTTGCCGAACAGATGGCCTATCGGATCTCGATGAGCCTGAACGCCAAGCTAAGATCCCGTCCGTCGCCGTTGACGCGAAAGGTATCGCCGACTTCGATGGCAATTTCAATCTGTCTCTTCCCAACCAATTGATTTGGAAGGCTTAATGAAACATGGAAAGGACTGCCGCCCTTCTTCAGGACAATTTGACCAAGTAGTTTTCCGTCCAAATTGACGCGAATCTGGTTCGGCGGGCCAAATCCGTCCAGATAGAGCCTATCTGTGTGTGTCCGAGGGCCACCGATCCGCAAAGTGGCCCGGAGCGGCATCCAGCGGAAGCCTTCTTCCGGAGCATACCACTCGGGTCCAAGCAAGTAGGCCGTAAGCGGGTTGGCCAAGTCGATGCGCCGAGGCGGGTCTGTGTTCAGTTTTTGAGCAACCGAATTCTCATAAACGGACGTGATGGCTTTAAGCCGCGGACCGCCCACGCGATACACGACGATCTGGTCGTGGTTGAGCCCGTTGACGGTCAGCCCGGTCGGCAGTTCGAAGTCTTCCACCGCCACATCGAGCGGGCCGATCTGAGAAGCCGAGCCCGGCGTCAAATACACCTCCGGAACACCCACTACAGAAAACGGATGGTGGTACACCCCAGCGCGGAACAAATCAGCGTCGACGCCATCGAGCAGGATAGTTTCTGTAGGGTGCAACTCGTGTGCTCGCGCTACTCCCAACACCATGTTTCGAATGGCGATGCTCCGATGCTGCCACCAATTCACTTCGATACGGTCCGCACTCACCATAATCAGTACGTAGACGGCGGCGAGGATCAAGCCCGCGGCTTTCCAGGCGTGCTGCGCGCTTGCCAGCCCATATCCCGCAAGAATGGCGAGCCCAACGGCGGGAAGCACTAGATAGTACGTCGAGATGTGATCGCGCAGTGGCAGAATCGGCGCCAGCACGATGAGGAACCATCCAAGACAAAACAGCGGCAGCCAGTCTTTTTGGCGTATTCTCGTGACGGCGAATCCGACCAAAGCTGCTCCGAACAGACATGCCAGGACCACGTCCAGCCCGCCTTTGATCTGATCGACTTGAAGCGGGACGAGAGCGCGATAGCAATAGGAGAGCAGCGTCGCGGGGATAGCGCCATCGACGTGGAATGCGTAGGGGCCGCCGTGCTGAACCGGCGCTACCATGCGGTCAACCACGATGAAGACCGCAGATGGCAGGAATAGCGGCAGCGTCGTCCGGAAGTAGTTGCGGGCGCACAGGAAGGTATAGAGCGCAGCCAGCGCCGGGTAGACGACGTTGATCTCCAGCGCTCCAAAACCCAGGAGGAAGAGGACCCATTGCCAAAGGTAATAGCGGCGCTGTCGCGTTTCGATATATCGCAACAGACACCAGAACGCGCTCATCAGGAAGAAACCGCAAAGAATCTGGTTATAGTCAGAGGTCCAGACCATGGGCCAGGCCTGACTGTTGTTCACCAGCCCGAGGATGGTGGCGCACAGTCCAGCGGTGCGCGATCCAGTCAAGCGCCGGGTAATCGCGGAGAGCAGTGTCAAATTGGCGCACTGCGTCAGAAAGACACAAATCCGGAACGGGAGAGCGTTCACGCCGAAGATGGACTCGAGTGTCAGGAAGAAGGCGCGCTCGCTCCAGGGCCGAATGGTTCCTTGGGCCATGGGTGCGAAAAGAGCGTGCAAAAGCGAACCCTGATCGTGTACCTGGAGCCGAAGGCCGAGCCAGGCAAAATCGTCCGCCTGAAACCAAGCTGTCAGGCCGCGTTTGTAAAGGACGAGGCAGAACAGAGGAGGTATGAGCCAGTAAGCCGCTGCAGTCCAGAGGGCAGCAGCACCTAAACGGCGACCCCCTCCGTTCATTTACCTTCCAGTCCCACGCGTTCTGCGATGACACCAAGCTCGCGATTGTCTCCGTTCCCCGGCACCATCACACGGTTCAACTCAAAATCAATGCGAATGGCATTGCCGGAGAGCAGGTTCGCCGGTACGTCACGGGTATAGAGCGCCCGTCCTGCTTTTTGGTACGTTTCAGGAGCGAGCTTCGTACCGTGAATGGAAGCAAAGAGGGTTACGGAATGGAGCCGCGAGATCACTACTTCCGGCAGGGTGAAATAAAAGGCCAGGATAGCGCCTTTCGCTGCGGAGCCGATGGGCGGGCGCAACAGCACCGCGAATTTTCCGGCGGTCCAGCGCCAGGAATTTCTTTCGACGTTATACCAGCCCGAGATCAATTGCGAACTGGCGTGGGGCCCGGCGACCTGTACTTCGGTAGACGAATGGGGAGGCTCTTCTTCGGTGCGGCCGCTGAGATCCGGGGCGCCGCATCCGGAAATCACACCAAGCGAAGGGAGCAGCAGGGCAGTCAGGAAATGGCGTCGGCTCTCGTCAATCGCCACTCTTCTCCACCTGCACGAGGCAACTGTAGAAGGTCGCGCCGCCGCCCTGGTCCGTCAGACGTTCGGATGTGAGCGCATTCACATTGCGGAAAGCGGGCGACTTACTGGCCCAGCGGGTGGAGGGTGCGCACACGACGCCCGGCGCCACGCCGCCATCGATCTTGGCGATCAGCAGACAGGAGCCACGATCATTGAAAATGCGGACCTGGTCGCCGTTGGTGATTCCGCGGGATGAGGCCTCACGCGCATGGATCTTGAGGAAGGACGTCTGGCGGTCGGTATCCGGCCGGTAGCCGAAAGTGGAATTCATGCTGTCGTCGTTCTTGGGAGAGATCAGCTCGAGGGGATATTTTTGCCGTAGCGCCGGCTCGCCGTGGCGTGACTCGACGGGCGGCGTGTAATCCAGCGTTTCGGCTTTGAATTCACATTTGCCGGATGAGGTACCAAAGTTGCCCGCGGCGAAGGGCAGGAACGGATCGCCGTTCGAGGCCACGCGCAGCCGCACGAAATGCTCGCGATCGAGCTCTTCGATCGTGATCCCCTTCACGAACCTGTGGTCGGAATTGATGAGCGCGCGGATCATATCGTCTTCGGAATCCCGAAAGCAGGCATCGTCAAAACCCATGCGTTCCGCGAGCTGCCGGAAGACCTCCACGTTGGACCGGGTTTCGCCGGGTGGCGGCAGCACGGGACGAGCCAGTTGCAAATAGTAATGCCCGTACGCGAAATAGACGTCGGTGTGCTCGAGAAAGGTGGTGGCAGGAAGCACGAAGTCAGCGTGACCAGCCGTGTCGGTCTGGAACTGATCGAGCACCACGGTGAACAGATCCTCACGGCGCAATCCTCTGAGCACGGAGTTCTGATTGGGCGCGACCGCGGCCGGATTTGAGTTGTAGACGACGAGCGCTTTGACCGGAGGCCCATTCAGTTCGTTGAGCGCCAGCCCAAGCTGCGACATATTGACGATGCGCGCCTCGCGCCCCAGAGTGGACTGCAGTTGGAGGTCGGGCCGCTCAAGAGCTGTACGGTTAAGCTGAAATGCACCGGAAGTGGACAACACCGCGCCGCCACCTACTTCCTTCCAGGAACCCGTGAGCGCCGGTAAGAGCGAGATGGCCCGTACCGCCATGGCGCCGCGTTCGCTGCGCTGTAAGCCGTAGTTCAGGCGGATGACGGCAGGTTTTACCGAGGCATACTCCCGCGCCAGCTGGACGACGTCGTCTTTCGCGATGCCAGTTAGTGCTGAAACGCGTTCCGGCGGGTATTGCCGAACGCGTTCGCGAAGAGTATCGAAGCCCGAGGTGTAATGTGCCACATAATCCGCGTCGTACAGGTTTTCGCCCACGATCACATGCATCAAGCCGAGCGCGAGCGCGGTGTCGCTGCCTGGGTGAATGAAGAAGTGCTTATCGGCGAGCTCTCCGGTGCGGTTGCGATGCGGGTCGATGGTGTAGAATTTGGCGCCGTTGCGCCGCGCTTCCACAATGAACGGCCACAGGTGCACGTTGGTGCCTAGAATATTGGCGCCCCAGGCGAGGATCAGCCTGGAATGGCGGAACTGCTCAGGCTCGGTGCCATATTTAAAGCCGGTAGCCTCGGTGAGACCGGCGCCCCCTGCTGCCGAGCAGATGGTGCGATCGAGACGCGATGCGCCCAGGCGATGGAAGAAGCGGCGATCCATCCCAGAGCCTTGCAGATAGCCCATGGAGCCGCCATAACTATAGGGCAGGATGGCTTCGGGCCCGAACTCAGCGGAAATGGATTTCAGCCGCGTAGCAATTTCTTCGACCGCCTCGTCCCAGCTGACGCGCGCGAACCGCCCTTCGCCCTTCCTTCCGACGCGCCGTTGCGGATACAGCAAACGGTCGGGCGAGTACTCGCGCTCGAGATAGCGGGCGACCTTACCACAGAGGAAGCCCCGCGTGACGGGATGCTGCGGATCGCCACGGAGCCGGGTGCCCTTACCGTTCTCGACATTGATCAACAGACTGCAGGCGTCGGGGCAATCCAGCGCGCAGACGGAGTGGCGGATGTCGGAGGGCAAAGGGAATTATAACAAGCGGGGGTTAGGTGCCAGGTGCTAGGTGCTAGGTGTTAGCGACTTTGGCCGCGCTAGTGTCCGTTCCCGCCTTTGCGAAGGGAGTCGAGGAAGGCTTTAAGACTGGCCTCGGTCCGCTGCTGGGCATCTACAAGCGCGTCGATTTTTCTGTCCGTCTCTTTTTCGAACCTGCGAAGTTCGGCCATGCCGATGCGCACCAGCTTCTCAAAGCCGCGCATTCGCTTGTCAAAGCGCTCGTCGCTGCGGTCCATGCGGGCATCGAACCGGTCCATGCGAGTCTCGGCGCGGTCCATGCGGGCATCGGCGGCCGCCTGGCTTTTTGCCACCGCTTTCAGGATGGCTTTAATCTCCTCAAATTCTTGTCGAACGTCGGCTTCCATATCTAATTGAGTTTAGCGCGGCTCACGTGGGGAGTCGCCACTCCGCACGTAAGGCAAAAACAGAAACCGTGCTTTCTCCCTCGGCCATTCCTCTTAGCCGGCTCGAAGCGAAGTCTGCGGATCTCTACTCGTCGCGGACCACGCCGGCCAAAACGCGGCTCCCAACGAAACGATGAAGAGGAACGCCACCACCGAGCCCAGAATCCACGGATCTCGTGCCGACACTCCGTACAATAGCCCGGCGTATATTTTGCCGAGCGCGGATACAATTGACGCACCGAGCATTTCCCCTATCAAGACAAAGCCTAGCGTTCCCGATACCATGTCGCGCACCAGCCGGTGTCTTTGGGAACCCAGTGCGGTCCGAATCGCAATCTCGCGGCGCCGAGCCGCCATGGACTCGGTTATTACGCTGTACACGCCCGTCGCAGCCAAGACAGCCGCACACCCACCGAACCATAACAGGAGGATCATGTTGAATCGATGCCGGGCCGCGTTGCGATCGATTAGTTCGCCGATTGTGGCTACGCCGGCAACAGCTTGAGTGGAATCCATCCCCGCCAGCGTGCTGCGCACTAATGTGGAGAGATCTTCGGCGGAGCGTGTTCCCCTAACGATTACGTAGTTTGTAGGCTGCGGTGCCTGCAGGTACGACGTGAAAATATCGTCGCCCGGTTGCGTGATACTCCGGTACCGGGCGTCAGCGCAGACGCCCACAACCTTGCTCCAATCAGCGCCCGGTCCCAGGCGAATGTGAGCGCCGAGCGGAGAATGGCCAGCGGCGCGAATACGCTGCGCCAGCCTTCGGCTGATGATAACGACTGGTTCCCCCGCCTCGGAATCGTGATCGTCGAAATCGCGCCCTTCCACTAACGGTGTGCCCACGCTCTTAAAGTAGTCCGGAGTGACGACCTCATAGTTCACTTTTGGGAGCACTCGACCAGCCTTGGCGCCGGCCTCGAATTCGAACTCATAAGGAACATCCCATCCAATGGGCCCCTCCAAGGGGCGAAGCAGCACCGCGGCGGCGGAGGTGACTCCCGGTGCCTCGCGCAACCGGCCGAGCAATTGGCCGTAGAACAAACGCCGCGATTTCAGATCGAATCCCTGCCCCGAGAATAGTCCCGGGCCGCGCAATTGCAGGTTCATCGACAGGGCGTCGCGATTCCCAAAGCCTGTGCCGGCGGACATCATCGAGCGGTAGCTCAGCACAAGCAAGGCTGCCATCGCAAGCAGCATTACCGTCATCGCGGCCTGCGCCAGAATAAACAGGCGCCTGAACTGACTGTGCCGGCGGGATAATGACAACCGGGCACCGGCTTCTCGAAGAGCAGCGTCTAAAGGCATCCGTGTCGCAGACCATCCGGGCACGATGGTGCACGCAACCGCAGCCAGGGCTGCCGCCCCGGCAGCGAAGTAAAAGCCATTAAGATCCAAAGCCGCTTCCGGCAATCGCGGGATGTCAGCCGGAGCCCACCTGATCAGGAATCGAATCGCCGAATGTGCAACGCCCAAACCAGATACCGCAGCGACGATCGCGACTAGGGCGCCTTCGACGCCGAGTTGTGCCAGTATTTGACCGCGTCGCGCGCCCAGGGCCAGGCGCGTAGCGATCTCGGGCCGGCGTGATAGTGTGCGCGACAGCAGGAGGTTGCTTACGCTGACTGCCGATGCAGCCAATAAAAGCAGCGAGGCGCCCAGCATGATCCACAGGTGGAGGCGTGCGGATCCAACCCAGTATTCAACGAGCGGTGTTACCACTCCTCTCTGCGAACGTGTATACGCCTCCGGGTGATCTGCCGCAAGTCGCCTGAACAGCGCATCCATCTGGCTGGCGATGTGCAGGCGAGAAACACCGCGCGTCGTGCGCGCAATCGCCTGAAGAAAAGTCGCACCGCGGTGATCCACAACCTGCTGCTCGACCCCCAACGGAACCCACAGACCCGCGCCTCGTGGAAATTCAACTCCAGGCGGCATCACCCCAATCACGGTATGACCTTGACTGTTGAGACGGATCATTCGACCGATAATGCGCGAGTCCGCGCCTAGTTGGTGACGCCACACTCGATCGGATAAGACAACCACCGGTGGCGCACCCACCCGCTCGTCGGAACTCGTGAAATCGCGGCCCAGCACGGGAGAAACGCCCAACACCCGAAAGAAGTCGTGTGACACCGGCGCGCTCTCGATTTGCACAGGCGACGCTTGATCGTTCTGAAGGACTTTGGCGTAGCCATAGAGAGACGTGGGCATCACGGCCACGTATTCGAAATCGTGAATGCTTTCCTGAAGGTCGCGGAGCTCCGGGTAAGCCAGCTCCTCAACGTGCTTTCCGGCGAGCGGATCCACCTTCCAGATCACTTGAATCGATTCTTGCCCGGGGAACGGCAGCGGCCGCAAAAGGACAGCGTCAGCTAGCGAAAACATCGCGACGCTCATTCCGATTCCCAGCGCCAGAATCCCGGTTGCCGATAAATAAGCGCCTCTGTTGCGCAGAAGGGTTCGAACGGCAAGCCCTACATGCAGGGCGCCAGTGTCGAGAAAATACAGGGGTCTCATCTCGTCAATTTAGGTAGCCAGTACCCTGCAGTAGGTCTGGTAGACTTCATCGCCGATGCTGGCAAACGGCCGGAGCAGAACGCTCGTCTGCCCGAGGTCCAAGGCCCAATCGTTGTTTCCGGCTTTGGAAAGGCTGAGGCGGGCGAGCTGTTCGCGGGTCAGCTCCGGTTGTCTGTCGGATATGGCGAACAGCACCTGAGGGCCGCGAATGAGAGCCACCTGGTCAGTGTTCTGACGATCGACCGCTTCGATCCTTACCGGCTGATTCACGTCCAGTTCCACGATGTCGCCGCTTTTCCAGTTTCGACGCAATGCGAAGAAAGTTCCCGGCAAAGGCGTTTCCTTCAGGCGCGTGCCATTCACCGAAACGGAAGTCTCTCTGCCGGCCCAGGCCGGGACACGAAGATGCAAAGAGAACTCGAGCGGCGATGAGAGTTCCACCCGAATAGTCGTGAGACTGTCTGTCGGGTACGCGGTTTGCTGATGGAGGACGCAATGGGCCGAGTTCACGGTCCAGGTGAGGCGCGAGGGAACATAGAGATTCACATAGACGCCATCGGGAGCCCGGAAGTACGCGCTGATAGTGTAGTCCGCGACGATCTGGGGCAGCGTTCCCGAGCAGCACGCCCATCTGCCATCGTGATCCCATCTGGCGGGCGCTCCCGGAATGTCTCTCTTGTAGGTTTTGGCGCCGGCGTGATGATAGTCGGCATAGTAGAAGCACGAGCCATCTTCGCGTACCGGCCAGGCGCCGAGTATGGTGTTGTAAAGAACGCGCTCCAGGCTGTCGCCGTAGCGCGCATCACGCGTGAGGGCCAGCAGATATCGCATCACTTTGAAATGCGCATAAGCTCCGCAGGGCGTTTCAAAGCTGCGAGGCGTCTCGGCCAGGCTCGCGCCCAGCAGTCCTTTGCCGGGCTCGACGAAGCCCTCGTTCGGCCCCCAGCCGCCGGTCGCATAACTCTGGTCCTTCCAAATCATCTCGATGGCATTCGTGACAGCGTGAAAGTATTTTGGGTCTCCCAGCTTCATGTAGCCCTGCATGCCGGAGCTGAGTGCGTTTACGTGGCTGTAGGCATGAAGGCCAGGCAGCACATTTTGACCCTGCGCCAGAGGATCAAAAAAAGTGCGATCCAGCAGATAGCGCCTGCCCATGTCGAAGAACTGCCGGTCGCCAGTGCGGTCATAAGCCAGAAAGAGATTCTCCGCCATTGTGTATGTCTCATCCGAGGCATCTGGGCCCTTACGTTCGTGTTGTTCCTGGGGCGTGAGAGCGCGATCGGCCATGTGCGGCTTGGCCGCTTGTGTGGTCGAGTAGAGGACCTTCACAGCGGTCTCGTCGCCGGCCCAAGCTTGAGCATCGAGTAAGCCGCAGACCAGCTTGTCGTAGGTATAGCCTGGATAACGTAGGTCGACGTAAAACTTACCGGTGTCATCAATGGTTTGCGCATAGCCACGCACCAGGCGTTTCACCTTCGCGCGGGTTGGTTCCGAACCGGTAACAGCCGCGAAGCGCGCTAGTGCAGAAACATACTGGCCAAAGTGCGCTCCCGGGCAGAAGTCGTCATACCATCCGCCCATGTCCTGGCCGGGCGCAGGGAGTCCCGAGCGCTGCCGGTAGATTTTGAGCAGGCGATCCTCACTGAGATTCAGAAAGAACGAATGATTTTCATCGAACTGCCGCTGCAGGGGACCGTTCAGCAGCTCGACAGCGCCGTAGGGAAATGTCGTTAGATCCGGCTCGAGAGGCGTGAACGACTGTGCCCTGGATTTTGTCGCAGCGGCTACAGCGGTGCAGGCAGCGCCTTTCAGGAAGGTCCTTCTAGTCCACTCAGCCATCGCTTACCTCCACCGTAGCCGCGGAAAGCCGGTTACCTGGAGCATACCTCGATTCTTGAGATTGAGTCTGCCAGCCAAGAGAGATCGCGGATCTTTTCCGCAATTCAACGCATCGCATACCTTGGTGCGGCTACACTGATAGGGATTTGCAGCGATATTTCCGTTGGATACTTTCCTTCACAGAAGCACGATGCCATTCATAGCAGGATTCGGCGCCTATCTGCCATCACGGATCGTCACCAACGAGGAGTTGGCGCCTCTGCTCGGATGCACCCCGGCTTGGATTCAGGTGGCCTCCGGCATCGAGGAGCGCCGTTACGCGAGCGCGGAGGAGTCTGTCGAAGTCATGGCTGCCCGCGCGGGTTCCAATTGCCTGGAACAAGCTGGTGTAATGCCCAGCCAGATTGGCATGGTGGTGGTGGCATCGGGATCGGGCGAGCTGCGTTTCCCTGGTCCTGCGTGTTCCGTAGGGCACACGCTCGGGTTGACGGGTGTGCCCGCCGTCGATCTTCCGATGGCCAGCGCCGGAGCGCTGTTCGGCATGTCTTTGGCGAGCCAGCTCTGCGATAAGTACAAAAACATTCTCGTCATCGCCGCTGAAAAGATGTCAGCAATCATCTCGCAAGAGCCCATCGACAAGAACACCGCCATCCTTTTTGGAGACGGTGCCGGGAGCTGTCTCATTACTCACGGAAGCGGCATACTGAGAATTATCGATTCCGTACTCCACTGCGACGGCAATTTTGCCGAGGATCTTCAGCTTCGAGTCACCGGTCCCATAACAATGAACGGCCGATCGGTAATCTTGCAGGCCACCAGAAAGATTCCCGCTGCGATTTTGGAAGTCTTAAAGGGCAACGGGAAAACTCCATCCGATGTCACGAGTTTCGTCCTTCATCAGGCGAATCAGAACCTGTTGGACCGTGTTGCCCAGACATTGGAGGTGCCCACGCGTAAGGTGTATTCCAACATTCGGCGTTACGGGAATACCTCGTCTGCGTCCCTGCTGATTGCCGCCGCCGAATGGTGGCAGACCCGGGACAAAGATGGAGCGGCCTCAGTTTGTTTCGCCGCTTTCGGGGCAGGCTTCAGCTGGGGAGCCATGCTCGCGGAGACTCCTTGATAAGGTGTTACTCGAGAGTGCTGTTTTGCTGTGCCCACTCGATCGCGGCTTTTCGCGGCCACATTGCCAGGACACTCTTGAAGGTCACCTTCCCCCGCTCATAGAGGTCGCGCCGGCTGGAATTGTACTTCGTAAACCCCGACTCTGGGGGCGCCGCTCCTAGATTAGTGACGAGTTTCCCTCCTAGCTTCAGGTAGGGCTCATTCAGGGGGCCCAAGTGCGGATACATCTCCATCGCAACCGGATCGTGGAGCCAGGTGGCGCACATGATGCCCTTGATCCGAGGCTGAAGAATCAACGCCTGAGCCATCCGAAAGTAAGCTTTTCGGACCTCCTTCTGAATGATGAGGGAGCGGTTGCGCGGCGGATGAGCAATGTGGACATAGAACGCCGGCTTGATTCCGCCGAACTCCTGAAAGACGAACTTCAGCACCCTTGGGATGTCCTGCGGAGGCATTTTCAACAGCCATGAGCGCGGCAATCCGGAAACCACCCAGTCCATCGGACCGGCCGGAAAGCGTCGCAACGTGCACATTTTCGAAGCCGCGATGAAGGGATCATTCTCCGCGGCGTCCACGGCTAACGAAGGAGCGGCCAGCCCCGATGCTTGAGTCAAGAAACGGTGCTGCTTTCGAATCAAATCTCGCACGGACTGTGGAACCGGCAGAGAATCAATCTTGCCTTCTGATTCTTGTGCCGCGTAACCTAAAAGCACGCGCTCGAGAGAATCGGACTCGCATTCGACTCCTGACGCTCGCAGTCGTTTCTTCAGATCCAGGATCGGACCATAGGTTTTGGGGGATTCAGTGACGGACGCAATCAAAGCTGCGCACTGTGAGGCAGGCTTGCCTAAGCCAAGAATCTCCCCGGCCAATGGCATTTGTTCCGTCCGCCCCGCATTGCCGCCCCGCATCCCGTGTTCGATTTCTCTACTATCTTAGATCATGATGACTAGGCTCGAATTTCAAAATGCCCTGGAGGATCTGTTCAAGGTGCCGCGCGGTTCGCTAAAGGCCACCGATAGCCGCGACACGATTGAGGGATGGGAGTCCTTCGCCGATGTCGATGTTCTGAATCTAATCGAGAAACAGTTCGGGATCGAGGCGGAAGCGGCAATCGCGGAGGCGGAGACCTATGGCGACCTGGTCAAGGTTCTGGAATCAAAGGGCGCTTTTCGTAGCTGACGATCTCGAAACTCATGAAGGCCAATTTCCGCGCGACGACGCCTGCTGACCGCTCGCAAATTTCGAACCTGTTAGCGCAGGCATTTGGCGATCGTCCCGCCCCCGGCTTAATCGATCCGGACGTTATGGCATGGAAGTATTGGGAGGCTCGTGGAGACTGGCCTGGTCCGCGCAGCTACGTTCTGGAGAGAGGCGGGCGCCTGATTGCGCACGCCGGAATTTGGCCTGTCAGTTTCGCGGACCAAAATCCGGTCCATGGTGTTCAAATGATCGATTGGTGCGCCGCCAAAGACTCGCCCGGCGCCGGTGTCGCCCTCGTCCAGAAATTTGCGGATATGTTCGATTTTATATACTCCATCGGCGGCTCGGACACGACGCTCAAAGTTCTTCCTGCTTTCGGGTTTACCGAAGTCGCTCGCGCCTGGATTGGCGCACGGCCGCTTCGGCCATTACGCCAGATGCTAACCCATCAGGTGGTCAACTGGAAGCTTGCTCTACGGTTCGCCCGCAACTGGCGGTGGTCGAGTTCCCCTGCCAGACCCTCGTACCATGCCTGGCGGACTGTGGCGATGCAACCATCCGAAATACCGATCGGTTCGATTTCCGCCAGTCAATCTTTTTTTGCCGTTCGATCGCCCGCCTTCTTTGAATATTTGTCGCAATGCCCGTCAATACAATATCGACTTCACCGTATTAGCAATGAAAACGGTTTACAGGGTTACTTTACTCTGGGCATTCTGCGCGGACAAGCCAGGATCGGCGGCGTGTGGCTATGTCGCCCTTGTGAAGAACACTGGACGGCTGCTTATACGCTCGCGCAAGAGGCTGCGCTCCGGTTGAATGGGGCTTACGAGATCGTTGCAACCGGTTCCTTGGGGCCGAGCGGAAAAGCCGCGGTGGCAGCCGGCCTTCGTATCATGGGAGACATGCCCGTCTTCCTGTTGAATAAGAAAGGCAAGTTCACGATGTGTCGTGATTTTCAATTTCAAATGTCCGATGACGACGCGGCGTTTCGGGACCTGGGGGAACCGTCTTACTACACCTGATTCGGTGAACGCCGGATCACGTTGCAGACCGCTCCAGATACTCGACCAGCAGCTTGTCGCACGTCCGCATCCACGCAATCCGCCGGCCTCCGAACGCCGCCGCCGGTTGAGGCTGGCGGATCAAGATCGCTTTCAGCAACTTCATTTTTCCGATCTGCTGTTCAATGTCGTCTACTTCGAAGCAGAGATGGTGGAGCCCACCGCCTTTTTGATTGAAGTTGGAGACGGGTGAATCCGGTCCCAGCGGCTCCACTAACTCGAGTTTCACGGCGCCGTCCGGCGGTAGATCCAGAAAGATGACTCGGGCCCGTTGAATCGCATCGTCAAAGACCTCTGAACTGAAAATGGGCAAGACAGCTTGTCGCCATCGATCGATGCTTTCAGCAATCGAAGTGACCACGTAGCCTACGTGATGCAGCGAAGGATCAAGCATGGCTGCTGATTTCGCGCAGGCGATCAAAGAGGGCGCCGAACGAGGTAGCTCCTTCAAATTCCTCGAAATCGATATCTATGTTGAACTCCTCGCCAATCAAACTCAGCAAATTGACTTGCGCGATAGAATCCCAGCCACTTACCGTAGAGACCGTCGCAGATGGGATTTGAGCCGGCGAAAGGCTCGGAAATACCAGCGAGAAACACTTGGCGAGCCTTTCGGCTGTTTTATTCATGGCTCGATTCGACGTGGTGAAACAATTGCGGCCGATTGTGTTCAAAAACCTCCGCAGTCAGCTCCAGCCCGTCTGCCGGCACGCCGGTCGGGAAAAAACTCCGGAAAAATTCCTGCAGCGGTCCATTGCGGTCCGTGGGACGGTATGAGAATTCAATGCGCGCAGCGCCGAACCGTTCGTAGAGCCGCTGCAACATTTGAAACTCAATGTCCCGCGAGAACGACCGGCAGCTCATGACCCAGATGTCCACGTGTATTTTTCCCGTGCCGGCCCGCGCTCCTAAAATCGCGATTTTTCCCAGAGGCCCAAAACGATCTTCATAGCTGGCGGTCACCAGGAACGTGCCCGGCGTTCTGAAATAGGCCTGCCATTCGGCTTCGGTGTATCGATGCCCGTTGAGATTGAACTGGTTGGTCTTATTCACCAGCTCAAAGGCACGGCTGTCGCCGGGGTCGCTCGAAAATTCCAGTTTGATCTTCGCATCCATGCGAGCCAGGAAATCTCGCGAGAGCCCAGCCGATGGCGCCGGCTCCAGCGTTGAGTTTGCCCGCAGGCTCCGCAACCGCAAACGGTCGTCTTCGCCGATTTCGCTCTTTCCGAAACGGCGGCGGAGCTGAATCAGCAATTCGACGACCCCAGCTGGATCGTCCGATGGAAACCGCAGGCATTCCATGGCCGGGTATTTCTCGGCCACTTCAGCCAAATCCATCCGGCTGTCGTCGACAAAAATCACATCGTCAGCGGAGATGTTCCATGCCCTCAAGATCCTCCCGATGCTTTCGGATTTCGCTCCCCAATTCGATTCGATGGGAAAAACCTGCTCCTCGTTCAACAGGATGTCCTGCCGCTCGAATACCTGGCGCACAAGGGCGGAATCGTTCCTGGACGCGATCGCAACAAGCACCCCCGATTCCGCCAGTGACGCCACAAGCTGCTGGTACAGCGCGTGTGGCTGTGAGTGGCCGTCCAAACACCAGGACACGCCGTTGACGCCGACGTCTCCGAGGGTGCCTTTCCACAAAGTCTCGTCCAGATCGGTGACCAAGCCCTTTTTGGGGCGCGGTGGAAACAGACACTCCACCGAAAGTTCGGCGACCGCTCCGGCGTGCTGGATCGTGTACGGGAATCCGGCGTGGAGTTCCATCTTTACATCGTGACGGCTGGGACACGGCGAGCATCGTGCCAAGGTCGAATCGTTCACCAGGCGTATGCCGCTGCATCCACCGACACGGCTCAAAAAGCCGGTCAGGTTGCACCGCAGTTGAAGCTCGAAGCTGCCGGTCTCTGCGGGCGGAAGATGGGCGAGAGGCGGCAGCGTAAGTGTGATCCCGACCAACGCCACTGGCATCTCGCTCGCCAACTCCACAATGCGCTGCTCCAGGCGCGGGATCTTGCTGCCGACCTGCTGCAATATGTCCGCAAGGACCTGGCTACCCCAGCCGGCCGAAGCACGAAGCCCCAGCCGATCATCCAGGTCGCTCCATTCCATTACCACAATCGCGCCGTCACACCGGTGTGCGCGGGCACGCTGGAGATTGCCCCCCAGGTCGCCAAAAAGACCGTCGATTATATTGACTTCATCGCCGGGAAATCGAAGCTTCGTACGGGCCTTGATGAAAGTCCCTAGGTGCAGCGGCGCGAATCCGCATATCAGGTGGATCTGTCTGGTTCGGCCGCCTGGCAGCACAGGCTGCTGATTGATTTGCATTGCTTCGCTGAGACGCATCGAAACCATTCCAAGTCTACGCCCCGTTATGTCTCGCCGGTGCCCCAAAAGCCTGATCTAAATGGAATCCAACCAGCGTCTCGGCTGTGTACTCGACCTTTTGGTCGAGTTCCACCTTCAGTCGCTTGATCCGCAGGGGATTGGCTCGCAGTGTGTTCAAGCCAAAGGTGCAGGTTACTGACGACGCAAAACCGGCTTCCTGTACGCACGCAACCGCCGCCTCGCTGATATCGATCTCGCGCCCGTTGGGATAACAAAAGTGGTCAACCCGGCGGTTCAGCCGTGCCTCCATCACTTCTTTGGCGCCCCGAATCTCGCGCTCCAGTTCCGCCCGATCGCTTATGCGCGACAGAATAGGATGACTATCGGTATGACAACCGATCTCTACCCCATCCGCCGATAAACCTCGCATCTCGTCCCAACTCAGGGCCCTCCGTCCGGCGGGCGCCGATGGCGGAATTTCAACCCCGCATAACGAAGCGAAGTCCTTCAGAAATTCTAGCCGGCGCTGATTCGGCACCTCTTTGAGTGCTTCCCGGAGGCTTCTAGCAGAGTGGCTTCGTGAAGTAGGCGACGAAAGATCCATATCAAGCGGTTTCCCTTTTTCGACCTCGACGCTGAAGGCCCGCCTTGCGGTCTGTTCGATTACAAACGCCACCTGGTCAGTCCACAACCACAGCCGGCCATCAGAAAAACCGGCCACCGCATACACCGTGGTTGAGATTCCATACTTCTTGAAAATCGGATGGCCAAACACGAGGAACTTTCGATAGCCATCGTCTACCGTGACGGTCAGCGCGTTCGCCGGCAATCGTCTCTTGCCATGGATCGCGGCGGCAATCGCACTTAGCGTGACGGGTTCGTAGTTAGCGCTGATATACCTGCAGATCAGATCGAGGTTCTTGCAAAAGGGCTCTTCAAATTCGTGGAACATAAGCACCCGGAACTTGCTGCGATGTACCAAACGGAGAGTTGCCACTCCTCCCATTTGATGAAGGAGTCGGCGTGCAGCGCGTTTCCAGTGCATGTCGAAGTCTGAGTTGGGAGCGTTTTTCCCACGCCCTCGCTTAGTGAGGAGCCCCTGAATAGCCGTAGTAGGACGCCTGAGCTTTCCAAAGGAACCAGTCCTCGGTGCGGTTCATCAACACCCCTAGCATCTTGTCTGGTGCTACTAACCCGAGAGCCGTCACAAAGGAACTGCGGTCGGTGTGGTCGGGCCGCACAACCATGAGCACCCCGTCGCAGTCCTTCTCGATGAGTTCATAATCCGCCACGACAGCCACAGGTGGCGCGTCGATCAGGGTGAACGCGAACTGGTGCCGGAATGACGCGCACATAGACTGCCACGCTTCCGTTTCCAGCATTTCGGCCGGATTCACGGCGCAGGCGCCGGCCGGCAGCACCCAGAGGTTTGGCAATTGCTCCAGGCGGATCAAGGCCTCGCTCAAATTGCACTTGCCCACGAGTATGCCGGCTATTCCGGGCGTCGGTTGTACGCCGAGCAATTCGGCCAATCCGGATCGCCGGAAGTCCGCTTCTACCAGCAGCACCTGAACGTCGCTTCGTAACGCGAAGACGGTTGCCAGGTTGACAGCGCTGATGGTTTTGCCGTCGCCCGAACAGGCGCTCGTAACCACAATTACCTTTGGCTGGAGGGGATGATAAGCAATCTTGGTTCGTACCATCCGGTATTGTTCAAGCGCGTAAGGGTCTGCGTTATGCAGGCACACGGCAGCCGATATGCCGGCGACGCTCTTCACCGGCGGCTTGGATGTTGCACTCAACGAAAGTGCTGGCGCCGCCGCGGCCGCAAATTGAGGCGAGAGCGCTCGGGAGCCCGGCTCATGGACATCCGGCGCATCGACAAAACCACCGCTCGCGAGCGTTCCAGCATCCGCACCGTTCATCAGAGGCCGCATCAGGCGTTGCAGGTGCCCAGCCGGCTGGAAGCGAATCCGGACAGCCGACCTGATCGGGGCCACCGAGCCGATCGTCGGCACTCGCCCTTGCACTGGAATGCTGGCGGGAATTTCCCACTCCCCTAAAACAGTGTTCTTCTTGATTTCCCTGAAAAACCCCAGTAACAATCCGGCTCCCAGCGCAATGAGGCTACCGCTCCCGGCGATGAACAGCCGATCACGCTTTATGGGCCGTTCTGGCACATGCGCCGGCTCAAGAATCGCAAAGCGCTCTGCCTTTTGACGCCGCTCCATGTCGGACGCCATATCTGCCTCATACAGCTTGTCCAAAAGCGATTTGTAATTGGCTTTGGACATCTCGTAATCACGGGTCAAGGCTGCCATCTCCTGCTCACGGATGGGAATCCGCTGCAGGCGCGCATGGGTTTCCTGAACCTGCTGAATCAGGCGCTGGTTTTCCTGCTGGCGCTCTTTGATTTCCCGGTCGAGGGCGGCCAGATGGGCTTTCAAGCTTTCCGCGTGCGCCGGATCGACGGCAGCAGCAAGCTTCTCCTTTTCTTCCAATGCCTTCAACCGGGCGATGCTGGCCCGCAGCAGCCGTACCCGTGGATACGCCTCGGTGTATTTTGTCAGTAACGATGCCAGTTCCGTCTCCATCGCCGCCAAGATCTTTTCCGGATTCTCTGCCCGGAATTCAGCGGTTTCAGTCCCTTCCTGGCTTTTTTCTTCCGAATCTTTCCTCAAACGCTGGGATACATCGGCAATGGTCTGGGCCAGACGGAGTTCGCTATGTAAGCTCACTTGATTGGCGTAACACCGGTTGATGGCATCCCGGTTCCCCTGGAGCTGACCGCCTAACTGGCTGAGAGCGGCCGTAAGAGCGGCCTCCTGTTCCGGCAATTCACCATTGTGAGCGAGCTTGTACTGGCCGACGCGACTTTCCTGCTCGTCGAGAGTCTTCTTCGCCTGCTCGAGTTGGCTTTGGATGAATTCTGAGGTGCTGGCGGCATGCACCTCCCGGGCGCGAAGGTTCTCATCCACGAAGAGATTGCCAAGTTGGTTGACCACTTCAGCCACAACGTTCGAGTTCTGTCCTTCAAAAGACACTCGGAACGCTCCCGGATGCTCGGGAGTCCATCCCTTTTCCACTTGAATTTGCACGTGATGCCGCATAATTTCCAGCACGTCTTCGGTCGGGAGCATGCGGCGCTCCTCCGGATAGAGTTGAAAAGTTTCAATGATCTTCAGTAAGTGGGAGCTACTGAGAATCTGCTGACTCAGGCTGGCTAACCGGTCGCGGAGATCGTTGGAAACAGCGGCGCTGACGAATTTCTCCGGGATTTTTTGAGAGTCGACCACAATGAGTGTCTCGGCCCTGTACACCGCAGGCATCCGGGCTACGAACACGAGGGCGGCCGCCGAGAGCAGCAGCCAGACCGCAGTGACCAGCACCTTCTGCTTCCAGAGCATGCGCGCGACAGACACGGGGTGCATGGCCATCTGCCATGCCGAAGGATTCTGCGATCTGGGCATGTGAGTAGGAGAAACCTGAGGAAGACCGCCGGCCAGTCCCACGTCAGCGTCGGGAGGGCTGGAGAGGCAGTCGCCTCGATCGGCACGGCCGCGCCAAGACAACAAACCCCAAGCTGCCACACGCGAAGTTGCCTGCTTTCACGCCGTTCCGAACTTTGGACAAAATAATCCTCCTCCATTCGCGTGCACGATACATGCCGAAGTCGTTCATTCGGTTGAGGCGGCGAAGCTCTGAAGAGTCAGTCGCCGACGTGACTGCCTGCCAGCTCCTCATCCCAAGAATTGGGAAATAATGCCAAGGCTTTGCGGATAAATTGAATTGGATTTGACTGACGAACCTGAATGTTGAGAAACAGCAGGTTGTCCGCGACACGGCGGGAACTGGCATTAGAATCAAGTCCAACTCGCACCTATCCGGAGCGGTCTTCGCATTGCATATATAATCACGAGGCGCTTGTGCCACGCAACAGCACGGAACCGGCTGAAGCTGTTCAAGAACACCCAACCGTATCGGAAACTCAAGGCCGGGTTCCGGAGCTGGATGGATTTAGAGCCATCGCCATCTGGATGGTCCTTGGCGCCCACCTGGTGGACGGATGGACGCTCCCAAGCGGGGCTCTCGACGGTGTTCCTGCGCCGGTCTTATTCGGATTGAGCCGGGGATGGCTCGGTGTCGACCTGTTCTTCGTGCTTTCGGGTCTGCTGATTACCGGCATCTTACTCGACTCGAAGGAAACGCCTTTTTATTATCGTAATTTCTACGCCCGCCGCTTTTTGCGGATCATCCCCCTTTACTTCACGGTTATCACGATTACGTTTCTCGCATACCGCTCGCCGGCGTTGTATTTTCTGCTTTCGTATTTTTTTCTTGCCAACGTCGCTGGCGCCCTGCGCGTGGCGATACCGCACGGCCCTGGAGTTTTCTGGTCGTTGGCCGTTGAAGAGCACTTTTATCTTGCCTGGCCAATGGTCATTCGCTTTTTGTCGCGAAATTCTCTAATCCTCACATGTCTGCTGATCTTTCTGGCCTCGCCGGTACTTAGGGGGATTGCCGCTGCCAGAGGACTGGATCCGGTGCAGGAGATTTACCCCCTCTCCTGGTACCGATTCGACGGTTTGGCGCTTGGAGCCCTCCTGGCAATCTGGCTACGCAGCAAATCCTGTTCCCCGAAGAAGTCTCTCAGGCTCGCCGGCGCAATGGCGGTGCTCTCGTTTCTAATCATGGCGGGTGGCGCACCATTCGGGGTGCTGGGGACAAAGACTGTCGCAAGTGTTGCGCTTCGGTACACTCACATGCAATTGGTATTCGGCGCCGGTATTTTGAGTTCGCTCGCCGTGTCTGGAAGCCTTCTTACAGGCTGGCTTCGAACATCGTTCATGCGCATTAGCGCAGAATTGAGTTACTGCGTTTATCTGATCCATCTCTCGGTCGGCGACGGTTACCAATGGATGTTGCGGAACCTCAGTTTCGAACCGGCCGCGCTCCTCGGCCCTCGAGGGGCATTTCTAGCGCAAAGCCTATTCATCGTCGGCGCGAGCTTCGGACTGGCTGTGGTGTCGAGAAAATTTCTGGAAGAGCCTTGTTTGCGCCTCAAACGTTATTTTTCGTAGCATCGTTCAGACTCTTCTTTCTGCGCTACTGGAATTGCTCACTGAATCCAACTCAGGCTTAAAATGGTGGGCTGTGGAAAGTACCCGGATTGCGGTATTTGGACTCGGTTACGTAGGTTGCGTGACTGCGGCGTGTCTTGCCCGGCTGAATCTTTTCGTTATCGGAGTGGATTCCGACCCCCATAAGGTCAACCGCATTCAAAACGGACTGGCGCCATTTTACGAGCCAGGACTCGATGAAATGGTGCGTGACACCGTCCGTAACGGCCACCTGTCCGCATGTATGTCGCCGGACGAAGCACTGAGAGACGCCGAAATCGCTATGATCTGCGTGGGCACTCCATCGGAGCCCAACGGCGACCTTGGTTTAGGACAGCTTCGGCGTGTAATCCATGACCTCGTCTCTTGCCTGCGGGGGCGCGCAAGGCCATTGATCGTCACTGTACGCAGCACCGTGATCCCAGGGACTTGCGAAGAGGTCGTTTTGCCGGCTTTCTCCGGTCATGACGGCGTAACTGTCGTGTCAAACCCGGAGTTCTTGCGCCAAGGTTGCGCATTACGCGACTTCATGGAGCCGCCGCTGCTGGTAGCCGGGGGAATGGATCCTAAGGCGGTACGGCGTGTAGCGGACCTCTACAGTGCGCTGGATGTGAGGCCATCTCTCGTGTCGTTGCGAACGGCTGAAATGATTAAATACGCCTGCAACACATTCCACGCCGTCAAGATAACCTTCGCCAATGAAATAGGTACCTTGTGCCAACGGCTGGATGTCGACGGCCAGGAAGTGATGGACATCCTATGCCAGGACCGCAAACTGAATATCTCACCGGCCTACCTGAAACCTGGCTTCGCATTCGGTGGTTCCTGCCTGGCCAAGGATCTGAGGGCGCTCACCTACCGCAGTTTACGCCTGGATTTGAGATTGCCGTTGCTGGAATCCGTAATTGCGAGCAACAACTCTCATCTGGATCGGGTGGTCCGGAGGGTCTTGAATCTAGGCGGCCGGATCGGAATTTTCGGCTTAGCTTTCAAGAAGAACACCGATGATCTCCGCGAGAGTCCAATAGTCGCGTTGCTGGAACGCCTGATTGGCAAAGGCCGAGACGTGCGGATCTACGATCCGCACATTCGACTGGACAGGATCTACGGGACCAATCGCGACTTCGTATCAAAAACCATCCCCCACATTGAGGCGTTGCTTGAGGCAGATCTAAACGCGTTCCTTTCTTGGGCCGACCACGTGGTGGTGGCCCAAGTGCCGGACGCCGCCACAGCGCGGTGCATCGCGGCGAGCAATCGGGCGGTGCTTGACGTGACCGGAGCCTCCATCAGGAGCACCATGGCTAATCTCATGGCGGAGTCCGACGAGCAGTGAAGAGTTGGCTCCGTTGTTGAGCCGTTTTATTCCGGCGTTGGACTAGTACGGATCATTTAGTCATCACCCGGTCCCTCGATGAATGCGAGATTCGGTGCCCCAGGCAGTTGGACAGCCACTGTGCTTTCGTTCTCTGCAATGTTGGGTTTAGCGGACGCCAACCCAACTATTTGGAGCGTAATGTCAATGAATTGGGTTTTCTTGCCATTTCTTCAGCCAACTGACTGCCCGAATTTTTTGGCATCCCTTGGGGAAACCACTGTCAACATTCGCGATGTGCTAGTTGTCGCCGCGGGGCTGCATCTGGTCTTGATGTTCGGTACGCCAATTGCCAGCGGCTCTTACCACCAATGGTCCGAATCTTCAACCACTTCGTGTCAGCTAAGACTTTTGTGCTGCAAGCCGAGGCGCTGTTGATTCCATTTTGCTTCCTATCCGCAGCCAAAAGGAGGTGTTGGACCGACCCGGTCCCAGTTAAAGCTGGGTACGATCCGCTTTACCTTAAGAAAATGTCTTCGGCTTTCGATTGCGCCATTGTTCTGAATATCTTACGAACCGTCTCTCTGGGCGAGGAGACCCGATGACCAGAGTCGCGGAACGGAGATTTCGCTACGACTCGAGTTTTTCCCCACCTACCACGACAATCCCTGGCAGCAGCGCCTAGAATGCCGGCTTTTCTCTCGCCTGACCGCAATGGTACACTTTTCGAGTTTTCACGAAAGTGGATTGTCAGATACGACGGGGACCCCGGCTCCGAGTTCTCTCATGTGGATTTCTACATGAACGTCGACAATATGCCTCAAGTGGCACGTTACTGGAACGATATCGCCGAAGAATTCGATACGGTTTACTCCGGCCGGAAAAGCGCGACGGGGCGATTGTTGGACCAATGGTTCAGGAAGGACATGTACCAGCGTTTCGATTGGGTGATGGAACGCTGCGGCGATGTCCGAGGCCTTCGGATCTGCGACATCGGGTGCGGTTCTGGAAGGTTCGTCACCGAACTCGCTAAGCGCGGAGCAGCCCATGTCACCGGCGTCGACATGGCTCCCGAAATGCTTCGCCTCAGCCGGCAGCTCGTGACGCAAGACGGCGTCGCTGCCCGCTGTGATTTCGTTTTGGAGGACGTACTCAACTGGAGGACTGACAAGGTTTACGACATTGGCATCGCCATGGGGTTCTGGGATTACATCCAGAATCCTCCCGCGCGCCTGCGGCGTATTCGAAAATTGATCGGCAAGAGATTCCTCTCTGCGTGGCCCAGGTTCTGGACATGGCGCATGCCTGTTCGAAAAGTCCGGCTGCAATATATCCGCGGTTGCCCTGTCTACTTCTTCCGCCGCCCGCAAATTTCCACGCTACTTCGCGAAGCAGGCTTCGAAGTGGTCCGCTTCGATACGGTAGGCAAACTGTTCTGCGTGGAAGCGCGGCCCGTTTGACCGCCTTGCCCCTAACGAGACTGACCTTCTGGCTTTCCCTCGCGGTGTGCATCTACGCCTATATCGGCTATCCGGTTGTTTTGTTTCTACTGAGACTGGTACTCCATCGTCCGGTCCGCAGGAAGCCGTTCGAACCCACGGTCACACTGATAATCCCGGCGTACAACGAAGCGCAGCACATTGCCGGCAAGATCCGCGATTCGCTGCAACTGGATTATCCTGCCGAAAAGATGGAAATCCTGGTGGTTTGCGACGGATCGCGTGACGAAACGCCGCGCATCGCGCAGGGCATGGCCGATGGTATGCGTGTGCGCGTTCTCCCCTTCCCTGAAAACCGCGGCAAAATCAGCACGCTCAACTCCGGCGTCCGTGAAGCGCACGGAGAGATTGTGGTTTTCTCCGACTCCACCGCGCGCTTGTATCCGGATTCGGTACGGTGGCTGATGACCAATTTTGCCGACCCGGAGGTCGGCGCCGCCAGCGGACACTATACGGTAATCCGAGCGGACGAAGTAGGAATCGGAAAATCCGAGGACCTTTACTGGAAATACGAGTCGTACCTGAAGGTGCAGGAATCAGAGTTGGATTCTATGCTTGGCGCGCACGGACATCTGCACGCGATTCGCCGCAGTCTGTATCCTTATCCAGGGCCAGGCACGATCAACGACGATTACGTGATTCCGGTTTCGGTGCTGGCCGCCGGACGCCGCGCCGTATATGAGCGGCGAGCGATCGTCTATGAGGAAGCCCGCGAGATGACCGGGTTTGGCCGCCGGATGCGGGTCATGGCGGGAAATCTGCAGCAACTTCGCGAGATCAAGGGGCTGCTGCGTCCCTTCCGGCCCTTGCCGCTTTTCTTCTTTCTGTCACACAAAGTAAGCCGCCTACTGGTTCCCATCGCGATGGTCGTGGCGCTGGCCAGCAATCTGATGCTAATCTCCTCGCCGTTTTACACCGTTCTTTTCTACATGCAGGGGGCGTTCTACATGCTCGCCATAGCTGGATCAGTCCTCCGGCTAAGGCCGAAGCTTCTGTTGCTGCCGTATTATTTCTCCATGATCAATGCTGCATTCTTCTTCGGGCTTTATCACACTTTGACCAGTCGCCGTCACATGGCGTGGAAGTGATGAGCAACACCCGGGACACTGGAGAAAACTCAGGCGCGCTCTGATGCCCTGGCCCGTATTGCTGATGGCACGCGCCCTTGATGCGGGCGGTTCGGAGCGCCAGTTGGCGGAGATGGCCAAGGCGCTGGACCGGTCGCGATTCGAGCCGCACGTCGGCGCCTTCTTCTCACACGGCATGCGAGGTGAAGAGTTGGCGCGCGCCGGCGTGACCATTGTCGAATTCCCGGTGCATTCGTTGAAATCGGTGTCGGCCGCCCGCGGCGCGATGCAATTGGCCCGTTATATCCGCCGCCAGGGCATCCGGCTGGTGCACACCTGGGATTACCCCGTGACCGTTTTTGCGATCCCGGTGACGCGCGCCTTGACATCCGCCATCGCGGATCTCGAGCCAGCGCGCACACCGCGTTCTGACGCCGGGCTCATACCTCCCGCTCGTTCGTGCGACGGACCGCCTGGCGCACGCAATAGTGGTCAATTGCGAATTCCTCAAGAACCATCTCGAAAGCGATGAGCGGGTTCCGATTGAAAAGATCCGTCTGTGTTACAACGGCATCGATACTGAAGTCTTTCACGGCTTGGATCGTCTGCGCCAGCCGCAATTGGCCGATAGTTCTCTGGTGATCGGCGTAGTCTGCGGCCTGCGGCCTGAAAAAGACCTGCCGACCCTGCTCGATGCCTTTTCTCGTGTACAACAAATGCGAAGCGGCCTGAAGTTGGCCGTAGTGGGCAGTGGTACACTCCTGCCGGATCTGGAACAGCAAGCAAGAAAACTCGGCATGATCGGGCAGTGCGTTTTTCAGCCCGCTACCGATCAAGTCGCCCCTTGGCTTCAAAGCATGGATATCTTTGTCCTGCCTTCCCTCAGCGAAGGTTTCTCCAACTCTCTCATGGAGGCGATGGCATGCGGCTGCTGTGTCATTGGTTCTCGCGTGGGTGGCAATTTAGAGCTCGTCCATGATGGTGAGACAGGTTTGCTCTTTAAGCCCGGTGACGCTGCCGGCCTGGCTGCCGCACTCGGGAAGTTGATCGAAGACGAACCCTTGCGAAAAAAGCTGGCAGCCGCGGGAAAAAGAAAGATCCATGACCATTTTTCGGTGCAGGGCTCGGCCGATCGCATGGGGGAGATTTACTCGGAACTCATCGAGCGCTGTGGTTAGTGGTACTTGCCGTCGCCCAGGTTATAGCCATTGCATCGTTGGGACTGAGATAATTAGCGAAATACGCTCCTATGTGCGGGATCGCCGGGCAATTTCTGATTCGCGAAAAGGTGGACCTCACCAATATCCGCGCCATGTGCGACCAGATCCGGTATCGTGGTCCGGACGACGAGGGTTACCACATCGACGGCGGCTGCGGCCTCGGAATGCGCCGGCTCAGTATCATCGATCTGAATACAGGCCACCAGCCGATTTCGAACGAAGACGGCTCCCTCTGGATCGTGTTCAACGGCGAAATCTACAACTATCAGGAATTACGTCGTGACCTGATCCGCGCCGGGCACCGGTTCCGAACCCACAGCGACACCGAAACGCTGGTGCACTTGCATGAAGAAGAGGGCGTTGCCGGCATCCGGAAGTTACGCGGTATGTTTGCCTATGCCCTCTGGGATGCGCGGCGGCGCTCTCTCCTGCTGGTTCGGGACCGCTTCGGCAAGAAACCCCTTTACTACGCCGCGCTGCCTCATGGGCTCTATTTCGGCAGCGAATTGAAGTGCCTGCGGGCGGCGGGCGTTCCGCTCGACCTTGATCCGGAAGCGCTCCGTCTCTACCTGCAGTTCTCCTACATCCCTCACCCCTGGAGTTCGTATCGCGCGATCCGCAAACTCGATCCCGGCTCCTGGATGATCTATCATTCCGATGGACGAATTGAACAAAACCATTACTGGAAACTGCCCGTACCCATCTCCCAGCCTGGGCCGGATCTGACCGAGCCCGAAGCATGCAATCGCGTTCGCACAACCTTCGATGAATCCGTGCGCTTGCGCATGATGTCTGACGTACCGCTGGGCGCTTTCCTAAGCGGTGGAATCGACTCGAGCCTGGTCGTAGCGTCCATGGCCCGCCAATCCACCGACCCTATCCAGACTTTTTCCATCGGATTCGAAGAAGCCGAGTTTAACGAGCTGCCGTACGCGGCTGAGGTAGCTCATCATTGCAAAACCGAGCATCGTGAGATGCTGGTCCGGCCTAATTCGCTCGATCTTCTCCCGCGGATCGTTCGCCATTTCGATGAACCTTTCGGCGACACCTCGGCCATCCCCACCTTTCTTGTTTCTGAGTTCGCCTCGCAGCATGTCAAAGTGTGCCTAAGCGGCGACGGAGGCGATGAGCTGTTTGCAGGCTATGAAAGTATCTTTCAAGTCCAGCGGCAACGTTGGATGGACCGTATCCCTCAGTCCGTGCGCAACGCGATCTCCCGGGCTGCGGACCGGCTGCCCTATTCGGCTTACGGGAAAAACTATCTGCGCATGATCAGCCGCGGCTCGGCGCTGGAGCGGTATTTTGAACTGAACACCACGCCCTATTTTCTTAGCCGTCTTCTGCTGCAACCGGGTTGGATCAATCCCACGGACGGCGCTTTCTTCCGCGACACGTTTCCAGATTGCCTTCCTGCCGACAGCGCCGGAATTCTTGCGCAAGCGCTCTATTTCGAGGCTACCGCGAAGCTCGCCGGCGATATCCTGGTGAAGGTGGATCGGATGTCAATGGCGAACTCGCTTGAAGTGCGGTGCCCCTTGCTCGATAGCGAGCTCGCTGAACTCGCCTCACGCATCCCCCACACGTGGAAGGTCCGCGACGGTTTGGGAAAACGAATTCTGCTGCAAGCGCTCGGCGACCGCCTGCCTCCTGCAATTCTCAAGCGCAAGAAGATGGGCTTCGGTGTCCCTCTTTCGGTCTGGTTCCGTGGGCCGTTGCGCGAGTTCCTATGGGACCACCTGACTGGATCGGCTTTTCTCAATTGCGGGATCGTCTCCCGGGACTTTCTGGAATCCATGCTGCGCGAACATCAATCCGGGCGCCGCGATAACTCCTCCTGTCTCGCTTTGCTGTTGATGCTGGAACTGTGGTTCCGCAATTTTGAAAGCCACGGGACCGGCCCACCAGCACCGCTTGCCGAAATGAGCCCATGTCCGCAGTAGAGCGGGATGACGTGGGGGGCCGCGCGGGCGACCGTGACTGGCGCGATGCGTAATGCGGCGGCCCAGGGAAATCGCGCACCGGATTCGGCAGGAGCTGACAAACCTCGCGATGTGGGCGTGGCCGCCTCGCCTCACCGCCGGTCTGTCACCACAGTCACCCTTGCCGCTTTTGCCGCCGCCGGCACAGGCAGCCGGGCTTTTGCGCGCGACGTCTTTCCCTGACGATCTTCGTCGCGACGCTCGAGATATTCTGGACCACCGCTTTCCGCTTCTGGGCCTGACCATCGAAACCGGTCCGGAAATCCACTGGCGTCGCGACTACGTCAGCGGTCGGGAAACCGGTTGCCCGTACTTCCAGCTGGTTCCGTACCTTGACGCAGCGCGCGCCGGCGATCACAAGATCGTTTGGGAGTTGAACCGGCACCAGCACCTGGTTCTGCTCGCGCAACTTTATCTGTTCGATGCCGATCCGCAATTGCTCAGCGAGATCTGGCGGGAGCTGGAAAGCTGGCTCGAGGCGAACCCGTTCCAGCGCGGCGTCAATTGGGTCAGTGCGCTGGAGGTAGCTTTTCGCGCATTCTCCTGGATCTGGATCTACCATTTGGCGGGCACTCAGATGCCACCGGCATTGCGCGCGCGCTTCCTGGAGTCGTTGAACCAGCACGGCCGGCACATCGAGGTAAATCTTTCGTTTTTCTTCTCTCCGAACACGCATCTGCTGGGCGAAGCGGTGGTACTCCATGCTCTGGGCTCACTGTTCCCCGAGTTTCCTCGATCCCGGCAATGGCGCCGGCTCGGCGCGAGGGTGGTGGCCGAGCAGCTTGACCGGCAGGTCCGCGACGATGGCGGGTACTTTGAGCAGTCGACGTATTATCACGTCTATGCGCTGGATATGTTCCTGTTTCACGGGATTCTGACCGGCGCCGGCGACGGTTACCGAGCCAAGGTTGCGCTAATGGCGGATTATCTGGCCGCGATTCTAGGACCGTCGCGAACTCTGGCGTTCATCGGCGATGATGACGGCGGACGCTTCTGGCACCCTTTCGGAGCGCGCCAGTGGTTCGGCCGAGCCACGCTGGCCACCTGTGCAATCTGGCTCGGCCGTACCGATTGGACGTACACGCGTGAGGATCTTTTCCCGCAAGCCGCCTGGTGGCTTGGCCGTGCTGACGGCTCGGGAGGAGGCGCCTTCCGGTCGCATCTGTTTCCCGCCACCGGGATGGTAGCCATGAACGCGGGCAACCGCCACGTGCTGATCGACGCCGGCCCATTTGGCCCTTGGGGATCAGGCCACAGCCACTCCGACACGCTCAGCCTGATTGTGTGCGCGGGCCATCGGGAGATCCTGATCGACCCCGGAACCTATACCTATGCCGCTGCGGAACGCAACTGGTTCCGTGGATCGGCCGCCCACAATACCATCCGGATCGACGGACTCGACCAGGCGACGGCTGTAAACCCGTTCCGATGGACCGATCAGCCAACTGTGTCGATTCGCGAGTGGGCCTCTACTGACGGCGAGGATTTTCTGGATGCTGAATGTGTTTCACGCGGAATCACTCACCGGCGGCGGGTGCGCTTCGTGAAACCGGATCTGCTGTTGATCGTGGACGAAATCGCGGGGCCGCGAGGCGAACACGATTTGGAACAATTCTGGCACATCGGTTCCCTCGAAAACCGCGACCGTATCACGCTGGTGGATGAGCCTGAGGTCATTGAATCCTGGCGCTCTCCTGCCTATGGCGCAAAGAACCAGTGTCCCTGTCTGCGGGTCCGGCGAAGGTCCACATTGCCCGCGGCGTTTGCGGCAGCCGTATACCTCGGCGATTCTGACCACCCCGTTCGCATTGAAGTAGAGCCGGCCCGCGTCCTGTTTCGTGTTGAAGGCAGCGAATTTTCATTTGCGCGATTGTATCCGGACGCCGGTCGAGAAAGGCTCGCATCCCTATGCTAGTTGCCTGTCGCGGTGAGTTCGTTAGCAGAACGCACCGCTCCCTTTGGTCACGGCTCAGTTTCAGACAGGCTTTGCTGAGTCGCGACCGCAGGAAGCGGTACTAACGCTCTGGCTGCGACGGGCCACTAGTGTCCTGAATCAGAAGTCCATTGAAGAATTCGCGATATGACCCGGCTTGGGACGGCGAAGCCAGTCACCATTTTTCAACAAACTGCCAGGCCGTTTTCTGCGCTCATCCGCGGAACGAAATACACTGAAAGCATGTGTGGAATTGCGGGTTTTGTGACCACAGCGCCGGATGCCGGTTCCGAAGCGGTGCTCGGCCGCATGGCCGATTGCATCCGGCATCGCGGTCCCGATGATTCCGGCTTCTACACAGACAATGAAGCCTTTCTTGCCCACCGCAGGCTGAGCATCATCGATTTGTCAGGCGGACATCAGCCTATGTCCAACGAGTCCGGCTCTGTTTGGATCGTCTACAACGGCGAGATTTTCAACCACACCGCCCTTCGGCCCGATCTGGAACGAGCCGGGCATTGCTATACCACCCGGAGTGACACGGAAACGATCATCCACGCCTACGAGGAGCACGGCCCGGATTGCGTAACGCTTTTCAGAGGGATGTTCGCATTCGCTGTTTGGGACGCGTCGAAGCGGACGCTCTTCTGTGCGCGGGACCGGCTGGGAATCAAACCCTTCTATTACTACTGGGACGGGCGGCTCTTCGCGTTTGCCTCGGAAATCAAGGCGCTCCTGCAGCATCCTGCCATTTCCGCGGAACTTGAAGAATCGGTTATCGCGGAGTATCTGGGTTTCGGTTATGTGAGTGAAAAACGGACTTACTTCCGCAACATTCACAAACTGATGCCCGGCCATCACCTTCGGCTCGATCTTCGCGATCCCCGGCCGCAACTCAAAATCGACTGTTACTGGGATGTACCGCAGCATGGCGAGAACCGGCAGAACGTGGCCTGCCGCTCTGAAAGAGACTGGGTTGACGAAACGCGGCGAAGGCTTGAAGAGACCATCCGCATGCGCCTCATGAGTGATGTACCGCTGGGAATGTTTCTAAGCGGCGGTGTCGATTCCAGCGCGATCGCGGCGCTGATCAAGCGCCTGGCGGATGGTCCGGTGAAAACGTTCTCCGTGGGCTACCAGGAAGCGCAATTCAGTGAACTGAGCTATGCCGCCGAGGTCGCGCGGGCTATCGGCACCGAACACCATGAGGTGGTCATCGGCTTCGCCGAGTTTTTTGACGCGCTGCCGAAACTAGTCTGGCATGAAGACGAGCCGATCACATGGCCCTCCAGCGTTCCACTCTTTTTCGTTTCCAAACTCGCGTCTGAGCACGTGAAAGTGGTGCTCACCGGCGAAGGCAGCGACGAGATTTTCGGAGGATACGAGCGCTATCGCTGGAATCTGCTCAATCAGAAGTACGCGAGATTGTACAGCGTGTTACCCGGGGCCCTCCGCCGGAGGATCCGGAATATCATCGAGAGCGGCAAACTTCTGCACGGTTCTGCTCGCCGAAAACTGGGACATACGTTTGTGGGCCGCGACAATTGCCCGGAATCGCTATTCCTGGATAATTTCTACTGCTCGTTTTCGGAGGCCGAACAAGCACGTCTGCTCAAGCGCGGCATGGGATCTGTCTATGCCAATTACATGGCTTACTGGGAATCCCGCCCCGGCGCATCCCTGTTGGCGCGCATGCTCTACGCGGATCAAAAGACCTATCTGGCCGAGTTGCTCATGAAGCAGGATCAAATGAGCATGGCGTGCTCGATCGAGAGCCGCGTGCCGTTCCTGGATCACCCCTTCGTCGAATTTGCCATGAGCATTCCGGATGACCTGAAGATTCGCGGCGCAACGCAAAAATATGTGCTCAAGAAGGCCGTGGAGGGTTTGATTCCCAATGAGATCATTCATCGCAAGAAGATGGGTTTCCCTACGCCTTTACGCCAATGGCTGAGGGAGCCCCGCGCCGAGCCTCTGCTGGCCGCTCTTCGCGCGCGCGATGGCTTGCTCGCCACCTTTGTCGACGCGCGTGAACTCGATGGGCTGATCGACAGGCATCGCGCTGGCTCGGTGGATGGGACGGATCGCCTGTGGCGGCTGCTCAATTTGCAGATCTGGGGAGATATATTCCTCACCGGAAAACGCGACCGCTGGCAGGTGCTCGGATCAGTTCCAGAAGCGAGATCCACTGCCGTATGAAGCTGCTTTGGGTGAAGGCGGACTTCCTTCATCCGACGGACCGCGGCGCACAGATCCGCACCCTGGAGACGCTGAAGCGCCTGCATAAGCGCCATGAAATACACTACGTCGCGCTGAACAACGGCAATTCCGAAGGCGTCGCGCGAAGTTCCGAATATTGTTCGCACGCGTATCCCATCGATCATTATGTGCCGGAGAAGAATACCATCGCGTTTGCCGGGCAGTTGCTGAAGGGCCTTGTCTCGCCGCTGCCGGTCGCCGTAAGCCGGTATCAATCGGAAAAGATGAAACGCCGGATCGAAACGCTTTCGCGCGAGGAAAAATTCGATTGCGTGGTCTGCGACTTCCTCTTCCCCACCCCTAACATCCCCGACCTGGCGTCGTGCGTTCTTTTCCAGCACAACGTGGAAGCTTTCATCTGGCAACGTCACGTGGAAAATGTGCGGTCGCCGGCCCGTCTTTATTTCGAGATTCAGGCAAAGCGCATGCTGGCGTATGAAGGTAAGATTTGCCGGGCGGTAAAAAGCATCATCGCCGTATCCGACGTCGACGCCGAGCGGATGCGCAGCCAGTATGGAGTCCAGCGCGTAAGTTCCGTCCCGACGGGCGTCGACGTCGAGTACTTTACTCCACCCGCAAGAGCACCACACACAGCTGATCTTGTGTTTGTCGGCTCCATGGATTGGATGCCGAACATCGACGGCGCGCAATGGTTCGTGCACGAAATCCTGCCGCTGATCCGCAAACGAAAGCCGCTTTGTTCGGTCGCATTCGCCGGCCGCAAGCCCGCGCGCGGGGTATTGGATCTTGCCAAAGATCCTCTTATCCAGGTCACCGGAACCGTGCCCGATGTGCGACCGTATCTTTGGGGGGCGACGCTATCGATCGTTCCGCTAAGGGCCGGAGGCGGCACTCGTTTGAAGATTTTCGAATCGATGGCGGCACGGGTGCCAGTCGTCTCCACGACGATCGGAGCGGAAGGATTGCCGCTCGAGAACGGAACGCAAATCCACATTGCCGACGAGCCGCAGGCATTCGCTGACAGGTGTATCGAACTGATGGACGACGAGAAGGCTCGTCACCGGATAGCTCAAGCGGCTTTCAACAAAGTGTCCTCACACTTTTCCTGGGAAGCCGTAGCGAAAGAGTTCGAGCGGCTTTTGCCATGACGAAACACCTGATTATTATCTGCGGCCTCCTTACCGTGTTCTACTTCCTGGCGCGCGAAACAGCGCGGTATGGTCCCTATACCTACGATGAAGCGGACTATATGTACGCCGTTTCGCTCGGCTGGAGCCGGAATTGGATGGATACGTCCAGCCTGCCACTCTTGGAATTTGTCAAGCTCGGCATTATTCTCAGCAAGGACGGAAGCCGGCGTGGTGAGCTGTCGGAAACGATCCGGAACAGCAATGACGTGGTCTTCTACCGGCATTGGCACGGACCGCTTTACACAGACTGGCTCCGGATCTTGCGGCGCTTTGATTTTGCTGAGCGATCTACCCGCGCACTCAACGGCGTGTTCCCGATTGCCGCGGCGATCCTTATGTACTTCGGTGCTCTCTGGATTGTGCCCGGAGCGGCGGGACAAATCGCCGCAATTCTCGGTCCTGTGCTGTACCTATGGAGTTTTCCGGTCATCAGAACCACCGAGCTTGCGCCGCATCAGTTGTTCGCGGTTTGTGTGATCGCGGCGCTCTTGCCGCTCGCGAAAATGTTCGGAACATCGGGATCTGCCCGCCGCTACTGGTATGCCGCCGTGGTTGGGACGGCGCTGGCGTTCTGCGTATTGGAGGTCGCGTTTGCACTGATTCTCACTTTGCTGACTTGCGGGTACATCGCCCGCGAACGCTTGAACCCGGACCTGGCGTTCACTGCGCGATCGCTCGCCCTATTCCTCGCAACCGTGCTGATCGTCTGGCCTGCCGCGGTTTTCAGGCTGTCATTCACCAAGGCGTATTTCTTCATGGGGTATCTGGCCTTCTTTCGACCAGGAGCGTGGGGCACGAACATCAGCTTCGGACAAACCTGGCGACTGCGTTTTGTAAACTCACCCGTGCCTTGGGTGCTGCTCGTGGCCGGGCTGTTTTTTTTTCTCAGCTACCGAGCCAAAGCATCTGTGTTAATTCCGTCTGCTGTTTTCAGCGCTCTTATTTTTCTGGCTACTATCCCAACGAACTCGGATCTGCCGCGCTACGTACTCCCACTTTTTCCCGGAGCGGTCCTGTTCGCCGCGTTCTCGGCCGGTCTCATCGCTGAACAATGGCGGCCGTGGATACGGGTGGCGACAGTGATTCTAATATGCTGCGCAATGTTGGCCACGTCCTGGCCAATGGTCCGGGCGCAGATGCCAGAGCAAAATCGCAGGGCGGAGGTCATTCTAACTCTGGTGCGCGAGAACGGCGTCCCACCGAAGACTCTTCTGGTGCCGCACGAAGATATCCCGATGGTCCACTACTATTTTCCGGCATCCCACTTCAAGACGTATTACGGCGAGAGCGCGATTCCCGATGTAGTTCGCAGTGGAAGCGTCGATGGCGTCATCTGCGGCGACGATCCTCCGAGGTTCGTGCCTGTTCGATTCTAGGGGCCCATTGCCAACAGCGCCCGCCCCACTTTCGTAGTATCGCCGCTGACCGCTGGCCTTGCGTTCTTGGCATCGGCGCACTATCATCAACCCTGTCCAGAAAGGAGTCACTATGGCTAACTTCCTTCTCCAGGTTGGTTACACGCCGGAAGCGTGGGCCAATCTCATTGCCAATCCCCACGACCGCATCGAGGCCGTTCGGCCCGTCGTCGAAAAACTAGGCGGCAAAATCACTCAAGCCTGGTTCGCTTTCGGCGATTACGATCTCTTCGCCATCCTTGATATGCCGGGCAACGTGGAGGCGGCCGCGTTCTCACTCGCCGCGTCAGCCGGCGGCGCAATCCGCGCCATCAAGACGACGCCTCTGCTCACTACGGCCGAAGGCGTGGAAGCCATGAAGAAAGCTTCTAAGTCCGGTTATAAAGCGCCGGCCCACGCCGCCCGCGCGTAGACACGCGAAAAAAAGGGGCCGATCCCCGGCCCCGTATTTTCACAAATGCGCCTATCCAGTTCGCCGCGTCCCCGCGTCGCCGCGTCCCCGTGTCGCGCGATGCGCAGCATCGCCCGGCGCTCCGCGCCGGCTCCGCTTGGGTCCGACCAGAGTGTAGCTGTGGGTCACCAATTCCTTGACCTCGTCCCAGTCAACCTCGCCGACATCCAGCCGCAGTGCGACCCAACCTTGCGGGCCAATGTAAGCGGGCAGGTAAAATCTCTTCGGATCGGAAACCGCCAGCGCCGCGTTGTCTCCCGGCGGCACCTTGCAGCTGATGGCAACGATCCCATCTCCGTGATGATCATCCAGGTAGTAGGCGAAGACCCGCTTCCAGATCCGGAACGCGGCATGTCGTCCGTTGTACTCGCGCTCGGCGCCCGGCAAAGCCAGACATATTTCGGTTACCCGCCTCAGGCGTGAGTCTTCAGCAACGCGCTTCGGCATAAGTCGCCTCGATTATATCGCCGCGTCGCCGTGTCCCCGCGTCGCCGTGTCGCGCGATGCGCAGCATCGCCCGGCGCTCCGCGCCGGCTCAGCTTTTTTTCACCGTGACCGCTCCGCGATCCGTCGTGATCGTCAGCACCGGGCCGTCGCCCACTTTGCCCCTGAGTTTCGCTCCCTGCCCCTCGGGCTGGGATTCCAATGGCGAACCGTACTCGTTCTGTACTTCGCCGCGGTTGGTCGTGGCTCTCAGCTCAAACTTGGCCGAGTCGGGCAGCTCAAGGTCGATATTGCCCGACCGGCTGCGCGCGTCGATCTTGGCCACCGGAACTTTGCCGGGCTTTAGCTCGATATCGCCGCGTTCCGTCTCGATCTCAAGTGATTGCGTGAACCCATCCAGATGAATGTCCTTCGATTTCGTGATCAGCCGCACCGGCCCTATCAGATTCGTTCCGGTGAACTCGCCCAGATCCATCGTGATGGTTCCGGGCACGCTTTCCACCTTGAGGTCCGTATTGCGCGATTCCAGATGCAAGGGCTTCGAAAGGTTTTTGAATTGCAGCGTGCCGGAGTAGGAGCCGTTGATAGTAACCTGCCCGTTCACATTTTCCAGTTCGATCTCGTTGCCGCGCCCCTCTATGTCGACACTGCCCTTCACGTCAACGGCGCGCACAATGTCGCTGCGCTGCAGATCCACCTTGGCGTTGCCGCCGATGTTGGACAACCGCACACCCGAGTTGCCGCTCGCAATATCCACGCTGCCCTGGATGTCGGTCACGTCGTAATCGCCGTAGGTTCCCCGCCCTTCAATGGTCGCCGAGCGCGGCAGACTCACTTCCAGGTCGCACGAAATGCGCCTTGCATGCGAAACTTTCTCCTGATTGGTGCGCACGACTATGCGGTCGCCATCGGCTACTATCTCGATCGGCGACTGTTTGTCGGCCTGATCCGCATCGTTCTTGTTGAAGGCGCGAATCATCTTGTGCTCGTCCACTTTGATCGCGCCGTCGTCGGTGCCGTTCACTCGCATGTTGCCGCGGAGATTTTCGAATACTACGTGCACCGTCCCCTTCGTAGTTTTCTCACTGCTGGTACGGTAATCGTATTCTTCGCCAAACATTTCCAGGCCGGCGGTTCCGAAGGGCGCGAAATGCATACCGTGCCGGTCCGCCGCGTACATCCCGGAACCGATGACGCACAACAGGACAATCAGCGCCACTTCACCGCCCGAGAGGCCGCCCGTGGGAAGCGGCTTCGAACGCGCGGCTTCGAGCAGCACCTCCAGCAGGCGCAACACTCCCCAGGCAATCAAAAGAAGGGCCAGTACTGCGCCACCAACTGGAACAGTGGAACTTTCTGCCACAGGTTGCGCGTCAGGAACGCTACACCGATCAGGATCAGAATCAGCGGCCCGGTGAGGGAACGCCGCGGCCTCATGCCACTCCTCCCGCTGTGGGTCCCGACCGCGTGGCGCGGCCCAGTAGGGCAAGCAGGCCGATGACAATCAGGATCACCGGCCACGTCTGCGGAAAACCCCACGGCGTGAAATGATCCAGCGCAAACAGCGTCCCGATCGTGATGAGGATGATGGGGCCGCGCACCGCACGAACCAGCTCATTACCGTTGATCATGCTGCACCTCCTTGGAAACATTTCCAGGAACAGTGCCGCCGGACGGCTCGCTCAGCCCGGTCAACCGCACGTACAGCATGTACACGCCCAGCAGAATGAGCAGCACCGGCCAGTACCGCAAAACTCTTTCCAGCGGAATGATGTCGGTGGTGTTCAGCAGTAGCAGCACGCCCAGGCCGATCAGCACCACCGCGCCAGCCGGAAAACGCGAGCCGCGCGTGTGCATATTGATCAGGCTCGAAAACTCGTCCACGGCCTCGCCCCGCGCCGCTTGCTGCGCAGTATGATAGGCTTCCATCGCCATATAGAAAACCCAGGCGGCGATCAGGATGCCAAACAGCGGCTCCATTCCGTGTGCCGAACCGGAGCTAAGAATGCTAACCAGCAGTCCGAAAATAATCGCGTGCACCAGGCCCTTGGCATACTGGCCGTTGTAAATCGCGCCCACGCCCGGAATGATCAGGCCCAGAGCAAACGCAGGCCCGGAGAAACACTCGGGTCGGCCACCGGAGGCGGCGTATACACGGGGGCCGCTGTCCTGGGCGGCGCGGACCGCTTGCTCAGCCGGCACATGCTCGTCGCAAAAGACGCGTGCCTTGCGCCGTCCGCTTGCAGGCATCGCACAGCGGCTTGCCGCACGTGCGGCAGAAGGCCGCAGCCGGTATATTCCGGATGATTCAGACAGTTCATAAAATCCCCTATTTCGTCCCTGTTTTCGATGCGTCTGTTCCTTTGCCCGGTTGCCCCGGGTCTTTTTGCTGGCGCGCCGTGCACCGGAAAC
This sequence comes from Terriglobia bacterium, assembly GCA_963847515.1. Classification (GTDB taxonomy): domain Bacteria; phylum Acidobacteriota; class Terriglobia; order Bryobacterales; family Bryobacteraceae; genus QHXW01. The sequence goes on from CAWKAA010000002.1 coordinate 144,826, forward strand.
GCCGCTCGTCGGTGGTTGCCGCGGGCGGACCGCGCTTGCATCCTGCTCCTGCTGCTCCCGCCACTCCCGCAGCCGTGACTGGATCTGATACACAAACCGCAGATTCTCGTAAAACTTCACCGAGCGTTCCCAGCCGCGTTGCACCCGGTCTTCCGCGCCCGCCCAAACGCGCGCCGGATCGAGATCTGCCGCGACTCAGTTGCCGCCCGGGAATCCCGGCGCATCGCGCCATCATGCCGAAGAACAAAATCGTGAGCGACAGTCCCATCACCATGCGCGGCTGCAGCACCGGGCTGCATGAGCACTGCCGGAACCAGCCGCGAATCCCTCTGCGCACGCGGAGCCCGCGCTTCGGGCATCGGAGCGAATGGCGAACAGACGCGTCACCAGCTCCGGCGGCGGTTCCACATCCGCCACACGCTCCATGAAGCTCAGAGCGGCGCCGGCGTCGCGGGCCAGTTCCGCGCACGGCGGCGCACTCGGCCAGATGCCGCTCGACTTCGGCCTTCTCGGCCGCCCCCAGCGTTCCGTCCAGGTAATCGCAGAGCGCGATTTCGAAATTCGCGCACGTCATAGCGCTGCCTTTGCTTGCGGAGCAGCCGCGCCAGTTCCGCCCGGCCGCGGTTCAGCCGCGATTTCACCGTGCCTTCGGGAATCTTCAGCACCGTGGCAATCTCACGATACTCCATTTCCTGCAAATCGCGCAGGATCACAGTCTCCCGCAGTTCCGGCGATAATCTTCCCAGCGCCGCCCTGCAAAATCTCGCTGGCTTCGCGGCCCGCCAGCACGCGATCCGGCCGCACCGACGCGCCGTCCCAGATACTCTTTCTCTCGAGCGTGGGAAGCTGATCCTCGATCGGCTCGGTGACCCGGTCCTGCTTCGTACGGCGGTAATGATCGATCAAAAGGTTTCGGCCCAGCCGCGTCAGCCAGGTAACAAACGAGCCTTCCGACGAACGGTAGCTTCCCAGCGTCCGAAACACCCGCAGGAAAATTTCCTGGGTCAGATCCTGCGCCTCGGCGTCGCGGCCGGTAAATCGGTAGCACAGCGCATACACCCGCCGCGTGTGAGCCGTACCAGTTCCTCCCAACCGGTGGCATCACCGCTCAGGCATCGTTGCGACGAGCGTGTAATCCTGATCCAAGCCGCGTGAGGTCGGTTTCCAGCCAACCGCCGGCCGCGCGCACGTGCGGCCCACTCCGGCCGGCCAGAATGCGCCGATCGCCGGAAACCCAGCAGTGATGGCAGCGGTTGCCATAGTTTACCTCTGAATGCTCTCCCTTTGCCGGTCGCCGATCCATGCCGTCGTTTTTCGGCTTCCAGTAGAAGTAACGAGGTTTTATGATGTTAGGTTCATTTTTCCATTCCGGGGACAAGGCTTTGCGGCCCCGGGGAAGGCGGCTTCATCAAAAAAAGTGGGTGGAAATGGCTGGCGCTCGGGACGCTCTTGCTCCTCGTCGCCCTGTATCTGTTGCGTTCCGAGCTGCGCAAGAGCGGTTTTCACTGGTCGGTGTTCGTGGCCACGCTGGCCCGCCTCGAGTGGCAGTGGCTGCTGGCTGCCGCTGGACTCTCGCTCTGGCCACCTATTACGGACGGGCGCTCCGTTGGGCCGTGTTGCTAAAGCCTCTCCGGCCGCATCCCAACATGCGGAAGCTGTTCTCGGCAACTGTGATCGGGTTTCACCGCCGTCACGCTGCTGGGCCGGCCCGGCGAGTTCGTGCGGCCGTATCTGATCTCGCGTTCAGGAGCGCGTGCCGTTTTCTTCCCAGATGGCCGCATGGGTTCTGGAGCGCATTTACGATCTTCTGATGGCTCTGGCGATTTTCGGCTTTGCCCTGAGCCGGGTGCGAAATCTGGAGCAATACCGGGCCAATGCTGTCCTGGGTCTTGAAATCGGCGGCTGGGCGGTGTGGCTGTTGAGCGCCGCCTGCCTGATCTTACTGGCTTATGATCCGGCGGTACTCGGAAGCTATGCGCCAGCGTCTGATGGACGCTCTGGGCTTCCTTTCCGAGCATCACCTGGAGCGCGCCGGACGCTTTCTGAAGGCGCTGGTCCAGGGTGCTGAGTCGACGCGAAGCACGAAGTCGATCGTGCTGTTGTTGTTGTACACCGTGCTGGAGTGGGTGCTGATCGCCGTCTGTTATTATTGCGTTAGCCCGGGCTTACGGCACGGCGGTCCAGTTCACAATGTCTGGATATCCTGATCTTAATTGGGTTTGTTTCGTTCGGAGCGGTGGTGCAGATTCCCGGAATCGGCGGCGGTGTGCAAGTCGTTGCGGTGCTGGTGCTGACTAAGATCTTCGGGCTGTCGGTCGAACTGGCCACGAGCATGGCCGTGCTGATCTGGCTTATTACATTTGTAGCAATTGTTCCGATCGGCCTGGCACTGGCGCTGCACGAGGGCCTGAGCTGGCGCAAGTTGCGCGAACTCGAGCGGGAGGCAGCCCATTGAACTGCCCATTTTGCAGTCACTTACACGACAAAGTAGTGGATTCGCGGGAGAGCAAGGAAGGCGATGCCATTCGCCGCCGCCGCCAATGTCTCGGCTTGTGAACGCCGCTTCACCACCTACGAGCGCATCGACGAAGTTCCGTACATGGTGATCAAGAAGGACGGCCGGCGCGAGAAGTTCGACCGGCAAAAGGTCTTGGCCGGGCTGCTGAAGGCTTGCGAAAAGAGGCCCGGTCAGCATGGCGAGGCTCTCCGAGCTGGTGAACCATGTGGAATCCAGGGTGATCGACTCGCCGGACCGGGAGATTCCTACTACAGAAATCGGAGAAATTCTGATGGAAGGCCTCCGGGAGCTGGACAAGATCGCCTACGTGCGCTTCGCATCGGTGTATCGCGATTTTCAGGACGAAGAGGCGTTTTTCAACGAGTTGAAGAACTTAATGCGGCAGAAGGGACCCTGAGCAGCTTGGATACCGCTTCTAAGCACTTCAAGACGGTGGTGTCAGGCAATTCGCATGTAACCTAAACGCTTCTGAAACATCATTAATATGGGACTTAACTTCTGAAGCGATACGTGTTATCATCAGTCGACCAGGCGACGCCTGGATGGCTCCGCACGATTGTCATCGGGTTGCGACGTTAAGGCAAGTCGAGTTTTCCAAACAGAACCCCACAGAAAATCACCGTTCGCGAATGCGCTGCGTGTGCTGTGGGGGAGGTGAGTCTAAGTGGACCAATTTGAAGATCATTTCTAAGCGACAGCCCGACTTAGGCATTAATTTCGACGAAGAAGCCAAGTTCTTCGACCCCGAAGCGGCCCAGGAGGATTTTCTTACACCCGCAGCCGGTGGTCGAAGAATCGATCTACACCGACGACCCGGTGCGCGTGTATCTGCGCGAAATGGGCGCGGTTCCGCTGCTGACGCGCGAAGGCGAAGTGGATCTGGCGCGCCGCATGGAGCGCGGCAAGCTGCGGATGCAGAAGGCCATCAGCCGTTCGGCCCTGGTGCAACTGGTGGTGGTCGATCTGGCCGAACAGTTGAAGAAGGGCGCCGAGGAACTGGACAACGTGGTCGACCTGGGCGATCTGGAAGAAGGCACGCTGGCGGACACGCAAGCGCCGCAGTCGAACTGAAGCAGCTCTTCGCCGAAGTCGATTGTTCTGCACAAGAAGCTGCAGCAGCTGGAAGAGAAGCTGGAGGCGACGCCGCTCAGCAACAAGCGGCCCCGGAAGCGCCTGTGCGCCAAGCTGAACCGGGCCAAGGTGGAAACTTCCCTGGCGATTCGCAGGATTCCGTTCCTGCTAACCAAGTGGAAGGAATTCTCCAGGGAGATCGAGCGCGCGGTTGAAGAGCTGAGCCATCTGGACAGCGAGCTCAAGAAGCTCGAAGACCGCGCAGGTGATCCGGCACAGAGCCGCGCTGCGCGAGCTGAAGCGGGAAATCCGCAAGCGCGAGGCCGCGGCGGGCGCGCCGCTATCGGAATTGCGCCACACCCTGACCGTGATCCGGCACGGCGAAGCAGGAAGCCGAGCGCGCCAAGAAGGACCTGGTGGAGGCCAACCTCCGGCTGGTGGTTTCGGTCGCCAAGAAGTACGTCAACCGCGGCCTGCACCTGCTGGATCTGATCCAGGAAGGCAATATCGGCCTGATGCGCGCGGCCGACAAATTCGAATATCGGCGCGGCTACAAGTTTTCGACCTACGCCACGTGGTGGATTCGCCAGGCGATCACGCGCGCCATTGCCGACCAGTCGCGGACCATCCGCATTCCCGGTGCACATGAACGAGAGCATGAACAAGTTCCTGCGCGCCTCCCGCGAGCTGGAAAAGGAACTGGGCCGCACGCCGACAAACGACGAGATCGGCCGGCGGATGGACATTCCGGTGGAGAAGGTCCAGAAGCTGAAGACCATCTCGCGCGATCCGGTGTCGCTCGAAACTCCGGTCGGCCGCGATGGCGAATCGGCGCTGGGCGATCTGATCGAGGACCGCTGGGTCGGGTCGCCGGTCGATGCCGTGATCGAATCCAACGTTCGCGACGAGACGGCGGGCATCCTCAAGACGCTGTCTCCCAAGGAAGAGAAGGTGATCCGGCTGCGCTTCGGCATCGGCTGCGAGCGCGAGCATACCCTCGAAGAGATCGGGCAGGAGTTCGACGTCACGCGCGAGCGCATCCGCCAGATCGAAGCCAAGGCGCTGCGGCAACTGCGCGCGCCGGAGCGGGCGCGCCGGCTGCGGGCGTTGATGGCCGCGCGGTAGAACTCCTCACAATTTAAATCGCAAGTTTCGCGACGGCGGTCGTGTGCCTTGAGATTCCCAAAATATCTGATCTCCGGTATCCTACCGGGATGCGCCGCACTGCTCTGTATCTGCTGGCTGTGCGCCATGGCGCTGGCGAATACGGCAACGAGCAGCGAGGAGCGCGCGGCGAAGTAGCGGCGGTCAATAGCCGACCATGTAGCGCAGGGCTACCCGCGGGGTTTGCGGGGAGACCTGCGGCTTTTTCTACGGCCTCGGCAAAATGCCGCAGGGGAATTTTCGGATGGGCACGTTTGCCGCAGCGCGGGATGTGTTGTGGGCGCGAGTTGCGATCTATTTCGACCAGGGCGGTACGATGCCGTTCATGCGGGCGTAGGCTACCAGTTGGCCCATGTGCTCATTCGCGTGGACAATGATGCGGAGATACATGCCGTCGACGGTGGCATCTCTGGCATTCACTTTGACCTTTCGCTGTAACTCGCCGGGCGTCAGCCTTTGCGTGGGCGGTTTTGACGGCCTCGAGCGAGCGCTTCAACCAGTCGATGACTTCAGACTTGGCAGTGACTGCACTTTTCATGTTTTCGGCCTTGATGTCGGCTGGCATTTTCGGGCCGGTGACGCTCAGCAGATAGAAGTTCGCGAGCGCGATGTGCATGTAGACTTCGCTCATGGAGCGCACGCCCTCGGCCGGCCGCCACGAGAATTTATCGGCCGGTGTCGCCTCGGCGAGTGCAACGAGTTGCCGGGAGACGTGGCCCCATTCTCCGTCGTAGCCCTGCCAAAGGCCCTCGAGTTCGTCTGCGTGTAAGGCGGCAGCGCCGAGAAGAAGGGCTAAGAAAAATGTCTTCATGATTTCCAGCTTATCGCGCAGGGGATAACGGGGCTGATTGTGGACGAGATTTTACAACGGTAATCCAGCGTGACTCCGGAGGCTATTCGTGACGTAACGCTTCGAGCGGGCGGACGCGAGCAGCCCGATACGCCGGGACCGACATCGCCAGCAACGCGACCAAGGCCAGGCCAAGCGAGATGCCGCTGAACACCAGCGGGTCTGTGGCGCTGATCTCATAGAGAAGACTTTTCAGATACCACGTCATCGCGAAAGCGCCGCCTATGCCGCAAACCAATCCGACAGGGTTTGTCCATGGTATTTGCTGCTGATGATTGTCGTGTAGGCATAGCCCCGGTTGAGCATGTAGTTTGAGTGTAAGCTTACTCATGACCGCCGACCAATGGAAGAGTAGCGCATCCATTCCCTACCGGCTTCTTGATCGAGTAAACTTGGCTGAATCCCTCACATGCCGATCTCAGCCGGCGCAAAACTCGGACCATACGAGATCGTTTCCGCCATCGGCAAGGGAGGCATGGGCGAAGTGTGGAAAGCGCGTGACATGCGGCTCGATCGCACTGTTGCCATCAAGACTTCGGCTGCAACATTCAGTGAACGCTTTGAGCGCGAAGCCCGCGCCGTCGCAGCGCTGAACCATCCTCACATCTGCACCCTGTACGATGTCGGGCCGGATTACATCGTCATGGAGTACGTCGAAGGCTCCGAAATCAAAGGTCCGTTGCCGCTCGATCAGGCGCTGAAGTATGCGATTCAGCTGACCAGTGCGCTCGAAGCGGCGCATCGCAAGGGCATCACTCATCGCGATCTAAAGCCAGGCAACATCCTCGTAACAAAGGCTGGCGTGAAGGTTTTGGACTTCGGGTTGGCGAAGATCGAGGAGCGGCCCGAGACCAAAAAAAACGATGAGACGCTGACGCGCGCGCTGACCCAGGAGAATTCGATCGTCGGGACCCTGCAGTATATGGCGCCTGAGCAGTTGCAGGGTAAGGTCACTGACGCTCGCGCCGACATCTATTCATTTGGCTGCGTGTTATACGAAATGCTCACCGGCAAGCGGGCCTTTGATGGCACGAATACAGCGAGCGTGATTGCGGCGATTCTGGAGCGTCCGGCACCGCGAGTGGCGGGGATCGCGCCCGCCGGTTTGGATTGGGCTTTGCAGCTTTGTCTAGCGAAGGATCCGGATGAGCGGTGGCAATCGGCGCGGGATGTTAGGGCTGCACTGGAATGGGTCACGCACGCTGAAGCGGAGGTTGAGCGGGCGCGGCCATCTCCGCGTGCCACAGGATTGCTATGGACTACGGCTGGCGTGCTTGCGTTGGTCGCGGCCGCTTTCGGGTTCCTGTATTTCCGTCAAAAACCGCCGGACGCGCCGGTGGTGCGGTTCACAGTCTCGCCGCCCGAAACCGCCCATTTCACCTTTGGTCCCGAGGAGGGGCCGGAGGGATTTCCGGCGCTCTCGCCCGACGGCCACCGTCTGGTGTTCGGCGCACGGCAGGCGGGCCGTTCCCGCAGTCTGTGGTTACGGTCGCTTGACGCATCTGCACCCCAACTGCTTAACGGAACCGAAGGGGGGTCACTTCCATTCTGGTCCGCCGATGGCCATTTTATAGGTTTCGGTGCGAACGGAAAGTTGAAGAAGATGGATCTTTCCGGTGGCCCGGCAGTCTCATTGGCGGATGCTCCGTCTTTCCGTGGTGCAAGCTGGAGCCCACAGGGAGCGATTCTGTTCGCGCCGGCCCGGACCGGCGCGCTGCTCATGATCCCTGCGGCGGGAGGAGTCCCGACTCCAGCCACGGTGCTCGATCCGTCACGCAAAGAGCAGTCGCACCGCTGGCCCTGGTTTCTCCCAGACGGCAGACACTTTCTGTATTCTGCCGTTTCGAGCGACGGCGAAGTTGTTACCAGCGACTCGACTATTTATGCAGGATCCGTGGACTCGCGCGAGAGACGCATCGTGGCCCAGGCCAGTTCGAATGCCGTGCACGCTGCGGGCTATCTGCTCTTTCTACGCGAAAACACCCTAATGGCCCAGCCGTTCGATGCAAAGCGTCTCGCGACAACTGGCGAAGCGGTTGTCGTCGCCGAGCAGGTCGCGGACAGTCCGGAGAGCGGACGCGGTTTCTTCTCCGCCATAGGTAGCGACATGCTGGCGTTTCAGTCTGGTTTGCAGTCCGCGTGGACGCTCGCTTGGCTGGACCGGGCTGGGAAGCGCGTTGCGGTCATGCCCGACCGGGGCTTGCTTATCGGCGCCTCCTTGTCGCCCGACGGTAAGCGCGCCACGGTTTCCGTATATGATCGCGCCGCCCACAATAACGATATCTGGATCTACGACCTCACCCGTAATGTGCGCAGCCGGTTTACATTTGGTTCGGCGAACGAGTTTGCGGGAGTGTGGTCGCCGGATGGCACTAGCATCGTATTCAATTCCTCTGGCAGCGGACATTTGGACCTATATCGCAAGTCAGCCAGCGGTATGGGGGCTGAGGAGTTACTCTATGCGGACGAACTGAGCAAGGCCCCAACCAGCTGGTCCCCGGATGGCAAGTTCGTAATGTACAACTCATTCGGCGATCCGAAGACCCGTGCTGACATTTGGGTCTTGCCGTTTCAAGGAGAGCCGAAACCAGTTCCTTTTCTGAAGACCAGCTTCAACGAATACGATGGCCGGTTCTCGCCCGACGGAAAGTGGGTTGCTTACACTTCAGATGAATCCGGCCGCGCCGAAGTATACATTTGTCCATTCCCCGGCGCAGGCGGCAAACGCCTGGTGTCGTCGGCCGGCGGAGACCAGGCTCACTGGCGCGCGGACGGCAAAGAGCTTTTCTATGTGGCGCCCGATGGTCGGATGCTGGCCGCTGAGGTAAACATCAAAGGAACCGACGTGCAAATCGGAACGGTGCGCCCTCTGTTCGGACCGCTGCTCACTACCGGGTATGATGTGTCTTCTGACGGCCAGCGCTTCCTCGCTGTCCTGCCCGAGGAGCGGGCCGCTGCCCCCGACCCGCTAACTGTGGTGCTGAACTGGACCGCAGGGCTGAAAAAGTGATACCCGCGGACGCCGATGGCCTAAGTTAATTGAGATCGCTTCACACCACTGCAAGGGCTGCGACGCGCTAGGGAATGGATGGTCGGGCACTCGGAAGTTGTTTTTTTGTGTGGAAGAATCTACCTGGACGTATTGTCGCGGAAGTGCTGCTGCGGGATTAAATCCGGAAGTCGGCTAGCCTCCTGGAGCGATTTTTCTGGGTTAGCGCGGATCGATCCCGAGTCGGCTTCGGTCCGGCAAACTGCCACCAAGTTGACGTAAAACGCGCCTTCGGTATAAACGCCGTCCTGCCGTTCTGGTTGGTTGAACGGCCCACCCCGGAACTTCTCTTCCCTACCCGATCGACCCCCGGCAGCCTTTGTAGCCGCACAACGTTCAGCCCGGCAGGCAACGAAATACGCTTTGTCACCAACTCTCGCGCGCTATTTGAACATTCCCAGCAAGAAAATTTCACTCATTCCACTAGCCCCAGGTCAATCGCTCACCTCAACCCACCGTTCTCGCCTTTGCACTGCACGCTACTATCGAAGTGTGGCCACTTAGCCTATCTCACGCCTCATCAACAAATTACAAAAAAATGCAAAACGAACCCAATTCCCAAGACCGGACACTCGCGTCTCGCATTTCCACCCTGTGCGACGCTGAATCATTCTCCCAAAGGAGCGGGACATGGAAGACTCCACTCGCCCCATCCGCATCGTGGTGATCGACGGCAGCTTTCGTCCCAACAACTACACCAGAGGTGCATCCGGCCGAGCTGAACCTTCCGTTCCCGGGTACTGACCCGAATTCACCGGCCACCGCGCAACTCTCTTCATGTCGCTTTACTTTCTATGCGTGACGGTGGCGTATTACATTCTGAAGCCGGTTTGGGCGGCGATGTTTCTCGAGCGAAGCGGGGACAGACCGCTGCGTCCACGATGAGGATTTCATACACGTCGCAAGGGGCTGCGTGTGTGACGAAGTGATCAGTCCCCGTGTGATTTCTGTTGGGTGATCCATTGGTTGGTGCGGGCGTCGAGCAGGTCGAGGGGGAGGGCGCCGCCATCGAGCATCTCGTCGTGAAATTTGCGGAGGTCGAACTTGGATCCCAATTCTTTCCGGGCACGGTCGCGGAGCTCGCGAAACTTGAGTTGGCCGAGCTTGTAGCTGAGGGCCTGAGCGGGCCATGAGATATAGCGGTCGGTCTCGGTCTGGATGGTGGGTTCGTCGACGGCGCCGGATTTGCGAAAGAAATCCACGACTTGTTGACGTGTCCAGCCTTTGGCGTGGATTCCGGTGTCAACGACAAGGCGGACGGCGCGGAAGAGTTCGGAGGAGAGGCGGCCGTAGTCCGAGACGGGGTCCTGATAGAATCCAACCTCTTTGCCGAGCTGCTCTGCATACAAGGCCCAGCCCTCTATGTAAGCGTTGAAACCCAGGCCGTGGAGTCGGAACTTAGGCAACCCGGTGAGCTGCTGCTGGACGGATAGTTGCATGTGGTGTCCTGGGACGCCTTCATGGTAGGCGGTCGCTTCATCGTCGATCAGCGATCGCTGCGCGAAGTTGGAAGTGGCGACAACGACGCGGCCGGGACGCTTGCCGTCCGGAGTACCTGGGACGTAGTGGGTTGCGGCGGAGGCCTGAAAAGCGGGAATGGCTTCGACCGTTACAGGCGATTTGGGAAGCAGTGTGAAGAGGTCCGCAAGTTTCGGCTCCATCTGGGCGATGTAGCGGCGATAGTCGTCGAGGATCTGCTCCGCGGAGGCCGGGATGTACTTGCGATTGGTTTTGAGCGACGCGCGGAAGGAGGCCAGGTCCGCGAACCCCTGCCGCTTGGCGATTGCTGCCATCTCTGTCTGGATGCGATCCATTTCGCGGAGACCCAACTGGTGGATCTCATCCGGTGTCATGTGGGTAGTGGTCCGGCCGAAGATGTCGTTCTCGTAGCGCTTCGAGCCGTCCGGCAGAGACGTGATGGCGAGAGCGGTGCGGCCGCGCGGGGCATATTCCGTACTCACGAACGCGGCGAACGTCTTGTAGGCGGGTATGACGGCCGTGTTAATAGCGTCAGTAATCTGCTGGGTAAGATGCTTCTGGTCTTCCGCGGAGATGCTCGACGGGTATTTCTTTGCCGGAATGAGGAAGGGATCGGAGTCGATGATGCCCTGGCACTGGATGGGGATTTGCTCGATGAGAAAACGGACGGGCATCAGCTTGTCCTTGATGCCAGCGCGGAGAACCTCAGTGGTCTGGCTGAGGACGCGGGGGATCTGATGAAGGCGGGCGATATAGTCCTCGTAGTGCTTGACGGAGTCGAGCGGGACCGACAACGGTAGATCGGCCAGCCTGGTATGAATGCCGTTCTGCTGGTTGATCGGCATTTCGTACTCTTTGAGGTCGGAGTCGGCCATGCGCAACTGGAGTACGCGAACAAGGAGGTCGTGGGAAAGCTGGTCCTGATCGGAGAAACCGGTGGTGCGGATGGCTTCGAGCCGGCTGAGGAAGGTCTGGTCCGTCTTGTGGCGCTGAGCGATGGCGTCGAGTGACTGGTCGGCGAGCTTGTCGTTGTATCGGTAGTCGCCGAATGCAGTAGCGCGCTCGGGGAAGTTGCGGAGGTCGGATTCGTACTGCTCGTCGAAGAGGGCATTCTGCGCGGCGAGGCGGTCAGCGACGGGCGGGAGGTCCTGGGCGAAGACGGAACCGGCGAGTGGGAGGAGGAAAAAGAGAATCTGGAGCAGACGCATCGTGTGAGTGTAGCGCAGCGGAGGCGGGGAACTCTTTTGAGAGGACCTTGGTGATTACTGCGTCATTGCCGGAATGGAGGTATAGGCTCCGGCGGAAGTAGCGCGGATTCCGACAGCGACGATCTGGCCGCCGCCCGAGCCGAATGCGACCGAGCCGCGGATGCCGGCAGCCGCCGGGAACTGATCTTTCAGGATGAAAGACGTGTGGCCGTTCGCCGGCAGGTTGATGGAGGCGGTTCCAAGTGTCGCTCCCGTGTCGGTGTATAGAGTTACCGGCACAGCTACTGGGACTCCCGAACTGTTCGCCAGCGCCACGCCGTTTGCCAGTCCATTTGTGTTATCGAAGACGAGGGTTATAGTGCTTGCAGCTCCTGTTGCAATCGGCACTACGGCCTCCTGGCCCGATCTCTGAAAGATGGCGAAGCCGCTCACTGCGCCTGCTGTGATCAAATGCGCCGATCCCACTTGCGACATCTGCCCTTGCGTCTGAATCAGCAGCGAAGCGCCAGCCGCCAGCGTCTGGCTTACCGAAGACGTGGTGCTTACGCCACCGGTTTGCGGAAATAGCAACGGCAACGCCATAGGGTTTCCCTGTTCATCGAGAAAGCTCAACTCGGCCTGGGCAGGGTTTTGGCCGGTATTGACCAGCGTGATGAGGGTCTGCCAGCCCCCGCCTGAAGCGATATGTGCCAGTGTGCCGCCTGCAGTGCCGACGTTTGCGAGCACCGGAAGCGTGGTCACTGCGACACCTTTCGCGCGTAGGCCAAGGACGCTGATTTGTCCATTCTGAGGCGTGTCAAATTCTACGGTGCCTCGCTTGCCGACCGTCGCCGGAAAACCGGTTTGGACATCCGTCAGCATGAACGACTGATGGCCCTGCGGGGGAAGAGTTATCGTCCGTATGCCGATCTCCGTGCCCGTGTCGTCGCGAATAATGGCGTTGACGTTTGCAGCCGCAGCCGACAGATTCGCGATTGCCAGACCCGTCGCAAGCGCACCCGAGTTATCGAACGCAAGCAAGTAAGAAGGAGCATTGCGGGTCTCGAGCGGCACCACAGCCTCCTGATTGCTGCTGTTTTTGAAAATCGCAAAGCCGTCTACCGCGCCCCCCGTGCTCAGTTGCGCCCAACCTACCGAAAGCGGATCGCTCAGAGTGCCCGCCGCATTGATAATTAATTGTCCGTGGGGATTGAGGACTTGGTCGAGTGTCGCGCCGAGCATGGTACCGGTGAACGTCTGCTGGGGGAAAGTAAATGGCAGCAGGAGAGCGCTGCCCGCATTGCCGGAGAAGTCGATGCGCGCTTCCACCAGCGAGGTTCCCTGGTCGATGAGAGTCAGCGAGGTATCCCATCCGCCGCCAGCAGCAATCTGGGCCATGGAACCGGCGTTGCTGAGCCCTGACGAAGTGCTTTCCTGGCTTATGGTGAACGCCTGGCCATCAATCGTAAGGGTGCCCGAGCGCGCGGCGCCGGTGTTAGCAGCGACGGTGAAACTCACAGTGCCGTTTCCGATTCCGGAAGCCGGCCCGGTGATGGTGATCCAACTGGCGCTGGTGGAAGCAGTCCAAGTGCCTATGCCGGTCGGGGTCACGCCGACTGTGCCACCGCCCTGCAGCGGCGAAAAGAATTCGCCGCTCTCGCCAAGCGCCACTGGGGCCGTCTGCTGGATGCCCTCCATAGCATTCGCGAGATTGTAGGCATCGATCGACCCGAGACCCGTCACCTGATCGTAGCCCGGACCCGCCTTAAATCCCATGGTTCCGGTGGTGCAGTTCGGCTTTCCAACCACACACGGCACGACGTTACTGCCGACTGTTATGTCGTGAAAAACTCCGGGCGCCACCGAAGAAATCGCATAAAGCGCCGGATTGATATTGCCCTGGCTGCTGTGCATCTTTTGGTTGATCAGTGCGACTATGCCGGCGAAGGACGGAACGGCGGCGGAAGTGCCGCCAACCACGTCCAAATAAGTCTGCGAATTCCTGTAGCCGTTCCTACACCAGCCCGCAGAGCAGATCAGGTAGGGATCGTGGTCCGGAGACGCATTGAGAGCTATATCCGGAACGTCGCGGAAACCATCGGCCGGGACTCCCGTTCCCTGTTGCCAGGATGGCTTAGCAAATAGTATGCTCGCGCCGCCCCCACTCGAAGAAAGAACTTTGTCGGTAGCGGTATCATTCCAGGTCATTTCGGGAATGTAGGAAATTGCCGAACCTGCGGTGGTGTTGTTGGTCGCACTCCAGTATGTGTGGCCGTTCTCATTGAACTCAGTGCCTCCAGCACCGGTGACGTAGGGGCTGCTGGCGGGAAAGTCAACTGCCAAGCCCTGAGAGGCCGAACCCGGGGGCTGCGCGTTCGCACCCACGGGGCCGTCGCAATCCGCGGCTCCCTGGTCGCCCGAGGCGGCCACGACGGTGATTCCTTGCACATTAGCCTGCTGAAAGACGGCGTTAAACTCCCTGACTTGCGCCGAAGGAGTTTGGGCTTCGCACAAGCCGTAAGAAATTGAGAGGACCTGACCCAGATTGTGATCGATGGCAAAGATCGCGGACGTAAGAGCGTCCTGCGAATTGACGAAAACGATGGTCGCGCCTCTGGCAACGGCGCCCGACCATTCGATATCCAGGTCGGCCTCGGTCTCATCGTCAGCAACGGTGCCGGGATCGGAACCGTACAGCATGACCTGCGGATCCTTGATCGGCAAGCCCGAGGCGGTTTGAAAAGCTTCAATGTCGGAAACCTTGATATCGGTTTGCCCCGCAATCGCGATCTTCTGACCGCTACCATTGATCCCTGAATTATAGAGAGGCGCAACGTTATAGATGGCCGCAAAATCGCCGGGAGCCATGAAGTGGTTTCCGGATAAGTTCGAAGTAAATCTCGGCCGGATACTGCTCTGTATCCCATGCGGCCGTGGATGGAAATCGCTCAGTCCCCGGATGGCGCCAACTACGCCTATCAACGCTCGGGGCAACACGGGATCGCTCGAATTTGCGTAGTGCAGTTTGGTGTCGACTCGATAGCGGTGAATGGCCGTTCCGAAAGCCAGCTGCACCAGGGATGCGGTCCCGGCCATGACCACGAATCTCCGGCTACGCGCTGGTTGAATATCGGAAAACCCCAACTGCTGAAGCCATTCGGTGATCTGCTGCAGATCGCTCTGGCTCAGCCCAAAGCGGTCGGCGAATTGCTCCGGTGTGAGCCACTGGTGATAATGCGGGCTCGACGGATCCTGCTGCGCTTGCGAGAGCTGGTCGAGGTCCGCTTGCTGCGCATCCGTCATTTTGAAATGGAGGGTGATGCCCGGCAAAGTAAGTGAGGGCTCCGCCTCTCCTTCATCCACAGCTTTGGCGAGCCGGGGCTCGATGGTGCCTGGCAGGATAAACGTTCGGCCACTATCCAGGCGCTCGGCTAGACGGGAGGCAGGCGGCGCGGCGAATGCCGGCAAACTTCCGACAAAAGTGAATAGGCAACCAAGGATCGCCAAAGACTTATGATTCATTTCGCCCTTTGATTTTACAGTTATTGCCATCCGTACCCGTCTCCTGTCTTTAGTAATGAACCGAAAGTACCGAACCGAAGTTCAGTCCTCGTTGTTTTCAGGTGATATGAAATTCCTGGCCAATTCGGGTGAGGGCCACGCGGTCGAGGTGCGGTCCGGCGGCCTGGTGGAAACGCTCGATGGGTTCAGAAAAAGGTTCGCGGCTGAGCTGGAATGTTTGGTGATGAACGGGGATGAAAAACTCGGCTCCGGCGTCATTGCCCATTCGCCATGCTTGCTCCGGCGTGCAGTGGTAGTAAATCCAGGGATTGTACGCGCCGATAGGCATAACGGCCAGATCATAAGGCCGGGACGTGCGGACGTCCCGAAACAAGCCGGTATTGGCGGTGTCGCCGCCGAATAGAATTCTGTAACGGCCGGCCTTGATGAGATAACCGTTGTACCCACGATAAGTGTCGGTGCGCATGCGCGCACCCCAGTGATTCACTTGAAAGGCGCGGATTTCTGCGGCGCCGGCGCGTGCACGTTCTCCCCACGCCAGCTCGGTTACGGCGGCATAGCGATGGACGCGAAGAAGGTCGGATGTTTTGGAGGCGGTAATTACGGATGTCTGGGGGTGCTCCAGCGCACGCAGACTGGGCAGATCGAAATGATCCATGTGGGCGTGCGAGAGCAGGATCAAATCGGGACGCGGAATACCGGTGAGATTCAAAGCAGGCGCGGTCAAGCGCTTCAGGCCGAGTGTCCAGGGGCCGAGGCTCAGGCCGACGCGGTCGCTGAAGACGGGGTCGGTGAGGATAATCGTGCCATCCACTTTCAGCAGCATGGTAGCGTGGCCGAGCCAGGCGGCGTAAAGGCCGCGATCGGACCAATGGCGCGGATCGGGATGGTCGGATGGGTTGAGGATAGGCCTGCCAATCTCGCGGGCATATTGCTGCCAGAAGGCAGGAGCGACGCGATAAGCCATGGTGCCAACGCCGGCAACGCCAATGGCCCCGCCGATCAGGCTGCCTCGAAGCATAGTCTAAAGATGCGGGGGGTGCGGCCTGCGTTTCAACGAACCTAGGCAAGGCAAAGCGGTGCCCTGCTAGACTTTAGGTATCCGTGTCCCGCAGAATTCTGGTCTCCGCAGGCGAAGCGTCGGGCGACCGCTACGCGGCCATGCTTGTGGAAGAGTTGCGTGGCGTCTGGCCAGAAGCCGATTTTTTTGGCTGCGCGGGCCCGCGCATGCGGGGCGCGGGTGTTCGACCGGTAATCGAGGCGGAAAGCCTGGCCGTGGTCGGCCTGGTGGAGGTAGTAGCCCATTTGCCGCGGATCTACCGGCAATATCGTAAGCTGCTGGAAGCAGCCCGTAAAGCGCCTCCGGACCTCGCCATCCTGACCGACTCTCCCGATTTCCATCTACGGGTGGCGCGGCAGCTCAAACGCCTGGGTGTGCCGGTGGTTTACCTGGTCGCGCCGCAGGTCTGGGCGTGGCGTAAGGGGCGCATCCCGCTGATTCGCCGGGTGGTGGACCGCCTGCTGTGCATCTTTCCGTTCGAGGAAGCATTTTTCCGCGAGCAGGGAATCCGAGCATCATATATCGGGCACCCGTTGGCGGGGAGACTTCGCCCGGTGACCCAAAAATCTGAGTTTTTTCGGAAACATAGATTAGATCCGAGCCGTCAACTAGTTACGGTACTCCCAGGTAGCCGGAAGGGCGAAGCCGCGCGGCATCTGCCGGCCTTATTGGACGCAGTGCAGAGAATTTACGGGGAACAGGTTACACACTTCTTGTTGCCGGCTTCGGAGACGACGGGCGCTGCATTTTTTCGGGATCGCATTGGAGGCGCGCCCATCCAAGTGATAGAGGGGGAGACCTGGGACGCAATCGCGCATGCCGATCTGGCGTTGGCGGCCAGTGGCACGGTGACGATCGAAGCGGCGCTGGCCGGGACGCCGATGATCACTTACTACAAAGTGAGTGCGCTGAGCTGGCTGGCGGGACGGTTCCTGGTTCGGGTGCCGTTTTATTCCATGGTGAACCTGGTGGCGGGACGGGCAGTGGTTCCGGAGCTGATGCAGGCGAAGATGACGGGGGAGCGCCTGGCCGCAGAGGCCCTGCGTCTGCTTAGGCATGCGGGAGCGCGAGAGCGGATGCGCGAGGATCTGGCCGAAGTGGCCGGACGGCTCTCGGCCAAAGGACACGCGATGGCGAAGGCTGCCGCGCTAGTGGAAGACTTGATGGAAGGACATGCAGCACATGTATCGTAATCTGTGGATCACGCTGGCGCTCATAGCCGCGGCGGCACAAGCACCGGGGCAGGAGCGCCGCTCGCGGATTGACGTGGATCATTACGTGATCAACGCCGAAATCAATGAGAATACGCAGACGCTGGCAGCTAAGGTGGCTGTGCGTTTCATCCCACTCGAAGATAACGTAACCGCAGCGACGTTCGAGCTGAACAACGCCCTTAACGTGTCGCGGGTGGTGGACGACGGGGGGCGGCAGATTCCGGCCTCGCGTTCCCAGCAGGATTTTACGGTTCGCCTGAATTTCGACCAGCCACTGGCCAAGGGCAAGCCGGTAACCGCAACGTTCGATTATGACGGCCGACTCGCGGGCAACGAAGACTCGCCGGTGTATGGAATCAAGTTCGCAGCGATCCACAACGATTACGCTTACCTGATGTACCCGTCGCGCTGGTTCCCCATTAGCGGCTACACCACTGACCGCTATTCAGCTGAGATGAACATCACGGTGGCAGCCGGGAACCGGGTGGTGGCAAGCGGACTGGAAACTTCACGCTCCGCCGGGGATAAGACCATTTACAGCTTTCGTTTTGACCAACAGTCGTTTCCCGGCAGCATGGCGGTGGTGCGTGGGGAGCCGGCGAAAGTGAATTCATCGGGCGTCATGACAACCGTTTTTTTCCGAGGCGGCGAGCAACCCATGGCCAATGCCTATGGACAGGAGACGGGGAAGATCATGACGTACTTCACCTCTATGTTCGGCCTGCCTCCGTACGCCAATCTGACGCTGGTGGAGACCGAAAATGGCGCTCCCAACGGATACTCGGCTCCGGGCATCATTTTCCTGAATCCGCACGGCATCGGACACGATGTGGGAATCAAGCTGATGTCCAACCAGATCTCGCGGCAATGGTGGCAGGTATTGCTCTCGCCCGCGACACGCAATCATCTGTGGCTGACGAACGGCTTCGCGGCGTATTCGGAGCTGCTGTACGCCGAACATGCCAACGGACCGGGGGCGCTCGAAACGCAATTCCGCGATATTGCCGTGGAAGCGCTGACCAATGAGAATGTGCCGGTGATTCAGGCCGCGCGGCTGGAAGACTATTCGCCGGAATTGTGGGCGCTGACGGGAGCCAAAGGCGCCGCCGTGCTGAATATGCTGCGATTTGTTCTGGGCGATGCGAAATTCTTCGAGACGTCAAGGAGTACGTGAAGAGCCATCCGTGGAAATCGGTGACAACCGAAGATTTTCGTAAAGCTGCTGAAGCCGTGTCGCAGCAAAACCTGGGCTATTTCTTCATCGAGTGGATCGAATCCAGCGGCGCACCGGAATTCAAACTGGACTATACGATCTTCCGCACGCAAAAGGGATTTCGCGTTATGGGGAAAGTGGCGCAGGACCTGGACACGTTCCGCATGCCGGTGGAGTTGAAGATCGAGACAGAAGGCAATCCGGAGGACAAACGGGTGGAGGTGGTCGGGACATCGTCTGAATTCTCCGTGGACACGTTCGGCAAGCCGAAGACCGTCATCATCGATCCCAATACGCGGCTGCTGCGCTATTCGAACGCCATGCGGGTTGCAGTATCCATCCGCCGCGGCGAGCAATTTGCTGAGATCAGCGAATTCGGCAGAGGCGCTGAAAGAATATCAGAGGGCGCTCGAAACGCAGAAGAACAGTTCGCTCGCGCACTACCGCATCGCAGAAGTGTTCTTTCTGCAAAACAACTATCAGTCGGCGGCAAACGAGTTTCGCGAAGTGCTCAATGGGGATCTGGAGCCGAAGTGGACTGAGGTCTGGTCACACATCAACCTGGGCAAGATCTTCGATATCACCGGCCAGCGCGATCGCGCTGTCAACGAGTACCAACTCGCACAGAGAACGCGTGACAATACCCAAGGCGCGCAGGACGAAGTCACGAAATACCTGAAGAAACCCTACGAGCGGCAGAGAAGTTCAGATGCACTCGCGGAGCGATAAGAAATTACCGCTCCGTGATTGAAATTATTCCGTCGACTGGGCGTCGGATGCCGGCGCAGGCCTGGCACGGCGGCCAGTTGCTGTAGTTCTTCGGCTGCGAGCCGGCCTGCGAGTGGAGTTTCCGGCGGTAGCTGTCGCGGCCTTGCGGCGGGGCCGCCGCGTCGCCTTAGCCAGGCGAGAAGCCGGTATGCCCATGATGAGCGGTTGCGGCTCTTCGGTCGGCTGTTCATCGCTGATGGTTTCAGGTTCCGGCTCGGGAACCGCGGGCGGATGAAACTCCGCTCCCAAATAGACAAGCAGCCCTTTCTCTTCGGCCGGCTCCACGCGGACGACGCCCTTATCCTGAGCGAAATTGAGCATCTCTCCGAATTCCTGGAACCCGAATTTCTTCCAATCGAAGTCCGGCTGCTCTTCCTTCACCCAGTTCGCTAGGTCCTCGGCAAGTGCCCCATTATCCACTTCGAGACGATGAATCTCCAGCACATCGCGCAGCACGGGGAGTGCTCCTTCGGGCTTGGCCACGGTGGCCTGTTCGGCCGTCATCTCGCCCTTGCGCATGATCATGTAGCGGCCTTCGCCGCCGGTTACGTTGACCAGGTCTGCCTTTTGCAGCTTTTCCACGAAATCGGTGAACGAGCCGGCGCCATAAGCCCTTCTCACTGAACGTGGAATCGAGCTGCAGCATGGTGGATTTCAGGAGCCCGAGCTGCGGCCGCACTTCGCGCCGTTCCAGCACCTGCAGCGCGCGGTCGACCAGCGGCATGGCGAGCGCGAGATCGAGCGGAGGCGACCTGCCTCTGACCTCCGCGCTGCTGCGGCGGCGGTCCGCTCTGGGTCTGGACCTGCGGTGCGGAACCTGGGTCTGGATCTGGCCTTGAGCCGCGGGCTGGATCGCCCGCACGTGCTTGGGCGCATCGACCAGCAGCGATTCATAGCTGATGAATTCGTGACAGTTCTTCTGCAGGATGGTGCTGGTGAACGCCCGGCCGCCCACCACGAACACACGCTTGTCATATTGTTTCAGCTTGTTGACCAGCGCAATGAAGTCGCTGTCGCCGCTGACAATGGCAAAGGCGTTGATGTGGTCGTGGGTGAACGCCATTTCCAGCGCATCCAGCGCCAGGTTGATGTCCGCGCCGTTCTTGTCGCCGCGCGGCGACGGATCGCGCTGCACCATCTGTACGGCGTGCTCGGAGAGCTGGCGCGTGGAGGTGTCCTGCCGTCCCCAGTTGGCGTAGGCGATCTTGGTGACAATCTCGCCGCGCTCCTTCAGAGCGTCCAGCACAGCCGCCACATCGAATTCCCGCTGCAGAGTGGATTTGACGCCGATCTCGATATTGTCGAAATCGATGAATACGGCGATCTTGAATTTTTCGTCCATTTCGTGTCTTCTCATTTTTTAACCTAAGCCGCGGCACAACTTCTTACGCCGGCCACGCTCGAACGGATGAAGTCTACGATCTCCTCGAGCGAAGCGCCGGGCTGGAATACCGCCGCGACGCCCTGCCGCTTCAGCGTCGGCGGCGTCTTCGTCCGGAATAATGCCGCCGACCATCACTTTCACGTCACGCCATGTCCTTCTCCCGCAGCAACTCCATGCACGCGCGGCACGATGGCGTTGTGCGCGCCCGAAAGAATCGACAGGCCGATCACCTGCACATCTTCCTGCAGCGCCGCGTTCACGATCATCTCCGGCGTCTGCCGCAAGCCAGTATAGATGACTTCCATACCGGCATCGCGCAACGCGCGGGCGATAACCTTGGCGCCGCGATCGTGGCCGTCCAGACCCGGCTTGGCCACCAGCACTCGGATGGGCGGCTGTCATGAATCAGACGAGGCTCGTTTCCTGGTACGAGCCAAAGACCTCCCGCAAGGCGTCGCAGATTTCGCCCAGCGTAGCATAAGCGCGGACCGCGTCCAGAATGAACGGCATGGTGTTCTCCGTGCCTTCGGCCGCCCGCCTGAGGGCGTCCAGGCGAAGCCCTCACACGCCCATTATCGCGCGTGGTGCGCAAGGCCGCCAGTTTTCTCGCCTGGTGCTCCTGGGCGATCTGGTCGATCTGGAGGATTTCGATGGCGTCCTCATGATCCGACTGAAACGCGTTGACGCCCACGATGATCTTGTCACCACGCTCGACCGCCTTCTGATACTCGTAGCTGGCGTTGGCGATTTCGCTCTGCGGAAAGCTCGTTTCGATGGCCGCGATCATGCCGCCCATCTCGTCGATGCGGCGGATGTAGTCACGCGCGGCGCTCTCCAGTATCCAGCGTCAGACGCTCCAGGAAATAGCTGCCGCCGAGCGGATCGGCAGCGGCAGTGACGCCCGATTCATGCGCGATCACCTGCTGGGTGCGCAGCGCGATGGTGACGGCGTGCTCGCTGGGCAGCGCATAGGCCTCATCGAGCGAATTGGTGTGCAGCGACTGGCAGCCGCCCAGCACCGCGGCCAGCGCCTGAATGGTGGTGCGCACGATGTTGTTGTACGGCTGCTGCCAGGTGAGCGAGCAGCCCGCGGTCTGCGCGTGGAAACGCAGCTTCAGGCTGCGCTCATCGTTCGCGCCGAAGCGGTCGCGCATCACGTACGCCCAGATCTTGCGCGCGGCGCGGTACTTGGCGATCTCCTCGAAGAAATCGCTGTGCGCGTTGAAGAAGAAGCTGAGGCGCGGCGCGAATTCGTCGATCGGCCAGACCACGCTCGAGCGCCCACTCCACATACTCGATGCCGTCGCGCAGCGTGAACGCCAGTTCCTGAACGGCGGTGGATCCGGCTTCGCGGATGTGATAGCCGCTGATCGAAATCGGGTTGAATCGCGGCGTATGGCGGGCAGAGAACTCGATGGTATCGGTGACCAGCCGCATCGAAGGGCGCGGCGGGAAAATGTATTCCTTCTGCGCGATGTATTCCTTCAGAATGTCGTTCTGGATGGTGCCCGAGAGCTTCTCCCAGGCGGCGCCCTGCTTCTCCGCCACCACCAGATACATGGCCCAGAGCACGGCCGCGGGCGAGTTGATGGTCATCGAAACCGTGACGTCGCTCGAGCGGGAATGCCGCGGAACAGTGTCTCCATGTCCTCGAGCGAACTGATGGCCACGCCGCACTTGCCGACCTCGCCTTCCGCGAGTGCGTGATCGGCGTCGTAACCCATGAGCGTCGGCAGATCGAATGCCACCGAAAGCCCGGTCTGGCCTTGCTCGAGCAGATATTGATAGCGGCGGTTGGTTTCTTCCGGCGTGGCGAAGCCGGAGAACTGGCGCATGGTCCAGAGCTTGCCGCGGTACATGGTTTCGTGAATGCCGCGCGTGTAAGGAAATTGGCCGGGTCCGGTGAGATCACGTGCCGGATCGAGATCGGCGAGTTGCTCGGGGCCGTATAACGGCTCGATAGGCACGCCACTGATCGTGGTGAATGGTCGCGCCGCCGTAGAAACCTTCATCCGACAACCAGTGTAGCGCGGAGTATCGGACGTCAGACGGGTGTCCTAGATTCAGAGGGCACGGGCAAAGCCCTTGGAGAGGATGGACGGCACAGTCACCTCGAAAGCTGTTTAGCAAGCATAGAGACGAGAGCGACTGCGGCGAGGCTGCCTATGACGAGCAATACAGATAGAACGATGACCCGCGGAACGATTCCGGCGACGGCGCGGTACGGCAATAGCAAGCCCTCCGGGTAGAGCAAGAACACCAGCGGCCCGTCGTAGCCAGAGCGTTAGTACCGCTTCCTCCGGTCGCGGCTCAGCAAAGCCTGTCTGAAACTGAGCCGTGGCTTCATGGAGGAATAAGACGCTACGACTATTCTCTCGGCGCCACAGTACGAGTGTAGTACCGCTAGAATTCGTCGCGTACACAAGCCGCGTTATACTGCGGCTTAATGCTCAAATCGACCATTTTTCGTGAGTACGACATCCGCGGCATTGCCGATGAGGAGCTGCTGGACCCAGGAATTATCGAACTGGGCCGGGCGATCGGCACTCACCTGCAGCGGAGGGCCGGAAAAAACATCAACCTGGGGCGTGACTGCCGCTTGAGCTCCACGCGATTGCGCAATGCGCTGATTCAGGGTCTGATGGCAAGCGGCTGCGAAGTCACCGACATTGGAGTGGCGCCGACACCGCTGCTTTATTACTCGGTGTTCCACCTGAAGGCGGCGGGAGCTGTGATGATCACCGGCAGCCACAATCCGGCCGAATACAACGGATTCAAAGTGGTGTCTGGCGGATCGACTATTCATGGAGAGGAAATTCAGGAGTTGCGCCGGATGATTGGGAACGGTGATTTCCTGCAAGGCGCCGGCGGCGAAAAATCCGCCGATGTTGCAACTCCTTACGTGGATGAAATCAGCGCGCAGTTCCGGTTTGAGAGGCGGGTCAAAGTGGTCGCGGACGCCGGCAATGGCACAGCCGGACCCTTGATGCGTCGCATTTTTCAAAAGCTCAACTGCGAAGCCACGGAACTGTTTTTCGATATGGACGGCCATTTTCCGAACCATCACCCCGACCCGACAGTGCCGAAGAACCTGGCCCAACTCATCGCGACGGTGAAATCGCGTGACGCCGACCTGGGGATCGCGTTCGACGGCGACGCGGACCGCATAGGCGCCGTGGACGATCAGGGTACGGTCATCTACGGCGATCAGCTGATGATCATCTACGCTCGCGAGATTCTGAAACGCAAACCGGGCGCCACGTTCATTGGCGAGGTCAAGTGCTCGCAGGCGCTTTACGACGACATTCGCAAGCGCGGCGGGAACGCCATCATGTGGCGGACGGGGCATTCGCTGATCAAGGCCAAAATGAAGGAAACGCAGGCGGAGCTGGCGGGTGAGATGAGCGGCCACATGTTCTTCGCCGACCGCTATTATGGCTTCGACGATGCGCTCTACGCGGCGTGCCGGTTGATGGAGATTGCGGCCCGCTCTGACAGACCGCTTTCGGCGCAGCTTGCGGACCTGCCCAAAACGGTGGCGACTCCGGAGATCCGCATGGACTGCGACGATGATCGCAAGTTCGAAGTGGTCAGGCGCGTGACCGAACAGTACCGCAAGACGCACCAGATTGTAGACGTGGACGGGGTGCGCATGCTGTTTCCCCACGGCTGGGGACTGGTTAGGGCATCTAATACGCAGCCGGTGCTAGTGCTTCGCTTCGAGGCTTCGACTCCGGAACTGCTTGCACAATATCAGAGCGAGGTGGAATCAGCTGTGGCGCTGGCGTCAGCACAGCCAGAACGTTAGTACCGCTTCCTTCGGTCGCGGCTCAGCAAAGCCTGTCCGATACCGAGACCGCGACCAAAGGGAGCGGTTGCTCGGGCTAACGAACCCATTGCGATCTGCCCCAGTACCTACGTTTCTGTGCGGCCGGCCAATGGCTTTACGATAGAGGCGCCGCATACGGCCACGCCGGTTTTGGTGAGAGCATTCAAAAAGTTGTAGAGAAGATTGTACAAAACCTGCTCGGTTAGCGCCTGCTTTCCAGGCAGGCGGTAGCTGGCCGGCAATTCCTTGGTGATGGTGAGCCGGACGGAGTGCGCCTGCGGCTTCCCCGCCCGATCGAGGTGATTGGCGAGAGCCATGGGAGTCTGCATAATGGCGCCGGTTCGCCCGTCTACATAAAACTGGCAGCGGGAGAACCAGCCGAGGTTGGAAGGATCGGCTGCGTCGAATAGCAGGAGCGGGGATTGGCGGCCGGGAGCGGTCAACTCTGCGGTCACGCTACGGGCGCCGTCCTTGATCTTGATCTCGAAACCGGCTTGCTTGGCCACTGTGGCGATAGTGTCGGTATCGAGTTCGAGATAAATGAGCTTGTGCTGTCCCGCCTGTAAAACCTGCATGGAATAAACATTGTGGCACACGAGCGGCGAAGTTCGCGGCATTTCAATAAGCCTGGCGGTATAGGTTGAGCAGATCCTCGCGGGAGCATGGGCGCGGGTTGAGCTGGTGGCAACCGTCCTGGACGGCTTTATCCGCGAGCGCGGGTAGTATGGATTCAGCGACACCCCAGTCGCGCAGCCGCGGTTTGATGCCGACCTTTTGGTTCAACTCGCGAACGCGTCCGGCGGCATCGCCTCCTCCAAACAGCGTGGCGAGATGCTGGATACGATCCGAAGCCGCGGACTGGTTGTATTCGAGCACGGCGGGCAACAGGATCGCGTTGGTGGTGCCGTGATGCATGCCGCACTCGGTAGAGAGCGGATGCGCGAGCGAGTGTACCGCGCCCAGACCCTTCTGGAAAGCGACCGCGCCCATGATGGCAGCCATCATCATGTTCGAACGCGCCTCAATGTTGTGCGGATTCTCCATCACGAGAGGCAGGTTGTCCCAGACGAGCTTGGCGCCAGCGAGCGCAATAGCATCGCACATCGGATGATACCCCTTGGCGAGGTAGGCCTCGACATTATGCGTGAACGCATCCATGCCGGTGCCGGCAGTAATGTGCGGGGGCAGATCGAGGGTCAGTTCCGGATCGGCCAGTGCGATGGACGGAATCAAGTACGGACTGAAGATAACGGTCTTGCGGTTCGTAGCCTTGATGGTGATGACTGCTGATCGGCCGACTTCGCTGCCCGTGCCCGAGGTTGTGGCGATGGCGATATACGGCGGCAGATTGGAAGAGATGCGATCCGAACCATCGAGCAGGTCGTCATACTCCGCGAGCGCGCCCGAATGCGTGGCCAGGAGGCGGATGGCCTTGGCGGCATCGAGCGGTGAGCCGCCACCCAGAGCGATGATGCCATCGCAGGAGGCTTGTTTATAGGCGGCCGCTCCATCCAGCACGTTTTGCTCGGTTGGATTGGGATCGACTTTGGAGAAAACAGTAGCTTCGGGAACAAGCTGGCGCCCGCGCTGGAAGACGGCGGTGCGCTCGATCCCGGCGTCGGTGACAAGCAAGGGGCGGTTCACGCTGCGCTTCTTCAGTTCACCGGGAAGGCGCTCGACTGCGCCCGAGCCAAAGACAATCGTCGTGGGGAAGGAAAACGTGGAGAGAGACATGGGAAAGGCCAAAATAGCACAGAGAACCGTGCGATTCTGTAGAGATGAGGCCTTATCTTCGCAAGATTGGCTTGACCGGGGCGCGCAGGTGCCTGTCTTCGATAGTGCGTGAGATCGAGGCCGAGCCGAAGGTGTGTTATCAAATTAAAGTTCGAGAGAAGGTGGTGGCCGAGCTGCGCAGTCCTGCATCGCGCCGCAGCCAAACGAGCTCGGGAGCGACGCTCTTGAGGTTTGCCCGCGAGATGGAAGCTCTGTACCCGCGGAAGCCTGGCGAGCGCTTGCGGAACATATCCGGACATTTCAAAGATTATCTCTACGGAAAACGCAGCCCTCTGCTTCACCGGAAGCGCTCGTAAAACGCCTTAGCCGATCGCAATTTTTTCTTCACCGCGCTTGGCCTGACGATCTTCGCTGATCACACGGATTCGAAGTATCGGGCCAATTCCCAGTCAGTGACCGCCTTTTCAAACTGCCGCACTTCCCACTCTCTGGTGCAGGCGTAGTGGTCGACGAACTCGTCGCCCAGCCAGGAGCGGGCCATTCCGCTTTCGCGGAACAATTTCGTCGCGGCGGCGAGGGTGCGCGGGAGCGGCGGGGCATCGCCGGTATAAGCGTCGACGGTGGGCGGCGGCGCCTCGAGCTTTCGCTCGATCCCATCGAGGCCCGCGGCCAGAGCAGCGGCCATGGCCAGGTAGGGATTGATGTCGGCGCCCGAAAGGCGCAGTTCCACGCGCGTAGATTTACTGCTTCCGGGAATGGCCCGAATGGCCGTGGTGCGATTGTCGATACCCCAGGTGGCATTGATGGGCGCCCACGCGCCAGGCACGGTGCGCTTGTAGGAATTGATGGTGGGGCAGATCACCGCGGCCAATTCAGGCAGGTTGGCCACCAGCCCGCCGATGTAGTGCTTCATGAGAGCCGACATCTTGTCGTCCGCGGAATAGAAAAGATTTTTGTGCTTCCCGGTGTCCGACAGGCTCTGGTGCAGATGGCCGCTCGACCCCGGAAGGTCTGCGTTCCATTTGGCCATGAACGTGGGGATCAAGCTATGGCGTGCGGCAATTTCCTTCACAGCCGTTTTGAACAACGCCGCCTTATCGGCGGCTGCGACGGCCTCATCCACGGCGATGGCAGCCTCGTAAACGCCTGGGCCGGTCTCGGTGTGAAAGCCTTCCGGGCTGCAATTGAACGCGCCGAGCTGATCGATTAACTCGAGCACAAGGTTCGCATTTCCGGACGCACGCAGGATGCTATAGCCGAACATGCCGGGTGTGAGGGGCGTCAAATTGCGAAAGTTTTTTGTGCGCAGGCTCTCGGGCGTTTCGCGGAAAAAGAAAAATTCGTATTCGGCGGAAAAGAACGGTGTGTAACCCAGATCTTCCGCTCGCTTCACGACACGCTGCAGAACCTGGCGGGGGGCAATGGGCAACGGCTTGCCGTCGGGCGTGACAAAGTCCAGGAGAAAAAACGCCGTACCCGGCTCCCAGGGAATCACGCGGAAGGTGTCGAGAGCAATGCGGCAGTTGGCGTCGGGATATCCGGTGTGCCACCCGGTGAACTTCGCGTTGTCGTACAGTACGTCGGCGATATCCCAGCCGAAGATCACATCGCAGAAGCTAAGACCTGACTGGGCCGCCGACAGGAACTTTTCGGTGCTGACGTACTTGCCGCGCAAGGTGCTATCGATGTCGAAAGCGCCGAGTTTCACGCGCTTGATGTTGTGCGCCTCGAGCAGCGCCTGGATTTCGGCTGCCGGCATCAGAGAGCCACCCAGGACTCGGCTAGGACTAACGGTTCTCTAGTGTCCTGAGTCAGAAGTTCGCCACATAACTCGCGGTGGGGCGGACGCCCTGGTCCGGCTTTGCCATCACACGAGAAACAGCGGCCGACGAGGGCGTCGGCCCGCGGACCAGGGGGTCCGCCCCACATCGTGAATTCTTCAATGAACTTATGACTCAAACTCCTAACGTTCATAGGTTCGATTCTCGCACGGCGACTTCGTGATGACTCCACTTGGGCCCTTGGTAGCGGCGGCGGGCGACGGCTGCATATAAGACGCCCAGTGCAATCAGCAAACCGGCCAGCGTCTCGCCCGCGAGCTGATTGGGCGGCATGATTAGCACGAAACAGATGAATGCCGCGAAGGCGACGGCAATCGCGTTGACGGCCGGGCCGAAGCGGCCCAGGCTCCAAACCGCGGCACTCGGCCAGTCCGAGCCCGCGCGCCGGGCGCGAAGCCCGAGCCAGACCGGGATGATGTAGGCCAGATAGAGGGCTACCGTGCTCAGCGACGTGACGATAGGAACGGCTTTGGTCCACACCATGGCCGCGATAGACGCCAGGACGATAGACCAGATGGCAGGAGCCGGCGTGCCGTGTCTTGGATTAACGGCGCGCAGCAAACGGGACAAGGGCGTGCCTTCGTCCCTGGCGAGCGAAAAAAGCGCGCGTGAAGCCGAAGTGATGCAGGAGAGGCCGCAGAACCACATAGCCATGGATGCCAATGCCGCCATGGCATTACCCGCCTTTGCGCCCAGTGCGCTTCCCAGGATCGCAATCACCGCCGGTATGGCGTTGCCGTCTGCGTCCTTCGCCGCCAGCACGCCTGGAATCGAACGGACGGCGAGCGTCAGGGCGATCAGCAGCAGATAGCCGACAACGCCTGAGACAGCCACGGACAGCACAATTCCCCACGGAGCACGGCGGCGCGGATCTTCCGTCTCCTCGGCCATGTGGGCTGAGGCGTCGAAACCAGTGTAGGTCCACTGCGCTTGTAACAAACCCAGCACGAAGGCCCACCAATAGATGGAACGGCCGTTGCTGTTCACGGCCTCAAACAGAAAACCTATGGGCTGTTTCGGCGCGAGGAACAGCAGTCCGACAACGAGAATGCCGACTCCGGCGATGTGTACCGTGACACTCAGATCGTTGAGAATGGCAACCAGCTTGACGCCCCAGTGATTCAGCGCGCCCTGCGTGATCAAAATGAATGTGAACATCAGGAGCAGATTGCGAGGGGTAGAAGCCACACCGAGAAACGGCAGAATGAACTGCGCGCAACTGTAGTTGATGCCGGCCTGAGCGGCAATCAGGCCGAAAATGTTGAGCCAGGCAACCAGCCACCCGGCGCCTGGACCGCCCAGATCGGCGGCCCAGTGATACATGGCACCGGCGGTCGGATAGGCCGAACAGAGCTCCGCCATGCTGGCAGCCACGGTGAGCGTGAACATCGTCGCAAGGGGCCAGCCCAGCGTCATTTCGAGTGGTCCGCCCATCTCCAGTCCGTAGCCATATAGCGTCACAGCGCCGGTGAGGATCGAAATGATGGAAAACGAGATAGCGAAGTTGGAAAAGCCGCCCATGCTACGGAACAGTTCCTGGGCGTATCCGAAGTGGCGGAGATCTTCCTGGTCGGAGGAGGCCGCGGGCACTACAAGCTCACTTCTTCTTTCAACTGCTTGCTGATGACCTTCTCGATGAGATCTTTGAGGGAGTCGCCGGACTCGACGTGGACGAAGGAGTTTTCGACGATATCCCAGTCGAGCTTGTAGCTTTTGGCCAGCGCCGAAACCCAGATCTGGCGGACGGGAGCATTGGGGCTGATGACAAACTTCGCCGGCGGGTCTTCGAACTCTATGCCCAGCGCGCCTGAGTTGAAGTCCACGTCAAAGCCATAGTCGTCCGCGGCCCCTATGAGGGCGCGATGCAAAGAAGAAAGGGCTTCATCGGCGCGTTTTTTGAAATCCTGTTCGTCCATCATGGCTCGAGTCTCAAAAGCTCCGGGCACTGATGCCGGCCAGCGCCAGCGATAGCCCAATCATTACCACCACCGTGACCCAGGCGGCAAGATTATAGAATCTTGAATTTACCCAGTCCTGCATGAGACGGCGATTGTTCGCGAGCAGAATCATAAAAATCAGAACGATAGGTAATAATACGCCATTAATTACCTGGGAGAACAGGATCATTTTAACCAGGGGAAAGCCTGGCATCAGCACCGTTACTGCGCCAATCACGATAAGAAGCGTGTACAGCCAGTAGAAGATGGGCGCCTCACCGAAACGCTTATCCACACCGGACTCGAAACCCAGCCCTTCGCACACCGAGTAAGCCGTGGAAAGCGGCAGAATGCAGGCGGCGAATACCGAAGCGTTCAGCAATCCGGCGCTGAAAAGAAGGTACGCGTACTGCCCAAAAGGCAGCAGCCCTTTGGCGGCTTGGGTGGCACTTTCGATATCGCGTGGGCCATTGGTCCAAATGGCGCCGGCGCAGGCTACGATGATGAAGAACGCCACAACGTCCGTCACGATGCATCCGAAGATCACCTCCACGCGGGAATTCGCGTACTCCTTCGCCGTGATGCCCTTCTCCACCACGGCAGCCTGCAGATAAAACTGCATCCAGGGCGCGATGGTTGTGCCTACCAGGCCGATCAACATTTCGATATAGTCGCGATCGAGCATCAGCACCGGCTTAAAGCTATCGATCGCGGCTTCGGTCCAGTTGGGCTTCACCAGAATTCCGGAGATGATGTACGCAACGTAAATAACGCAGGCAACTAGAAATATCTTTTCCGCACTCTTGTAATTTCCCTTAACGATGAGGAACCAGATACCCACGGCTCCCAGGGGAACCGAGATATAGCGGGAAACGTGAAACAGCTCGAGCGAGCTGGCGATGCCGGCGAAATTGGCCATGACGTTGGTGAGGTTAACCAGCACGAGCAACGTCATCACAACGAATGTGATACGCAACCCGAACTCCTCACGAATGAGGTCGGAGAGCCCTTTCCCGGTGACCGCCCCCATGCGGGAACACATCTCCTGCACCAGAATCAACGCGATGGTAATGGGAATGAGAGTCCACAGGGGAAGGTAGCCCCAACGCGCCCCCGCCTGCGAATAGGTATAGATGCCGCCTGCGTCGTTGTCGACGTTAGCGGTGATGAAACCGGGGCCGAGGACGGCGAGAAAGACCAGAATCCGCGAGCGCAGCGTTTTCAGCATGGGCAGGTTCCATCACTTATTCCTCAGCACGGAGATAATGTCGTCGGCGGTGATCACGCCTACCATGCGCCCGTCTTCATCGACCACCGGCAAGGCGAGCAGGTTGTACTTATCGAACAACTCCGTCAGCTCATCCTGTTTCTCGGTGACAGCGGCAGAAATAAGCATCTCAGCGGCGAGCGGACGAAGGGGCGTGGCGCCAGACGCGATGAACAAGCGCGCCAAAGGAACGATTCCCGTCAGACGTCCCTCGGCGTCTACCAGGAATAGAGAATTCACGCTCTCCAGCTGGTCCTCATTTCCCTTGAGCGCCGTCATGGCGTCTTCGACGGTGGCGCTTTCATGCAGCGAGATGAACTGGGTGTTCATCATGCCGCCAGCCGTGTCCGCCTTGAACTCCAGCAGTTCGCGAACCTCCGACTCCGGCGCGACCTCCATCTCCTCGAGAATCTCTTCAGAAGTCGATTCTTCCAATCCCTTCAACACGTCGGCTGCATGGTCCGGAGCCATTTCCTCCACAATGTCAGCCGCTTTCTCGGGTTCGAGCGACTCCAGGATGCTGACCTGCATCTTTGGATCGACTTCAGTGAGGGCCTCGGCGGCGACTTCGCTATTGATGGTTTCGAAGATGGCTTCGCGATCGGCCGGACTGAGTTCCTCGACGATATCGGCCAAGTCGGCTGGATGGATCCTCTCCAGCTTCTCGTGCGAAATGTTCAGCCGCAAGCGCCTCTGGGGATCCGGCTCGACAATGTTACAAAACTCCCACCGAATGGAGTTGGGCGGGATGACACTGTGTAGCTTCCGGAGGAGGCGTGGAGGCAGCATGCCCTGCAAGAGCCGGCGAACGATGCTGCGGATGCCCACGTCGACTTCGAGGACATAGAGACAGTTGCGTCCGTTCCCGTTGTATCCGCCATGCCCGTTTCCATTCGTGGTAGCGCTGCGGATTTCAAAGGTTACGTCATTTACCCGGACCACTTTACGTCCGTTTACATCGATGATCTGCTGGTCGAGCAGATCGCGGCCGATGCGGAGCATGTATTCGTCAGAGTGATAGGGCGTGAGCAGTTCTTCGCTCAGGTGGATGCCATCCAGGGAAACAGACGCCACCTGGTCGTATCGGATGGTCAGCCAGGCCGAGCCGGCGCCCACCAGGAAGCGGTCGATACGGGCAGGATGCACCAGGGGAACGATGGCGGCATCGCGAACACGGCCGATGCGCCGGCCTCGCTTATCGAGGACCGGAAGTCCCAACAGTTCGGTGAAAAAAAGGACTGATTCCGCCATGGCCAACGTCCGGGTGCATAATCTCATCCGAGCGCGACACGGGCGGGAGCTTGCTGGCCTGAAGTGGTGCGCTCTACATGCGGCTACTGCGCCTGAATTTAATATGACTCAGACGAACAGATGGCCGCAAGAAATTTCGGAAAAATTCTGCGAAATATCTGTTATTGGCGATTCACGGCCGGCTTCAGCGAACTTCGATGGTGTACGGCATCAACCGCATCATGCCGCCGCGGGTCCAAAGCCGGATCTGCCAGCTCTTAAGGACCCCACCCAGCCTCGATTCCACGGCACTCTCGATGGCCTGGCCGAACATGATGTCGAAGATGCTGCGCTTGGCAGGGTAGGTCACTAAATTGACGCGCTCGCTCTTGGGGATCCTCGCCTTGTCCTTCACCAGTTCGATGGCGCGGTCGAGCCCGCCCAGTTCGTCGATCAGGCCATTGGCCTTGGCCTGGGATCCCAGCCACACACGGCCCTGAGACAGGGGCTCGATTTCGTCGAACTTCCGCCGACGAGCGGTCGCCACCTTGGTGACGAAGCTGCGGTAATTCTCATCGATATCGGTCTGCAACTTCGCACGCGCAGCCGGGGAGAGCGGCTGATAGTCCGAATCGATATCCGCAAAACGGCCACGGGTGAGAAGCTCCTTGGTAACGCCGACTTTGTCATACAGCCCGTGCAGGTTCGCCTTCCCGAACACAACGCCGATCGAGCCGGTTATGGTACCGGGATATGCGACTACGGGGTCGCCGGTCATGGCAATGTAATAGCCGCCGGAAGCCGCCGTATCGGACATGGAAATCACCGTGGGCTTTTTCTTGCTTAGCAGGTTCATTTCGCGCCAGATAGCGTCGGAAGCGAAAACTTCGCCGCCAGGGGAATCGATGCGCACCACTACACCTTTAATGTCAGAATCGTTCGCCACGCGGCGCAAGATGCGGTCGAAACTTTCCGACTCGATGCCTGAATCTCCTGAAAAGTCTTCCCCATTCTCGCCGCGGCTAATGCCACCTTGACCCGTTATGAGAGCGATTCGCTGTTTGCCGCCCAGGCCGACCGCGGAGGCCGGGATTTTCAGGTAGTCGTGAAGGGAAAGCTTCTTGAGGTCACCGCCGGCCAGTTTTTCCTTCACCTCTGCGAACATTTGATCTTCGTAGAGCAGGCCGTCGATGAGACCCTGGCCTTTCGCCTCCGGAGAAAGGAACGGACCCAGATCGATTGTGCTGCGGATCTGATCAGGGGTTTTCTTGCGCGCCGCCGCAACAGTCTGAACCAGATGGCCATACAGGCCGTCCAGAATACTGGTCAGCGCCTCTCTGGTTTCCGGGCTCATGGAAGTGCGGGTGAACATGTCTCCGAAATCCTTGTATTTCCCGGCGTGCTCAATTTCTACCTGAACGCCGAGTTTGTCGAGAGTATTGCGGAAGTACACCAGCTCGAATCGCATGCCTTTCAAATCGAGCTCGTCTTCAGGATCCATGTAAATCCGGTTGGCAGCAGTAGCCAGATAGTACTCGCGGGCGCCGGGAGTCTTCAAATAGGCATAAATCGGTTTGCCCGATTTCCTGAAGGCTTCCAAATCGCTGTGGATCTCTTGCAGCTTGGCCCATCCGATCTGCAGGTCGCGCGGTTCGAAGACAATGGCGCGGATGCGGCCGTCGACAGCGGCCTTGCGGAGGGTTGTCCAGATATCCGCAACGGTTGGCGGCGTCCTCTGCTGCAGGAAGGGAATCGGAAACTCGACTGGAGCGCGCTCGGGTATGTCGCCCTCCAGCTCCAGCATCAGGGTCGAGCCGTCGGCGATCGAGGGCGGCTTCTCCCGCAAACGCGCCACAGCGAAAACACCGATGAACAGAATCAAAAATACGAGAATGATGCCGGTAACGACACCAATAAGAAATTTGGCCATTACGGCAGCCTCCTATGCTCCCGACAGAATCAAATCAAATCGCTTGTTGACCTCACGCAGATAGGCGTCATTTCCGCCATCGAGTTCAACGGTGGCTGACCCGGAGTAGCCTACGTCGGCCAACGCTTTGTATACCTCCGGCCAGTTGATCTCGCCCTCGCGCAGCGGCACCCACTCCGCCACCTGGCGCTTCTGGAACGTGAAGTCCTTGATGTGCAGTTTGACAATGCGCTTGCCCAGCGTGCGGATCCAGTCTTGCGGATATCCGAAGATCACGACGTTGCCTACGTCGAAATAGGCCCGAATCCATGGGCTTGAAAACTCGTCGATGTAGCGCGCGAACTCGAGCGGGCTCAAAAGAAATTTGTTCCAAACCTCTTCGATTCCGATGATTACCTTCAAATCCTGCGCCATAGGAATCAGCTTGCGAATTTGTTCCTGAGAACGGACCCAGGCATCGTGATAGGTCGTCTGAGGGTTCACTACCGCGGGAACCAGCAGCACCGTATCCGCGCCCCAGAAGTGCGCATTCCGAAGGCTGGTCTCCATGCCCTTCACGCTCTTGGCAACTACGGCGGGATCGGCGGACGAGAGCGGGTAGTCCCAGTGCGCCATGTTCATTACGGAATGTATGCGGAGGCCGGTTTTCTCGGCAGCTTTCTTGGCATCTTCAGCTTCGTGCTCGTCCGGCATGGTTGGGCACTCGATTTGCTCGAAGCCCACGTCACGAGCCAGCTGAAAACGATCGGCGATGCTCATGCTCCTGGGCAGCATCTCGAATTCCACGGCCTTTTTGATCGGCAACCGTGCAGATGCCGTGCCCGATCGCGGGCGGAGCCATGCGGCGGCCGCGCCTGCGGCCAGAAATGTTCGTCGGTCCATGATTACCCCTTTTAAGCGAAAGCAAGCCCGAGCTTGCTCCCTACCTTCATAATGTAGCGCTTGCCCTCGTCGTATTCTTCGGCGGTCTTCAGATGTTCCAGCATCAGCGGCGCTTCTATGGGGAGTTTTGAAAGCTCGGTGAGATAGGTGCGATAGTCCACTTCGCCGCGGCCAGGGACCACTTCGAGGAAATGCACGTTCAACTCCGTCACCCACTGCAGGTCTTTCGCGTGGCAGGAAACAATCCAGGGTCCTAGTGTACGGAAACATTCGGAAATGAACTCGCCGCTACGGTAGAATTTGGCGGGGCTATTGATGCCGTTGCAAACATCCATATGGACGGCGAAACCCGGGCGGTCCACCGCGCGGATCAGCTTCAGATATGCGTCCGGCCCGTCCGGCAGACTCCAGCCCATCATCTCAATGGTGAATTTGGTGCGCTTCGGTTTGACTTCATCGATCACACGGCGGCAGTTTTCGACCGTGGCGTCGAAAAACTCCTGGGAAAGATTCTTGGGATGCGGCCCGTACCAGACGGTTGGATTGTAGGAACCGGCTATATCGGGACAGCAGCGGGCGCCCACGGCCTCGGCCAGTGCCAGCCGCTCGGTCACGTAGCGCAGGTTCTTGCCGCGCTTGTCCGGGTCCGGATCGAGCATGTTGACCCAGGCCCCGACTTCGGCGATGACGACCTTTTCGGAAGCAAAAGCTTTTTCGATTTCCCGTATCAGCGCCGTGTCCTCGACCTTGGCTTCGGGGCAGTAGGCGGCGCTGTAGCCCAGCCTGCGATGCTCGCGCGCCAGTTCCCGGGGGTCGCTACTCTTGAGGAAGATGGGACCGCCGAGACGGATCGGCTTACCGGCGGCCGCCAATAGGGGAGCGGCCAGCGCTGCGGCAAAGTTCCGCCGCGTGAGAGAAATCATGTACAGATTCTATCAATCGGATGGGTGTGATGACGGCGGAAATCGTACAGGGTCGGTCTGGCTGCGTCTTTGAGCGGTGCTCGTCAGCGGCGTGCGTGACGTTGCCGCAGCCCTAGCGCTCACCGCCGCGCCAGAAGGTTGCCATGAACCGCGAGCAGTGTAACCGCTCGTTGCACTCGCGGCTCAGTAAGCTGTCTGGTAGTAAGGGGCCGTGTGGCTTGCGTTGCGGGGGATGTCGCGCTTCGGATTCGGGTGGGAAGGGATGGAATTCGCGAGCAGTGTAACCACTCGTTTCCACTCGCGGCTCGGCAAGCTGTCTGGTAGTAAGGGGCTGTCTGGCTTGCGTTGCGGCTAATGTCGAGTTTCGGATTCGGGTGGAAAGGGATGGAAGTCGGGAGCAGTGTAACCGCTCGTTTCCACTCGCGGCTCGGCAAGCTGTCTGGTAGTGGGGGGGCCGTCTGGCTTGCGTTGCGGATGTTGAGCTTGGGCTTCGGGTGGGAAGGGATGGAAGTCGCGAGCAGTGCAACCGCTCGTTGCACTCGCGGCTCGGCAAGCTGTCTGGTAGTGGGGGGCCGTCTGGCTTGCGTTGCGGGGGATGTCGAGCTTGGAATTCGGGTGGGAAGGGATGAATTCGCGAGGAGTGCAACCGCTCGTTTCCACTCGCGGCTCGGCAAGCTGTCTGGTGGTAAGGGGCCGTCTGGCTTGCGTTCGCTCGTTCCACGCGGGGCTCAGCAAACCCGATCTATACGCCGACGGGGATCTTGATGACTTTCTTGCGAACGGCGTACTGCACCAATTGCGCCTTATTGTGGATGTCCAGCTTACGCATGAGGTTAAACTTGTGGGCTTCGACGGTTTTTACACTCAAGGTGAGCGTGCAGGCTATTTCCTTGACCGAGTTGCCCTCGGCCAGAAGCTTTAGCACTTCCTTTTCGCGCGGAGTGAGGGTGGCAAAGCGCGGCAGGCGCTCGGTGGACTTTACGCGCGAGCGGAAATCATCCACCAGTTGCGCCAGCATGCGCGGGCTCAAATAGCTGCCACCGCGGTGGATTTCGCGGATGGCGTTCAGCAACTGGGGCGCCGGGCTGTCTTTGAGAACGTAACCAGCAGCTCCGGATTCCATACATTCGACCAGATAATCTTCATCGTCGTACATGGTGAGAAACAGGATGCGCGTCTCTGGGCGGTCCTTACGGATCTGGCGCGTCGCTTCGAAACTGCTTAGCCCCAACATGCCAATATCCATCAGGACAACGTCAGGCTTGACTTCGGCCGCCTGCGCGATGGCGTCGATCGCATTCGCCGCTTCGCCGACGACCTCCATGTCAGGTTCGGCGGCTACCAGGGTCTTTATGCCCTGACGAAACAGGTTGTGATCATCCGTTAGAAAGACTCGAATCTTAGCCATACTTAGTTAGCGCTCTCTGTGGCTCCCACCACGGGTTCTTTCCGGCGTCGGTTACGGATAGGAAGCTCGATTGAAATCCGTGTGCCATTGTGCGGACGGCTGCGGATCTCGAGTTTTCCACCCAGCAGTGCTACTCGCTCTCGCATGCCTGTCAAGCCATAGGAGCCGTGTTTTTCCCGCGCTGCCTTCACATCGAAGCCAATGCCGTCGTCGTCGACGTTTAGCCTCAGTATTCCATCGGAGGATTGCAACGAAAGGTTTACGGTAGAAGCCCGAGCGTGCTTGGCAATATTGTGAAAACATTCCTGCGCCAGGCGGAAAGCGGTGATCTCGCACTCGCGGGGAAGCGGGTCGCGCTGCGCCGGCAGATGCAAGCGCACCCGGCCGGGATAGATATCGCGAAAGCGGTGGGCCATCTGGCGCAGGGCCGCGGCCAAACCCAGCTGTTCGAGCACGGCAGGGCTCAGGGCAGCGATGGTGCGCCGGATTCCGGTGATCGTATGCTCGGTCAGCTCTCGCGTTTCGGTGATGGGTCCCCGCAGGCTCTCCGGAGCTGTATTCCCGATCATCTCCAGCTTCAGGCGAATGCAGAGAAGGGATTGCCCGGCTTCGTCGTGCAGTTCCCGGCTGATCCTGCGGCGCTCCTCTTCTTCGACCTGCATCATGTGTTCGCTGAGCTGGAGGACCTGCTCCTCGCGCTGCGCCAGGTCTTCCACCAGACGCACCTTCTCGGCCGCGCGCATACAACGCTCTCCTGCGGCGTCGAGCAATTCCAGTTCGCGTGGCAGCCAATGATATTCGGTGGAAAATGCGAGCTGAAGCAATCCAGCTACACGGCCGTGAACCAGCAGCGGTACGGACCAAAACCAGGGAAAGCGCGCTCGAAATTCAGGATCGAGAATGAGGCCTTCCGAGGGCTGGCCGCGTTCAACCAGGTGGGGCTTGGCGAGACGCGTCAGAGCGCGCCGGCCGAGCTCCACAGGCTCGGAGCCATCAAACAGCCGGAGCCTGCCGTCTTCGGCATGACAAAATTGCACCAGAGTGCGCAGGAAGAGCTCCAGCATGTCCTCCAGGCTTTCAGCTTGCATCTCGGCATGAAACAATCCGTAGAACGCCTGGGTCTCAGCTTCTCGAACCTGATAATAGGCATTGTTTAGCGTCAGGATGATGCAGAATTGCAATTGTTCGCGGGCCCAGCGGAAATTCTTGTATTCGTCGGGATGAGACAGAATCAGGACGGGATCGAGTACGCGGTCGTACTCTCGGAGCGCGCGCACGATGCCTGCAGGAGGAACATTCAGCTTCGCCAAGCGCCGTCCGCTATATTCCACTAGTTCGAAGAAATCCGCCGCTGGCTGCTCAGACGACAGAATGCGAGATGCGGCTCCCGGCGTGATCGCGCACAGAGCTTTGATCTGCTTAGGATCGTGCTTGAGCTTTCGCAAGCGCAGGCGAAAGCTGGTATCCAGTTCAGCCAGATGAGGTTTAAGCACGGCACCGAGGCGCTCGAGCTGGGCTAAGAGCTGATCGCTAAGGACGTCGGCGGCGTCAGCCAGCACGGGCGTATATTGGGGTGCGCGCACTCGTTGAACAATATAGGTGTGTGAAAAGGGGTAAGAGTCTCTTGGAATTACAGGTAGACTGGCCGCCCGCGTTCCAGATACGCTCCCGCCCCTTCCACGCACTCTTCAAGCGGGTGATCCGTATCGACGACCAGCTTCGGACGCGTGATCGGTTCGAACTGCGCTCGAATACTCCTATACAGTTCAAACGACCGGTTGCGGGCCGGGTGCGTGAGACCGGTGGCATCCAGCCGCTGCCGTGCCGACTCCTCCGCACACACACACTCGATGATGCGCCAGTCGGAGTTGAGCCTGTCTGCGGCTTCGATGACCCGATCGATCTGGTACTTCCGTGAAAACGTCCGGCCATCCAGAAAGATTCGCAGGCCGGGATGGCGTTTGATCAGATACTCCGCTGTTTCGAGCATCAGCGTCTGGCAAAAATCGTCCTGTTCATTCGAATATTCGACGTAGTCCGGCGGGAATAGAATGCTGCGGATCACGTCTTTGTCCAGCACGATTCCGCCGCCGGCCTGCGCCAGCGCGCGAGCCAGCGTGCTTTTTCCCGTCCCGGGCAGGCCGGCCATGACTACGATCATGGTGTACGACCCACCGAGTGAAGCCACGCAAACATCTTCGATAGATCTTCCGCCTGAAATACGAGCGAGCCCGCCACAATTGCATCGGCGCCAGCTTCACGCAACTCTGGGACCGTGTGAGTGCGGATACCGCCGTCCGCCACGATAACCACTTGGGAGCGGAGGCCCTCACGCTCCAGAAGTCCAGCCAGGGAACGGATGCGGCTGCAGGCCTCCGTGGCGAGTTCCCTGCCCTTCACGCCGGGCATGGTCCCCAGCAGCAGGACCGCACTCACTTGCTGCAAGTACGGTTCAATGGCGCTCACCGGCGTCTCCAGCCGCAGGGCCACGCCCGCTGCGCAGTCATGGGTGCGAATCCGCGAGATCGCCTCCCGAACATCCAAACGCCCGGTCTCGCAGTGTACGGTAATGAGATCCGCGCCCGCCTCCACAAATCGATCCACTATCTTCGCCGGCTTTTCTATCATGAGATGCACATGAAAGGGTCGTTCCGTACGGCCACGCAATGCCGCCACCAGGTCGGGAAAGAACAAAAGATCCGGAGCAAAATGCGCATCGGCGACATCCAGATGGAACGCGTCCGCGTAAGGAGACAGCCGTTCGATGTCGCGCGCGAGATTTGCCAGGTCGGCAGACCAGAGCGAAACCTCAGTCACCAGACGGCCGCCGGGCTTGATGTTCCACCTTGGCACCTCCGCTACGCCCTCGGCCCCTTTTGCGACTCAATCCACTGCAGCAACTCCTCGCTGAGCGTGTTCAGGCTGTTGGTGATTCGATCCGTCTCCACGTTCACCAGTGCATAGCGGTCGGCGGGCGCATTGCCGGAGTGTACAAGAGTGTGGTGATCCTCGCGCAAATCGGGAAGAGCTTCTCGGGTTAGTGCGGCCCCGCGCAGAGCCGAAGCCAGATAATAGAGCGTCAGTTCGACATGGTTCGCAAACGTCCGAAAAGCCTCCTGTGACGGGACAGCGTGGCTGGTGTATAGCCCTGCCTCGAGAGCCATCATGGCGTGGATCAGCCGATGCGAGCTGGCCAGCACAGCAGCAAGTAATTTCCGTGTCGCGGGCGAAGTTCCCGGCTCGGCGGACAAGCGATCGATGGATGCCTCCAAATTCGAACGCGCGAGCCTGCCGGCGAGACGGGCGCGGTCCAGTTCGCGAGGAACCGGTTCGGCCTGACTGACGTAAAGCTCTTGAATCGCACGGAAGTACGCGCGATACGCATCCAGCATTTGCGCGATCGTTTCCGCGACCCGGGTTCGCTCCCACGTCGGCCAGATCCAGTAGGCTATCAGCGCGACGACGCCGC
The DNA here is from genome assembly GCA_963847515.1 of Terriglobia bacterium. Classification (GTDB taxonomy): domain Bacteria; phylum Acidobacteriota; class Terriglobia; order Bryobacterales; family Bryobacteraceae; genus QHXW01. The sequence continues at coordinate 185,755 of CAWKAA010000002.1, forward strand.
CCGCCGCTGTGTTGAGGCCCCGCGCCGCGATCACTTCCTTTGGAGATATCCCGGCCATCGCGATCAACAGCACGACAAGCGCGGTGATGGTCGTGGTCTGGATGCCGTAGTTGGCGGGTCCGAAACAGCGCATCAGAAACATGAAGACGGCAATGAGCACTACTTGCGCCACATTCCCAGGGGGCAGCACGTGGAACACGCCAGTGGCCAGCACCAGGCCGGCAAATGTCCCGGCTAGCCTCAGTACTCCGCGGCTGAAGGTGGTGGCGAAGTCCGGCTTTAGCACGATCGCGATCGTCATGGGAAGCCAATACGACCGTTGCAACTCGAGCCCCCGCGCCAGCGCATCGCCGATCGCCACGCACACCGCAAGCCGGATGGCGTGCCTGCAGGCAGCGGAGTCCAAATGCAGGTTGGCACGCAACGTCGCGAGTGTTCCACTCAGCCGGAGGCTCCATGGCCGCGTGGCTTCCCGTTGCTCGTATGCCGCATGGCCAGCCGGTGTAGCGGATGCCGCCAGATCGACGGCCGCGCGGAGCTGCCCGTTTAGAGCATCCATCTGGAAGCGCGCATCGTTTCGCAGGGCTGCTATCTGCGGTGGCGCCGCCGTCCGTTCGCTCAGCTCGCGCAGCGTTTCCGGCAAGGTTTGGAGCTCTTCCAGCCAGTCGTCCACGTCGCCGGCCTGTTCACCAGCTACCAGGGAATGGCCTATGGCGGCAAGAATTCGAGAGCCGTTCGCAAGGTACAGGTCCAGAATTCCGACTTCCGGACCGTCGGGGCTCTCCCGCCCGATTCGCGTTCTGATACGCCGAAGCATCATGAGGCTCAGGCGCATCCGTTCTGCCTGGCCCAAAAGCAGGCGATAACGATCGGCATCGACGGAATGATCGCGCTCGAGCGCCGCCAGCGATTGCTGCGTATGCGTAATCTGCGCGCTCGCCGGAGGAGGCTCGGTAGCCTGGAAATGCGATACAGCGGCACGCGAAAGCTCCAAATAGAGATCTCCGAGCACTCGCCGCTCCGGAACGTAGCGCCTAAGCGGCCAGAAAGCCACAGCCAGAAGGGTTTGGAGCAGCCCTCCACCCAGCGCCAGCAGACCGGCGTAGAACGCCTTCTCGGGTGGCATTGGGAACCGCGCATAAACGATCAGTGTCACCAGGCTCATAGCGCCCAGGTCTGCTGCCGTCGTGCTGAGTGCGACCAGCATGCCGACCGCGAAGGCCCATGGGGCAACCACGACCACCGCGGCGACCTGATTCCGTCCGCTCAGCGCGCCGGCAAAAACCGCGAAGCCTACCAGCAGGCTGGCGGCGAACATGCGGCGCGCTCGCTGCGCGTAAGGCTCCTGGCTGTCAGAAAAGGAAACGTTCAGTGCGCCCGTGCTCATGGCGAGGGCGCTGGGAATCCTACCCACGTCGACCCCAATCGCTAAAGGCAGAGCCACACCAATCGTGTTCCGCAAAGCCATCCACGGAGCCACCTTCTCCGCCTGATAGCGAATGAGCGTCTGCCAGAAGATGGACCAAGTGCTGGTTTCGACTGGCTCTGCTCTCCCCTCGACTTTGGTCGCCTCCGCGGACGGCATACCCGATTAGAACATTCCGGCAATCGGTGGACTATGGCCCGGACTGGTCATACATTAGAGCGATGGACTCGAAAAAAGGATCCCCGCGCCGCGCTTTTTTACACCAGGCAGTGCTAGCAGCAGGCGCTGCGCCTCTGGTAAAACCTGCTCAGACCTCATCCAATGCGTTCCCAGCGACGCCGGAGCCAAAACCAAGGAGCGCAGCCTTTTCGTATCCGCGCATTTTCGAAGGCCGCCAGCTCTCCACCATTGCGTTTCCTTTAGGTGGCGTAGGTGCAGGAAGCTTGAGTCTTGGCGGTCGCGGCCAGCTTCGCGATTGGGAAATCTTCAACCGTCCCAACAAAGGCTATTCGCCGTCGTATGCCTTCCCGTCTATTTGGGCGCAAGCCGGAGACTCGAAGCCGGTGGCTCGTGTTCTCGAAGCGCGCATCCTGCCCCCTTATGGAGGCGCGGATGGCCTCGGATCGGACAACGTCCCAGGGCTGAGCCGCCTCGCCGCGGCGAAATTCACCGGTGAATTTCCGCTAGCGCACATCGATTTCGAGGACACCAAGTTTCCCGTGAAAGTCTCGCTCGACGCTTTTACGCCGTTCATCCCGCATGACGCCGAGGAATCTGGCCTTCCCGTTGCATTCCTGCGATACCACGTGACGAATCCCGGGCGGACAAAAGCCAAGGTTTCCGTGGCGTTCTCGATCGAAAATCCCATCACTGCAGGCGCAGACAGTGCTGACGTCGCAAAGTTGCACACGGATTCCCGTCAGAATGAATTCCGCTCGGCCAATGGCCTTGCTGGTCTCATGATGAACAATCCTGGCGTCCCCGCTGACGACCCAATGCACGGCACTTTCGCGCTCTGTGCCGCACAAGTCGAAGGTGGCCTGCTTACGCATTGGCGCGGTTGGCCGCAAAGCCGGTGGTGGAATGCGCCCATGCTTTTCTGGGACGATTTCTCCGACGACGGCCGGCTCGGGGATGAACCCGACCCCCGCAGTCCCGTCGGCGCCCTGTGCCTGGAGCGTTCCATCGCACCAGGCCAGGCGGCTAGCTACACATTCGTTCTGGCCTGGCATTTTCCGAATCGCACGCCGCAATGGTGCGGATGGTCCGCTCCCAAGGGCGACGAGAAAACCGTCATCGGCAATCACTGCGCCGAGCGATTCGCCGATGCCTGGGCCGCGGCAGACTACGCCGCCACGAATCTGGAACATCTTGAAACCCGCACCCGACTGTTCGCAGCCGCTATGCGCGAAAGCACATTGCCTGCAGCCGTCAAAGATGCAGCCAGCGCAAACCTCTCCACTCTGGTGAGCACCACGTGCTTCCGCACTGCCGACGGCGAGTTCCACGGCTTCGAAGGCGTCGACGACAAACACGGCTGCTGCTTCGGCAACTGCCTGCACGTCTGGAACTACGAAACGGCGACGGCGTACCTGTTTCCATCACTGGCTCGGTCGCTGCGGAAGGCCGCGTTCGGCTATTCGATGGACGATGCCGGAGCCATGCACTTTCGCCAGTTGCTTCCCGACGGCAAAGCACGGTCCGGCTACGCTGCAGCCGACGGGCAGATGGGGCAAATCCTGCATGTTTATATGGACTGGACGCTTTCCGGCGACACGGTCTGGCTGCGCGAAATGTGGCCGCACGTGAAAAAAGCTCTGGAATTCGCCTGGGTGCCGGGCGGCTGGGATGGCAACCGCGACGGCGTGCTTGAAGGTGTCCAGCACAATACCTATGACGTGGAGTTCTTTGGTCCGAACCCCATGTGCGGCATTTACTATCTGGGAGCTTTGAGGGCCGGCGAGGAAATGGCGCGAGCCGTTGGCGATGATGCTCCGGCCGCCGAATACCACCGCCTTTTCCAGGAAGGCAGCCGCTGGATCGATGCCAACTTGTTCAATGGCGAGTTCTACATACAAAAAGTCCGCGGCTTCACCAAGGACCAGATTGCACCGGCCCTCCGCAGTGAAATGGGCTCAGAGAATACCGAGAAGCCCGAATACCAGGTGGGCGAGGGCTGCTTCATCGATCAACTGATTGGACAGTATCTGGCAGACCTGACGGGCCTCGGACCGCTGGTATCGCCGCGCTATATCCGCAAGGCGCTCGAGTCCATCTACCGGTACAACTACAAGAGGTCTCTGGCCGATCACGACAGCGTCCAACGAACGTACGCACTAAATAACGAGGCTGGCATCGTCGTCTGTGATTATGGCGGCGCCAAACGCCCGCATATTCCGTTTCCGTATTACGCGGAGTCCTGGACTGGGCTCGAGTACTCCACTGCTTCGCTGATGATTCATGCGGGGATGATTCGCGAAGGAATTGAGTGCATCCAGAACACTCGTGCGCGTTACGACGGCGAGAAACGCAATCCGTGGGATGAGGCCGAATGCGGCCATCACTATGCGCGGGCCATGTCCTCGTGGTCTGGAATTGTCGCACTGAGCGGCTTCCGCTATCTCGGACCGGACGCGGCAGTTATCGCCGTTCCTCGCGTCGGGGCGGAGCGATTTCACTGCTTCTGGTCGACCGCAACCGGCTGGGGAACGTTCACGGTCGAACCCAAAGAAGGTGGAGCTGCGCGATTTACCCTCAAGGTGCTGTCCGGGAAGCTGCCATGCCGCTCGTGCGAGATCAAGGCGGCCGGTGGCAGCACTTCAGCAACCATCAATGGAAAGTCTGTAGCGCACCAAGTCGAACGCCAAAAAGGGCGCGCCATCTTCCGCTTCATTGATCCGGTTACGATTGAGGCAGGCCACGATCTACAACTCGAGGTGCGCGCGTGAGCAGCCGCCCCTTGCTGGTCTTTGTCGGCGGCTTTCTGGGCGCCGGGAAAACGACGTTGATTCTCGCCGGCGCGCGCGAACTCGATCGCCGCGGATTCCGGACAGCCGTCATTCTGAACGACCAGGGTGATTCTCTCGTGGACACCCAACTCGCTCGAGCGCAAGGTCTATCCACGGGCGAAGTAACGGGCGGCTGTTTCTGCTGCCGCTTTTCGAAGCTCATGACGGTGGTGAATGAGCTCCGGACTCACCAGCCGCAAGTTATCTTCGCCGAGCCCGTGGGCAGTTGCACGGACATTTCAGCGACCATCCTGCAGCCCATCCGCAGCGCGTTCCCTGGCAATTATCAGCTTCCCCCCTTCACCGTTCTGGTGGATCCCGCCCGGGCGCGGGCTCTGCTGTCGTCTGACGCCGATCCGAACTTGGCGTTTCTCTTTCGAAAACAGCTCGAAGAGGCTGACCTGGTTTGTTTTACCAAGTCCGATTTATATCCGGATGCGCCCGAGTTACCCGGAATAATCACGCGCCGGGTCAGCGCCAAAACAGGCCAAGGCCTAGCCGCTTGGCTCGATGAATTGCTTTCCGGGAAACTGGTGGCTGGCGGCCGCGTGCTCGAAATAGACTACGAAGAGTACGCCCGCGCCGAAGCTTCACTAGCCTGGCTGAACCTGGAAGCAACGCTTGAGCTGGAGATCCCCCAGTCGCCCGCGATGATCCTTGGTCCGCTTCTCGACCGGCTCGAGGAGCAGCTGACCGCGGCTGGGATTCCTATCGTCCATTTGAAGGCGACCGATGATACTTCCGAAGGTTTCCTGAAGGCCGCGGTTTGCGCAAATGGCCAGCCGCCGACGATCGAGGGAGCGCTCGATGCTTCGCCCGCGTGGCACCATCAATTGCTCGTGAACCTTCGGGCCGCCGCCGCGCCCGAGCGTGTGCGCGATATTGTCCAAGCGGAAATCGAACGCCTTGGAGCCGGCGTCACCCATCTGCGCATCTCGTGCTTCCAACCCGCAGCCCCGCAACCCGAGCACAGAATCGCGAAACCGTCGTAGCGTGGGGCCACGCCGGGTTTTGGCGGGGACCTGCGGCCTTTGACTACATCTGATCGAAGAACGCGCGCACCCGGTCTGCTATTTCAAAAAGGAACTGCCTGCCATCCACGTCCCCGAGCATCATCAGAGACTTCGGGAACGGAAAACGCGAAGGAAGAATCGCGGCATCCGAGAAATTCATATGCCGGGCCCTGGGGAATACACCTGTGGTGCAATGGGCTCCGCCAGAACCGCAGATTTTCTTCCACTCCGAATCGATTTCCGCAGCTCCTTCGAGAATCAACAACGGCTTGTCCAGGCTTCCGTTGGGGTATCCAAAATATCCGCCGTCCAGATTTGCCGCCCGCAGGAATCTCGGGTCGAGCCGCAACGCGTGCATCGCGGCGTCACCGCCGAACGAGTGGCCGAAGATACCGAGTCTGTTGAGTTGCAGCCTGTCCGCAAAACGAGAATCGCAGACAAGCTGGTTGACGGCAAACGAAGCATCACCCACCCAGGTTTTAATGAGCTGCTGAGCAAGCGCGGGGTCGTCGAGATTCCAATCCTCTTTGCCCTCATCCACGCGTCCATCGGAAAATACTACTGGCCGCGAGCTTCCAGTCGGCGTGACGCCCGCCACCACATAGCCATAACTGGCCAGATCCTCGGCCATGGTAGTGTAGTGCGCCGGGATCCGGCCCATGCCGGGCAGCAGCACCAATACGGGCTTTGCTCCCTCAGCCACGGGTGCGCTTTCGATAGCGTTCCCGCGCATTTCACGCAGACGCTTTTCCGGAATGGGAATCATGCTTTGCGCTTCGAGATCGCCCCATTTACCTGGAATGTATTCCGTGTGCTTTCCCGACGCGCCATCCGGCGCCGGATACCAGATGAACACCATCACTTCACGCCTGCGGCCACGATCTTTCCAATCCATCAACACGCGGCCCACCCGATGCGGTCCCCGCGGCGCCGGCAGCACTATGGGATGGTCATCACGGCGGTATTGGATATAAAAGGCCAGGCCTATTGCGAGTGCGGCTGCCGCGCCGAGCCCGGCTAGCACGGCTGCCAGACGCAGAATCGTTCGGAGCATAAGTACTTTGTATCATAAAGCGAGGCGCGCGCCAATGGACAAGGTTGACAACCTACGCAGCTTTAGGAAAACCTGAAAGGCTCGACCCTCGAGGAAAAACCGATGATCCTTCGTTTCCTATGTACAGCCCTGTTGGGCCTGACATTTCTTGCCGTGCTTCGCGCGCAAGGCGCGGTCGGCTTGAAGAAGTCCGCTTTCGGCAAAAGCAAAGACGGCCAACCCGTCGGCATCTATACCCTGACCAATACCGGCGGCATGGAGGTTGCCATCACGAACTACGGCGGCATTGTGGTCTCGCTTAAAGCCCCGGACCGAAACGGCAAATTCGCCGACGTCGTCCTCGGCTTCGATACCTTTGACGCTTATCTCAACAACACGCCGTTCTTCGGCGCCTTGGTGGGCCCCTACGGGAATCGCATCGCCAAAGCCCGCTTCACGCTGGACGGCCATGAGTATCATTTGGCGGCGAACGACAACGGGAATACTCTCCATGGCGGGCCGAAGGGTTTCGACAAGCGCCTGTGGCAGGCCAAGGATGTGTCCACCAAGGAGGTCCCCGCCCTCGAACTCACCTACCTGAGTAAAGATGGTGAGGAAGGGTTTCCTGGAAACCTGTCGGTTACGGTCACGTATTCGCTGACGCCGAAGAATGAGCTGAAGATCGATTACGCCGCCACAACCGACAAAGATACCGTTCTCAACCTCACCAACCACTCCTACTTCAATCTCGCCGGACAGGGCGAAGGAGATATTCTGTCGCATCTCATGATGATCAATGCGGACCGCTTCACGCCCGTCGACGCAACCCTGATTCCCACCGGCGAATTGAAGAGCGTGGCCGGCACACCGCTGGATTTCCGTAAGCCAACGGCCATCGGAGCCCGCATCGACGACGATGACCAGCAAATGAAGTTCGGTCGCGGCTACGACCACAACTTTGTATTGAACCGGAAAGGCGGCGAGCTAATCCTCGCAGCGCGGGTGACGGAGCCATCTTCGGGCCGGGTCCTCGAAGTGCACACCACACAGCCCGGCCTGCAGTTCTACACTGGCAATTTTCTCGACGGCACCGTCCACGGCAAGGCAGGCAAAGTCTACCCACGCCGTTCAGCTTTCTGCATGGAGACTCAGCACTTCCCCGACTCCCCCAACCAACCGCAGTTCCCGACAACTGCACTCAAGCCCGGCGAGCATTTTCAATCGACCACCGTATTTCGGTTTTCGACGGTGAAGTAGCGGACGTTTATTCCGGAGTCCAGTATTTTTGAAAGCCTATGTAGCCTGCCGGTATATTCGCCAGAATGGTTCGCCTCAACTCGAGGAAATCGATATCGCCTTGCCGCTCGTAAACGATCTTGCCGTTCGGAGCAATCAGCACCGTGTAGGGCACCGCCGATTGCCACTTGGGATCGAACGCTGCCTGAAGGGCATAGGTATCATCCGATCCGAACAGCAAATTCCGGCTGGACGCGTGCTGCTTCTCCAGCATCTTCAAAACGTCAGCCTTCTCGTCCGGCATGTTGGTTGAGACCGTGACCAGATCGAAGTCGCGCACGCGGTACATGCGATAAGTCTTTTCCACGTCAGGAAATTCGTGTACGCACGGCCCGCACCACGTCGCCCAAAAGCTGGCCAGGAGCAGCTTGCCGGTTCCATTGGCGCGCAGTTTGGTCAAATCCTCGGCCGCAGCCATTTCTAACCGTACAGGTTCCGCGTCTATCTTGGCCTGGTCGGCGAGGCGGTTCGCTTCCTTTTCCTTCCACTTGGTCGAGCATCCAAAAACACCCGTCTGTGCAACCGGTATTGTTTCGCCTGCCAAGAGCGCCTCAATTGCGTTACGCGCATCTTGACTCTTCACCAGTTCCTCGCGGTAATTGTTGTCGACGCGCCCTTGATATCGCAGCTTGCGCTCTTTGTCGAAGATGAAGACGTGGGGTGTCGCCTGCGGCCCCAGCGCCCGAGCGGTACCTTGCGTCTGCGCCATCGTAAAGGTACGGATATCGCAAGTGCTTGTACTGCACGCGAATCTTCATCTCTTCCAGAGTGTCGCTGGTATCGGCGGAGTCCAATTCGTCCACGCGAATCGCCTCCGGATCATTGGGCTGAATCGCGACGACAGCCACGCCTCTCGCCTGATAGTCGTCCGCCAGTTTCTGGATTCGGCCCTCATAGATCGACGCAATCGGGCAGTGATTGCAGGTGAACACGATCACCAGCACGGGATTCGCCGCGTAGTCGCTGAGTTTGTGGACTTTGCCATCAACACCGGGAAGGGAAAAGTCCGGCGCCGGCGACCCTAGCGGCAGAATCGGATGCGCTGGCTCCGCGAAGGCGCAAAGTACAAACACCGAAAATGTGAGGAATCGCCACATCTTCATGAAGATAGCAGAACTGGCATATCGGTTTTCACCATGAGAGCGCTCTGCGATGCCACAAAAAGCTGGATTGAGCGGCTCCGGAGTATATTATTAGGGGTTAGTTATGAAGCCGCGGTCATTTCGGTTTTACTTTGCCGCTCTCGTCACGGCGGCGGCTTGCTGGGCGGCCGCTAACCAAGTCAGCGACGATTTCTATACCGCCATCCGCACTAATGACCTGTCAAGGCTGAGCGCTCTGGTGCGCGAGGGCGCCGACGTGAACGCTAAAGATGCTCACGGCGAGACCCCTTTGATGTATGCGGCGACTGTAGGATCGCTCGACGCCATGAAGTTTCTGATTGAGAAAGGCGCCGAGGTCAACGTCGCAGAATAACTTTGGCTCAACGGCGCTGATCTGGTCGGCGACCGACCTTGCGAAGGTGCGGCTGCTCATCGATCATGGCGCAAACGTCAACGCGGCCAGCAAGCGAGGGCGGACCGCGCTGCTAGTAGCCGCGATGAGCGACCATTCGGCCGATATCGTCAAGCTGCTGAAGGAGAAAGGCGCGGATCTGAAAGCCGTTGACTTTCTCAAGACCACGCCTCTGCGAGCCGCGGCTCTCGGCAACGACACAGAAACGATTCGGATGCTGATTGATGCGGGCGTGGACGTCAACGCCGCCGATCTGCCCGGGATTACGCCGCTCATGATGGCGGCGGGATGGAGCGGCAATCTGCGCGCCGTACAAATGCTGCTGGCAAAAGGGGCGGACGTGAAAGCGGTGAGCCGGCCAGTGATGGGACTGCCCGTAAAGAACGGCGCTTCGGAGTTCGGGTCATTGACGGCGTTGATCATGGCGGCTCCGTTCGGTCCGCCGGAACTGATCAAAACGCTACTGGATGCGGGTGCGGACGTGAATGCAAAGGATGTCCGCGGCATGACGCCACTGATGCTGGCGGTGGCGACGGACCATCAGGATCCCGCCATTATCCGCATGCTGCTGGAGCATGGCGCAGACCCGAACATCAAAAGCAAACTCGGGGAAACGGCGGTGGATTGGGCGCGCAAGGCCGCCGTACCGTTTGGAATCGAACTTTTGAAGGCTAAGGGATCTCCGGAAGCGCACGCATGCGACGCCCGCGGCGGTTCCCGCGAAACTGGAGTTGAGGCCGGCGGTGGAGCGTACAGTGGCGCTGATCGAGAAGTCCAGTTGGGAGTTCTTTGCGGCGAGCGGATGCGTGTCCTGCCACGCGCAAAGCATGACGGACTGGACCGTCGGGACACGCGCGGGCGAAGGGGATTCCCGTGGATGAAAAAGCCGCCTTGGAGCGGGTCAACATGCTGAAAGCGGTCTATCCGCCGGAGCCGCTGTTGGAACGGATGGATGCCGCGGGCGCCATGGAGCAACTTGCGTATCCTCTGGTGGGCCTGGCGGCGAATAACTATCCACCCGATCGCTTGACGGACGGCATGGCTACGAATATCGCCGCTTCCCAATTAGCGAACGGGTCGTGGCACGTCGGAGCAGCGGCGCGGCCTCCCGCGGAGGAGGGCGACATCTTCCGCACCGCGGTTTGCATTCGATCGCTGAAGTCTATGGCCCGCCTGGGCGTGGGCCGGAGATGGAAGCGCGCGTGGCGAAGGCGCGGCAATGGCTGCAGGCCGCCAAGCCGGTGACCACGGAAGATCGGAACATGCAGTTGCTTGGTCTTTACTGGGCCGGCGCGGGCATAAATGTTCTAAAGCCTCTCGCGCAGGCGATTGTCGCCCAGCAGCAGCCCGATGGAGGCTGGCGCCAGCATGACGGGCTTCCCACAGACGCGTACGGAACCGGCGAGTCCCTTTATCGCTCGCAACGGCGGGCGGTACTTCGCCATCGGACCTGCTTATCAGCGCGGCGTAAAGTACCTCTTGAGCACGCAGCGCGCCGACGGTTCGTGGTACGTTGCCAGCCATTCGCCCAGGATTCAGGCGTTCTTTGAAGGCGGATTTCCTCACCATTACGATCAGTGGATCAGCAACTGGGGTACGTCCTGGTCGGCGATGGCGCTGTCCGCTGCGATTGAGACACCGGTCACGCGCGCGGCAAAATAGAGAATCACTCACGACACGCGTATGTGGTGTGCCGGATAACAGCACGCTTGCTCACCAAAGATAGCTATTTCTGACGCCCCCACCTCCTTATACTCGACGTATGGGCAAACGCGGGCTGATCCTCTGTGGAACCTTGCTGGCCTTGGTTCTGGCAAGTTATCGAACAGGCTTCGCGCAAGTGGCCTGGCAGCAGGTTCTGAATTTCATCGCGCTCGAAGGGAAACCCGTAGCGGCATCGCCCGCTCGGCTTTCCGAGCACGAGATTCAAGAACTCGACCGCATGACGCCCCAGCAGCAGGCAGTCTTGCTGCTCGAGCGCGCCACCAACCACTACGATGGCGCCATCGAGTGGATCGACAAGAAAGTCGACTCGTGGCGCGGATCGATTAAATTGGACGGACAGTTGAACACTCTGTTTACGTCCGCATTGAACTCGAATGATCTGCGGGTTCGGGCCGCCGCTATTGAAGTTGATCTGGCTGTCTACAACGTGGAGAAAACCGCGGAAAGCGCAAACAGCAGGATGCAGGCGCTGGAGTCGGGAGAAGGCGATCGCGTCACCCATTTGTGGATCCTCGGCTTGCTGGGGAACCGTGGCATCGAACCCGATCGGGTGTTCCAAGTATTGTTCCAATATGCGCATGACCCGGATATCCACATAAGATACTGGGCGGTGGAAGGGTTGGCTTACCTAGGGACCGACACCACCATTCAGCCGCTGCTGGCCATCTTCCGGAATGATTCCTCGGCGAACATACGCGAACGCGCGGCCTGCGGACTGGCGCAGTCCGGCATGCTGCAGCAATCCCAAAGGATGAAGGCCGTCCCGGCGCTCTTGACCTATCTTGAGGACCCAACCTTCGATGCGGCGAACCATCAGTGGGTGATCCAAGCGCTGCAGGATATCAGCGGACAAGGCATTGGCGACGACCCTGGAGCCTGGAGGCGTTGGTACGCCGGCCGGTAAAGTTTGCGGGGTGCCTTCTTTAGATCCAATGAGATAAACTTTTCAGTTCATTTCCGCGACTTTCTCTGCGCCTCTGTGTTTACCTTGAAGTGCGACTCAAGCCCGTGGGTGCCTGTATAAAAAAGATTGCTAATGTAATCGCCGCCGGAGCTCTGATCTCCTGCCTGGCGTTCGGTCAGACTGCCGCACCCGTAATCACGGATCGCGCCGCGGCGCGGTTTCTGGATCAGGCGACATGGGGGCCGACGCCCGCCTCCATTGGGCAGCTTCAGCAAACCGGATTCGACACATGGTTGACCACCCAGTTTGCCTTGAGCACTTCCGACCTGCCGGATCAGACGATCTTAGCTCCTGACGGTAAGCCTAACAACGACCTGCGCCCCGTGCAGGCGGCCTTTTTTCAGAATGCCGTTACCGGGCCGGATCAGCTCCGCCAGCGCGTGACATTCGCACTCAGTGAAATCTGGGTCGTCTCCGAGGAGTCGGGACTTCACGCTTATGCGTTTCCGCCGTACTGGCGGATCCTTCGCGATAACACCTTCAACAACTATCGCGACATTATCAAAGCCGTCACGCTCAGTCCCGCCATGGGCCGTTTTCTGAACATGGCGAACAATAATAAAGCGAATCCGGCCAAGGGCACGGCGGCCAATGAGAATTATGCACGAGAACTGCTGCAGTTATTCACCCTCGGCCTTACTCAGCTCAATTCAGACGGGAGCCCGGTGCTCGACCAGAATCACAATCCGGTCGCGACTTACGACCAGGATGTCGTGACCAATATGGCAAAAGTGTTGACCGGTTGGACATATCCCACGGCACCGGGCGCCACGCCGAAGCGTAACAACCCGGAATACTTCGTAGGGCAGATGTTTGCGGTGGAGCAGAATCACGATACCAGCCAGAAGACGATTTTCGGAGGCACGGTGATTCCCGCTGGACAAACGGCCGAGCAGGATCTCGAATCGCTGCTGGATGCCCTGATGCAGCAGAACACTATGGCGCCGTTTGTATCGAAGCAGTTGATCCAGCACCTGGTGACCAGCAATCCCAGTCCGGGATATGTCCAGCGGGTTTCGAGCGTGTTTCTCAATAACGGCAGCGGCGTGCGCGGCGACATGAAAGCCGTGATCGTCGCGATTCTCACTGATCCGGAAGCGCGTGCAGGCGATGATCCCAATGCCGCCGTGAACGCTACCTTTGGCCACTTGCGCGAGCCGGTTCTGTTCATGGCGAACATACTGCGCGGCCTCAACGCGACGCTTGGAAAGAGCAGTGCGATTTACTACGATGCAAACCTGCTGGGACAAAACCTGTTCGAGGCTCCCAGCGTCTTCAGCTATTTTTCGCCGCAATACCATACCGAGCACGGGCTGCTGGGACCGGAATTCCAAATCTACACGACGGCAACGGTTGCCGACCGCGCCGACATCGTCAGTAGCATTCTGTATGGCCACCTGGACAAGAGCACAACCGTCAACCTCGCACCGTTCGTCGAGAACTCAAGCAGCGGGCTCGCCATGACGGACTACATAAGCTACGTTTTCCTGCACCATTCCGCGTCGGCTAGCCTGTCGCAGGCAGCCGCTGACGCTGCCAACGCCGCCGGCACTCCATTGGCAAAAGTGCAAGCCGCGCTATACACCGTGCTGACGTCCGGCGAGTACCAGATCATTCAATAGGGGAAACGGAATATGTTCACACGTCGTGGATTCATTCGCATTGGCTCAGCCGCGGTTGGTTCGCTGGCGCTTCGTCCGTTCGGCCTGATTCCCGCGCTGGCACAGAGCGGCCCGGATTACCGCGCGCTGGTCTGCGTCTTCCTGTTCGGCGGCAACGACTCGAATAACTCGGTCATCCCCGCGGACGACGCTAGTTTTAAGGCCTATCAGTCCCTCCGCGCTGGGCTGGCGCTCACCGGCAGCGAGTTGACTCCGGCGGCCACCAGCGTCTCGGGTGCGCCTTACGCTTTTCATGCGAAACTCGCCGAAATGGCGGGTCTTTTTTCAAGCAAAGAACTCGCCGTGGTCGCGAACGTCGGATCGCTGGTGCAGCCCCTGACGCGCGATCAATACAAGCAATCGCAGGCGCCCATTCCTTCCAACCTGTTTTCGCACTCCGACCAGCAACTGCAGTGGCAGACATCGATGGCGCAGGGCAATAGTTCCACAGGCTGGGCGGGCCGTGCAGCCGATTACATTGCGTCTCAGAGCATCAACGCGCCCGGATTTCCCGCCTTTGTCTCCGTGGCGGGGAACAGTTTGCTGGGCAGCGGAGTAGCAACTCAACCGGCCGAGGTTGCCCCGGGCCAGTCCCTTCAGTTGAAGGGATTCAACTCGTCGACAGCTTCTCAAGCGCGCTTGAACGCGCTGAATAGTCTGTTGACGCTCGATAGCGGCATCTCTCTGGTGCAGGCCGCCAACGATACGCTGTCTCACAGCATCATAGACGCCGCGGCACTGGGGACTGCACTGGGCAAGGCCACGGCCCTCAAGACGCAATTTCCCAAGACCAACCTCGGCGCACAATTGCAGCAGGTAGCACAGATTATTCAAGCGCAAGGCGATCTCGGCATGCGCCGTCAGATCTTCTTCTGTTCGCTCGGCGGCTTCGACACACATACCAACGAAATCAGCACGCACAACAATCTGTATCCGCAGTTAAGCCCGGCGCTGGCGGCGTTCTATGATGCGACGCAGGAACTCGGCATGGCACTGAATGTAACCACGTTCACCGAATCCGATTTCAGCCGGACGTTTCAACCGACATCGGGCGGCGGAAGCGATCATGCATGGGGCAGCCATCACTTTGTGCTGGGCGGGGCGGTACAGGGAGGGCAAATCTTCGGCAGCTTCCCAACCTTCGAGCTGGGTGGCCCTGATGACGCCGACGTGCGCGGCCGCTGGATACCCACCACGTCGATCGATCAATACGGCGCGACGCTATGTTCGTGGTTCGGCATACCGGATAGCGCGCTGACAACCGTGTTCCCCAATTTCGCTAACTTTGGTTCGAAGAAGCTTGGATTCTTGAGTTGAGGGTGAGCCTCCCATACCGAGGGACGGAGTCTCCGGCGAGCTTTCCGTCTCCCAGTAGGATAATAAAGCTATGTATCACTACGATCCCCAGACGGCGCTTGAAGAGCTGTCCGAAGACGCCATGTTGCCTCACCCGGTGCATGTGCGCGACATGATCGTGCGCTCGCGGCTCACGCCCGACCAGGCTATCGAGTTAAACCGGAAATTCCAGGATTACCTGCGCGTCTTTGGCGATGCGCAGGCCACGGTCCGGCCCATTCTGGAGCAACTGGCAGGCGCGGAGCGGAAGTAGCCCGGCTTCGCCCAAAGTAGCTGATATGATGTAGGCCATGTGCCAGAGGCGCTGGAAGGCCGTGCTGTTGTTGGCGGCTATGTGCGCCGTACTGGCCGTCAGCAACGCGGCCGCGTCGCCCGCGCACCATCATTCCGAAGCCATCGGCGGCGACTGTGACCTTTGTTGTGCCGGGCATCTGCCCGCCCTGCAAACACCGCATTTGTTGGACCTCCGCCCAGCGGCCGTATCGGTCTGGCACACTCTGGCGGAAGAATACCATTCCAACCTCGATCCCCAATTCACGGCTGCGCTAGGACGCGCACCTCCTCGCTGATCAACTCAACAAAGTAGGATAGCGGCGCCGGCGACCCACTGTGCAACGTCGCGTAGGCGCCGGCGTGAATCTTGCATGGATGGGGTCCGTTGAGAGGAGTGAATGCACCGCTCGGTACGGTATTTCGGCGTAGGGCTTTTGTTTGCGGGCTGTCTCGCTCAGCGCGCGCTTGCGCAGAAAGCCTTCACGTGGCAGGAAGTGCGGGACAAGTTTGAAGCTACGAATCCGACCCTGCAGGCCGGCAAGCTCAACATTTCCGAATCACGGGCACAAGAGATCACAGCGTACCTGCGTCCCAACCCCGATTTTACGTTTACCCTCGATCAGTTCGATCCCTTTTCGACGAACCCTTATCGTCCCTTTGCTTTCCTGCTGCCATTCGCCTCCACCAGTTATCTGCACGAACGCCGGCATAAGCGGGAGCTGCGCCTGGAGAGCGCCAAAAAGGCCACGAGTATCGCCGAATCCACCCAGGACGATCTGGAAAGAACTCTGCGATTCAGCTTGCGCGGCGCATTCGTCCAGACTCTGCAAGCCAAGGCCGTGCTGAAGCTGGCTCAGGAAAACCTGGCGTACTGGGACAAAGTTCTCGGGGTGAGCCGCGACCGCTACAAAGCTGGCGATATTGCGGAGATCGATCTCGATCGCCTGGAGTTGCAGCGGGTGCAGTTCGAATCCGACATGCTGACCGCCGAAGTGAACGTGCGCACCGCCAAGATCCAACTACTGACGCTCCTGAATGACCGGACACCGGTCGAGCAGTTCGACGTCACCGGCCCGTATGACTTCACCGAAAGCATCCTCCCGCTGGATGAATTTCGCCGCATGGCGCTAGATACCCGGCCGGACCTGAAGGCCGCGATCCAGTCGGTAGACAAGGCGAAAACCGATCACACTTTGGCGGTCGCCAATGGCTCGACCGACCCCACGTTCGGCATGGATTTCGCCCGCAATCCTCCCATTCCGGTTTACGTCGGGTTCAGCGTGAACATTCCGCTGCGCATCTTTGACAGGAACCAGGGTGAGAAGCTGCGCACACAACTCGACATTGGACGCAACGAGAGGCTGCGCGATGCTACCGAGGCGCAGGTGTTCAGCGACGTCGACTCGGCGTACGCAATGCTGAACAGTAACCTCGCGCTGCTACGGCCGTACAAGGCGAACTACTTGCAGCGCGCCTCAAAGGTTCGCGACACGGTGGCCTTCGCCTACCAACGAGGCGGCGCATCTCTGCTGGATTTTCTGAATGCAGAAAGCGACTACCGCAGTATCCGGCTGAATTATTTGAATCTGGTCGGTTCTTACTTGACCTCCGCGAGCCAATTGAATGTCGCGGTAGGTCGTGAGGTCATCCAATGAAGAGGTCGGGCGCCGTTGTTTTGATCGCCGTAGTGATGCTCGCGTCGTTTCTGGCGGCGTGCGGGGCCTCGAAGAGCCGGGAAAGCGATGCCAGTGAGAGTGAAGCCGCGCAACCCGGCCTGTTTACCGTGCCCAGGGAACAGCTTGCGCAGTTGCGAATCGTGCCGGTAAAAACGACAACCTGGTCCATCGCAATTCACGCCACAGGCACAGTCGATTGGGATGCGGATCATACCACTCAGGCAATTACGCAGGTGAACGGCCCGATCTCCCGCATTCTTGTCGATACCGGTGCGCGGGTGAAGGCCGGGGATCCCTTGCTATACGTATCTAGTCCCGACGTCGCCAATGCCATCTCCACGTATAAAAAAGCGCGAAACCGCGAGGAATTGGCCAAGCGCGCGATAAAGCGCTCGCAAGAATTGCTCGACCACGGAGCTATCGCCCAAAAGGATTTCGAGAGCGCCCAGGCGGACTTCAATGACGCTGCCACCGATGTCCAAAACAGCCTGCAGGCGCTGAAAATCTTCGGCGTAACCAGCCAGGAGATCGATCAGGCCCAGCGTCAGAACGCGTCGATCAGCCCGGAACTGGCTGTCCACGCGCCGATCACCGGGATGGTAGTACAGAAACTGGTCTCGCCAGGGCAGCTCATCCAGGCGGGCACCACGATCTGCTTCATGCTCAGCGATGTTTCCACCGTGTGGGTGCAAGGGCACGTCTTTGATCGCGACCTGCCTGCTGTCCGGCTCGGAGATACAGTTGAAGAAACTAACCCGTCTTTCAGTCAGAAGTTCCACGGCGTGCTCTCTTACATTGGAGCCATGGTTGACCCGGCCACCCGGACCACGCCGGTTCGCATCATCACGCGGAATCCTGGAGACCTGCTGAAGAAGGACATGTTTGTCGAGGCCGTCATCCATACCAGAACGCAAAAGAATGTGCTGGCCGTGCCGGTCTCCGCCCTGCTGCGCAACGAGCAGAATGAACCTTTCGTGTATGTCGAGGCGGCGTCAGGGAAATTCGCGCAGCGTATGGTAACCATAGGCGCACAGCAGAACGACGAACAAGAGATCCTCGGCGGACTCAAGGAGGGGGAGAACGTGGTTTCCCAAGGCAGCGTCTTCCTCCAGTTCGCCAACAGCTACCAGTAAAACGGCTATTCGATGATTGCTCGCATTGTTTCCTTCGCGCTTTCGCAGCGGTTTCTGATCGTTGTGGCGTCGCTCATGCTGATGACCTGGGGTGTGATCTCGTTCCGGAATCTGCCAATCGACGCCTACCCGGACCTCTCCCCGCCCCACGTCGAAATCATCACGCAGTGGCCGGGGCACGCGGCCGAGGAAATCGAGCGGCTAATCACCATTCCCATCGAGATCGAGATGAACGGAATTCCGCGGCTGGATTCTCTGCGCTCGATTTCATTATACGGGCTCTCGTCGGTCCAGATGAATTTCCAGTACAGCACCGACCCGTATTTCGTTCGCGAGCAAGCCTTCGAACGGGTGGGCAATGCGACAGTTCCTCAGGGCGTAACGCCGAGTCTCTCGCCATTGTTCAGCCCCAGCGGGCTGATCTACCGGTACGTGTTACAGAGCACAGACCGATCGCCGCAGGACCTGAAGGCGATCGAGGACTGGGTGCTGGAGCGCCGTTACCGATCGATCCAGGGCGTGGCGGACGACTCTGGGTTCGGCGGAACTACCATGCAATATCAAGTCCTGCTGGATCCGAACAAGCTGTTCGCGTACGGCATCTCGATCTCGCAGGTGGTACAGCAACTCAGCGGCAACAACGCCAACGCAGGTGGCGGATTCTACTCGCAGGGCGGGCAGTCCTACTATATCCGGGGGCTTGGGCTAGTCAGAGACACTGCGGATATCGGCAATATTGTCCTGAGTACTCACAACGGCATCCCGGTTTACGTGCGTGACGTTGCCCAGGTGCAAATCGGCCATGCCGTGCGTCTTGGCCAATTCGGGTACATGAAGCAGGATGAAGCGGTGGAAGGCGTCATCCTCATGCGCGTGGGCGAACAGGCGCAGGTGATCCTGAATAAAGTTGAGCAGATGACCGGCGAACTGAACCGGCGTGTGCTGCCGCCGGACGTCAAGGTCGTCCCCTACTATGACCGGAAATATCTGATCGAGGAGACCACACGCACCGTTGAACGCAATCTGCTCCGCGGCATGCTGCTGGTGCTGGTCATACTCGGGCTGCTGCTTTTCAGTTTGCGAACTGCCCTGATCGTCGCCGTCACCATTCCGTTTGCATTGCTATTTTCTTTCATCTGTCTGGACTGGAGACACATTCCGGCGAATCTGCTCTCGATCGGCGCCATCGACTTCGGAATCATTGTAGACGGCTCTGTGGTCATGGTGGAGAACATTTTCCGGGAATTGGCGGCACGGCACGGGAAGGAATACAATCTGCTCGCTGTCATTCGGGCGGCGGCGCACGATGTAGAGCGGCCCATTTTTTACGCCATCGCAGTGATCATCGCCGGTTACTTGCCCATATACGTGCTGTCGGGGCCCTCGGGACGCCTCTTCCAGCCCATGGCGGACACCATGTCGTTCGCGCTGGTCGGTGCGCTTCTCTGCGCTCTCACGTTACTACCGGTACTGTGCGCCTTTTTTCTGCGCAAGCACGTACACGAGCCCGAAGTGCGGATCTTCGACCGCTTCCGCGATGCTTACGGCAGAACGCTCGGCTGGTGCCTGCGCCACCGGGTGGTAACGGTGTTCCTTTGCCTTTCGGTCTTTGGCGCTTCGCTGTTGCTGATTCCACTCATCGGCGGAGAATTTATGCCGCACCTGGATGAAGGCGCGCTGTGGGTGCGCGCCACTACCCCTTACACCATCTCCTTCGAGGAAGCGTCCAAGCTTTCGCCGCAAATCCGTGACATCCTGCAGAGCTTCCCCCAAGTGACGACGGTTGCCAACGAATTGGGACGCCCAGACGATGGAACCGACCCGACCGGATTTTTCAATAATGAATTCTACGTCGGGTTGAAGCCGTACTACGATTCTGCCTGGGGCGGTACGATTCGCACTAAGCCGCTGCTCATCGAGGCGATCAGCCAAAAGCTGGCGGCGTTTCCGGGGGTCATTTTCAATTACACCCAGCCCGCTGAGGACGCCGTGGACGAAGCCGAGACCGGGTTGAAGAGCGCGCTAGCCGTGAAGATTTTCGGTGCAGATCTGAACATCCTGGAACAAAAGGCCAAAGAGGTGAAGGATATCCTCTCCAAGGTGCGCGGCATCGGCCACATCGTCCTGGTACGCGAACTGGGCCAGCCGAGTCTCATCATCGTTCCGGACCGCGCGAAGATCGCCCGGTATGGGCTGAATGTCAGCGACATCAACACTTTGATCGAGACCGCGATGGGGGGCACTGCAGTCACTCAGGTGATTCAGGGAGAACGGCAGTTCGACCTGGTGGTGCGTATGCAGGAACCGTTCCGGAAGAATATGGACGCTATCAAGAACCTGCTGCTTGCCACGCCGGACGGCCAGTATCTGCCGTTGAGCCAGTTTGCGGAAGTCAAAGTAGAAAACGGCGCGTCGTTTATCTATCACGAATCGAATTCCCGGTACATCGGCATCCAGTTCGCCGTGGATGGGCGCGACCTGGCAAGCGCTGTCGGTGAAGCCCGTCAGAAGGTAGCAAAGAGCGTCAAACTTCCGATCGGCTACTCGTTCGACTGGGGCGGAGAATACAAGGACTACTTGGCATCGTTGGAACAGATGAAGATCATCTTGCCGCTGACGATTCTGCTGATCCTGTTGATCCTGTTCGCGCTGTACGGGAATTTGAAGTTCCCGCTCATCATTTTCTTCAGCGTGCTGGTGACCGAGCCGGTGGGAGGATTGTTGGCGCTCTGGCTGACTGGGACCAATTTCAGCGTATCGTCGATGCTGGGCTTCGTAGCCTTAATGGGAGTGGCTGTGCAGACTAGCGTTATCCTGTACTCCTTCATCAACAAGTTGCGGCAGGAGGGGAACGACATCGCGAGCGCTACGGTGGAAGCCTCTCTGCTGCGGCTGCGGCCGATTGTGATGACAGCTCTGGTGGCTTGTTTCGGACTGCTGCCGGCGGCCATCTCCACGGGAATTGGCAGCGATTCGCAGAAGCCGTTTGCCATCGTGATCGTGGGTGGACTGGCCTCTCGGCTTCTGCTATCGATTTTTCTGGCCCCGGTACTGTATTCACTGGCGGCGCGCGACGGCGACGTCCTGCAAGTCTGAGGTTTATTTCGGCGGCTGCTCTTTGTCCTCCGGCAGCGGGTCAGGAGGTATGGTGTCGAACTTAATCTCGGCTTCGGCCGAGAACTTGCGGTAGAGCCGGAATTCAATCTCATTCTTGGTCAGATACTTGTCATGCCGCATGCGAACCACGGCCTTCAGCGGCAGCATGAATGGCTGGCCGCTGATTTCCACGTAATCATAATCCAGGGTTTCGCGAGCTTCCTGTACCGGGAATGACGGCGGGATGTTATCGGCTTCGAGCACAATACGCAGCACCTGGTGGGTTTCCTTATCCACATAGAGCAGGCCGTGATAACCGACGATGATCCGCATGTCTTTTTCCCACAGGATGCTGTAATCCGAGTTGCCGCTCGTAATACGATACGAGAAGACATAACATCTCTTCCCGCGTAGCGTCGCCCAATGGTCGAACTCGATCACGGCGTCGGCTTTGCGGGCCAGCGTTAGCCGGAGCATACTGCCAAAGTCACCGGCCGAACCGGCGCCACCCACTTGCTCATGCGACAAGTCGACGTAGGTGTTATTCACCATCATCACCTTGTAATGTTCCTGCTGGTCGAAATACGTCAAATGCTCCATCACGATGGCCGCCGTGCTCCACGATTCCGTGCCCGTGCGATCGTAATACTTTCGCGTGACCTGGGTGCAGATGAAGTTTGGCAGGGATTTCGAATAGTTCGCCGCATATTCGCGGGTTGCGCTGATGATTTCCTGTTGCTCTTCCGGCGGTGGTGGCGGGATGGGCGGCGGCGGAGGCTTCACCGCCTTGGGTTGAGGCTTGGGTAGAGATTCCGATGCGGTGGCTAGCTCGTTCAGTGCGGCTACAGTCTTTGGCCCCGCGCCTTCGCCTTGCAGTTCTTCCACCGTGCGCTCGTCCAACTTCTCCGACAGCTTCAGCTTGGCAATGTAGGCGGCCACTTCTTTATCCGGCTGCTTCAACTTAATCGAAGAACGGACGAAGGAAAGCAGCTGGTCGACCTTCAAGCTCTGCTGCGCCAGCGCGGAAGCACACACCAAGAGTCCGGCCATCACAAGAGAGCCCCAGGCAAGGCGAGAACGCATACTCCCATTTTCGCACTGACGCGCGCCAAGCGCCTGCGGTTACGCGGTGCGGTTCAGAACAGCTTGCCTTTTTTCTTCTTGCCCTGCTGGCTGACGGCCCGGTCGATCGCGTTCAGCGCGATGGGCGCCATCACACGGTAGCCCTTGCCATTCGGATGCAGCCCGTCGTCGGCGAGATCGGCCTGCAGGTACCCGGTGGAGTCGACCATTGAGGCGAAGTAATCCGCGTAGACGTAACCGTGCTGCGCGCAGAACTGTTGCAGCCACCGGTTCAACGACAGAATAGTCGCGGGCGGGCGCGCGCGCGTCATTTCAAAGCGCGGGTTCACATTTTTGTGATAGTCGCTGACGGGAAGGATGGAGGCGAAGACCGGCCGGATGTGTTGAAAATCGGCAAGAGCGGCGATCATCATGAGGTTGTTCTTAATAGTGCTGACCGGCACGCCCCTCGCGATATCATTAGTGCCCGCCAGCACCAGAACGGCGGCGGGCTTCAGATCGATCACATCCGCCATCATGCGGCCCAGCATCTCCCCCGTAATCTGGCCGCTGATGCCGCGGTTGACGAAGTCCCGGCCGGAGAAATATTCTGTCAGGCGCCAGCCGTCCGTGATCGAATCGCCGAGAAACACCACACGCGCCGAATTCGCGGAAGAGGGCCCAAGGCGCGCGTTGTCGTCGGCGTAGCGCTTCAGATTATCCCGGTCTGCGCCGCGAAGCTGCTGGTCCCGGAAATCGAGTAATGCCGCGAAATCAGCATCCATGCGGTCTACGGAGTCGCGCAGGTCCACGACCTGCTTGCGCGCCGTTTCCGCAAATGGATACTGCTTGGGCAGCGCGTCAGAGAGCGCCAGGTAAGCGCGCACATTGGCCAGCAGGTTATAGACTTGGCCGGCATTTTGGGGTGACGTCGATTCAATGTTTCCCAAAGCCTGCTTGACATTCTCCAGGAGCGGCGCCGCGGCGCGTGTCATCCCCGGCGTCGCCAGCATGGTGGACTCCATTAGCTGGGAGATGCGCCGCAGTAGTGCCAGCGCGTCGTTATTGGAAAGCAGCGGACTCGAGGGCGCCGCAGTCTGAGTGGCGGTTGCAGGAGCCTGTGTCTGGGAGTAAAGCGCCGGTACCGCCAGCAAAACCGACGCCACAACTACCACGCACTTCATGTCTTCTCTTCCTTCTCCAATTGAAATGTAATGGTCCCGATTGCAAACTGAAGCCGCACCTGAATGCGCACCGGGAGTTTCCTCGCATCATCGGTAAGCCAGACGTATAGGTGACCGTCCCGCCGGTATAGCACGTTGCTGAATAGAAAAGCTTCGTAGCGAATTGTCTTGAACGTTCCTGCGGGCACCTTGATGGATTCCCGGCCTAGGGCGGTTATCTTGGCCGACACCGCTTTCTTTCCATCGCTGACAGGAACTTCGGCTGACCGGCCCGGCTCCAGGTTTAGGGTCCTGAGGAGAAAGAGACCTCCGATCACATCGTGGACGCACGCCGGTATGTCCGTCTCCTTGGCAAGCGTCACGGCGCGAGTCTGGATGTCCCGCTCGAGATAGCTGGCTTTCTTTGTTTCCGGATCGAAGTGCACCACGGTTTCCCGATTCCGGCTGCCTTCGTGCGCGCTCAGGTGCGTATCACGAACACACAGCTCGCCACTCAGGTCCGACGTGTAGTCGTCATTCACCTTGTAGAGCCGGGACACCAGCCCGGCGGATTCAAGGTGCAGATGGATCTCCGTTCCGGGACGTCCGGTTACCGTCGTCGCGCTCCAGTTCAGCTTCGCCGCGCCTGCATTTATCAGCCGCCATTCCACAATATAATCGAGAGCGCCTTTGGCCGGGAGTGCGCCGGCCGGAGCGGGCGGGGCGCTTTGCGGGGATAGCGCCGGAACAACCAGCAGGGCCAGCAACACCAGCGCGGGCCGGGTGTCGAACCGGGATCCAGGCATTAAATCGCCAGTTTACCGCAGCAGGCGGACTCGCGTTGCCGGCGGGCTCGAAATCAGCAGCACTTGGGCCGAAAATATTTCTCCCGCAGCCTCGTTTCGGAGAATTTCCGCCACTCCTCGGCGGAATGCTCGCGGCGCTCGGCGGCGAGATACCGCTGGTAGGCGTTTTCGTCGCACAGTTCACGCAGCAACGCAAGCATCAGACTTCCGAACATACGCAGCCGCGTCATGCTTCCTCCGTCGTGAGGCGAGAGAGCACGAACGGAGCCTCCACCACCTGCGAGGTCCGGGAACCGGCGAAGATGCCCGCCCAAATGCGGAGTGAGTCGATCAGGATGATGGCAACCAGGATCATGAAAACGCCGCACACCACCGCATCCAGCCGCGCATTGAAAATCAGGGCCTGGGTCTCGGCGATCTTCGCGCCTGTAACAGCGCCCGATTCCAGGGCCGCTTGCAGTTGCCTGGCTTGCGCTAAAAAACCGATACGCGGCACGGGTGAGAACATCTTCTGCCACGCTGCTGTAAACGTCACGGTCACGAGCCAAAGAAGCGGCAGGCCCGTGATCCAGATATACCGGGCGCGGTGCATTTTGATCAGGATGGTAGTAGCCACGCACAGGGCGATGGCTGCGAGCAACTGGTTGGCAATGCCAAACAGCGGCCACAGCGAGTTGATGCCGCCCAGCGGATCGCGCACGCCCTGGTAGAGGAAATAGCCCCAGGCAAGAACTACGGCGCTCGAAGTCATCAGGACGCCCGGCATCCAACTGGTGCGGCCGAGGGCCGGATGCACGTGCCCCAGCACATCCTGGAGCATAAAGCGTCCCACCCGGGTTCCCGCATCGATGACGGTCAGGATGAACAGCGCCTCGAACATGATGGCGAAGTGATACCAGAACCCGATGACCGCCTGGCCACCGCCCGAATGCGCGAAGATGTGGGCCATGCCCAGCGCGAGAGAAGGTGCGCCGCCTGTTCGATAGAACAGCGTCTGCTCGCCGACGGAGTGCGCCAGTTGCTGCATTTCCGCGGCACTCACCGGAAATCCCCAGGAGCTGATGGTGGCAACCGCAGCCGCAGGTGTTGCGCCCACGATGCCCGCGGGTGAATTCACCGCGAAGTACACGCCGGGGTGCATCACACAAGCGGCAATCATGGCCATCACCGCGACGAAGCTTTCCAGCAGCATCGCGCCATAGCCCACCGGCCAGGCATGCCACTCTTTCGTAATCATCTTTGGAGTGGTACCGGAAGAAATCAACGAGTGAAATCCGGAAATCGCGCCGCAGGCAATAGTGATGAAGCAGAATGGAAAAATCTTCCCCGCGAAGATTGGGCCGTTTCCATCGGTGAATCGTGTGAAGGCCGGCAGCTCCAGTTCGGGCCGCACGAACACGATGCCGGCGGCAAGCAGAAAGATCACGCCGAGCTTGACGAACGTACTGAGATAATCACGTGGCGCCAATAAGAGCCAAACGGGCAGTGCGCTGGCCAGGAATCCGTATAGGATGATGGCGAACGCCAGCGCCAACGGGGACAGGGTAAACACCGGAGCCCAAGCCGGTGACTGCGCCACCCACTGGCCGGCGAAGATCGCGGCCAGCACCAGCACGAACCCAATGGCCGAACATTCGAGCACTTCGCCCGGGCGCCAGTAGCGCAGATACCAACCCATAAAGAGAGCGATGGGCATGGTCGCAGCAATCGTGAAGGCGCCCCAGGGGCTGCCCGCCAGTGCATTCACCACAACCAGGGCCACCACCGCCAGCAGGATGATCATGATCAGCAGCACCGTCAACAGCGCAACAAAGCCGCCGAGCTTGCCTATCTCTTCGCGCGCCATCTGTCCCAGCGACTTGCCATCGCGCCGCATGGAAGCGAATAGGATCACAAAGTCCTGGACCGCGCCTCCCACAACCGCCCCGATGATGATCCAGAGCGTGCCGGGCAAGTATCCAAACTGTGCGGCCAGCACAGGGCCAACCAGAGGCCCCGGACCGGCGATGGCGGCAAAATGATGGCCGAACAGAATCCATTTGTTTGTGGGTTCAAAATCGTGCCCGTTTTCCAGGCGCTCGGCTGGAGTCGCCCGCTGATTGTCCAGGGCCATCACGCGCCTGGCGATGAACCGCGCGTAAAAGCGGAACCCGACCAAATAGGTACAGACCGCGGCCAGCACCAGCCAGGCGCTGTTGATGTGTTCCCCGCGATTAAGCGCAATCGCCGCCAGGCAGAACGCCGCAACAATGGCCACAGCCGCCCAGATCAGGTGTCCCAGAAATCGCTTCAGCTTTCCGGAACGAGCGGCCGGTTCCAAACTTGTGAGGGGCATTCAGAATTTATTGAGGCCGCGCAGCGTGGATTCCGTGCTTCCCCCGTCCCGCAATGGCACCCAGTGGATCGGATTCCACGCAGCATTCATCGTGCCGATGTACCGGGCATCGGTTCGGGCAGATCCTCTCAAGAGGACGAAGCACCCGCGTTGGGGGTACCAAAGGCTGCGAAACTCGGTTGCGGATTCGGATCGCCAGTGATCTTCCGCAGGCAGCCCGAGCTTTCGCACGATCGCGTCGTAATCGTCGTCCGCGGTAAGGTCCAGGTATTGCTGCTCGCCGGCGCTGTAGACCAAACGCGGCTTGAACGAAACTTGACGAAATACATTCACCGCCACGACGCTGGCCACGAAGCCCACCAGAATCGTGAACCCCACCAGCTTTCCCATGCGCGAGTCCGTGACGCTCGGAGTTCGAATGCCGATCACCGGCGCGAGCGCCTCACCGGGTGGCGGCAGCGTCCGCGCCCGCTCGCCTACCGCCAGCGGCATTTCGATCACGCGCCGCTGGTGCGGCCACACCGCCCCCGCCCTGTATTCGAGTTCTTTGACCAGCCCGACGATCACCACCGGGTCTTCGATCAGCGAGATCTCCCCGAGAAAGCGGCGCGGAATCCAGATTTCTTCCTTGCTCCGCGAGTTCATCACCAGAATCTCGGCACGGCTGGCGCGCCGGAAGAACCACTCATTATTTTCTAGATTGAGAATGGGCGGATAGAACGAAAAGGGGCGGTTTCCTAGGTATTCGAGCGATGACATCGGCGGCAGTGACATACGCCGCTATTCATCATAACTCAGTCAATGTTGATGCTCGCGAGGATGGCGCGCACATCCGCCGCACCCACCTTGACGCTCGCATAGACGGCTTCGGGCGTTTCGCGTTCATCAAACGCCTGGAACAGCGCCATCTTGGCGATCGCGTACCGCTCGGTGGTGCTCAAGGTCCTGCCGCGTTCCTGCTGCCAACTCGCCATGGCCTCATCATTGATGAGCACCGAAACCTGGGACGATGTTTTGCGGTCGGCCGAAACGTTGAACACATACTCCGTCCCGCGGCCGGACAACATGGAGCGCTGCCCTTCGTAGAAATATTGATAGACGTAACCGCTTTGCGCGGAGTACGTTTTTTGCCGTCGAACGGGTGGCGCCCCGCTCAGCGGCGCGGATTTTTTGCGACGCCAATTCAACATTGGATTGAGGCTCTAACCCTTACTTTTCAGGATGAAATCGCTATTGTGCTCCCTAAACATTTTAGGCCTTGGGGACTATTGACAATCCGGAGAGCTAGACGGAAAATGTGAATCGGGAAGCATCCGGTAGGCTTCTCGGACCAAGAGCCGCTGGAAGTATCGGGCGGCGGGAGGTGGCTGATATAGAACCGGGCAAGGACCAGGGCGGTCACAACTGATCCCTTCGAGCAGGCAGCAAGAAGATGACGAACGATCGGATGCGCATGTCCGAGCGAGAATTTCGGCATGCTAAAGCGCGCTCTTGCGCGAACCGATGATCGGTAACGACATTCTTCGAGTCTCTGAGGGATACGGGATGTGATCGCCCTTTTCCATTTCTTCTATTGACCTCTTCGCGTTGTTCTGAGCCCTAACCAGTGTGATACTGGTGACAGTCTTCAGCCACCACAAATGTCTCTTTCACCACGGGAAATTGTCACGGCGCATAGTCCCGACTCAGACGATGCGTTTATGTTCTACGGATTGGCAACAAAGAAAGTCCGTTCTTCCATGGTCGCGTTCCGTCATGTCCTCGAGGACATCGAGTCGCTGAACCGAAAGGCGGTTGACGGGCAATATGATCTCACCGCGATTTCTTACCATGCCTATCCGCACGTGGCTTATAAATACGTCTTGATGGCCAGTGGATCGAGTATTGGCGACGGCTACGGGCCCATGCTGGTATCGATCAGGCCCATGGAGCCCGAAGAAATCCGCGGCAAACGGATCGCTATTCCGGGCAAACTCACCAGCGCGTATCTTGCCCTGAAGTTGTATGAGCCGGACTTCGAAGCCGTGGTGACGCCGTTCGACAAGATCCTGGACGCGGTCACCGAGCGCTCCGTCGACCTCGGGCTCATTATTCACGAGGCCCAATTGACGTACACTCGCGCCGGGTTCCAGCGCATCCTCGACCTGGGCCGCTGGTGGAAAACCAAGTTCGATCTGCCGCTGCCCCTCGGAGCCAACGCGCTGCTGCGTTCGCTGCCACCGGAAGTGCAGAGCGAGTGCTGCCGCCTGATGCGCGAGAGCATTCAGTACGCCCTCGATCACCGCGAGGAAGCTCTAGCGTACGCGTTGCAGTTTGCGCGCGACATGGATGCCCGCATGGCGGACAAATTCATCGGCATGTACGTGAATCACTACACGGTGGATTGCGGAGATATTGTGCCGAAAGCCGCGCAGAAACTTCTCGACATGGGCTATGAGGCCGGCCTGATTCCGCAACGAGTAGAGCTTGAATTCATCCGATAGCCACCCTAAATGGACAGGTACGCATCCCTGTCCTACATTGGAAGTATGGGTCATAGTCGATTAGCCATTCTTGCGGGCGCTGTCGTGTTAGCGTCGATGCCGGCTTTCGCGCAAGAGACGCTGCGCCCGAAAGACGTGCGGAATCTCGGCAAGCAGGGGTCGAGCGCGCTTCCCCGGCTTCAGGAACTGCTCCGCAATCCCGATCTCGATACCCGCATCGAAGCCGTCAAGGCAATTACCGACATCGGAACACCGGGCAGCCTGGCCCCTCTCATCCAGGCGAGCGCCGATAACGACCCTGAGGTGCAAATTCGCGCGGCCGACGGCCTGGTGAATTTCTATGTGCCTGGCTACGTGCAGAGAGGGCTTGGCGCTTCGCTCAAGCGCGTGGGAACCAGCATTAAGGGAAAATTTACCGATACCAACGACCAGGTCATTCCCCCGTATGTCATTCCGAGGCCGGATGTGATTCAGGCGCTCGGGATGCTGGTCAGCAGTGGCGCCAGCGTCGAGGCACGCGCCAATGCCGCCAGGGCCCTCGGCATCCTGCGAGCGAAGACCGCGGTCCCCGAACTGGTCGCGGCCCTCCGCTCTAAAGACAAAGACACCGACGTCATTTACGAGTCGCTCATTGCGCTCCAGAAGATCCGCGACGAATCCGCGGCGCCCGGCGTCGCCTTCCTGCTGCGCGACCTCGATCTGAAAGTACAGCTTGCCGCCATCGAAACCGTCGGCCTTTTGCAAAACAAGTCCTCGGCCCCGCAACTGGTCGATGTGGTCGAGAATTCCCGAAATATTAAGGTGAAACGCTCTGCGCTAACGTCCCTGGCCATGCTCGCGGAGCAGAGCAGCCGCCCGGTGTTCGCGCGCTACCTCAACGACAAGGACGACGGCTTGCGTGCCGCCGCTGCCGAAGGTTTCGGGCGCCTGAAGAACCCGGCGGACCTGCCGATGCTCGAAAAAGCGTTTCAGGAGGAGGGCAAGACACCGCCGCGTCTAGCCCTGGCCTTCGCGCAAGTCATGCTGGGCAAAACCGAAATCTCGGAATTCAGTCCGTTCCAGTTACTCATCAATACCCTTAACTCAATGGGTTATCGCGGCGTGGCGTATGCGTATCTGGTCGAAGTGGCGCGCAACCCGGCGCTGCGGCCGCCGCTATATCATGCCGTCGAAATTGGAACCAAGGATGAAAAAGTGTATCTGGCAAGAGTGCTGGCGGTAAGCGGCGGTCAGGACACAGTTTCCTGCTTGGAGAAATTGAGCCACGATGGCGATGGCGAGGTAGCGCAGGAAGGACTGCGGGCCCTGCGTAGCTTGCGGGCCCGCCTCTAGAACGAAACTTACTTGGCTTTCTTCTGTTTCTGCTGGCCGACGCGGACTTTAAAGTGCGCCTGCTTGGATTCCTGAAACGCCTTGTGATCATGCCGCGACACGACGTCGGAAAGGTACTTATCGACGTCGGCCTTCTGCGGCAGAACCGCCATAATTGTGAAGCTCTCGTTGCAGGTTGGACAGAAGGGCCGGAACCGTTTCACATTGGGAATTGCCATACGTCAACAATTTTAGCAGAACTTCTCAACTAATGACTGGTCGATGTAGCACGTGCAGATCTATCGCTAGCGTAAATAGCATCCTGCTGTTCGTAATATGGAGTTGAAATGGCATCCGAAGCCTTGTTGTGGCCCGCGTCTGGAGGAGTCAAAGCCAACCAATAATTTGAAGGGCTCATTTCCACGGGATTATTCGGCAGAGCAAACATGCTATCGGCTGGCGGATCTGCAGATGCTGATGTAGCTTCTATATCTTCCACGGCCCCGTCGGACTGGCGAGTCGAGACGCTCTTTAGTACCTGACATCCTAGGTCTCGCGAATACCATTTGTCCGAGATCATGCCATGATCTTGTATGGTCACGTGCAGAGTATGGAACCCAAGAATGGTGTCATCCTCTGGCACTATGCGAGAGTCCCTCCACGCCAGACACATTGGCGTCACCGGTTTCAGGAGGAATGGCACGCCAGTACCGGTCGTCGAAATGTTGCTGTTCCGGTTGTTCGTCAAAACACTAATCCCTTGTTGGAGGAACGTAATTGCTTTGTTCTGCACGCCGTCATCTGTAGAGACAATCTCAATACTGTCCCCGTTAGCTCGTTGACCATCGAAACGTTGGCGAGTGGGCACTACGGTTTTGAGCAGCTTCAGTTTCTCCGGTGTTAAGCCGGCGAGAGCGCTCGGGCTAAGTGTTCCGTATGGACGATACTCGTTGAACCATATCGAATACGTTGCTGCCGCAATTTGGTCGGCTCGAATGTGACTAATCACAGACGACGCGACGATTGCTACCGCGATCATCAACAGGAACAAGAGGATCGGTTTAAGGATCTTCATGTTTGTTCTCCTTCGGTTTGCATTAACGACAATAACACTGGTTCTCCCAGTTGGTGGGACAGGCCTGTTGCTGAGTGATGCACGTCTGTGAGTTCATTTCCCGATATGTGTTGCGGGAAAAAATCGGGATTTGAGGTTCCTCATTTCCCTACGAAGCTTGTGGCAGCAAAATGATCAACTCGAGTTGCGGATTGGGAAAATCGCCCGGTACATACGCAGCCAGATTGCGCGCGCGTGTGACCGCCTCCCACGCCAGGCCCGACTGATTCATGCTGAAATATTGGAAATTCAGCTTCATCGGAATCGAGCTCGGCGGCGTTGCGACGTGCGTCAGCGGGACACCCGGCAGCGCCTGCCGGACCAGATGTTCGATGTGATTGGCCGAACAGACCTTGATGAGTTGCGGCGTCTTGTTGATCAGGTCGCCCTGGTTCATCTCCGAACTGACGGCCAGGTACAGCTTGGTGTTGGCCAGGTACTTGTCCTGGTCCAGAGACGTGGCGTAAATCGACGGCTGCACCAGTTTCAAAGGCAGTGAAATGAAATTGGTGGGCACCACGGTTTCGAGCAGTAGCCGCAGCTTCTCATCCAGATCCGTAAAACAAGCCCCGAGATTGTCGTGATCGTAAAGCGGCAGATCACGCGGATGAATCTTCAACGAAAAAGTAGTTAGCGAACCCGCCAGCGAGAGCATGGTAGTATACAACTCCTCGGGGTGGCAGGCGCGTGTTTCAAACAGGTGCCGCAGGACGGGAAAGTAAGTGTTGATGGTGTACAGCAGCCAGAAATTCGCGATGTCGGCGGTGGTGAAATCCGCGAGGCTCTGGTTCTTCTGCCGGCGCGTACCGGAGAGCATGCTGCTGCGCGCGGAAAGAATCTCCACCAGCCGCCGCGCAATCGAGACCAGATAGTCGCTTGCCGTGTAATCCAGTAGCGGCGGCACGAACCTCGGGTTGAGCTGAAATGTCCCGGAAACCGAGCGTTTCACGCTGGCCACCCCAATCGACGAAAAGCCCTCGCGGCTTTCGCCCTCAACCAACAAGCGGAAATTCTTGCGCGCCACTTGCACGGGCCTTTCTGAAGAGCCCGTGTTTTCATCCTTGAACGTTTCCACTTCGGCCCGGTACCGGGTGTCGGCGTTACGCAACGTGGCAGAGACGTTCAGGCCGCGCTCGCGATATTGCGGAATCGCCAGGTAAACCACCATCTCATCCTGGTCGGGCGCGAAACGCTCGGCCAGCGGCCGCGGCGGGGGCGCGGGATCGGAGTTCGGAATATCGAACAAAAGGCCGTCCGGAAAGATGCCTGAGGCGCTGGAAATCGCGAACGTCCCGCCTGCCAGCAGCTCTTGATTGGCCAGAAGCTGGCGGAAGCCCCACGGGCGGAACGAGAGCGCCTCGAGCTGAAACTGCAGCGTGTTTTCCAGGAACCGGTCCTGGATCTGGAGGTGCTGCGGGGTCAAAAAGGTGCCTTTGGCCCAGATCACCGGCTCCAGTCGCTTCATGCACTCCAACTTAGCAGGACGGGCCCGGAAAACAAAGCGGCTAAGGGGCAATAGCGCCGACACAAATTGCGGCGCCATCGAAGGACGTCCTGCCAACCACTGTGACGGTCAGGTTCGAAAGAACGCTGGCAAACGGATTGGCGCCCAATCCCACGCCGCGGACGCACGGCAGAGTACCCGTAGGCATTGGCGGCACAATGAAGTTCACTTGATATAGCCCGACGAAGCCCGGCGTCAGACCCGCAAATGGCGGCGGACCGTTATCGAACCATTCGTTCATCAGGACAGTACCAGGCGTCGGCGGTGCATTCGGCCGGTAATCAAAATTGACCACAAATGTCCCAGCTGCGGCAACGGCCGGCAGGGGACTGGCCGCTCCCGTCACCGCCGGCGGGTTCGTCGCCCCAAGGCCCACTGCATACATCACCAGTTCCTCCCCGACCTGCGCGGGATGCAGCGGATCGACGAGAGTGCCATTCGCGTGTGCAACGATTCCCCCAGTAGAACTCGTGGCCAGTGCCATGTCGAGAGCCATCACCGTGTCCTGCGGCCGCAGAACGTGAATCGCATCCAACTGGGCATTCAACGACACAACGGCGGTGTTGCCGGCGCTGTCGGACACCTGCAGATAATCAAGAAACGCCACGGGCGAGAGGGATCCAGGAATGTTGGCGTGCAGTTCGAACGGGATTTGCACCGTCACGCCGGTGACGGAGGCGCACTTAACCCCGGGAAGCGTGAATTGACAATCGTTCAATGAGAAGACAGCCAGAATAGGCGACGGAACGGTCGTGGTGCCCTGAAACAATACGGCCGTGATCCCCGCCAGTGTGTTCGCTAAAGGTGGCTTCCCGGCCGTGGATTTCTGGGTGACGTTCCCAACGCCGGTGACAAAAATGGTAATCACCTGGCCCGGCGCTACTGATACAGGCGCGATGGCGTTGTAGCCGGCGCCCACAACAGCCGCACTGCCCTGCCCGAAGACGAATCCCGCACAGAGACAAAACAGCGTGAGTACTTTCATGAATGAACCCTCGTTTGGGTCCGATACTAGGCGTATTCCAAGCACGTGTCAATGTTTACGGTACTGGCGGTACAATAAATCCACCGCACGGAGGACCATCATGCCTAACACGCGACGCGATTTCTTCAAGTTGGCGGCTCTACCGGCTACCTGGCAGGCATTTCAGACGAAGCTGCAGGCGGCTGCCGCTTCGCGGTTACCGGATGCCGGCGACGAAACCTACTGGCAAATGGTAAGGCGCCAGTACCCGCTCGCCGAAGGGCTTCTCTACCTGAACGCGGCCAACGTCTGCCCGGCCTCGCGGCTGGTGTTGGACCGGCACCTGGAATATTTGCGCGACTTTCACTCGAACCCGTCGTTTCAGAATCGCGACAAGTATGAAGCCATGCGCGAATCGTTGCGCAGCAAGCTGGCCCGTATGTTGCGGGCCTCCGCCGATGAGATCGCCATCACCCGCAACACCAGCGAGGGCAGCAACATCATCGTAAAGGGCGTGGATCTGAAGCCGGGCGACGAAGTCCTCATCACCGATCACAACCACCCGTCGAATAACGATTCCTGGCGCGTGCGCGCGCAACGCGACGGCTTCGTCGTGAAATCGCTGCCCGTACCGATCCCCGCGCCCAGCGCGGAAAACCTGCTGGCCGGTTTCGAGCGCGCCATCACACCGCGCACCCGCGTCATCGCCATCACCCACCTCACCAGCACCACGGGCATTCAATATCCGGCTCGCGAGATTGCAGCCCTTGCCCGCAAGCACAATATCTATATGCACCTCGACGGTGCGCAAACGTTCGGGGCGTTCGACGTCAATCTCGAAGAAATCGGCTGCGATTCCTATTCCGCCAGCGCGCACAAATGGTTGATGGGTCCGTTGGAGGCGGGTGTTCTCTGGGTTCGGGCGGAACGGATCCCGCAGATCTGGCCTTCCATCGTTACCGCCGGCTGGACCGACCACCTGAAAGGCGCACGGAAGTTCGAGGTTTTCGGGCAGCGCGATGACCCGCGCGTGGTGGCGCTCGAGTCCGCCGTGGACTTCATCCATTTAATCGGGCTGCAGGCGGTGGAGGCGCGAATCCAAGCGCTGGCGACCCGCGCCAAAGTTCAGTTGCGCGAGATGGCCGCTGTGGAGCTGAAGACCAATCTGCAGCCGGAACTCTCCGGCGGCGTGGTTAAGTTCCGCTTGAAAAATGTTCCCACCAAGCAAGCGTATGATTTGCTTTGGCAAAGGCACCGCTTGGCCATTGCTATGACGCCCGCAGGCGACGCCGAGGG
Organism: Terriglobia bacterium; assembly: GCA_963847515.1. Lineage (GTDB taxonomy): Bacteria > Acidobacteriota > Terriglobia > Bryobacterales > Bryobacteraceae > QHXW01. The sequence goes on from CAWKAA010000002.1 coordinate 220,968, forward strand.
TTTGCGATTCTCAGCGCAGGTTTACAACTCCATGGAGGAAATCGACCACGCGGTGGCGGCCGTTAAGGAAATCGCATCTTAATTCTGAAAAAAGTGGATGAACGGCGTTCTTCGATCTACGGGGTTTTCTCCGCGTGCGCCGCGGCTTTCAGGTGTTTATAAAATCCCAAGTCCTCGCCGGTCAGCATTTTGGTGGCAAACAAGATTTGGCCGGTGTGCTGCGAGAAATGTTCCACCACATGGAAGATCGCTTCCATCACGGTCAGGTCATACTTCTGAATCGTGACGCGCTGCTCCAGGCGACCCGGCGGTACTTTGCCCAGCACCGCGATGGCCTCGCGTACCGTAGATTCCAGCCGCTCAACGAGTTCCGCTCTCTCGGTACCGCCGCGCGCCTCAAACTCGGCATCGCGCGTGCGCGTGTCCGGCGCTCCGCCTACTCCTGAGAGGATCCACTGCCGCACATTGCCATTCAGGTGCAGCACCAGGTTCCCGATGGCATTCTCGTTCTCATGGCCGCGCGCCCAGATTTCATCCGTTGACAGCTTGCCCGCGCAGTCGCGAATGCGCGAGACAAGCTGCTCCAGCGTTTTCGTGGACGCCTCAAGAAAAATCCGGTCGAGCGTCTGCGGCATATCAACCTCCGAATCCCGCATGTCTATAGCACTTCCTCGGACCAGTTCTCGAGCACCGCCTTCACCTTCCCGGTGAACTGGTCCGCCAACGCGCCGTCGATCAGGCGGTGGTCGAAGGTAAGCGACAGATAGCAGATCGACCGGATGGCAATCGCGTCATCGATCACAACCGGCGTTTTCTCCACGCTCCCGACTCCCAAAATGGCCACCTGCGGCTGGTTGATGACGGGCGTGGCGACGATGCTACCGAAACTGCCGAAGTTCGTGATGGAGAACGTGCCGCCTTGCACTTCGTCGGGCTTGAGCTGCCGCGATCGCGCCCGCGCTGCCAGATCCGCAATCGCCCGCTGCAGCCCGAGCACATTCTTCTCATCGGCATTGCGAATCACTGGAACGATGAGGCCGTTCTCCAGCGCCACGGCAATTCCGACATTGATTTCGTTGTGGTACAGAATGTTGGTGCCTTCGATCGAGGCATTCACGACGGGAAACGCGCGCAGCCCCTCCACCGCGGCGCTCGTCACAAAAGGCAGATACGTGAGCGAGAGTCCGTAGCGCGCCTGAAAGTCCGCCTTCAGCCGCTCGCGCACCTTGGCCACTCTGGTCATATCAACCTTGTGGATGGTGGTCACGTGCGCCGACGTGCGCTTGCTCATCACCATGTGCTCGGCGATCTTGATGCGCATAGCGCTCATAGGCTCAACGCGCACCTTGGCCGGCGTCGGCGCGGCAGGCGGCACGTAGTCCGCGGACGCTTTGGCCGGCGGAGCCGCTTGGGGTTTTGGCACGGTGGGCTGCGGGGTCGTTTGAGCCGGCGGAGCCGCCGCGCGCGCCGGCGCAGCCTGCTGCTGCGCCAGATACGCCTCGACATCCTGCTTGGTAATGCGCCCACCTGCGCCGGTGCCTTTCACCTGGCTCAAGTCGATGTTATTGTCGCGCGCCATCTTTCGCACCAACGGAGAAAGAGGGCCGGACACTTCACCCGGTTCGGCCTGCTCGACGACAGGTGCGGGAGCCTGCGGCGGTGGGGACGGGGGGGCGGGCGCCGCCGCAGCCGGCGGCTGTGGAGGTGGAGGCGCGGGAGCCGCTTCAGCCGGTGGAGGAGGAGCCGGTGCTGCCGCTGCCTTCGCGGAAGCCGCGGCGCGCGCCCCATTACCACCGCTCTCATCAATGCGCCCTACCACTGTATTGATTCCGACGGTCTTCCCTTCCTCCACCAAGACCTCCGCCAGCGTTCCGGCGGCAGGCGACGGGATTTCCGTGTCTACTTTGTCGGTCGAGATCTCGAACAGCGGCTCATCCCGCTCCACATGATCGCCGGGCTTCTTGCGCCACTTAGTCAGCGTCCCCTCTACAATGCTCTCGCCCATCTGGGGCATCACGACGTCAGTCATAGATGAACTCTCCGGTTTCGACATTCGCGCTGGCTCTGGCCATGTCGCATGCAAACACGCGGCCGAAATGAAACACCAGCCGGTCGATCACATTTTCCCGCGCCGCGCCCGCGCCAAGGACAGCCATTGAAGTCACGGGCTTCACCAGACCGCAGGGCACAATGTACTGAAAGTAACTCAGATCGGTAGTGGCGTTGAGGGCGAACCCGTGCGATGTCACCCACCGGCTGATGTGCACGCCGATGGCGGCGATCTTGGCGCCAGCCACCCAAACCCCGGTCATCCCCGGCTCGCGACCGGCCGTCAACCCAAAATCCGCCAGCGCATCGATGATCACCTGCTCGATGGCCCGCACATACGCCACCACATCGCGTTTCCACTCGCGCAAATCCAGAATCGGATAGCCCACAATCTGGCCGGGCCCATGATACGTGATGTCGCCGCCGCGGTCGGTAGGATGAAACGCCACGCCGGTACGCTCCAAGATCTCTTCGCGCGCCAGCAGATTCGCCATGTGCCCGTTACGGCCCAGCGTGATCGTGTGCGGATGCTCGACGATCAGAAACTGGTCTGGAATCTCGCCGCGCTTGCGCTGGTCCACCAGCGCGCGTTGCATTTCGAAGGCCTCCGCGTAGTCGATACGCCCGAGATCGCGCCAAGTACAACTACGCATGGACGATCCGCCCACTGTTCCGCTCCGTCACCGTCGCGGCTCCGTAACGCCTTGCAAACGAACGGACGCTACCCTACGCATTGATCGCCAGACCGTACACGTTGTTAAACGCCTCACCCATCGCCTCATAAAGCGTGGGATGCGCGTGTATCGTGTGCATCATCGTCTCCACCGTGGCCTCCGCTTCCATCGCTGTCACGGCTTCGCCCAGCAATTCGAACGCCTGCGGCCCGATGATGTGTACTCCGAGAATCTCGCCGTGTGTTTCGTCGGCAACCACCTTGACGAACCCTTCGTGATTGCCCAGGATTGTGGCCTTGCTGTTGGCGGCGAACGGAAACTTGCCCACTTTGACCTTGTAGCCTTGGGCACGCGCCTGCGCCTCGGTTAGCCCAACACTGGCAATTCCCGGCTCGGTGTAAGTCGCGCCCGGGATGCGGTTGCGATTCACCGGCGTAGCGGGCTTTCCCGCCATGTGCGCCACCGCCACCATTCCCTGCATTGTGGCCACGTGCGCCAGTTGCGGTGTGCCCGCCACTACGTCACCGATGGCGTAAACGCCCGGCTCGGCAGTCTGCTGCCACTGGTTCACCTTCACGAAGCCGCGATCCAGCTCGATCTTGGTGTTTTCGATGCCCACGCGTTCGGTGTTCGGCTTGCGGCCCACGGCTACCAGCAGTTTCTCGGCCGCCAGATCCTCCTTCTTGCCGTTGCTCAGCGCGACACTGATCTTGCAGCAGCCATCCACGATCTCCACCTTCTCGACTTTGGCGCCCGTTTCGACGCGGATTTTGTTCTTGCGAAACACGCGTTCGAGTTCTTTCGAGATTTCCTCGTCCTCCACTGGCACGATCCGGGGCAACATCTCAAGCAGTGTCACCTGCGTGCCAAAGCGGCTGAAGACGGAAGCAAATTCGACACCGACCGCACCCGCGCCGATGATGGCCAGCGTCCGCGGAATCGCCGTGAGATTTAGAATCTCGATATTGGTCAGGATGCGCTCGCCGTCTGCTTTGAGCCCGGGAAGCATCCGCGCTTCCGATCCCGTCGCCAGCAGGATATTCTTCGCCTCGAGAGTTTGCGTCCCCTGCTCGCCCGTCACATCCACGCGACCGCCGCCCTTGAGGACGCCGTATCCCTTGATCCACTCGATTTTGTTCTTCTTCATCAGGAACTCGACGCCTTTGGCGTGCTTGGCGACGATTTTATTCTTTCGTTCGATCACTTTCGGATAGTCGATGCGCGGTTTCTCGCAAAAAATCCCCTCTTCTTCCGAGTGCACGAAACGGTCCCAGACCTCCGCCGTGTGAAGCAAGGCCTTCGTGGGGATGCAGCCCACGTGGAGACACGCCCCCCCAAGCTTGGCGTCTTTTTCGATAATTGCGGTTTTCAGGCCGTACTGCGCGGCGCGCACTGCCGCCGAGTAACCGCCCGGACCACTGCCTATAACAATCAGATCGTAAGCCACTTTGTCCATTCTACCTAGTCGGAATCCGCAACCGCGCGGCCTTCCGCACATCCCATACAATTAGATGATGGTGCGATTCATCGCGCTTCTGGGACTTATGGCCGCGGCCACAGGCTTCGCACAGACGGCCGCTCCCAAAGCCGGCCGGAAAGCCGCCGCCAAGAAAGCGGATGCCCTCCAATGGCCCATCGAGAGCCTGTCCGTCGAGGGGAACCGAAACTTTACTTCCCAGCAAATCCTCGCCGTAGCCGGCCTCAAGGTCGGCCAAGTCGCCGGGAAGGCCGATTTCGATGCCGCGCGCGACCGGCTTGTGGCCACCGGCTGCTTTGAAACCGTCGGATACAAGTTCGCGGCTTCTAAGGATTCGAGCGGCTATTCAGCGTCGTTCCAGGTTGTTGAAGTCTCCCCACTCTACCCGGTTCAGTTCGAAGGCCTGCCTGCCAAGCCGGCGGAAATTGCCGCATGGCTCCAATCCAAAGACCCCATGTTCGCCCCCAAGCTTCCGCCCACCGCCGAATTGCTCACCCGCTATACCAAGCTGGTGCAGGACTACTTGGACGGCAAGAATCAGGACGAGAAGGTGCTCGGAAAGCTTATGCCGGTCGGTGTCAACGATTTCGCCATCGTCTTCCGCTCCGCGCGAGCGCTCCCCACCATCGCCCAAGTGAAATTCACCGGCAACCAAGCACTGCCTACCACTCTGTTGCAAAACAAACTCGCCGAAGTCGCCTTCGGTTTCCCCTATACTGAGGCAGGCTTTCGCACGCTGCTGGATAACGCGATCCGGCCGCTCTATGACGCGCACGGCCGGGTCCGCGTCGCTTTTACAAAGATCACCACCGAGCGCGCCGTAGACGTGAACGGCATCGCGATTACTGTTGCCGTTGATGAAGGTCCGGAGTTCAAGCTGGGCCAAGTGAAATTCACCGGCAACTACGCCTCCAAGAGCACCGAACTGCTCAAGATCGGCAAGTTTCAGACCGGCGAGGTTGCCAATTTCGAAGGCGTTTATCAAGGGCTCGAGCGCATCAAGAAGCGCATGCTGCGCCAGGGCTATCTGCGCGCGCAAACCAGTATCGAGCGCACGATCCACGACAAAACCAAGTTGGTGGATCTTACCATCCGCATCGACGAAGGCCCGCAATTCAGCTTCGGCAAGCTGTCCATCGAGGGCCTGGATTTGAACGGTGAGGCCGCCGTCAAGAAACTCTGGGGCCTCCAGCCCGGCAAGCCATTCGACGCCGATTACCCCGATTACTTTCTGAACCGCGTCCGTGAACAGGGCCTCTTTGAAAATCTGCACAAGACCAAGGCCGTAACAAAAATGGACGAACAGAACCACCAGGTCGACGTCACGTTGCAGTTCGGTTAATCCCGGTGGGGCGTACGCCCTCGGTCTGCCTTGGTCACCGCCTGGCCGATCTTCCACAAAATCTGCCGCAACATGCCCAGCACAACCGGAGCATCGCGCGCGCTTACTTCCAGCCTCCGCACTAGGCGCCGTACTTTGTTCTCGGCGGACACCGCTGTGACTGGATTTATGTAGCCGCTGCGCTCGAGGACCTCCAGCAGCAGGCGTGTGATCTGCTCGGTATCGCCGGCCGATGCCGGCTTGGGTGTCCGTGCCGGCGCCGCCGGCGGATCGAGCTCATGGCGCGACAGCTCATACAGGCAGACCGCCACCGCCTGCCCCAGATTCATGGAATGCTGGCGGTCCGCCGTCGCAATGCGCATCAGCCAGTGGCAATGCGCGAGATCTTCATTGCTCAGGCCGAACTTTTCCGATCCAAACAACAGTGCCGCGGGTCCCGATTGTAGTTGCGCACGTATCAGCGGCGCGCCCTGTTCCAGCCGGTGCAGAGTGTGCGCCAGGCCCCGGTGCCCAATCGACGTGGTGCCGACCACTAGATTGCAATCGGCTACGGCATCCGCCACTGATGGGAACTCTTCCGCCGATTCCAGAATCTCGCGCGCCCCAATGGCCGACCGCGCCTCGCGAAACGCGACCTCATAAGGATTGACTAGCCGCAGCCGCGAGAACCCCAAGTTGAACATGGCACGCGCGGCAGCCCCGATGTTCAACGGATTGCGCGGCGAAACCAGGACCACGCGAAGGTTGTCGAGAGCGGCGGCCAAGTTCATGCAGTTAACGCACCGTGTCCAGGTCGCTCAGCGTCATTCGCTGCTGGGCCTTAACCGCACATCCGCGCCGGGAACGCGCGGCAGCTTCACGCCTGGACCAGGATCGGATCGTTTACAAGGTGGAGACGGATGCGGTGCGGAGCCGTGCCGTCGTCGAAGTGGGCCGCAATAGCCTCAGTGACTTGCCGCTGCAGATCGCATAAGTCTTGCCCCTGCGTGGTAATCCCGCCAGAGACGTCCGGAGCGTCCCAGGATGCTACCAGCAAGCCGGATTCCTCGTCGTGCTGGACCTGAAGCGTAATTTCGTCCATTAACTCTAACGCTAGCCCGACCTGAGCGGCCGGTCAAGTCGTAGGCTCACGATCCCACGCCAATACCGATCTTGAGCCCAGTCACACCCTGCCCCAAAAAAAATCTGCTAAAAAACAATTTACACTTTTATTGTTTTGCGTTATGATTGCTACGCTCTGGCCAATCAACTTACCGCGTGCCTATGGATATAGCCGCTCAGATCTCCTTAAATCGTGAGGAGATGGAACAGAGACGTCTCGAGGCAGCGCAGGATCTCCTCAACGGCCTCTCTCAATCAAAAGTTGCACGCAAATTTTCCGTCAGCCGCACTACCGCTTCGCGGTGGTATCGCGCGCTGGCAAACAAAGGGGTCGATTCGCTCAAGCGCCGCAAGGCTACCGGGCGGCCCAGCCGCCTCACGCGGGAGCAACTGCGATCGCGTAGCCCAAATCTATCGCGAGCGTCCCATGGCGTTTGGCTTCCGCGACGATCACTGGACCACGTCACGCATGGCCGCCGTCATCGAGAGCCCAGTTCGGCGTGCACTACGACCGCGATCACGTCGGTCGCCTGCTTTATAAGTTGGGTTTGCGCGAGCGGAAGCCGCGGACCCGGCATAACGTGGTGGCAGCGCCTTACGCCGCTTCGCGATACTCTCCGAACACGGACTTGAGACGGTCGGAGATTTCGCCCAGCGTAGCGTAAGCAGCCAGCGGCGTCGAGGATCAGCGGCATCAGGTTTTCCTGCCCCCGCGCCGCCTGTTCCAGTCCTTGCAGGTGCTCCGCAACTAGTTTTGCTGTTGCGGCTGGCGCGCAATTGCCGCAGCCGTTCGATTTGTGCTCGCTCGATGGCTGGATCGAGCCGAAAAGTGGGAATCTTCCGCCCTTCCTCCATGCGGAACCGGTTGACCCCACCACCACGGTTTCTCCGCGCTCGACAGATTTCTGAAATTCGAACGCGGCGTTTTGGATTTCGCTTTGAATGAAACCGCTTTCGATGGCTTGGAGGGTGCCGCCTAAATGGGCGATGCGTTCCAGGTAGTCTTTGGCGCCGCGCTCGATGGCCGCAGTGAGGCGTTCGATGTACTCGCTGCCGCCCACGGGATCGGCCGTATTGGTGACGCCGCTTTCGTAGGCGATGATCTGCTGCGTTCGCAGCGCCAGCCGCGCGGACTCTTCGGTGGGCAGCGAAAGCGCTTCGTCGCGCGAGTTGGTGTGCAGCGATTGCGCGCCGCCCAGCACCGCCGAAAGCGCTTCGATAGTGGTGCGAATTACGTTGACGTCGGGTTGTTGCGCGGTCAGTGTGGATCCGGCGGTCTGCACATGAAAGCGAAGCATCATGGACTTTGGGATTCTTCGCGCGCCGAAGCGATCGCGCATCAGGTGTGCGTACAGCCGCCGCGCCGCGCGAAACTTGGCGATCTCTTCGAGAAAATTGCTGTGTGCATTGAAAAAGAACGAGAGCCGCGGCGCGAAATCATCGATGGCCAGGCCCGCCGCCAGCGCCGCCTCGATATAAGCGATGGCGTTGGCAAAGGTGAACGCTACTTCCTGCACGGCCGTCGATCCGGCTTCACGAATGTGGTATCCGCTGATCGAGATGGTGTTCCATTCGGGCAGCTCCCGGCCGGCCCAGGCAAACAGATCGGTCACGATGCGCATGGAGGCCCGCGGCGGATAGATATAGGTTCCGCGCGCAATGTACTCTTTCAGGATGTCGTTCTGGACGGTACCCGAAAGCTTCCGCGCATCGACTCCCTGGCGCCGGGCCACCAGGACGTAGAAGTGCCAGCAGGATGGCCGCGGTCGAGTTGATGGTCATCGACGTCGAAACCTGGCCGAGCGGGATGTCCTTGAAAAGCCGCTCCATGTCGGCGAGGGAAGAAATGGCCACACCGGTGCGCCCCACTTCGCCCGCGGCCAGCGGATGGTCCGAATCCATTCCCATCTGCGTGGGAAGATCGAAGGCGACCGAAAGGCCGGTGGTGCCCTGCGACAACAGGTAGCGGTAACGCTGGTTGCTCTCCTCGGCGCTGCCGAAGCCAGCGTATTGCCGCATGGTCCAGAGGCGGCTGCGATACATGTCGGGATAGATGCCCCGCGTAAACGGGAATTCGCCGGGTTTTCCCAGAGGGTCGCTCACGATCGGGAGATCTTGCGGGCACGGCGAAAAGACGAGATGCCGTATCCGGCCATGATCGCGACAAACGCGACCGTCAGGATGAGCCGGACCAGGCTGCCTCCTCCCGCGTCCAGGTCGCGAAGCGTCCGCAGGCCCGATGGGATCGGAATCGCCGCCAGCGCCAGGAATAGGAATCCGATGACTTCGTGCCATAGCGTACGGGCCGGCTTCGCCACCGCAGGCACGACATGACGGACAAATTGATAACCTTGGTGGATCAGGCTGGGTTTAGCCACCTTTCCATGGTAGCAAAGGGGGTTAACAGCATCTGTATCCAAAAGATTGGGCTGGGCCGTCATCCGATGACTTACCCCGTTCGTAAGCACTAATGTATCAGTACTTTTTTGCCGATAAAGACTTGTGAAGCGTACTGCCCTCCACTACAATCTAAGCGAGTGTGGGGCCGTTGACACTTGGGATTTAACTAATTCTGGAACGCTTAGGACCGCAGGCGCATCCAGATAGACGGGAGCTCCAGACCCTGGCTTTGGAGAAAGGGGCTGATTTTGGAAGAGCGTCTTGAAAGCCTAATGCAGGAACTGGGGAACGCGATTAACGATTCGTTGTCGGACTCCGATCGCATCGCCGAAGCAATCGGCGAGATCAAGCAGGCTGGTTACGACGTGTTCCTGGTGCTCGAGGCCACTATCGGTTTTAACAAGCGCGACGAAGACGGCGATCCGGCTGAAGATGCAACAAGAGGGGACGCCCGCCGAAGTGAAGCACACTTTCGAGTCCACTGGGAAGATCAAGTTCACCAGCCAGGACCAGCGCTTTTTGCGCGCGCTCAAGATCGCCGTGGACGAAGAAGCGAAGTAACAACCTTCGTCCGCTAGATCAGCAATCCTTGATACACGTTCCAGGTTTGTTCCGCCGCTTTTTGCCAACTGAATCCCGCTCACCCGATCCAATCCTCGCGCAATCAACTGCTCCGCTAGCGCCTCGTCGCCCATCAATCGGTTCAAGCCCACGGCGATCGCCTCGACGTCTTCCGGATCCACCAGCAGCGCGGCATCTCCACAAACCTCCGGCAATGCCGCGCGGTTTGCCGCCAGGACGGGTACACCCGCGGCCATGGCCTCGAGTACCGGCATGCCGAAGCCCTCGTCCAGGGAAGGGAATGCGAAAACGCGCGCACGGCCGTACCAGCGTCGCCAGCATGTCACTCGTGATATAACCCAGCACCTGGATATCCCCGCGGCGCGGGCTCGATTCGATGCGCGCCAAAGATTTCGCCGGCGCCGTGGCCCGCCGATCCCGCAAGCACCAGCTTCCACCCCCGTGGCGTGCGCTCGAATGCCTCCACCAGGCGCGAGATATTTTTGCGCTGTTGGATCGCGCCCACGTTGAGCACGATGTTTTCGCGCTTCACGGACCCCGGCAACCGCCCAGCCGGTTCGCGCCATGATGCACCACGTGCAGGCGGGCCTGCTCCACCCCAACAGTTCCTTCACCTGCCGCGCAGTGAAATCGGAAACCGCGATGATAGCGTCCGATTCGGCGGCGGCCCGGCGCGCCTGCTCTGCGAATCGCCGGCGGAAATCCGGCGTCGAATAGTCGCCGGTCAACACGAACAGGTCGTGAAACGTGGACACTGTCTTGCGAAATCGGATCTCCGGCAGCCTCTGGTTCAGGCCGTGGAAAAAATCGCGCGCGCGCGGAAACAGCGGCTCGTAAAGCAACGCGCGCCGGGCGTTGCGCGGAAGCGCGGCACGGAAGGAACGAAGATAGCGGTGAGGGCGGTAGCAGAATTCAAAGCGCTCTTCAGGGTGCGCGGTAGCCAGCCCGCGCAGCAGTTCGCGCGAATAGACCCCTACCCCGGAGAGATTCTCTCCCACGCTGTAGGTGGCGTCGAGCGCGATTTTCAACTGTCCAGGCGGTACTCTTTCAGTTTTCGATAGAGCGTGGTGCGGCCGATGCCGAGCAGATAAGCGGCCATGACGCGATCTCCCTTCGTGTATTCCAGGGCGTGCGAATGGCGCGCTTCTCCATCTCCGTCAAAGGAATGATACCTGATTGCGGCGGCGTCTGAGCCCGGGCTGCGGAAACACCGGCGCCCGCAGCCACCGCTGAAACGGAAAGCGACCGCCGGCTTTCCAGGTGCGTTTGCAGCGCCGACGGCAGGTCGGCTGTCTGCAGAAGCGGCCCGGAATTCATGGCCACCATGCGCTCGATGCAGTTCTGCAGTTCGCGCACGTTGCCCGGCCAGTCGTAGCACAGGAGGGTCTTCCATGGCATTCCCGGTCAACTTGTGTGTGGCGCCCAGGCGTTCCAGGAAACATTCGATCAGCCGCGGAATGTCCTCCGGATCGATCGCGCAGCGGCGGCAGCCGCAGGCATCACCACGTTTAAGCGGTAGAAAAGATCCTGACGAAAGTTCTTGTTCTCCACTTCGCGGGCCAGATCGCGGTGCGTGGCCGCGATCACTCGGATCTCCACCTTTCGCGTGGCCAGCGACCCTACAGGACGGAACTCCCGCTCCTGCAGCAGGCGCAGCAGCTTCACCTGCATTTCGAGCGGCAGGTCGCCGATTTCATCGAAGAACGCCGTGCCGCCATCCGCCAGCTCGATCAGCCCACGCTTGATTTCGGCCGCTCCGGTGAAGGCCCCGCGCGTGTGCCCGAACAGCTCGCTCTCCATAAGCGGGCCTACCAGCGACCCGCAATCGATAGGGACAAAATTCCCCGCCGGATTGGCGTATCATGGATCGCGCGCGCGACAACCTCCTTGCCCGTGCCGCTTTCCCCCAGCAGCAACACCGGGGACTTGGAACGTCCCAGCTTTTCAATATTCCGGCGAATCTGGCAGATCTGCGGCGATTCCCCCACCAGACCGAGAGAGTTCATGAGTCGACATGGATATAGTGGCGGAGCCGCCAGTCATTCTCACTTCCGTGTAGCGCAGGGCCACGCCTGATTTTGGCGGGGACCTGCGGCCTTTCTTCGAATGAGCAGAAGACGCTATCGCCCAAAGTTGCGACAATTGAATCCTTGAAGCTCGCGCTCATCGGATACGGTAACGTCGGCCGGGCGCTCGCCGTGCTGATTCGCCGGAAACAATCGGAGTTTCCGTTCAAGCTCAACGGGATTCACACGGCGCGTCACGGAACAGCTGTTGACCCGCGTGGCCTTCCCCGCGATCCGCAATTCGGCCCTGCAGCAGCCTCAGTGGAAGCTTTCCTCGAGGCAGCCCGGGCGGACATCGCGGTGGAATTGACGACCCTAAATCCCATCACCGGCCAGCCCGCCATCGACCACATCCAAGCTGCCTTCGCGCGTGGCATGCACGTGGTCACGGCAAACAAGGGGCCCATCGCGCACGCCTACGCTCAGCTGCGCGAAGAAGCTCAGCAGCGCAGTCTCCTGTTCCGTTTCGAATCGACGGTGATGGACGGTGCCCCAGTCTTCAATCAGGTCCGCAACAATCTGCCGGGCGTCAAGGTACTCGGCTTCACGGGAGTGTTGAACTCAACTTCCAAGGTTGTGATCGAAGCCATGGAGCAGGGCGGCACGTTTGAGGAAGGTCTCGACGCAGCCCGCCGCATGGGCATCGCTGAAGCCGATGCCAGCTACGACGTGGAGGGCTGGGATTCAGCCGCCAAGACCGCTGCCCTGGCCAATGTACTGCTGGACGCGCGCACGAATCCGCAAGCCATTCCGACGCGCGGGATCACCCGTCTGACGCCGGATCGGATGCACAAGCTCAACCGTAACGGGAAGACCGTCCGGCTCGTCAGCCGGGCCAAGAAGACGGACCGGGCACTCTCGCTGCGCGTCCGCGCCGAAGTGCTGGACAAGACTGACATTCTCGCTTGCGTCCACGGCACGTCGAACCTGCTGCTCCTGCATACCGACCTGATGGGCACCCTCGGAACCGTCTCGATTTCTCCCGGCGTGGAGCAGACCGCTTATGGCGTTTTCATCGACCTGGTGGATGTACTGCGCGCGGTAAATTCGTAATGAAGCCGTGCCTCGGCCCCGGGGTAAGATTCCCGACACACGCTTGGCTCGCTGACCTCTTGACACCCGAGCGCATCAGGTTCATACTTCCATAGACATCTATATGGCATCGCATGAGCAAGGGTAATCCCGACGTGCTCCAGGGCACGCTTGACCTGCTGATCCTGAAAACCTTGATGCGCGGGCCGATGCATGGCTATGGCATCGCAGTCCATATCCAGCAGGTCTCCGACGAGGTGTTGCGCGTTGAGGAGGGGTCACTATATCCGGCGCTGCATCGCATCGAGCAGGCTGGATGGATCAGTTCCGAGTGGGGCACGTCCGATAACAATCGCCGCGCGAAGTACTACCGGGTGACTGCTGTGGGCCGCAAGCAACTCGCCAAAGAAGAGGAGAGCTGGAATCAGCTAACGCGGGCGGTGGCGAAGGTCTTGCGGTTCGCGTGAGGAGTAAGGATGTCTTGGATCAATCGGCTGCTCGGTTCGTTCCGGAAGAACAAGCTCGAAGATCAGCTGAACGAGGAATTGCAGTTCCACATCGAGATGCGGGTGAAGGAGTTCATCGCGGCAGGGATGGCGCCCGAAGAAGCTCGCCAGCACGCGCTACGCCTTTTCGGAAACCAGCTCCTTCTCAAGGAAAGGACTCGCGACATGGACACGGTCCGTTGGCTTGAAACACTTTGGCAAGATTTGCGTTATGGACTCCGCTCGTTGCGCAAGAGCCCTGGTTTCACGACAATGGCTGTGCTTTCGCTGGCTCTCGGCATCGGCGCAAACACCGCGATCTTCAGTGTCGTCGACGCTGTCTTGCTCAAAATGCTGCCTGTCAAGGAGCCGGAACGGCTTGTTGCGCTCGATCCATTCATTCCAATAATCAACGCGCGCGGGGAACGATATAACTTCTCCTATCCGCTGTTCAAGGAGGTACGCGATCGCAGTCTAACTTTTTCCGGTGTTTTCGCAGCCCTCGACGGGGCGCGCACCATGGATCTCATACAGCCTGGACCAGGCAGGCAGACTGAAAGAGCCGAGGTGCAGCTCGTGTCCGGCGAATACTTCCAGGTGTTGGGCGTTAATACGATTACGGGCCGCATTCTTACTCCTGAAGACAACAAGATCGCGGGCGCGAACTCTGTGGCTGTCATCAGCTACGGCTTCTGGAAACGCAGATTTGCGCGGGATTATTCCGTCATCGGAAGACGAAGCACGCTGAACGATCTGCCTGTCACCATCGTCGGGGTAGCGCCACCCGAGTTCTTCGGCGAGTCTGTTGGGAGGGCTCCCGACATTTGGATACCGCTTGCAATGCAGCCCGCCCTCGATCGAGGTATGTCCTACCTTGAGGGAAATGTGGCATGGCTGCGGGTCATGGCTCGGCTCCAGCCCGGGTCGACCGAACAACGGGCCCGGGCGGAGCTTGCCGTACTTCTCAAGGGCCTTCAATCGCAGCAGAGCGACGTTGGCAAAACCGCGCTGGAATTGGCACGGATCGATGTCGTCCCCGGCAACAACGGTCTTTCCGACCTTCGCAAGGAGTTTTCGCAACCGCTGCGTCTCCTCATGGCCGTGGTTGGGCTAGTGCTGCTGATCGCCTGCGCAAACGTCGCTAATCTCTTGCTCGCGCGGGCGACAGCGCGTCGAAAAGAAATCGCTATACGGCTGGCGATCGGCGCCGGCCGCAGGCGGCTCATCCGTCAACTCCTCACCGAGAGTGTCCTGCTGGCTGTGGTCGGTGGTACCGTCGGCCTCGTGTTTGCCGCTTGGGGCAGCACGATGCTGCTCCTCCTGGTGTCGGGAGGAACAACGGCGATCCCGATCGATGTGAGCCTAGACGGCCGAGTCCTTGCTTTTACGATCGTAGTGTCCGCTGCAACCGGTGTTCTCTTCGGTCTTGCGCCTGCCCTCCAGGCGACGCGGCAGAACCAAAATCCATCGCTCAGCGTGAGTACGTTATCGCGCTCGCGCGTTACGCTTTCTCGCACGCTGATCATAGCTCAGATCGCGTTGTGTCTCTTACTGGTCACTGGCGCCGGCCTATTCATCCAAACGTTGCGTAACCTCCGGGATCTCGACCTGGGTTTCAACGGCGAGCACGTCCTTCAGATCCGAATTGATCCCGAGAGCAGTGGCTACAGACGAGAGCAGCTCCCTGCGCTCTACACGCGGCTGCTCGAACGGCTGAACTCCGCGCCGGGCGTCCTCTCAGTCGGTATGTCCGGTACCGGATTTGCCTCCGGCACCGGAGCAATCTGCTGCATTGCGGTCGAAGGCTACACCCCTGGCCCCAGTGAGAACCGGCAGATTCGAGCCAACAGTGTGACACCGCGATATTTTGAGACCATCGGCCTGCCGTTGCTGCTTGGTCACACCTTCGCCGTTGAAGACGCCGGTCGAGACCAGCGAGAACCACATGTCGCCATCATCAACGAGGCCATGGCGCACTACTACTTCGGGAATGCGAACCCGGTGGGCAGGCGATTCGGCTGGGGCGATGATCCCCAAAAGGTGAGGTACGGCATCCAGATCATCGGCGTCGCAAAGAATGCGAATTATGGCAAGCTGCGCGAGAGCCCACCACGCTTCATCCACTTCCCAGCCACCGGTGGAAATGTCCTACAGATCCGCACGGCTGCCGACCCTGTCACCATGGAGGCCAGCATCGGCCGTGAGATCCAGGCTGTAGATAAGACTCTGAGGGTCGGCAGCTTTGACACGATTCCAGAACTTGTCGATCGAGAGTTGGTCCGGGAGAAACTCGTTGCCAAGCTGTCGAGCTTCTTCGGTGCGCTGGCGCTGTTGTTGGCAGCTGTTGGGCTGTATGGCCTGATGGCATATGCGGTACTTCGACGAACACAAGAGATCGGTATTCGTGTGGCGCTTGGAGCGACGCGCTCCGATCTCGTCTGGATGGTACTGCGCGAAACGCTTACGTTGGTGAGCGTCGGGGTCGTGATCGGTGTACCCGCCGCCCTGAGCCTTGCCCCAATCGTATCCAGCATGCTGTTCGGCATCATGCCCCGCGATCCTGTGATGATCTCAGTGGCTGTCCTGGTCATGTCAGTCGTGGCCACCCTCGCGGGCTATCTGCCCGCGCGCCGCGCATCTCTGGTCGATCCGTTGAGCGCGTTGAGACGCGATTAAGTTACGGCCGCCAAGGAAGTGTCTATTGAACCCGTAACCGCATCACGGGTAGATCCGATGGACACGCTGAGATACGAGTGAACGATGTCCTGGATACGCCCGCATTCGGCCCCTCGTTTAAGGAACAGTAGCTCGAAGAAAATCTCGATAACGAGCTACAGGAACGACGCGCACATACCAGCGACACTCGCTTGGGCTCCGCGCGGCTCGGCCCCCCTTTCTTTCGGTACCAAATGGGAGCAGCACTGTTCCCCACGACACCCGCCCTCAAGCACAAACCTACTGACGGCGCGATGCGCGCCGGCCTATTCTCCTACTGCGGATTCTCCCGAAATCGATCACTCATTCTCCTCTGAAACCGATCACCAATCCCGGTAATCGATCAGCGAGGTCGGAGCGAAGCGACGCTGGCTTTCTGATTGTGACCGGGAGTGATCGGAATGGCAAGAGATTTCTTCTGAATCCAGAGCGAAGCGGAGGCTGGCCATGTCGAAGCCGGGATGGGGGCCGGGGGAAGGGCCGACGTTTGAGGCCCTTCCCTTCAGTACTCAGTGGCCCCGGAGCGGCGCTTTACCGCTCCGGTTCCTTGGGTGGATTTTTCCGCATCGATTCGCCGCGCAGTTCGACGCGGTGAGCGCGATGAATGATGCGATCCAGGATGCCCTCGGCCAGAGTAGAGTCGCCGATCTGGCTATGCCACTTGGCCACAGGCAGTTGCGAAGTCAGCACCAGCGAGCGCGTCTGGGAACGGTCCTCGCAGATCTCCCAGAAGTCGCGCGCCTCGTTTTCACTGAGCGGTGTCATGGCCCAGTCGTCCACCACCAGCACGTCAATCTTACTAAGCCGCAGCAGCAGGTTGCGCAAGCTTCCATCGGCCCGCGCCAGAGCCAGATCGCGAAACAGCGCAGCGGCGCGAGTGTAGAATGCCGAGTAGCCATCGCGACACGCCTTGTGCGCCAGGGTGAAGGCGAAACCATTCAGGGCCCGCAGTCGGCCATCCATCTCGATGGTGCCCAGGTGTCCCCAGTCCACTTGCGCCTGCTTGCCTGGCGGTGTTTCGAACCTTCGTACCGCTACAGTGCCTGCCGATTCGCGCTGCGGTTGCAGCCAGTCTTTCAGAATCGTGTAGCCTCCGAGATACCCGCGGGCCCGCAACTCCCGCAGCAGCACCTGCGCATTCCAAACTCCGGCTTTCAATCGTTCTTCCAGATACGCTTTGAACGCATCCAGCTTGCTGGCTGCTGCCGGTCGCGGTCCACAAACTGGTGTGCTTTCCGGCCGGATCAGATACTTGCGAATCGTCTTCCGGTCGTATCCAGTCAGCTGACTGATCGCTCGGATGCTCAGTCCCTGTCTCTTTAGCTCCTCGATGTCTTGCATGTCTCTCCCCCGTAACACATCCCGGCACCTCCTCCACTTCAGAGTCGCTGCCGGCCTTAGCCCTTGTCAGGGGTGGGGGATTTTTCGTCCGGCACTATGGGGATTTTACGACCGGCGCTGACAGCGCGATCGCTTATCGCAGCTACTCATACCATCTCGCGATCCTCACTCACACAAAAGGAGCGAGACATCCTACACGAGGCTGCACACTGGCTGAAGCCGAGCCTCGATCAGTTATCCACCCTTCCCACTCGGGTTGTGCACGGCGATTGGACGCCTCTCAACGTCCTGATCAGGCGCGATGGATGGGCGGGAATTCTTGACTTTGAAGCTTGCGGCCGCGGGCCTGCTGTTCTCGACTTCGCCAATATGTGCTCGACGCTATTCATGTGGTCGAGACTCGACACCATTTCCGGGAGAATAGCGGCGTTGGTCTCATCGTTTGAGGAAAAGACTGATGTTCCCATCGGATTGGACATCGTTCACATTTCGATGCTGACGCACAGGTTTGGGCATTGCTTTGACTGGCGGGAGCGCAAGTCGACGGATGAAAATACCGAGGTTGTTCGGCGCCTGCTGGGCCGCATCGAGGTAGTCTTTGCATTTTGCGGCAAAATAGCCCTGGTCCTCGGCCGCGCCGGAATTATTTGCGGGCCGTTGACGCCGCGGCCCCGGCTAAAATGCGTTGGGCCATTTCAGCCTCGGGCAGATTAGGAGCCGCCTTCAGAGCTTCCTTGAGCATCTGGAGCCCGCGCTTGTCTCCGACTTTGGTATAGACCATGGCGAGGTGATAGCGAATCGCAGGATCATTCTTCTTCCTCGCCGCGCTTTCCAGATACCCCAAGGCCGATTCGTAGATGCCTCTGTTGTAAAGGACCCACCCGAGTGTGTCGTCGACGTCAGCCATATCAGGCGCCATCTCCTTGGCTTTTTGGGCGTACTTCAACGCTTCCCCCGTCTGATTGCCCTCCGTCGCCAGCAGATATGCCAGGTCATTCATCGCGATCGCGTTATTCGGGTCCCGTTCCAGGATCTTACGGAAGGTCTCGATGGCCGCGCGAGCGTTCTTCTGGTGCGCCTCCAGCAAGCCGCTAGAGATCCAGACTTGTGGATTGTTGGGATCAGTTGTTTGGAGGCTCGTCAACTCCTCGCGTGCTGCGTCGAACTTTCTTTCGGACATGTCCAGGCTGGCCAGCGCCAGAGTGGCGGGCGTGGAATGGGGGTCGGCTGCTTTCGCCTGTATGTAGGCGCTCCGCGCTTCTGCCGGCTTCCCGTCTGCAGCCAGCAAATTGCCTAATAACGCCAGCAATACGGCGGATTTCGGCTGCTTGGCCACACATGCCTGTATTTTCCGGATCGCGTCCGGCAACTTGCGCTGGGCCGAATACATGCGCACCAGCACATCCAGAGCGGCCGGATTTTCGGGATCCTGGTTCAGGGCGTCATCGAGCGAAGATTGGGCGCCAGTGAAGTTCCTTGCCTGAAGTTTCAGTACTGCGTCCTGTACCAGCAGGTCCGGAACACGAGCTGCCTTTAGCGCCAAGTCAACCGATTGGCGCAACTCCGCCCTGCGGTTCAATCGCAACAAAGCCCAATTTCGCTGCACGATAAATGGAATCGACCGCTTCTGGACCTCGTATGGGTCGTTGTCCAGGTTGGCGAGCGCCGCCTCAGGTGAGCCGGAGGCAATCAGCAGACGCGCCAGAGCGAGCCGCGCCTGAAGCATGGCGGGATTCAGCCGGAGGGCTTCCGAGAGTTCCTGCCGTTGGCTCAGCGTAGCGCCACGGGCCTCGTGGAGGGCTGCCAGAGCCAAATGAGCCTGGGCCATATCCGGCTGAAAATGAAGCGCCTGGTTTAGATCATTCTGCACTACCGTATAGTTGCCGTCGCCGAGCAACAAGGCGGCGCGTTGCACCAGAGCGTCGGCGTCCTTTGGGTTTTTCTCCAGGGTCTTGCTCAACATTTTCTCAGCGTCCTGGCGCCGTCCGGTGGCAACATAAGCGCTGACCAGGCGTGATCGAGCCTCGCGGTCTGACGGGTCGGCGGCTGCCACCACCTCGAATTCCCGCACCGCGGCGTCACGCTGACCCAGCTGCCAAAGCAACAGCCCGTGCAGGGGTTTGTAGGCTTTGTCCGGCAAGGCCGAAAGCTGTTTGAAAGTCTGCTGTGCCTGCTGATTCCGGCCCTGCTGAAGTTGAAGCATCCCGAGGTCTTTCAAAGCAACGCCCGACTTCGGATCCAGTTCGAACGCCCGGCGCAACTGCTGTTCCGCTAGGTCAAATTTCTTGATAACAAGATACAGCCGTCCGAGCGCCAGGGCCGCTTCAGCAGATTGAGGCGCTTTTGCGACGCAATTCTTCAGGAGTTCTTCGGCGCCCGTGATATCTCCATTGTTCAGTTTGATCCGCATTAGCAATGCTGAGGAACCCAAATCGGCCGGAAACTTGCTTAGGGCTTGCTGCAAATGTCCGATGGCGTCTTGTTGCCTTCCCAGGCGCAGTTCCGCGAATGCCAGGGTGTTCAGCGCCGCTGCAGTTGGGGTGGACGCCACGGTGCTCTTGATCCTTTTTTCGGCATCTTCAGCCAGCTCTTTTTTGCCGCTCAGCACCATGAGCGAGGCCAGCTTCAACTGTGCCTCCGAGTGATTCGGATTCAGATCCGTGGCTTTCTTGAAGGAGGCATACGCCGATCTCAAATCGTTGGTTGCTTCGTAAGCCAGCCCTAGCTGATAATAAGCCTCCGCATCCCTCGGGGCGGCGCGGAGTGCGTTCTTGAAGTCCAAAATGGCTCTCGAGTAGTCTTTTTTGGCGTAATGCAGTTTGCCCGAAGCCAGGAACCTGGCTTCTTTTTCTTGCGGCGAACTAAGACATCCGCAGAGGCTAAGGATCACCAGCGCCCCGGGCAAAGCGGCGCGCCAAGACTTTGACACAACGATCATTGAATCCTCCGGTCCTTTAGACTTCCCTCAAAACCGGCGGCGCGCCGCCGGCTGTTCGCTCACCGCGCGGATGTGCCGGCAAGTACCGTGCGCACTGTTTGGAGCACAATGGCGCAATCGAACAAGAGCGACATGTTTTTCAAATAAAAGAGATCGTACTCTAGCTTGCGCGCGGCGTCTTCCACACTCGCGCCGTATCCGTACTGCACCTGCGCCCAACCGGTGATTCCCGGCCGCACCGAATGCCGCTCCTCGTAATAAGAGATCTGTCTACGGAGTTGCTCGACGAACACCGGACGCTCGGGACGCGGTCCCACAAAGCTCATGTTGCCTCGAATGACGTTGAAAAACTGTGGCAGCTCATCCAGCCGGAACTTCCTGATAAACCTGCCGACGCGTGTTACACGCGGATCATCCTTGGCCGCCCATTGGGCACCGCCGTTCTCCTCGGCATCCTCCTGCATGGAGCGGAACTTCAGCACATCGAACGTTCTGCCCCCTAGTCCTACGCGCTCCTGGCGAAAGAGCGCGGGTCCCTTGGAATCCAGCTTCACGGCTATCGCCACGAGCGCCATGACCGGTAAGGAAACCACCAGGCCGAATAAGCCAAAACTCAGGTCCAGGGCGCGTTTTACGGCGAGGTTCAGTCGCGAACGGCGAAAACCTTCGCCGAAGACAAACCAACTCGGTTGAATGCTATCGAGCCAGATGCGGCCTGTGAGCGCGGCCATGGTCGAGTGCGCATCTTCCACACTCACGCCCTGGACTCGCAGGCGAACGAGTTCCCGCACAGGCAGCGTGCCGCGCTTCTCCTCTAACGCTATGATAATGCGCGCGATGCGATATTCCGCGGTTATCTTTTCAAGATCCTCCACGGCGCCGACTACGGGATGTCCAAACAAGTTCTTGGCTGGACCCGAATCGCCGGATTTGGCTTCAATGAAACCTACGAGATTCACATTGAGGTCGCTGCGGCTGGTCAGTCCCCGGGCCACGTTCAGAGCCATCGCCTGCGTACCCAGGATCAGCAGGTTCTGCCTGGCTGAGGCGATCTGCCACGCACGATCGAGCACCACGCGATTAATGCTGACAAATGTCGCAACCAGAAACACGCTGATCAGGAAAATGCCGCGGCCGATCAACAGACCGGGAACCAGGTAGTAGATCGCGCCCAGTATCAGGCAGGCGCTGCCCAGGGCTTGTCCCAGACTGATGAGCTGGTCGCTGCGTCCGCGCAGCACGTTGGGATTATACAGATCGCTATAGTAGAAACAAAGTTGGACAACCAATACGATCACCAGACCCTGAATGATGATATCGGGGAATTGGATCAACGGCGCTATTTCATCCGGATCGCTCCAGAAACGCAATCGAAGAGCGCACGCCACGGCGAGCGCGATCAGGGCGCCCTCGGTGAGCATCAAGAGCACGTTCTTTGGCGATACGTACTGGTTGAAAATCCGAATCATCGCGAAATCCTGAAAATCACGCCCTCAGCGCCTTTCGGTTCCCCGGGGAATCCACCCCACCGAGAGGCGGACCGCGTTCATCGTCGAATTATAGGGAGTGGACACCGAGCTGCCGGAATAAGCCGCGTACATGTATTCGATGTCGAGTACCGCATGCTGGCCCATTTGCCGGCCCATTCCGATTCCCGCGCGCCAGCCGCTCACGTGACCGAAGATTCCGTTGCTCATTTCCTGTTGCATGTAACTGCTGGACAGTGCCCAACTTCGGCCCGGCTGCTGCCAATGCCAGGCGGCATTGGTGGTGTAAATGTCTGCTGCTCCTACCCCAAATGCTTGGCCCAACGTTCGGCCATAGGAAGCTACGAGTGTGTGGGAGCGAGCCCTGTATCCGATCTCGACGCCGCCCGACGGGGTGCTCCCGATAGTACCGGGAGATCGCGAGCTGATATACGTGGTGAAGCCTGCGCCGGCGCTCACCGAGGCGAACCAATGCTGGGTCAAGGTCCGGCCGAGAGATAGGCTGCCGCTGGTGGTGTAGGCCTGTTGAATTTCCGAAAAACCCCGGCCCGAGGTCATCGATACTCCCAGTTGCGTGCGTGGTGTAAGTGCGTATGAAACGCTTAAGCCGGCGCCGGCTGTGACCGCCCGGGGAATCAGATATCCGTTCCCGGACACACCTTGAACATTGTTTTCCTTGACATGCTGGGCCTCTGTTCCGCTGGCCGAGAAATTGATGGACAACCTCTGCGAATGCTGGTAGCCAAGCGAGATCGAACCCGAAGAGCCGAATACGCGGTCTCCGAGGAAATAAGTGCGCGCAGGCGACTCGATGACGGGAGCGCCTGTGAGCAATGAAGCCAGTTGAGCGTTGTTGTACTTCCCGGCCAGTACTGCGGCGGCCAAGTCGTCAAAAGTCCCCGGAGCCGCCGCCAAGCCGCTGAAAAGTGTGGGACTGAACAACATCTGGTCGTACGTGCTGATTCCCGTAGCCGCCGCAAAGTCCAGGGTCCACTTACGGCCGAGGTGCCGGTTCCAGCCTAAAGAGAGCGACTGGTTGAGGGCATTCAACTGGGAGTACCGGACCTGACCTACGTAATTGGCGGAATACGAAATGGAAAAATTGCTTTCTCCTCGTGCCCGAGTCCAGCCGAGGCTCGCGCCGCCTCCGAATGTTTCATCGCCTTGCAGATTCGGACCATAAGCTGGGAAGTACCCACCCGGCGGGGCCACCTGGGACTCCCAGCCCGCGAAACCGCTGACGCTGTAAAGCTGCAATCCGTCCCGGGAATTCCCGAGCGGATTGATGTTAGACAAAAATGTAGACTGCGCCCCGAGCCGGGCGGGCGCTACCGCCAGAAGCAGCGCGGCCGCTGTCCAACCAAGCATCTTGCGAGCGCTGCTGCGCGCGGGCGATCTGCCAAAATCGTTCTGCGTCATAGACGTCACTTTCCCACCGGGGCGGTGCACCGTTCGATCCGGAGATTGCAGGTCTTCATCTTGTAGAGCAAAGAGCGGTAACTGATCTGCAGAGCTTTCGCAGTGCGCCGGCGGTTCCAGTGGTGGCGCTCGAGTGTTCGCAGAATAATCTCGGATTCCAGCTTCTGCGCAGCTACCTTTACCTGTTGCTTGAGCGGCGAGTTGTCTTCTGGCGCTGGGGACACTGGCGCCACGGCCAGTGAACGATTCCCCAATTCGGCGACGATTTCTCCGGCATCGCCGCTAACTGCGTACGCCCTAGCGATATTCTGCAACTCCCGGAGATTGCCCGGCCAATCATATGCCATTAAGACGTCCCGCAAACCGGGAGTCGAACGGGGCGGAACGCCGCCGCTGCCATTGACGGCGCGCCGTACCATGTGCTCAAACAGCTCCGGAATATCCGCGCGTCGCTCGCGCAGCAATGGCAGACAGATCCGATAGACCGTCAAGCGATGATATAACGCGGGATTCAGTTCGCGCCGGCTGACCAGCAGTTCGAGCGATTCAGTGGTGCTGGAGACGAGCCTAGCCGACCCCGCCTCATTATCTTTCTTGGCTTCAGCCGCCTGATCGAGCGCTGTCAGGAGCCTCTCCTGCTCGCTGGAGGAGAGCAGGTGAATGCTCTTCAGAAACAGTGTCCCCCGGGCGCTTCGATAGATTTCGCTTAGGTCCGCGGCCCCATCCACGTGTGAGGCCGCTGGATGGAGCACGGGACCCGATTGCAGGCACGGGATTCGCATGAAAGGCGCACCGGCTCCGCTAAACTCGTGCAGCAACTCTGCTAATGCCTCTTTGCCGGTTCCAGAAGCGCCCTCGATCAACACCGGTAATCCAGAGCGCGCGATGGATCCGATCCGGCGCTCCAGATCTTTCATTCGCTCGTGATTGCCGAACAGATAAGGTCGAGACATCCGAAATGGGCTGTGCTGGCAATTCGCTCGCCAGAGTATTCCTATGTTGCTAATTGAGGTTATGCGGCAGTGGTCTAAGATACTGGACCAATTTCTTGCACATTATGCGAATTTTTCTCGTCTGGGCGGTCTTGAAGAATTGCCAGACTGCATTTTGAAATAGCGTTGCAGCGAAAGAGTTATGGCTATCGAAATGCTCGTTTTATCGACACGACATGGGAATAGCCACCCCGGGCGCCTTATCTAGGGCCAAGGAATCGGCCGAGGACTTCGGCTTCCTATTTTGGCTTCAGGTATCCATCTTGGTTACCCTGATGGTTATCCTTTACGCCGGGGTATTGACTAATCTTGCTAACGACTGGCTAACCGAACCCAGCCTCTCGCACGGGGTGCTCATCCCGCCCCTTGCGCTGTATATTGCCTGGAAGTTCCGCCATTTAACATTTGCTCAGACGGTGAGGGCTGACAACCGCGGACTTTGGTTGGTCGCGTTTGCCTGTGTGCTGTATATCCTTGGAAGGCTTGGAGCTGAGTTCTTCCTGCCTCGGGTGTCGTTTGTAATTCTGCTCGCCGGTCTCGCCTGGACTTTTTGGGGATACAGGCGGCTACAAACCCTGGCGTTCCCTCTGTTGTTGCTGGCCACCATGGTCCCATTGCCGGTGCTTGTATACAACTCGATCGCCGCGCCGCTGCAGTTATTTGCTTCCGACATGGCGACCAATCTGGCGCAGATGGTGGGCGTGGCGGTATACCGGGATGGGAATATTATCCATTTGGCTAATATCTCACTGGGGGTCGAAGAGGCGTGCAGCGGATTGAATTCGCTTTCGGCTTTAATGGTCGCCAGCCTCTTGCTGGGGTTCCTGGTCTGCCAGGGTGTCGCCATGCGTGTGCTTCTGTTTGCGCTATCGATTCCGCTTTCGATTGCGGTGAACGTGGTGCGGGTCACCGGGACGGCGATCATTGCCGACTACCACGAGGAGTTTGCCCTGGGATTCTACCACTCGTTTTCAGGCTGGCTGGTGTTCCTTGGCGGCTTCGCGATCTTATACGGATTTGCCATAGGACTGGATCGACTTGCCCGTATGCGGATCGGAAGGCGCGCGTGAAGAGATTCTCGTTCGGATACACTGCCACAGTGATTCTGCTGTCCGTGACCTTGGCCGGGTACGCGCTCAGCGAGCGGCGTAAGCCGGACTTCCTGGTGCAGCCGCTGGATACCATTGGCCACCAAATCGCCGGTTGGAAAATGACCGGCGTCGAACCGTTGACCGATGGGGTCCTGGACCGGTTACAACTCACCAGCTATGTTTCGCGGCAGTATGACAAGGACGGGTCGCATCTGGGACTGTTCATCGCTTTTTACGCGCAGCAACGCGCGGGCGAAAGCATGCACTCGCCCAAACACTGCTTGCCGGGCTCGGGTTGGGAGATCTGGAAACATGAATCGGCCATGGTACCGGTCGGCGGCCGGCAGGTCGAGATCAATCAGTACTCCATCCAGAACTCCGGGCAGCGTATGCTGGTTTTCTACTGGTATCAGTCCAAACGGCGGATTATCAAAAGTGAGTACATCGGCAAGATTCTGCTAGCGAAAGACGCACTATTGGACGGCCGGACGGCTGGGTCCCTGGTGAGGATCACTTTGCCGGATACTCCCTCCGCTCCTGCGGAAGCAACGGCCTTCGCCGCGATCCTGATCCCACAAGTGCAGCGATGTTTCGGAGAAGCGAACTGACGCATCGCAGGCCCTCCCGCATCGCGGAAAGCCTAGTTCCTCAGACCGAGTAAGTGTTATCTCGATAAGCAGGACTTCGGCCGAACTGTGCTGGAGTTTCGAAATGCCGAGCGGTTGCCGCGGATGGAAAACCGTATTACCAGGCGATGCTGGAGGGAAGGCAAAAACAAAACGGCCGCCGCAGGACGCGACAGCCGGTTGTCTTACTGGTGAAGTATGGCGAACAGCTTAGATTGAGTCCCGCATCTTTCGGCGTATGAGAGTCAACGAACCCAACAAGCAGCTACCCAGCAGTACCATACTGGCAGGCTCGGGAACCCTGCTCGGCGGCGGTGGCTGGAAGGTGACCGACAGATTGGCGATACCGATTTCAGGAGGCCAGTCGATGAACTGGAGTTCTGTGCCGCCCGCGACGTTCAACACGATAGTCCCGGTGGACGTCGGGGCAAGCTGCGGGTGAGTTTCAGGGTTGCTCAGTCCACTGTTGACAGAGTGCATGGCAGACGGTGACGACGGATTGGTGCCAAACGCCGGGAAGGGCGTGAACGAGGTCCCGCCCGCCAGGAATTCCATGTCGGGAGGATTCAAAGTCGTCCCAGTATTATCTGGGAAGATCTCGTAGTCGAAGCTGATACTGGTGATTGGTTGGCTGAAGGTCAGATCGAACTCGTGAAAGTTGCCGGCGCCGTTGATGTTCAAGTCATTGTTCATGAGGAACCCGCCGTCACCGTTGGTAGCCAGTGTATACGCAGCGGTGGTTGCCGAGGTCTTTCCCACGACGAAGCCTTCGCCAGCATAGGCATTAACACCGTTCTGCGCTACGGCGCCCGCCGAAACCACGACCGTCCCCTCCCCTGCCAGGCCCAGAACGGTGTTCATGTACGCCCGGATGGCAGTTGGACCGGCATTGTTTGCTAGATTGGTAGGCCCGAAGTTGAAGTTAATCGGATTTGCATACGCCAATATACCGGCGCCCAAGAAGAATAGAACTCCCCTAAGCACGGCCACTTTTGGACCGTTTTCAACGGTTTTCCCTTTTTGAACCATGACACCTCTCCGTGCGCGAATTTAAGTGCTTCCAGCTTTCAGGCTGCACTCTTCTCAACTCAGCCAGCCTGCTGTTGGCTGATGGGCAGTCTCTGAATAGCGGCGTTATCTCAGCACGTTTATGGCCTCGGTATTTCCACGACACTTGGGCACTGATAACTAGTTGATAAGTGGACAGCTAAACAAACGGTAGACAAGACCTTCGAGCAGACTAAGCTCCAAAACAATTTCGTCCAAACTTAATCTTTAGTAAATATTCAGAGTCAGTAGCGCCCGGAATTTTTGGCAGCCTTGGCGAATCGCAAAGAGCGCTTTCGAACGCGGCTCGCCAGAGACATTGGCGCTAGGGGCCAGAGTATGGGCACTCGCCGGGAAATTGCGACCAAACCCTTAGTCGTCCCGTACACCAGGCCGTTCGCACGAATCACTAACTTAGTCCGGCTTTGCGGCGCCAGTAAGGTATGCCAGCCGATGTTTTCGCCGCACGCATTCGCGTCGTAAAAGTTGAGCCTCCCGAAAACATCCACAGCGCGAAGAACATCGGCCAGCCGGCGGGCGCGGTCGCAGCTCCCGTCATAGATTATGTCCGCCGGATCGCCGAGTCGTGCGGCAACCCGGCGTCGTATGCAATTCCACGCGCGGGTCAGGTCGGCGGGATCGATAAACGTCACGTACGTCGCCATCGCAATCCATTGGAACAGCGGTATGTTCATCAAGTACTCAATGGAAAGGTGCAGGCACACGCCCATCAACAGAATCCAGTACCGGATTCGCCGGAACCAAACCAGCACGCCCAGGGCAAATTCGATAAACAAAGTCGACCAAGTTGTGAGCTTGAGGACGATCCCATTTTCAAGAGCAGGGAACGGGAAGCGCTGGAATTCCAGAAGCCGCGTGGTGTAGTACACGGCGGTCCCGCCAATCCATTCTGTTCCCCGCATCTTCCACAGGAACGTCGAGAAATATGCGAAGGCAGCTTGGATCTGGATCATCCGTTGCGCCCAGGGGCTTATTGGCTGGATATCGAGGCCCTCCTTGCCGCGCCAGATGCGGAGGAGCCGGTCCACGGAAATAGCCGCACCCGTGGGTGCGAACATCAGAAAGAAACCCGTAACGCGCAGAAGCGTGTCGCCGCTATTCAAGATGTAAAGATTCCGATTGTGAAGCGAAATGAGGCACAAGAAGACGGCAACGCTGCTGAGCCGGCTCAGGAAGCCCACGGTCAGGAATACCGCAAATAACAGGAACACCCAGAAGAACGCCTGAATCCAAGCGTCATCCTGCGGCATGATCAGGAACAGGTTGAGCCGAATACCCGGCGTCATCTTGCGCATGGTTTCCAGGGGCATAAGTCCCCTTGCGCCGTACCACGTGAGCCAGTCGCCATGCAGCAGAGCCAGATCAGCAATGACCAGCAAGGCATAAAGAATACGGTAAAGGGCGACAGGCGTAGGCGATTGAGGCGCAAAGAAAAACTCGTTCCACGCGCGGATGGGTGATCGCCAGCTCACCGCAGGTCACCAGGATCGACGGTATACGTGAAAAAGACGTGCCGTTCCCAACTGTCCAGTGGCGGCGGTTGCCCCGGGGCCGACGGCGGAGAGACCAGAGACCAGCAATGGATCAGCTTCACCACACGCGGCGGGTTCAATGGATCGGCATGCAGACGCGCGATATATCGAGCCGCATCCGGCCACAGCATCGAGTTTGTTTTGAGAAACAATCTCTCGTTCGCAAACTTTCTGTACCTCTCCTTGGCGTAACGCTCGATATATCCCACCTCTTGCATCTGGGGAAACGTCCACAACCGCATTTGGCCGTCACGGAGAATGACCTCGGCGGTTACGAACGCATTGGTGTGAGTCGGATTTGGGGCGAACATTTCCCAGGATTGGAACAGGCCCGAGCGCCATAGATACGGCGCTATGTTGTTCTTAATCGCCGAGAGTCCCATGCCATTTGAAGGAATGCACCAGGAAGCAATCAGCAAGATATGGAAGAGAAGGAATACGCTGATCGCCAAGCGTCTCATTTTACCGTTTGAGAAGACCCTTGCACTTCCAGGTCCACAAGCCGGGGCCGCCGCCCCATATCCTTGCGCGCAAAATGCAAAACTTTGTCCGGCTGCGTGAAGCGCCATCGCCAGCCCGTTCATAAACACGACGTTCCCAGGCTGGAGCTCTTTTGCTTGACGAAGAAAGATTATCGAAAAATCGAGCTGAGCCTTACCGAAGTAGACTATACCGATGCGATAGTCCAACTCGCCGGCAGCTTTAGAGAGCTTGTCTGTACGGTTCAAGATCCATTAGAAACTCCTGCAGAGCCAGATCATATTTGGCGGCCTGAACCGCCACGGTGCCAATCGTCGAATGATAATCCAGACGCGCCGGGTCCTTTTTTGCTTCCGATTGCAGCAATTGGATGGCTTCGTCATATTTCGTCTGCGCGACGTAGACTCTTACTATGCCCATGATGCCTCCACCATTCCTGGTTCCACTTCGGATAACTTGCGGAACGCTCCTGCGACCTCTTGGTTTTTACCGGCTTTCAGACTAGCTACGCCCGATTCGAACAGGGATTCAGTGGAATCCTGCGGCCGTAGGCTGAGGAACCACAATGTTGATATCAAGGAAAATGTTAATGAGGGTGCTGCGGCATCGTGTGGTGGAGATGCGGTTGAGAATCTCAGACAAGATCTACTCGTCCACTCAGGACATGCATGGCTCACCGTCGAGCCATCGACTGCCTTGACCTTCCAGCGTAGATCCAATTAAGCCAGACTAAGCGGATGCGCGGCGGGCAAGCAGCTTACTAGTGATGGCTAGCACCGTTCCCAGCAGCAGAATCGAGGTGGGCTCAGCAACAGGGCTAGGACCCGGGACGCCAGCCAGAAACGTATCCGGACCCGTGCCGAACGAGAACGTAACGTTCGAAAGCGTACTCGTACTCGTCACACCCGGCAGAGACAAATCGAATGTAGCCGATGATTGAAGCGACGGGTCGTGAGCGTCAAACCCACCCGTGTTAGTCATGCCATTAGCGCCGTAGGGACCGCTGCCAACAATCAGGTCCACAGGTTTGCCCTGGTGGAGTGGTCCCGCACCTTCGAGGGTAACAGTACCTCCAGAGGTTTGAATGGCCCACCCGAACCCGGAACTTGCTGGCGAGGCCGGTATAGTCGGTATAACTCCGGCTCCGGTGATTGAAATCGCATTTGCGCTGCCCCCAGTATATGCAGCGTCGCCGGTCGCGCCGGATATGGTAAACGAAATATCACTGATCGACTGGCCAATGCTCGTTTCAGCAGCCAGCAGGTTCGTCAGAGTGATATCCACAGTTCCAGTTCCCAGAACGAATACCGCTTTAGCGCTGAGTGCTCCGTCGGAGCCAGACCCAGTTGCCGTAAACGAGGCTGCGTAGCCGACACCCGCAGCTCCTGTGCAGATCAGCAGAAACAAGACGATCCTCTTTGCAGCGATTTTCCGGCGAATGATCATACTATTGGCTACGTGCAGCCGAGCACGTATGTAGCCAAACGAAAATACTTTTAGCGTCAGTCACTTAGTTATGACGCCCGCTTCCGTGTCTGCTAAACACTAGGAAACGTTGCAAAACTTTGTGACTTGGGGGATTATCTACAAAAAATGTGCTTCAGTGATGAACTGTAGCATCGCCCGGGACCTCTTCAAGTTTAGCCAACTGGGGGTGGGCCTTCAGAACTGCGCTCAAAAGTCGCTTGCCCCGATCGCTCTCTCCCGCTTTCAGGCATGCCAGAGCTAAATGGTATTTTGCAATCGGCAGGTCCGAGCGCGCAGCAACTTCGAGATGCTGCAATGCATTGCCATAGAGTCCTATGCGGAAGTAAATCCACCCCAGAGTGTCCGCCACCGTGGGGTTGTCAGGGGCAGCTTCGGAAGCCTTCTGCGCCCATCGAAGCGCCTCGTCCGGTTCATGGTTGCGCTCAGCCAAGAGGTAGGCAAGATTATTAAGAGCGATCACATTGCCCGGATCCAGATCAAGAGTGCGGCGATATTGCTCGATAGCGTCTCTAAAATAACGTGTAAGCTCATCTGCCATCCCCAACCGAAGGTGTACGATCGGATCTCGTTCATGTGTTGACAGAAGCTTTTGTAGAAGACACCGGGCATCGTCGCCTTGGCCTTCTTCCATATCAAGCTGTGCGAGCGCAAGATCAGCCGGTTCAAAGAGTCGATCTTTCGCCTTGGCCAGAAGGAAGGTTACCCGTGCCTCGGCGCGCCGTCCGTTGGTTTTAAGTAGCTGACCCAAAAAGACGAGAACAGGAGCAGACGACTGGTGCTGAGCCACTTCTTCCCGAACCGCTTTCAGACCTTGTTCTTTCTTATTTTCTGCGATGTACGTTACAGATAACGTCTCCAACGCTGTGAGATCGCCGGGCTTCTTTGCTAAAGCTTCACGGACCGACTTCCTCGCTCCATCAAACTCGTGCAGCTTGATCCGGAGCAGCGCGTCCTGGAGCAAGAGTTCGGGGAGCCTCGCGATCGCAAGGCTTCGATCCAAACTTGCGCGAAGCTCGGTTGTCCGATCCAGTGCTAACAGCGCGGCGTTCCGCTGGATGGCCAGTTCCAAGTTCCCCTGCTGCGCTGGAGGGGCCTGATTCAAAACTTCTAAACTAGCCGCAGCTCCCTTATGAAGCATCGAAACCTTCGCCAAGTCTATGCGTGCGGACACGAGATTGGGATCCAGTCGTAGCGCTTCCGAGAGTTCTTGTGCTTCGCTCAATTCATTTTGAGAGTGATAGACGCGCGCCAAAGCATAGTGCGCTTGAGCTGAGTCGGGGCGATCGTGAAGCACTTGCCATAGATCCCTTCGAGCCTCTGCATATCTCTGCGTAAGAACATAAATCTCGCTGCGTTGCTGAAGCGCATCCATATCTCTGGGATTGTGCCGGAGAGCAGAATTTATGATTGCCTCAGCCTGCGGTGCTTGCTTAGTTCTTAGATAGGCGTCCACAAGCAAGGTGCGGGTCTCGCGATCAGTCCGATCTTTCTCATAAAGAGTCTTGAGCTCCGATATGGCAGCATCGAATTGATTTTGGCGCTCGAGAAAAAGTGCGTGAATATCTTTGAGTCGCCGGTCGGGAAGCGCGGCCAGAGTCTTATAGGTGCGGTCAGCGTCGGCCGGCCGTCCAGTTCGCATATAGAGGGCGGCCAAGTCAATCAGAGCGGGAGAATAAGACGGTGCCACGGTTACGGCTCGCTGAAATTCGCGCTCGGCATCTTGCGGTCGATCTTCTACGAGATATAACCGACCGAGAGCCAATTTTGGTTCCGGATTCCGGGGATTTTGAGCCTCAGCCTGCCCCAAAGTACTTTGAGCACCCGCCGTATCGCCTCTTGCAAGTTCCACAATGGCAAGGTTTATGGCAAAACTGAAATTACCTGGAGATTCCGCCAGCGCTTGTCGGAAGTGCGCCAACGCAGCTTCTGTTTCGCCGAGTCGGAATTCCGCCACTGCTAAAGCATTCGCCGCTTCGGAATTCCGGGGCTGAGCCATCAGGAGAGATTGTGCATTCTTTTCTCCATCCTGAACGATCGCGCGATCCTGATTGAACGCCTTCAGTTCAGTGAGCTTTAATTGAACACCTGAATGCTTAGGATCTATTTGTGCGGCGTTTAGAAGATTAGCGACAGCAGCCTGACCGTTGCCTAGGGCCAAATAGGCGAGTGCGGCCTGATAATACGGTTCGGCGTTTTTCGGTTCCAGGCGTGCGGCATTTTTGAATTCTAGAAGAGCGCGCTCATACTGCTCTTGCTCGAAAAACTTCTTACCACGAGCCATGAAGTCGGCTGAAGTCGCTCGGCAGCCGACCAGCACTGCGCTTTCAATGAGAGTGAATACCAACACCACGATCAGTAACCAGGACTTTCTGGAGCTCGAAAGGAAATTCATCGTCAAAGACTGAGCACCTCGGGCGGAGGCAGATTACAGGCACGCCAATGGCCATCCTGAAGAAAACTCACGGGTTCAATCCAGTGTCGGACGGTAAATGTCACAGAAGGAGAAAACTGGAGAAACGATCCAATTTTTTCGACCTCCGGCGGGGTTCAACAGCCACCGCGGCAACGAGCTAGACGAAAAGGACTGGGTTGGGATCTTCGGTTATTTCATGATCAAAACTTTCATTCTACACAGTTCTCTTGTGGGCGCGCACGCTTCTCCGGCAAACGCACGCACTGGTTCGGCAGGCGCACAGACTTTGCAGGCGCCTGGCTTTTGCGGCGTCAATCATCGCGGTCGGCGTGGCAGTGTTGATGATTGCATGGGGCGCGTTGAGCTATTACAGGAGATGGGCGGCGTCCGATTCGTCGGCGCTTGCTTTGCAGGTGGACCGGCGCGTTAACGATCTGCGCGTGAGTTGGAGCCAGGATACTCCACTGGTCCATAATGCACGGGAAGCTGTGCTCTCCATTCGCGATGGCGACTTGCAACGTCAGGAACTGTACCTCGATGCCGAGCAGCTTCGAAATGGCAGCGTCCTTTACAGCCCCGTCAGCGCGAACGTTCAGTTCCGGCTTGAAGTTACCGCTCTGGACAAGAGGAAAACGAGCGAGACCGTTCTTACGCTCGCTGCGCCCAAGGCAAAGCTAGCCGTGCGAAACCAGTCGGTCAGTTCTTCGACGCGTGACCGAAAGTCAGTTGCTCGGCCCGCGCCTTTGAGTGCGCAGATTAGCCCCCTACTGGTCGTTTTACCCCCACAGATCCCGAGCACTCCTCCAAAGACTTCCGCTGTGCTCGAGCAGCTAGCGCTTTCACAAGGGGACCTCGCTGCTCTTCCAGGTCCACCGCCGCAACGGAGTGCGTCCGGCGGCAAGACAAATGTCTCGCAACCATCCGAGGCTCTTTCAAGCGAGCAGGGGCAGTTTGCAGCTAGCCCCTCATTCGTCGCCCCGCACCCTATTCGCGAATCAACGCCGACGCTACCCCCCGAGATCCGCGCTACGTTGACTTCCGAGGCGGAAGTCCAAGTGAAGGTGAAGATCGACGAACTAGGTCGCGTCGTGTGGGCTGAACCTGTGGGGTCGAGGGGTCCGACGAGCAGTTCCCTGGTCATTAACACACAAAATGCCGCACGACTTTGGAGGTTTGCACCTGCCATGCGTTGCGTGGGAATCAGGCCGTCGTGAGCGAAGTAATTCTGAAGTTCACTTACCGTCCGGAGATCTTTGGTAATTTAGCCACGCATCTCCGCTGAACACCTGCGACGATTGGACAGGCCCCTCAAGGCGCAATCACAGTTGCGACACTGAATGAAGTCGCGGCGAATCACCAACGACACTCGCGGACGAATTCTTGCGCCTGACGACTCAAGATATTTCGGCCTGAACTGCCGCATTACCTAAGCCACGGCCTTCCGCGGTCCCGCAGGCCTTACCCGTTTTCCAGCACGTTTCAACGCGCGGTTAGCCAGTGCGGTACTTGCCATCCAGCGATACAACGTCTGCTCACTGACACCGTGTTGCCGACAATTATCTACAGTCGCCAACCCAGCTTCCGCTTTCTTGGAGGCTCCGCTATTCTACACGGTACAGTATTCAGGCAGCAGGTCAAAATTACTTCATTACGGCCACGAGTTTGGCGGGCTGCCTCGATTCCACCTTGTCCCTCAAAACCTCCCAGAATGGCAGTTAACTGCCCACTCGGAATCACCTCAGCCTAATCGTGTTCAAGAAACGATTTCACGCAGCGGGCGACTTGGCATGTAGGTCATAGAGAGGTCGCCCAAGGGCTTCTTCGCGCTATACATCAGCCAAGTTTGACAGCGCCCTGGAGTTCCGCTTCCGGCGGAAACAGGAGAACACCGCAGTAATGCCGACATTAAAGTCGGTTAACAGTACAGCCGATATGAGTCGGGGTTAATGGTGTTTGCTCAACCATCGGCAATCTTGTTCCACAGAATCAACCAAAAGAGAATAAGCGAATACTGGACCGGCGACCTAGATGGCGAAACCACTACGAACTATGCGTGTGCGATATTGGAGAATCGTCCTTTTCCTGTGCGTTATAGCGGCGATCAGGAACCGTGCAGCAGCGCAAACGCCCTCGCTTTCTCTGTCCGGCGGATCAGGCGCACCAGGTGCCACCGTTACCCTCAGTGTAAGCTTGAATTCCAACGGCGGCACCCAGCCCGCATCCGTACAGTGGGATTTTAACTACTCAACTACGGATCTGAGTCCTGCCTCGGGAACGCACTTTGTGACCGGAGCGGCCTCAAGTGCGGCTGGAAAATCGGCAAGCTGCAACAACATTTCGGCTGGTGATCTCCGCTGTCTGGTCGCAGGTATCAATACCACTGCTATTGGGAACGGTGTTGTCGCCTCGGTAACGTTTCAGATCTCGGGAAGTACAACGGCTACCTCATCGCCAGTCACGCTCGTGGGTGCTTCCGCATCCAATGGTATTGGCACGTCTATCGCAGTCACGGTCAGCGGCGCGCCAGTCACCATCAACCAGCCAATTCTCCCGGTACCCACGCGCCTGACGTGCAGCCCGGGAACCGTTACTGCGCCTGCCACCTCGACCTGCACCGTGACCCTGAACGTCGCACCCACCAGCAACACCAGCGTGGCGCTCTCCAGCGGCAGCTCGTCGGCTTCTGTGCCCGCTTCAGTGACGGTCAACTCCGGCACGACCACGGCCAACTTCACGGTGACGCCGTCGCCGGCCAGCTCCAGCACACCCGCAGTCATCACTGCCACCCTGAACAGCACCTCCAAGACGTTCTCTCTGACTTTGCTGCCCCCGGCGCCGGTGCCCACAAACCTGAACTGCAGCCCGGCGAGCATCACCGCGCCTGCTACTTCTGCCTGCACCGTGACCCTGAACGTCGCGCCTGCCAGCAACACCAGCTTGGCGCTCTCCAGCAGCAACTCGTCAGCTTCGGTCCCCGCTTCGGTGACAGTTAACTCCGGCTCGACCACGGCCAACTTCACAGTGACCCCGTCGCCGGTCACTTCCAGTACACCGGCCGTAATCACCGCCACGCTGAACAGTACCTCGAAGACGTTCTCGGTGACCCAGCTGCCTCCGGCCCCGGTGCCCACCAACCTGAAGTGCAGTCCGGCGAGCATCACCGCACCGGCCACCTCGACCTGCACCGTGACGCTGAATGTCGCGCCCACCAGCAACACCAGCGTGGCGCTCTCTAGCAGCAGTGGCTCGGCTTCGGTGCCCGCTTCGGTTACAGTCAACTCCGGCTCGACCGCCGCCAACTTCACGGTGACTCCGTCGGCGGTCAGCTCCAGCACACCTGCAGTCATTACCGCCACACTGAACACCTCGAAGACGTTCTCTCTGACCTTGCTGCCGCCGACGCCGGTGCCCACAAACGTAGCGTGCAGCCCGGCGAGCATTACCGCGCCCGCAAACTCGACCTGCACCGTGACCCTGAACGTCAAACCCACCAGCAATGCCGGCGTGGCGCTCTCCAGCAGCAGCTCGTCAGCTTCTGTGCCCACTTCGGTTATCGTTAACTCCGGCGCGACCACGGCCAACTTCACGGTGACCCCGTCGCCGGTCGGCTCCAGCACGCCCGCAGTCATCACCGCTACGCTGAACAGCACCGGTCAGACGTTCTCTCTGACCCTGCTGCCCCCGACACCGGTGCCCACAAACCTGACCTGCAGTTCGGCGAGCATTACCGCGCCCGCCACGTCGAACTGCACCGTGACCCTGAACGTCACACCCACCAGCAACGCCAGCGTGGCGCTCTCCAGCAGCAGTTCCTCAGCTTCGGTGCCTGCTTCGGTGATGGTCAACTCCGGCTCGACCACGGCCAACTTCACAGTGACCCCGTCGCCGGTCAGCTCTAGTACACCAGCCGTAATCACCGCCACGCTGAACAGCACCTGGAAGACCTTCTCTCTGACCCTGCTGCCTCCGGCCCCGGTGCCCACAAACCTGAACTGCAGTCCGGCGAGCCTCACCGCACCGGCCGCCTCGACCTGCACCGTGACCCTGAACGTCGCGCCTGCCAGCAACACCAGCTTGGCGCTCTCCAGCAGCAGTAGCTCGGCTTCGGTGCCTGCGTCGGTGACGGTCAACTCCGGCTCGACCACGGCCAACTTCACGGTGACCCCGTCGCCGGTCAGCTCTAGCACCTCGGCCGTAATCACCGCCACACTGAACAGCACCGCTCAGACGTTCTCTCTGACCTTGCTGCCGCCGACGCCGGTGCCCACAAACGTAGCGTGCAGCCCGGCGAGCATTACCGCGCCTGCCACCTCGAACTGCACCGTGACCCTGAACGTCGCAGCTACCAGCAACACCAGCGTGGCGCTCTCCAGCAGCAGCTCGTCAGCTTCGGTGCCCACTTCGGTGACGGTTAGCTCCGGCGCGACCACGGCCAACTTCACGGTGACCCCGTCGCCGGTCAGCTCCAGCACGCCCACAGTCATTACCGCCACCCTGAACAACACCTTGAAAACGTTCTTGCTGGCTCTGTTACCACCAGCCGCCGCCGTACCCACGAGCCTGACGTGCAGTCCGGCGATCATAACCCCGCCTGCCACCTCGACCTGCACCGTGACCTTGAACGTCGCGCCTGCCATCAACACCAGCGTGGCGCTCTCTAACAGCAGCAGCTCGGCTTCGGTGCCTGCGTCGGTGACGGTCAACTCCGGCGTGACCACGGCCAACTTCCCGGTCACCCCATCGCCGGTGAGCTCCAGCACCCGGGCCGTGATCTCCGCCACCCTGAACGGTACTCCTCAAAGCTGCGTGCTGACCCTGCAGCCCTCGGCACCGACAGTGACGGTTCCTGGTCGCAAGTCTGTTAGTCCCGGCAAACCCCTGACGTTTACTGTTTCGACAAGCGATCCCGCCGGACTTCCGGTTTCGCTCTCGGCTTCCGGGCTGCCTTTGGGAGCTACTTTCGATGCCCATACGGGGACTTTCCAATGGACGCCGCAGACTTCACAGACTGGCCTCTACATAGTGCAATTCACCGGTACCGATACCGCTTCGGCTTCGACCACGCAGTCTGTCGCGATCGAGGTGACTTCCGCCACACCGAGCAATCCTCGACCGCAAAACCTGGGGACCTCAATGGCGCAGGTTGCGTCAGCGGGCGGCTGGGATACCAGTCTCACAGTCGTAAATCTCGGTACATCCTCTGCCGATGTGTCGCTCAGCTTCTTCGACGAATCCGGGAATCCGCTCAGCTTGCCATTCAGTTTCCCGCAAGGCTCGATGAATCCGACCACCACACCCACGGTCACGAGCAGCATCAAGCCCAATGGTCTGCTGCTGCTTGATACGACGGGTTCAGTCAAACAAGCGGCCGCCGTGGGATGGTCGCTCTTGCAAACAGCCGGAGGCGTTGACGGCTACGCGATGTTCACCAACAAGCCGAATAATTGGCAGGCGGTAGTTCCGCTCGAAACGCGCAACGCCAGTTCCTATCTGCTGGCTTTCGACAACACCGGTTCGCTGAACACGGGTCTGGCCATTGCTAATTTGTCAACAAAGGCGGTTAATGTCACCGTCATCATTCGTAATGACAGCGGCGCGCCGATCGGGACCGAAGCGATCGCTCTCCCGGCGCTAGGCCATGTTAGTTTTATGCTGAACTCGGCCTACCCCATCACTACGGGCATGCGGGGAACCGTCGAATTCGATACGCCCACCGGCGGGCAGATCAACGTGTTAGGTTTGCGCGCCAATGGTCCGGCCCTCACCACCGTTCCGGTGCTTGCGCAGGTGAGCGCCAATGGGGGCTCGATGGCCCATGTCACGTTCAATGGAGGTTGGCACACCACATTCACGCTGGTTAACACAGGCACGTCCTCCGCGCAAGCGACGTTAGACTTCTTCGATGATAATGGCAATCCGCTCCAGATGCCGTTGCTGTTCCCGCAGACCGGCGCAGCGTCCAGGTCGACCGCGGTCACGCCGACGCTGGCCGCGGGTTCGTCGTTGATCATAGAGACCAATGGGGACGACTCCTCCGATTCGGTCTCCGGTTCGGCACAGTTGATGACCACGGGCAAGGTCAGCGGATTCGCGATCT
The DNA here is from genome assembly GCA_963847515.1 of Terriglobia bacterium. Taxonomy (GTDB): domain Bacteria; phylum Acidobacteriota; class Terriglobia; order Bryobacterales; family Bryobacteraceae; genus QHXW01. Next base: position 259,863 of record CAWKAA010000002.1, read on the forward strand.
TCCGCTACAATCGGAGCAACCAGGAAGCCGTAGTGCCACTAGAAACCCGCAACGCGAGTTCGTACACGCTGGTGTTCGACAATGCCGACGGCGTGGCTACTGGTTTGGCGGTGGCCAATGAATCCATGCAGTCCACCACCCTGAATCTGATCCTCCGCAACGATAGTGGCGCGCAGATCGGAACCGGGACTGTTCCCCTACCGGCGCACGGTCACACGGCACAGGTTCTGTCGCAGGCCTTCGGAGCAACCGCGGGAATTCGAGGCACTGTAGAGATTGACGCGCCCGCAGGCATCCAGTTCAGCGCTTTGGGCATTCGTTTCACGCCCAGCCAAAATGTTACGACAATCCCCGTGCTGGCAAAGTAACAGCTCGAATTGCGTGAAGAAGGGTCAAGCCAACGCTCAATGAGGTCGTCGCTCGAAATGGCAGCTCGTTAAATGCCGCTCCGGCTGTTGGTGACGAGGGGGTAGCGAAAGCAGGACGAGCACAGGCACCTTAAAACCAGTTTTTCATTTTTTATTCCCGGTCCCTCGAGCCTCCACCATAGCGCTAAACGGCGCCGCAGTGGCCTTCAGTGACTTGACCTAGGAGCGGCTCGCAGGCACTGGCGACGAGCGGCGGGACGCCGGCCTCTGTGAACTGGGCTATTTCTAGCTAGCGGGTTGCTGCCGGCCGGGGTTTCGTTGAATTGCCTCCACCGGTATGATCAGCGGAACGGTAACGGGAACGCCGGGAACGTCCATAGTCTCCGCGCAGGTAAGCTACAGCGCTGCCTCGCCAGCGGCGGCGACCAGCACGCCACTATCGCTCACGATTAACGCAGCACCGGAGTTCACCACCTCTTCCCCTCTCCCCAGCGGAACCATGTGTGCCGGCTACATTCAGACGCTCGCGGCAACAGGCGGTACAGGGCCCCTGGTATGGGATCGCCCTGTGGGTTTACTGCCGGCGGGACTCGCGTTATCGGCTGGTGGAACCATCGGCGGAACACCCACTCAGGCCGGCCCGTTCAGTTTTACCGTCCGCGTGACGGACGCTGCCTCCGTCAATTACAGCCAACCGTATCTGTTGACCATCGCGGGGCCCGGAAACTCGACATCGACGACCATCTCGGGATCGGTCAGCGTTTCGGGAAAAGCCACGTTGCAATAGGGCCAGCGGTTATCGTCCTGCCGCCGCTTCTTCCAGCATTTGTTGCGCGACTTGAATTTCGGGAACGCTCGGATCCAACTTGAGCGCCGCCTGGATGCTCTTTTGGGCGCGCTGTTGATCTCCCAAGCGAAGGTATGCCATCGCCACGTGGCATTTGCGAACCGCGCTGGGCTCCTTGTCAGCCGCTCTTTCCAAGTGCGACAGGGCCATGCTGTACAAGCCCTTGCGGTACAGCACCCACCCGAGCGTATTCTCGACAGCCGGAGCGTCCGGAGCGAGCCCCGAAGCCTTTTGGGCATACCTCAGCGCCTCATCCGGCTGATTGCCGTACTCGGCGAGATCGTAGGCCAGATTGTTCAACGCGACTACATTCGAGGGATCGAGCTGGAGCACTTTTTTATAGGCCTCCACCGCCGGGATGTGATTCCCGTTCTTGTCCTCTGTGCCGGCGAGCAGTATGCTCGCTGGAATGTTGTTGGGATTCCGCGCCAATACCGCGGAAAGCGTTTTGACGGCCTCGTTGGAGCGGCCCTCGACGGCATCCAATTGCGCGAGCGCCAGATCGGCCGGAATGAATTCGGGATCCGCTTTTTTCGCGGCAGAAAATGCCGCACGGGCTTGGGCCCTCTCACCGTTTGCCACGTACAATTCGGCCAAGAACTGTTGCAGGGGGGCGGACTTGGAGTGCTGCGCGGCGTGTTCCTGGACCAGGCGAATGCCGGCCCCAAGCTGCTTTTCCGCGGCATAGCTCGCCACCATCATTCGCAAAATGCGCAGATCTTCCGGACGTTTATTGAGCGCTTCCGCCAGCGATGTCCGGGCAGCCGCATAATTTTTCTGCCCGACTTTCAGATAAGCATCCTGGATCAGCAATTCAGGAGCCCGGATGGCCGCCAATTCGCGATCTACTTCCTTCCGCGCTTCAGCCGGTTGGTTCAGGGCCAACAAAGCCCAGTTCTTTTGGACCAGAAGCGCCAAACTGTTCTTCTGTGATGGAGGCACGGTATTGTCATTGATGAGGTCGAGCGCCGATTGCGACGCACCCGAGGCGATTAGCGCGCGAGCCAGTTGCACGCGGGCATCCAGAAACGCCGGCCGCAGACGCAAAGCTTCGCTGAGTTCCTGGCGCTGGTTCAACGACGCACCGCGCATTTCATGGACTCTGGCCATGAGGTAGTGGGCTTGCGGGGAATCGGGGCGGAAGTGCAGCACTTCGGACAAATCCTGCTGGGCATCATTCAGCCGGCCGGCCATCAGATAAACGCCGCTTCGTTGGAGACGCGCATCCACGTCTTTGGGATTTTTGCGGAGCACGGCGGCCAGCAGCTTGTCGGCTTGGCCACTCTGCCGTGCGGTCAGGTATTCGCGGACTAGGGAAGAGCGGAAATCGCGATCATCCGGATACTCGCGACAGAGCTTTTCGAACTCTGCGATCGCCTCGCCGTGTTTTCCGCGCGCCGCAAGAAAAGCTGCATGATAGGGCTTATACTGCCGCTCAGACAGCGCCGAGAGCTGCGCGTAGGTTTTCTCGGCTGGATCGAGCCTTCCCGTACGTACTTGAAGGACCGCGAGGTTGAGGATCGCCGGGCCGCTCTTGGGATTGAGTTGAATAGCATGCCGAAACTGCGTTTCCGCTTGGGCCGCCTTTCCGGTTGTCATGTAGAACTGACCGAGGGCCAGGTACGCGTCCGACGACGACGGCATTTGAGAAGTAGTTTTTTGCAACAAGGTTTCGGCGCCAGCAAGGTCGTTGTGAATCCGTTTCACTTGAGCCAGGGAGACGGCGGAGGCCAGGTGCTGCGGGAATTTCGAAACGGCTTGCTCCAGTTGTTTCTCGGCATCCTGCTGGTTGCCCAATTTCCACTCGGCGGAGGCGAGCGCATCAAGAACCTCGGCGTTGGGCGGCATGGTAGTGACGAGCTGCTCGACTTCGTGCTCCGCCAATTCGACGCGGTCCTTCTTATTGCTGAGGATCATCAATTCAGCCAGCTTGAGCTGTGCCTGGCCGTGCTTGGGATTCAGAGCAATCGCAGTCCGCAGGCTAGCGACGGCACGGTCATATTGACGCAGCGCAAGATAGACGAGGGCAAGCTGATAATGCGGCTCGGCGTCTTTGGGCATGGTCCTGGAGGCATTGAAGAACTGGATTGCCGCACGGGAGTAGTCCTTTTTTGCCACGTCCTGCTTGCCGGATTCGAGGTAGCGGGCTTCCCTGGCTTCCGGCGGCCGGCAACTGGAGAGCATAAAGCAGAGGCACAGCAAGGCGATCGTGACCAGCGCAGAACTCCGGCAACGTTGTCGATGCATTGTTATGCGATTCATCTTGTTAGCCCACGTGAACTGAAGGCGATCTATAACCGCACGTAATAGCAATCGTATCGCCAAACAGGCCGCCGACCGAGGAGGAGGAGTGAAAAAGGACGCGAGCAAGAACTTTGAAATGAGTTCTCACCCCCTCCAAGGTTCTCTACCCGCGCAGAGCCTGAAGGGTACTGGGTACTGGACTCAGGCGTGGGCAGCTTGGCTTCGAGGGTGGCTGGCGGCCGCAATGTGGACTGCCGTCAGCGTGGTAAATGCGAAGTCACCGAGCAAACGTTCCAGCTTGCGAGTCACGGAACCAAGCCCGCTATAGGTGCGCCAGCGAGCAACCCAGCCCTTGGCCAGACGCGGTTGCTCAGAATCCAATTCCCAAGGGTGGAAGTAGATGCAGGCGGGCTGTCGATGCGTTTCGATGATGCGCCGAATCCCCGCTGCTGTGTAGCGGTACGGCAGGAGTCGCAAGTATGCACCTCCGCCCACCGGCACTACGGTGCGCTCAGAGAGTTTCGCCGTCGCGATGGGCACCTCAATGATCGGACCCGCCGGGGTCTCGAACGTACGCGCGTGACTGCCAAATCCTGGAATCCCGTAGCGGTCGTGGCGCAGCGGAAAGATGCTTGAATCATGCGTAAAACCGCACTCAACCAAGATTTCAAGCGCCCACAAGGAGCGCTGTGTGATGGAAAAACTCGGAGCGCGGTACGCTCGTGGGGTAACGCCGCAGGCATCTTCAATGGTTCGTACTGCGCGCTCGGTGTCTGCGCGAAACTCGCCAGGCGTAAGGTTGTAGATCAGGCGATGGGAGAAGCTGTGACAACCGATCTCGTGTCCGCGAGCGGCGATCTCCCGAACCAAGCCCCGGTGATGCTGCGCCACCCAGCCGAGCACGAAGAAAGTCCCATGCACGCCGTGCCGGTCGAACATGTCCAGAACACGCCGAGTCTGTGGTTCTACAAGTGACGGCAACGAAGCCCATTGATCGGCACTGACGGATGACGCCAGTTCAGTCGGGTGAAAATATTCTTCGACGTCTACACTGATGACACTTCGCGTGGGATGCCGCAACTCTGGCGGCGGAGTTGAATTCGGGGATGGTTTCAAAACGCTAGTCCTACGCCCGTTTGAACTGCTTAAGGACGGTGACAGCAATTCCGAAAAGGAACCCGATGGTGCCGAGTACAATTGTATCCCCAATCCTCTGCAACATAATATACGAAGCCGGATAGGCGAAATGCACGTAATTCGCCAACCACAAACCATTGATTTCAAGCGCTTTCTTTGTCGAGAGGGAACGCCTAAATCCCAAAAAAGGATCTAAGTTCCCAATTTTTCGAAACCCGGCGACGGTGAAGCTTACAATCAACGAGCGTTTTGGAAGATCTCCTCGCCAACCGCGTCATGAGTGCACGGGCTAACGGAATGACACCAAGATCGTCTACATTTGTAGATAAACTAGGTCTATGGCGAAGCCGACCGATCTCGTCCAAGGAACGCTCGATTTGTTGATCCTCAGGACAATCTCTCTCGAACCCAAGCATGGTTGGGCGATCGCAAAGCGTATCCAACAGGTCTCCCGAGAGGCTCTCCAAATACAGCAGGGCTCACTATACCCAGCGCTGCACCGCCTTGAGCAGCAGGGCTGGATCAGGTCGGAATGGAAGCCCACCGAGACCGGTCGAATGGCCAAGTTCTACTCGCTCACCCGGTCCGGCAGGCATCACTTTGACGCGGAGTTGGCCAGTTGGACCCGGCTATCGTCAGCGATCAATCTCGTCATCGAGGAGTCTTGACGTGCGCGTGCAGGATAAGCTCCGTCTACGGTTACGTTCCGTATTTCGCCGCCGGCGTGTGGACCACGAGCTTGAAAGCGAACTGCGGTTTCACGTCGATCAGCTTACGGACGAAAACATTGCCGGCGGCATGTCGCCGGATGAAGCCCGCAGGATGGCCCATCTCACGATGGGAAATGTGACGCACTTTCAGGAGGGATGCCGCGATATGCGCCGCGTGAATTATATCGATGATCTATTGCGCGATCTACGGTACGCCGGCCGTAATCTGCGGCGGAGCCCGGGATTCGCCACGCTCGCCGTCCTGATCATGGCGCTCGGGATCGGCGCTAACACGGCGGTTTTCAGCGTGGTGAACGCCGTGCTGTTGAAGCCGCTTGCGTATCGCGATGCGGATCGAATCGTGGCGCTCACCAACTCTTCGACCACGCGCGAGGCGCCTACGGCGCTGTCGAAACAGGTATCGATTCCCGACGTTCAGGATTGGCGCGACCAGAGCGCGTCCTTTGAGGCGATGGCCTACTACGCCTCGCTCGAATCGGCGGTGATGCAGGGCTCCACCGCCGAATACGCTCGAGTGGCCAGCGTTAGTCCTGACTTCTTCCGCGTCTTTGCCATTGAGCCGCTCATCGGCCGCACTTTTACGCCAGAAGAAACCAAGCAGGGCGCCGCCGGGGCTACGATGATCAGCTACACATATTGGCAGAGCCATTTTGGCGGCGATCCTCGCGCATTGGACAAGACAATCCGCACTGACGGGCTGCGACCGATCGTCGGAGTACTTCCGCCGGGTTTCCGGTTTCCCAACAATACAGATATTTGGGTGTCAGCCGTTGGATCACCCGGATCGCGTGGCGGGCAAAACTTTCTTGCCGTGGGCCGGCTGAAAACCGGCGTGCCGGTTGAACAGGCGCAAGCCGAGCTGACGGCCATCGGCCGTCGCCTGGAACAGCAGTATCTGGATACCAACAGGGGCCGGAGCGTTATGGTAACGATGCTGCGGGATGAAATGGTGGGCAACGTTCGCCGGACACTCTACCTGCTGTTGGGTGCCGTCGCCGTGGTGCTTCTGATCGCGTGCGCCAATACCGCGACCCTGCTGCTGGGCAAAGCCAGCGCACGAGCCCGCGAAGTCGCTGTACGCGCTGCGCTAGGAGCGAGCCGGATACGCATCGTAAGGCAGTTGGTTACGGAGAGCTTACTTCTGGCTTTGGCGGCGGGCATGTTGGGGCTCGCGCTCGCGTATTGGGGATCGAAGACGCTGGTGGCGCTGGCGCCCTCCGACGTTCCGCGGCTTGCCGAAGTTGGGATGGATCGATGGGTGCTCGGATTCACTCTAGGGGTCTCGGTGATCACGAGCCTGCTGTTCGGTTCGATCCCCGCGTTCTATGTGTCTAAAGTCGAATTGAGCGATGCGCTGAAGCAGGGGGGAACGCGAATCGCAAGCGGCGGGCGGATGGCCGGGATTCGCGGGGCGCTGGTGACAGTCGTGTCGCCGTGGTGAACGAGGCACTTGTTCGCCAATCGTTTCCCAATCAAGACCCGCTCGGAAGAACCATCTTCTGTCCCTTCGATTCGTTACGGGGTATGACGATCATTGGCGTTGCCGGCAATGTGAGGCAACGCGGCCCGGAGCGCGAGCCGATGCCGGAGTGCTACATGCCGTATGGACAGCACGGGTTTAACGGGCCAGCTTTAAGTCTGGTTGTGCGGACCACAGGCGACCCCAATGCGCTTACCCAGACATTGCGGAGTGTGGCGCATGAGGCAAATCCGGAAGCCCCGATGAAGTTCACGACCATGGAGGCGATGCTGGCCGAAAATGTCGCCGCGCCGCGGTTTCGCACCGTTCTATTTGCAGTCTTCGGCGCTTTGGCCGTTTGTCTTGCCATAGCCGGCATCTATGGAGTAGTCGTATACGCGGTCGGCCAGCGAACCAATGAGATCGGAGTGCGGATCGCGCTGGGCGCGGGCCCGGCGGGCGTTGTGCGGCTAGTCCTCGGGCAGGGACTGATGCTCGCCGGCATCGGCCTGGGCTTGGGATTCGCCGCTTCCATTGCGGGTACACGATTGCTGAAATCGATGCTGTTCCAAGTTCAGCCCAATGATCCATGGGTCTACACCGCGGTCGCAGTGATGGTAGGAGTAGTGACGCTGGTTGCTGGATATGTTCCGGCAAGTCGCGCAGCCAAGATCGATCCTGTCGCTGCACTAAGGGAGGAATAAGTTCTCGCCAATCGTTTACCAAGTGCCTGTTCCAGGTGCAGGTCCGCCCGTGCCGCCCAGTCCGGCATCGAGCGGCCGAAACATAGGCTGAGGTCGACTCTGTGCGCTTTTGAGCCCTTGACCGCACAGGGGCTTCTAGAGCCGCATCTTGGTGGATGCGGACTCGGACCCACACGGATGTCAGTACTTGTTTTTGTTACTCGCTACTGCGGTTGTTGGCTCTTGTTGTGAACGATTGCGTAACTAAACCTTGTCCTTTTGACTGAACTTCTGGGACTTAGTGTAAAGCCAGCAAGCAATAGGGGGACCGGTGGCTTCGCTGGTAAATGCTTTGTCTTTGGTGTATAGGATCTTGCCTGTGTGTTATTTATCTCAACTGAATTAAAATTGCAAAGTACCTAATTAACGTGTGACTTAGGTGCTCATTGTTGAAGTGTATTCTAAGACACAGAACCATTTCGCGCGGCTCCATATGGGTCACTTCCGATGACTAAACTTCGACTTTTGATTCTTCGACGGCAGACGTTGGCTGCTGGATTATTTGCGGTTTTTGGGCTAGCTGGGCTCCTGAGCACTTCAAAGAAAGCTACGGCTGGGGCATCAAGCGGAGCCACCGGATCTGAATCGTTAGCGAGTTCAGCACCGGCGCCGAGGAGCCGGATGTCTGCGCCTAGCCCGAACAACTTGGAATCCATGTCTAACACGGGCCATTCCGGCCGTGACGCGCGTGTGCATAGCATGTCCGCGAGCATAAGCCGGGCTAATAATGCAACGTCTGCTGGAGCTCTCCTAGACGACGGTGCAACCGGAAGTACGGTCTTCAACCGGTCGCCAGGCATTGAAATGAACGACGAAGTCCATAATATTTTGGGGGAGAAGCAGTCCGGCGTTGATCCTACTTCTATTGAACATCGGGGGAACATCATATTCAGTTCACCTCCCAGTTTGGGCGCCTCTGTCGTTGCGCGCGTTAATCCATGGCTCGGAGATGTGTTCGACTCGACAGGTGACGCAGGCGGTTCTGTGCACCTGCCACCGCCCGAGGGTTCGCTCGACGGGGCCAACCTTGCAGGGAAAGGCGGTTATCAGGATGACATAGAGCGCAACCTCCCAACGGCCACAATACCGGATCTTCTGCGGCAGACGGAATCCGACCTGGCGTCTGCAACCGGCGCACAGGACCCTTTCGGATCCCAGGGGATTGGCGGCCTTGCGGCCGACGTTCCACCCCGGCCGACCTCAATTAATACGAGTTTTGAGACAGAAGGTCACGATCCTTTGGACACACCAGCGACCACATCGGAACCGGCTAGTCTTTTTCTGTTTGGAACAGCGCTCACGGTCACTATGGCCCCAATATGGCCGTAAGGTAAGAAAGCCGTGACTTCAAATTAGCCGCGAGCGAACGCCGAGACCAACTCAACCACCTTCCGGGTCGATAGGTTACAGCCGCACGATCTTGTTGGAATTGATTCCCTTGAGCGCGTTGCGAGTATCGACGATGAGGATTGCCTGCTCGACGATTGTGGCGGAGTCAAAGGCGGAATGATCCGTCAAAAGCACTGTGCAGTCGGCCTTCCCGACCGTGCTGAGATCTTCAGAGGCCAGTTGCTCGCCGTCAAACTGCAGCAAGGGCACGTGCGGGTCGGAAAAAGTGATCCGCGCGCCGCGGCGCCTCAAGAGGAGCATGATATCGAGAGCCGGCGATTCGCGCACATCATCGATATTTTTCTTATAAGCGACACCAAGAATGTGAATGTGGGAACCCTTGAGGGGCTTGGAGTGATCGTTAAGCGCGTTCTGGATCTTGTCCACTACAAAGTGCGGCATTTGCCCGTTGATGTAGCCTGCGAGCTCGATAAATCGGGCTTCAATACCGGCTTGCTTGGTCTTCCAGGAAAGGTAAAACGGATCGATGGGGATGCAGTGGCCGCCGAGGCCGGGACCCGGATAGAACGGCATGAAGCCGAACGGCTTGGTAGCGGCTGCTTCGATCACTTCCCAGACGTTGATGCCCATGCGGTCGCACATAAGCGCCATTTCGTTCGCCAAACCGATATTGATCATGCGGAACGTGTTTTCGAGTAGCTTGACCATCTCGGCCACCTGGGTCGAGCTGACGGCAACCACCCTCTCGAGCGCCTGAGAATAAAACAGACGGCCCATCTCCGAGCACGCCGGTGTAGTACCACCGACGACTTTCGGAATGTTGGACGTGTTGTACCTCGGGTTACCTGGATCGACGCGTTCCGGTGAGAAACACAGAAAGAAGTCCTGGCCAACCTTGAGGCCGCCCTGCTCTAGCAGGGGAAGCACCAGTTCGTCCGTCGTGCCGGGGTAAGTGGTCGACTCCAGAATGACGAGCATCCCGGGGTGAAGGTATTTTGCGATCTCACCGCAGGCGGATACGATGTAACTCATGTCCGGGTCTTTGGTCTTGCGCAGCGGCGTCGGCACGCAGATATTTACCGTATCTAGGTCTCGCAGGAGGGAGAAATCCGACGTTGCCTTAAGCTTTCCAGATTCGACCAACGGTGCGAGCGTGGCACTGGAAACGTCACCGACGTATGAATCGCCGGCATTGATGCGCGCAATCTTGGAATCACTCAAATCGATTCCCGTGACGGTAAATCCTGCCTTGGCAAACTCGACCGCCAGCGGCAATCCCACGTAACCCATGCCGACAATTCCCAGACGCGCAGCCCGTGTCCGGATCCTTTGTTCCAGCGTTTCAGCGGCTGTCTCTACTGCGAGCTGTGCGTTAGTCATCGAGAATTCTCCCTAAGAAATCTGAGCCAAACGAATGCTGCTGGGCTGTGCGCCTCAAGCTGGGGGCGTGCGCTGCTATCAGACTTCAAATCAGTCAAGCGGCCAGCGTAAATGAAGAACAGGAACAAGCGATGCAATTCGAATGCCAACTTTTTGCAACGGCTGATTGAATTGATGCCGCTGACAAATCACTCAGAGTTAGTCACGGCTATCTGAGGTTTCACAGTCTTTTTTAGTTTGGCAATACGTTCCCAAAGCTTCATAATGGAAAAGAAGAGAATTTCACTGAACATGAGTTGGGCAAGTCTCATACGAGTATGGCGTCCGCGATCCGCATCAGGCGCATTCGCTAGAGTTGTTCTGTCGCTGGCGGTGGTCGTGCTTAGTTTCGATCCGGCTGTCCTGGCAGCGCCTCAAACGGCTGTTAAGCCGGCTCCAGCGCAATCGGCGGCCGCTGGTACCGATAAGACAGGCCACGTTGGGGCAGTTTCCGAAAACCCAACAACCTCGCTGGGGTACCGCATCGGCGCTGGCGACCTGCTGCAAATCAGCGTCTGGAACGAACCAGGAGCGTCGGTGGCGGGGGTGGTGGTGCGACCGGACGGTAAGGTGACGCTGCCCCTAATTAAAGAAACCGAAGTCCTGGGAATGACCCCGGGCGAACTGGAAAAGGTTCTGGCAGCCAAGCTGAATCAATTTATTCACGGCGCAGACGTTACTGTAGTCGTTAGAGAAGTCCACAGTAAGAAGGTTTACATCGTTGGAGCAGTAAACAAAGTAGGCCCCGTCCCGCTGCTCTCTGAGATGACGGTCCTGCAAGCCCTGGCGGAAGCTGGGGGTGTTACGGATTACGCTAAAAGGAAGAAGATCTATGTTCTGCGCTCGGAGAACGGGAAGCAACTCAAGCTTCCGTTTAACTACGACGCTGTTGTGAAGGGCGAGCACATCGATCAGAACCTCACGCTTCGCCCCGACGATACGATCGTGGTTCCCCATTAACGTGCGCGTTGTGCTCAACCTACCTCAGGGATCATCCAGCCAGGCCGATGCGAATGTTGCAGACTTTTTCCCAATTATCCGGACTTTCTGTCAAACACAATTAAGATCCTGGTCCCAGTAATCTACGCGAACTGCACTCCGTTAACCCAGGACGATGACTTGGATCGGCGGTGGAATGAAAGGTGCATGTATATTAACAAGTTGCACGCTGTCAGTGTCTGCCTGGAGGTCGAAGCTTTCACAGATGATTTGGATTTTATGTAGAAGAGGGAGGCAGGACCTGGTCGGGTCCGTCATTGTTGCGGCCCTGATGGTTGCCCCTTGTGCCGCCGATCAGGTGCAGCTTTCGCTATCGGCCTACAGGTCGTTAGGGCAGGCGGATCTGAGGCAAAACGGCGTTAATATGGTCACCGCAGAATCACTCTCGGGACCGCTGGCTGTGGCAGTGGATGCCGCGGGCCATCTGTACGTGGCCGACACGGCAAATCATCGTGTGTTGGCATGGTCGAGCATTGCGTCCCTCCAGAATGGAGAGGCGGCCGGTGTGGTATTGGGCCAGCCGAATTACCAGCAGTCGAACTATCGCGGCATCGGCAGCAAAGGTCTCGTGTTTCCCTCGAGTGTAGCGGTCGATCCAACTACCAACGATGTCTACGTCGCAGATTACCTTGACAACCGTGTCCTGCGGTTCCCAAAGCCGTTTGCCAACCCTACGCGCGTCGAACCGGATGCGGTGTATGGACAACCGGACTTCAACACGCAAACTCCGGATTCTGCCGGCATCACTCCCCACACGATGAATGCCCCGCTGGGAGTTGCTTTTGACAGCCAGGGAAACCTCTGGGTTGCGGATACCGGCAACAACCGCTTACTGCGATTTCCGGCGGCGACTCTAAACGCGATGCATCCCATGGCTGATCTGGTTCTGGGGCAGCCGGACTTCCAGTCGGCGAATCCCGATCGCGGCGGGGCCGTATCGAACCTGGGCTTCCATTCGCCCCGAGGTCTGGCATTTGACGCCCAGAATAATCTCTACGTAGCCGATACTCTGAACACGCGGGTGCTCCAGTTCGCGGCTCCGCTCACGTCCGCTTCAGGAGCGACGGTGGTATATGGGCAGGCGAAGTTCACCTCGCGGGGCGTGCCGCAGGTAGCTACGGCAGTGTCGATGGCGGGTCCCACAGGTGTGGCCGTGGATGCGGCCGGGACGGTGTACGTTGCGGTTCCGAACGACAATCGCGTGCTGGTGTTTGCACAGAAAGCAGCCTCGGGTGCGGCGGCCACCCGCGTTCTGGGCCAGCCGGATTTTGCCACGGTGACCGCTAACACGGGAGCCGCCTTTCCACTGGCCGCGGCCAGTTCGCTTTTCAACGTGTCCGGACTCGCTGTCGATTCGCAGGGCGATCTTTTGGCCGCGGATTCGGGCAATAGCCGCGTGCTGGTTTTCCCTTCCGGCTCCGCTACTGCGTCGCGCGTTCTGGGGCAAACCAGTTTCACCGGAAACAGCCCGAACGAGATCAAGCCCGGCAGTATCAACGCAGCCTACAAAATGGCCATCGACTATTCACACGCCCCGTTCGCCCTTTACGTATCGGACACGAACAATCATCGAGTGTTGATCTGGAAGGATGCCGCTCATTTCCACAGCGGCGATCCGGCAGATCTCGTGATTGGCCAACCTGGCCTTACAACCGCGGTTCCCAATGTCGACACCGGGCGAACCAACGAGCCGTCGGCCACCAGTCTGTTCGCTCCGCGCGGGATTGCCGTGGCCGGGGATGGCACGCTGTACGTAGCAGATTCCGGCAATAACCGGGTGTTGCGCTATCCACGTCCGGTGGACCAATCCGGCCGTATTACTCCGAATGCCGTCTTCGGACAAGCTGACTTCGCCAGTTCAATCTCCGCCGACGTCACCACCGGCTCGCTGCACGCCCCGGCAGGTCTGGCGATTGGCCCGAACGGAGACCTGTTCGTCGCCGATAGTGGAAACAACCGCGTGCTGGAGTTTGTCAGCGGAGCGGTCACGGGAGCGACTGCGGTTCGTGTCTATGGCCAGCCCGATTTCAGCACTTCGGCCGGACCCACTGCGGCTTCCGCCGAGACGCTGAGCGGGCCGCAGGGGTTGTTCGTGGATGCGGCTTACAACCTTTATGTAGCGGACACCGGAGCCAACCGCATCTTGATTTTTCCCAACACCGCCGTAGCGCCTGCGGCGGGGCTGGCGGCATCGGTGGTCCTGGGACAAAGCAGGTTCGACAGCGGTTCGGCCGGCGGAGGCACCGCCGGTCTACTGGCGCCGATTGATGTAACGCAAGACAGCGGCGGCAACATTTTCGTCTCCGACGCCGGAAATAATCGCGTGGTGATCTACCACGCGCTGCTGTCCTTATTGACTGGCAGCCGAGACCCGTATCTTGCCATCGGTCAGCAAAACCTTCAGGGTTCCGCGCCCAACTGGGACACGCCCGACGGCTTGGCAACGCCTGAAGGACTGGTAGCGCCGCTGGGAATTCTGGTGGATCGCCAAGGCACGCTGTATGTGGGCGACGCGGGCAATAACCGCGTTGTCCATTTTCTGAAGCCCGTGTCGGTCGTTAACGCCGCCACGCTACAGGCCAGTGTTCCGTTGGGCCAAGGAGCACGGTGCACTCTGAACGGAACGGGGCTATCGACTACTACCCAAACCGTGCAAAACGGAACTCTGCCGACAGCGCTGGCAAGCCGTGAGTTGGTTGTGAACGATCAGTTCAAGGCGCCGCTGATGTCATTCTCACCAACCCAGGTGAACTTCGTGCTTCCAGCAGAAACTCCGACCGGGTCGCAGAGGATAGCAGCCCGGGTTGCGGACACCGGTGAACTGTTGGCCGGCGGCTCGATCATCATCGCGGCTTACTCGCCAGGGTTGTTTACCGTCAACCAGCAGGGAACGGGGCAAGCAAGGGCGCTCAATCAAGACAACAGCGTAAACGGTCCGGGTCATCCGGCTGCGCCAGGCAGCATCGTGCGATTGTTTGGAACCGGGCAGGGACCGGTGGTCACGCCGGTAAAAGATGGGCAGCCTGCAGCGGGCCAAGACGATACCGTTGCGATCCCCACCTCTGACCCGATGACATGTTTGAAGAAGCAGCCTTCGGTTTGCGTGGCGGTAGGAAGCTCATGGGCGGAGATTCAGTATTCGGGCCTCGCATCAGGAACGGTCTCCGAATGGCAGTTGACCATCAAGATCCCATCAGACAGCCTGACGGGTGCGGCAATTCCGCTCGTGGCAGTGATCGGCGGCCCCAATATCAGCAATCTAGTTACGCTTGCGATTCAGTAGGACCAAGCAACAAAGAGCGCTTGCTAGCCTGAAAGCGTTCATGGTCTTGGGAGGGGCTGGCTCCTGCGGGGCCGCCGGAGTGGATGGGGAGGGAACCCATGAACGAAACGGCCGTCATAAGGTGTATATTGGGATTCCGGCGAGAATACAAGAAAAGGAATTCTGGGTTACGTCAGAGATTTCTGTGCGGAGTCCCAGGCTAGGGACAGCATTGCGCAATGTTTACCACCCGGATTGCACCAAATCAAATCTCTAGTTTCTACACCTGGACGTTCCCGGGCGCGCCAGTCCGTATCCATCTACACTTCGGCGTCGTAGAGACCCTGGGCCGTGAAGTGCGGTTGGCGTTCGAGTCTGGCGCTTCGCACGGTGCCGAGATTGGCGGCCTTCTGCTGGGCAAGGGTGACCCTTATGGTCGGCTCGTCGAAATAGGGGACTTCGAGCCGCTTGTGTGTGAGGGCCGCTCCGACGGCCGGTTCGTGCTTTCCGGCTTCGAACGCCGCCAGCTCGAAACGAAGCTTGCAGCGCGAAAGTCGATGAACGATGGCGAACTCAGTGTGGTTGGCTACTATCGAAGCCATATCGGCCAAGGTCTCAGCCTGACCGAAGAGGATCTCTCGCTCGCGCAAGCCTGCTTCTACGAACCGGCAAACGTGTTCCTGCTGATCAAGCCGTCTTCCGACGGCACCGTAAGCGCCGGATTTTTTTTCCGGGACAATGGCCAGATTCATTCCGGGTCTACCTTTCTCGAGTTTCCATTTGATGCCGATCAACTGGCGACCACGGAACCCGCTGACGAGCTGTCGCCTGCTGATTTCGCAGCGAACACGGCGCCGGCGATTTCTGAGCAAGCGATTTCTGGGGAATTGCTGGGGTCACGACCGGCGCAGCAGCGGGTTCACACGCTTCGCGAGCTAGCAGGCACACTACTCTTGTGGGTTCCCAGGCAAACACACACGCTCGTTCGCCAAGCACGCACGCTTTGCCGGCGCTTGTCCTTTTCCACGCTGATCCTGTCGGCCGCCACAGCGGCGTTGATGATTGCCTTGGCCGCGCTGACCTATTCCGCGTACAGACGTTCGGCGGCCGGTTCGCCCGCGTTAGGTTTGCGGGTGGAGCGCCGCGTTAACGAGCTGCTCGTGAGCTGGAGCCGGGATACTCCGCTGGTCCATGATGCAAGGGAAGCTGTGCTCTCCATTCGCGATGGCGACGTGCAGCGGCAGAAACTGTACCTCGATCTTGAACAACTTCGAAATGGCAGCGTCCTTTACAGTCCCGCCAGCGCGAACGTTCAGTTCCGGCTTGATGTTACGGCTAAAGACAACAGCAAAACGAGCGAGACAATTCTCGCGCTGGCTGCGCCCAAGGCACATGTACCTTCGCCGCTAGCGCCGCGAAACCAGTTAAAGCCAGTTGATCCGCACGCCTCCAGGCAGACTTTGATTACGCAGATCCTTCCCCAATCGGCCGTCTTGCCCTCACAAATCGCGAGCGCTCTGCCCGAGGCTTCCGATGTGATCAAGCAGTTGGCGCTCTCACAACGGGACCACGCTGCTCTTTCCGCTCCACTAGCGCAAGGGATTGCGTCCGGGGGATTGACAAATGCCACGCAACCGCCCGCGACTGTTTCAAGCGAGCAGGTGCAGTTTGCAGCTAGCCCCACATACGTCGCCCCGCGCCCCATTCGCGAGCCGCAGCCGAAGCTATCTCCCGAGATCCGCGCCACGTTGACTTCCGAAGCGGAAGTACAAGTGAAGGTGAAGATTGACGAACTGGGCCGCGTCGTGAGGGCTGAATCTGTGGGGTTGAGGGGTCCGGCGAGTGGTTCCCTGATGAGTACGACCGAAAATGCCGCACGACTCTGGAAGTTTGCACCTGCCATGCGGGGGAATCAGGCGGTCGCGAGCGAAGCGGTTCTGAAGTTCACCTACCGTCCGGAGATAGCTGCTAATTCAGCCAAGCATTCCCGGTGAAGGCGGTCGCGTAACTGCGGCACCAAAAGCATTCAACTGTTGTTTCATGATTCACATCGCCGTGGACAACAGCTGTGCAGGTGACGCTTGCCGTTGTGCAGAACCGCATCGAGCCGTCGACCTCCGCCGATTCGATGCTTGCCGATCATCAAAGAGCTATTTTAGCCATATGCCTCACAGGTGAGGTGAACAGCAGCCGACGCCGGATGCCTCCGGAGTCGCGTTCGGAGGTATCCTTGAACAAGAGCTGGAGTGAACGTGGAGGGCGTTTTGTCTCGGCCTGGAAAGAGACGATGAGCGCAACCAAATCGTACGAGGAGATCATCGATTTCATCGCGGCAGGCACGACTCCAGAGGCAGTGGTGGCGTTCCGTCCCTCTGAAAGTGTCCAGCAGCGCGTAGCAGAGTTAGTCGAGCGGTCTAAAGATGGCAGCATCTCGGCCGAAGACCAATCTGAATTCGAAGATTTCCAGCAGCTCGAGCAATCATGATCATGGCGAAGGCGCGGGCGCGGCAACACACCCAGCTTGAGCAGTGACGTAAGTGAGTCGCTGTGGCGACTCGTCGCAGAATGGGCTGGCTATCGCTATGAGTATTGCCTCCTTCATGAAGATGATTTGTACTCGCCACACCAAATAGAGCACATCATCAGTCGCAAACATGGTGGGCGACCGGAAGCTGAGAACCTCGCCTATGCCTGTCTCCGGTGCAACGCATGGAAGGGAGCGATATCGGTTCGCTCGACGCTCAGACCGGTTCGTTTGTGAGCCTCTTCCATCCGCGACAGCACCTTTGGGGGGACCACTTCGTTCTTCACGGTGGCGTCATCGAGCCACTCACGGCCGAAGGGAAGGCAACGGTACGACTACTCAGGCTCAACCTCGATAAGCGTGTTGTTGAGCGGCGGCTCTTGGCCGCAGCCGGCCGGTATCCAAGATAAAGCAGCGAGTCCTGCCGGTCCGTCGGCGCCGACAACATTGGCTGACCCAAGGCGACTTCCGGGATTAATCGCGCAGCGGTGCTTCCGCGACAACTAGTAAAAGTGGATCCGCAAAAAAGCAACTTCCCGATGGCCGACCACACGGACACGATCCCAGCTAAGCGCACAGGGATTTAACTCGTGAGGATTTGGATGCTCTCTCGTCGTATTTCGCTCTGCAGATAAGTATCGCCATCCGGGCCACCAGCAGCATCCCGATCGCGGCCGAGCCAGAATGGCCCCAGCGCGATCCACGCCGCTCGCGGCTCCGGTTACCGCGCCCGCGCCGAAAGAATACTCGAACTCAATCGACCTCTGCGCCTCGTCCCGCTCCTGCCGCCTCACCACAAGCCCGTCCGAGGGAGCCGCAAGGCAATTCACCAGGTATACGCTGACTTGCGGCAGATGCCGATTTTCGAAACGCAACTCATGCCCGCTGCGCGCCGCGCGCAGTTTTATCCCGATCGTGCCCAATCCCTCCCGCATGGCTTCGAGGGTCGGAAACCTGCTCTCGATCAACGACAACGGCGCCGGTGCGCCATCCACTCGCAGTTCCACCTCCCGTACCACTCGGCCCACATAGGCCCGCTCTTCTGCCGAGGAAATCCGTCCGTCGCGATCCTGGTCGATCACAGCCATCAATACCGGCAGCATGGCAACGCCGGGCGTCAACTGGATCTCCACGTCAATGCCGTCCGGCGTCACTCCGATCAGGGTGGCCTGCAGATACTCGTCCAGCCGGTGCGCGGCCGCGCCTCCAACCAGACTCAGCGCGAGCAGCGCGCTCACTCCCATTCGCCTCATCGTGACCCTACTCAATGCCCCACTGACTTCTTCCCGTAATCGTTCGTCGGATCCCGGTAAATCGTATGGATGTGCATCGTCGGGTCGCCCCCAAGCGGCTGGGGCGCGTACTCGATCACCAGTGTCGGTCCCTGAATCCGGTAATACGCGGGCATCCCGTTGGTGGTCGGTCCGCTCCACGCGAACCACGTTCCGGACAGATTCGCCTTGATCTCCGCCATGCGCACCGCCGCTGCCTGTTCGTTGACAATCCCCGCCCATTCACCCACCAGTTCCAGCAGCATCGCCTGCTGGCTCGCGTTCATCGCGGAACACTTGATGCCCTCTGGCTGGATCGTCTTTCCGTCCTGCCCCGGCCCCAGGACCAGGTCGGCCACCTTGTAATTGAGAATCGCTTGCTTTCGCTGCCCTTCGTCCAGCGCATTAATCAGCGCGAAGGCCTTGTCGTTCTCGGCTCCGAGCGGGCGCACGGTCTTGCCGTCCACCGTATACTTCGCGGGCTGTGCCGCCGTGAGGCTGGGCGTGAGAATCCCATCGAGACCCACCATGGTAATATTCAGCGCCAGATGATGGCCGCCGAACTGCAGCATCCAGGGGTCCTTCACGGAAGGCTTGCCTAGAATTGAAATGTAGAACAAGTCGCGCCCGAACATCGACCCGCGCGCCGCCGCTGGCGACTCTTAGTGCCTCGTCGCCTTCGACGATCGCGAGCACTTTCTCATAACCGCGCTTGCTCAGCGTGGCGGCCAGCAGCCCCATCGCCGCTTTCCTCTGCGGCCCGCTCAGATCGCCCATCTTCAGGCCTGCCCGCGGCACCATCGTCGTGGGCAGGTTCGACCACTTCATCCGTTGCGCCGCGTCGTTGAACTCGAACAGCACCTTCGACCGCTGTCCCTCATCAAGCGAACTCAGGAAGCCGTTCGCGCTGGCCACTATCTTGGAAGCGACGCTCAAAGAACTCTGGGCCGGCGCTAGCCCGCAGCACAGAACGGCGGCGAGGAAACTGCTCGCGCTTAGCCCAGAAAAGGTTGTTTTTACCATGGGCGATCTCCTTAACAAAGGGTACAGCAATGCTGTCCCGGTCGGATCAGGGCGCATCCGGCACCCCTCATGAGCGTTGGACCGAGTTGCCGTTGCTATCTGTCTCCGTGTAAGACTCGGTGACCCAGTAATATTCTCCGTGCTGGCCTTTGTAGCGGCTTGCGGTATCGGCCGCGTAAGTCCAGAACGGAAGATAAACGCCGCCGATGCCCTCCGATTCCGCCATCCGCTTCAAGGCGCTGGGCCAAGTCTCAAAAACCGTGGGACCGGCACCGTCCGCAGACCACAAAGAAGTGTGTTATTTTAGCGAGACACCGCCTTGTATGGAAAACTCCTCCTCTGAGACGCTGCAGTGATCGAAGGAATTTGAGATGGAATCCTTGATTTACGACTCGGGCGCTTCTGTTCAACAATTGCTTGACACAGGATTTGAAATGCCGATCCATTTTGCTGCTGTGGGCACCAATGGCTCAGTGGTTGCAGGCACCTTCCGGTTTTCGCAGGATGGTCAAGGCTTTGATTGTCAAATAACCGCTCAAAATTCGAAGCCGAAGTCCAGTCGGGTTCCCTCTCAATGCGGCGACCTCAGTAGTCGGCTCTCAACGAATCGCATGGCTAGTACGATTTGGGTTGACGAGCCCGCGCCGCGTAACTTTCTATAAGTTCTGCTACTGCCTCGGGCTTCTCCTCCGCGACATAGTGTGCTGCGGCTTTGACCGTGTTCCGTCATCAGATTCGTACACCCGTGTACCCGCATCGCCGCGGCAATCCGCGGCAGGAACGCCGCGAAGGCATCGTGTTCGCCGGAACCGATGACGATCGGCAAGTCCGTATGACCGCGCTGCGCGGCGAAGAACTTTTCGTTTGCAGGAAAAGCACGATAAGTCTCAAACGCCGCGCGCAAGTGATCGGGCTCGCGGTACGAGTACGCATAGTGTCCCACCTCGGCGTCGCTGAACTGCCTGAGGAAGTACCGGAAATATTCCGCTTGTCGGCCGCTTACGAGCTTCTCTGGCAGCAAGGTCTGATGAAAGCGAACGTGCCAGAACGCGGGATGACCCAGAATGTCCTGCCACGGATCGAGACCCGGAAAGGCCACGTCTAGAATCATAACGCCCCGCGCACTCCGCGGATGGCGGCGCGCAAAGGCGTACGCCACCATTCCTCCAATGTCGTGCCCGAAAACGCAGACTTGTTCCAGGCCAAGACTGACGATGAGCTGATGAACGTCTTCGGCTAGGTTCGCTGCCTCGTAACCGGTTTCCGATGACGCCGATTCGCCCACTCCACGGAGGTCCAGCGCCACCACCGTGAACGTCTTTGCGAGGCGAGGCATAATCAGACGAAACTCGTACCAGTCTTCGGGAAATCCGTGCAACAGGATAATGGCCGGACCACTTCCGCCGCGCACGTAGTGGAGCTGCGTGCCATTCACCTGCGCAAACTTCGACTCAAATCCGCTGCCCAACTTTATCGCGAGGGTCGCGGCGCTTGGCTGCATAGGTTAAGCATAGACCAGCGATGCAAGCCCGAGTATTCCCACGATCCGCAAAAGATTCGTCATTTCGTTTCCCCCGCCAATGAGTCGAATGGCAGAAACCGAAATCGACAGCACTGCCCGCAAACCCGCGCTCCCGGTTCCCCTGTGCGGACCAGCATGCCGGCCAGCAATTTGCTCCACACATGCGCTATCCGGACAGAACCAGGCAGTGGAAGGGTGAACCGGCCAGAATGCCGCATTTTGGTTCGACAATGTTTTTTCGGCCGCCAACGCTGTTATTTGATTTGACTGCGACCGCATCTCATACTATTCTGGTCTAGGCCTAGCGGTATATAGCCTGAAAGGCACCGTGAACGATTTGTTCGCATGAGAAAAACCGTACACCGAGACCTCTTTCCGGGTGCTCTGGAGATGATGATTCTTCAAACCCTGAGACGCCAGCCATCGCACGGCTACGCCCTCGTACAGCACATCAAACGGACTTCGCATGACCTGCTCCAGATCGAAGAAGGGTCGCTGTATCCGGCTCTCCAGCGCCTTCTCAAGGAAGGGTTGGTCAAGGCCGAGTGGGGCATCTCTTCTACAAACCGCCGCGTTCGGATTTACAAACTGACGGCGGCAGGCGCAAAACACCTGGAACTTGAGGTGTCGAGCTTTGAACGCATGCTCGAAGGAATTACACACGTTTTGGCGCCGGGTGAATCATGAATTGGTTGAGACAATTATTTTCGCGCCGGCGGATGTATGGCGAGCTGTCGGAAGAAATTCGCGAACATCTCAGAGAAAAAACTGATGAGCTAATTGCCGGCGGGATGTCGAGAGAAGAAGCAGCCTACGCGGCGCGCAGGGAGTTTGGGAACGTGAGTTTGGTGGAAGAAAACGGGCGGGACGTCTGGCGGTGGCTGTTGAATCGAGAACCTTTTCGCCGATGTGCGCTACGGCTTGCGGATGCTGCGGCGCAATCCCGTATTCACTACGGTTGGCTTGTTGACGATTGCGATTGGAATCGGTGCTAACGCGGCCGTTTTCAGTGTCGTGAATAGCGTATTGCTGAAACCGCTGAATTATCCGAAGCCGCAGGAACTGGTGGCGCTGCACCAGATCGCGCCGGGCGCGGCCGGGCTTGCGGATTTTCGGAATGGCCTGCTCCTCTCGCCCTCGATGTATTTTACGTACGCCGAACAAAACCGGACGTTTCAAGCGTTGGGCGTGTGGATACCCGGCACGGCCAATGTCACTGGGCTAGCCGAGCCGGAACAAGTGCGCGCGGTTAACGTGAGCGATGGCGTACTTCAGGCCCTTGCTGTTGCACCGGCACTGGGGCGTTGGTTTTCGCGAGCGGACCAGATTCCGAACGGTCCGGAAAGGGTGATGCTTGGCTATGGGTATTGGCAGCGGCGGTTCGGAGGAGATCCCGCGGCCGTTGGACGCAACGTTTTGGTCGATTCGCGGTCACGGGAAATTATCGGCGTTATGCCGCGAGGGTTTCGGTTCCTCGATGCAGATTTCGAGCTAATCGGGCCGCTGGCGTTCGACCGCGGGAAGCTAATCCTGGCGGGCTTCGGATATCACGGAGTCGCGCGGCTCAAGCCCGGGGTCGCGATTGCCCAAGCTAATGCAGACATGACGCGAATGTTGCCGATCTGGATGGACTCCTGGTCAAACGGGCCTGGAACGAATCCGCATATCTACGAGACGTGGAAAATCACGCCCACGATTCGCCCGCTCAAGCAAGAAGTGCTCGGCAACGTCAGCCAAGTGCTGTGGGTGGTGATGGCGACCATCGGCTTGGTGATGATGATTGCTTGCGCCAACGTTGCAAATCTCTTGTTGGTCCGGGTGGAGTCGCGACAGCAGGAACTGGCGGTTCGAGCTGCACTTGGCGCCGGCTGGGCGCGCATCGTGCGGGGACTTCTCGTAGAAAGCGTGCTGCTGGGGCTGATGGGCGGAGTGCTGGGCGTTGGCTTGGCATACGCGGGCGTGCGCTTTCTGGTGGCATCGGGTCCCGCGAATCTGCCGCGCCTCAGCGAAATTTCGATCGATGCGCGGATCCTGGGATTTGCTTTGTTGCTTTCGGTGCTCTCGGGTCTGTTGTTCGGATTGATTCCTGCACTGAAATACGCCGGACAGCGGACCACGCTAGCTCTTCGGAGCGCGGGGCGAACCATCAGCGTGAGCCGGGAACGCCATCGCGCCCGCAATCTGCTTGTCGTAGGCCAGATGGCGATGGCGGCGGTGCTGCTGGTGAGCGCGGGGTTGATGATTCGCACGTTCCAGGCGTTGCGAACCGTCGATCCAGGATTCACGGACGCGCAGCGTCTCCAGCTGATGCGGATCTCGATTCCCGATTCGCTAGTGGCGGAGCCGGAACGCGTCACGAGAATACAGAACGAAATTGCCGACAAGCTGAAGGCCATTCCGGGCGTGAAATCCGCTGGTTCCGTAAGCGAAATGCCCATGGAAGGCTTCGACTCGGACTGGGACGCCATCTACGGGCAGGACAAGACCTACTCCGACGCCGAAATTCCTCCTCTCCGGCTCTACAAGCATGTTTCCCCAGGTTTCTTGGAGACCGCGGGGACGCGCATCATTGCCGGCCGCGAACTAATCTGGACGGAAGTGTATGGCCTCAGACCCGTGGCAATGGTGTCCGAGAATCTGGCGCGCGAGATGTGGGGCACGCCATCCGGGCCATCGGAAAGCGCTTGCGCGAATTCCCAAGCATGCAGTGGCATGAGGTGATCGGCGTGGTCCAGGACGTCTGTGAGAATGGCGTGTAGGAAAAGGCGCCCGAAATCGTGTATTGGTCTTCGTTGCTCGGTGATACTCATGAGACTGCATATGCTTGGCGGACGGTGACGTTCGCGATGCGCAGCGAGCGCGCGGGCACCCAAGGTTTCCTCAACGAGGTGCGCCAAGCGGTGTGGTCGGTGAATTCGAATTTGCCGCTGGCCTCGGTGCGGACGATGCAGGAGGTGTATGACAAATCGGTCGCGCGAACTTCGTTCACGCTCGTGATGCTCGCGATCGCGGGCGCGATGGCCATGGCGTTGGGGATGATCGGCATCTATGGCGTGATTTCTTACACCGTGTCGCAACGCCGGCGCGAAATTGGAATCCGTTTGGCGCTCGGTGCCCAACGTGGAGACGTGCTGCAAATAGTCCTAACGCAGGGCGCAAAGACTGCACTAGTGGGCGTGGCAATCGGAATCGCGACTGCTTTGGGGTTGACGGAGTTGATGCGGAGCCTGCTGTTTGGCGTGTCGGCGCAGGATCCGATGACATTCGCCGCCGTTGCTGCCCTGCTCATCTTAGTTGCACTTTTGGCCTCCTACATTCCCGTACGCCGCGCGATGCTCGTCGACCCACTAGTTAAATACGGGGACATTGCCAGTCCGAAACTGAGGCGCGACTAACGAGCGGTTGCCTCAGGCTAACGAACTGACGACGAAAGATCTCTAATGTGCGCTGGCGGGCACGGCCACTGCGCTCACGAGGCGCGGCGCCGTCCCGGGGTCCTGCGTGATTTCTATTTCACGCGGCTCCTGATGACAGTCGGGCAGCGGTGTACCCGAATAGTAGTTCAACCCATAGCGAAGGCTGCGATGCAGTTGCGCGATACAAACGCGATCGCGGATGGGTGCGACGGCCTTCCACAGCGGGCGAGCCGAGGCGGCGCGATCCACTTCGGGAAATGAACGGAGCTCGATCGCGACGGCGCCTGCGGTAATGGCCGTTGCCAGGAACGCTACCGCCGCACCGCGATGAACGGTGGAGTCGAGAATCCACACCGCGCCGCAGGCGATGGCAGGCAGCAGCCACGTCCACTGAAACACGGGGGGAGTTGAACGCGAAATCCCGGCGGCCAGGGCCTCGGGGAGCATCGCGGCAATGGGCCCGAGGAAAACCAGCAGTGCAGCCGTAGCCACCAGCACCCAGCGAGCGCGCTTGTGTTCTGCGAGCGCGATCCCCATGAGCGCGGCCAGCGCCGGAACCAACGGCAGCACATAACTCGGCAACTTGTTCTGCGCGGCTGAGAAAAAGATAAAGCCGAAGACCGCCCAGAGCAGCAGGAATTTGCGGCGTGAATCGGAATAGAGCTCCCGTCCGGCGAGCAGTGCCAAGCCGGGAATCCAAGGGAACAGTGCGGCCACGATGACTGGCACAAAAAACCAAAAGGGCTGACCGTGCGCAAGTACGGTAGTGGTAAAGCGCTCGACCTGATGCTCCCAGAAGAATTTCTCGATGAAAGGCTGGCCGTTGCGGAGGAAGCAAAGTACATACCAGGGCAACGCCACGACGGCGAATGCAGCAATTACCGAAGGGCGCAACCAATCCAGCAGCTGGCGGCGGCCCATCCACGCGAGCGGCAAGGCAAGAACCAGGGGCACGAGGCCTTTGGCCAGGACGGCCAAGCCGAGCAAGGCGGCAGCCAGCGGCAACCAACGCCTCTCGCCGCGCTCGAGCCACGCAAGCGACAGCAGCATGGCCGCGGAAAACGCAGCCGACATTGGAAGATCGGTGACGCCGATATGGCTGAGGCTGAGCCATCCGGCCGAAGTCGCTAGAATTGCGGTCGAAAATCCGGCTGCCGGGTCGCCAAACTCGCGGCGTAGTAGCCAATAAAAGAAGATAAGGAATGCCACGCTGGTGAGGGCGACCGGCAATCGTGGCGCTAGATCTTCGTTCAACCCGATGCGAAACGCAACCCCCTGCATCCAATAAAGGAGCGCAGGTTTTTCGAACCAGGCTTCACCCCACAGCCGGGGCGTTACCCAATCGCCGGATCGCGCCATTTCACGGCTTATGGCGGCGTAGCGCGGCTCATCCGGGCCGAGCAATCCGGCGCGGGCCAAGCCGAAAAAATAGAGGAAATACGCAAGCGGCAGCGCGAGCAGCAGCGTCCGTGGCGGCAGGCGAAACATTCGTTCTTATCGTGGCACAGGCAGGCAGTGTCTGAAATCTGCGATTCAATCTATTTCAGATGATAGCGGGGAATTCCGAATGGTGACAATGATGATTGGTTGGGACTGGATTGCGATGAGCTTGCTTTGCAAGGGTAGGAAGAGTGCATCCAAGCTGGGTTGTAAGACTCGGTTGTTTGTGATTCAACCCATTCGCTCGCAAGCTGCCCGCCCTCTGCGTGCCACGTCATTTTCATCGGCGCCGGCGTAAGTAAGCTTCGATCGGATGGCATACTCTCATGGTGAGCCAGGATTTGGCGGAACGCAATCGCTAGTTGTTCCTACCCACAGGCAGAAATGCCCTTCCTACTTCTATAATTGATTCAAGAGTGCGCATCGTCCTTATTCTCCTGGCTTCGCTAGCGTTCGCCGATGTGCGCAATTGCGCCTGCGATCCCGGCAAGCCTGAGACCATGGAAGCGCACGAGTGCGGCTTATGCCGGGCTGCGGAAAGCCAGCCCGCCGACATGGCGGTCTTCTTCCTGAAGGATAATAATCCTCGTAAGCCGAACCGCTGGCTGGCGCTGCCGCGCGCGCATACCCATGCGCTCGGCGCGATGACGTCCGAAGCCCGCCTGGCATTGTGGACTGCGGCGATCGAGAAAGCCAAATCGATGTGGGGCGATCAGTGGGGCCTGGCCGTCAATGGAGATGAGCGGCGTACCCAGTGCCACGCGCATATCCACATTGGCAAGCTGCTTGACGGGGTTGAAAATCCGAATTTTGTGGAAGTGGACGGGCCGGCCGGTATCTCCATCCCGGCAGATGGCGCCGGATTCTGGGTACACTCAGTGGGCAACAAGCTGCACGTGCACGCCGGTGAGCAGGTCACCGAATTCGTTTTAATGAGGTAGACATGGAATTACTCGAAATTGCAAAGCTGCCGACGGCGGAAAACTCGGCGATCCATCTGAACCCGCTGGATAACGTCGCCATTGCGCGCGTTCCCCTTTCCACGGGGCAGAAACTGCGCATTAATGGCGCGCCCGTCGAGGTGCTCGACCCCGTGCCGGCGGGCCACAAAATTGCCATTGCGCGGATTCCGGCGGGCGAGGTTGTGCACCGTTACGGGCAGGTCATCGGCCGCGCGAAACAGACCATCGAGCCGGGCCGTCATGTCCACACGCACAACGTTTCGTTCGAAGAGCTTAGCTTCGAGTACGAGTTCCCGTCGGGGGAAATTCCCTACCCTGCTCTGCCGAAAAATGTGCCGACTTTTCGAGGATATTTGCGCGAGGACGGGCGCGCCGGCACGCGCAACTACATCGCCGTCGTGGCCGCGAGCAATTGCGCCGCTCACACCGCTGAGCTGATCGCTGGGAGTTTCGACAACGAACGTCTGCCGTCGAATGTGGATGGGGTGGTGGCGTTTCCACACGGCGAAGGCTGCGGCCACACCATTGGCCCCGATACCGAACAGCTCCGCCGCACGCTGGCCGGCGTGCTGGCGCATCCCAATGTCTCCGCCGCCATTATTCTGGGCCTAGGCTGCGAAGTGAACCAGATCGACCATTATCTCGGCCCGAATGCACCGCGAAGCTCCCGCCTGGTGGGAATGACGTTGCAATCGAGCGGCGGAACGCGCGGCGCTCTCGAGGCGGCGCGTCGCGAGATTCATCAGTTGATGGAGCAGGCCGGCGCGGAGCAGCGTGTCGACATCCCGGCATCGAAGATCGTGTTGGGCCTTAACTGCGGCGGTTCGGATTCGTTTTCTGGAATTACGGCGAACCCAGCACTCGGAGTGTGTTGCGACATGCTGGCGGCTAATGGCGCGACCGCTGTGCTGGCTGAGACCACCGAGTGCTTCGGCGCCGAGCACCTGTTGATCCGCCGCGCGCGCAACCGGCAGGTGGCGGAAAGATTCCTCGGCTTCATCACGAGTTACAAGCAGTACCTGACGCGCTTCGGCGGCAACTTCAACGACAATCCTTCGCCTGGGAACAAAGAAGGCGGGCTAACCAACATTCTGGAAAAATCGCTGGGGGCTGCGGCGAAGGCGGGCAGCACGCCGCTGATGGACGCAGTGGATTATGCCGAGCGCATCACTTCTCCGGGATTCGTCTTTATGAACACTCCGGGCTACGATCCGGTTTCGCTCACGGGCCTGGCAGCCGGAGGATGCAATCTAATCGCTTTCACCACGGGGCGCGGCAGCGCCATCGGGTTCCCGTCCATCCCGGTGATCAAGATTGCGACCAACGGGAACACATACCGGCGTATGCGCGACAACATGGATATCAACGCCGGCGTGATCGCCGACGGCGAGCAGAGCATTAAAGAGGTTGGCCGGGAAATCTTCGACACGGTGTTGAGGGTGGCCTCCGGCGAGCGAACCTGCGCCGAGCGGTTGGGGCACAAGGAATTTGTGCCGTGGCGGATTGGGCCGGTGCTGTAAGCGGATTCTCGATGAACGCGCCAGAAGCTTCAAGACCGACAGGGACGTCCGTCACGGTGGGGCCGCCCGATAAGCGCTACATAAATTGAAATCGCGCGAAAAGCTGACGGCGAGGTTCCCAGAACGCCGTTCCGGAGGATTCTGTCCGCGGTGACCCCAGCCTGGGTCGTCGCGTCCGACTCGGGGGATGTCAGACGGGTGAGCACCAGTTCGGTTATTCCCGTGACACGAAAACCGAATGTACCATAACTTAAGAGACTCCCATATGTCGTCACTCCCATCCAAGGCCGAACAGCGCGCCAAAAAGGCAGAGGATTATCCGTCAATCTTTGGCAGCGTAAACCTCACGAGCATCCGCGAGAATGTTGGGGAAATCCTCAAACTAATCGGTCGCGACGGGATCTTTCGGGAATACACGCTTCATGACGCTAACCACATCGACGCGATGCTCGCGCTTGTAGAAAAGTTGATTCCCGTCGACACTGCGGCACAAATGAAGACGGCCGATTGGCTGATGATCGTCCTCTCGTGTTACTTCCACGATCTTGGGATGCTAGTCACCAAGAAGGAGTTCGAAAGCAGAAACCGCTGTGTGGAGTTCTTAACGTTCAAGGGCGAGCTTCTCGCGGGAGACAACGGCAAGGACTACGAGGAAGCTTTGGAGAAGTTGGTGCCGGAAGAGTGCGAGGAATTTCTCTACCAGGAGTTCGTTCGTAAGCACCATGCGAGGCGAATCTTCAATTGGATTCAGGGACAAGATGCCCCCCAGTACGGAGGCGCCAGGGCAGCGGTTGAGGCAGTCAATGACCTCTTGGCCGGCCTTCAACGGGTCGTTCGGGACGATTTGGCGAAAGTCTGCCTGAGCCACCACGAAGATGACTTGTTTGACCTCGACAAATACCAAATCAACAGGGTTTACGGTGACGATCCAGAAGGTGAGGCGAACCTACATTACGCAGCCGTCATATTAAGGGCTGCCGACGTGCTCCAGATTCAGAGAAAGCGTGTGCCACAAGTTCTGTACAAGTTGATCGACCCAAGCAATCCCAAAAGTCAGGAGGAGTGGGCAAAACAGGCGGGTGTGCGCGCGGTCAAGCCCAAGACGGTGTTGAATGGGGGCGAGTCCGACACAATTGAAGTCCACGCGTCTTTCGATAACGAGAGGGCATATTTCGGCCTGCTGGCGTACCTGCAACAGTTTGCTGGCAAGGAACTGGAGCGATGTCGCGACTGGACAATCCAGGCGCAAAAGAAAGGAGCGATCTTCCAGTTTCCGTGGAGGCAGATTGATTCATCCTAGGTTGAGCCGCGCGGCTTTGAGGGGCGCAGCTACGGCTTTCAGCTGGATCAGGAAAGAATCCTAAAGCTCCTGACTGGCCACACTCTATATAATGACTCTCGCGTCGCTATTCGTGAAGTTCTTCAGAACGCTTTAGACGCCGTCCGCTTTCGAAAACATCTGTTTCCGGACGAGCCGATGGGGAAAATCGAGATCGTCTGGGACTCAAAAGCTAGGAAATTGACGATCCGAGACACTGGAACAGGAATGACGCAGGAGACAATTGAGAAATTCCTCCTCAACGTCGGATCGAGCTTCTACCAGAGCGAGGCAGTTCTCCAGAAGCACGGAAGCTTTTCCCCGATCAGCCGCTTTGGGATCGGTGTGCTGTCCACGTTTATGATCGCCGATGAGGTGCAGATACTGACCGTCCACCCCGACGACGAGTTTGCGCGAAGGTTGACACTTCCGTCCGTTGTGAAGAGTTATCTGATTAAGAAAATGTCCAAAGGTCTCCCGGAGGTACTGGCCATCGGCCAACACGGGACGCAAGTCGTTTTGCAAGTTCGGCGTTCCGCAGACCTAAAGGATGTCGAGGCTCTGGTCCGTTTTTGGCTTGTGATTCCGCAGTGCGAGGTCACGTGCAAGACCGATGACTCCGCTGCTGTGGGCGTTGGTTTTGCACGGGCACCGGATGTTCTTACTCACTACTACCAACTGGATGCAGAGAAGAGTCTTTGGAAGTCTGCATTTGAGGTGCGGGAGGATTCTAGGCCAGGAATTGAGCTCGCGTATGTGGTCACGAAGTCGGATTTCGCCGACGTTTGGGATTTTGCCACCATGGGCGACCTTCAAAGACGTAGTTTCGACCACCGGCCGACCCGAGCCGCCGATGAACCCGATCTCTCGTAAGCGTCCGATGAACTCCTCTTCCGAATAGACCGGGAAGGGTTGCATAGTGGTCGCATGACTGAAACGAACGAGGAGAAAGCGGTCTCCAACAGAGATCAGTGGCGCGAACGGATCGCCGAGCAGGAGCGCAGTGGAGTAAGTGTAAGGCGGTTCTGTCAGACACGGGGTATCGGAGAGCATTTGTTTTACTATTGGCGCAAGCGACTGCGGGACCAGCAGCAGCCGATGCGTTTCGCGTTGGTGGAGAGAGGACCGGCGCGGCAGGAGCCGGCAAGCGAAGCGAGTCTGGAACTGGTACTGGTCAGCGGCGAGCGGCTGCGCATCGGCGCCGGAGTGGACGCGATAACGTTGCGAGTAGTGGTGGCAGCACTGCGGGCATGATCCACCTGCCGGCCAGTGTGCGGGTGTACCTGTGCCTGACGGCTTGCGACATGCGCAAGAGTTTTGACGGGCTGCATGCGCTGGTGCGGGAGCACCTGGAGTTGGATGTCTTCGCCGGACACCTGTTTGTGTTCGCCAGCCGGCACCGCGACCGCATCAAAATTCTGTATTGGGACCGCGACGGATTGGCAGTGTGGAGCAAGAGGCTGGAAGAAGGCACCTACGCGATGCCGTTTTCTGATTCCGGCGAAGTGCGTCGCGAGATCACCGCGCAAGAGCTAGCAGCGTTGTTGAGCGGTATTGACCTGAGCCAGGCCAGGCGGCGGAAGCGCTATCGGCGCGAGCTTCCAGAAAGCTGATAAACATTAGCGATTCCGCATCTTTTTTCTTGGTGCAAGAGACGTTTCCGGTTACACTCAGGCAGTGCCTGTCGATCCGAAAACATTGCCTGAAGACACGGAAACACTGCGGAAGATCGTGGTGGATTTGACCGCGCAACTGGATCGTACCGAGCGTCTGTTGCGGCAGTTGATTCAGCACAAGACGGGCCGTAAGAGCGAGCAGCTCTCGCGGGAACAGTTGGCGCTATTCGCTGCCGAAGCAGGCTTAGTAATTCCGGAGCTGGAGCCGGCGGAACCAGACGAGAAAAGCGACGATCCACCGTCCGGCGCCACCGGTGAGAACAAGCCACGCGGAAGGAAGCCTCTACCGCGGCACTTGAAGCGCGAGCGTATCGAGCACGATCTGGCAGAAAGCGAAAAGCACTGCCTGCACTGCGATCAGGATCTGCGGAGGATCGGCGAAGAAATTAGTGAGCGTTACGAATATATTCCAGCGCAGATGAAGGTCATCGAGGATGCCTGCTTCACTTATGCGTGCGCATGCACGGTGAAGACAGCTACCAAGCCCTCTCAGCCGATCGAAAAGAGCACAGCGGGAGCCAGCCTGCTGGCGCAGGTGATCGTAGCGAAGTACGCGGACCACCTGCCTTTACACCGGCAGGTGAAAATGTTTGCGCGGCATGGTGTGGAGCTGTCGGATCAGACCTTGTGCGGATGGAGCGCGCAATGCGCGCAACTGCTGGAGCCGTTATATCAGCGGCTGAAGCGGTTTGTACTGGCTTCCAAGGTGGTGGGAACCGACGACACGCCAGTGAAAGTGCTGGACCGGAAACTGCCTCAGGCACGCAAGGGTCGCATCTGGCCGTATGTGGGCGATCGGGACCATGTCGCGGCGGTGTATGACTATACCGCCACGCGAGAGCGAGCCGGGCCGGAAGAGTTCCTGAAACAGTATCGCGGTTATTTGCAGGCCGACGCCTATGCCGCCTACGACGCCTTCTTCACTAAGCCAGAGCGCGGAATGGTAGAGGTGGGCTGCTGGGCGCACGCACGGCGGCATTTTCATGAGGCGATAGATACCGATTCCTCGCGCATGCGCACGGTGCTGCTGCTGATCGCCCAGTTGTATGCCGTGGAAAGAACGGCCCGCGAACGTGGCTTGCGGGGCGAGGCATTGCGGCTGATGCGCGAACACGGATCGCTGCCGGTATTGGAGCAGCTGCACGCCTATTTGCTAGAGATTCAGAATCAGGTCTTGCCCAAAAGCGAGGCGGGCCAAGCGGTGGCATATACCTTAAAGAACTGGACCGCGTTGACGCGCTACTGCCAGAATCCGGATTTGTCCATCGATAAAACGCCACCGAGCGAGCTCTGCGCTGCTTTGCCGTGGGCCGTGCCAACTGGACCTTTTTCGGCAGCGACCGCGGCGGCAAAACCGCGGCGGTGCTGAGAAGCTTCGTCACCTCTTGCGAGTTGGTGAAAGTGGATCCGTTCGCCTGGTTCCGCGATGTTCTCTCGCGCATCGCCGATCATCCCATTACCAAGCTGGACCAACTGCTGCCGCACCGCTGGGCCGCGGTTTATTGTTTGCCTTCATCTTCGGGAGGCTTTACCCTGATGAAGATCTGATCCCATCGATGATGTTTTCCCGAAGCCGTGGGACGCCGACCGGGAAAGGTGCGGTTCAGCAGATCGAGATCGGAAATCGAGTTCACGAGCGCCCATCGCCAGTTCGGGAGCGGCTCACTGCTTACACCGGCGACTTGATATCCGAAAAGTTTGACGGAACCTTTGTGAACGCCATAATCATGTGGCTCAACGATTCGTGGCTTGTCCTTATAAGTAAACCGAATTAGACGCTTCTGCTCGATCGCTTTCCGCAGCAACTCATCGATCCTCGGCGCAGGAGCTTTCATTTCGGCCTCCTATACTATTTTCGCGCCGTGAACCTCACTGATGGTATTCACCGAATGCTTACAGTCAGTCCACATCTGACCGAATTTGGCACACGGCAGAGTACCCATCACTGATTCGCTCAATCAGTGGCTGAACTTGGGGTCCCATGCATTTTATTGGGGCATTTTGTGGGACCGACGAGGTTTAGTGTGCACAGTGTGTGCGCCGCACCAAGATCATGCGACATTCCCTCCAGCATGACGATCTCCGTTGGACGCCTTCTCGATCGGCCCACAGTAAGCACACACTGCCTTTGGCGAAGAATGGGTCTCTAGGCGTACGCAGCTTCGCCGACTGACCACCAGTTAGTCAACCTAACCTGAGGGGCGCCATAGCGCCGAGTCGGCTTACGACGAAACACTTGCTTTTTGGGCGACCGTGACCGAGCCGCCAACGATTCGCGAACCCAATTGCGTTTCTCGGCACTAATCCTTCAACGGACTGGAAGGGCCCGACCCGCTTCCCGCTATGTCCCCAAAGAACGCCACGGACCGGATGGGCATGAACCAACTTCAGTGTCGGAAGGCAGCGCGAGTTCGCTGTCGAATGTCACCTCGACTACCTGGCCTGGTGTTCCCTCGAACTCAGCGGCGGGCAAGAAAGTCTGTGGCCCGCGAGGGCTCCTCACCCCATACGAACAGCGCGGAGAGCCGGAGTTGTACCTGCAAAACATTGCGTTCGCGAACGTGTTCGCCGACAACAATGAGGCAAGAGTGAGTCGCAGGATTGAGGGCCCTTCATTTCTGTATCGTTCGAAGTGGCGAATACCGTAACTGATCGGACCCGCTGCAGTGCCTGGCCAGAAGAACACTCTGCTGTTGAGGCTTTCGACGAAGTCCTCAAAGGTGTAACCGCTCGGCAGGCTCAGATTTCCCCTGTGCAAAGGTGCTTGATCGCGAATCACGATCACATCCCTGCCGATACTTATCCGTTCGTGCCTGTCTCGCCTCCGGCGCACCAAGTCTGAACGAGCCGCGCGCTCGAACAAAGCGGTCGCGGGAGCAATGCACCTCGTTCTAGCCATCCGGCCGATGTTTGAGCGGTCCGTAAGGTGGTATAAATACGGTCGAGTTCTAAAGTAAACTTGGATTAACACGTTATTCTCTAGATCATCAACAACTTATATCCACTTTGAAGAGCGGCCACACGTCTCTGTTATTCCCAGCATGTTAGCGACGGGACTTAAGCCAGTGTTTATAGGGGCCAGGTCCTTCGGTCTATGATGCTTCTGAAGTCAAAGCGAGTGGAAATCAGAGATACCGGTGCCGCGCCGACCCGCTCAACCTCTTCGATAAACCGAATCGTCTCAACCGATAATTGCTCATACCTTCGGGCCTCTGCGTTCGCTGGATTCAAGTAATCCGTGAAAGTGACGGCGATATCCGTCGGACCATTCAGGGCTGCGCTCTTCCTTAGAAGAATCCAGTCGAATCCGCCGACCCTTCGTTCGCGACCGGTCGTTGAGGTGCGCTCGTTGGTTTTGATTTCCTCAACCGGCACTTCCGCGCGTTTTGCAACCTCCTCCCAGTTTAGTTCATGGCGCAGTGGTCCGGACGTACCTCCCGGGGGGTTCTGGACCCTTATCGGGTAGGTGCGGCAGACCATGATTGTCTTTCGTACTCTAGTCGCCGAAATGCCTGCCTCCGACAAACATCCGCTTGCTGTGGTGTCGCGGGATGTGACATACGGGTAGAATCCGTGAAATATGCTAAGAGCCGCACCCTGCGTTCCCTCAACTAAAACTCTCTCGCCAAACT
Organism: Terriglobia bacterium; assembly: GCA_963847515.1. Classification (GTDB taxonomy): domain Bacteria; phylum Acidobacteriota; class Terriglobia; order Bryobacterales; family Bryobacteraceae; genus QHXW01. The sequence continues at coordinate 294,726 of CAWKAA010000002.1, forward strand.
TGTAGCTCTGTTCCAGCAACTCCCAGGTATCCCGAATGAACGGCTTCAACTCGCGAACGTCCTTTGCGAGCACGACCTTTTTGCCCCGATCCAGGATTCTTCGGGCAGTGGCAAAACCGACGCCCTGGCCCGTTGAACTAATTCGCTCTTGCAATCCCGCTTCGCATTTGCGATCCCGCTGTGTGATCACCATCGTTTGCGGATCGATCGAGAGTCTCAGGTAGTCGACTTTGCAGTCGCGGGCCTCCTTCAGTAGCAATTCCGGATTCACAACCGCACCGGGTGCGATGATGAGCTTCGCGGCGGGGTTGCGGAGCGTACCCGACGGCTGTTGATGGTGCGTATACGGACCTTCCTCAACGATAACCTTGTGTCCTGCGTTCGGTCCTCCTACCCGCACGAGCACCCCGTATTCGCGGGATAAGTAGGATGCAATGTGACCCTTGCCCTCGCTGCCGTATTGCCCGCCCACGATGACGTCGACGAGGCGCGCGTATTCTCGCGTGAACAGTCCCAGGTGGGTTGCTGCCCTCACGAGCACATCCTCCGGACTGCATGCGTGAGTATTGACTACTACATCTGCACTCTTTTCCAGGTCGCCTATTCGTGACTCCGTGGTGTTTTTCTCGACCTCCTTGTATGATTTCAACTCCTTGAGACCGCTACTGCGTCGTTTGTAACGTTCCTCCAGTTCCGCCTCGGGCGCCGTGAGGTGAATATGAATGACCGAGAAGCCATACGCTTCGCGTATCGCCTTCACTTGTGGAAGAATACGAACAGCGTCAACAACAAAAATTGATGCTGCTTCCATGGCTGTGTACTGATTGATGAGGGTAATTAAGGCGTCGCGCACCCACTTTCCGTTGGTTTCTCGATCGAGCTGATCGCCAAAGTCTTGCATCGCACGCCGCTCAGCAGGCAACGCGTTAGCTGGCCGATTTTGGGCAAGCTCCTGAATCAGAACCTTCGTCTTGAGAACATGCACATGCTCATGCGGAAACCGCTTAGTAAGCTCTTCAACCAGTCTGGACTTGCCCGATGCCACTCTTCCGGAAAGAAGAACAACCTGAAATGTCATGCCTTTCCTCCTAGCTACAAGACCTCATCAGCGACTTCGCGCGGAAACTCGAACGCCCCTTGCCGTGCAATTCCGGGAAGAGGTGAGGACAGGTCATATATCGTGACCTGTATTCCCATCGAGGCCAGGGTTTCCCTGATAATGCCTTCAATGATGGTCCAGCTACCTCCAGCTTCGCCGGTCCCTATCCTCGGCATGTGAACGGTAGCTGATTCCGTCTTCGCAAGGGCCGCAGTTTTCTCCAGGGTCGAGAAGAGGGCAGCGTACCGTAGTCTAGGCCCCGAAGTAGCTTTGCCGAAGCCGTGCTGCGCGACTAGGCTAACCAGGGTGAGATCCGAGCGGACACTGACACTATGGATGTTTCCCAGTTTCAGGTTGCCGCGGGTGCAGCTCCACTGCCGAAAATGAGCTTGCGCCTGCGGCCACTTCTTTCTGACCTGCTTGGCAAATCCGCCGCCCCAGATCTGCGCCTGATCATTAACCACTTGAAGCAAGAGTTTCGGTTCCGCTCCGAACGGCTCCGATGCATCTCCGTTAATGAACCGGACCGACTCGGAGGCGCCATGTTGTGCCGACAGCGGTGGAAATGCCAAAGCCAAGATACGCGGATACGTTTCGCCTGGGTTTGGCGAAATTCCCAGGTATTCAACGAACCAGGATTGGCCCGGGGAGATCCATGGGGCGTCCTCGTGTTCTCTCGATCCAATTGCTACACAGTCGGAAGCCTTACTCTTGCGCGGCAGCACGTGGCCACGCTGAACTCTGGATTCTTCGGGCAGACCGGGGGACGTCAGACAGTATTCGACGAAGTACCTGGATGCAGTACTGTCTAGCCTCCCGAAGAACGCGAGGCATTGGTGCGAGGTCAACCTGATCAGCCTGTTCACAATGGCCTCACAGGAGACAAGGTACTTGCGACGAAGATCTAGCACAAGACCAACGCTCGGCCTCAGGGGCAACTCCTCGCGAAGAGTACCAAACGGCATCAGGATCTCAGCTGCTGCTATGTTGCAGAGTGATTCCAACTGCCAATCACCGTCTTTCATTTCCTGATGGGTGGCGCGGTTTCTAGTCGCGGTTGCACAGTCAGGGAAGAGGGTATGCCCGATCTCATGGGCAATGGAATATCGCATTCTGGCGGCGGGCCTCTGCGGATTGTAGGCGATTGTAAATCGCTTTTCCGAATCACTACGTGTTTGTGCGTCCAGGACGTCTTCTGTCGGCAGCAACTTTATCCCTTGCATTTCCGCCAGCGCGAACGGATTGTACGGAGGGCCGCTCCAGCCCCGCTCTAAGGCGTCGAGAACCAAATGCCTCGCGCGCAAGATGATTGCGGATGTGGGATCGGTTTCGGCGAGCGCCAAGACGGAGGGATGACTCCACCGGGGTTCATTTGATCGTTGAGGTGGGCAACCGTGGGCTGTCCTCATCTGGTCAAAGATCTCCAAGGCCCCTTCTAGATTTATCTTGGGTGCCGGTTCGTCTTGACCGAAGTCCGAGGAAAGCGCCTCTCCACTTTGTAAAAGTGTTTTCAGGTCTTTTTCGATCAATTGTCTGTCGATCGAGAATTTCTTAGCCGGCGTTTTCATCGTGAAGGTTTTCTCTTACGTATTTTTCAAGCTTCTTTAACGCCCGCGACCTAATCTGTCTGATGCTCTCGGGCGACTTCCCTATCTGGTTCGAGAGCAGCTGCATTGCCGCATGTGGCATCCGTTGGTGCTGCTCGTCCGGCTGCCACCACGACATGGGGGCCCGCAAGACGGTTTGTTCAGTATCCGACAACAGAGCAAAGCCGGATTTTAGCAGCTTCAGTCGCTCGCTCTCCGGCGGTGGAACCCCGTCGGGATCTCCCTCTGTGACGCCGCCGAGTCGCTCTATCTCGTCCTCATCCATGATGCATACTTCTGGTTGCCCTCTGAACCGGTCGTGGACAAGATGTTCCACAATCCGGACGAGCCATCCGCGGGACTTTCGCTACTGGACAGTCGGCTCACAGGCCTCGGCATGATTGAACGTTGCTGCGCCATGAAATGCTTTCATGAAGGCATCCTGGACCACGTCTTTCACTCCTTCCATGCCAAGCAAATAGGCATGGTTGGCTGCACAGACGCGCAGTACGAAGTCATGGTGATGGACATAGAAACGTGCCCATGCGTCTCTGGCCCTCGCGAAATCGGCCTTCTGGTCCGCCATACGCAGGATCAGCTCAAAATCGTGGATGTCGTCGTGGGGCGGAGCCATTCAATGAGCTAAGAGCACACCAATTAGACAACGCCAAAGCGTGACAGATGCACGCGTGTCACGGTTCGCCGTTGTCCCTTATGAGGGCGGAACAGGCCTTCGAGTGGGGCGGTAGACGCCGCCAGCCAGCAACAACCTGAAATTTTGGATGGCGAATGAGTACCGAAGGTCAGACTACCACCGTGCAGGTATGGTCGCGATATGCAGCAGTTCGAAGCTGCGTTGCGTGAGAACCCCGAGGAGGCAAATAACATGATCGCACAGGAACTGGAACTTTTTCTTCACGGCCAAGGCGCAAAACCCCGGTCGATGGTCGCAACCCCAGCCGAGACACTCCGCGAGGCCCTTTCCCGCGCCGGCATGAGCAGGGAAGGTGCGGACGAAATCTTGGTTTTTGTGGGCGAGTGCGAAGAGGCGTTAGTGGAGCCGGATGATGTAGAAGACGGCGCCGACATCCAGGCCCCCGTAGACGTCAACCTCACCGTAGAGGTTCTCGAAATCGAGCGGCACCGCCACGTGCATTGCCACAACTGCCGCCATGTCGCAGTTGAGATCACCTTCAACGGCGACACCACGCGCCGCAGGTTCTCGCCGTCCGCCACGGTCGGTACGGTCACGCAGTGGGCGCGGCGCAAGTTCCGCCTCGACCCGGCTGCCGCCGCGGAGTACGTGCTGCAGATTACCGGCACTACCGAGCAGCCGAGATCGGACAAGCATCTGGGCGAGCTAGTGAAGGCCGGGACCTGCTCCCTCAACCTCGAATTCGTGAAGGAAATCACTCACCAAGGCTAAAGCCGCATGGAGAAGCCCGACCAGCGCCTGTTCGAAGAGGACCTTGCCTTGGTGGAGTTCCGCAGCGGTGCCGCGAAAGGAATGTGGGGCGTGGCGCCGCAAGAGATGGTGCCCATGGACATGACCTGGCCGAAGCGGATTCTCTGGATCGCTGCCGGCCCGCGCCCGAATGCGCCGGACCGCTTCTATATCGCCCTCGACGCCGCAGGCTACAGGGCCGATCCGCCGACCGGCTCGTTCTGGGATCCTGTTACGCAGGCCCTGCTGGAACATTCCAAGCGCCCGAAGGGCCGCGCCGACAGCCGCTTCGCCAAGGTTTTCCGGACCGACTGGAACAACGGAACGGCCTTTTACCACCCTTACGACCGCGTCGCGGCTCAAGGCCACCCGCAGTGGGCAAAGGATCGGCCGCACCTCGCCTGGACTGCCGATCACACAATTGTCGATTACCTCGAAGAATTTCACGCATTGCTCGACGGTGGGGACTACCTTGGCGTATGACGCTCAAAACAGTGCGATCCGGATTCCGCGCGCGCTTTGGGGGCGAGCGATCTTCCAGTTGCGCCGCCGCAGTGCGGGGAAGCGGGAGAGCGGCGCTTTCCTGCTCGGCCGAAAGGACGGGAATTCCATGCGCGTGACCGCCTTCGTCTGTTACGACGAGCTCGATCCCGACGCCTACCAGTCGGGCACCATCGCCTTCCACGCGGCGGGCTACGCCGCGCTCTGGCGGCATTGCAGAGAACGACAGCGCCGCGCCCTCGCCGACGTGCACACGCATCCGGGCGCAAGCGTCCGGCAAAGCTGGATGGACCAGACGAACCCCATGCTTCCGACGGTCGGGCATACGGCGCTCATTGTCCCGCACTTCGCGCGCACGTGGTCCCTGAAGGACGTGGGTATCTACGAATATCTCGGCAGCTTCAAGTGGCGCGTGCATTCATCCGGCGTGTCGCGCCGGCTCAGCTTGAGCTTTTGGTGAAGACCGCATGAGTGCGCCATGCGTTAGCATTTCACGGATTTCCAAACTGCTCGTCGACCGCGACGAAACGGCGATCGAGTCGGCGCTTGATCGCCGGCAGCAATACATCGTTACGTTGCGCTGCGGTGATGACGTGGCGCAATCGATCTCTCCGCACCTCCGGGAATGTGCGTCGAGGGCATTCGGGTTCGTTCTACGCCTGCCGGCTATGATCTCAGAGAAAATGCTCCTTGGACATTTGCGAATCTTACTGGGAGAGATGCTCCGAAGACGAACATTGCCCGGTCAGACCTTGAGCAGACGCCAGAACTCGAAGGGGTACTCCTGCAGATCTACCTCCTACTTGGGAAGCACATTGAAAGAGAGTTTGAGCGGCTGCGCGCGGAGAGAGTTGGCATCGTGGAAGCTGCTTGGGAAGCTGATTACATTACGACTTCGGGTCTAGAGCACTCCCGGCAGAGCAGCAATCAGAAATTTTCCGAAGCAATGTCAGACGTCCGCGTCTTTGGGATCGAAGATGAAAATGTTTGTCGCGCTGTAACACTGAGGGATCTTCAGCCCTTAGAGGCGGTGTGGAGCGTCGATAGTCGGCTTGTTCGGAGTCTGGAGGGCGTTGGCGGCGCAGCTGGGCTTGATATGCCGGTGAGTAGGCTAATGGAACGCCTTGGCAGTACCATCAAGCCCGCAATTCCAGTGCCACGAGTTCTTGGAAACAGCGAGAATCCTCTGGTTACGGGACGTGACATCAAGATGATCCGCGTTTACCGAGAGGAACGGTCGCACCGCATCGACATTTGCTGGGGAAGGGAGGAGCCCGGTAAGTGGGTCCAAGTGCCAAGGCGAATCTTAGATGACGACTCCGAATACTACGATCAAGGCAGAAACATTTTGATCACAGGCGATCCAACAGTGTCGTCAGAATGCTCCGATTACGATATCGTGTATTGGCGCAGTTGGTGTCTCATCACTGCGACGTAACCCATCTACGGTCTTCTTGGGGTGCTGGGGATGAATGAGCGGTTTGGCCGCTGGCTTACAGTATTGCTTCGCGTCGGCACGATCCCATTGGACGAGAGGGCCGTCCTCAGAGAACATTTGATTGCGGCAGAAGTAGCCGAGGTCGAGGCGACGATGGCTCGTCTCGTGCTCCCGTTCGAGCGACGTTTCGGTAGAACGCGTAGAGAAGGAGCGCGAGGTAGTCACCTTTTCCCCGCTGCGTAGGGGGGCGCGCGCGAAACCGCCATCGCGCTCCCGGCCAAGCATCGTCTTCTGGCTCGACTTAATTTCGCAACCCCATCGTCCGCACTCGGTAAGTCTGCTGCTCTCAGGTCTTTGCCCTTGTCGCAGGATCACAGCACGCTGCGAAATTCCGGGCTGCAAGTCCGATTGTGTGAAAGTAGAGGCTGAAGCGGCGCGAGTTTAGCGCTCAATGGGGGGGCCGCCCCACCAACAAACGCAGTCGCTACAATAGAAAGACTCATGTTCCGAACTCTCGCTTTTACCGTTTTGATGGCTGCGTCGCTGTGGCCGGCTGAAAAGGCTCCGGTCAAGAAGTCCGCTCTAGACAAGCCCACGCTCGAAGCTTATGTCCGCCACCTGTTTGTCTGGGGGCCGTCGATTAAGGTCGAGGTGAGCGAACCTAAACCTTCGCCGCTGCCTGGTTTCGACGAGGTGGTGGTACATGCCTCGTCCGGAGAAGCCAGTGCCGACGAAACGCTGTACATTTCCAAGGACGGGCAGAAGGTCGTGCGCGGCAATTTCTTCGAAATCGGCAAGAATCCGTTCAAGGCGCAGCTCGACAAGCTGCACACCGAGCTACAGCCGAGCTTCGGCACGCCCGGCGCTCCGGTGGTGATCGTGTTGTTCAGCGATTTCGAGTGCCCATATTGCAAAGAAGAAGCCAAATCGCTGCGAACGAATCTGATCAGCACGTATCCCAAGGAAGTTAGGCTTTACTTCAAGGATCTTCCACTGACGCAGATTCACCCCTGGGCCCTGTCCGCGGCGCTTGCAGGCCGGTGCATCTTCAAGCAAAACCCGGCCGCGTTCTGGGACTATCACGATTGGATTTACGAAGCCCAGGCCGACATTACCGCGGACAATCTGAAATCCAAGATCCTGGAATTCGTCAAGGGAAAAGAAATTGACCCGGTGCAGCTGGAACGTTGCATGGATTCCAAAGCCACGCAGCCGGAGATCAATAAGACCATAGCGGAAGCCAAGGCGCTCGGGGTCAGCGGAACGCCGACCTTGTTCGTGAACGGGCGGCAGCTGGTAGGGGCGGCCGCCAACTGGGCAAATCTCCGCCCGATTATCGACTACGAGATCGAATATCAGAAGACCGCCAAGAATGCCGGTGAAGATTGCGGCTGCGAGGTGAAGCTTCCCTCCCCCGCTCTCAAATAACTCATCCCATGCGCCGACTCACCCGTTTTCTTCCTTATCTGTCTGGTGTTCTGCTTCTCGCGGTCAGCGCCGCACCACCGCCGACCGCTGAAAACGCCGGGATCGATCCGAATCGCTATCTGGAGCACATCAAGTACCTGGCATCAGCCGACATGCGCGGGCGGGCTACCGGATCGCCGGAACTCGAGAAAGCTGCTGATTATATTGCCGGCCAGTTCCGCGCCATCGGTCTCCAACCGATCGAAGGCAAAAGCTATTTCCAGGCGTTCGATGTGACCACTACCGCCAAGATGGGCCGTGGCAACCATTTCGAATTCGTGGAGCACGGCAAGACCACCGCACTGAAGACCGGCGACGACTTCATCCCGTTTAATTTCTCATCCCGCGGCAAAATCTCGGGCAGCGTGGTGTTCGCAGGATACGGTATCACGGCACCGGAATATAACTACGACGATTACGCGGGTCTCGATGTCAAAGACAAACTGGTGCTCATCTTTCGCCACGAGCCGCAGGAATTCGATGAGAAGAGCGTTTTTGACGGAAAGGTATATACCGAGCACGCCCAGTTTTACAGCAAAGCGGTGAATGCCAAAATGCACAGCGCGCGCGGCGTGATTCTGGTCAACGACACTTTCAATCATCGCACCGAATCAGATCAACTGGAAAAATTCGGCCGCACCGCGGGACCGAATGACGCGGGGATTCCGTTCGTCGAGATTACGGCTGCGGTCGCGTCGCGCTGGATGGCAGACGCCGGAAAGAATCTGGACGAAATCGGCGCCGCCATCGATAAAGACCTGAAGCCGCGCTCGTTCGCACTTCCCGCATCGCTCGATGTTCGTGAGACCGTAGACATCGAGCGGGTGGTGAAGACCGTGCATAACGTCGCCGGATACCTGCCGGGCGAGACGGATGAGTACGTGGTGATTGGGGCGCATTACGATCACCTGGGCCTGGGCGAACAGTTTTCCATGGCGCCTTCGCAGGCCGGAACCACAGTGCACCCGGGCGCCGATGACAACGCCTCCGGGACCGCCGGTGTGATCGAACTGGCACGCTGGTTTGCCGGCCAGCCCAAACAAAAACGCGGCATGCTGTTCATGGCCTTCGCGGGAGAAGAGCTGGGCCTGTTGGGATCGAGCTTCTATGTAAATCATCCTGAGCGGCCGATCAACAAGGCTGTGGCGATGATCAATCTCGATATGATCGGCCGAGTGCGCGAGGGAAAGGTGTACGTGGGCGGCGTGGGCACGGGAAGCAACCTGCGAGCCACGCTGGAGCCTATCCTGGCGCATTACCCGATTCACGTCGACTACTCGGACTCGACAGGTTACGGTTCGAGCGACCACACCTCGTTCACCACCAAGCAAGTCCCGGTGCTGTTCTTCTTTTCGGGGTTGCACGCCGATTATCACAAGCCGAGCGATACCTGGGACAAAATCGACGCGCCGGATTCGGTCAAACTGCTCGACATGATCGCCGAAGTGGGGAACACGTTGCGCGAGGAAGCGGAGCGGCCGCAATTCGTACGAGTCAAGGAGCCTGATAATCCGCACGCGGGAGCGGTCGCCGGCTCTTCCCAGTCGGGATACGGTCCGGAGTTTGGCAGCGTTCCGGATTTCACGGAGATCCCTCACGGCGTGCGTTTTGCCGACATCCGTGAAGGCACGCCGGCCGCCCAGGCAGGGCTCAAAGCCGGCGATATTCTGATCGAGTTTGACGGCAAGCCGATCGCGAACCTTTACGATTTCACTTATGCGCTGCGCAGCAAGAAACCGGGCGACCGGGTCACCGTGAAAGTGCTGCGAGGAACCGAGACGGTGACTGCTTCGGTTCTGCTGCGCGAACGGAAATAAAGCCTTCACCCAATCCGGCCGATGGATCTCTGAGATTGTAATGTCTGAAACGACGCAAACGCCGGTGGCGCTCGGGGATGCCACATGGGAGTTACCACCGTTGATCCTCCATCCGTTCAGCAACGACCGAGGTCCAAACATGCTGATCGAGGGCTCAAAGGCCGCGCTGATGCTGGCGGGCCTGTTGCCCGGCGAGGGCGAACAACAGGACGAGCTACGAAGGAAGCTGCTGGTAAGCCGCTATGCCGAGGTTCGCATGCTCTTTTTTGTCGGCAAAGATCTACTGCGGTGGGTGGGACAGTGCATGGAAGTGGTTTCCCGGACCGAAAAGCTGGCGAGTGCTGGAATTCGCGAACAAAGTTTCACCGCCCTGCTGGTTTACCATACCCCGCAACCCGTGCTTCAGAAATTGCATCAGTGGGGCGTCGCCAATCCGCAATCTGTGTTTTCGCGCGCGTTCGGGATTGCGACTATTTTTCGAGAAATACCGCTGGTTGAGTGCCTTTCCGAAAGCTTTCTGCTCCATTACCATATTTTTGCGGACCATCTTTTTGTCTGCAATCAGCACCTGACGAAGTTCGCCGAAATCACCGCCGTAAATTTTCGTTTCGACCTGTACGCTTCAGCGGAATACGCGCGGATGCTCGAAAAGCAATGGGGCGAGTAGACCGTTCGGACAGATCAAAGCCGAATCGCCGAGGCCAGTGACCGGGCACCGCGCTGCCCCAAAAAAGCTCCCCTGATATAATTCATTGCATGGACTTTCCCCGCCTTCTCCTGGTCCGTCAGAATTTTCCAGATCGCAGCATCCGAGAGATTCGCCCAGCCGTCTTGAGCGAGTTGGTGGATTCTCCTTTCGGAGCACGCACCAAGCCCGGCGCGCGTGTTGCCATCGGCGTGGGAAGCCGGGGCATTAGCAACATCGCAACCATCACGCGGGCAGTGGTAGATTTCTGGAAGTCCAAGGGTGCGCGGCCTTTCATCTTTCCTGCCATGGGCAGTCACGGCGCCGCTACCGCCGAAGGCCAGGCCGACGTGCTGGCGCATTACGGAATCATCGAAGCTACCATGGGCTGCCCCGTGATCAGTTCTCTGGAGGTGGTACCGGTCGGCCGCACGCCTCAGGGGATCGAGGCCTTCATGGACCGCAACGCCTACGAGAGTGATGGCGTGATGCTGGTAGGCCGAGTGAAGTGGCACACCGACTTTGCGGGCAATATCGAAAGCGGCCTGTTCAAGATGATGGCCATCGGCCTGGGGAAGTTCGCCGGCGCGCAGCGCTACCATACTTACGCTTACAAGCTGGGCCTCGAGCAGGTGATCCGCAGCATCGGTCGGCAGGTGCTGGCGTCGGGCAAGATTCTGGGCGGCCTGGCCATCCTGGAAGACGCCAATCACAATACCGCGCAGGTTACCGCGGTACCGGTCGAAAAAATGGAGCAGCGTGAAGAAGAGCTGCTGCGCCTGGTGAAATCGTGGATGGGCCGCATACCGACGGATTTGGATTTACTGATTCTTGACGAGATCGGCAAGAACATCAGCGGCGCCGGCATGGACACCAAAGTGGTGAACCGTGGGGTGTATGGGCAATACAATCCCTGGCCGGACGCGCCTCGAATCGAGCGCATTTTCGTTCGGGGGCTGAGCGATCTCAGTTATGGAAACGGTGTGGGATTGGGGATGGCCGACGTGGTATCGGACCGGCTGCTCGAGAAGATAGACTGGAACCCGACGCGCATCAATTCGCTTACGGCATCCACTCCCGCCGCCATCCGGACGCCAGTTCACTTTGCCACGGACCGCGAGTGTATTGAGCGCATAGCGCCCACTGTGGGAAGAATCGATTTGAAGGACGTGACCTACGGCTGGATCCGGAACTCACTCGAGCTGGGGCTGGTGGCGCTGAGTGAGAACTTGCGGCAGCAGATCGAGCGCGATCCGAATCTCGAGATTCTAGGGGAATCGCGGCCCATGGAATTCGATGCCAACGGAAATCTCGCGGATCTCCTGGCTGCCGAAGTGGTCGGGACCCACTAACCGCCCTGGGCCACCAGGGCCGAACCAATCTTCGAGAAAATCGCGGTGAAGCTGCCTGTGATCTGAGGCGCGGCAGCCGCCGACGCCAGCGCCACGAAACCCGCCATCAACGCGTATTCGATCAGGTCCTGCCCGCGGAGATCGCCACCGACTTTCCGCAACCATGCGAGATAGGGGCGTAGTTTTGCCGGTTGATTCCAGCGTGTCATATTTTCCCTCCTGGAGTGCGGCGGAGGCGGGGCCATCTGCACGACCCCACCACTCGATACCGCCTCTTAACTGGCCGCCGCAGCTGCCATTACGGAAGTGATCTTCGAGAAGACAGTGCTGATGCTGCTGGCCACGTTGGGCATCAGCGCGCCGGCCGCCACCGCCACGAAACCCGCCATCAGCGCGTATTCGATCAGGTCCTGGCCGTGCTTGTCTTTCCAAATTTTCAATCTTAAGACTGCCTTTGTAAGATTTTTCATTGTTTTCCTCTTCCTCCTCATCCGCCATCGGATACAAGTGCTACTTCGAGCCTAACCTTGGGGAGTGTGTTTGGAAATCGGGCTTTTGACTTAGACCCAAGCCCTAAGAACCTGGGTGACGCCTGCGATTACCCCAGCCGGAGATGCTGGAATTCCGGGATCAGCTCGAAAGGCGTTTGGACCTGGGCGATCGATTCGCCGCGCTGCTCGATGGACGCCTCGCGCACGTGCCCCTGGTCTGAGGCCAGCTGCAAATATTCGATTTTGGCCGGATCAATGCCCATGATGCGGCAACAGGTGGCGTCAACCGCCGCGAGATCGCCACCCATCACCAGCACGCCGCAAGGCCGCGCACGGCCCTGGATCGGGCCATTGCCGTCCATCCCGACAATGCCATCCACAATGGCGAAGCGGCGCGGAAAAATGCGGTTGAGTCCGGCCACACACCGCCCGATTCCCACCTGGTGCAGGTGATTCTTGGGCCAGCCGTAAACTGCGCCAGGCACCACCCCGAACAGGTTCTTCATCGAGAGTGTCGCACCCGCCCAATGGTGTGTTTTCATGCGTGCGATGGAAACTACTATCTCCGCCGCCAGCGCCGTGCGCGCCAGGTAGATCCCGGGGCCGCCGGCAAAGGGGGCCACGCGCGTCACCTCGTCGCGGTTTAAATCCACGAACCGGGAGTCGAAGCGGGGAATCGCCGCGCGGTATCCAGCCTCTTCCGCCAGGAACCACGCATCCCGCCGGTGCCCGGGCCCCTCGCCAATCGTGACCTCGTTCGCGCCCAGTCGCTCAAATAACTCTACCGCCGCAGCCAGAACTTCGGCCTGGGTGTGAATCACCGAACTCGGGTCATATTCCACCAGGTTGGGCTTCAGCAGCACGCGTTTTCCCAGGACGTTCAGCCCGCACAGCGCCGCGCCGCGCGCCAGACGCTCGACCAGATCTACGCGATAGGACGAGGCGCGCAGGATCGCTACCGCCGCTTTGCCGGGCGGTCCAACCGCCAGCGTGGCCCGCGCACAGCCGGCGGCGGCCACCGCCGCCGAGGCCGCGGCGGCTCCGAGAAAACCGCGCCGCGTGATCATGTCAAGAGCTGGTCCCATCGAATGCCTTCGATCGCCGTCACAAGGAGGTCGTTCCCTGCGCGCTCATTCCGTCCCACTGGTTCCGGCCGCACGCCGCGGTACATCAGCAAGCAGGACGACAGCCACGCCCGCGCCAGCGGGCTGCGCGTCTTCTGCCAGGCGTCGTCGACTTGGTCGAGCGCCGCGCCCCACTGGATAGCCGCGTGTCCGTTGAGCGCCATCAGCGCCAGAGCGGTGGTTTCGGGATAGGAGGGCAGGTCTGCGCCCAGCACCCGGCGGTTTCCAAAATTCCATCCGCCGTCGCGGCAACGCCGGTCGAGCAGCATGCGTTCGCTCATCGTCATCCGGCCAGCCAAATCCGAACGATGCCCACCCCTCGCAGCACATCGCAGAGCCATCAGCGCATGTGCCGTCGGCTCCACCCAGGAGAACGATCCCTCCTCCCAAGGCCAACCGGCCAGGCTGGCATCAAACTCGACGACCGACGGACGAAGCCAGTGCGCCAGCCGAAAAAAAGGCCGGCCCTCGACGCCGGCCAAGGACAGCAGCCAACCCAGGCCTCGCTGAAACACGTCGGCCGAGATCCCGGTCACGCAGCCCATCACGCAACCCAGGGTCACCACGAGCGAAGTGCCCCAATGCGGCTCATCGACGTCCGCGCAAGGGCGAAAGGCGCCATCGGGCCGCTGCCAGGAACGCAGCAGATTCCAACCGCGGTCCAAAGCCGCGCCGCGATCTCCCGCCAGAGCCAGCAACGCATAAGCGGTGGGCTCGAGCCACGACGGCTTACCGGGGAAATAGCCCCACCCGCCGTCCGGGTTCTGCGTGGCTTTGAGAAAGGCCGGACGGGTTTCGAGACACGTCGACATCCATCGCCAGCTTATGTGCTAAGCGTAGCGAGGTCGATTCAGCGATTACATGAGAAGGCACCGCGAATTCCCTTAGCTGGAGTGAACGGGTGGGCAAGTCTTGGTGAAAGAGGTCGACTCAGAGTCAAGAAGCTCTTCACGGGCGGCGTGAAATCATTCGGTACCTTTTGTTACCATCCAATTTCCAGCAATTTATGACGGACTCCTCTTTTCCGGCCACTCTCGTGGACGTATTGAACGCCGCCCCGGCCAGCCGCCACGCCCTCCTAATCCCGGAAACCGGTGCACGCGTTTCCTATGAATCCCTGCGCCGGCAAGTCGCTGAGGCGGCGGACCTCTTCACCGGCGTCGGGATACAAAGAGGCGACCGCGTGGCCATGGCGCTTCCCAATGGTCCCGCGGTGATTGTCAGTTTTCTGGCCGCCTCTGTGGCCGGAACAGCGGCGCCGCTCAACCCGGCGTACCGCTATGAAGAGTTTTGCTTTTATCTGGAAGATACCAATGCCCGGCTACTGATTCTGCCCGCCGAAGCCCCCGCCGACGACGCAGCGCGGCGCGCCGCCGCCGAACGCAACATTCCCATTCTCACCGCTGAAACCGACGCCTCGGGAGAGGTGCATATCTCGGGAGCGACCGCAAACCGCTCGGCGTCCGCACCCGCCAGCGATGACGTGGCGCTGATCCTGCACACCAGCGGTTCTACGGGCAGACCCAAGCGCGTACCGCTCAAACACGTGAACCTGGCGCTTTCGGCGCGCAATATCGTCGGCACCTACGAGCTCTCGCCGGACGACGTCTCGTTGTGCCTCATGCCCCTGTTCCACGTGCATGGCCTGGTGGCTTCCACGCTCTCGACCTTGCTCTCGGGCGGCACCGTGGCAGTTCCGGAGCGTTTCAACCCTCTTTCGTTCTGGCGCACGGTGCGCGATTCCGGCGCTACCTGGTACTCGGCTGTCCCCACCATCCATCAACTCATTCTGGGACGTTCCGCCGCAGGCAAGCCCGCCGGCGCCGAACGCTTGCGATTCATCCGCTCCTGCAGCGCGCCACTGGCCGTCGAAACCGCCGAAAGGTTGGAAGCGTTATTCGGTACCCCGGTGCTCGAAGCCTATGGCATGACGGAAGCGTCGCACCAGATGGCCTCCAATCCGCTGCCGCCGCAGGCGCGCAAGTTCGGCACGGTGGGCACGGCAACCGGCATTCAGATCGGGACCATGAACGAGGCCGGGGATTTGCTCAGCGCGGGCGCCAAGGGCGAGGTGGTGATCCAAGGCCCGAGCGTCATTCGCGCCTATGAAAATAATCCCGAGGCAGACGCCAAGTCCTTCGTCAACGGCTGGTTCCGCACCGGTGACGAAGGCGTGCTGGATGCTGACGGTTATCTGCGGCTTACGGGACGAATCAAGGAACTGATCAACCGAGGCGGAGAAAAGATTGCGCCGCGCGAGATCGACGAGGTCCTGCTCACCCATCCCATGGTCGGGGAAGCCGTTTGCTTTTGGCATTCCGCACCCCACCTGGGGCGAAGAAGTGGCCGCCGCCGTGGTCCTGCGCGACGCCGCCACTGAAGCTGAGCTGATGGCATACTGCCGCGACCGTATGGCGGATTTCAAATGTCCCAAGAAAATCTACCTTGTCGATTCCATTCCGCGCACGGCCACCGGTAAGGTGCAGCGTCTCAACGTGGCAGCGGCGCTCACTGGGACTCGCGGATGAAATTCGCCGTCGCCGGCGCTGGCGCCATCGGAGCCTATGTAGGCGCAAAGATGGCGCGCGCCGGAGCGGACGTTACACTCTTTGCGCGCGGCCGTCACTGCCATGCCATGCGGGAGCGCGGCGTTCGCGTGGTCAGCGCCGAGGGAGAGTTCGAGGCGCGGCCCCGCGTGGTCGATTCGCTGGCTGCCGTGGGACCCGTGGACGTGGTCTTCCTCGCCGTCAAGTCTCATAGCCTCCCCGAACTCGCGCCGCAATTGCCCGTTCTTTTTGGACTGGATACCACCGTGGTCAGTATGCAAAACGGCATTCCCTGGTGGTACTTCGAGGGAGCAGAGCGCCTGGAAAAGGTCGATCCCGGCGGCGTTGTGGCGGCGGCCATTGAACCTCGCCGCGTGGTGGGCTCGATCGTGTATCTCTCGACCGAAATCATCGAACCGGGCGTCATCCGCCACATCGAAAGCAACCGCATCACCATCGGCGAACCCGATGGCGCACGGTCTGAACGTTGCCGCGCGATATCGGAAGCACTGATTGCCGCAGGACTGCGCGCGCCCATCACCACGCATCTTCGTCAGGAGATCTGGGTAAAGCTGATGGGTAACGTCGCATTCAATCCCATCAGCGCGCTCACCGGCGCCACGCTCGTGGCCATGGCCCGTGACCCCGAGGTTTCGCCCCTCGTTCGCGCCATCATGGCCGAAACTGAATGCGTGGCCCGCCGCCTCGGGATCGAGATGCCGATCACCATCGAGCAGCGCATCGCCGGCGCGGAAAAAGTGGGCGAGCACAAAACGTCCATGCTGCAGGATCTCGAAGTCCGGCCGTCCGCTGGAACTCGACGCTATGGTGGGCGCGGTGCTCGAACTGGGCGGGCGGCTGGACATAGCCATGCCAAACACGCGCGCCGTCTATGCCTGCGCGAAGCTGCTGGAAAAACGGCGAAGGGGCGCGCCGTGAAAAACCGTTGGGCGCAGCTCGCGGCGTCGCTCGTGGCGATGATCATGATCGCCAACCTGCAGTACGCCTGGACGCTGTTCGTCGAGCCCATACGCCAATCCACCGGTTGGAAGCTTTCCGACATCCAGTGGGGTTTCACGCTGTTCATTATTTTTGAGACCTGGGTGATGCCGCTCGAAGGCTGGCTCATCGACCGGCTGGGGCCGCGGATTTTCACCACGATTGCTGGGGTATTGTGCGGTTTCGGCTGGTCGAGCCTGGCCTACGCCACTACGCGATGGCAACTTTATGCTTCATACGCGATTGCCGGCGCGGGCGCGGCTTTCGTGTACAGCGGTTCGATCGCCAGCGCGCTCAAATGGTTTCCAGACCGGCGCGGGCTTGCGGCGGGCGTCATCGCCGGGGGCTTCGGTTCTGGCGCGGCGTTGTTCATTCCGCTCATCGCCTCCATCATCCAGGCTCGGGGGTACCGCACGGCGTTTCTAGTAACCGGAATATTGCAGGGCCTCATCATCATCGTGGTGGCCCAAATCCTCAGGCATCCGGGTCCGGAGTTCGCGGCCACGCACCAGGCCAGACGCACGCCTGCTCGCCGCGTGCGCCGCAACACCGAACAGTTTTCAACACCGGAAATGCTGCGCACTCACCATTTTTACCTCCTCTACCTCATGTTCGTCATGATGGCCACGGGGGGATTGCTAGTGACCGCGCAGGCGGGCCCGGTAGCGACTGAATGGGGGATCTCGCGGACCGCTCTCACCGCCGCCCTCGCGCTCGACAGAATTTCCAATGGCGCGAGCCGTGTGGCCTGGGGCTGGGTCTCGGATCACATCGGCCGCGAAACCGCCATGGCCATCGCATTCGCGCTACAAGCCGTGTGCCTGCTGAGCGTGATGTTTGCCGGGCGCTGGTCGGGCACGATGTTCACCGTGACTCTGATCCTGACCTTCTTTACATACGGCGAAGTATTTTCGCTTTTCCCGTCACTCACCGGCGATTATTTCGGCGCCGACCACGCCACCTCCAACTACAGCTTCCTCTATAGCGCCAAGGGCGTGGCCTCGATCATCGCCGGCGGCCTGGCAGCGCTACTATTCGAAAAATTTGGAAGCTGGTCGGCGGCGTTTTATGGAAGCGCGCTCATGGCGCTGGTGTCCAGCGGGCTGGCGGTGGTCTTGATGCGACTGCCGCTGCCGCGGAAAGCGGTTACGCGACAGAACGCCGTCTACGCCGGCGGATAATCCGGGGGGCGACGGAGGTCCCAGTTCGTGACCCTCGAATGGACGGTTACATTCCGTCCGTCACCGGGTTCTTTGTCACGGGGTTCTTTCGTCTCGCCCGTCATGCGGATGGGGCGACTGGAATCTTCCATGTCACGCTCCTCTGGGGGCCTGATGCTTCAGTGTCGCACAGCCTGGATCCGGTTTCGGCTGGCCGGAGGACAGTGTCCGGTTTCGGGAATTGGCTTCGTTTCGCATTTTCTTGTAATTAGTTGACGGGGCGGCAGATAGACTCTGGGGCCCACTCTGATAATAGCGCACAGGGCAAAGAAAGAACGGTGGATTGGATGTGAACGATTGATCTGGGGTCAGTGGAATCCAGAGGGTTAGTCAAGGGGACTGTCCCTGGGTTCTTCCGGCGTTGTTGGCTTTGCGGCGCTTTGATTAAGGAAGGTGTGGCTGGCCCGCTTTCCTCACAGTCTTGGACGGTCTCGTCCGTCCCTGATACTCTTGCGTATTCGCCGGGGTGAAGGGGTCGGTGACGTTGAGCGTCTGGTACGAAAAAATCCGTCTGTCCCGTTTTCCTCCCGACCTCAGCACCTCGGAAGCCGAAAAAGGGCTCGACGAGAAAACGTCATTCAGTCGGAATTCCGATGGAGTAGCACGCCTCCTAGCGTTCCTACCGGCAGGCGCAACTATAACCGTGATCGGCATCACTGCGAACAGTTTCGCCCAGCCTTATATTTTGCTCAGGGCGACGCTTACCGATGATCCGGGTTACTTCGGCGAGCGGCTGGCCTCTGCCAGAACGCAGCTTGTCCGCACGTGGCAGCAGCGCGCGGTCGCGCTTACGCCGAATGCTAGGGGTACCGACATTCTGGGCGGCCTATTCACCGCGAGCGAGTTATTCCGGAACGGTCCGGCCGGCGCTCGACACGTTCTCGTCCTTTTTTCCGATATGCGCCATGTGACGCGCGAGGTTGACCTCGAAAGGCCGCGTACGATTCGCGTCGATGCGATCCTCACTGCAGTACAAGCGCGCAGCCTCATCGCGTATTTGAACGGAGTCACGGTGTACGTCCTTGGAGCCAATGCCGAGGAGAAACAAAGCATTGCGCAATGGAATGCGTTAAAACAGTTCTGGACCACTTATTTCATGAGAGCTGGCGCGATCCTAGCGGAGTATTCCATCGGCTCTGAGTCGCCGAAGCTCGCGCCTTGAGACCAGAGTGCGCAGTTGAGCCGGCGACTCAACCTCCTGACCAGAGTACCCCCGAAAATCAGGGGTTTTCTATGAAGCCAGTTCCCCGTTGTCGTACTTTAGGTGGAAGACGACATCGTCTCGAAAGCTTGACACAGAGTGCTGGTCAGCTAGGATTAATAGATTAGATTATTTGGTCTCAGTGCGTATTCTGGGGGCATGTGAATAAGCGTTCCGCGAAATTGTGAATACGGATTCCGACGGGATGTGGAACGCAAATCGCCCCGGCCCGGAATCATTATTCACATGCCCCGGAATACGCACTCAATCAATCTTGCCAATGCCTCAACAGAGATTCGAAAACCAAACAGGCCTAATCTGAACGAGAATGAAGAAGCAGTGGTTACGTACAACAGGTTTTGTATTTCTAGTAATCCTAGTTGTAGTACTCGTTGTGTTTGTATGGGCGTATTCCCAAGTCGTCGGATTTCGGTCAGTCACCGGTTACTATGAAAACACGCACTATCAGTATGCACTGACCATGCCGGCAGGGTGGCGGCTCGGAACATTCCTGATGTTACTCCTAAACCCTCTGCGGTTTGGTAACAGGCCAACAAATGACGAAACTGTCGTTGTGACCGATCTAGATCGCGCTGGTGAATGGGACTTAGGCAGAGCCATTAACGACGACCAGTCGGCTAATCGACTTTCTGACTATAAAGAGTTTCTGTCCGGTCAGACGATTCTCATTCAGGCAGAGCGAAGCAACCTCGATCCAAGTCAGCTACTGAAGCCAGGGTCCGCAGTAACCGGGCTCCCCATCAGGGATGTCCACCCGGTGCAGGTGCGGAGTGATTCTGGAATGAACGGTTGGCGATATGAGTTGAGTAATGAACCAAATGACTCCAGCAGCCTCTTAATCGTTTGGTTCCCATATCCGACCCAGATGGTCGCTTCTTCAGGAGACCCCTTCACTGGCATTTCGATTCGAACAGTTGAAGACCAGGACTATAACGAACAGATGTTTGAAAGCATTTATCGGAGCGTCGAATTCGGAAGCGTAAATTAGTTACCCTGTAACGTTACTTGGTCACGCTTTGCTTCGTCGACAATTGCCTGCCGAAGGTTAACGTTGGGAGGAATATAGGTAATGGCATTTAAACCGACGCAACTTGCCACATCTGCTACGGTTCCACCTGCGTTCAATCCGACGCACGACCGAATGATGGGCTGGAGTTGAGCTGGTGCGGCTTCATTTTGCGAGATTGAAGATATCTGTGGCGCAAGTGATGACTCGAATGTGATATTTATGCCACAGAGTGGAACAATAGCTGAGCACGCAAGATTACGTAATGTGGTGAATATGAGCAAAATATTGTCAGCGAAGTCGTATACAATCGAAGCTGTTAAACTTGAGCCACTGTGTCCCGCTTCTTCCGCGGATAAACCACTCGGATCGGTATACCGTAGCGGGTCCGATAGCACGTAGCCATAGGCGTTTGCGCTAAGTGGGAGGCGTGCAGATCCTTGGTAGGGATCGCGAGTGAGCAGCCTTCCAACGGTCGGATCATAATATCTTGCTCTTAGATAATAGAGGCCCGTTCCCGGATCCAAGGACTCCGCGGTAAATTTGTATTTGTTTCTTGTTCCGAGGGGATCAATCGGCACCAACAACCTGCCCCAAGGATCGTAGGAATAGCTGGCCTTCAAAGCCCCAGTTCCGTCGGTAAGGCTCGCGGCGCCGCCCAAGCCATCGGAGTGGTAGAAGTATTGCAGCGTCGTGCTCGTCTCGGAGATCATCGAGAGCCCGTACAAGTAATCGATGTTCCCGTCTGGACCACCCTCGTTCAGCACGACGGGCAGAGCCGCAGCGGTGTCGTTCAAATATTGATAAGTCCCCGCCGGAACTGTCTGGCTGACACGGTTGCCGTCGCCGTCATATTGGTACTGACTGTTGATTCCGCCTCCAGTGACGCCCGTTAGGCGATTTAGTGCGTCGTATACATAGTTGACTGTTGTGCTGCCAGTTGTCTTCGTGATCTGATTTCCATTGTGATCAAATCCGTAAGAAGTCGTCCCTGCCGACAGCAGACGATCTGCGGCGTCGTACTTGTAAGCAGTGGTCCCGACCGAACTGACCGTGGAGAGCCGGTTCCCGACAGGATCGTAGTTATATTGCGTGACTTGGCCCGATGGAACCGTCCATGACGTGAGCCGGTACAGAGGATCGTAGCCGTACTTCGTCAGCCCGCCCGCAGCGGAAGTAACCTGCATCCGATTCCCCACATTGTCGAGGACATAAGCGAACGACGACAGCACCTGGCTACCGGAGCGATTGATGATCTGGAGGAGGCGGTTCGCCGCATCGTAAGAATAAGCGGACGCGGCTCCGTTCGGATACGTGAATCCCATCATATTTCCGGCAGGATCGTAGCTGTAATGTGTGATCTTGCCGGCCCAGTCAGTGACCTGGGCGAGCCGGTTGAGCACGTCGTACTGATATTGGACCGCTCTGCCGTCGGGGTACGTCAAAGACGTTCGATTCCACAAAGAGTCGTATGCGTAGTGCACGGCGCCTATGCTGGGCGATGTAACGGAGACCACGCGATCGAGGACATCGTAGCTATAGCTGGTTGTCCCCCGCGAGTCGGTCATCGTGGTTCGATTGCCGTCCTTGTCATAGGCGTAGTTGACCGACGACCCATCTGCGAAGCTGCCCTGCGTGAGGCGGTTCAGAACATCGTAGGAGTAATGGTTCGTTTTACCGTTGGCGTCCGTGGTCGAAATCGTGTTGCCGATACTATCGGTGGCGTACGAGGTGGTGAAAGACAACGGGTCGGTTATTTGCGCCAAGCGGTTGATGGCATCGAAGGTGTATTCGGTTATGTTGCTCTTCGCGTTCTTGAACGAAGTCCGGTTGTTGTTGGCATCGTACCCATAGCTACTGACCTTGCCGAGGGAGTCCGTAACGTTCGTCAGATTGTTCGTCGCATCGTAGGTATAGGCGGTGCCATTGCCATTAGCATCCGTAATTTTTAGCAGATTCCCGATGCCGTCGTAGGCGAATTGCGTCGAGTTGTTCAGGGGATCGGCCGTCTTGGTGATCCGGTTCAGCGGGTCGTGCGCGACTGAGGCCGAATGCCCATTCGGATCGGTTGTGGTCAGCAGGCGGCCGACAGTGTCATAGGTCAACGTTGTTGCATTGCCCAACGGATCGGTAATTCGGGTCAGATCGCCCGCCGCGTCGTACGTGTAGGTGGCTGTATTGCCGCGAGCGTCAGCCTTGGAGGTGAGGAGGCCGGCGGAATTGTAGCCGAAGGAAGTTGTATTGCCTGCGGGGTCGTGAATGCTGAGCAGGTTCCCTTTGGCGTCATAGGAGAAAGTGGTGGTCGCCCCTTTTGGCGTCGTGGAAGTCAAGAGATCGTTCTTCGAGTCATACGTGAAGGCTTGGGTGTTCCCGAGGGGATCGGTGATTCCCGTCGTGTTCCCCTGCCCGTCGTATGTCAGGTTCATTGTGTTGCCGTTCTGGTTCGTGATGCTGGTGCGGTCGTTATTCGCGTCGTAGCTGTAGGAGATTGTGCCGCCCTTGGCGTCAATAACCTCAAGCAGCCTCAAGGCGCCGTCGTAGACATGCTGGGTGGGATTTCCGATGGGGTCGGTGAATGTTGTTGTTCCGGCCGATGGCGAGTTATACACCAGCGTCGTGACGAAACCTCGTCCATTCTTTTGCGTCACAACGCGTCCCAGGTTGTCGTATGTATTTTGAAGAAATGTCACGCCCCGAGGATCGACGGCCGAAAGCATTCGGTGATTGGCGTCATAGGCATATTGCGTAATGCCGCCTGCTCCGTCGCGCACTGAGACGAGGTTGCCGTTGGCATCATAGGAATACTGCCAGGACCGGCCGATGGGATCAGACAGACTGATGATTCGTCCGTTGCGGTCGTTTGTGAATGTGAACGTGCGGCCCGAACTGTCGAGCACGGTAACCAGGTTCCCAGAACCGTCGTAATTGAGTGTTTGGGTGTTGCCGTTGCGGTCAACAAGGCTCGTGAGCCTTCCCACTGCGGAAAAATTGAACCGCGTCTGGTTCTTGCGGGTGAGGGTGAAGGAACCATCGGCGTTGCTTACGAGGCTGTCAAACAGGCCGGGAATTGCGGGGTATAGGCTCCTCCGCCTGCCGCTGTAAAGGAGTCCTGGTGGCCGTCCGCCTCTTTGACGGTCACGGCACCGGAGCTAGGGTCTGCGGTGAGGAGAATGTTATAGGAATGCGTCCACCCGGAGCCCAGGGGGCCCGCATAAGTGTCGAGACTGTTGTAGGAACGTGTGAATGTGAATGCAAGCCCCTTACCGGGCACCGTCAGGTCACTCCGCGAGAGGAAGTAGTTGCCAGTGGCGGTGTTGATAGGCTCATTCGTGAAACCGCTCGGATTCGTAGAGTTATTGCCACCTCCGAAATTGACCGGCGTGCCGGTCCCGGTCGGGCAACCGCTCGCGGTAGGCGCTCCGTAAACCCATGTGTCGCCAAAAAGGGTGGTGGCAGTGCTCCCTCCAAACAATACGACTTGCGCGTGCGCTGAGTCGTACGTCATACCATGAACGGCTCGTGCAGGAGGAGGAAGTGTTGTCGGGAACTCTTGCGTCCAGTTCGTGCCATTCCAGACCCATGTGTCGGCGAGGAAGTTCGTGGCACTACCACCGACAAAACCTAATCCACCAAAGAGTAGGATCTGCTGTTGAGCCGCATCATAAGCCATGTTCGAGTTGTATCTTGGAGATGGATTGGTGCTTGGAGACTCTTGCGTCCAGTTCGTGCCATCCCAGGTCCATGTGTCAGCCAGAGCCGTCCCAGGCTCAGGAGACCCACCAAACACTACGACCTGCTGCCGCTCTGCGTCGTACGCCATGCTGTGGTTTGCCCTCGCAGGAGGACTGACCGCCGGAAACACTTGCGTCCAATTGCTCCCATCCCACACCCAGGTGTCACCTAGGACGGAGCTATCTGGCGCAATGAATGGGCGGGGAGAAATGCATGAGAGAGCAACAACAGCACAACAATGTGCCGTAGTTTGGAAGGAGCGCGGCTATTGTCTGGGTTCATTCTACAACCGTCCTCAACGACCGGAATGACGGGCTAAGCCCGCATAGTTAGGCACAACCGGTCTTGCGCCGCCAAAGACCAAAGCTTAAGAGCGACAAAACACTGGTCAGTAAGACGAACGAACTGAGTTCAGGAATGGTGCTCGTTCCTGTCTGATACGCGAGATCGTCCAGCACGAAGTCGCCGGGGGTACTTGTGAGCGTCACGGACTGAATGCCGGTACCAGAAAATGAAAGAAAAGATGATGTTCCGGTCGTCCCGTCGGTATTGGGGTCGCCGACAACCGTGCCAAGCAGATTGCTGCTGAGGTCGAACGCCTGGAGAGTGAGCGGATCGAAGCTCGTGTACCAGATCCCGAAGGACTGAATGGAGAAGTCAAACGTGATGTCGATCGTCGGATCAGCCGCATCCCAGATCACTACGTCACCTGAATGTGGGGGAAACCCGGCGTTATCGTAACCGCCAAAGCGCGACACGCTCAGGCCGGTGACATCGGGGCCGAAGTTTACTCCGGAATAGAAGTTCCCGATATTCTGGCCGCCGCTACTGAAGAAGTAAGCGTCGGGAAGATTCTCAAAAGTGATGATTGGATCGGCGAAGGCAGAGAAACAGGAGCCGACGGCTAAGAGAACGAGAGTATTCACTCGGGTAATCCGTAGAAGCTTCAAGAGAATCTTCAACAGAGGCACCGCCGCGACGTCATTCATGAAACACTCCTCGCTCTTTAATACCGATTCGTGCACGTTGGACCATCATTCGCATTCGAGGCAAACTTCGCCAGAAACCCAAACAGGTCCCACAGCCTTGGTCGGTGCCGCGACGGCTAAACCGGCTCACAACGCCAATCCGGGCCTTTGAGGATAGAATGTTTCTGTGCTGATTCGAACTGAAGAAGTGCTGAAAAACCGCTGAGGCGCACTCGAAATCTTGTATGAGCGCAGATACAACTGGAACTGATCAGCCCGTCGTCGGTATCGGCGAGTTCCGGCTCGATGTTCACCTTCGGTGCCTCTCGATTGGGCCCGACAAGGTCAAACTGACACCTAAGCCATTCAGCACGCTTGAATTTCTTGTTAAGAACCGGCATCGTGTCGTGTCCAAGGCCGAACTCTTGGAGGCGGTTTGGGGCGGTCAGCGCGAGATCAGCACAGTCGAGCATGCGGTCGGTCAGCTTCGGCGTGCCCTGCGGGACGATGCCGCCGCCCCACGGTATATCGAGACTGTGGCTGGGCATGGGTATCGCCTTGTCGCGGAGGTCCGTGAAATTTCGGCCGTTGCAGCCAGTCCGGAAGCGAATCCTAAGGCCGCTTCCCTCACGGAAGGTGTCGACAATAGCGGAGAGACTCTTCATCCCGCGACCGAACCAGCCGTGGATCATCCGGTCAGGCAACGCCTTTCCTCGACGAGGAAGATTTACTACGTTTTGGGAGCCGTGGTCCTTTTGGGAATGGTAATCGGGGGCGTGAGTCTCTTCAAAGGCTCCGCCTCTCCGGAACGGATCACGATCGCCGGTTCAACTCTCACCGCTTGGGACGGCAAAGGCAGGATGCTCTGGGAGCACCATTTTGACGAACCCATGCGAAATCTATCGGCGGCAGAGCAGAACTGGCGCGTGCGTTTGGTTGACTTGAATGGTGATGGTCGTCGTGACGTCCTAGTCGCGCCCATCTTTCCCGAGGGCAGAGATTCCTTTAGGGACGAGCTTTATTGCTTCGCGCCCAATGGAGAATTGCTCTGGAAATACAAGCCCGATCATGCGCTAAGGTTTGTGAGCGGGAACTTTAGCGGTCCTTGGATATTTCTCGACATGGTTGTCGTACCTGAGGGGAAGCGGCAGGCGGTTTGGCTCTCCATTGGCGATAGGATTTGGTGGCCTTCCATCCTTATCAGTTTCGAAGCCAACGGAGATAGGAAGATTCGTTTTGTCAGCTCCGGCTTGATCCGCGCGCTCCACGTCGAGCAGAACGGAGCCGGTACGTTCGTACTGGCCGGCGGCGTAAACAACGAGTACCGTCAAGCCTCGTTGGCGGTCCTCAGGGCAGACCAAGCCCCTGCCACGTCGCCCCAAACACCGGGGAATGGTTACCAATGTCTGGACTGTCCCGCTGGACTTCCCTATCGATATTTCCTTCTCCCGAGATCTGAAGTCAACGTCGCGGGTGGACGCCCCTATAACGAGATCAATGTAATATACCGGTACAACGGCCGCGTCCTCCTTGATAGCCATGAGGGAGTGGAGGCTTGCAACGTTCGTGCCCTTTACGAAACGACCACAGATTTCGTTCCGCGAAACGTCATCTATTCCGACAACTACAAGGAGTGCCATCAACTGCTGGAGCGGTCCGGGGCAATAACTCATGCATGGGAGAATTGCGGGGAACAGAAGGTTCCCGCAATTGCTGAGCTGTGGGACGGTGCGCACGGTTGGAAGAAGATTCTAGTGCCATGGGTTCGCTAGGGCCGAGCCACCGAATGGGGCATTTCCCGGACCGCGCTCACTACTGCGCTGGCGCTCGACGGGAAACCAGGGACGGAGACCTCATTTCCCGATACCAATTGCAAGGTACAAAGGCGGATTTGAGGTCTCCGTCCCTCATAGCAGTCCCCTTATAGCAACCCCACACAACCAACGCGACGATCTAAGCCGGTGTTAGAATTCTCCCTGTTGGACGGTATGCCGCACACGGTCCTGACTCGTTTTGTCCTGCGGTCTTTCTCCGGGCTGGCCATGGCGACGGCCGCATATGCGCAGGCGGCTGTCGAGTATGCCGCCAAGTCATCCAGCAGCGCACTTTCCGGATCCGGGGGCGGTGCCCGTTTGGGAGCTTGTCCCGTCGATGGCACGTTGCTCACCTGCGTGAGACAGTCCTATCCCGTAGTGTTTTATGCTGCGACCGTCGCGGCTTGCGTCTTTGTGGTGTCTCTCTTGTTTCGCCAGGGCCGCCGGGTTTGACGTGAAGACGGCGACTACCGCTGGTCTAGCGCCGCACCACATGTCTTCAAGCTTCCTGACATACAGAGCCCTCTGCTTCGCCTGGATTTGCTCTGCAGTGGCGATCTCTCGTTTGGCATCATCGAGACGGCTGAGTTTTTGAGCACTCTCCGAAGATTGCCCTGGCCCCCTCTCTGCCGCGCGCCCAGCTGCCAGGATGGGGTCGGTTCAAAACATCTTTTCTAAACCGGGAAGATAGAACTTCGCAATGCCCTCTGCAATGGGTAAGGGGTCATCTTTAGCCTGCAGATTTGTCAGGACCACGATACATAACCGTTGCTTCGGAAATGCCAATACGGACGTCGCTGATCCCCCAGTCAAGAATACCCTTGGATACTTGCCTTTTGAATTATCTGCGTAGAACCATCCCACTGCGGGTGCAACCACTCCAGTGATTTCCATATCTTTGGCAATGTCAACGATTGTGCCGGCATGATTTCTGGCGGGTTCCCACATTCGCTCAAGCGTGGAAGCGGCCAATAACTTTCCGGCGGTGAGCAATACGGCGAACCGTTCCATATCTGCGATATTTGAGTTCAACCCAGCGGCAGCATCGAGATAGCCCGGATACGTATACAGGTTTGTAGCGTTCTCGATCCGATCATTATTCAGCGCCGTATACATATCGGCTCGTCCTGCAATGATTGTCCGTGCGTCGCCCCACAAGGTTTGCGGCATATCCCGCCCTAAGACCGTAGAGATCACAAATTCACGGAAGCCCTGTCCGGAAACGCGCTCAATGATTCGCTTGAGAAGCACGTAGTTTGTCTGGTCGTATTGAAAACGAGAACCAGGAGGTGCAATGATGCCCCGCGAGCTTGCTTCACGCAAAGCTTCTTCCTCGGTTCGTGCCAATTCGAGCGTGGACAGAGGTTGATTTGGGTTTGCGATGACGTCAGGCAATCCCGAAGTGTGCGTAGCAAGTTCCCTGAGGGTAACTTGCCTCCATGCCGGTGGCAGTCCGGTCAGATATTTTGATACTGTATCGTCGAGATGGAGCTTGCCGTCCTGCTCCAACTTCATCAGTGCCACAGCCGAAAACACCTTCGTGACGGACGCAAGCTGAAAGAGAGTAGTCCGGCCAACCGGCACGCTCAGTTGCAGGTTGGCATCACCGTTAACAATCTCTTCCAACACTTTGCCGTCTTGAACTACTGCAATCGCGGCGCCAGGCACATGTTGGTCTTTCAAAAAAGACCTCACGTAGGTATCCATCGAATCGCCGGCAGACAGAATTGGCGTAAACAACAGAAGCATCAATAGCGGGCACGACTTGCACACGCCCATCTTGAGCTGGCATAGTTGTTGGCCTCGAAGTCACGATAGAAGTCTATTTCGTTCCCCTTGAGAACAAATAGAACGACTGATGCTTTTAGGACGTTTTCAGCATGGAGTTTTTTCGAAATTGCTTCGGCGAAATTCCCATTTCCCGTTTGAACACTCGCGAGAAATGGCTTTGGTCGGAGAACCCAAGCAACGCAGCAATCTCTGCAAGGCTTTTCCGAGGATGCAGCAAGTGCATCCTCGCTTGTTGGATACGCAGTTGGTGTATGTATTGACTCATCGAACAGCCGCGGAAGCGCTTGAATGTCCTGCCAACATGTGACGGGTGAATTCCGACATCGTCACAGACCTTACGAAGAGTGATCGTTTCAGAGGCATGCTCCCGGAGAGCCTCGTCGATTAATTTCAGCCAAGGCGGTTCCGAACGCTCCCGCGTGAAACTCCTCGCTCGGGGCAGAAGCCCCAAAAGCTCGAGGGCGAGACCCTCCGCATATAGGCGACTAAAGATTTTTTGGCCAACCACGGACGCGAGTTTGAACGCCAAGCCGGAGACCTGTCCGCCGATTACGAATCCATCTGTTATAGGAACGGATTCTTCGCGAAGTCGGCAAACCCAACGCGAGTCAAGCTCAACGCTGAAAAGACGCCCTCCAATTTTCTCGAAGCGATCGCGATGACTCTCTTCAGCCGGATGAAACAGCGCTGTACCCACTTCACAACAAACTTCGACCGGGTTCCTGGTCTCGGTGTAGGCGCCTTGCAGAAGTACGGAAAGATAGCAAGAGGAATGGCAATGTTCCGGAATTTGAGAGCGAGATTCATATTGAGATATCCGGAAGGTCCATTTTTTGGCCCCTAGGCCGGTATTTCCTTCTCAGTGTATACCCCAGCCCCTTTTTTTGATCCCCCTTGGAGGCGAATTTTCAATTCTTGAGGTCTGAATCGCCGGGCTTGCGCCGCCTAATTAGCCTCCTGCTCTAAGGCTGCCTACAACTCCCTCACAATCGGAAACTGCTCCTGCACCCTCTCTTCCCTGCCCTCCACATCCAGAAACCGCGGGTCCAGTAGCCGCTGCGTATCCACATTTCCCATGGCTGAGAGGATGTTCTCCTTCAGGTGGGGATAGTCCTGCTCCAGTTCCTTGAAGATTTCTCGCAATGACCGGCGCACGGTGCCCGTTCGCTGCGAGCAGCCGCAGGGTACCAGCGGTGCACCCAGCGATTCCGCGTACGCGGCCGTGATGTCTTCGGTGACAAAAACCAGCGGGCGAATCAGCCGGAACTCGCGGTCGCGCGAGTGCGTTACCGCCGGAAGCGCGCTCAGCTTGCCGGTGAACATGGTGTTGCGCAGCAGCGATTCGCAGAAATCGTCGGCGGTGTGGCCGAACGCAATCACGTTGGCGCCCAGGCCGCGAGCGATCTCGTAGACCGCCCGCCGCCGGTACCGGCTGCATAAGTCGCAACCGTGGTCCGGCTGCTCGTCGAGCAAACGCAGCGACGGCTTATCGCGAAAGTACGTCCATGCGATCCCGCGCTCTTTGAGATAGTCGCCCAGCGGCTCGATCGGCCGGAGAAACTTTCCCTGCTCCACCGTGAAGGCGCAGACGGAAAACTCCACCGGCGCGCGCTTTGCAAGCAAAAGCAACGCTTCGAGCAGAGTCAGCGAATCCTTGCCGCCGGAAAGCGCCACCGCCACGCGGTCGCCATCGCGAATCATTTTGAAACGATGGACGGCCTCGCCCACCTTGCGCAGCAGTGTTTTTTCCAGCTCCACAAATTGATTATAGTTGGGGTCACAGGCCGTTTATCGTGTCGCCCACCGTTTCTCCCGCCCGCCTGCTGGCATTTGACACCCTTCGCAAAGTTGGGCGGGGCGGCTATGCCTCTGACCTGCTGGCGGCCGGAGCCACGCCGCTCGATCCGCGCGATGCCGGACTGGCCTCTGAAATCGTGTTCGGCGTCCTCCGTTACCAGGCGCAGCTGGATTTCCTCATCCAACATTATTCGGGACGCGGCGCCCGCAAGCTGGATTTTGAAGTCCTGCTCGCGCTTCGCATGGGCGTTTACCAGCTCCGGTATCTCGACCGCATCCCCGCGCACGCCGCCGTAGGCCAGAGTGTAGAGCTGGTTAAGAGCCAGGGGTTCCGCTCCGCAGCTGGGTTCGCCAACGCAGTTCTGCGAAAAGTGGGTCGAGAAGCGGTCGCATGGCCCAGCCGCGCTGTCGAACTCTCGCATCCCGAATGGCTTCTCGAGCGCTGGGACCGCGAGTTCGGCGCCGAAACCACGGCGCTCATTGCGCGCGCTAACCTGCGGCCCCCCGAAACCTATATCCGCATACCTGCCGGCCGCGAGATTCCCCCGGACGTCAAGGTCGAACCCGCGGAAATTCCGGGCTGCTATCGCCTGGTCGCCGGTGAAGCGGGCGGATTTCGGATTCAGGATATCGGCTCGCAGTCCGTGGTGCCGTTGCTCGATCTGGCGCCAGGCCAGACTTTTCTCGATCTCTGCGCCGCACCCGGCAACAAGACCGCCCAGGCTGTGGAATCCGGTGTCCACGCGGTGGCCTGTGATTTCCACGCTAAGCGGGTGGAAATGCTCAAGCCGCTGGGAGTCGACATCTTGCACCTGGATGGCACACGCCCGCTGCCATTCGGACGGCGCTTCGACCGCATCCTTCTAGACGCGCCGTGTTCGGGCACGGGCACTCTCGCACGCAATCCGGAAATCAAGTGGAGGCTCCAACCGGAAGACATCCAGGATCTGCGGCGGCGCCAGGTCGTGCTGTTCAAAAACGCGCTGGAAGTACTCGCCCCCGGGGCGTGCTGGTCTATTCCACCTGCTCGCTCGAGCGGGAGGAAAATGACGGCGTCGTGGAAGCTTTGGGCCTCACCCCGGACCATGTGATGCGCCGGATTCCAGGCATCCAGGCGGGAGACGGCTTTTTCGCCGCTGTGCTAAGATCATGAGAGTTCACAACTGAAAATGGTTCAAATTGTTCCCTCGATCCTGTCAGCGGACTTTGCCCGCCTGGCCGAGGAGATCGAGCGCGTAGAACGCGGCGGCGCTGCCATGTTGCATCTGGACGTCATGGATGGCCATTTCGTGCCCAATCTCACAATCGGCCCGCCGGTGGTTCGAGTATTCGAAAGGCTACCCGGGCGCGCCTCGACCTCCATCTGATGATCGAGGATCCGGACTACTATGCGCCCATCTTCATCCAGGCCGGGGCCGACCAGGTTTCGGTCCATCAGGAGGTCTGCCGCAACCTGGATCGCACGCTGCGCATGATTCAAAGTGAGGGCGCCCTGGCCGGCGTGGTCTTGAATCCGGCTACGCCGGTGGCGATGCTGGAAGACGTTCTGGAAGTGGCGGACTACGTGCTAATTATGAGCGTCAATCCAGGATTCGGCGGGCAGCAGTTTATTCCGCATTCGCTTGAAAAGGTCCGCCAGTTGGACCGGCAGAGACGGGAGAAGGGTTTACGCCTTCCGATCGAAATCGATGGCGGAATTACACTCGAAAACGTGCAGGAAGCGGTTCGGGCAGGGTGTGACTGGATTGTCACAGGGTCGTCCATATTTCACGCGCCCGATCCGGCCGCTGCCGTTCGCCAGATGCGACAAACTGCACAGGAGGCTACGGCGGTACGGGTTTGAATACGATTATGCTTTTTAGTCGACATCGCATTCAAATCATCCTCGCCCTCGCGGCGATTCTGGGGCAGCTTACTTTTGCGGGAATTCGGCGCAAGAAGTACGAGAACCCCATCACCAAGGATACCCAGCAGCCCGACAAGGTGCTGTTCGACAAGGCAATCAGCGACATCGAGCATGGCCGCTACGAAGTCGCGCGGCTGACGCTGAATACCCTGATCAACACCTACGACACCAGCGAGTTTCTGGCGAAGGCCAAGCTGGCCATCGCCGATAGCTGGTATCGCGAGGGCGGCTCGCACGGCCTGGCGCAGGCCGAGGCCGAATATAAGGACTTCATCCTGTTCTATCCCACCATGGAGGAGGCGGCGGAGTCGCAGGAAAAAGTCTGCATGATCCACTACAAGCAGATGGAGAAGGCCGACCGCGACCGGCAGCAGGCCATTCGCGCCGAAGATGAGTGCCGCTTGCTGCATGCAGAATATCCCAACAGCAAGTTCGCTCCGGAAGCACAGCAGATGCTGCGCAATATCCAGGAAGTGCTGGCTCAAGGCGAATACAAAACTGGAATCTTTTACCACACCAAAGGCAGCTACCCAGCCGCGGCGAACCGTCTGCAGGCACTGGTCGACCAGTACCCACTGTTCAGCCAGGCGGATGACGCCCTATGGCAGGTCGCGGATTCGTACACCCGCATGGGCGACCGGTTTGAAGACAAGGCTGCGACCGCCTACACCAGAATCGTGAAGGACTATCCCCTCAGCGATCGCGCCGAAGCGGCCACGGCCAGGCTGAAGGAAATGAATCGCCCGGTACCGGAGGCCGATCCGGTGGCGTATGCGCGCATGAAGTACGAGTTCGAGAACCGGGAAAAAGCCAGGATGCTCAGCCACGTGTTGGGCATGTTCAAGCACAGCCCCGACACGCGAGCGGCGGCGAAATCCGGCACGCCGGCCATGGCGGTCACCCGTCCCACACTGCCGTTGAGCGTACCCGCCGCTTTCAATGCTGCAACAGCCGGCGGCGTATCGGACGTCAACGCGCAGGTTGTGACTGATTCCACGGCGCTCGATACGAAACCGGACGCCCGGCAAAATCCGCCCGCGGCAACCAGTGGCTCGGCCCCTGCTGCCGGCACCACCGGTGGTGCTGCGGCTGCGGGATCCGCGCCTGCGCCGGACGGCTCCGCAGCACGGGTGGCTACTGCCTCAGCAGCTCAGCTCCCGCCGCCGACCAACCACACGCCGCCGAAGACCAAGAAGAAGCCTAAGAAAAAGGAGGCTGCTCCGCAAACCCCTGCTCCAGCCGCGGCGTCACAAACTCCGGCGTCACAACCGCCCGCTCCGCAAGCCGGTGCTGCAACAAGCGATTCGCAGCAACCCGTCAAGCAGCCATGAGCCGAATTCTGCTGGCTGATCACAGTCCGCACGCGCAACGCATGGGAGAACGTATCCTCCGCGATGAAGGATACGAGATCGCAACCGTTACCGACGGCGAGACCGTCCTGCTGCGGCTGAAAGATCTCGCGCCGGACGTAATCCTCGCCGACATCTCGCTCCCTAGCCGGAATGGATACGAGGTCTGCGAGTATGTGAAAACCAGCGGTAAATTTCCGCAGACGCGCGTGATTCTCACCGCGGGCCCAGTAACGGCGTACGATGAAACGCGCGCCCAAGCCGCGGGAGCCGACGGCTTCGTGCGCAAACCGTTTGAAGCCACTGCTCTGTTGAACACGCTGCAACCGATGGTCGAAAAGCCAGAGGCTCAGGGCGCCGTCCAAGTCGCGGTGGCGCCTAAACCTGTTACCGGCGCCAAACCCGCCCCGATTGCGCCGCCGGCTCCGCCTGCTGCTCCGCGTCCAATCGACCGGGAACAGGTGCGGGCGGCGGTGATCCTGGCGCTCGAAGCGTCGATGATCACGATGATCGAGAACATCACGGATAAAGTAGTCGTAGCGCTCGAAGCGGATGCGCGCACCGATCCGCCGCCAGCCAAAATCGCCGCGAAGGCTGCCGAGGCAGCGGCGCAGCCAGCGGCTCCCGGCGTGCCCGCGGAATCCAAGCCGGCCCCGCCTCCTGCGCCGCTTGAGGGGCCCGTGGTCCACGTCCGCACTCCCGTTTTCCGTACGCTCTCATAACACATGCCAGACAATAGCTTCGACGTTGTTTCCAAAATCGAGCTGCCGGAGGTGTCCAATGCCATCCAGCAGTCCATGAAAGAAATCACTACACGCTACGATCTGAAAGACTCGCACTCGCAGATTGAGCTTATCGAGAAGGATCACAAGATGGTGCTTGCCAGCAAGGACGAATTCAAGCTAAAGGCGGTCAACGAGATCCTGCAGCAAAAACTGGTCAAGCGCAAAGTGCCGCTCAAAGGCCTGGAATACGGGCAAGTAATTCAGGCCGCCGGTTCCACGGTGCGCCAGGAGATTACCCTCCAGCAAGGCATTCCCATCGAGAAGGCGCGCGAGATCGTCAAGAAGATCAAGGACAGCAAGCTGAAGGTCCAGGCCGCCATCCAGGCCGACCTGGTGCGCGTCAGCGGCCGCGACCGCGATGTATTGCAGCAGGTGATCGCCTTGATCCGAGGCACTGATTTCGGGATTGACGTGCAGATTACCAACTACAGGACCAATTAGTGGCCCGGCGCATCGAGTCCTACCTGCTCGATGGGCCTGCGGGAAAGCTGGAAGCGCTGCTCGAGGAGCCGGAGGACCGGGCGCCCGTTGAAGCCGCTCTGCTGTGCCATCCGCATCCGCTCTTCGGCGGTACCATGCACAACAAGGTGGTTTACCGTGCGGCTCGCGCACTGCGCCTGCGCGGCTCGGTGATCCTGCGGTTCAATTTTCGAGGAGTCAACCGTAGTGAAGGCCTGCATGCTGAGGGCATTGGCGAGGTGGAGGATGCTCGCGCGGCGCTGGCGTGGCTGCGGGAGCGTTATGCGGAGCTTCCGTACGCGCTGGCGGGATTCTCATTCGGCGCACGCGTGGTTGCTAAGTTGGGGTGCGAGATGTCAGGCGCGTCACGCCTTATTCTGCTCGGCTTTCCCACGCGCGGCAGCGATGTAAGGCCCCTCGCATCCTGCATCGTCCCGAAGTATTTCATTAGCAGCACGCATGATGAGTTTGCGCCCAGGAATGAGATGGACGCGCTGTACGCAGAAATCGCAGAACCCAAGCAGATGAGCTGGATTGAGGCCGAGGATCACTTCTTCCGCGGTGCTCTGAATCAACTTGAGGAAACCGTGCTGAATCTCGGCCTAGTTGCTCGCAGATAGCCGGAGCGTCCGCTCCGACCGGCGCGTGGCTCGCAGGCTGATCAGTTCCGCGACTTTGCTCAACAAAGTGGTAACGTCTTCGGTTTCCACGAGCATTCGCGGGCTGGAATTCTTGCGGTCTTCGCGGGCGCTGCCGTCACGATGTTTGCGAACGACGGCTGTTGCGGGTTTGTATTCTTTTCGGCGCGCGTAAGCCAGCACCCTGCGTCCGGCTTCCGGCGATTCCATATGCGAATCTGTCAGAACCAATTCGTAGACGCCTTCGTCCAACTTGCTCACAGCTTCCGCGGCCGAGCCGGCCACATCTACAACATAACCGCACGCTTGTAACAGCGTTTGGAGAGTCAACCTTGAGGCGACATCCGACTCGACGAGGAGTACACGCGCCAGTTCCAGGCTGCGGCCCGCAGCCGCCCGGGACTCGGCAGTTGCCATCATGTGTTTCCTTTCCATTTCCACTTTAACCGAAGATCAGCGTTTAATCACTACCAAAGTTAGTAGGGTTAGTAGCCGTATAATCTTGCCAGAAAAATCCGACCCGCATGCAACGCTTTCTATCTATATACTCAAAATACTTATTACATTATAGTTAGCTGTATTTAACTAGGTGCGGATAGCCACCGAGAGGCCATCGCGGAGCGGGAACAGGGTGGTGAAAAACTGAGTCGACTCGTACAGTTTTTGGTTAAACTCGACCACGGCGCGGTCGCTGGCGTCCCGAGGGCTTAGAACCCGTTCATACCAAAGAGTGTTATCCGTTGCGAAGATGCCGCCGGATTTCAGCCGCGAGGGAACGGCTTGCAGCACTTCCGGGTACCCCTCTTTGTCTACATCATTGAAAATAAAGTCAAACTGGCCCGGCGTCTCCGCAAGTACGCTCAGAGCGTCCCCTACATGCACCTGGATGGATGCGGAAAGGCCGGCACGTTCGATATAGCCACGGGCCTCGCGAGCGTTTTCGGCACTGCCATCGGTGTAGTGAACTTCGGCACCCGTTCCGGCGGCTCGTGCCAGCCAAATGGTGGAATAACCGATAGCCGACCCCAACTCGAAGATCCGTTTCGCGCCGCTGATCATGACCAACTGGGCGAGCACGCGCGCCACCGCCGGCCCGATGATGGGAATCTTGCGGCGCTCGGCCACTTGTTCCATTTCGGCCAGCAGGGCGTCGCGTGGCGGCAGCAGTCCATACATGTAGCGTTCGATATCAGGATTGACGATCATGAAACACCCTCGCGAAGATTTTGTCGACGTTGCGGAGCTGCCGCTCGAGCGAAAAGCTCTCTGCAATCTGCTCCCGGGTGAGCACACGCAGGATCTCGGGATCGGACTCGATGGCGGCACGGAAATCCGATTCCTTCTCCCAGGCTTCCATGGCATGGCGCTGCACGATGCGGTATGCGTTCTCGCGCAACATGCCCGCGGCCGCGAGATCGAGCAAAAGCTGGCCCGAAAACACCAGCCCCCGCGTCAGATCGAGGTTGCGGCGCATGCGCTCGGGATAAACCAGGAGCTGATCGATGAGCTGCGTGGTCTTCGCGATCAGATAGTCGGCCAGAATGGTGGAATCCGGCAGGATCACCCGCTCGACTGAAGAATGAGAAATATCCCGCTCATGCCACAGCGCGACATTTTCAAAAGCCGCCTGTGCATTCGCCCTGACCACGCGCGCCAAGCCGCAGATCTGCTCGCAAGTGACGGGATTCCGTTTGTGCGGCATGGCCGAGCTGCCCTTCTGGCCTTTGGAAAAATATTCTTCGGCTTCCCGCACTTCGGTGCGCTGCAGGTGGCGCACTTCCAGGGCGATCTTTTCCAGGCTGGCAGTCAGCACGGCTAACGTGGCGACGAAGTTTGCGTGCCGGTCCCGTTGTATCACCTGCGAGGAAACCGGGGCAGGACGCAAGCCCAGCTTTTCGCAGATCGCCTCTTCGATCTCCGGCCCAATGTGGGCGAACGTTCCGACGGCCCCTGAAATTTTGCCCACTCGCATGTCGTCCGCCGCGGCCTTGAGCCGCCGGATGTTACGGCCGGCCTCTTCGTACCATATGGCGAGCTTCAGGCCAAACGTAATAGGCTCGGCATGGACTCCGTGAGTGCGGCCAATCTGCAACGGTATGTTGGAATTCGAGCGCGCGCCGCTTCAGTACTGGCCGAAGCCGCTCGAGACCAGCCAGCAGGATCGCGGATACGCCTGGCGGATCTGCAGCGCCTGCGCGGTATCCACAACATCGTTCGAAGTTAACCCGTAGTGCAGCCAGCGCGAGGCTTCGGCATGCCCGGCGGCGGCCAGCTTTTCCGCGACGGCAGTGGTAAACGCGATGACATCGTGCTTAACTTCACGCTCGATCGCGAAATGCGCGCAACATCGAAGGCGGCGTGCGCCCGCAGCAGCCGGGCCGCCTCGGCGGGCACAACTCCGCGCTCGGCCAGCGCTTCGCTCGCAGCCAGTTCAACTTCGAGCCACTGCTGGAATTTGTTCTGGTCGCTCCAGATGCGACCCATATCGGGAAGGGTGTAACGGGAGATCATAATCAGGTGTCAGGTTTCAGGTGTCAGGTTTCAGGTGTCAGGTTCCAGGTTAGGTGCTAGGTTTTAGTGTGCTAGCACCTGGCACCTAACACCTAAAACCTAAATACCTCCGTCGGCTCTCGTTGGCTCGCCACGACGAGGCGCGTTGCCAGGCCGCGGCGGTCCAGCGCCTGCTGCGCTACCATTCTCGCAATTTCGGGATGGTTGTTGTGCTCGCTCAGATGGCCCAAAATCAGGGTGGCGGTCGCCGAATCGAATTCGTGGCCGAGGAAGTCGCCCACCACGTCGTTCGAAAGATGGCCGTTCCGGCTCATCACGCGCTGTTTCACCGCCCACGGATAGGGGCCGACCTTGAGCATATCGAGATCGTGATTGGATTCGAGCATCAGCACGTGGGAACCGTGCAGGTGGAATTTGATTGAGTCGGGAATGTACCCCAGGTCGGTTACCAGCCCGATTTTGATGCCCTCCGCGCGAAAGGAAAAGCCGACCGGATCAATGGCGTCATGCGGAATCGTGAAACTATCAATTTCGATGTCTCCCACCCTGAACCGGGTTCCCGCTTGAAACACTTCCAGCCGGGGCATTCTGCCGTCCCATTCGATGGCGGGCGCGGTCAGGCGTGTGAGATAAACCGGGATTGGAACCCGGCGGGCGAAACGCGCGACTCCTGCAATGTGATCCGAATGTTCGTGCGTTATCAGGATGGCGTCAATGCGGTCCGGTTGTTCGCCGATGGCCGCCAGCCGCTTGCAGAGTTCGCGAAAACTGAGTCCCGCATCCACCAAGACGCGGGTACTTTCGGTGGCGATGAGAGCAGAGTTGGCGGAACTCCCACTGGCTAGCACGCAGAACTTGAAGATACTCGTTTCCCCCGATTCCCCTATGTGGGTGTATCCGATGAACGTTAACTCTCACTTGTAACAGGAAACGTGCCGGACGACAAGTTGTTTTCGCCGGGCGAAGGAACAGGACCGGGGCGCCCGAAAGCGCCCCAGTTGGAACAGGCGAGAAGCCTGTGCCGCGTCGAAAAGATTTGACCCTGTATTGGTGACTTCTTGGTCCCCTTCTGATCGGGGCAGTTGCTAACTTATCACAGCTACAAATCCCCGTCCACAAAGCTTATAATTGTCCCAATTGTTTCGGGTTGACGGTGCAGTTCCAAACATTTGACGAGGACTATCTTCGACGATTGCGGAGTGGCGACTCCCAGGTGGAGCAGCACTTCGCCAAATATTTCGGCGAACTGATTCATTTGAAGTTACGCCGCCGCGTACGCAGCCCACAGCTCGCGGAGGACATCCGGCAGGAGACGATATATCGCGTGCTTCGCACGCTTCGAGAAAAGGATGGTCTTGAAGACGCGAGAAAGCTGGGCGCGTTTGTGAGCGGCGTCTGTCACTACGTCGCCGTCGAACTGAGCCGGTCGGAAGGACGGTATGAGACTCCGGATCGCGATTTCGATGAACAGATGGATGTGGCGCAAGGGAACACGGATGCTCGCCTGATCAGCGAGGAGCGAAATAAGGAGGTTCGTAAAATCCTGTCAAAACTGGACGACCGCGACCGCAAGCTGCTACGCGCGGTGTTTCTGGAAGAACTGGGGTCGAGCGAAGTTTGCCGCCGGTTCGGGGTTGAGCCCGATTATCTGAGAGTGCTGATCTTTCGCGCCAAAGCGCGGTTCAAACAGGCCTACATAAAGGGAGCAGCCGGGGCATGAAACGGACCACAACTGTAACTCACTATATCTGTGGGGATTGAGGTTGATGGATCACGAAACTGCTATCAAAATGCAAGCTGCGGAAAGGTACGTCCTGGACGAATTCACTCCAGAAGAACGCACCGACTTCGAGGATCACTATTTCGGCTGCACGGCATGTGCCGACGACGTCAAGGCCGTTTCGATTCTGGCTGCCAACGCCAAAAGTGTGATCGCTGCTGAGGAAGCACACACGGCAGGTGCGCTTCGATCCCCCGGGCACGCCAAGTGGCGGTTCTCCTGGGGACTGGTGGCCTCGGCGGCGCTAAACCTGGTGTTATTAGCCGGCATTGGGATGCAAGGCTTGCGGCTGGGCCCGGGTAAGGTTCCGGCAGCGTCAATGGCCGCGGAGTTTTATCAATCCTTCGGCATTCCTGCGGCGTCACGGGCCGAGATGAAGACCCTTCTGGTTCCCGCCGGCAGCCGTTTCTTCGGCGCGCGGTTCGATTTGATGGCGGGCCAGCATTTCGACAGTTACGAATATCAGATTCTGGACGCGGCAGGTACGCCAAGATCCGGGCAAGCCGTGAACGCCCCGTCGTTCAACGACACCGAGTTGCAACTGGCCGTACCGGTTTCTCCGCTTCCGCCTGGTGAGTATGTGTTCGTATTACGAGGCAGGCAGCAAGAGAAACTTGTTGAAATCTCCCGCGCACACCTTTCGATCCAGCGGTAAACTGGAAGGTCTCGCGAGTCCGCTATGCCCAAGTACATCTTCCATGCGTCTGCAGTGGCCGCTCACTTTCAATTCACCAACGGACACCACGACTTTGGCCACGAGTATTCCTCGATTTATCTCGGCCATTCGCCACACGCGCACCACACTCATACCGGCGGCCGGACGGGGCCGGAGATTTCATTCACCGACAGCTTCGTGTCGATCGAGTGTAAGGAAGACAAGGGCGTGTATACCACGCTGGCGAAATCCGGTCTGGAGAAGTTCAACGTCAAAGATATAGTGACCGCAGACTCGTTAGAGTGCGGTATCGAGACTGTCTACCGCGAGGAGTGG
Source organism: Terriglobia bacterium (assembly GCA_963847515.1). Classification (GTDB taxonomy): domain Bacteria; phylum Acidobacteriota; class Terriglobia; order Bryobacterales; family Bryobacteraceae; genus QHXW01. The sequence goes on from CAWKAA010000002.1 coordinate 335,244, forward strand.
CGCGGCAATCCGAAGAAACCAAAACACGCACGCATTCTTCCCCGCCGGCCGGTTTTCCAGAATTTGAAAATCTGCGGCGAGCCGTACGAACTGGAAGAGCAGCTCAAGCCACCCGCGGCGTTTTTGTTTGACGCGTCGCAGCGTGAGGAATATTTTCAAGGAGACGGCTCCGAAATCGAGCCGGAGGGCATTTCGGCGGCTCCCGGGCGGCGCATGCGCACGCGTTGCGGCGAGATTCGAATTTCCGGCGACACGCGTAGAATCGCGATTCCGAAGTTTGGTATCGTTTATTTCGCGGATTGGATGTGGCAGCCACCCGATGTTCATACCCCGGCAAAGACGTATCAGTGGGTGCAACTGATCCAGCTGGAGCTGAAGAACCCTGGCAAGGGTGGCGGTGGCGGCGTGGGGGGCAACGGCACCACCTGACGGCGGCGTGGCTTCTCGTCGCCATTTCCCTTCCGACGAGTTGCACCTTCTTGCGCGCGAAATCTCCTGAACTTATCTACGGGAGCGCCGACGGGGCGAGACGACGCGGCGACCTTGCTGAGGCTCTGGGACACACAGACGAGGGCATCCAGCTTTGCGCAAAGCTCCGGAACCCCAATTGGCTTCTCAAATTTCAACTCCTGAAGGCTGAAGTCCTGCTGACTCAATATCGCGCTGGGGAGGCGAAGCCGCTGCTGGAGGCTGCGGAGGCAGGCGTTTCGCAATTGCAGCCGTCGAACCCGCGTCTGTTGTCGGACCTCGCCGAGTTGCAGAGGCAAACGGGGAACCCGGACGAGTTCCACAAGCTGATGATGCAAGCGCATGACCTGGCATCTCAGCGCGGCGATTCCGCTCTGCTCTCCTGGATCGAGCAGCGCCGCGGAGTCTTTCTGGCCAACTTCAACGAATCCGATGCGGTTCTCCATCACGGGCTCGATCTGGCGCGAAGCTTGGGTGATGAGTATCTCATCTCTGGCGCGCTGAACGGTCTGGGCTATATCCGCTTGACGCGTTCCCGTTACGACGAAGCCATCTCATACTTCGAAGCGGCGGATCAGGCTGCACAAAAGATACAGGCGAAGGTCCCTCGTGAAAAATGCCTGGGTAACCTCGGATGGTGTTATTTTCGCCTCGGTCAGCTGCAACGGGCGCTGGAGTTGTATTCCACGGCCGAGCCGCTGGCTGCCCAGACCGGCATACCGGACGATGACCATCGCTGGCTAGCCAACGTCGGGTCCATCTATTACGCGCAGGAGGCTTACGACAAAGCCACTGCATACTACCTGCGCGCCAGCGATATTGCGATGCGCGTCCCGAACCGCCGCTATGCCGCCACTTACCTAAACAATATTGCGCGCGTTAATATCGACCAAGCCAAATGGGACGCAGCAGAAAAATACAATCGGCTCGCGACCCAAACGTTGCAGGGCGTGTCGGATGCCGGAGGAGTGGAGGCATACTCGAGGCTCAATTCCGGTTTCATTGCCGCCGCTCGCCGGCAGCCGGCCAAGGCTGAGGCGGAGTTTCGGGCGGCTGCAGATCTGGCGCAGCGAGAGGAGGAACCCAACGTCCTGTGGGAAGCGCATTCCGGACTAGCCGAGCTCGATCGCTCAGGGAACCACCTGGCGGCGGCCGGCGAAGAGTACGCCGCGGCGATCGGCGTGCTGGACCGCGAATGGCTGGCGCTCAGCCGCGATCAATCTAAGATCACGTTCAGGGGATATCAGGCCGGTGTTTACCAGCAGTACGTGGGCTTTCTGTCTGAACTGGGCCAGAAGGAGAAGGCGCTCGAAGTCGCAGAATCGTCACGCGCGCGCTTGATGGACCAGAAGCTGGAGAGTGGAGCGTTTGTCCTTCCCCACTTTCGTGCCGATCAAGCCGTGCGCTTGGCGCGTGAGACAGGGACAGTGCTCCTTTCCTACTGGCTTGCGCCGGAACGCTCCTATGCGTGGGCGGTAACTGGGAAGGGCGTCTCGCAATTCGTATTGCCCCGTGAAGATGACATTAACGCGCTCGTAGAGCGTCACCAGCGCGCGATCCAGGCGCTAGAAGACCCGCTCGCGGAAGGCTACACAGCAGCGAACGAACTTTACCGTATGCTCATAGGCCCGGTGGAGTCACTGGTGCGTTCGGCCGGAACGGTCATCATCGTACCCGATGGGCGGCTGCACGAGCTGAATTTCGAGACGCTGGTGGTAGACGGCCCCACGCCGCACTATTGGATCGAAGACGCCACCCTTGCTTTAACGCCGTCGTTCACCGTCCTTCAACTGAGGAAGACCGCACACGCGCGCGAACCACGGCTATTGATTTTCGGCGATCCCCTGCCCGCCGTTCCCGAGTTCCCGCCCCTTCCGCATCTCAAGGCCGAAGTGCGGGAAATCGCCGCCGGATTTCCTGAGACTCGCCGTTCGGTATACACCGGCGACCAGGCGTACGCGGAGCATTTCCGTGAAACTAGTCCGCGGGCGTTCACAGCGATTCACTTCGCTGCGCATGCGGAAGCCAACGAGGAGAGTCCGCTCAATTCTGCGATCATTCTTTCGCCTCACGACGGCAAGTACAAGTTATACGCGAGCGACGTTGCCGATTTGCGCCTGGAGCCGGAGTTGGTGACGATTTCCGCCTGCCGAAGTGCCGGCTCCAAAGCGTATTCGGGCGAAGGCCTGGTCGGCTTCGCCTGGGCCTTTCTACAAGCCGGCGCGCACAACGTTGTTGCCGGCATCTGGAACGTGGATGATGCGGCTGCGCCGCTCCTCATGGAGGAGTTGTACAGACAATGGCGCGAGGGCGCCAGCCCCGCTGCCGCGCTACGCGGCGCCAAGCTCAAACTGATGCGCTCGGGCGGCGCTTTTCGGAAGCCCTACTACTGGGGCCCGTTCGAAGTTTTTACCCGCCAGGCTTTCGATCAAACGACGCGCTCGGCAATGGACTTGGCCTGGAGGAACAGCAAAAGATAATCCGGGCCGCCGCCTTTCGAATCCGTTCCCGACATATTAAAGCCGCCAAACGGGTGTGCGCCGACCATGGCGCCGGTACACTTCCGGTTGAGATAAAGATTGCCGACGAAAAAGCGCTCGCGCGCCTGGCGAAGATGCTCGGGAGTATTGGAAAATACCGCGCCGGTCAACCCGTATTCGGAATCGTTGGCCAGTTGGAGAGCGTGCTCGAAGTTCTTGGCTTTGGTGACTGCGAGCACCGGACCGAAAATCTCTTCCTGAAAAATGCGCGCGTCAGATTTCACGTCACCGATAATGGTGGGCTTGATGAAATAGCCGTCGCCAGGCGTGGGCCCGCCGCCGGTGACCGGGTTGCCTTCCTTCGAGCCGACATCGATGTATTGCTGAATCGTACGCCTCGCTCCCTCGCTGATCACCGGTCCCATGAAGTTGCCAGGATCCTCGGCGGGGCCCACGGTCAGGGCTTCAGTCTTCTTCTTGACCCGGCCGAGGAAATCGTCGTAGACGCGTTCGTCGACAATTGCCCGCGAGCAAGCCGAACATTTCTGGCCTTGATAGCCGAACGCGGAGGCCACCACACCGTCGGCGGCCTTTTCGAGATCGGCATCGGCGTCGACGATGATGGCATCCTTGCCACCCATCTCGGCAATGACGCGCTTGATCCAGCGCTGGCCCTTTTGCGGCTTGGCGGCCAGCTCGTTGATCCGCAACCCCACGTCTCTCGATCCGGTGAATGCGATGAACCGCGTCTTCGGATGCTGCACTAGCAGATCGCCGATGGCTGCGCCGCTGCCAGGCAAAAAGCAGAACGAGCGATCCGGAAAGCCGGCTTCGAGCAAAAGCTCGGCGAACTTGGCGGCAACGGTCGGGGTTTCGCTAGACGGCTTGATGATGGCGGTGTTGCCCGTCACCAAGGAGGCAATGGTCATGCCCACCAGGATCGCCAGCGGGAAATTCCATGGAGGAATTACCACGCCCACACCGAGCGGCACGTAGCGCATCTCGTCTTTTTCGCCAGGCAACTGGACCACCGGCGGAGGATTGTTCATGCGCAGCATTTCGCGGGCATAATATTCGCAAAAATCGATGGCCTCGGAGACGTCCGCGTCGGCTTCGGGCCATGTCTTGCCGGTTTCGTGAACCAGCCAGGCGTCAAATTCGAATTTGTGCTCGCGAAGAAGCCTGGCGGAGGCGATCACTTTGCGCACGCGGTCGGCGGGACTCGTAGATCCCCATTCCGCAAAGTAATCGTACGCGGATTCGACGGCGCGGTTTGCCAGCTCCGGGGTAGCTTTCTGGTGTATGCCAACCACCTGCGAAGGATGCGATGGATTCAGGGACTTCAGCTTGTCGGCGGTCTTGATGCGCTGGCCGCCAACCAGCAGATCGTACTCATGGCCGAATTGGGCGCGAACGTGTTCCAAGGCCGCCTCCATGCCGCGGCGGTTGGCAGCAACGGAGAAATCGGCCATGGGCTCGTTACGAAATTCAGGTAAGGATTGAATTTGGGAAGCCATAAAACTCCATTCTCGCGCGATGAGCGGGAATTCTCCAGCAGGGGCCGCCCGGTGTTGGGGCGGGCGCATGTTTTACGGTACTAATACTTGGATGCTCAAATCGCCGGCCCGATTCGTATTCGCCCTCTCGACAACGCTGGCGCTCTGTTCCCAGTTTCCGGTGGTGATGAGTCGCTACAACCAGGCCGGAACCGCCGCGGACTCGCGTGAGAACACCCTCAACGCGTCCAACGTCAACCAAGCCAGCTTCGGCAAGCTCTACGGCTACTACGTGGATGGCTCCGTCTTCGCCCAGCCGTTATACCTTCCGGCGGTACCGATGCCTGGGCGTGGAATGCGTAACGTGCTCTATGTCGCCACCATGAACGATGAGGTTTACGCTTTTGACGCTGACACTCAAGGCCCGCCTCTGTGGATGCGTAACTTCACCGATGAGATGGCCGGCATCACGCCCGTCCCGATCACCGACATTACCAACGATAACGACTTGAATGTCGTCGGCAACGTCGGCATCGAGGGCACACCGGTAATTGACGCCCCATCCAACGCCATCTTTCTAGTTGCGTGCACCCGCGAGAGCGGACGCTACGTGCAGCGGATCCACAAGCTCGACGTGCGTGACGGTAAAGATCTCCTGCCCGCGACGATCATCGAAGCCAGCGTACCGAGTACCGCCAACGATGCTGCCGCCGGCAATCTGCGTTTCGACCCCAAGGCGGGCCATCAACGCCCGGCGCTGGCGCTTGTCGACGGCGCGGTAATCGTCGCATGGGCATCACACGAAGACATCCGCCCTTATCACGGCTGGGTAATGGCTTATGATGCCAAGACGCTGCGTCAACGCGCAGTGTGGTGTGTCACGCCCGACGGCGTTGATGGCGGTATTTGGCAATCCGGCCGCGGCCCGGCCGTCGACATCGCGGGCAACATCTATTTCGAAACCGGCAACGGCGATTGGGACGGCCGGCGCAACTTCGGAACGTCGCTCGTCAAGTTGAGGCTGGCCCGTAACACGTTTGTTGTGGACGACTACTTCACTCCCAGCGATTTCCAGCAGCTCAACGATCACGATGCCGACCTTGGTTCCACCGGCCCCATGCTGGTGCCTGGAACGAACCTGCTCATCGCCGGCAGCAAGAACGGCATCGTCTATCTATTCGACACAGCGAAGCTCGGACACATGACGCCGACTGCCGAAGGGGTGCTGCAAACCATTCAAGTGAACGGCGGCCGCATCATGGCCGGACCCGCACTGTGGGATGGCCCCGCCGGTCGCAGTGTCTACCTGTGGTGCGAGGCTGATTTTCTCAAAGCCTTCCGCCTCAGCGGCCGCGCTCTGGAGACACCGCCATTCGCGAGGGGAAAGATCCCCAACCGGGGCTCGCCAGGAGGCACGCTGACGGTTTCCTCTAACGGTAAACAGTCCGGCACGGGCATTGTATGGGCGACCCATACCAATAACAAGAGCGCCGACGCGGGAAACGCTCCCGGAGTGCTACGCGCGTTTAACGCCGAGACACTACAGGAAATCTGGAATAGTGAGCAGAGGCCGAAACGGGACCAGCTGGGTACCCTCATGAAGTTCGTCCCGCCGCTCGTGGTCGGGGGCAAGGTGTACGTTCCCAACTACGACGACGCCGTCAACGTCTACGGTCTGTTGAGTCCGTAACCCGAGAGCGTGCATCGTTAGGAGACTTTTACGAAGTCTCGTTACAACAGTGGCTGCAAGGATCAATCAATGCTTCTTCCGATAGCGCTCTATGCGCCGCCTGCTCCTGCAAAAGAAATGGCTTCTCTGGATCGGGTTCTCCTGTCGCAGATCGGCTCACTTCTTGTGAAGGTCTATTGTGGCCTGGAGGCCCTTTCCGAGCTCATATAGTCCTGCCCGGCCTCGGCGTGGTTCGGCGACGTAATAACGTCCGAGGACGTCCAGTGCCGGCGTCTCGCTGACGATCAGTTCTCCTGTGTCAAGTTCGGCAGCCGCGGTCCGTTGCGGACGGTCGATCGTATCCTTACCGGAGAGTCGAACGATCACGAAACTCGGGTCCGTAGCTGGGAATAGCTCGCCGGCCGGCAGGACCGGCTTCGATAGCAACCGACCCGAAGGAAATTCCAGCAGCTCGGCGGTCACATGCCCATTCTTTGCATAGAACAGGTCCGAAACCAGGAGCCGGTCCGGCGCCAGAAAGGTGAAGAACCGCCGTCGGTCTGGGTTTTTGTCCAATGGATGAGTGACGGCGCTCGCGGCCAGAACTTCCAAGTGGTTCTTTAGCGCTACCGGGTTCCCCAAGCGCAAATCCCACAAGACCGCTCTGCCGCTCCACCATTCCTTTGGCGTCAGATCGATGTCCGGTAGCCGCGCGATGGTGAGGTGCTCTTGCAAAGCGGCGATAACGTAGCGGGCGTCTGGCGAGAAGGCCATCCTCACCGATAGTCCCGGGTCAGACGACACAACGTTCGACCCCGACCGTAATTCCACGCTGGCTCCGTTCCAACCGTAGTCGTGACTACCGAAGCCATCCTTCCGGAGGATCGTGCGCCCCGAGTTAGTATCGATCAGCCAGAGCGTACCGAACAGGTCATCGCACGCGAAGCTACGGCTATCCGGGGAGAGCTGTTCCGTGCCACACGCATGACTTGGTAGCTCGTGGGCGTTCGTACGAGCGCCACCGGCGATGCTACAATACTGCACGCGAGCACCGGACTTCGAAAACTTGATCTCGGCCGCATCCGCCCGGGTGCCTCCACTGAGAAATGTGACGTACTGCGAGTCGGGCGTGAATTGAACATCCGTGACGCCCTCCGCGGGAATCCTGAACAGGACGGCTAAAGGAGTCACGGTCAGCAGCGTGATCTCGGAAGCATCCTGCGCCAAGATGTAGCGGCCATCGGGACTGAAGTGAAGTTTGCGGATAGCGTCCGCTCTTAGCGATTGGGTTCCTTCGGCCCAAGCCGAGGATGCGGTCAGGAGCGCGAGCACAGCTACCTTACGCCAAGTAATGGCGCCCTTCTGCATGATCCCAGCATGTCACGGCCAGACGGCCCGGCACCAGAGCCTGGAGACCGCGAGACGGCAGTGTATCTGCACCTGTCCCAGCCCCATCTGCATCACACGCCCACCCGAGCCATATCGGTTGTGGGAAAGTGCAGGCTGAAGCGGCGCTTGGTCCTGTATCTCAAAATTTTCGGAACCATATCTCCACCGGACCATTGATGCCAACCACCTGCGAACGATGCGAGGGGTTACATCAACTCTCTCCATAATGAAAAAAACCTTCCGCCACGATTTCAGCCGGCCCGACTAGAAAAATCTCCTCGGTGGATGAGTTCGAGCGCAGTTCCAGAGGACCGGCGGGGGTGCTGACGGTCACCGGACTCTTGACCATGCCGCGGGCAAGGGCGGCGGCGGCGGCGCCGGTCGAGCCGGTGCCGGAACTCATGGTTTCACCGGCGCCGCGTTCGTAGAAGCGGACATCGAGGGAGTGCTCATCAAGCACATGAAAAAATGAAACATTCGTGCGATCGGGGAAATGGGGATGCGCTTCGATCTCTGAGCCCATCCGCCGCCAGTCGAAATCAAAATTCTCGACGGATACGGCGCACTGCGGATTGCCTACCCAGACGAGTGTGACATCGCGCGTGCCCGTGGCAAGTTGGAGTGCGAAGTTCCGGGCGCGAATTTCCGGAGTGCCCATATTCATCTCGAAAGTGAAGCGCAGGCCGTCATGCTTCAGGAGGCGCAGATGTTTCACGCCCGCTCCAGTGCGAATGCGCACGTGATCACCCGCCGCGGTGCGCCGGTGGATGACGAACGCCGCGGCGCACCGCGTGCCATTGCCCGAGATTTCGGCCATGCTGCCGTCGGCGTTGAACAGCCGGATTTCGGCCTCGGCATCGCGGGCAGGCGCGGAAACCTGCAGCCAGCCATCGGCGCCAACACCGGTATGGCGGTCGCAGATGGCGCGCGCGAGTTCGGCGGGCGGAAGGCCCGGGGGCACATCGGGAACCATCGTCAGCAGAAAATCATTCTTCGCGCCGTGTGCTTTAAGGAATGGAATTGTCATGAGATGGGTGATAGAGATTGGATGGCGCCGTGTTTCGCTCGTAAATTTCGATCACCGGCGCACCCTTTACGATAATCTGCCTCGCCAGCTCATAATTGGGGCCGCGGCGGCGCGCGCGGTTGATGGCGGTTTGTACCGGATCGCCGCCCTGCACCAGGCCCCATTTTTCCCACAAGCAAAGATCTGGCCGCAACGCAGCAGCTTGCCAGGCAACGCCGTTGTCGCCAGTGAGGGTATCGCGCAATGGAATTCCCGCTTCACGGAAGACGGCGGTGTAATCGCCGAACGAAGTGAAGATGCCCTCGCCCGAATGATAGCGAGCCCCAAGGAAGTCAGCGGCTTTCCTGGTCCACGCGCGGCGAGCCACGGAATTGTATTGTGACTCCTTCCATGTGATCCAGGCTTCGGGGTGGGGATTGAGGAGCCAGGGGGCGATGGCGGCGGCAAGGACAACCAGAGCCGTCAGACCGCTTGCTGACGCGCGCGGCTCGGCTAGCGGTTTCCGAGCTACCAAAGCTACAAGCGCCGCGCCGCAAAATGACAGCAGCGGCAGCAATGCGAGGCCGTATCGCGTGTTGTAGTAGCCGTGAGGCGGCAGGTAAGGCAAGTGAATCGGCGAGTCGGCGGAGTGGATGTTCCAGACGTAGAACGCGCCGGGAAGCGATAGCAGCACGAGCGGCCAGAAGGCGCGCTTCCAAAGCGCAGCGAGCACGCCCGCAGCCCCGATGAAGAACAGCGGAGCTCCGGCACACGCCCGTACGGCCCAACCAAAGTAAATCAGCGCGGTCTGCAAATCTCCGTGGCCCGGGTACGAGAGTCCGCGCTGAATGGCTTTGGCGGATGCCGGACCGGAATAAAATTCCCAGACGTTATCGAAAACCCAGGCATTATACGCGAGCCATAGCAGCGGTCCGGCCGAGGCCAGGGCGCCGAATAAGAATGCCGCGAGGAATTTCCGGCGGCGCGCGATGAGCAGAAAATAGAGTGTCGCGAACGGAATCAGAAACCAGGCGTCATAGCGGGTCAACGACCCGATGAAAACCGCAAGTCCGGCACCGGCCACGCTCCCCATCGACTGCGTATCACGGAAGCGGACGGTGAAATAGAGCAGCGCCGCAAGCGAACCGAAGAAGACAGCCTCTGTCATGGGTATGGAGTGCAAGGTAGAGCGCATTGGGATTAAGAGCGTAGAGCGCCGCTGCCACGGCGCCCGCCAGCGTGCTTTCGAAGATACGCCGGACCGCGGCAAACAAAAAAATCACGCCGATGGCGAAGAAAACCGCCGGTGGGATCGCGCCGGCGAGCCCGGTCCGCCACAGTGCATCGCTTCTTACCAGCGGGAGTATCAGCAAATGCAACATCGGCAGCCACGCGGTGCCGAGCTGCTCGTATCCCGGTGTGCGCGAATCGATGATGCGCCGCGCAATGTTGAGATGCGCTTCGGCATCGCCATAATAGAGAGTCCAGCCCTGGTACGAGCAGAGCCAAAGCGCGCCTCCGCTCAGCAGTGCCGCCAGGAGCGTGACGAGCACTATCGGCATGGGAGAGAAGCGCGCCCGTGGCTTCTCAGAAATCCGTGAAGGCTTTGAATTCGCGATAGCGGCCATTTATTTCATCGCGGGAGAGATTGCGAAAGCGGTCCGGTCCGAACCTTTCGCAGCAAAAACTTCCCATCACCGATCCGTGGATTACGGCGCGGCGCAACACCTGGTGGTCGATCTGCTCGGTGTGCGGGTGGACGCCCTGCTGCGCCAGGTAGCCCATGAACCCCCCGGCAAAACAGTCGCCGGCCCCAGTTGGATCGAAGATGTCCTCAAGAAGAAAGCCGGGCACAATGAAATGCTGGCTGCCGTGAAACAGGATCGCGCCGTATTCCCCACGCTTGATAACCAGCGTCCGAGGTCCCATGGCGACAATCTTTTCGGCGGCGCGGCGCAGGTTGTGGTCGCCTGAAAGCATGCGCGCCTCGCTGTCGTTGATCAGCAGAAAATCCCATTGACGAATCGCAGACAGCAGCTCGTCGCGATAATCGCGAATCCAGTAGTTCATGGTGTCGCCGCCGATAAAGCGTAAACCGTTCATCTGCGCGCGCACGCTGCGCTGTAACGCCGGCTGGATGTTCCCCAAGAGGAGATAGGGTGCTGCGCGGTAAGATTCCGGCAGCTTGGGGTTGAAATTCGCGAAGACGTTGAGGTCCGTCACCAGCGTGGTCCGGTCGTTCATATCCGCCGAATACACGCCGGACCAGAAGAAAGTCTTGCCCGGAACGCGCTCGAGGCCTTCGAGATCGATGCCGCGGCCGGACAGGAGCGCGGCATCCTCTGCAGCAAAGTCGTCGCCCACCACCGCCACAATCTTTACGCGAGTAAAGAAACTGGCGGCGAGAGCGATATACGTACACGAGCCGCCCAGAATGCGGTCCACTTTCCCGTGCGGGGTTTCCAGACCATCGTAAGCGACGGAGCCAACAACAACGAGTGACATCGTCCGATTGTAAACAGGTTTCAGGTGCCAGGTGCTAGGTGTCAGGTGCTAGGTTTCAGGTTTCAGGTGTCAGCACGCCTTGCGCCGGTCGAGACCACAGGGCATTGTCGGTCTGGTCGGCGTTCCCTAACACCTAACACCTGGAACCTGGCACCTGCTACATTCAATTCCATGAAATCACGAAGAGAATTTCTGAGCCAGACAGCGGCGGCACTGGCGGCTGCCGCACCGCTTCGCGCGGCGGGCGAATACAAAATGGCCATTGTCGGTCTGGTTCATGCGCATGTCTGGGGACATCTGGGCACCGTACTCAAGGGTGAACAGGCGAAGCTGGTGGGCATCGCTGAAACGGTACCGGAACTTATCGCTGAAGCCAAGAAGCGGGGCGCCTCCGACGTTCCCATCTTCAGCGATTACCACAAAATGCTGGATGAATTGCGGCCCGATTTCGTGTGGGCATTCGTGGAAAACAACCGCCATCTCGAAATCGTGGAAGCTTGTGCACCCAAGAAGATTCACGTGATCTTTGAGAAACCACTGGCGGCGACTTATGCCGATGCGCTGGCCATTCACCGCCTGGCGCGGGAGCACGCCATCCACGTGATGACCAATTACCAGATGGCCTGGTGGCCCGCAAATTATGCCGCAAAGGCGCGCGTGGACGCCGGCGACCTGGGGCAAGTATGGCGACTGCGGGGCATTGTGGGGCACGGTGGGCCGGGATCGTCCGAGGGTCTAAACAAGTATTTCTTTGATTGGCTGACCGACCCGGTAAAAAACGGCGCCGGGGCCCTGATGGACTTTGGCTGCTACAACGCGCTGTGGTCATTATGGTATTTTGGGCGACCGGAAAAAGTTTACGCGCAAGTCAACCATTTGCGGCCGCAGACTTTTCCGAAAGTGGAAGACAATGCCGACCTGGTGCTCTCGTATCCGAAAAGCGTGGGAATCTTTGAAGGAAGCTGGGATCTGCCGCGCGGCTTTCAAGACCTGGAAATCTTCGGATTGAAGGGCAGCCTTTACATGAAAAATGGCAGCGTGGAGTTCCGTGCCGGCCGCGCATCCGAGCCGATGGAACTCCCGCCGCTTCCGCCCGAGCGCGCCGAGCCGATTGCGTGCCTGGTGAACTCGATCAAAACAGGGAAGCCCATCGACGGCCTCACGGCGCTCGAGATCAACGTCGGCGTGGTCGAGATCATCGAAGCCGCTAAAATGTCCGTCGCCAGTGGAAATGCGGTGGGTCTGCCGCTGAAAACGTAGCGGCTATTCGTCCAGTTTGTAAATCGTCAAACCCGACAGGAGCTTGGGATAGAAATCGGTGGATTTCTGCGGCATGACGCCGCCGGAAAAGGAGATGTCCGCCACGTCCTCTATGGCCGTCGGCCGCAGCAGAAATGCGATTTGGGCTTCTCCGCGACGCGCGGCCTCAATAGCTTTGTCGAGCCCGCGAACATAGCGCAGATTCTTTTCGGCGCGCACGGCTTCCTCGCTGATGCCGAGTACGTTGCCAAGCAGCATTTCGTGCAGAATAGGAACGTCGAGTTTGTTCGAAGGATGGCGCAGTTGCAGCAGATAGAGCCGGTCGCCGATGGCTGCTCCAATAGCCCCTCGTGCCGCGCCATTCCACCGGCTCTGCAGTTGTCCCGGCGAGTTGACCTCCTCCATCTGAAACGTCTTACGGACGCCCGTAAGAAATGAAGCGGCTTCGAAGTTGGCTAGCCCGCTGACTAGTCTATGAGTTGCGAGAATCTTCAAGCCGGGTGAATGCATATTCACGAACGTCATCATGACGCGCGAGGCGACCGGCAATCCTGGATTTTCGTTGCGAAAAGCCAGAGCGGTTTCGTAACGGTGATGGCCGTCGGCGATCAGCAGCTTCTTGTCGGCCATGAGGCCCGCGACGGCGGAAACACGCGCGGGATCGGAGATCCTCCAGAGGCGGTGCTCGGCGCCATATTCGTCAATCACAGCCTGGTCCGCAGGCGCTTGGGAACATTCTTCGAGCACGCGATCCACTTCACGCGCGGGATCCGGATAGAGCATGAAAATCTGTCCGAAATGCGCGTGCGTATGGCGAAGTAATTCGAGCCGGTCCTGCTTGGGGCCGGAAAGCGTCTGCTCGTGGCGGTACACAATGCCCGCGCTATAGTCCTCCACGGCTCCAAGCCCGATGAACCCACGTCGGGACAGCCGCTCGCCCGTATCCGGAACGCAGAAGTCCTGAAAGTAGGCAAACAGGCAGGGCTGAGACTCGCGCACCAACAGGCCGCGGGAAATCCAATCGTTCAAGTAACCGGCGGCTCGCGTGTAGATGTTGACCGCGGAGTCATCCGACGGCAGGCGCTCGCCCAGGATAATGCGAACCAAGTTATGCGGGTTTAGCCCGAGGTACCGCGCACGCATCTCTGGTGAGATCTTGTCGTATGGCTGCGTGACGAGATCGGAAATCCGGCCTGCCCGAGGGCTGTAGCGGTAGGGTCGGAAAGGGAAAATCTGAGCCATGTGGGGAGTTTTTTAGGATAACAGATGTACGCAACACTGCTCCAAAGCAGTCCTCTCCAGCAACTATCAGCACACCTCGACTTCGGCCAACGGCGCCGTGGGATCGCTGATTGTACCCATTGGCCAGGCGCGGAAATCAAAGGGCAACGCAGAATGACGCGCCGCCATCACATTGACGCCGCTTATCGAACGATAACAACCGTCAGGCGCGCGGTTTGCGCTATGCTCGTTTTTATGGCCCATAGGGCGGCGGTATTCGGTTGTTCCGGTCAGCTTGGGATTGAACTGGTTCGCGAATTGAAAGCACGCGGTTACCAGGTGGTTGGCTGGGAACGCGCCGCGGTGGATATTTCGGACGGCGAGAAGGTCGAACGAGTTCTAGCTGGGGTCGACCCCAGCATGGTTTTCAATGCCGCGGCGTACAATCAGGTGGATGTTGCGGAAAGAGAGCCGCAAGCCGCTTATCAAGCCAACGCATTGGGTGTACGGAATCTGGCACTGGCCTGCCGGCAGATCGACGCACAGTTTGTGCACTTCTCGACTGACTACGTTTTCGATGGTACAGCAAAGCAACCTTACCGGGAAGCCGACCTACCGCATCCGCTCGGCGCCTACGCGGTCTCAAAACTCGCCGGGGAGCTATATGCGCAGGCTTATCTGAAGCAGCCGCTAATCGTGCGCACTTGCGGCGTCTTCGGCCCAGGCGGGCTGACCACGAACCGCGGCAATTTCGTGGAATTCATGCTGCGCCGCGCCGCGGACGGCCAACCGATCCGCGTGGTGGAAGACCACATTGGCTCTCCCACTTATGCGCCGTTGCTGGCGGCGCGCACCATCGATCTGGTGGAGAGGAATCAGCACGGTATGTTTCATATCGGGGGCGGCCAGCCCCTCTCCTGGTTTAATTTCGCGAAACTGATCTTCGAGGCCGCTGGGCTACATCCATCGCTCCAGGCGACCAATGAGCGCGAATACCGCACGCCGGCGCACCGGCCGAAATACTCGGCGCTCTCCAATGAAAAGATGGAGCGCGCAGGCCTCGCTCCCATGCCCCCGCTGGCCGAATGCGTGAAAACGTATCTGGCCGTGCGCGAAACCATGTTGCATCCGGCGAAGGTATAGCTTCATGGCGCATCGACTACTTGTCATCCTGGGTGTGCTGCCCTGGGCGTGTCTAGGGAGCAATTCGTCTTTTGAAAAGACGGTCCAGCCTTTTTTGAAAACCAACTGCTTTCTCTGCCACAACGCGAAGATGAAAGTGGGCGGCCTTAGTCTTGACGGCTATACCAACACGCGCACGGCCCTGCAAAATCGCGAGGTCTGGGAAAAGGTCATGCAGAAGCTGCGGACCGGCCAGATGCCGCCAAAGGGACGGCCAGTGCCCGAGCCCGAGCAGGTTGCGAAGGTGACGCACTGGTTTGAGATAGAGTTCGCACGGATGGACCGTAGCCTGAAACCGGATCCGGGCCGCGTCACGGCGCGCCGCCTGAACCGCGTGGAATACAACAACACGGTTCGCGATCTGACAGGCGTCGATTTCAAGGCCGCCGCAGATTTTCCGCCGGATGATTCCGGCTACGGATTCGACAACAATGGCGATGTCCTTTCGTTATCGCCGGTCTTAATGGAGAAATACCTGGCGGCGGCCGAAAAGATCGCCCGCCAAGCCATCGTCGCGGATCCTCCGCCCAAGCCCACGCGAGAGAAGATCGAGCACACGCCGGTGGCTCCGGAAGAATCCCCTGCGCGGGATCTGACGCGAAGACACCAGTTCCCGGTGGAAGGCGATTACGTGGTCAGAGGGGCGATCGGCGGCCGCCGTGACGCCTTGATCATCACTCTATGGCTGGATGGGCACGAGATCCAGACTGCTGAGGTGACTACCGTGGATGAGGCCCCCCGAGTCGCCGAAGTGCGCCTGCATGTGACGGCCGGCGAGCACGAATTGAAAGCCACGATCGCGCATGACAACTCGCGCCCGGACGCGCCCCCCGACCCCGACGAGGAAAACCCGAAGGACAAGAAGAAGAAACCACCGGTACGCAATCCATATGTCGATCGCCTTGAGATTGCCGGGCCTTACAACCCGCACGATCGCCCGCTCACCGAAAGCCACAGGCGAATCTTCATCTGTGGCCATGCGAATGGCCGGCACCGACCGGAATGCGTGCGCCTCATCGTGGCCGAGCTTGCGCGGAGGGCCTACCGGCGGCCGGTGGACAACGAGGAAATCGACGGCCTAACGCGATTTGTAGGCATGGCGCAGCAGCAAGGCGATTCCTTCGAGCAGGGCGTGCGCGTGGCGCTTGAAGCCATACTGGTCTCCCCGCACTTCCTGTTCCGCATCGAGAGCGATCGCGACCCCAACAACGCGGCGGCCTCGCATCGCGTCGACGATTATGAGCTGGCCTCGCGCCTCTCTTATTTTCTCTGGAGCACCATGCCGGACGAAGAGCTGTTCCTTCTGGCAGGGGAGCGGAAACTGCACAAACCCGAGGTTCTGGCCGCGCAGGCACGGCGGATGCTTTTGCATCCGAAGTCTTCCGCGCTGGTGGATAATTTCGCGGGCCAGTGGCTGGAACTTCGGAATCTGGACAGCTTCAAGCCCGATCCTGAGCGGTTTCCCGAGTTCGATGAGGATCTCCGAAACGCCATGCGCCAGGAGACGCGGCTGTTCTTTGAGGCCGTCATTCATGAGGATCGCAGCATCCTGGATTTCATCGATGGCAAGTACACGTTCCTGAACGAGCGCCTGGCAAAATACTATGGAATTCCGGGTGTAACGGGAAAGGAATTCCGCCGGGTGGCCTTGAGCGGCGATGAGCGCAGCGGCGTGCTGACGCAGGCCAGCGTGCTCATGGTCTCGTCCTATCCGACCAGAACTTCTCCGGTGCTGCGCGGTAAATGGATTCTGGAGAACTTTCTGAACGACCCGCCTCCGCCACCGCCGCCCGGCGTTCCAAACCTGAATGAGTCCGCCATCGGCACTACGGCATCGCTCAGGCAGCAGCTGGAACAACATCGCGCGAATCCGGCATGCGCGGTTTGCCATACGCGCATGGACCCGCTGGGACTGGGTTTGGAGAACTACGATGCCGTGGGCCGGTGGCGCACAAAGGATGGAAAGTTTGACATTGATTCCGCCGGTACGCTGCCCGGCGGCCGCAATTTCCGGGGCCCAGCGGAGCTCAAAGAGATTTTAAAATCTGATCGCGACGCGTTCGCGCATTGCCTGACTGAGAAGATGCTCACCTATGCACTGGGCCGGGGACTGGAACGCTACGACCGGCTTGCTGTAAACTTGATATGTCAGCGGTTGGCGGCCAGCGACTTCCGGTTCTCCCAGCTCGTGCGGGGGATTGTCCAAAGCGTGCCTTTTGAAATGCGCCACGGCGAAGCTCCGGGCCGCACGCCGCAACAGACAATCGCTTTCTCCGGAGGAAAGCCATGATCACCGGGAAGCACCTGGCGCGCCGCACCTTTCTGCGAGGCATGAGCACGGCGATTGCCTTGCCGCTGCTGGATGCGATGACGCCTGCGTTCGCCGCCGCCACGCGCTTCACCGCGAACGCGCCGCGCCGCATGGCATTCGTCTATGTGCCCAATGGCATCATCATGAAGGATTGGACCCCCGCTGTGGCGGGCAGCGATTTTGAATTTTCGCGCATTCTTAAACCGCTCGAACCCTACCGCCAGAACTTGATGGTGCTCTCCGGTCTGACGCACAATACGGGGCGCGCGCTGGGTGATGGTCCCGGCGATCATGCACGCGCCGCCGCAACCTTTCTGACCGGCGTGCATCCGAAGAAGACCGCTGGCGCCGACATTCACTCAGGAATTTCCGTTGACCAGATTGCGGCCCAGAAGATTGGCAGCGCGACGCGTCTGGCTTCGCTCGAACTAGGTTGCGAAGACGGACGGCTGGTGGGCAACTGCGATTCCGGATACAGTTGCGCATACAGCAACAGCATTTCCTGGCGCACGACGGCCACGCCCATGCCGCCGGAGGTGAACCCGCGCGCAGCTTTCGAGCGCCTCTTCGGCGATGCCAGCGAGACGCCCGAAGCCCGCGCCAAGCGCCTCAGCTACAACAAGAGCATTCTCGATTTCGTTTCAGAAGACACGCGGCGCCTCCAGGGCGACCTGGGCAAGACCGACCGCCGCAAGTTGGACGAATACCTGGACGCGGTTCGTGAAATCGAGCGGCGCATCGAGATGGCCGAGCACGATTCCAAGCAATTCACGCCCAACATGGAAGAACCCGCCGGCGTTCCGGTGGAGTTCTCGGACCATGTGAAGCTGATGTTCGACCTGATGACGTTGGCTTTCCAAGCCGATGTGACGCGCATCTCGACCTTCATGATCTGCCGAGAAGGCAGCACGCGCACCTACCGCGAGATCGGCGTGAACGATGCGCACCACCCTCTCACGCATCACCGCAACAACCCGGAGTGGATCGAGAAGGTGGCAAAGATCAACTGCTTCCACCTGGAACAGTTCGCCTATTTCGTGGACAAGCTCAAATCCACGCCGGACGGCGACGCAACTCTCCTCGACCGCGTGATGGTGGTGTACGGCAGCGGTCTGGCGGACGGAAACCAGCACACGCACAACGATCTGCCAGTGGTATTGGCGGGCGCGGGCAATGGCGCGCTTCGGCCGGGCCGCCACGTGCAGTACGCTAACGAAACGCCCATGACCAATCTGTATGTCGCGATGCTGGACCATATGGGAATCACGCCGGAGAGCATTGGCGACAGCACGGGCGAGTTGGAACATCTGACGGATCTCAGCTGAAGGCGCCGCTTCCTTTGGTCGCCGCTCGGTTAGACGTCAAGATCCGATCTTGCCGCGAAGGACAGTGATCGACGCTTTTGGGAGCGCGTACACTGCATCCGCGCCGCCGCTCACAGAGGACTTTACTTGGGGACCGTCGGGGTCGGCGTGACCATCCGCGCCGTTCGGGCGCCACTGATATTCTTTGGCCCCGAAAGTGATGCGGTCTACCTGCCCGGTGAAGTAACGATCCTTCGCGCCCTCGCCGGTGAACTTGATGTGCACGCCGTGCGCGCGGTTTCGGTCCTTATTCACCAGCATGACGGACCACTGTCCGTCGGGCCGCTCGACGACATAAGCGGTTAGCAGCAGGTTTCCGAATGGGTCTCGAGCGTCGCTCGTAGCGCGAAACACGCGGTGCATCCGGTCCACGGGCTGCACCCACTCCTGGTTGATCAATTGGGCCGCGAAGTAACTGGCGTTGTAGTTGGTGATGTTGAAATCTTTGTCCACATGGAACATTCCGAACGAACCCCACGAGTCGTTGCAGCCTCGTGACAAGCGTCCCGGGATGTAGTGGAAGAAATAATTCCCGGTTCCCCCATTGGCGAACAGGGCACCGGTGTAGTCCGCCCACCAGAGGCCGCCCATAATATCGACGAACGCTTCGCTCACCGACGCGCCCAGGTTGACCTCGGTGACAAAAATCGGCGTATTCGGCGGCAGGCCATCATCTTTATAAGCTTGGATAATGTGGCCGATATTCTCAGGCTCGCGGTAGAGGTCGTTCCAAGATGTGTTACAGGCCTCGTACGGATAGTGCTCGAACGAGAGGAATGCAAAATCCTGGATGCGGCCGTGTTCCTTCAGATAATCGAAGAACCGGCCCAGCCACGAGACTCTGCCCTCGGAATCCGGCCACACCGAGACGTCCTCAATGACGCCCTCGAACGACGGCCCGCCGAGTTTCAGGTTTGGGTCGACCTTGTGAATCGCGGTGGCAAACTGAATGTACAGAGTGGCGTAGTCCTCCGGAAGCATGTGCTGGCCGTCGGCTTCTTCGCCCATTTCAATGTAAGAGATGGGATAGCCGCGAGCCTTGATATATGCGATCTGTGCGGCGGCGTCCTCAGGAGTGGAATAGAGGACGGCTACCGGGATCATCGCCGGCAAACCGCGCGTCACCCCGCTCGTAAAGAACAGATCGAAGCCGACCTGATCCCCGCTCTTCTCGGTCATGTCGGTCTCGGCGTGCCACGGGTCGATCGAAGAACAAACGGTCGCCGACTGCTGTCGGTTGGGAGAATGCTTCAGGATGTCGTGGAACTCGCCGGTTTCGGAAAGAGTTCCGGCGTAGAGTTCGCTGATAGCAAAACCCAGGCAATTGCGCCGGTCTTCTGAGCCGTGCGTATCGCAGGTGCCGGACGAGACCGTCATCCAGATGCGCAAGTATCGCGCCGGCGTCATCCACGAGGCCAGCCGCAGCGTAGCCGTCCCACCCTTGCCATCGGTCACCGAACCCAGCGGGAACGTTTGCCAGATGCCGCCGGGCCCATCGAATGGATCGCGCTCACCGGTCCAATACTGCACTCGGTATCTGGTCGCATACGGCGCGGCCCACGCGATGCGGATAGAATTGATCTCGACCTTGCTGCCCAAATCCAGCGTCACCCATTGCGGATGATCGGCCTCGCCGGTGAAGGGTTTCGTGAGATACGGATTGCTTTTCCAGTACGTATTGGGATCTCCATCGGTGAGACGCGAATATCCGTCGCCATCCCCATGCGTGTAGCCGCGGTGCGGCAGCGGCGCGGCCCAGGAATGGCGAATCGTCTCCGTTGGCGTGGCGTCGCCGACGAAGTAGCCCTCCTTCGCCGCCGCGTTGCTCCATTTCCCTTTTGGATTCCAGTGCCAGGCTTCCGCGAACAGTTCCGTGTTCTGGCGATAGCTTACCGTTTGCCAGCCGGCCGACTGGACCTTTCGGATGAACTCTGGCGTCATCACTTTGTCGGTAGTATCTCCGCGCAGCCGGTCGATACCCGCTCCAAGCGAGCGAAACGGGCTGAAGGAACTCACTGCGTGAGAAGGCGTCGTGTCAACGACGATGTTATGCGGCGGCGCATTGCGTTGCGCGAGCAAGGTAGCTGGAGCTAAGAGAAGTGCGGCGGCCCATCGAATCGTGTTTATGTTGTCCGTTTTCATTGAAGGAACAGTATAACTGCCCGGCGGCAGCCAGAGAGGCGCTAGTGTCCTGTCGCCGTTGAATTTGTTTTGCAACCAACGTTCCGGCATTGACAGCTGCTAGAATTTTCCCTAGGGATCCTTATGGCTACGCTATACGTCGAAAACGTGCCGGACGAACTCTATTCAGCCCTTCGTGACCGTGCGCGCCAACGCCGGAAATCTCTTGCAGCTGAAGTCCTCTCGCTCCTCGAAGAGAACGTGCCCAGCGTTGGTGAACTGAAAGGCCGTAAGCAGTTCCTCCGCCGCGTGCTGCGCCTCGGATCCCGCCAGGTCCGAAGCTCGCGCAGCTTCCCGTCCACCGCGCACATGCTGCGTAAGGATCGTGAACGGTGATCAGGGTAGCTCGACCTATTTCTCCAGCGTTCCCCGCACCCTGTCCCGGTACCGTATGCACTCCTCCAGCACCCGCCGATACTCCTTCACATCCACGTCGCGCTCACAGCACACAAGCATCAGCGCGCCGTCCTCCCGAAAATCTCCATCCCATTCGACGACGCGGCCGTCGTCCCACGCCGGCGAATACTCGCGTATTTTCTCGTCCGGCATGCGGTCGAGATAGGCCCGGAAGTTGATGGCGGTTTCATCCGCGGGTTCGGAATAGGGTTCCTCTTCGAAGTTCCAGACGGGTTGAATCATAGCTGTCTGCATCAGTTTACCGAACCCTGTGGCGCCTTTGTGTAGAATCAAGAAGCCTCTTATGGGCGCTCCCGCAGCGGTGGAAACTCGATTATCGCGAGTTCAGTGGATGGTGCTCGCGCTGCTGGTCATCTCGATCGCTGTGAACTACATCGATCGCGGAACACTCGCGGTGGCCGCGCCATTTCTGAGCAGCGAGCTTCATCTCACCAAAACCGAGCTCGGCTTCCTTTTTTCCACCTTCTTCTTCACTTACGCGGCGTTTCAGCTCGTCTCCGGATGGCTGGTAGATCGTTATGACGTGCGCTGGGTATTGGGCCTCGGATTTTTGATCTGGTCGCTGGCAACTCTGTTCACGGGAATGGTCAACTCGTTCGCCGCTCTTTTCCTGCTGCGCTTATTACTGGGAACCGGTGAATCGGTCGCATATCCGTCGTATTCACGAATTCTGGCCTCGAGTTTTCCGGAGCGGCATCGCGGCACGGCTAACGCACTTATTGATGCGGGCTGCAAAGTCGGGCCAGCGCTCGGCGTGCTGATTGGCGGCCTTGTGGTTGGCCACTTCGGCTGGCGGGCGCTGTTTATCGTATTGGGATTCGGCGGCCTCGTATGGCTGATCCCTTGGGGAATCTGGGGACCTCAGCCTGCGACTATGCGCCGGCAGGTTAGCCCCAGCATCTTGCAGATTCTGCGCCAGCGCGATGCATGGGGAACATTTCTCGGGCTGTTCTGCGGGAATTATGCGTGGTACTTTCTGGTGTTCTGGCTTCCATCGTACCTGGTCATGGAGCGGCACTTCTCAGCAAACATGATGGCCGTGTTCGGGTCCGTGCCGTTCTGGGGCATCGCTTTGTCATCAACTGCGAGCGGATGGGCATCCGACCGCCTCATTGCGAGCGGCAGAAGCCCCACGCGCGTGCGCAAAGCATTTATGTGTGGCGGCATGCTGCTGAGCACGTTGATTCTTCCAGCGGCCATAGTGCGCGATCCGGCGATTTCGATGGTGCTGCTGATGATCGCGAGCCTGTGCTACGGCCTTTTCACGTCGAACCTATGGGCCGTCACGCAAACCTTAGCGGGGCCGGAGGCCGCAGGCAGGTGGACCGGGTGGCAGAACATGTTCGGCAATCTCGCCGGTATCGTGGGTCCGTGGCTTACCGGCCGCATTGTGGATGTGACCCACCAGTTTCTGCTTGCGTTCGTTGCCGTCTCGATTGCACTGGTAGTGGGCGCGGCCTCGTATCTGCTGATTGTGGGCGAATTGAAACCGGTCGATTGGGGATCGTCGCACTGATTCATTTCTCTTCGGCGAATTGCTTCTCGATAGCGTGGACGAAAGCGCCGACGGCGCCCCGATCTGTGCTTTGCCATCTGACCACGACGAAGTAGCGCGGCGTGTACCAGACGACAGTGTCCGCCACAGGGCGCCAATCCTGGACCATCTGCAGCCCACCGGCCGATGAAGTCAGCTCATACAGCTCGACGGTTGCCGAACCGGGCCCTTCGTATGCCGCGCTCCACCATCCATGCGTACCGATCTTGCGGATCAGCTCCGGCGCACTGGAGGACGGAAAATTCTGGGATCCCTTCAGGTGCCACGCGCTGGATACGGTTGGAGGAAACACGGGCGGCTGCGTTTGTTCGGTGCACGCGCCGAGCAGGACGGAAACGGCGATCCAGAGGCGGCATTCCATCGAGGAAGCCGATTGTACCGTCTTCGCGGCAGGTCGTGCGAGTCGCTGATTCATTCCGCCGAACCTTGCTACTATCCTAGTTGGCCTGCGCTCGCGGACCATCCTATGGCGAAATTCAAACCGGTCAGACCCAAGAAGGCCAAGGCGCCGCAAGTGCAAGGCGGGATACCTTGCTTGATTCTGATCTTCTCAGCGATGGCGCTGGTCGGTATCGTCATGTTTCTGGTGCTCAAATATGCGAACGGATAATCGTCGGCCCAATCAAATGCGTCCGGTCGAAATCGAAACCGGATACCTGAAGACCGCGGAGGGCTCGGCCCTGATTACCGTGGGCAATACGCGTGTGCTCTGTGCCGCTTCGATTGAAGATGGAGTGCCGCAGTTCCTGCGCGGCACCGGTAAAGGGTGGGTCACTGCGGAGTACGCCATGCTGCCTCGCGCCACGCTGAAGCGCACACCGCGCGAAGTGAGCAAGGGACGGCCCTCGGGGCGCACTCACGAAATCCAGCGGCTGATCGGCCGCTCGCTACGCGCGGTGGTCGATCTGGATGTGCTGGGAGAGCGCTCCGTGCTGGTGGATTGCGATGTGATTCAAGCCGACGGAGGCACCCGCACGGCGTCCATCACCGGCGCCTACGTTGCGCTGGCCATGGCCATCGATCAATTGTCGAAGTTCGGCGCGCTGAAGAAATCGCCCATCCTGGATTCGGTGGCCGCTACCAGCGTGGGAATTGTGGCCGGTGAGCCCATGCTCGATCTGGATTACGAGGAGGACTCGCGCGCCGACGTGGACATGAACGTCGTCATGACCGGGTCCGGCAAATTCATTGAACTCCAGGCTACCGCCGAGCACCGCCCGTTTGATGATGGGCAGTTGGCCGGGTTGATCGATCTGGCGCGTCAGGGTGTCCGTGAACTGATCGATATACAGAAACGTGTGGTCCACTCCAGGTGACGCTCTATTGCGCCACGAGCAACCCCGGTAAGCTGCGTGAATTTCGGCTGGCCGGGGACCGATTTGGGATCCGCGTCCTCGAACTTCCGGGTCTGAAGGAAATCGCAATCTGCGAGGAAACCGGCCGCACGTTCAAAGAGAACGCCATTTTGAAAGCGACTTACTACGGGCAGCACGCCCCTGGACTGCTATTCGCGGACGATTCCGGGCTGGAGGTGGATGCGCTTCGGGGCGCGCCGGGCGTAGTTTCGGCGCGATATGCCGGCCCCGGCGCAACCGACGCACAGAATAACGCATTGGTCCTGGGAAATATGCGCGGCCGTGACAAGCGGCAGGCGCGATTCGTCTGCGTCATCGCGCTGGCCAACCGCGGCGAAATGATACGAACGTTTCGCGGCGTCGTAGAGGGAGAAATTCTCGATGAGCCGCGCGGTCCCGAGGGATTCGGTTACGATCCCCTCTTTTACTACCCGCCATACCAAAAATCGTTTGGAGAAGTTTCGGTGGAAGAAAAAATGGCCGTGAGCCACCGTGGGAGGGCGCTCACGGCCATGTTCCGATTTGTTTCTGATTCACCGCGGGCGCTCAAGGGCGCCAATGTACTCTAAGCGGCCTTCAATTCTTGGACGTTGTTTTTAGCTTATCCCGCTGTTCGCGCAGTACCGCCTTGCGGCTGAGTTTAATCTTGTTTCCTTCCATAGCCAGGACCTTGACCAGAATCTGGTCGCCCTCCTTCAGTTCGTCGCGTACCTCTTTAATGCGGTTCTCGGCGATTTCGCTGATGTGCAGCAGGCCGTCGGTGCCTGGGAAAATCTCAACAAATGCGCCGAAATCCACCAGCCGGACCACCTTCCCGAGGTACGTTTTTCCTACCTCGGCCACCGCCGTGATTTCGGAGATGATGCGAATGGCCTTGTTGGCGGAAGCTTCGTCGGCGGATGCGATGTGAATGGTGCCATCGTCGGACACGTCGATCTTGACGCCGGTCTGCTCGATGATGCCCCGGATGACTTTGCCGCCTGGCCCGATGACGTCGCGGATCTTGTCCTGCGCGATGTTCATGGTGTAAATGCGTGGCGCGTACAGTGACAGCTCAGCACGCGGCCCAGCCAAGGCTTCTTCCATCTTATCGAGGATGAACAAACGGCCGCGGCGCGCCTGGTCGAGCGCCTCGCGCATGATGGCGGCGCTGATGTTGGGCACCTTGATATCCATCTGCAGCGCGGTAATTCCGTCGCGGGTGCCCGCCACTTTGAAATCCATGTCGCCGTAATGGTCTTCGGCGCCTGCAATGTCGGTGAGGACGGCATACTTGGCGCCTTCTTTCACCAGCCCCATGGCAACCCCGCCCACAGCGGCTCCCAGAGGCACGCCGGCATCCATCAATGCCAGGCTGGCGCCGCACACCGTGGCCATAGAGCTGGAGCCATTGGATTCGAGGATGTCGCTCACCACGCGCAGAGTGTACGGAAATTTGGTTTCGTCCGGTATAAGCGGAGAGATGGAGCGCTCGGCTAATGCGCCGTGGCCGATCTCGCGCCGGCCCGGTCCTCGCATAAAGCCGACCTCGCCCACGCTGAACGGCGGGAAATTGTAATGCAGCATGAAGCGCTTGGAGGCCTCACCGGGCTCCAGCAATTCAATGCGCTGCGCATCTTCTTTGGTACCCAGCGTCACAGTGACCAGGGCCTGCGTTTCTCCACGCGTGAAGATGGCGGACCCGTGCGTGCGCGGCAGCGCGCTGGTCTCGATGGTGATTTGACGAATCTGGTCGAATGCCCGGCCGTCGGGGCGCCGATGATCGTGAAGCATCTGCTCGCGGAAAATCGTCTCCTTCAGCTGCTCGATGAGCTTTCCGGCTTCAGCATGCTGTTCGTCGGGTAGAGATTCCAGGAGCCCCTTCTTCAAACTGGCGACTTTTGCGTAGCTCTCCAGCTTGGGATATTTTTCCGTATTCAGCGCATCCGTCAGCTCTTTGCGGATCTTCGTCTCAATTTGTTTATACAGGTCTTGATTGATGGCCGGTGGGGTGAAGGCCCTCTTCGTCTTCCCTGCCACTTTAACCATCTGGCGGATCGCGGCGCCAATCTTGCGGCAACACTCGTGTCCGTATTCAATGGCCCGAACCACGTCCTCTTCGGAGACCTGTTGCGCTCCCGCCTCCACCATCACGATCCCCTCTTCGGTTCCGGCGACCATGATGTTGAGTTTGGATTCGCGAGCTTCCGAATAAGTGGGATTGGGCACACAGTGCCCGTCCACCATTCCAACGCGAACGCCGCCCAGAATGTGAGCGAACGGAATGTCCGAAATGGCCAATGCCGCGCCGGCCCCCACCACGGCAAGCGATGCCGGATCCTGTTCAGGATCGGCAGACAGCACCATGGCAATAATCTGCGTCTCGTGCAAATAACCTTCGGGGAAAAGGGGCCGGACCGGCCGGTCAATCAGGCGGCTGGTCAGGATCTCTTTTTCCGAGGGCCGGCCTTCGCGCTTGATAAAACCGCCGGGAATTTTTCCAGCGGCATAAGTGTACTCACGGTAATCCACGGTCAGCGGGAAAAACCCGGCGCCGGGTTTGGCTTCTTCAGCCGAGCATGCCGTTACCAGAACGGCGGAATCTCCGGAGCGGACGACTACCGCGCCGTTCGCCTGCCGGGCAATCCGCCCGGTCTCCAGCGTAATTTTCTTTCCGTCTAAATCTACTTCGAATGTATGCATCTCAATGTCTCCAGGGCCAGGCATCAACCTCGGCCGGGTATCAGGTCTGAGATGGAGTTGACTTGCGGGGAAGGCGGCGGATCGATCTCGAGGCGAAACTCAGTTCGCCCCTCAACGAGCGTGCTCTAATGACGGATGGCGAGCTTGGTCAGAACGTTCTTGTAACGCTCCGGACTGGTGCTCTTCAGATACGTCAGAAGCCTGCGGCGCTTGGCAACCATCATTAACAATCCTCTGCGCGAGGCGTGGTCCTTTTTGTGCGCCTTAAAGTGTTCCTGAAGCTGGACAATCCGTCCGCTCAGGAAAGCAATTTGGACTTCGGGGGAACCCGTATCGGATTTGTGGATTTGATTCTTAACAAGAATCTGACGCTTTGCGTCTGTCGCCAATGCCATTCTAGAGCTTGCTGCTCCTTGTCTTCTCTTTATCTCTTTTTGATACGGTATCTAGGATAACACAAACTGGGAACCTGGGCCTAGTACCTAATACACACGGAAACAGAACACTTGGGTCGATCCGTTTGGCGTGATGGAATATTCGCCCTTTTCCAGGCTCACGTCTACCTCGAGCTTATACAGGTCATCGCCCACGCGGCTGGCCGTGCAGCTGACGGGCCGCGCCACCGCCTTCTTCTTGTGGGTGAAGAGGATCTCACGCTGGCCGTTTTTCGATTCCAGCTTGTAAATTTCCAACTTGTCCGCAGCCAACTGGTCCGTACGGATTAAAAAGGCGGGACTGGCGAGCGGGGTGGCCACGGATGATGTGCCTCCTGCGATCACATAGACGGTGTTGTCCTTCCGGGTCTCCTCCTTCGCTTCGGTTGCCTCGGTGGCGACCAGGACATCTGCGTGCATCAAATACGGAAGATCCGCCTTCTCTGGCTGGGGGCCAGTGTACTTCTGGCCGAACAGGACCAGCGACGTAATGAACACGAGAATGAACGATCGCAACATTTGTTAATAATTTTATCTGCTTGCCAGCCAAGGTTCCAGTTCAGGGCTGTTAAAATCCCGGATTTGCAGGTCGACTCCGGGCAGCTCGTCGTACGTCGTCCGGACCCCAACGACCATCATGCCGGCAGACTGAGCCGACTGAATACCCGCGAAAGAGTCCTCGAAGGCTATACAATCACGGGGCGAAGACTGGAGCAGTTTGGCCGCCTTGAGGTAGATTTCAGGATGTGGTTTCGGGTCCCGCACCTGGTGCCCGTCCACTTTGGCGCGGAAATAGGGGCGAAGGCCGGCCGCATCGAGCAGAAACTCGACATTTTCCGGCTCTGCGCTGGTTGCCATCGCCACAGGCAGGCTGCGATGCCGTGCGAGGAATTCGACCACGCCCGGAACCAGCGACTCTTTCACCACCGGCCCCATCAATTCGCGGTACAGCCGCTCCTTGGCGGCGCCGTGCTCGTGTACTTCCTCAGGCGTAAGTTGCGGGCCAAAGAAATCCCGCACAATGTCGTCATTCCGGCGGCCGTACATCCTCTGATGCATGGCTTCACCGGTCTCGATCCCAAAACGCCGGCTGTATTGTTCCCACGCCTTGCGATGCAGAGGATTGGAGTGGATGATGACGCCATCCATATCCAGGATCAACGCCAGATTACGCGCCAAGCTCGCCGTCCATCCAGTTCAGGTAATTCTGCGCGCCATCAATCACAGAAAGAGCAATCACTTCGGGCACTTCATAGGAATGCAGCTTTTCAAGCGCCGTGCGCAGAGCATCGAAGCGGCCGCGGGAAGACTTGATCACCAGCAGGCACTCCGCTGCATCTTCGATACTTCCCTTCCAGCGATAGAAACTTCGCATGGCCGGTACCACATTCACGCAGGCCGCCAGCCGCGCATCCACCAGGTTACGGGCAATCTTCTCCGCTTCCTGCGTGCTGGATGCTGTACTGAGCACGACAATTTTGTCAGTCATATTTTGATTTTTGTTCAAAGGAATCTTCATCCGATGGTACTATTTATTTTTCGGGCTCTTGGTATGAGATCCAGGGTGGCAAAAATCAGCTACGCGATTGCGGTTCTGGTAGCGGCCAGCTATGCATTGGTCACACTGGATGGTGGAGTTCCGGCATTAATACAGAAACAGAAAGAGATTCGCGCCCTGGAAATAGAGAACGCCAGCCTGCATCGGGACATTGAGTTCCGCCGCGAACGCATCCGGCGTCTGCGCGGGGACGAATCGGCGCAAGAGCTCGAAATCCGGCAACGCCTGAAACTGGTCCGCCCGGGTGAGAAGGTTTTTATCCTCCAGGAGCCTGCCGATCAGAAACGCGCGCCCCAACCGTAACCCGCCGTGCCCATCCTGCTGATCCTGTTTTGCATGTTGCTGGTATTGTCCCCTGTCTCTGCGCAACAGCTCCCTGTGCGATCCGATTCCATCGTAGTAACTGGAACCTGGGAGCCTCTGACCCTGGATGAGCTCGATCGATCGGTCACCGTGCTGCCGCTCCGGGCCGACACCTTGCTCCTAAACAGCTGGATGGATGCATTGCGGCTCGATTCGTCGCTCGACTTGGGCGAACGCGCGCCCAATGGCGTGCAAACGGACGTTTCCATCCGCGGAGCGACCTTCGGCCAAACCCTGGTGTTGTTGAACGGCATCCGCATCAGCGACGCACAATCCGGCCATCACAACATGGACCTGCCGATCCCACCGGAGGGAATTTCGCGCGTCGAAGTTCTTCACGGTTCGGGATCGACCCTTTACGGGTCAGACGCGGTAGGCGGGGTCATCAATGTGATTGCCGATCCACCGGAATCCTCTGAATTCCGCCTGCGCACGTCGGTAGGAAATTTTGGCGTCAACCAGGAGCGCGGCTCCCTCTCGCTGGTTAGCTCAGATCTGGCCGAACAGATCGCTTTTTCGCGCGATTTCTCCAGTGGATTCCGGCCTGACCGCGACTACCGCAATCTGGCAATCGATTCGGAGACTCACTGGCTCTCTGCGCTGGGAGCAAGCGACGTGACGCTGGCTTATGATGACCGTCCGTTCGGCGCCGACCAGTTCTACGGCGATTTCAACTCCTGGGAAGACACCAAAACCTGGTTCACTTCCCTGCGCCAGGCGATAGGGGAGAACACGGAAGCCTCATTTGCCTTCCGCCGGCACAGCGATCTTTTCGTACTATACCGGGACCAGCCCGACATCTACAAGAATCACCACGCCGTGAAAAGCTACGTAGGCACGCTGCGCCGCAATGAGACGCTCCACAAAAACGTCAAACTCCACTATGGCGCCGAGTTCTATCGCGATGCCATCGTCAGCAACAATCTGGGCAATCATCAGCGTGATTACGGAGCGGTCTACGCCTCGATTGATGTGCGAGCGCTGCGGCGCTTCTCTTTCTCCGCAGGCATCCGGGAGAACGCTTACGGATCACTATCGGTGGAGAGTTCGCCGTCGGTAAGTGGCGGTGTATGGATCAACGCGCACCTGAAGATGCGTGCCAGCGCCAGCCATGCCTTTCGTCTCCCGACTTATACCGACCTCTATTATCACGACCCAGCGAATGTCGGAAGCCCGAACCTGCGGCCCGAGCGCGCGTGGAGCTATGAAACGGGCCTGCAGTGGACTCCGGCGGCCCGTCTGCGCGCTGATGTGGCCGTTTTCCATCGCAGCGAACGCGATGGAATTGACTACGTGCGCACCTCGGCAACGGATATATGGCGTGCGACCAACGTTGACCGTCTGCAGTTCACCGGGGTCGAGGCGTCGGTAGATGGAAAGGTCTCTAACACCCAGACGGTCTCGCTGCGGTACACCGCCATCCACGGAGCGCAGGCGGCATTCGTCGATCTCATGTCGAGATACGTTTTCAACTATCCCTCACAATCGGCAGTGGCAGAGTGGCGCGGAAGTTTTTCCCACCACCTGCTGGCTCGGACGCGCGTAGGAGCGCTCAACCGCCGCGCGGCCGATCCTTACGCGTTATGGGATGTCTACGGCGCGTGGGGCGAGCATGCATTGCGCCCCTTCGTGCAACTCACCAACATCACGTCGACCCACTACGAGGAAATACCCGGCGTGGTGATGCCGGGCCGGGCCATCGTGGGCGGCGTCGAGTGGTCGATCGGGTGGAAGTAGGCGTTCAGCTTTTGTAATACCAGTCGAGAATTCGCACTTCGATCCCGCTGCCCACCAGCGCTTTTTCGAAGACGCTTAAATCCGAGCCGCGGTAATGATACGGATAAACAATTTTCGGATGGAAGGCGCGCACCGCGTCGGCCGCTTCGTCGGGCGGCATCGTGTACGGCAGGTTCATGCAGACGAACGCCACGTCGATATTTTTCAACGCGCGCATCTCCGGAATTCCTTCGGTGTCGCCGGAATAATAAAAGCGCTTGCCGCCGTACGTGACGATGTAGCCGTTGCCGCGGCCTTTGTCGTGAAAGAACTTGTCCTCTGACGGACCACGCTTCAGGTTGTACATGGGAACCGCTTCAATAGTCCAGGCGCCTACATGCTTAGTCTCGCCATTACGGATCACCGTAGCATTCTTCACCGTCTCGGCCACTGCTGCAGGCGCGAGAATCACGGTTCCCGTCTTCGAGACTTTAGGAAGAATCTTCGGATCCATGTGGTCACCGTGAATGTCCGTAATCAGAATCAGGTCGGCGGCCGGCAATCCATCGTAGTTGCCGCCGCTCACGGGATCGATGTGGACCACTTTTCCGCCGCCCTCCATCATGAGACTGGCGTGCTGGATGGGCGTGATCTTCACTGGTCCGGCGGAGGTCTCAAACTCCTGCACCGGGCGTTTGGACTGGCCGAACGCGACCGCAAAGACAAGCAACAATCCGGCGAATATTTTCATAGGACGCCATTTTATCGCACAGCCAAACGTACTCGCCGCTGGCAGGATGCCTCGCGCAGTTATAGCCGTACGATCTTCTGAGAAGCGATCCCTTTGAGCGCGTTGCGCGTGTCCACGATTAGCTGGGCGCGTTCCACGATCATGCGATAGTTGAAAGCCGAATGATCGGTGACAACCACCGCGCAATCAGCCGTCGCCGCCAGGTTGACGTCTTCGGCAGTCAGCCGTTCGCCTTCCAGTTCCAGCGAATTCACATGCGGGTCGGAAAAGGTGAGTCGCGCGCCGCGGCGTTTCAATAGCAGCATGATGTCCAGCGCCGGCGACTCGCGCATATCCTCAATGTCCTTCTTATACGCCACGCCGAGAATGTGAATGTGCGAACCTTTGACGGGCTTACCTTGATCGTTGAGCGCGTTCTGGATCTTGTCAACCACAAAATGCGGCATCTGCCCGTTGATGTAGCCGGCCAGCTCGATAAAGCGCGCTTCGATGCCGGCTTGTTTGCTCTTCCACGAAAGGTAGAACGGATCGATGGGAATGCAGTGCCCGCCCAGGCCCGGTCCCGGATAGAACGGCATGAACCCGAACGGCTTGGTAGCGGCGGCCTCAATCACTTCCCAAACGTTGATGCCCATGCGATCGCACATGATGGCGATTTCGTTCACCATGCCGATATTGATCATGCGGAACGTGTTCTCCAGCAGCTTGACCATCTCGGCCACCCGTGTCGAGCTTACCGCCACGACCTTCTCGAGCGCCTGTGCATAAAACAGGCGGCCTACCTCGGAACACGCGGCGGTGGTGCCGCCGACCACTTTGGGAATGTTCGACGTATTGTATTTCGGGTTGCCCGGATCCACGCGCTCCGGCGAGAAACACAGAAAGAAATCCTCGCCGGCCTTGAGCCCGCCCTGCTCCAGCATGGGCAGCACCAGTTCGTCGGTCGTACCGGGATAGGTGGTCGATTCCAGGATCACCAGCATTCCGGAATGAAGATATTTTGCAATCTCGCCGCACGCGGACACGATGTAACTCATGTCCGGATCCTTGGTTTTGCGCAGCGGCGTGGGCACGCAGATGTTCACCGTGTCCAGATCCCGGACTACCGAGAAATCCGTGGTAGCCGTGATCTTTCCGGTTTCCACAAGCGGCGCCAGCACCGCGTTCGGAATATCCCCAACATAAGAATCCCCGGCATTGACGCGCGCAATCTTGGAATCGCTCAAATCGATACCCGTGATCGTAAAGCCCGCCTTAGCGAATTCCACCGCCAGCGGCAGCCCCACGTAACCCAAGCCAACGATCCCCACCTTGGCCTGGCGCGTCCGGATCTTCTCTTCCAACAATTGCGCGACGGTTAGACTCTTATGCAAGACTTCCATTTTAACTCTCCCCGACGAAACCCAGCATACTGTATTTCATCTTTGGGCCTCCGAGCGCCCCGCGGTCCTTCAGCAGAGGCGCTGAGGCGCAAAGCTTGGGGAGGACATATTATAGTTGCCGTGATCAACCGTTTCTCTATTCTCGCCAGCATAGCGCTGTGTGCGTCTGCTTTTGGGCAAGATCCCATCCGGTATCTCGCGGACAAGAAGCTGTGGGTGCTCGACACCAACACTTCCACTTACGTGTTTGGCGTGAACGAACGAAATCAACTGCAGCAGGCATATTGGGGCAAGAAGCTGTGGCGCGACGCGGATCTGGCTCCGCTCCACTCTGAGAGCGAATGGGCTTCCTTTGACGGTTCGGCGAGCACCACACCGGGTGAATACGCGGGCTGGGGAAGCAACATGTACACCGAGCCCTGCCTGAAAGTGACTCTCGCTGACGGAAACCGCGACCTGGTTCTCCGTTATGTCAGCCATGAAATTCATGGCGACGTGCTCAAGGTGGTGACAAAAGATATCCAGTACGATTTGTTTGCCAACATTTATTACCGCGTGTATCCTGGCGCCGGCATCATCGAAAAGCATTCCGTCATCGAGAATAAGACGTCGCAGCCGATCACTCTCGAAAGCGCCCAGGCCGGCACCTGGTATATGCCACCGGGTGACGGCTACCGGCTGACCTATTTGAACGGGCGGTGGGCGGGCGAGACCCAGCTTATCCAGGAGGACATACATCCTGGAGTGAAAGTGCTGGAGAGCCGGCGCGGCACCACCAGCCACCAGACGAATCCGTGGTTTGCCATTGATCGACCGGAAGGCGATGGCTCGCGCGCAGATCAAGATCACGGCGGGATTTGGTTCGGCGCCCTCGGCTGGAGCGGGTCTTGGAGGTTCAGCATTGAACAGACTCCGCACCAGCAAGTGCGTGTCACCGGTGGATACAACACTTTCGACTTTGCGTATCCGCTGAATCCCGGCGAGCAACTCGAGACCCCGCCATTTTACGGCGGCTTCAGCGATAACGGCTTTGGTGAAGCCTCGCGGACGCTGCACCATTTCACGCGAGAGTTTATCCTTCCCGGCGGCCTCTCGGCAAAGCCCAGGCCGGTGCTGTACAACTCGTGGGAAGCGACGGAATTCAACGTTGACGAGCCAGGACAAAAAGTGCTGGCCGAAAAAGCCGCGAAGATCGGCGTCGAGCGTTTCGTGATGGACGATGGCTGGTTCGGCGCGCGCAACACCGATCACGCCGGCCTGGGCGACTGGTATGTCAACCCGAAGAAGTTTCCCAACGGTTTGCAGCCACTGATTCAGTATGTAAATGGTCTTGGCATGGACTTCGGCATCTGGGTTGAGCCGGAGATGGTGAACCCGGATAGCGATCTCTATCGCAAACATCCCGACTGGGCCATGAATTTTCCCCGACGGCCGCGAACAGAAGCGCGCAATCAACTGGTTCTGAACATGGCTCGGGACGACGTTAAGGAATACACCTTTCAGTCGCTGGATAAGCTGGTCAGCGAAAACAATATCGCATTTTTGAAATGGGACATGAATCGCAATTTCTCCGAACCCGGCTGGCCCGAAGTGGGCGCCGCCAACGAGAAGAAGATCTGGGTGAAGTACACCAATAATGTCTATGAGATCATCGACCGGCTACGGGCGCGTCATCCCAAGCTGGAGATCGAGTCGTGCTCGGGCGGCGGAGGGCGCGTGGATCTCGGCATCATGAAACGGGTTGACGAGGTGTGGACGTCCGACAACACCGAAGCCTTCGACCGTCTGCGCATTCAGGAGGGATTCAGTTATGCTTACCCGTCGCAGACGATGATGGATTGGGTGACCGATGTGCCCAACTACAACGAGCGCACCACGCCGCTGCAATACCGGTTCCTGGTGGCTATGATGGGCTCGCTTGGCATCGGGAACAATCTGAACAAGTGGGCGAATGCCGACTTCATGTTTGCCACAAAGATGATCGCCCACTACAAGACCATCCGCGCCACCGTGCAACAGGGCAGGCTTTATCGTCTGTTCTCACCGCGCTTGGGAGAGCTGACAGCGAATCAGTATGTCTCGGAAGACGGGAAACAGGCTATCCTGTTCGCCTTTCTGCGATCGCAACAATACGGCCGGTCGGCGCCGGCCATCCGATTACGTGGGCTGGACGATCGTGGCGTCTACCGAGTCAAAGCGCTGGATGGCAGCAAGCTGGCCGAGAAGCTCGAAATAGCGAGCGGCGCGTACCTTCAGAATCATGGCTTGAACCTGGTCTTGAAGGGTGATTACGACAGCACATCGGTTCTTTTGGAGCGCACGGAGTAGGCGTTGTATTAGACTGCTTCGTACTACGCATAACTGGATTCCTCATGCAGGAAAGAGTTGGACGATATAACATCTTGAGGCAGCTGGGACGCGGCGGTATGGGGTCAGTCTATCTTGCCGCGGATCCTGTACTGAATCGTCAGGTCGCCGTCAAAATGGTGGACCTAAGCGAGGAGGAGGTCAGCCGGCGCGCCTTTTTCCGTGAGCGCCTGCTGCGGGATGCCAAAGCGGCCGCGCTTCTCTCGCACCCAAACGTGGTGGGTGTGTTCGACGTAATTGAGGAAGGCGACAGTGCATTCGTAGTGATGGAATACATTCCGGGAGAGAGCCTCACTACCTACCTGGAACGCATTCCGATACCCGGCACAGCGTTCACGGTTTCGGTGTTGCGGCAGATCGCATCCGCTCTCGACTATACGCATACAAAAGGCATCATCCACCGAGACATCAAGCCCTCGAACGTGATGACTTCTCCGGATGGCGCCGTGAAGATCCTCGATTTTGGCATTGCCCGAATGAGCGGTGGCCGCACTTCCACTCCTACCGATGTGGTGATGGGGACGGTCGAGTACATGTCTCCCGAGCAGGTGAAGGGCGAGTCACTGGACGGGCGCTCCGATCAGTTCTCCATGGCCGGAGTGGCCTATCGCATGCTAACCGGCAGCACGCTGTTCGGGGAGCAGACCATGGCCACGCTGGCTTACAAGCTGGTGACTGAAACGCCGTCCTTGGCGAGCGCCCGCAATGCTGCGTTGCCGCCAGGAGTCGACGAGGTCTTGAATAAGGCCTTGTCGAAATCACCGTCGGATCGTTTCCGCACCTGCTCCGAGTTTGCGGAGGCGTTGCATCAGGTTTTTCTGGATGCTCCGGCCGAGTCTACTCGTACTGTGATAAGAACCCAGCCCCTGGTTCTGACAAAGCTCCCGTCCGACCCGGCGCCGGCGGCAAATAAACGGATGCTCTTCACCTGGATCGCAGCCGCTGCTTGCGTCGCGGTGCTCGCGGCGGGCGTGGTTTTCTGGAAGCCGTGGAATCGCGCACAGGACGCGGCGACAGCAGACATGCGGAAGCAGGCATCGTCCGCACACCCTGGGCAGACTGCCCCCGCGCCCGCCGGTCAGGCGCCGGCATCGCAGCCTGTTAAACAAGCCCCAGCTCCACCTGCCGAAGCCAAGACTTTGGCGGATGCCGAGGCTGGCTCTGGGAGCGCGCTAGAAAAACGCCGAACGATCCCGGCAGATTCTGCGAAACCCGCGGGGCAAATGCCAAGTCACCGGCCGCCCGACACTCCTCCGGCGCCGCTCAAGCCGAGGCCGGTCCCTCCGGTCGACCCAGACGAACTCGCGCGAATTTACAGCAAGGGGCAAGACCAGGTCAAGCAGCGCGACTTCACGGGCGCGATTCAGTCATTCACGGCAGCCATTGCGATCAGTCCGGACTTTCAGAAAGCCTATTTCAGCCGCGGCCTGGCCCGCCAGCTTGCGGATCAGTGCGAAGCCGCTATTGAGGATCTCTCTCGCGCCATTAAGCTCAACCCGCAAGATGCGCCGTCTTATCTTCGCCGGGGCGTCTGCCTTGTGCGAACTCGTCAAGACGAACCGGCTCTTGCGGATTTCAATCGCGCGCTGGAAATCAAAGCCGACATGCCGCTGGCGTTGAACGGGCGAGGGGGAATTTATCTCAGGCGCCGGAATTATGCTGAGGCCATTCGCGATTTCGACGCTGCTTTGCGCATTAACCCTCGATTGGCCCAGGCCTACGCCAACCGTGCCCGTGCAAAACGCGCCCTCGGCAACATCACTGGCGCTGATGAGGATCTGAGAAAGTTCGAGGAGTTGAAAGGGGAGATAAACTAGCGCCGGCGCTCTATCGGTCAGGAACCTCTTTTCCAAAGGTAATGGTGGAGTCTACCCGGTATGCTTTCAGGTTCGTTCCCGCAGGCCGAAGCATCAGCAAAACAATCGCGTTGCCCCGCGTGGTCAGGGAGAAGTGAGAGTTTCCGCGGCGGGCCACCGGAAACTGTCGCGATCCAAACGGCGTGACCAGTTCCTCGATCGTATCCGAACAAACCGGCTTCAAGTCGCCGTCCGGGCGATCGTTATGCGGAACCGAGTACAGCACGCCGGACGAGTAGCATCCCCAAACCCGGGCGGGGCGTTCCGACGTGTTGATGACCGCCATGATCCCGTCGTCACCATGGCTTACGTCGCCGGAAAACCAGGGGTTACGAACGGGCCACGCCACCTCGCGGACGGTAGTGTGCAACTCATCCTTGGCCAGGCACACGGTGGCGCCGCTCACGGCAAGAACGGGCGTTAGCTGAGGCGCCGGAATTCTCTCGCGCACCCGCACCCAGGCGCCAGCACTGTCCTCTGGCAGTTGCAGCTTGTACTCCGCGTGCTCGCCCGCAATCAGGTGTACCTCGATTCCGTTATGGCCCACAAGCGGAACCAGAGCGCCGGTGCTCTTGTGCGCTTCCACCTCGGCCGCAACTTCTCTGTTCCCCAGGTTTTTTAATTCTACGGCCGACCAGCACGACGAATTGTAATCCAGCCAGGGAACGATGCTCTCCACCACTCGCTCGCGCGCATCGATCTGAGCCATGCCTTGCCCGGCCGGCAGCATCCAAACGAGCACCCAGAAAAGCGGCCTCGCACTCATCTACGTCCCTCCTCCACCAGCATCACCAACCAGACCTTCGACTGTGATAGGTTGTGAACAGGAATGCAACTTCGCCCTGTGTTGAGAACCGGTCTATGGATTACCGCCTTTTGCCTTTATGTCCAAGGGCAAGACACGCCAAGCCAAAATCTGCCGGGCAAGGACCCGCAAATCAATGAAACCAAGGGCCTGCCGGCGAGAGTGGCTCCCACCGATTATCAGGCCCAGGCTCAGGCAGGCTCAATCACCGTGGCGGCCGAGTTTGTGGGACACTCCGTCCCCACGATGGAAGCGACCTTCTCCACCGAAGACTACGTAGTGGTTGAAACGGCCTTGTTCGGACCGCCAGGGGCGCGGACCAAACTATCCTTCGAGGATTTTTCCCTTACCATCAACGATAAGAAGACTTTGTCTAGCCAGCCTTACGGGTTGGTGTTTCATTCCCTCAAAGATCCCCAATGGGAGCCGCCTGGTTCAGCCGAATCGAAGTCGAAAACCAGCTTCGGAACTGGCGGCGGTAAGAATGATGCGCCCGCCGCGCCGGTCCATATGCCCATCGAGTTGCAGCGCGCGATGGAGCAGAAGGTTAAAAAGGCCGCGCTTCCGGGGGGAGACCGCGCCCTTCCCCAGGCCGGACTGATTTTCTTCCAATACGGAGGCAAGACGCAGCACATCCATTCGCTCGAACTGGTTTACAACGGTCCGGCCGGAAAAACTACCCTGACGCTCCAGCCATAGCCGTTGACGGGATCTCATCGAGATGTCTCGATTTTCACGTTCGAGAAGACCGCTGTTTCCAGAACATTCGCGTCGTGCGAGCAGACCGCGAGGCCCCCGTAAACGGGATCATGAAGCACGACGGTAACCGGTGCACTGGCCTTCAGTTCATCGCTGGGGTTTCCGGCATACATGGTGAACTGATCGCCGTGGCGCTCCAGCCGAATACGAATGGGGCCGTTAATGGGCGACCGGATCTCGTCCGTGGTAGCATGCGCGGTGAGGCGATATTGGAGAGACGTTAAGCCGTCGCCGTGGCGGGCCACATCGGCGTAAGCGGCATCGGGTTCCAGACTTTGGCGGATGATGAGCGCCGCTTTCCGGTGTTCCACCGCCCCCTTGCCGATGAAATGAACATCAGCGGTGAGCGTCACGTCACCCGAGATTTGTTTCCAAACGAAGTGAAAGGCGTCGGTGGCTTCCCACATATTGGCTCCGCCGCCGGTAACGCAGTATTCGCCGGTCGAGGAATTGTATTCGACCGAGCCTATCTTCGGAGTGTCGCCCACATCGGAGTGGGACTCGAAAAGGCCCAGGGTTGGAGCGCCGGCGTTTTGAGCGGACAGAGTGAGGGTAATACCAAAGAGGAGAGCGAGGAGCTGTATCTTGACTAAGAGATGCAGAGGCACAGTTCAGGATGCCGTGCGGCTGGGGGCCTGTCAAGAGCGCCCGTCGAATTGAGAGTTCGACGCTCCGCTCTCTGGCGGTTGCAGACCTAACCTTTTCAGGTATAATCCGTCTAGGTAAAGACGGCCTATGCCTAAACAACGAACCAATGGCGAGTTTCTGCAAGGCACACTCGACATGCTCATACTGCGGACTTTGGCTCGCGGATCTATGCACGGATACGCGATAGCCGTTGCGATCGAGCGCCGCAGCTCGGACGTGCTCCGAGTGGAGGAGGGTTCTTTATACCCGGCGCTGCACCGGTTAGAACTGGCGGGATTGCTCCGCAGCGAGTGGAAAACGTCGGAAACCAATCGCCAGGCGAAGTTTTATCTGCTGACCGCTGCCGGCCGGAAGCAGTTAGCGTTGCAATCAGCCAAGTGGAACCGCTTGTCCGTAGCGGTCGCCCAAGTCATGGAGGCGTGATGTTGGGCTGGTGGTTAAAGCTGCGCAGGCGGCGGACTCTTGATCGCGAACTGCAACAGGAAATCGCGTTTCATCGGGAGATGCGGGCGCGCGACGAAGGAGCGCCCACGTTTGGCAACGAAACCCAAATTCGCGAGGACTTGCGCGAGATGTGGACCTTTGTGTGGCTCGAATCCGCCTGGCAGGATGTCCGGTATGCCGCGCGCGGACTCCGGCGGAACCCGGGCTTTGCTTCGACTGCCATCGTCTCGCTGGCACTCGGTATTGGAGCCAGTGTCGCGATCTTCACCGTCGTGGACAACCTGCTCTTGCGGCCCTTGCCCTATAAAGATCCCGATAGTCTCGTAATGGTGTGGGAGGTCAACAGCCGTCGAGACGGCCACAATAACGTGATCTCGCCAGCTAACTACTTTGATTGGAGGGCGCGGAACCACATCTTTTCGGGAATGGCGGGACTCGGGTTTCCATATACCATGTCGTTCGGCGAACCCGGCGGCGAGGCCGAGGAGCTTGGATATCGATCGGCCACCCCCGAATTCTTCCCGCTTCTCGGAGTGAACGCGACGATCGGACGAGTGTTCAGTCCGGACGACGCGCTGCCTGGAGCCAAGCGGGTCGCGCTGATCAGCAATAGGCTATGGCGGCGCCGTTTTGGAGGAGACCCGATGGTGAACGGGAAGGTGGTGCACCTGGACGGCGACATTGCAACCATCATTGGTGTTCTCCCGGCCGCGTTCTACTTCCTGGACCGCGACATTGATGTCTGGATGCCCCTCGTGCTCGATCCAGCGCATGATTACCGCGCTACCTCCGGCCGCTTCATGTCCTGTGTCGCGCGGCTGCGTCCCGGAGTGTCGATCAAGTCCGCAATGGCGGAGATGTCTGCAATCGGGCGACAGCTCGAAGCTGACTATCCGGCCTTCAACTCGGGATGGACGGCGACCGCAGAACCGCTCCGTGAAACACTCGTACACGATGTAAAGATGTCCTTATATGTGCTGCTCGGGGCAGTCGGCTTGTTGCTGGGTGTGGCTTGCGCGAACGTGGCGAACCTTTTGCTGGCCCGATTCTCGGCACGACAGCAGGAACTAGCGATACGCCGCTCCATTGGGGCCGGACGTGTCAGGATTTCTCGTCAGGTACTCACGGAATGTGCGGTGCTCGGCTGTGCGGGAGGATTGGGAGGAATCGCCGTGGCATTCTTCGCGATTCGAGGACTCCTCCGACTGGCGCCCCGGGAGCTGAACTGGGCCGGCACCCTGGCGATCGACTTTCGAATTCTGGGCTTTGCGCTAGTTCTTTCCTTGATTACCGGATTGCTGGTTGGCCTGGCGCCTGCATTGGCCGCGTCCAGTTCGCGCGCACTCGGGTGGATTCGACAGCATCAGAGGACCGGCGGCGGCGGCCAGCGATTACGATGGTTGTTGGTGGCTGGGGAAGTAGCGTTAGGAGTCCTGTTGATGATTGGCTCCGTGCTCCTCTTCCAGACCCTGATCCGGTTACAAGCCTCGCCATCAGGTTACGACGCCCGGAATTTAATGACCATGAAGATCTCCGTTTCGGGCGCGAACTATCGCGAATCCGCCGCTCGCGTGCACTTCTACGATGACGTGCTAGTGCGTGTGCGCACACTGCCGGGAGTACGGTCGGCGGCCGCCGTCAGTTTTATTCCGCTGCATGGATTCCCGGCCGGAACCGGGGTGAAGATCGAAGGCCGTCCGGATCCCGGTCCAGGGAATGAGCCTGTAGCGAGCGTTCGAGTTGTGACACCCGAATATTTCCGCACTGCCGGAATCCCCACCCGCCGCGGCCGCGAGTTCGAGGCTGGGGACAATCGGCGCGATGCTCCTTACCGGTTTGTCGTGAACCAGGCTTTCGTCGATCAGTATATGCGCGGTGAGGATCCCCTGGGCCGCCGGATCAGCGTTGAGATGGACGATGAAAACCCATTCGGCGCAATCATCGGTGTTACCGGCGACATCACGGACGGCTCCCGCGGCAGCCGCAGCCGGCCCACGGTCTACTACGTACATGCGCATTTAGCCTTCCCATCCCTCATCCTGCTGGTCCGAACAGCGGCCGCGCCGGAATCCGTGTCTCTTCCCGTGCAGCGCATCGTCCGCGGGTTGGATCCGGGGGCGACCGTCTCTGAGGCAGCCACCATGGAACAGGTGCTTGGAGAAACCATTGGGCGCGAGCGATTCAGCGCGTCATTGCTGGCGGCGTTTTCTGGTTTTGCGCTCCTGCTGACGGCGATAGGAGTCTACGGCGTGCTCGGCTACACGGTGTCGGAGCGAACGCGCGAGATCGGCGTGCGGGTTGCGCTCGGCGCTCAGCCATCTGCTATTACCCGGATGTTCGCCGGAAAAGCGTTTCGCTTTACGCTGGCCGGCGCCCTGGTTGGGATTGCGGCGGCGTTAGCACTGAGCCACGTGCTCGAAACACTGCTATTTGAGACTAGTCCCCGGGATCCACTCTCTTTCGCAGTCGCCCCGTCCCTGCTGGTCGGCGTTGCGCTCCTCGCGTCCTGGATCCCAGCACTCCGCGCCGCCAGACTGAACCCTGTCGAAGCCCTACGCACCGATTGAACCCAGTGCTTCCCTCAATTGCGCCAAGAATGATTGGATACCCAGTTACTGGGTCGGGGCTACGGGCTGAGCGGCAAGCCGGCTGAGGATCTGGCTGACATAATCGGTGGTTTCGGGAATGGGGGGTACCACGCCTCCGGCTTCATCGACTTTGGCGGGTCCGGCATTGTATGCGCCGAGAGCCACAGCCAGGTTGCCGCTGTAGCGACCGATCAGTTCCTTCAGGTACTTGGCGCCGGCGTCGACATTCTGTTTAGGGTCGAAGGGATCTTTCACTCCGAACTCGGTGGAAGTATCGGGCATGAGTTGCATCAGCCCCTGAGCGCCTTTTTGCGAGACAGCACAGGGACGAAAAGCCGACTCCTGCTGGATGACTGCGGTCAAGAGGCGCGGTTCCAGCCCCTCCCGCTGGGCGGCATCGAGGAGGATGGGCGCGATGCTGGCTTCGGGCACTGGATCGCAGATGACATCGGGGAGGGTTGCTTCGCGCATAGTGGGCTCAGGCGCTATGAGTGGTCGAGGCGCTGGGGCCAAGGGCGGCAAATTGAAAAAGGACGCGGCAGGGGCGTTGGGGCTGGCTTGTTTCCCGATGGAAGCCGCCAGGCCCTTGGCGACCGAGGCACGCTGCTTGTCGATCGATGCCTGCACGCCGGCGACGGCGCTCTCGCGCTGTTTTTGAGCGGCCTTGTCCATGGCAGACTGCACGGCGGCCGACTGTACGGCGTGAGCGGCAGCCTCCGGGTCGGCCGTCTGGGTCGTGGCTTGGAATGCTGAAGCGGCGATGATAACCAATGGGCTAATCAGAATGCTGACCAGAGGCCGGCGGGCATGGAGGGAGATCATGTCAATTGGAAGATCGACCGCGATCGAAAAACCTTTAGCCAAAATAGTCAGAAAGCCGCCCTTTTTTGGCCGAAGAGTTGTCATAAGGGAGCCCTACAAGCCACCAGAGAGGACGTTGTTATGGACATCACGGGAGTGAACGGAGTGGGACAGATACCCGCAACGGCTCCTGCGCCAGCCGCGCCGGAGAAAGTGGCGGAAAATCGCGACATTGTGCAGGCCGTCAAGGCAGTCAACGCGGCATCCAGCTTTGGCGATAACAACGAAGTAAGCTTCCTGCTGGATCGCAATACGAAGTTGCCCGTGATCCGGATCGTCAACAAAGACACGAAAGAAGTGGTGGAACAAATTCCCGCCGAGTCCTTACTGCAACTGGCCGCAGAGCTGGCGAAAAGCGGCCACTAGACATCCGCTGCGGCCGGCTCAAAAAAGGGCGTGAACCTGATCCCTGCGATGGCGCTGTCCTTGAATCCTGCAGGCGAGTCCCCGGCCGGGGCAAAGTTCGGTTTCCCGTGCCTGCAGCGATTTTGGATTGAGCCGCTGCTACTTCAGCGGAACGAGGTAGAAGTCGACGATGCTGTGGCTGACTTCGGCAGCGTTTATCTGATATGTTCCGGAGTTGACCTGGGACTGGATTTCCTGTGCCCGCTGGGGGCTCAGGGCTCCGGCGGCCTGCGAAAGCACAGACAGTACGACTTGATCCGTGCTCGCGCTCCCCGGCTTATCTGCAGTGGCTTCCGATTGCGCGGGGGGTGCTGGCTCGACTCTGAAGCCTTTGACTGTTGGCTCAATCCGCATAATCTAGGACCTTCTTAATTACTTATCGGCG
The DNA here is from genome assembly GCA_963847515.1 of Terriglobia bacterium. GTDB lineage: Bacteria > Acidobacteriota > Terriglobia > Bryobacterales > Bryobacteraceae > QHXW01. The sequence continues at coordinate 379,107 of CAWKAA010000002.1, forward strand.
CCGGGTGAATAATTTCCAGGATTATTCTCCCGTTTGCTGAGCGATAGCGCCCACGCTAACCCCGTCTTCCGCCGCTAACTAAAGGCATCATTGCCAGCGCCACGCCCGCGCCCCGAAAATAAAGGTTAGTAATGACGGCTAACATTGACTTACGTCCGCATCTTCTTGGTACCGAGTTGCTTCCAGTGCTCATGTCCGTGCTCAACAGATAACGGGCACCATTGATCGCCATGCCCGAAAAAGAACCGGTAATTGGATCTCAGGTCGCCGTCGAGGCCAGCCAGGAACTCGCGCGCCGCTCTGTTCCGGGCGGCGTGGCCTATCTTATTTTGCTCGTGGTCCTCGTGTGGTCCACCTCCTACCTGCGGGACTATCCAAGAGTCTTCCTCGCCTTTGGATTCCTGATGCTGGTGTGCGCCACCGCGCGAATGTTGTTTGGGACAGTTTTAGCACGGCAGGGCGAGAAACGCGCCGACTGGCAACGCTCCTTGTTCCTGATAGGCACGTACGGCTGCGCCCTGGTCTGGACAATTTTTTGCTGCACCACGGCCGTACTTTACGGAGGCGGGGCAGCCTTCCTGCTGGTGCTGACCATTACCGCTGTAATCGCCAGTGGCGAAGCCGTGGCTCTCTCACCCGATCTGAACGCGGCCCGCTATTACCTGACTCTCCTTTTGGCCCCCATCACGGTGTGGGGCGTGGTCCAAGGTGGATCGACGGGATACGCCATCTCCGCCATCATGGGACTCTACCTGGCCTGCTTACTGCTCCAGGTCCGGCAACAATCCTTCTGGTTTTCAAGTAGCGTAACGACGAAGGACATGCTTAACGGGAAAGCGGGTGAGCTGGCCCACGCCATGGAGGAACTGGAAAAAACCAAGAAGCAGGCGGAACAGGCCTCTCATGCCAAGAGCGAGTTTCTTGCCGCCATGAGTCACGAAATCCGCACGCCCATGAACGGAGTCGTCGGAATGACAGACCTGCTGCTGGGGACGGACCTGACGGCCGAGCAGCGCGATTTCGTCAATACCATTCGCCAGTCCGGCGACGCATTGCTGACCGTTGTCAACGATATCTTAGATTTTTCCAAGATCGAAGCCGGAAAGCTGACCATCGAGGTGGTGGATTTTGACTTGCGCACGCAAGTAGAGGAGACCACCGCCCTGATGGCGGAGCAGGCCCAGCGCAAAGATCTGGAGCTGGGCTGCCTGATCGGGCCCGATGTGCCCTCGCGCGTTACGGGAGACCCCGGACGCCTGCGCCAGATCCTGTTAAATCTGTTGAGCAACGCAGTCAAGTTTACGCGCAAAGGTGAGGTTTTGTTGCGCGTCGAGTCTTCGGCGCAAGACCGAAAGTCTACAACACTGCGTTTTTCGGTAACCGACACCGGGCCGGGGATTTCGCGAGAAGCGCAGCAACGCCTGTTTCAACCTTTCAGTCAAGGCGATGCTTCCATCGCGCGCCAGCACGGAGGCACCGGGTTAGGGCTTACGATCTGCAGACGGCTGGTCGAACTGATGGGCGGAGAAATCGGTTTCGAGAGCCTGGTGAACCGCGGCTCGACATTTTGGTTTACGCTGCCTGTTGGGATCGGTAGCCGGTCCGCTGAGGAACCCGTTCTCGATCTGCGGCAGGTGCGCGCGCTCGTAGTGGACGATAACTCCACCAACCGCAGGATTCTGGAATCACAGCTGAGCAAGTTGGGGATGAACGTTAAGTGCGTGGCCAACGGGCCGGCCGCGTTGACGGCTTTGATCTCAGCTCTCGAACAGGGCCAGCCCTATCACGGCGCCATTGTGGATCACGATATGCCGGATATGGATGGGGTGATGCTGGCGCGGGCCGTCCGCTCACACCCCGGGTTGAATGACCTCGTCCTGATCCTGTTGAGTTCGCATGTGCAGCGTGTTCCGGCGGAGAATCTCGTGGAGACCGGATTTGCCGCCTGCATTCTCAAACCCGCGCGGCTCGACCAGCTGCGCGACTGCCTCATTAAGACCCTGCGGCAAACCCCGGCGCTGGCGCCGGCAGCGCGGAAGCCGGAGACCCGCGCGGTGCGCGGACGGTTGTTGCTGGCCGAAGACAACGCCGTGAACCAAAAAGTATCGCAGCGCATTCTGGAAAAGCTCGGGTACTACGTGGATACCGTCTTCAATGGAGCCGAAGCGGTTGACAAGCTCCAGCGCGGCCTCTACGATGCTGTCCTCATGGACTGTCAGATGCCCGAGATGGACGGTTACGCCGCCACCCGCGAGATCCGGCGGCGGGAAGGCGCGGACGAACGTTCGATCATTATTGCCATGACCGCGAGCGCGATGACTGGCGATCGTGAGAAATGCCTCGCGGCAGGAATGGATGATTACGTTACCAAGCCCGTCCGATCAGATGAGCTGCAGCAGGTTCTGCAACGGAACCTGACAAAGACCGCGCCGGACCGCGCCTCCACCCCCTCCGAGACCGCCGTAAGGCTTGCGGGTGACACGGAACTCGGCGTCAGGTTGCGTGAGCTGGAGAGTGAGATCGGACCGCAGTCCATGGAAGAACTGATCCACGATTTTCTGGCCGACACCGCCCGATGCGTTCAGGTTCTGGAGGATGCGCTGCGGCATTCGGATGTCAAGACCATGCTCCAGGTGATCCGGTCGCTGCTGGATTCCAGCGCAAACCTGAGTGCCGTACAACTGGTTGAGGTATGTTCCCATATGGAGACCGAAATGGCGAAGGGTTCGGGTGAAGGTTGCACGGCGCTCCTGTCCCAGCTCGCGGATTCGTATCGGTCCGTGGTTAATGAGCTGGATGAAATGTATCCGGCATTCCGCTTAAGAGAGAAATGCGCTGAACCTCCCTTCGCGGTTCCGGCCGGCTAGTCCCGTTTGATTAGTTGGTTGTCGAGTGTAAGGACTGTTCTCGTCGAACGACGTATGCGACCCACGCCCCCGCCCAAGCGCACATTCGCCGCAACCGCATTTCTGTTTTTCGCAGGGTCATACCTGATCCCAAGCGCGCAGGCAGAAAGGTTGCTGGAGCACGCCAGTGATATCCGCGCCCTCTCAGCGCAAGAAGCCGATCGCGGGATTCCTGTACGGTTGCACGGTGTTGTGACCTACTATGACCCCCGCCTGATGGATCTGTTTGTGCAGGATTCGACTGCCGGAATATACGTCGAGCTGAAAAGCGCCGCCGGCAAACCGGATGGCCTATGGCAGGGCCAGGAAATCGAATTGACCGGGATCACGGCGTCCGGTGACTTTGCTCCCGAGGTTGTCAAACCGCGCGTTCGGATCCTCGGTCCCGGCACTCTGCCTGTGCCTCGCAAGGTTTCGATTGAGGAACTCTCGTCCGGTGAAGACGACAGTCAATGGGTGGAGGGCGAAGGGGTGGTTCACGCTGCCGCGATTGAAGACAACCTGCTCGTCCTCAACGTCTTTATGGGCGGCCGGCGGATTCGGGTCAGGATCTTGAGCTTTCCGCCCTCGGCTGTCGGAGATCTCGCTGGATCGCGGCTGCGCTTTCGCGGCGCGTGCGGAGCTACCTTTAACCACAAAAGGCAATTGACTGGGCTGCTTGTCTACCTCCAGGATTTCAAAGAGGTCCAAGTAGAGGAGACGGCCCAAACCGGCATGGCTCACTTTCCGTTGCAACATGCCGGCAGCCTGCTGCGATTTACGCCCAATGCGAACGCCGACCAGCGCATCAAGGTGAGGGGAGTCGTGACCTTTCAGCAGTTGGGACATGCTCTGTTTATTCGCGATGTGAATCAGGACCTAATGGTGTATTCGCAACAAATGCTAGGCGTGAAGCCCGGAGATGTGGTCGAAGTGCTTGGCTTCCCGTCTCTTGGCGACTACGCACCGGTTCTGCAAGATGCCATTTTCCAGCGAATAGGTTCAGAGCCGCCGCCTAAGGCGGTTCGCACCACCGCTGAGCAACTGTTGAAGGGTGACCTGGATGCCGGGCTCGTTGAAATCGCGGGTAAGATTCAGACTCGCACCAAAACCGCGAAGGGTGAATTGTTCGCGGTGAAGGCCGGCGATCGCGTCTTTCATGCGCAGATCGAGGCATCGACTGAAGATTACCGGATCGCTTCTTTGGGTGACGGCGCGGAGGTCAAAGTCACAGGGATCTGTATGATCGAAGCCGGAGGCGGAGATAATGAGCCGCAGTCGTTCCATCTGTTGATCCGCTCGCCAGAAGACATCGTGGTGTTGCATCGTGCACCCGCGTGGACCTTCACGCGCATGTTATGGTCTCTGAGCCTGCTGGCGCTGGTCGCGCTGGCGGCAATTGCCTGGGTGGTTCTGCTTCGCCGCCGGGTGTACACCCAGACCGCATTGTTGGAGGGAAAGAACAGGGAGCTGGCCGTGGCCCTGACTGCCGCAAACGAGGCAACGAAACTCAAGAGCGAGTTTCTGGCCAACATGAGCCACGAGATTCGCACACCCATGAACGGGATCCTCGGCATGACCGACCTGGTCCTGGAGACGGATCTCGCTCCGGGTCAGCGCGAACATTTGACCGTTGCCAGAGAATCCGCGGAGTCCCTGCTCGCGCTTCTCAATGATGTGCTGGACCTGTCCAATATCGAAGCGGGGTACCTCGCCTTGCGCCCGGTGGGTTTTTCGTTGCGGCGGTGTGTGGACGAAACCGTGCAGACAATTCTCCCTGCGGCTAACCAGAAGGGCCTGGAAGTTCAGTTCGATGTGATGCCGGAAATTCCAGATGGGCTGGTGGGTGACAGCACGCGTCTTCGCCAGGTGCTGCTCAACCTCTTAAGCAACGCCATCAAGTTCACCGATACTGGTTCGATCGCGGTCCAAGCCAGGACCTGCGAACGCCGCGGCCAATCGCTGGTGCTCGAGTTTTCGGTTGCTGACACCGGCGTGGGTATTCCGGCCGACAAGATGGATTTGATCTTCGAAGCCTTTCGCCAGGCGGATGGTTCCAATACGCGAAAGTACGGGGGAACGGGCCTCGGACTGACCATTTCGTCGCGGCTGATCGCGTTAATGGGTGGGCGCATCTGGGCCGAGAGCACACCCGGAAAAGGCAGCGTGTTTCACTTCACCGCCCCTGTTGAAGCAGCCGCATATATGCCGGAACGGCCGAGGGTGGCCAATCCCGTCGAAACGCGGCAGCCCATCATCGCCGGGCCGAAACCATTGCGCATCTTGCTGGCCGAAGACAACCCCATCAGCCAGAAGATCACTTCAAAGCTTCTCGAAAGCAAGGGTCACTGCGTCACCGCAGTGGTGAACGGCCGTCAAGTGCTGGACCTCCTGGACCGCGGTGAATTTGACATAGTGCTGATGGATATCCAAATGCCGCTCATGGATGGCCTGCAATGCGCAGTGGAGATCCGAAGCCGGGAACGAAAAACCGGCGGCCGCATCCCCATCGTGGCCATTACCGGGCATACTGGGAACGGTTATGAGCGGCGATACTCACAGTGCGGCATGGATGAATATATTGTCAAACCGTTGCGGCCCAAAGAACTGTTTCACGCCATCGACCTCTCCCTTCACGCGCATTCTGCGGAATTCAGAAACTGAGAGCGTCAGAATACTCGGAATAACCGCGCGGCTGTATACCCCAAGGCTGCGCCGAGACCCGAGCCCACAAGCACGTCGCTCAAGAAATGCATACCCAGAAGCAAGCGTGAGATGGCCACGCTAGCCGCGCAAAATATAAGAATTGGAAAAGCCGCGGGATAGAATGCGCCCAGCGAGACCACGACCGCGAAGGCCGTGATGGAGTGTCCCGAGGGAAACGAGAACTGGTCAGGCGGCAACAGACTGGCCCAACAATGCAGTTCCAAAGCGCAAGGCCGCCTTCGGCCCACGGCCCGCTTGAGAATTTTGAAACTTAGAATTCCCGAGACTACTGCCAGGGCGGCTGCGCCAATCGCCTGATACCGGGCCAAATCGCGGGAGACCAGAACCGCAAGACCGCAGCACCACCACAGCCAGCCATCGCCCGCGCGAGAGGCTGCCAGCATTCAGACCCGAATCCATCGTGGCGGGCGCCATCGGTTGAGGCGGTGCATCAGAAAGTAATCCGGCGCTGCAAAGCTCGACCGCGAGAGAGTCATATACCAGCCTCCTCGTAGCCGATGATCGCCGGCTGCTGCGGCAGACTGGCGCCGCCGCGCGTCCACCGGTAAACGAACGCAAGTTCCCGGAGCGCATTGGCCAGAGTGACCAGAGGAACCACGAGCGCTAGAGGCAACAAAGCAAGTGTCCAGGGCTTCTCGCACATCATCTCGCCGCCGAGTGCCCAGACAGCCCGCGTCAGTTTTACATAACTGCCAGACTGGCCGCGAAGAGAGGCCCGCCCGCTCCGAACGCGTTCCATAAACTCATCTTTGGTGCGGGCCCCGGATGCCTGCGTGTAAGTGCAGCCCAGGGAAGCCAGAGTATGCGCATCGCTCCCGCCGACCGTTGCTTTCTTCAACCGTGAGGCGAGTTGGGAAGCACGCCGGTTGCAGATTGCAGGGATCTGCCCATTCAACGCTTCAATCCCCGGAAAGTACCGGGAGAACAGGGTGAAGTCGGACTCCGTCCGGCGCCCGGTGAGGCTCGAATAAACGTGATTGATGGTGAAGAAAATTTGTTGCTCGTCCAGATAGGCGATCAACGATAGCAAATCGTCGCGACGGCGTTGCAGTTCGGCGTGATGGCGTTCCTGGATGTCGTAAACACCAATGTGCATTTCTGTCCCGCTCGGGGAGGTGGCGCTCACTTCTTCACTCAGGAAGAAGTCGGAGTACCTTCGCAAGGATTCGGCTGCATCAATCGAATCGTGATCGGTGATGGTGACAAGATCCATCCCCCGCTGTTTCAGCGTTTCGTAGACCTCGCGGGGATCGCTGTAGCTTTCGCGGCAAATCCGGCGCAGCACGGGTACGGTACACATCCCCGAATGTAGAGTATGGACGTGCAAATCGCATCGCATACCCTGTTGATAACCGAAACCGTGTTTCAGTTTAATTAAGTGTTGAAGACATTCTTAAAACAAAATGTTCGAAACAGGATATTCCAGTTCTGTTAGCTATATATTGGGTTCCAGATGATGCCGGACATCCACGCCTTTTACCAGGAAAAGGGTGTCCTCGGCGATGTTGGTCGCGTGGTCTGCGATTCGCTCCAGGTGCCGTGCGACCAGGATCAAATCCAGAGCTTGCGGAATAGTGGACGGATCTTTCTGCATGAACGAAACCAGCTCATTGTGAATCGAGTCGCGCAAACGATCCACAACGTCATCGGAGAGCAGGACGCTGCGCGCTAGTTCGGGTTCGCGTTTAACGAAGGCATCCAGGCTCTTGCGCACCATGGACTCGACGGTGTGCGCCATCTGCGGAATATCGATGAGCGGTTTAATGGGGGCCCGTTGCATCAGGGCCATGGCTCGCTCCACAATGTTGACGGCCAGATCGCCCATGCGCTCCAGATCGGTATTAATCTTGATCGCAGCCGTCAGGAGGCGCAAGTCTTTGGCCATCGGCTGCTGAAGGGCAAGCAGACGCACGGCCAGCTCGTCGATCTCCACCTCGAGGTGATTGATCCGGTCTTCATTCCGAAGAACCTGCCGGGCCATTTCCTCGCTCCGCTCAACCAGCGCCATCACACTGTGATGGATGGCCGACTCGACCAGGCTGCCCATCTCGAGCAGCCGGCCTTGCAGATCTTCCAGCTCTTCTATAAAGTGACGCAACGTTCCGTTCCCTCAACCTATCCGAACCGGCCCGTGATGTAGTCTTCGGTTTCCTTTTTTGCCGGATTCTTGAAAATCGTCTCGGTCTTGGCGAATTCGATCAGCTTGCCCAAAAGGAAGAATCCCGTATCGTCCGCGATACGCGCCGCCTGCTGCATGTTATGTGTGACGATGACGATGGTGCAGTTCTCCTTCAAATGAAAGACTAGCTCCTCAATCTTCGCCGTAGCAATCGGGTCCAGAGCCGAACTGGGCTCATCCAATAGCAACACTTCTGGATCGACGGCCAACCCGCGCGCGATACACAGCCTTTGCTGCTGGCCGCCTGACAGGGCATAAGCGGATTTGTGGAGTTTATCCTTGACTTCATCCCACAACGCGGCCCTCCGCAAGCTATGCTCCACTGCCTCCTTGAGATGTGCGCCGCGGGTTGTACCGTTGACTCGCAAACCGTAAGCTACATTGTCGAAGATCGATTTCGGAAACGGGTTGGGCTTCTGGAACACCATTCCCACGCGACGCCGCAGTTGTGAAACATCCATCGCCAGTGCATCTTCGTTGTCCAAGAGCACTTCACCGCTCACCCGCGCCCCGCGAACGGTCTCATGCATGCGGTTCAGAACGCGGAGAAATGTGGATTTTCCGCAGCCGGACGGGCCAATCAGCGCCGTGATGCGGTTAGCCGCAATCTCCAGCTCGACTTCATGCAGGGCCTGATAGGCTCCATAGAAAAAGTTGAGCTGTGAGATCTTAAGCTTTGGCTGCGCACGTCCTGCCGCCGCGCCCGGATTGGGTGCTGGCGGCCCGGCAATGCTGGAACGTTCTAGTGTGCCCATCAGCTTATGGGAAGAAGTCAATTTCGCGGGGCTCCCGGCGATAGCACTAATCGCGCGCTGATGTTCAGCAGAAGCATCACCGCCAGCAAAACCAATCCGGCGGCCCAGGCTTCCCGGTGCCAGTCGGCATAAGGTGAGATGGCATAAGTGAAAATCATCACCGGCAGGGAGGCCGTCGGCTGACCCAGGCTCCTGCTCCAATACTGATTGCCGAAGCTGGTGAACAAAAGCGGCGCAGACTCCCCGGCAATGCGCGCGATCCCCAGAATCATACCAGTGGCTACTCCCCGGACAGCGGCGGGCACGACGACCGTCACAATCGCCTTCCACTTGTTCGCGCCCAGCGCCAGCGCGCCCTCACGCAGTGTCTGCGGCACGCCGCCAAGAAATTGCTCGGTGGTGCGGATGGTGGTTGGAATCAGAATCACGCTCAGCGCCACACCGCCGGCAAGCGCCGAAAACTGGTGCATCGGCCGTACCACGATGGCGTACGCAAACAAGCCCATCACGATGGACGGAACGCCGTTCAACAAATCCGCCGTATAGCGGACAAGAAAGGGAAACGCGCCCGTTCCAAATTCCGCCAGATAGATACCGCCCAAGAACCCGATGGGAATGCCCATCAACGAAGCAATGCACACGATCTGAGCGCTGCCAAGAATCGCATTCGCCATGCCACCACCCGTTTCGCCCGGCGGCTTGGGAAGTTGGGTGAAGAAAGCCAAATTTAACGATTTCCCGCCGTTCCATATTAGAAAGCCTAGAATCCAGAACAGAACGCAAACAACCGCCAGAGCGCAAGCGGCCGTGAGGCCGAACATCACGGCGTTAACGAAGTTTCTCCAACCGTGCGGCGTCACGGATTCGTGCTCCCTCGCCGGGTTGTGGCCAGAACCATCAAACGAGCGAATCCGTTGATGATAATGGTGAGCAAAAAGAGCACCAGGCCGAGCTCGATTAACGCACTGAGATGAAGATCACCGGTCGCCTCGGTAAATTCGTTGGCGATGACCGCGGGGATGGTGTAGCCAGTGGCGAAAAGCGACGTCACAATCTGAGGCGTGTTGCCGATCACCATAGTCACCGCCATGGTCTCGCCCAACGCTCGTGCCAATGCTAGAAAGACTGACCCGATGATTCCGAGGCGCGCATAAGGAACCACTACCTGCCAGGTGGACTCCCAGCGCGTGGCCCCAACCGCCAACGCTGCTTCCCGTTGCTCATTGGGTACAGCTAAAAGGGACTCCCGGGAGATGGAAATGATGAACGGCACAACCATGATGGCGAGGATCAGCCCGGCAGCCAGAAAACCCACGCCGTACGACGGTCCCTGGAACAAGGGAAGAAAACCCAGGTACCGTTGCAGGAACGGCTGGATGGGATCGCGAAGTAACGGAACCAGAGCAAACACGGCCAATAGCCCATAAATCACGCTGGGCACGGCCGCTAGCAACTCGATGATGAAGGTGAGCGCATCGGAAACGCGTGGTGGAGCGAGTTCCGAGAGAAAGATAGCAGCGCCGAGTCCCAAAGGTACCGAAATCAACAAAGCTACCGCGGAGGTGACCACGGTTCCATAAATAAATGGCAAAGCGCCAAACTGGCCGGCCACCGGGTCCCATTTGCTGGTCAGGAGAAACGCCCACCCGAACTTATGGCGCGCCTCGACCGAAGTGCGGAAAAGCTCCAGCACCAACAGGGCGGCAATCAACAAAATGGCGGCCGCGAAAATCAGTGTAATGAAATGGGCGGCCTCGTCGCCGTTTCGCAGGCGGCTCAAAAATGCAGGCCTGGAAGGCTTCTCCGTACCGCGTGCTAAGAGCGCCGCCGTCTGGGACATGTCAATGAATTTGGCTGATGGCCTGGGTTTCCTTCTTTACCACTTCAGGAGGAAGCGGCGCATACGAAAGCGCCTCGGTCATTTTCTGCCCGTCCGCTAGCATCCATTTCAAGACGCTTGTTATCGCGGACCGCTTGGCCGGGTTCTCAATCGTACTGGGTATCAGCAGCCAGGTGAAGCTAGAGATGGGGTACGCATTTTTGCCCGGTGCATTAGTGATGGACACCCGAAAATCGTCCGGCATAGTCTTCGCCGCCTCCGCGGCAGCGGCCGTCACGCTTGCCACGCTGGCCTTCACAAAAGCGCCCGAAGAATTTCTCACCTGGCCATACGACATCTTGTTCTGGATGGCGTAGATCAGCTCGACGTATCCCATCGCGTAAGGCGTCTGCTCTACCAACCCGGAGACGCCTTCATTCCCTTTGCCCCCGAGCCCAACCGGCCAGCTCACCGATGCTCCCGTGCCCACCTTAGTTTTCCATTCCGGGCTGATCTTCGAAAGGTAATCGGTCCAAACGTATGTAGTTCCGCTGCCCTCGGACCGGTGTACGACCACAATATCCTTGTCCGGCAATTTGACTCCTGGATTGGCTTTCGCCAGCTCGTTGTCGTTCCACTTCTTCACTGTTCCGAGAAAGATTCCCCGCAGCGCTTCCGGAGTGAATTTCAACTCTTGCGTCACGCCAGGAAGATTGTAGGTTGGAACGTCAGCGCCCAGAACCGTTGGAAAATGGAGAATCTTGACTTTGGCCTGAGCCAGCTGCTCATTGGTCATCGGGCCATCAGACGCGCCAAAGTCAACAGTTCCTGCCAGAAGCTGGCGGATGCCACCACCCGATCCGATGGATTGGTAGTTGATCTCGATGTCCGGGTGGCTCTTGTGGAATTCGCTAAACCACTTGGCATAGATGGGATTCGGAAATGTGGCGCCGGCGCCGTTGATGAGAAGTGTATCGGCGGCATCCACGACCGCTGGAGTCGTTGGCGCCCACTCATAAGTGACCACACTCAAGGCAAGAACGATTCCGGCAACAAAGCCGTTTCGTTTTCTCATTGTATCCACCTCCATTGTGCCGTCTACGATTTACGTCTTTGTTACGATTCAGTTAAAAATCGAACACATTCCACGCCGGCTTACTGTGTTTTCAAAGGCAGCGCAGGAAGTTCGGCTGCGGGTGGAGAACCGGGCAAAGTGTAGCGCAGGTCGAGCCACACCATACTGGCGTGCGCATTTCTTGGTGCGCCCGTTGCCACCGCCCAGGGGTCTCGGGTCAGGTACGAATACTGAGATATGAACTGCAGCGCGCCGTATCTCGGATCTCGCCAAATCGTTTGGATCCACCCGAATGTCGGTTCCTGAATTGCACGGTTCTGAGCGTTAGAGGAACCGGGATACCCGTAGCCCACAAACACCGGCTTGGCCCCGCTGGTGTCGACTGTGTAGTCGCGGCCGATGAGAGTGGCGCCGTAATACGCGAAGAGAAGCGCTTTCTTAACTTGAAGCTCGAACCCATCCACCGTGGACCCGGCGTGTATGGTGGATAGCGTTCCATTGGGCCGGACGATCAGGTCCGGCGCCAGTCCAAAAATGTAGCGGCCTCCGCCATCGCCCCAGTAGTTGTTGCTGATCAGATGGAACCCTCTGGCCAGTTCGAAGTTGAAATTTACCGAACCGCCGAAGCCGTTCGCGGTGTCGTGCGTTTTTTGTAGAGGATCGTAAACCCTGAAGGTGCGGAACAAACCAGCGACCTCGAGATGCGCCCTCGAGCTCGGATCGAAGGCAATCTTTGCAATGAGATCCGGATGCATGTTAGGCGCCGAGAGGGTTGTGTTGCCATTGTTCAACTGGCTGCCGTAGGGCGTGGCGTACGCGGCGGGCAGCGTAATCAAGCCGCCTCCACCAGAACCGCCAATATACTGTTCGGGATCCTCCAGCGACAAGCCCATGGCAACCTTGTCATTCGGGTGCACAATGAACCGGATCTGCGGTTGCCGGCTCCATGTCAAACCGTTTTGGTAGTTCACGTCCATATCCTGGGAGTAGAAGAGGTCGCCAGGCAGGGCCGAAAGACCTCTGCGGTTGGGCGTCAACATGCTCCACGACTGGCCGCCGAGCAGTTCGAACTTGTCCTTTCTCACGTCCACCCAATAGAGTCTTAGCCGCATGCTGTTGCTGTTGCTGGTCACGACGACGTTGGCGGGGTTGGCTCCGAGGAAGTCCGATTCCATGTAGCCCAGCACATTGGCGCCCTTGACGTTGGCATCAACACGGAGGCCCACTCGGGAGTTCTGGGCGCTCAGACGAAATTCGCCGATGTTGCCGGTGACGCCCGTGTTGTAGGGGATGCTGCCGAAGTTGGTGCCGATGCCGCTGCCAGGATTCGTCGTCCGGAAGACGGCCGTGAAGTCCATGAAACCGACTGGCGTTATGGTTGCCGAGCCGATGTGGATTTGCAGAGGCGACTCCGCCACCATCGCCTGCTGCGGTGCGGCGACGGGTGTTGGGAGTGCAAGCGGGGCGCTTACGGCCGGAGCCACCGGCACAATCGGCGTAGTGCTCGCCACTTGCCCAAGCTGCGGAATGCCCGGCACGGCAGCTGGTACGTTTGCTGGCGGCGTCACATCTTCGCTGGTGCGAGTTTGTCTGCCGGCGATCAGCTTTTGCAGAGCGGTTCGAAGTTCTTCAATCTGTCGCTGCTGATCCGCAAGCTGCACCTTGAGCTGGTTGACCTCCTGACTGGTGTCGGCTGAAGTGCCGCTCTGTTTGTCGGCTGCGGTACCCAAAACTGCCGCGGCAAAAGTCAGGAACATGATCTGGGTCGCATACAGAAGCGCTTTTCTAGTCATGAGAGTCGAGTCCTGTTGAAGTGAATTTTCACAGCGATAGTGAACGCGAACCAACTAACTGCAAAACACACATGGTCAGATTGAAGTGTTTAGGATAGCCGCGGGAGTGTTATGGCTTGATGAAACAACTATTACGAATTGATTAATTCGCGTTGTATGACGGCAGCGTGATACTGAAAATCGAGCCCTTGCCCAGTTCGCTCGATACCGTGATTTTTCCGTTCATGCGCTCCAGGACGTGCTTGACGATGGACAGTCCCAGGCCCGTTCCTCCTACGGCTCGAGACCGGGCCTTGTCCACGCGGTAGAACCGCTCGAAAATGCGCGACAAGTCATCTGACGGAATGCCAATTCCGGTATCAGCGACTGTAATCCGAACCTGACCCTCGGCCGCGAGCATGACCTCAACCCGGACTTGCCCGGAGGGCCGATTGAACTTGATAGCGTTATCCAGCAGGTTCACCAGCGCCTGCTCCAAACGGATTTTCGATCCCACTACGCAGACGTCCTCAACCTGGCTGCAAACAATGCGAACCTCTCGCACACGCGCCTCGGATTCTACAGTGTGCAGAGCGCTCTCGAGAACACTGGGAACCGACAGCCGTTCCTTCTCAGCCAGCTTGCCGGATTCGAGTTCCGACAATACCAATAGATCCGACGCGATGTTGTTGAGCCGGGCAGCTTGGGCCGTAATGATCTCGAGAAATTTCCGGTTGTTCGCGGGGTCCTCGAGCGCTCCCTCTAGGAGCGTTTCCGCATAGCCGCGAATGGCCGTCAGCGGCGTGCGCAGCTCGTGGGACACGTTGGCGACAAAATCTTTGCGGATCCGTTCCAGCCGTTCGAGGTCGGTGATATCGTGCAGCACGGCAATCGCTCCCCGTCGAGAAGACGCGGAGAGAGGGGCAGCTTGCACCTCGAACGCACGGCCCTCCGCTGCCGACAATTCCAAGCGCCGTTTTTGCGGCTTGTCGGAAATCAGCACTTCGGAAAGCATGTCGAGCAGTCCGGCATCGCGTACCACTTCGAGGAGAGGCGTATGTGCCCGAATGGCGCCGGACACGCCGATCACGCGCGCAAAGGACTGATTACTAAAAGTGATACGCATCTCCCGGTCCACGGCGAGCACGCCCTCGGCCATGCCGGCAAGGACCGCCTCGCGTCTTGCGGACTCCAGGCTCAAGCGATCGAGAGAATCGCGTAACTGTGCCGCCATGCGGTTTAGCGAGCGAGCCAGCGCGCCCAGCTCGTCGTCGGTGTCGGGTTGAATATCGCCGGCGGCCCTTCTGTCTATCAGATGTTCCGCAAACGACTGCAGCTGGCGAATGCGGCTGGTGAACCGCTCCGAAAAGACATAGGCAATTACCATGGCCCCGCCCAGCGCGCTCAACGATGCTCCCATCAACCACCAACGCACCGCAGCTACGGCTGAGTTCACCTCCTCCAGGGGTACGGCCAGGCGAAGGACGAACCCGGTCGCGCCACGATAAGGAAACCCCACGGCCACGTAACAAAGGTCGCGATTCAATGTCGCGCTACGCCGGATAGCGACGCCGACTTGCCCGGCGTAAGCCTGGCGAATCTCGGGCCGGTTGGCGTGGTTCTCCATAGTTTCGGGATCGTGCTCGGAATCCGCCACGACCGTGCCGCCGGGCTCGATCATCGTAACGCGGGCCTGGGCGCGCCGCGAAACCTCTTTTGCCCAGACTTCCAGCCGGGCCGATGCAACATCCGGCACCTCTTCTCGAAGAATTCGCGCCTCGGCGGTCAGCCGGTGCTGCACCGATTGCGTCTCGCGATCCGCAATGTACCTTGTGAGAAAAAAGTCGAGGCCCACCAGAGTAGCTGCAATCAGGACGAAGGCGCTGACAAGCAGCTTGCGAAAAAGAGGGCTATGGAACACGGAAAGAATGTTTGCCTCTCACAGATATTCCGCAACTTGGCGCGACGTTATACGCGCCGAACTCGTTGGCATTTTAGCATCAGTGGGCTACGTGGGACCGGGCAAACACAGGCTCAAGCTTCTGCAGCCACCTGATCCAGTTGGCTCGCGCCCTGCTCGGGATTGAAACTGTAGCCGAAACCTCGCACTGAGCAGATCAGTTGTGGCTTAGCGGGTTCCGTCTCCAGCTTCTTGCGCAGCCTCAAGATGTACACATCCACGCTCCGGTCGATGATGGCGCGATTGTTTCCCCAAATCGCATTTAGCAGTTGTTCACGGCTAAAAACAATGTTGGGCCTGCTCATCAGAAATTCAAGCAGGCGAAATTCCGTCGCTGTCAGTGGTACCCGGTTTCCGTTGAGGCGAACCTGGCACTTCGAGCGATCCAACTCCAGCGATCCGGACTTCAAAGCGCTGGCCGCAATATCACCAGTAGGGCGCAGTTGCACCTTGACTCGCGTGACCAATTCCCGAATGGAAAAAGGTTTCACAACGTAATCGTTTGCCCCCAATTCCAGACCCGTAATGCGATCCGCCTCCGTGGCTCGCGCCGTGATGAACACGATGGGTGTGGGCGCCAGCTCTGCATGGTTCCGTACCCGCGTGCATATCTCGAGCCCGCTCGAATCAGGCAGCATGATGTCCAGAAGAATAAGATCGGGCCGTTCTTTGACGCAGAGTTCGACGGCTCCTTTTCCCGTATTGGACCCCACAAATCGGAAGCCCGCTTTCTCCAGGTTGTACTTCAACAACTCGTACAGATCCAGGTCATCCTCAATGAGCAGTATCTTCTTCATACGCAGTCTGCCCGAATATAACGGCGGGATCGTTACAGGCAGATGACAAATTTGTGAAGAGGTAGCTGCAAAGTTGTGAAGAGACCGCTCCTGAAAAAGCTTCGGAAGCCGAAATCACGCTTTCATCAAAATGTCATGCTTCCGCAACTGTGCCTGCCATTCAGCCCGCGGGAACAACCGCAGGCTTCTTTCCTGGGGAATGCCAGGATGCGCGCCAGCGTTCCCAGTCCTCCGTCATGGCTTTGACCATCTCGGCCGACGCTCGATGTAACCAGAGATGCGGGCGCTTCTTGAGATCAGTGAGAATGGCTTTGGCGGCTTTACGCGTGCCCAGGTGAACGTTAGCGGTTTCCAACCCCATGGAATGCAGCAGCCGCGCTTCATCGCGCTCTCTAGGCATGGAGGCCAGCTCCACGCGCGAACAATCCGGCGCCAGCCGCCGCACGATCCAGTTTCCCTTCATGCTGACGAACGGGTCTACGGATCGTACGGCACGGTCTACAATTTGCTGGTAACGAAGACGCCGGGCCTTGCTGCCCTCAGCCCAGAGATAGGCCGAGGGAGCCAGTGCCTTAGCCTCGCGCGCAATCTTGCCGCCGGCGAACTCCGCAATGGCCACGTAGCGTTCTCTGCCCAGGCTTCCAAGGCCTGCCACGCGGTGTGCCACCCGGTAACTCAGACCGCGGTGCGGTAACAATTTCTCAATGGCTCTTCGCGCGCTAGAGGGGAGTTGCTTCTCAATCGGAAGTGCGTCGAGTTTGGCCCAGAAATGCTGCGCATTGCGCAGAACACCCGTCACCATGGCGCGCAGCCACGGATGGTGTTCTTCGAGTACGAATGCCGCGCCTCCGCTGGAGAGTCCTCTTTCGTAACCGTCGAGAATGGCGTCGCAAGCGTCCTTGGTTCCAATGCTCAGGTGTTCGCCTCTTATAGCCAGATGCGCGCTGGCCGCCAGCCGGACCAGGTCGACGGTATACGGAAGCTCATACGCCTCATCAAAGTCGTTAATGCCCCAAACGAGCCTGCCCTCCACATCCCGCCAGGTGCCGAAGTTCTCCACGTGCAGGTCCCCCACACCCAAGACCTCGGGCGCGTGAGTGTACTCCGGACAAACCTCCGGCCAGAGCTGCATCCACCGGTAGAATGTTGCCCGCAGAAAACAAAACAGGTCCTGGGCCATGGCGGCGTGTTTGTGCTCCAGATCACTTTCAATCAGCCGGATGTGCTCCCCAAGCCATTGCTCATATCGTGCCGTGGCTTTAGCGATCTTCATGCAGTTCTCCTTTTGGTTTCCGGACAAAACGCGCCAGGTAATTCGTCCACCGGGTCTCTTGCCCCGCGCCATCGAAGGTCTGGCGCCACAACGTCCGCAGCGCCCGCGCTTTCACTGCCATGCGGCGCTCCAGAAATTTCGAGATTCTGGACTTCTCCCCCAGCAGCTTCTCAGTGGTCGCACAGTCGTTGATTTCGCCCAAAACATTTTGGATCGTTCGGAGCAGCTTCAGGCGCTCTTCGAGCCCCGGACCGTAACAGGGCTCAAACAACTCCAGTGTGTAGCGAAAGCGCTTGGTCTCGAGCCGAAATTTGTGAAAGGCTTCGGCGGTAGGTTGGGCCGCAAACAATGCCCGCCCCGCCCCGAAGTAGACACGGGCTAACGCGGGCAGCTTCTGGGACGCATTCTCCTCCGGGCCCTTTGAACTGTCCCAAACCGGCCGGCCTTGTTTCTCCATCGCTACAACCCCAGCCTCGAACCCCATTTATCAGATAGATTGCATTCTCCCCATCGATCGAGTAACGCCAGCAACTCTCTCTCGAATTCCTTTCGTTCGCGTAACAATCGCACCGATAGGGCCGAACGGGCGGGCAAACCTGCCTGCTTCATCAAATCTACTGCAATATCACGGTTTCTGATTTCGCCCGACAGTTCCATGATTTTCCTCAGCCGCCGGCGAATTTTCTTTCGGTAGCCGTTCGAGAGGAATTGGCGAAAAATCTTCAGACTTTGTTGGAACCGGCGAATGGCCACTCGAAGATCGTGGATGGAATCAGCATCCCGCAATTTGGCGGCTTCATTCATGCAGAACGCCAGTTTCCTTAGCAAGCTGGAAACTTGCCCGTGCGCGTAGCTTTGCATCATGACTTCACTCTGCTGAGAACCAGCCCACGGCCATAGACCTCACGAAAGGCTTCCGCCGAGCGCTCCGCCGCCCACTGCTCCAGGTCGGTGTCACTCTTGGAGCCCAGCTTGAGTGTTACCTGCCCATCCCGAACCAGGCACTCCAGGCTCTCCACGCGCTCTGCGTGGCTGCGGTCCAGGTTGTCGGCAATGCGAAGCAGCGGAGTCAGAAGAACCAGCACGCGCCGCTCCTCGTTGTTCAGTGCTTCCATGGTCGCGTGGTCCATTGCCGGCATGGCCTTGCGGTGGAACCGGCAGAGATTCGCGATCAATTCCCGTTCACGGTTGGTGAAGCCCGGCAGATCCGAGTTCGCCACCAGATAATACGAGTGCTTATGATGGCGCGATTCACTGACATAGTGCCCGACGTCATGGAGATAAGCCGCCGCCTCCAGCAATTTCCCAACGTGCGGCTGCAGGCCGTGCAGCGATTGCAGGGAGGTGAACAGGGTGCTGGCCAGGCTGGCTACCTTGCGCGCATGCGGCAGTGAAACACCATAGTGGTGGGCCATGGCTCGCACCACTTGCGCGCTGGTCGCGATCCAGCTCGGAAAGTTCCCGGCCCACACCGCGCATGGCAAGGTCGGCGATGATGCCATCCCGCAAACCCGCCGCCGAGTAGTAGAGCGAAGGCAGTTGCAGGTCCTGCAAGAAACGGTGGAGTACAGCTATGCCGGCGATAATAATTTCCGCTCGTTTCGGCCCGATACCTGTTATCTTCCGCCGTTCTTCCAGGCTGCGATGGCACAGTTCGTCGTACAACTGACGGATTTGAGCCGCGGAAGCCCGCAGCCGGTCCGCTTTGTCCACCTTCGCCTGCGAGACTTGGTTGATCGCGCTCACCGCGGCCGACGCCGTGCCGGAAGTCGCAATCACCCGGTCCCATCTCCTACGGCCGACTCGCCGGATCGCCGAAGCAAGTTTTTCCTCGATGTAATCCTGCAGGCGATGGAGTTCGCCGTCGGCCGGAGGATCGCTCTTCAGAAACTCCTCGGTCAGACGCACTGCGCCCAACGGCTTCGACACCGCGTCTCGCATATGGCCGTTTTCGCTGTGAATCATTTCCGCGCTTCCGCCGCCCACGTCAATGATCAGCAGGCGATGCTTATGATGCGGCCAGCGGCTTTGCACGCCCAAATGGATGAGCCGTGATTCCTCCTGGCCGGAAATGATCTCGACCGGCGCATCTATGGCTTCCGACGCCTTGGCCAGAAACTCCTCCTGGTTGCTCGCGTCGCGAATCGCGCTGGTGGCCACCGCCCTCACCCCGATCACATCCAGCTTTCGGTACTGCTGTGCCATGCCGCTTAAGACTTTCGAAACCAGAGCTGATTGCCTCGGGACTCACCTTTCCCGTACGGAAGACGCTCTCGCCCAGGCGCGTCACCTGCCGCTCCGACGCCAGGATTTTCGGCGGGGTTCCGGGAGTGACTTCTGCCGCCTCCATGCGGAGAGAGTTGCTCCCGATGTCAATGGCCGCGTACCGAGGCATATAACGCTATAATAATTGGGCTCACTCCCCCGTATGCCACTCTTAGCACCGAATCGCTTCCGAGGAAAACTTATTGTAGTTGAAGGCATCGATGGTTCAGGAAAATCTACCCAGGTGTCGCTGTTGAGTCACTGGCTTCGATCCCAAGGCTTTGCAGTCGCATTCAGTGAATGGAACTCTTCTCCCCTTGTGCGGGAGACCACGCGCCGTGGCAAGAAGAAGGAGATGTTCACTCCTACAAGTTTCAGCTTGATTCATGCAACGGATTTTGCCGATCGTATGGAACGGTACATTGTGCCCCTCATGAAGGCCGGCGCCATTGTATGCGCCGACCGCTACGCATATACGGCTTTCGCGCGCGATGTGGCCCGAGGCGTCAGCCGGCGGTGGGTGCGAAATCTCTACCGGTTCGCCACCCGTCCAAATCTGGCCTTCTATTTTCGCGTACCGTTGGATGTCGCCGTCGGCCGCATCCTGGGCGGCCGCGATGCGATCAAATATTACGAGGCCGGCATGGATATGGGGCTCAGCCGCGACGTGGAAGAGAGTTTCCGCATTTTTCAGGGCCGCATCCTCGACGAGTACGAAGCCATGGCCGACGAGGTCGGATTTCATATCATCGACGCGACACTCTCCATTGAGAAACAGCAGCAGCAGATGCGCGAAATCGTGGTCCAGGAACTGGGTGAGAGTCTGAAAAACGGCGTGCTCCGAATGGCGCCTGGAGAGGCCCATGCAGCAGAAACAACCACTTCAATTCTATAGCGAACCTCTGCCCGGCGTGGATTCCGGAGAACTGCACGGCAAACTGATTGTCATTGAGGGTCCTGACGCCGTGGGCCGCACCACTCAAGTGGCACGGCTCCGGCAGTGGCTCGAGCAAGAAGGTCACGCTGTCTTGGATACCGGCATGGCGCGCGGTGCATTGGCCGGAAAGGGTATCAAGCAGGCCAAGGACGGGAACACTCTCGGTCCCATCACGATGACACTGTATTACACGACGGATTTCGCAGATCGGCTGGAGAACGAAATCATTCCCGCGCTCCGGGCTGGTTTTGTCGTGCTCACGGACCGCTACATTTTCTCTATCATCGCGCGCGCCATTGCCCGCGGCGAGGATCGCCGTTGGATCGACCAGGTAACGGGATTCGGCCTGGTGCCCCATGCCGTGTATTATCTTCGAGCGGACGTCAAGGATCTGGTATCTCGTGTGGTGCTGGGCCGCGGCGCGTTTGATTATTGGGAGAGCGGGATGGACATGCGTTTCGGCAGCAACATGTTCGATAGCTTTGTCCGGTACCAGACCCGGCTGATCCGCGCACTGGATGGAATGGCTAAGAAATACGATTTCGTTACCGTGGACGCCGTCCGGACGCCCGATGTCATTCTGCACGACTTGCAGCGGCACATTTCGAATCTTGATATCCGGCGGCTCCGCGACACACCTCGCATCAACGGCAGTGAGCGCGCCCACGCAGCCAATGGCGCGAAGCGCCCGCGGAAGCGATAAGAGCTGTGCGTGTCTACATTCTGCGGCACGGCATAGCGGAAGATGCGGCGCCAGGCGGTGCTGATGCCGCCCGCGCCTTGACTGCAGAGGGCAAGGAAAAGCTGCGCACAGTGCTGGAGCGGGCGCGTGAAGCTGGCGTTCGCCCTTCCGTCATCCTGACAAGTCCCTTGAAACGAGCCTTACAAACTGCGGAAATCGCCGCAGCCGTTCTGGGAGTTAAGCGGGAGCTCATCACAACAAATTCACTGGCGCCCTTGAGTACGCCGCAACGCGTATGGAATGAAATTTGCGAGCAGCACGCCGCAAGAGTGTTGATTGCGGGGCACCAACCCCTTCTCAGCCGTGTGGTGGGGTTTCTATTGAGGTGCCCCTCCTTACAGCTCGACTTAAAAAAGGGTGCTCTCGTAGGCCTGGATGTTGATACCGGAGAATCGCAGCCGCACGGGACGCTAACTTGGGTCCTTACACCGAAACTGGCACGTCGATGAGCCATTGAATCAAGCGGATCGGAGTGGTAGTGCATACCGCACTTTTTCCGCGGCATAAATGAGGTAAACTGAACGACTATGAGTGATTCGTCCGACGCGCGACAGCAGTTTGAGCTTGCGAAGAAAGAGCTCCAGCTCGCGCTGATGTTTGCCAAGGTCTCGTCTTCCGCATACTCTCAGGGAAAACTGCAGCACGCCTGGGACGCTCGCTCCAAGGCGGAAGCGGTACGCGCGCGCGCCGTGGCCCAACTGGTGGGCGCAGTTGCGGCGGGCGACAAAGCCATTGATGCCATGCTGGGTGAGGTTCAGGATGCTCTGGCTACACTGCCGTCCGGAACTGAGCCTTATCTCTGGGCGCGGCCGGCTGTTCGGCGTTCGGCGGTTTAATCTCTTATTTTCCCCTGAATAGAAAAACGATTTCGATCACGAGAATGATGACCACCATCAGCTCCAGCACGAAGCCGCGCGCCGCTCGAAATTCGTCCACCATGAATTGATAGAGTTCA
The DNA here is from genome assembly GCA_963847515.1 of Terriglobia bacterium. Taxonomy (GTDB): domain Bacteria; phylum Acidobacteriota; class Terriglobia; order Bryobacterales; family Bryobacteraceae; genus QHXW01. The sequence goes on from CAWKAA010000002.1 coordinate 401,248, forward strand.
CCGGCCGTCCGCTGTTTCTCATCCACCAGATGGCGGTAGTCGTTCACACCGATCTTGACTGAAGCCAGTTGATAGGCTCGCGCGTAAAACATGTCGCTCAGGAATTTGATGGCGTTGTCGGCGCGCTCGCTGAGCTCAGTGATGTCCAGCCGCAGAGTGTTCAGCCGTTTGGCTTCCGCGGCCAATCGCCAGCGCGAGAAAACACCGCCGCCCCGCTCGAGTGAATCGTAGGTGTGTTTCAACACGCGCGTTAGCAACTCGTCATAACGCCGGTACTCCAGCAATTGGGTGTTGGCGTATTCCAAGAGTTGTCCGGTGCCTGCGGCTCCTTCGGCTGTGTCGTAGATGAAAGCCGCCATCCAGCCCACAACCAGCAGGTCTGTCGGATAGTACGACATGCTCGAGCCCAGCAATTCCCTCTCTTCTGCTGTGGAGAGAGGAATCAGTTCGCCGCGAACGATTTGCGCAATGGCGGTGCCGTGTTCCGCCAAAAGGTCGGCGGCCGCGTGTGGGTGCTTACTGGTTCCCGTCACTTCGGTTACGTGCACCGTGTAATAGACCTCATCCAGCCACTCCGGATAGGCTTTGCGCATAGCCGGAGTCAGACTGCCCATACGCTTCCGCACGATTTGAAGCGCTTTCTGCTCTAGCTCCGCTGCTTCGATCCAGCGGTTCGAAAGCGTGACCAGCTCCTGCCATCCCACTTGGAAAGAAAGCTCCAGTTCAAGGCTGACGACGCCGTAATCGAAGTACTTCAGACGACCCTCAAACAATTCGCCAGTGGAAAGAGACAGGCTTTCGCAGGGTTCCACCACCGGCGGCCGCTCAAAGCGCACGTAAACCGGAGCCGGTAACTTGAACTCCGGCTTGCGCACCGGCGGAGTTGCGCCGAGCAGGCCGCCTAAGACCTGCAAGTCAATCTCGTCCGCAACATCGTAGAGCAGCAAAGCATGAAAAGAGCCCCGGCACGCATCCATCCCTGCAAGCTTAACCTTGAATCGCCGGGCGACGCATCTTATTGCATCGTCCACGAAGGCGTACACCCGACGCCGATCGCGGGATAGTTCTGCAGCTCGTGCCGCGCGACTGTACGTTTCCATCCACCACGCGCCGTTCAAACAAAGTCATACCCGCTAAGCAACGGCATAAATTCCGTTTTTAATAATCGAAAGATTTACTGGGAACTTCCGCGCAGTTACAGTAACCGGAAGTCGCAGCGAAAATCGAATTGAGTCAGAATTGACCTCAGCCGCTTTGAAAATCCCTTGATTCCATTTCTGTCCCGGCGTATACTTTGCCAAGTCTAAGGTTTGCTATCAGGATGCCGTGTATGCCCTGCGTATGTGGGCTGCGCGCCGAAAGTTTCTTGTCTGAGACTCAGCGCGGCCTCGTAATTCCCGCTAACCAAATGAAAAGGAGTGTTCAAGCTATGAGGCACAGATTTGTGATCCTGTGTGCGTCAGCGGTGTCGGTGCTATTGCTGTTCGCCATGTCCGGTATCGCCCAGGATTACCGCGGACGCATCGAAGGTATTGTTACCGATGAATCCCAGGCTGGGATTCCGAATGCCACGGTGACGCTCCTCAACATCAAAACCGGAATCACGACCATCCGCCAAACCAGCGATACGGGTCTATACCTATTCGACCTTCTCGACCCTGGCACTTATATGGTCACTATTGAGGTGCCCGGTTTCGCTAAGTTCATTCAAGAAAATGTCGTCATTCAGACACGCGGTGATGTTACTGTCAACGCCATGCTAAAACCCGGAACGGTTCAGGAAAGTATCACCGTTGCGGAAGCGCCAGTGGCCGTGCAGTTCAACACCACCAACCAGGATCTGACCATCGACTCGACCATGGCGGCCGAGACGCCGCGTTATGATCGCAACCCCTTCAAGCTGACCTTGCTGGCTCCCGAGGCAATCAACACGCGCGGTGAGGTGCTCCCCTTCCTCTCGTGGTCCGCCAATAGCGTGGATCTGGGAGGCGACACCAACCTCAAGAACGATCTCCAGATTGATGGCAGTCCGGTCGGCATGGGCCACAAATTCAGCTATCCGCCGAATATGGATGACGTGCAGGAAGTCATCGTGTCCCAGAACAGCGTGGACGCCGAATCCGGCCACAGCGCCGGCGGCATCATCACCATGACCACTAAGTCCGGTACCAATGAGTGGCACGGCGATGCTTTCTATCTTGGACGCTATCCGTGGCTGAACGCTGAGGCGGACCGCACCACCTTCAGCGCGAATGCAACGCGTCAAAACATCGTCGGCGGCACTCTGGGCAACCCCATCAAGAAGAATAAAATCTTCAACTTCTTCTCGGTCGAGTATTGGAAGCAGGGCGCGCCAAACAGCTATGTCACGACACTGCCGACGGCTTTAGAGCAGCAGGGGAATTTCTCGCAGTCGTTCGGTCTGCAAAACGGCACTCCCGTTCTGCGTACGATTTACGATCCCTTCTCCACCGTATTGGGCGCAAATGGTTCCGTGACGCGCACACCCTTCCCCAACAACACCATTCCAGCCAACCGTTTCGATCCGCTTGCCGCGTCTTTCATGAAGGACTTCTGGGCGCCCAACAATCCAGGTGACAACATCACTGGAGTGAATAACTACAAGTTTGGCTACATTGATGCCTGGCATTATTACAATTTCGGCGACCGCGTGGACTATAACATCAACGATAAGTGGAAAGTATTTGGCCGGTTTGGCCGCTACCATACCACGGACATTTACTCAAACCCCACTCCCAACAAGTCCCCTCTGTATGTGCCGACTGGTTCCCTTCGGAATGCGGACCAGGTCGCCGGCGACGCAATCTGGACGATCAGTGCGCGCACCATAGTGGATTTCCACGGCGACTATCATGATGTCGTGGATGCCTACGTTTCGCCCAGCCTGTCGTCCAATGCCAACGCGCAGTTCTGGCCCAACAACCCCTGGTATCAGCCTTATCAGGTCAACTCCCCCGGCGTGCCGATTTACTTCCCGTCCTTGAATATTGGAGGAAACGTATTCGGAGGCCGCGGTTTCTATTGGGATCAGAGGCCCAAGGGTGAGGCTTTCAACGGCAAGATTTCACAACAGCGCGGCTCGCACTATCTCAAAGCTGGTTTCGAATTCCGGCGCAGTTGGGGACCTGTCTACGTATCGAACACTACGCAGTTCCAGTTCAACGCCGCCGCTACCGCGAACACGTTTCAAAGCCCCAATACCGCTATTTACGGCGATCAGTGGGCCAGCTTTCTGTTGGGCGCACTCGACCCCTCTACCGAAGTGGTGGGCGGCGGTGTCCCAGTCCCCATCACCAACTTTTACGGCATCTTCTTTCAGGATGACTGGAAGTTGAGCAAGCGAATCACCCTCAACCTCGGCTTGCGGGATGAATATGAGTCGGCCTGGCACGATTCGGCCCACTTGCTTTCGCAAGCTCTGAATTTATCGGCGCCGGTGCCCGAGATGCAGGCCAATCCGCCGCAGATACCCCAGCAGGCCCTCAATCTGGTGGGCGGACCCGGCTTTTACCATTGGACAGGTAATTGGGAATTCACCAACAGCAGTCATCCGGGTATGTGGAATCCCCCAAAATTGGCGCTGGCGCCGCGCGCCGGTTTAGCCTTCAAGGTTGACGAGAAATCGGTCCTGCGCTTCGGTTATGCCCGCTACGTGATCCCGACGGAATATAACTTCACCGCCGCTCCGATTTCCGGCTTCGAAGATATCAACTTCCTGGAGCCGCCATTCTTCGGTATGACGGGTTACCAGTTTGTGGCCCCGCTGGCGAACGGCGTGCCCCAGGCAACCCTGACGAATCCGTTCTCGGCCACCAACCCGCTGATTCCGAATTTCGGTCCGGTAGCAGGCAAAGCTTTGGGAACGAACATAGGCCGCGGCGGAGAGAACCTGCTATGGTACCCGCAGAATTTATCGAAGGCCTATAACGACCGTATCAACATCAACTTTCAACGGCAGTTGCCGGGCGGGTTCGTGGCTGACGTTACTTACTTCCTGAATATCGGGAACCAGCATTACATTCAGGAATTGAATGCGGTGAACCCTGGCATAAACCAGAAGTTTGCGAGCAACTTCAGCGCTCTGACCGGGACGACTGTCAATAACCCCTTCTATCACTACCTGAATACCACCATCATCAACGGTCCCTATTATTACCAGCCAACCATCCCCCTGACGTCCTTGCTGACGCCGTATCCGCAATACGGACCCATGTACACCATTGGTGATTGTTGCTCTGGGGAACGGTATAACCAGTTACAGCTCAAGGGTCAGAAGGCCTTCAGTAAGGGTTACAACTTTCTCATCACTTACGTGTATACTCGCGAGAAGGCGCAGATCAACAACTTTAACGATCTCACGTATTTCGACAACACGTTCCAGTGGCAGAACAGCAACCAGCCGCGCCATCGCATGAACATCGCCAGCACTTACGAACTGCCTTTCGGGAAAGGACGCGCCTATCTGAACGGCGCTCCGCGCGCACTCGATGCCTTGGTCGGAGGTTGGAAGATAACACCCGTTTTTCAGTACATCTCGGGCGACTACCCGCAGTTCGGGAATCTGATTGTGACCGGCAACCCGTGCGTCTCGAATCCCACGCCGGGTCAGTGGTTCAACGCATCCGCGTTTCAACCGATCCCGGCGAACACCTACGTACTGCGGACTAACCCCTTGCAGTATGACTGTCTGACCGGCCCACACTTCTGGGATCTGGACGCAAGTCTGGTGAAGCAATTCCATATCACCGAGAAATTCCGAGCCGAACTCAAGATGACGGCTTACAATGCGCTGAACAACCTGAACCGAGGCGACCCGGATACCAACGTCTACGACGCCAACTTCGGCAAGGCCTTGTACCAAGGTTCCCCGGGCGGCACCTTCGGCTCCCAAGGCGCCACTTCCGCATATATCAGCGGCCGCCAGGTCGAGTTGGGCTTCAAGATACTCTGGTAGTTGGCAGCGCATCTTTTACTACGGGCGGCGCGCTTCGTCACGCCGCCCTTTTTTGCTCAGATCTATCCACGGTTATACTGAACTTCAGGTCCCATGGTGCGTCTCAGCCGGCGTAGCGTCCTCAGTTTGCTGGCGTGGCCAGGGGCACGCCTGTGCGGCCAGGGCCTGGCTCCCGGCCAGGGAATGGCTTCCCGTGGGGTGAAGGCCGCACCTCGCGGCAAGCCCTCCGGGCTCCCTTTCCACGCTCATTTCACCGATGTAGCCCAAAAAGCCGGGCTCAAAGAAATCGTCGTCAGCGGTCACCCGAATCGCGCCGATTACGTCGTCGAGGCCATGAGCTGTGGCGCCGCCTTTCTCGACTATGACAACGACGGCTGGATGGACGTGCTGATTCTTACCGGCTCCCGGTTTGGCGATCCGCCGCCTACCGCCTCCCTGCGTCTCTACAAAAACAATCGAAACGGCACTTTCACCGACGTGACGGAGAAGGCCGGGCTGTTTCATACGGGATACACTTACGGCGTGACGGTTGGTGACTACAACAATGACGGCTTTGAGGACCTGTTTATTACCGGCTGGGGCCAGAACTCTCTCTACCGCAATAACGGCGACGGAACATTCACTGACGTGACAAAGGAAGCCGGCCTGCTCAGTCCGAAGCCGCGATTTGGTTCCGGGTGCGCTTTCGTGGACTATGATCGTGACGGGAGGCTGGATCTCTTCGTATCGAACTATCTCACCTTTGATATGAACTCTGTGCCCCGCGCGGGCGAGTCCAAGAGCTGCAATTACGAAGGCGTCTTCTGCGGGCCGCGCGGCTTGCCGTATGGGCATCATTCCCTCTATCACAATAAGGGCGACGGCACCTTCGCGGACGTAACAGACGCCTCTGGCATCGGCAAAGTGGAGGGCGGCTATGGGCTAACTGCGGTATCGGCCGACTTTGACAACGATGGCTGGCCGGATATCTACGTCGCTTGCGACTCCACCCCCAGCTTGTTCTTCCACAACAACCACGACGGAACCTTCACCGAACAGGGTCTCGAAAGAGGCGTTGCCTTGAGCGAAGACGGGATGGAACAGGCCGGTATGGGCCTCGGCATAGGCGACTTCAGGCTCGACGGTAACTTACATATCGTCAAGACACACTTCGCCGCGGACACCTCCGCTTTGTACGTGAACGATGGCAAAGGCAATTTTCGCGACATGACCGCCCGCGCGGGACTAGGCGTCGAGACTCGTTATGTATGCTGGGGCGCTGTCGTCACGGATCTCGATAACAATGGCAGCCCGGATATTTTCTGTGTCACCGGCGGGATCTATCCCGAAGTTAAGGATAACTACCTTTCACCGCGCGTGATTTTCCGCAACCTGGGTAAAGGACAATTCGAGGAATTGATAGGCCAGGCGGGACCGGGTGTGGACGCCCTGCACTCAAGCCGCGGCTGCGCGTGCGGCGACTTCGATAACGATGGCGACGTCGACCTTCTTATCATCAATCACAACGAACCGCCCTCGCTGCTCCGCAATGACCTGACCGGCGTCAACCACTGGATCAAAGTCAAGTTGCGCGGTGTCAAGTCGAACCGCAGCGCAATCGGCGCGCGAGTTACCCTCCACTATGGCGGCAAAGTGCAGGCACAGGAGGTGCTAAGCCAGGCATCTTATCTGTCAGTAAGTGATAGCCGGTTGCACTTCGGCCTTGGACCCGTTAGAACGGTAGACATCGAGGTTCGCTGGCCGCTCGGTAACACGGAGAGATTTACTGGGGTCGCCGCCGATCAACTGATTCACGTAACGGAGGGCGCCGGCATCGTGCGCGCCGAAAAGCTCGTGGCTCATAAAGCTTCCACATGATGCGATTCTTAACTGCGCTGGCTTGCGCCGGTCTTCTGCTGGCCCAACGGCCTCCCGTCGAAGAAGCCTGGGCTCTGCTTGCTAAGGGACAGCGCAAAGAGGCGGTTCGCCTTCTGCATGAAATTATCAAGACCCATCCGCGCGATGCCGATGCCCGGCTGCTGTTGGGAAGCGTGCTGATGGAGGACGGAGACCGTGAAGAATCCATTGCTCAACTGACCGAAGCCGTGCGGCTGTGGCCGAAATCGGCGGAGGCACAGAATGCGCTCGGTGAGGCGTTCAACAGCTTTGGCAATCCGAAAGCTGCGCGGGAACCATTTGAGAAAGCGGTCGAACTGAACCCCAGATTGGCTCCCGCGCGCGTCAACCTCGGGTTGGTGTTGCTCCAAGCCGGCGCATTCGACGAGGCCGCCAGGCAACTGGATCGCGGCATCGAACTATTGGGACACACCGCGGAAGCGGCGTACCCGCATTACTTGCGTGCCAAGATATACACCGAACAGAATGATGTGGAGAAGGCTGCCGCACAGTTGAAACAGGCCGTCACGCTTCGGCCCGATTTTCCCGAAGCATGGTCAGACCTAGGAGAAGCTCGAAAGAGTCTGTCGGACGATGCCGGGGCACTCATCGCGTTCCAGCGCGCCGTGGCCATCAGCCCGGAAGATGCCGTCGCGCAAACCCGGCTCGGTTCGGAGTATCTCAATCAGGGTAAGGCGCACGTCGCCGTAGAACATCTGCGGATCGCAGTGCGCCACGATCCCGAGAATCAGACCGCACTGAACGACCTGCAACGGGCGCTGCGTGAAGACGGCTGTAGGGAGGAAGCCGACCAGGTAAGGAAAACATTGGCGGAACTTCTGCGCGCGAAAGACAGGTCCGACCAGAACTCGCTGATCGCGATTCAGCTCAACACTCAGGGCACAGAGCTCGACAAAGCGGGCAATTTGACCGCCGCGTTGGAAAAATATCGTGCGGCGCTGGACCTATACCCCGAACATGTCGGGATCCGCACGAACCTCGCGGTCGCGCTGCTCCGCCTGGGCCACTGGCGCGAAGGCTTGGCGCAATTGCGCGAGGCTCTCCGGCGGGACCCGGACAACACCACCCTGAAAGCAGCTTTGGATGACGCCTTGGCACAGGCGCCGGTGGAGTTTGGAGGCAAAGGGAAAACGGGAACCTCTCCCAACGCTGGAGCAAAGCATTGAAAATATCCCGTCGACCCTAGCGCAGCCGGTGACGGCTTCGGACCTGGTGGCAGGAGCGACGGGCGGTGTGAGATGGAATGAGAAGGCCGGCTCCCAGCGGGATGCGGTAAGCTCCCAATGGATACGCACTCGAAGTGCAAAGGAGAACCGGCCATGAAGAAGAATAGCACTTGTCCGCAGAGTCCGAGGCGGGGCACCAAAGCCCGCCGGCAAGAGATGACGATCGGTATGGACCTGGGGGACAAGACGAGCCGCTATTGTGTGTTGAACGGCGACGGGGAAGTGATTCAGGAACAGAGCGTGGCGACAACGAAGAAAGGGATGCTACGGGTGTTCGGTGCCCGCAAGCGATGCCGCATTCGCCATGGGTGAGCCGGTTGTTGGGGGGCATGGGGCACGAGGTGATCGTGGCCAATGCCAGACAAGTACAGTTGATCAGCGCCAGCAGCCGCAAGGATGATCGGTTGGATGCACAGACGCTGGCGCGGCTGGCGCGCGTGGATCCGCAGCTGTTACGGCCCATTCGGCACCGCAGCGAGAAAGCGCAAGCGCACCTGATGAGCATTCGCGTACGCGCCGCGCTGGTGGAAACGCGCACCGGCCTGGTGAACACGGCCCGCGGGCTGGCGAAGTCGGTGGGCGAGCGATTGCCGAACTGCGACACCGACCAAATGGGTGTGGGCCGGGGAGAAGGGCTGCCGCAGCCGCTGCTGGAAACGCTCGAGCCGCTGCTGGAAATAGTGGAATCGTTGACCGAGAAGATCCAAGAAAGTGACGCGACCATCGAGCAGATCGCCCGGAGCGAGTATCCGGAAACCGCACTCCTGAAGCAGGTGTGTGGAGTAGGAACCTTGATCGCTCTGACATTCGTGTTGACGGTGGAAGACCGCGAACGATTCCAGAAGAGCCGGGACGTGGGTTGCTATGTAGGGTTACGGCCCAAGCGCAGCGATTCGGGCGAAAGCCAGCCGCAGTTGCGCATCACCAAGGAGGGCGACATTTACTTGCGCAAGATGCTGGTGCAAGGAGCGCATGGCATTCTCGGTCGTCGGGGCCCGGACACGGATCTGAAACGCTGGGGACTGAAGCTGGCGGCGCGCGGCGGCAAGAATGCGAAGAAGCGCGCGATTGTAGCGGTGGCGCGGAAGCTGGGGATTTTGCTGCACCGGTTGTGGGTGACGGCCGAAGTATATGAACCGCTGCGCAACAGCCAGGCGAAACAACGGACGGGCAGAGCAGCTTAGTTGTGGGACAGGAGACCCCATGCCGAGTTCGGGTGACTGCGAGGTCACGGTGGAACGACCGCTTCTGGAAACAGCGATGCGTCAGTTCGATTGCGAGATGGCAGCACCCGTTATCATGAAGGACGCCAATAGGCACCGGAGCCAACCGCTCCAACCAGAGTGCGAATGGAAGCAGGGCGATTGCGGCGGGGGTAAATACAGGAAGGAACCGGAATCGGCCTCCCGTTGGTCGGCGATGGGCTGTATAGGACGTACGATCAAAAAACCTTCCCTTGAAGGAAGGTAAATTGAGGAGGGATCGCGCCTCCCTTTGGTCGGCGATCAACCGTATAGGTGACACGACCAAATTAACCCTTGACACGGAGTGGCCTTCTCATGGAAGCCGTGACCGGCAGGGAGCGGTTGTGACTTACTTAATTACCCTTGCCTGTTGTTGCGAAGATTTCGGGAGCTTGCGCAGTTGCTTCTGCGCCAGCCTGCTCCATCTGGCGGTGTAGCGCCTGCGGTAACGCGGCGCAGTTCGGGCCGCCTCAATGGAACGCGTATACGCCTCTCGCGCTTCCTTCGTGTCGTTCAATTTTTCGAGCGCCAAGCCATAGTCGAAGAGCCCCTCGGCGTCATAGGGACGCCGCTCCAGATACGTCGCCAGTTCCCTTCGCGCGTCGTTATACTGGCGTGCGGCTAAATAGGTTGCGCCGATCTCCCGCAGGATCTCGCTCTGGTTGTGCTTGTCATCCTGATCCAGCACGATCTGAAACTGCGTGAGAGCGTCCTTGAGGCGACCCTGCTCGCGCGCGATGCAGCCCAATTGAAAGTGAGCATCCGTTTCCGCCGCGTTAATGGCGACGGCGTTCTTGAATCGTTGAATGGCTTCGTCGTACTGGCGTCGCTGCTGGTAAATGAGTCCGAGCTGATACTGCGCTTCGGCATCGTGCGGATTGATAGCGGCCGCATCCAGCATACGCCGGAAATTCTGCCGACTGCGCAGGTCCGAGCCTATGTTCGCGAACTCCCCGCGGAGATAGTAAAACGCGTAGAAAAGGAAGAACGGTGAGGCGAGGTAGCCGAGGATGAAGCGCAGCGGTGCCCAAAAGAACACGGCAGCGGCAAGCGGAATCACCGACAGGCAGACCGAGGCCACAGTGATACCGTTCTCGGTACCGAGAACCGTTCGCACCGCGAAGAACATGAGCACAGTGAAGTAAAGGTAGGCCAGCGCGGCAACCATCGCGAGCACCGGGAGCGGGACCGTCGTGGCAACCAGAGCGAGCGGAAGGTTCACCGCCGCCCATGCCATGGACGCGCACGTTAACAGGGCGGAATAGTCGCGCGAGAATGTGACCCCGAATCCTCCAAGCCGTCCAATGAGGCTGGCAACCAGTAGCGTACCAGGCACGTATACGATGGCCAGAACCAGAAGCGGGCTGTAGAAGCTGAATGACCACCGAGGCGGCGGGCGCACTGTGAGAACGGGCGGTTCACTCGGGTCCACTTCTACGGCCTGAGTCTGCTGGGCGGCGGGCGGCACCGGCGGAATGACGGACCTCAAATTGAATTGCAACAGCAGAGACACAGCCAGTACCGCCGCGGATGCGAAAAAGAGACTGCCCTGGTCAAGTATCGCGCCCATGGTGTTCCACGGACGCCAGAACAGGCGCACCAGCAGTCTCATGTTGTCGAGAAGCATTCGGGCTTCTCAGGATATCAACGCTGCGAAACCGTTGTCCGGGTGAGTAGCGTACAAACCGCCATGACACCCATGGGTTTGGCCGCGGCCTAAATTACTTTACCGGATGGCTACGTTAAACCATGTGAGTGCCGCAACTTGACAATGGCCTGTTTCTCGATATATTTAAGGTAGATTCACTTCCACAGGAGAGTCCTTTATGGCAAATTACGCACATCCGGAGACCTTGGTGTCGACCAACTGGGTCGCTGAGCATGCCTCCGATCCGAACGTTCGGGTCGTTGAAGTCGACGTGGATACCAAAGCCTACGATGAAGGCCACATTCCGGGCGCCCTGGGTTGGGCTTGGAACTCGCAACTGTGCGACACGGTCCGCCGGGACATTCTCCCGAAATCGCAGCTCGAAGATTTGATGGCGGCTTCGGGAATCTCCAACGACACGACGGTAGTGATTTACGGAGATAACAACAACTGGTTTGCGGCCTGGGCGCTGTGGCAATTGAAAATCTACGGCCACAAAGATGTGCGCCTTATGAATGGCGGCCGCAAGAAGTGGCTATCGGAAGGGCGCGAGCTTTCGACCGAAACGCCGAAGCCAACGCGGACCCATTACACCGCCACGGCCGCGGACAACTCCTTGCGTGCTTTTCTGCCGCAGGTACAGGCGGCGCTTGCCGCGCGCAGTTGGGCACTGGTAGACGTGCGCAGTCCCCAGGAATTCACCGGCGAGATTCTGGCTCCGCCCGGATTGCCGGAAACTTGCCAGCGTGGGGGACACATTCCAGGCGCGCGCAATATCCCATGGGGCAAGGCGTGTAACGAGGATGGCACGTTCAAATCGGCGGACGAATTGCGGACTCTTTACAGCAGCGAAGGCATTGACGGCGAGAAGCCGGTGATTGCGTACTGCCGCATAGGGGAGCGCTCCAGCCACACGTGGTTTGTGCTGAAATACCTGCTCGGTCTCGACAAAGTCGTGAACTATGACGGTTCGTGGACGGAGTGGGGAAATCTGGTTGGTGCAGCGGTCGAGAAAGGCGCCGCGGCGACGGCGAAGGCGTGACCTATGAAGGTGGAAGAATTTCAGGAGCGGAAAATAGACATCGGCGCCTGGCCGGTGAACCTCACCAGCTACCGCCTAGGCGAGGTTTTTCACTCCAAGGCGGACAACGTCTCGCCGGGCGCAACACTGGCGCGTACGACGGGAGCGACGCGGGAAGAGGCTGAGAAAAAGGCGATCGAACGCGCCGGACAGTTGCTGGCGCGCACTCGAGTGCACGCGGTTGGACATTAACCGCCGCGCGAATCCTGTTCGCCCGTTCCGGCTAACTCCTCAACTTTCGAGCCACGGCTGTCGATGCGTTGCGGCACGGCGCCACGCATGTTCATTTGATCTTCCGTTGCGCCCAGACCCGATTCGGCATGTCCGCCTCCCGCTGCTTGCGTGAGCGGTCGCGCGGCCTGGTCCAAAATCTCATTCAACATCCCTTCGGCCGATGTGGCGAGCGACTTGAGATCCGCGCGCCCCAGGCTACTGGCGAACGCAACAGGTGAGAGCGTAACCAGCTTGATCCCGCCCGCGGCCGTATAGGCCGCAATGCGGCATGGCAGCAACGCGGCAAAACGGGGGTCCGCCGACAAGAGCATGGCACGCAACTCCGGCTGCAGGATGGTGAATACGGTTGCGTCTCCAACCGTTTCCACCGCCGCGATGCTGGCTCTGCGCCGCCGGACCGCCCGCCGCAAGGCTGCTTCCACATCGGCCAGCTGTAGAGGAGAAACGCGCTCGAGAATCATGGCAAACCTCTGAGAGGATGATATCAGATGCGCACATTGGCGGGAAGCAGGGATGTGCCTATAACCACCAAATTGACATCCCATCTTTGCCTACGCGCGCGCGCTCAATGCCGGCGCCTTAGGCTCTCGTTCCACCGAGCGGACCAACTGATCGAAATTTCTGCGGCTGGCGCTGCTGCCCATGTTGCGCAGCTCTTCGGTTACCTCCGTGTCCTGATCGGTGCGTACGGACTGGTTGAGTTGCTGCAAGAGACTTGGATCAAACCGGTATTGATCCTTGACCTTGTGTAAAGCCAGGCGCCCGAGCCCGATGGTGCGGAGGTGGTCCTGAATGCGGAAAAGGACGAACTGGTTCTGATAGATAACCGCGAAACCGAAGGTAAATCGAAAAGCCGACGCGGGCCGCGATGCCGCGCCCACCGACAAATCGGTCACCGCCATTTGCAGCAGAAGCACGGATCCGGATTTGCCCACGTCGGGATAGATGCGGCACAGCTCGTCCACCAGATCGCGCTCATGATAGTTCAGCTCAGGCGCGTCGATACGTCTCAAATCCACCTGGACCTCGCCGGTGTCCAGTCCCAAACTGGTACGGCAGAAGGTTTGGAAACGCGCCCCATACGTGGAGACGGAGACGGCCCAGGTTGCGCGAAGCATGCCGGACCACGCCCAGTGCTTGAACAGGTTCATCCAACCGCGGTTATCCGGGTGATCTTGTTCCTGATCGAGATGCAGATCCAGATAGACGCATTCCATCAGCTGGATCAGAGAATTGCAAAAGTAGAAACCGGCGCGCAGTTCTTCGGGTTTGACAGGCAGCCACAGGTTGACGGGAGGCAACGAAGCAGCCTTGGCGTTGAGACGCTCCCACTCCGGATAGATCTGGGCGTCCATGAAGCGGAGGTTCTCATCCTGGCTCAGGCGCTCGAACAAATGGTGCAGCGCGGTGGCATGCTTGCTGAAGGATGCGGCTACAGAAAGGCTGGGCGGGTACCAGGCTTGACGCAAGGCTACGAAAAACGATTCCGCGCCGTTGCGCATGGGCCGTTGCTGGCCGGCGGCGCCCAGCGTGGTGAGACCAACATGGTACCCGAGCTTGCGATAGCTCTCGAATTGCGATTCATCGAACCACTGGTCGGCGGTGGATTGATGCGGGAATGCCGGCCTCTCGGTGTGATAACTCAGCACGTCAGCGGCTTCGTCGCCGGTGAGCGAAGATTTGATGTAAACGAGCGTTCCGGCGCTGGCGCCCCGTTCCACCATCTCGTAATGAATCGTCCCAACGGCGCAATGCCAGTGGCTCGAACCCGTTGCCTGGGGGCGGATGCTGTCGACATCGATCTCAATATCCAAGCCCATGTCGGTGCGGCACTTGCGAATGGCATTCCCCAGGTCTTCGAAGCCCAGGCCGCCATCCTGACCGGCGTCGCACGCGATGATGTAGCGGCAACGGCGCCGGACAAGCTCGTAGATGCCCAGATTCTCGAAGTGTCCGCCGTCAGAAAGATAGACGAAGTTACTCCGCTGGTCGGTCAGTCCGAACAGCTCACGCATCAAGTGGACGAGAGCAAATTTGGGCGCGGAGTGATGGGACTTTTTCCCGGCGGGATTCCCGAGCCACCATCCGAGGCGCACATCAAACACCGTCATTAGAAAGGCCGTCGCGGGCGACGAATGATATCCCTCGTTGGGGCTGGCCGCGGCGCCGGAGATGGCCATGGCGGTGCCAAGCGAAATGCCGCCTAGATCCGGGTATGCGTAATGGCGCGTCTCGCGGTAGCCATGCCACGTGGCGGCGCCCGTAAGATCGGGCCGCGCATCGCCGCGCGCTCCAGGATGGCCGGCGATCTGGTAGCCGCTGAATTTAGGCGTGAAGATGAAGGAGGCGCCTTTGCGCTGCTGCCACGCCAAGTCTTCGCCGCTTACCAGATTGAGTGTCGTGTTCACCAGCGGATAGGGACCCGTAAATCCAGGGCCGGCGAGGTCCGCGAGCCGCACATCGTCATGAGGATCAAAACCGGTGAAAGTCTGCGGCTTACGCACATGAGAGGCCCCAAGGTAGCAGCGCACCAGCCGGTTGCGATAGAAGTGATGCATCGAAAACTCGTTGATGTCGACGCGCCACGAAAGCAGGGCGGCGATCGCGGCCAGTACACCGAGTGCAATCCAAACCGACAACCATCCGGTGGCATCCAGGATTTGAAAGTGCTTCATGATAATGTCGGCCATGGGAAGATCTGGCGATTGGAACAACTGGACCTCGGTGTGCCAAGCGAAGGTATCCTCTCTCAAGGGCAATGCGACCTGGAGCCCGGCGGAAATGGCGAGCAGCAGGCCGGCAATGAAGACATACGGAGCCACGCGCGCCAGAATCCGCAGCACTGCGTGGCCATTTTTTTCTCTAGGGCCGGAGCTGCGGCCAGCCAGCAGGCCGGCGGCGGTGGTGGCGATCCAGGTAATGCTCATGCCGGCGATCGCCCTGGCGCTCAGCGCGAGAACCAGTGGACCATAGATCACGACGGTGACCAGGCCGGCCCAACCCAGCATGTAAATGCAGAGCCATGCCCCCAGGCGGCTCCACCACTCGCGGCCGCTGTCCGGGAAATTGATACCAATTAGCCCGAGATGCAGAATCGCGGTGAGGGAAAAGACGGCGATCATGGCGGGCGGGCCCCACGCCAACGCATGCCACAAACCTCCATAAAGCGATTTCGCGTGAACGAAAAGCGCGGCCAAGACCCAGAGCATTAGACCGCCACACGCGGCCGGCACTGTCGAGGCTAGAAGGACAAGGCCGGCGGCCGCAGGCGTCCGGCCGGTTTTTACGCTGCGTCTAAAAACGCCGCAGAATCCTGCAAGCAGCAAAAGCGCGGCAAACAACGCCACCGGAGGCCACCACACCGTGGCGAATTCCGCTAGGGGTGGAGGCGTGGAAAACGGCTCAACATACTGCCACAAGGCCAGGCTAAAAAGGTATGTAGCCGCGAGCACAGGCAAGACGATGACAACCTGGATGCCACTCTGCCGGGCGTAGTAGGGGAGCCTGGCTGCCGCACCATTAGCCTCGATGCGCCACAGATTCAGGGCGATGAAAATCATCGCGCACGCGAGCGTCGCCAGCGATAGCAGCCTCAGCCAGGTATCGTCAGCATCCACGCTGTAGAACGGCCAGGACGCGAAACGCGGAACCAGCAGCACCGTTGCAATGGAGGAAATCAGGATCACCTGGTTCAGGATCACATTCCGGAGATAAATGGAGATCATGGTCCAGGTGTCGGCGCCGAAAAAGCCGAGCCGCGGCGTCAGGTAATTGCTGTACCGCCGCAAGAACTGAATAGGATTGACCGGCTCGCCGGTGAAGCGCGCGGACTCTTGCGGCGATAAGCGATGCTCGACCTCTCCGACTGGGGTAGCCGGGGGTTCGGTCGCCATACGTTTGATCCAGGCGGCCAGCCAGCTTCCGATGTAGCCGCCGCCGGAGACGGTGGATAAATAGTCGACCCAGCGCAGCATGTCCATCTCGCCCAGGGCTTGCAGGATTCCCAGGTTAAACGTCGCGCTGCGAATGCCCCCTCCGGAAAAAGCCACGCCGAGCAACTGCGCGTCGCCGGCCACGACATATGGATCTGAGGACGCTGGGGGCGCGATGTTGACCTCCGGCGTCCTTCGCTGGCGAGATTGCTGAATTTCGTCAAGCTCGAGCTTGAGGACCGTTTCGAAAGGCACCGGACCGGTGGGCATGGATTTCTCCTTTAGAATGGTGCAGGCAAAGAGCGCTTTGTTTCACCGACAGCCTACTATGAAGCGACACGAAACCTCGGCACGCCATGAAGTTATGCGGTCTCAATGCCGGCTGCCTGGTGCAGACTGCGCGCATCGATCTCCTGCTCGCGAATGCGGAATTTCTGGATTTTACCGGACACCGTCATTGGGAACGAATCCACGAAGCGGACGTGCTGGGGTATCTTGAAGTGCGCGATGCGGCCGCAGCAGAAGTCGCGGATTTCGTCTTCAGTGGCGATTACGTTAGCCTTCAGTTTGATCCAGGCGAGTACGGTTTCCCCCAGCCGTTCGTCGGGCAGTCCGACCACGTAGACATCCGCGATTTTAGGATGGCCATGCAGGAACTCCTCCACTTCACGCGGGTAGATGTTTTCTCCGCCCCGGATAATGATTTCCTTCAGGCGGCCGGCGATGTGGAAACAACCGTCCGCGCGCATGATAGCAAGGTCACCGGTGTGCAGCCAGCCCTCGGAATCGATGGCGCGCGCCGTGGCTTCGGGCTCGCTATCGTAGCCCTTCATCACCAGATAGCCGCGCGTGCATAGCTCGCCACGCTGACCAACGTCGAAAGTGGTGCCAGTGTCACAGCCGACAATCTTGACCTCGGTCTCGGGGGCGGCGCGGCCCACAGTGGCAACCCGAATCTCCACGTCGTCATCGGTGGCGGACATCGTAATCACCGGCGAGCTTTCGGTTTGGCCGTAGGCGATGGTGATCTCGGGACAGTGCATTTCTGTGACTACGCGGCGCATCACGTCAACTGGGCAGGGAGCGCCGGCCATGATGCCGGTGCGCAGGGAAGTGAGGTTGAATTCGCGAAAGCGGGGATGTTCCAACTCCGCAATGAACATCGTGGGCACACCATACAGGGCCGTGCATCGCTCGGCCTGGACGGTCTCGAGAGCGGCCAGCGCGTCGAACTGGGGGGCCGGGAGCACCAACGTCATCCGGTGCACGATGCACATTAGGGATGACATGACGCAGCCGAAGCAATGATACATGGGCACGGGAGCGCATAAGCGATCCTGCAAAGTCACTCGAAGATTGCGCCCTACCAGGTAGGCGTTGTTGACCAGATTGCGATGCGTAAGCAGCACGCCTTTGGGCGAACCGGTGGTCCCGGAAGTGTACTGGATGTTCACCACGTCATCGGGGCGGGTGGCAGGCGGCGCTGGTTGGACACCGTTGGCCAGCATGTTTGTCCATGCGTCCGTACCCAGCAGGATGGCATGTGCCAACGGTAGTTCTTCGGCGCGGCGGGCCTCTTCGAGCAGTTCAAGATAGTTGACGCGTGCGTCGCATTCGTGCAGGAAGATCGCCTTCATCCCGGATTTCCGCAGGACGAAGCGCAGCTCATGGGAACGGTTGGCGGGATTTACATTTACCAAAACAGCACCGATGCGCGCGGTAGCAACTTGTAGATAGATCCACTCGGCGCAGTTCGCCGCCCACATGCCGACGCGATCGCCGGGGCGAATGCCGAGACCCCAAAGGCCGCGGGCCGTTTGTTCCACCTGACTTTGCAGATCCTGATAGGAAAGCCGAATTCCCTGGTGCCGCGAGATGAGAGCGTCGCCTAAAGGGTTTTGCCGGGCGGCGTCTTCGAGGATTTGGCCGATGGTCTTATCGAGCAGCGGAAGGCTGGGACCGCGAGCGTAGCTCAGCATGCCGGCCAAATTATACTATGGGCAGATCAGGTGGTTGGCCGACGTTTCGGTGTTTCTAAGGCGAAGTATGTTCGACTTATTAGGGGTTACGAACGGCGAGACTCTGTCTCGGAGGCCGGCATCACGAGTGACCGACGATCCGACCGCAATAGATGTGATCTTTGGAACGGAGGTATCTGGACCTTCAACGAAACACCGAGTCGCCAGGAGGGCCCCACGAGTAAAGCGGCGTCCGTCGGGTTGACATCTAACCCAAACATAAGGATACTCAGGTTGAATGCTAACCCGAGAGGAAAGAGATCGCATCGCCCTACTCCAGGGCACGCTCGATTTGCTCATACTGCGCACGCTGGTATTCGGGCCGCAGCACGGCCAGGGCATCGCACGGGCCATTCAGGAACAGTCCGACGACGTTCTGCTGGTGGATCACGGGGCGCTCTACCCAGCGTTGCAGCGCTTAGAGACGAAGGAATGGATTTCGGCGAAGTGGGGCACTTCATCGAATAATCGCAAGGCGCGATTCTACTCGTTAACTAAGGCCGGCCGCAAGCAGTCGGCTCTCGAGACCAGCCAGTGGCGCAAACTGGCCGCTGCCATCGGACGCGTTCTTGGCCCTGAAACCATGGAGGGGTAGAAGTATGTTTCGGCGACGCCGCCGGCCTGGCACCGACTTTTCCGAAGAATTGCGCGCGCACCTGGAACTGGAAGCCGACCGGCTGCGCGAGCAGGGATTCAGTGACGAAGATGCGCGCGCGATGGCGCACCTCAACCTGGGGAACATCATGAACATTGAGGAACGCTTCTACGAGGCCGGGCGCTGGATGTGGCTAGAGCAACTGTTGCAGGATATCCGCTACGCATCGCGGCAACTGCGCGGGAGCAAGGCATTCACGCTGGTCTGCGTGCTGACACTGGCGTTGGGCATCGGGGCTAACACCGCGGTATTCACTTTGGTGCATGCGGTGATGCTGAAATCGTTACCGGTGACCGATCCGAAGATGCTCTACAGTGTAGGCGATGGCAGTAATTGCTGTGTAATCGGAGGGTATCAACATGATCACAGCATCTTCTCTTACTCGCTGTATCAGTACCTCCGGGACCACACGCCAGAATTCATCGAAATGGCTGGTTTCCAGGCAAGCCCTGATGTCATAAGCGTACGCCAGGGCGGCGCTTCGGCGATCGCTCAGCCTTTCGTCGGCCAGTTTGTTTCCGGCAACTACTTTGCGACATTCGGAGTGCCTGCCTATGCCGGCCGCGTGATACAGCCCGCAGACGACGTGCATGGCGCGCCTCCGGTCGCCGTCATGAGCTACCGGGCGTGGCAGGAGCATCATGCTTTAGACCCGGCTGTCGTCGGTTCCGTTTTTGTGATGGATGGATGGTACTCAGGTCACGGTAGTGGGAATCGCGCCACCCGGATTTTTCGGGGACACACTGCGTCCAGACCCTCCAGACTATTGGATCCCCCTAGCCAACGAGCCCCACGGGATATTGAACAATGCGGGCGCACACTGGCTGTATATCATCGGTCGCCTCAGGCCGGGGGCGCGGCCCAACACCGTAGAATCAGAACTCAATGTTGAGCTGAAGCAATGGCTGATGACTCAGGCTGGTTCGAAACTTAGCGCAGAAGACACGAGCGCCATTGCCAGGGAGCGCGTTCGACTGATGCCCGGCGGCGGAGGCATTGCGCGCATCCAGCAGGACGCGGCGGACGGCGTCCGGCTAATCATGACCGCTGCCGGTTTGGTGCTGTTAATTGCTTGCGCGAACCTGGCTACGATGCTGCTCGGCCGCAAGGCGTCCAGCCGTGTTCAGAACGCGGTGCGGTTGGCCTTGGGAGCACCGCGCCGACGGCTCATCAATCAAAGCCTGACGGAAAGCGTCCTGCTGGCTCTCTTAGGGGGTCTGGCCGGTTTGGCCGTAGCATTCGCGGGAACGAGGGTCATGCTATTTCTCGCGTTTCGAGGCGCCAAGTATGTGCCGATCGATTCAACCCCTTCGTGGCCCGTGCTCGGATTCGCGTTTCTGCTTTCGCTCGTGACCGGCGTGGTGTTCGGTTTGCTTCCAGCCTGGATCTCTTCGCGTGGCGATCCGGTGGATGCACTTCGGGGTGGCAGCCGGATCGCGGGAAGCCACGTTACGTTTCCGCAGAAGTTCCTGGTGGTAATGCAAGCCACGATGTCGGTGGTTTTGCTCTGTGGTGCGGGCCTGTTGTCTGAAAGCCTGTGGAATCTGGAGCATCAGCGCTTTGGTTTCCAAACGAAAGACCGGCTGATCGTGGCTGTCTCGCCGGCTTTCACGGGTTACAAGCAAGAGAAGATCGCTGCTACTTATCGCGAGATACGCGAACGCCTGGAGCAGATCCCCGGCGTCGAAAGCGCCAGTCTTTCTGGATATGCGCCGATGAGTGGGAATAACCAGGGGAATTCGATCGCATTTGAGGGCCGCCCCTTTGCCGCGCGTCAGGATGACCGGGATAGTTCCTCCTGGGTGCGCGTGAGTCCGCACTACTTCGAAACCATCGGGTCACAATTGATGCGGGGGCGCTTGATTGATGAGCGTGACACGCCAGGTTCGCGTCAAGTCACGGTGATCAGCGAAACGTTTGCGAGAAAGTATTTCAAGAATGAAAACCCAATCGGCCGTCATTTCGGTCTCGGAGATCCGAAGCACAGTTTGGATTATGAGATTGTAGGAGTCGTCCAGGACGCGAAGTGGCGGGAACCGTCCGAGCCGGCGGACCCTATGTTTTTCCTGCCGTTAATGCAAGTATCGACCCAGGAGTGGTCCGAAAAGTCGGGTGAGAACTCCATTGGCCATATCGAGTTACACACTCACGGGAGCCTTGCGACCATGGCGCCGCTTCTGCGAAAGGTTATCGCACAGGTTGAGCCCAATCTCACGGTGATAGACATCCTGCCCTTTGAGGAACTCGTCAGCCTGAACTTTAATAACGAACGGCTGATCGCGCGGCTTACATCTGCCTTCGGCGCCCTCGCGTTGTTGCTCGCTTGTATCGGGTTGTACGGCGTCACGGCTTATTCGGTAGCAAGGAGGACCGGCGAAATCGGCATCCGGATCGCTCTGGGTGCCGCGGGCGGCAGAGTTGTAGGCATGGTCCTGCGTGATGCCTTCGTGCTGATCGCCGTGGGATTGGCTATCGGGATACCGGGTGAATTGGCGGTCGGCCGCTTACTGGCCAGCCAGCTCTACGGCATCAAGAGCTACGATCCACTGATCCTTGGCGGTGCGGTATTTCTGCTCGCCGCCTGCGCCATGATTGCCGGATTGATTCCTGCACGCCGCGCGGCCGTCATTGAGCCAATGCAAGCGCTGCGGTCGGAATAACAAAAGGGATGGCACTAACCCGTCGAGTTTGTTGCTGCATGCCAGCGGTGACGATCCGGAAGTCCGGTCGAGGAAGTTTCGCAGGATCGATACCGAAAAACTCTATGACTCTATCTGGAGTGACCCCGGCGCGTGAGTGCTGGGGAACGGCGAGATGCACAGCGCCCGGTCACTTCGGATAGACGTTTGAAAGAAGCCGCTCGCGTTTAGGGCAGACGCGAGCCATTATTTGTAATAACTCAGACTTGATCTGACATAGTTGGTTAGATCAAGCAGCCGCATCAGCGGCCGCGCCTCCGCCTACGCTCCGCTGCGCAGGGCTCCGCTCCGGCTCCGGCGCTACGTTCTGGAACGAGTCGAGCATTTTCTCTTGCGCCAAGTGTGCCGAGTCCGAGAAAGTCTGCATCGGGGTCTTGCCATAACAGTACTTTCCAGAATGTGTTCGTGTCAGATTGTACTCCCGCAGCCAGTCATCCAGATCCGCCTGTAATTCGTCGAGGCGCTGATAGAGCTTCTTGCGAAAGGCGGTGGCATAAAACTCTTCCTGGATGGTGCGATGGAAGCGCTCGCAGATACCGTTGGTCTGCGGATGCCGGGCCTTGGTGCGGCTGTGGTCGATATTCTCGACCGCCAGGTACAACTGGTATTCGTGATGCTCGCGCTGCCCACAGTATTCTGTACCGCGATCGGTGAGCACGCGCAGCAGCGGAACTTTCTGCTCCTCGAAGAACGGCAGCACGCGGTCGTTAAGCATGTCGGCGGCCACCAGAGCATTTTTGCGGTCGTAGAGCTTGGCGAAAGCGACCTTGGTGTACGTGTCGAGGAACGTCTGCTGATAGATCCGGCCCACGCTCTTGATCGTGCCCACGCAATAGGTATCCTGGGCTCCTAGGTAGCCGGGATGCGCGGTTTCGATCTCGCCGTGCGCTTCCTTTTCCTCGCGCGCCCGCTCCATGGCGCGGAGTTGCTCCTCGGTGAGAACGATGTGTTCCTGGGCGGCCTTGGCCTCGAGCGCCTTCAGCCGCTTACGAAACGTTTCCAGATTATGCCGGAGCCAGACGCTGCGAACGCCCGTGGGAGAAACGAATAGGCCACGCTTGGTCAGTTCGTTCGCCACACGCACCTGGCCCAAAGCCGGCTTCTCCAAGGCCATCTCCATAATGGCCTTTTCAACGTGATCCTCGACCCGATTCTTCGGACAAGGCTTGCGTCGGCTGATCTCGCGCAACGCCAGCTCGCCGCCCTTGTCGTACAGTTCTTTGAAACGGTAGAAACTATCTCTGGAATAACCCATCACCTTGCAGGCTTCCGAGACGCTGCCCAGCATCTCGCTGAGCTTCAACAGCCCTACTTTGTTCTTGATGATCTTCTGTTCGGTGTTCATCGCTGACACTCTCCTGACCGCGCTTCCGCGCAGTCTATCAAATGTCAGATCAAGTTGAGATTAGTACACATTATTGCAATTTGAATCGATATTCCACTGGAAGTAACGAACTACGAGGCTCTATTGTGAAAATTCCAAATGTGGAGCATCGCCCAGAAGAATTCCCGTTCTCAATCGTGAATGCAAACGGTCGAAGAGAACGCCTCTACCAACAAGCACGCGTAGCGTCTGCCGTGCGAGCGGCTTCGTTCAAACGCCCTTACCTCCGCTAACGTTCACTTGGACCAGAAGCCTATGCGTAGAAGTGCTTCCTCGCCTAGGTGAGTCATGATCGTTCCCTCGAAGAAACTGATAATGCGGTTGGACACCCATAACCTTGCGTCGCCTACCGGTAGGCCATTTATGCGGCTTCGCTGACCGGGAGTTCGCCGTTCACACCACTTGCAACCCCGCACCCATCCTGCCCTCAACAACATCCACTCCCGTCCACCGCCGAAACCGTTCATCCCGTGCTACCTCTTATCTGAGACTGAACCATGCCCACCCAGGCACAACTAAACGCCAATCGCCTCAACGCCCAAAAATCCACCGGCCCCACCTCGCCCGAAGGCAAAGCCACCTCCTCCCTCAACGCCCTCAAATCCGGCATCGACGCCTGGTCCCACATCATTCCGGCGAAGACCCCGCTGAACTCGAAGCCCTCACCGCCCAATTCCTCCTCCACTACAAACCCACCGGCCCCACCGAGCTCTCGCTTGTCGACACCCTCATCTCCACCGAGTGGATCCAGCGCCGCCTCCGCCGCATCGAAGCCCAGCTCTGGAACTACCGCGTCGAATGCCTGGACCAAAACCTCACCCACGCCGAATTCGTCGACGCCTCCATCCAACACAATTCCCCTCTCGGCCATTCCTACCAGGACGCCATTGATCCCTTTGCTCGCATTCAGCGGCGCATTGATGCCACCAACCGCATGTTCCTCCGTACCCTCAAAGTCCTCCAGGACCTCCAGGCCGCGGCGTCCACTCCGGTTTCCGAACCGTCATCACCCGTGCCAACTCATCCACTTACGCCGCCGATTGGCTTCGTTCCGCAAAGTGTCCCTGAATCGAGGACCCGGCGCATGCCCGCCATGGAAAGGTGCTGTCTGAAATGTGCGTTGAGGGCAGATGAACGAGGCTTCGTGCAGCGCGATATGTCACGTGCCATGAATCGCTATTCGCGGCTACTTCTTGTTGCCTTCAGTTTTTTTGCAAACGCCTGGGTCCTCCAAGTGAAGGCCTGCTCCATCGAATATGGCCGTGGTAATTGGCGGCCCGATGTGCACGCGATCTGCCTGCATTTCCAAATTGACGCCCCCCCTTACGAAACCGATTGGGTCATTCTCCATAATCTGAGACGCGAGAATAGGGTCTCGATCGTTGGCCGACTTCATCAGATCACTGTGGCCGAGGCCGATCCAACGAACGTAGCCCGCGCGGGACGCATAAACTTTACAATTCGGGGTTCGCACAGTATCTGCAATTCCAAGATAAAACTCGCACGCCCGTTCTGTCGGGCCGCCTTCTTCAATTGCTCCGATTGCGATCGATACGATCGGTTTTCCAGAAACCCATCTAGTGTACTCCTCGGCATTATGCACCCGCGTAAGAGCAATCACATGGGGCAAGTCCTTCAGTATGGATGCCCTGAGGGCGGCCATGGACTGGACCGGGGTTTTGTTCAGCCTGAAAATGCTACGAGCGGAATCCAGAACATCGAAGGAGTTGACGAGGACATTTCCGGCGGCCAAAAAGAGCCACCCATTAATCAGATTGACTTTGCATTGCGCGGCAACTTCCCTACCGACCTTGCTGTCAGCGGCCACCACGATCTTGTCGTGAAAAACAAGTACAGAAATCGCGGTGCCATACGCCGGAACCGAGCATGTTGTGATGAGGAAGATGAAGGCTACAAGAAGCCAATGCTTATCCGTAGAAATGATCGTGGAGCAAACGGCATGCTCGCCCTTCCCTCTGGTGGAATGGTGGATGAGATCATCGGTGACTACGATATTTCGTTTGACGATGGGGACACTTGGTTTCATATCTTTGGCTCCATTTGTTTGCGGGACCGTCCACGACTGCTCATAAGCCTGCCAATAGTTCTCCTATTGTCCAAACATGATCCGTAATTTTCGCTTCCATCGCCGGGGTGACGCGGATCGAGCTGTGAATCCGGCAGAAGTTGTAATAGGCAAAGTACAGTGCGAGTGCGGCCCAGTGGTTCTCGAACTTCTTTGAGAAGCCGTTCGTAGTCTGGTGAAGCGTCGAATCTGCATCCGCATGGTAAGATTCTGGCGCTCAACGTGGGACGTGCAGATGCGATTCGGATTGGGATCGCCGATAATTGGGACCACCTCCGTGGAGACCACTTCAGCCGGACTGTAGCGTGCTTCGCTCGCAACGGAAGCGCGATAGACCTTGATGAGTTGAGCAAAGTCTACGCGGTCGCTGAGAGTGTTTTCGATGGCTGAAACGTAGGGCTTGAAACCGTCCACTTCAGACACTACCCATGGAAACCTCTGTTTGTTGCCCTGGCCCCTGATGGAGTCCGACTTGCCTTTTGTCTTTTGCCTTAACTCTTCTACTCGCCGTCATCCGCGGTTACCCGCAGCACCGCAAGGAACGCCTCCTGCGGAATCTCCACGCGTCCCACGCGCTTCATGCGCCGCTTGCCTTCCTTTTGCTTTTCGAGCAGCTTGCGCTTGCGGCTGATGTCGCCGCCATAGCACTTGGCGAGCACGTTTTTCCGCATGGCAGGGATGTTTTCGCGGGCGACGACTTTGTTGCCGATCGCGGCTTGCAGCGCCACTTCAAACATCTGGCGCGGAATGAGCTTGCGCATTGACCCGATGAGAATTTTGCCGCGCTCGTAGGCGAGATCCTTGTGCACGATGATGCTCAGCGCATCCACCGGTTCTCCCGCCACCAGCACGTCGAGGCTGCACCATGGGAGAGGCACGGTAGCCGGAGAAATGATAATCGAGCGACGCATAGCCGCGCGACGCCGATTTCAGACGATCGTAGAAATCGAGCACGATCTCGTTGAGCGGCAGCTCGTATTCGAGCAGCACGCGCCCAGCTGCCGATGTGTTCGAACTTTTTCTGCACGCCCCGCTTTTCTTCCAGCAGCGCCAGGATCCCGCCCAGATATTCCTCGCGCGTGATCACCGTGGCATCGATGATGGGCTCTTCGATCTGATCGATGTCGGTCGGATTGGGAAACTGCGTGGGGTTATCGACTTCGAGGATTTCGCCGCGCGTGGTCGTAATCCGATAACGGACGCTGGGCGCCGTGGTGATCAGGTTGATGTTGAATTCGCGCTCCAGGCGCTCCTGCACGATTTCGAGATGCAGCAGCCCGAGAAATCCACAGCGAAAACCGAAACCCAGCGCCGTCGAGCTTTCCGGCTCGAAGTTGAAGGCGCTGTCATTCAAGCGCAGCTTTTCAAGCGCATCGCGCAGCAGGCCGTGTTCGTGCGACTCCACGGGATAGAGGCCCGCGAACACCATGGGCTTGATCTCTTCGAAACCCGGCAAGGGCTCGGCGGCAGGGATTCTCGTCGTCGGTGATGGTGTCGCCGATCTTGGCGTCGGAAACGGTTTTGATGTTGGCGAACAAGAATCCGACTTCGCCGGCCGAGAGTTCTTCGAGAGGCGTGGCTTTGGGCGCCTGATAGCCAAGGCCTTCCACTTCGAAAACCTGCCCGCCGGCCCACAAGCGGATTTTCTGGTGCATGCGCAGGCGGCCGTCCAGCACGCGCACCAGAATGATGACGCCGCGGTAAGGATCGAACCAGGAATCGAAAATCAGCGCGCGCAGCGGCGTTTCCGGATTTCCGCGCGGCGGCGGCACGCGCTTGACGATGGCTTCGAGCAGTTTCGTGAATGCCGATGCCTTGCTTGGCGCTCACCAGCAACGCATCGTCCGCGGGAAGGCCGATCAACTGCTCGATCTGCTCGCGAATCCGCTCAGGCTCCGCCGCAGGGCAGATCGATTTTGTTGATTACCGGAATAATTTCGAGATTGTGATGCAGACGCCAGATAGGTATTGGCGAGCGTCTGCGCTTCCACGCCCTGCGAAGCGTCGACCACCAACAGTGCGCCTTCGCAGGCCTGCAGGCTGCGCGAGACTTCGTATGAAAAATCCACGTGGCCCGGCGTGTCGATGAGATTCAGTTGATACCAGATTGCCATCCTCGGCCTGGTAATTCAGCCGGACGGCGTGGGCTTTGATGGTGATGCCGCGCTCGCGCTCGAGGTCCATGGTGTCGAGCACCTGCTCCATCATTTCGCGCTGCGAAAGGGCGCCGGTGACTTCGAGCAGACGGTCCGCCAGCGTGGATTTGCCGTGATCGATGTGCGCGATGATAGAGAAATTGCGGATGAACGCCGGGTCCATGCGGTATGTATGGTCTGAAACTTCAATTATCCCAATATGTCCTACAGCAACATCCGTTTTCAGGCTGAGAATGACGGTGTCGCGCTCGTAACGGTCGAATCGTCCTGAGAAACTGAACGCGCTGAATCGGGACACCATGGAAGAGCTTGCGGACGCGTTCAACTGCGTGCGGGACGACGCTGCAATTCGTGGCTTGATCGTGACCGGCGCGGGCGAGAAAGCCTTCGTCGCAGGAGCGGATATCAAGGAACTTGCGGTGCTGTCGCCGGTCGAAGCGCAAGCGCTTGCCCTACGCGGACAGGCGATCTTTCGCAGCGCTCGAAACCATGTCGAAGCCTACTGTGGCGGCAATCAACGGATTCGCTTTGGGCGGCGGCCTCGAGCTGGCGATGAGTTGCGCCATCCGCGTCGCGTCCCTGAATGCGAAGCTCGGGCAGCCGGAAGTGAAGCTGGGAATCGTGCCGGGCTACGGCGGCACGCAGCGGCTGCCGCGCCTGGTGGGCCGCGGGCGCGCGCTCGACATGCTGATCTCTGGCGAAACGATCGACGCCGCCGAAGCCTACCGCATCGGGCTGGTGAACTACGTCGTGCCGCAGGAGGAATTGCTGGCATTCAGCCGCGCCTGGCTGCACAAAGTGCTGGCCAACGGTCCGCAGGCCGTGGCGCTGGCTATGGAAGCCGTGGATGTCGGGCTGGATTGCGGCCTGGAGCAAGGGCTGCGGTTCGAAGCCGCGGCCTTCGGCTTGACGGCCGCGACCGAGGACCGGCGTGAAGGCACCGCGCATTTCTCGAAAAACGCAAGCCGGCTTTCGCGGGAAAATAGACATATGGCGAGCAAAATGATCGAAGGAGATCTTTCGGCCAAGAGGTTGCGATTCGCCATCGTCGTGGGCCGATTCAACAGCTTCATTACCGACCGGCTGCTTGCCGGCGCGCTGGATGCGCTGACGCGCTCCGGGATGTCCGAGGAAAACATCGAGATCGTCAGAGTTCCGGGCTCGTGGGAAATGCCGGTGGTGGCGCGCGAACTGGCGCGAGCGAAAGCGGTCACGATGCCATCATCGCGCTGGGCGCCGTGATTCGTGGCGACACGCCGCATTTCGACTACGTCGCCGGGCGAAACGGCGCGCGGCCTGGCGCAAGTGGCCGCCGAAACGGGTGTTCCCGTGGGCTTTGGCGTGCTGACCACCAATACCGTGGAGCAGGCAGTAGATCGCGCCGGCGCCAAGAGCGGGAACAAGGGGTTCGACGCCGCCATGACCGCCATCGAGATGGCCAATCTGATGCGCCGCCTGCGCCAGCCGCCGCGTAGCATGTCTTCCCGCCGCCGGTCCCGCGAGCACGCGCTGCAAATCCTCTATCAGTGGGACATGCGCAGGCAGCCGGTCGACGAATCGATCGACGCGTTTTACGGCACTCTCTATTCCGAAGAGAGCCCGGCGGTGCCGCCCGAGCGCGACGCATTTCTGGAAGAACTGGTGCGCGGCACGGTGGAAAGTCCGGCGAGATTGATGCGCTGATTTCCAGCCATGCCGAGCACTGGCGCATCGAGCGCATGCCGGCGGTGGACCGCAACATCCTGCGCCTGGCGATATATGAGATGCGGCATACTGAGACGCCGGCGGCGGTGGCGATCGACGAAGCGCTGGAGCTGGCGCGGCGGTTTTCCACCGAAGAATCGGTGCATTTTGTGAACGGCGTTCTGGATGCGGTGCATCGAGAGGCGGAGAAGAGGTGTTAGGTGCTAGGTTTTAGGTGTTAGGGAAGAACTAACACCTGGCACCTAACACCTAGCACCTGACTTATGTTCTCTTACTCGAAGAATTCTCTCTCTGCGAACAGGCCGCTCTGGCCGAAATCGCCCACCGAGCCGGAACGCCCTGCTACGTCTACTCCAGCCAGACCATCCTCGAGAATTTCCAGGCGTACGACGAACGCTCTGGCGATCTGCCGCACATGGTCTGCTACGCCGTGAAGGCCAACAGCTCGCTCGGCATCTTGTCGCTCTTGGCGCGGGCGGGCGCGGGGTTCGATATTGTTTCCGGCGGCGAGCTGTTTCGCGTGCTCAAGGCCGGCGGCGATCCGGCGCGAGTTGTATTTTCCGGCGTCGGGAAGACGATCGGAAGAGATCGATTACGCGCTCGAGACGGGATTCATAGCTTCAACTGCGAGTCGGAGCCGGAGCTGGCGCTGATCAATGCGTTGGCCGCGCGGCGCGGCGTGCGAGCGTCGATTTCGCCCTGCGCGTGAATCCCGACGTGAGCGCCGAAACGCATCCCTACATTTCGACCGGTTTGCGCGAGCACAAATTCGGCATCGACATCCGGCGAAGCCGAAGCGGTCTATGAGCGAGCCCGTGACTACACGAACTCGAGGCGCTCGGCGTGAGCTGCCACATTGGGTCGCAGTTGCTGGATGTCAATCCGATTTTTGAGGCGTCTGGACAAAGTACTGGCGCTGGTGGAGCGGCTTGCGCGCCGCCGGGCACGCCATCTACGCACTTGACCTGGGCGGCGGCTTGGGCATCGCTTATCGCGAAGCGGATCAGGCGCCGGAGATCCGCGACGTTTGCGGATTGCGTCCGAAAGAGACTGCAGGGCAAGGACTGACGGTGATGATGGAGCCCGGCCGCTCGATCGTTGGCCCGGCTGGCGTGTTGCTCACGCGTGTGCTCTACCGCAAGCGCAACGTCAATAAAGAATTCGTAATCGTGGATGCCGCCATGAACGACCTGATCCGGCCCGCGCTTTACCGCTCGCACCACGACATCCTGCCGCTGCGCGAGACGGACCGGCCGGAGATCGTGGCCGATGTCGTCGGTCCGATTTGCGAGACGGGCGATTTTCTGGCGCGAGACCGAACCTGGCGAATGTTGCTCCCGGCGATTTTCTGGCCATCGCCACCGCTGGTGCATACGGTTTCGTGCAGGCATCCAATTACAACGCCCGCCGCCGGCCGCCGGAGGTGCTGGTAGAAGGGAGCGAAGTGGCGAATCATTCGCGCGCGGGAGACGTACGAAGACCTGGTTCGAGGCGAGACGGTCTAACCGTTTTCCGGAACTTTTGCGTTCAAATTCTTCGTATAATTGGTGACTACTAGAAGGAGATTCATGCGTCTCGAACCTGTTATCACTGGGCTCCTGATTCGCTTTCGCCGCCACCGCTGCGACCAACCCGTCGCCGGTGACGTTCACCAAAGATGTCGCGCCGGTTTTGGAGAAGAACTGCCAGGGATGTCATCGTCCCGGCGAAGCGGCGCCATTTTCGCTACTAACCTATGAGCAGGCGCGGCCCTGGGCCAAAGCCATGAAAGAAGCGGTGCTACTGAAGAAGATGCCGCCATGGTTTGCCGACCCGCATTATGGCAAGTTCGCCAACGACCGGTCGCTTTCCCAAAAGGAGATCGACACGCTCGTGGCCTGGGCCGACGCGGGCGCGCCCGAGGGCGATCCGAAGGATATGCCGGCGCCGGTGAGCTTTATCGAGGGCTGGCGCATTCCCAAGCCGGACGTCGTGTTCGAGATGCCGAATGCATTCGAGGTCCCGCCGACTGGAACCATCGAGTATCAGTACGTCGTGGTGCCGACCGGGTTTCACCGAGGATCAATGGGTCCAGTTTGCCGAAGCGCGTCCGGGTAACCGCGCGCTGGTGCATCACATCATCGCGTTCATTCGCGAGCCGGGTTCCAAATGGATGAAGGACGCCAAGCCGGGAGTGCCGTTTGTGCCGGAGAAACCCAAAGAGGACAAGGACAAGAAAGCCAAGAAACACAAAAAGGACGACGACGACGACGATGGTGGTGCGTTCTCGGGAGATGCGATTGCCGGCTATGCGCCGGGAATGTATCCGATGCAGCTCGATCCGGGACAGGCGAAGCTGATCAAAGCGGGTTCCGACATCATATTCCAGTTGCACTACACTGCCAACGGCAAAACGGGAACGGATCAGAGCAAAGTCGGCTTGGTATTTGCCACGGAGCCGCCGAAAGAGCGCGTGTTCACATTGGGCGCGGTCAACGGGAAATTTAAAATTCCTCCGCGTGACGCAAATTACCAGGTGGACTCCGAGTTCGAGCTGGGCACCCAGGTAAAGCTGGTCAGCATGCAACCGCACATGCATTTGCGGGGCAAAGATTTCGAATACCGCGTGACGTATCCGACGGGTGAAGCGGAAACGCTTCTCAAGGTGCCGAACTACAGTTTTAGCTGGCAGCTTCTGTACCAGCCGGTGAAACCGATCGTGCTTCCCAAAGGCACCAAAATCGAGTGCACCGCGCATTTCGACAATTCGCCGAACAATCCCGCGAACCCCGATCCCGACAAGGAAGTAACCTGGGGCGACCAGAGCTGGGATGAAATGATGATCGGCTTCTTCGACGTGGCATTTGATGCGAACATGGAGCTGAAGCATCTGTTCCCGGAGCACAAAGACGACAAAAAGGCGGGTGGCGAGTAAAGCGTTCGTCCTCTTCGTGGGCCTGATCGGCGCCACCGCCGATCGAGGCCCACGAGCCCATCACGACCAAACTCACCTGGTCTCAGGAAATTTCCCGCATCATTTACAAGCGCTGCGCGAGCTGTCATCACGAAGGCGGCACGGCCTTTTCTCTCATGACCTATGACGAAGCACGCCCATGGGCGAAAGCCATTCGCGAGGAGGTTCTGGAGCGCGGATGCCGCCGTGGGGGGCGGTGGAAGGCATCGGCGCTTTCCGCGATAATCCCAGCCTGACGGCCATCGAGGTCGAGATGCTGGTGAGTTGGGTGGAGGGCGGCGCGCCGGATGGCGATGCCGTCTATCTGCCGCCCAAGCCGACGTTCGACCATGAGGCCAAAAGCACACAACCCGGAAAGCCCGGCTTGATTGTAGAGGCCGGCGTGCCGTTCATACTGCGCGAGGCTGTCACCGCCGTCGCTATTACGCCCCGCGACATGCCGCAAGGCTCATCCATGGAAGTGACCGCCTACAAGCCGGATGGTTCGGTCGAGCATCTCATCTGGCTGCGCAATTACCGGGAAGAGTGGAACCGAGCGTATTGGTTCCGCGATCCGGTGCGGCTACCTGCGGGTACGCAAGTGGCGGTGGATGCAACGTCGCCGGCAGCGGCGGCGATTTCCGTGGTGCACTGATTTATGCAGGCACGATCATCGCGTGACGTTGCCGGCCGTAGTCGAGCAATCTCTGGTCTGCGGTCAACAATTGCGCGCCGGTGATTCGCGCCGTCGCGATTAAGATACGATCAGCCGGATCGGCGTGGATCTTACCTGGAAGCCGGCTACTCTCGATGGCGATCTCCGGGGTCAGAGGAAGTAGGGAAAGCCCGGGTGTGGCGAGCGCCTGGTCTACCCACTCCAAACACCTCATTTTCAAGGCCAAGCGGCCCTTGGACTCAAGCAAGCCAATTTCCCAAACTGAGATGACGGACACACGCAGGGCACCGTTTTGGGCAGCCTTTTCGAGCATTCTGCGGCCCGGCCGCGAGAATTTTTCGGTTTGACCGAATTGCGCCCAGAGCCAGCAATGTGTGTCGAGCAGGAGAGCCGAATCAGGCATCCGCTTCCCATGACTCGCCGGTCGAGAAAATGTCCCCCAGTATCCGGCCCGTTCCTTTCATGCGGCCAAAGATGGTAGGCTTGGCCTCATCCACGGGGACGAGGCGGGCAACCGGCTTGCCGCGCTTGGTGATGATGATTTCCTTGCGTTGCTGCTGGACTTCATCCAGCAATCCCAGGCATTGAGCCTTGAAGACGCCCGCGGCTATTTTTTGCTTCATGACTATGATCATATTACCATAGTCATAGATGCACCTTATTTCAAGCTGGACACGGGAATGGTGAAGGCCACTGTATTCACCTTGCCCTGGCGCTGGACCTGCACCCACACGCGATAAATCGCTTCGCGGGGAAAAAAGATATTGATTTGAATCTGTTTTTCGGCGGGCGACGGGTCGGTGACGTAAATTGGATGAGCGTGGATCATGTCCACCAGATCGTTGCTCGTTGCCAGCATGTGGGCCCATGCGCCCAAATAAGGCTCGACCCCTTCGGCAGGCTTCAGCTTGAAGAACAGCATCGTCTTCTTACCGGCCAGCGGCTGCTCGGGATCGATGGTCAATGAGACATCCATGTTCTCGGCGTGTTTGGCAGCTAAGTCAGCTGCGGGCCGGGTGATGGCCTGCGTGATGCTTCGCTTGTATCCGGCTGTTGTGATCAGGTCGGAGATAAGTTGCGGCGTGCCGCCCTCGGGCATGAAATCGGCAAGCAGTTTGTAGGTGCCGGGCTTTGGCAGCCGCGTATCCAGACGAAAGACGCCATCGGCGCCGAGGGTGGGATGTTCGTGCGAGAAATATTCCAGATCTTCGCTAACGATGAAGAAATGCATGGGTTTTTCGTGGATGATCTGGAATTGTTTCAATGGAGCGCCGGTCTTGGGATTGGCCGTGCGAATCTCGATGCGCAGGCTCTGGTTCGCGGGGATCTCCGGTGGGAGGAAGCTGAATTTGGTCGGGTACTCGATGGGTTCGGGAATGTTCGCGACCAGCGTCATGCCGCAGCGCGGGCATTTGCCCGGCGTCTTGGAACGAACTTCAGGATCCATCGGACAGGTGAATTCCACGGGAGCGGGCGGGGGCTCGGGAGTAACGGTTTGGGCACACAAAACCACGGCGAGAGCACAAACTGGAATGCCGATCCCGCTTAGGCTTCGAAGGGCCATACCGAAGTGGTCGAGTAGCCGCCATCCACGGCGATAACCTGTCCGGTGATGTAATCGGCGCCTTGGCTCGCCAGAAAAGCAGCCAGCGGCGCAACATCCTCGGGCCGTCCCAGGCGCGGGTTGGCTTGGGATTGCTGGAGCCACGCTTCCATCTCGGGCTGCTGCCACATCGCGCGGTTGAGATCTGTGATGATGAAGCCGGGCGCGATGCAATTCACCTGGATGTTGTACCTGCCCCATTCGGCGGCGAGCGACTTGGTGAGCTGGGCGATGCCGCCTTTGCTGACGGCGTAAACCGTAAGGTAAGGAAGCCCGAGCAGCGACATCAGGCTGCCGATGCTGATGATCTTGCCGCCCTGCCCGCGCGCGATCATCTTCGCGCCGACCAACTGCGTCAGCTCAAAGATACCGTGCAGGTTGGTCTGGAGAATACGCTCGTACTCTTCGCGCGTGAACTGCTCGAAGCGTTTGCGAAGGTTGGTGCCCGCGACGTTGACCAGGATATCGACGGCCCCGGCGGATTCGGCGGCATCGCGAATGGAATTGGAGTTGGCTAGATCGAGCTGCAAAGCCCGCGAGTTGGGCAATTCCTTCGCACGGGCCTCCAGCTTGTCGATCGATCGCGCGGCGAGAATGGTCTGCGCGCCTTGCGCGGCGAGCGCTTGCGCGATCGCCAGGCCGATTCCGCGGCTGGCTCCGGCAACGAGCGCGGTCTTGCCGGAAAGGGAGAAAATGTTGTCAAACGGGTTCAAGCTAACTGACCTGGGGTGACGGGAATTGGAGCCACATATCGATTGTAGAATGTTCCGGATTTACGCGCCTTCGCCTGTCTCCAAGACGCGCTTGACCTTTTCCGCGAGTTGACGCGGAGTGTACGGCTTTTGGATGAATCCGGCGACACGTTTGCCGCCGAAACGTTCGACCGCCATTTCTTCGTTGTAGCCGCTGGTGACGATCACGCGAACGTCCGGGCGGATCTTTTTGAGTTGTTCGAAAGCGGTTTCGCCTCCCATCATGGGCATATTCATATCGAGAAGAACCAGCGCTATTTCCCTTGCCCGGCTTTGGAACAGCTCGATGCCCTCGGGCCCGCTTTTCGCGAGAATTACCTCATACCCGTGGTGCTCCAGCGCGGCCTTGGCAGTTCGTCCAACCAGTGTTTCATCGTCCACCACCAGAATAGTGCCGTTGCCCGACGGTTTCGCCCCTAACGCCGCGGACTCAGATGGCACCGGGCGGCCTTCCATCACCGGAAGCAGAACTTCGAACGTCGTGCCGCGGTGCGGCGTGCTATGGACCTTGAAGGCGCCCTGATGCCGGCGCACGATGCCGAGGGCGGCCGCTAACCCGAGCCCGCGCCCGGTGAACTTAGTGGTGAAAAACGGATCGAAAATCCGTGACTTGGTTCTGTCATTCATCCCGCAGCCCGTATCGCGGATGCTTAGCACGACGTACCATCCCGGCATGATCTCTCCGGCGCCGAAGACATCACGCAGATACGATTGATCAATTTCGCGTGCGCCGACGGCGACCAACACCGTGCCTGTATTTTCCCCGATGGCTTCCGCCGCGTTGATAATCAGATTCATCACAAGCTGCTGGATTTGATCGTGGTCAGCCGCCACTGGCGGCACATCGCTCGCGAGGTCGAAACGTAAGTCTATCTTCTTCGGAACGGAAGACTGCATCAGATGAGTGATTTCGCGGACGACTTTCCCCAGGTTGACGGGCTTGATGGCGAACACGCCTTTGCCGGCATAAACCAGGAGCTGTCGCACCAGTTCGGCCGCTCTTTCGCTGGCAAGAACAACTTCCTGCAACTCGTGGCGTACTGTATGCGGCAGCGTCCGGTCATCGAGGGCCAGGCTGGCGTTTCCAAGAATGGCGAGCAGCAGGTTATTGAAGTCGTGCGCGATTCCTCCGGCCAGCACGCCGATGCTTTCCAGCTTTTGCGCCTGGCGAAACTGTTCTTCCAGGCGATTGCGATCGGTGACGTCGCGAGCCACGATGGAGGCCCCGGTGATCTCGCCGGTCTGGCTCTTGATGGAGGAAACTGTCAAGGAAACGTCGATGAGAGTTCCGTCCTTGCGCCGGCGCTTGGTTTCGAAGTGTTCGATATTCTCGCCGCGGCGGATGCGTTCCAGGGTAGCCGGCATCTCCTCATCATGGCCGGGCGGGGACAAGATCGAGATTGGCCGGCCGATTACCTCTTGAGCTCCGTAGCCATACATTCTTTCGGCGCCCGAATTCCAGCTCGTAATCACCCCGTCGAGCGTTTTCGCGATCATAGCGTCGTCGGACGACTCAACAATAGCTGCCAGCCGCAGCTGCGCCTCTTCGGCCCGCTTCAACTCTGTTATTTCGTTGTCGACCTCGAGAATTGCCTGCGGTTCGCCGGTCTTGTCCCGGTCGAGCGCCCAAAGACTCGCCACGACGACCTCGCGTCCGTCCCGGGTCTGGTGCCCCAGCTCACCCTGCCAACCGTCCGTGGCGAAGAGCTTGGCGCGGATCTGCTCGATGGGCTGCGGGAAGCGCGTCCGCAAGAGCGCGTGCGAGACATGGCCGATCGCTTCTGCTTGCGAGAACCCGTACAGACGCTCCGCGCCTGGGTTCCACGAGGTGATGCGGTCGTCCATGTCGCGCACCAGAACGTGGGCCAGATCCAGTAGCCGGGTTTGGCGCCGCAAGGCTTCGTCTTGCAGTTCGAGCTTAACTAGCTGTTGCTTTCGCTGAAACACCTCGGCAGCCACGGCCAGGATCGTGACCGACGTCACGCCGAGGTAAGCCTGAAGTTCCAGGAGCACGTAAGCCGGAGAGAACTCTCCGGCAATCAT
The DNA here is from genome assembly GCA_963847515.1 of Terriglobia bacterium. Taxonomy (GTDB): domain Bacteria; phylum Acidobacteriota; class Terriglobia; order Bryobacterales; family Bryobacteraceae; genus QHXW01. Next base: position 438,192 of record CAWKAA010000002.1, read on the forward strand.
TCCATGGAGCCAGCCCCAGATGGCGAAGCCCGAGACCAGAAGCATCGCAGCCGCGGCCTCGCGCGGCCCGAAGCGGAACGCAGCCCAAAGCAGCGCCGGGGCGCAAAGGAACGCCAGGCCCAGGTGGGCCGGAGCGCCCGGAGTGAACACGTTCGTCAGCGCCGCCAGAGCGAGCACGCAGAGCGCCAGCACCACAAGCCCTGCTTCGAGCGCCCAGGCACGATTCCAGCGCAAACGCCAGTCGGCGGCCCAAAGCATCAGAGCCGGCGCGAAGACGAGGTCGCCACCGGCATCGCCGACCCACCACGTAAGCCAGATGCCGGGAGCGTCCGGCCATTTGGCGAGTCCAAAAAGGGAGAGGCTGGTGACGCCAATCGTGGCGCTTACCATTGTGCTGACGAATGCGGCGAGAGCGGCGAATCGGAAAACGTCCCGCGCACAGTCGAAAGCGCGACGGCCGCTGGCGAAACGATTCACCAGGTGAGCGCCCAGCCAGGCCTCGAGCGTGTTTCCAGTAGCGATTCCGAGCGAAGCCAGCGTGCCGTTGAGTGTTATGGTATCTCCTGTGGTGAGGTTCGCCAGGAACGCGCCAATCAGAACGCCCGGCCACAGCTGGTAACCCCGCAATAAAAGAAATGCCAATGCAATCCCGGTGGGCGGCCACACGGCCGTCGCATATTTATTAACGGAAGCGAGCCTCAGACCGAGCTTCGCAGCGACGAAGTATGCTAGCGCGAGTAAGAAGATGGAGCGCGCGTAGCGCATGAGGCGCGATTGGCTCCCATCATACACCACACGCCACGCATTTCAACTCAACCTGCAGCGCAGCCACATCGGTCCCTGATCCGAACGTCACGAGGGAAGCGAAGGACATATTAACGCCGAGACGCCGAGACACATGAGGCTACTTCATTCATCTCCCCGACCCGACGCGTTAAAGTAGGAAAATGTGACTTCCAAGAGCTTTACATCGAAACCTTCGGCTGCCAGATGAACGCGCGTGACTCGGAGAAAGTCATCGGCACGCTGGTTTCCCGAGGGTATTCGCAGGTCGAGACGCCCGAAGCCGCGGAGCTGGTCCTCCACAACACTTGTAGCATTCGGGACAAGGCCGAGCAAAAGGTGTTCAACCGTCTGCAGCAGTTCAGGCGCACTGCTGGCAAAGGAAAGGTTTTCGGCGTGCTGGGATGCGTGGCCCAGGATCTAGGTTCGTTCCGCGATGCCTACTCGGCACAGGTACCGGTGCACGGCGTGGTGTTGCTGAGGATCGCGCGATAGAGTAACGGAATCTGTGATCGGACTCGGAGCACAGCCGTCTGTTTTGTTTCCGCAACGGGGGAGCGGAGGAGATTTACCTCGGTAGCGCCGACCTGATGCCGCGCAACTTAAATCGCCGCGTCGAAGTGCTCTTCCCGGTCAGTTCGCCTCGGCTGGTCGCTCGTGTGCGCAATGAAATCCTGGAAACCGACCTTGCGGATCAATCCCGCGCCCGTTATATCCAGAGTGATGGAACTTGCACACGCAAATCCCGGGGGGCGGACTTGATAGCCAGGCCTGGTTCCTCGGGCAGCGCGGTTATCGGCCGGGCGCGGTGGGCAATCTGCCGGTGGCAGCCGCGATTATTCCCGGCGACATCGCCCAGGCGCGGCCCAGTCCGCAACGGCCTGCCTGCTTCCTCGTGGAGAACACGAACCGCCCGCATGTGGAGCGTCTGATCGCTCCGGCAGCCGATGACGAAAAACTGTTATGGCTGCGCTGATTTCCCGCTTCTCGGACGACCTTGCTCGCTGCCTTGTGAGCGTGGCTGAGGATATCTGCAAGCGTACGCTGTACGAGACCGAAAGACCCGCCATGACACAGGGATGCGTGCCGACGCGCCCTGGCGATGTTCAATCGCAGCGAGGCGATGATTTCCGGTTTCGGCCATCTGGGAACTTCTGGGCTTAAAGGGCAAACACAAGATACGGGACCTGTGGGCGCACCAGGATCTGGGCTCGTTCCGCGATGCCTACTCGGCACAGGTACCGGTGCACGGCGTGGTGTTGCTGAGGATCGCGCGATAGCTGCGTGGTGGGCGTTGGCCGGGCATGCCCGGCCACTACTTCGCTACCAGCTGGAGGGATTTTCTCGGGTGTAACGACGGGCCTGATTCAGCTAGGCTTCGCTCCGGATGATGCGATCCCAATAACTACGTTGCCAGACCGGGAAACCGGCCAACCGGCTGACGGCAGATTTGAACGATCCAACGATCACGGGTAGTGGCCGGGCATGCCCGGCCACTACATCCCTCAGCAGCAGGATTCCGTGCAGGTGATCGGGCATAACCACGAATTCATCCAGCGTGACGTTCGGAAAGTGTTTCGGAATTTCGCCCCAACACGACGCCACCACTGTACCGATTTGATTCAGGCGCATCTCGTCGGCCACGATCTCACCGAACAGGCATTTTCGATCCACCGCACAGAGCGTGACAAAGTAAGCCCCTACTCGCGAATAGTCGTAACCTGCCAGGCGTATGTGTTGACGTTTCAGAAGCAGGCCCATGCAAACTGGTCGCCGCCGTGCCGAATTCTTCTCTACCCGACGCGTTAAAATAGAAAAACGTGACTTCCAAGACCTTTTACATCGAAACCTTCGGCTGCCAGATGAACGCGCATGACTCGGAGAAGGTCATCGGCACGCTGGTTTCTCGAGGGTATTCGCAGGTCGAGACGCCCGAAGCGGCGGAGCTGGTCCTCTACAACACTTGTAGCATCCGGGACAAGGCCGAGCAGAAGGTGTTCAACCGTCTGCAGCAGTTCAAGCGCGCTGCAGGCAAGGGGAAGATTTTCGGCGTGCTGGGATGCGTGGCCCAGCAGGAAGGCGAGAAGATTTTTGAACGCGCGCCGCATGTGAGCCTGGTGGCCGGTTCCGCCAGCTACACTAAGCTGCCGCAGATGCTGATTCAGCTGGAAATGGGCGAGCGCCGCGTGACCGGCCTTAGTCTGGATACGGACGAAACATTTGAGACGCCGTTCACGCGCCGTGACAACCCGCACCGGGCTTACATTACGATCATCGAAGGTTGCGACAAGTCCTGTGCGTATTGCGTAGTGCCGTTCACGCGAGGTCCGGAGCGCAGCAGTACCAGCCAGAACGTCATGGCCGAAGCCCGGAAACTGGCTGACGCGGGTTACACCGAGATCCAGCTTTTGGGACAAAACGTGAACTGCTACCGCGATCCTTCGCCGGCGGGCTGGGATTTCGCCACGCTGCTGGCGCGAGTCGGCGAGACTCCCGGAATCCGGCGCGTGCGCTTCACTACGTCACATCCGCGTGACTTCGTGAAGCCGATCGTAGACGCCATCGATTCCAATCCCGTGCTCTGCGATCACGTCCACCTTCCGGTACAGTCCGGATCGGATCGCGTGCTGAGCGCCATGGACCGCCTCTATACGCGCGACGAATACATGCGGCGCATCGACTGGCTCAAGAATGCCCGGCGCAAGATTGCGCTCACCACGGACATCATCGTCGGATTTCCGGGAGAAACGGAAGCGGATTTCAATGCCACGCTCGGGCTTCTGGATGAAGTCCAGTATGATTCCCTGTTCAACTTCAAGTACTCAGCACGTCCGAATACCGCGGCGCTGGCCATGGACGACAAGGTTCCCGAAGAAGAAAAAACGCGCCGGCTCATGATTGTGCAAGAGCGGCAGCGCGCCATCCAGATCCGTCGCAATTCGGAAACCATCGGCTCAGTGCAGGAAGTGCATGTGGAAGGCCGCAATCAGGCAACCGGGCAGTGGATCGGGCGCACGTCGCAGAATCGCACGTTGAATTTCGTGCACGAAAATGGAAGCGGTGAAAACTTCACCGGGCGGTACTTGAATGTTCGTGTGACCCGTGCCGGCCCGAACTCGCTGGTGGGTGAGAGTGTGTTGTAATGGTTTTCGGAGGAGGCGGCGATATGGAAGTGGAGATGAAAATTCGCGGCCTGATGATGGACCCGGCTACGAACATGCCCATCGTCATATTGAAGGACGTCAACAGCAACACCGTACTTCCGATCTGGGTCGGCATCTACGAGGCCAACGCCATCGCACTCGAAATCGAAAAGGTCTCGACTCCCCGCCCCATGACTCACGATCTGATGAAGAGCGTCCTGCTCGGATTGCGCACTGGAATCCGCAAGGTCGTGGTCAATGAATTGAAGGAAGATACGTTCTACGCCGTGATCTGGCTGGAGCGCGACGGCGAGTTGATCTCAGTGGATTCCCGTCCCAGCGACGCGCTCGCGCTTGCCCTGCGCCTCGATTGCCCGATCTTCGTCGATGATGGTGTGCTCAAGAACTCCAAGCTTGCGGCGACGACTTCCGACAAAATCAATAACGAAGAATTGCGCCGCTGGCTCGAAGGTTTGAACGACGAAGATCTCGGACGCTACAAGATGTGATTCGGATACATCGGGGCTGATTCGGTTTTCGAAAGAACCGCTCCTTTCAGTCGCGGCTCGGTTGCCCCAGGCTATCCCGCCCATTCCACAGGGTCAGCCGTAGACATTTGGAGAGCCCCGTCGTTCGGTAGCGTGCCTAACGGCAGACCGCCTTGCCACAGGGAAATCTGAAAGCTCAGAGGCACGCCCTTCTCCGCACCGATCAAGCGCAGCGGAACTTCGATCTCGAGCAGGTCTCGCAGTGCGACCCTGACCTCAGAAGGCTTGGCCTCGGTGACGCCCCCTTCAATGCGAACCGATACTGCCGCTGGTTCGATCCCTTGCGGCTGCAAAAATCGGATTCGCAGCTCGAGCCCTCCAGCCAGCGCCTCGGGACGGCTGTCGAAATCCAGCCGGAGAAACGCCGAAGCGCCGTCGGTGCCGTAATGAATTTCGCGCACCAGAAACTGGCGGCCGTGCATTGCGCCCGAGCGGGCATCGGCTCGGTACAATCCCGCGCCCAGCCACTCGAAATACGAAGTCACCTGCCCGTCGATCACCGGGCGAATGAAACCCGTGGGATCAGTGTGGAACTCTTGCACCACGATCTTCAGAATCGGCCGCGAGAGCCTCTCGGGCGGCTGCTGGCCGAGCGCGCGGTAGACGTTCGCGAGATGGCTGCGATACAGCCGGTCGAAATTGGGACGGTCAGGCGAGTCGTGTTCCGGGCCATACCACCAACACCAGTCGCTGCCTTCGGCAATCAGGAGCTCTTCGAACGCCAGGCTCTTATTCGCTTCGCTCACGCCCTTTGCATCCTCGTACGCCTGCCGGGCATCCAGCAGGCACTCCCAGGCTTGATTGTCCTCTTCTGCGCCAATCCACACATCGAAATTCGCGTTGATCCAGGAGCCTGGAAAAATGTGATCCAGCGGTTCGGCCGAGATCCGTGCCAGAGCTTCTCGAACCGTCAGCGCGGTCATATCGGCGGCGTCGGAGATCCTCCGGTACAGTTCGCGCAGGAAGGGCCTTCCGTTGTGGTCGTAATATTCCCACGCGTTTTCCCCGTCCAGGATGATAGGCACCAGCGCATCGCGGCCGCCCGAGAGAATTCCGCGGCAGTTCTCGCGAATTCGCCCGAGAAAATCATCGGCGGCTTGACGGCCATCCATACGCGAATAGACGAATCCAATCAAGTCGCTCAGGAAATGATCGCGAAAAATCACTTGAACGGAGCGGCCTTGCTGCGTCCACCGGTAAGGCTGGTAGAGCCCCTCGATTCCGCTGCCGCGGCCGAGGGTACGGTCCAAAACCCCGCTGTCGGTGGCCGCCCATTCAAAACCCGCTTGCGCAGCCAGAGCGAATGCCTCATCGGAAACCGAGCCTTCCGACGGCCACAAGCCGGCCGGCGACTTGCCAAATTCGGCGTTGATATACTCGCGTGCCAGCCGGAGCTGCTGAGCGGCGTCCTCGGGATAACGGAACCGGCGCGGCAACGGAACGCCGGGATGCGACACTGAAGCAATGTTCGAGTCGCACACCAAAGGCAGAATCGGATGATAGTAGGGCGTGGTAGAAATCTCTATCTGGCCCGACTGCGCCGCCCGGTGATAGGCCGGAATCACAAGCTTTAGAATCTGTCTCTGCTTTTCGAGCATCAAGGCCTGATCGGCCAGGTCGAAATTGCGGCCCTTCTCGATGAGCTGCCGAACCTCGCGGTCGTTTTCCAGGAACTCTTCATCAAACCAGGCGATCTGCGAGAGGATTTGCAAATCTCGAAATTCCTGCGCGGCGAAGGCCATCTTGACATACGAGGCATCCTTTTGCGCCTGGCGCGCCTCATACAGCTCTCCGTAACGGGGAAAGCGGTGGATCATCCGCTCCGGATTGGCGTGGAAGAAATGATCGAGAATGAGTTCGCGCTCGGCCTCGGTAAGGCTTTCTGCCGGTTTGGCCGCGCAGTCCAGAAACGGATCGCGCGCCTGCCCCGATGCGTATTCAGCCACTTGCTGCATCATGGATGGCACCAGATTGAACGTTTGGTGCACTTTGGGAAATTCTTCGAGGATACGCACCATGCCGTAGTAGTCTTTGAGCGCGTGCAAGCGCGTCCAGGGCAGATTGTATTCCCCCGTGACCAGGTCCTTATAAAAGGGCTGGTGCATGTGCCAGAGGAAGCACAAGTAAATCTGGGGCATGGTTTATCGGGCGAAGTAACTGCGTGTAGGTGCAGGCGGAGCTGAACTGCCGCGAACCGCTAGCCACAGGATATCATTCAGCTCGTTGTCGTCTGCAAGGTCCTCTTGGCTAAAGTCGAGCCTTGACGACCGGGCGGCGGTGGGAGATGCGGCGGGATTGCGTTCATCCAGCGCGATCCGCGGTTTCTCTGCCGTGTACGGCGTAAGATCCGGCGCGGCTTGGAACGCCGCATGCATGGGCCGCGCGGCGGCGTCGAACTGCGTCATCGGGATGGAGTCCCAGAATCAGCTCCATGGTGCGCAGCATGGATGTCGTGTTATACATGGTGCTGTCGACGGCGTGCCGCCTCACGTACGGCGAGAGCACGAATACGGCTGAGCGGTGCGAATCCACATGGTCGGGACCATTCTGGGCGTCGTCTTCTAGCACGAAGATCGCGGTCTTGGGCCACAAACTGCTGTGCGACATGCCTTCGACGATCATTCCCAGCGCATAATCATTATCGGCCACCAAAGAGAGCGGGGCCGATTTTCCCGGCGTGCGTGCCGGAGGTATGGTCGTTGCCCAGCCGCATGAAAATCAGGCGCGGCATCTGGCCGCTTTTCTCAAATTCCGCCAAGATCGTGCAGGAAAACTTTGGCGCGCTCCACGTCCGGATAATCCAGGTCGAAACCCCGATATTGCGAGGTTGGTCACCGTGCTCAGAACGGGTCGCGCACGCCTCAGATCTGCGTCTCGCCCGCCGGCGGGTGTCTTGCGATTGCTGACAAAGTAGCCGTAATTTCGCATCGTAGATTCCGCGCGACGGCGGCGTTGGTCCAAAGGTACCCGGCGGCGGGATGCGACGTCGGCTCCTGGCCTTCGTAATCGTAAAGCTTGCGCCGGCCCGCATAGCTGTTGGGCCACATCTTCTGCACGTAATCGGAAGCAATGGCGGCGGTGGACCAGTTATGGCCGTCTGCGCTCACGTCGGAGTTCACGTAGAAATTATCGAGCAGCACAAATTCGCGCGCCAGCTTGTGCTGGTTGGGGGTGATCCGCTCGCCAAACAGAACCAGCGAGGCATCGCCATTGCCTTCCTTCATGTCGCCCAGCACCTGGTCGTAGGTGCGGTTCTCTTTCACGATGTAGATGACGTTTTCGATCGGTGACGGCGTCCCGGGCGGTTGGGGATGGGACCGCCGCTTCGCCGTTCCGGCGTCGTCCAAGCTTGATTGCCGATACGGCGAATTCGCGAGGACGGTCTTGGAGTATTCGCGCAACTGGGCATCGTTGATGGGATCGATAAACGACGCCGTGCCGGTTTGGATGCGGCCCACATACTCGACTGCGGCGATCGCCTCCATGCTAAGCGGCTTCAGGCCTGCGCGTCGGATTGGGGCCGTCGCGGTTGGGAAACGACCGCAGGCCGCGCCCATTCAGGACCACCAGCCTGCCATCGCCAGCGCGCGCGCCGCCGTGGGATACCAGCCCGTGGGGATGAAACCCATGCACATCGGCTGCGGTCTTGCGAGACATCCACCACTCGCCACCGCGTTCGCGTCGGAACAGACCACATACAGCCGGTTGCCATCCGGCGACAGCGCCAGTGCGCTGGGCGTCATGCCGAGCGGCTGCCGCGGAGTCATCGACAGATTGATGGACTCGACCACCTGCAGTTCATTCGATGCGGTGACGCCTACGGAGTAGACGTTGTTCGTGTTCGCCGCCGAGACGAACAGGCGGGCCACCCACGACGGTTCGCCTTCAGCGGGTTCATTCTTTCCGTCCCGCCACACCATGTCGGTGGGATGCGCGGCCAATCCGCAACGTTGGCAATCAGGCTGCCGCTTTCCGTCTGATACTGGCCGAGTGAGCCATCGGTCCAGCTGGTGACGAAGAACGACTTGCCGTCCGGATGAAACAGAATGCGATAAGGCCGCCGGCCCGTCTTGACGCGCTCGATCACCATGCCCGATTGCGGGTTGATGATGACGACCGAATCATGATACAGGTCCGCCGCGTAGATCAGCCGCCCGTCAGGAGTGATCGCGACATCGCCGATGAAATCGCGATTCGGTCCTCTTGTCTTCGGGCACAACGAGAAAAGTGCGCGCAGGCTGCAAAGCGCCATGGGCGAAGGTGAATTCGAAGACCGCGGCGCGCGAGCCGCCGCCCACGTATACGTGATCTCCCTTTGGCAGAAAATGTCAGGCCGAGCCAGCCGTCGGCGACAGGAACGCGCGAGATTTCACGCGCCGCAGCCAGTATCGAGCACACTGATGGACGGTGGATTGTACCCGCCGTTCAGAACCAGCAGGTATCGTCCATCGGGCGACAGCGCCGACGACATCGGAAAGCGTGTCGAGCGGAACTTGCTGGCCGGCTGGCATAAGGCGCCATCCGCTGTTGAGCAGAAAGCCGCCGCCCGGGAGCGGGCCCACATGCTCCGGGGGCGCTGGCTGCGACAGTACCAGCGCCGCCCCCGCGATCAGTGATAGCGAGCACCCGCCCGCGAGTGAAAGAGATTTCAACCGCACCATGCTGATTTTCATTCGGTGTATTTTTGAGCAATAGGAAATCGCCGGCCGATGCCAAAGGCTTTGGAAGTTACTTTCAGGCCCGGCGCGGCCTGCTGGCGTTTGTACTCATTCCGGTCCACCTGAGTGATGAGTTTCTTTACCAGTTCGAGCGGCGCCTTCAGTTCCTCGGCGATCTGCTGCGGAGACAACTCATCCTCCACGTACGCGCGCAGAATCGGATCCAGAACGTCGATACGGAGGAATCGAGTCGCTGTCCTTCTGGTTGGGCCGCAGTTCGGCGGAAGGCGGCTTCTCGAAGACCGCTTCCGGAATTGCCCCCGGATGCCGCCGGTTCGCCACTCTCGCCAGAGAGTAGACCAAGGTCTTGGGGACATCGCTGATCACCGCTAGCCCGCCGCACATATCGCCGTATAGCGTGCAATACCCGACCGCAAGCTCGCTCTTGTTTCCGGTGGTCAGCACGATGGCGCACCACTTGTTCGAAAGCGCCATCAGCGTCACGCCGCGCAGACGCGCCTGTAAATTTTCCTCGGTCACGTCACGAGGGGCTCTGCCGAATAGCGGGTCCAGCGTTGTCAAAAACTCCTCGTACACGGGCGTGATGGAAGCCAGTTCGAAGCGTATACCCAGATTCGACGCCAGCGCCCGCGCGTCGTCTATGCTTCCCGCGGATGAAAAGGGCCCCGGCATTCCGACGCCAACCACGTTTTCGGCGCCTACGGCGTCTGCGGCAATCACCGCCGTAAGCGAGGAATCAACGCCGCCGCTCAACCCCAATAGGACCCGTTGGAATCCGCATTTCCGGATGTAGTCGCGGGTACCGAGCACCAAAGCTTCATACGCGGCCTCGCATTCATCCGGCAGATTTTGATGTTGATCCCCCTGCTTCGTTGCCAGATCCACGAAAACCAGGTCCTCCCGGAAGGAAGCCGCAGTGGCGATCACGTGCCCTTCCCGGTCGATCGCAAAACTTGTGCCGTCGAAGATCAGCGAATCATTGCCGCCCACCTGATTCACGTAAATCAGCGGGACGCAGTGATGCCGCGCCGTCGCGATGAAGATCTCGCGGCGCAGCGCGCGTTTGCCCATGTGGTAGGGCGAGGCGTTAATACTGATCAGAACCTGGCCACCCAAGGAAACCAGCTCGTCCACCGGGTCGCGCCGGTAAAGCTGGCGTTCCCAGAATTGTTTGTCATTCCATGCGTCCTCGCAGATGGTGAGCGCCACCTCGGTGTCGCCAGCGGGCCAGATCGTCTGATGTTCCGCCGGAACGAAGTATCGCGCTTCGTCGAAGACATCGTAGGTGGGGAGCAGCATCTTGTTCTGCCGGAAAACCACCTCGCCCTTCTTCAAAACGGCCGCGCTATTCGTCGCCATCTTGGCTGCGGAAGCAGGCGCGCGGCCCACGTACCCGCAGACAATCCCGAGGGCCAGGCTGGATGTCTCCTTCGCCAGGTGCTCGAGCTGCTCCTCCGAACGCTCGATAAATGTCGGCTTTTCCAGCAGGTCCCGTGGCGGATAGCCCGTGATGGAAAGCTCCGGAAATACCACCAGGTCGGCTCCGCCACGGGCGGCCTCTCGCGCCACCGACACAATGCGCTCGGTGTTGCCTGCGAGATCGCCCACTGTGGTATTGATTTGGCCCAACGCAATCTTCATCGAGAATTCTATAGTGGCACAGCCGTCCGGCAGTTTGCGGATCGGGAGAGCGGCTTGAGCGGCGCGGGCGTGAGAATGGCGAGTTTGTCCTGACGGCAACCGCTTCCTTCGGGCGCGGCTCAGTTAGCCTGTCCGATCTGAGCTGTGACTAAATGGCCTCAGATCTTGACCTGCTGTTTGGCAACCTTTAGCAGCGCCGCCTGCGGATGGCCGCGGTAGAAAGGGTCGAGCGGAAAACAGCCGGACACCAGGCCGTTGCGCGGACCGGTGGTGCAATCGCTGAAGGTACGGCATAGCCGCCGGGTCTGCAGCGGCGCACCGCGCAGCACGTCGGCCGGCAGATCGTGGTAGGCGAGCACCACCCGGCCGAGACCTACGAAATCCACCTGCCCGGTCCTCACATAGTGTTGCGCCACGTGGGGCAGCCATTCCTGCAGGTAGGAGTATCCGGTTCCGACGATGGCCATGTGCGGATAGCGCGCCTTGATTTCGCTCGTCACCGCGATCAGCCGGGCAGCGCCGGCCAGCGGGTCTTCAGGCGGCTCGTAGCCATCGGAAGGCGGAAACAGCGCCGGCCGCTGGATGTGAGGATTGTAATAAGGACTGCCGCCCGAGATGCAGACCAGCCGGATCGCAAGCCGATCGAGCACGTCGAGGAGACGAAAAGTCTCGGTCAGGTCGATCCGCAGCGGGTTCGACGCATCCACTCCAAAGCCACAATCGTATGGTCCCGTGAATTCCTCTGGTTCCCCCCGCCGGTCGCTCCCCATGCGAAAGGGGATAAGGTCAAAGGCGCTGAGACGGACTCCAATCAACAAGCCGGGCGCGTCGCGCCGGACGCCTTGGACGATCTCTGTCAGGAAACGCGTCCGGTTTTCGAGCGTTCCCCCGTACCTGCCCGGCCGTCTGCGCGCGCTCAGAAATTCGTGCCCGAGATAGCCATGACAATGTTTGATATCGACAAAAGCGAAACCGGCGTCCTGCGCGCGCGCCGCCGCCCGGACGAAGTTCTCGATGATCTTGCCGATTTCTCCATCGGTCAGGCATGCGTGGCCGGGATCGATGCCAAACTTGGGATCGAGCAGCGGGTGGTGATAGAGAATGCGCGGTTCGAGCCGGTTCTTTTGATTCGGCCGCGCGAATCGCCCGGAATGCGTCAGTTGCAAGCCAACGAATAAGTCATCGCTCGAACCGAATCGTTCCTGGTGCGCCGACACCAGCGCGCGGCGCAGATCCGCGAGCGAGTCTTGCGTGTGATCGCTCGCGAGTAACTGATTCGGATTGGCGCGCCCATCGTGGCTGACGGCGACGGCTTCCCCGCCCCAAATCAGTTTCGCTCCGCTTTCTCCGAAATGCCTCCAGCGGCGGAAGGTGAGCGCCGACGGCCTGCCATCTTCGGTGCCATCCCATCCCTCCATCGGAAGAATGCAGAAACGGTTCCCGATGCGCTGCTCGCCCAATGAATACGCCTGTCCTAATGGGGCGTGTTCGCCTGCCGTAAGCTCGCGGTCGAATCCGAGCGCGACGCTCAGGCGCTCAATATAGGCTGCCAACTCGTCGGCATGCTTAAGCGCAGCCATGCGGCCATACGGGCGTAAAGCGGCGTCAGACATGAAAAACGTACCAAGTTATCACGTTGTGGGTGGAAGATCCGGGTTACAGAAGCACGGAAGTTTCGCCGATAAGATAAAGGGCGACCCAGGTCGTCCACTGCATCGGTTGTCGTGTGTCCAGACTTGTGCCCAGATCCTTCGCCCGTTGCGTCGTCCTACTCGCTTGTCTGGCGCCGTTAACCGTTTCGGCGCAGCGTTACCGCTTCAAGTACTACAGCCATGCCGATGGCTTGAAAGACACCGAGGTCCACTGCCTGCTGCAGGATCACACTGGATTCCTGTGGGTAGGGACAGCGGGAGGCCTGTTCCGTTACGACGGCGCGCAATTTCTCGGATATTATGGACACGACCCTGGCGCCAACTCTATAGCGGCTCTCGTCGAAACCCCGGACGGCGCCTTATGGGCTGGAACCAGGAATGGATTGGCCCGCGTGCGCGATGGCCGTCTGCAATTTGTCGATTCGCCCGGGCATCTGATGGTCACCGGGCAGTCCAGCCTGGCAGTCGACGGGCAAGGGCGGCTATATGTGGCGGCCGGCGACGGATTGTATATCGGTGAGCCCGGTAGCCGGGGCTACCAGTTCCGCCATTACGAGAATCCCGCACAAATCGAGGATCGCTCAGCTTATAGCGTACACATCGATCCGGCCGGCGCCGTATGGTTTGGTTGCGGCAACCGGCTGTGCAGCCTGGGGGCGAAAGGTGTCGACGTTTTCGGCAGCGAAGCCGGTGTCATTCCAGATCGCTGGGGCGCGATCATAACGGATAACGAAGGCACGCTCTGGATTCGCAGCTTTCGCAGGCTCTTAGCGCGGCCCAAAGGCGCCCGATCATTCGCCGCACCGTCCCGCGAGCCGGCGCACGCCCGGCTCTCCGCCGCTCTCAGTCTGGATCGCGACGGACGTCTTTTCGTGCCTACCGAATCAGGCCTGAGCCGCCTGGCCGCAGACAAGTGGGAAACCGTCGGAATCGAGCAGGGCCTTCCGGTAAATCCCACCTGTTGTGTTCTGCAAGATCGCGAGGGGTCGATCTGGGTCGGACTGGCGGGCGCGGGCCTCACTCGCTGGCTGGGTTACGAACAGTGGGAATCCTGGACCGGCTCGGAAGGGTTGGCGGGCAGCAACCTCCAGGCCATCCATCGGGACCGCTCGGGGGTCCTTTGGGTGGGTACTGAGAACGGGCTGCAGCGAATCGGAGCTGACGGCAAGGTATCGCGGGCGTGGGGAGAGACAGATGGCCTGGCGGGAGCCAAAGTCCGCGCCATCGCTTCGGCTTCCGGCGGCGAGATTTGGGTAGGCAGTTCCCCCGGCGGAGTTTCGCGGCTCGATCCATCGAGTGGCCGCCTCCGGCGTTACCCGCTCGGTTTGACAGCTGAGGACAATCACATCACCAGCCTGGTGTTCTCGCCGGACGGGCGTCTGTGGGTCACCACTGAAGGGGCGCTGTTTCGGAGCTCGCTCCGCAGCCAACCAATGAGGTTTGAACCTCAGATTCTACCCCTCAGCCCCCCCGGCGAAGTCTTCAGCCACGTGTTGTTCGATTCCAAGGGACGATGCTGGTTCGCGGGTTCGGAAGGACTTCTGCGTATGGACCGGGGCCAGTGGAGGCGCTTTACGACCAAAGATGGGCTGCGGAGCAATCAACTGGCAACACTCACGGAGGGGCCTGACGGCGGAATCTGGATCAGCTACGCCGAGGCCGAGGGCGTTTCCAAACTAACCGTGGTTGGCGACAGATTCCACCTGCAGCATTTCGCGGAACGCAACGGCCTGAAATCCGACGAGGTCGCGGCGATCGCCGCGGACTCGCAAGGTTGGATATGGGCTACGTCGAACGACGGTGTGGATGCCTTCGATGGCGAAAGCTGGCACCACTATGGGCAGGGGGAGGGGCTGTTCTGGGAGGATTGCGTGGGTCGTTCGATGTTCGCCGACCATGATGGAAATGTGTGGATCGGGACCAGCCGCGGTCTCTCGCGCTACCGCCCGCTGGCGCGTCCTATTCCAAAAGTGGCGCCTCCCGTGGTCTTGATTTCGGTTAGGTCGGGAGGCCGGTTGCTCGATCCGTCACGCGGTTTGGAATTCCCTGCCAATGACCACTCGCAAGTCCTCCGTTTTGCCGGCTTGAGCTTTATCAATGAGGGGGCGGTCCGTTTCCACTACCGGCTGCAGGGCTTGGAAGAAGACTGGGTGGAAACATCGCAGCGCGAAGTTCGCTACGCCAGTACGCCGCCGGGACTTTACACCTTCGAAGTTGCGGCCCGCAGTCCCAGTGGAGTCTGGAGCGCGAAACCCGCCGTAGTCTCCTTTCGCATCCTCCCACCTTGGTGGGAGGAATGGTGGGCACGCGGCTTTCTGGTTATGTCGCTCTTCACGATTCTGCGCCTGGTCTGGCGCTGGCGGGTCGCTGTCATCCGCGAAGATCAGCGCCGGCTCGAGCTGGCCGTAGAACAACGGACTCGCGAGCTACAACTGGAAAAAGCCAACGTGCTCTTGGAGAAAGCACGGGCCGAAGAAGCCAATCGCTTGAAAAGCGAATTTCTGGCCAACATGAGTCATGAAATTCGGACGCCCATGAATGGAATCATAGGAATGACGGAACTGGCCCTTGCCGGCCTGCTGGACCCGGAGCGGCGCGAGTACCTCG
Source organism: Terriglobia bacterium (assembly GCA_963847515.1). Taxonomy (GTDB): domain Bacteria; phylum Acidobacteriota; class Terriglobia; order Bryobacterales; family Bryobacteraceae; genus QHXW01. Next base: position 453,245 of record CAWKAA010000002.1, read on the forward strand.
AAATTGTGCAGTCCTCCGCCGATGCCCTGTTGACGGTAATCAACGACATTCTCGACTTCTCCAAAATCGAAGCGGGAAAACTGGAGTTCGCCGCGGTCGAATTTAACCTACAGGACACACTCGAGCCCGCGTTGAAGGCTCTCGCGCTTCGCGCGCACCAAAAGCATTTGGAACTGCACTACCGCAGGCTGCCGGGCGTCCCCGAGGTGCTGGCCGGAGACCCAGACCGGCTGCGGCAGATCATCAACAACCTCGTCGGGAATGCCATCAAGTTCACCGAACGGGGAGAGGTGACGCTCGAAGTGCGCCCGGAATTGCCGGAGAAGGGCTCCGCCTGGCTGCACTTCCTGGTTCGGGACACGGGCATCGGGATTCCGCCAGAGAAGCAAGCCGCCGTTTTCGAAGCCTTTTCCCAGGCGGATGGGTCCACCGCCCGCCGGTATGGTGGCACCGGCCTTGGCTTAACCATTTCACGAAGACTGGTTGAGTTGATGGGCGGCCGCATCTGGATGGAAAGCGCTACGGGACAGGGAAGCACCTTCCATTTCACAGTACCGATCGGACCGGATGTAGCTGTACTCCAACCACTAAACCAGCCGAGCTCGCAGGTTCTCACTGTGCCACCGTCTTCCGGGGCTTCGCTAGGGAAACAAAGAAAATTCCGAATCCTCCTGGCTGAAGACAATGTAGTGAACAAGAAGCTGGCGGTGCGTCTTCTCGAAAAGCACGGGCACAGCGTCGTGGCGGCCTCGAACGGCCGGGAAGTGCTATCCGCCCTCGAGACGCAGGCGTTTGATCTGATCCTAATGGACGTTCAAATGCCGGAAATGGACGGGCTCTCCGCCACAATGGCGATTCGCGAAAGAGAACGCGGGAGCGCAAACCACCTGCCCATCATCGCAGTAACCGCTCACGCCATGAAAGGTGACTGCGAGCGCTGCCTGGATGCCGGCATGGACAGCTATATTACGAAACCCATCAGAGCCGCGGAACTTCTCGCAGCCATCGAGCAGGTCATGACAACTCGCGCAAATTGATGGGAAAACTACTTGCTGTCGCCATCCCGATCGGGATCGCCACCCAGTTGCGCCTTGGCCTTGGCGCTGAGTTGGACCGAATCGGCGGGTTGCGTATTGTTGGAATTCTTGGCTGGCTGTTGCGTACCGGCGCTGGGCGCTACGCCAACAGTCCCGTACGTGGCTCGAACATTCGACACCGGCGAAATGCCCATGAAGGACTCCTCCAATGCATCTCATCGGACCTTTGCGACGGTTTTTTTTAAATATTTTTGGCGGCCGTGGCCGTAACGGCTAACGCGGAGTCTGCTCGGGCCCCGCAGCCTCGCTGCCCAGGCCCGCAAACGACTCCTTCACCTTGATTACTTTGTTGCCGTTGAAAGTAACGAAAGTTATCTTGCCCGGAGGCGTGCCGTACACCCAGTCCTCCGTCTCCAGTCCCTCCTTGGTTTCGCGCGATTTGTGCGTGGGATGCCCCATGGCCAGCAGAACCTGGTCCCGGTCCATCCCTTCCAGAACGCGCTTGTCGGATATGGCCTTCTTGATAGCCGGCGGCAGGGTATCCGAGTAAAGCTCGGTGGCGGATCGCTTTTCGAAATCGAACAGGGGAGCGAGAATTTTCTTCACTTCCGCCGACGTCAGGCCCGCCAGCGTCTTGTGAAAAAGGATTTCGAGGTTCGTCCCGGTGGTGGGATTTATGCTGCCGTTGGAAACGGGGGATGTTTGCTGCCCCATGCCGATTTGCACACGATCGTACCAGTGCTTTCCGCTCTTGAGGCCGCCATTAATTTCGAGGTCGATCTTGTCGTCTTCGAGCGAGATTCTGGTAATCTGCACCATATCGCCGGAGCGCGCCGCCGGCCCGAATTGTTTGGCGGCTTCTTCCCACTTGGCCTTGTCGTACTTTCCCGTCGATTCGAATTCCAGTGGCTTCTTGGATCGCGGCAGGAATGTCTTGACCGTCGCGTACTCAGCCATCAGGCCCCGCACCAGCTCGACGCGCTCGTCGTAGGTCAGCTTGTCAGCGCTTCGGAGAGGGACGGGGAGAGCCGCCAGCGCCAGCATCAGCGGCGCGGCCGTCAGGCAACGCATCAGATTGATCCTTGGGCTCGTCCAGCAGGAGGTTCGGCTGCGAACGAATCGGCGCTTTCCACAGAAAAACGAAAAGCGCGAGGAGCACAATAGATGTCGAAATGCTCGCCTCGGGCCCATATTCCCCACCGCTCCACAACTCTCCAGCCTTCCACTGGAGCTCGTAACCAGTCACACCCATTTTAACCCCGCTGAGACTGGTGCCAAAGAACGGGAGTGTAAAGTTCCACCCGAAGTGCAGACCGAAGGGAAGCCACAGGTCCCGGCTGCGCCAGAACGCGTACCCAAACAGCATGCCGAACCCGGCAGTATTCACCAGGCCAAGGTTCGAGGCATGAGGATTCGACGAGTGCATCGCCCCGAACAGCACGCCCACCGGCAGAATCGCCGTGAACGGACCGGTGCTCCGCAAAAGCACTTGAAACCCGTACCCGCGAAATAGAATCTCTTCGCCTGCCGCGCCCAAGATCAAAATCAGGGTGATGAAGACGAATGTGCGCCAGTGTCCTTCGCTCGCGTCCGCGTGCATGCTGGCCGCGCCCGCCACAAGCGGTCCGGCAAGCACCGCCAGCGCCCCCGCGATTCCGCCCGCCAATCCCCACGCCAGATTCCACCGCGAGGCTGGATTCCAGTGGAATCCGATGTCCGAGAGTCTCCGGCCTTCGTAAATGCGCAGCGCCAGCACATTGGTAAACACCGCTGACATGAAAGTAGCCAAGGCCGAGCCGGCCCACAATCCGATGAAAGTTCCCAGACCGGCCAGCGCAAAAAGCCATAGGCACAGCACAAAAAAGAAGATGTACAGGCCAACCTGAAGACCGATCCGCAGCGGATCGACGTGCGCCGGCATAGTCAGTCAGCGGCCGTCCGAAGGCGCACGCCTTGGGGCGCCACGCGCACCGGCAACACCGTGGCCCCCTCGCGCGCAATCACGCCGGCCACGCGTTCCTTGGCGCCGCGCTCCACCAGAAAGAAAACGCAGCCGCCGCCGCCCGCCCCGCAGACTTTGGCGCCCACAGCCCCTGCGCGACGAGTCGTTTCCACCAACCGGTCAATCAGAGGAGTCGTAATCCCCGGCGCATTTTTCTTGCGGTTGGTCCATTCCTCGCGTAAAAGGCGCGCCGCTTCTTTCCAGTCGCCGCGTTCAAGCGCCTGCCGCATCGCCTTTGCAATGGCCGCAATGTGGTCGAAATTGCGATCGACCGCGCGGTCGCCGTCGATGTGCGCCTTCATGACTTCCCAATTGTTGATTCCTGAATTCCGCGGCTCACCGGTATACGCCAGCACGATGCGCTCGTTTAGATCATCGAGATCGACGGCCAGCGCTTTGCGCGCAACCCCGGCCTCACCCAGTTCAATGGCGTTCGCGCCGCCGTACATCGCCGGGTAGTAATCCTGCGCACCCGTCGGCACACGGATGATTTGGGCCTCAATATTCTGCGCGATCTCGCGGAGCTTTTCCAGCTTGTGGCCCGCCTCGGTCAGCCGGTTCAACGCCGAGGAAACCGCGATGATGAGCGTGGATGATCCCGCGATCCCTGCGCCCGCCGGAGCCTCGGAGTCGGTATCCAGCTCGATACCCGTCTCGGGAGCAAAGAATTTGACCAGGTAGGCGAGCAATGGAAGCCGGTATTTCTTGGATGCCCCCAGCGCTTGGAGTGAAGCGAACTCTTCTTCTCCCCGCAGATCGCGCGAGCGTAGAATGATCTTGCGATCCCCGCGCGCCGCAAGCCGGCAACTGGCATAGCGGTCCACCGCGAAATTCACTGTGACCGCGCCCGCGTGGAACAAATAGAGCGGCCAGATATCGATGGTGCCACCCGCCATGTCTACGCGGCACGGCGCTTTAGCGAATACTGTCATGTTCGATAGAAACTACCGAACATAACACAGTGTTACGAAAATCGGTCGTATGAAGAAAAAGCCGCAGGTCTTCCGCAAACGGCGCAGCAGCCCTGCGCTACGGTTCTACTGTTCTTCGAAACGGGGGACTCTAACGGCCTATTCATATCTCAGTGCCACCATCGGATCCACCCGCAGCGCGCGCCGCGCCGGAACGTAGTTGGCGATCAGCGCAACCAGCGCCAGCCCAGCGGCCACGGTGGCGAACGTGACCGGGTCGCCCGCGGGCAGCCCGTATAGAAATGTAGCCAACAGCCTTGATATGGCGAACCCCGCGGCCAGGCCGGCCCCTCCACCCACCGCCACAAGCGCCATGCCGTGCCCCAGGACCATCCGCAACACATCGGCGCGTTGCGCTCCAAGAGCTACATGGATGCCGATCTCGTGCGTTCGCCGGCTTACCGTGTAGGCCACCACTCCGTAGATTCCTACCGCGGCCAGCGTCAGCGCCAGCAGCCCGAAAGCCGCTGCCAGAATTGCGCCCGCTCGCGACGGCCAGATCCAGATCTCGAGATTCTCGTCCATCGGTTTCAACGAAACTTGCACGTCACGATCCAGTTCCCGAATGATCCCTGGAATCTCTCCCATGAGCGGCTGTACGCGGCCGCCCACCCGCACGAGAATTTTCAGATCGGGTGCGGTTTTATTCTCAGCCTTTACCGGCGAATAGACATAAGGCTCGTCCGCCGTCCACAAAAAAGAACTCCGCGTGTCCTTCACCACGCCGACGATCTCCGAGTACCCATTGGACTCACCCACTCGCAGCCGTTTCCCGATCGCCTCCTGGCCGGGCCAGAATCTCCGCGCCATGGTTTCGTTGATGATGGCGACCTCAGGGCCCTTGTTCCAATCTGTATTTTGAAATCCTCGTCCCCGCAAGATCGGGATGCCCAGCGCCTCGAAAAAACCCGGCGACACTATATTCTGGCTTGCGCCCAGTCCGGGATCTCCGGTTTTCGGTTCGCGCCCTTCGATCGCGATGCCGGTGGCCATGAAATCCGTTCCCAGGGGTACGGTCGCCGCGAGGCTTACGGCCGTTACATTCGGCGCCAACCGCAACCGATCAGCCACGCGACGCTCGAAGGCTACCGCGGTCGCGGGATCGTAGTGGCGCAGCCGCAAATCGAGCGACACCGCCAGCACATGTTTGGTATCGAATCCGGGATCGGTGGTTTGCGCGCGTCCAAGCGCTCGTAACAGCAGGCCCGCTGACACCAGCAGAATGACGCACAGCCCTACCTGTGCCACGACGAATAAATCCGAGGCCCATGTGCGGCGCCGCAGCCCCCTGGATGTCTTGATCAAATCGTTCACTCCCATTTTGCTCGCATGGAGCGCAGGAACCAGCCCGAAAATAATTCCCGTCGCAAGCGAAACCGCAAAGGCGTATCCCAGCACACGCAGATCCGGTCTGACGTTGAAATTGAGCGTCCCCGCGAATGGCGGCCTTAGCACTTTCATCAGCACGGACGATGACCAGGCGGCCAACAGCAGACCTGCAACGCCGCTGAGCAAAGAGACTACCAGGCTTTCGGTCAGCATTTGCCGCACCAGGCGCCCGCGCGTCGCACCCAAAGAGAGCCTGAGGCCGATCTCGTTTTGCCGCTCCATCGCCCGAGCGAGTAACAGGTTGGCGACATTCGCGCACGCAATCAATAACACCAGGCCCACCGCGGCCATTGCCAGCAACGCAATAGGGGTCGACACCTCCTCCACGTTCGGCGGGAGCAGGGTAGCCGTAGCAAGGGTCACGCCGGAGTCTTTTTCTTCCGGATAAGCCTGCGCCAGTTGCCGTGCCAGCACATCCATCGAGGCGCGTGCCTGCATCCAGCTTACGCCGGCCTTCAGCCGTCCGATCGTTTCCAACCAGTGACCCTTGCGGTCTTGGAGGACACCGGGGCCGCGTTCGGGCGCAATGGTTGTGGTCATCATGATCGGCAGCCAGATCTGAGGCGCCTCCACATCCGTTCCCACAAAATTTCGGGCCAGGACGCCCACTACGGTAAAGGGATAGCCATTGAGAAGTATCGTCCGACCCACCAGAGCCGGATCGTGGGCGAAGCGCTGTTCCCAAAAGGCGTAACTTAAGACCACCACCGGATGGGAGCCCGGCGTTCGATCCTCTTCGGGAACAAACGTGCGGCCCGCGGCTGTATCCGCTCCCAGCACATCAAAGTAATTTCCCGAAACGAACATGGCTTTCACGTTCTCCGCCCGATCGCCCGACCCCATCACTGCGCTGGCCCAACTCCACGCCGCCAGGCCGGAGAGGACGGAGCTATGATCGCGATAGTCCACATATTTGGGATAGGAAAAGACACCCGAGCCGGATTCGCCTGCATGCGATTGAAACAGCCGCACCACTCGGCCAGGATCCCTCACCGGAATCGGCCGCAATGCCACCGCATTGTAGAGCGAGAAAATACTGGTGTTGACACCGATGCCCAGAGCCAGTGCAATCACCGCTACAACGGTGAATCCCGGATTCTTGCGTAGCGTGCGCAGGGTGTAATGCAGGTCCCGGCAGAAGTTGCCCATGAGATTCGATCTCCCAGGACTTAGACCGGAAGAGAAGGGCCTAATGTTTCAAATCGGCGAAAGAACGGATTCCAAACAGAAACGCCGCCAGCAAAAAAGCGCCGGCAGCCACATACGGGGCATTGAGAGAAACAGTCATCTTTATGGTCGAGAGATGCACCAGAGGCGTCAGCCACCAGGCAACCAAACCGAGAAGCGCGACGATCGCCCCCCATCCGACGAAGTCCAGAAACTCCGGGACCAGAGACGGCCGCACGGCAGAGCCCTCATGCCGCACTCGCCGCCGCACCGCCGTTGCAAAAGCGGGCGTTACCTCGCGGCCGGCCAGCTGGACCGTAAGCTGGGAATCTACAGTACGTAGCGCTTCCAGAAACCCGCGGCAACTGAAACAATGCGCAACGTGTGCATCCACGCGCGCCCGCTCTCCATTCGCCAGTTCGGCGTATTCCAGCAGCCGTTCCTCGAATTCCGCGCAGGCCATCTATGCCGTACCTTTCTCCATCTTACTCCGCGCCACCGCTTCCGCCAGTTCCTTGCGCGCCCGGTGCAGGTAGGTCTTCACGGTCCCCATGGGCCATTCGAGCAGGCGCGCCACTTCTTCGTACGATCTCTCCTCCATGTAATAGAGCCGTAGCACCTGGCGATGCCGCTCCGGAAGTTGATCGAGAAACCGGAGCACATCGATCTCCGCGTGCCTGGCAGGCGGCACGCCCGCCTCTTCCACCGCCCGCGCCACGTTCGGTTCCTCGAGTGAGCTCTCTCTCTTCGCTGTTCCCTTCTTGAGCGCCGTCAGGCACGTGTTCCGCGTAATGGCGTAAATCCACGTCGAAAGCGCGGATTGTCCGCGGAAACCCGGCAGTGCTTTCCAGATCCGTATGAAAACTTCCTGCGCCATGTCTTCGGCCAATGCGGCGTCGCCCAGCATTGCATATGCCAGCCGGAACACCTTGTTCTGAAACTCCGGCAACAGCAGATCGAATGCTTCTTGATATCGTTTTCGATCGAGGCACGCGCGAATCTCCTGTTCCATGCCCGTTCAACGAAGGCGGCGCACTATCATTTGCTTAGACTTCGCCGGCAGCGAGAAATGTTTCGTCCAGCCGTGAAACATTCGCCGGCCCGCCCGGAGTCTCAATGGCCAGGAGGATTGCATGGGACCGGAATTCGTTATCACGATGATGGTGTTGTCGGCTGCCGCCATCATCATATGGTCACTCGTCTTGCGTTACAAGCGGCAGCAATTGCGCCACCAGGAGCGAATGGCCGCCATCGAGAAAGGCGCGGAACTCCCGGCCGAACCAGCTGAGAGGGGTCCCGCTGCTTGGAGCCCGCGGATCTACCTATTGAGAGGGTTGGTTTGGCTGTTCACCGGAATCGGCCTGGCCGTGTTTCTCTTCGGTATCTCGCTAAGCGTCGGCTCTCACCAGGAGACCATCGAGGACCGTTTGTTGCGGGCGCAAAATCTGCGCCACGAGGGAGCCCCAGAAGACGAGGTGAAACAGTTGATCAACAGCAAAGACCCGGTTCGCAAAGACTTCCCGGAAGGCTTCGCGCTGATCGGCCTGATTCCAATCGGCGTGGGCCTCGCGTACCTCATCTACTACCGCGGCGAAGACAAACGCCCGCAGGGGGTCTCCTGATTCGGTTACCGAATCGAAGGTCCATCAATTCTCAGTGCAGCAGTCCGTAGACATCCACATCCGTCTGCGTGCCAATATAAACCTTGCCGTTGGCAATGGTCGGCACGGAGAACTTCACAGAAGGTCCGGGCACATCGCGGGTTCCAGCCTGGTTGCTGTTGTAGAGTTCAGTGGCGACATTGGTTGCGTCGTACGCATGCAGCACAGACGCGCCTCCGCCCTGCACCTGCCCTTGCGTCTCGATCGCCCACAAAATAGCATTGGTCGTGCCGTTTGCTGAAATCGAGGGGGTGGCGCCCGGATAAGTATAGGACGTCGGTCCGGAGTGCGTCGGCGCCGCCGGAAGCAGGCCATTGCTCAGTGTCCATTGCGTCATGGCACCGCCCACGCCCAGCAGATAGACATTCCCGTTCCAATACGCGGCCGTGCTCCAATAGCCCGACCTGTCAAACTTGATATCCTGAATCGCGTTTGCGGAATTGAATTTTCCCAGGTTATCGCGGTTCAGCAGCAGGATTTCTCCCGTCTTGAAAGCTTGCACGGCCTCGTGCGGAAAGCTGCCTGGTTGATCCGGCAGCAGCATCACGCCGCCTGAACAGAGATCCAGATCGCGCGACGACAAATGCGCTTCATTCGTTGGAGTGAAATAATCGATCACCGTCGGCGTGCTGCCGGGAACCAGCCTCACCAGCGACATGCCGTAATCCGAGCCCCCGGTGTTCGCGTCGAACGTGCCGTTGCCGGTGCTGAAAAAGAGATCGCCGCTGGAATCAACGGCAGGACCGCCACCGCCCAGCCAGATGCCTCCCAGGCTTCCATTCGGCGTCACGCAATAGACACTCTGTTGCGCGAGCGTAGTTTCGTTATAACCAAGGAGCCACCCGTTCGTGCTGTCATTCGAAGCGAACGAGACATACACCACGCCATTTAACAGGAGCAGGGCGGATCGCTGCAAGACTTCCTGGGAATTCAACGTGGTCGCCGGATTCGTTGGCGCCGTCGCGGTGATGACCACTGGACTGCCCGCGGTTTCGGCTCCCGTGCGGATATCGAGCGCGTGCAGTTTCTGTTTGTAGACCCCGCTCTCGACGGTCTGCGCGCCGATGAAGATTGTATTCCTTGCAATGTCGATCACCGGCGTCCCGGTGACGCCGCGTTCCGGCGCCAGAATAGTCATGTCACACTGCGGTTGTCCTTTTTTCGTGCATGGCATGGTGGTGATTCCGGTGCCCAGAAAGCTGGTGTGCCACAGCGCCGAGGCGCTCAGACAATCAGCGTCGAACGCGTAGACGCTGTCGTGCTCGGTCGCCACATAGATCACGTTGTGCGTGCCGCCCACGATAGTTACGCCGGGCACATAGAGGGGCTGCGCATAGACTTGCCCGTCGACAGTATATGAACATTTCTTCCCAAAATTCGTCGAGTTGACAGTCGACGGTGTCAGAATAGTTTCCGCAAGGTTCTGTCCGGTGCGGGCGATGTCGTTATGCCAGGTTAGGACGCTTACCTGACCGCAAATCGGCATGGCGGCAAACAATGCCGCGGCGGCAACTACTGTGAATTTAACGAGGCGAACCATCACAATTGACCTCCCTTTCGATGTGGGTTGAGAGTAAAGATCGGCTCGGCGGAACAGTTTACAACATCTGACATCGGGCGTCTGCCGAACCCATGGAACTGCCGGGGTTAGTTTACGTGCTCACGCCCGTCAGAATTTCGTCAGCCGTACTCGCGTTTCGCTCTCCCGCCCAAGCCGGACAAGTGGACTCCACGTCTCTGAAAAACGCCGGCGACACGGGCGAGTCATCCGATACATTTAGCATTGACGCGCGCGGTTAAGGTTTTGCCCCCGGGGGACGGTCGCTCTTTTGAGGCTTGGACTGGTTCTGGCGTTCCTGCTGCTGTTTCTGCTGCAACTGTTTCTGCTCTTCCACGTGTTTTTGCTGCAATTGCTGCGTCTGCTGCTGATGCTGCTGCTCTAGTTGCTGCTTCCTACCCTCATCCGCCTGCTGCTGCGCGACTCTCGCGTGTTCCTGCTCTTGCTGCTGCTGGACTCTCTGCCGTTCCTGTTCTTGCTGTGCGCGGAGTTGATCCTGCTCTTGCTGGTGCTTCCTGTCCAACTCGGCATTCGCGGAGGGTTGAATAGCGGGCCTTGGCGGAGTCGGAATCTCGTTCGGATGGACTGCTGCAGGGGGACCAGGCCGATTGGCTGGCGGTGGTTGAGAAGCGTTGCCCGGACGGTCAGCCGGACGATTGGGGGGCTGTACAGTGTTCGGCGTTGGCGGTCTGCTTGCAGTTGGATTGGCATTATTCGGCGGCGCGGGCCGGTCTGGGCGCGCTGTATTCGGCGCGACTGGCGGCGGGGTACTATTCGTCGCGGCAGGCCGGTCAGCCGGACGATTGAGGGGCTGTACAGGTCTGTTACCGGCATTCGGCGCCACCTGCGCGGGTTGACCATTCTGAGGCTGACTATTCTGCGGTTGACCGGGGCGGTTCGTCTGTGACACCTGCGGCATGGCGGGCTTCGCGGCCGGCGCGATTTTCACAGGAGCTTCCCGGCGCGTGGTAGCGGGCTCTATCTGCCGCACCTGGGCGACTGACAGCGGTTTCCCGCCATTGCTTTTGATCGCTTCCTGCCGCTTTTCAAACGGGGGAGGCGGCGGCGGTGGCGCTACCTTTGCGACAACGGCGCGGGTTTGCAGCGCGGCCGGTGGTCTGGCGGCCGCCGTTCCTGTTCCGAGTACGGCTTGCTTCGCAGGCACGGCTGCAGGCGTAAAAGCCCTCACGGGCGCGCTAGCCACTTCCCGCTGGTCCACTTTCACCGCATTTCTCGCTACCGGCTGCGCCGCTGTGAACGCCTGTGGAGTTGTCGCCGCCACCGCTCCCGGCACGCTTTGATTCACGTACTTCACGTTCGTCACGTTCACGTTGTTGTTCACGACGGTGGTGTTGTAGTAGTTATTCACGACGGTCGTATTCACCGTAGTGTTCGATACGTTGACGTTGTTTACGTAATTGCGGCTTACGCGATAGGACGGCACGTACACTTCGCGCGGGCCCAAGGGGAACCAGCCCACGCTCGCGCCGGAGGCATAACCCCCTCCTCCAACGCCGATTGCGAAATGCGGCCCTCCGACCCACGCCACTAGCGCCGGCGCGTACACAGGACGCACGTAGACACCGCCGCCCTCGCCTCGCGGCGGTGCCGGCACCCAGCCCCACGAACCCTCATAGGAAACCCACCGGCCGTAATGGAATGGCGCAAATCCCCACGGCTCATCATCCACCCAGGTATAGCCCCAGGGCTCGATATAGTCCCAATGCCCATAATGATAGGGAGCCCAATCCGGAACGGACGTGCGCGGAAACCACACGTTCCCGTAGTCGGGAGTTCGGCGCCAGGAGCCGTGATCGTCTAAGTCCTCATAGCCCACGACGTCAGCGGAAACGTAACGGGTAGAATTGGAGTTCTCCCAGCGGCGGTCGCGACTGCCAGCCCAGCTATCAAACTGGTCTTCGTCGTTGCCATAGCGTTCGGAATTTGCACTCAACTGATCGGTCCCGCTAAAAGTGTCGTACTCGTTGGGGTGTACCGTGTAAGCGGCTCCCCCGCCCGTCACTTCGCCCTCGCCGCTGCGAACTTTGATGACGGTGGAATCTCCAGCCTCATTCACGCCGATCCTGTATAGGCCGGGCCGTAGCACCGAAAAAGCCAGGTTGGGCGTGTCTATCTCGTACGTTTCGTTGTCGTCGAGGCGCCTCACACGAACCAGAAGAGTTCCCGCGGTCAATTGAATCTGCGTGACGTTGTCGCTCAGATTCAGGAATGAAAACCCGGTGTTATTCCACAGGCGAATCAGCGAACCATCTAGCTGCAGTTCGACGAGCCCATCCCGATCCGACCACAGTTTGTCACCGGTGGTCGCAGGCCGGTTGAGTCCTGCCGTTACCCAATCGTCGGTTCCTGCCGGTTGAAATGAAACGGAACCCTGCGCATAAGCCAGTCGCGCGACGCGCGAGGGAGGATCGTCATCATCGGCCGCTGCCCGCGGCGCAAAGCCGGCCAGCGCAATCCCCAGGCAGAACAAACTCACAAGTCTTACAACAGGTTTTCTGGCCATGGTCATGTCTCTTCTCCAGGATTTCAAAACGGCTCACGTAGCCTGATCGGCACCCATATGCTTCACAATCGTTCACCCACGAATGGAAGCTAAAGAAGGAATCCCTTCGATGATCGTGGCACATCGTTGGGATTAATGCTGTGCTGTTTAGAACACTATTCTCTCTGCCGCGAGTGCATCGGATGACGGATGCACGAATTCGCGACCCGATCCCGCGCATCGCACCCATCGGCGTAGCGCACCAGCTGAGGCAGTAAATGGAGCCGGCCGAAGAAGGGAACGCCACAAGGTGGGGTAGCCTCGCCATTACTGGCAAACCTGGCCTCCAACCACATCCGAATCAACTGCAGGACCGATTGGTTCACGACCCGCATGCGTAAGCACGCCAGCAGCTGGGAGTGGGGCCATTTGGTCATTTGGTTATCTTGCCCATCGGCAAGACGGACCGGTGAGATTTCGACCAAGACATCCGGATCAACCCCATTGCCCTCAAGGCTGCGGCCATGCGACGTGAGGCAGCCGAAGACGGGGCAATTGCAACCAATAGCCGCCACCGACCCTAGAGGAGTCAGAGAGGCTCTTCACAGGTTTTTAGGATAGGTGGAGTATTCGGGCAGCTACAGAAAAAACGCTCCTCAGCCGATAAAGGACGTGGGAGATCTCGATTGGAACATCCACATGATGTTGGGTCACACGCTTGTTTCGAAAACCTGGAGAACAGCCGTCTCACCGAGCGGTTCGCGTGCGTGGCAAGAGCGACCGGAGACGTGATCTGGGACCGCGATGTGGAGGCTGGAGCGGTCTGGTGGAACGAAAACGCGCAAGCCATTTTTGGACGGTTAATTGAGAAGGTTGACGCTAATGCCGTGTTGTGGACTGACAGAATTCATCCGGACGACCGGGATCGATACGTAGCCCTCGTCCGGGCCTTCCTACGAGGCACCATTCCGTCCTGGTCCACGGAAGCCCGGTTCCGCGTGGCCGATGGAACATACCGCTATTTCTTGAGCCGCGGAATTCCCGTCCGCAAAGACGGCGAACGTATCACCCGATTGATCGGTGTGATGACCGATGTGACGGAGCAGCGCGTCGCCGAACGCGAACGGGATCAGCTCTTCATGGTTTCGCTCGACCCGCTGTGCATCGGCACGCACACGGGACACTTCCTACGCGTCAACCCGGCATGGGAGAAGGCATTCGGTTTCACACAGCCGGAAATACAACTGATGAGCCTTCTTGATGTCGTCCATCCGGACGACCGTGAAGCTGCGCTCGTCGAGTTGCAAAAACGAACCGCCGGTAAGCCTACGTTTGAAATGGAATGCCGTTTCCTTTGCAAAGACGGATCCCACAAGTGGTTTCTATGGAGCGCCGCGTCGGATGGACCGGAAGGCTTGGTCTATGCAGTCGGCAAGGATATCACGCAGCGCAAGGAGACCGCGCTAGCCCTCGTAGCCGCTAAAGAAGCTGCCGAAACAGCGACTCGCTCAAAGAGCGACTTCCTTGCAACTATGAGCCACGAAATCATGACGCCCATGAACGGCGTGCTGGGAATGAACGCTCTTCTGCTCGACACCCCACTATCGCCTGAGCAAAGAGACTACGCCGACGCCGTGAAGACTTCCGCCGAAGGGCTCCTGACGATCGTCAACGAAATCTTGGAGTTCTCCAGGGTCGAAGCCAATCGGCTGGTTCTGGAAACCATGGACTTTGAACCCGGCAAAGTGGTTCAGGATACGGTTGTGCTGCTCGCCGCGACGGCCCAGACGAAAGGCCTCGAAATAGGCTACCTGGTACACTCCGGCGTTCCGCGGGTGCTCGGCGGAGATCCAGGACGGTTGTGCCAGGTGCTCGCCAACCTGATTGGCAATGCCATCAAATTCACCGACCGTGGCGAGATCGTTGTCGAATTGTGCCCGCTCGCCCCGTTGCCCGGTACTCCTGCCAGCAGGCAGCGGCTGCGTATTTCGGTGCGCGATACCGGAATCGGCCTGGATCCTGAGATGATCGGACGCCTGTTTCAGCCGTTCTCCAAAGCGGACGCCTCTACGACCCGGAGAGATGCCGGCTGTGGGCTGGGCCTAGCGATCTGCAAACGACTTGTGGAGCTGATGGACGGCCAGATCGGCGTGACAAGCGCTCCCGGAGCCGGCAGCGAGTTCTGGTTCGATGTTGCGTTTGATCGGCGCACGGAGGCTCCGCCGCCCGGCACGGATTCCCTGGCGGAACTGCGTGACTTGCCGGTGCTGGTCGTAGTTCCGGTATCGCTGCCGGCCACGATCCCTCCACCCATCGCCAGACACGCGACCGAAGTGACCGGGCGCATCCTGGTGGTCGACGATAACCTAGTAAACCGAAAGCTGGTAGCGAGAATACTCGAAAAGTTGGGGCACCGCGTGGTACTGGCAGCCAGCGGCGTCGCGGCAATTTCGGAACTGCGCCAGAATCCGTACGATCTGGTTCTTATGGACTGCCAGATGCCGGAGATGGACGGCTTCGTCGCAACTGCTTCGATCCGAGAGCTGGAGGCGGCCGCCCGAAGCGGCGCCCAACCAGGCGGGTCGTTCGGCATGGCTCGACCAGCCGGTCGTATTCCGGTCATTGCGTTGACTGCGAGTGCTGACCGCGAGAAGTGCTTAGCAGCGGGTATGGATGGTTACCTGACCAAGCCCCTCGCGATCGAAGACATTACAGAGGCCATTCGCGGGTTTCTCGGGTACGACAAGATACCACCAACCTGAGATGGCGGGCACAGTCGGTGCCTGCGCCGACAGCGCCGACGGCATCAGCAGGGATATCCCGAAAGTCCTCTGCGTCAGTTCGTAGCATAGGCTGAGAGGCCTGGCGGCGGCGCAGTTTAGTTGCAGGGTTCGTTTATTATCCTCAAGCGGAACCCGGCACCCTTCAACCGCGCGCTGGATGCGTTTATTTATTAAAAGAAAACGAGGGCGTCAGTTGAAACTCTCTGGGGACGGATCGTTTACAACTGAGTCGCGACCACCATCCTGGTAGCAGCAGGGGACCAATAGGACCGAATGCGAATTGATAGGCGATTGGCCGATGCCGGGCAGCTCGCCGGAGCCTGCTGCATCCAGGAGGATCAAGCCCTCAAAGAGGCGCGCCCATCCGCCAGAGCGTCCGGCGAAATTTCGACCGGGACATCCGGATCAACCCGATTGCCCTCAAGTCTGCGGCCATTTGACGTGAACCAGCCGAAAACGGCAAGAGCCGCCAATAGCCACCACTAACCTTAAAGTTCATCGCCCGAGGGCGTTGCCACGAGTCTTCTGCGCTACGATCGTTGCCAGCCGGTTCTCGGCCCACGAAATTGGCCACCATCTCGGCAGTGCTTTCCGGGTCGAACCCGTTTCGGAGACGACGAGGCGTTAGGCTGTGCCCGATATCGATCTGCCCGGGGCACACATTGCTGGCCAGACGACCATTCCGCTACTTACGAAGTAAGGCGTTCCTGTTCACTCGACGGCTCGCGTCTGTGTTTACATTTCAAAGAGCGAGACATCGTGCAAGCCATCTCTCCGGTGCTGGGCTTCCTCTATTGCGCAAACATACTTACAGCTCAAGATCCCTTTGAAATTCACATCTATGAATATGAACCGCAATCGCTTGGCCAGTACAGCCTCGAAGCTCACTTGAATTTCCTGCCCCAGGGAACTGCTCGGCGCGATGGAACACTTCTGCCCACCGAGCACCAGATGCACCTTACACTGGAACCAACCTTCGGATTGTCCGAAAACTTCGCCGTCGGATTCATGTTTCTGAATGCGTGGGAACCGGGTTACTCGCCTCAATTTGCCGGCTGGCGCGTGCTGCCGCACGTCTACGCTCCGGAATCATGGCGACTGCCCGTTCGGCTGGGCTTTGTCGCGGAATTCTCGTTTCAAAAGACGCGATATGAGGAGAACTCGCGGCGCGTTGAATTGCGCCCCATCATCGACCGGGAATTTTCGCGATGGCAGATCGTGTTCAATCCAGTCTTTGAGCGAGCCTTGCACGGCCCCGGCACCGCCCATGGCTGGAACTTCGAGCCCGCCATGCTGCTCCGGTGGAAACGCAAGACGTTTTCGCCTTCCCTTGAGTATTACGGCGAAATCGAGAGCATCAATGTCCCGCCGCGGGCTCAGCCTGAAGTGCATCAGTTGTTTATAGGCGGAGACTGGAGACTGCTGCCTGTCTTCAGCGTCAACTTGGGAACCGGCTTCGATCTTGGAGGCCGCGGACCTGGCGTGGTCCTGAAGAGCCGGTTCGAATGGGACTGGGGTTCGCCGCGAAATCCTTGAGGAGAGCAAAAACGGCCAGGGCCTCACGGGCCCAAGCCGTCAAATCTAGCGGAATGTTCCAGCGCTTACTGTGCTGACGGCTCGAAATACGTCTCGGCCAGTTCGGGCTTGGCCTCTACGGCCTTGCGCCAGCAGTTCCGGGCCTCTTCTTCCTGGCCCAGGGCTTTGCGCACGTGGCCCAGGTTCAACAGCGCTTCGGCAAACTGCGGCTGCTGCTGCAGGGCCTGCTCGTAATACTTGGCGGCATCCTGCATTTCAGAGCGTTTCTGGGCGATCAGGCCGGCATTGTAGAACAGCTCGGCGCTGCGCTCACCCAGATCCAGAAGCTTCTTGTGCAGCGAGAATGCCTGGTTGTAGTCCTGCTGGGCCAGCGAGAGAGCGGCCAGGCCGCGCAGAGCATCCACCGAATCCGGCCGCAGCGCCAACACATCTTCGAATGCCTTGCGCGCCGCGTTGGAATCGTCCATCTTCCAGTAGGCGATGCCCGCGTTGAGCCGGGCTTCGGGCCAGTCCTTCCGCTTCTTTAGGCAGCTCTCGAAGGCTTTGATACTGCCACCGTAATCGCCGCGCTGCAGCCGCAGGTAGCCCATGCGGAACTGCGCGTCATCCCACTCGGGATCTTTGTCCGGGATCTGCGAGTAGAGTTTCTCGGCGCGTTCGTTGTTGCCCTGCTGTTCCAGCACCAGAGCCAGGTTCCACAGCACCGCGGGCAGGTTGGCATCCAGCTTCAGAGCCTTCTCGTATGCCTCGCGGGCGCGGTCCAGAGCGCCGGTTTCCTGGAAGGTCACACCCAGGTTCAGTTGAGCCTGCGCCGAATCCGGCCTCAGCTCAGTGGCGCGCGCATAGGCTTGCGTGGCTTCCTGATAACTGCCGGTCTTCTGATAGGCAACGCCCAGGTTGAACCAGTTTTCGAAACTATCGGGGACCAGGTCCACCAGCTTGGCGCAGAACTTGGATGCCGCCTCGAAGTCCGCCGCGGCGAATGCCGACGTGGCCAGGCCCGCCAGTGCGGCCTGCGAGTGCGGCCGGAGCGTTAACAGCTTCTCGGAGTAATCACGTACCGCATCGTAGTCTTTGCGCGCGATCTCGAGCGCCACCATGTTGGCCAAAGATTCTTCCGAACGCGGATTGCGCTCCAATAGCCGGCTGTAGAGGGCGGCCGCTTCGTCCAGACGCCCCGCCTGCTGCAGCGCGACGGCTTTGCCGAACAGCACTTCCGGCTGCTCGGGCTGCTGGCTCAAATGCTGATCGAAGGCTTCCAGCGCCTGCTCGGAGTTTTCCAAATGTAGAAGACAAATGCCCAGGCCCAACTGCGCTTCTGAGTTTCCAGGAGCGATCTGCAGCGCCTTGCGGAAGTTGGCCGCGGCTTCGTCCCACCGGCCTAGTTTTTCCAGGCAAACCGCCAGCTTGAAGTAACCGCTGCGATGGTGCGGTTCCAGCTTCTACCAGGTGCGAATAAGCCTCCACGCCCTCCTGATACCGTCCCAGCTCGTACAGGATGTGGCCCATGGCCGAGAAGATGGCCGGCTTGTTTTCGCCGCGCTCCACGGCTCGGCGCAACTCGCGCAGGGCCTCTTCGGGCTTGCCTTCCAGATGCAGCGATACCGCGGTGGCCAAAGATCGCGAGCGGCCGCCTTTTTCTTCGGCGCTGTCGCCCGATCCATTTGGCTTTGAACCGATGGGCTTCACCGATCCGGGTTTGCCAACTACAGACTAAACGCGGTGAAGCTCCAAGATCCACCGGGTTCCGATTCACTGAGCTCATTGAACTCTCTCTTTCTTTTTCTCCCGTTTGCTACTCAATCCTTACCGGCCGCCGTTGGCGTTACGATTCCTTCGGCACCAGCATCGAGCACAGCTTGCCCAGGAAATCACTATTCTTCGTGATTTTCATCCAGTAGAGCCGCGCTTTTTCGCTTCCCTCGGCGAAGAATCCCACGCCACCGGACTTCAGGCGGTCGTCGCTCCACGTATCCACCAACTGCCCTTCGATCGACGTCAGGAACTGATTGCCTTTCACATCGACCTCGACCCGATACGGGCGGTTGTTGTGCATCATCACCTGCACCGGTGTTTCGCCACGCGATTCCTTTTTTCCGTCGATGACTTGATAACGAAGCAGAGCCACCAGCGGCCGTGGGCCCGGTTCGGTCACGGCGAGCTTCATGGCGTAGTAGTTCTGGTCATCGGCTGCACGGAAAACCCAGCCCACGCTCTTGCGCTCGATCTGCGTGAGGAATTCCATCTTGTAATCCGTCATGTCGTGTGACGGCTTAAAGAGCGCCAGGCGGCCGGGGCGGACGAAACCTTCCTTGTCATAGGCCCAGCTCTTGGCGAAGTTCTTGCCATCCCAGGACGCCAGGCCGGCGTGGAAATTGTCGCCGGTTTCGTAAGACGCGCGGCGCTGAATCGTCAGCCGGATCAGATCTCCAGGCCGCAGAGTGAAGCCGTCCGACTTGATGCTCGAGCTGCCGAACCACAGGAACGAAGCCAGCATCAACCCGGCGGCCATACCTTTCAGGTAACTCGGCATCCCAAAGCGCTTGGACTTGGCTTCGCTGATGGCCAGCACTTTGCTTTGCTGATCGTAGGTGGCAGTCTCGAATACCGTCACCGTCCGCGGCTCGGGCACATCCACCGTCAACGCCAGCGGATATTCTTCGTAGATGGATTCCGGAATGCAAAGCGCCAGCTCCGGCGTCATCCAGTCAACCTGGTGCGGCAGGCGGTCGCCCGCGTCGCGGAACCACAAATCAATCTTGGTGAGTTCGCCGGAATTGAAACCCGCGGGCTCGGGCACCACTTCCGGTACCTCGATGTAAGCGGTCTGGATGGGTTGCGCCGCATAACTGAGCACTTCCTCGTCCTTGAACGCGCCCGCCGGCTGAACCGTCTGCGAAACAGCCGCTTCTAACAGCGAGCCGACAGCATTGGCGGACATTTCCGGAACCGCTAGCCTTACCGCGGCGGCGTACGGCCGGGCGGCAACAGGCCGTGACAGAGAGTCGGCAATGGCCGGCTCGGCGGCGAAGAAGTCTGGCCCATTCTTCAGGCGGACCGCGCGATCCGGAAGGCCGATCGGCAAGCCAGGATTCAGGCTCGTTGCTCCGTTGCGGAGCTGCGACGGAACCGATTTGGCAACCAGGTCCGAGAACTGGGGCTGGGCCATGGCGCCCTCAAACTCCAGCGAAGAGGCCGGCAACACCGACTCCGCTTCCATCGGGAGCCAGTCGGTGGCACGCGGCATCAGCGTTTCGCCGGCCGGCTCGAAAGCGTCGGTCTGGCCGGGGGCTACGTTGGCCAGCTCGGTCGCCAGCAGCAGATCCAGTTCGCCGGAATCGACGGCGATTTCTGGCATTTGAAGATGAAATGCCTTCGCGTCAATGATGGCGATCTCACTGCTGTAGGGCGATGCCGCTCGCTGCGTCGGAGCCGGGAATGCAATCACCATGGCGGTCGCAATGGCTGGGCCGGCAGCTTCGAGCGAGCGTCGTTCGAGGTCGGCGGTCTCGAATCGCCATTCAAGAGGAGCCGGGCTCGTGGCCGTGGTCGGCTGCGTGTTGCGAACGCGCTCGAGCGCGGCCATCCGATCCATCGCCGGCAGCATCGCCAGCGACGAACGGTTGGGAGCGAGAGCCACCGGAATGCGCCAGCTCACGAAGTCTTCGAGCCAGATGTTGTCGCCTTGCTGAGAGGCCATCTCCGGAAGAGCGTCTTGGGCGTGGGCGTTGAGGGGTTGCGCGCCGCTGAACCGTGGCTGCATCGGGAAAAATTCAACACGGCCCGCGCCGCAGGGACCCGCGATCGCTGTGTGCTTCGGCCGGGTCACCGTTGGTACCGCGTCGATCTGTGAAGCCAGGTTTCCTGCCAGCGGAAAGTCGGCGATCAGCACCGGGTCCAGCTCATGCAGGTAGACGTGATTCAATTCATCAAATATCTCGGGATTTGCGTTCCAGCGTGCGGAAACTTTCATCGCCATATTGCAGGCGAGCGGCGCAATTGCCGCCGGCGCTTCCACCATGGTGGCGGCGACAGACTCCTGATGATGAACGCGGTCGCGCAGGCTTTCGATACTCATGACATTGGGAGCAAAAGCCGCTGCGCTGATGTCTGCGCTGCGCGTTGCCTCTCCCACGGCCGGCGTCACGGATGCGAAGGAAAAAGTGCTCGCTGCAAGCGACGGGCTTTCCGCGGCGTGCGCAAAATCCGGCACCGAGGGAGCGGATTGGTTCTGCCACGGCTCGCCGGATGAGTGCTTCGCCAGGGGCGCGGCCTGCACGCGTGGCTTCTCAAATTGGAATCCCGCAACAATCTTCGGTCCGGTCTGGCCCTGCGGCAGATGCTCGAGAGCTTTGCGGACGCGTTCGTTGTAACGCTGTCTATGATCCTTGCTGCAGAAATCTTCATCGAAGAGTCCCCGCAGCGGCCACAGTTTTTTACCGCAATATTGACAACGCACCGAGATTCGCGCCCTTCCTTGACGCGGTTTTCATTATAAAGGAAAATTCTCTCGATTAAAGACTTTTTCTAACGATTTTTTTAGAAAAATGTTAAAAATTTTTTGTTAATTAGAGTTTAATTTCTAACGGATTACAGGGCCTGGTTGTCAAAGGTTAGGACGCAGGCCGGTGCTGCTATCGAATGGCAATAGGGGGCAGCATCTCGCGTTGATTTTTGCTAATTTCCGATATCATTTAGAAGGGATATACCCCGATAATCGCCAACGGCAAAGCTCTACCGAGGTTCATCTTTAAGGGGAAATTCGAAGTAAAGCAACTCGCGGCGGGAGGAGGCTTCTTCGAGACCAGTGACGTACACTCGGGAGTCCGGGCGATGGCCCGTCTGGAAGTAGAAAAATCCCCCAGCGGATTCGCCGGCCGGGATCATCTTGGCTGAAAAAGCCCGCCCCTCGATCTCCCAGGCATCCAGCGGGTTCTTGTGCTTGGAAAGACGCGGACCCGCCGTCGGAAGAGGTCCAGTGACCACGTTCGGCTGGCGAGTGCCGTTCAAATACCGTACGTCCTGCGCCGGCGTCGAGTCGACGTGGCTTCCGTCCGGAGCTACATAATCCACCCGAATCCGGTCCACCCGGAGGGTCTGGCCGCTGTCGTTCTGAATGACCACAAGCACTGGAACGATCCCGTATTGATACGGATTGAGTTTGCCAAACGCCGCGCGCGCCTTCTCAACTGTGTCGTAAACCGACGCGCCAATTGTCACCTTTTCGCTTGTTTGATGGGATGAGTAGCTGGCGGCTGGGGCCATTTCAAACTTGGGATGGTCCTTTTCGGAAGGCTCGGCCTTGTTCAGTCCAGCCACTGCCGCTATACTCATCAGGAGAGCCAAGCGTTTGAAAACAAAAGGCATTTATCTACTCTACCGCTTTCTTCAGGCGTTGGCACTACCCGTTGTCGTAATCTATTTTCTTTTCCGAAGCGTGCGCAATGTGGCTTATTTTCCTTCACTTTGGCAGCGCCTCGGCTTTTTATCCAGTTCCTTTAAGCAGACTATTCCGGGAGCAATCTGGTTGCATGCAGTTTCGGTCGGTGAGGTCCTTTCTGTAATCGAGCTGGCGCGGCGGCTTCGGGCGGAATTTCCGCGCGCGCCTTTATTTGTTTCCGCCACTACTCTGGCGGGCAGAACGACGGCCCGCATAAAGCTTGCCGGCCTGGCGACAGGAGTTTTCTACGCTCCGATCGATCATGTCTTTGCCGTCCGGCGCGTGCTGCGGACCATCCAGCCGGCTCTCGTCATTGTTGTGGAAACAGAAATCTGGCCGAACCTGTTCCGCGAGGCCAAACGCGCGGGATGCGGACTCATCCTGCTGAATGGCCGGATTTCCGACAGAACAGAGCGGCGGTATCGGCGGCAGCGCTGGTTTTTTCGTGGCGTTATGCGCTGGCCCGACGCCGTCCTGGCCCAGAGCGAGGCCATGCGTGAACGCTATCTTGCTGCCGGCACGCCACTTGCGCGCGTCAGGGTTGGCGGGAACCTAAAATATGACGCGATCCCTCAACCCGCCGGCCCGGAGTCGCCCGTGCGGCAGTTTATCGAGTCGCTCAGTCCGGTGGAGGTCTGGGTGGCCGCCAGCACCATGCCGCCTGCGTCAGCCAAAGATGTGGACGAAGATGACGCCGTTATTGCTGCGTTTCATCAACTAAGTCAGCAACATACAGGGCTGCTACTGATTCTTGCCCCCCGGAAGCCAGAGCGATTTGACGAAGTTGCAGCGAAACTTACCCAGGCCGGGGTCCGATTCGTCCGGCGATCTGATTTGCGCGGTCCTTTGCAATTGCCCGCTGTGCTTCTGCTGGACTCAATGGGGGAACTGAGCGGCCTGTTTTCGCTGGCGGACGTAGTTTTTATGGGTGGGACGCTGGCAGCGCGAGGCGGGCACAATATTCTCGAGCCGGCAAACTTCGCGCGGCCCGTGGTTTGCGGCCCGCACATGGAGAATTTTCGGGAAATCGCCGACGAATTCCGGGCCGCCAAGGCGTTTGTAGAGATCCGGACGCCTGACGATCTCGCGGGCGCGGTGGATGGACTACTCAAAGATCGCGCTGTCGCAATCGAGGTGGGCCGCCGGGCACTCCAGTGCGCCGAATCGAGCCGGGGCGCAACGGAACAGGCCATCACGGTAATCCGCGAAGTTGCAAAGGGAGCATGTCCCCGTTTTCGGCCGAATATCGCCCAGTTCGTGTTCTATTGCCCACTTTCCTGGGCCTGGCGCTGGGTGGGCGCAAGGAAGCGGCGGCGCGACATGAGACACCGGCGAAAGCTGACTGCCGGGGTCATCAGCGTAGGCAATGTCACGATGGGCGGGAGCGGAAAGACTCCGCTGGTTTTGTTCCTAGCAGAAGAGATGCGCCGCAGCGGCCACCGGCCCGGCATCTTGACGCGAGGCCATGGACGGCACTCGCTCGAAAGGCATCTCATCCTGGAACCTGGCGCGCGCATTCCGGTTTCTCAATCGGGCGATGAGCCCCAGATCTTCCTGCGCGCCGCGGAAGCGGCGGTAGGAATCGGCCCAGACCGTTTTGAAACCGGCCGGATGCTCGAGGAGCGCTTTGGCGCCGATGTGCTGATCCTCGACGACGGGTTCCAGCATGTTCGTCTCGAGCGGCAAGTGGACATCGTATTGATCGACGCGCTCCGACCGTTCGGCGAGGGCGAAATATTTCCGCTGGGATGGCTGCGCGAGCCGCTGGAAGCGCTAGCGCGAGCCGAGATCATTGTTATCACACGCAGCGAATGCAGCCGTGGAACGTTCGACATCCGGTCCGCCGTACGCCGCTACAATGCGCGGGCCCCTATCTTTTATGCCCGCTCCGTCGCGGAGCACTGGGTGGAAGCGTCCACAGGACGGCAGATTCCAGAGCTGGCGTTGTCCAGAATCGGGGCATTTTGCGGCCTGGGAAATCCCGAATCGTTCTGGTGCACGCTGGAGGGGATGGGCCTCGATGTCGCAGAGCGCGTGGTTTTCGACGATCATCATACATACCGGGGACGCGAGGTACGGCACATGGCTCATCAGTTCTTAGCCGCGAAGGTCGAGGCCGCCGTCACCACCGAGAAAGATGCCATCAATCTTTGCGAAGGATGCGCCGGTCTGATGGCGCCTCTGCCCCTTTACTGGCTGAAAATTCGCGCGGCGATCGATCGCGAAGCCGAATTTCTGGAGATCATCGAACGCCGCCTGGGCGCGCGTCCACGAATCTCTACGGCGGGCCATTCAGATAATCCCACTCCGTAGCGCTGTGGTCCACGATGTCCGGAACGTCGGCTTCCAGCAGATATCCGTGGCCAGCCAGGCCGTGAGCGGCGGATTCAATCTTTTCGAGATATTGCGCGCGCCCGGAGTAGCGCTCTTCGAGGGACAGGCGCGGATCGCGACGCAGCTCACGTTCAGCCTTCGTCCGGAAAAAGGGAATGAACGAGCCCTGCATGCTGAACATCTCTTCAGGAGCGCCGATATACGGCGAGCGCAGGTTCCATCCGGTGTAGGTGGCAAGCGGCACCTGCACCTCCGGCATGCGCAGGCCTGAAGTTTCGTTGCCGTCGCGGTCCACCTGCGGCAGCAGAATGGGAAACGGCTTTCCGACTTTCGGCGGCTCCACGCTCACAATCCGCTGCGTGCGAAATTCCGGCCCGTAATCCACGCGATACGCTTTCTGCATGTGGACCGGCAAGCTCACGCCTGGAATCTTGGGGAACTGCACGGCGCCGAGAGGCACGAGCGTATCCTGGGCGATGCGGGGATAGAGCGAAGCGGGCGGCTCGGCGCCATCGCGCACCCATCGGTCCATGGCCACCAGCAGGGCGCGCATGGCCCAGCGGTAGTCGTTCGGATTGGTGAGATTTTGCGCATGATTCTTGGGCGGCGGGAACGGCGCGGGACCGTGCTGGCCGCCGATGAGGAAGTACATGCGCGTAGTATCCGGCAAAAGCGCGTCTTTCCGGCCATCGATATTCATGTGGATCAGCGATGCCGAGCGGCCCCAGTATTCGTAGGAGGTGTCGGTATAGAAGATTTTCGGCACCACATGATCTTTCATGGCGCGGGCGAGTATCCCATCCGTCAGACCAGTTTCCGGATCGGTCTGGTCGACGTCGGTGAAAGGAAAAATGTCGGTTGGGTAAAACGTGTTGTAGAACGGATGAGCATCGCGCGAGGGCTGGGCGAAACGGAAATTGAAACTGCCGAGCGCGGCGCCGGACACGTGACACAGAACGCCGTCGAAGACGCCGCGGTTTTGTTCATCGCGGTTGAAACCATCATGAAGAAACGTGCGCAGGAACCGGCCGCTCTGGGAGATGCCGAAGCCGTAGGCGCGCTGGATATTGTCTTTCGAATCGCCGAGGAATGTCTCCGCTCCGCCGTATTTCAGAAACGCGATCAGGTCGCGAACGGCGGTTGGCCCCAGGCCCACCAGGACGGGATCTTGGGCGGAGTAGACCACTTCATAGATCTTGCCGGGCTCGAATCCCGCGGGCATCACCAGGCGCGTGCGATCTTCGATGTGCCAGTCCGCGCGCGGCACGGTGCGACGAGGGCCCTCGCGCCAATCGCGAACGGTCAGCGTGAGCTTCTGATCATCGGGATTCAACGCCGAGTAAGGAATATGATCGCGATCGGCGAGAGAGTAGCTGGTCTGTCTGCGATCGAGGACCAGCTCGGAGCGTACGAGACCGGTGATGTGCTTATCGCCGTCGCGCGCCACTGGCGCATAGAGCCGCATCAGTCCTTCGCGCTGCGGGACGTCGAACTGCCAGCCGAGCCATACCAGTGTGAAGCCGCGATCGAGGAGAAAGTTATCGCCGAATTGTTCGGGCGCTCGCGGGTCGGCCGATCCTGACGCGCGATCGTACATGCCGAGCATGCCTTTGCCGCCGCGGTTCGACACCTCGAACAGCACGGCCCGATTCCCGCGGCTCAAGTCTCGAGGCCTGAGCACATAGAGGTCGGCGGAAAATTCGACTAGTCCGTTTTCATTGCGCGGCGCGTTGTCGATGTCCGAGATGATGCGGTTGGCGGAGTTTTTGGGATCAACGGCGAAATAAGCTTTGCCGATAAGCCGCTCATAAGGACCGGCGGAACCGAAAGATTTTCCGCCGAGGACATCGGAGCGCTCGGAGGGCTCGATGCGGACGAGAGCCGCCGGCGCAAACCCAGCCAGACACAACCCGAGGAGGCAGGCACGTTTGAGCATGGGAGGGATTGTATCGCAGAAGTCAGTCCCCGCTGCGACAATCAGTCCCCGTTTCAGGCAAAACGCTTTGGCCGACCATGCCTGTTGCGCCAAAGAGAATGACGTTCATCTTTCAAGGTTCACAACTTTTTGCACCGCCATGATCTCGAATCAGGGTTGCTACTTCGCTGTAGCCGTTCTCGACCGCAGCCTGGTAAGGACTCTTGCGATTGCTGCCGCACAAACTCGGATTCGCCCCCCGGTTCAGCAGCAGTTTTACGACATCCCCCCTCCCGAAAGAGGCTGCTGCATAGAGCGCAGTCGTCCCCGAACCGCTGTTCAATCGATTCACCAGAGCACCGTGGTCGAGGAGCACACTGACCATTGAGTCAGATCCTTTTAGAGAGGCATCTTCCAGCGGGCTGGATCCGTTCTTTCCGATTACATTTGGATCGGCGCCGTTTTCTAAAAGGACGCGTACAACTTTGATCGCCCCTAAGGAAGCGGCTACGTCGAGAGGTGCGGAGCCTGATGGTAAAAGACTGTTGGCGGGTCCTCCGTGTCGAAGAAGAGATGCTACTAGAAGCGACTGATCTTTTCTAATGGCAGCGTCCATGGTTTTCTCGAAAAATTGAGCCGTCTGCTGCTCTTTCGGCTCGGCTTCCAACAACAACAGAGCGGCATCTTCTTTTCCCATTCGTATTGCATTGTCCAGAGGACTGTAGCCTCGTTTATCGCGAATTCCAAGGTCGGGATGGAATTGGAGCAGGTATTGAACAAACGCAGCGTTCCCGAGGAAGGCAGCTTCGTTGATAGGTGTGGCGCCAGTTTGGGTTTCGGATTCATTCAGCCGAGCGCCATGCGCCAGCAGAATGGCAACAGTGTCGAGAGACCCACGCCAGACGGCGTTATCCAATGGACTGGCTCCCTCCTTATCGCGAACATTCAGATCGGCGCCCTTCTCGATCAGGAGCCGGATCGTGTCCAGATGATTGCCTCTTACCGCGAAGTGCAACGCCGTACATCCTGTTGTCCCTTTCGCGTCGATGCGAGCGCCAGCCGCGATCAATAGCGAAACAATTTGCAAGTTGCATTGCTGGACTGCAAATTGAAGTGGCGTTTCACTAAACCGGCTGGCATCCCCGCTCATCACCAGAGTGTTCGGATCTGCATGCCCGGCGAGCAGCATGTCAACAACGTCAGTTTTATCAGATTGCATGGCAAACCACAGGGGTGTGTACCCGTGGACGGGCAGGTTGGGATTGAAGCCGACTGAAAGGAGGGTTTCGATCGTCTTCAGATCGCCATCCCTTGATGCCTTCGTAAACATTTCTCCGGCAGTCATTTCGGCTTGCAAAGATTGCAGCGAAAGTACCGACAAGAAAAATATCCACTTCATGCGACGGCCGCCGTTACCAGATATTCTACCGGTACTTCGGGCGATTGACTCCGCTGCCCGAAAAGCGCTACGGTGACTTCTAGCGCGAAGGGCGCATCCAGTCCGCGGAAAGGGCCGTGCCCACCTTCTGCAGTATGACTCAAGCTACGAACGTTCTTTCAGCCTGACTCGGGCGGACTCCAGGCACAACGATGAAAGGAAGTTCGTAAATGAATACCACCGATCTCACACCGCTACCGGCTCGCCCGAGCCTGGAGCAATACAAGAAACAAGCCAAGGACTTTGTCAAACTTGCCAGGTCAAGCGATTCCGGAGTCGTTGAACGAATCAGGAAATATCATCCGCACCCGGCCAGCTTGGGCGCCAAGTTCGCTCTTGCGGATGCTCAATTGGTGATTGCCCGCGAGCACGGATTCGAGAGTTGGCCGAAGTTTGCGAAACACATCGAAGGTTTGGCTCGGGAGAACTCGCCGGTCTCACAATTCGAGTCGGCAGCGGACGCGATCGTGACGGGCGACGCGGCGGCACTCGAGTCTTTGTTGCGCGAAAATCCAAATTTGGTTCGAGTGCGTTCGACACGCGTGCATCGGGCCACGCTTCTTCACTATGTGGGCGCCAACGGCTTCGAGAACTACCGGCAGAAGTCTCCCAGGAACGCGGTAGAAATTGCGAAGATCCTGCTCGATGCCGGCGCCGAGGTCGACGCGGTGGCGGACGCATACGGCAAAGACACGACTCTGGGCCTGGTGGCGACGAGCATCCATCCGAAACAGGCTGGCGTACAAATCGCTCTGATGGAGACCTTGCTGGACTACGGCGCGGCCATCGACGGCCCTCCGGGTGGAGGGAGCCCCTTGATCTCGGCGCTGCACAACGGGCGCCCGGAAGCCGCCGAGTTTCTCGCCCAGCGCGGCGCACGGCTGGACCTTGAGGGCGCGGCGGGCGTTGGACGGCTGGATGTGGTCAAGAGCTTCTTCAACGACGACGGTAGCCTAAAGACGAGTGCCACTCCAGCGCAGATGAATGCTGGCTTTCTGTGGGCTTGTGAGTATGGTCGGAACATCGTTGTCGAATTCCTGCTGAAGAATGGCGCCGATCTTCGGACAGGAGAGAACACGGGGATGACCGGTCTGCACTGGGCGGTGGTTGGCGGACAACTGGACACAATCCAGTTGCTTCTGGAACGAGGCGCGCCTCTCGAAGCGAAGAATGTCTACGGAGGGACGGCGCTGGGCCAAGCGCTCTGGTCGGCCATCAACGGCGATCCTGGGATTGACTATGTTCCGATTATCGAGACGCTAATAGACGCGGGCGCAGAGATTACACCAGGATCTCTCGGCTGGTTGGAGCGGGAGGGGCGTACTTCCCCGGCGAAGGTTCAAATTGCTGAAGTGCTGCGGCGTCACGGGGCGAGATCATGAGCTGGCTGGCGCAGCGTGATGGATGAACTTGTCGGCCCAGGCGATGAAGTACTTCCAATTGGGGCCGTCGGTATGCCCGCCGTCATGCTGGCGCCAGGCAAGCTGGCCATCGAGCAAACCCACATTGACCGGCGGCATTTTTTCGGTTCGATAGTCGTCTGAAGTACCCAGATCCTTCGCGCCCAGGAGCCTGAACACCGGGCCCGCAGCGACGGCGGCCATGTAGCTGCCCTGATGATCGAGCCATTTCGCGTCGCCCTTCTCGGGCACGCCGTAGCTGATGAAGGTCAAGCGCGGCGCACACAGCGCGATCAGCTCATGCGCATCCACGGGTAAATCGCCGGCGTTTTTGCTGCCAAAGGCGGACTCGCTCGCGCCGTACTTCAGAAAGTTGCCCGCCATCCAATGGTACTCTCCCGATCCCGTGAGGTTTTCCACCGCTTCTCCCCAATTGCGGCGGTGCAGTTTGGCGCCGCCTTCGCCGGAAGACCCGACCAGGACGAGAGCGAATCGCGTGTCGAACGCCATGGTCACAAGAGCGGCCTTTCCGATAGCGCGAAACACCTTCGATCCCGACATGTTTGGCGTCCACGGCTTTATCGGTTTCCAGATAATCCAGGCCGCGGGAGGCGCCCCAAGCCCAAGCGCGCAATGCGCCCCAATCATCCGGCTTGCGGGGTTGGCCTTTGTTGACCAGCCCGATGATGCCTTTGGTCAGGCCCGCGCCGTTGTCCGCCTGAATGCTGCCGGGATTGATGGTTGCGTAGCCCCAGCCATCGGCGATCAACTGTTGCGTTGCGGGCGGATCGCTGCCGGCGGGAGTCGGTGCACCTTCCGCTTGAGGAAGTCCGCCGCGGCCGAACATCATCATTACTGGAACTGGACCGGTGCCTTCGGCCGGTGTCACCAGTGTCATCTGGATGTCGACGCTGATGAGCGGGTACGACGAATTATCCACGTGTCCCACGAGTTCTTTCCCTATGACAGGATGAGAACCCACCATCGCCTGTACGGTGTTGGTGACGGTCCACATTACTTTAGGCACGTCCTTGGGAACGCGGCCGAGCACCTCTCGCTCGAAATCCTCCGACGATTTCAGGGCGGCGCTGATTCCACCACATTTCCGCCGTGGTGACTTTCTTCCCGTTCTTGAGTGTCAACGCGTCGGGTAGATTCGGGAAAGGATTGGCCTTGGACTCATCGTAATTGGCATGATTGGGGGCGCTTTCGTTTCCGCTGGGACCCGGACGAAGCGCCTTGATGCCGAGCTGATCCATCATGTTCTGATGGTCTTCGGCGGCGGTCCAATTCATCGGTTGTGGTGGTTGTGATTGCTGGCAGAACAGGCTGGTAGCCGGCAAGACTGCAAGAACCAACAGAGGCTTTGCGCGTGTCAGGAATGCTCCTGTTCAGAGCTGGCGTCCGCTACAAGGAGCTGGTCCAGAATTTCCCTTGCTTCCGCCTCACGATCTCGCGGCACCTGCACCCGAACCCACTTATGGAGATATGGATCCACATCCTGGATCAGCGTGGCGATTTGGCCTAGAGCGAAGAATGGAATGCCCGCGTCCTCCAGCAATCCTTTTGCGAGGGCCAGCTGAAAGCGATCGTTTGTCTCCAGCACAACTACCAGGCCAAGTGCGGGGTCCGACGGATCGGCTGTCTCCGGCGGAGGTGTTCCGGCCAACAGGGGAACGTGGCAATCGGAGCATTCGGTGAAACCGTCGCGGTACTCGACGCGGCATTGAGGACAATACATGGTTCACCTCTCGACCAAGTTTACCGCCGTACGACCTCGCGGAAGGTTTTGTAAGCCTGGTCCCAGGAAGCCGCGGGGGCTGGCGTGAACGTTTCCAGGGCGCACGAGCGGCGCACGATTTCGCGCACGGCGGATAATCCCGAGAGCTCTCCTGCTCCCAGCGCCTGAATTAAAACGTTGCCCATGGCCGTGGCTTCAGCCGGTCCTGCAATCACGGTGCGGCCACACGCATCCGCTACGAACTGGTTGAGCACGCGATTGCGGGATCCGCCGCCCACAATGTGAATCGTGTTCAGCCGCCTGCCGAGCAGCGATTCCAGGCTTTCCAATACCTCGCGATATCGTAATGCCAGACTTTCGAATATGGTGCGTGCGATGGCGGCCGGGGATTCGGGCGCCGGCTGCCCGGTGGCATGGCAATGGGCGGAAATTTTCGCGGGCATGTTATCGGGCTCGAGGAAGGCATCGGGATCGATGACGGCTGAAAACGGCGGCGCGTTCGTGGCCATCGTAGTCAGCTCGTCGTAGGTATACTCGCGGCCCCCGAGCGCCCATGCGCGCCGGCATTCCTGCAGCAACCAGAGGCCGGCAATGTTTTTCAACAACCGCGTTTTTCCGCAGGCGCCCATTTCGTTTGTCAGGTTGAGCGCGAGAGCGCGCGCGTCAATCACCGGCGTGTCGAGTTCTACTCCCATCAAAGACCAGGTCCCCGAACTGATATAACACCAACTGTCGCCAACAGCCGGAGCCGCGGCCACGGCCGACGCCGTATCATGGCTGCCGGTTGCGTACACAGGCACCGCGCTCAGGTGGCTGGCTTCGGCGATCTGCGGCACGAGCGGCCCCAAGCAGGTTCCAGGCGCGACAATTTCGGCCAGGATGCGCTTCGGCAAATCGAGACGATCAAACAATTCCGCCGCCCAACCAGCGCGTTGCGGATTATAAAACTGCGACGTGCTGGCAATGGTCAGCTCGGATTTCGCGACCCCGGTGAGCCAGTAGTTGAAGAGATCGGGCGTCATGAGCAGCGTGCGGGCACAGGCGAGCGCAGGTGCGCCAGCCAGGCGCATGGCATACAACTGGTACAGCGTGTTGATCTGTATGAACTGGATGCCGGTCTGCGCGAAGACCTCCTCGCGTGGAACGATCTGGAAGACTGCCTCCACCATGCCGTTGTTGCGCGCGTCGCGATAGTGCCGGGGATTTTCGAGCAGTGCGCCTGAGGCATCGAGCAGAGCGAAATCCACACCCCAGGTATCCACGCCGATTCCGTCGAGCGCGGTCTGGCGTTCACGGCCGGCAATCCGGAGCCCCTGCTGGATCTCGTGCCAGAGGCGCAGCGTGTCCCAGTACAGCGAGGAAAAGACGCGCACGGGCGTGTTGGCAAACCGGTGTATTTCTTCGAGAGTGAGGCGGCCTGATTCGAGAGTACCGAGAATGGCGCGGCCGCTCTCCGCGCCCAGATCAAAGGCAAGATAGTGGGACATCAGGAATGCTGGAGCGCATTATAACGTGGCGCCAGCATTCCCCGAGCGTCTAGTCGATAACCTTGGCGGTGAGGACGAGGATGAGCGCGTTGTCGGCGTTATCAATATTGGCCTTGCCTACCACGACTTTTTGACCTTGCTTGACGTCGATGCTGGTGCTGATGACGGCGTTCTGCGTCCCCGAGCCTTTGACCGGGAACACTAGTTGCAGGTAGAGATCGTTGATGCGGATGGTTGGTTCTTTGCCTTCGGACGTGACCCCAACCCCGTTGATTTTGAAGGTGTAGAACGTCGGTTGGGCGGAATCCGATGAAACTGAGGGCAGAAGCCCGCTCACTGAGCCGCCCTTCCCATCGCGCCCGCGCCAGGAAAGCGTGCCCAGCAGTCGAAAGCCTTGATAATTGAACACGGTCTTGAGCTGCTTGATGACCGGTTCCAGGTCGCCGGGTATGTTTGCCGATGAACCCTGGCCTGATGCTGTCAGCAGATAAGCTTCCAACTGTACATTTTTTGCAGGCGCCTGCGGCACGTCCAGGCGCTGGAGAGATTCTTCGATGGCTGTCAGGACCTCTTTCGGTGCACGAACGGAAATGACCCTCAATTCCGAATCAGGCTGAACGCTCGCGCCAAAAGCTCGGAAAACATT
Organism: Terriglobia bacterium; assembly: GCA_963847515.1. GTDB lineage: Bacteria > Acidobacteriota > Terriglobia > Bryobacterales > Bryobacteraceae > QHXW01. Next base: position 486,253 of record CAWKAA010000002.1, read on the forward strand.
GGCAAGGTGGTTCACGTCCGCGTACTTGACCTGAAACAGTTTCACCGGCGAGTGGTCAGCCTCCGTATTCGCCGCTGGCGCTGGTTCGTCCGTCTTTTTCTTTTCATCCGCGCGCAGAATCGGCGCAGTCGCGAGCAACGAGAACAGGACTAAATTGCCGAATACAAATTTTCGTTTCACCTTAGCCTCCATTTTGGCTGACCAGCCAGTAGATGACGACCTGCGGGTCGTCGGTAACGATCTTCACCAACAACGGCTCTGACTGGAACGCGGGCGCGGGCCGCCGGTGGTGTTTCGAAACCCGCGCTGTGTGCGGCCGCTGTCGCAATGCCGGAACCGCCACGAAGGGCGGAGGGGCAATTACAGCAGCTCTCACGTGAACCTCTGGCGGCGCGGCCGTCCGAGCGCGCCACAACCATCCCGCCCACAGCCCCAGCATCAGCATCGCTGCGACGGCGTACCTCGGCCACGGCACAGTCTTGCGCGGAATCGAGAGACGGGACAAGACTTCCGCGTGGACCTCTTGTAAAGCGGACTCCTCCACGAAATCCATGCGCAGCTCTTTCAGAGCCGTCTGGCTCTCACGGATGTCCGCGGCAAATTCCTGGCAGCCATGGCACGCTTCCAGATGCGCCTCCACCAGGCGCCGCTCGCTTTCGGCCAGATCGCTTTCCACGTACAAAGCAATCAGCGACTCAAATTTCGTGCAACTCATAGAGGTCTCCTTGGCCGCCGCTGCACAAACTTCCGAATTTTCACGCGCGCATTGGAGATTTGCGAGCGCACCGTGACCTCCGAGCACCCCATAATGCGCGCCGCCTCGCTTGTCGTAAAACCTTCGAGGTCGCGCAGCACTACGGCGGTTCGCTCGCGCTCAGGCAGAGTCGCCAGGGCTGCGTAAATCTGACGCCTCTGCTCGTTGCGAACGGGGTCATCCGCGGCCGCCACCAATCCACCGCCCGCCTCCTCGAGCGACAGCATAGGCCGGTGTGCGCGGGCGCGCAGCATGTCGCGGCAGACATTCACCGTAATGCGATACAGCCAGCTCGCGAAGTGACGGTTCTCATCCAACCGACCGAGCGACCGGTGCAGCCGGAGGAAAACCTGCTGCGCGGCGTCCTTGGCATCTTCCAGATTCCGGTTCAGCAGGCGCAGCGCGGTAAGCAGCACCCGGCGCTCGTAAAGGCCCAGGATGGCTTCGAAGGCGGCAGTGTCGCCCGCTTTAGCCTGTTTCACCAGGCGGGCAAACTCCTCGTCTCGCGCGTCGACACAGCCGCCTTCCATCAATAACGCCAGTTCCTGCATGCCGCTCTATGAGTCCGTTGAAAAACGGTGACAGGCAGCGCCGTCCACGCGCCAGTGCGGCTGGGTAATGGCAATTCCGCATGTCATTCGGCTTGGGACGGCGAAGCCAGTCACCATTTTTCAACAAACTCCTACAGATATATACTGCTGGCGCGCCGAAAACGTTGATAGAATTTTTCTAGCCCGCCACGAATGAAACTCGACGACAAGTATCGATTGGAGCGAAGGACAGGCCTATCTGACCGGCATCCAGGCGCTGGTGCGGCTGCCCATGGACCAGATGCGCCGCGACCGGCGTGCCGGGCTCAACACCGCGGCTTTCATCTCCGGATACGAAGGTTCGCCGCTCGGCGGGTACGACCTGGCGCTCGCGCGCGGTCAAGCCGCTGCTCGAGGAACACCGCATTCATTTCGTCCCCGGCGTGAACGAGGACCTGGCCGCCACTTCCATCTTCGGCAGCCAGATCTTCCACGTTCTCGGCGAGTCCAAGTACGACGGCGTGGTGGGCATCTGGTACGGCAAAGGGCCGGGCGTCGACCGCTCCGGCGACATCTTCCGCCACGCCAACCTCGCGGGCACGGGCCAGAACTGCGCCGCACTGGTGCTGGGCGGCGACGATCATATTTCCAAAAGCTCGACCATCCCGCACCAAAGCGATCTCAGCTTTTACAACTTCGGCATGCCGGTGTTCTATCCCGGCAACACGCAGGAGATTCTGGATTACGGCCTGCTGGCCATCGCGCTCTCGCGCTTTTCGGGCGCCTGGGCGGCGATGAAGATGGTGACCAATGTCTGCGACGGCGGCGGCACGGTGGTGCTCGATCCGGAGCGGCCGGCGGTCACGATTCCCGTCGGATTACAAAAAGCACTTCGACCCGCGCCTGGTGATTCCGTTCACGCTGCAACTCGAGCACGAGGTGAATTACCGGCGGCTCGCCGCTGCGCGCGAATTCGCACGCGCTGAACCGCAGTGAACCAGATGTTCGGCGCCGGCGAGGGCGCGCGTCTGGGCATCGCCACCGCGGGCAAGCCCTATTACGATCTGATGCAATGCCTGCGCGACCTGGGGATCCGGCGCGAGGAACTGGATGCGCTGGGCGTCCGCATCGCCAAATTCGGCATGACGTTCCCGCTCGAGCCGCATTTCGTGGCTGAGTTTGCCCGCGGGCTCGAAACCATCCTAGTCATTGAAGAGAAGCGCAGCTTCCTGGAATTGCAGATGCGCGAGCTGCTCTACAACGCGCCCGCAGCGTCCATCGATCGTCGGCAAGCAGGACGAGACACGGCGAGGTGCTGGTTCCGGCAACAGGCGAAGTGGATCCCGAGAAGCATCGCCGATGTGCTGGCGCGTTATCTTCCACCGCGCGAATCCATCGCGAGCGCGAATGAGTCACATCGCGGAAATCGCGTCGCGCCACCGCGAGAAGATCGGCACACGCACGCCCGACGTTCTGCTCCGGCTGCCCGCACAACCGGTCCACGGTGCTGCTCGAAGGCCAGGTGGCCGCGCGGCGGCATCGGCTGTCATGGCATGTCGGCCACGCAGGGTCAATCCGGCCGCGGCTACGCCTTCCTGACGCACATGGGCGGCGAGGGCGCGCCGTGGATCGGCATGGCGCCGTTCGTCGAGCGGAAGCACATTTTTCAGAACATCGGCGACGGCACCTACTTCCATTCCGGCTCGCTGGCCATCGAAGCGTGCCGTGGCGGCCGGCGTCAACATCACTTACAAGATTCTGTACAACGGCGCGGTCGCCATGACGGGCGGCCAGGAACCCAGCGGCGCGCTGCCGGTTCCGGCGCTCACTCGCAAAGCTCGCAGCCGAGGGCGTGCGCAAGGACGGTTGTGCTCACCGATGATCTCGCAAAGTACGACGGCGTTTCGCTGGCCGCGCAATGCCGGGCTGCGCGATCGCGACGAACTTCCTGAAGTCATGCGCGAACTGGAACAGATCCCCGGCGTCACGGTGATCATTTACGATCAGCAGTGCGCCGCCGAAAAGCGCCGCCTGCGCTCGCGCGGAAAGCTGGAAGAACCAACGCTGCGCGTGGTGATCAACGAAGAAGTCTGCGAGGGCTGCGGCGATTGCGTGCGCCAGTCGAACTGCATGAGCCTTCATCCCGGTTGAAACCGAATTCGGCCCGAAGACGCGCATCCATCAATCGTCCTGCAATAAGGATTATTCCTGCGTGCTGGGCGATTGCCCGTCATTCGTCACCGTGAAGCTGAAGCCCGGCACGGGACTCCGTAAGAGGACGCGTGCCGCAACTGCCGACGGCCGAGGTTCCCGAGCCGCGCGAACAGGTCGCGGCGGCGAGACGGCTACTCGATTCTCGCGCCGGGCATCGGCGGAACTGGCGTGGTTACCATCAACGCGCTGCTGGCGACGGCGGCCTGGCTGGACGGAATCTGTCGGTCATCACGCTCGATCAGACGGGGCTCGCGCAAAAGGGCGGCGCCGTGGTGTCGAGCATCATTCTGAGCGAGCGGCCCGATCGAGGCTGCGGCCAAGATCGGCTATGGCAATGCCGACCTGATGCTGGGCTTCGACCTGCTTGGCGCGGACAAGCCGACAACCTTAGCCGCGCGCATCCCTCGCGCACGGTCGCAGTGATCAATACCGCCGAAATCCCCACAGGCGACGTGGTTCGCGGGCGGGTGACGCTGCTACGGGCCGGCGCGCGTATTATCGACTTGATCGATGCCTGTACTCGCAAAGGCCGCAACATTTACGTCGACGCGACGCGTATCGCGGAGGGCCTGTTTGCCAGCCACCTGGCAGTGAACATTTTTCTTCTGGGCGTCGCGTATCAAGGCGGGCTCATCCCCATTTCCGCCGGATCCATCGAAGAAGCCATCCGGCTGAACCGCGTAGAAGCCGAACGCAACGTGCAGGCGTTCCTCTGGGGCCGAAAATACTACGTGGACGCCCGTGCCGTCGAAGACATTCTGCGATCCGCCGAAGCCGGCATCGAAACCACTTGGATTGGTGGAGCGGCGCGTCGCGGAACTTGAACAGTATCAGGATCGCCGTTACGCGGAAGAATATCGCGAATTTCGTGGAGCGAGTGGCTGCGCGCGAGCCGGCTCTGGTGGAGCCCGTGGCGCGCTATCTGTACAAGCTGATGGCGTACAAGGATGAGTACGAAGTGGCTCGTCTGTTGACGCAATCCAGAATTCGAGCGAGCAAGTCCGCGATATGTGGGAAGCCGTGGAGTCTGTCAGCTACAATCTGCATCCGCCCCTTTTGCGCGCTCTCGGGATGAAGAGGAAGTTGCAAACTGGGACCTTGGTTCCGCAGTCCCCTGCGGCTGGCTCGCGCGGTTGAAGATGTTGCGCGGCACGCCGTTCGATGCGTTTGGTTATGCAGAGCTTCGCAAGCAAGAGCGGGCGCTCATCGCGTGGTATCGGAAATTAGTGGAAGACGTTCTGGATCATGTAACGCCCGACAACTTGCCGCTCGCCACGGAAATCGCCGCGCTTCCCGATCAGATCCGCGGGTACGAGAAGATCAAAATGGAAAAGATTCGCGAGGTCCGGCGCATAGCTGAAGAGAAACTAGCGCTGGTGAAACAAACGCCAGTGCCGGCGTGAGAACCCGCAGGTCCCCGCAAAGGCGGCGTGGCCTGCGCTACGTTGCGGCGGGTTTCAATCCCAAACCGGGGCGGTTGGGCAGAATTAGTTTTCCATTGCGCACCGTCACGCCGGTGTAGGGATCGTTCGCGATGAGCAGATTCCCGTCCAGATCGGCGTAATCCACTAGCGGCGAAAGATGCGCCGCGGCCGTAACGGAGACCGAACTGGATACCATGCAACCCAGCATGGTTTTCATATGCAGCGATTTCGCAATCTGGATCATGCGGTAGGCTTCCAGAATTCCGCCCGCCTTGTCGAGCTTGACGTTGATGCCATCGAAAGCGCCGGCCAGTTTGGGAATATCCGCCGGATGAAGACAGGATTCATCCGCAATGACGGGAATGTGCACGCGGCTACGCACCCAGCGGGTTTCGTTGATCATTTCAGCCGGCATGGGCTGTTCGATAAATTCCACGCCCTGCGATTCCAGCCAATTGATCTTGCGGACCGCCTCTTCTTTGTCCTTCCAGCCTTCGTTCGCATCCACGCGCAGCGGCTTTCGGGTGACGCTGCGAACGGCTTCGATGGTCGGCTCGTCGGTTGCCAGCCCGACTTTTACTTTCAACACCGGGAATGCTGCTGCTTCGCGCACTTTCTGGCGGGTCACTTCGGGATTGTCGATGCCGATAGAAAACGTGGTGACCGGCGCGTCGGCGGCGTCCAGGCCAAAATACGTGTACAAGGGCACACCAAGTTTCTGGCCAAACCAGTCCATCAGCGCGATATCAATGGCCGCTTTCCCCGCGTTCTGCCCGTCGACGCGGCGAAATACTTCAGCCATGATCTTCGCGAACTGGAGCGGATTAGCTGGGGCCAGCAGGTCTTGCACGGATTCAATAGCTCGCTGCGCCGATTCGGCGTTCTCGTGGTATCGCACAATGGGCGCGCCTTCGCCCACGCCCGTAATCCCTTCGCGAGTGTAGTGCAGATGTATGGTGTCGCGGTATTCGCTCGAGGACATCACCGTGGTCCAGGTGTGCCGCAGCTTCAACCGAACCACTTTCGCCTCGATTGTGACGGCCGCGCCCGCCAGGAACGGCGCGGCCACGGCCCCAGCGCCCAGCGCTTGGAATAAATCTCTTCGCTTCACTTGATCCTCCTGGCCGTCAGGAATCGTTTCGCCCAATATGGATCGGCGAGATCGCTGATCTGCACGACCGGGTGCTCGTGCGTGGTCGCGTTGACGAACTGGCCCTTCCCGATGTACAAGCCTGTGTGGGTGACTTTCGATTCTCCAAAAAATAGCAGATCACCGGGTTCCAGCCGTTCGCGATCGACGGTTTCGGCGCCCTGCCATGTCGCCTGTACGTTCGCGTCGCGCGGGATTATGATGCCGCGCCGGCGGCATAACATCTGCGTAAACCCGGAGCAATCGAAACCAAAAGTAGAAGTTCCGCCCCAGAAGTAAGGCAGCCCAAGAAACCGCTTGCTGAGTTCGATGATTTCGGGAATGCTCATGGGCTTAGCATCGAGCACAACGTCGCCGCCTTGCACGAAGGCGGAACGATTGTCGGGCAGGCGGACTTGGAGCCAGCGTCCCGGTGCAGCCGGTTCGCGCACGACTTCGAGCCTGGTTTCGAATGTCACTGTCATGAGCGGCTGATGTTTCGTGACCTCCGGCTCCTGATAGAGATTCGCGAACAGGCTGGTAACCTGCGCGATGTGCCCACCGGAAGCATACGGCCGTTCTCCGGAACCGAGTTGCCGAAATGACGACGCCGGCGTCCAGCCCGTGTATTCGTCGGCAGTGCGGACATGAGCCCAGCCGGCGCGTTCTTCGAGGATCGCCACACTGCTTCCGCAGATGGCCTGTGAAACTACGTCAGCCTCTTCGCTGGGCCGCGAGTACATATTGGCCACCGGTTTCACGATCACGCCTCCGGTCACATTGGCTGCCAGCAGCGCCATGCCTATCACGAGATGCATCCAAGACCATTCTCCCTTTTCTTGGCTCTCTTTTCCTCACGGCGGCTCGCCAGGCAAAGCAATCCCCCGCTCCGCCACGCCGGCTGCTTTGTGATACTTTACTTCGTGTGAACCGAAGACATTTCATGACCACAACCGCGGTCGGCATGCTGCTCGCAAGCCGCCGCGCCCTGGGCGCCAATGACCGCATTCGCGTTGGGCTGGTGGGGACCGGCGGACGCTGTATGTATCTGGCCGAACTGCTCAAGAGCCTGCCGGGCAACGAGATTGTTGCCGCCTGCGACGTCTACGAGCCTCACCGCCTGGAGGCCGTGGACAAGATGGGACCGCAAACCAAGCCGGCCGCCGACTACCGCGAGGTGCTTGATCGGAAGGATATCGACGCGATAGTGATTGGCGCTCCGGATCACTGGCACGTGACCATGACGCTTGACGCCGTCGCCGCCGGAAAGGATGTGTATTGCGAGAAGCCGGTGACCCATACGATAGAGGAAGGCGACAAATTGATCGCCGGCGTCGAGAAATCCAAACGCGTGGTCGCCACCGGCACGCAGCAGCGAAGTTGGGATCACTACCTGCTGGCCAAACAACTCATCCAGGGCAACCGGATCGGCCAGATCACACTGGCTGAGATGTACTGGTATCAAAATTACCTGACCCCGCCCCGGGAACCCGAACGTGAAATCGATACGGCGCGCCTGGATTGGAAAAAGTACCTGGGCGCCGCCCCCGATCAGCCGTTCACGGATATCAAGTACCGCCGCTGGCGTTTCTTCTGGGATTTTGGCGGCGGAATTTTTACAGATCTGATGACGCACTGGATCGATGTCGTGCAGTGGTTCATGAAGAGTCCTGCTCCAAGCTCCGTGGAGGCCGCCGGGGCAACGCATGCGCTGCATGACCTGCAGTGTCCCGATACGGTCAATGCCTCCATGATTTTCCCGCAGAACTTCACCGCTACTTACCAGGGAACGATGGTCAGTTCGCTCGAGGACGGCGGCATCGTCTTCCGCGGCACAAACGGAGTGATGAAGCTGACACGGTCAGGCTTTTGGGTTTACGGCGAGGCCAACGAGCACCGCAATGATCGTGAACTGCCGGAACCCGATATGGCGGTGAAGAGCACCGACGACGGAACGCGCACGAACCTCTCCAACTGGCTGGATTGCATTCGCAGCCGCGCCTTGCCTAACGCTCACGTCCGCGCCGGTGTGGAAGCGGCGCGTACATCCCATCTGGCGAACCTCGCCATGCGGCAGGGAAAGGTAATCCGCCCGGCCTAGCTAACCGCGGCCGGCGAAGCGCATGCAAGAGGCGTACGACGAGATTCCCTACCCCGGTTTTTGCTATTCACAGACGCATCCGGAGCACCTGGCCGTTATGGCGAACCTATTCGGCATGGCGACCGCTCCCATTCAAAGCTGCCGCGTTCTCGAACTTGGTTGCGGGGATGGTGGAAATGTCATACCCATGGCGTTTGGGCTGCCGGGGAGCAACTTTACCGGAATAGATCTCGCGGAATCGGCGATTGTGCGCGGCCAGGAGTTGATTGGCCGCCTGGGCCTCCACAACATTCGTCTGCGTCATCTGGATCTGATGGAGATTGCCGCCGATTTTCCGGAGTTCGATTACATCATTGCCCATGGCGTGTATTCGTGGGTGCCCCCGGCTGTCGCCGAAAAAATACTGGAGATCTGCAAGTCGCACCTGGCGCCTCAAGGTATTGCCTTCATCAGCTACAACGCCTATCCGGGCGGCCATGTCCTGGACACGATCCGCGAGATGATGCAGTTTCACGCGAGAAATGTGAGCAGCCCCCGCGAATGCCTGCGGCTGGCGCGCGAGCTGCTCGAGTTTCTGGTGCAAGCGCACCCCGATGAAGATGCCCACGGCTTGCTGCTGCGCCAGGAAGTAAAGTTGGCGCTCGAACGCAGGCCGGAACACTTCTACCACGACGAGCTGAACGAGCATAACCATCGCTTTTACTTTCATGAATTCCTGGAGAGGGCGCGCCAGCATGGCTTGCAGTTTGTATCCGAGGCACGTCTTCTGAACATGCAGACGGATACACTCGGGCCGGAAGTTGCCGAGAGAGTCCGCGCCTTCAGCGGCGGTGACGATCTGGCCCGTGAGCAGTACATGGACTTCTTGAAACTGCGCAACTTCCGGCAAAGTTTGTTGTGCCACGCTGAAGTCAAGATAGACCGCACACTCCGCTCCGAGCGCGTCACTCAGATGTTCGCCGCTGCCGACGCCCGTCCAGCTTCGCCTGAACCGGACCTCCGTTCGACATCGGCGCTGCAATTTAATTATCCAAACGGCGGGTCCATGTCCACGAATCACCCGCTGGCGAAGGCCGCCATGACGCATCTGGGCAGTGTGTGGCCACTGGCCATGCCGTTTTCTGATCTTCTCCGGACGGCTCGATCACTTTCGCAGCGCGATACCTCAGACGGCGAGGCGACCCGGGAAGAGGATTCGAACTGGTTGTCGGACATGGTCATCCGGCTTTACGCTGCCAATTTTCTGGAACTCTATATTCAAGCCCCGGCTTTTGTCATGAAGCTCTCAGAGCGGCCGGTTGCCAGCGCTCTCGCCCGTGCGCAAGTGCAGCACGCGTCGACCGTAACCAATCTGCGCCATGCCTCCATCGAAATCGAAGATGAGGCGGCGCGGCACCTGTTGTTGTTGCTGGATGGAACTCGCAACCAGGAGCAATTGCTGATGGAACTTCGTCAGCGCGCGGATTCCGGTGAAATCACCGCGGAAGGTCTGGCGGCAAATCTCAACCGGCTGGGCAAGTTGGCCTTACTCGTCGCGTGAACTGCACTCAGCCTTCCTGCCCGACCAACTGGATCAACGCTTGTATGTAACCGAACGCGAAGGCGAATGCCTGATGTCCGCCGGGATCGCCGGTGATTTTGGGAACGTGGTCAGGCATGATCATCCCGTCGTAACCCACCTCTTTATACACGCGCATGGCGGCAATCATGTTGACGTCGCCATCGTCCGGAAAGGTCTCTTGAAAGTTTAGAAAACGGCCTCTGATGTTCCGGAAATGGACGTTGAAGATTTTGCGCCGCGTACCGAAATAACGAATCACATCAAGAATTTCGCGACCGGGCTGCTGCAACATTTCTGAAACGGTTCCCTGACAAAAATTCAGACCATGATACGGGCTCGGTTGAATCTCAATGAAGCGCTTCAAGCCATCCACGTTTCCCAGCACGGTATGAACGCCTCGGAAACCTTTATCGCGCGGCATCCCCGGGTCGTGCGGATGGCAGGCCATTTTGACTTTGTACTCTCCGGCAACCGGAATCACCCGCTCCAAAAAATAAGTGATTCGTTCCCAATACGCATCTTCACTGACGGGCCCAGCTTCAGTCAGAGGAGGGTCCTGCCGAGCCTGGTCGTAAACGAAGGTACTGTACCGACAACCGCCGCGGCCGCGCGTGGGCTCCGTGCGCACGACTCCCAAAATGCTCAGATTGTACTTAAGAGCCGGAACGCCGCGCGCGCGGCATTGCGAATCATCTGGCAAATAGTATCGATTTCCCGATCGCGGTCGGGGCTCTTGCCCAGCAGGATCCCGGGATTTTCAAAACGGGTAATGTAGTTCGAACTCATGGGCAGCGGAACCATGTCGAGTGCGATACCATGCGCCTCCACGCGTTCGCGCAGTTTTGTGAGTCCGTCCACCGACCATGGCTCGTCGAGCTTGGTCGAAGGAAGCATGCTGCAGATGTGGTCGACGCCGAAAGCCGCCAGGACGGGCAGCACATCATCCGAAGAATCATGTTGCGTGCCGGCGTTCATCAGCGCCTTGACGGCCGCAGGCGCAGGGTTGGCGTGTAACACCGCAGGGCTCAGCAAGGCCGGGCTCGAAGCGATCGCGTGAAGAAAGTTTCTTCTCTCCATAAACTCGCGTCGAGGATAACACACTGCTTGGTGCAGGATTTGTGGGGAAGCCGCCTACAGCTTGACGTGGTCTTGCGCAGGCTGGCGCTCCACGTAGAGCCGGTAGTGCAGGTAGATCAAGTACATGATCGGTAGAACCATCAGTGAGTCTCTCCAACCCACATATTGACTGGAATAATTCATCAGACCCGCAACGCCGGAGCCCATCAGGTAATAAGGAAACGACCAGAAGGAGCACTGGTGCCAGATGCGTAGAAACGGCCTGGTTTCTACCAGCGACAGCACCGTGGCTACCAACACCGTGTTCGTGAGGAAGAAGAAGCAGGCGGCAAGCGCCAGCAGCACCACCATTCGTCCGTTGACCTGCTGGATCTGCGGCAGGTGATACATGAATTGCGCGCTAGTGATGGCCATCGTCAAAGCCGAGATGTTGAAGAGAACCTGGGCGATACCGGGCCGCGTTCGGGCCTTCCACGCGCACTGCGTTCCCGCGGCGATCGCCCCTAGCGCCAGCGTCTCGGAAAAACTCAATTGTGAGATCCCGATGAGAATGAACAGGAAATTCACCGACAGGGTACCGCTGATACCCGGGAGCCGCACTTTGAGCGTCGAAGCGACCACCGCGAGTAAGAGGTAAATGGTGAAGCGCACCGGATCGGCAGACTCCCAGTGCGAGACGCCCAGCGACAACATCATTAAACCGGGAATGATGGCAAGTGCAATGAAGAGCTTCGCTTTGACCGGCATCCTTAATATTCCTCCGGGCGGCACCAGGTTGGCAGCAGTTCCCAGTTTCGTGTGGTTGCGGAAAAATACCGAAGCGCCCCAGGCCATCGCAGCGTTGGTGACCAGCGACACCGTGCCCTGGATGGAATTGCGAACGACCCCGGGAGAAGGGCCGATGCCTGAGGCAGCTTCGGAACTGGCGCGGGCAGTTGGAGCAGAAACACTAGCGCCCGCGGAAACGAAACAGCACGGGAAACCAGTTTGAGTGTTTCGAGCCTGACCATGTTCAGGCTGTGGCATCGCAATCCCCGTTCCATCCGATGAAAAGTTGGGTGACTGAAAACAGGCGGCTTAGCCGGCGGTCACCGAGGGCTCAGCGAGGCGATGTGACAGGCTGTCACGTTGCCATGGATTCGGTTAACTGCCGGCCAATAACTCTGGTTAACGGGAGATCTCGCGTATGCACGTGCGCCACTGATGGCGTTTGGCGGCTGATTTTTACTTGCTAAGGAGTTCAATCCCGCGCTTCAGGACCACGTCTTCACCGGGTTTGTGTTCGGGCTGATTTGGGTCGGGACGCACGACCTCGCCGTCCTCGTCGGTCTCGACCTGAGGCTCAGGCTCCTGGACCACTTCGCCCGGAGTGACGCCGACATCCTGAATAGCTTTGCCGCTCGGGGAATAGTATTTCGCGACGGAGAGAATAATCGCGCTCCCGTCGTCCATGGTAAGCGCGCGTCTTAACGAGGCATCCCCATAAGTTCGCTCGCCCACAACCTTGGCCCGGTTGTTGTCTTCCAAAGCCGCGCTGGCAACTTCGGCGGCGTCCGCGGTTCCGCGGTTGGTCAGCACCACCACCGGGAGCTTCCAGATGACCTTGGAGGCGTCCGCTTTGAAATCCTGCCTAGGAACGCGTTGACCTTGCAGATACGTGACCACCCCGCTGTCAAGGAACAGGTCCGCCAGGGCAACGCCGTCCTCAGGTTCGCCCACGGCGCATTGCCGCAAATCCAGCACCAGCCGCTTCGCGCCTTTGGTTTGCAAATCGCGCAAGTCGCTTGCGACCTCTTGTACTCTGGCAGCGCTCAGAGTCTCGGGCCGGATATATCCCACATCATCCGGTAAGATTTTTGACGTCACCGGCGGCGGATTGAGAACAGCGCGGACCAGAGTCATTTTTTGGGGCTCGGGTTGGCGCCGCAATACCGTCACATCTACCGAGGTACCCGGATTACCGTGCAGCAGCAGGTTGGTATAAGCCAGCGGCATGTCACGGGTGGCTACCTTGTTGATGGTCTCGATAATATCGCCGGTAGTCAGGCCGGCCTTAGCGGCAGGCGAGCCGGGGACAGCAGCCACCACGCCGATATAGCCGAAGCGCTTTGACAGAATCAGTCCGACGTCACCTTTCGCATCGCTGTGTTTCAGATATTCCTTGTACTGATCGGCGTTGAGATAGCTGGCGAACGGGTCGATGGATTCCAGCAGGCCGTTCAAAGCCCCCAGCGTGACGCTTTTCAGATCCGGTTCTTCCACGTACTCACTCTTGATCCGGGACAGCACTTCGGTGTAAACAGCGAGATGGCGGTAAGGGTTATCGGGCGAGGTGCCCTTGCCCAGAACGGTGCCCAGCAAAAGCAGGAGCACTAGGAAAGTGGAGCTAACAACGACCAGGAACTTCGCGCGGGTGTTCATAAAGCGACACCTTCAGTATATCAGGCGCGCCGGGGGCCCACCCATGCTCGCGAAGTGCGGATCCTTACGGTGCGCTGACGATCGTAATGCCCGCCTGCCCGATGTTTCCGCCGAATGCTGACCAACGGACGAGGAGTAGAGATCTACCGTCGCTGCATCACCGGCCCAGGACGCGTTCATACTCCTGGTGAGATCCGATCCAAAACCAGTAGAAGACTGCACCCTCGCGGTAGGCGAGGACTCGGTAAGCCTGGTTCACCCTGGCACTCCATACGTGGCCGAGGGGTTTCAGGCGCAACGATGGATGAAGTGGATTCTGGCGAAAGAGGTCAAACTGTTTATTGGCTTGCTTCTGAACATCCGGCGGAAGGGAGCGATAAAGTTCCCAGAATTCGTCCGAGGCGTGGGAGACAAAGATCACTGCCAGCGATTATGTGCGCTCTTCATCCATCGGCCTGAACTTGCCGGCGCGAATATCGCCCTTGACCTTTTCGACGATACGCATCCCGCGGCCTCCCGGCGAAAAGTCCTTCTGCATCTGTCGGTCCCACTCGTCCATCTCTTGCTCGTTGAGCCAGGTAGCGAGAGCGGTTTTTTCCTCTTCCGGCAGCTCGGCAATCGCGTGCTTGAGGGCCTCAAGGGTCATACTTCAAAGTTAGACCGTTAAGGGCGGGCTCGCAAGTACGGGGGGACTTGTACTGATGTCTCCGCTTTATCGCCGGGTTTATTTTTTGGCCTTCGCCGGTTGACAGCAGCAATGGCAACCCATACCCTGAAAGCGCAATGGAAGTGAATCTTACACCCGACCTCCAGGCCAAGCTGAGCCGCCTAGCCGCAGAAAGGGGCCGCGACACACAGGCGCTGGCCCAAGAGGCCATCGAGCGCTTCGTGGACTACGACGAGTGGTTTCTCCGGGAACTGGAGAAGGGCCTGGCGGAAGCCGATCGAGGCGAACTGATCGAGCACGAGGACATCGGCAAGGTGATTGACAGCCGGTATCCCGGCTGATGCGTGTCCGCTGGACGGAAGCGGCAGCCCGCGACTTCACCGGCATCTGTGACTACATCAAGGAACGTGACGGCCCGGCAGCCGCCCGGCGCGTTGCGCTGCAAATCTATGGCGGGGTCGGCGCCCTCGCGCAATTTGCGCATCGCGGCCGACTTGGCCGCAAGCCAGGCACCCGCGAGCTAGTGTTTCCGGGCCTGCCCTTCCTGGTGGTCTATCGCGTCCGCAATGATGTCGTCGAAATCAATCGTATCCTGCACGGCGCGCAGAAATGGCCCTAAGGTTCCCGCATTCCGTGACGCACGGTCCCCAGCGTAGACCGCTCCGGGCTTGGACCGAGTGCCTCCCTTTTGCACACCTTCATCTTTGAAACAAAAAGTATTGGACAGAAAAAGTAATTTTGCTTCCCGCCTACACGCCAGCCCCTGGCTTCCGTTGGCAAAATTCGATCGAGGCTAAGCCGGGTGATAGTCCATGCGCTCTCCAGTTCGCTCACTCGCTTCACCTAACCACCTCTCCCCCCTTCATCACAAACTTCACCCGCTCGAGCTCCGTAATATCGCTCAGCGGATCCCCGTCCACCGCGACAATATCCGCGTACCCCGCGGCGATCGAGCCCAGATTTTCCTGCTGATCGAGCAGCGCCGCGGCCACTGACGTCGCGGATTGTATCGCCTGCATGGGCGTCATTCCGTACTTCACCATGTACGCAAATTCCTTGGCTTGATTTTCGGTCCAGGCGAAACCGCCGGCATCGGTGCCGAAACTGATGCGCACGCCCTTCTTGACGGCTTTGGCGAACGCGGCGGCTTCCAGATCGCGCATCTTCAGCCAGATAGGCGCGCCGGTGTCCGCGCGGCCCTGGGAAACATAGACGCCGACGTAGATGGTCGGGCACCAGTAGACGCCGCGCTGGATCATGAGATCCATCAACTCATCGTCCAGGCCGTCGCCGTGCTCGATGGTGTCGACGCCCGCACGCAACGCCGACAAGATGCCCTCGCGTCCCATGCTATGCGCCGCCACTTTGTGGCCCAGCCGGTGTGTCTCGTCGACCAGTGCGCGAGCTTCCTCGTCGGTAAAGTTGGGCCTCGAGTGTAATGCCCCGTCTTTGAGGTAATAGTGCAGATCGGAGTAACACTTGATCCAGTCGGCGCCGTAACTCACCTGCTCGCGCACGGCGCGTCGGATGTTATCGGCGCCGTCCACTTCCTGCACGCCTTTCGGCACCTTGATCTCCCACGAATAGCCGAGCAGCGGGTAAAAGCCTGTGGGCGCAAACGAGCGCGTGGCCACGAACATGCGCGGACCGGGGATGATGCCGCGGTTGATGGCGGTCTTGACGTCCACGTCCGCGTACATCGCGCCCTCGGTTTCCAGATCGCGCATCGTCGTAAAGCCGTGCATCAGCGCCGTGCGCACATTCGCTGTGGCGCGAATCGCCCGGTAGGGGATCGATTCTTTCAGCAATTGCTCGTCGTAATCGGCCACTGTAATGTCGCCGTTCAGCATGACGTGGGTGTGGTTATCAATCAGTCCCGGCAGCACCGTGGAATGGCTGAGATCGATCACCTGCGCATCAGCGGGAATGGTGAGCCCTGTGCTCACTTCGTGGATTCGCTCGCCTTCGATCAGGATGACGGCATTCGCGCGCGGGGCGGCGCCGGTTCCATCGATCAGACGTCCGCAGCGGATGGCCATGCTGCGTGGCGCGGCCTGGGCCGGCAGAAGGCAACAGAAAAACAACAGCAGCGTGAAAGTGCGCATAGATTTGACGGAGATCGTATCACGAGGCGAGTGAGGAGCCGGAGTAAGTAGTTCGGAAAACTTGTCCTTAATATCGTAGGCTCAGAAATGAGCCAGCCTTGCAGCACGATACTTGCTCCGGGACGCCGGCAGGCAACCATTTGACATCAGCAGGAGGTAGATAGAAACCGCGCGAAGCCCAACAGTCCGAATACACACGGCTGCTCGGAGTCCTTGAGAAAGGCAGCAGCGGAATCACACCTACGTATAAGCCACCTCGCCACCAGCCCTAGCTACAACCCCGCCAGCAGCGCCGCCATCAGCTCGATTCCATCCCACAGATTCTCGATCCGCAGGTTCTCGTTCGAGCTGTGCTGGTTGTTGTCGTGATTAGCGATCGGCACG
Source organism: Terriglobia bacterium (assembly GCA_963847515.1). Classification (GTDB taxonomy): domain Bacteria; phylum Acidobacteriota; class Terriglobia; order Bryobacterales; family Bryobacteraceae; genus QHXW01. The sequence goes on from CAWKAA010000002.1 coordinate 502,620, forward strand.
GTAATGGTGGGCGATCCTAAAATCTTCGTGATCACGTGGAGTGGCACGCTGCCGCCCATGGTGGGCAATTTGACAACCGGCGCGCGGACACTTTCGGCAATGATTAGCACCTCGCGCGAGATGGGCAGATCCATCGAAGTCCGTTCCGCCGGATATCCGCCCTGAATCCGGGCCTTCGCGACCTTGGCGTGTGACATCAGAGTATCGGAATCGGGATCGTGATCCACCACGAAATATCCTTGCTTGCGGATGTGCTCGATGAGGCGCGACTGCGCTTGCTCCGGACTGATGCCCTTCACCAGGCGCATGTCGATGGACGCGGTCGCGGTCGAGGGGATCACGTTGCTGGCCTTCTCACCTGAGCGCGCGCTCGCCATGCCGCGAATGTTCAATGAAGGGTAATTCAGCAGCTCGACCAGGCGCTTGCCGTCGCCCTCGGTCCGGCCGAGTTCGAATTCGCGTTTGAGTTCGGACTCAATTTCGGGGGCTTCGGCTATGGCCCGCTTCTCGGTCTCACTGAGCGGCTCGATGCCATCGTAGAAATGATCGACGAGCACTCGCCCATTCTCCTCTTTCATAGAGGCCAGCAGATGGGCCAGCATCATGGCCGAATTCGGCGCCCAGTTGCCGTAGTGCCCGCTGTGTAGCTCGTGTTTCGGGCCGTAGACCGTAATTTCGAGGTCGGTGACTCCACGCGCGCCAAACACGATCTGCTGGCGGCGGCTCTGATGAACAGGGCCATCGCAAATGAGCCAGACGTCGGCGCGCAGCAGGTCCTGGTTAGCCGCGAGGATCTCCTGAAAATGCGGGGAGCCCGCTTCCTCCTCGCCTTCGAACACGAACTTGACGTTCGAGTGCAGCGGGATATTGGCGGCATGCAGCGCGTCGAGAGCGGCGGCGAGCGCCACGATCGGGGCCTTGTCGTCGGAGGCCGAGCGCGCCCAGATTCGTCCGTCACGAATAACCGGCTGCCACGGCGGTGTGGCCCATTCTTTCGGATCGAGCGGCTGGCCATCGTAGTGGGCGTAGAAGACCACCGTGCGGGCCGCACCGGTGCGCAGGATCTCGCCGTACACTGCCGGCGGGACCGCGGGTGCGTTTAGCAGGCGCGTCTTGACCCCGCGCTTGTCCAGCATCTGCTGAACCGCCCCGGCATTCTTGCGGATATTGTCTGAATCGGACGCAATGTTGGGGATGGCGAGCAGATTCATGAATTCCTGCAGGATGGCCTGCTCATGCGCCTGCCGCCATTTGCGCGCGGAGAGCGCCGCGGGATTCGTCTGAGCGACGGCCATCGAGGCGCAAAAAAGGACCGCCAGCCCACTCGCCCTATGTTTCATCGAAGTCTGCCACTCTGCAGTAAACCATACTGTATTACCTGAAATCGGCCGAATTTTTCTTTGCGCCTCCGCGTCCTTGCGGTGAAAGTAATATTTCGCATGCCTCGCCGCTCACGGCGCTTCCCATTACGCCTCTTAAAGTGTCGCCCTGGAAGACTCAAGCATGATGCGCCTCGTTCCCGCCATTCTCGCTGCCGCTACAATCTTGGCCGCAGCCGACCTTGGTGAGAGCCCCGTCGCGCAATTGACGGCTCGCATGGCGCAGATGGATCGGAAGCGCATGAAGAGTCTCGATAGCTACAGCGGCACGCTGCACTACATTCTGAACAACAACCGGCGGAGCAAGAGAACGCGCAAGGGGCCGCCCACCGGAAGACTCGGATCTCTCCCGAGAACTACAACTTTCGGTTGATTGGAATGGAAACCGCGAACGGACGGCCTTGCTACCTGCTCGGCGCGACGCCCAGGACGAAGAACAAATATCTGTTCCGCGGCCGGGTCTGGGTGGACGTAGAGGACGCAGCCGTGGCACGCGTTGAAGGCAGTCCGGCGCAAAGCCCATCGTTCTGGACCCCCAACGTCCACTTCGTCCACCAATACGAGAAGGTCGGCCCCTACTGGCTGGCCGCGTCGAACATCTCACAAACCGATGTACGAATATTTGGTTCGACGGAGCTGAAGGTCGAATATTCGGATTACGTGATCAATGCGGGGACAGCGAACCAGGATTCAACGCACGCGGCGCGCCCGGTCTCTACTCACCCGTAAACGAACCGTCCGGCGAGCCTGTTCCGCGCGCATCGGATTGCCACCCTCGATCGAACCGAGCAATTTCGCTACTTTCCGGTGCAACCGCTTCTGTTCGGATTCATCATTCAGGGTGAGGTGTTTGAGTTTCCGGAGCGGTACCATCGACAGGATCATACCACCTGATTTTCAAGTCGATTTTGGAGCGGGATTCGGAGCGGAAGTGCAGCTACGGCCCACGATAAAGGCCCAGGGAGGATATTTACAATGATCCTTATATCGGCAAGATATCTATATGGATGATTGGAGTATAATTATCTTGTGCGTGTCAAGACATCAATCACACTTCCTGAGGAACTGCTAAAGAGCATCGATCAGGCCGACCAAAATCGTTCGGCGTTCATCGAGCGGGCTTCTCGCGCTTACCTGGCACGCCTCGAAAAGGCAAAGCGGGAGGCACGCGACATCGAAATCATCAATGCTCACGCCGACCGGCTAAACGAGGAAGCCATGGACGTGCTCGAATACCAGGGCTTGCCGTGAGGCGTGGCGAACTTTACTTGGTCAGGAAGCCCAGTTCGCAGGATCCGAAGCGCCAGCGTGTCTTCGTTATCGTAAGTCGAGACGCACTTCTGAATACTCGCTTCTCTTCGGTTATCTGCGCACCGGTCTATTCCACGCACGACGGGCTCACAACTCAGGTTCGGATCGGAGTCGACGAAGGGCTCAAACGCGAATCGAGTATCCATTGCGACGAACTGGTAAGTTTGCCGAAAGCCCTACTGACCCGCTACGTCGGCCGGATGAGCGAGTCAAGAATCGATGAGCTGAATCGCGCGTTGCTTACCGCTCTGGATTTGGATGAAGGTGCCGCAGACCGGTAGCGGCCACGACGCAGGGCCGCGCAATGCCCGGCTCTTCACCTACAAATACTTCCCCGTCCAGGACCCCTCCACCTTCGCGATCTGCTCCGGCGTTCCCGTTGCCACCACGTAGCCGCCGCGCTCGCCGCCTTCCGGACCCAAGTCGATGACCCAGTCCGCGGCGCGGATCACGTCGAGATTGTGCTCGATCACGAGCAGCGATCCGCCGTTTTCAATCAGCCGTTCAAACGCCCCGAGCAGTTTGGCGATGTCGTCAAAATGCAGGCCCGTCGTCGGCTCGTCAAAAATGTAGAGCGTGCCATCGCACGAGGCCTGCGCCAGATGCGCGGCGAGCTTCACGCGCTGAGCTTCGCCGCCCGAGAGTGTCGTCGCCGATTGGCCCAGCCGCAAATAGCCGAGCCCTACATCCGACAGGACCTTCAATCGCGATACCACGCGCGGCGCAGGTTGGAAGAAGCGGATGGCTTCATCGACGGTCAACTGAAGCACCTCGTAAATGTTCAGCCCCTGATAGCGAATATCCAGAATGCTGCTCTTGTAGCGCGTGCCTTTGCACTCTTCGCACACCAGCTCGACATCGGCCAGAAACTGCATCTCCACCGTCACCGTGCCGTCGCCCTGGCAGGTTTCGCACCGGCCGCCCGGGATGTTGAAGGAGAAGTGGCCGGCCGTGTAGCCGCGCTTTTCGGCTTCCTTGGTCGACGCGAATAGCGCGCGAATCAGATCGAACGCCTTGATGTAGGTCACCGGGTTCGAGCGCGGAGTGCGTCCGATGGGCGACTGATCGACCAGCACGATCTCGCGAAGCCGCTCCGCGCCATCCACCCTTCGGCACGACATGCGCGCAGCCGATTCCAGCATCTCGTCCGCCTGCAAATCCGCGCCGTCTTCAAGCGCCTCGGATTTTTTCAAAAGAGCTTCGAGCGACCGGTAGATCACGTCGTGCACCAGTGTGGATTTCCCCGACCCAGACACGCCGGTCACGCATACCAGCATGCCCAGCGGAATCTCGACATCGATATTCTTCAAGTTGTGCTGGCGCGCGCCTGAAATCTTCAGTACCCGCTTGGAATGAATGCGCCGCCTGTCCTTCGGCATCGCCACGTGCATTTCACCGCGCAGGTAACGCCCGGTGAGCGAGCCGTTGGTGTTGCTCAACAGGTCCGGATACGAGCCGGCGTATATGATCTTTCCGCCGTTTTCGCCCGCGCCCGGCCCCAGATCCACAATGTGGTCCGCCGAGCGCATCACCTCGGGATCATGTTCCACCACCAGGATCGTATTTCCCAACTCGCGCAGTTCCTCAAGAATCCGGATCAGCCGCCCGGTATCGCGGGTGTGCAATCCGATAGAAGGCTCGTCCAGTACGTAGCACGCGCCAACCAGTCGCGATCCAAGACATGTAGCGAGCTGGATACGCTGCGCTTCTCCGCCCGAAAGCGTGGCCGAAAGCCGGTCAAGCGTCAGATAATCTAGGCCGACATCGTTCAGAAACTTCAGGCGCTGCCGGATCTCCACCAAGATCTTGTCCGCAATGGCGTTTTCTTCGGGCGTCAGTTCGAGCGCATCGAAGAACGCCTGCGCCTCGGCGATGTTCAAGCGCACCACTTCGGCGAGATTCCTGCCGCCCACGCGGATGTAGAGCGCTTCCTTGCGCAGCCGCGCGCCATTGCACTCGGGACACCGCGCATAGCCGCGGTAACGGGCAAGAAAGACGCGAATGTGCAGTTTGTACTTTTTGGTCTCCAGGTAATTGAAGAAGCCGCGAATCCCGGCAAAACCCGGGCCCCCCTCTATCACGTAGTTCTTCTCCACATCCGTGAGATCGCAGAACGCCACGTTCATCCGGACCTTGAATCCTTTGAGCGAAGGCGCGGCGCGCTTCAGCTTGAGAAACCATTCGCGGCCTTTGGGTTTAGTCCATGGCTCGACCGCGCCTTCGTCGAGTGTCAACGACTTGTCTGGAATAGCCAGGTCCAGGTCATAGTCGATGGTATTGCCGAAGCCCTGGCACCGCGGGCAGGCGCCCGCCGGACTGTTAAAGCTGAACAGCGTAGGCTCAGGTTCCACAAATGCCGTGCCGCAGCGCTTGCACTCGAATTTCTCGCTGAAACGGAGGCGTTCGCCAGGGGCGGCGCTCTCAAAGATCACTTCGCCTGCTTCGCGGTATGCGGTTTCCGTCGTGTCGACGATCCGCTGATGCAGATCCGGTGAAATCGCGATCCGGTCGGCCAGCACGTAGAGCGGTTTTGAAAAATCGATGTCTAGCAGCGATTCCGGGGTTGAGAACTCGAACGATCCGCCCCGCCTGAAAGAGGCGGTTAAAACCTTTCTGTCGAAGCGCGAAAAGATGATCGCGGAGTTGCTGGGTGTCAGGCCGCTCGGCGTGGCTCACGGGAAACAGGGCATACCAGCGCGAGCCCTCCGGCTGCGCCAGCATCCGCGCGGCCACCTGATCGACCGTGTCTTTCTCTACTTGCCAGCCGCATTGCGGGCAGAACGTGCGGCCCACCCGCGCAAACAGCAGGCGCAGGAAGTCGTAGCATTCGGTCGAAGTGGCCACGGTCGATCGCGGATTGCGGCTGGTGTTCTTCTGGCGAATCGCAATGGCCGGCGCAATACCGTCGATCTCGTCGACGTCCGGTTTCTCCATCCGCTCCAGGAACTGCCGCGCATACGCCGAAAGCGATTCCACGTAGCGCCGCTGGCCTTCTGCGTAGATCGTGTCGAAAGCCAGCGAAGACTTCCCCGAACCCGAGACACCTGTGATGACCGTCAACCGGTTGTGCGGGATCGCCAGCGAAATGTCTTTTAGGTTATGAACCCGCGCACCGCGAATCTCAATGGACTCTTCGGCCAATGATGCTGCCGCACGACCGGTGACCCGATCTTCTGAAGACTTAGCTGCCACAGATTTTTGGGTGGGGTGAATCTTCCAGTATACCAGCGGGGCTACGTACCATTTCCCACAAACGTTTACTATAGTGGGATCACATGGCCGTCGGTCCGCACGGGGCGGAGCGGATCAACCTCTTCGCTCTGGTTGTTTATATACCTGATCCCCTCGGGAGGTTCCTCGATGATTTGCGGAAAGAGCTGGTCCCGGCATGCCTGCCGCGCGCGCATGTTACCATGCTGCCGCCCAGGCCTATCTCGGGGAATGTCCCCGAAGCCATGGAACACGCGCGTACATTCGTTACCGGTTTCGCGCCCTTCGACATCGTGGCGGGCGAGGTGGAGATCTTCCCGGAAACGGATGTCATCTACATCGGAATTCAGCAGGGCGAAGCCGAACTGCGAGAGGTGTACCGCGCTCTGAACCGCGGGCCCTTGTCTTTTCGGGAACCGTTTCCGTATCATCCTCACATCACGCTGGCGCAGGAACTGCCACAAGATCGGGTCAAGCCGCTTTACGAACTCGCACGCAAGCGCTGGGCCGCATTCCCGCATTCGCGGCGCATCCGGGCTGAGAGGGCCTGCTTCGTCCAGTCCACCAGCGCTTGCACCTGGGTCGATCTGGCGGAATTCAAGCTGACAGGAGTGCCCGTCGGGTAGCACTTGACGGCTACTCCGGCTGCTCGAACAACCCAATTTGTTCCTTTGGGACTTCTTTTCGGCGTCGGCGCGTGAGCGGGCTCCCCACCACTCCCAGGACGTGAAACTCGCTCAACGCTTGCCGGGGTGAGAAGATTTTTTGGTTGTTGGAGTACGGCTCCGGCGGGATGAAAGTGAACCCGTAAGGCTCCAACTGCAGCAGGTTATTCGATAGGATACCGTCCATGACCTCCCCATCGCGGAACCGCATACGCACCCAGAGGCCATCCATTTTGGGCCGGGTATGGAATATCAGCCGGTCGGGAGGAGCCTCATTGGGCTCGAAATCCTTAACAAAACAAACGGTTTTTATCTCCTGGTAAGGGACAAGAGCTACGGTACCGTCGGTTTTCATCAGTTCCACTCCCGCAGCCAGCAGAAAGCTTTGCGGACTGACAAAGCCCGTCAGCGGTTCGCGGTCAAAGCGCCGGACCAGCACCTTTTTGGTTGTGGAGCTTGCCAAACCCGTCACCCGTTAACTAAACTGTTTCAAACATTTTCGCGATTATTGTATCATTGGCACAATGTCAGAGGGCTCAACGAGCGCCACTCCCGGGGTGCGCAACGCCGAGCCGGGTCCACTGGCCCATTTCAGAGCGGATTTTCTGAATTTCTGTAGGATTGAAAAGGGTTTGGCAAGCAATTCGCTCGAAGCATATGGCAGGGATCTGGAGCGTTACCAGACCTATTTTCATAGTGAGCATAGCAGTGATCTCCCTGATAATCATACAGATACGGTGCTTCGATACCTCAATTCCCTGTACCGGACCGGACTCGGCAGCCGCTCCATTGCCCGCCACCTGGCAACGCTGCGCAATTTCTATAGCTTTCTGCTGCGTGAGGGTAATATCGCTTGCGATCCGACCGAGCATCTGCGGACGCCAAAACAGTGGAAGACTATCCCGAAGTTTATGAATCTAAGCCAGATTGATAAGCTTCTGCAGGCGCCCGACGGCTCGAGCGCCGACCGGAATCCGTGACCGCGCCATGCTCGAACTTCTCTATGCCACGGGCCTTCGCGTTACGGAGCTTTGCCGCGTCGGGGTTTCAGAATTGAACCTCGAGATGGGCGTCTTGCGAACCACTGGAAAAGGCAACAAGCAGCGCATAGTCCCGGTGGGGAGATCGGCGATCTCGGCTGTGCGCCAATACCTGGAAACCGCGCGACCAATGATCTTAAAGGGCCGGGGAAGCCGGTTTCTTTTCGTGACGGTGCGCGGTGGGGCAATGACGCGCCAGGCTTTCTGGAAGCTGCTGGCGGCGCATGGCCGCCGGGCCGGAATTTACCGCAACCTGTCGCCACACGTGCTTCGCCACAGCTTCGCCACGCACTTGCTGGAAGGCGGGGCGGATTTGCGCAGCGTACAGACCATGCTGGGACACGCCGATATCTCCACGACGCAGATTTACACGCACGTCATGCGGTCCAGGCTTCGCAGAACGCTGGACGACCATCATCCCCGTGCCTGACTCTCAAACCCGGATGCCAAGCGCAATGCGACTTTTTGACTCCATGAGGCGCACCCGATGAGCGACTACATGTTCATGCTGGAGAGCCACCTGAACGCGGACCAAAACCGCGTTGTGGCGGCGGTCCAGAACGCGGCCAGCGCCGCCAACATGAACCTGTTTCTCACTGGCGGCGCCATGCGGGACATGCTGGGTGGGTTTCCCATCCGCGATCTGGACTTCGCAGTGGAGGGCAACGCTCTCAAGCTGGCCAAGAGTGTGGTGGAGAAGGGCGGCGCGCACATCGTCACGATGGATGAACACCGGCGGACGGCCCACCTGATTTTCCCCGGCTCTGTAACTGCTGAGATCGGCATGTCCCGCCTCGAAAAATTTTCGAAGCCCGGCCAGAAGCCGCAGGTCACCCCGGCGTTCATTCAGGACGATCTGAGCCGGCGGGATTTTACCATCAACTCCATCGCCCTTTCGCTGAACCGCGGCTCGCGGGGCCTGCTGATCGATCCCACCAATGGGCTGGCGGATCTGGCCACGAAAGAGTTGCGAACCACACATTCCTACGCGTTCTATGAAGAACCCTCGCGTCTGCTGCGCCTGATCCGGTTTCGAGTGCGATTTGGCTTCATGGTGGACGAGCGGACACAGCGGCAATACGACAATGCGCGCGAAGCTGAACTGGAGAAGCTGATTCCGGGCCGGGTGCTTTTCGAAGAACTGAGCAGCATCGCGGACGAGCCGAACGCCGGTGAGATCATGCGGGAACTGGAACGGGCGGGTCTGCTGGCAATTTTCTCCACGGCCCTGGCCGGTCCAAAACTCAGCGTGGCTTCTATCGCCAAGCTGGAGAAGGTACGCAAATTGCTGCCGGCGGGCAATGGCATTCGCCCCGCCGGTATAGGACCGTTCCTTTACGTGCTCACCGAGAAGCTCAATCCGAAGGAACGGCTGGCATTGATCCAGACACTCGAAATGCGCAAGCCGGAAGTGGATTTGTGGCAGAAACTCGAGCCGCGGGCAAAGAAACTGGAGCAGGCGCTTAAATCGGTGCGCTTGAAGCTGCCGTCGCAGGTTTACCAGGCTCTGGCTAAGTCGCCCGGGGACGAACTGCTTTTCTTGCTCTACCATTCGCAGCAACGGCTGGTGCAGGACCGCATCCGCAATTATCTGCAGAAGTACTATCCTGCCGCGCAGGAAGTCACCGACGCCGAGGTGGAAAAGGCCGGCGGCAAACCGGGGACGCCAAAATACCAGAAGCTGAAAGACGAACTGATCACCACGCGGCTAAACACGCGCAAGAAGCCCGAGCCGCCTCCTTCCCTCGATGCTATGCCCATGGGGCCGGGCGGCCCTGGGAGACCGCCTGGGCCGGGCCGACCCCCCGGGTTGCCATCTGGACCTGGCAGACCGGCTGGCCCGGGAAGACCTCCCGGACTGCCATCCGGACCCGGGAGACCTGCTGGTCCGGGAAGACCCCCCAGCCCGCCGGCGGGACCGGACAAACCAGCTGGACCGGGAAGACCTGCGGGGCAGGCCGCTTCAGGCCGCAAGGCTTCCTGATTCTTTTTGCGCGCGATGGAACCTCTCAAGATCGGCATCGCCGGTGCGGGTTTCGCCGCGCGGTTTCACCTGGAAAATTTTCCTGAGTCAGGCATCCAAGTGGTGGGTGTTACTTCCAACCGTGCGGAGACGCGGGAAGCGTTTGCCGCGAGGCATAAGCTGCGTGCGTTCGCTTCCGTGGAGGAAATGCTCCCCGAGATTGACGTGCTGGATATTTGCACACCGCCGTCTTCGCACCAGCCATACATGCTGGCCGCGGCGCGCGCCGGCAAACACGTTATCGTCGAGAAACCACTTACGGGGTTCTATGGCTCACCGGAGAAAACCGGCAAGAGCGCCATGCTTGACGCGGTCGTAGAATCAGGGCGCGAGCTGCTGGATGCTGTGCGCAGGTCCGGGATTACGCTGGGCTACGCGGAGAATTTCGTTTACGCGCCGTCGGTGCAGAAGGAACGCGAGATCATCGAGCGGTCGCGGGCGCAAATCCTTCGCATGGCGGGCGAAGAGTCGCACAACGGCTCGCACTCGCCGGTCTACGGGATCTGGAGCGTACAGGGAGGCGGGTCGCTCATCGCAAAAGGCTGCCATCCACTGGGCGCCATCCTGTACTTGAAGCGCAAGGAGGGTTTGACGCGTTTGGGCCGGCCGCTACGGCCTGCTGCGGTCTCGGCGCGCACTCACTCCATCACCAGCATCCCGGATTTCGAAGACCGCGGCTTCCTCCGAACGAAATATCAGGATACGGAAGACTATGCGTTCCTGCACATCATCTTCGAGGACGGCACGGTGGCGGACGTGACGGCGTCCGAGCTGGTAATGGGCGGTATCTACGATTACGTAGAGGTTTTCGCCAACAATCACCGCACACGCTGCCGGATCAGCCCGGTGAGCGTGCTGGATGTCTACAATCCCCGCCACGAACAGTTCAAGGACATCTATCTGGTAGAGAAGATCAGCTCGAATGAGGGCTGGATTCCCGCTTCGCCCGATGAAGGCTGGAGCCTGGGCTACGGCCGCGAGCTGAAGAACTTCATTGATTGCATCCGCGAGAAGCGTACACCGGAAAGCGATCTGGAGCTGGCGCTCGACGTGACGCTCACGATTTACGCGGGGTACGTTTCGGCGGAGGAGCGGGGCCGAGAGGCGGAGGTGGCAAGGATATGAGCTTCCGCTGACCATTGTATGCACGATTTTCGTCATTTGGGGCCAATTCAACGACGTGGAAAATTGCGTGATCCGCGAATCAACCGTTTTGGGCGACTTACTCCGGTTCAGTCGTGTCCGCCATCCGGAGGTTGAAGTACGAATGGCAGGCGCTGGCCACCCTGGGGCAACAGCCGTCGGAGCAGCGTCCATTGGTGGTGCGATGCTGCGGCGGATGAAACGCAAGCCAGAAGCATTGGCGCTCGAAGCCAAGGCCCAGGCTCTTCTGCACGGCCACGCACTTGCGGCATCCAACTCTCATGTGTGGTGGGGCATGCTTTAGCTTGCCTTCGCCCCATGCGAAAGAGTGAGAAGTCTTGGACAGTCGGTTAGCTATCTGTCGCCAGCATGACCGAGTATCGAAGAAGGTTGCCGCATTTTCATCCGGATGGTGAGCATTTGTTCGTCACGTGGCGCCGCGGGACGTCATCTATACGACTACCGGTCATGCGTTCGCCGTAGAGGATCGTGCTGAGTTGCACGGGGTCGTCATGCCCAACCGTGTGCACATGTTGTTGTTGGAGCGAACGGGCGAACCGTTCTGGCCGCATGAGTCCTGGGATCACTGGGTGAGAGATGAGAGGGAGTTCCACCGGATTGTGGCGTATATCGAAGAGAACTCGGTTTCGGCGGGGCTGGCGGCACGCCTGAGGGTTGGCCATGGTCAAGCGCCACAACGGCAAGCTAAAGCATGCCCCACCGCAGCATGAGACAGCTCGCCATAACCCCCAGGCGCTACACTAAGTAGAGCCACTTGCAGACTTTTTCTGCTCGCGGAGCGTCTTTCCACAAGGAGCCTGTGCATTGATTTTTCGGGCGGTTGAGGACGCCGACCTGATCCGCAAGGCGCGCCAGGGGGATGTGGAGGCCTATAACCTCTTGATTTCCCGATGGGAAAAGCGTGTCTACAACTACCTATTGCGTATCGTCGGCGAGCGAGAGGACGCGCTCGATCTTAGCCAGGACGTTTTCTTGAAAGCCTATCAGAACCTGCGAAAGCTGGATGATGTCGCGCGCTTCGCGCCATGGCTGTTCCGCATTGCGCACAACGAAGCGTTCTCGGCCTTTCGCAAGCGGCGGCCGGAAGGGGAGACGCTGAGTGAGGGCGAGTTTCCAGGCCTTGAGGTTCCGGGTAGCGGAACGACTGCGTTTCCGATGGAACTGTCCATTGCTGTAACCACGGCCCTGGGCAAGCTCAATCCGGAGCAGCGGGAAGCTGTGATTCTGAAGATCTATCAAGGATTCAAGTTCGAGGAGATGGCGGACATTCTGGATTGTCCGGTCTCGACCGTCAAATCGCGCGTCTATACCGCGCTGGACTTGCTCAAGGCACAACTGGCTCCACTCAAAAGCAGAGGTGTTACATGAGTTGTTCGCCATTCGATTTGCGTGATTACCTTTTCGGCGAGCTGGCGGAACCCGACCGCCGGCACGTGGAAGTTCACGTTCACAGTTGCGCTCATTGCAACGAAGACCTGGAGCGGCTGCGCCTTACGCATTCGACATTGCTGGCGTTGCGCGATGAGGAAGTCCCCCAGCGGATCGGCTTCGTCTCCGACAAGGTATTTGAGCCGTCACCGCTACGTCGCGCCTGGCAGTCGCTTTGGGGTTCGTCGCCCAAGTTGGGGTTTGCATCGGCGGCAATGCTTTCGGCAGCGCTGGTGATTTTTGCCTTCTTCCGCCCGGCGGCTGCTGTTTCTGCGCCGTCAGCAGACCCGGCGAAAATTGAACAGCAAGTATCCGCGCGCGTCACCGCGGCGGTGGAGAAGGCCGTCAGCGAAAGTGAGGCCCGCCAAGCCGGCAAGGCCGCCGCATTGCTGGCTGCCTCCGAGCATCGGTTCGAACAGCAGCGGCAGGGGGACCTGGCGAATATGGAGAACCTGGCCCAAAGCGTGGTGGTGCTCCAGAAGCAGGTGAACGTCAGCAAGAGCCTGGTAGCCAGAGCCAGCCTGGAGGAATCGCGGTGAAGCGGGTAGTGATCTCCTGCATCCTCTTGGCCGCAGTGGTGTGGACGGCGGTGGCCGCGGGTCCGCGTGTGGGTCGCACAGCCATGCGCGCCATGGAACAGAGTTTTGACAAGAGTGTTCTCACGGCCAACCCAGAGTTTCCGTTTGAGCTGCTAGGCACCACGCGCGGCGTTTATCTCGATGGCTACGGTGCTGTTTTTACGGCCGAGTTAGACCTGATGGTAACCACCAACATTAATCCCTTCTTACAGAAAATCCCGAAAGAGTACGTGGTGAAGGTGCACACTCAGAAACTGCAACGGGTTCCGCTCCTCAAACAAACCATGCAGGAGGCCATGCTCTCCATGGCGTCTTCCCTCGATGGCGTGCGTTCAAACGAAAACATCGTGCTGGGCGTTTCTCTTGTCTACTTCACCAAGTGGGAGGATACCACCGGCCTGCCGTCGCAGATTATCATGCAGGCGGAACGCCAGAAACTTCTAGACGTGCAGCTAGGCCGGGCCGACCGATCGTCTCTCGATTCCTTGATCCGTGTGCAAGAGCTATAGATGAGCGCTTCTTCCGCGGCCAGCGTCATCGATCCGCCTAACCGGCCGGCGCGGCTGGGTGAAATGCTGATCGAGCGGCGCCAGATCGAGCAAGAGGATCTGGAGCGCGCGCTGGAAATTCAAAAAGAGCGCAGCGACAAACTGGGCAAGATCCTTGTGGACCTAGGGTTCATCGCCATGCGCGATGTGCTGGCAGCACTTTCCGAGCAACTCGGGGTGCCGCTCGCCGCGCTCGACGGACCGCCCCCGTCGGCTCCCGAGATCGAGGGGCTGTCGCCGCGATTCATGCGGCAATGCCAATTTATTCCGCTGGCACTGGACGATTCGGCGGTCACCCTGGCGATGGCCGACCCGCTGGATTTCGAGACTATCTCCGCGGTGCGGGGCTTTTGCGGGCTGAAGGTGAAGACCGCGCTGGCGGCGGAGCAGGAAATTCTCGACGCCATCGACAAGTATTACGGCGAATCCGAACAGTCGCAGCCATTTGGCGCTGAGTTCGAATCCGCAGAAGCCGGCGAGAATCTCGAGCACCTTCGCGATATGGCTAGCGAAGCGCCGGTCATCCGCCTCGTGAACGCCATGATCGCGCAGGCGGTCGAGAAGCGCGCCAGCGATATTCACATCGAGCCGTTTGAGAAAGAATTTCGCGTCCGCTACCGCATTGACGGCGTGCTGTTGAACCAGGAGCCGCCGCCGCGCGAGTTGAAGGCCGCCATCGTTTCACGCCTGAAGCTGATGGCGAAGCTGAACATTGCCGAGCGCCGCCTGCCGCAGGACGGACGCATCAAGCTCAAAATTCTGGGCCGCGAAGTAGACCTGCGCGTCTCGACGCTTCCCACGCTTTTCGGAGAAAGCCTGGTGATGCGCCTGCTGGACCGTTCGACGGGTGAGTTCTATGACCTGCGCCGCCTGGGATTCGACAATCACATGCTGGCCCGCATGGAGCACTATACGGAAATGCCGCACGGTATCTTCCTGGTGACCGGGCCCACCGGCAGCGGCAAGTCGACGACCCTTTACTCGGCGCTCAAGCGAATCAATATTCCCGACAAGAAGATCATCACCATCGAAGACCCGGTGGAATACCAGATGGATGGCATCAACCAGATCCACGTCAATCCGGCTATCGGCCTCTCCTTCGCATCGGGACTCCGGCACATCGTGCGGCAAGACCCGGATGTCATCATGGTGGGCGAAATCCGCGACCGCGAAACTGCCGATATCGCCATCCGCGCTGCCCTCACCGGTCACTTCGTCTATTCGACGCTGCACACCAATGACGCGCCGAGCGCCATCACGCGGCTGACCGACATGGGCGTGGAAGGATACCTGATCACTTCGTCCCTGGTGGGCGTTCTGGCGCAGCGCCTGGTGCGGGTAATTTGCCGAAATTGCAAGGTTTCGGCCGGCACCGCCATCACGCCTGACGGAGAGACCATCGAAACATTCCGTGGGGCCGGCTGCGAACAGTGCTCCAGGTCCGGATACAGGGGCCGACTGGGTATCTTCGAGCTGATGGATCTCAACGATGAGATCCGCAAGCGCATTATGTCGAACGAAGACGCCTCGCAGATCACGGCGGCCGCACGGCGCAACGGCATGCGCAACCTGCGTGAGGATGGCTGGATGAAGGTCCAGGACGGACAGACTACCGTTCAGGAGCTGATGCGCGTGACGCAGGAGTTTTGATGGCCACTTTCTTCTTTCGCGCCGTGGCCAGCGACGGAAAACTGCGCACCGGCAGCTTAACGGCGGAGAGCGACAAAACCGTCGCGCGCGAACTGCGCAAGCAGGGGCTCACTCCGGTCTACGTGGGAACGGAGCAGAAGAAGGGGTTTGAGCTGAAGCTGCCGGCGTTTGTGCGCGGCCGCCGGCGGGACGTCCTCTTCTTCACGCAGGAATTGTCCACGCTACTCAACGCGACCGTACCCGTGGATCGCGCCCTTACCATTACGGGCGAGCTGACCGAGCACCCTCATTTCCGCTTCATTGTTCTGGATATCCTGCGCGTGCTGAAGGGCGGAAAATCGCTGGCGGACAGCCTGGCGGTTCATCCCGAATATTTTTCGGATCTGTTCGTCAATATGGTGCGCGCCGGTGAAGCCAGCGGTAACCTGGCTGCGGTGTTCGAGCGGCTGGCGGAGTTCGAACGGTCACGCGATGAATTGCGCAACTATATCATCTCCTCGATGATCTACCCGGCGTTATTGGCGGCAGTAGGCGTCAGCTCGATCATTGTCTTGCTGACGTTCGTTGTTCCCAGGTTCGCCTCGGTGTTTGAAGAATCGCATATGAAGATTCCCGTGCCCACCCTGATTATGCTGGAAGTGAGCAAGGTGGTGACGGCGTACTGGTGGATAGTGGCATCCGTGCTCCTGGTCACGGGCGTTATTTTTCGGGTGTACGTAAAGACCGTGCCGGGCCGGTTGTGGTGGGACACTTTGCGGCTCCGCATTCCGCTGATGGGCGACGCGTTGCGCAAGGCGGAAACGGCGCGGTTCGCGCGGTCGATGGCCACGCTCGTGGCCAACAACGTGCCTCTGGTGCAGTCCATCGGCATCGCCGCGGCGATCCTGAATAATCGCAAAATTGCCGGTGCGTTGGGCGAAGTGTCGCAAGGCGTCAAGCGCGGCGAGGGCATCGCGGGGCCTATCCGCAAGGCGGGCGTGTTTCCTCCGCTCGCGGGCCATCTCTTAATGGTGGGCGAGGAAACCGGCAGGCTCGATCAGATGTTCGCCCGCATGGCCGAAATCTACGAGACCGATACCCGCGCGGCCATCAAACGCTTTACCGCGTTATTCGAACCGTTGGTCATTCTGGTGATGGGCGTAATGGTGGGTGCGCTGATTCTCAGCATGCTGTTGGCGATCACGAGTATAAACGAAGTGGCGGTGTGAAAATGAACAAACGCAAAAACAGAGGCAGGGCCGGTATCACCTTGATCGAGATGCTGGTAGTGGTGACCATCATTGCGCTGTTTGCGGCGCTGGTGGCCCCCCGCATGTTTAAGCAAAGCGACAGAGCCAAGGTGACTGCGGCGCGCGCGCAAATCAACTCCTTCATGACGGCGCTGGGCTCCTTCAAACTGGATACGGGAATTTTTCCTTCGACCGAGGAGGGCCTGCAAGCGTTGCGCACGCCGCCGCCAAACCTCGCGCAGTGGCAAGGTCCCTATCTGCCGCAGGAGATCCCCGTAGATCCGTGGGGACATCCGTATTTGTACAAGTTCCCCGGCGAGCATGGCGATGAGCCGGACTTAGTCTGTTACGGCGCCGACGGACAGCCAGGCGGTGATGGAATCAACGCCGACATTGTCAGCTGGAAGAGCCAATAACGAGCTGCTTGCCATCTCTTTCAGCACTCCGGGTATAGGCCTATGAAGATGCATAGTAGCGGCATAACGCTGGTCGAGATGCTGATCGTCGTCACCATCATCGGCCTGATTGCCGGTATTTCCTTTCCCGCGGTTTCTTCCGGCCTGGACAGCCTGCGGCTCCGCTCGGCATCAGATTCGCTGGTTAGTTTCCTGAATGCCGCCTTGAACCGCGCTGAACGCCGCCAGGAGGTGGCTGAAATAGCCATATCGACTCAGGAGAATGCTTTGCATCTGACGACTCCCAGCCTCTCCCGTGAACTCGATATGCCGCCGGGGGTCACGATTCGGGCGGTCTGGCCGAAACTGTCCGGCGAGGAAACCAGCCAGCCGCGCCGGTTCCTTTTGCTTCCCGGGGGGAACGTGCCGCGCATTGGGATCGAGATCGCCAATCGAAAAGGAACGCGGCGCATGGTGCGCGTCAATCCGATGACCGGCGTGCCTGAAGTCCAGCCGCTGGAAGCGTCCCAGGAAATCGCGCCGTGAAACGGCGGGGATTCACGCTGCTCGAGGTTTTGGTGGCGTCGCTCATTATGGGAATTGCCGTGGTGGGCCTGCTCTCGGCAATCTCCACCTCGATACGCAACGCGGCGCGCCTCGCGAACTATGACCGTATCGCTTTGATTGCGCGCGCCAAAATGGACTCCCTTCTTCTGGAACCGCAGCTCCCTCAGTTTTCGGTGGTCGCGGGAGCCATCGACCCGGCACTCATGGGCGGGGTCGAGTCGGGCTGGCGGGCGCGCGTGACTCCATTCGAAATGCCCGTAGGCCGCTCGGCGGGGACGCCGGTGCTTCAGAGAATCGAACTGGAAGTTTGGTGGATGGCCGGGGACAAGCGTCGCACGTTCACGCTGGACGCTTTCCGCCGCCGGAAATTGACCGCGGCTGATATGGCAGCGATCAAAGAGCAGTCGCCATGAAACGCTCCGGCGTCACACTCATCGAAGTGATGATTGCGGTCTCGCTCCTGAGCCTGCTCAGTTTGGGCATTCTCACGTCGCTGCGCGTGGGCATGGGTGCGCTGCAAAGAACCGATCGCAGGCTGATGGACAACCGCCGGGTAGCCGGCGCGCAACGGATTCTGGAGCAACAACTGGCGGGATTCATCCCGGTGGTGGCCGTGGCCGTTCCACCCTCTGGCCCACCAGTTAAGGTCCCGTTTTTTGAGGGGCGGGGGCAATCCATGCGCTTCGTTTCCAGCTATTCGCTCTCGGAAGCGTCCCGCGGTATGGCCCAGGTTCTGGAATTCCAGGTGATTCCCGGCGAGCAGGGACGTGGTGTGCGGCTGGTGGTAAACGAAACCGCATACACAGGCCCACGTTCGGCAGGCGTCTTTTGCCTGGGATTGGGACCAGATGGCGAATTGGGCGTTTCTACGCAGCGCTTCCTGCCCATTTCAATTGGGCCGGGTTCCTTTGTGCTGGCGGACCGGCTGGCGTATTGCCGGTTTTCTTTCCTCGGTTTTCTTACCGACAAGAATGTGGAACAATGGCTGCCCAACTGGATATCCCCAAAATGGCCCGCCGGCATCCGGATTGAGATGGCGTCGCTCGATACGGATTTGGTCAGTCTTAAACCCGTGACGGTTACCGTGCCTTTCCGCGTCAACCGGGATCCCAACCTTCAATATGCGGATGAAGAGCCGGAATAACAGGGGCGGCGCGCTTCTTGCGGTGATGTGGCTGTCGGCTGCTCTGTCCGCCATTGCCTTCTCGCTGGCGAACACCGTACGAAGCGAAATTGAACGCAGCGCAACCGCGGTGGACGGTTTGCGGGCCCAATATTTGGCACAGGCTGGAATCGAACGGGGAATTCTCTACGTGGAGTGGGGCCGGCAAAACAAGATGCCCCCAAACCTGCCCATTCACTACAGCGCGGCCACCCCGGTTTTGCCGTTTTCCTTTCCCAGCGGGCAGGTATTGGTTGAGGTGGTGCCCGAAACAGCCAAGATGAATATCAACACTGCGCGGCCCGCGGATCTGCTCAGGCTGCTCATGGCTTTGGGCGTCGACGGAGACCGCGCCGCCCAGACTGTGGAGCTAATCCTCATGCGGCGTGGTTCAGGCGGAACTGCCCCTGCCAGACCATTAAATGCTTCGCTGGCTTCGTCTTTTCAAGCTCCCCCGGCGTCTTTTCAAGAGACCGAGGAGTTGATGGCGCTTCCAGGCATAACATCAGAGTTGTATTACGGCGGTTTCAACCGTGACTCGGAAGGCCATCTGGCCCCGCGCACCGGGCTGAAGGACTGCCTATCGGTGTTCGGGGCAACGGACCGCTTTGATATCAATTTCGCCCAGCCCCCCGTTCTGGCCGCCATCGGTATCCCGCCCGATGCCATCCCCGCGATCGTGGCCCGCCGCCGTTTACAGCCTTTCAAGAACGTCCAGGAACTGAAGGACCTGGCTCCCGGAGGCGGTCCAGGATTTGGGCGCCTGCGTATCGGCGGCAATTCGATTTTCACGTTCCGTTCTACGGCCCGCCTTCTGCTCCAAAACGGCCAGCTCTCCGACCTGCAGCGTACCGCCGCCGCCACCGTAAAGTTCTTGCCCCTGGATGAGAATCCCACACTCCAGATTCTTCGCTGGTATGACAATGCCTGGACCCCGTAAACTCGCCGACCTGAAAAAATTCGTTGCATTCGGTTCGAGCGTAGGGATCGAAATCAACGGCAAGAATCTCGAGATCACGGCGGTCCGTGTACGGCCGAACGGAATCGACGTGTTGGGGACGATCACCGTACGGGATTTTCAGGAGCGGCGCGCGGTCGAGTGGGGGGAGGAATACGCCCGTTTTCTGGCCGCGGCCGGAGCCACCCACCTGGCGGCAACCGTGTTGCTGCCGCGCCCGGAAACCATCGTGCGTCAAATTGCCCTCCCGGGAGTAGCCGCCAGCGACCTGGCTTCAGCCATCGCGCTGCAGATCGATACGATGCATCCCTACGGCGAAGAGGATGTGGTCTCCGGCTGGTCGCAGCTCGAAAGCGGAGGCGTTCTGGTAGGCATTCTGCGCCGGAGCGCGCTAGACCGGTATGTCAGCTTGTTCGCCGAAGCTGGTATCGCGGTGGCATCGTTCACTTTTTCAGCAGCAGCCATTTACGTCGCGCATCGAGTGCCAGTGGCCAAGGCCCAGGCGCCCTCCGGCGGATTCCTGGCTGCCACTGCGGGTGAAAATGGCGGCATCGAGGTTTACGGCGAAAGCGCGGCGCGGCCGGTCTTCTCCGCGGATTTCGATCTGCCGCAGGACCGCGCCGTCGCGCTGGCCGCATCCGAGCTTCGCCTGGAACCGGGATGCGAACCTGTCGCGCTCGACTGCATTCTGCCAGTGCCGCGAACCAATCCAGTGAACAACGATCTGTCGCGGCGTGCGCTGCCATATGCCACGGCGCTGGCGGGTGCGTGTCCATGGTTGGGGGCTGCCGCCAACGTCCTGCCGCTGGAACATCGCCAGGCAAATTCGCGAACCATGTTCATCCCCACGGCGGTACTGGGAGCGTTGCTGCTGCTGGTAGGCACCGCGGTTCTGGCGCATTCCGCCATCCAGGACCGGCGATACCTGGCTGGGCTCGAAGCGGAGACCTCGAAATTCGAGCCGCAGGCCAAGCACGCCGCCGCGCTCGAAGCCGAATTTCTGCGCGGACAGGAACGTGTCCGTCTGCTGGATGAGTTTCGAGGCCGCACCAAAGCCGATCTGGAAACGCTGGAAGGCCTGACCAAGCTGTTGCCCGCTACGACCTGGGCCAGCATGATCGATCTGACGCCGGACGCGGCTACCATCGGGGGCGAGTCCGAGCAGGCCGCGCCGCTGTTGAAGCTGCTTGATAGCTCGCCCTATTTTCAAAACTCCACGTTCGTGGGTTCGATCGCAAAATCCGGCGGCAGCGACCAATTCCAAATCCGTACGGCGAGAAAGGCGCGGCCATGAATCTTTCCACTCGCGACCGGCGGGCGGTGCTTCTGTTGGCATTGGGCTTGCTGACGGTGCTGGTGCTGCGTTACGGCGTGTATGGCCAGCGCCAGACATCCGTAGTGGCTGCCAGCGACAGTGTTCCTCTGGCGGAGAAAAGGCTGGCGCGTCTCAGGCAGGTGGCTGCCACTGTGCCCGCGAAACAGTCTTTGGCCAAGAAGATTTCCCATGAGGTGGCGCTGCGAGAGAAGGGCATCATTCAGGCGCCCACCGCGCAGCAAGCCCAGGCGCATCTGCTCGAGACCATCCGCCGTGTGGCTAAGGCGGAACATATCGAGGTGCGGGGAGGCGAATTTCCTGAATTGCGCCCTCTCGGAAACGAGTATGGCGAAGCAGCGGTCTCAGTAAATTTCGAATGCCATATCGAAGATCTGGTGAATTTCTTCGCCGATCTCACCAAGGAATCCGAGTTGCTCGCTACCAATGAGGTGCGTGTGGCTTCTGGGAATCCAAAAACCAAAATGCTCAGCGTGCGGCTGACCCTGGCGGGCGTGGTCCCGCGCGGGCTCGTCCCGGTGAAGAGAGGATTCGCGTCGTTTTGAAACGGAAGCTCATTGCGCTGGATCTTGCGCTGGTGGCCGCCATAGGAGCTGCCTCCTGGAGACTACGCCAGGATTGGATCACGCTGCATGCACGAGAGCAAAAGGTCCTGGAGCGGCCGGCGAAAGGCAGCCAGCCTCCAGTATTGAATGTCGCGCCGCCCCCGCAGCCTGTGGCGGCGGTTGGTTATGCGGAAATCGCGCAGCAGATGCTGTTCTCGAAGGACCGCAATCCGGATGTGGTGATTGAGCCGGCCAAGGAACCGCCTCCCCCGCCGATGCCGCCGTTGCCGGTGCTTTACGGCGTCATGAATCTGGTGGACAGTACCACCGTAGTGATGAGCGAAAATGCCTCCGCGCCACACCAGGGCGTTCGGCTTGGGGACCTGATTGGACCGTTCAAGCTGGTGGCGGTAAATCGCGAGGACATCACGTTCGAATGGGAAGGCCAGCCGATAACCAGAAAGATCGATGACATGCTGGTGCGCGAACCCGCGCCGGCCCCGCCTTCCAATGTGGCTGCGCGGACGCCACTGCCCGCACCGCGTCCCAGCCAGGCGCCACCCCAGAAAGTCGACGCGGCGCCCGGAGCGGATATCGGAAATGGGCTTCGCGCCTGCCAGGCGGGCGATTCATCACCCGCCGGAACCACAGCCAGTGGCTACCGCAAATCGGTGGCGGCTACTCCGTTCGGTTCGGCTTGCCGGTGGGAGCCGATTTAGAAGTCTCAACAAGAGGCCGCGCCATAGCGTGCGGCCCAGAGGAGAAATGATGACGTTTAGAGTTCTTGCTGTCCTGACGATTTTAGCCGCAACGGCGGCGGCCGATGATAAGCCGGTCACCAATAGAAGAAAGATAGAGACACCCAAACCAACCAAGGTGCAGGCTGTCACCATTCCGCCAGATGCGGTTCAGATTGATCCGAATAATTACCGCTATACAGATCCGGCCGGAAAGAAGTGGATCTTTAGCAAAACACCGTTTGGAATAGCCCATGTGGAAGATAAGGGTGTCCAGGACCCCAAGAAGGCTCAGGAAGAGATGGCGCATCAGATTGAGTCGACGAAGGCGGTCGAAGACGGCGACTCGATCCGATTTGAGCGCCCCTCGCCATTCGGAATTAGCCGCTGGCAGCGAAAAAAAGGAGAGCTGAACGAGGTGGAGCGTGCGGTTTGGGATCGCGAGATCGAGAAGCGTGCGGCCCCTCAAAGCGCAGCCAGCGCCACTAAGGACTAGCGGAAATGCACAAGTTGAGGTGCGTTGTCTTTGCGCTACTGCCGGTGCTGACGAGTGTACCGGCGTGGGCACAGAATCCTGCCGTCACCATGCCGCTTCCGGTTCAGAGGAAGGACATGCCGCAACAGCAGCAAGGGACTCCGCGGCCGGCAACAGTCGGGCCTCCCCCTACGAGAACTGCGTTGCCGCCCACGGCGCCGGGCACAGCACCACCGTTGTTTCTCGAGAATGCTTCTCTGGTTGAGGTCGTCGACATCCTGGCCAGGGCGCTCAAGATCAACTACATCATCGATCCAAGGGTGAAGGGATCGGTCACCATCAATACGTATGGTGAGTTCAAACCAGTAGACGTCCGTCCCCTGCTCGAGACTATTTTGAGGATCAATGGCGCCGCCATGGTGCAGGTCGGGGACATGTATCGCATCGTTCCCATGGCTGACGCTTCCCACCTGCCTCTGACGCCCCAGGTGAACTCCAAGGATCTTCCCGACGATGAGCGCACCATCCTGAATCTGATGTTTCTGAAGTATGTGACGGTGGCCGAGATGTCGAAGTTGATCGAGCCGTTTCTCGGGGAAAGCGCCAAGATGACGGTCTACGAGCCGGCAAACCTGCTCATGATCCTGGACAACAGCCGGAACATGAAGCGCACCATGGATCTGATTGCCCTCTTCGACAGTGACGCGCTCGCCGGCCAGCGCGTCCGCCTCTTCGACGTCCAGCACGGCCGGCCAACAGACATCGCCAAAGAACTCGAGAACGTGTTCAAGGCGTTTGCCCTCTCGGAGAAAACGGGCTCGATTCGTTTTATGCCAGTCGACCGGATCAACACCATTATTGCCGTGGCGCCGAATCCGGGCATCTTTCCCGAAGTGGAGAAGTGGCTCAAAAAACTCGACGTCCCCATGAAAGTTACAGCCGGTTCGATCGACAACTACGTCTACCGGCTCAAATACGGCAGCGCTCAGATTGTCGGCATGGTTCTCATGCAGCTTTATAGCAACTACACAGGCTACGGCGGCTTCGGCGGATACGGCGGCATGGGTGGGATGGGTGGCTATGGCATGGGTGGCGCCATGGGCGGTTATGGAATGGGTGGCGCCATGGGCGGTTATGGAATGGGTGGCGCCATGGGCGGTTATGGAATGGGTGGCGCCATGGGTGGCTATGGGATGGGTGCGGGCGGCTTTGGGGGAGGTTTTGGCGGTCCAGCCGGCGCCAATGCCATGATGTCGGGCATGCAACCCGGCATGGCATTTGTAAATCCGGCTAACCCGGCAATGTCGGTCCCTAACCCTCAGTCAACCATGCCGAGCGTGGGGGGCGGAGGCGGCGCTCTGGGCGGAGACCTCACCGGACAGTACCTGGGCACCGGCGGTTATGGCGGCGCCATGATGCACCCGCGAATCATTCCCAATCCCTTCGACAATACCTTGCTGATCCAGGGGACCCCGCAAGAGTGGGAGCAAATCTCAAAACTCATCGAGCAGATCGATATCCCGCCTCGACAGGTGCTGATCGAAGCCAAGGTCTATGAGGTCGACTTGACGGGTTCCTGGTCCGCCGGTGTGGAAGAACAGTTCCAGCTGAAGACCGGCGCCTACCGGAATCTCTTGGGATCCGTGACGAGTGCGGCTTCGGGTGGGGCTCCCGCTTTGACCCTCTCGGCGGGCTTCCTGGTTGGCCATTCGCGTCAGTTGCTGGCCTTCCTCAATACCAGTGAAAACACCTCGCACGCCAAAGTGATCTCCGCTCCCAGCATCATCGCAACAGACAGCATCCCGGCTTCCATCACCGTTGGAGACGACGTGCCCACCCTCAGCTCCCAGGCCGTGAGCGGAGCGCAAGTCGGAGGCACCAGCCTCTTCGCCAACACCATCCAGAACCGCAGCACGGGCGTGTCGCTTAATATCCTGGCTCGAGTGAACTCCAGCGGAGTGGTCACCATGGTGATCAATCAGCAGGTGAGCGCTCCCATCCCGCCTCCGGCCGGCGTGACCGTAGATTCCACTTCCTTTTCCCAGCGCAACGTATCGACGCAGGTCACTGTCCAGGATGGAGACACGGTCTCCATCGGAGGAATCATCCAGGAGGCGGATACTAACAGCTCGGGTGGGATTCCGCTGCTGCACCGAATTCCGTTTCTCGGCGCCGCATTTGGCAGCAAATCCAGCACCAAGGCCCGTACGGAGTTGATCGTGTTCCTGACCCCCCGGGTAATTTACGACACCAATCAGATTGCCGAAGCAAGCGACGAAATGAGATCGAAGCTGAAGAAGCTGGAGAAAATGATCAAAGAGTGAACGCGGTCATGACGGTCTAGTGCAGCACGATTTTCGCCAGGCCGGCGTTGTTGGCACTATCCACTGCGCGAAGCACCAGAACATGCTCTCCAGGTGAGAGGTGGTCTAACCGCACCACGAATTTCTCACGTTGCGAATCAATAACGCCATCGAGCGATTCAAGTGGAGTCCAGGCGCTGGCATCCACCGAGTACTCGCATCGGCGCAGCGGAGACGCGGAATCCTCGGCCTCAAACTCCACTTCGACACCGTTCGCCGTCTTGCGAGCCGCCCCGGCGTGGATCACCGGTGGCGTGTTGTCGATGAGCACTGGAGCGCTGACCAATTCGGCCTCCCGCGCGGCTCCGGGGGGGTTCACTTCGCCGTCTGACGCCACCACCCGGAAAGAGTACTTGCCGTCGGCGAGGGCATCGCCATCCACCGTATAGTTGCTCTCGTGCAGATTGGCCTTGAGCAGCTTCCATTCGCGTTCGCCTTCGCCTCGAAACCACAGCGAGTAAACCAGCCGGTCGCCATCCGCATCTTCCGCTATCCAACTTACGCTCATCTGCTGCGACGCCGCACGCGAGGGCGTCTGGGTGGGAGTGCCGGCAGAAGTGGCGGGCGCGGCGTCTCCCGTATCGGTGACCGTAATGCTATACACGGCCGACGGCGTTTGCTGCGCCGGCTTGGCGCCGCTAAGGTTCGCAAGCAGCGTCACTACCGTTATGCTCTTCACAACCGGGGGCGTATTCTGCGGAAGGTAAGCCGCGTTCACGCTTTCGAGCACCGGGGTCTTTCCCTGCGCTCCCGTAAATTCGGCCTTCCATTGAATGTACCGTGCGTTGGGGCTCTGAATTTTTGAGCCGGAAGAATCAGTCAAGGGCGATGACCAGTCGCTCCAGGTTTTGTCGGGCCGCAGCGAGTTTCCGGTTCGAGTGCGAAACGAAATGCTCCCCGAGGCGGCTTCCTCATCGCGCCATGCCATGCGGCCCCACTGCGCCACGGTGCCGGCATCATGCACCGGCGCTTCGTAGACACCGGAGGTTGCGAGCGCATCTTCAAAGCGGTATACGCGGCCCAGGTTGGCGGTGGTTGCGAGAATCGAGTCTCCCGAGGCCACCAGCCGCGTCGCTTCGGCCTCATTGGTCTGGGCCACCAGGGTCAGCTTGCGATCCGGTGAAAGACGGTAGACGCGCCCGTTGGCATCGGTGGCAAACAGCAATTGACCCTTCCAAGGAAGCAGATCGTAGACGTTCTCTTCCTTCGAACTCCACAAGGTCTCGACCGTATTGTCCGGATTGATCTTGTAAACCGCGGATTTCTCCACGCCCGACGCCTCAACCGCCGGCGCGAATGTGGTCGTCACCGGGGCGGCCACCACTGCTCCGGCGCCCTTCCCGGGATCCGGCTGCGGCTTAATCTCCGGACCCGCCTGCGCGCTTTCGGCGGTGACGCTGATCGACGCAGTGGCGGTGGCGGCTACCGGTGCGTTATTCGCGGCCGGCGTGTTTTGTGGAATTCCTTGCATGCGCTTGGAAAGCGAGCCGCCCATGGCCACGGCATAAACCGTTCCATCCGCCGCGGCGGAAATTGCCCGAATCTCGGGCAAGCTTGCGCCATAAAGAACGAATGCCTTGTCTTTGGCTGAAATGCGATAGAGGATGCCATTGGGCTCGGTCCCGGCCAAGATCCGTCCCTCGTGGTCAACCGCCAGTCCGGTCACGTGCGACTGTCCGGTGGCATAGAACACCTCTCCTCGGCCGGCCGCCTCCACGCGAAAGACCTTGCCCTGATCGCCTGTACCCGCATAGAGGACACCGTCGGGAGCAACGGCGAGTGACCAGATGTACTTGGCCTTTGGCGCGAAAAACTCCGATGCTTTGCCACCTGCAATGCGATAGATTTTTCCGTCGGGAGACGTGGCGGCGTAGACGGAGCCTTTTGCATCCACGGCCACCGCGAAGATCTCCGGCTGCTCGGCGGTCCATATCAGAGTGCTCTTGCCGGACTTGTCGATGCGATACAGCCGGCCGCGATGCCCGGTGGCTACGTAGAGCGATCCATCGGGAGCCGGAGCCACGCCCCACACCACTGCCTGATCGGAGTTGAAGAGGCTCTCCATCTTTGGCGCCAGCAATAGGCTCCCATCACGGGTAAGCGAGATATCCTGAAAGTGCCCATGCACAAAGTCCTGGTACGAATTCATCTCCCAGACCTGTGTGCTGGACGCGCTCAGGCATTCGACCAATGCCAGGAAAGCGCAGAGCCCCCACCCGCGTCGCCGCGTCGCCGAGTCGCCGCGTCTGTTCTTCATTCCTTCACTTCCACCTGAACCGTTTTGACGCCGCTAATCACCGCGTCACCGGCGCTGATTTCCAGCTCCGATATTTTCGCATTGCGCGTTTGCAATGCCGTCGCTGACGTGCCCAGAATCAGCGCCAGCGATGGAGGCGGGTCCGGAAAATCCTCGCCCTCGAGCTGGAAATTGGGATCCGGCCGCCAGACCCGGACGTATGCTTTCGTATTCGCTCGCAGTTTATTAACCGTGGCCACCAACTGCTCGGCGGTGTGCGGTGTGCTGCCGAGAATCTGGCGGACTTCAGAAAGATTGGCGACGTTTCCATCCGACACCGTGAAGCATAGCGGACCTGCGGCTGCTCCGATAGGCACTTCGTAATCCAACGTTCGCGTAACCTCCGTTCCGTTCTCCCCCACCAGTACGGCGCTGATTTGCACTTTTCCGCCGGGCCGGACTTCATGCGGCGAGGCCACTACCTGGTCGATTTGCCACTCCTTCTTCTCGTCGAAGGATTCGATCTCCAGGTCTACCTTCTTCACTTGGAGGGAAGAGAATCCGCTTTGCAAGACGTACGCCAGCGGAATCGCGGCGGAAAGCGACACCTGCATGGCAGTATTGGCGTCGCCCGCGTACATATTATTCAACTTGAGCGGTGGCGCGCTGCCCTGAAATTCGATTTCGCCCCGAACGCCGTAAGTGGCCGCCCCCATGGCCCGTTCGGTCGAGTCGATGGCGGAAAAGACGGCAACCTGCATGAGGAACGGAGCCAGGAAGCGATCGTTCGCCATCTGCACCCGGTATCCTTCAATCTTGCGGCCGGAGCGTGTCAACGTAATCGAGACCGGTACCATGTGGGCGCGTCTGCCAAGCTCTCCGGCTATGGCGGTGTTGCGGTCTTGCGAGATGGTGCCCATCCATTCTTTGGGAGATGAGATCTTGAACGAACTGGCTACGCTGGGCAGCAGGGTCAGAACTTCTGAACGCGCGAACGGCAGCTCAGTGGGGCCTACGGAGAGAAACCTGTGGCCAAAGGCGTAGATTTTGTCGTTATCGACATAGGTGACGGTGCCATCGGCTCCAATGCTCATGTCGCCGGCCATCAGTTCGACACTGATCATGGCGCCCGGCTGTAGGGCGGAGGGATTTCCCATCCTCGGTTCGACCCGCCCGCCGCCCGCGACACCCTGCCGCGGCTCCAGACCCAGCGACTTCAGTTGCGGAGCAAACTGCTCGATGGCCGATCGCGTGAATCCGCTAAACCATACCGGGGTGGCGATGTTCACCATCCGCATCTCACCCGATAGAGCTTCTTCCGGCTTCGGCAACATCGCCGTCAGGTTCCCATTCGTGAACGCAGCTTTGTCGTGGCGCACCGGCTCGGGCGGCGCAGCGCTAACCCGCACCATGTCTTCGATGGGCCGGATGCCGGTGATCGGCTCTTTGGAAAACGGGAATGCCATGGCGACCGCGCCCACCAGCTTTCCGTCGATGTAAACTGGGCTTCCGCTCATCCCTTGCATCACGCCGGTTTTTTCTAGTGGACCGCCGGAGAGACGGCCCAGAATCAACGACTGCTTCGGGCCGATGTTTTCGAGCACACCCAGGATTTCCACCTGGAAATCTTCCACGCGGCCGCCCGCGAAAACCGTCTTGCCGATGCCATGCATACCGGGCTTCAGGTCCTTGAGCGGGAAGAATGCGGTCTGAGCCGAAAGAGCCGCGGCGAGCGCGAGTGCCGCAGGTACTGCTATCCGAACCACAATATGATTGTAGCGTCGAATGGGTTACAAAACGTACGCATCGAACCAGGAAGCGGGCTAAGTGCGTGGAATTTCCGCAACAACCCGAATTAGTGGATGCATATTATTGACGGCTCTTTGCTCTTCCTCTTATTCTGCATGAACGGCTTATGGAGGATCGAGACCGATGGCGCACATTCCACTTGCTGTAGGACTTCCGGGGATTCGCGGCCTTTTCGCATTCCGGCTAGAAACCGCGGATCCCTTGTGCGAACTGGCGGAAATCCTCTTGCATGGGCCGGGCACGCTTTCGCCCGCCGAGCGTGAGTTGATCGCTACGTACGTGTCGGCGGAAAACGACTGTTACTACTGCCAGAACGCGCACGGAGCCATCGCGGCATGCCACCTGGACGGTAACGACAAGCTGGTCCGCGATGTGAAGACCGATTTCGAGCACGCGGCCATTTCGGACAAACTCAAGGCTCTGCTGGCTATTGCCGGAAAAGTACAAAGCGGAGGCAAAAACGTCCGGCCTGGCGATGTGGAGCGCGCGCGGCGGCAAGGCGCGACAGATCAGGAGATCCATGACACGGTGCTGATTGCCGCGGCCTTCTGCATGTACAACCGGTATGTGGACGGCCTTGGGACTTGGGCGCCGCCTGACCCGGCGTCCTACCGGGAACGGGCCCAGAAAGTAGCGCGAGACGGCTACCTGCCCATCCCAGCGGACGTTCAAGCGGCTCAGGCGAGCCGGTCTCAGCCATGAAACCGATTTTCCTTCCGGAGGTCGAAAGCCATCCGCGGCCGTCTCCCACCACCGACCTGATCCGTACAGCGCAATCTGCCGGGACCGAATATCCGCAGATCTGGCACCTTTTCGCCTACCGGCCGCAAGCAACCGCGAACCTTGGGGCCTTCACGCACGAGATCATGCGCGGGGATTGTCCGCTGCCTGCCGGGCTGCGCGAACTAATCGCCGCCTTCACCTCGTACGGCAACGATTGCCCGTTTTGAACGAAATACCACGCCGCAGTTGCGGCGAACCTGCTGGGCAGCGAAGAGTTGGTGTGGAGCGTTCTTCGCGACCTGGAGAACGCAGCGCTGCCCGAGAAGGAAAAAGCTCTGTTCCGCTTCGTCGCCAAAGTGAACCACCAGGCGCCGAAGATCGCAGCGGAGGACATGGCGCCGCTCCGCGCGGTGGGTTGGACCGACGAAGCCATTTATTACGCCATTACCGTCTGTGCGCTGTTCAACTTTTACAACCGGTGGATTGACGCCGCGGGCGTGCACGAGATGTCGGAAGAAGCGCACCGGACATTTGGTGCGCGTACGGCGCAACATGGATATATCAGAAAGTGAAGGGAGCCGGCTCCCCGCGCGGCCCCCGTCAGAACTTCGTTTTTCTTACGTGTCCAACAGCTGCGAGTCGTATTTTTTGAATACGGCTTGCATCAAAGCGGGAGTGCGTTCCTGCATCCCATGGATTTCCTGAATCAAACGATAGATGTTCGCCGTCATGATGAGCAGATACCGGGTGAGCCCAGAACCGGGATTCCAATATGTGTGCCGCGTGCCCCTCGGTATGAATACGGCCGAGCCCGCACCGGCTTCGACTTCATCCTTTCCAACCTGAACCCGCAAACTACCCTCCAGCACGTACCAGGCTTCGTCATCGCGGAAGTGTACATGCGGCGGTGCGATCAGTCGCGGCGGTCCCGGCGGACCTCCCTCATCCCGCCACTCGGCAATCACGAAGGCATCGTCAACCGAGCCCATGACGTGTCCCGCCAGCGGCGGAGCAATAATTGGTGAGTCCATATCCCTATCCATACCCCCCCAACAGTATGTACTATACTGTATCTACCGTATGGTAACTACAGGCGATGCTCTTCGAATGGGATGAGGCTAAGAACCGGAGGGCTATGAAGAAGGCCGCTAGAGGTCAGGCTAAGAAGATTCGCTCCCTGAAGCGCATGAAAGATGAGGATATCGACCTCTCAGATATTCCAGGGACAACCGATTGGAACAAAGCGGTTGTAGGCAAGTTCTACCGGCCGATCAAGAAGCCCCTGACGATCCGAATCGACGCCGACGTTCTTGCGTGGCTCAAGAGTCAAGGGAAAGGATATCAGACCCGTATCAACGGCCTCCTGCGAACTGCGATGACAGGTGGCGGCGTTCGCAAATCCCACTGACTATTCTTTACCCCGCTGCCGGTGGGTCAGTTCTGGTAGGCGTTAGGAGGGCAAGCGATGTGGGAGTCATCTGAGTGTGATGCTCCGGTGGGGCATGCTTTAGCTTGCCGATCTGACGCTTGACCATGGCCAAGCCTCAGGCGTGTCCGCCAGCCCTGCCGAAACCGGTTTCTCTTCGATATATGCCACAATCCGGCGCGTGCAACTCATACAGCTTCCGACTCTCGCCGGTGCGAATCGGATCCGCCACCTGTCGCGCGACCCGCGCATCTCTCGGCCATCGCCTCCCTTAGCTCTGGGCCAGAGCACGATCCTCTACGGCGAACGCATGACCGGGAGGCGCATAGATGACGTCCGGCGGCGCCACGTGACGAACAAATGCTCACTATCCGGATGAAAGTGCGGCAACGTTCTTCGATTTCTCACTCTTTCGCATGAGGCGAAGGCAAGCTAAAGCATGCCCCACCACACTTAATGAGAGTTCGATGCCGCAAGTGCCTGGCCCTGCAGAAGGGCCTGGGCCTTGGCTTCGAGCGCCAATGCTTCTGGCTTGCGTTTCATCCGCCGCAGCATCGCGGCGAAGGTCTTCAGGCTGCGCACCAGCAATGGACGCTGCTCCGACGGCTGTTGCTCCAGGATGGCCAGCGAACGGCGGTAGAGCGGCTCGGCTTTGGTGTAACGGGCATCCTGGCGATACATTTCGGCCAAATTGTAAAGGCTGCGGGCCACCTGCCAGTGATCCGGGCCTAACGTTGCTTCCTCGATCGGGATTGCCCGCTCGTAAAACGCTTCTGCTTCACTGTTACGCCCCTGGGCGCGGCAGAGTTCTGCCAGCCCGAGCAGAGTCAGTGTCGTCTCGGAATCCTTTGGGTTGCTTTTTTCGTGGATTGCCAGAGCACGGCGATAGAGCGGCTCCGCGGCGGCATACCGCGATTCCAAATGGTATACGGAGGCCAGATTCTGCAGCGGCCTAGACAGCCCGGGATTATCCGGCCCAAACGCTCTCTCGAGAATAGCGACCGAATTCTCTAACATCGGGCCGGCTTCGCTGTATTTTTTCTGGCTGACCAAAACCTGTGCGAGGTTGTTCAGCCCGGTTGCAGTGGCAGGATGAGCCGGGCCCAGGCTCTTCTCCCAAATGGCGATAGCTTTCCGATACATCGCGGTCGCTTCGTCCCAACGGCCTTGGATGTGGAATAGTTGCCCGAGGTTATTGCGAACGATGGCCACTTGCGACTGCTCCGGCCCGAGGGTTTCCTCCCAGATCTTCAAGGCGCGCCGATATAGAGGTTCGGCGTCCGCATAGCGCTGTTCCCATACGTACACATCGGCCAGGTTGTTCAGACTGGCAGCCGTTTCAGGATGATTGGGCCCTAATACTTTTTCCCGGATGGCCAGAGCGCGTACTTCTAGCGGCTCTGCTTTGGCGCCCTCATTGCGCTTGCGGTAGAGGGAAGTAAGATTGTTCAATGCCGTGGCCACATCGGGATGCTCCGGGCCGAAAGCTTTTTCTTTGATGGCGAGTGAGCGTTTGTAGAGCGGCTCCGCCTCGTCGTACCGGCTTTGCTCGAAATAAACTTCGGCCAGATTATTCAGGGCTGAGCCTACCGTAGGGTGGTCCGGACCCAGCGCTTTTTCGTTGATTAGCAGGACTCGTTTGAGAACCGGCTCAGCTTCCTGATACCGGGCCTGCGCGCTTAACAGCACCGCCAGGTTGTTCAGTCCCATTGCGGTCTTCGGGTCATCCACGCCAAGGGATTTCTCCCAGATGTCAATCGCCTGATGATAAAGTGGCTCGGCTTCTGCATAGCGCCCCTGTGTACGATAGAGTTCCGCGAGATTATTCAGGCTTTCCCCTATCTCCCGGTGATTCGGCGGCAGCAATTTCTCACGTACCGCCAGGAGCCGGACCAGAATGGGCTCCGCGTCCTTCAAGCGGTTCGTTCGTAGGTAGAGAATAGCGAGGTTGTTTAACCCTTGGGCGGACTCAGCCTGCTCGGGGCCGACCAGCTTCTCCCAGAGATCGGCGGACCGCTTGAACAAATCCTCGGCTTCTGTGTAACGGCCGCTGTCGAAATACAATGCACCCAGGTTATTCCAACTTTTTGCCAGGTCAGTATTCTGCTGGCCGGACTCTTCCGCTTCTCGAACCGCGGCGATCGCGGCCTTTTCGGCTTCCGCGAAGGCGCCTTTCTGGCGAAGCTCGTGTACTTGGACGGTGTATCGTTCCCAGGCTGCGTGATCGGCGCGGGCCTGTGCCGCGCAGAATAAGAAAGCGATGCAAATGAACAGCAAGCTCTGTAATCGGCAACGCATGATCGTCCTCACTGGCGCTTGTACGCTGCGCCAAATCATATGTCCCCGATTACGAAAATCTCACCGACGCCGTTCGACGAAAAATGCAGGCACGTGCTGTGCCGAATCTCCCGCGGAACTCTTCGCAGGAGAAGCTCACCATC
This sequence comes from Terriglobia bacterium, assembly GCA_963847515.1. GTDB lineage: Bacteria > Acidobacteriota > Terriglobia > Bryobacterales > Bryobacteraceae > QHXW01. The sequence continues at coordinate 536,015 of CAWKAA010000002.1, forward strand.
GCATGTTATGACGCGTATGCCTGACGCTAGTTAGCTGTTCGATTGTGGGATTATCTTGCAAAAATCAGCCTTCCCATAATCTGCTGGGGCCAAATCGCACTTACATCACTTAGTCGCCACTTAGCGCCGAACTTCTCACGAGCCGTTGCATTTCGGTTACGACTCAACGAATGTTCGATCGTGGGAACGTTTGTTCCGAAAGTGAGACTCTGCGTCCGCAACGTGAACAGTGAATAAATTTGTAAAATCACTTTGCGACTAGCTTAGCTAGTGGCTGTTAGCAACCGCTCAGTATCGGACGGGCTTGACTGAGCCGCGACCGAAAGGAAGCGGCACTGGACTGGAATGGAAACCGCATTTCAACGCGTATTCCGAAACCTAAAGCGGCACGGTGTACTGCGGCAGACCGATGCCCGGCTTCCCAACGTGTGCGCTTTAGTTACCGGTAGCTTGGTCCGCGGATCCTGGTGGGCCCACCCCGGGAGCCACGAAATCTTCCGCGTCAATTGCGCGCTGGCAGATCACCCGGATGTGCTCGTGGTGAAATTGATCTCCGCAAAGCTTACTTATGTGGAACGTGCTTTATGGCCCTATCTAGTGGCGATCGGGCGGGCACGGGAAGCGTGGCAAGTAGAGTGTCTTTCACCTGGCGCACGCGAACTGCTCGAGAAAGTGGATCGTGCGCCCGTGCAAACGGACAGCCGGCTCGCTAAAACCGCGTCCGAACTCGAAAAATCACTTCTGGTCTATAGCGAACAGGTTCACACCAAGGCCGGCTCGTACGCCAGACGTCTCGATACATGGGACCGCTGGCTCAGCCGCGCGGGAATGGCAGCTGTTAAACGAAGTCCCAAGCGTGCCAGGGATACGTTGGAAAAGCTCGTCGAATCTCTGAATCATGAATTCAGCGGGAACGGCCGTCTGCCCTGGCATCTGTGAACTTCACATGCCTGCGATGCGCTCGAAGAACTTCCACGATTTCCGCGCGCACGCTTCCCAGGTAAACTCCCTCGCGCGTACGCGTCCCCGTTCGGCAAGCTCCGGGCGCAGTGTTGGCGACAGCAGAAGCCGCTCGAGTCCCCTGCGAATTTCCTCGCGGCTCCTCGGATCGGCGGCCAGACCGGCGTCTCCAACCACCTCCGGAAGCGCCGAGACAATCGATGTCAGTACCGGGACGCCGGCGGCCATGGCTTGTCCCACCGGCAAACCGAAGCCTTCATATAAGGAAACGTAGACAAACACGGTGGCCGCGGCGGTGAGCGCGGGAAGATCGGACTCCGGCACATACCCCAGGTACCGTACGCCTGGAATCCCAGATCGCAGGCGTTCGTAAACCCGGCGGTCACCCCAACCCCAGGGGCCCGCGATGACCAGATCGAATTCGGCGCGTATGTCGGGCGCCAGTTCCTGCCAGGCATCCAGCAACACTCCTACGTTCTTGCGTGGCTCGATACTCCCTACGTAAAGTACGTAGGACTTGTTCAGTCCGTAGCGGCCGGCGGCCTCGTTGGCGAGGTCAGGCCCCACCTGGAAGAACGCTGGGGCGATTCCGGGATAGATCACCTCAATCTTCTCCGGTGCAAGTCCCAGCAGCCGGACGGCATCGTCGCGGGTACATTTGGAAATCGCGATCAGGCCGTCAGCATTCCGGAACAAACGTTCGGCGTTTCGGCCGGAAGATTTCAGATTTCCCGCCATATGAAGCTCCGGCATGAGCCACGTAGTCATGTCATATATGGTCGAGGTCAGCCGCGCTTTACGAGGAGGATGCGGAAGTTGGTGGGAGGCGTGGAAAATGTCGGAAGCGGGTGTAAAGCAATTCAATATCGGATACGGGCAGACGCTTGCCCCGAACAGCAAGCCGAGCCTGGGAATGGTCGCCAATGGACCCAGCACCGAGGCTTGATGCGTGAAGCTCTCGGGTCTGCGCAGGAAAGGAAAAAGGGAAATCGAGTTTTCGCCCGCTTGCTCGGCAAGGCTGCGCGCCCAGTAGAAAATGTAATTCTTTACACCGGCACTGCGCACCAGCAGCGGCGAAGCGTCCAAAATCACCGAAACCGGCTTCTGAAGACGGCCAGATCGGGGTATCCGAACATCTTCTATCTTATTCATTCAGCGGGAAAAACCACCATTCCACCCATCAAAATACGCCACTCGATTTATCCTGAACCGAATTCGGGCGCACCTGTGGTCTAATTTAAGAAACCTCTGACACTATGGCAGATTTGGGTTTTCGTTTCAGGCACGGTTGTAAAGCCATGCACCGGCGCTCGCGCGAACTGATGATGCTTGTCAAAGGGGTGACTTCCAGAGATCATCCGGTTTTGGCTCACATCATCCCGATTCGCCGCTGCAATCTCGCCTGCGCGTACTGCAACGAGTACGACGATTACTCCAAGCCCGTTCCCCTGGATGTAATGCGCCGGCGTCTGGATCACCTGGCCGAACTGGGCACCACCATCATCACCCTAAGCGGAGGCGAGCCCATGCTGCATCCCGAGGTGGATGACATCATCGCTCACATCCGCAAGCACGGCATCATGGCGGGCATGATCACCAACGGGTATTTGCTCACTGCGGATCGCGTCCGGCGCCTGAACCAGGCCGGCCTCGAGCACATGCAGATCTCGATCGATAACGTCACGCCCGACGACGTATCCAAAAAGAGCCTGAAGGTGCTCGATAAGAAACTCCAGTTGCTTTCCGACCACGCCGAATTTCATGTCAACATCAATTCCGTTGTAGGCGGCGGAGTGCGTAATCCGACCGACGCTCTGGAAGTGGGACGCCGCGCCGTCGAGCTCGGGTTCACCTCGACCATCGGCATCATTCACGATGGCGGCGGCCAGTTGCAACCCCTAAAGCCGGAGGAGCGCGAAATCTACCTGCGTATGAAGCGCATGGCCAAGAGAAGCTACGCGCAGCTCAATTTCTTTCAGGACAACATCGCGCACGGTCGCCCGAACGAGTGGCGCTGCCGCGCGGGCGCCCGTTACCTCTATGTCTGCGAGGACGGATTGGTCCACTACTGTTCGCAGCAGCGCGGTTATCCCGCTAAGCCGCTCGAACAGTACACTGTGGAAGACATCCGCCGCGAGTATCTCACCGTAAAAGGCTGCGCGCCGCTCTGCACGGTGGCCTGCGCACATTACACGTCGTATATGGATTTCTGGCGTGATCCGCAAACCATCATGGCCCCGGAGCGCACTGAATCCTCTGAACTGGTCCAGGTTGCAAACACGATAGTGAGGTAACCCTGTGATCGATCGCCGCGAGTTGCTGAAGTTCGCGGCATTCGCTTGTGCGCCGCTGCGGGCACGGGCCGCCGCCGCCGGTTTTCCCACGCAGATCGCCACGCGTGTGGAGCGCGCATTTCGCACGCCGGGAGCCGCGCCGAATGGGCTGCAATCCACCGCGAGGGTCTCTGGGTGCTCGACCAGGCAACCAACCGCGTCGCGCTCGTCGATTACAGTGACGGCCACGTTCTCCGGCAGTTCGACACAGAAACCGACCGGGGAAGCGGCATCACCTTCGATGGCCAGGCGATCTGGATAGCCTCCACGTATAACCGGCTGCTGGTCCGCGCGGACGCGCAGAACGGGGCGAACTTTGAAAAAGATGCCGAGTCCCGGCTCCGGCCTGGTGAAGTGGGGACCGCGCGTCCGCGCACGCCGAGCCCACCGGCGCCCATGGCCTGGAATGGCGCACGGGCGAATTGTGGGTTGCAGTGCCGCCGGCGGTTCGCATTTTCGTGCTCGAATCCCGACAATGGCAGCGCGCGGAACTCGTTCCCGGCCCCGGGCGTGCGCCCGCACGGTATCGGCTGGGATCCCGATGGGTCGCTGTGGTGCGCCGAGAGCATTTACCGCTCGTTTTTCAAAATGGATCCATCCAGCGGCAAGATTCTGCAGCAGCTGATGCTACCCGCCGAGGAGCCGCTGGCGGATGGCGTTGTCCTCCAGCCACACGGCATGACCGTTTGGAAAGGTCAGATCTGGTTTTCCGTCGCCGAGACGGGCGAAGTTTATCGTACGCCGCTGCCGGCCTGATTGAGCGGAATCCATACTTCCATCGCGCCCTGCCCGCGATTGGCCCAAGCGTAGTAGGGAATAAAGATCAGCTCCGCCGGCTCGTATGCGCGCGCAATGTTTTGCGGCCGCTTCGATAAAGCGGCTCGTCCTCGAGCGGCTCTTCTGCTACTTCCCCTTTGTGCCGAAGCAAAGTGACTCCGCCCAGCAACCCGGCGCGGAACTCCTCGCGAAAAGGATCCGCCGGTTCGGCGAGTTCCGCATCGAACAGCGAGCCCAGGCCGGGCTGATCGGCTGACTCCATACAGTAAACCAGCGGGCCGCGCTGGATGGCGACCCGGCCGGCATCCTCGCGCACCAGCGGATTGGCACGGATCAGCTGCGGCGTCATGTCGAACTTTACTTCGACCCGGTCGCCGGCGCGCCACTGGCGATGAATTTCGAAATAGTGGCCGGGCTCGACTGCGCCTGTTGCCTTCTGCCCGTTAAGCGTGAATTCAGTCGACCGACGACCATCTGGGCGCGCGGAGGAACAAGCTGAATTCCGAGGGTGTGGCGGGTGCAACCGCAATCTCTACCCGATCGCTCCACGGATATCGCGTTTTCTGTTCGAGCTCCAAACCCGTGCCATCTTCCAAGTGCCAGTCCAGACGCGAATTGTCGTATAGGTTCACGTAGACGCCCCTCGGACTGGTGTTGTAGAAATACCCGGGCAGGGACGCCAGAATGCGCTCCAGATTCGGCGGGCAGCAGGTGGTGTCGTACCACTCGTTGCGGATCTTCTCGCCCGTTGACTCGAGTGGATTGCGATAGCAATAAAGCGTTCCCGAGAGCGACATGCCCGAATTGATGCCGTTATAAAGAGCGCGCTCCATCACATCCGCAAACCGCGCCTCGCCGGATACCGCCAGCATGCGCCAGTTCCACATCAGGTTGCCGATGGCCGCGCAACTTTCGCCGTAAGCTTGCGCATTGGGCAGCTCGTACGGAAGGCCGATCGATTCGCCCGCTTCCCGCGAGCCCACACCGCCGGTGATATACATCTTGTGGTTGACCAGATCCTTCCAGAGACGTTCCAGCGTGTTCCAGTAGGCGGCGTCGCCGGTCTCGGCGTAGTAATCGGTAGCGCCGCATGACGCGTACATGGCGCGGACGGCGTGACCTTCGAATTGCGTCCGCGACGTGAACGGAATTCCGCTGAAGAGGTACTGCACCTGATCGCTCGTCAGATGTAGCCGCTCGCGTTCCACGCCGCTTAGGAAATAGCCGGCAAAGTCCAGATACTTGCGTTCGCCTGTCGTGCGGTAAAGCTCCACCAGCGCCATCTCGAACTCGGGATGGCCGGTGAGCGCAGGACGTTTGGAGGGACTGAAGTTCTCGATCAGGTAGTTCACATAGCGAATGCCGCCGTCCAGCAGTTTTCTGTTCCCAGTGGCGCGATAGTAGGCGATGGCTGCCTGCAGGAGATGACCCAGGCAATACAGCTCGTGCGAGCGATACATTTCCGTGAAGCGCTTGTCTTTGCGGTCGTCCACATAATAGGTGTTCAGATAGCCGCTGGGTTCCTGGGCGGCGAGGATCTGACTGGTCAGACGGTCGACCGTGGCTCGCAGATCGGGCCGGTCGCTGGACTGGAGCACAAAAGCCACCGCCTCCATCCACTTGTAGATGTCCGAATCGGTGTAGAGCGGACCGCGTCGCGGGGCCTTGCTGGCGCCGGTCAGCCGCCGGAAATTGTCCATCACACCGTGCTGTTCCAGTTCGTCCAGCATGCTCGGGATGCTGCGCTCCACGTTGACGCGCATGCGCGCCTGCCAAAAGCCCTCGTTGATGGTTACCGCTCGGATGGGAACGCCATGAAGCTTGACGTGCGGCGAATGGGCGACCTGGATCACGGCTGCGTCGCGCCACGGTCCGTTGCCAGGTTGGGCCAGCGCCGCGAGGCCACACACGAACAGAAAACACAGAGCACGCATGTTTAGAAGCTTAGAACACTATCCGCCCCGGCGTGTTTGCGTTTAGAATGTCTTTTAGCGCGGGCCGGGCGACGGCGCCAGACCAAACTCACATGGATATCCGGGAAGTCGCGAAACGCGCTGGGGTTTCGACCGCCACGGTTTCGCGCACCATCAATAACCTTCCGGTGCGGCCGGGAACGGCGCGCCGCGTGCGGCAAGCCATCGAGGAGCTGAAGTACTTTCCGAATACCCAAGCGCGCTCTCTGGTCTCCGGGCGCAGCCGTATCGTGGGCCTGATTGTGTCCGACATCACCAACCCCTTCTTTCCGGAGCTGGTGAAAGGCTTCGAAGAAGCCGCGACGGAAAAGGGCTATGAGGTGCTCCTCAGCAATACCGGGTATGATTCGCTTCGCATGGCGAACGGAGTCCGCCGCATGCTCGAGCGGAAAGTGGACGCCGTCGCCATCATGACCTCGGAGATGGACGCCTCACTCACACAGCAACTCGCGCATCGCAAGATTCCGATGGTTTTTCTCGATGTGGGCACGGTGGACAATCACATCAGCAACGTGAAGATCGATTACTCGAACGGCATCTCGCAAGCCGTGGAGCACCTGCTGGAATTGGGGCACCGGCGTCTGGCTTTTATCAGCGGTCCGCCGGATTTGAGCTCGGCGCGCATCCGCAGCTCAGCTTTCCTGGATGCCATGCGAAAGCACGGCGTGATCGGAGACCCTAGTTGGATTGAGGCCGGCAACCACAGGATCGACGGCGGATTCAATGCAATGAGCCGCATTTTTGAACGGAGGCCGCTGCCCACCGCCGTGCTTTCATCCAACGACTTGACAGCTATTGGAGCGCTGCGGGCCATTCGTAAGCATGGACTTCACGTGCCGGACGATATCTCCGTCGTGGGCTTCGACGACATCGCTCTGGCCGAATTTACGGAGCCGCCCTTGACTACGGTTCGGCTTCCGCGCGAGGAAATCGCGGGAAGAGCCTTCGACGCGCTGTTGACGTCGCTGGCCGACACCACCCGTATGGGCGTCGAATACATGATTTTGCCTCAACTGGTGGTCCGCGAGTCGACTGCCAAGGCACGCGAGTGATCGCCGGTTTGACCAGGCGCCGGGTTCTCGGCAGCATGACGGCGTTTCCCGCGGTGGCCGCCGCCGCCCCTGGCCCCAACCTGATCCGGCCAAAAGCGTTGCGGGCGGGAGACACCGTCGGTTTGATAACCCCTTCCAGCTACGTTTCCGACCCCGACCGGCTCGCTCTGGCCGAGCGCACCGCGCGCTACTTCGGGCTGACGACGAAATTTGGCAAGAACGTCCGCAAGCGCGACGGCTATCTGGGAGGCACCGTTGAGGAACGTCTGGAAGATCTGCACGATATGTTTCGCGATCCCGAGGTCAAGGGCGTGTTCGCGATTCGCGGCGGGTACGGCGCGTCGCAGCTGCTGGATCGCATCGACTACGACTTGATTCGCGCTCATCCCAAAGTTTTCCTGGGCTACAGCGATATCACCGCACTACACCTGGCCATCCAAAAGCGCGCGGGCATGGTCACTTTTCATGGTCCGGTCACGCTCTCGCGCTTTACACCCTACACGCAGACATGGTTTCGCAAGGCGCTGTTCGAGACCGCGCCGCTTGGCCGCGTCACCAACCCTCCGGATTCCGATCCGTTGCGGCCGGCGCATACGCTGCGCGCGGTTCGTCCGGGCCGCGCTCGCGGCCCACTGATCGGCGGCAACCTGACGCTGATCTCCACCACCATGGGGACACCGTACGAAATCGAGACGAGCGGCCGCATCTTGTTTCTCGAGGATGTAGACGAGGAGCCGTACAGCATCGATCGCATGCTGACTCAACTGCGTCTTGCGGGCAAACTCACCGCGGCCGCGGGCGTTATCTTCGGCGAGTGCCAGGACTGCCGGCCGCGCGACTTCAAGCCGTCCTACGAATCAACGCTCTCGCTGGGAGAAGTGGTGGACCAGATCCTGGGTCGTCTGCGCGCGCCGGTGCTTTCCGGTTTAACCATCGGCCACACCGAGGACCAACTCACGCTGCCCTTGGGCGTGATGGCCGAGCTGGATGCCGACAAAGGCGAACTGGTAATCGAAGAAGCTGGTGTGGAATAAGCAATCAGTTCTTTTCAAGGGCCGTCAACTCATCGATCTCCCGCTGAAGCTTTAGCCGGTTGCGCTTCCTGATGAAGAAGAAAAGTACAAACCATATGGCAAGAAGGGTAAAGAACGGCGCGGCTTTCAGCAGAAGCCGAGGGGTCTGAAGCGCCGGGATCAGCTCCGGTATCAGAGCTAACGCCAAACCGAGAAAGCAAAAAGTCAAACCCGATCTGCGCCAGGCGTTCCGCTCGTAGTCGCGCCTCCTCTCGAGCTCGCTCCGGTAAAAATCCAGGGAAGTGCTCAATGTCGCGTCCTCGGCTAATCTTCTGGGCCAGATCCATTTGTATGTCGCATAGGCGCAGTACAGTCCCCAAAGGCTCAGCATTCCCCACCCGATGCGCGGAACTACGTCTGGGACTTCTGCAGACATACGCGCAAACGCAAGACAGACAAAGAGGCCGATTACCATCCCCATTAGCACCTTCAGGCGGCTCTTCGTCTGAAACTTTTGCGTCTTTCGGCGGATTTCGTCCAGTGACATTTTGATTGGCTCCGTAGGCTGGTCTTGCCAAATCTTTTTCGGATCGTTCATAGGAAGCTCATCCGGCATGGAATCCTCCTTCGTGGAACCAGCGCCTCAGGATGTTCTTGATCCGGTGAACCTTCATCGCGACATTTGCCGCCGAAAGGCCGGTGATTTCGGCAGTCGAGCTCGCATCCATACCTTCGAGATACGAAATGATGATTTGTCGATCGAGGGGCTTAAGTTGCTGGATCAGCATGGAGAGACGTTCGAGGGCTTGGTTCTGACCGGCCGCACGTTCACTCTGATCATTGGACGGCACCGCCTCGATCTCCTCGATACCGACGAGCGTCTTCCTGATCCGGCTCTGCCGGACTACGTGTCCGGTGGCCACGTTGTGGGCGACGCGGTACACCCAGGTTCGAAGCGAGCATCGTCCATCGAAACGCTCGAAACTACGCCACAGCTGAAGATGAATATCTTGCAGCAGGTCACGGCGAGTCTCCGGGTCCGCCTCATACGCGCGTGCGAGCCGGTCGAGCGCGGAACCATAAGTGTCGGCCGCCTCTTGGTACAGATCATCCTGGCTCACCTCTTCACCTGAGATCGACTAGTGGCCTGTCGCAGTAAGGTCGTTATCATTAGGCAACCGCTCCCTTTGGTCGCGGCTCGGTTTCGGACTGGCTTTGTTACTCTGAGACCGCATGTGTTTTTTTCAAGTTACGATGCTCTAAAATGCGCGGTCTGTTGCCGTTCAATCCGGTCCCGCCGGAGGCCAAGCTGAGCCGCGACCAGAGGAAGCGGTACTCACGTTTTATGGCCGCGACAGGCCCACTGGTTCCTCCCACATCAAGGTAGTCATTGAAGGGAGCATTTTCTAACACACTTCCTTCACGTCATTCTGGCGCCAATCGATATAATGGCTGTGCCATGCGGTGGATCTCACTCCGAGTGCCGGCCTCCAGCGCCAACCTCGGGCCCGGCTTCGATGCCATGGGCCTGGCGCTCGGCATCTATCTGGAGTGCCGCTTTCGTGAGAGTACCGAGCTTTCGATTCACGTGGAGGGGCGCGACGCCGGGGCTATCTCCACCAGTGAAGATAACCTGATCTGGCAAACGGCGCTGGCGGTGGCGCGGGACATGCGCATGAACATGCCGCCCATTGCGCTGCAAATTCGCAACGATATCCCGGTGGGCAAGGGCCTCGGTTCGAGTGCGGCCGCGCTTACCGCCGGAGTCATCATCGCCGACCGACTGCTGGGACTCCATTGGAAGCCGCTGCGCATTTTGGACGAAGCCGCGCGCCTGGAGGGTCATCCCGATAATGTCGCCGCCTGTATCCTGGGCTCCGTGGTGGCCAGCGCCATCGATTCCGGAGGTGTGGCGCGCACCGTGCGCCTCAGCATGCCGCCGCAATTCGGCGTCGGCGTCGTCGTGCCCGATTTCGTGCTACCTACCGCACACGCGCGTTCCGTGCTTCCGGATTGCTATCCCCGCGCCGACGCTATTTTCAATGTGCAGCGGGCCGCACTGTTGATGGCCGCCATCGCTACCGGAAGTGTCAGCGCGTTCCCCGCCGCGCTCGAGGATAGATTCCACCAGCCGTACCGTGCAGCCCTGGTACCCGGACTGGACGATATACTGAAGGTTCGCGCTCCCGGCCTGCTGGGCTGCGCGTTGAGCGGCGCCGGCCCGTCCATTCTGGTCTTCTACGAGCGCGGGTACGAGCAGGTCTGCGATCTGGTGCGCCAGGTCTTTGCGCTTCACGGCCGCGCCTCTGAAATCCTGCTTGCGCCCGTCGCCGAATGCGGTTTCCTGTTGCAGGAAGGAAGCGAAACATGAAAAGCTCACAGGAATTCCTGGAACACAGGGGCCTGCCGGGCCACGACCCCGCGGACTGCCCCACCTCCATCAAGCGCTTTCCCGATGGCGGCCAATACCGGATTGAGATTCCGTCGACCGAAGGACCGCGGGTGCTCGCTGCTGTGCTGAGCGAGGCCGAAAAGCGGAACGTGCCCGTGCATCGCGTCAGCCAGGGTAGCGGCATCATGCTCATGACCGACGCCGAAATCTCCGAGATGCTCGACATGGGCCAGAAAGCCGGCATCGAAGTGAACCTGTTTATCGGGCCACGCGCCACCTTCGATATTGGAGCGCAAGTCTTGTCTGCAGCCGGCAAGTCGCTTGGCCTGGCTCTGCGCGGCGCCGATCAGCTTGTGTTCGCCATGGAGGACGTCAAGCGGGCGGTGCGCCTGGGGCTGCGAAGCGTCCTGGTGTCCGAAATCGGCATTCTTCAGATTGTCGCCAATATGCGTGCCGCGGGAGACCTTCCTCTCGATCTCATCATCAAGACTTCGGTAATGATGGCGCCTGCCAACCCTGCCTCGGCGCGAATTCTGGAGCTGCTGGGAGCCAACACCATCAACATCCCGTCGGACCTAACGCTTCCGCAGATCGCGTCCATCCGGGCCGCCGTCGACACACCTATCGATTTCTATGTGGAAGCCCCCGATAATATCGGCGGGTTCGTGCGCTATTACGAAATCCCGGAACTGATTCGCGTCGCCTCGCCCATCTATCTGAAATTCGGATTGCGCAATGCTCCCGATGTCTATCCGTGCGGCACGCATCTGGAGAACACGGTGATCGCGTTGTCGCGTGAGCGCATTCGCCGGGCCGAAATGGCGCGCGAAATCATCGCACGCTACTGTCCCGAAGCCGCCATGTCGCCGATCAAAGCTAAAAGCCTTGGCGTGCCGTCTGTCGCCTGACCGTCAGGGGACCGGCGTCAGCGATTTCTCGCGCAGGATGGCCTGGATCTCGTGGACCGTCAGATCCAGTTCCTCATCGCTCGTGTAGAAGTGCGGTGCCACACGGATGCCCGCGCCCGGGCGATGGTCCACTAGAAAATTGCGCAGCAGCAGCTCCTTAGTGACTTCAGCGCCATCGGGAACGTCGATCACGACAGTGCCGCCGCGCTCGGCTGGATTTCGCGGCGAGTTGATCCGGAAACCGGCGTCTTCCGCCAGTTCGATCAGCTGCCTGGTCTGCCGCATGGATTTCTCGCGAATCCGTTCCACGCCAATTTCAGCGATGATTTCGTATCCCGAGCACGCCGCATACAACGCAGGAATCGCGGGCGTGCCGTTCAAGAACCGGAATGCGTCTTCGGCATAATCCATGGCTCCGGCTTCGAAGGCGAACGGGCGCTTGTGAGCCATCCAGCCCGTGAACCGTGGCTCGAGCTTCCCCCAGAGATCCCGCCGGACATATAGATAACCGGCGCCCGGACCGCCGCACAGCCACTTCACCGAGCCGCCGCTAGCAAAATCCACTCCCAGCGCGTGAACATCCACCGGCAGGGTTCCCGCGGACTGATAGATATCCGCCAGCACCATGGCGCCCATTTCATGCGCGCGGCGCGTGATCGCCCCCAGGTCCTGGACAAACGAGCTGCGAAACAACACGTGCGAAACAAACACCAAAAGCGTTTCCCCATCGATGGCAGCGAGCATTCGTTCGAGCGGCGCACCGATCCCATCGTCCGAGGGTACCGTCACCACTCGCGCGCCCAGACGTTCGAGCGCGTGGCACTGGTAAAGATTCGAAGGGAAGTTGAGCGCTTCAGATACGATCTTGTTTCTAGGCTTGGACCAGTCGAAACAGGAGAGCAACGCCGCCACGCAGGTGGAGACGTTCTGCTGCATGACCACCTCGCCATGCCCGGCGCCAATAATACCGCCGATGAGATCGCCCACCTTCACCGGCATTTCCCACCAGCCCTCTTCCCATGCCCGGATGCTGCGCGTGGCCCAGATCTCGGCGTATTCCTGCAGCCTGTCGCAGGTGCGCCGCGGCATCGCGCCCAACGAGTGGCTGATCATGTGGACGGTGGTTTCGAGCGTGGGAAACTCTTTGCGCCAGCTCAGCAGACCATCCATGGCGGCTGCCTCAAGGCATCAGAGCAAAGGTCACAATCGAAGTTCCGGCTGCAATTGCGATCTGCTGTTTCCCGTTGAGGGTATACGTAATCGGCGGCGCGCTGATTCCACCGCCGGTCTGAAAATGCCAGAGCGGCTTCCCTGTTTTGGCATCGAGTGCCAAAAGGTATCCCTGGCCGTCGCCGGTGAACACCAGCCCGCCCGCGGTGGAGAGCATCCCCGCCGAGGCCGGGGTCACCATGTCGAAGCGCCAGCGCGTCTCGCCCGTCGCAGGATCTACAGCCAGCACGGCGCCCGCCGACGGTTCACTTGGAATGGACGCTTCGGTGCTCGCCTGATACCACTGGCCTTCGTGAAATGCCTGCTTGTTGCGATAGAACACCTCGCAGCCATCGGTCGTGTTGAAGTAGAACAGTTTCGTCTGCGGGCTATAAGCCGTCGGATGCCAGTGATGGCCGCCGCCCAATCCCGGGCATACCTTGGTTCCCTCCTCCGACGGATCCAAGCCGGGCACGACGATGGGGCGCCCCTTTGCGTCGATTCCCTTGGCCCATGTGATCTTTGTAAATGGAGCGGCGTGCAGGAATTGGCCGTTGGTCCGGTCAAGCGCGTAGAAAAATCCGTTCCGGTTCGCTTGCACGACGGCCTTGACTTTCTGGCCTTTCACCATCATGTCGATCAGCACAGGATCCTCGACGGCGTCCCAGTCATGCGTGTCGTGAGGCGTGAATTGGAAATACCATTTCAGTTTGCCGGTATCCGCGTCGAGCGCCACCAGGCTGTCGGTATATAAGTTATCCCCGCCACGCACGTCGCCATCCAGGCCGGGCCCAGGATTCGCCGTGCCCCAGTAGATCAGGTTCAGCTCAGGATCGTATGTCCCGGTAGTCCAGGTGGACCCTCCGCCGTGCTCCCACGAATCGCCCGCCCAGGTTTCGCCGCCCGGCTCCCCTTTCGCCGCAATCGTGTTGAAACGCCAGACGCGCTCGCCGGTTGCCGCATCGTATGCGTCGATGAAGCCCCGCGTGCCGAATTCGGCGCCGGCCATTCCAACCACTACTTTGTTCTTGACCACCAGCGGCGCTCCCGTCGCGGTGTATCCTTTTCTGTGGTCGGCCATCTGCCGCTCCCACAGCACGGCCCCTGACCGGGCATCTAGCGCCACGAGCGTGGCCTCGATATTTAACTTGAAAAGCCGGTCACCCAGCGCGGCAAACCCGCGGTTTTGCTCTCCGCAGCACATGTTCAGTCCCGCGGGCGGCGCTTTGTGATAGTGCCAGATCTCTTTGCCGGTGAGCAGATCCAGCGCGAAAGCGTTATTCGAGGGCCCGGTGACGAACATCTTGCCGCCGAATACCAGCGGCGAGGTCTCGTGCTGGCCGCTCACACCGGTCTGGTGGATCCATTGGGGCGTAAGCCGCAAAACCGTCTTGGTATTGATTTCGGTGAGATCGCTCGACCGCCAGCCCAGATAATTCTTACCGTACGTCAGCCAGTTCGCCGGATCCGCCTGCGCATCGCGCAAATTCTGTTCGGAAACCGTGCTCGCGGCAAACACAGCCGCCATCAGCATCACGAAAAGGGCTGCGGTCTTCATCGCTTGGCCTCCGCGCCGCGCAGGCTTACCAGATAAGCAATGAGATCGTCGATCTCGGCGGGCTTCAGCAACTGCGAGTAATTGTCAGGCATCAATGATTTGAGTTCGCGAACGCACGAGGCCAAATCGCTTCTCGAGAACGAATAATAGTTTCCTGCGGCGTCCGTAATCTGAGCGGTAAAGTTATCGAGACTACCCACACCTATTACCCTGGTGCCATCGCGTAGCACGGCTGTGATGGTAGCGTATTCCGGTCTGAGGTCGTTATTGGGCATGAGGACCGATTCCCGCAGAAAGGCCAGGCTGCGCTCGCGGCCAACCCCGGTCAACTCCGGTCCCAGCCGGCCGCCCTTGCTGTTGACCGCGTGGCAGCCGCCGCATGCGCCCTTACCCCAGAACAGTTTTTCGCCGGCCGCCCTGTCCCCTGGAATATCCTGGATATCGTGACGCGCTAGCGAGCGGATAAAGGCGACGATGCGCCAGATGTCCTCCTCTTTGAGGTCGCCGAGGAATGCGGCCATCTCGGTTCCGGGCACGCCGTTGGCGATCACGTTGTACAAGTCGGAATCTTTGTCACCGGCTGAATAAATCCCGCGCGTCAGATCCGGCCCACGCCCTCCTTTTCCGCTCACGCCGTGGCATGGCGTGCAGTAAGGCCGGAACGCCGCGCCGCCGCCTGCGATGGCGCTCGGATCCCCCGCCAGAGGGTTCTGGGCGGTCTGCCCACAGCACGCCGCGGCTGTAACCAGGACTGCGATCCACCGGTGTAGCAATCGACGAGAATAGCGGCCCTCGAAGCTGCTGTCAAACGCGGGCGCATTTTCGAATAGACTGGTAGGAGTGCAGCTACGTCCTCAAATGATCCATACCTTTGTTTCTCGGACCCTGGTGCTTTCTCTCGTCGCGTTCTCCGCCTTCGCTCAAAAACCCGACGAATGGAAGACCGTCAGCGATTTCGCCGGCTTGGACCAGGCCACTCTTTCCGCCGAGCAAAAACGGACCTTGCTGGAGCTACTGCGGGCCGAAGGCTGCAATTGCGGATGCACCATGCACATTGCCGAATGCCGGGTGAAAGATCCGCGATGCGGCCGCAGCCGGAGTCTCGCCGCGATGGTGGCTCGAGAGCTGCGCGAAGGCAAAAACGCAGCGTCGATTCGTAAGAGTCTGGAGCTTCACCTCAAGGAAGCGCCGCCCGTGCTGGATGAGGCCGTGCCCATCCCGATCGCCGGTGCGCCCGTAAAGGGTCCGGCGAATGCCAAGATCACCCTGGTCGAGTTCTCCGATTTTCAGTGCCCCTACTGCGCGGCGGCAGTCCACCACATCGATGAAGTGTTGGCCAAACATCCGGCCGATGTCCGGCTGGTTTTCAAACAATTTCCGCTGGACATCCATTCGCAAGCTGAGATGGCAGCCGAGGCCGCGCTCGCGGCCCATGCTCAGGGCAAATTCTGGCCCATGCACGATAAGCTGTACGGGCATTTCCGTGAGATTTCGCAGGACAAGGTCAATGAGTGGGCCAAGGAGATTGGCCTCGATCTGGTGAAATTCACCATGGATCTGAAGTCGGGAAAATACAAGCCGGTCGTCGAAAAGGAACTGGCGGAGGGCGAACAAGCAGGTGTGGCGGGAACCCCTACTCTATTTGTGGACGGCAAACACTACAACGGACCCGTAGAAACCCAGGCGCTCGAAGAAGTGCTGTTAGCCGAGTTGAAGACTCTGGCGGCAAACTCTAAAGCTTCGCCCCAATCGCGATAATCGAAGTCGGGGGCCACGGCAGATGCCGGTCGATTCGCCGCCACAGCCAAACAAGCTGGTCGAACATTTTCATCTGCAGGGCGCCGAGCGTCGTGCGCTTGAGGATGCGCCCGCTGACATACCACCCCGGCCGCGACACGCGGTTGAAATTGAGAATGGTTTCCACGCGGAAGCCGGCCTGCTGCATCTTTTCCTTCAGTTCTTCGTGGGAGTATCTCCGGTAGTGGCCCAGCGCCGTGTCCAGCGTGCCGAAAATCTCCTGCCCGTGCGGTACCAGCACAATTGCGCGCCCGTCTTTTCGCAGTGCCGAGTGAATGTTCCGCAGGCCGAGGAGATCGTCTTCGACGTGCTCGAGCACGTTCAGGCAAATCACCGTGTCCATACTGGCTCCGAAATCCGCGAAATCGGCCGGGTTTGCCAGGTCGCAGAAGCGAACATGTAGATTGTGCCGGTGCTGGAATCGCGTCGCCAGCCGCGCCATGTGCTCTTGATCGATATCCGCGGCCACGTAACACTTCACCCGCGGGATCAGCACCCGCGTGAGATTGCCGATCCCGGCGCCAATCTCGAGGACACGCTCCCCGAGGTACGGCCGAATCGTTTCCCCCATCCAGCGGTTGAATCGCGGCGCCTTAGAAAGAGCGTGCAAAATATCGGGACCGGAATCTTTATAGATATCGTTCGTGAAGGCGTAGCGTGCGATCACAAACACGGCTTCCAGGGCATCACGAAACCCAACTTTCTTGCCTTCTTCGTAGGTGCGCCCGTGATAGCTGATAGGAGTTTCGTAGATGCGCACCTGGCGCCGCGCTACCTTGATGGTTAGCTCCGGCTCTATGCCAAAGCGATTGCTGCGAATGGGAATGCTCTTCAGCAAGGACGTTCGGAACACTTTATAACAGGTCTCGACGTCGGTCAGGTTCAAATCCGCCACCAGATTGGCGAATTCTGTCAGCAGCCGGTTCGCCACGGAGTGCCAGAAATAAAGCACGCGCCGCTCCCCCACGATCATGAACCGCGAGCCGTAAACGACGTCGGCTTTGCCTTCGAGCAACGGCCCCAGCAGCCTCGTGTATTCGCGAGGGTCGTATTCCAGGTCGGCATCCTGGATGACGGAGTAATCTCCACCCGCCTGCTCGATGGCCTTCCGGATGGCCGCGCCCTTACCCTGATTACGGCCCTGCTTGAGCAGGCGGATTTCCGGATGCTGCCTTGCCAGTTCCGCTACGATTTCGGCGGACCCGTCCGTTGAACCGTCGTCTACCACAATGATCTCGCGCCCCATGCCCTCCGGCAGCGGCGCTTCGAGCACCCGCTCGAGTAGCGGCGCGATGAACTCTTCTTCGTTATAGAGCGGCACCAACACGGAAAGCAGAGAGGCAGGCATCCGAGATATTCACTGTAGCGCAGTCTTGCCGCTTGCTTTTTCGCTCTGGAAACATCCAATGATACGTACGTACCGACCGAAAACCAAAACCATTCAACGCCGACGCCGAGATGCAGAGAACACCGTGCCTCTAGCACCTCGCACGGCACGCCTCCGAGTGCTCAGAGCGGCATTCAAGTCGCCGAGCGACGCAAACAATCCGACGTAGCTGGGATCGAAGACACTGGGAGCGCGGTTGACCGGACGGAAATCGCGACGCTTGAAAAGGTCGGTCACCGCGATGACGGCGGTGCCGGCCGGACGTGATTCGTAAGTGCCTTGGGCGAACGCAACCTCGCCTGCAATCCATAGAGAGAAGCCCATCCGGCTGCCTCAACTCCAGTCCGAGGAATCAGATCGGATTCGAGCATGCTGGCCGAGTATTTGCCGGCCCCGCTCCGGCAAAGGCGCAAACGAGTAACTTCTCGGCTGAGAAGGATTTTGGATCTCCAGCTCGTGCTTATCCATGTTACCCTCGGAGGCCCACCAGTAGCGTGTGTCGTAGCGCGTCTTACTGCCTTTTGCAGCTTGCTTCTTGAGATGTTGGAGTGAAGAGAATGCTAACGCGCACGACCGATTCGACATGCGCTTGCGCGTACTCCTCAACCTAAAGGGTCGCTACCTGCGCCAATATAAGCGTCGCACGCCCAATGCCAAAAGCCCTGCGGCCAGTGTCAGTAAAGTCGAGGGTTCGGGAACGGCATTGGCCTGGACGGTAGTATCTGGCTGGAAGTAAGGTGTCGAGTTTACAGTAGCGGCGAACGATTCCGCGAACGCCCCCGGCGACAACGTCGGCGCCGAAGTCGTTCCGGTGTACATCGGGGGACCAAAGAAAGGACTCCCCAATCCGTCGGTGCAGTTCGCGGCAGTCGTGCCGTTGAAG
Source organism: Terriglobia bacterium (assembly GCA_963847515.1). Lineage (GTDB taxonomy): Bacteria > Acidobacteriota > Terriglobia > Bryobacterales > Bryobacteraceae > QHXW01. Next base: position 554,257 of record CAWKAA010000002.1, read on the forward strand.
CAAATCTCAAATCCACCGCCGTTTGTGGGACTGAAGAATCGGATGAAGGTCGGCGCGATCACAACGGGCGAGCCGTTCAGGGAATAGCTGAAATTGGAAAACGCGAAGTCGAACCCCCCGTTGCCAAATTCGAGAACTGCGGGGTGTCTGTCCGCCTGAAAGGCGAGTGTCCACGCTTCGCTTGGCCCTGTGAACGTGCTACCTGGAGTCAATGCCGAAAACGTGCCGCTATCGCTGTACGAGATTGTGTCCGCATGAGCAGGTACCCAGCATAGAGCAAAAACAGGCAACAACAGCTTCACCCTACTTTTCATGGAGTCTCAGTCTAGTTGCAACCAAAGGTTGCCGTCAAGTATCGATTTTGTTCGAAAAGTACTAAAAGTACTGCTAGCAAAGGATGGAGAGAAGCATCATCTCCTGATATCGCTCTCATCACCCGAACCGCTCTTCATTCCACGGATCGCCATTCATGTGGTAGCCGTTGCGCTCCCAGAAGCCTGCTAGGTCGCGATCGAGCAGGTCGACACCTCCTACCCACTTCGCGCTCTTCCAGGCATAGAGTCTTGGAACGATCAATCGCGCGGGTCCGCCATGCTCGGTGGAAATGGGCTCGCCATCGTGGAGGAACGCCACAATCGCATCCTCGGCCAGAAAAGCCTCGAGCGGCATGTTGGTGGTCCAGCCGCCGTCGTAGCCATGGGCCAGCACGAATTTCGCGTCGGGAAGCGCGCCACCTGCCTGCTCGACCAACGCGCGGGTAGAGACTCCTTCCCATAGATTTCCTAGCCGCGACCAGCGCGTCACGCAATGGAAATCCGAGAATACTTTCACGCGGGGGAGTTTCTGGAATTCCTCCCAGCTCCACTCCATTGGCCGTGCCACGCGGCCGCCGATCGAAAACTTCCAGCTATTTATCGAAATCTCCGGGGGGCCGCTGGCATCCAGCACCGGCCATTTCAGCGTGCGCGATTGTCCTGGCGGCACACGTTGGCTGCGGCGGGCGTCGGGGCTCACAATCACGTCGGGCGGCAATCCGTCCGGCGAGCGGATCTCTTTTTTCTGCGTCTTTGGGTCACTGAGTCCGAACATGAATCCCGCTTCAGTGCAACGGCATGGTAATCTGCACCAGGTTTTTGGCGGCCACTATGCTCTGAAACGACAGGACCCCCATGGGGCACACCGTTACACAAATGCCGCATCCGATACAGGAACTGTTGGCGTTGGTAAGTGGTTCCTGCTTTAACGCATAGCTCATCACATCGATCCCTACCTGGCAGTTGCGCGTGCACTCCATGCAGGCGATGCACTTCTCATTGGATTGGATGCTGAAGCGGCTCACTCGGAATCGCGTGAATGCCGCGCTGAATATCTGCATCAGCTTGGCCAGAGGGCACCAGTAACGGCACCAGACTTTTCCACCGAAAAACGGATAGAGCGTCACAGGGATGATGCCGACTAACCACACATCCGCGAACAGGTGATAATATTCCAGCCCGACCACGGATGGTTTCGCGAAGATGTGAAACGTGTCCCGCGCCAGCACCAGGACCGTAACGACGACCGCAGCCGCCAGCACGATGCCGTTCATGAATTCCCAGCGGACGCTGGTCTTGCCTTTGGGCGCCAGGTGACGCCACCGATCGCCCAGAGTTTCGGCCAGCCCGCCACAACCGCAGATCCAGGAGCAGTAGCGCTTTCCATGGAAGAGTACCAGCACCGGGATGATGACGAAAGCTAGAAGGAGTCCCCAAACCACCCATACCTCACTCGGATTTCCGAAGAAGGTGTAGAAGAAAAGGGGCCACGCATAAACCAGCCCGTAAGCGCGCCATGCTTGTCCTGCGAAAACCGGATCGTGCGCCAGCTTCGCGCCCACCCATTGGTACTCTACCGCCCAGCGGAACAAGAATTCGGGGATTAGGAAAAAGAAGATCCACTGGAAGCTGATGAGCGAGGCATAACGCCAGATCTGAAACCCATCGCGTTTGGCGAATCCCCAACGCTTCATGGCCTGAAGGCCGAAGACCGTCATGATGACCGTGTACAGAACGGTGTACCAGAAGGACCAGGGCCGGTTCCAGAATGTCAGCGCTCGCGCCCCCCATCCGCGGTAAGGCCAATACTCGAACCCTTCCGGCTGTTTGGCTGCGTAGATGGTGTAACAGATCACAAATGAGACACCCAACCAGGCAAATCGGTTGCCTCGCCGGGCGAGCAAGATAAGGATGCCTACCGCCGCCAGAGTCAGACTAAGTCCTTGAACAGCAGCGACCCCGGCCTTGCCGCCGAACATCCAAACGCCCGTCAGGGCCGCGAATGCGAGCAGGGCGGCCACCAACGGGTTCCCCCTCCAGTCGTTTTCAAGCCGGATTCCGAGCGACCGCAGGAATTCGGACGGAGCGTCGGCGCCAATGAGTACGAAGGCGTGGTGATAGGGAATGTCTAAGGTGCGGCGTCGACCCGCCGACTCTTCGACTTCGAGTGAGCACACGCCGGCGCCAAAGCTTTTGGGCTGGCTCCGGACGAGAACGCGAATCTTGCCGTCTGCGATCGCGCTATCGAGCTTCCGCCGGTTATCCTTGAAAACACGGCTAAATTCGGACCCCCGATAGGAGAGTGTCACGCGGTTTTGTTCCGCCAGCGTCAAGGCGGCTTCTACGGCGCTGTTCCCGCCGCCGACAACCAGGATGTCTTCATCTTTGTAGTGCTTAGGACTGTACAGCCGGTGATAGACCTGCTCGAGATCCTCACCTGGCACCTCCAGCCGGCGGGGATTTCCACGCTGGCCGGTCGCTAGCACCACCCGGAGGGCGTAGTATCTTTGGCTCGGAGTCACAATCTCGAAGCTGCCGTCCTTTGTTTTCCGTACGGCTTCTACGCCCTCCTCGACGTGTACCGCGAGGCGGTTTTCCCGGATCGTGTCATGCCACCGGGCAATCAGATCTTCCTTTCGAGAGCCGTCGAGCCATAACTTGCCTTTCGGCGGGCGGCTGTCCGGCTCCGCGTAAATCCATTTGCCATCGGGGAAATCCTCGATCGTGTTGGCGATCTTGTTCTTTTCGAGTACCAGGACCCGGAGTCCGCGATCCTGAGCGCCAAGAGCGGCGTTTAGACCTGCGGCGCCAGCCCCGATCACCACCAGGTCATAAATATTTGGATCATCGCTCCTGGAGGCGAGCGTGGAGGCGATATGCTCGGCCACATCGCTGCCCTGCTCCATGGCCAGTTTCACCACCGGCGCGCCAGCTAGGTCGCCGATGATATAGAGGCCGGGAACGTTGCTTTCGAAATTGGCACGCAGCACCGGCCGCTGGGTGGATGCATTGGGACTTTCCAGCAGGCGGCGCAGGATATTCATCGGGGGCCTACCTGAGAACGGGTGTGTCCATTTTCTACAGAGAACATCGGCGCGGAGGGGTAACAATTATGGTTAGCCTGCCCCAGATGCAGAATGTGCTGCTCGCGGCAGGTTTTACTTGCAGTTTTGAAAAATTGGCAGATAATACCATTTTATACGCGACGGGGAAGTGTTTTGTTTGTTTCCCTCGCCTCTTGGAACCTCAGGTGCTGAGCCCGTGGTCATGAAAAGACGGTGTCGATTTGGTGGCCGGTCGTTTGCCGCCATCCTCGGCCTGACCGTTCTTGCCGTCACGGGGCTCCAGGCGCAAGTGGTGATGCAAGGGTCGGGCCCGAGCAGCCTTGTCCGTATCTTCAACACGGATTCCGCTGTCCTCGAAGCGCAGGAGGTTCGCAAAGACCTCCCATGCACCGTGACCCCTATCAAACCTACCTTGGGCTTCGACCTTCGTTTCCACGCGGGTTACGAAGTGAGCATTCCTCTGCGCGATCTGGCGGGTTCCGAAGACATGCTGACCATGCTTTTCCGGGTGACGCCCGACGGTCACAAAGACGACCCGATATATTTCTCGCAGCGCCTCAGCGTGCCGCCTATTGAAGAGGGCGCCAAGGGGAATGCTTATCTGCAGGGTGCCTTCGATTTGGGCGAAGGCAGTTACCACGTTGACTTCCTGATGCGCGACCGCAGCGAACGGGTTTGCTCATTCTATTGGGATTCCGAAGCTGAACTCCCCCTCAAGGACAAGCAACTGGTGCTCATGATGGCCCCGGACACGATACAGGCGGCCGACAGGGAGCCGTTTAAGGACGAGCCGCGGGTGGAGCGGGAAGGCGAAAGCGGCCCGCTCAATGTGAAGGTGATCATCAACTTCGCACCGCAGGATTCCCGCTCGACCACGCTCCAGCCGCTAGATACCAATGCGCTTGCCTCGATCCTGAAAAGCATCGCACGGGAACCGCGCATCCGGAAATTCTCGATCGTCGCCTTCAACGTCCAGGAACAACGAGTGGTGTACCGGCAGGAGAACACCGATCAGATCGACTTTCCTGCCCTTGGCGAGGCATTGAACTCGCTCAACCTCGGCACGGTGGACCTGAAGCGGCTCAGCCAAAAGCACGGGGAAACGGAGTTTTTGACCGGTCTGCTGACTGAAGAAGTCAATAACCAAAAAGTCCACCCGGATGCCGTGATTTTTGCTGGCCCCAAAGTCATGCTGGAAGACGGCGTGCCCCAAGAGTCTCTCAACCAACTGGCGGACGTCGACTACCCCGTCTTTTATATGAATTTCAACCCCAACCCCCAGGCGAACCCTTGGCGCGACGCCATCGGGAACGCCGTAAAGCATTTGAAGGGTTACGAGTACACCATTTCACGGCCGCGCGACCTTTGGTACGCTTGGACCGAGATCATGTCCCGGATCGTCAAGTTTCGAGTAGGAAAACCGCCCCAACCCTTGTCACCATAACCGTTTCGGCGAATTTTTGCGCAAAATCCCCGTACTCTGTTGATCCAGTCAATCCGTATATTACAATTAGTGGGTTCTTAACCAGTCATTATGTGGGTTTCTTCTCTCGCTGGATACGCCGTGCCTCTGGTTCTTCTGTCTTGCGCTCCGGCACTTCAGGCGCAACGCTTCGGTAATCCCGAGGTTCTCGCTCCGGATTTTCCCACTCCTCAAGTGGTGATTGACAAGATGCTGCAACTTGCGCATTTGAAGCCGGGCGAGACGGTTTACGATCTGGGAAGCGGCGAGGGGCACATCGTGATCACCGCCGCCCGAGAATTTAAGGCCAAGGCCGTAGGCATCGAGCTTTCGCCGGAATTATGCAAATTGGCGACGATGCACATCAAAGCTCTGGGCCTCGAAGACCGGGTCAAGATCGTCCATGCCAACCTGCTGAAGGTTGATCTTAGCCCGGCGGACGTGGTCACCATCTATCTGCTGACTGCTTCCAACGAATTGCTGCGGCCGAATCTGGAGCGCGACTTGAGACCCGGCGCGAGGGTGGTATCTCACGATTATCAGATTCGCGGCTGGAAACCGGCGGCAGTTGAAAAAGTGTCGGCCGAAGGCCGGTCGCGCACTATTTACCTCTATGAAATTGGGCCGAAGAAGTAACGGCGCGCCCTATTTCCGTTTCAAATCTTCAGGAAAAACAGCGTAGCCTTCGGGCGGCGGAAACAGCGAATGCAAGAGTTCCAGGCGCTTGCGCAGATACCGGCTGGGCATTTGCCGGGGGCCGGTCTCCACATCAATATCGCAGCAAATGCCGTGCAGGTAGAGCGTGAGCGTGTCTTCAAAAGACTGGACTGCGTATTCGCGAAATAGTTTGGTTTCGCGACGCGCATTTGTCTGACGCCGCAAGAGCCCCTGTTTCAGATGCCAGCTCTTCTCGTCCACCTCGCCGTGGACTTCGCTGCTCAATTCCTCGCGCAACACCCGAAAGAAACTCTCTTGGGTGTCGGTTGGCCAGGCGTGCGCGGCGAGCGAAGCCACGGCGTTGTAGAAGCAGTAGTGATAGTCGGAAACATCCTCGTCCTTGATCGCAAAAACCAGCGTGGCAGCATCCTCGGTAATGACGCGTGAGGCCACCATGTGCCGGTTTTCCGGAGGCCGCTCGTAGCTTACAAAGTCGCCCTCTTTGCCGTTAGCTTTTTCGAGATAAGGGACGAGAATGATGCCAACCGGCGGCAGCATCTCGCCGACGGCAGGCGGCAGCGCGCTAATCGGGTCGTCGAGATACTGTTTGAGGTCCTCTTCCGCAACGGGCATGGCGGTGAAGTAAGAGAATCTGCTGTTGATGGGGACCATTTCAGCGCGAAAACGGTTCGCCAGATCCTCAACCGTGAGTTTGGAACGGTCGGTTTCTGTGGAGGGCATTCCTATGCACTGATTGTAACAAACGGTTTCGCGCGCGGTTTTGAAAGCTCGCGTCGAGTCACCCCGGCTAAGGAGCCCACCGCCTATGCCTCGGAAAAACTCGCGGCAAACCATGCCTCAATTTTCAGTTCTGACTTATGCTTGGCTATGCGAATTTTTCGGCTAGCGATGTTGTCTGTGGCGTTAGTGGGAGCGACCTGGGCCCAGTTCCCGGGCCTGACTCTTCCACCCAGTGGCGATAATCAAAGGGCCGCCGTCATTCAGTTCATCGGCCCTGCCCGCGTGTCCATCGAATATTCCAGCCCAAAGGTTCACGGCCCCGATGGCAAAGACCGGCACGGCCAGATCTGGGGCAAGCTGGTCCCTTACGGCTTGACCAATTTGGGCTTTGGCAACGGCAAGCCTGTTCCGTGGCGCGCCGGGGCCAACGAGAACACCGTTTTCGAACTCTCGAACGACGTGACCATTGAGGGCAAGACCTTGCCCGCGGGCCGGTACGGGTTGCACATGATCGCCGGGCCAGAGGAGTGGACTCTCATCTTTTCGAAGAATTCGTCGGCGTGGGGGAGTTTCTTCTATGACGATACCGAGGATGCGTTGCGCGTAACCGTCAAACCGAAGAAACACGACTATCGGGAATGGCTCACATATGAGTTCACCGCGCGCAAGCCGGATGAGGCCACGGCGGAACTGCAATGGGAAGAACTGGCGGTGCCCTGGACCATCAAGGTTCCCAACGTCAACGAAATTTATTTGTCGAAGCTGCGCGAAGAACTGACTACCGTGCCAGGCTTCTCCTACCAAGGCTATGACGCCGCAGCTCAGTTCACGGTCCAGAGCGGCGCGGGACTCGAACAGGGGCTGAAGTGGGCCGAAGCCGCCGTCAGCATGCCGTTCATCGGGCAGGCGAACTTCACCACGCTGAACACAAAAGCCCAGGTACTCGCAAAAATGGGGCGCAACGAGGAAGCCGGCAAACAGATGCAAGCGGCGTTGAAGCTTCCTGGTACAACGTCAATCGAAATCCACCAATACGGGCGCCAACTGCTGACGGAGAAGAAAAATACCGAAGCGCTGGCGGTGTTCCAGTTGAATGCGGAACGAAATGGCGATGCGTGGCCGGTTCACGTGGGGCTTGCACGCGGCTATGCCGCCACGGGCGAAACGAAGAAAGCCCTGGAGCACGCGAAGATCGCGGTGACTCAGGCGCCGGACCCGTTGAACCGCCAAAGCCTGGAAGCGATGGTGAAGGATCTGTCGGAGGGGAAAGCTATCAGCCAGTAAGCGTCACGGCTTTCATCATTGCTTCCAAAACAACATCAATTGTTCGTAGCGCAGGGTTACGCCTGATTTTGGCGGGGACCTGCGGCCTTTCAACCGTATGACGCACGCGATGCATCAGATACCTGCGGCGTTACGTCTGCTAAAATGTCGTGGCGAGGAGATTCATAGCTATGTCGATACAAGAGGAAGCCGGACTCATCCTGAAGCTGTACGAGCTGCGCCGCGAAGATACCATGCGCAAGGCGCGGGACTGGTATTTCCGGGAGTTTAATCCCCAATCGATGGACGACTTCACAGCGGCGATGTTCAGCGAGCACAGCGGTCATTTGCGCATGGTCATAACGTATTGGGACATGGCTGCGGGGCTCGTCAATAGCGGAGCCATCAGCCGGGACCTGTTTCTGACCACCAATGGTGAGCATGTTGGCGTGTTTTCGAAAATCGAACCTTTACTTAAGGACATTCGGGCCGGTATGGCACCGCAATTTGCCGTCAATCTGGAGAAGTTGATTGACGCGACGCCGGATGGCCGAAAGCAGTGTGTAATGGCTCGCGAACGCATGAAGGAAATCCGCGCGCAGCTTGCAAAGCGACCGGCGATGGCGGCGCAACAGGGCTAGGGCCTGCGTTAGCTGCTGGCTGCTGTATTCGAGCCACGACGTACCAGGATGGGGGGCCGCAGAGGGTTCTACGAAGTGAAAGTTCGCTCCGTCAGGCACGCCCGGAAGCGGCTGCCAAGCGAAACGGCTCCCGAATGATTTAGAAAAACTATGCCACTTTTTCTAAATCCAAATTTGGCTCCCCAGACGCACTGGCATTCATGCCCTCCTTTCCGGGCCGCCACCCGTCATATCTCTTCGCGAATCCTCGTAACAGGCACGAATTAGGTTTCCAACTGTGTGAGAAAATCTATGCCGGACGTAGGTGATTCCGCCTTTCCAAACTCAAGTTTCTTCGTCCGAACACTTATCGAGGTGAGCGATGAGAACCTTGCTTCAAGACGTTCGCTACGGCCTTCGGGTATTGGCCAAGAATCCGGGGTTCGCGGCGGTGGCTGTGCTGACGCTGGCATTGGGCATCGGGGTCAACTCGGCCATCTTCAGCCTGGTGGCTGCGGTGATTCTGCGTCCGCTGCCTTATCCGGAGCCGGAAGAACTGGTGGGGCTGGGCCAGTGGCGGAACCAGAAGGGCGAGGGTTACATTCAGACGGGCGTCTCCGCCCCGAACATCGCGGACATCGCGAAGACCGGAATATTCCAGCAAGTCGCGTACTATCGGTGGTCCGGCTTCAACATCACGGAAGGCAGCCGGCCGGAGAGCGTGCGAGGCATCCAGGCTTCCGCCGAGTTGCTGCCGATGTTTGGGATTCCGCCGCAGTTGGGACGCTATCTTGCGCCCGAGGAGATGGAGGCCGGACACGATCGGGTGGCGATCATCGGGCATAGTCTATGGCAGATGCGGTACGGTTCCGACCCCGCGATTCTGGGTAAGACGATCGAACTGGACGAGAAGCGCTACGCCATTGTGGGAGTGATGCCGGCTTCCTTCCGGTTCACGTGGGACCAGGAAATGGACGTTTTTATGCCGCTGGTGCTCTCGCAAGAAGAGCGGAGCGAGGCCGGGCGCGGCACATCGCGTGATCTGCAAACGCAGGCGAGGTTGAAGGCGGGTGTGAGCATTCCGCAGGCGCAAGCCGCCATGAATGCCTTGGCCGATAACTTGGCCCAGGAGTATCCAGCCGCCAATAAAGGTTGGGGCATCAAAGTGGAACCTCTGCACGCCGCCTATCATCGCCGCATGCAGACGCCCCTTCTGATCATGTTGGGCGCAGTTCTATTTGTGCTGCTCATCGCCTGCGCTAACGTGGCGAATCTGCTGCTGGCGCGCGCCACGGGGCGGAAGCGCGAAGTGGCGATCCGCGTGGCGATCGGCGCGACACGCCGGCGGCTGATGGCGCAGTTACTCACCGAGAGCCTCCTGCTGGCCACGCTGGGCGGAGCGTTGGGGTTGCTGCTGGCATACGCGGGAGATCGCCTGCTGACGTTCGCGATGACCCGTTATGAGTTCAGTCTCCCAAACGCCCGAGTGATCGACATCGATTGGCGCGTGCTGTTGTTCAGCGTGGGAATCACGGTAGTCACGGGGGTGATTTTTGGCCTGGCGCCGTCCTGGGCGACGGCGAAGACTGATCTGAACGAGTCGCTGAAGGAAGGCGGGTTGAGTACCACCACGGAATCGGGGCGCCGCCGGCTGCGCAACGGGCTGGTGGTTTCCGAGATGGCGCTGGCGCTGGTTCTAATGACCGGCGCGGGATTGCTGGTGCGCACATTTCTCGGGCTGGTGGACGTCGACCTGGGCATCGACCCGGCGAACGTGGTGACGATGGGCCTGCGCTTGCCGGGTTATAAGTACTCGTCCGCGACACAACAGGCGCTCTTTTATAAAGAACTGCTGCAAAGAATTGAGAGCACGCCAGGAGTGAGAAGCGCGGGAGCGGAGAGCGGCTGGGCGAATGTCTTTTTCCAACCGCAAGGGCAGCCGCCTGCGGCTCCCGGACAAGAGCCGACATCCTTCTTCCTTGTGTGGGGCGCCATGATTTCTCCTGTCATGCCGCAGGCCGTGCCCTTTGAGCGACTCCATCCTTTGTGACCAGCACCATGCGGAATCGTGCTTTGCCTTGCATCATGCGAGCGTAGGCATCAGCGGCTTGTTCGAGGGGAGCTGTCTCAATTATCGGGCGGATGTTCTCCAGGATGCTGAAAGCAAGGGTGTCCTCTTGATCGATCGCCGTGCCGGTCAGCGAGCCGTAGACCGAGCGTCCTCCAAAGACGAGCGCGAACGCATTTAATTGGATCGGGTCCGTCGGTACCCCCACCACGATGAGCTTGCCGCGCGCTGCAAGACCGGACACAAGTGGCCCCATCGCATCGCCACTGGGGGCTGTTGCGAGAATCGCTCTGGCCCCGCCCATACGCTGCAGTACCGCTGTCGCATCATCGGCGGCAGTATCGATGTAAACGTGCGCGCCCAGATCTTTCGCAAGCTTTTCCTTCTCGCGTCCGCGACCGATTGCGACAGTATGGAATCCCATGTGCCGCACAAACTGGATTCCAAGATGCCCCAGACCACCAATGCCCTGCACCGCCGCCAGATCTCCGCCGCGCAAGCCGGCGTTGCGAAGAGCGTTGTAAGTCGTGATACCCGCGAAGAGGAGAGGGGCGGCCTCTGCGGATTGAGTTCATCCGGAACAGAAGCGATGGCGCGTGCCTCAGCGATCATCACTTCCGCATATCCCCCGTCCACGGTCACTCCGGATACCACCGGGTTCTGACAATTCACAGGGTCTCCGCGTCTACACGGTTCGCACGTGCCATCTTCGCCGGCAATGAGGCCGATACCAACCCGTTGACCGATCTTCCATCTCGACACTCCACTTACCCAAGGCTTCAATGCGGCCAACGACTTCATGCCCAGGAACGCGCGGCAGACTCAGACCCGGGTATACGCCCATTACCGTGGCCGCATCGGTATGACAGATTCCGCATGCTTCCACCCGAATGCGAACTTGACCCGCTCCAGGCTCAGAGATTGGCCGTGCCACTACTCGAAGCACGCCGGGCGCGGAGACTTCCACTGCTTTGTATGTGCCTCTCATTTGTATGTGCCTTTCATTTACATTTCATTTGGATGAAGGAGACCGCGTCATTAGCCGCGTCGACGCCACCTCAATCTTTTTCTTTCTCCATCCATTCGCGAATATAACGAGCGCAGTTCTCAAACTTCACGCCATTCCCTTCGCAACGCACGAAAAAACGCATTACCTCACGATCGATTACGCCAACCTCTTTCAGATCTAAAACGAGGTCGCGGCGGTCCGTTTGGCATTCAAAAAGTCTCTTCAACGCAGCTATCGCCTGTTCTTCGATTCGGCCACTCAGGGTGAATACCGTGAATCTCCCTCGCGACGCAGTCTCAATTCTGAAAGCCATCGATTAGGCCATTTGACCGACATCGCAGTCGCGGCGTGGCCGCACTGCGTTCCTTCCATCCGAGCACCGGTCAGAAGCAATGCAACTGAGTATCCAACTGGATCTCACTGAAAATAGGGGCTTGAAAAAGAAATTGGAGTGACAGCATCTTAGGAAGTGCCAGGATCCTGGGAGTTGGACGAAGGGCTTATCGGATCTTGTGTCTCTTTCAGATTCAGGCTGCGCAACGCTCGTGGCAGCACTCAGTCGCATTTCATGGTTCGGTTTGAGGCGCGATTGCTCGGAGCTATTCATATTGATTAGCCATCGTGCTTCACGGGCCCGGGGAACAATCCCCCTGGGCCTTAGATGTCGACGAGACCCTTCGGTCGCAAATTTTGTCGAAGTGTTCTTTTTTTGAACATGAGACCGCTTGGTTGCAACGAGCACCAAAAGAACCAGGGTGGCAATGGCGGCATCGGCCCTTGCGAGGACTTTCCCGTCGCTCATGGCAGCCAAGAGAACCCAGACCGCGGGCGTCTTCCGTTTAGTTTAAGGATGGCGAAGGATGGTGGAGTGATGCGTTAGAGACTTCTTCAAAGAACGATGCGAGGCTGTGTTACACTAACCGCCGATTTGCAAACATGCCTGTGAATGCATTCCTAATCTCACGGCGTTGCTGGCTGCGGCGCTTTACATTGTCGTTCGCCGCCCGGGCTATCGCCGGGCGGCAGACTGTGAATACTGCACCATGGATGGCTATTCAAGACTTCGCTCAGTATCCCAACGTGGTGACACCGAACGCGGATTTCTTTGTGCGAAATCATTTCGCCCAGCCTGCGATCGAGGTCTCGAACTGGACCTTGCGTGTGGAGGGAGCGGTGGAGCGCCCTCAATCGTTTCATTATGGCGACCTAAAGTCGATGCCGCATCGAGCCGTCACTGCGGTGGTTGAATGTGCGGGCAACGATGCCGGCGATGGCGCTGTGGGCTGTGCCGTGTGGAGTGGACCGGCGCTGACTGATCTTCTGCGCGAATGCGGCATCAAAGCGAGCGCGCGTCGTGTGCGATTCGTTGCAGCCGATAGAGGAAGCGAAGCCGATTCCGAAAATGACATACCTTATGCGCGATCTATCGAGATGGACAAAGCCAGGGACCCGGGCACGCTGCTCGCCCTACAAATGAACGGAGCATCACTTCCACCGGAAAACGGGTTCCCAGCTCGCGTTCTGGTACCGGGGGTTTATGCCATGGATTCCGTGAAGTGGATCGAGAAGATCGAAGTACTCGAGGATCCCGACAACAGCTTCTTCATGACCGAGCGGTATCTTCGGCAAACCCGCTCCATAACCGCAGACCCGCACGATCGCGTAGGAGCTTTGCAAATCAAATCCATCATCGTGAAACCAATCGAAGCGGCGGTGATCCGCGGAACAGCAGTTGACATTGGCGGGTATGCCTGGGGCGGACGCGAAAGGATCAACCGTGTCGAGGTTACGACGGATGATGGCAAATCCTGGCGGCACGCGCGGTTGCTGACAGAGTCTCAACCCTTCGGCTGGGTACCCTGGAGATTTTTATGGGAGCGCGCCCCGTCTGGCGTTCAAACAATCGCGGTGCGCGCTTTTGGCGCAGCGGGGGCCGTGCAGCCCTCCACGCGCAGCGTGGCGCGGGAGGACCGATACGAACTGAATCATTACCACCAGGTGAGCTTTACGTTAAAGGCGTGAACTGCATATAGTCCAAGCGGGCTGGTGCGCGCGTCTGCATTACTTTCGCTTGATACTTTTGCGCGCGCTGTGTCATGATGTTGCGCGATGAAGAGGGAGACTGACCAGAACCCGGTAAAGGTGTTGCGCAAGGCCTTCCAGATTCTTGAAGTGCTGCATCGCACGGCAAGAGAGGGTGCACGATTGAGTGAGGTCGTGGCCGCTGTCAGGCTTCCCAAACCCACCGTATTTCGCATCTTGCGCACATTAGAGACTTTAGGATATGTGGTGTTCGACGGGGCTCTGGAGACGTATCGAATCTCCCAGCGTTTGAAAGATCTTGGCCAGAGTAACGTAGCTGAGCTTATTAGCCGGCTGGCCCGTCCCGTCATGATGACCCTGCTGGCAGAGTTCGAACAGACTGTTAACCTTGCATTATTCGAAGACGACAGACTCGTGTACAAAGACATGCTGGAGGGCCTACGGTCTGTTCGAATGCAGCCGATTCCTGGAGTATTTCTTTCGATGCCGGAATCGGCTTTGGGCAAGAGTATTCTTGCCTTCCTGCCCCGGGAGCGCGTACTGACCCTGGTGCGGAGCTCGAATACAAAACCGCCGAACTCTCGGAAAAACGGCTGGACGACGGCACTGTTCCGGGAGCTAGACCAAGTGCGTCGAAGCGGTTTCGCCGTAGATGACGAGCAGGTTGAAAAAGGATTGCGCTGCGTTGGGGCCCCAATCTTTGACAGGAATGGCCAGCCCATCGGTTCCATCAGCGTCTCTGGAAGTACCAGTGTGCTGCACGGCGCGGCTATACGCTTCGTTGCCAAGCGAGTTAGGCACGCCTGTGATGAGATTTCCCGGGAACTCGGTTTTTCGCCTCACCGCCCGGTGGAATAGGGTGTAGCTCCCCACGGATGTTCCACGATACGAGACAAGAAGGTCCAAATTTTCCTTGACATACTCCAGTGCTCGTGATATCAACTTCTGATATCAATGATCGGAGCGTGCCGGTGACGGCCAAGTAAACGCTTCAGGAGGTTTCTATGTTTTCGATACCCTCGAATTCCAGGGTTCGCCTTTTCCGAACTCTGACTGTCGTGTTGGGGATCCTCGGGCTTTCGGCAGCGCTTCGCTCACAGGCCATCAACCGCGTCAGCGGTCTGGTCACCGACCAATCCGGGGCCGTGATCGTAGGAGCAACTGTCACCGCTCAGGATGTTGCAACAAATGTCGTAACGACCACTACCTCAAACGACCGCGGCTACTACCTGCTGCAAGTCCCCATTGGCGTGTACGACATCAAGGCTTCCAACGCCGGCTTCCGCACTTCACTTCGCGAAAAGGTGGAGGTCAGTGTCGGGGCCGACGTTGGCATTAACTTCGAGCTCTCACTCGCCACCGCCGGACAGAGCATGGAAGTAGTTGGTGGAATCGCTCCTTTACTGGCGCCCAACTCGGCTTCCGTAGAAACGACCGTGGAAAATCAACTGGTGATGAATCTTCCTCTGGCGGTATCGGGTGGAATCAGGAACTCCGCGGATTTCCTGAAACTGACGCCTGGCTATCAGGGCTGTTCCTTCTCGGCCCGGCTGAACGGCGGGGTAGGGCTCGATCAGGAGGTCACGATCGACGGTGCGACCGTCTCGCCAGTGGCCTTCGGTGCTGGGATTCAAGGAGCGCAAAATACCGTGCCCGGATTCGCGGTACAGGAATTCCAGGTGGTGGGGAGCAACATCGAAGCACAGTATGGCCGCACATCAACCGGCGTCATCAAGTACGTCTACAAGTCCGGCACCAATGCGCTGCACGGTTCCGCCTTCGAATATATGCGGAACGAAGCGCTAGACGCGCGGAATTTCTTTGCCCCCACGGTCGCCAAGGACCGACAGAACGAGTTCGGCGTCGAAGCTGGTGGACCGATCCTGATCCCGCGCGTTTACAATGGCCGCAACAAGACGTTTTTCTACGCATATTACGATGGCTTCCGATATAGCAATACCAACCCCGGCACCTTTTACAGTCTGCTCACACCGGACATGCGCAACGGTAATTTCAGCGCTGCAGGCCTTCCCGTCATTTACGATCCCAACACCACACGATCCGATGGGCACGGAGGGTTCACGCGCGATCCGTATGCGGGCAACATCATTCCCCAAAACCAAATCAGCCCGATTTCCAGCTACTTCGCCAATCTGTTTCCGGCTCCTAATCTTCCAGGTCTCTCAAGTAATTTCAAGGGGCTGAGCTCCTCAACGAACAACATGGACCAGTTCTTGGTTAAGATTGATCAAACCTTGCACAACGGCCAACTTTCGATCAGTTACAACCATACTCGCGAGCCCACCACCAGCGACGGCGCTTTCGGGCCTATCTTGAGCGGCTCTTTCGGCAATAACGAAGGCAACCGCGCGATTGTGAACTGGGACCAGACCCTCTCCGCGAATAAGCTGAACCATTTCGGCGCATCATTCAACCGCTGGGCGTTCTTCAACCATAATGGCGGCCAACAGGATCTCACAACGGGCTCGGATTTGAACCAGAAAGCCGGACTAGGCGGAATTCTGGACCAGACCGGAGAGGCTACCATCAACGCCAGCGGCTACTATTTTGGGATCGGTGGCAACGTCAATAAGATTTCCCATCAGAACTGGCGGATCACGGATGACTTTAACTGGATCAAAGGAAGTCATAACTACCAGATCGGCGTGAGCCAGACCCGCTACTACACGACCGGGCTCCAACAGGCGGGCGGCTTCACTCCGTTCGGAACCTTCAATTTCGGTCCGCAGGAAAGCGGATTGCCTGGCAACCAAAATACCGGGTTTGGAGCGGCTAGTTTCCTGTTAGGACAGGTAGATCAGGCGACTTACGGCCAGCAGCCTTCGCAGGCGTGGTTGTTCCGCAATTGGGGTCTCTACGCGCAGGATCGCTGGAAGATCCGGCCGAACCTCACCTTGACCTACGGCTTGCGCTGGGAATATGAGCCTCCGATCACCGACAAATTGGACCGCCTGGCGAATTTTGATCCTACGCTTGCCAACCCCGCCGCCGGCAACCTTTTGGGCGCTTTGGTCTTCGCTGGAAAAGGCTCCGGCCGCAGTGGCAAAGATCAGTTTGCCGACTCCTGGCACAAAGGCTTCGGCCCGCGCGTTGGCCTGGCGTATTCATTCAAACCGAACACGGTCTTTCGGGCGGCGTACGGGGCTATGTACGACACCAACGCCGGACCCGCGATCTTTCTGAACCAGCAGGGATATTTCACACAAGCTACGGTGTCAAGCTTGAACGCCGGCGTGAACCCGGCCTTCAACTGGGCCATTGGCTTTCCGTCAGTCCCGCAAGGCCCATTCTTCGATCCGACATTCGCCAACGGAGGCTCGACTTCCTGGATGCAGCCTAACGGGGCACGCCTCCCCATGGTGGAAAACTGGAACGCCGGCGTGCAACAGATATTGCCGGGCGGCGTATTGATCGACCTAAGCTACGTGGGAACGGCGGCCCACCACCTGCTAGATGGAAACTTGAATTACAACCAGTTGAATCCCAAATATCTGTCGCTGGGTCCAGTGCTGAACGCGGCGATCGGTTCGCCCGACGCCGTGGCCGCGGGGGTCGCTGCGCCGTATCCGGGCTTCCAGGGAAGCGTGGCGCAGGCGCTCCGGCCGTATCCGCAATATCAAGCGATAACCATGTCATCGAATCCCATCGGGAATAACACGTACAATTCGCTGCAGCTTCGGGCGCAGAAGAGATACACCAACGGTCTGTCGCTCCTGGTTTCGTACACCGTCTCGAAAGACCTAACCGATGCGGATGGACAAGGCGGAGGCGCGTTCCTGGGCAACGCGCAGAATTATTACAACGTGCGCCTGGAGAAGGCGGTAGCGGCCGCCGATGTGCCTCAAGCATTCGTCGCGGCGTACAGCTACGACCTCCCGGTGGGGGAGAACAAACCCCTCAGAACCAAGAACAAGTTCATGGATAAGTATATTCTTGGCGGTTGGGTAACCTCAGGGATTGTGACTCTCCAGCGTGGAGCGCCCTTAGGCATCAGCACCGAGTTGGGCCTCCCGGCGATAGGGGGAATCCGTCCGGACGTGGTTAGCAGCCAGTTTTACTTACACAACGATCGTTCTACGTTCGATCCGGGAGCGGATCTCTATTTGAACTCTGCGGCCTTCGCTGCTCCCGCGCCGTTTACTTTCGGCGATGCTCCCCGACTGTTCAGCCAGATCCGGGCATTTGGCACGCGCGAATGGGACGCGGCACTGCAAAAGTCGATCCCCATTCATGAAAGCCTTCGCTTCGCTTTGAAAGCGGAATTTTTCAACGTGCCGAACCTCGTGAACTGGGGGGCGCCGGTTACGGACATCAACAATCCGAGCTTCGGACGGATCACGACGGCTGGACAGGCAAGAGCCGGCCAAATATCGGCGACAGTTTATTGGTGACGGTCCTTGACACGCGTTCTCCTACTATTGTGCTTAGCAGGATTGGCCTATGCGGAACCCGCGGGGCAGCAGCACGCGTCTTACTTTGCCACTGTGCGCGTGCTGGAAGCTCGTGAGACCCTGCATCCGGACGATTCGTCGATTGAAACCGATCTCGCGCTGAACTTTTTCCTTCTGGGTCAGCACGAGTTATTTCACGCTGCCATTTCCCGAGCACTTGAGATCGATCCGCGTTCCGCCCAGGCTTATTATCTAGCCGGCCGCTTTGCGCTGGAGGCCAACCAAAATCCAAACGAGGCGAGCCGGGCCTTCCAGAAGGCTCTCGATCTTGCGCCTTCCAGTTTCAAATCGCATTATTATTTGGGCATCTGCCTGCGGCAGCTCGCGCACTTACAGGCCGCGCGGGACGAATTTCAGAAGGCGTCGGAGTCGGCGACTTACAGCTGGCCGTTCAATGCGCTGGCCGAAACTGAGCTGGATCTTAACGATCCACAAGCAGCGCTTGCACCTGCGCTCAAGGCCATCGAACTGGAGCCCCAATCCGCTGACAATGCTCTACTCGCCGGTCGCGTCTACCAGGCGTCGGGCCAAACTGAAAAAGCGATTGAGCTGTACCGGCAAGCGGCCAAGTTGGATCCGCTTTGGGAAATGCCGCATTTTCGACTCGGCAGCGTCTACGCCGCGCGTCCGGAGACACAGAAGCAGAGAGAGAAGAACTGGAGCAGTTCCAAGAACTCAGAAGCCAAGAGACGCCGACGGGAGCGGCGGCCGCTTCGCGTTCCCAACTGCCGCGGCGCGCGCCTCAGGCGAAGTCCCGCGCGGAGTTGGATGCGTTCAGCGCCATCCCGCTGGCCACTGAGTCCCTAGCGATCATTCGCGCGTGTGAGGAGTTCTTCTCCCGTTTCCCCAACTCCGAGTTTGGGGAAAAAGCGCTGGAATCGGAGTTCGAAGCGTTTCGGCAAAGAAACGACTACGCGGCTGCAAGGAGAGTCGCAAGCTCCGTGCTGGCACTCAACCCCGCAAACGCCTCTGTCCTTGCAGAATCTGCGCTGATGATCGCCGAAAAAAATGACGCATCCAGCTTTGCACTCAGCGGAGAATATGCGGCGCGCGCCATAGAGGCCGCGAATGCCACGGCGAGGCCGGATCGTATGACTCGCGCTGAGTTCCAGGAATGGAAGAACACCGTGCTCGCTTCCGCAGCCGCGACGCGAGGGCTGCTGGCGTTGCGGCGGAATGACCCCGACGCAGCACTGGTGAGCTTGAACGAGGCCATCAAGTTGAGGCCGGATGGCGCGGGCTACCTGCGGATGGCGGAAGCTTTCGCCATGAAGGGCGACGTGCGACGCGCGCGCGAAGGCTTCGAGCGCGCCGAATCTCTCGGCCCCGCAGTAGTCGCGCAAGCCGCCCGGCAACAGGCTGCGTTGATCGAAAGCCGGACGGCTGGCTCCATAGCCGTGCGGTTTGAACGCGCCCGCGTGTTGGAGAAAGAAGGCAAGCTGCCACTGGCCGCCGCCGAATACGAACTCGTCGTCCGGCAAGATCCTCGTCTGGCCGAGGCGTTCCATAATCTCGCACTGATCTATTACCGATTGGGCGACTACCAGCGGTGCGTTGAGCGGCTGCGAACCGCCCTGCAAATCAAACCCAGCCTGCTGGGCTCGCACCTGTTCTTGGGACTTGCGGAGTTTCGGCTGGGAGAGTTTCAGGACTCGGCAAAACAATTGGAGGCCGCGCTGCAGGCGGAACCTGGCAACCGGGAGGCCTATCTTTTTCTGATCCGGGATCAAGTCGCCCTCGGACAGTTTGGCCCGAAAACAGCGAATGAAGCGCTGCGCCGGTTTCTTGATGATTCGGAGTTGAATTACGCCGTGGGTCTCGCGAGCCTTGAGCGGATCCGAGAAATCTCGCGCACGGCCAACGAACTGGGGCCGGAATCGGCCACCTTTGCGTGGCTGAGTCTCCGCAGAGCGGAAGAGAGGCAGCAAGCCGAATGCGTACAAAAGTAACCGGCAGCGCACTGCAGGGGTTGCCGAGCCGGCCCTGATCCGCGAATACGATGTAGCCGCAGGTCTTTTGAAGCGCTGCTTTGACGCCGTTCTGGCGCACGATCCTGATTCACCCGCGGCTCATAGTATTCGCGGTTATCTGCATGAATCTCGCAACGAGGTGGAAGAGGCGCTTGCACAATACCGGGCAGCAGGCGACCACTTTGCAGCGGGCAGGCTGCTAGCGCAGAATGTCCGGCTGAGTGAAGCAGAGTCCGAGTTGCGTGCGGCGGTGGCAGCGGATCCTCAAAATGACCGCGCGAAAGCAGACCTGGGCCGCCTTTATCTGCAGCAGGATCAGCCAGACCAGGCCCTGGCGCTTTTGCAGCAGATCGTAAAGCGATACCCGCGCGACGCTTTCGCATGGGCTGATCTGGGCAAAGCGCGAGGGAGACTTGGCGCCGGGGACAGAGCGATTCAGGCTCTTCAGAAGGCGCTGGAACTGGATCCAACACTGAATCAGGTTCACTACCAGTTAGCCATGCTTTACCGGCTGCAGGGCAATGAGAAGCTCGCGCAGCAGGAATTGCAAGCGTTCCAGACAAACAGGAGGCCGGAACCTTGAGCCGGTCTCGCGAGCGCGTTGCAGTTATGTCGAAAAGGATTACCTTGACGTCAGGAAAACAATGAATAAATTCATACTAACTTGCCTTGTGATTCTCTGTTCCTCATTGCCCAATCCCGGTGCCGAACCCACCAGTGTGCCGAGTTCCGTGGGGAGCATCGTGCGGCTTGACCCCGGATTCGATGCGCTGGTTCCGGCATCGGCGCATATCGAAAAGCTGGCCGGCGGCTTTCAGTTCACTGAAGGACCGCTGTGGTTTCCTGCCCGTTATCTGTGGTTCAGTGATGTGGTTGGCAACGTCGTCCGGCAGTGGTCTCCGGATGGAAAAGTCATTGAGATTCTGCGGCCAGGCGGCTACACCAAGAACGACGCACCTCCTGGCTCGTTTATCGGGCCAAACGCCATGATCGCCGGTAAGGACGGCGCGGTGCTACTTTGCCAGCACGGCAACCGGCGCATCGTGCGGATCGGTAAGGACCGCAAGATATCCGTGCTGATAGACCGTTTCGAGGGAAAGCGGCTCAACAGCCCTAATGATCTGGTGTATCGGCGATCGGACGCTTCCCTCTATTTCACCGATCCTCCTTACGGTTTACTCAAGCAAGATGACGATCCGCAGAAGGAATTGAAGTTCAATGGTGTTTTCCGTTTAGCAGGCGGGAAATTGCAAGCGGTGATCCGCGATCTGACGCGGCCCAACGGCATCGCCTTTTCACCCGACGGAAAGATTCTCTATATCGCCAATTCCGACGAAAAACGCAAGGTTTGGATGCAGTACGATGTGCAGCCAGATGGAACCGTGAGTAACGGACGCGTGTTCTTTGATGTCACTTCGGAAAAGGTAGATGGGTTGCCGGATGGCATGAAGGTGGATACCAAAGGCAACTTGTACTGCGCGGGACCGGGGGGTGTCTGGGTGTTTTCACGGGACGGAAAGCATCTGGGAACTATCAAGCCGCCTGAGACGCCTGCCAACTGCAACTGGGGTGAGGACGGCAGGACACTTTTCATTACCGCCCGGACAGGTTTGTATCGTATCCAGCTGGCCGCCCAGGGTGAAAGGCCGCTATATTAGCTGGAGTCTATATGAGAGGATCACGAATGAAGCGCAGAGCTTGTCTGAAAACGATTCTGGTTGGAGCATGTGCGGCAACGGCCGCCGCTGAACTTCCGGGGCATCCTATCCAGTTACATGTGGACTTGGCTGTGGATCCGGCAAAGGAGCAAGAAATGCTTCATAACTTCCACAACGTCTTCCGCCCCGCAGCCGCCAAGCAACCCGGGTTTATCGACGTGAAGATGCTCAAGCTGCGCTCGGCGCTCGCCGGCGCGGCGCCCAGCGGCGCCAGCTACCGCTTCGAACTCATCTTCGCCAGCGAAGAGCAGCGAAAAGCCTGGGTAGCCACGGCGACGCATAAGAAGGTTTGGCCCACCATTGAGAAGACACTCACGTCGAAAGATTATACGGTCCTTCTCTATGACGAGACCTGATGCGTTAGGGAACCAACTATGAAAACCTCATTGAACTGGATTTCGCGCAGACGGCTTCTGCGTGGCGCTGGCAGCACTGCGGGAGCCGGATTATTCGGCTTGGCTAGTGGACAGACGTCTGCGAAACGACCGCAGGCTCTAGCACTAATCGGCGACCGCTATCACAATGCGGACTATATTCGCGTCAGCCTCGACCGGGTTTTCAAAGCAGTCGGAATACCGGTGGAATACACCATCCAATACGATCAGCTCTCGCGCGACCTCCTTAAGAACTATCAGCTGTTTTTGTGCTTGCGGGACGGCATGATTTGGCCCAACGGTTATCTGGGGCCGGATGCGTATGAGTACGAGCATGGCTTGGAGAATGATTTTCCGCAGCCGAAGCCGGAATCCTGGATCACCGAGGAGCAGGGCGCGGCAGTCAAGGAGTTTGTTATGGCCGGGGGCGGATTTTATTCCCTGCACAACAACAGCCATGTGTCGCTGTCGTCCAAAAATTACCGCGATGTCATGGGTGGCGCATACGTCGGCCATCCGGCGCTGCGACCCTTCCAGGTGCGGGTGGTCGACAAGGAGCATCCCATCACACGCGGCATTCAGGATTTCATGGTCAACGATGAGCAACACTTCGTCACGTATGACAAGGACCCGAAGCATGTGATTCTCGAGTCCGTGAATGTTGATGGGCTGGACTACGAAGATCATGGAAAGAAATCGGTAGCGGGATGGGCCTACGAATACGGCAAGGGGCGCGTCGTCTTCACTGCCGTCGGACACACCAACCATGCCATGTGGGTTCCCGCATATTTCGAGATGCAGAAAAGAGCGGTTCAGTGGTTGCTGAAACAGATCTAACAGCTTTGACGTGAGGGCCCTGATGATACGAACTATAGAAACCTTGCTCGATCATTTCGAGCGCGGCACATTGACGCGCCGCCAACTCGCCCTTTCTCTAGCTGCATTGGTAAGCGGCGGACAGGCAGTGCCACAGGAGACAGGGCTCAAGGCTGTCAGCATCAATCACGTCACCGTACGGGTCCCCGATCTTCATCGGACGTCGCTGTTCTATCAGGAGTTCTTCGAAATGCCTCTGAGGCAACAGTCGGCGAAGATCCATATCCTGGGTATTGGAAACTCTTTCTTTGGCATTGAGCAGGGTGATGGTCCAGCCGCTTCGGTCGATCACTACGACTTCGGGATTGCCGGCTTCAACGCCGACGAGGCGCGCGCGAAGTTGAAGGCGCGCAACCTCAAGTTTGCGGACAGCAATTCACAGGAATCCTTCAAGTTCCGCGATCCGGATGGATTTCAGATTCAACTGAACGCGCCTGATTACGTGGGTCACGTAAGCTAAACGGCTCATTCAGCTTCAGCAGTGCCTCGGGTGATTTGTGTCCGTTAAATGGCACTGCCGCGAAGCGACATCTGAATCGAGAAAGGGCTCATTCACCGATTTACTCAGACTTGAGAGAAGCCATATCAATCGAGAAGCGGTACTTCACCTCGGCCTTGTGCAATCTCTCATAAGCTTCGTTGACCTTCTGGATAGGGATGACTTCGACATCGGCAGTGATGTTATGTGAGCCGCAAAAGTCGAGCATCTCCTGGGTTTCGGGAATACCGCCGATGGGTGAGCCGGAGAGGTTGCGGCGTTTGAAAATAAGGCCAAAAACAGCGACCGCAAGAGGCTTGTCGGGCGCACCAACCAGGGTGATGTTGCCGTCGCGGCGGAGGAGTTGAATGTAAGCGTTGATGTCGTGATCGGCGGAAACGGCGTCGAGGATGAAGTCGAAGCTGCCAGCATGCTTCTGCATCTCATCGGCATTGCGCGAGACGACGACTTCATCGGCCCCAAGGCGGCGCGCGTCTTCCTTCTTGCTCGGTGAGGTCGTGAAGACAACGACATGCGCTCCAAGCGCATGAGCAAACTTCACGCCCATGTGGCCCAGCCCGCCGAGACCCACCACGCCAACTTTCTTGCCCTTGGTGACGCCCCAATGCCGCATAGGTGAGTATGTGGTGATGCCAGCGCAGAGAAGCGGCGCAGCTCCGGCGAGATTGAGGTTCGAAGGGACTCGGAGGACAAAGCGCTCATCGACGACTATGCTGTCGGAGTAGCCACCATAGGTGACGCCTCCAAGGTGCTTGTCCGGGGAGTTGTAGGTGAGGGTCAGGTTCGGGCAGAACTGCTCGAGGCCAGCCTGGCACTCGGGACAGGTGCGATCGGAATCGACCAGGCAGCCGACCGCGGCGATGTCGCCGGGCTTGAACCTGGTCACTGCGGAGCCGACCCCGGTGACACGGCCGACGATCTCATGGCCTGGAACACAAGGGTAGACCGTCGGCATGACGTTCTTCCACTCATTGCGCACTTGATGGAGATCGGAGTGGCAGATACCGCAGAAGAGGATCTCGATCTGTACGTCGTGTTCGGTTGGATCTCGCCGCGCGATTGTCGTTCCGGCGAGCGGCGACGTCGCACTGGTGGCGGAGTAAGCCTTCGCTTTGTACATGGATTTACGCTCCTTCCTTTTCCTGCCCTTCGTCAGCCCGTGTATTGTTCGTCGCTGACCTGTTCCATCCAGTCAACCGCTTTGCCGTCGAGCTGTTCCTGAATGGCGATATGGGTCATCGCCGTGGTTGGAGTGGCGCCGTGCCAATGCTTCTCACCGGGCGGAATCCAGACCACGTCACCCGGCCGGATTTCCTCGATCGGGCCTCCCCAGCGCTGTGCCCGGCCGCAACCAGCCGTCACAATCAGAGTCTGCCCCAGCGGGTGGGTGTGCCATGCCGTCCGAGCGCCGGGCTCGAAGGTGACACTGGCGCCGAAAGCACGCGCCGGAGCGGGCGGATTGAAAAGCGGATCAATACGCACCGTGCCGGTAAAATACTCCGCCGGTCCCTTGCCGGAAGGCTGTGAACCGCTTCGTTTGATCTCCATTTCTTGAACTCCTTCGCGCGGCCGCTCAGCGGCCGGTCATTTGCTCCAGCTTTTCCGGGTAGCGAGCCCCTTGCACCGTGATCTTGGAGGCGGCGATCATCGATGTCACGCAGATCGTCGGGCGTGAGTTCGACTGAGACTGCCCCGATGTTCTCGTCCAAGCGATGCAGCTTCGTGGTGCCTGGGATCGGAACAATCCACGGCTTCTGGGCCAGCAGCCAGGCGAGCGCGATCTGAGCCGGTGTCGCCTTC
The DNA here is from genome assembly GCA_963847515.1 of Terriglobia bacterium. GTDB lineage: Bacteria > Acidobacteriota > Terriglobia > Bryobacterales > Bryobacteraceae > QHXW01. The sequence goes on from CAWKAA010000002.1 coordinate 579,208, forward strand.
TTCCGTTCCCCGATGCTGGCGAGCAGATCAATCAGGGCCTGATTCGCCTTGAGAGCCTCCGGCGTGAAGCGAGGCAGGGTGCTGCGGAAGTCGGAGCTGTCGAACTTCGCATTTTCGTCGATCTTCCCCGTGAGGAAGCCCTTGCCCAGGGGGCTGTACGGGACAAGGCCGATTCCGAGTTCCTCAAGGGTCGGTATCACTTCCTTCTCCGGAGTCCTCGTCCACAGCGAGTATTCGCTCTGGAGAGCGGTGACCGGCTGGACTGCGTGTGCGCGACGGATCGTTTGCACTCCTGCTTCGGAAAGGCCGAAGTGCTTGACCTTGCCTTCCTGAATCAGGTCCTTCACCGCTCCCGCTACGTCTTCGATCGGCACGTTCGGGTCAACCCGATGCTGATAGAGCAAGTCGATGACATCAACCTTGAGCCGCTTGAGCGAGCCCTCGGCGGCTTGCTTGATGTGCTCTGGCCGGCTGTTCAGGCCCGGCAAACCCTTCATCCCGCGGGGATCGAAATCAGGACTGAGGTCGAACCCGAATTTGGTGGCGATCACCACTTGCTTGCGGAAGGGAGCGAGGGCTTCGCCCACGAGCTCTTCGTTCAAGAACGGGCCGTAGACCTCGGCAGTGTCGAAGAATGTGATGCCGCGTTCCACGGCTGCCCGGAGAAGAGCAGGTCATCTCCTGCTTGTCTTTGGGCGGACCGTAAGAAAAGCTCATTCCCATGCAGCCGAGCCCGAGAGCCGAAACTTCCAGGCCGCTCTTTCCAAGTTTGCGCTTCTGCATTGTTTCTCCTTGGGAACTGTTTCCCTCATCTCCAGGTTAGAGTCGAGCGCCCTGGAAGCGGTATCCCGATCCTTCCGATTTATTGCCTATTCCTCTTGCAGTGTTGATCCACGCACAGAGCCAGCAGTTATCCTAGGGTAGAGGAGAGCGAAACCGTGACCATGAAAATCCGCAGTGGAGAGGCGTCTCCGTTACGAGATCCAGCACACGAATTGCGGGCTGAGCTGGCTCGCAAGATTGCCTTGTTCATTGGCTCCGCAGAGAACCGGGCAACGGATATTCCCGGGCTGACGCTCCACCGGCGGACCGCCCCGACCGCTCCGTGCTCAATGACCTACGAGCCGAGCGTGACCGTGATCGCCCAAGGGCGAAAGCGAGTAGAACTCGGCCGAAACATTTTCATCTACGATGCGTCGCGATTCCTGCTGACGTCGGTCGATTTGCCGGTCGTCAGCCGGGTGATCGAGGCAAGTGAAAAGGCGCCCTGCCTGGCGTTGTCGCTCAAACTCGAAATGCCCGTGGTCCGAGAGCTTCTCAGCCGGGAGGAGATTCAGGTGGCTGAGGCGCCGTCAGACAGTCCTGGCATGGCGACCGGTGAGACCACGGTGGAATTCCTCAGTGCATGCTGCCGGCTCGTGGACCTGCTGGACACGCCGCAGGACATTCCCTTTCTCAGCGGCCTGATTCAACGCGAGATCATCTACCGAATCCTTCGCAGTGCGGAGGGAGCACGCCTTCGAGCGATTGCAACGCTAGGAGAGCAGAGCCACCGAACGGCAAAAGCGATCGCCTGGATCAGGGCGAACTATGCGAAGCCGCTACGGGTGGAAGATCTCGCGGAAATCGCGGGCATGGGCGTGTCCACGCTGCACCATCATTTCCGGGTGCTGACCGCCATGAGTCCTCTTCAGTATCAGAAACAGCTTCGGTTGCAGGCAGCGCGGGGACGCATGCTCATGGATGGTCTGGACGCCGCAAGTGCGGCCTTTGAGGTCGGATACGAAAGCGCCAGCCAATTCAACCGCGAATACAGCCGTTTCTTCGGCCAACCACCGATGCGGGATATTCGGACTCTTCGCTCGCCAAGCGCTCCGCCGTTGGAGTCGGTCAGTAGTCGGTAAACCTTTTTTCGACTCATGCTGCCAACAACGTTGGAATAAACTCGTTTTGAACGTACCAGCGCCGGTTAATTGTCATGAGCTACAACGTCGCCATCTGTATCCCGCCCGTTCTAGCGCTCAAGGTACTCCTCCACCGATTTTTCGGGAGCTGCACAACATGGTGACGGCCCGGTACCCGTGTATCTGCAACCTACCGGATGACAGTGTGGACGACGACGGTGTTTGGAGCGACGGGCCGTTGTGGAATGACTTCTGCAACCGCGCCGCCGTCCTCGGCATGATATGGTCGCGGGTCGAAGAGGTGTTGCCATTTCTTGTGCGGACGGCAAATTATCTTGGCCTAACTGTTTTCGATCCGTCGAAGTTAGTGGTAACCCTGTATACGTCAACTTGAACTGAATCGACGCGGCGCTGAGGAGTGGGCCGACCAGGACAGTAACTGCTATCGGATGTCCCGATCTCCCAACACCCCACGGGAGCGATATGCTTGATGCAAGATGTGGGTTCTCCGCATTGGTTTGCTTGCAGCGGTGTTGGCCGTCGCAATTCGAGCGCAGACCGCTGATTTCTCCACCATCATTGACTCCCGCATTCGTGCCGATGCTGTCCGCGCTGCCAGAAGGCTGTTGGCGGGACGCACCGACCCGGCTGCGATCGGGCAATGGGACCCTATTCTCACCGAAATGTACCTCTCGCACGATGCCGAGCTGAAGGGCGTCGTTCAAAGCCTGCGAGCAATGAAGCTTTATGACAACGCCCCCTGGATCAACCTGGTCAACCTGGGTTATGTGTACCTGGGCGACAGCGAAAGTACGCGCCAATTTCGGTCCGAACTAGCCCGCCAGCGGCCTGATTCCACATGGGCTGTTCAGGCAGCCATCCAACAATGGGAGTCGATACACCAGCCTCCCAATACCACGCAGACGGGGTTTATCGAATGGGGAGTCACTCGTGTTGAATTTCTGAAGCGGCTGCACGAAGAAAAACCGCATTCCGATGCCGCGACAAGAGAATATCTGAACGAGGCCTTGATGTATGAGTCTGATTTGCCCACGGACGAGGCGCTTGCTGTGGCCGATTTGGCGCTGCAAGCAATGGCGTCGGCCAAGTTTCTTCTTTTCGATCCCCATTTTTACGTAGCCGAACTCTACCTTCATCACCACGCACGCTTGAGTGAAGTCCCGGGCCTGTTGAGCGATGCGGTGCAGAAAGTCGAGCGTGACAACCACGACCTGCTGGATTCCGAAAAGGGAGCCGAAAGGGCCAACCAAGAAATCGTGCACGCTCAATTGCGAGCCGACAGCGATCTTGCCGAATACTGGTTGCAGAGGAACGACACCCAGCAGGCCCGGCTCGCCGCCCGTCGGGGCGGTGCGGATCTAGCGCGGCTCACCCCTGGCGCCAATGCGCCGCACAACCAGCGAGTCTTCTATGAAGCCGAAGAGAAGCGATGGTCGAAACTCGCGGAACGCGTGGGCATCGATGAGACACTGTTATTCCAACCGCAACGGGTGGATTGGGCCAAGGTGGGGCGCGTTCCGCTGAGCGATTTTCAGGCAACCGACCTGACCGGCCGCCGCTGGATCCTACAGGACTGGGAAGGCAAAGTCGTGCTGGTAAATATGTGGGCTACTTGGTGCACTCCGTGCCGCGCCGAACTACCCTACATTCAAAAACTGCATGAAGCCTTCCGTGGCCGACTAGACCGCATAGTCATTTCGATCGATGTCGATTCCGACGCGGAACTGGCGCGCCGTCTAGTGCGCGAGCATGGCTACACCTTTCCCGTGTTGAACTCCCGCCGTCTGGCCGATCGCATCGATTTCGTAAATGGTGTACCACAAAACCGCATCGTGGACGCGCAAGGCTCCCTGTTGGTCGAACCGGTCGAAGGCACGGGCGATGCCTGGGTCCGAATGGTCCAAGCCCTGATGGATCAAGTGAAGTAGTGGGAATACGCTACCAACAGACAGTGGCCCACGTATGGTGATTCAATTCGAGGATGAAAAGTGGGGTTATCGTAAACTTGACGGTTCCGACCGCTTGCCCGCAGTTCGGACGTCCCGCAGGCCTCGATCAAAACAGGCGTCTGTAGACCAACGGCCGCTGCGGCAGGCTCGGGAATCCTTTGGTCCGTGGCGGCATCTGGCAATTGTGGACTTAATGTTCGTACGGGGCATAGGTAAATACACCGCTCCCTTCCGGTCGCGGCTCGCAAAAGAACACACACGCATTCCCTGGCCGTTTTAGCGGGTCGCGGCCTAGCCGTTTATCCGGTGTTTCCCACACAGGCAGTGGGGCAAGCTGGAGATATGAGCACGTTATCTGCGTTATCGAACGATCTTGCAAGTGCCGCCGAGCGGGCCAGCCGGGCGGTGGTGTCGGTTCATGGGCGACAGCACGTTCCCTCGACTGGGGTGCTTTGGCAGCGGAATGTTGTGGTTACAGCCGAGCACACGCTGAAGCGGGACGAGGAGATTACGGTCACCTTGCCGGATGGCCGCAACGTCCCGGCTGTTCTGGCGGGAAGGGACGCGGGCACCGACCTGGCCGTTCTCAAACTGGATGCCGGCGAAACCGCTGTCGCGGAACTGGGCGACACGGCGAGTCTAAAAATCGGTCACCTGGTGCTGGCGCTTGGGCGCGCCAGTGAAAAGGGCGTAAGCGCAAGCCTTGCTTTCGTCAGCGGTGTTGGGGGCGCCTGGAGGACGTGGCGTTCCGGGCAAGTGGATCAACTGGTGCGCCTGGATGTCGCGATTTACCCGGGCTTTTCGGGAGGTCCGCTGGTAGATGCGGAGGGCCGTGTTGTGGGCATCAACACTTCCGGACTCTCGCGGTTCATGGCGGTAGCGATTCCGGTTCCGACAGCGAACCGCGTCATCAAAGATCTGCTGGAAAAAGGGCGGATCGCACGCGGCTATCTGGGAATCGGCATGCATCCGGTCAAGTTGCCGGGTGGAAGGAGCGGGCTGATTGTGATCAATGTGCAACCGGATGGTCCGGCGGGCGCGGCCGGCCTACTCATCGGAGATGTGCTGCTGACACTCAACGGAACAAAAGTTGGCGACACCGGTGACGTGCATGCGCATCTTGGCGCCGACAGCGTAGGCAACACAGTGAAGGCTGCGATCGTGCGCGGCGGCGGCGATCTCGAAATCGCCATCAAAGTGGGTGAGCGGCCAAGGGGGGAAGAATAATGCTCGCGCCGGTGATCGAAGATTTCACGGAGACCGCTGACCGGCTACGGCGCTCGACGGTTCAGGTGCAGGGTCCCAGGGGTGGCGGCGGCTCGGGTGTTATCTGGGGCAAGGATGGCCTGGTAATTACGAATGCGCACGTAGCGCAGCGGGCGAACGGACTCATTCAGCTCGCGGATGGCCGCATGGCACGAGCCACGGTGGCGGCGCGAGATCCACAGCTCGACCTCGCCCTGCTCGAAGCGGATGTCAAGGATTTACACGCGGCCGTGGCCGGTGATTCGGACAAACTTCGCATAGGCGAAATCGTTCTGGCGGCGGGCAGTCCTTACGGGTATGCGGGCACGGTGACCGTCGGGGTGGTCCATGCACGCTCGAGCCAGCGGTGGATCGAGGCCGATCTTCGCCTTGGGCCCGGGAACTCCGGAGGCCCGCTGGCGGACGCTCGCGGGAGGGTAATCGGAATCAATACGATGGTGGCGAACGGGGTGGCGCTGGCGATACCGAGCAACATCGTCGAGCGTTTTGTAGCGCGACGCGGAAGACCCGCGCGGCGGTTGGGCGTGACGGTGGAACCGGTGAATACACCGCAATTCGGGCTGCTGATCGTGGAAGTAGAAGCGGGAGGTGCGGCTCAGGGGGCGGGGTTGCAAGTGGGCGACATCCTGACGGGGGCTGAGGGCCGTCCATTTCAGGCGCCCTTTGATCTCGCTCTCGCGCTCGAAGCCGGAGGAAGCGTGGCGCAGCTCGATGTCTTGCGCGGCGGCCGTGCGATTGTTTGCGAGGTAGACTTCGATCATTCGGCTATGGAATCGGTCGTGGGGTAGTGCGGGTCCTGGTGGCCGCAGATTCGGCGGTGGTGCGAGCGGGCCTTACAGCGCTGATCGCGCAGACCGGGTCGCTCACCGTTGCCGGCAGCGTACACCCGGACGTTCTGTTGGAGCATATCCAGGAACTTGCGCCGGACGTGGTGCTGGTGGAATCGCGCCGCGGGCAAGAAGGAACGCTCGATCCGCTGTTCCAATCAGGCCCGGCCTTCGTGTGGTTGGTGGAGCAGGCGGACCCCTCAGCCATTACCGCCGGATTGCGCTCCGGACTTCGCGCGGCGCTGCCTCACCACGCTTCCGCTGAGGAAATCGCTGCGGCGATCGAAGCGGCTGCCCACGGGCTCATCGTATTGCATCCGGACATTCTGTCCTCGCTACAATCCACGGAATCTGTCAGAAGAGCGCCGGGAGAACTGGATGGTGCGCTCACGTCGCGAGAGATCGAGGTGCTCGGCATGTTGGCGGAAGGGCTCGCCAACAAGAATATCGCCTGGCGTCTGGGCATTTCCGAGCACACGGTAAAATTTCACGTCACTTCCATCTTTACCAAGCTCAACGCATCCAGCCGCGCGGAAGCGGTGGCCATCGGCATGCGGCAAGGGCTGATTCTGCTGTGAGTGGCGAAATCCGTATATCCTGAAACGTGCCTCACAATTCCCAGAACCGCCGTTGTGAATGGGCCAACACCGAAGCGAGCATCACGTATCATGACACCGAGTGGGGAGTGCCCCTGCACGATGACCGGGCGCTATTTGAGTTCCTGATCCTCGAAGGCGCCCAGGCGGGCCTCAGCTGGTCGACAATCCTGAACAAACGGACGGGTTACCAGCGCGCGTTCGATAATTTCGACGCGCGGCGCGTGGCCCGCTACGATGCGCGCAAAGTGAAGCAGTTGCTCGCGAACGCGGAGATTGTCCGCAACACGCTAAAGGTCAACGCGGCCATTCGGAACGCCCAAGCGTTTCTCGCCGCGCAGAAAGAGTTCGGAAGCTTCGATGCCTACATCTGGCAGTTTGTGGGTGGCCAGCCGCTTCAGAACAAATGGCACTCTCTTCACGATGTTCCTGCCCGTACCGCGGAGTCGGATGCCATGAGCAAGGATCTTGCCAAGCGCGGGTTCAAGTTCGTGGGATCGACCATCTGTTATGCATTGATGCAGGCCACGGGTATGGTGAACGACCACGTGGTGGGCTGTTTCCGGTATCGAGAGATTAGTCAGTCCCAGCGAACGGCGCGCATCAAATCGAAATGATGATCATACGACCAGACCGAGTAGCCCATTTTCTCGGCGAGTACGGCGACCAACGCATCGAACAACGTAATTAGTTGATCCGGATATCTTAGGACTTGAAGAATGGCTTCCTGGTAATCCCCCGGCTCCGGATTGATCGCCACGACCCCGTCCAGGAGTTGCTCTATCCATCCGTGCACATAGAGGGCACCAAGACGTCTGAGTACGAGTGTGTAGGTTTCGCTGATTGTGGGATACGTCACGGCAACCAGATACCCTTCGGCGCGAAGACGCGTCATCTGCTCGCGCGCCCGCTTGTGATATTGATCGGACGGATCGGAAAGCGCATAAAGCGGGCCCGTGTCTGCCAAAACCGCCCGCATCACTTGCGCGCCAGATACTCATCATGGCGCACGCTCACGTCGCGCTTTCCGCTACCCTTCGTCGCGGGAGTGATCTGAAATGGTTTAGGCGGGGCCGCAACGCCACGCCGTGCCAGGTATTCACGGAGGGCGGCTTGAACCACAGAGGTCAACACAGGTGGCACTTCCTGCCGCTTGCCAAACACCTCGAGCGCAGCTTCGAGTTGGTCATCCAGAGTGATGGTCGCCCGCTTCATAACCACTAGTCTAGCACCAAGTGGTGAAAGTGGTGCGGTCCTACCCTGGCACCGTTTCCGGGTTCTTGCTGACCGACGGGCGCTGGCCGTCCGCGGCGGTTTAGTACTGGACGATTCAGCCCATTCGGGGGAATGTACTGGCTGGTCAATCGATTAGTATAACGGTGAGAAGAAGGTAAAGGTCCCGACATCCGATGGCGAAAGTCTCTCGAGACTGGCTGTGTTGCGCTGTTTTCGCGCTGCTGGCGAATGGCAACGTACACGCTCAGACGTCGTCGTTCCTCACACTGAACCAAATAACAGTTGGCTCCGAACCGGCAGCGTTAGCGATCGCTGATACTGACGGTGACAGAAGACCCGATCTCGTGGTAGTGAACCAGGGATCGTCCTCGCTCACACTGGTGCGGGGTGTCGGCAACGGCTACTTCCAACACTGGGCGGATCAGAGTGCCGGCGCCAGCCCGCGTGCCATTGCGGTAGGGGACTTCAATGGGGATGGCAAACTCGATCTTGCGGTCGCAAATTTCGCATCGGACAACGTGTCGCTGCTGTTGGGCATTGGCAACGGAACATTCCAACCTTTCGGAAGCCTGAAAGTGACCAGTCCATCCGCCATTGTGGCGGCGGATTTCAACCGGGATGGCAAGATCGACCTTGCCGTGGCGCAGAGCGACTCCAATAGCGTCGCCATTTTCGTGGGCCTTGGCAACGGGACTTTCGTGCCGTTCTTCAGCGCGACGGTGGGAGACCGTCCCCTATCCGTCGTGGCCGCCGACTTCAACGGCGATGGGATCACGGATCTCGCGGTCGCAAATTCGCTTTCGGGCGATGTTTCCGTTTTGCTCGGCTATGGCGGAGGAACATTTCTGCCCGCGAGGAACTTTCCGGCCGGACCAAATCCTACTTTTCTTGCGCTCGGCGACTTCAACGGCGATGGCAAGCCGGACCTTGCCGTTGTCAACGCTCGTTTGACCAGCATCGTGTTCGTGTTGCTCGGCGTGGGGAACGGGTTTTTCCTGCCTCCGCTGAGTTTCACCGCCGGCAACACGTCTTCCTTCCTCGTGGCCGGTGATTTCAACCTGGACGGCAAAACGGATCTGGCCGTCGCCAACACGGGTTCAAACACCATCTCGATATTCCCCGGGCTTGGAAATGGGATCTTCGGGCCTGAGCAGACCGTCACGGTCGGTAGCGCGCCCTCCTGGATCGGCGTGGCCGACTTGAACGGGAACCGCAAGCCGGATCTGGTTGTGGCCAACAGTGCATCAAACAACGTCTCAGTGCTGATCAACCTTACGCCAGCCGCCGGAGTGCCAGCACCACATCAACGGTGAACACCGCCAGTTTTCCGGCCGGACGGGTGGTCGGGAAAACCAACCAGGATGTCCCTATCCCAACACCGTTTCCGGCTCTTGTTCACCGATCGGCGAGGGACGTCCGCGGCGGCGGCGCAGCCAGTCCTGGAACGATTCCATGTAGAGATAAATCACCGGCGTGATGTAGAGCGTGAGCAACTGCGAAACCAGCAGGCCGCCCACGACCGCGAGGCCAAGCGGGCGGCGCGATTCCGCTCCGGCTCCGGCGCCGAGAGCGATGGGCAGGGTTCCGAACAGCGCGGCGAGCGTGGTCATCATGATGGGCCGGAAGCGCAGCAGGCAGCCTTCATAGATGGCTTCGAATGGCGCCTTCCCTTCTTTGCGCTGGGCCTCGAGCGCGAAGTCAATCATCATGATGGCATTCTTCTTGACGATGCCGAACAGCATGATGAGACCGACGAACGCGTAGAGATCCACTTCCAGACCGAACACTTTGAGAGTCAACAACGCGCCGAACATGGCCGAGGGCAGTCCCGACAGAATCGTTAGCGGGTGGATCAGGCTTTCGTAAAGGACACCCAGGACGATGTAGATGACAAGTACCGCGACCACGAGCAGGACAGTCAACCCGCGAAAAGAGTTCTGGAAGGCCTCTACTGTTCCATGGAAGCTGGTAGTGATGCTGGCGGGCATACGCATCTTGCCCAGGGCACTTTCGATGGCGTTGGCTGCGTCTCCCAAGGCCATGCTGGGCGCCAGGTTGAACGAGACGGTCACCGCGGGCAACTGGCCCCAGTGATTGATGGTCAGGGGGCCAACGGTCCGAACGAGTTTCGCCACTGTGTCGAGCGTTACCAACTGCCCACTCGCCGATCGAATGTAAAGCTTAGATAGCGCCTCAGGCGTCCGCTGATATTGCGGCTCCACTTCGGTAATCACCCGATACTCGTTAGCCGGCGTATAAATGATGGAAACCTGGCGGCTCCCGTAAGCGGTATACAACGCATCCTGGACCAACTGCGGCGACACCCCCAGTGCCAAGGCTTTATCGCGATTGATATCGACGAACACTTGCGGGCTGGCAAGCTGAAGGTCGCTATTGACGTCCAGAATCCCCGGCAGTTGGTGCATCCTGGCCTCGACCTGCGGCGCCCATTGATAGATCTCCTTCGTATCCGCGCCCTGCAGCGTCAGCTGATAAGGGGAGCGCGTAAACTGGCCTCCAATCTGGATCGGTGGCGGGTTCTGCATGAAAGCGAGAATTCCGGGCACACTGAAGAGCTTGCCGCGCATGCGGTCTATGAACTGATCCACGGACTCGCTGCGCTGCGAACGGGGCTTCATGGTAATGAAAAAGATGCCGGTATTGCCGGCCTGGCCGAATCCGCCGCCGGTGAACGACATCATGGATTGGATGGCCGGCTCCTTCAGCAGGATCTGGTTCAGCTCCCATTGATGCTGCTTCATGGCATCAAACGAAATATCCTGCGCGCCCAGCGTGGCGCCGAATAAGCTTCCGGAATCGTAGCTGGGGATGAAGCCTTTTGGCAGAACGTAGAACAGGTACCCGGAGGCCAGGAGAAGCAGAAGCGAAACGGTCGCGGTGGCCAGGCGATGCCTTAGCACGACTTTGCAGAGAACGATCATAAGCGTTGGCCATGCCGTTGAAGAACCGCTCGAACGTCATGTAGACCGCGCCGTGCTTCTCCTTGGGCGGGTTCAGGAACCGGCTGCAAAGCATGGGTGTCAGGGTCAGCGATACAAATCCGGAAACCAGAATGGCCACACTGATGGTGACCGCAAACTCGTGCAGCAGGCGCCCGACGATTCCGCCCAGAAACAGCACCGGGATGAAGACGGCGACCAGCGAGATCGTCATGGAAACGATGGTGAACCCAATCTCGCGCGCGCCCACCAGGGCCGCCAGCATCCGCGGCTTTCCCAGTTCCATGTGGCGCACGATGTTTTCGAGCATCACAATAGCGTCATCCACCACGAAGCCTACCGAAAGCGTGAGCGCCATCAGCGATAGGTTGTCCACCGTGTACCCAAGCAGATACATGGCGGCGAACGTTCCCACGATCGCCAATGGCACCGCGAAACTGGGGATGACGGTTGCGGATACATTTCGCAGGAACAGAAAGATCACCATCACGACCAGGCAGATCGTCAACAAGAGCGTGAATTTCACGTCCGAGATGGACTCGCGGATGGAAATCGACCGATCGTAGAGAATCGTCATCTTCACGGAAGCCGGAATCTGTTTCTGGAACTGCGGCAGCAGTTGACGGACGCCATCCACCACCTGGATGGTATTGGTTCCGGGCTGGCGCTGGATGCCCAGCACGATGGCCCGCGTGTCCATGAACCAGCTAATGGTTTTGTCGTTCTCCACGCTATCGATAACGTTGGCAACTTCCCCCAGCCGCACTGGATTTCCGTTGCGATACGCGACGATCAGCGGCCGGAAGGCAGCCGCATTGAAAAGCTGCCCGTTCGATTGCACGGTGAAGGACTGCTTGCTGCCGTAGAGCGTACCGGTGGGAAGGTTGACGTTGGCGCGCTGAATCGCCGCCTGCACTTCGTCCACCCCGATTCCGCGCGATGCCAGCGCATCGGGATTGAGTTGCACGCGAACCGCATACTTCGAAACCATAGACTTGCACCTGGGCTACGCCGCTTACCATCGAGATGCGCTGGGCCATCATGGTTTCGGCGTATTCATCCACCTGATAGAGGGGCAAGGTCGGCGAGCTGACGGCAACGTAGAGGATCGGCTGGTCCGCCGGGTTCACCTTCTGGTACGACGGCGGAGTAGGCATATTCGGCGGCAGTTGTTGAGCCGCTTTCGAAATGGCCGACTGTATATCCTGCGCCGCCGCGTCGATGCTCCGGCTGAGCGCGAACTGCACCGTGATATTCGTATAGCCGATCCCGTTGGTGGAGTTCATCGACTCGATGCCGGCGATAGTCGAGAACTGGCGCTCGAGCGGCGTCGCCACCGCGGAGGCCATGGTTTCCGGGCTGGCGCCCGGCAGCGAGGCACTGATCTGGATGGTCGGATAATCGATATTCGGCAGGTCGCTCACGGGGAGCGCGCGGTACGCTACGATGCCGAAAAGCAAGATCGCCGAAGTGACCAGGGCCGTCGTGATCGGCCGGCGGATGAAGAGTTCGGATACGTTCATTGCGAGGCTCCGCCCGCCTTTCCAGCCGCGCCATTCACGACCTCGACTTTGAAGCCGGGAACCAGGCGAAGCTGCCCATCGGTGACCACGGTTTCTCCAGGCGCAATCCCTTTGGCAATGACCGTCTCACGTCCGATGGTGCGCCCTACCGTCAGTTCACGATTCTCCACGGTATGATCCGCCTTCACCACGAAAGCGTACGAGCCCTGTTGTCCGGTTTGCACGGCTTCCGCGGGCACAACTGTCACGCCCGACTCCGTCCCGATCGTCAGCACCACATTCACGAACTGGCCGGGCCAAAGCTTGTGCTCTTTGTTGGGGAACGTGGCTTTCAGCTTGATCGCGCCGGTGGTGCTGTCGACCGTATTGTCGACGAAGGAGAGCTGTCCGCGAGCCGGCTCGCCCGGATCATTCGGGACTTCCGCTTCGACTGCAAGCGGTCCCTGCGACATGGATCTGCGGATGACGGCAAGTTGATCTTCGGGCACGGAGAAGGTGACGTAAGCCGGATAGATCTGGTTGACGACCACCATAGCCGTGTCCGCGTTGGATTTGATGAGCGTGCCTTGCTTCACCTGCAGACTGCCTGTCCGGCCGTCGATGGGGGAACGAATCTCGCAATACTCCAGATCCAGCTTGGCCTTCTCCACAGTAGCCTTATCGGCGGCGATAGAGGCGCGAGCGCTTTCAATCGCGGCCCGGTCGGCGCGGGCGGATTCATCCGTCGAGCGCGCCGTCGTGCGCATGGTATCGTTCTGTTCTTTCGAGATTACACCTTCAGCCGTTAGCTTGGCGTAGCGGGCTGCCTGTGCGCGCGCGTTCTCGGCCTGCGCGAGATCGCGTCCAAGGTTGGCCTCGGCCTGTGTCTGCTGTGCAATATCGCGATTCAGATTGGCCTCAGCCTGGTGCAGCGCTTGCTCGTAAGGGCGGCGGTCGATCTCGAACAGCAGATCACCCTTCTTGACTTCTTGTCCCTCGCTGAAATGGATGCGCACCAGTTCACCGGCCACTTGCGCCTTAATAGTGATGGAGGCGTACGATTCCACGTTGCCAATGGGCCGCAATTGAATAGGAACGTTCTTCTGGACAGCCGTGGCGACGGTCACCGGCACCGCCGGCATGCTGGGCGGTGGGGCCGATTGCGAACTGCAGCCAAGTGACAGCAGGCAAGCAGCGCCTACAGAGAAAAACACTAAGTGGCTGGAATAGGGCAAGATGGCCTCGTGGCTTAACACTAGTTTACCGTTATTTGACCCGGCAGGGGGCTAAAGGTCACGAGTTTTACCGGGTGGATTTGGAGCATCGTAGAAGCCGCTTCCGGTGAGCATCAGACCGGCAGTCGCTTCACGAATTCCCGCCGCAAAGAAGCTTCCACCGCCTTTTGTGATTTCCAGCGGCCTCGCCGAAAATCGTCTTCCGACTGAGAGATCAGCCTCAAAAGGACCACGGCATCTTCGGCGCGTTGGACTGACTGCGTTTTCACATCTGGCCTGATCGAGGAAGCTCGCACAACACCAAGTATAGCGGCATCAACCCGCGTTGGCTCTCACTAGCTCCCACGCCCGCTGGACGTGCGCGCGAGTGGTTCCGATGTTGCCAATGGCGAGCCGCAGCGTGTACTGGCCTTTGAGCACGGTATGGGAGAGAAAGACTTCTCCCGTAGCGTTTACGCGATCGAGGAGCGCCTGATTTTCTTCGTCGCTTTTCTTGAGGCGGAAACACACGGTGGATAACGGCGTGGGCGCAGTACGCTCAAAGCGGGCATCGGCGTCGACCTGTTGCGCTAACTCCTGCGCCCACGCGATGTGGTTGCGGATCATCTGCGCGATCCCCTCACGTCCGTAGTATCGGAGCACAAACCAAAGCTTGAGCGCGCGGAAGCGGTGGCCGAGGGGAACACCGTAGTCCATGAAATTCACAGCGCGGGAATCCTCGGCCGTGCGCAGATATTCTGGAACCAGTGAGAACGCCCGGCGTAGGATTTCCGGGCGGCGCGTGTACAGCACGCTCAAGTCAACCGGCGTGAACAGCCATTTGTGGGGATTGACGACGAGCGAATCGGCGCGTTCGCAACCCTTCAGAATGTACTGAAACTCGGGGGCAATCGCAGCCACGCCGGCGTATGCGGCGTCCACATGCAGCCACAAGCCATAGCGTTCGGCGATGGCGGCAATGGCTTCCACCGGATCGATGCTGGTGGTGGAAGTAGTGCCTACAGTGGCCACCACGCAGAACGGGCGCAGACCGCTCGCATAGTCGCGTTCGATGGCCGTTTCCAGTGCTTTCGGCCGCATTCGGAATTCGTCATCCACCGCAATCTTGTGCACGTTTTTCTGGCCGATGCCGATGGCAATCGCGCCCTTTTCAATGGAAGAGTGCGATTGCTCCGACGTGTAAAGAACCAATCCGGCGCCGCCGCCTTCGGCCCGTACCTCAGGAGCCGCCATCTCGCGCGCTGCGGCGATGGCGTGCATGCTGCTTGTGGAAGCGGTATCGAAGATGATGCCGAACAAAGGATCGGGCAAGCCCATCCAGCGGCGCAACCATTCGAGCGTCACCTGTTCCAGCTCGACGACGGCGGGCGAGGTCTTCCACAACATGCCGTTCATGTTCAGCGTGGCTGACAGCATCTCGCCCAGGATTCCCGGGCCCGAGGCTGAGATTGCGAAGTAAGCCATAAAGCCGGGATGATTCCAGTGAGTGGCAGCGGGCACGATCTGGTGTCGGAAATCTTCCAGGATGGTCGACATCGGTTCGCCCTGGTCGGGGCCGCAACGTGGCAGCGCGTCGATCAGCTCGCCAGGTTTGATGTGCGGCAAAACCGGATAGCGTTCGACGCGTGCGAGATAATCGGCCATCCAGTCGACAGCTTCGTGAGCGATTTTACGGAATTCCTCGGGAGGCAAATGGCTATTCTAGCGAAAACATTCTCACTGGGGACTGGCTTAAGTGTCCCTAACCCAAATACTCACAACCAACCGCACTGCCCGTCGTGGACTGTGCTGCCCGTCCCTCTCTCTCAGCGTCCATTCCTCGTTCTGTTAACATTCTCCCAGGCTCATGATCGGCGAAACCATCTCCCACTACCGCATTCTCGATAAGCTTGGCGGCGGTGGCATGGGCGTTGTTTACAAGGCGGAGGACACAAAACTCGGCCGCCTCGTCGCGCTTAAATTCCTTCCCGAGGAGCTCGCCGCGGACCCACACGCCCTGGAGCGTTTCCAGCGCGAGGCGCGCGCTGCCTCGGCGCTGAATCATCCCAACATCTGCACGATTCACGAGATTGACGAGGCCGGCGGCCGCTATTTCATCGTGATGGAGCTGCTGGAGGGCCGCACTCTCCGTGAGCTCATCGCCGGCAAACCCCTGGAAATCGAGACCCTCCTTCCTCTCGCCATCGAGATGGCCGACGCGCTCGACGCTGCTCACGCGAAAGGAATCATTCACCGTGACATCAAACCGGCCAACATCTTTGTCACTTCGAGAGGGCACGCGAAAATTCTCGACTTCGGCCTGGCTAAGCTGGTGCACCCGGATTCCGCGCCCGAACTGGCCAGCGCAGCTCCCACCGTGGCCGACGATGCTTTTATTACCGGCCCCGGCGCAGCCCTCGGCACCATCGCCTACATGTCGCCCGAACAGGCTCGCGGCGAGCCGGTCGACGCGCGCACCGACTTGTTTTCGCTGGGTCTGGTCCTCTACGAGATGACCACTGGGCGATGCGCATTCTCCGCCTCCACCGCGGCCGTCATCTTCGAAGCCATCTTGAACCGTGACCCCGCGCCCATCTCCCAGTCAAATCCCCGGACGCCGCCGGAACTCGAACGCATCGTGGGCAAGTTGCTGGTGAAAGATCGCAGTCTGCGTTACCAGACGGCTTCCGATCTCGCGGCTGACCTGAAGCGGCTGCATCACGAATTGGTATCCGGCTCGGTCACGGGTCGCGTGCCTGCTGCCAAGCCGCGCCGCTCAAAGCGTTGGATTGAGGCGGCCGCGGCGGCCCTCGTCCTGGCGGCTGGCGGATTTTTTTGGTATCTGCATTCTCGCCCCGCTGTTGCGACTGTTGCACCCATGGCCGCGGTCCAAACCCTCGCCGTCCTGCCTTTTCGCGATTTGAGTCCTCAGCCCGGCCGGGAAGAGTGGGGCATCGGCATGGCCGACGCCGTTATCAGCCGGCTGGTCTCGCTGCGGAATCTGGCGGTGCGCCCGACCAGCTCGGTTCTGAAGTACGTCAAAACGCCAGCGGATCCAGGCCAGGTGGCCAGGGAACTCGATGTGAATTCGGTCCTGGAGGGTACTTACCAACGTATCGGACCAATGATCCGCATTTCTTTGCAACTCATTGGCCGCGATACTGGCGCCGCGCGCTGGGCCGGCCGCTACGATCTTCGCGCGGACGACATGCTGAAGTTCCAGGACGATCTGGCGCAAAAGGTCGTCGAGAATCTCAGCATTCAGGTTACTCCCGCTGAGCATCAGGCAATGTCGGGCCCGATGACGCAGTCGCCCGAGGCCTACAACCTGTACCTGCAGGCCCGTTTCTACGCCAACGAATATAAAATGCGCTCGACTCTCGACAGCATTCGTCAGGGCCGGAGACTGCTCCAGCAGGCTATCGCGCTCGACCCCGGCTTTGCCGAGGCGCATGCTTCGCTCTCCACGTCATATGGGATGGAGGCCGCTAATTTTCCCGAAAACTCGAAAGAGAACCTGGCCCGATCAGAAGAGGAGGCGCGCGAGGCTGTTCGCCTGAACCCCAGCCTCGGCGAAGGTCATACGGCCTTGGCCGCGGCCTATGCCGAAAGAGGCCGCCTTGAAGAAGCCATCCGTAGCGGCCGGCAAGGCGTGGCCTTGGCCCCCAACTCCGATTACGCCTATGACATGCTTGGCTACGCGTACCACTACGCCGGGTTGGTTGAACTCGCCGAGCAGGCCTACAGCCACAGCGTCCAGCTGAACCCAACCACGCCGCGGATTCACTGGATGCACGGCCGCATGTTGCTTTACGTAGGGCGGACGCACGACGCCGTACTCGAAATGCGCCAGACCATCGCCGGCAGCCCGAACCAATACAGAGCAGCGACTTTTCTGGGTGAATTTCTCTACTACGAGGGCAAGCTTGACGAAGCCGGCCAGTTTTTGGCACGTGGCGTCGAACTGCGCGGCGCCAGCAGCGATGTCGCGCCGGTGATCATGGCGGCGTTCCTTTATGCCTCCCGCGGCGAGCGCGCCAAAATCGACCCGACCCTGTTTGAGATGCGCCCGCCCCTAGTCATCGACGGCGATTTCGCTTATTGGCTCGGCGGTATGTACGCATTGCTTGGTGATAAAGGAACCGCGCTCACATGGCTCCGCCGCACCGACGAACTGAGCAACCACAACTACCCCTGGTTCCAACGCGACAAAAACTGGAACAACCTCCACTCCGACCCCGAGTACCAGCGCATCATGGCGAACATAAAAGGTCACTGGGAAAAGTACCGCGCTGAATTTGGCAGCGGGTAGGCCCCTCTTCCAGCGCGCGTCAGCTTCTAATCACCTCACCCTGCCCCACCAAATTCCATCCCACCAGTCCGCACAGACTGAACCCGAGCGCATTGATCACACCGTGCACTGCTGCCATCTCAGGAATATCCAGCCAGTCCCGGCCATTGTATTTCCCCAGCGCATAAATCACCGCGAAAACCATGGCTGCCACCAGCGAGGCAACGGAAACCGCCAGCATCACTTGAGCCGTACGATTCACCACCTGCGGCAGAACGACGAATGCCGTGATCCCCGCGGCCGACACCAGGCTCAACGTCAGTAGCAGTGCCGCCGCGCATTCCAGGCTCGCCGAAAAAGTAATGCCCAGCGCCAGGGTCGGAATGCCGGCGATCGCGCCCCAGGCCGCCGCACGATACAGCATCCCCTCGGAGAACTTGCCGATCATTCCAAGCATCGTGAGCGCCGCGAATCCGGCGTAGTGAAAGTGGACCGCTGTCAGCAGCACGATATCATCGCTGAATCCGAGCGGATTCACCCCCAGCCGCGAGATCACAAGCCACAGGCAGCCGATGGGCCAGTAAACGAGCGCAACGTGCAGGCACATTTCGTCCATGCGCCGCACTCCGCTCCGCCAGAGACGGAGCAGACCGATCACGCCGCCTGCCCCGCCCAGCAACAGCCACGGCACAACCAGAAGCGCGGCCGCGATTCCCGTGCGGCTCAGGAAGGAAATAACCACCAGCGCCGCAAAAACCTGCGCCACCCGGACGGCTTGCGGAAGAAGCTGCAAACGCATCCCCAACGGCACGATCGCTAGAGGAGCCAGCAGAAATAGCCGGTCGATCAACCCCGGCGCGCGAGCGGCGAAAGCAACTGGCAGCCAAAGCGCCAGCCAGACTATGAATCCGATCCCGGTGCTCACGCGTGTGGGATCTGCCGACCGCATGAAGTCTTATAATCTTACTGTCATTCTGTCCTAGCTGTTCCGAAACTGAGCCGTGACCGGCAGGGAGCGGTTGCGACAACCCACTAGGCGATGCCGCACAACTCCTCAATGCCAATCTGCCTGGCGCGCAATTTCAAGCAGACCAGACGCGAGCCACAGGTGATCTTGCCGTTGTGATTCGTTATTGAGGATGCACCCTACGCGTCGCACAGCTTGGCGGCGTCTTCGAGCGATTGATCGGATCTTTGCCCGCTGGCACAAACTCATGCGCCATGTACCCATGAAATCCTAGAGTCGACAATCGCTTTGGCCACCGCGCCGTAATTCAGCTCCTGCGTGCTGTCGATCTCGTGCCGGCCGGGCACGCCGCCAGTGTGGAAGTGCGCCAGATACTGGATGTTCTGCGCGGATGGTGCGGATGACGTCGCCTTCCATGATCTGCATGTGATAGATGTCGTACAGCAGCTTCACGCGCGGCGAATCCACGCGCTTGATCACCTCCACGCCCCATGCCGTGTGATCGCACTGGTAGTCGTGGTGGTCCACTTTGCTGTTGAGCAGTTCCAGGCAGATATCACGCCTTGTGATCTTCGGCGATTTTCTTCACCCGGTTCAGACCGGTCACACAGTTCTCGATGCCCACTTCGTCGGGCAAACCACGCCGGTTTCCCGAGAATGTGATCACATTCGGCACTCCGGCTTTGGCTGCCTTTTCGATGTTCTCGCGGAACTCGCCTCCAGCCGATCGTGGTTCTCCATGCGGTTGAGCCCGTCGGGGATGGTGCCCGCGCCAGGCGTCATCGAAGGTACCAGGCCGTATTTCTGAACCGTCGGCCAGTCTTTGGAATCAATCAGATCGATGCCTTTGAGCCCGATGCGCACAGCGGCTTGGCAGAGGTCGTCCAGACTGTATTTTCGTAGCACCAGCGCGACACGGATTGTTTCAAGCGGCCCTTTAGCGGCGCGGCCGACTGCGTGGGATGGCACGGCCAGCGCACCCGCCGCCAGCGTTTCCGAAGCGGATCTCCGGGTAATCATAATCCCTGCATCCTATCAAGGCAAGTGGCCGTATGTCTTGACACGCGTTTCTATAATCGGGGTAGAAGTACCCCGCTCTCCACATGCTCAAGTCCCTCGACATTCTGATCGGATTCTCAGCCATCATGCTGCTGGTCAGCACGGCGGTAACGCTGCTGACCCAGGTGATCACGGGCGCGTTCGGTTGGCGTGGCAGGCAATTTGTTGCGCGGCGTGATCACGATCCTGAATCAGATCGATCCCAAGATCACTCCGTTCTGCCTGCGGCAGATTGCCGTGGCGGTGCTCCGCCATCCGCTGATTGCGCGTGCTGAGGGAAGACTCGGCACCGTGATACAGCGCGAGGAGTTGACGCGCATTCTGCTGGAACTGGCCGCCGGCAAGGAACCCGGGGGCAAGTTGCTGGACGAATACGCGCGCGCTACGTTGAAGCGGGCCCTTGAAACAAACGGCATCGCAAATCCCGCTGAGGTCCTCGACAACATCCATCTGCTGGCGATTGAAGCTGGAGGCGCTGCGTCCCGACTTGCCGTCTCGCAGTGCGCCACACCATCGCCGTAGTCACCGAAGCGCCGAGCCAGTTCGCCGCGCGCCTGCACACTTCCTTCGACGAAACCATGGATCGCGTAACGCAGCGCTTCGCACGGCACGCCAGGCTGGTGGCAGGCGCGATCGCGATTGCGGTGGCCGCGGGTTTGCAACTCGATGCCTTCGAGCTTTTGCGGCGGCTGGCGGCGGACGGCGCGACCGCTTATCGATCGTGCCGCAAACCTGGACCTGGTCCAGGCTTCCGGGAATCACGCTCTCGGCGATGCTGCTCAGCCTGGGAGCGCCATTCTGGTATAACGCGCTGAAGGATCTGGTGGGCTTGCGCCCGATTCTCGCGCGGAAAGAGCAGGCGCATCGCGAACAGCGGCAGTCCTCGCGCGACACCGCTGTCCCGCCTGCTCCCTCACCCGCGGATGAGAAGGGCGACCTCTCCCTGACCCGCGCGGCGGGCTGATTCCATGCAGAGCGACTGGATCGGCGCCGCCGCCGAAAATTTCCGCAAAGGACGCCACGGGTTCGAGCCCAAGGCCATCGTCATTCACATCATCGTCGGCTCGCTCAAAAGCGCGGGCCTGACGTTTAATGATCCCCGCGCCTCCGTTTCGGCGCATTATGGCATCGGCAAATCGGGGAGCGTGCATCAGTTCGTACAGGAAACCGATACCGCATTTCATGCGGGCATTGTGGTGAGGCCCACCTGGAAGCTCATCGACCCGACCGCCAATCCCAACTTCTACACCATCGGCATCGAGCATGAAGGCCAGCCGCAGGACCTATGGCCTGACGAGCAGTACCTTGCCAGCGCGGCTCTCGTTCGCGAGATCGCCGGCCGATGGAAAATCCCGCTCGACCGCGACCACATCATCATGCACCGCGAAATACGGGCATCAAAGACGTGTCCGGGTTCTGCCGACATCGACCGGATCATCCGTGAAGCTGCGGTCCCGGTTACTTAGACTTTTCCTTTTCCTTCTCAGAACGCGGTTTCTCCGCTTGCCTAGCGGGCGGACGATCCGGCCCATGCTGATGCGGCGGTGGTGCGCTTTCGGTGCGAGCCTGGGGTGGCGGAGGCCTGTACGTCGATTCAGGTCTCACAGAGCGGTTGGCCGGCTCAGATTGAGTCGGCGGCCGGTACGTCGGTTGAGACTGCGTCACTGGCGGACGGTATGTTGGTTCAGACTGCACGGCAGGAGGCCGGTTAGCTGGTTGGGTCTGAGCGGCCGGAGGCCGATAGGTCTGTTGCGGCTGGCCTGGGCGATTCTGCTGAGCAGGCTGGTACACCGTGGAAGGCCGGTTAGCCGGCATCGCGGCAGGCCGCGCTAAAGAAGCAGTCGAAGCGGGCGGCGGAGTTTTGGTAACCACCGGCGTCCTGACGACGCTCTGCGGTGGCCGGGCCACGGTGGCACTGGCTACCGGGCGTGCCGCAACCGCTTCCTGCCGCGTGACTGGAATCTGGCGAGTGGAAACCTGCGCCGAAGCTACGGCGCTCGCGGGAACTTGCACGGCAACCCGTGCGACCGGACGTGATGCTGCGAAGTCAGTGCGTGACACTGCCGTTACGGCGCCAGGCACACGCTGATTCACGTAGGTAACGTTCGTGACATTGGTAATGTTGGTGACATTCGTGACGTTAGTCACGTTGACTCGCGTCACGTAAGTGTTGCTGACGCGATACGAGGGAATATAAGCTTCACGCGGGCCCAGCGGGAACCAACCCACACCGGCGCCAATCCCGATCCCTACTCCAAAGTGCTCGCCACCGACCCAGGCAACGAGAGCCGGCGCGTAGACCGGACGAACCGCCACAGCGCCGGGAAGCCAGACCCAGGCGCCTCCATAAAACGCCCAGCGGCCGTAGTGGAAAGGCGCAAACCCCCAGGGAGCCTCATCCACCCAGGTCCAGCCCCATGGCTCTACCCATACCCAACGGCCGTTGTGATAGGGCGCCCATCCCGCAGCTACGCGGGGGACCCAGCACGGACCATAACCCGGGTAGTCACGCCAGGTGCCGTAGTCATCCAGATCCTGATAACCAATCATTTCCCGGGATACGTAACGCGGTGCCGGGCGGCGGTCTTCGCGGTCGTCGCGGCTCTGCCACCAAAGATCGAAGTCGTCTGACGGCCCAGCCGAGGCTACCTCGGTATTGGGTTGGTCGGCGCCGGTGATGTAAGCGGACTGGCGCGCATGCACCGGAAACGCGGCGCCGGCCGTCACTTCAGCTTCCCCTCCTCGAACGGTCACGGTGGTGAGCTGGCGCTCGGGATCGGCATCAATGCGGTAGCGGCCTGGACGCAACAGCGTGACCGCGCCGTTCGGCGTATCCACCTCGTAGCTTTCGTTCTCATCCATGTAGCGGACCGAGATATTGATGGTGCCATCCGAGAGACGCAACTGCGTCATGCGGTCATCCAGATTCAGAAACGCGATGGCAGTGTGCGCATCCATGCGGATCGCCGTGGAGCCGATGTGCAACTCGGCATGCGAGCGGTCGTCAGCCCACAGGTGATCCCCCACGGTTAACGGGTAGTTAGGAGTGGCGGCCGCCCAATCGTCATGGCCCGCCGACTGAAAAGAAACCGACCCTTCCAGAAAATTCAACCGTGCCACGCGCGAGGGTGGATCGTCCTGCGCCCACATAGTAGCCGCCCCGGCAGCCATCAACCCCGCCAACCAGAATTTCCGCATCAAGATCCTCCTGTGTATCTAACGCCATGATGCAGCAAGTGGTTGCAACTTACAATATTAAGAATCGTTAGTGGGGACCATTAAAAATCGTTATTGGGACGGTCTGAAGGGAGGTCAATCCCCGGCGCTCTCATTCCGCGAGTAAAACTACGCGGCGCGGTAGCGTTGGATGTGAATCCGGCCACTATGCTTTTCGGCGCGAGCAAGATCGTAAGCCGCCTGCATCCGCAATAGGGTTCCCGCGTTGAGGCCAAATGCTTTCCGCAGGCGGATTGCCATCTCGGCCGACAAATCGGCTTTGCTGTTCAGCAAGTTCGAGAGAGCCACCCTGGAAACGCCCAGGACGCCAGCCGCAGTGGTGACCGACAAACCGAGCGGCTCGAGCACCTCCCTGCGGATGAAATCTCCGGGATGGGCTGGCCTCATGCGTACGCGAATCATGTTTCTCTTCTCCTCAGTGGTAGTCCACGTAGTCCAGATCGATGATTTCATGCCGCGTCTGGTCGATCCTAAAAGTGATTCGCCAGTTGCGGGTGACAGTCAAGCTCCACGTCCCGCGGCGATCGTCACGTTCGATGAAGCGCCGCAATCCCTGGTGGACCGCGTTGCGAATCTTCAAAGGAAATCGTGCCAGAACGAAAGTGGGGATGTCAAGTTACGCTTTACAGCGCTTGCAGGCTTGCAAAATCAAAGCCAACGCTAACGCGATTAAGAATCGTTAGTGCATCACCCTAATAGAAGAGATACTTGCGCCACTGCTCGTCGCTTTTGCCGAGCAGGCGCATCAGGTGGCGGCTGGTGTGGAGGCTAAATGGCCTGGGCGCGCGGGTGAGCTTCATGCCCGCTTCTTCCGGAGTGCGATTCCCTTTGCGGTTGTTGCATGGGTGGCAGCAGGCCACCAGGTTCTCCCATGCGGATTCGCCGGCGCGCGAGCGCGGAACCACGTGGTCAAGCGTCAACTCGCCCGACGGCATGGTGCGCAGACAGTACTGGCAGGTATACCGGTCGCGCATCAGGATGTTCTTGCGCGACAGTGCCCGCGTTTGGTGCGGAATGCGGCGGTATTCGAGCAAACGGATGACAGAAGGCAAGCGGACGCTGTGCCGCGCCGAATGAACCGCGTGGGCGGACTCCTCCTCAGCCGACGCCACGCCCTTCAGCACCAGCACCAGGGCGCGCCTCGCCGCACAAATGTTGATCGGCTCATAACTCGCGTTCAAAACCAGCACCGGCTTTTGCAGTCTGCCCAAACCTGGCATCAAGCCCCCTTCGTCGTTCTGGAAAACGCTTTCGAATTTTCCTCTGCCGGCTCAAAGAGCCGGCGGTCTACCCGGGCCAGCGCCAGCAGCGTGACGGACGCCGCGCCGCCGCGTTTCAGCGTGAGCGCGCACGCACTGGCAGTTGCCCCGGTGGTCATAACATCGTCGATCAGCAGGACCCGCCGACCCTGGATGGCTCGACGGCTTCTGAACCGAAAGGCGCCGGCTACATTTTCCCGGCGCTGCGCGTTGCTCAGGCCGGCTTGCGCAGATGTCGGTCGAATGCGGCGAACTGCGTTGGCCAATGGAATTCCGCAGCGTCGCGCGGTACGGCGCGCCAGTAATTCGGCCTGATTGAATCCGCGCTGCCATTTGCGGCGCCAGTGCAAAGGCATCGGCACAACTACGTCGAACTTCTGGTCTCGCGGCAGCGCCGACGCGAGGTTGATCGCCAGCGCTCTGGCCAGTGGCTTCATGCGGCCGTACTTGAATAAGTGGATCAGCTCGCGCAGAGTCCCTTCGTAGGAGCCAAAACAGTAAGCCGCGTCAAAGCCTCGGGCGCCGGCACGACAGAGGCGGCAGCGCCCGCTCTCATCCAGCGGGAAGTGATTCTGAAACGGAGTCCGGCAAGTTACACAGAAATATTCCGCCGCCATGGGCTTCGGCGACGTAAGGCAGCGTGGGCAGACGGGAACTCGCGTGAATTCCACTAGCACCGTCTTGCAAATGCGGCACTCATCGGGAAAAAAAAGCGCGAAGAAACCGTATGGAACCTTGCGAAGGACAGAGGGGAGGGCGACCAGCGAACCTGAGACAAACCTGCTACTCGAGAAGACCCACCTCCGAGCTCGATTGCCGTCTCATCACTTTAGTTAACGCCCCAGAATCAGCGTCGAACAACGACACTACGTAACTCGATTCTAGGGAGTCAGAAAGAGCGTTGTCAACTAATACCGGAAAGCCGCGGGCTATGGTCCGGGCGTTGGCGGTTTCAGACGTGTCCACGGTTTCACACGCAGACGTCGCATACAATGAGGCGTGCGAATTGCCGCTGCTCTCATTGTGCTGGCTTTGCTCGGGCTTTGGGCATTGGTGATCCGCCGCCGCTGAGAATTCAGGCGCCGAATTTTTCGAGCAGTTCGAGCAGCTTCCCTTCGTCGATCACTTCCACCCCGAGTTCGTGCGCTTTGTCCAGCTTCGAGCCTGCATCTTCGCCCGCTACCACGTAATTTGTGCGCTTGCTGACGGCAGTGGCGACTTTGCCGCCCGAGGCCTCGATGCGCTGACGGACTTCCTCCCGGCTGATGCTGAGCGTTCCGGTGATGACGAAGGTAAGTCCAAACAAAGGACCGCCGTGCCTCCGCCGCGTCTTGTATTCGAATTGCAGGCCGGCGGATTTCAGGCGTTCCAAAAGGTCCTGGTTTCGCGGCTCCCGGAAATACTGGTAAATGCTCTCGGCAATCCGCGGGCCGACTTCCTCGGCGTCCTGCAGTTCGTCTACAGTCGCGGACGCAATCTTGTCCATTTCGCCGAATTGTTCGGCCAGAAACACCGCGGTCCGCTCGCCGACAAACCTCACGCCCAGCGCGTTGATCACACGCGGCAGCGGGTTCTGTTTGGACTTCTCGATGTTGCGAATGACGTTGGTGGCCGATTTTCTGCCCATGCGGTCGAGGCCGGCCAGCGTGTCCGCAGTGAGATCGTAGATATCCGCCACGCTCCTGACCATGCCGCGATCCACAAGCTGGTCCACCAGGACATCGCCCAAGCCATCGATATTCATGACGCCGCGCGATGCGAAATGCAGAATGGATTCTTTCAGCCGCGCGGGGCAACTGGCGTTAATGCAGCGGCTGGCAGCCTCGCCTTCTTCGCGGACCACCTTGCCCCCGCACACCGGGCATTGCTTCGGCACACGGAAAGGGCGGCGGTACGAGCCCTGCGTATGCACGCGCACGACCTTCGGAATCACGTCGCCGGAGCGCTCGATCACCACTGAATCGCCTATCTGTAAGCCAAGGCGCGCGATCTCATCTTCGTTGTGAAGCGTGGCGCGCGCAACCGTGACGCCACCCACTTCGACCGGCGCCAGATGCGCCACCGGCGTCAGCGCTCCGGTGCGGCCTACCTGCACCTCGATGTTATCGACCGTAGTGACCGCCTGCCGCGCGGCGTATTTGTAGGCGATAGCCCAGCGCGGCGCTTTCGACGTATAACCCAGCCGCTCCTGCTGCTCGACCGAGTCGAGTTTGACCACGACACCGTCGATTTCATAGGGCAGTTCGTCCCGCTTAGACTCCCACTCGCGGCAGAACGCCAATAGCTCGTCGATGTTCCGGCAAATTCTGCGCTTGGGATTTACCTTGAAGCCCATCTTACTCAGGGCTTCCAGCGACTCCCAGTGGCTGGGGAAGCGCGGCCGCCCATCCACCAGCAGGTAATAGGAATAGTATTCGAGCCGACGGGACGCGGTGATGGAGGGATCGAGCACGCGAAGCGAGCCGGCGGCTGCGTTACGAGGGTTGGCGAAACGGGAAAGGCCCTGCTCTTCGCGGTCCGCATTCAGCTTTTCGAAGGCGTGCCGCAGCATTACGGTCTCACCGCGGACTTCAAACCGATCGACCTCCGACGATATCCGCAAGGGGAGGGAGCGAATGGTGCGGGCATTTTCGGTTACTTCTTCTCCCACTCGCCCATCGCCCCGCGTCACCGCCTGCGCTAACCGGCCATCCCGATAATGTGTGGCCATGGACAGCCCATCCAGCTTCAACTCTGCCACATAGCGATAGGGCTCACCCTCCAGAGCGTCGCGGACGCGTGCGTCGAAGGCTTGCAATTCCTGCTCGTTCAGGGCGTTGTCCAGGCTCAGCATGGGAGCGCTGTGCTCCACTTTGACGAATCCTTCGCGAGGTTTGCCTCCTACCCTGTGCGTGGGCGAATCGGGCGTGAGGAGGTCGGGATACTGCAATTCGAGATCCTTGAGACGGTTCATCAACGCGTCGTATTCGGCATCACTGATTTCCGGCTGATCGAGAACGTAATAGAGATATTCGTGCCGGCGCAGTGCTGTTCTCAGGTCTTCGGCCTCGTCAATGAGTTGAGCCTTCATCCGATTCCATTATAATAATCTCAGCTAAGATACACGCTAGGCCCTGAGACCGGGGCGCAACGGACTAGCTTATCCCATCTCCTTCGACAACTTTGATCTACAATCCCGCTGCGGGCCGCCTGCGCGGCGCGGGACATCAGCGGCTCGAGCGGGCGGTAAAGGCCCTCAGGGACGCCGGTTATACCCTTTCGATGGCACCCACGACCGGACCGGGTACCGCGGGAGATATTGCCTGCCAAGCGATTCGCGAGGGTAGCGAGATGATTTTGGCCGCTGGAGGCGACGGAACCCTCAATGAAGTCATACAAGGCATGGCCCATTCGACGGTTCCTTTGGGGATTCTTCCGGCCGGCACAGCCAATGTCCTAGCCACCGAAATCGGTGTAGGAAATGATTTGGGACGGGCCGTCAAAATAATTCCGAAGTTTGTGACCCGGCGCATCGCGCTGGGCCGCCTCGACTGCGGCGAGGGGCAGCGCTACTTCCTTTCCATGGCCGGCGCCGGTTTCGACGCCCAGATTGTCTACGATCTGGCCTCTGGCCTGAAGGAGCGGCTGGGAAAAGCTGCTTACTGGGTGGCCGGTTTCGCTCATGCGCTGAAACGATTCCCTGAGTTTGCAATCGAGATCGACGGCACGGCGCGCGCAAGCGGTTCGTTTGCTCTGGCCAGCCGGGTTCGCAATTACGGCGGAGATTTCGAGATTGCGCGCCATGCCAGACTGGCCGGAGATTGCTTCGAGGTGGTTCTGTTTCGAGGACGGAACGCCCTTCCGTATTTCAAATACCTGTGCGGCATGATCGCGGGGCGGCTTGAGGGGATGGGCGGCGTTTCCTTTCAAGCGGGCCAGGAGGTGCGTGTTTTCGACCCGGCCGGACGGTGCATCCACATTCAGGTGGATGGCGAATATGCCGGGCGGCTTCCGGCCTCGATTGTAATAGTGCCGAACGCGCTTACGCTGCTGGTTCCGCCAGACTACGGAAGCGCCGAATAATCGTTCCGAGATTCGCTCCTCCATAAGGTAGGATGAGGTCTGGGTATCCCCTGATGATCTATTCTCGTTCTTCCGAGTACGCGATTCGTGCTTTCG
Source organism: Terriglobia bacterium (assembly GCA_963847515.1). Classification (GTDB taxonomy): domain Bacteria; phylum Acidobacteriota; class Terriglobia; order Bryobacterales; family Bryobacteraceae; genus QHXW01. The sequence goes on from CAWKAA010000002.1 coordinate 607,654, forward strand.
TTCACCTGGCGCAGGTCCCCGAAGGAAAGTACGCGATGGTGAAGCAGATCGCCGCCGAAGAAGAGATTCCCTCGCATTTCCTGGCGAAGATTCTGCAGCAACTGGCTCGCAAAGGCCTGTTGCGGTCGAGTAAAGGCCCGACGGGCGGGTTCTCGCTGCGCGTTTCCGCCGACGAGGTCCGGTTAGTGGATATCGTCGAGGCTCTCGACGGTTTAGGGGAATATCAGAAATGCGCCAGCGGTCTCGCCGAATGCACCGATGACATGCCGTGTGCGCTTCACGACTCCTGGAAAGTGCTCCGTTCGCGTATTATGGATTATCTGGGGCGTAATACGATCGCGGATCTGGCGAAGACGCTCGATCAGAAGCGGCGTTTGCTCGATAAGCAACGCCGGACGAAACGCGGCGGACTCAAGAAATCAAACTGAACCTGCTAAAGAAAGCTGAAGGAGAGGAATCCGATGGTTAATTCTGTTCTGGTCCCGATGGTAGTCGAGCAGACCTCGAGGGGGGAACGCGCGTACGACATCTACTCGCGTCTGCTGAAAGAGAACATCATCTTCCTGGGCACGCCGATCGATGACGCGGTTTCGAACCTGATCATCGCGCAGCTGCTATTTCTGGAGGCGGAGGACCCGGAGCGGGATATCTCGATCTATATCAATTCGCCGGGTGGGTCCATTACGGCGGGACTTGCGATTCTGGATACCATGAGCTTCGTACGGCCCGACATCGTAACATTCTGCGTGGGCCAGGCGGCATCTATGGCCGCGGTTCTGCTGGCGGCGGGATCCAAGGGCAAGCGGTTCAGCCTTCCCAATTCCCGCATCATGATTCATCAGCCTTCCATGCAAGGGCTGGCCGGGCAGGCTGCGGACATCGACATCTATGCCAAAGAGATTCTGCGGATGCGGGAAACGCTGAATAAGATTTTGGCGGATTATACCGGGCAGCCGATAGACCGCATCTCCCGCGATGTGGATCGCGATTACATCATGAGCCCGGACCAGGGTGTGGAGTACGGCATGATCGATAAGGTAGTCACCAGCCGCGATCTCACCCCGGTGCCGCTCTCCAAATAGGCCCAACCCGGCCGCATGCGACTGGCGAATAAGATTGCCATTATTACCGGCGCCGGCGCAGGCATCGGCCAGGCCATCGCGCTTCGGTTTGCTGCAGAAGGTGCGCGTTTGGTGCTCAACGATATTCATGCGGCCTCGGGCGAGGCGACTCTCAAGAAGGTCCAGGACGCAGGCGCGCAGGCAGTGCTGGCGGTGGCCGACATCTCGCAGGAACAAGGCGCCCGCAAAATCTCTGATACGGCGGCCGGAAATTTCGGCGGCATTGACGTTCTGGTAAACAACGCCGCCGACTTCACGCAAAAAAGTGTTGAACAGGCTGAAATCTCCGACTGGCAAAAGGTGCTGGGCGTGAACGTCATCGGCACGGCGCTGGTCTCCAAACACGTCATTCCTCACATGAAGGCGCGGGGCGGAGGTGCCATTGTCAATATCGCGTCCATGAGCGGAGTGATTGCGCAGCCTGATTTCGCTACCTACAACGCCAGCAAGGGCGCCGTCCTCACTCTGACCAAGTGCATGGCGCTCGACCTGGCTCCTTACAAAATCAGGGTCAACAGCGTCTGCCCCGGCTGCATTGTGACCAGCGCATCATACCGGGAGATCGAGCGCATGGGACTGACGTTCGAGAAATGGCGCGATCAAGTCGCACCCTTGCATATGCTCAACCGTTTGGGTGAACCGCGCGAAGTGGCCGACGCCGCGCTGTTCCTGGCCTCGGACGAAGCGAGTTTCATCACCAGCGCTAATTTGATGGTGGACGGCGGATATACAGGGCGATAGGGGGACGGAGACCTCAAAGCCCGATTTCCTCGCTGCTGAAGAAAGGGAATTGAGGTCTCCCTCCTCATTGCGTCGTGCTAGTTGCCTGTCGCGGTGAGTTCGTTAGCAGAACGCAACCGCTCCCTTTGGTCACGGCTCAGTTTCAGACAGGCTTTGCTGAGCCGCGACCGGAGGAAGCGGTACTAACGCTCTGGCTGCGACGGGCCACTAGTTTGCGGGCGGCGCGTCACCCCCGCGTGAAACCTTCCCACACGTAGGCGCAGAAGGTCCGGACGGTATGGAAACCCATGCGCTCGTAAAGGGTGACGGCTTCACGGTTGGCGGTGGTCACGGTGAGGCTCACTTTTTTGCATCCATGATCGCGCAGCGCCATCAGCGAGCGGCTCAGCAACTCATAGCCCACTCCGGTGCCGCGCACTTCCGGCGCGACGCAGATCTGCGTGATGTGGCCGGCTTCCGGGGCGACGATACTGGTAAGCGACAGTCCGGACATCCATCCGCGCGCGAGATCGAAGGCCACATACGAAGCAGGGCGGAAGAAGCTGCCGCAGCCGGGATACTGCACGATGTTGTAGAGAAACCGCCGGGCGCCGGCGACGGAGCGGTACTGGTCATTGATGCGGCTGTCGATGTGGCTGGAGTAGGCCGAAGCAATCAGGTGCGCGGCGGTGTCGTGGTGATGATCCGACCACTTCTCGATGTGCACGCGGCGGCGTGCGGGCTTATTGGGTAACGGCTGCGCCGCGCCCAAATCGAGTAGCATGAAATTCCGCTGGTAGGTAGACAGGAACTGGGCGCCGGGCAGCGGACGGTCCGGGTCGGGGCTGATCATCATGAGTTGGGCCTCGATCCGGTTGACTTGCGATCCGGTCACGAGGCCTTCGAGTGCCCCGTACAATAACTGGTTTTCGCTTTCTGCGCTGCGGTGCTCCGGAACCACGTAGAGGTCGCCAATCAGGCCTTTATGCTCCTCGATCACGAAATAGGAATATCCGATCGCCTGTTTCTCGTCGATGAGCGCGCAACCGCTAAGCGCCCGTAGATCGAGAAAGCGGCGGACCAGTTCAGCCGATTTCTTGAAATCCCAGTCGAGCAGCTTGTCCCATTCGCGCGTTTCCTCTTCCAGAAGATTTTCGAGGTGGATGGAAGAGAGCTTTCGCAGATCGACGAGTTCGCGAGAGCGGACGCCGGGAACCGGCTCCAGCCGTGCGGCCATGTATCGAAATTATAGCGTGAGTGCGAACTCGATCACCGCCGGTCATGTGTTCTTTCGGTGTAAGTGATATGTTTTACGCAGGAGTTTAACCTGTGCGGGTATTTTTCTTACTGGCAGCTCTGTCATTTGCTTCTGCTCCATCGTTCGCTGTCGCGCTTCGGGCTGGAACCGCGAAGACGGATATCACGCCATCAGGTAGCGTGCCCCTGTGGGGCTTCGAAGACCGCCTGAAGCCTGCCACCGGCATGCTCGATCCGCTGATGGCGCGGGTGCTGGTGCTCGAAGCCGGTGACAAGCGGCTGGCTCTGGTCACGCTCGATCTGGGCCGATGCTTCGGGCCGGCGGCGGTCGATCAGATTCGCCAGTCGGCAAGAAAATCGAGCGGAATTTCCTGCCTGCTGATGACCGCCTCCCACACCCACGGCGCGCCCGTGATTCAGGACCAATATAAGGACGGGCCGCCGGCCTGGGAACGCACGGCATTGGAAAAAATCGAGCGCGCCATTCAGGAAGCTACCAATGGTCTGGCTGAGGCGCGGATCGGCATCGGAACCTGGGAAACTTATATTGGCCACAACCGGCTGCGGGTGAACGCGGATGGTTCGGTGAGCTGGTTCGAGCGCAATCTGACGCGCGTTCCGACCGCGCCCGTCGATCCGGCGGTTTCTGTGATCCGTATCGACAGAGCGGATGGGTCGGCGATGGCGGTTATCACTCACTACTCCTGTCATCCCGTAGTGTTCGGCTCCGACAACCTGCAATACACCGCAGATTTTCCGGGTGTGATGAACCGAATAGTGGAAGAGAAGTTAGGAAGCCGTACCGTTAGTTTCTTTCTGCAGGGCGCCCCCGGCGACATCAACCCGTACTACGCGGTCACACCGATTCAGGAAGATGCGGTGAAGGCGCGCGATTGGACAGGTGAGAGGCTAGGCGCGGAAGCAGCGCGAGTCGCCGCGGAGATTCACGCGCAACCTGTCGCGGACCCGAGTATCCAATTCAGCGAAGAGATGATACCGGTGAAGCTGCGATGGAACGAGGATAAGTTTCGGCGAGCGCTGGTGAAATTTCTTGGGCCCAACGTGACCGAAGAATACGGACCCATCAAATCCGAGTTCCAGGTACCGGTGGCTACAGTGCTGATCAACCATCAGATTGCGATCATGACCGTGCCCGGCGAGCCCTTTGTCGATTTTCAAAGGAACTGGCGCGACCGCTGCCCGGTGCCCGCGGCATTCCTGCTGGGCTACACCAATGGTTACTACGGATACTTTCCGACCGTTCGAGCGGCGGCCGCTGGCGGCTACGGCGCGGCGAGCGCGGCCACGTGGGTTGAGCCCGGGGCTGGCGAGCGCATTGTAGATCGCGCGGGTAGTGAAGACGCTCGAAATGCTTCGAACGTCTGACGGACATGCCGGACGACCTGAAGGGCGATGTCTATAAGTGAGCCGCGACTTCTGCTCTGTTATACTGATTTTGCCCCTTTTGGCTAACGCACCAGGGCGTATTTCACATGCCGAAGCTCAGCTACTCTCCCTTCGGTTCAAGCCCTCATGATTCGACCGTTCATCGCTGTTTTTGGAACGCTGCTGCTTTCAGGGTTTCTTATCCAGGTTTATGGTTATTCGGTGCTCTCGCACGAAGCCCTCATTGATGCCGCCTGGGAAACCGGCATTCGTCCGGTGCTGGTGAAGCGCTTTCCAAACGCAACTCCCGACGAACTGCGTAAGGCTCATGGATTCGCCTATGGCGGCGCGATCATTCAAGATCTGGGCTATTATCCTCACGGCAGTCATTTCTTCAGCGATTTGGTGCACTACGTTCGCAGCGGCGACTTCATTCAGGCGCTGATCCGCGATTCGCAGGACCTGGATGAATACGCATTCGCGCTGGGCGCTCTGGCGCATTACGCCGCGGATAGCAACGGCCATCGAATGGCGGTGAACCGGGCTGTGCCGATACTCTATCCGGCTCTCCGCAAGAAGTACGCCGACGTGGCGACCTATGAAGACGATCCGACTGCGCATCTGAGAACGGAATTCGGCTTTGACGTCCTGCAAGTCGCCAAGGAGCGGTATGCGGCGGACAATTATCATAATTTCATTGGTTTCGAGGTTTCCACAGCCTTGCTGGAGCGCGCCTTTCAGGAAATCTACTCCATGCCGCTCCGGCCGCTTTTCGGCAACTTCGACGATGTCATCGGCTCGTACCGCCACACTGTCAGCACCGTCATTCCCAAAGCGACGAAAGTCGCATGGGTGCTCAAGAAGAAAGACATCCAGCGCGACCTGCCAGGGATCACGCAACGGAAATTTCTCTACAACCTCTCGAAGGCCAGCTATGAGAAGGAATGGGGAAAGAATTATCAAAAGCCTGGATTTGGAGCGAGCCTTCTCGCATTTATCATCCGATTGATTCCGAAGATCGGCCCGCTGAAGGCCCTGAGTTTCCGTACTCCGACTCCCGAGACCGAAAAGATGTTCATGGCCAGTTTCAACACGGCGCTCGACGAATATAAGCATCTGCTGGCTGACGCTGGAGCTGGACACCTCGTCCTCCCCAACCTCAACTTGGACACGGGAAGCAAGATTCATCCGTGGACTTACTTCATGCAAGACGAAGCTTATGCTCGCCTGCTGAGCAATCTGGAGAAGGAGCAATTCAAGCAGATTTCCCCCGAGTTACGATCGGACATTCTCACCTACTTCGGGGGGCTCAGCCTGCCGGCCCACATCAGGAGGGACAAGAGGGAAAAAACCCGCATCGACTGGAAGAAGGTTCCGCAAGAGGTTGAGGAATTGAAATCGCTCCCATCTGGTTCCAAGTTGACGGAAGGGCAGGGCCCGCCGGTTACCAAGCAATGAGGGAGTTCCAAACGAGTGGATGCGACTCCGCCGACCCAAAAAACACAAACCTGCTAAAATGGATTTAGTTTTGTTGGGTTTGCAGCATGCCACTCTACGAATACAAATGCGAATCATGCGGTAAGACTTTTGAAATCATCCAAAAGTTTTCGGATACGCCGCTCGAAGTGCATGATGAATGCGGCGGCAAGGTGATACGCCTCATTTCTCCTTCCGCGTTGAAGTTCAAGGGGTCGGGCTGGTACGTCAATGACTACGCCCGTTCCGGAAACGGGCAGAGCAAGGAAAACAAGGACGGAAAAGATAGCAAGGACAGCAAAGATAGCAAGGACACCAAGAAAGAAAGCACCGGGTCCAGCGATTCCTCCGCCAAGTCTGAGACCAAGACTTCGTCCAGCACTCCCGCCAGTTCCTCCGACAGATCTGATAAAAAGGTGTAGTGTTCAACCGCCTCTTCTGCCTTCGCGCGATTGGCGCGGCGCTTCTGGTGTCGTTTGCTCTTCCCTTTGCCCAAGCTGAAAATATAACGGCCGGTGGCCTCTCCCAGCCTGTAGAAATCGTTCGCGATCGATGGGGCGTTCCGCACATTTACGCCCAATCGACCCATGATCTCTTCTTCGGGCAGGGCTATATAACGGCCAAAGACCGGCTGTGGCAGATCGATCTCTGGCGGCGCATCGGCACGGGCAAGCTGTCCGAAGTCCTGGGGCCTTCGGCGATCGATCGCGACCGCTTGGCGCGCTCGGTGCGTTTCCGCGGCGACTGGAATGCCGAGTGGCAAAGTTACGGGCCGGATACGCGCGAAATCGTCACCGCTTTCGTCGAAGGCATTAATGCCTATATCAAGGCGCTTGGCGTTGCGCGACCGCTCGAATTCAAGATTGCCGGATACGATCCTGGCCTTTGGGCGCCAGAGGACTGTCTCAGCCGCGTGGCCGGACTCTTGATGACGCGCAACCTGACGCATGAAGTAAAACTCGCCGGGCAGGTCCGACGCTTCGGAATTCATTCGGTGGAGAAGTTCTTTTCGCTCGATCCACCCATCCCGATCGCCGTTCCAAACGGGCTGGATCTCGCCGAAATCACACACGATATTGTGGGCGTCTACGAGAAGGCTATCGGTCCGGTGGCGTTTTCTACCGAGCAGGGCAGTAACAACTGGGTGGTGGATGGAACGATGACGGTAACGGGCAAGCCGCTGTTAGCTAACGATCCGCATCGCCCGGTGCAGATTCCGTCATTGCGCAAGACCGTGCATCTGTCCGCGCCCGGTTGGAATGCGATCGGAGCTGGAGAGCCGGCGCTGCCGGGCATCGCACTCGGACACAACGATCGCATCGGGTTCGGCTTCACCATCGTCGGGATCGACCAGCAGGATCTTTACGTCGAAAAGCTGAATCCTGCTAACCCCGATGAGTATGGGTATCGCGGCGCGTGGAAGAAAGTGGAGATCGAGCACCAGAATTTGCCAGTGAAGGGCCGAGATCCGCAGCCGATCGAGCTGCGTTACACCATACACGGGCCGATTATTTACGAAGACCGGGCACGCAACCGGGCATACGCTCTGCGGTGGGTCGGCAGCGAACCTGGGACAGCCGGTTATCTGGCAGGCTTGGCAGTGGCGCGCGCGCGCAACTGGAACGAGTTCGAAGCAGCAATGGATCGGTACAAGGTGCCCAGCGAGAACATTGTGTACGCGGATACGGATGGGAACATCGGTTGGCAGGCCGCTGGGATGGCGCCGATCCGTACGAACTGGGCGGGCGTGCTCCCGGTGCCCGGCGATAGCGGCGATTATGAGTGGCAGGGATTCCGGCGTGCAGCGGAACTGCCGCGATTGTATAACCCTTCAATGCACTTCATCGCGACCGCCAATCACAACATTCTTCCGGCGGGATACAAGATTCCGCTGGGTTACGAGTGGGCGCTGCCTTTCCGGTTTCACCGCATTGAAGAAATGCTAGACGCGAAAAAGAAGTTCAGCGTGGACGACTTCGAGCGCATGCAGCAGGACGTAGTCTCCTTACCGGCGCGCCGGTTTCAGGCGATTCTACGAAGATGGACGCCTGAACCGGGGACGCGCGAGGCGAAGGCCGTCGACCGGGTGCTCACATGGGACGGAAACCTCGCGGCCAATTCGGTGCCGGCTCTGATTTACGAATATTGGATGGCGCAATTGCCGCGGGCGGTCTTCGGTCCCGACATAGGCCCGGACGTCGATGTGGAGACGCTGTTGCGAGCCCTTGAAGAGAATCCGGATCCCAGGGCCCTGGCAGCTTCACTCAGCGCGGCGCTCGATCAAGCCGGGCGCGAAGTGGGGCCGGAAATGGTCTCGTGGCATTGGGGAGCTGTGCATCAGATCCGTTTCCACCATCCGTTAGGAATCCAGGCTTACGATCGGGGACCTGTTGCACGTCCTGGGGATGGCCAGACCGTGAATGCGACCAGCGGTGCCCGATTCACCCAGACCAATGGCGCTTCCTACCGCCAGATTCTGGACTTGAGCGACTGGGACCGTTCGGTAATGACCAACGTGCCGGGCGAGTCTGGGGATCCGGAAAGCCCTCATTATGACGACTTAATCGACGAGTGGGCTTCCGGTCGTTATCATCCCATGCCGTTCACGCGTCAGGCGGTTAATGCTGCGGCAGCTGAACATCTTTGGCTTCGGCCGCCGAAAAACGGCGCCAGGTGATCCCGCGGGCTCCCGCCAAACATGCGCACCTGTAACCTCTAGTACCCCGACGCTCGCACGTTTCTCCTCCGCGGCGCTATCATCAAGGAAAGGCGCTTCCCCCATGCCTAGGAGCAGTTTGTCGAAAAGAGACCGCAACCGGTTTGAGCAATTGTTGCAAGCCCCCCTCACAAAACCAGCCGATAGCCCAAAGAACTCAGGAGTACAAAGTTCGTTCCACTTGGAGAACGTCCTGCCGCTGACCGCCATGAAACGGCTTGTCACCGCCAGCTATCGTGGATGGGCTGCCGTCGTCATTGGCCTTGTGGGCCTGGCAATCTTGTTTGTGGTCGCGAAAATGGACGGCCGTGGCCACGGGGGTTCCATCCAGTTGCAGGCGCTAGATCAGAAGGGACGGCTCCAAATACGGTGGAATCCCGACTCCGACCCCATCCGCCGGGCGGTGGCCGCCAAACTATACATCATCGACGGCAGCGAGCGTTTATTCGTCAAGCTGGACGACGCGCGGCTGAGGCTGGGCAATGTGAATTATGCGCGCAGCAGCAATCGAGTGGAACTTCGCATAGAACTGGCGCAACCCGACGGAAATCGCGTGGAAGACCAGGCCACTTTCGTGGGGGCCCTCCCATCCACCTCGGATGAGTTCTCCCTGGAAACGAGCAACCGGCCGGTTGTCGTGCCGCGGACTCCCGCGGCACCGCCGGCGGCGGCCAGGGGCGGCGCTCAACCTGCGGCGGCCGCCGGAATGGCCGCGCCTTTGGGTCAGCGCGCTCGCAAGAAAGCTATTGAGCAGAGTGGCGCCAGGCTTCCGTTCACGTGCTCGGAGGGCGACACTTTCCATATAACAGACTCGCCCGCAGGCTGGGACACTTTTACGTGCCGTGGCAAGAACGTTTGGAGCTTGGTTCCCTCTCAGATGCGCGGAGACCGTCCGGTCACGACGCCTGGCGCTAAGACCACCCCGTCCACCACGTAGTGATCTCGGCGCAGCCGCCCGAGAGAAAAGTTCCCTGAGACGTCCTGGGTTAAAGTATAGGGAAAGGAACACACCGAATGCCTACCACCAGACGACATTTCCTGCAAAGTGCGACCGCTGCGGGGCTGTACACTTCGTCGCTAGCGGGCCAGGAGAAGAAAATTTCGGCCAACGACCGCGTGCAGGTTGCGACTATTGGCCTCGGTGGCATGGGCACCGAAGATACGCATTCTTCGACCAAAGTGCCGGGCGTTGAACTGGTGGCCGTGGCAGACATTTACCAGGGGCGCCTGGATCATGCGAAAGAGGTTTTCAACAAAAACCTTTTCACCACACGGGACTATCGCGAAGTACTGGCGCGCAAGGACATCGACGCGGTCATCATTGCCACACCCGATCATTGGCACTCGCAGATTTCGATTGATGCCATGAATGCGGGTAAGGACGTCTATTGCGAAAAACCCATGGTGCAACACCTGGACGATGGCAAGAAGGTGATTGAAGCGCAGCAGAAGACCGGACGAATTTTGCAGGTGGGCAGCCAGCGCGTTAGCTCTGTCGTTTATCAGAAAGCCAAAGAACTGTTTCGCAACGGCGCCATCGGCGATCTGAACATGGTAGAGGCGTGGTGGGACCGCAACTCGGCGATCGGCGCTTGGCAATATTCGATTCCGCTGGATGCCACACCGGAAAACATCGACTGGGACCGGTTCCTGGGGCGCGCGCCCAAAGTTCCGTTCGAGCCGGTGCGGTTGTTCCGCTGGCGCAATTATCGCGACTACGGCACGGGCGTGGCTGGAGACCTGTTCGTGCACCTGTTTTCCGGCATGCACTTTGTAACCGGCGCGATTGGTCCGACGCGCGTGTATGCCAGCGGTGGTCTGCGCTTCTGGAAAGATGGGCGCGATGTGCCCGACGTGCTGCTTGGTATTTACGATTATCCGGCAACGCAAGCGCACCCGGCCTTCAACCTGGCGCTGCGCGTCAACTTCGTGAATGGGGCGGGCGAGACCTCGGGGTTCCGGTTTGTCGGTAGCGAGGGCATCATGAAGATCGACAATGGCGTGACGGTTTCCAAGCAGCCGCGGGAAACCGAGCCGGGCTACACCATTGGGACCTTTACCGATGCTATGCAACAAAGATTTGTAGACGAGTACCGAAAGAAATATCCGATGCCGCCCGTAAATGCCGACAGCATCCGACCCCAGGGCGAAGAAAAATATCTGCCGCCGCAGGGTTATAGCGACCATCAGGAACATCACCGCAATTTCATAGAGGCCGTGCGCACGCGCAAACCGGTCGTGGAAGACACGGTTTTTGGCTTCCGCGCCGCGGGGCCCGCTCTGCTGTCGAACAAGAGTTACTTCGAACAGCGGACGTGCAAGTGGGATCCGCAGACGATGACGCTCGAGGGGTAGGGCCGCCGGCCTCAGAGCACGTCCGCAAATCCCCGCTTTAGATGCCGGAAAAAGAGACCGCCGGCGAAGAATGCGGCCAAGCCGAAGGCTGCCAGGACACCGGCATCACTCAGGCTCGGAATCTGCTGGGAAAGGAGCACTTGCCGGTAAGCGCGCACCACGTACGCCATGGGGTTTACATACAGGAGCGCACGTACCCGGTGAGGAAACTGATCTTCGAAAATAAAGATGGGGGTCAGATAGAACCAGAACGTCAGCACCACCATCAGCACCTGCGAGGTATCCCGCAAATAAACCTGTAGCGCCGCCACTACCCACCCCATCCCGACGGAGAGCAATCCTAGCAACAACATATAGACGGGAAGCATCAGAAGCGCCGGGCCAAGCGACTGCAACCAGATTTCGACTGCGGCAAGCAGCAGGGCCAGCGCCATCAGGTGGCTGACCAGTGAAGACAGAAATACGGAGAGAGGAACCATCTCTGCCGGGAACACAGTCTTTGTAATGAGGTTGGCGTGGTCCAACAGGGAGGACGATGACCGCTGCAGCGTTTCGTTAAACAAAAGCCAGGGCAGCATGCCCGCGAACAGGAACAGGGGATAATTGCCTGGCTGGCCCTTTGGCGGTTTCTGATGGAGGCAGATGCCAAAAACGAACGTCCAGGCCAGCAGCAGGACCAGGGGATGGATGAGGCCCCAGAGCCAGCCGGCAACCGAGCCGATAAAACGCTGCTCGAAATCTCGTCTAACTAATTGAAAAAGCAAGCCCCTGCGCTCCACCAAGTTGTGGAGGAACAGAAGTCCGGGTAAACGTTTGGGCAAGCCGAATGCTAACAGGGGAAAGCCTTGACACGCAAGTTAGCCAGTTGGTAAAGTTCTTAAACCCAGCCGAGTCAGGCCGACAGCAAAGGTTCTGACCATTGAACGCGCCACTCGAAGATCCGGAGTTGATAAGAGGAGAAGAGATGAAGCAACAGTATTTTATTCTGGTGCTCGCGCATTCGCTTCACGGCAGGCTACGCCGGGTTCACGTACCGCATCAGGTTCTCTATATCGTTCTCGCCCTGGCGATGGTGGGTGGTTTCTCGATTTTTGGCTTCGTTTCCAGCTATGCGCGCATGGCTCTGAAGGTAGCGGATTACAATTCGCTGCGGCACGAGGCTGAAGAGTTGCGGGCGCGATATCAGAACCTCCAAAAGGTGGTGAACCAGACCAATGAGCAGCTCGCGTCTCTCGAGCTGCTGGCCAATGAAGTCACGGTGGCTTACGGAATCAAGCAAAAGTTGGAAGGGCCCACCGACATCACGACGGAAGGCAAGCTCGTTCCCACATTTTCGGAGACAGTGGACGAATACAACTACCTCCGCAGCTCGAACCTCTCGCGATTCGCATTCGCGCGCCGCTGGCACGTGAATACCCGTCCCAGTATCTGGCCGGTGGATGGCGTGTTGATGAGCAGCTACGGGGAGCGCACCGACCCGTTTTCGGGTGAGGGAGCTTATCACACGGGCGTGGACATTTCCGCTCCTGTCGGCACTCCGGCCCATGTAGCGGCGGATGGCGTTGTAGTTTTTGCCGATCGCTCCGGTGGCTACGGACGCCTGGTGATCGTGGATCATGGCAATGGATTCGAGACCTACTACGCGCACCTTTCGCGCTTCGATGTGGTGCCGGGCCAGGAGATACGGCAGGGCGAGCTGGTGGGCGCGGTGGGAGCTTCGGGCCGCGTGACGGCCCCTCATCTCCATTACGAAGTGCGGATCCGCAAGGCGCCGGTGAACCCCTATCGCTACCTGACGCCCAACACCACCGCTCAACTGCCCAAGACGGATTTCCGTTTTTAACTCCGCCTCGGCGCGGGCACGACGGTCGGGAACTGCGCCCTCAAACCTGATAAGCTAGTCAGCTCAGGAGCCGGAAATGAGACCCTTATTCCTTCGTCTGGCAGCCCTGGCGATCGGAGCGACCTTGCTCACTTCCGCCTACTACCGCATCAACTCATCCACGGTCATGACGCAAGCCGCGCAGCATTTTCTAGCGTCCCTGACCCCTGAGCAGCGCACCCAGGCGACTTTCGCGTTTCAGGAAGACGAGCGCCTCAACTGGCACTACATCCCCAAAGAGCGCAAGGGCCTCCCGCTGCTCGATATGACGATGCCGCAGAAAGCGCTGGCGCACGCGCTGCTGAGCGCGGGCTTGTCCCAGCAGGGTTACATCAAGGCGGTCACCATCATGAGCCTTGACGACATCCTTCGCATCATGGAAAACGATGACGGCAACCGCCGAAATCCCGAGAAGTACTACTTCACGGTCTTCGGCGAGCCATCGGACACTGGAACTTGGGGATTCCGCGTGGAAGGCCACCATCTCAGCCAGAACTTCACCGTCGTGAACGGCAAAGTAGCGGACACGCCGAGCTTCTTCGGCGCCAACCCGGCGGAGGTTCGCGAGGGGCCCCGCAAAGGGCTGCGCACGCTCGCCGCCGAGGAGGATCTCGGTCGGGACCTGATGGAATCGCTCACTCCGGAAGAAAAGAAGGTAGCCATTGTCACCGCCGACGCCTATAAGGACATCCTGACGGAGGCCTCGCGCAAGGCAGCGCTGGCGGGCCAGCCGTCCGGCCTTTCAGCGGCGAAGATGAGCAAGAAGCAATTCGAACTGCTGCAGACTCTAATTTCTAATTACGCGCAAAACGTACCCGAGCAGCTAGCACAGGCACGCATGGAGCAGCTTAAGAAAGCGGGCACGAACGTATTCTTCGCGTGGGCCGGGGTTGAACAGCGCGGTGGACCGCATTATTACCGCATTCAGACGCCGACATTTCTGATCGAGTACGATAACACGCAGAACAACGCCAACCACATCCACAGCGTCTGGCGCGATTTCAACGGTGATTTCGGGCTGGACCTGTTAGCCATGCATTACCAGGCGAGCCACGGACGCTAGGCGCGCGCCCTACGAGATTCAAATCAACAATTGATGTAGGCGAAACTTAGTTTCAGGGCCGAAGTTTGATTTCTACGCTCCCCTGTAGCCGGATCATGAACTTCAGCAGGATTCACCGACGTTGCGTGTGATGCCCGCTATGGCCGCTGATCGGCCTTGGGAACTGACGGGCCGTGTTGCAGCGTGAGAGATGGCTGCGCAGTTTTTCATTAACACATGATGAACATAGCAACTGCGTAAGGCCGCCGGACGTTTGCATCAACAGGAGGCTGATATGAAGCGAGCACTCTTGTTCGTGCTACTTGTTTTCTCGTTGACCGGTTGCGCCGTGCGCGAGCGTTATTATGGGCCTGATCGGTATTGGCGGGACCATTATCGCTACGAGCATCGCCACGACCGGGATGGTGACCGTTGGCGATGAAGCAAATGCACCGCGCCTCTCGCGCGCGATTGTGCGGCGTGATCATTCGCTGCCAACTGGTTGTTTCGCTGCTAAGGCTCCTGTGCCGGGCGCAATGTTGCTTCAAGCGCCTGGGTGTCATCCAACCTAAGAAGCCAGGACGGTCTGGGCGGGAACTTGCACGGCAGGGACGAATTCAGCGATCTTCGGCGCCATAGCGTTTACGACCACACGGCCCGCGGGGTCGGTGCTGAGAAGCTTGCGGTCCTGGGCGCGATAAAGCATGAGCTCGAACCGGTCCCGTACCTTGGTTTTCTTGAACAAGCGCGAGAGATACACTTTTACCGTTCCTTCGGCCAACTGCATGGCAGCAGCGATCTCTTTGTTCTTCAGCCCCTGCGCGAGCAGCTCCACGACCTGCTTTTCGCGCTCGCTGAAGGTGATGCGCTTATCGCCGACCGTTTCGGAACCGCCATCGGTGACCTCAATCAGCATTTCGCCATTGGCGATGCGTTCAAGGGAGCGGATCAGATTTTCGGGAGAGAGCTGCACCGGCAGGATGCCGCGCACGCCGTACTCGAGAGCCTGAAAAACAAGTTCGCGCGAGATGGGGCCCACGCGAATTACCAGATTGGATCCCGGCATGCGGGCGTGAGTGTCGGCCAGCGTCTCAAATGTGAACTCGCCGGTGAGATCCAGTAGCACGAGTTCGGCTGTGGGTGTCTTGAGCGGTCCGGCCGTCTCGGACGGCGTATCGCCCACGGAAGCCAGCTGAATTCCCGCAGTTGTTAGGGTCTCCTGGAACCCGCGCGCGAGCACGGGCTGGTCTGTCAGTACAAGCACTCGAATCATCTCTTTTTGCCTTTCAGTTTTGAATTCCAGGCCGCACTTAAGAGGCCAGGCGCAAACGGCGCTTCGTTTTGGCCCGCCGGTGTGCCGGCCGCCTTCCGTACTTTTCAAAAAAACAAATCAAATTCTCAATGTCGGCCTTCCGCTGGTACAGCTGTCGCAAGAGGTTCCGTAATGAGTTCCGGTAGATCATTGCAGGCTCCTTCTAGGTTGTCGTCGTCTGGTGCTGCAGTTCATAGTTAACGCCGCGGGCCATGCGAATCTTCCGGTACCATGGTTCCTTTCCGCCACCGCGAACGTCTTCCTGCAATTCAATGCCGCTGATTTTGGAAGCCAGAGCAGAAATCTTTTTACGCAACGGGCTATACGCCGGGAGCGGGCTGCCACTGGCGTGTGCCTCGGCCAGACCGGCGCTGTCATTGGGCAGGAAATAGAAGCTCGATATGCCCAAGATCTGCTTCGCCTCGTCGGCGATCACAGGATCAGCGAATTCCGCGCTCTGATTCAGAATCAAATGGAGCCTTTCAAGCTTGTAATCGTTGCGTTCGAGCTCCAACATGATCTGCTTTACTTGAAAGAGCGCCAGCACGTCCTGGGAAGCCACCAGGTAAAGCTCATTGATGCTCTCCAGAATGCTCATGGTGTTCCATGTGAGGCCGCAGCCAAGATCGAGTACTGTCCATTGATAACGCGCGCGCGCAAGATTCAATACGCGCTCAATCTCTCGCTGCTCGGGCACACGTCCCAGGCTTTTATCTGCAGGACCGGACATGATCTCAAGGCCGGGGTAGCCGCCATCGACCATCTGGTTCCAGCCATTTACATCCAACGATTGATCGGTTCGCATGGCATCCAGAATCGAAAGGGGCGACTTGGTTCGCATGAGAAAGCGAACGTCACCGCCGGTCACATCCAGGTCTGCCAGCAGGGCGTGATACGTCCCGGTCTGGCTCATACGCTTTCCCAATTCCAAAGCCGTATGACTAGCCACCGTGGTTCCTCCACACCCGCCCTTGGCCGAAAGGAAGCCAATCGTCTTGCGGTCTGAATTCGTGAGGAACTGGTTCCTTACGTGGATGTCGATTCTGCGTTCCAGTACCTCCCGTAGGTTCTTTTCGATTGGCGGATAAAAATACTCATCGATGCCCGCGCGCATCCCGGCAATGATGGTTTGCGAATCGACCTTGTCGTGCAAGGCGATCAGCATCGACTGGGGCGATGCCGTCTTGATATCACGGGCTCGCTCCTCTACTAAGCCCTGGAAATGTTCCACATCGACGAGCAGCACCTGCGGCTGGATGCGTGCAAGCCACTCCAGAAAACTCGGCCAATACGCGGCATCGTGCTTCTCGATAATGGTGTGCTGGACGAAATCACCGAAGCAGCGCTCCACTTCTTCAAGCAGTTCCCGCCGTTTGATCACCAAACCTGCTGTCATCAGCCTCATGATTTGTGTCTCAGCGGAGCCTCATGCGTTTCACAGGTTAACCGGGTAGCGTCTGGTCCCGAGTTAGTGAGTCGCCGTAACTAGCTGCGGAATCTGGGCAGCCGGCTTGTGCGTGGTTGCGCCCGTGTACTTGCGAAACTTGGTGGTGTTAACGCGCACGGCCACGAGAGGCGCATTGTCTTCCGATTTGGAGACGCGCACTACCGTGCCCCCGCAAAACCAGCACTTGCGGTCAAAGTTATGGTTGACTGGTAGCGCCATCTCGATGTTGAGCGTATCGCCGGCTCGTGGAATATCCTGCGGACCCTCCGATGGCAGCCAGCGAATCAGGATGCCGGTGCGGCTGATGTTTTCCACCACCTTCATAGAGCCCGCGGATCGTTTGCTGCCGGAAGTCACGCGGCACTCCAGCGCCAGGTTGACGCGTTCGTGAGAACGCTGCTCCAGGCCCTGCAAGAGCTCTCGGTACCGCGCTGCCATTTTGTTCGTCGATGCGTACATTCATCCTCCGTGCTGATCACGTTTGAAATTTAAGTGGCCGCTCGTCACCGAGTGTGCGACTTAATCATCCATCTGGTAATAAGCACGGACAGTTCCAAAGCTAATACCGTGTAAGTCGAAAGAAACACGCCACTGGCATTTTCTCCTGCGCGGTATCGCGACAGTGTGTCGCAATAGAGACCGGGAACAAGTCAGAAACTAAGTGCCTGATAAGAACTTAGCAAAATCTCTTTCGGCGTGACAGTTTGTCACGACCCTGCTCCTGTGATATTACGTTGGAGCGACAGAATGTCCTATCCAAAGTTAACCGTGAGGCGGCGGCGCTACGGGATCAGCGACATAGGCGGAACAGTTACTTGGAACCGGGCTTGCTTTTGGCCATGCCAACGGACATCCACATGAATGACAAGCGAAGAAAGCAGAGACAGCTATTTGATTGTTCACTGGAAATCTCATGGAAGGACAGCCGGGGAAGCAGTCGCACGATAACAGCGCAGGCCATTGACGTTTCCAACTCAGGCATACGTGTCGAGGCCGACGAGCCTATCGAGATGCACATAGAGGTATTTGTGCGTGCCGAACGGTATGGCCTCACCGGAAGCACCACCATCCGGCACTGCGGCCGGCGGGGGTCCAAGTATCTCCTCGGTCTGGAATTCAACCCAGACGGCACGGCAGCCGCGAGAGATGATGCAGAGGCCTTCGTTGACTACTACGAGCTGATGCAAATCAGCCCTAACGCCGAACCCGAAACTATTCACCGCGTATTTCGTATTATGGCGTCCCGTTACCATCCGGATAATGCGCAAACCGGGGACAACGAGAAGTTTCTGCTGCTGACGACGGGGTACGCGGTGCTTTCCGACCCGGCCAGGCGGGCTGCGTACGACGATGTCCAGCGGGTCCGCCACACGCAGCCGCTGCCCGTATTCGGGCTGAAAGAGTTTGCTGAGGGGCTGGAGGGTGAGGTGAATCGCCGGCTGGGTATTCTTTCGCTCCTCTACGGCCGCCGGCGTACCAACCCGGACAACCCGGGCATTTCTGTCCTGGAGTTTGAAACTGTGATGGCGTTCCCGCGCGAACACCTAGAGTTCGCCATTTGGTTTTTGCGGGAGAAACAGTACATCCGGGCTGGAAATACGTCCGATTACTTGATCTCTGCCACAGGCGTTGAGTACCTGGAATCCGAGGTGCCTTCTAACGCGGTACTCAGCAATCTGCTGAATGCCCCACTCACTCAGCCGGCACGCGGGAGCGCTACAGAGAAGGCTGGCACGACGCCGGAACCCATATCCGCGCTGGCGCTTGTGCGGGCCCGCTGAAGCGGACCGGTTGGAAATGGGTGCTGCAGGCTACGCTACCGACTGGCAAGGGACTCCGCGATATAACTTTAACTTGCGAATGAGCGTACGTCGCGAGATACCGAGGATGTCGGCGGCTTTCTGCTGATGGCCGCCAGTCTCAGCCAGAACTTTGAAAATCGTGTGCTGCTCCAGGCCATCCAGCGAGTAACTGCCGGTCTGGTTCGCGCTGGCGGCAGGCGTCCGTTTGCCGGCGAACTCTTGAGGAAGCTCGCCAGGCCCGATTTCCTCTTCCGAGCTATAGACCGCCGCGCGAGTAACTACGTTGCGGAGTTCCCGCACGTTACCCGGCCAGGAATGACGACGCAATATCTCGATGGCTTCCGGCGTGAAGCGGCGGCGCGGATCCTGCTGCTGCAAGAAGAATGCAGCCAGGGGCCCGACGTCTTCCACTCGATCGCGGAGCGCAGGAACGTGGATTTGAATGGGACTCAAGCGATGAAAAAGATCTGCTCGGAATTTTCCCGCCTGAATGCCCTCCTCCAGGTCGATATTCGTGGCGGCGACCACACGTACATCCGCCGTGACTTTTCTGGTTCCACCGAGGCGGTAATAAGGCACACCATCAAGAACACGCAGCAGCTTCACCTGCGTCCTGGTATCCAACTCGCCGATCTCATCCAGGAAAATAGTGCCGGTATGAGCCACTTCGAACAAACCGGGCTTCATGGACTCAGCGCCGCTGAACGCGCCTTTTTCGTAACCGAATAGCTCGCTTTCAATGAGATGGTCCGGCAGAGCGCCGCAGTTCAGGTCAACCCAGGGCTTGGTGCAGCGCAGCGAGTAATGATGAATCGCGCGAGCCACCAATTCCTTTCCGCTGCCGCTTTCGCCCGTGATCAGTACTGTGGCATTGCTCTGCGCCACCTTGATCACCAGTTGGATCAGCTTCTGCATGACAGGGCTGGCAATGATGGCGGAAAGGCCGAGGTAAGACTGAGGTCGCACTGCCTGGTCTTCGGTTTCGGCGCCGGGCGTGCAGGCAAACGCCGGAACCTTCTTGTTCGCCTCCGTGCTCCCAGCAGCAGTCATGGCTCCTCCGAATCGGCCCCTGATTCCGGATCTGAACAACTTGCCCGGTACTCCAATATTGTTATTACCTTTCATTTCGAGATGCAAGACCTTCGTTCCGAAATCAGAACATAATTTGCTTCACACTAACTGAAGTTATCAAGAATTGATCGTTTTCCCTATTAACTATCAACCAATCGCTTACCGATTTGCCAACCTCTGTCCTACAAGGCCAATACGCCGGACAGATGCTAACTGTCTGAGTTAACCCTGCCCGGTGAGGTTATAAATCGAAGTCGCATCTAGTCCAGGACTCAGGTCCCGGCACGGTTTCGGCGATTGCGCGTGACAGTCTGTCACTGAGAATCTGTGTCAGGCCGTCGCAAATCAGGCGTCGAAACAAGATCCGGATATTACGAAAGGCAGTTCAACTATTGCAGACAAACCGGCTTACGACCTGCGGAACAATTAGAAGGCGGTTGGTACGCCGGTTGCATTCATTCGGCTCGTTGGAACCGAATTATCAATCTTTGCCCGCTGCAGCCAAGATATACATTGGCTCGGTCAGCGTTACGGGGGCTTTAACTACCGCAATCGCATTGAGTCAATGGAGCCCGCGGAACCTAACCCACGCCCTGTGTTTCCTGATTGTTTCGGCCATCGCGTCGGCCCTCAAAGTCACTCTCCCCACCATTACCGGCACTATGTCGGCGAATTTCCTCTTTATCCTCATTGGCATCGTCGAGTTGGACCTTCCTTCGACTTTGATCATCGGTTGCACGGGTAGTCTGATTCAATGTCTATGGAATTCCAAAACGAGGCCCAAGCCCTTTCAAGTAGTCTTCAACACCGCCGCGATGGCCCTATCTGTTGCCGGGTCTTATTTCGTGTATCACACAGAGTTGCAGGGCATACCGAGTGACAGCAACCCCCTTCGCCTGGGTGGGACAGCTTGCATCTTCTTTTTGATGAATACCATTCCAGTCGCAGCAGCGATCGGGATTACAGAGAAGAAGGCGTTCACGCGCATTTGGTATGACTGTTATTTTTGGTGCTTCCCCTATTACTTGGGCGGCGCCTCCATTGCCTGGATACTCAGCGTGCTCAGCCGCCAGACGAACTGGCATGCCTCGCTGGTTTTGATTCCGGTGATTTATTTCATCTACCGCTCTTATCGCACTTATCTGGGCCGACTCGAAGACGAAAAAGTGCACGTCGAGGAGATGGCCGCATTGCACTTGCGAACGATTGAAGCGCTAGCGCTCGCGATTGAAGCCAAAGACCACAGCACCCACGATCATCTGCGCCGCGTGCGCATTTACGCCATGGAAGTCGGCAAGGATCTGGGGTTGTCACACTCAGAGATGCAGGCCCTGCGAGCGGCCGCTTTACTGCACGATATCGGCAAACTGGCGGTGCCCGAGCAGATCATCTCAAAGCCCGGGAAACTGACGCCGGAGGAATTCGAGAAGATCAAGATTCATCCTGTTGTGGGCGCCGAGATTCTCGAGCGCGTGCAGTTTCCCTATCCGGTTGTGCCCATCGTGCGCGCGCATCACGAGAAGTGGGATGGCAGCGGCTATCCTTCCGGGCTCATGGGAGAGGAAATTCATATCGGCGCCCGCATTCTGTCAGCAGTCGACTGCCTCGACGCTCTGGCGTCCAATCGCCAGTATCGCCGCGCGCTTCCGCTTGATCGTGTGATGGAAATCATTTCCTCCGAGTCGGGCAAGAGCTTTGATCCCCGGGTGGTCGATGTCTTGGAGCGCCGTTATAAAGAGCTGGAACAGTTGGCACTGGCGCAGACTTGGGACAAGAAGCGGCTTTCTACACACGTCAAGATCGAGAGGGGTCTGGCTCCTGCAGCGGGCTTCGAGCAAACACAGCCCGTTAACGGCCGAAAAGATGCCTTCGACCCCCTGTCCTCGATTGCGGCCGCCCGCCAGGAAGTTCAGATGCTTTTTGAACTGACCCAGGATCTCGGAAACTCGCTCAGTCTGAATGAGACGCTGTCCGTGGTATCGGTCCGCCTCAAACGCCTGATCCCTTACGACTCCATCGCCGTGTATGTCCTGCGAGACCACAAACTAGTGCCCGAGTATGTGAACGGCGAGAACTTCCGGCTGTTCTCATCGCTGGAGATTCCCGTGGGCGAAGGCCTGTCGGGCTGGGTTGCACAAAATCGAAAGCCGATTTTAAACGGCAACCCTTCCGTGGAGGCCGGTTATATGGGTGACGCCTCAAAGTTCAGCACTCTCCGTTCCGCATTAGCCGTGCCTCTGGAAGGCCTGAACGGCGCGGTGGGAGTGCTAGCCCTCTATCGCGCTGATAAGGACGCATTCACGAAAGACAATCTTCGCATCTTGCTGGCCATCAGCTCAAAGGTTTCACTTGCCATCGAAAACGCATTGAAGTATCGCCAGGTCGAGAATTCCGCGACCATGGATTATCTCACCAGCCTTCCGAACGCGCGGTCACTTTTTCTCCGTCTGGACAGTGAACTGGCCCGCTGCCGCCGCATGAACATCCCTCTCGCCGTGCTGGTTTGCGATCTGGATGGATTCAAGCAGGTCAACGACAGCTATGGCCACCTGACCGGCAACAAGGTGCTGAGCAGCGTAGCCAACGGACTGAAGGCCAACTGCCGCGAGTATGACTATGTGGCTCGCATGGGTGGCGATGAATTTGTTCTATTGCTCCCGCACATCACTCCCGAATCGGTGGATGAGCGAATCAATCAGTTGATTCGCATCGCCACCGAAGCGGGAGAGCTGATGCCTGGGAAGCGAATGCTTTCCATGAGCGTGGGCGAGGCCTTCTATCCCATCGACGGCAATAACGCGGAAGAATTGCTGGCAACTGCAGACCGGCGCATGTACAAGAGCAAACAGCATAACAAGCAGACCGGCAAGACGGGCCTATTGCAGGAACCGCCTGAGACAGCCGTGATGAGCATTCACTAAGCTGTTAAAATCGCGCAGCGCGTGATTCAATCTTCTCAATGATGATCCGTCCGCGGCCCGATTTCCCGCTGGCGAAATTCCTTGAGCAGCCGCACCATTCTCTCCACCACCGCCTCGACAAACTGGCGTCCTTTTTCGCGTGTGGCCTTGGTGGGATCGCCCACTGTACCAGTCTTGGAGTACCGGCTGAACCACTCCTGAAAGAAAACCGGCGACGGGGCGGCCAAGTCCCAGTAGAAAAATTCAGTTTTCTGAAAATGGATGTCCCGGGTGGCTTTTTCAAATTGCACCAGGTCGCCCCGCAGGTGAAGCAAGACCGAGGTCTCCAGTTCGCAGCCGTGCGCCATGCCGCCTGGGAACTCCGACTCGCGCAGTTTCTCTAGCAGATTTCTCGGAATGAGGCTCCACCATGGCGTCATCGCACAAATGGCTTCGGTCTGATTCGTAATATTGCGGGCGGCGATGTCGAGAAATGGGACGTTACTCCCGTGCCCGTTCACCAGCAGGATCTTCCGAAATCCATGGCGGGCGAGACTCACTCCAATGTCGGTCACATAGTGGACAAAAGTGTCGCCCGCGACGGCGATGGTGCCCGGAAAATCCATGTGATGCTCATTGAACGCGTAGTAAACCGGCGGCATGAGAATGGCTTCGTCCGGCATGCGCTCCACCGCCATCCGTGACATCTCCGCCGCTGTCAGCACGTCGGTCACCAGCGGCAGATGCGGCCCGTGCTGTTCCACCGTTCCAACCGGAAGTACACACACGCGGTTTTGAGCTACTGCCTCGCGAATTTCCGGCCATGTGAATTCTTCGTATCGGTACTTTGAGACCATGTCAGTTTGTCGGGCGGTACACTCGGGGCAGGAGCAATTATGGCACATTCCAGAGACGGTTCCGGGGCACTGCGGCGGCCTACTGAGATGTTTACGCGCGGTTTCGATGCTTCTCGTTTGGGTCGGTTCGACTTGCGGTGTTTCTCGAGGTCGAAACCCTGGCATAAGGGGGCTCGATACTGACGAAAGGCAACCTATTACGCATGCCCGTCACGGGAAGAATCTTTCTGGCGACTGCTCTTGTCTCTTGCGCTGCGCAAACCACGGTCGAGAGCCGGCCGTCTGTGGTGCTCGAAGGGAACGCCGCACGAGTCGCTGTCGATCTTGGGGGCGGCTCTATGGTCCAGTTCCAGATCACCGGCCGCGCCCTGAATCCCCTGGCGTGGACATCCGGCGAACCAGCGTCCGCGCATCCCATGGGACACTTTCTCTGTCTTGACCGTTGGGGTCCGCCCTCGGAAGCCGAGAGCAAGATCGGCATGCCGTTCCACGGCGAGGCCGCGCATGTCACCTCGAGAGTTGTACGCCGTCCAGCGCGTAAAGGCGGTGAGCTTCAGGCCGAACTGGCGGCGACATTGCCTATGGCCGGTTTCGAAGTGACGCGGCGGATGCGTTTGTCGGACGACGCTGCTCTGTTGCGGGTGTCTGAATCCGTCAGCAACACCAACAAACTCGGCCGCGTCTACAACATGGTCCAGCACCCTTCCATCGCGCCACCATTTCTGGACGAAACCACGCTCGTTGACGCCAATGGACGCCGAGGTTTCATGCAATCGAGTCCTCTGCCCAATCCGGAGCAGCCGGTAATATTCTGGCCGCAAGCACTCAAAGACGGTCAGCCGGTCAATCTTCGCCACTTGACTAGTGACGCCGAGCCCGAGGTTTCTTCTTTCACCATCGATGACGAGTATGGATGGGTGACTGCGAGTAATGCCGCGAAGGGCCTGCTCATCGGCTACATGTGGAAGACGTTGGACTACCCGTGGCTTAATATCTGGCGAGACGTGGTGGGCGGCAAGCCGGCGGCGCGCGGTTTGGAATTCGGTACCACAGGCCTCCATCAGCCGGTGGGAATTCTGGTCGCTAAAGCCTGGATCTTCGGCCGGCCCATCTACGCATACATCGATGCCGGGCAAACCATCACCCGGTCCTATGCGGCGTTTCTATTCAAAATTCCGATTGACTATCGAGGTGTTGAGCGAATTACCTATGATTCCGGCCACTTGACTCTGCATGAGCAGAGTAGCGGCCCGGCCCGCGATCTGGTGATGGCCGCCGAAGACCTTTTCGGCGAATCTGTGCCGGATAAATGAATCACCCGGTTCAACCGGGAATCAACCAGTCGGGGAAGGCGCTTTCTTAGGAGCGCCCTCGTCCAGGATCAGCCGTATGCGAGCAACTAACGCCTTGCCGAGCCCTAATTCCTCTGTGTTGGTCCTGTAACCGGGCATTTTAGGGTCGATGAATTGTCTGCGAAATAGCTGATCCGATGCCAGACTTGCTAACAGCTTCAGTTCCTCAAGAGTGAGTTTCAAATTGTGTTTCGCGCGTTCCCCGCTGTCAGTGGACAAATTTGCTCCTGTGCCGCTAGGCGAATAATTAATGGATACCTTGATCATATTCATCCCTGGTACTGCGCTAGTTGCCTGTCGCGGTGAGTTCGTTAGCAGAACGCAACCGCTCCCTTTGGTCACGGCTCAGTTTCAGACAGGCTTTGCTGAGCCGCGACCGGAGGAAGCGGTACTAACGCTCTGGCTGCGACGGGCCACTAGTTGTTAGATTCCTCTTGCGCCTCACAAATCATGGCCTCGGTAGTAAGCATCAGAGAGGCTACGGAAGCGGCATTCTGCAGGGCCGTTCGAGTCACCTTGGTAGGGTCGATCACACCGGCTTTGACCAGGTCTTCATACTTCTCGGTCGCGGCGTTGAAGCCATAGTTGGCGTCCTTGTGGGTGCGTACATTCTCCACCACAATGGCGCCCTCAGTGCCGGAGTTCTGCACGATCTGCCGCAGAGGCTCTTCGCAGGCGCGCTTTACGATATTTACGCCGGTTTGCTCGTCGCCTTCGAGCTTGAGCTTTTCCAGAGCGGCCGCCGCCCGCAGCAGCGCTACGCCGCCGCCGGGCACGATACCTTCCTCAACCGCGGCGCGCGTGGCATGCATGGCATCCTCGACACGAGCTTTCTTCTCTTTCATCTCGGTTTCAGTAGCGGCGCCAACCCTGATGATCGCCACACCACCGGCCAACTTCGCCAG
Source organism: Terriglobia bacterium (assembly GCA_963847515.1). GTDB lineage: Bacteria > Acidobacteriota > Terriglobia > Bryobacterales > Bryobacteraceae > QHXW01. Next base: position 633,255 of record CAWKAA010000002.1, read on the forward strand.
ACGCTCCTGCAGCTTTTCCCGATCGTAGTCTGAAGTGGTCTCATCGATCTGTGTGCGCAGCTGCTTGATGCGGCCCTCGATGGCGTTCTGCGAGCCGGCGCCGTCAATGATCGTGGTGTTGTCCTTGTCCACCGTGATACGTTTGGCACGGCCGAGGTCTTCGAGGTGCACGCCGTCGAGCTTGATGCCGGTCTCTTCCATGATGGGCTTCCCGCCGGTGAGAATCGCGATATCCTCCAGAATGGTTTTGCGCCGATCGCCGAAGCCCGGCGCCTTCACCGCGCAATCGCTCAACGTGCCGCGCAGTTTATTGACGACCAGAGCCGCCAGGGCATCGCCTTCCACGTCCTCTGAGATGATCAGCAGCGGTTTCCCCGCGCGCGCGATCTGTTCGAGAACGGGCAGGAGGTCCTTCATGTTGCTGATCTTTTTCTCGTGGATCAGAACGTAAGCATCCTCCAGCACGCACTCCATTCGCTCGGCGTCGGTAACGAAGTAGGGCGATAGATAGCCCCGATCGAACCGCATTCCGTCGACCGTCACGAGCTCGGTGACCATGGTCTTCGATTCCTCGACCGTGATGACGCCGTCCTTGCCGACTTTTTTCATGGCTTCCGCAATGATGTTGCCGATGGCCAAGTCGCTGTTGGCGGAAATCATGCCGACCTGCGCGATCATGTCCCCAGAGACCGGCTTCGAGAGTTTCTTGACCTCCTCGACGGCCACTTCGACGGCTTTGTCAATCCCGCGCTTCAGCGCCATCGGATTCAGACCTGCCGCAACGGCCTTGACGCCCTGGCGGAAAATAGACTGCGCAAGAATGGTGGCGGTTGTGGTTCCGTCGCCGGCGACATCGGAAGTCTTCGATGCTACCTCGCGCACCATCTGCGCGCCCATGTTCTCGAGCGGGTCTTTCAGTTCGATCTCTTTCGCGACCGTCACGCCGTCTTTAGTGATATTCGGCCCGCCGTATTTCTTTTCTAGAATGACGTTGCGGCCCTTGGGGCCGAGCGTGACCTTAACTGCATCTGCCAGTTGATTCACGCCTCGCAGAATCGCCTGCCGGGAATGCTCGCTATAAACGATTTGTTTTGCCATGTGATGACTCCTGTTAATTAACTGGCCTTCTTGACGGGCTGTTTCGCGGATTCTGGTCTTTTCTCCACCACGCCGAGAACTTCGTCCTCGCGCATGATCAGATACTCTACGCCATCTACCTTGATATCGCTGCTGGAATACTTGCCGAACAAAACGTGGTCGCCGACTTTGATGTCGACGGGAACCAGCTTGCCATCCTCAAGCCGCTTGCCATGCCCAACGGCGATGACCTCAGCTTCTTGCGGCTTTTCCTTGGCCGAATCAGGGATAATGATGCCACCGAGGATGGTTTCTTGCTCCTCAATTCGTTTTACAACGATGCGATCGGCGAGCGGTCTAATGTTCATCATGTTGCTAACCTCCAGTTTGTGTTTTGTCTGGTCAACGCTTTCACGTTAACGGTTGTGCCCTGCATGGCATTGGAAGCCCATCTCTGAACTCATGGACTTCCAGATGCCCTGCCGGAACAGCGCCGCTACTCTTTTCTGGTGGAGTATCTGTTCAAGTCCGCCGCCAGCTCGGTACCTGCTTCAGTGGCCCTCGTTCCGCCCCTCAGGATTTCCTTATTGGTCCGATGCCCGCCGTACATTTCGGCGTTGGTTTCGTTGTCCGGCCGAAGCGTTGCGCCATCCAATGCGACGCCTGCAAATACGCCGCGCGAGCGTGAATAGGTCAGGATTTCAGCTTGCATCTTGGCGTCTGTATCAGCGGACGCGGTTCGGCCCACCGGTCCGGCCGCTACCGAGGCGTCTGCGCCCAAAGTGAACTTGCTCGACAGAAGCTTTTCGGCGCCGCGCTTGTTCATCACAAGCATGATGGCGTCTGTTTCCGAGCCGCCGATCTGGAAGCCGAAGCTGCCGCCTTCTACCTTAACGGCGGCGGGTGCGGACCACCCCTTGCCGGAAGCCCGGCGGCACTCGATGAATCCCTTGCCATACTTGCCGCCCACGATAAAGGCGGCTTTCTTGATACCTGGAACAATCACGATGCACTGTGATTTTTCAAGCAGCTCGTCCGGAATACCTTTATCCGGCGCCGACATGATTTCCGTCAACACCTCAGACGACGTCTTCAAACGAGTCGCCGCGCTCTCGCCTCCATACATCACGCCTGCGCTAAGGCAAACGAGTCCAAACCGTTTTAATTTCATGATTCTCTCCTTAAATGGGTCGATTATGAGTCCCGATAATACTGTCTAACCTTGCGGGCCGGCGAACGCCGAACTTTTTTGGATATGCCGGGAGTGCGCGCTGACGTTCACATAAGGCATACCAAGAAAGGACTTGGCCGCCACTTCCGTGATTTCCACACAGTTACATTTGTGCGCTTCGACATTCGTGATTACCCGCTTCACGGCCCGGCGGACGGCCCGGTCTTTATCAAATCCGAATGCCGTTATCTTGATCTCACCAGCCATGAAGAAAAAGGTCCATCCCGCCTTGTGGATCGCCGCATCCAGCCCGTTTAGATCCAGATTGCTGACCGACCTCCAGCCGCCCGAATAGGATTTGCCTTCGAGCACTAAAGACCTCGGCATCGTTGCGTCACCTTCGATGAGAATGGTTCCCGTTTTGATTGCGTCCGTCATGGCGGCTCCTTATTGAGAACTCTCTAGATTGCTGCCAGTTCATACGTGGGTATGAGCGGCTCACCTCTCGGGTGCAGATCTGTAATTAGGTTGGGATAGAGGGTGACTGTTGCATCTATCAATGCGGCGAAGATCATTACGAGTGGCGTCAGGCCAACCAGGAACAGCAGAAGCATCAAGTTGCCGGCGGGCGTGAATACCGGCACGATGGGATTGAGGACCACGGCCATCCCTACAAATCCGCATGCCCACAGGTAGTGCTTTGCCCGGACCGCCTGCTTAACAACTACGATCGCACCCACCGAAACCGCCAAATCCAGCAGGAGCTGGTAATTCGGTCCAGTGTGCCAAGACATCGCTGCCACCAGCAAAACCACAACGGCTCCCCACTTCATCGTTTGTGTCAGCAATCGAAGGCCTCATTCCTTTGCGTCCAAACTTTTATGGGAAAATTGAGAGGGCGGACTTGGCCGCCCCCACCAACTACGGCCCTGTGAGGGCTAGACCCCGACCGGAGCCGCGATCTTGTGAAACGTCGAGTTGCAAACCTCAAAAGTGCGAACCTGAGGCGTGCCCTCAACCACTCTACCCAGGGCTTTGAGCAATTCCGGATAGGCGTTGCGCCCATAACTGTCCGCATTCTGTTTCTCATCCCACAGACTGATAGCGACAGCTTCGCCGCCGCCAGGGACGACGAACGTGAGTTCGTCCTGGAAGCCTTTTTGCTTTCGGAGCACGGGAAGGGCGTCCTTCTCGATCAGGCGGGTAAACTCTGCAACACCATTAGTCTTCAGGCGGATGGAGACACTGCGAGCAAACATGTCAACCTCCTTGGTTGTGGTGTGCTAAGAAGAGGGATCTCAGATCATCTGACTTAGTTCAGAAAATCTTAGATTGGGCAGGAGTGCTCAGTCGTTAACTAGTATCGGTTAACCGCTATTCGTTGTCAAGCATAATCCTTAATGTTTTGCAGGTATGCTTAATCCAATGGAGTTAACTCAGGCTCCGCTGCGGGGAGCTTATTGTCCAGCCACAACATGCAGGTCTACGGCCTTCAAATCGTCGAGTTCCTTGAGCAATTTAGCCCATTCCTTGTCGCTTGTTTTGGTCGAGATGGGAGCGTTGAGATTGTGGTAGAAACCGAGAAGATCGGCGCGAAGCTCTGGGGTCACGTCGGCATAGTGATCCGCCAGCTTGTCGAGCAGCTTCGCGTATGCGGCATCGGTCAATTTGTATTGCCCTGCCTCGGTGGGCTCTCCCGTATCACAGTTCTCATTGGGCAGTTCCAGCCGGTCCGCTTTCACTTCCGCCAGCAGCTCGCGATAACGGTCGATCGCCGCATTAAAGCTGGCCATGAACATCTTTTCCGTGGCGGGCGTCAACCTCTTAAAGGCCAGCGCCTTGAACGGGCCGACTCGGGGTACGATTCGGAAAAACGCAGCCAGAACCCTCGACCTCAGGCCCGGCTTCGGATAAGTCGTGCCCCAGTTCTTCTCATAGCTGGAACGGGAGATATTGTAGAGGAACTTCTTGCGGGTGATGCCGGGAGCTTCCTTCCGGATCTCCTGCTTCTTAAGTTGCCAGGCGACCCTGGTCATGGCCGGCAGGATCGAACTGACCGTTCGGCGATAAGACCCGACGGCTAGATCGAAATTCGTGAATACCTGTTCGGTTTTCATGCCATATGTCTCCGCAAACGCCCGCTCGAGCACCGGTTTGGAAACCTCAAAACCGATGAAGCCTTTGTATCCATCAGGCGCGTAGCGGCCTTTCGCGGCCTGAAACACATCAAAGCCGAACTCCGTCTTGAGATGGGAAAACGGATCGTCGGCATACGTAATCAGATTTCCGAACTTCAGACGAAGCTTTGGATAGAGCAGAGGCACCGCGAGATTGGTGGCCATACGGTGGCCGTTATTATCCGCGGCATAGTGAGCTAACGCACCGAGAGAGAACGCATACTCATTAAGGTCTTGAGAATTGCGAATCAGGCTTAGGATAAAGTCGCCGCTCCGTACGTAATGCGTCAAATCGCTGAAGAACTTACTGCTGAACGGATAATAGCCCATGTCCTGAATGATGCTTCCGCCGTAGGCGTACGCATGGGCGGCGGTTAACTCCTCCGCCGTAGCATCGGGAAACCGTTGGAGCAACAGGGCCTTGATGGAGGTATCCCAAACCGAATCGATGATCGCCTCATGGGTGAGAACAGAATAAGAGGAGGCGAGTGGAGCGCAGAGGAAGAACAAAAGGCCCAGACAAACCGTGGGAAGACAATTCCAGAGTTGCCGTATTCTCTTGGATTGGTTCACAGAATCTCAGGGCCCCGGCGAATCAATGCGATATACGGTAGCTGCTCACTTGGTCCCACAAGCCCACGGCCTTCAACACCCAAATCCCCACGGCGACCACCACGACGACGTTCAGAATTGCCTTGATGCTAGAGGCCATGGGGATAAAACGATTGATCAGCCACAATGCCATGCCAACCACGATCAGCGCAATGACGATATTTAGTAAGGGCATCTTTTTGATCCTCAAAGCAGAGTGGCTAACCACTAAGCTACGGTTCTATCTGGATAGGTTTCAAATGGTGCAAAGGCTTTGGCGCCCGGCGAAATCACCTAGTGCTTGTCCTGATCCGGGTGGTCATGGCGCCACTTAAAATAGTCTTTCTTTTCTGAGCTGTTGGTCTTCGCAAAATCACGATCTCTCTTGTGGTTGTCTGTTACGTATTGGTGGTACACCTGGTCTTCATGCTGGTTCCACTGGTGGTAGTCATGGCCGCCTTTGTCATAGTATCGCTTGGTCTGGTTGTCTGACTGATGTTCGTCAGCTTTCACCGAAACTGAGCCAGCCAATGCTGCACTGATAAAAAGCGCCATCAGGTATCGATTCATATTGTTTTACTCCAGCTTGTAAGTTAGCAGGCTGGCCCGCCGGAGGTCTGTTCACAATTGCTCACGCCTTGGCTTTTTCCAGTTGTTCCTAGCCTATCTCCCGCCCGCAACTTGAACTGCGCGCACGACGAAACGTTTCGGCGCGTGCCCCACAAAGTAGAAGGGATAGCAGGTGACCAGGGTTAACGTTTTTTCCCCGCCGGATGGGGAAAGGACCGATACATCTTCGGGTTTGACGATTTTGAACGAAACCACGCGATAGGTGTATGTGTCGTCAAGCGTGGCCAGCGTAATCTCGTCATCCCGCGTCACCTCTTTCAGATTGCGGAACAGGTTGTCGCGGTGGGCGGCGAGACCGACATTGCCTGTCTCGCCCGGCATTGCGGTTGATGGGATATGTCCCACAGCCAAGCCGAGCGTTCGGTCGTCGATGCCCTGTTTGACCATGGCGGAAATGCCCAACCGGGGAATCGCGAGCCTTCCGATCAGCGTTCGCGGAGCGGTGCGTGCATGCTGTTCCGCGGTAGCGCGGGGCAGTGAGGGCGCAACATTCCTAGCCGCCAAGGCGCGGTCGAACTCTCGATTCTCATACCCCTGGTAGATATAACGAGCCGCATAACTGTAGGCGGCGAAGCCTAGAGCGAGGAGGCCCGCGATGAGAAGAAAACGCTGTGCGAAACGCCAGGGCCCGGATCCCGCGACCGGGGGGTGCTGGAGAATGCGAACCTTCACTTCACCGGCTCCGCGTATCTGGCGCGTGAATTATCGGCGGGCAGCAGGTAGCTGGCGCGCGTCCGCACGATGAGTTTCCCGCGGTCCGGCGCCGTGGCCACTACGTGGATTTTGCGCAGTGCGGTTTTGTTGCCCCCGTGATCCGGTATGTAGCCGATGGTGTAACGGTTGCGGATGTCCTTGGCGATTTGCTTGCAAATTGGAACAACTTTATCCAGTTCCCCTGGAATGAAGCTTTCGCCTCCGCTCACTCGGGCGATGCGCTCCAGCACCTGCGGATTGCGGTCGGGGTCGTCGGGTTCGAATATGCCGACCGTGTAGATGGTCGCGCGCGATTCCTGCACTAGCTGCATCAGCTCTTTCAGGCTGTGCGAACTGACATTGTCGCCGCCGTCGCTGACAATCACCAGCGTTTTCTTGTCGCGCCGCCCCGATTCGAGATGTTGCAGCGCAAATGCGACAGCGTCGTACAGCGCGGTCTGGCCTTGCGCCGGATCTCTGGAAAGGGCGGTGCGGAGCAGATTGATGTTGTCGGTGAAAGGAACGGACTCTGGAAGCCCGCGCCGGACCTTATCGTTGAAATTAACCACGAAGATCTGGTCCTGCGGATTGCTGGCGGCAATGAACACGAGACCCGCAGTGATCACATCGGGCCTCTTGGTCTGCATGCTGCCACTGTCGTCGAATATCAGGCCGACGGTAACCGGCACGTCGACGCTGGCGAATTCCGTAATCTTCTGAGGCGCGCCGCTTTCGTAGACTTGAAACTCTTCCTTGGTGAGGCCGGAGGCGTACCCGCCTTTGACCTGTTTGACACTTACGTCGAGCAGTACCAGCTCGACGTCGGTCGAAATCCTGAATTCACTTGTTGGAGTGGAATCTTGCGCCAGGGAGTAAGAAGTAATCAGTAAGAGAGCAATCGATGGGATCAGCCGCGATCCCCACCGTCGCCGGCCAGGGCGGTAACCCTGGCCGAACGGGTGATACCGGCGGGAAGTGCGTGTTGCCATCTTAGCCACGCTTCGAGAAGCGGGACATGACTTTGGAGGCGATCACTGAAACGAAGCCGATCAGTCCGATTAACGGAAAGTCGCTGGCGGTATCGGGCAGCGTCGCCGGAGCAGGCTCTTCGGCTACCGGCGTCGTGGCCTGGAGCTCGGGGGCCGGTTGCGCAACAGGCTCGGTCTGGGCTACTTCCGTCTGTGCCGGCAGAGGGGCTTCCTCGCCCTTTTCATCCACAATCACCACCGGAGCGGTTTTCAGCTCGGCCTCCGTCTCAACCACGACGGTGGGCACCGGAGCCTTGGCCACTTTGGCTATCTCCACGGACTGCGCCTTGTGATAGGCGAACTCCTGACCAAAATTGTCGCCAGGATAGAACCAGGCGCGCATCGCTCGCGGCTGGCCGGCTGGAGTCTCCCAGAACTGAAACGTGCTCGCACCCGTGGGTTGCAGGCGATAGTTCGGGATGGCCAGTATCGTCGTGATCACAGTCTTTTGATCTTTATCAAAGACGCGAACGATATGCCGGTCGGAGAGGGAATCGACCAGCACCAACACATACGTCCCGGGCTGCAGAACCACCACATGGCCGTCGTGACAGCAGGACGGCACTTGGACCGGCTCGTTGATGGTAATGACGGTTTTCTTATCCCACTGGTCGGCTTTGACTGGCGTGATGGCTGCCGCGATTAACGCGACGCCAAACAGAAACGAAGCTTTGCGAGCAAACATGCAACCTCCTTAGGTTGTGGTTGGCTAAGAAGGAAATTTGCTCGGATCAGGCTGCCTTAGTTCAGACGATCCGCAGAGTGGGCAGGAGTGCTCAGTCGTTAACCATATTAGGTTAAGAACATTTACTTGTCAACGAGAATGTGCGATATTTGGCATGCTACTTAATCTTATTAAGTTAAGCAGAAAGACGTAGACGCGAATGGACGTTCCCCTGGTAATCAGCCGCCGGCTGAAGGAATTGGGATTGGAGCAGAAGGATTTGGCGGTCGCTGCGCAAGTCACCGAGTCGTACATTTCACAGCTGCTGGCTAGAAAGAAAGCCCCTCCCGCGCCTGATCGCACCGATATTTACGAAAAGATCGGAAAATTCCTAAAGCTTCGGGGCGGCGAACTTGCGAAGCTGGCGGATATCCAGCGAAGGGAAGCGTTACGGAAGAAAGTGGCTGACCCGCCCCGGCCTTTGTTTCGCGAAGTTCGCGAATTGATTCTCCTCAAGTGCGATGTCCGCAAACGAAAACAAGTACGCGCGATCTTTGAGAAAGAGCCCTTCGGTGAAGTCGAGCGCCTCATAACCCAGAAGATCTTGGATGTAGCCAAGAGAGTCGCCAAAGAAGAACTGGAAAGTGAAAACTGGCTCCGCCTGGTGGCTCGACTGAGCAAACGAACCTATGAACAGACGCGCGTCATGATTCTGCAGTTTCTGGATACAGATGTTTTCCATGTGTCGATCGAGAACTGCGCCTCGTTTCTCGATCCTTTGATCGAATGCTGGGACATTAACCTCGAGAATTTTGGTGTGGAGATTGTCTTGAACCGCCGGCTAGCCCTTGAGCGTAATAAGAAATTTGAGTTTCTGGAGACAAAACCCAAACCCGTGGACGAGCCGGAGCCTGGCTTGGAAGAATTCCTCAAAGATATCTCCCTCAGCGGCGATGCCACCCAGCAGGAAGTCGAGTTCCTGAAGCGGCTCAAGTTCAACGGACGGCGGCCTGCCCCGCTCTATTATTACCGCGAGCTGCAAAACCTCAGGGACCCGCTTCATTTTCCGGCACCCGCGGAAGGAAAATGACCGCGAGGCCTTAACTGACTCCGTCGAGTTTTTACCAAAGAGTCCGTACCGGATATTGCGCGATCAGTTCATCTGGTGTGAGAATCGCCAGGGCGTGAACGATCGACTGGCAAATCAGCATCCGGTCAAACGGATCGGTATGGAGTTTGGGAAGTCGAGGGACATACAGCGCCGCTTCTTCGTCGAGCAGTAAGCTGCTGACTCCATACCGCTCGCGATACGATGGGATCAGTTTCGAAGCGGGCTGCGGAAGCTCTAGCTTGCCGGCCACCTGCTTCACAGCAATCTCCCAGCATGAAACCACACTCAGGAAGACATCATTGTCCGGATCTTCAAACAATTTTCTGGCGGCTGGAGTCACCTTGTTTGGTTCCGTGGCCAGCCAGATGAATGTACAGGTGTCCAGCAATATCCTCACGGCTTTTCGCCGTTGAAGTAAGCCAGCAACTCATCGGGCAGCGGCTCGAAGAACTCAGGCCCAAGTTTGATTTTGCCTTGATCAAGCCCGATCGGCCGCGGCTTCTTCCGCTTGGCAGACAATGGACGGATCTCCGCGATGGGTTCGTTGCGCCGGCACAACAGAATTGTTTCCCCCTTTTCAAGCTTGGCCAGGTACTTGGAGAGATGGGTCTTAGCTTCGTGAATATTGAGCCGAATCATAGTTTAATAGTAAACTAAGTTACGGACTAGGATCAAGCCTGGCAAATGAGCGGTCGCTGACCTCTAAGCGGCTGCAACCTCAACCTCTCTCGTCTCGCTAGAGAAGCCGGCACGGGAACTGGTCCGCCGGAGGAAATTTTTTTGGCCAGTCATGTCGAGAAAACCAAATTTGCTCCGACTACACCATGAAAACGCACCAAAAGGGTGCCAGGATCGAAAGGAGCGTAAGGAAATGAAATACATTCTGATGATGACCGGCACAAAGGCCCAGGTCGATTGGTACGCCAAGTGGTCGAAGGAGGACCTTCAGGCGCATTTCGCTTTCATGCAGGCGTTCAGCAAGGAACTCAAGGACTCCGGCGTTTTCGTCGCCACCGAAGGATTGGCGTTTCCCGATCAGGCCAAGATCGTTCGCGCGGGAAGCGATGGGGAACCCATTACCGATGGCATATTCCCGGAATCCAAGGAATTTCTCGCCGGCTACTGGATCATCGACGTCGAGAGCCCTGAGCAAGCGTACAGGATCGCCGCGCGGGCCTCGGCGGCACCGGGGCCCGGAGGGAAGCCGGGGAACATGCCGATTGAGGTGCGCCAGATCCTGAGCGGGGCGCCAAAAGAGTTGTTTGGATAGGCTTACTTCTCCGAATCGGTTGCGAGAAGGGATGAGCAGCCCTCGGGAAAAATTGCCGTGATCGAACAGTTTTTGGAGATTCCGATGGAGCTCCTGCTGCGGGACTTGTCGCCGCAAGTGCTCGGAGCGGTGATCCGTCGTTTCCGTGATTTCGCTGCCGCTGAGGATGCTGTGCAGGAGGCGATGATTGCGGCCGCCCTGCAATGGCCGCGTGAAGGTGTGCCGAACAATCCGCAAGCCTGGTTGATCCAGGTCGCCTCTCGGCGCATGGCGGACCATATTCGCAGCGAATCTGCTCGCCGCCATCGCGAAAGCGAGGTCGCGCTGGAGGCGTCCCGGACGTCAGCAGTGGCGGCGATCGAAACCGGGCCGCAGGAAGACGACACGCTGATCCTTTTCTTCATGTGCTGCCATCCGGCATTGACTCCGTCTTCGGCGATTGCACTGACGCTTCGGGCGGTGGGCGGCTTGACGACCGCGGAGATTGCCCACGCGTTTCTTGTGCCCGAAGCTACCATGGCTCAGCGGATCAGCCGAGCCAAACAAAGCATCAAGACCTCTGGCATTCCATTTGAGCTACCGACGGCCAAGGACCGGGCGCAGCGCCTGCTTGCGGTCTTACACGTCCTGTACCTCATCTTCAATGAGGGCTACACAAGCAGTGCCGGGCCCGATCTCCGTCGTGACGACCTGGCACATGAGGCGATACGTCTGACTCGGATCGTGCACAAACTGCAACCAGACGAGGCGGAGATCGCGGGATTGCTTGCTCTCATGTTGTTGACCGACGCGCGTCATCGCGCGCGAACTAACGCGAAAGGCGAGTTGATCCTGCTTGCGCAACAAGACCGCGAGCTTTGGAATCACAAGCAGATCGCGGAGGGGGTCGCGCTCCTTTCCGCCACGTTACCGAAGGGCTCGGTTGGCCCATATCAATTGCAAGCCGCCATCGCCGCCGTTCACGACGAAGCCGCCCGATCGGAAGATACTGATTGGCCGCAGATCCTGGCTCTCTACGATCTCCTCAAGCGCATCTCCGACAACCCAATGGTCCGCTTGAATCACGCCATTGCTTCGGCGATGGTCCACGGCCCGGCGAAGGGCTTGGAACTGCTAACCGCTCTAGATGCGGACACCCGGCTCGCGGACCATCACCGCCTGGATGCTGTTCGGGCGCATCTGCTGGAACTCACCGGAGACCGCAACGGCGCCATCAAGCACTACCGGGCGGCGGCAACCAAAACAGCAAATCTCCCGGAGCGCAACTACCTTCTCATGCAGGCCGCCAGACTTTCGAGCGAACTGGGAGTGATGAACAAGGAGGACTGAGGTATGGTGGCCAAAAACGACTTCAAATCCGTGGACGAGTACATCGCGTCGCAGCCGGCGGCCGCGCAAGGTGTCCTTAACCAGGTCCGCGCTGCTATCCACAAGGCGCTGCCCAAAGCGGAGGAAATGATCTCGTACAAGATTCCCGCGTATAAGCTGCACGGTGGCGCGGTGCTCTATTTTGCCGGATGGAAGCAGCACTACTCGCTCTACCCGGCTGGCGCTCACCTCGTCGCGGCATTCCAGGACGAACTCGCGCCATACAAGGTCAACAAAGGGACAATTCGCTTTCCGCTCTCACAGCCGGTCCCTGTGAAGTTAATCGAGCGTGTCGCGAAGTTCCGCGCGAAGGAACTCGCTCAGCGAGAGACGGCGAAGGAGGCGCCGCAGAAGAGGCGCCAGGCTAGAAAACGACGACCGAAATAAGAGAGGGCTCCAATCTCATTAACCTACGCCGCAACCGCGCTGTGCGATGTAGGATTTTGCCGCGAACTGTGACACAAACATAGGATCATGCCACCAATTGCGGCGAGAAATGTCACCAATCGTGGCGCGGAGCCCCAGATCGCCCTTTTGTATCAATACGACCGTTGTCATCTATCCTGACAATCTACATGAGACTTCGACCTCTCTCACTAGAGAAGTCGGCGCTGGAACTGGTTCGCCGATCTCCTTCATTGTGCGGAGGTGCAGTTCGATCGCTTCTCGGATTAAGCGCTCCGCTTCCTCGACGGTCTTGCCGGTGGCGACGCAACCGTCGAGGTCGGGAACGCAGGCCGCGTAATTGCTCTGCGCCTTTTCGATGACCACTGCGTACCGTACGCGCATCACTTTGGTCCCGCCTTTCTGAAATCGATTTCAGCGTTCCGACAAGCATGTCATCGTTCAAATGACCTGCCACCTTCCTTCGATTCCAATGTAGTGTAGTCCGGCTAAAATCCTGCCGGTTTCCACGAAAGGATGTGGGGTGGGCAATCGTGCCCACAGCCACGGTCCAGACGGATAGTCGTTATTCCGCAGGTTGCACTGCGCTCTATGTCAAAATGAAAGTTACCACTTTCTCCGAAGGACCTCTGTGACAGGTAACGAAATCCGCCAAAATTTTCTCGATTTCTTCTCCGCGCGCGGCCACCGGCGCGGTGCCCAGTTCGTCTCTGGTTCCGGCCAACGATCCGACGCTGCTGTTCACCAACGCCGGCATGAACCAGTTCAAGGACGTTTTTCTGGGTCAGGAGAAGCGCAATTACAAGCGCGCCACCAGCTCGCAGAAGTGCGTGCGGGCGGGCGGCAAGCACAACGATCTGGAAAACGTCGGCTACACGCGCCGCCACCACACGTTTTTCGAGATGCTGGGCAATTTTTCCTTCGGCGATTACTTCAAGGCCGAAGCCATCGAGTTCGCCTGGGACCTGATCACGAAGGAGTACGGCGCTGCCGAAAGACCGCCTGTACATTACGATTTTCCGCGAGGACGATGAAGCGGGGCGGCTCTGGCAATCCGTCGCCGGCGTCTCGAAGGAACGCATTTTCCGGTCTGGACGAGGCCGACAACTTCTGGCAGATGGGCGAGACCGGCCCGTGCGGGCCGTGCTCCGAGATTCATTACGATTTCGGTCCCGAAGCCGCCGAGCCGGGCCGCGGAAACGAGCCGTTTCCCAGCGATGCCGGCGGCCGTTACTGTCGAAATCTGGAATCTGGTTTTCATGCAGTATGATCGCGATGCCGGTGGAAAGCTGACGCCGCTGCCGCGTCCTTCCATCGACACCGGCATGGGCCTCGAGCGCACCGCCGCCGTGTTGCAAGGCAAGATATCCAATTACGATACCGATCTGCTTCTGCCCATCATCCACCGCGGCGCGGAGTTGTTCGGCAACGTGGCCTACGGATCCGATCCGAAAGTCGACACCGCGCTGCGGATCGCCGCTGACCATGCCCGCTCCACGGCATTTCTGATTCATGATGGCGTTCTGCCCTCGAACGAGGGCCGCGGCTACGTGCTGCGGAAAATCATGCGGCGGGCCATGCGCCACGCGCGCATGGTGGGCGTCGAGCAGCCGTTCCTTTACGAGCTGACCGGTTTCGTTGCCGAGTTGATGCGACCCGGATATCCCGAGCTGATGGAAAGCGTGCAGCGGGTGGCCCGCGTGGTTAAGGACGAGGAGCACCGCTACGCCACCACGTTCCTGGTCGCCGAGAAAATGTTCAGCGACGAGGTGAAAGCATCGCTGGCCAACGGTAGACTGCCCGGCGACTGTGGCTTTCAAGCTTTACGACACCTACGGCCTGGCGCTCGACGAGCAGGAAGACATGGCGCGGGAACGCGGCCTCGACCATCGATCGCGCGGGCTTCGAGCGCGAGATGGACGAGCAGCGCCGTCGCGCGCGCGCCAGCTGGAAGGGCGCGGAGAAAGGACGCGGTCGCACCGGCCTATCAGATCGCTGCTCGAAAAGGGCCGTACGCGCTTCGTGGGCTACGAGCATCTGAAACCCACGCCCGGGTGATCGGATTACTGATCGATCAGCAGCCCGTCGACCACATCGAGCCGGGCACGGCATGCCGAGCTGGTGCTGGATGAGACGCCGTTTTACGCCGAAACCGGCGGCCAGGTGGGCGATCAAGGCGCGCTGTACTCGGAGACAGGCGAGAAGGTGGCCGACGTCGAGACGACCTATCCGGCGATGCCTGGGCTTTCCGTTCATCGCATCGTGGCGCATGCGCCCATCGCCATCGGCGACGAGCTGTGGGCGCGCGTGAACGACCCCGTGCGCCACGCGACCATGCGAAACCACACCGCCACGCATTTGCTGCATGCTGCACTGCGCAAAGTGCTCGGACACGCATGTGAAACAGGCCGGCAGCGTCGTTTCGCCCGACCGGCTGCGCTTCGATTTCACGCATTATACCGCCATGGACCCCGCCGAAATCGAGGAAGTAGAGCGGCTCATGAATCACGAAATCCTCGAAAACATTGCCGGTCGACACGGAAATCATGCCGCTCGACGTAGCCGTTTCTACGGGCGCCATGGCGCTGTTTGGCGAAAAGTACGGCGATCGCGTGCGCGTCGTCTCCATACCTGATTTCAGTAAAGAGCTGTGCGGAGGAACGCACGTGTCGCGCACCGGCGACATCGGTGTTTGCAAGGTGGTTTATGAGAGCAGCATTTCAGCGGGTGTGCGGCGCATCGAGGCTATTACCGGCGAACGCGCTGTGGAGCAGTATCAGCAAGCCACGGACGCTCTTAAACGCATCGCCGAAATGATGAAGGTGTCGGAGCCGGAACTGGTCGAGCACGTGGAAAAAATGCTGGCCCGCGAGCGCACCTTGGAAAAACAAGTCGATCAGCTCAAGAACCAGGTGGCGCAATCTGCGGTGAGTGAGCTCGAAGGCCACGCTCGAACGGTGAAGAATGTTCGTAGTCCTGGCGGCTCGACTGGACGGCATGGACCGGCAGCAGCTTGCGCGCTGCTAGCCGATTCGCTGCGTAACAAGTGGAAAACCGCCGTGGTAGTTCTGGCCTCGGCCGAGGATTCGAATATCGCTATCGTCTCAGCCGTCACCAAGGACCTCACTTCCAAAGTTCACGCAGGCAAGCTCGTGGGAGCGGTGGCTCAGGCGGTGGGCGGAAAAGGCGGCGGCCGGCCCGATATGGCCGAGGGTGGCGGCAAAGATCCGAGCGCCTTACCGGCCGCACTTGAGCACGTGTACGCCGAGGTCGAGAGCAAGCTGTGAACCCGTTCGATGCTATTGTGGTCGGAGCCGGCCCCACCGGCCTCGCCTGCGGCATCGAGCTTAAGCTGCGCGGCCTGAACGCAATCCTGATTGAAAAGGGCTGCGTCACAAACTCGCTCTACCACTACCCCACCAACATGGTCTTTTTCACCACTCCGGAGCTGCTGGAGATCGGCAATATCCCCATGACCAGCTTGAACGAGAAGCCCAACCGCACTGAGGCGCTCAAGTACTATCGCCGCACAGCGGACCACTACAAGCTGGATATCCACCAATACGAGAGAGTGGATAACATTGCCGGGGCGGATAATGCCTTCGAAGTTCATACTACGGACCGGTACGGCTGCCACCACACCTACGCGTCCCACAAAATCATCCTCGCAACCGGCTACTACGACATACCCAATCTCTTGAATGTTCCCGGCGAAGACTTACCTAAGGTCCTCCACTACTATAAAGAAGCGCATCCATACTATAACCAGGATGTTGCGGTCATCGGCGCAAAAAACTCGGCAGCTATCGCCGCCCTCGAACTTTTCTGGACGGGCGCGCGAGTAACACTCATTCATCGTGGCGCGCAGATATCCGAAAAAGTGAAGTATTGGATCCGTCCAAATATAGAAAATAGGATTAAATGCGGCGAGATCAAAGCTTACTTTCATTCTAAGGTTGTGGAAATCCGGCCGGATAGCATCTTGTTGAACACACCGCAAGGGGAAACTCTGGTAAAGAACGATTTTGTTTTCGCGCTGATTGGCTACAGTCCTGACCTCGAATTCCTCAATTCTATTGGGGTTACGCTCGATCCGGCCACCCAGCGGCCGCGCAGCGATCCTGCCACGCTGGAGAGTGAGCGATCAGGTGTTTACCTGGCCGGCGTGATCGTTGCCGGCATGCACACCAATGAGATCTTCATTGAGAACGGCCGCTTCCATGGTACTCAGATCGCGGACGACATCGCGGCAAAGCTGGCTCAGGTGAAACGCCAGCCCCTCACCTAGCACTATAAAACCATAAGGACAATGGGGTTGCCGGTGACACCTTCGACAACTGTAGATAAATGTAGGAATTTAATAGAACTTCAGTCCTATTACTCTCCGTTTAGTAGTTCACTTGAAACTCCTATCAGTTATCATGTATCTAAGTAAGGGAGAGAATAATATCCTATGTTAGCGTCACTGCTCAATTCGATATTTGGCTGCTCACACAAGCGAACCACTTTTCCGCTGACACCTAGCCGCAAGATGGCGACGGCGAGCAATCGTCACGGCACCTACGTAGTCTGCCTGGATTGCGGGCAAGAGTTTCGCTATGACTGGAAAGCGATGCAAGTCGGTGAGGCGGTTGCGACTCGACCTGCCGCTACGCCATCGCTCTCTCCGGCTAACCACTGAGTTTCACGACCGGCGTTAGAAAAGCAACGGGCTGTATAATGCCCGTTTGGCAGATTCCAGCGTTACCCTCGCACCTGAGCCCGTTGACCAACGCCTAAAAGCGCAATATAGCGCATTGGTGTGCGCGTGCGCGATCGGATTTGCCTTCTCAGCCAATTACACTAATCACGCCCCGCTCGCGGGCACCCTGATGCGCCAATTCGCCTTCAGCCAGACGCTGGCCGGGTTACTGACTACCGGCATCTTTGCTACCCATGCAGCCATGCAACTCCCCGGCGGACTACTGGTGGACCGGATGGGCGCCCGGCGCGTTCTCACTTTTGCTCTGGCGTGGGTTGCGGCCGGCAATCTGGCGATTGCGTTCTCCGGATCTTACTGGCAGCTTCTCGCTTGGAAAGTCTTTATTGGCCTGGGAACGGGCACCTGTTTTGTAGCGGGGGCGCGCTACCTCCACGACGCGCTTTCCGCGCCGCGATTGAGCCTTGGCCAGGGGTTGTATGGGGGTTCGATTCTTCTGGGGTCGGGGTTTGTGATTTTCGCGGTGCCGCGAGTTTCGGAAGGGTGGGGATGGCGCGGCGCGTTCCTTGTGAGCGCCGCGGTGGCTGCCGGCGCATGGATTCTTTGGATGCTTGCCGCTCCTCCGGCGCCACAGGTCGAACGGGCGAGGGGGAGCTTTCGCAGCCTGCTTCGAACCGCGCAGCTTTGGCTGCTGGGCCTGATGCAGATGGCGTCGTTCGGGCTGGCGATCGTCGTTGGCACGTGGATCACCGCGCTGCTGGGCAGCGAGTTTCGAATGCCGGCGGCCAAAGCCGGATTAGCCGGATCGTTCGTGTTACTTCTGGGCATCGGGATGCGCCCGCTTGGGGGCGTACTGAGGAGACGGGTCGGGATCCGGCTATTGCTCGCCGTGAGTTTTCTGATGAATGCGCTGGGATGTTTTGGGCTGGCCTCGGGCGGCCGTAGCCTTTCCCTTGCCGTCATCGCTGTTGGGCTTATTGGAACGGGCTGCGGCCTTCCTTATGCTGCGCTGTTCACCCGTGCGGGGGCGCTCGTTCCGGGCCGCGCCGGCGCTGCCATGGGGCTGGTGAACATGCTGGGCATCGTCATGATCCTGGTGGGGGCGCCCCTGGCGGGTCGTCTGGCGGATTGGAGCGGCAGCTTCCGGTCGAGTTTCTTCGCGCTGGCGATTTTCTCGCTCGTAGCCTGTGCCGCAGTCTCATTCATCAGCCGCAATGAACCTGCTCGATCTCTTTGATTTCTCGCTGCTGGGACGCCGCGACCAACCAGCGCTAGAGTTTGTTGCCTGCGATGGGCGCCGCGAGAACCGCATCTTCGGCGAGATTGAGGACGCCAGCAACCGCTTCGCGCACGCGCTCGCGACTCGCGGCCTGGTTGCCGGAGACCGGTTATGCGTCTGCCTGCCGAACGGCGTAGAAGTGATCGAACTGTTTCTCGCGTGCGTGAAGCTCGGCGTGATCTACATTCCGGTGAATGTCCTCTACCGGGAGCGTGAGACCGGGCATATTGTGAACGACGCGCAGCCGAAGGGCGTTGTCACGGCCGCGGAACTGCCCGAGCTGGTCCGCGCGGCTGCTTCGAGCGATGCACAACGAAGGCCGGCGCTGCGGCTCGATGGGGATTCTCCGGCGGCCCTCGTTTATACTTCCGGCACCACCGGCGTCTCCAAAGGCGCCGTACTCACCCAAAACAACTTCGCTGTCAATGCACTCAACCTGATCACCTGCTGGCAGATCTCGAGCGCTGACCGGCTGATGCTTCCCTTGCCACTCTTTCATGTCCATGGCCTCGGCAACGGACTGCACTCGTGGCTGATCAGCGGCTGCCGCATGCGGCTGCTGGAGCGGTTCGAGCACCAGAAGGCCACGGAATCGCTGCTAGACTTCCGGCCGACGCTCTTTTTCGGCGTACCGACAATTTACGTCCGCTTGCTCGAAACGCCCGCCGAGGCCGCGCGCGAAATCGGCAGCGGGATGCGGCTATTTGTGTCCGGATCGGCGCCGCTCGCAGCGCAGGTCCTGGAAGACTTTCGTGCACTGTTCGGCCATACGATTCTGGAACGTTACGGCATGAGCGAAACCCTTATGAACCTCAGCAATCCGTATGTGGGCGAGCGCCGCGCGGGCACTGTGGGCTTTCCCCTGCCCGGCGTCTCGGTCCGGCTCCTCGATCCCGAAGGAAACGCTGCGGGCGATGGCGAAACCGGCGAGATTTACCTCCGCGGCGCCAACGTGTTTTCCGGCTACTGGAACCGCCCGGAAGACACGCAAGAGGCCTTTCGCGACGGCTGGTTTCGCACCGGCGATCTGGCTGTCCGCTCGGCAGACGGTTATTACACACTGGTCGGGAGGCGAAGCGATCTCATCATCTCAAGAGGTTTCAATATTTATCCGCGAGAGATCGAGGAGTTTCTGACCGAGCAGCCGGAGATAGCCGATGCGGCGGTTACCGGCGTACCTGACCGCGTCCGCGGCGAAATGCCGGTGGCCTATGTGGTCGAGCGCTCGCCCGTCAATTCGAGTGATCTGGAAGAGCGCTGCCGCGCAGCGTTGGCGTCATACAAGGTGCCACGGGCGTTTATTCGCGTCGAAAAGCTGCCTCGAAACGCCATGGGGAAGATCCAGAAGCATCTATTGCCGCGACCGCAGCCGTAGGAGCTTGTTGAAAAACGATGACAGACAGCGCCGTCCATGCGCCGGTGGGGCTGGATAATGTTGATTCCGCTTCTCGCTGCGCTTGGGACGGCAAAGCCAATCATTTTTCAACGACTGATGGTACTCAGCGATAAAGCCGGATCAGCCATTCGGCCACCAGCGCCGGTTTATCCGACCCCTCTACGTCGACTGTAACCAGCCAAATGATCTGGTGGCCGCCTTCGACGTCCTTTAGCTCTTGCAGGGTAAAGCGCGCCCGAATGCGCGAACCCTCGGGAACGGGCGCCGGAAATCGCAGCCGGTTCAGTCCGTAGTTGATACGCATGCCGAAATCGCCGCGAACCGCGACGGCCTCACTGCTTAGCCGGCTGAGGAGGGAAAGGGTGAGAAAGCCATGCGCAATGGTTCGCCCGTATTTCGAATCTGTCTTGGCTCGCTCTCTGTCGACGTGGATCCACTGGCGGTCGCCGCAGGCTTCGGCAAACGCATCGATCATGAGCTGATCGATGGCCAGCCAGCCGCTCACGGCGATTTCCTGGCCGGTTAAACGCGATAATTCTTCAACAGTTACGATGCGGGCCGCCACAAATGTGCTCGAAGCTTTGTTCTACTCGCTCAGAAAAGCCATGCTTTTCACGCCTGAGATGTCAAAGCGTTTGCGGCAGCGAAGGTTCTTGCACGCCACTTTGTCGTCCAGCAGCACCATATAGCTTTGCGATTTCTGGAATCGCGCGCGATCGCGTTCGTCAGCGCCTTGCGGGATGCGGTCCTTTTTCTTGCGCACCATCCAGCGCAGATCGTACGTCTCGCTGGTTTTGCAGAAAGGACAATGCAGGCTGGCCGGCTTGGTGGCCTGCGACTCGGTATAAAACGCGCGCTCGTCCACTTAGCGGTCCGCCATGGGCACCCACTTCATGCCGTCCGCATTGCCTTTGTATTCGGCGCGCGGACGGATGAGGCGGTTGTTGTGATACTGCTCGAGTACGTGCGCGGTCCAGCCGGACATCCGGCTGATGGCGAAGACCGGCGTGAACAGGTCGATGGGAATGCCCAGCGAGTAGTACGTGGAAGCGGAATAGAAATCCACGTTCGCGTTCAGGCCCTTTTCATGCTTCAGGGTCTCTTCGACGCGCCGCGACATCAGAAATAGATCATACTGGCCGGTGCGCTTCGCCAGTTCTTCAGACAATACGCGCAGATGCGTTGCGCGCGGGTCCTCCGTGTGGTACACGCGATGGCCAAAGCCCGGAATCTTCTTCTTCCCGGAAAGTGTTTCCTTCACAAAGGCCACGGCGTTATCCGGCGTCCCGGCTTTAAGCAGCATGCGGATGACGTCCTGGTTGGCGCCGCCGTGCAGGGGGCCTTTCAGCGCTCCAATGGCAGAGGTAACGGACGAGTAGATATCGGACAGCGTGGCTGCCGTGACTCTGGCGGCGAATGTGGATGCATTCAGTTCATGATCCGCGTGCAGAGTCAGCGCCACATCGAATGCGCGCTCCATCACTTCATTAGGCCGCTTGCCAGTGAGCGTGTAGAGAAAACTGGCGGCAAAACTGAGGTCCGGGTCGCCTCCGATCACCGGCAGGTCGGCGCGCCGGCGATGGAAAGTGCTGACAATGGTTGGAGTCTGCGCCATCAGCTTGACGGCCTTCAGCGCGTTCGCCTCCGGAGACATATCACCGGCCAGTGGATCGTAGAGGCTCAGCATCGAAACGGCTGTGCGCAACACATCCATCGGCTCGGATTTCCCGACCGATCCCAGAAAATCCTGTACCGGCTTGGGAATGGCCCGGTTTCGAGCCAAATCCGATTTCAACTGGCTCAGTTCGTCGCGTCTTGGCAGGCGGCCGTTCCAAAGCAGGAAAATCACTTCCTCAAAGGTGGCATTGTCAGCCAGCGTGTGGATGTTATAGCCCCGATAGCTGAGAACGCCGGCTTCGCCATCGATGAAGCATATCTCGGATTCTCCGGCGACCACGCCCTCGAGACCCGCACCCGTCGTCGTTGTTAGCGCCATCTGTTTCCTACTTTATTCTAAGACTGGGCCGCAGGGGTCGTCACCTGTCCCACCTATCGTCCGGGCGGACAACCCGGCCACGGCGAAAATCCGATGGTCAAGTCGTTGCGCTCGACCCAAAGTTTGTCGGGCTCCCGGCCCGTGCCGTAATCCACCGTGAGGATCACGCCCGATCCGCAGGAGCGGCTTCGCTTGATGTGAAAAGAACTGACGTCGGCGTGGGGGCTCTTGGGTCCCCAGTCGTCCATGAAATTCTGGAACGAGTAGTCTCGGCAAGGCTTAGCATCCGTGCAGCCCCACAACGCATACGCCGCTTTGTAATCGTGCTTCTCGAGCAACTCGAAAAAGGTACGGCCCTGTTGCTCCTCCCGGAAATTCTTCAGGAAAAAATACAGGATCCCGCCAGCGATCACCACTACCACGGCTCCCACGATGAGGCGCAGGATAAGTTTCTCCCGTTGCTCCTCGCCTGCTCCGTAATTTGCGAGATAGCCGGCCATGCGCCGTTGAGCCGCCTTTACTTGGGTGCGGGATAAGCTTTGTTAAAAGCGGCCAAGGCCTCGGCTGTTATGTCCATGGCGGGTTTGAAAAACCACGTGTTGCTGGCGTCCACCACCAGGTCATAGCCTTTTTCTTCCGCCAGTTTCTTTATTACTTCAGCCATTTTCTGCTGGCTCTTGCTCAGAATGTCATTGCGCTCGGCATTCACGTCGCCTTGCAGGTCATCGGTCATACGCTGCAGGTCGCGCTGCTTCCGCTGCCCTTGAGCCGTCAAATCGGCTTCAGCCTGGGGCGTCAGCTTGCCGGCGCCGGCCTGCAATTGCTGCTGGATGCCCTGAATATCTTTCTGGGTCTTTTCAATCTCCTGCTGCCGCGGCTTGTACTTTGCCTCCATCGCGGCATTAGCCTTTTGAATTTCGTCGGATTCAAGCACGGCGCGCTGGATGTTGATGACCGCCACTTTCGTCTGAGCGGGCGCCGCCATGCTCATCACAAACAGGCCCGAGCACACCAAAAGCGCCCGCGACCCCAGGATTCGAGACATTGGAATACTCCTTGCCAAGCGTTGTTGAATAAACAGGTTAGCACAGGGCGGCGCGGTTTGTTCTGGCGCGGACTGAAGGCAGAGAGATTGCAGACCGGTGACCGAAACATTAGCTTTCTGCCGGCAAAAAGAGTGGCATACGGGGAGATAATAGCGGGAGGCGGTTATGGCGGGCACGACACGCGATAAAAAGCGGGCGGCCGAAGAGTGATGATTTTGATACATGACCGGCTTGTGATAGCGAAGCCGTCACCGTTTTTCGGTAATACAATGGTCCGTTAGCGGTGTTTTGGAGGTTCTTCATATGGGCTTCGCATTGACTTCAAAATTATGGGCTCGTACTGTTCCTGGACGAATTGGAATTGTGCTGGCGATTTGCGGCGTGTCGCCGCTGCTTTTACAATCGCAGGAGCAAGACCAGCCGCCCAGTCCCACTTTCAAAGTAAACGTAGTTTCCAAGTCGACCAAAGCTATCAACTACCGGCACCGCAGCGGGTCGACATCAATCAACTTCATTGGCACGGCGTTGATGCCGAAGGCGCAGGGACAGGCAAAGGTTGACAGCCGTTCGGGTGCGATCAGCATAGATGCCAGCTTCAAAGACGTGGGATCAGCGGGCCAGTTTGGTTCCGAGTATCTGACATATGTCTTGTGGGCGATCTCACCCGAAGGGAGACCAAAGAACCTTGGGGAGATTTTGCTCGACAACGGCAAGAGCAGCCTCAAGGTGACGACAGATCTGCAGGTGTTCGGCTTAATCGTCACCGCGGAACCTTATTTCTCAGTCACGCAGCCCAGTGACGTGATCGTCATGGAGAACGAAGTTCGTCCCGACACACTGGGCAAGTTCGAGATCATCGATGCGAAGTATGAGCTTCTGCAGCGTGGTCAGTATCAGAAACTCGCAAACGCACTTCAACTGCAGCCGGACCCAAGGATTCCGATCGAGATCTACGAGGCTCGGAATGCAGTGCAGATAGCACAGTCATTAGGCGCTGATAAGTATGCGGCCGATACTTTCCAGAAGGCGCAGACGACGCTACAGCAGTCTGAGGACTATCTGAAGCGGAAGCAGCGCAAGCCGGCGATCATGATCGCCCGCGAAACGGCGCAGACGGCGGAGGATGCCCGGGTGATTGCGCTAAAACGTCAAGAAGAAGAGGCGCTACAGCACGAGCGTGAGGCTGCCGCGGCGCGTGAGGCGGAAGCTAAGCGCCAGGCTGACGATGAACAACGCCGCCGCGAACAGGCCGAGGCGGAACGTAAGGCGGAAGAAGCGCGCCGGGCCCAGGCAGAAACGGCGAAGGCCACTGCGGAAGCAGAGAGGGCTACTGCCGACACACAACGGCTGCAAGCGGAACTAGCCGCAGCGAAGGAGGCCACGGAACGGGCCAAGGCGGAAGCCGCTCAAGCGCAGTCCGCGGCGGCTGCGGAGAAGGCCGAGCGAGACGCAGCTGAGGCGAATCGCTTGCGGCAACAGGCAGAACTGGAGAAGCAGCAGCTCCGCGCGCAGCTGCTGCAACAGCTCAACGCCGTGCTGGAGACGAAAGACACCGACCGCGGGCTGGTAGTCACGATGGCGGATGTCTTGTTCGATACGGGCAAGTACACGCTCAGGCCAGCCGCACGGGAGAAACTGGCAAAACTTGCGGGCATCGTGCTGGGGCACCCGGGCTTAAAGCTGGCAGCGGAAGGCCACACGGATAGCACCGGAACGTCCGAATTCAATCAGAGGCTCTCGGTAAAGAGAGCCGAGTCGGTAGCGGATTACCTGACCAGCCAGGGCGTACCTCGGGACAGCTTGAGTGCTGAGGGATTCGGAGAAACCAAGCCCATCGCTCAGAATAATACATCGGCGGGGAGGCAGCAGAACCGCCGCGTGGAGCTGATCGTATCGGGTGAAGTGATCGGCACGAAAATCGGCGCGAGGGCGAGACTCTGAGGGATTCAGGAATTAAGAGTCAGCGGGTTACTTGCGGATTTATTCGAGTACGCCCAGGATTTCGTCCTCGCGTAGGATGAGGTATTCTTCCCCGTCCACTTTGATTTCCGCGCCCGAGTATTTCCCGAACAGGATGCGATCGCCGGTCTTCACCTCAGGAGCAAAACGCTCGCCTTTGGGAGACAGCTTGCCGCTGCCGACACCCTTCACCTCGCCTTGCTGAGGTTTTTCCTTGGCGCTGTCCGGGATGATGATGTTGCCAATTTTGCCTTCCTTCTCTTCCAGGCGTCTGATGAGTACGCGATCGTGCAGAGGACGAATGTTCATGAAATGCTCCTTCATTCAAATGTAGCGCAGGCAGGCCCAATTTCCTGCAAGCGGCCATTACTTCGTAAATATCTCCGCCAGCACCCGCCCCACCGAGCCGCTCGGCGTCTCGATGCCCAGGAGCGTGGCCAGCGTAGGGGCGACATCGTTTACCGCAATCGTCTGGTCAAACCGGCCCGTCTTGATGCCCGGTCCCATGAAAATCACCGGGACGTGCGCGTCGTAGTTAAACGTGCTGCCATGGGTTGTTCCGTGGGCCGAAAACATCCAGTAGGGCTCCAGCACCAGGTACACATCCGCGCCGCGCCTCTCGTAGAATCCGTTCGCAACGCGGCGCCCCACCTCGTCTTCCATCGCGTAGCCATTGATCAACTGCTCGCGGGTGTAGACGCGGAAGACATGCGGAATATTGCGGGCCGCCGCAGCGGCCGCCGCGTTCACCTCCGCACGGTCCAACTCTTTCTCACGAATCAAATCAAGGTTCAAGTAAAGAGAATGCTCGGACGGGCTGGAAATCCACTCGCCGGCGCCATACTTCCTGGTCAGCTCAGCCTGCACGGTGTCGCGTACGATCCTGGGAGGCATGCGTCCGCCCGGCATCTTGCGCGCCTGGTTTACTTCCGGCACGGGCGATACGCCGTGGTCCGCCGTGAAGATCACCAGAACATTCTGCATTCCCACTTTGCTATCGAGAAACTGAAACAGTTTACCGAGCACCTGGTCGGTTCGTACCGAGACGTCGTGGACCTCAGGAGAGTCCGGACCCATCCCATGGCCGATCGCGTCGTTGGATGAAAAGCTAATCGCAAGCAGGTCCGTCACGTCGCGTTGGCCTAGTTTCTCGTTGACTACGGCGCGCTCAGCCAGAGCTTCCAGCAGGTCGTTCCCGAACGGGCTCTCGTAGACTCCCCTGTAGAGTTTGGCATCCGCTTGTTCGGGAAGGCGGTGTTCCAGCCAACGAGAGCCCTTGTAGCGATCCACGGGATGCTCCTCGTTGAACACGCTCACCCACGCTGGCAATGCGGGAAAGTAATAGGTACTGCTGACGAAATGACCGCTCTTGTCGTCGAACCAATAGGCACTGTCCGCCATGTGGCCGGCGGGAAGAATCGCGCTGCGATCCTTCAACGACATACCGATTACGCGCGACCTGGCGCCATTCGACATCTTCAGCTCGTCGCCTAGGGTGCTCACGAGCAACCGGTGAGGTGACGCGCCGCCGTCTCCTTCGCCGCCCAGCATCTTCACGGCATCATCGGAAACGCTGGTCACCGTCTTGCCTGCCTCGCGATCGAACCAGTCGTTGGCTACAATACCGCTGACTGATGGCGTAGCTCCACTCATGTACGTGCTGTGACCAATGGCCGTGACCGTTGGAAAATGCTCGTAGTAGGCGTTGGAAAATACCGCGCCGCGCGTAAGCAGCCGGTCCAGGCCTTGCTTGTATTCCGACCGGAAGCGCAGCAGATAGTCGTAGCGAAACTGGTCGACCGCAATGGCAACAATCAGCTTGGGCTTCTCAGCCGCGAACGCGCTGCAGATGAAAAAAGAAAGAAGGAAGAATGGGAGTTTTGGCTTATTAGGTTTCTTAGCAAGCCGACCGGGGGGTCGGCTGCGGACCAGAGGGTCCGCCCCACTGTGATCATTTTTCATTTTAGATTTCCATTCTACTGTCCCAACTCATGACACGTATGACAGTCGGATGACACGTGCCGTGCTTTGTGGCAGTCCACACAGGCTTTCATCGTGATGGGAACTTCTTGCGTATTGATGGCATCCCGCTCCATCACCTCGCCGTGACAGCTCCGGCATTCGACCTTTCGATGTCGCGCGTGGCTGAAAATCACGTAGTCTTTAACAACGTAAACCTGCGCTTGCGGGAACATTGTGTCCTTTTTCATCGCGCGGTGGCAATTCATGCACTTCGCCACCGTTGGGAACGAAGCGCGCTCGCCCGTCTCGACTGTGGTGTGGCAATCGCGGCACTGGATCTTGAGCGGCGCGTGTTTCCTATGGCTGAACTGGACCGGCTCCGCGGCAAACGCGAGCGCGGCTATGGCAACGAAAAGACCACCAGCGAATCGGAATAAACTTTGTTGTATTTGTTTCCTCCTCCGGCGGCGATAGCCACGTACTGTTTTCCAGTCTTGCGTCCCAGAAACGTCATGGGGGTTGCGTGAGCGCTCGCCGGTAGTTTGGCCACCCACAGTTCTTTTCCATTATCTTTGTCGAATGCGCGGACGCGTGAGTCGTTGGTCGCACCGATGAACAAAAGGCCGCCGGCGGTCACGATGGAACCACCGATGTTCGGCGTGCCTGTTGGCGGAACGCCGCGCGCTACCAGTTCGTCCACTACACCCAGCACCGAGCGCCACCGGAACTCGCCCTTATCGAGGTCGATGGCCGTCAGAAATCCCCACGGCGGTTTCTGGCATGGATATGAATTGGGGTCCCAGAAGCGTGCGTTGTTCGTGCCCGAGGCTGCGGCCCGGTACGGAATCTCCGATCCCGCTGGCCGTTTCACCATGTGGTACATCATTCCCACATCCATCGAGTTCACATAGAGCGTGTGGGTTTGCGGATCCCACGATGCCCCGCCCCAGTTCGCGCCCCCGTTGGTGCCCGGGAAAAGCACTGTCGGTTTCAAGCCGACGGGCATGAAGATCTCGCCAAAAACAGCATTCTCCACGAGTTTGGCGCAGTACGCGCGCGATTCCGGTGTCACATCGGTTAATTCATCGCGCGTCATCTTCTGCCGCGCATAAGGCGGCGGCTTCACTGGCACCGGCTGTGTGGGCCACGCCTGCTCGCCTGGCACTTCGCTCGGGGGCACGGGTTTTTCGACAATATCGAACAGCGGTTTACCGCTTACGCGATCAAACAGAAAAGTGAATCCGGTCTTCGTCACCTGCGCAACGGCGGCCACCGGTTGTCCGTCGCGCGTGACGGTCACCAGGTTTGGCGGCGCCGGGATATCGTAATCCCAAAGATTGTGATGCACGGTCTGAAAGTGCCACAGGCGTTTGCCGGTCAGCGCATCGAGCGCCACCAGGCAATCGCCGAACAACCCGACACCCTTGCGGTCGCCTCCGTAGAAATCCGTCGAGGGAGATGTCAGCGGCAGAAACACGATGCCACGTTCAGTATCCACGGTGAGAATGGACCACGCGTTTGCCGCGCCGCGCCCGTCCCAAGAATTTCCCTCCCAGGTGTCGTGGCCGAATTCGCCCGGTTTCGCAACCACGTGAAAGGTCCAGAGCAGTTTGCCAGTTCTGGCGTCGTAGCCGCGCACGTCACCGAGCGGCCCTTGCGGCGTTCCATCGGCCGTGAGCGACCCGCAGATAATTACATCCCCGTACACGGCGGGCGGTGAAGTCATGCCAAACTCGCGGTTTCGGTATTTCTCCGCCACGCCGATATAGAGATCCACCCATCCTGCCTGGCCGAAAGAATCATCCGGCTGGCCGGTTTTCGCGTCGAGCGAGAATAGCCGTCCGTCGAGCGTGCCGAGAAAAACGCGCTTCTTTTGCCCGTCGGTCCAGTACGCCGCGCCGCGGCTGATGAACAGATTTCGTGGCGTGGACATTTCGAGCTTTGGATCGAACGTCCACAGCTCTTTGCCGGTTTCCGGATCGAGGGTAATCACTTTTGAAAACGGCGTGGTAAGGTACATCGCGCCATCCACCACGAGCGGCGTGGTTTCAAAAGTGCTTTGCACGGGATATTTCGAGCCGTCACTGATATCGCCGACGTGGTAGGTCCAGGCTACTTTGAGTTGAGTGACATTAGAGCGGTTGATTTGCTTGAGCGTGGAGTAGCGCGAGTTTCCGGGATCGCCACCGTAGACGGGCCATTCCTGCGCGCGGCAAACGGAAAGGCACATTACCGCAAAGACGCAGAGCCGCAGAGAAATCATGCCTGTGGCTGGGCAGCTTCGCGCTTCACCCAGCGGTACGCTGCCATCGAATTTTTCCAGAAGATTTTCTCTGCCGCTGCCGGCCCCTTTCCGCTCACATACTCGCGAACAATCTTCAGCACCTGCGGGTATGGAGCCCAGAGATCGCTATTCGGCCAATCACTGCCGTACATCAGCCGGTCCTCGCCGAAAATCTCCCAGAGTGCATCCAATCTCGGCCGGTAGTAGCTCACGTCCTCGGGAACACGTCCGTCCACACGCCGGAGAACTTCTGACACCTTGAGGTAGACCTGTTTGCGTTTCCCCAGCTCGCGCAGATTCTCTTCGTACGCGCGGCGGGCTGCTGTTTCGGAGGGAGGGTTAAACTGCGGCAGATGATCGATGACCACGCGCAGGTTGGGGACCAGATCGGTAAGCCGCACGGTCGCTTGGATCAGCGCTGTGTCCTGATTGGCGGTATCCAACTCGAGTCCAGCTTCGGCTAGGGCTCTTAGGTCCTCAACAAATCTTGGCTTCGACAGCTCGGCGCTGAGATCGCGGTTCCACAAATTCCCGTAACGGATCCCCAGAAACAGCGGGTTGCGATGGAAGCGCTCCAGCTGCCGGCGAAACTCCGGCTTCCCCGGCTCCAGGTCGCCAACGGTACCGACGATGATGGTGTCCTTCGCGGCGACGTCGAGCACCCACTGGTTGTCTTCGAGCCAGGGGCTGGCTTCCACTTCGATTGCGCCCACGATTCCCAGCGGCGCGGCGATCTTCCGGTACCGGTCCGGCAACGCCGGCTGATACAGGACAGTATCGCTCTTCTCCGGCCACGGCACGCCCTGCGGGCGGCGCGGGTCGAACAGATGGATGTGCGTATCGATAATCGGTACGGTCGCTTGCGCGCTCATGTTGGCGGACGCTATGCCGCCGGCAATGCCTAGGAAAGTTCTGCGATCCACAATGGTCACGCCCTCCAGCATTATACTTGCGCCGCGCTCGCATCACTTCGCGCGCAAGGCAATGGTCTGGTAAAACGTTTGCAGCCGCTGACCGTAAGCTGCGCCGCCGACCTCGACAATGTCGTTATGGCCCGCGCCAGGCATGACCCAGAACGACTTCGGCTCCCGCGCGGCGGAGTACAAGGCTTGGCCAAGCCGCAAAGGTATGATTTCATCGCGCTCCCCCTGGATGAACAGTATGGGAGCGTGAACGCGGCCGATTTTCTCGCGGGAATTGAAACCCCAGATCACCATCGGGCCTACGACTGGAAGCACAACCCGCGCCACGTCCCGTGCCGATGTAAAAGGCGCTTCGAGAACTACACCCGCGCAGGGCCGCCGGGAAGCGAGATCCACGGCCACAGCCGAGCCCAGCGATTCGCCGTGGATGACGATTTGCCCAGGACGATAGCCGCCTTTAAGAAGATAATCGTAAGCGGCGTCGGCGTCCGCGTACAGCCCGTGCTCGGTCGGACGCCCGCTGCTTTTTCCGTAGCCCCGGTAATCCAGCATAAGAATGGAAGATCCCGCCGAGGTTATTTCCCGAGAATGCGGCTCGCGGTACGTGAGGTTGCCCGCGTTACCGTGGAAAAAGAGCGTTACGAGATCACCGGCTTGGCTGACCTGCCACGCATGGATGCGGACTCCATCAGCCGTGTTGAGCCACACGTCGGCGGCGGCCAGCCGCGACTGCTCACCCCAGAAACCGTCCGGATACTTTGAGGGGAAGTAAACCGAACGATTCGCCCAGTAGCTCAGCGCCGCGAACGCTGTTCCGGCCATCAACGGGTAAGCGACATACCAGGGAACCTGCACCACACCTTGCTATCAGGCGAATTTATAAACGCCCGGCACCGGGAGCGGCGGCACATCCATGGGCAGGTCATAATCGAAGGCCTTGGGGAACAGGTCGAGTTGCGAAGCCATCATCTGGTCCCAGGTGATCTTCTGGCCTGAATACGCCGATTCGCGTGCCATTACGCAGGTCATGGTGCTCTCGGCCACCGTCATTCCGTGGTTGATATACGGCCCTTGCCCGCGAATGCTCTTCACCAGGTCGATGTGCTCCTGCACATAGGGATCGATGCCTTTCTCCCCCATATTTTTGCAGTTGCTGCGGCCTTTCGTGCCGACAACCAGTTCTGAAATGTTGGTCGGCAGCCCGCGCGGATACTGGCGGCAGTAGCTCGACATGCGCACACCATTCGCGTAAACGAAATCCGCGCTGATGTGATCGAAGATGTTGCCGTAGATCTCTTCGCGGGGCCGCCAAGCCGCGCCGCCGGTGGCCACCACTTCCACCGGATGGCCGCCCATCAACCAGTTGACGACGTCGATGTTGTGCAGGTGCTGCTCTACAACCTGATCGCCGCAGATCCACACGAACGAGTACCACGCGCGGTGCTGCCACGTCATGTCCTTCCAGTTGGCGTCGCGCTCTTTCTGCTGGATGACCGGCGTGCCAACCCAGTACGCATAAGCGGCGACGATATCGCCAATGGCGCCGTCCTTGATGCGCTGGATGGTCTCGACGTACTCTTTTTGCGAGCGCCGCTGCGCGCCCGACATTACTGTCAGCTTCAGCTCTTCCGATTTCTTTGCCGCCGCCATGAAACGCCGCACGTTGACCGGATCGGTACCAAACGGTTTTTCCGCGAACACATGCTTCCTGGCTTCGACGGCCGCCTCGAAATGCATGGGACGGTAGCCGGGAGGCGTGCACAGCATCACGATGTCGATATCCGAGGCCAGCACTTTCTTATACGCATCGAAACCGACGAAGTGATGCTCCGGATCGACCTTGACTTTCTCGGCCACGCCGGTGTACTTGGAATTGCGGATCTTGTCGAGCGACTCTTCCAGATGGTCTTCGAAGATGTCGCCCATGGCGACCAGTTCGACGTTCTCGTTGCCGTGAAGATGCTGCTGCGCAGCCTCCGTGCCGCGGCCGCCGCACCCGACCAACCCGACTTTCAGCTTCTCGTTTCCAGCGCCGCGAACCAGTTCCGGCTTGATGATGGTGAAAGCGGCCGCCCCGGCGGTAACGCCCGTGGACTTTTTCATGAAAGATCTTCTGGATAGTTCGTCTTGCATAACCTGCCTCACTGTCGAAGTGATTGTATCGTAGGCGAGACGACACCGCCGGACGAAATCAGGAGCCAGCCGGCTTGGGTTCACCCCGCGCGCTTTGTATTCCTCATGGAGCTTTTCGCCGTCTCCCACGCTCATCCATACCCAAGCTGCGCCCCGGCAGCGCGTGACCGTGGAAAGCGCTGCGCGTGGGCACCATCAACGGCGCCTATGCCAGCTTCGAAGAAAACGGCAAAGGGAGCATCACCGCCGGAAAACTGGGACCTGGTGGTGTTCGGCAGGGACCCCTGCGCGTCGATCCGATGTCGCTCATCGACATCCCGTCGAGTGCACTATGACCGGCGGCCGCCGGGTGTACGAGGCGTAGTGGTAATATCTATTGGGCCAATCGGGAAGGAGGCGACGTGCAATACAAAGCAAGGCTCGCCGCCTTACGCACGGCCATTGATGAAGGCAACGCCAGCGGTGTTGCCAAGAGCAATGTGTTTTGCGCGCCAGTGACCGCTCCCCTGGCGATCGCATGTCCAACCGTGGGTGCAAGTGCGCTGCCACCGGCAATCATAGCGTAAGTCGTTAAGGCACAATTACTTGCTCTCGACCGCGCCCGGGGGAATTTGGGCGGTTTCGTAACAGCAGCGTTCGAAACTGAACATCACCCCGAGAATCGCACGCCCGGGCCCAAGACGGCGGTGAAAGCCACCGCTATGGCGCAGGACGCCAAAATCAACGGCCAACTCCTGGGAATGGGCATTGGTTCTGCCGGTGGTCCGTAAGGAATTAGCGCTCCATGTTTAAGCCACTGCGTGGTCCACATCAGTCCTGACGTGCCGCCAAAGGTCGATGCCGCGGCGGAAATCAGAATCAGGATCATTCCATGGGGATTGAAGGCGCCGGCGATGCACATCAAAATCCCGCCGGCAAAATATGGGATCGACGCCAGCCGCACGGCACGCCGGTAGCGTTGCTCCTTGTTGCTGCCGATGAGCGGACGTAGTTCAAGCAGGCTTATGCGCGCGGCGAGCAGATAAGTGCTTGCGCCAAAGATCGCCAGGGCGATTCGCCATGCCCACTGGGGGCCAAGTCCTTGAATGAAGTCCGCCCAATCACCAATGCCACCGATGCCCGAGAATAGGAAGTATCCAGCGGCGGAGAAAAGATTCACCGTCATGGAGATCCAGAAGAAATACTTGAATCGTGGATAGCTGCTGTTGGTGAGGCGTCCAAGAGTGAAGAAAATGGCTGCGGCAACCAGGTTGATCAATGTGCCACCGGCCATCACAAGGCGGGTGTCCGAGCTGCATTCGAAGGCCACCGATGAAAGCACGAGAGGCTTGCCCCCGGCCAGAACACAAGCGCCGCCATGCCCCAAGCCTTCATGTAAGACGTCTCCGAGCATGTAAGCGAGGATGCCGATTGAGCCCACCGTGAGTGAATCAGCCGGAGCAGGTGCCGTTTGCATCTGGCCGCGAAGGTAGCACAAAGGACGGCCCCTTGAGAAAATGGAAGAAAACTCGTCGCTGTTTCGTCTGAATCGTTGGTGGTTCATCTGAGTGATCGAGAGATCAGCGCAGAGATCATCGAAGCTTGCCGCTTGGGCGATCGGGACGCCTTCCGTGCGCTCTACGATGTGTATAAGGACCGCGTGTATTCCATCTCGCTTTATTTTTTCCATGGCGACCCAGCCATGGCCAGCGATGTAAGCCAGCAGGTGTTTCTTAAATTGATCACCAGTATTAGCCAGTTTCGCGGCGACGCGGGATTCTCAACCTGGCTATACCGGCTAGTGGTAAACGCGTGCATGGACGCAGCCCGGCGCCGCAAGCCGGACGTTACGCTCTCGGAAGAATTCAGCAAGCCAGGTTCGCAGGAAGAGGACTACGCGCGTGCACAGATGGCGCACTCGATTCGCGCGGCGGTGTCGGCTCTGCCGCCGAAGTTTAGAATTGCGGTTTTGTTGCGGCATTTCGAAGATCTGTCGTATGAGCAGATGGCGAAGGCTCTCCATTGTTCCATGGGAACAGTAGCTTCGAGACTGAGCCGGGGGCATAAAATTCTGGCGGAACGGCTGAAGGGCTTCATCGGCGCAGAGAAATAACGATGTTTACGAGGCACATCTCGCGACAGCTTGCGGCTCAAATCGACAGCGTACTCGCGCCGCGAAAAGCGCGGCAGTCCGAGCTCCACATGGTACAGTGTGCGCGCTGCCGGGCCGAGTACGAGCAAGTCAGATTTGGAATGGCGGTTTTAGACGATCTCCCGCTGGTCGAGGCGCCGGAGTCAACATGGGCACCCATCGACGCAGCGCTTCAGGAGAGCCGGTCGCGCAAGACGCCGCTGGTTGGCCAGTGGTGCGTGGCCTTCGCCGCTACCGTCGTATTGGTTTTGATCGGAGCCGCGTACTGGCTGGTGACACGCCAGTCCGGCATGCGTTGGGAAGTTGTGCGGATCGAAGGTTCACCGGCCGTGGGCGCGCAACACATTCACGGAGCCGGTCAGGCTGCAGCGGGCGATTGGATCGAAACGGATGCGGAGTCAAGGGCCAGGGTCAAGGTTGGGGAGATCGGGTCAGTGGAAGTAGAACCGAACACGCGGGTGCATGTGGTAGCAATGCGGCCGCGCGAACACAGATTCGCGCTCTTACGAGGAGAGATTCGGGCGAAGATCTCCGCGCCGCCAAGGCTCTTCTTCGTGGACACGGCGTCCGGCACGGCAGTGGATCTTGGCTGCGAATATGCGCTGAAAACGGACGAGGACGGTTTCGGCATGCTCCGCGTCACAAAGGGTTGGGTGTCTTTTCAATGGAAGGGCCTGGAGTCGCTAGTGCCGGCTGGCGCGAGCTGCCGGACGCGGCCGCGTGCCGGACCTGGCATTCCGTACTTCGATGACGCGCCGGAAAATCTGAAACAGGCGTTAGAAAGGTTCGTGTTCGAAAAGGGCGGGAACGAAGCGCTGGACTTCATTCTTGATGAGGCTCGCATCCGCGATACGCTTACGCTTTGGCATCTGCTCTCCCGCGTAGAAGCCGGTGACCGGGGACGTGTGTACGACCGGATCACCGCTCTGACACCTGTCCCGGCCGGAGTTTCGCGTGAGCAGGCGCTCAAACTGGACCCTGAGACGTTAAACCGTTGGAAAGAAGAGTTAGCCTGGACGTGGTGAGCCGGGAAGAAAACCCGGCGGACCTGCGTCTAATGGATCCGAAAGGAGTTCTCGATGTTGTTGCGATTTGGTATTGCGGCCTGCGCCTTTGCGGCGTTAGTGCTCGCTGAAGGGTTTACCTTTAACCTTGGCAGCCCTGTGGCATCCCAGGATTATCAGGCCAAAGGGGCGGCATTTGTGTTTCGCACGCAAGCCTGCGCGGAGCCGGCGAAATCAAAAATCAGCGGGACTGCCGAAGGGCTTGTGAAGGGAGAGCGGCGGTCGGTAGCTCTCAAAGTCGTGGCGATGACCAAACCCGGCGTCTACGCCGTGTATCAGAATTGGCCCGCCGAAGGGGAGTGGATAGTAAACCTCAAAGGCACATGCGCTGACGCCAGCGCCGGCGCCCTTGTTCCTATCGGCCCGAAGGGTTTCGTCAGAGAAGCCTCGAAATTCTTCCCAAGGCCGGCCACTACCGCGGAGATCGAGGCTTCTTTGAAAGAGGTTGCAAAAGGAGAAAGCAAATGAAATCCACAATGCCGGTTCTGGTCCTGTGCGCAGGCACGATTCTGATGGCGGCCAGTACCGTCGCCACGCAACCGAGCGACCTAACGGTCCACGAATGGGGAACGTTCACGTCTGTCGCCGGCGAAGACGGATCTGCCGTCGATTGGGACGCGCTGGGGTGCAAGAATGACCTCCCAGGATTCGTCAACGATTTCGGTTATCGCGGCTTCAAGTGGACGCTGACGGGAACCGTGCGCATGGAGACGCCCGTGCTGTACTTTTACAGTTCGCGCGAGCTGGATGCGCACGTGAAGGTGGCATTCCCCCATGGGCTCATCACTGAATGGTACCCGCAGGCCGAATACCAGGTTTATCAGAGGAGTAGGATTGACGGCTCGATGCGCCGGTTGGCGGCAAATCTGAATGGCATCGATACATCGCTCAGGACGCTCACGGGAGGCGTCGAGTGGAGGAACATCAAGATTCAGCCGGATGTCTCTCCCGCGCTGCCGATCGAGAGCGGTGTCAGCCGCTACTACGCCGCACGGGCAACGGATGCTGCTCCGCTCGCGGTCGGCGACCAGCACGAAAAATTCCTGTTCTATCGCGGCGTAGGGACCTTCCCCGTTCCCCTTTCGGTTCGCCTTACTGGCGATGGCAAGATCGCGGTGGAAAACCGCGGCCACGACACCGTTCCCACCGCAATACTCTTCGAGAGTCGCGGAGGGCGCCTGGGGTATCGCAACGCGGGCGCTATTGCGGACGCGGTTACGCTGGATCGGCCCTCGCTCGACGGTTCCTTTGCGGTATTGCGGCACGATCTCGAGACTGCGCTCATCGCGCAAGGCCTGTTCCCCAGGGAGGCGCAAGCCATGGTCGAGACGTGGCGAGATTCGTGGTTTGAGGAGGGCTCGCGTCTGATCTACATTGTCCCTTCGCGCGCGATCGATGCCGCTCTACCGCTCCAAATCGAGCCTGTTCCGTCGCAGACGGCCAGGGTGTTCGTCGGCCGGATCGAACTGATTACTCCCGAAACTACGAATGCGGTGGAAGCAGCCATAGCCAAGGGCGACGGGGCCACAATCGATCGCTACGAACGTTTCCTTGACTCGATTCTGCAGCGCATTTCGTCCGAAAATCCGCTGAAGGCCAGCCAGATCGAGCGGTTCCGCCAGAGCATGCATGAGTCATTCGGCGTTAGGAAATGCCGCTAGCCGCCCTGGTCAGTCGCCATTCCGGCGGGTGTGCCTGTTCAGGTCAGTCCGATGAATTTTCAGGCGGGCGATACAGAGGGCGTTCTGGGCGGCACGCAGCGCTCCTGTCGAAATCGGGCGCTGGGATAACGGCGGCGGGTGTAAGCCGTGAAGCGCACCGCGGTCTGCAACGCACCAAAACTGGGCAAGCTGACTGCGAGGTATTTCCCGTCAGCCGACACCTTCATCCCGGCGGGGCCATGCATACCGCCACCCTGGAGAGTTCTGTGAGCGAACCGTCTCTCCCGATACTGAAAGACGACCGTGGTGTTCGAGGCCACGCCCGCGAAAAGGTATTGTCCGTTCGGCGAGGCGGCAAGCGAGATATCGCCAGGTCCAGCACTCGCCCCGTCGGAAAAGGCAAGCCCGTAACCGGCGTCAGAACACCGGTAGTTGCGCTAACGGAGAACGCGCTGATATTTTGCGTGCCGCTATTCGAAGCGTATAGGAATTTTCCACCCGCCACTGTGATCCGGGCTACTCCAGAGGCGCCACCGGCCATGCCCCCCACCTGTCGCAAAAAGGGACCCAGCGATTTGCGTCAAAACCCCATTGGAGTTTGCCGAAAATCCAAAAATTGTGTTGGCCGCGGGGACGTCATTGTTGGAGTATACGAATCTCGACTGTGCTTCGAGACCACTCGCAAGCGCCAAGAGCGCGGTGAGCTTCACTGAAAAGCTGAGCGGCACCATAACTAGGTTCTCCTGTTGGCGTGGCCGTTCAGCATGGGTTTGCTTCCCAAGTGAGTGATATAGGGCGAGTTCGAGAACGCGGTAGGTGCGAAAACCGTTCCATGGCGCTGGAAGCGAGTGGCGGCGAACCTTTACCATAAACCGGCCGCGGACGGTGGCTCGCTTCCCGTCTCGATAAGCTGTGGCCCTGAATCGCGGAGATCGTCCAGGATGTTAACGAGAAGTTCCAAGAGGAAGCAGGTTGACCACGCCGGGCGCCGCGCGATCGGTAAACGCTGGGCGACCACACACGATTGATCGGTGAATTTCACCTGTCCGACTCGCCATGCGCCTAAGGGGAGCGACGAACAGCCTCGCTCCGCGTCTCTGCGGGTCGCGGCGCGAGCGAACCCATTCTTGAATGCGATACATTTTTATCCTGGGGCCGATGTTTTGCGTGTCGTAGATGGGGCGGCGCCCAAACACCTCGGGTCCAAAGCTGACGCGAGGTGGCGGCATCAGGTTCTACGCAAGATCGCGTATAAGCGCAGGACGCGTATAAGCGCACAGGAGGTAGCTTGAATGCCAAATAACGAGAGACTTTCCGCCCTCATCGCCGAGTACCGGGCTTTGGACCGATCCACGGATGCAGCGAAGATGCGTCCGATTCTGGCCGAGGCCGCCCAACTCGTAGATCGGGCGGCCGAGCCAAAGAAGTGGGCCGCGTTTCGCTCAATGTTCGGCAAAGTGGCAGACGAAGAAGAACCTGAGGCGGCGCTGACGGCGTATCTAGATGCACTCACAGTCTGGGATCCGGAGGGAGATCACGATAATTGGGTCGAGTGCCATAGCAGTGCCGGCATGCTGCTGACGCGCTTATACCAGGTCGGCTCTCGCCGCGCCGGTGAGGCGATCCTACACCTCGAATGCGCCGTCGCGGACCAGCCCTTTCTGGCTAAGCTCCTCGGAACCCTATATCGTTACCAGGTGACTGGCGATCCGGCGGAGAATTGGCACAGGCGCTTTCGTTATTTCCAAATGGCGCTTACCCAAGTGTCTCCGGTTGAGGATCCGAGGGAGTGGGCGGACCGGGAAAACGAATTAGGCATCGCGTATACCGACGAGCCCAGTGGCGACTTCGCCCAGGGCGTCGAAAAGCGCATCGCCTGTCATATGGCCGCGCTTTATGCGTTGAGTCAGGCTGGCCAGCAGGCACCAGCAAGGATTAATAGCTGCCTCAATTTGAGCGAGGCGTACCTTTTCCGGGTGCTGGGTGACGGGAAACAAAATCATCAGCTCGCCGAATACTATCTGCGCCAGGCGGCGGAAGCATCGAATGAACAGACTCCAGCCGATCTTAGGCGGAAGGCGTTTCTCGCGCTAGCGCGTCTGCTGTCGAAGCAGGATGGTGCCGAGACGGCCGCCCAACTGGGAGAAGCTCTAACGTACTGCGATCGGGCTTCCGAGCTCATTGACCCGGTGCACACACCGGAACTTATGGGTAACGTGGAGGGGTTTCGGGTTAATGCGTACGCGGGTTTGATCCGGATGGGAGAGCCCAAATGGATTGAGCGGATATCAACCAGCCTCGACTCGGCGCTGCGCCTGTTCAACCCCGCTATCCACGCTCACCAAAGGTCGACCATCCTGCACGCCGCGGGAGGAGGTTTCCTTGAAGCTGGGGATTTCAGCCGGGCCAGCCTGTGTCTCGAACAGGCGCTCTCGGAAGGCGAGGCCGCTCTTCAACAATCCACTACGATTCAGGGGCGCGTCGAATCCGTCTTCCGTTTGGGCGACGCATCGGCGCTATCGGCGCATTGCTACCTCGAATTGGGCGACATGTGGAAAGCGCTCGAAGCTCTGGATCGGGGGAAAGCGCGCTTCTGGCGAACGGGAAGTGATCGGGCCGCTCTCGACGCATTGCCCCGCTTGATACCGGATAATGGCGCGGCACTGTTCCCCGTCTTCGCCTGGAAGAAAGGGGCCGTAATATCGGTGGTCCGCGAAGGTGATGGACTCCGGTACCAAACGGTTTGGCTTCCTGAATTCGGCAAGACACCCTTGCTGGAACTCCAGCGAGGTCTCAGTTGGAGGGAAATAGGCGGCTGGCTCAAGGCCTATTCTTTCCGCCACTCCCAACCCGAGAATTGGGTGCGGGCCATAAACGCTATGGGCGGCGAGTTGCATAAGCGAATTTGGGCGCCGGTCCTATTGAAGCTTGGCGAAATGGGTATCGGGCGGGGAGCCGAACTGCTCTGGTTCCCGCAAGGCGGCAGCGGTCTGCTCCCCATGCACGCCGCATGGAAAGAAGAGAACGGACACCGCCGCTGGCTCGTCCAGGATTACGCCGTCCGCTACGTGCCTTCCGTACACGCGCTAGCACTAGTTGCCTCGAAAGCGCCGCCGACCGCGCCATCCTTGCTGATTGGCAATCCCGATGGGGACCTTCGTTTCAGCGATCTGGAATGCGCCTGGGTGGAGCGCAGTCTCGGTAAAGACGGCGTGCGCGCATTCCACGGTGCGGCGGCCACCAAGGAAGCAGCGCTGGCCGCCCTTCCCGGATGCCGCATCGCGCACCTCAGCACTCACGCCAGCTTCGACTTTACCGATCCTTTCAGTTCCTACATCTCGGTTGCAAGTCAACAACGGATAACGCTGAGAGAACTGCTTCCTCTGCTGGCGAACCAAGCGCCGGGATTTGTGGCGCTTTCCTCTTGCGAATCGGCGATGGCGCGCGTCACGTCGACCCCGGACGAATTTCTCGGGTTCCCGGCGGCGTTTCTCGAACATGGGACTCGCACGGTTCTCGCGACACTCTGGCCGGTTGACGATTTTGGCGCCAGCGTGGTTGTGCAACGCTTTTACGGCGAGCGTGCCCGTACGGGCATCAGCGCCGCCGAGGCCTTACGGCGAGCCCAAGACTGGGCCAGAACAGTGACGAATGCCGAGTTGATCGCTCTGGTGCGCGAATTACGCAGCGAACCCGCGCCAGTGGGTCCGTTTATTAACCGCAGCGTTCTGCCGGACCTGCTTGCCGCGGATTCAAAAGCCTGCCCGCTCGCCGAGCCATACTTTTGGGGGGCCTTCACCATCACCGGGGAATAAGCTATGGGCGACGTTCTTCAACAATTCGCGCTGCTCGATGCTTTGCTCAACAACTGGGACGGAATGCGCATCCGCATGGGACTGCTGAGCCCAGTTCAGCAACAAGAGTTGGCTCGGCTGAGCACTCGCCTTTGCGCCGCGCAGTCCTCCGACGAGGTTGCGGAGATCACCGTCGACCTGCTCATCCTGACGCAGGATACGGCCGCGGAAAATTTTGTACGGGATCTCATCGCACGTTCGAAGCTGGAGCGCACTGCTATGACCCGCGAGCGCGTGTCCTTGGTCGAGCCGTCGGCTTTCGGCACGGAAGCGCCTAGCAATGTAGACGAGATCGTGCGAAAAACTGGCCAGGAATTGGGGCGGCCCATGGGTGCCGATTTCGCATTAGGTTCCGTGCCCGTCTTTGTTGCGACGAATCGCAACCCCATCCCAGAAGCGCCTCCCGAGAGTTCCTATGGAGGAGAGTTGTCGGAGCTGAGATTCGGTCTCGCGCAGGTGACCATCCCAATCGAGAAACACCGGTTGGGCAAAGTGGAGACCTCGCATTGGTGGACCCCGTTTCCCGAAAGGAATAAGGAGCAGCGTTTCGTGGTTCTTGCCGACCTCAAGCCGCTTTCTGGGGATGAGTTCATCAGCCGGTTGGACCAGTCGCTCCCAGCCGGTCTATCGCGAGATCTGCTGATCTTCACGCACGGCTACAATGTAACCTTTGAGGAGGCAGTCCGGCGCGCGGCGCAATTGTCCTACGATTTGAAGTTCAAAGGGGCGGTAGTCTTGTTCACTTGGCCCTCATTGGGACATTTCTGGTATTACGACGCGGATGGTGACCGGGCTCAAGCTTCCGCCAAGAGCCTGGCAAACGTGCTAGCAATGTTTCAGTCGGACCGGTGGAACAAGATACACATGATGGCGCATAGTATGGGGAACCGTGTGCTACTCGCGAGCCTTGCCGGTTATCCCCGGCCCAAGATCCCGCTAAAGCAAGTCGTGTTCATCGCGGCGGATGTTGAAGTCACTCTATTCGAACAAATGTTCGACAGCCTCGCCGATCTCAAACCGGTCACCTCCTACGCCTCGCAAGTGGATCGAGCGCTCTGGCTCTCTCGTGGGTTTCATAAGGCCCAACGCGTTGGCTACATCGACGGCGAGCCATTCGTCACCGAGGGCGTTGAAACTATCGATGCAAGCAACGTCGACACCAGTCTGCTTGGTCTTGGCATCGGGCACGGATATTATGGAAGCGTTCGTGCGGTGCTCACGGATCTCGGCACCCTGTTGAGCGAAGGACTCGCCGCATCCAACCGGCATGGCCTGAACCCGACGGCGCACAAGACGGACCCCCGCAAGATGTACTGGAGCTTTCCGCGATAGCACAGGCATACCGCCTGGATGGTTGTCTGCTTCCGATAATCCAGCGTTGTCTCAAGTCCGCGGTCGCACCACAACTTTCCATCACTTGTTCGATTAACGGGCAAACCGTAGATGTAAAAGGCAGCCGCCGGATAGATCATGTGTGACGGCGTAGCGTTTATCGGAGCGGTCAAACTGGTTCGAAAGGCAACTGGCTACGAAAAAAAAGCCGACGTCCCATCCATCCGGCACCGGGTTCGCCGGCTACGCGAGCCGAGCTTCAGAGCAGCATTCGACCGTATCAGTGACCCACAGATTCCTCTGACGAGGCAAAATTTAAATCTAGATAGATTTTGGTTAACTTGACCGAACAAACGGATTAGATGGTACTTACCATAACCTGGCATACACCTTGACGGGTGTTATCGGCGACAAGAGTTAACATTGTCAGTTCTGCCTCTTTTGAAATACCCAAAAGAAGACCGCCAGACTCAGGCTGGCAAATACACGAATGAGTGAGGTGACGAGCGATATCGCAGGAACCACCCCTCGCAGAAAACCTGCCAAGCTCACAATAAATCCGACCCCCGTCACAATCGTCAGCAGTACCATCCCAATCAACGCCAGCAGTGCCGCATTTTTGAGAGTCATCCTGGGAGTATGAACATCGGCCGCGCCAGATGCAAGCGCGGGGACTGGCCCTGAACACCACTCTCTGACGTTGGCGGCTCGGAAACAGGTCCTTGTTGCAAAAGAATTTGCCGAGCCGCGAGTGTAAACGAGCGGTTGTACGACCGACTTTCTTCACAGCTTCCAGAACCCTCATTTCCCGTCGGCCCCGCCAAGCACTACCGTCCAGCAGGCTCAAGTCAACAGCAGCCGATCCGCAATGCTTGATACGATGCATATAATCCCGATGGCAGAGCTAGCCGCCACTGATCCCATTATCAGAACCTATCTCAAGGACATCCAGCATCTCAGGGATCAGCGCATCTCGCACGAGCTCGGCCTCAAAGCACCCTTCCACAACCTGCTGGACAAGGCCGCGCGGCGGCACGGCTGGACGCTGGTGGCGGAGCTTTCGACTTACTCCGGCGGCAAGCGCGTGGTGCCCGACGGAACGGTGCGCGACGAGTTCCGGCTAGCGCGCGGCTGGTGGGAGGCGAAGGACACCTCCGACCAGCTGGCCGCCGAAATCCAGAAAAAGCTCAAGGCTGGGTATCCGGCGCGCAATACGATCTTCGAGGACACGCAGGTCGGGGTGCTTTACCAGGACCGGGCGGAAGCAGGCGAATTTCCCCTGCGCGAGCCGGTTGCGATCGCGGCGCTGCTCAACCGGTTTCTCTCGCACGATGAATCCGACGAGCGCGAGTTCGAGCGCGCCATGGACGAGTTCAAGAGGAACATCCCCGACCTCGCGCGATCGCTGCGCGAGCATATCACCGAAGCTCACAAGAAAATCAAAGAGTTCAAAGAGGCATTTAATGCGTTTCTGACCCTGTGCC
This sequence comes from Terriglobia bacterium, assembly GCA_963847515.1. Classification (GTDB taxonomy): domain Bacteria; phylum Acidobacteriota; class Terriglobia; order Bryobacterales; family Bryobacteraceae; genus QHXW01. The sequence goes on from CAWKAA010000002.1 coordinate 676,643, forward strand.
GGGCATCGCTCAATCCGGACCTGAGCGAGCAGAACGTCGACGAGATGCTCATCCAGCACCTGCTGACCGAGCGGCTGATGCGCAACCTATTTCAAAATCCGGAATTCACCCAGCGGAACATCATCGCGGCGCAGGTGGAGCACGTGATCGACGCGCTGGCCTCCGGCAGCTTCTCGCGGCAGGAGTTCTTGCAGCGGCTCGACCCGTATTACAAGGCCATCGAGCGGGCCGGAGCGAACCTGCACCACTTCACCGAGAAACAGGATTTTCTAAACTCGGTCTACGAGCAGTTTTTCCAGAAATTCTCGCCCGACATTGCAGATACGCACGGCATCGTGTACACGCCGCGCGAGATCGTGGACTACATGTGCAACTCGGTGGAGGCGGCGCTCAAGGAAGAGTTCGGGCAGACGCTGGCGTCGCCGGAAGTGGTCATCCTCGATCCGTGCACGGGTACAGGAAACTTCATCGTGAACCTCATCGACCGCATGCCGGGGAAGGCGTTGGAGGAAGCGTATCACAACCGGCTGTTCGCCAACGAGGTGATGCTGCTGCCGTACTACGTGGCCAGCCTGAACATCGAGCACGCCTATTACGAACGCAGAAAGCGGTACGAGGCGTTCGAAGGGCTGTGCTTCGTGGACACGCTGGACATGGCGGAAGACAGGCAAGGCGGACTGTTTACTCAGGCGAACACAGACCGCGTCGAACGGGAGAAAAATGCGGTGATTACCGTGATTATCGGCAACCCGCCGTACAACGTGGGGCAAAAGAGCGAGAACGAGAATAACCCAAATCGAAAATATAAGGTAGTGGACGAACGGGTACACGAAACGTATGCGAAGGATTCCAAAGCGAGCAGCAAGAGCAAGCTTGACGACGCTTACGTGAAGTTTTTCCGCTGGGCTTCGGACCGGCTAGGGGGCCGCGATGGGATCATCTGCTATGTCTCCAACAACGGCTTTCTGGACCAACTTGCGTTCGACGGAATGCGAAAACACCTATCGCAAGATTTCGAGCGCATCGACCACATCGACTTGCACGGGAACGTGCGCCGGAATCCCAAACTCTCTGGCACGACGCACAATGTTTTCGGCATCCAGATAGGCGTGGGCATCACGCTCGCGGTGAAGAAGCAGGGTGCCTCGCCACGACTGCGCTATTACCGGGTTCCTGAGATGTGGCGCAGGCGGGAAAAGCTCGACTTTCTCGTCAACGGTGACGTTAACTGGGAGAGCCTCACACCAACTTCGGAGCACACGTGGCTGATTCCGCTCACGCTAATGAATATAAGAGTTTCACTTCAATCGTTGATTTCTTCGATCTGTACCTTGGGCGTAGGGACCAACCGGGATAAGGTTGTTTACGATTGGGACCGCGATAAACTTGCTGCGAGGGTACGAGAATTCATCGTCGCCTATAACGCAGAGGTACATCGACACAGAGCCGACCCAAACGCTAGTTGGCCGGGCAACATCGATTGGAGCCGCGATTTGAAGCAGGATGTGACGCGCGGACGGCTTGCTGAGTTCGCGGAAAGCAAAATCCGGCAGTCACTCTACCGGCCCTTCAGCAAGCGATGGCTGTTTTTTGATCGAATTCTAAACGAAGAGATCTATCAGTGGCCCAAGATTTCAGGGCGGGTAATTTGGGTTAAAGTCGGCGCAGCATGGCCGTTTTTCGCCCTGATGTCAGATATTATCTGCGATCGACTACCGCAGAGCGGTTCCCAGTGTTTCCCTCTTTCCCACATCAAAGATTCCATCGTCCAGCAATTTCGTCAAAAGTATCCCAACATCGCGATCGCCAAAGAGGACATCTTCCACTACATCTACGCGCTGCTGCATCATCCGCAATATCGGGAACGCTATGCGGCCAATCTCAAGCGGGAACTGCCGCGCATTCCCTTCGCTCCCGATTTCGCCGCGTTTGCCAGCGCTGGCAAAGAACTGGCGCAGCTGCACGTCGAATACGAATCACTCAAGCCGTGGACGCTCGATTACATCGAAAACAAAGACGTCCCCTACTCGGAGCGCGTGACGAAAATGAAGCTGAGTGCGGACAAGCGGTCGATTGCCGTCAACGAATCGCTGACACTAGGCGGAATACCGCCCCAGACCTTCGAGTACCGCCTCGGCTCACGCTCGGCGCTCGAGTGGGTGATTGACCAATATCAGGTGAAAGGCGAGTCCGACCCAAACCGCGAGGACGATCCGGACTACATCGTGCGGCTGGTTGGGCAGGTGGCGCGGGTCAGCGTCGAGACGGTCAGGATCGTGGAGGGTCTGCCAGATTATCGGTGAAAGCGGGGCCTGAAGGTGATGCCTGACCCCGCCCGCATGACAGTCCCCCGCCTGACCGAAAAATTCGGTCGTCAACCGCTCGTTCACACTCGCGGCTCGCTATGTTTTCTCGCAACCACAAGCTGTTTCCGAGTCACGAACGTCGGACCCCTGCCTGCCCCTAAACTAGGGCAATAATTTACTGGCTAACCAGACCAAACCGCCTAGACGGAAATCGGTATGACAGGCCGGGTTTTCACCCGATTTTCTAAAGTACATTTGGAGGCCAAGATTAAGATAGGAACGTAGGCGTCTTCCCGATGATCCCCAAGAACGGCCATACCCCTCTACCTCCTCCATACAGCGGTTTGGATCGCGGCATTCGAACCGCTGTTCGTATTCTCTTCGAGAACGGGATAGAAACGTTTGAGTCCTGTGAAGGTGGCAGGGGACATGCTTTCTATGAGCCCACCGTACGATTTCACGGAGGGCCGGGCGAGGGCTTTAAGGCTTTTGCGATTGCCCGTACCCATGGCCTCCGCGTTTCTGAAATACGACGCTACTACTCTGTTGAGGACGGGGAACCCGTCGGGCCACATTGGGAAATGACATTCGTGCAAGAACGCAAGTGACTACTTGCCTTCTTCGTCTAACTTCTTGCAGTCTTTGCAGAGCGGTTTGTTCCCTGTTCCAGAAACCCGATTGCTTTGTGGAATCTCACTACCAGGACCGCACTTTGTGTTGTCGTGATGGTGGGCTTCTTTGATGGAGTGCCAAGCAGTTGTTTTTGGCATGATGCGTTTCTCCCTTCGACGTAAATTATACGTCCAGCGAATGGCTAAAGAATGGCACCAGATCTTAGCGTGTGTACCGCCACGCACACAATCGGCGTGACAGGCCGACATGCACGACTCAATGACCCAGTTCGTCTGCTGTGGGGTTAACTGCAACGGAACCGAGCTGCCTTCGCCGTGGACCAGAGGGTTGCGGTTGTAGCCTCTTAACCAAAACGGGACGCATTTACCGTAAATCAAGACCGCGCGCGCGGGGACTGGCTTCACTGCCCCTCTAACCATCCGCGACCAACCGCACGGCTCGTCGTGGACAGCGCTGCCAGTCTCCTTCCACCGAAGTCCCTCCTCTAAACTCTCACCCCGCCTCCGCCGATTAAACACCTGAGGAGCAGTGATGATCGAGCGCAGTGCTTTAGTACACAAGTTACGTAGCGCCCGCTTCTGGACGGCCGCAATCTCGTGCATCCTATCGGGATGCTTTATCCAGACGGCACAAGGCGGTTACGGCCAGGTTCCCATCTTCTTCGTCGAGAACCAGGGGCAATTCGGCGCGGAACTAACAGACGTGCGCTACATTGTAAAAGGCCCCGCGCTCAGCGGTTATCTCAGCGCAAATCGCGCTGTGCTCAACATGGGCCAGAGCACTTTCGGCGTGCGCTTCCAAGGCGCAAATCCCACAGCCGCCATCGAGGGCATCCATGAACTGCCGGCTCGCATCCACTTCATGCTCGGCGCTCCCAGCCAGTGGCGTGTCGACCTGCCGGCTTACGGCGGCGTCGCCTATCGCGACATCTTCCCCGGCATCGATCTGGTCTACTCGGTCGCCGAAGGCCGGTTGAAGACCGATTTCCTTGTCGCGCCCGGTGCGAATCCCGCCGCCATTCACATGCAGTACGAAGGCGCGGGTCCGGCGCATCTCGATCCAAACGGTTCACTGGTGGTTGCGGGTTCGGCCGGCGAGCTGCGCGAAAGCGCGCCTCTGGTCCATCAGGAGATTTTCGGCCGGCGCCGGCCGGTCAAAGGCTCATTCGTGATTGGGCCGGACGGAAATATCGGCTTCCGCATCGGCGCTTACGATCGCTCGCGCCCGCTCCTCATCGATCCCGTCCTCTCCTATAGCACGTATCTAGGTGGCGGTAGCATGGACGCGATTACCTCCATGGCAATCGATAAGGCGGAAACGCGTATGTCGCCGGCTGGACCACCTCCACCGACCTTCCCACCCTAAACCCCGCCGCGCCCAACAGGGCGGCAGGGTGGACGCATTCGTGGCCAAGCTCGGCCCCGGCGGCAACCGTTGATCTATTGCACGTACTTCGGCGGGCGCGGCGACGACCGCGCCTTCGGAATCGCGGTCGATTCGGCGGGCAACGCCTATGTGACCGGCTGGACTTCGTCGGCGGTTTCCCTTCGCGTGCCTATCCAATCCTCGCTGGCCGGAGCCAAGGACGCGTTCGTCGCCAAGTTGAATCCCGCCGGCAACGCCCTCATCTATAGCACCTACCTAGGCGGCGCCAACACCGACAGCGGCAACGGCATCGCAGTAGATGCCGTCGGCAATGCGTACATCGCAGGCGACACGTACTCCACGAATTTCCCCCTCTCAACGGCTATCAGACCAGATCCACGGTCAGAAAACGGGTTCGTCGCCAAACTCAGCCCTTCCGGAACTCTGATGTATAGCACCTACCTGGCGGAACGGAAACGAAGCGCCGCGGCCATCGCGGTGAATCCGCCGGCAATGCTATGTCACCGGCGGCACTACGTCCACCACTTTCCCACCGCGGCTCCTCTGCAAGCAGCGAGCGGCGGAACCAGGATGCGTTCGTTACCAAGATTGGTCCATCTGGAAACACGCTCATCTATAGCACGTACTTGGGCGGGTCCGGCGGCGCGCGGCTCCATGGAAGCTGCAACCAGCATCGCCGTGGACTCAACCGGCGCAGCATATGTCACTGGCGCTACCAATTCCACGAATTTCCCTGTCACCGCCGGAGCTTTCCAACCGACAACATGGGCGAAGGTGATGCCTTCGTGTCCAAGCTGAACCCCGCCGGCACTGCACTCGTGTATTCGACCTATCTCGGCGGCTCTAGCGTCGATTCCGCATCCGGAATCGCTGTCGATTTCTCGGCGACGCCTACATTACCGGCTACACTGCCTCCCCCGATATTGTCTGAATGCGCGTGCAGGCCGGCAATGCGGGCTTCTACGATGCCTTTGTTACCAAGCTAAACCCGGCCGGCACCGCACTTATTTTCAGCACGTACCTGGGGGGGAGCGGCAGCGATGCCTCCAATGCAGTGGTGGTCGATACTCTCGGCAATGTCTATGTCGCCGGAATTACCCAATCCCTCAATTTCCCGTTGAACAATCCATTTCAGGTCATGAACGGCGGCGCCTACAGTGGCTTCGTCTCCAAGATCTCGCCGCCCTGGGTTTCAGCCGTTTTTCTCGCTGGGTCCTGGTACGTGGACCGGAACCACAGCGGCGGCTTCGATGGCGCCGCGGCCGGAGATCAGATCCTCTCATTCGGCCAAGCGGGCGATATTCCCGTAGCCGGCGACTGGACCGGCTCGGGAACCGTTCGAGTCGGCGTCTTCCGTGCCGGCCAATGGCTGCTCGATTGTAACGGAAACGGAGTATGGGATGGAGCCGCCGGTGGCGACTGCCTCTATACCTTCGGACAAGCCGGCGACATCCCGGTCGTGGGCGATTGGAGCGGTTCCGGCACTTCCAAGATCGGCGTTTTCCGTGCCGGCTTTTGGATGCTCGATGTCAACGGCAACGGCGTCTGGGATGACGTTACCGGCGGCGATCGGATATTGGTTCGGCAATTCGTTATACCAGCCCGTCGTGGGAGATTGGACTGGCTCTGGGATCTCTACGGCTGGCGTATTTATTAACGGTACCTGGTATCTTGACGTCAACGGCGACGGCGTGTGGACTCCCGATCTGGCTGCTTACTTCGGCCTGCCCGGCGACATTCCGGTCGTGGGCGACTGGAGCGGATCCGGTAAATCCTGCGTGGGCGTGTTTCGCTCTGGCAACTGGATCGTGGACATGAACTGCAACGGCTTATTGGATGGCATCGGAATTGGGGAAGCGCGTTCTGGCTCGGGAATTCGAGCTATACGCCTATCATCTTGCGATAAGAGTTCCATGCGGTAATTATGCGTCAGAGTACGATTGCATCCTGGCCTCGACCCCTAATTTCTTACCCCGCGCTCGATTGCCCGGACTCCACTCCCAAGCCCGGCAGTCGGCCTCCACCATCTCGCGGACCAGCGCATCGAACGCCATGGCGTGCCACCATTTCAGTTTTTTCTTGGCTTTGCTCGCGTCGCCTAGCAGCAAATTGACCTCGGCGGGGCGAAATAGTTCCGGGTCCGGTGACATAGTCCCGATAATCCAGGCCCATGACTGCAACGCACGCTCGGCGAATTCGCGGACAGTGTGTGTTTCGCCCGTCGCAATCACATAGTCGTCCGGCTTCCTGCGAGCATCAGCCACATGGCCTCCACATATTCGCGCGCATGCCCCCAGTCGCGCTTGGCTTCCAGATTTCCGAGCCGCAGTTCCTTCGAGCGCCCCGCTACAATACGCGCCACGCCCGAAGTGATCTTGCGCGTGACAAACTCGAAACCCCGCCGCGGTGATTCATGGTTGAACAGGATACCGCTCGAGGCGTGGAGTCCGTAGGCTTCGCGATAATTGCGTGTCAACTCGAATCCCGCGACCTTGCTGATCCCATACGTCGACCGCGGATGAAACCGGGTTTGTTCGGTCTGCGGGACTTCTTCCGCCTTGCCGAACATCTCGCTCGACCCGCGAAGTAAAAACGGCAGCGCGGCGCCAGGTTCTTGACCGCCGCCAGCAGATAATGGGTACCGTTGATGTTCGTATTAAGCGTCGAGAACTCGTCGTCGAACGAATAGCTCACGAAACTCTGCGCCGCCAGGTGATAACATTCGTCCGGCACACGCCTCCACGACTTGATGAATGCTGGCATAACTCTCGAGCGACGCCGCATGCAATTTGATCTTCGAGCGAATCGCGTCCAGCCGCGCCAGCCGGTGCTCCGGGTCCTCAATGGCCACGCGCCGCACAATCCCATGCACTTCGTAGCCTTTGGCCGGTGACTCCGCCAAATACGAGCCATCCTGCCCGGTGATCCCTGTGATCAGCGCCTTCAGTGCCGTCATCGCCAGACATGCTAGCATAGCCCAATCTCTCCGTCTAAGTCAAATCGGGTGAATACCTTATATCGATGACTGAAAGGAAACGCGCAAACTGAATTTTGCAGCGTAAGTCGTTATTTTTGTTCAAGAAAACTATTGCATTAGGTCATTAGATCGGCTATATCTTATGACGATAGGAATTAGCTGAGAGGAGATAGGAAAAAACATATGACGCGCCTACCACAAGTCGGACTAAAGACTCGATTGCCCAGCGCTTGGAGCGCTCTATGAAGCCAAGGAACGCGGAACGACGTTGATACGCGTACTGGAGGACTATCGCCGGGTCCAGGAGCCACGGGTCTTCGCATCGCCGTATGAACATCTGGTCCGAAACACCCCAGCAGGAACTGAACCGACTCCGAATGCGCCGGGCAGCGCTCGACCAGGTGATTCGCTCCTTCGAAGCCTACAAAGAAGCTTCCACCCAAACCAACCGCTGAGTCTCCAGTCAATCCCGCCACTCAACCGGTCTACCATTTCGAGGGCTGCTTGTGTGAGCAGCCTTCTTGCCCCGTTTTTTAGGAAAGCGCCGGCGGATTGGAAGCCGAAGTGAGGTTGCGGTGAATCGCGAATTTTACCAGCCCCACCAAATCATGAATGCCTAGCTTCCGCATGATGTTGGAGCGGTAGGTGTCCACTGTCTTGGGGCTGATATCCAGCAGCTTGGCGATATCTTTCGGCCGCATGCCATCCACCAGGAACGAAAAAACTTCGTATTCGCGGCGGCTTAAGAAGCCAACGGATCTTCAGCGGCGCTTTGCGGGGCGCTTCCAGCAAATATTCGCGGCGCAGCAGCGGTGAAATGTATACCCCGCCGTCCTGGATATAACGGATGGCGTCGAGCAGGTGGCGCGCGGGACCGTCCTTGAGCAAGTAGCCGTTGGCGCCGGCGCGCAGGGCTTCGAGCACCATCTTTTCGTCGCGGCTGATAGAAAGCACCACGAGCCTGCGACGGGCTGCTGGCCTCCCGCACCTTGCGAATCACTTCCAGGCCGTGCAGCTTGGGCATGTGAAGATCGAGGATTGCAAAATCGGGCGTCAGCGATTTGATTAACTCCACAGCCGCCAGGCCGTCGGCACACTGGCCTACAATATGTAGCTCGGGCTGCGCGTCGCAAAACGCCGCCAGGCCTTCGCGCACGATGGAATGATCGTCCGCCAGGACAATCGAGATGTTTTTTTTGTTGGTTCATCGATTTTCCGCGATCGGTAGCGTGATCTCCAGTCGGTGCCGCCCGGACCGCTGGCAAGTTGAAAGCTGCCGCCCAAGGAAAAGCACTTCGTCGCGCATGGCTCTGAGTCCGATGCCCCGCATCGCAGGACTCGATGCGCCGCTCAACGATTCCTCGCGTCGAAACCGCTTCCGTTATCCTCCAAAATGAGGTAATGTGGTCGTCCCGCTGTCCCAAATGCAGCTTCAATTGCGTCGCGCCGGAATGGCGCAAAACATTCGCCAAGCCCTCTTGCGCCGCGCGATATACCGTAAACCGTACGGCGTCGGGTATATCGGATTCCAGTGGATCGAGTTCAAGTGTAGCATGAAACTTCTCCGGAATTCCCGTGGTGACCCACAGCCAATCGACCGCCTCCGAAAGATTTAGGCGCTGCCAATCCGGCGGATAAAGGCGCTGGGATATCGAGCGGATTTCGCTCAGCGCCTCATCGGCAAGCGCCCCAATTCGATCGAGACCGGCGGAGCGCCTCGGGTGCCTCCGGCATCTGCGCGGCATCAGTTCGAGAATTCACTTTGATGCCGGCAAGGGTTTGTCCCGCGCCCGAGTGCAGTTCCCGCGCCATGCGCGTCCGTTCCATTTCGAGTGCGTCCGCCACGGCCTGCGCCGACAGATCTGGAGCGGCGGCGGCTGGCCAGCGATTCGTGCGCCCGTCGCAGACGAAAGTAATTCCGCGTGGCATTGGACTGCCAATTGCAGAAGACCCCCGAGTACCTCGTGCTGCGGGCGAAGGCGTCGGAAGCCCGTGCCCGAACCTCCGCGGAAAGCACCACCCGTTCATCGAGCGCCAATAGCCGGACCAATTGGACCGGCATGCGCAGCCGCTCGCCACACTGAAACGACGAAACCAGCGGTGGCTGGTGTCCCGCGGATGTGGAATGAAGGAGCCGGCTGATCTCGTGCAGGTGCGGGCCGGGCAGGCGGTGAACAGGCTCTCCACGGGCCCAAGGCGCGTCTGGCGCGATCGTTCATCCACAGGATGCGGCCCTCCTTGTCGCACTCCAGGAAAAGCCGTTCCCAAGGAGTGGCGCTCGATGCCGTGCCCGGGACAGGATCCAAAGGAGATCTCCTTGTTAACTAAGGTTTAGACTTTAGGATGGTTTAGATAAGGTCTTACAAGCAGGTATATTCCTTAGTGGCTTCTCAGAATTTTCTGTAGTATAGTTTTTGTATATGCTGACACTGATAAATATGGCCAAACAATCCGCCTTGATTCTGACCGGCGTGTCCATTGGCGCCGCCATATGGAAAGCGCGCTCCGCCGCGACTCCGCCTCCGGATGGACGGCCCCTGAAAGAATCCGTGAATGATCTTGAAGCGCGGCTGGCGGCGCTCGAGAACGTAGAGAACCGCCACACCGCTGTGGAGGGGAACCTCAGCGGTGACTCCGCTCACGCCTGCTGCCGTTGCCTCACTGGAATCGACCGTGGCTACTTTACCACGCGTTATGATGACCGCCTGGCTAAGTCGAACCGCGTCGGCGATCACGAGGTGAAATCGGGGAACACGACGCAAAGCTGAAGGAACTGCCCACGCTGGCGCAGGTGGTCAGCACGATGGAAGAAATGCTCTCCAGCACCATGTCGGGACTGGACAAAAACTTTCCGAGCAGGTGCGGTCGATCGAAGTACTCAAGACCACGGTGGCGCAGAGCGACGAGTTGATGGAACGCGTGCTCGACTCGATCTACTCTCTCCAATCTCACGTAGCAGAAAACGACAAGTCGGAAGTTCCCGTTTCTGTTTAAATCAATCACCCGTCCTAGCGAAATCAAACAGCGCACACGAAAGTGTGCGCTGTTTTCATTTTGGAATGAGTTCTATTTTTTGGAAAGCTACTGCTTGCTGGCCGAGGAAAGCTTATTCAAGACGGCGGCGCTTTCTTCGTATTTCTGTTCCTGGTACAGCACTCGGAAAGGCCCAGTGCCGCCTCGCGGTTGGCGGGGCTGGTTTCGAGCGCGGAACGAAACGCCGACTCGGCTTTCGCCCAATCCTTGCGTCGCGTGTAATCTCGGGCCTGCTCTACAAACGATGTGGCGTCGCATTCGTAGCTGCCGACTCGGGAGAGGCGCCCGCGCCTGCCGCGTTCAACGAAGCAGAAGAATCGGCTCGGGGGACGCTGACGCCAAAGTGGGAGTCTGCCGCAGAGCGCTCGAAGCGAGAAAGCGCTGCAATATTCCGGAATAAAGAAGGCCGGCGATGAGAATCAAACCGGCTACCAGGCCCACAGCTAGCGGAATACGCCAGCCGAAATGCGACTTGGGTTGGGGTGCCAGCAGCTCGAGTCCGATACGGTTGACCCACTCGTACGATTCCTCGGATTGAGGTGACTCGCCCGAGGAGGCAGCCGCAGGAGCGTGCATTTCAGGTGCAGGCGGTTCGGGTACGGGTACGGGCATCGGAGTTGTTTCAACAGCCACAGCCGACGCCTGAGGAACCAAAACCGGCTGAAGCTCGGGAACGTGCTGCTCGTCTTCTGCTGGCTGTACCGCGCCGTCCCGCACTTGAGTCAGGTGGGCAGCCGGTATTTCGGCGCACTGGCATCCTCTCGATGCACGATGGGTGCGGGTTCCGGCGCCGGCTGAGAGGCGGGTGCTGCAGGCTGCGGCGCGCGACTTTGATCCACCAGGCGTTCGATGCCCAGCAGCATTTTCTGTAGGCTCTCATCGGTTCGCAGCGATGTATCCCGCAATTTCCCAATGGCCTCGGATTGGCCGGCAAGGTTCGTTTCGAGCGTGTTGATCCGGTCGACCACCCGCGTCTGTAGGGTGTCCACAAAGGCGCTCATGGAACGGCTCTGCGCTTCCTCGAAATCCTGTTGCAGTTTGTGCTGGACTTCGTTAAAGCGAACGTCCACGGTAGATTGAACAATAACGGGAATCTCCACCATCCGGCTCTGCAAAGTCTCGACAAAAGCGGCCATAGAACGGCTCTGCGCCTCTTCGAAATCCTGCTGCAGCTTGTTCTGGACTTCGCTAAAACGAATGTCAACGGTGGATTGAACAATGGCCGGGATCTGCGCATCCAACTTACCCACGCGCCGATCGACGACGTCTACGTCGCCACGCAGCTGCTCTACGTGTCCAAGCTGGGCCGCGAGCCGAGATTCGAAGACCGCGAGCTTTTTTCAGACACGGCGGACGCCGCCGAAACAGGAGTGGCCGACTCCATTCCGACGATCCGGTTTTCCACACTTTGCAGGCGGGTCCATAGCGGGTTGAGATCAACGGATGCTTCGTCCTTCCGGGTTTTAGCCGGCCCTTGCGTCAGCCGGATTCCGGCCCCCAAGGCTAGGCCGCCGCCGAAACTGATCGCAAGGGTTTTGAGAACCGCCTTCATCATAAGTAAGGTGTTGGAGCGGGTCAAAAACTCTGTCCCATTTACATTCTTATTATACTGCGAAAGGATCTCTGTAAGCTGCAGATTTTATTGCGACGAAAGTAGGGTAAATGTCTTAGCTTCAAGGGCAAGGCGCGGATTGCGGCAAACCCAGGCAGGGGAAGTCAGCTCCCTGACACCGACTTACGGAGGTAGCTTCCTTTCCATTGGATGTGCGGCTTCGGGTTTTCTGTTCCTTCAGCCAAGCCGGTGGGCGCCCACGCCGTGGGCCACTCCCGGCAGCCAGCCTTTCCAGACTCAAAATAGCCTCATCAATCTGTTCCCGTTCCCGGCGCAAGTCTTCCAGAATTTTTGTTAAATTCATAATTTCCTTGACTCATGGTAGTGCGAAGTCATAACAATTCTCATCGTTTCCAGGTCTAACCCGTCCCATTTTCGATTACCGGACACATTATTATAGTCGCGGCGTTAACGGCGGGGTACCTAGGATTATCCTCCACAGCAGGGTAAGCGATACCTGACCATAGCGCCGGCCGCGCCGCCCCGTTACTTGGGGGAAAAAGGAGGCGGCAACTGGCTTGAATTCGGGAAATTGGCTGTCGATTTACGCGCGGCAGGCCGCCATGCGACTGCCGCGCTAGTTGGAAATCAGGCTTCCAGGAAGCCTTGGCGGATAGCATAGCGGACCAGGTTGGCGGTCTGGTGGACATTTAGTTTGTCCATGATGCGGGTTCGGTGGCAATCGGCGGTCTTCACGCTGATGCCCAGGCGGGCCGCGACTTCCTTAGTCGAATTGCCCTCGGCGATCAAGGTAACCACCTGGCGTTCGCGATCCGTTAGCTCGCCCATGCGCCGCGTGGCGCCATACGTGTACGGTTCCAGCACCAAACGGGCAACGGTGTGGGTGATCTCGGGCGAGAAGTACGTGCGTCCCTGGGCGACTTCCTGAATGCAGCGCAAGAGTTCGTCGGCGGTTCGAGTTTTGAGCACATAGCCGCGAACGCCGAGCTCGAGCGCCTCGCGCACACGAAATTCTTCGGTGTGCTTGCTCAATACGATAATCCGCGTGGCCGGGCTGGCTTCAAGGATCTGGCGTGCGCAGTCGCAGCCACTGAGGTTGGGTACTTCGAAATCGACAATCACAATATCGGGATGAAATTGCTGAGCGAACTGAACCACTTCGCGGTTGTCCGGGTGGCCCATAACGCGGTAACCCTCGCCCTCCATCAGCGCCTTGAACGCCTGGAACAGCAATGGGTAGCGGTAAATAAGTAAAATCTTAATCGGCATCTGCCCTCCGAGTGACGCAACGTAGGCGACGGCCTGTTGAAGTTTCCCCTGCGCGATGGCCGTGGCGCTGTAATCGCTCCTTCTCGTCGCCGGGTCTCTGTTCCATATGCAGAACAGAGTCGGCGATTTCCAAAGGTCTATTCAGGTTTTTACCAGAGTTTTCAATCCCATTCAAGATTTGTTCCGGATTCGGAACAAGTTGGGTACAGTACCCCAGTTCCAGGTGGGGACAGGCGCGTTTTGGTTTACAGTAGTAGTTCACCGTAATTCGGGAAATTCCGCAGCCGAAGGAGGTAATCCGATGAGGAGTATTGCATATTTATGCGCCTCCGTAATGGCGTTCGGTCAGTTGGCAGGGGGGACCCTGCAGTCCGGCCCGATATCGGCGGCGCGAGTGGATAACAGTGCCCCCACTCTGGGGGTAAACCGTCAGCTCCCCGTACAACTGGCGTTTCTTCCGGCGCTGGAACGGGGCCGCAACCGTTCCAAAGAGCAGCCGGCTACCTGGGAAGGCGTTGGCCGTATCGTGGCCGTGGGCGACGTGCACGGGGATTACGACCAGCTGGTCGCGGTGCTGAAGACAGCCGGACTGATCGACGATCCACTGAACTGGACGGGCGGGAAAACCCACCTGGTGCAGAACGGTGACATCCTCGACCGCGGACCAGATTCCCGTAAGGCAATGGACCTGTTGATGCGTCTGGAAAAGCAAGCGGAAGAGGCGGGCGGCTACGTACACGTGCTGATCGGCAACCACGAGGCCATGAATATTTACGGGGACTTGCGATATACGTCACCAGGGGAGTTCGCGGCGTTCCGCGATGAAGAATACGAGAAAACGCATCCCCCGGACGCGACGCATCCGCCGGGCTTTGCCGAGCACAGGATGCAATTCGGCCCCGATGGTTATTACGGCAAGTGGATTCTGCGTCACGACGCCGTGATCAAGATCAACGACACCCTATTCCTGCACGGGGGCATCAGCGCCAAGTACGCATCCATGAAAATTAGGGATATAAACGAACAGGTGCGGAAAGAGCTGGAGGGCGACCCGCCGAAGCTCCAAGGCGGCATCTAACGACACCGAAGGGCCGCTATGGTACCGGGGGCTGGCACAGGGTGACCCGTCCCTCGAGCCGCTGGTGGACAAGATCCGCAAGAATTTCGGCGTGGAACTTATCGTCCTAGGCCACACCTATGCGAACGCGGCCATCACCCCGCGTTTCGGCGGCAAAGTGATCCTGATCGATATCGGGCTGTCGCGCGTCTACGACGGCATCGGAAAGGTGGGATGCCTGGTGATCGAGGGCAGCCAGGTTTACGTGCTGCACCGCGGGACGCGGCTCGAATTGCCCTCCGATTCGAGAAACGACCTGCTCCGATATCTGAAAAAAGCTGCCGCCCTCGATCCGCCGCCCTCGCCGCTGATGAAGCGGATTGCGGAGCTGGAGTCGAGGATGGGAGCGGGGGCGGCGGCGAAATAGGCATCTTTACCGGCTGATCGCGCGTTCATCTGTCGGGCTGCTATGCAACTGACAAGCTGCGCGACACGGTTCCCTATTCCTGTTTTAGGTTGTGGGATGCCAATGTTGTGTTTGCTTGTTAATTGCGGTTTTCGGACGGTTGAGTTTATCGGGGTTAATCCAGTCCGATGGATCCATCTGGTTGGTGAAGCGCGAGTTTCTGCGCGGTTGGGGGGCACACAAAGAACCGTCGGGCGTGACTCGGGCACAAAGGAAACTCGCCAGAAAAACTAGGCCACCTCACGTTAAGGCGGCGGCCCAAAACGCCGCACCATCTCCGCGAATCTGGCATCACCTCGTAGCGGATCGAATACCGGATCTACTTTGAGGCTCACCATGCACGGCTCCCGGCCACGGAAAGCATCCTCCAAACATTCAAAGGCTCGATCCTTGTCGTTCAACCCGATCCACACGATGGAAAGAAACCAGCAAGGCACGTAAGTATGGCTCGCACCGAGTTGTTCAAAAGCCTCCTGTGCTTCATGGCTGTAGCCTGCACGCCCCAGCCCGTACACGAGTAGTGCGTGATTAAGCGGATTGCCGGGACCGAATTGCACAGCGGTTCGAATCGCTGAGATCGCCTCCTCATAGCGCTGCTGTTGAACTAGCGTCAATCCGAGACCAAAGTACAACTGATCCCACCCGGGTTCGAGTTCCACCGCTCTGCGAAATTGCTCAACTGCTTCATCAAAACGCCGTGCGTAGTACAATGGCCATCCGACTTCCTCGATACCCACGAGCGAGAAGGGATCTAGGGATTCAGCTTGCCGATGGGCAGCGACCGCCTCTTCAGCACGCCCTGCGTACCGCAGGTACACGCCTTGTTTCCAGTAGACGTATGCATCGCCGGGCGCGAGTTCGATGGCCAGGCGCGACTCCGCGTCCGCCGCACTCCAATCCCAATCATTGAGGAGCTGAGTAGGCTCAGCACTGCGTGCCCTTCCGCCAGGTCTTTGTCCAGCTCGACTGCCTTCACCGCGGCGGGCTCCGCTTCCTCAAACGCCTTCTTCGGCTCCATTCCGAAGAAATACGCCATCTGAATGAAGCACTCCGCTAAGCCAGCATAGGGAGCTGCGTAGTCCGGATCAGCTTGAATCGACTCCCGAAAATAGCGGATCGCTTTACGCTGCCCTTCCTCTGTCAGGTTTCGGGCGAAATATCGGCCTTTCAGGTAAAGCGAGTAGGCTTCAGGGCGAGCCGTGTGCGAAACAGCTAGGCGGGCGTCCTCGTCCGGGCTGAGTCCTCCCCGTACCGCGGTGGCGACCTCGCGAGCGACCTTGTTTTGATCGCGAAAATCTCCGGAATTAAGCCGTCATACGTTTCGGCCCACAAATGTTGGTCGGTAGCGGCGTGAATCAACTGGGCCGTAATCCGTAGCCGATCGCCCGACTTCATCACCGATCCCTCCACCACCGCTTCTATGCGTAAAGCACGCGCGATCTGTGCGATCGTCTCCTTAGTACCCCTGTACCGCATCACCGAGGTTCGTGAAACCACTCGCAAGCCGGTGAACTTTGCCAGTTCGGTAATGAGAGATTCAGTGATTCCGTCGGCAAAGTAGTCCTGAGCCGGATCTCCGCTGAGGTTGGCTAGCGGAAGTACGGCGATCGATTCGATGCGGCACGGAATCTCTACCCTGTGGACCTCGGCAGTGAAACGGTATCCGCGGCGCGGTACTGTCGCGATGTATTCGTCTCCAAACGCCTGCCGAAGCAGGAAAATCATCTGGTTGAGATTGGCTTCCTCCACGAATGTCTGAGGCCAAACCGCTTCCATCAGGTCCTTCTTTCCTGCAACTATACCGGGCCGCTTGACCAGTTCCAGCAGGACCTCTACCGCTTTCGGCGGGAGAGAGATCACGTCGCCGAGGCGCTCCAAACTGCGGCCGAGCGGATCGACTCGATACGGTCCGAATTCGTAAACCGTCGTGCAAAGCGCCGACATCAGCTCAGATATTCGACCTCAACGAAAATTGAGTTTTTCTTGAGGATTTTCCGGCGACCCGCGGCTATAATTTGAATCGTCGTCTAAGCTGCGCTGGCGGGCGGTCTTGAGGCTACCAGCCTGAGCTAGGAGGTCCGCCATCATTTCTAAATCTGCCCTACAGAACTTCAGGGAGTCTCTTCGCGGTCAGACTTTCTGCCCAAGCGAGGCGGGCTATGACGCTGCCCGAACTGTTCCTAACGCCATGATTGACCGTAGGCCCGCTGTCATTGCGCGCTGTGCCGGTGTCGCCGATGTTATCGCGTGTGTGCGTTTCGCCCGCGAGCATGACGTTCTGGTTGCCGTCCGCGGCGGAGGTCACAGTGTTGCGGGAAAGTCCGTTTGCGATGACGGTCTCATAATTGATCTCTCGGCCATGAAAGGTATGCGTGTCGATCCCAGCCGGCGCACCGCGCGCGCCGAAACGGGCCTCAAACTAGGGGAATTTGATCGCGAGACCCAAGTTTTTGGGTTGGCTACGACGCAGGGTGTTGTCCCAACCGTTGGCATCGCCGGTCTGACGCTAGGTGGCGGTTGGGGCAACTTGCACGCCAAGTATGGGCTGGCCATCGACAACGTCACCGGGGCCGATGTGGTCACCGCTGACGGGCGTCTGCTGACGGCCAATGCCTCCGAAAACCAAGATCTTTTCTGGGGCCTGCGCGGCGGCAGCGGCAACTTCGGAATCGTGACCTCGCTAGAATACCGTCTGCACGCGGTCGGTCCCGTTCGGGTGGCGCTGTGTTCTACCCGGCGGCAAGAGCGAAGGAAGTACTACATTTTTGGCGTGAATTCGCCGCGTCCAGCCCCGACGAACTGGTTACTCAAGGCGGTTCGTTTAATCTGCCGGATGGCGTTCCTGTGTTTGGTATTGCTGCTTGCTACTGTGGGCCGCTTTCCGATGGCGAAAAGGTGTTGAAGCCCCTGCGTACGTTTGATACGCCAATCGCGGATGCAGTATGCCCCATCAGCTACATGCAAATGCAAAGCATGTTCGAGCCGTTCTTCCCACCGGGTCGCCAGGTTTACACGAAATCGAACTTCCTCCGCAGCCTGAGCGACGAAGCCATAGACGCCCTGGTACAGTATGTGGGCAAAAGTCCCTCCCCCTACAGTTTTGCCCCTTTCATCGAACACTGGCACGGAGCTGCCACCCGCGTCCCAATCACCGACACCGCTTTCCCTCACCGGCAATACTCGTGGAACTTCTTCGCTTGGTCGATGTGGGTTAACCCTTCCGAGTCGGAGAGGAACAAGCAATGGACGCGCGAATGTTGGGAAGCCCTGCGGCCGTTTTTGGTCGCAGGCTCGTATGGCAACTACGTCGCTGACGAAGGCGAGGCGATCTCACGCGAAGCTTACGGGCCCAACTACAATCGTCTCGTGGCTTTGAAGAACAAGTACGACCCGAGCAACCTCTTCCGCATGAACCACAACATTAAGCCGAGTCAGACAACATCGGCAGAGGCAAGAGCTCAGCGCAAGGGAGTGCCCTCCTATGAAATCTTGCCGACAGGTGAGCCGATGCAATTGGAGGACTACGAATGAAACTCAGAAACATGCTTCCATTTTTCCTAGTCAGCTTGCTGGCAGGCTCCGTCATTGCGGCGCCCGCGGCCCAGAAAGAAAAAGCTGCAGAAAAACGTCGCGGCGGGACCGACTTCAAGGCGCTCATGGTGGCTGAGGCCAAGGCCATCGACACACTGGACATGGCGAATGCCGCACCTTTCCACGCAAAGGAACCCGAAGACGTGTTTTACGATATAGCTCCGCTTAAGTACAAGGGCTGGTCGGAGTATGCGGAAGGCGCCCAGAAACTGCTATCGCAGTGGCAGTCGATGAAGTGCGTGCTCGGCGATGACCTACAAACGCATCAGCATGGAAGCTCCGCATGGGGTGCAGCGACATGGCATTGCGATATCGTCCACAAGGGTGGAGCGAAGGAAGGCATAAATGGGCGCTGGACCGTCATTTGGGAGAGGCGTGGCAAGGACTGGCTGGTGGTCCACGAACACTTTTCGGTCCCACTGCCCACGCCCGCCGAGACGGCTAAATAAGGCTCCTTATCAGTAACTGGGTGGTTAGCTGGGTTATCCAGCCTTTAGATGGACGCGTCCTGCGATATGCGCGGACTTCGGTACGCGGACTCTGAATCATTTCCGGAAACCATACTCTTGCGGGTCGGGGCGTCCGCCCCACCGCGGAGTTATGTGGCGAACTTCTGACTCAGGACACTCGCAGGCAAGTCGCATCTTCGCGCCAAGCGCAATCAATTTGCTTTGCCTTGACGGCTCGCATTTTCCATCTCGTACAGCACATAGACCGCCCGATAGTAAGGATCCGGATACTCCATCCGCACCGCATCCTTCGCTAATCGCAGAGCCTCGCTCTCGCCCTTGCCTTCGCGTAAATATCCATAAAACTTCTACATAAACAATACGCTTGCTTTCGACGGTACCTTCCACAACGAAACGAGTACATTGTTCGCACCCGCGTACAGAAATGCGCTCGCCAAACTGGCAACGCCATCGCCTTGCAATGTATCTCCGCGACCTGTCTCACAAGCTGCCAGCACCACAAGTTCAGCTGCGAGTTTCAGCTTCATCACGCGCTCATTCTAACGATTTGGTCTTCGAATTTCCCACTCTCGGGCAATCCCAGCACAAAGAACGGGTCATTCACCCGTCCCAGATCTCCCAACGCCGCGGCATGCGTAGCCAAGTGAATATATTTGTAATTTGACAAATCGCTTTCCGTGAATCGTTTCTTATTGGCTGCCGCGCCAATCAACACATCCGGAGACTCAGGTTTGGCGCCGACCAGCGCCGCCACCGCTTCGGCTTCATCTTTCGTTTCGGCAGCCTTGGATATCCGCCAGCGCCGTCGTTCGGGCTCAACTTTGCTTCAAACTTTGCTTCACCGGTCTCCGTTTTTGCCGTTGCGTCAGCAGGCGGCGGCTGGTATCGTCCGTCGCTCTTGTCGAAAATCGGATCCGCAACCGCAAATAATGGCTTTCGCCCCACCGGCTCCGCTATCAGCCGCGCCAACGCCATCGCCGAAATGGATTCCGCGTACGAGATCTGATGTTTGGCGCCGAAAAAGCTCGGCGGCTCACCCTCTTTCGGAGCCGACGTTATCAGCGCCTCAAACGGTAAGAGGTCTAAAAACCCGTCCGGCACGATCACAACTTTGTCACCCGGTTTTATATACTCATCCGCCGGCCCTACCAGTTTCTGGTAGAGCTGTTCCGCGCGCTCTTTCGAAAACCTTCCGGCCAGCAACAGCTTTCTGAAGACATTCACCTCATTCGTCAAGTCTTCGACGAGAAACGGAGTCGAAAGTAATGTCACTCCTTGTTTTCCGACCACAAATATCAGCAGCCGGTATCGCGCAACCGCATATTCCAATATCACTTCATCGTCGTGCAGGGCTAGTTTTTTCACGAACGGCAGGCCCGGCTCTAAGTCGTACTCCGGTACAACCTTGCGGGTCTCTTCCAGCAGTTCGGCGGCTTGCTGTTGCAAACGGGCCGCTGCGGCGCGTTGCTCATCGGTTGGCAAGGCCTCGCGCTTGAGTAAGTCCTTCGCTTCTGCCGCCAAGCGTTCGCGATCTTTAAGAAGTTGCTCTTGCTTGGCTCGCAGGGCCGCTGGCAGGCGAACAACCAACTCTTTTTCGCGAGCGGCTCTCACGGCATCAAACAAGCTACGCCCGCGCGCGAGTTCGGAGTAATGCAACGCTCCTCGGCGAGCGGCGCTGGCTTGCCTTCGAGCCGAAAGACGTCTTTCAGCCCGAATCGCTCCAGCGACGCCAATTCCTCCATCATGGCTCTGTGAGGCCTAGTGCGTGACCCGAATGCGCCGGCATCTAAATATCCCAAACTGTGCCGGCCCATCACATCGAGGCGCGCATAGTCAACGAGCCCCATCGCTTTTTGCAAATCCTGAAAACCGCCGTTGAAATCCCCGGTTCCCAGGCGCGCTTGCCCGCGCTGCGTATAGAACCGTGCTTGCAACTCATCGCCCGCGCCCTGCAGATTCTCCGCTTTCACCTTATCCAGTTCTTCGACGGCGCTCTTGAAGTCGCGAGTTGCTAAATACACCTCCACCAATCCTTCGTCGAAAACCATCCCGCGGTAATCAAATTTTTCGCCATTTAAGAAGTGCGTTCGCGCCGCGGGAAAGTTCTGCTGCGCCAGACAGACACGCCCCGCCAGACGCTCTGCCCGGCCCGCATGGTCTTCAAAACCGGCCTTTGCCGCCTTCTCGGCCACTTCTGTGGCTGTCGTCAGCGCTCGCTCGAAATTTCGCAGGTGCAAATAGATCTCGGCCTCGGCGAGTTCGCCGTCTAACTGTTCTCCAACACTGCCGCCGCCCGCTTGCTCCTTGAGGAGTGTTTCCTTTCGCTGATATCCGCTCGAGCGCGTCATAATAACGGCCCATCTCTATGTACAAATCGGCGAGCAATCGCAAGGTAGCTTCAACCTCGCGGTGGTCCCCTCGCTGTTCGTAAAACTTGAGGCTTTCGAGCAAGGCGGGCTCGGCCCGGGCAACATTCGAGTCGAGCGTACGCCTGTGCCAGCCGGCTTCGCGCCGCTGCCAGTTCCTCAGGGTCATGTTGCGCCTCCGCGCGCCGCACCGCGCCCTCCAAAATTACGACAGCAGCTTTCGCATCACCATTGGTGAGTAGCGACTCTCCACGGCGGCGCCAATCCGCGGCTTTCTCCGGCGCTTCGCCATTTGGATTGCGCCCCACTTCTCCGGCGCGATCCAGGTTCGCCGCCGCCATTGGTGATTTTCCTTGCATGCTCCGCACGGCTGCCAGTTTCTGCAGCGCGTCGGCCTTTACGTCTTCTAAACCGTCCTCGCGCGCAATCACCCGAGCTTCATCCAACATCTCCACGGCCTCAGTCAAATGGCCGGCATTCGCATAGACCCCGCGGCTCCGGCCAAAACCCGCGCTAAGTCGGCTCTCACTTTGGTACCGCGCACCGTCTCGACACTGGTCTTCGCTTGTTCAATGGCTTGCTCTTTTTGGCCGAGATCGGCGTAAACGAGCGCCAGATTAAATTGGTGAGGGCCGAGCTCTTTCGGATCCTTTTCTCTTTGATGGCTTCGTCGAGATAGTCTTTTGCGAGCGCGTACTTTGCGTTCTTCCGAAGGATTAAAGCACACTGATCGAAAATCGTTGGCACTTGCGCCGCATCCAGCCCGTGTTCGTTGATTCCCTTCACGGCCGCCTCACACTCCGCCGTGGCCTGC
This sequence comes from Terriglobia bacterium, assembly GCA_963847515.1. Lineage (GTDB taxonomy): Bacteria > Acidobacteriota > Terriglobia > Bryobacterales > Bryobacteraceae > QHXW01. The sequence goes on from CAWKAA010000002.1 coordinate 698,584, forward strand.
GCTACGTCTCCGTTGCGTTCCTTCATCGTCGCTAAGGCAAAACGAATTCCGGCTAACTCGAGAAACTGCTTCGAATCGGTGTAGATCTGCTCAGGCGCTCGAGGACTCCAGCGGCGGGTCGTCTGTCTTGCCCGGTGCGCACCCTCAAGAAGCTGTTCGAAAATCGCCCGCTCGTGGTCAACTTCCTGCTTCGCATAAAAGGCCGCCAACTGTTGCGAGTATTTTAGTGCCGTTGAGCGGCTTTTGGAGGTCTCACCCAGCTTCGCTCCTATTTGAAGGACCAATTTCAACAGCTTGTCTTCGGATTTAGCAGTGTGATAAACCACCGTCAAATCCACGAGCTTTTCGCCCGCAAGAGTGTTCTGGTTTGCGAACAACCCCTTTGCCAGAACCAAGCAGGCCACCGAAACTTTACTGGCGGTTTCCTGATCTTGAGCTGCCGCGAAAGCCTTTTGAAGTTCAGTTATGCCGCCATCGATGTCACCTTTATCAACCAGAGCCTGAGCTGTTGAGACGAACGGCGCCACCACAGGCGGCAGTGTTGTTTGGCCGAACAGTCGCGATGCCAGACAAACGGCGGCGGCGCACAGGAGCAAGCTCTTTCGCTCTGTGACGTGAGTCACATCAGTGCCCCATGACGATCTGGGTGGCCACTAAGGTCCGGGAGTCTCCGCCGAAGGCCCTGGCAATCTCTGCAATCTGCGTCCGCATCTTCAACATGAACTCTCCCATGGTCCTTTGGTCCCAATAGCGACTCTGCCGCACCTGCTCTTTGAATTCGCGGAACCAGAGGAAGGCCAAATCCGGCGGCACGCCACTGAGATCCTGCACCAGCAGTCTCTGCCGATCAATCTCCGCGGCACCGCTCACCGGCTTGTCATAGGAAATGATAAAGGCACCGGATAAATTGCCACGTCGCATCGCTTTTCCCAACAAGACTTGCGCGGCAACATAGTCATAGTGATCAAGGACCCATTCGGCGTTCAGATTTGGGGGAGGCGCATCCGTCAGCGGCACATAGGTCACGTTTAGTTGTTTTCGGTCGGTCCCGCTGGTTTCAAATCGTTGCACTTCTCCCAAATCCAAATACGCTCCGATGATGGCCTCGTACAGTTGCCTGTTGCTAGCATTCACCTTCTCGCCGAGCAACAAATAACTATAGAGTCCGTACCCGGCGCCCTCCGGATTTCTGGGAAGAAGAAAATCGCGGCCGGTTAAATCATGCGGCGGCGCTGATCGCGTCTCCTGCGGCGGTCTACTCTCCGGCCTCATGGGCATCCTCAATTCATAGGTCTTCAGCTTAGCCGGATCGACCGGTCCGCCACCCAATAAGGGCACCTCCGAAATGGCAAGCACTTGTCTCCCAGTTGCCGTGGGAACAGCTCTTTCCCACAAGCGCGCTGCTCGTTCGTAGTCATAGTGCTCCACGAACCACGTGGGGCCCGCGTCCTTTGGCGGAACCTCGCGTACCAACAGATACACGACGTTCGGCGGCCGATGCACGCCACTGCCGCTACTGAGCCTCGCCTCCCTCTGCAGCACGCTTACAGCCCATTCAGCTCCCGTCCGCGATTCCGAATCTGTCGGCGGCTTCAACAACAAATAGGCGCTTCGCTCGAAGCCTGCCGACTCCGAGGCATGAGGAGTCAAACAGACAATAGCTATGTCTCTAAAATCTGCCGGCAGTCCCTGCTGGCCGCGAGCAGTGCTCATTGTCGCGAGACACACCAACACCCGCCAAGCGCCCAAATTCCTGAAGAGTTGCCGTGTCTTAACCGTTTTTCTCACCCTTAAGAGCCGCCCTTGGCGCGAAACATCCATGTCGTCATGAAATCAAGCATCGTGTCTTTCTGGCAATCGGCCTCCTCAGACGGATTCGCCTTTTCCCACTCAGCCGTCATCGCAGATTTCTGCGCCGCGTTCGCGCCGGATCTTCCAATCCAATCCAGCCCGGCCTGATAGAACGCGCGTAATCCGTCAGTCGAAAGCACATGGCACTTCAACTCGAAGTTCTTTCCCTTCATGAGAAATCTGAATTGCCCTTGAGGGTTTTCACCTCTAGCATCACGAAACGTCCACAGAGCCGCTTCAAGAAACTGCTGTTGTTGACAGTCATGCTGGGCTGTTCCTCGGGCATCATCCCAGGCCTTTTGCGTTCTTGCCTTCGCGCCTTCGTCTTCTTTCAGAGATCGGATCCATTCATGAACTGCCTGCCGGAAATCTGCGCGGGCCTTGCTATCGAGCACATCGCAGGATTCATCATGGGTCTTTGCCATCGTCAGGATCGTGATGTCACCCACCACATCCTCCTGTGCCCGCGACACTCCTCCCGCCAACAGGCTACAGAAAACCACGGCTGCCGCCGCTCTCACGTTTAGGCGTCTCATAAATCAACCGCTCCCTCGTCTCGACGTCCTGCTGCCGCCTCACAGGCTTAGTGAAAGCACTTTACCCAAGCGTTTCAATCATTCTAGAAAAAAAAGCCCCTCCCCGGTGTACACTCTCTTCTTTAGCTGTTATGCCCCAAGATTTCGACGTCTTTATCTCGTATTCGAGCGCCGATAACACCTGGGTCCAAAACTTGCGAACGGCCCTCACGGTCAAGGGAATCCGTGTTTGGCTGGATAAAGACCAAATCCGCCCGGGTGATCTCTTCGTCGACGCCCTCGAAACCGGCATCTCTTCTGCGAGATGCGTAGCTCTGGTGGTCTCTCCGAATTCTACTCACTCCGGCTGGGTGAAGGAGGAGTACCACCGCGCTCTGGTCCTCCACGAGCAAGTACGCCTCATCCCGATCCTCCTTCGTGACGCTGAACTCCCAGGTTTCCTTACCAGCCGCAAATGGATCGATTTTCGCGATCCCGACCTGTTGATCAAAGCCTCGATGAACTCTGCTGGGGAATTACGGGTGATCACGCTGCGCAGAACTTCGAACCCCTCCCAGAACGTTCTCGCATTGTTCGCGCCCGGCGCTGGCTCGCTCCGGTCATCGCGGCAGCCGCTCTCACATTACTAACCGGCATCGTCTTCAGTGAGTGGGGCGATTCCCGCGCCAGTTTGAGTGCAGTTGAATACTTGGTCGTTTTCGTGTTTTGGGCCCTGATTGCGTTGTGCATCGATTGGCTTTGGCGGTTTCTTCGCTCCCGCCGCTCTCGTCCAGCCGAGAGCCACAAGCAGTCGTAAAACCGATGCCGGAGCGGTTGGGGCTGGGCTGCGTGTTGTCGCTAAGGATGCCGGCAGGCGGATTGAACGCGATGACGTGTTCCCTTTGGGCCCTGAGACCGTCCATGGTCTTCCCCGCGCGCCGGCAATAATGGAGGATAGAAGCCGAGGCGCCGAAACCCCACCCAATGCCGATGGTCTTTCCGCTCCGCGTCGGAGGCGACCTCGTAGAGCGATCAAGTTTTTCTTGATCTGGACTTCCTTCGGGCTGAGCTCTGACCTCGTCCCTCGCGACACTCGAAGCTGATCGCGTGAGTTCGGTTGCGAATGGCAATCCAGAGAGCCTGATCGACAGTTCCCTTTGCCGCTACCGTCTGGAGGACGACGGTTGTGGGGTTGCCGCTGGCGCCGGCGCCGGTACGGTAGCGGACGCTTATCGTGCTCCCGACTGGAGGCCGTGCGCCGTGTATGCCGTCGCCGAATTGCACGACGGTCTTTCCGCCAGCCGTTTGAACAGCGGTGAACTCGCGATCGCGCGGGCTGGAATCGGCAAGACTGGGGACAAGCCGCCAGCGCTTACCGTCCACGGTGACTGTCACGCCGCGAGCCTTCAAAGTGGTGTTGCGCATGATGAACTACCAAAACCAGCACAACGTGGACAGACACGGCTGCGTCTGAAAAGCCGGTAGAGGATCTTCAAATCATGAGACCCACGCTTACGAGATCACCCGCTCTAACAGCGCGCCCATCTGTTCTCCGGCTGTAGCTCGGGCGGCTCGCTGCCTCAACAGTCTGAATATTCCGGTGAGGATTGCGCCCAACATAGCGCCGGCGAGAACGTACGTTATTTTGGTGCTCCTGTCGGAACGGAATTCTCAGGAAAATCTGCCTCAGTACCAACCTTATTCTTCAGGACCCGCCGGGGTTGTTTCGCCTCGCCATGTGCTTTGGCAACGTGCGTAGCCATTTTTCCCTTTCCGCTTTTTCATTATATGCCCCATGCGAGTGGGCGGATGGCCGCGACAAGGGAAGCGCCGGCGATTCGCCACCAAGCAAATATCGGAGATTGTGGCGGAAGTGGGGGCTATCGGGCGCGAAAGGCCAGGCTCAATAGGAGCGGATCAGCGAGCCGCGAAATTCCAGCCCTACGAAGAACCTTGATTTTCGCTCTGTACAGTGGCGTACCACGGCATTCGCCATCAGACGCATTTGCTTGGACTCCATATATACCGGGGAACCGACCGGAATGGGTTCAGGCGTGCGGACCAAGGCGCCCGCGCTGCTCATGTTCATGCCGCGGGCTTCCGCTTGACGGGTCTGCCCCCGGGAGTCCTGCCAGGACACAATGACCGGCGAGGTGATTGGCGATCGCAAATACTGCCGTTCGTCCAACTTGCCAGTCGTAGCGGCCCGTGCGCGTTCTGACGGCGCCTGGTGACCCAGCTTGAAGCGGGACAGAAATGATAGACCCATTGGTAACTCCATCGCCCCGGGCTGCGGGGCGCAAGTATTCTAAAGTAAATGTCCCTCACGTCATACCCCCCGTCAATCCTAACTTTAGTTATCCGTTCGAAGAATGAAAGCCGTGAAAAGTAGGAGTTAGCGGCCCAGTATCAAAAGATTTGAGACGGCAGCCGGTAAACCTAACGTCAGCATTGACGGAAATGCCGGTGATCGATCACCATGAATGGAGAGTTGTACCGTTCGAGCGGAGGAGTGGATTACTCCTCCGGGCACTTACTAAGCTACCGCCGTCAGACGGGGCGCGAACGGACAAGCGAGAACACGGAGAACCACATGCTGAAGCACTTCTTGCAAGAGGAACAGGGCCAGGACTTGATCGAATACACTTTACTGGTGGCGTTCGTGTGTCTCGCCACCGCTGCGTTGTTCGTAAATTCGGGCGGAAGCCTTTCCGGGATCTGGATTAGCGCCAACAGCCGGCTGGGCTCGGCGAATACATCGGCGAGTTAGTCTCCAGACTCACATCGCCGACGCTATTCGGTTTGTCCTTCGGCTCTGAACGCTCGACGACGATCTTGAATTTCGCAACGAGGGCTGAGATGGCGCCGACCGCAGCCAGAACTGGGACGGCGATCACACCGACGGCGGCGACGTTGACGGGAATTTCAAGATAGGTATGGCCCTTGTCGTCCTTGATGATCACGCGATTCACGTTGCCTTCATGAATCAGCGTTTTACTCTCTCCACCAGGTCGCGGCCTAAGACCTGGATCTCTTCCACGAAGTGATCGATGCTCACTGGAAACCTCGCTTTAAGCATACGATGTCCCGTGCGCTTATGTTCCGTCAAGTGCGAGTTTCACTCGGCTTCGTACAGGCGATTGCCGCCGGCTTCGGCGATTTGGCGGATACCCCAGAGCGGCGTGTTCTCGCGAAAATCCGGGGCCGCAAATTCGCTATCAGTCACGAGAATGTAGTAAATCCCGTTGCGTTTCAGTTCCTGGATCGCTGCCTTGCGGAGGTCCATCTTCTCGAGGGCGGTGGACTGGGGGGCGGCATTCAGGACGGCCCAGTGGCCAGCGGTTTCGCCCTCAAGCTGCCACTGCATGTAGCCTTGATCCGGCGTCATCTCGAGCTTGACCGCGGTGATGGTTTCTTCAGAGCCCAGATCGACCTCCACAAACATTCCGGACTTCATGGGCTCCCACGCGTTCCACCGGGTCGCTGGATTGCCGTCGAAGGCCAGTTCGGCATCCCAAGGAAACGGATGAGCATGAATACGCCAGGCAGATGTGCGCGGCAAGCGGCCTTGCGTACCGAAAATCTCGAATTCGCCGATGCCCGGGATGTCCGGCCGCCCCGACGCCGTTTGCACTACCCGAAGACGCCGGCAGCGCTTAGGCTGAATGCGAAAGGTGAGAACTTTCAAAGGCTGGAGATCGGGATCAAAGCCTGCATAGAGCGTGGAGCGCACACGCTCGTTCAACGCGCCCAAGTACGAAACCAGAATCTCCCGCGCGCAGTAGGCTTCCGGCGGACTGTCGAACGAGAAGATCCGGCGCGGGCGGCGTAGCTTTCTCGACGCGCCGCGCAACGGCATAACCTTGCAGGTGCCCCGCCAGGTATTCGTCTTCCGGTTCCAGGCGGAGAGCCGCACGAACCTGGGTGTGATCGAGCCGAAACGCATATTGGTGACAGTAGCTTCTTACGTTGGTGGGCCAGGACAGCCAGGCATGCAGCAACACCAGCAGAACCGGAACAACCGTCCAACCGCTGAGGCCTAACGCCAACGCGGGCGCGATAAAGACCGCGCACGGGAGAAAGAACCGGGCGCCGATATTTGAGGGATACGGAAGGAAGAAGACCATCGCGGCCAACAGCAGCTGCCGGCCCGCCGGGTAACGAAGGGAAAGCAGCGCTAATGGAGCCAGTAGAAACACGGGCCCCAGCAGGCCTTGCAGTTTCTCGCCACTCACGGCGAGCTGCCAGGGAATCTCCCAGCACTATGAATGCTTCGGTAGTCGCGAAAGTGCTGCCGGAGCTCGTCCTCAAAAGCCACATGCACGTAGGGGTTCGGAAACAGGCGATTGAAGAACGGAGACACCGGATTGTGAACCACAATCGAATTCTTGACCAGCGTGGGCAGAACCAGCACGGCGGCGGCGGTCGCCGTAATCAGCAGCGGGCGAAGGATGGACGTTTTCGAGCGCCAGCACTTATAGGCGATGAAGGCCAGGGCGTAGGGTACGGCTACAAATGCCGTGTACTTGATATCGAAAGCAAATCCGGCGACGAGACCAACCACGATCAGCAGCGGGGTATGGCGTTCGCCCGCCCAGACCTGGAGCAGCACAAACAGGCTGAAGACGACCGCTGTTACGGCAACGTCATCGTATGCGCTGGTTCCGGAAATTCCCGCAACGGGCGACAAAAAAATTAACAGCCCGCCCGCCACGCCCACGAGCGGCATCCCGACTCGCTTTCCGTAATTCATGACAATGACGGGAAGAACGAGCAGGAACGTGCAGTGGACCAGCGCGGCCGCAGAATGCCGCCCGAACATAAAAGCGAAGAGAAACAGCATCTCCATGCCCTGCGACAAGCTGGCATATATGTTGGTGGTGATGGCGGGAAATCCGTGCTCGCGCACATAGCGTGCCGCGAGGCCGAGGTGATAGGTGCTGCCGTCCGGGCTGGCCTCGGGTGCGAGGGCATAGATAAAATAGAGCGCGGCGAACGGGAGATAAATCTCCAGAAAGAGAAGGCGCCATACCGCGGGAAGGGCCGGAAGAGATTCTCCGCGAGGCCGCCAGACTCGCTGCTGAATGGCGGCGGCGATGAGAAGCAGGGCGAGCGCCAGGAACACGCCCTTGTATACCAGGTGCAGAGCCGCGAGGAAGAAGACAACGTGCTTATATAAGCCGAGCCCACCACAAAAGCCAGCGCCTTCTCCTCCTGCCGGTAAAGAGGGACAGACAAGCGACGCAGAAACAGCACACCGGCACACCACGAAGACACTACGGTGAGAGATGAACCAAACAGCACGTAGACGAGGGGTTTCAAAAAAAATCCAAAGTATCAGATGGATGGTGCCTCGCGAGGCACGCCGATGGAATTTCTGAAAAAAAAGACCTGCCAGAACCGACAGAGACCCACGGCGCCGATCGCCGTCCAGACCAGGAAGCCCTCACGCCAGTAGGTCATGGTGACGTGATCCACGCCTGGATTTAGCATGACGCCGCGAAAGGCCCCGTTAGTCACGTAGAACGGGCCGGGTTCGCCGTCGATAGCGACCGACCAGCCAGGGTAGAGGACCTCTGAAGTGGCCAGAAACGCCGGGCCACCGGCCACAACGTTCAAGTCGACGCGATTTGGCGAATAGCGCTCCACGGTAACGGCGCCATCACTCAGAGCATCGACTGGCTGCAGATCCTGGGCTTCGACAACGGCTTCTTCCGCGGGCCTGAAATCGGCGCGGGCTGGATAAGAAAAGGTGTCTGCTGCGCCATTCGAAATATGCAGCTGGCGAACCAGGAAAAACCGGGGGAGCGGCGCAACGGTGCGGTAAAAGCGCAGACCGCCGAAGTCACCGGCGTGCTCTCCGAGGGAGCCGGCGAACTTTGCTGACGCTTCGGCCGTCTGAGCGGCGAGGTACCCGATATTCAACATGTTCACTACTGGAGAATTTGGACGATTTACCGGGAGACGTCTCTCCAGTAATTTCCTCCGCAAAACAGTCGCCTAAGAAATAGCATGCGCTGTAACATGAAAGGGTTGTTCCCGTTCGCCGTGGGTATTTCAAGACCTCCGATCCCTGACTGAAGGGCCATTCACCGGTGTCGAGATAGTCAACACGTACGGGCGGATCTGTAACATCGACGAGCCTCTGTATGCTAGCAAGGGCGCCCGGATAGCCGCTAACCTGATATTCGGAGTATTGCGTTTTATATCCACCTGCCTCTAATTCATACGTCGCCCCGAGCCGAAGTAACTGAGATCGAGGGCCGTTACCAGTGCGATGCACCATAGCACGCCTGCAGGCACGTGGCCGGCCATGCGTTGCAGCACCACAGCAGACGTCAAAGCCATAAACATACAAAACGCCATAAGCGCAAATTCGGCGTATAACGCGCCTCGCAGGAAGGGAGGCAAGTGACTGTACACCAGGCGATAGAGTGGCGTCTCATCTCCCAGCATCCAGACAGCGGAAATGATCGTGAATAGGAATAGCATTTTCAGGTGCCGAGCCGGGCGCAGAAACGCGCACACACAACAAGAGCCAGTGGAATCTACCGCAGTAGACATATAAGAAAGTGAAATTAATAGGCAACTTGTACTGCGAGGGATCAAAGGGCGTAAATATGTGGTAATAGTTCGGCATGATGAGCGACATCAAGCTCTGTAGGCGGAGACCGCCACCGGTAACATGCCAGTCCGCCCGCATGGATGCAATGCTCAGACGGCCTAGCTGATAAGTGGGTATGACTTGAATGGCGGCGATGACAAGCCCGACTGCGAATCCGATCACAATGGAGCCGGCTACTTTCCACTTAGGCCGTGGCCAGAGACAAAGGCCGGGAATCATCAGCGCTGCACCGCCAAATACAACAAATGTCGCCGCAGGAAAGCCTGAAAGGATCGTGAGGGCAACACTGAGAGCAAGTATCGCCACCCATCGCCACATGATCGCTCTCGTCAGCTTCAAAATGAAAGCAGAACCAGGGGAAACCATGCGCCGCAGCAGATCGCGCCAAGGTGTTGCGCTTGCGATGCAAAGTAGCCACCCAGTTGATAAACGGTTCCACCGAGTAACGCAGCCGGCGGGGACGCATCGAATTGCCGTAGCAAGAGAAACGTGAAGACACCCGCCAGGATCATGTGCAGCGGATCGAGCCACTCGATCCAGTAAAACAATTTGAGCCCGGCGGAATGATTGCCGAGAAGATAGCGATCCAGGTAAAGGGGTAAAAAAGCTGCGCGGTGATGTCGGCGTGAATCGGCACTCCGCAGTAAGGGTAGGGGTCCCAGAAAGGGAAAACACCCTGGCGTACGCACCTGGCGATGTATGTGGCCAAAGGAAGATGGAATGCTTGCAGATCGAAGGGAATGTGGCTCTGCGGGTTGAACAGGACCCTTCGAAAAAAGACAAGGGGCTGTGCAACTAACAGAAGAAGGGCGACAGCGGACGACTGAGCCGAAGACGAAATCTTGTTTTGGGCCACGGATCAACCGAACGTAAGATTATCGCAGGTTACGGAAAAGGTTGATGAAGCCATTTGTGCTGCGAATGAACGCGCATCCACGCGAATAATTTTAACCGCGTGCGAGATCCTTCTTGGCTTTTGCAAGGGCCACGCGCTGGTCTTTCGTAAGTTCGGGGAATTTCAGGTTGAGCCCTTCGATTGCGCGCGTCAGAATATCAGAAACCAATAGCCGCGCTACCCATTTGTGGTCGGCCGGTATGATGAACCAGGGCGCGTGCTTCGTGCTGGTTACGCTCAGCGCGTCTTCGTAGGCTTCGACGTAATCGGGCCAGAAAGCCCGCTCTGCGAGATCGGCCTCGGAAAACTTCCAATGCTTCTTGGGGTTCTCCAGACGTTCCAGAAGCCGGCGTTTCTGTTCCTTCTTCGATATGTGCAGAAAAAACTTAAGAATGATAGTGCCGTTGCGGGCGAGATGCTTTTCGAACTGGTTGATGTCCTCGTACCGGTGTTCCCACAAAGAATGACCGCGCTTTGCCGGCAGCTTTTGCTTGTCCAGCCACTCCGGATGGACCCGCACCACCAGCACATCTTCGTAATGCGAACGGTTAAAAATCCCGATGCGCCCGCGCGGGGGCAGAGCTTTGGCGTACCGCCATAAGAAATCGTGTTCCAGCTCTTCGCTGGAGGGTTGCTTGAAGCTAATGACCTGGCACCCCTGAGGATTGAGGCCGCTAATCACGTGTTTGACCAGCCCGTCTTTTCCTGAGGCATCCATCCCCTGCAGGACCACCAGCAGTGCATGACGGTCGCTCGCCCAAAGCAGTTCTTGGGCGTTAGAGAGATGTTCCAGGTTCCGGCGGATGATTTCTCGAGCTTCCTGTTTCAGATCGTCGGCTTTCAGATCCCGCAATGGCTTTGTGCCGGCCCAGCCGGTATCCCAGTCTCGAAGATGGACTTTGGTGTGCGGCCTAACGAGGAACCTTTGCGCCGGATTTTTGTCAGGCATGGGGCACGAAAGACTATATCACCGTCAAGTCGCCGAGACCCGGAATGCAGGACCCCGCCCTTCATCTGCCACAGTGTGGCACGATGAACCCATGGACTTCCAACTCAATGAAGCCGAGGTACGGGTGCTCGGCTCGCTGGTGGAAAAGGAAGCCGCCACGCCGGACTATTACCCGCTCTCGTTGAATGCGCTCTGTGCCGCTTGCAACCAAAAATCGAACCGGGAGCCGGTGATGTCGCTAGATGAGGACAGCGTGCTGGGCGCCGTGGAAAGCCTGCAGGCGAAAGGCCTGGCGCTGCGTACCAGTGGGGGCGACCATCGTGTTCCAAAGTATGGGCACCGCGCCGGCGAGGTTTTCAACTTCGACCGCCGCGAACAGGCCATCCTATGCGTTCTGATGCTGAGAGGACCGCAAACCGTGGGCGAGCTGCGCGGGCGCACGGAGAGGCTGCACACGTTTGACGGTCTGGCGGAGGTGGAAGCTACTCTGGACCGGCTGATGGAGCGAACGCCGCCTCTAGTCCAGAAACTTGCGCGGCAGCCCGGGGAGAAGGAGCCGCGATTCGCCCATCTCTTGTCGGGTGAAGTTGTGGTGCATGCGCAGCCAGATGCGCCCCCTGAGCACCGGTCGCCGGTCGAGGACAGAATGGCGCGCATCGAGGCGGAGCTCGCCGAACTCAAACAGCAATTCGAAGAATTCCGGAAGAGCTTCGAGTAGCACGAGCCGGCCTACTGCAAGGCCGAAAATAGCGCGTCTTTCCAACGCTTCACATCGAGGCTCCAGCACACGTTGACATTTGGGTTCTTGGCCAGAAGATCAGACCAGACCGCATGATTTCGATGGTTTCCGGCAACGTTGAGGCGGTCGACAACCGTCATGCCGCGAGTCAATTCGCTGCCGGTTTCTACCTCGACATAGTGCCGGCTGGCGTGAGTGCAGATGGTGGGATCGAGGGCCACGGCCATAGCGACGGGATCAGGGAGCGAGATGCCGTGCTCGCCGGTTTGTTTCAGGTAAGCCTCCCGCGCGCGGCTGTTGCATTCAATCGCAAAGCGGGCGCGTTCTGTATTCAGCCCCAACGCGAATTCGATGTCCCGGGCGTTCAAAACGGCATCCCCACGTGAGAGCTGCCAACCGACCAGCTCCACGGACAGTTCACTGCACAACACCATCCGCGCCGCTTCGGGATCAACCCAGATATTGTATTCAGCCGCCGGGGTGACGTTGCCTTCACAACACGGCGCGCCTCCCATAACCACGCAGCGGCTCACTTGCGCGGCGATTTGCGGCTTGCGGGCCAAGGCAAGCGCCACATTGGTCAATGGACCCAACGTCACCAGCACCAGCCCGGGGCTGGCTTCAACGATCTGGATAATAGCGTCGACAGCGTGCGCTTTTTCCGGCCCACGGCGAGGCTGCGGGTAACCATGGTCGCCCAGCCCGTCACGGCCATGAAACCAGGTAGCGTTCTCGTGGACGCGAAGCAGCGGCTTTGTGGCGCCGATGTATACGGGAACGCCGGACCCGCACAGTTCGGCGGTGTATAGAGCGTTCCGCGTTGCCTGTTCCACTTCTACATTGCCCGCGACGGTGGTAATGGCTGCGACGCGGACGCCAGGCGCGCGCAGCGCCATGATGAGAGCCACGGCGTCATCGGATGCTGTATCGGTATCGATGAGAAAGACGCGCTCCATGAAGTTTGGTAACTCAGACGGCAGGACGAGCGCTCGTTGCCTGCCGAACAGAGTCAATGATCGCATCCGGCAACATCGGCGTGGCCGGCGGCTGCGAGGCCACCCAAGCGCCCATTCGGTTGGCCAGATCTACCGCCCGGACTTCCTCCCATCCGAGTGCGAGTCCCAGCAGAATTCCGGCGGACGAGGCGTCGCCCGCTCCAACGGGATGCAATTGGTCCTGAGGAATCGGCGTGACTTCCACGCTGATCTCACGGTCTCGAGTGAAAAGCAGCGTGCCTTCCCCGCCCCGCGTGAGCACGACCGCCCGCACCGGAAAACGCGCCAGAAGCAACTCCAGCCGCCGGCGATTGCCGCGTTCCGTTGGTTCCGGCGACGTATCGAGGCCGAGCAGCTGGCACATCGTCATCAGCTCCAGTTGATTCGCCTTGATGACAGTAGCCAGCCGGCAACTGGTGTCTACAATTTCCGCGCTGTAGCCCTTTTCCCCGCTGATGGTGTTTTGCCGCAGGTTGACATCATACAAGCGCACAGCTTGCGGCGCTTTTTCAAGAAACCGCCGGATGGTGGCGTGCGACACGGGCGAGCGCTGAGCCAGGCTCCCGAAGCATACGGCATGGCACTGAGCGGCGAGCGCGTCCAGAGAATCGCTGGGAGTAATGTAATCCCAGGCCACGGGAAGCTGAATCTGATAGCCGGGCTCGCCGTCGCGGATGAAGACGGAGACACGGCCGGTGGGGTGCTGGTGGTCGAGCGTAATGTAGCGGGTGGACATCGCGCGATCGCGGATGGAGGAAAGAAGCTGCTGGCCCGGCTCGTCGTGACCCACCGAACTCACCACGATGCCTTCGCCTATCCCGAGCGCCACGGCAAGCTGGTGCGCATGCACCGCTACGTTAAGCGGCGCGCCGCCCAGCGCCCGGCGCCCATCTTCGAAAACGTCAAAGAGCACTTCGCCGATGCCGACGAAGATACTTTTAGATTCCGTGGCAGACATGCTTCTGTTTCCCCGGCAGGTTCTCGGCGCCTCGGCGTCTCGGCGTTGTTCTGGCCTTTGCTCTCCTTTATTACATGCGGATCAACGGAGTATACCGCCGGGCATCCACGCATGTGTATGCTAACGGCGTTACGCTGTCTTTCCTAAGTCGGGTTTTCGAACTAACCACGCGGTGGCGCTGCTTTGGTGAGCAGGTCTTTCAGCGAAACGGAGTAGTGCCGCCCTTCCCAATACACACCGACTTTCCCTTCAAGAGTGCCCGAATGCCGCGAGGCTTCCTCGATGAGGGCGCCCACCGGAAGCGTTACGGATTCCTTCTGGCCTCCGGTTTTGTGCCATATGGCTGGGAGAGGAGCTTTGAGCGAGTACTTTGCCATCGCCAGCCCCCATTCTATCGCGAGGGTGGATTACGCGCGCCCGAAGTCGATATACCCGCGCTTAGGATCGGTGCTTAATAGGGTGACCTTAATCTGGTCGCCCACGTCGACTCCCTGCGCACCGCGCACGAGCATGCCTTCGGCCGGTGGATTCAGACTGCGGACAAAGGTACCCTTCGGGCTGACACCCGTCACCACCGCAGGGAACGTGCTGCCGATGCGGTCGTGGAGCACGACAGCGGCAACGCGCTTGCGCATGACGCGCTCTACGTCGCGGGCGGCGTCTTCCTTAAGCGTGCAGTTCCGGGCGATGGCGGCCAGATCGCCGTCGGCGTAAGGCGCGGAAGTGTGGGCCAACACCGCCTTGATCACCCTTTGCGTCACCAGATCGGCGAAGCGCCGGTTGGGAGCAGTCGAGTGCGTGTAATCATGGACCGCCAGGCCGAAGTGGCCCTCGCCGGTTTCGCCGCGGCCCACCAGTACATACTCGCCGGGACCCATCAGCTTGATCACGGATAGCGAGAGATCCTCGTAATGTACTGGGTCCTTGGCGCGCTGCTTCTCGAGAAATACATTGAGAGCGCGTGCGTCGGCCTGAGCTGGCAGCGATTCTCCAGAGCGCCGCGCAAGTTCCACGATGCGATCCCACCGTTCGGGAGTCTTCACCACGCGGCGGATGGAAGAGACACCCGCACTGAAAAGCGTACGCGCCATCACTTCGTTGGCGGCGATCATGAAATCTTCAATCAACTGGCCCGCGCGGTTCTTCTGGCGCGCGGTGATGCCGGTAACCTTGCCATCGGACATCACCACTTCAGGCTCGCTGCGATCAAAATTGAGCGCACCCAACCGATATCGCGCCTGCCGCAGCGCTTGCGCCGCCTCGTCCTGCAACTTCAGTTGCGCCTGCAGATCGGATGAGGCAGCGACCTTGGCCGGCGCGGCTGCTTTGGCGTCGAGCCACGGCCCGACGCCGTTGTATGTCAATTGCGCCCGGTTCCGCACCAGCGCGCGGTAAATGGCGGGCGCGGAAATGGAGCCATCGCTCGCCACCGACAGTTCTACCACCACGGCGGGCCGGTCGACGTTCTCATTGAGCGAAGTCAGGTCGGTGGACAGACGTTCGGGCAGCATGGAAAATGTCCGGACTCCGGTGTAGACCGAAGTGGTTTCAGATGCGGCATGCTGATCGATTGGCGTGCCTATTGGAACGTCGCCATCTACATCGGCAATTCCAATCCGGATTCGAATGCCGTCCGCGCGCTCCGCAACCTCGATCTGATCCAGGTCGCGGGAGGTATCGTTATCGATCGAGGACCAGAACAGTGACCGCAAGTCATGTACATCGGCAGCCGCGGCAGGCAAGGGGCCATCTCCGAGAGCCGCCAGTTGCTTCTCGACGGCCGGAGGGAAATCCGGATTGAAACCGTGGTCAATCATCTCCTGGTGGGCGGCTTGCGCAAGATCAAAGTCGAATTTTGGCATCCGATCTATGATAGCGGCTGCCGGTTCGGGGACGGCAAAAACAAGCGTAGATCGCCGGCCAAATTGCGATCAATGTTCCAAGCGAAAATTCACCGTAATTGTGGTCACCACCTCGACCGGGGCGCCATTCAAAAGCGTCGGTTCATACTGCCATTGCTTGACGGCATTCATAGCGGCCTGCGCCAGCTCCGGATCGACAGAGGCGTTGATCACGGCGACGCCCAGCAGATTGCCTTGCATTGAGATGACGGCGCGCAGCAGTACCGTTCCCTCGATGCCGGCTGCCTGGGCTGCGGCGGGGTAGACCGGCTTGGTCATTCGCACAAGCTTGGTTGCCTGCACGTTCCCGCCCACGCGAATCCGCTGCGGTGGTCCGGAGGATACGGGAAGCGGCCCTTTACCGACGACATCGACGGATTCAGAGACGGAGCCGACGTCCAATTTGATGTCGATATGCAGAGGAGTTCCCTGGTTCAGCGCGAGCCCGGGCTGCTGATACCGCGCAAAGCCAGGCGCCTTTACTTCCATGTCGTACTTTCCGGCCGGCACCGAAGCGAACTGATACTCGCCTGCGGCGCCGCTGCGCGCAATTTCCTGATTCTTGCCGCTCACATTTTTCAGCAGCACGGTAGCGCCAGGCACTGCGGCGCCGCTGGGATCGTAGACCGAGCCAGCCATTGACGACTTAGGTCCGGCATCCTGCGCGCGCAGCGCCGCCAATGGAATCGCACAAACCAGAATGGTGGCGAGTGCTGCCACCGAGACGCGGCCGCTCAGTGCTTGCCGCTTCCTACGCGGGTCGAGCAGAGCGTGCACACGCTGTTCCAGACCGCGTGCTTCGGCCATGCTGAGCGCAGCGGACCAGCTTCGGCGCGAGGAGGTGAGCGAACGCGCCAGATCCACCAGGTGTTCGGCATAGGCCGCTTGTCCCGTCCCAGCGGTCACGACCGCATCGTCGCAGGAGCGTTCCTGCTCCCGGCGGAAGCGCGACAGGGCCATCCACGCCAGCGGATGAAACCAGTAAGCAGCACTGGAGAGCTGCGAGACAAGACACGTTAGCCAGTCGAGGCGCTGGACATGGATCAGTTCGTGGAGCAGAACCACGCGGCGCCGGTCGGTGCTCCACTCTTCCGATTCGCTGGGAAGCAAAATCACCGGGCGCAGGAGTCCATAGCTGAGCGGAACATCGGTGTCGCGGCTAACCCGCAGGTCCACCTGGCGGCCCAGGCGGATTCGGGAGTTTGTATCCGCCAGCAATCGAAGCCATTCGGGATCGTTGACGGGTTCGGACCCTCTGAGCGATAGTTGGACGCGAACATGACCGCTAGCCACGCGGGCCAGAACCACGGCGACTCCGCACAGCCATATGGAAATCACCCACCATTGGATGCCGTTCCGATTCGCATTCGCCGGGGCGCCTAGCGCTTGCGACACCTGCGAATCCGCGACAATGGGAGCTTGCGCGATCGCAGCCGCGCGCGCGGCGAGCGTTACGTTCCATGGCCGGAGAGCCAGCGAAAGCATTGGCAGCGCCAGCACCATTACAAGCGTGCTGGTCCATAAGAGGTAGCGTGCCGACGCGGATGCGCGGCGCAGCATGAATGCCACCGGGAAAGCCGCGGCGAAAACCACCGTAGCCTTGAGGGCAGCGGTGAAAAGAAATGAGCTGGAGAGTACGATCACATTCCCTCTTGCTTGGCTTTCTGGATGAATTCGGAAAGCCGGTCCAGTTTATCGTGGTCGAGATCAGACGACTTCAGATCCAGCAGAGCAGTAATGGCCTGTTCGGCGGAATTGTCGAAGAAAGTTTTTAGCAGATGCCGCAGGGCCGACTGGCGGGCTTTGTCGCGCGAAACCACCGGCAAGTAGACATACCGCAGCGCCTGCTCTTCGTGACGAATGTGGCCCTTCTCTTCGAGTACGTGCAATTTGGCGCGCACGGCCGAGTAACTGGGCCGGTCCGGCAAACCCTGGTGAATCTCCGAGGCGGTGGCCCGGCCGTGGCGATACAAGATGTCCATGATCTGGCGCTCACGGCGGCTGAGAGTTTGATGGGATGGTTTCTTCATCGCCGTATGCTACAAAAGCAGCATAGTGCTTCAAAAGTAGCACCACACGGATCGGCTGTCAAGAGAGAGATTCGCAGCCGGCTCGGCTATTTGCCCGCGCCCTGCTGTTTCTTGAGTTCGCGATCGAAATCTTGTTCAGACTGCGCGAGGAATTCGCGGAACTCGGCGGGGTCAATAAAGGGATTCGCGCCGCCTTTCGCCATCCGAGCGCGCTTTTCATCGAGATGAAAGAAGCTGCCGTGCGGAGCGAGGAACACGTCGCAGGGAAGCTGTCGTAGCTTCGCAAAACTGCCCTGGTAGTCGGAAACAATCTGCGGATATTTCAGATTGTTCACCAGCTGGTAGCCTGGCACCGTGGTGCTGCAATAGAAGACTACGTGATGGGTCTTGCCGGAATCCGTAACAGGCATGGTCCAGGTGGTACATCCCTTGGTGTGGCCAGGCGTGAGAACCGCCGTCAGAGTGACGTCTCCGAGCTGCACGGTTTCGCCGTCGGCAATCACGCGATCCACTTTGACTGGCGGGAAACCCGAGTTCTTCCAGCCTTCGAAACTTACGCGCCCGCCGGATTCCAGCACCTCGGCGTCTGACCTGCTCGCCACCATTTGCGCTCCGGAAAGACGTTTGAGCTCAGCCAGGCCGCCGCAATGGTCGTAATGGGCATGGCTATTCAGGAGCACTTTCACATCCTGAATGCGAAAGCCGAGTGCTGCGATATTCTTTTCGATCCGTGGCGCCGTTTCGGGGAAACCGCCGTCCAGCAGAATGTGACCCTGCGGTGTCGTGATGAGGAAAGACGTAACGCCGGCGACACCGACGTAGTAGACATGGCCAATGATCCGGAATGGCTTGACCGGCTCGTTCCAGGCGGCGCGCTCGCCGGAGTCGCGCTGGGCGAAGAGCGACACTCCCGCGACCATCAAGACCGTAAACCGAGCCGCGCGCGTTAGCAAGCGGACCCGGCTATCGCCGCTGCTCGCTCGAAGGCGGCACCAGGCCCTTCAGGCGCAAATACGTCACCAGGTTTCCGTAATGTTCGAAGTCGTGCGCAGTGTTGAAAGCGAGCACCGACAGCTTGGCTTGCTCACGCCCAAAAAACTTGACCATGTCGGCCGCGTGCGCGTCCGTCATGCCGTTGTATGCCTTGTCGCAATAAGCAAAGGCGTCATTCAGGGCTTTCACCAGATCAGCTTTACTGGTCTTGCTCTTCTCAATGCCGGGCGCCGGATTGGTTTCACCCAGAACCGCGGAGCAAAACCCATATTGCGCGTCTGCAATGTGACCCAGAATCTGCCCGTAACTGCGCACGTCCGGAGTGGGTTTAAATGCGTAATTCTCTTCCGGCATCTTGTCTGCCGACTTGACGATGTTGTTCTTGGCGATGCCAAACGTAGCTTTGGCGCCGGCGCTTAACGGATCTCCCGCCGCCTGCGCGTGAAGCAGGCACGCCGTCACCGGCGTCAAGACAAGCATTGCGATCTTTTTCATTGGAAGCACCTCCAGGAGATGATGCCACAAAAACGAAAGCGCCGCAGTAGAAAGGGGCGAAATTACTGCCCGGCGCCTTCAGAATAATCGCGCGCGCTGTGCCCTTGCATGGTGTTGTTCTCCAGCTGCACAGAACCTGCGCCTTTCACCTTGTAAACGCCGTAACGCTGCGTGCGGTTGGCTGCGCGGGTGTCGGCGATCTGGTTGTTGGAGATCACGATATCGGCCGCCTGCGGGTGAATGTAAAATCCGTAGCCCGCCTTGGCGCTGCCATTATCCAGGACTTTATTGTTGCGGAACGTGTTGCGGTGGCCGCTGTTCAGGAATGTCTCCTCGCGGAAATAAACGCCGCTCACGCCGTTACGCGCAATCGTATTGTTCGTAAATTCGTTGTCGGTGTCCTTGTGCCCGATGGAGATCCCATAGTGGCCGTTGTCCTCAATGATGTTGTCGCTGAACCGCCCGTGGCGCACACGCCAGCAAAGGAACAGGCCGATATCTCCGTTGTTGTGCATATGGCAGTGCTCCACCACGGCGTTAGCGCTGCCAGTGCCTGGATGAACGCCATAGCCGGCATGCCCGTACGATTCGCTGTTCAGCACGTGCACGCCGTCGCTGATCTGAAACGAGATGCCGTCGCCATTGTAGTTCCGCGCCACGCAATTCCGGACGGTCACGTTGCGTACGTCGTATAAATAGATTGCCCCACCGCGGCAGCCGTCCAGATATGCGTTTTGTGACTTGTTCCCGTCCACGATCAAGTCCTGGAAAGTGACGTTCGCGGCGTTCATGGCGCACAGGATCGGAAACGTGTTACGGATGCGAGCGTGCTTTTTCTCGAAATCATAATCGCGGACGGTGTAAGGGTTAATCTGCAAGATGCGCCCGTTCACCGCCATAACTTTCGAGATGGTCACGTCCCAGCCCTCTTTTAAACTGTCGTCCAGCACTTCGACGCCCATGCCGGGATGGAATTTTTCTGGCTGGGCCACGGCCAGGTAGCTCTCGCCGTAGTCTCCATCTTCGATCAGCGGGCTTTCCACGCCGGGGCTCTTGAGCAGAATCGTCTTCTGGGGCGTGCCTCGCACCGTGACGCCGGATGGAATCAGCAGGCTGGCATCCATCTGCCAGGTACCAGGCCCGATCTCGAGAGTGTCACCCGGCCGCAGCATGTCCGCGGCTTTCTGCAAAGCCGTGCTAGCCGAGCCCACCACGTCCGCGTTACCGGATTGCGCAGCCGTAACAGTGCGAGCCGTGAAAGTTGAGCCCTGCATCGAATGAAAAGTGCAAGAGAGATTGGCCAAAATAAACGGGGCCAGTGCGGCGGCGGTGTACACGGAAAGACGAACGCTCATCGGGTTCAAACTCCTTTTCCGTCATTATCGCCGAATTGGCTCCCGGCGCGGGCAGGCTATCCTTCTTCTTCCTCGTCCAGACGCGAGTGGCCCGTAGCTGCTTCGACGCGGGCGGCGATCTGCGCGAATTCTTCGTCGAGCTGGTTCTTGGGCAGATCGTCCAAATCCGGCACGGAAAGATCGAGGGCAACTTTCGAACCGTCGGTTTCGCTGCCGTCCTTGGACAACACGATGATTCGCGTCCCCAGATGGATCGCCTCGGCAATGTTGTGTGTAACAAACAGAACGGTCGTTTTGGTCTCGCGCCAAACCTGGCGAATAAGCTTCTGCATGCCGGCACGAGTTCCGGGATCGAGAGCGCTGAATGCCTCATCCATCAGCAGTATCTTCGGCTTCATCACCAGCGCCTGGGCGATGGCCACTCTCTGCTGCATACCGCCGGAGAGCTGGTCCGGATATTTCCGGGCGTCCGACTCGTGAAGACCCATCCGGCGCAGCTGCCGGAGCGCCTCGGCGCGGAATTGTTTGCGGCGGCGGTAAAAACGCGGCGTAAAGCGGGTGAGCAGGCTGAACTCCTCCACCTCCGGGCCGAAAGTGATGTTATCAATGACGGTCTTGTCAGGAAACAGCGAATACTTTTGCGGAACATAGCCGCGATCGCGGTCGGGCCGGACAACTTCACGCCCGCCCGCGAGCACGCGTCCCTCAGTTGGCATCTCAGCGCCCAAGATCAAGCGCAGCAGCGTGGATTTTCCGCAGCCGGTTCGCCCCACCACCGAGACGAATTCGCCGCGGCAAATGTCCAGGTCGATCCCGTCCAAAACTTTCTTGCAGCCGCCCTCCGCCAGCGCGTAACTGACATGGATATTCTCCAGCCGGATCAGCAGATCAGCGGCGGGCTCGGGTTCAAGTACCGCCGGTGCGGCGGCGGTATCGGTCAAGCTTCCCGGAACCATGGATGCAGCCTTTTGTTGAGCAGTCTCATCGTCAGGTCGACCAGAAACAGCAATAATGCAACCCAAAGAACGTATGGAATGATGATGTTCATTCCCATGTGGCGGCGCATAAGAGCGATGCGGTATGCCAGGCCGTCGGTGGAAGCGATCATCTCGCCCGCGAAAAGGAAAAGCATCAGCGGCTTCAGGTTCAGCCGAATGCTATTCAGCACGCGCGGCCAGATCTGCTTCAGCACCACTCGATATGCCACGTCGAAATCGCGCGCGCCCAGCGTGAATCCCTTCACCAGTTGTTCCGGCGGCACCCCCTTGGTGAGATTGAACGTGTCCAGAATGATGGTGGGCGTCACGCCGATGACAATCAGCATCACCTTCGAGAGCTCGTCGATTCCGAAAGCGATGAACAAAATGGGAAGTACGGAGAGCGCGATGATTTTGTCAAAGAATAGAATGAAACGCAGAAAGAAAACGCCGAAATAAGGAAAAAGACCCATGTGCAGGCCCAGCAGCACCGCCGGAAACAACAGCGCCAGGCCGAACAGGAAGCGGCGTGAGCTGGCTACCGTGTCCTTCCAAAGCATTCCGTTGCGGAAGCGCTCGATTGCCGACTGGCCCGCCGCATCCGCCGACGGCTCTTCATCGGCATCGGGATTCATGGCCGCCTGATAAATTCCGGCGCCCAGTTGCGCGATGGTCGGGACCACGCGATCGTCCGGGTTCTCCTTGTGCCGTTTTTGCGCCGTGTAGAAATACAGACAGATTCCCGCGGCGAACAGAAACCACGAGAGCGCCCAGCAAGTGAGGCTGCTTGGTTTTGCGCTGATGCTCAACACGCTCATAACTTCCCCTCACTGGCCGCCTGCATATATGCGGTCTCGAAGCGCAGGCGCACGCGATCCGCTTTGCCTTGCACTGTGGCGTCCGGATAGCGGATGGCCACCTCGTCAACAGACTTTGTGTTCTCTCCGAGCAGGCCATGCGTGAAGCAGAACTGTTTCACCAGCGTCATCTTCTGCTTCATATCTGCCGAAGTGGCTAGCTGCAGTGCTGCCTGCGGCGTGAACAGCATATGCGTGGTGCTGAGCTGCTCCTTGTAGGACTGCAAGCTGTCCTGCGATCCCTCGGCAATGGCCGCCAGCACCTTATCGGTTCCAGGTCCCTTGGACGACATCAGCCCCATGGTTTCGTACCATGCGCCGGCCAGCGCTTTCGCGAATTTCTGTCCGCTGCCGTCCGGACGGTTGAGTACGTCTGTCCGAACCACCGTGAGGTCCAGAATCTCACCTGGAATTTGCGACGAGTTGAAGATGTTCGTCACGCCGGGGGATTTCGAGATCTGCGAAACCAACGGCTTCCAAGTCACCACAGCCTCGTGCGAAGCATCGGTCATGAAGGCCGCGGCAATGTCCGAATCCGACGTGTTCACCAGGTGTACTTTCTTGATCTGCGACTCCATCCCGTTCATGGCCATGCCGCGCTCGAACAGGTATTGCGAAACCGTCTTCTCCACCAACAGGAGTTTCTTGCCGGGAAGATTCTTGAACGTCACACCGTTGCGCGTGAGGACCGCGTCGTTGCCATTGGAGTAGTCCCCCACGATGATCGCAGTCGTGTCCACGCCCGCCGCCGCCGGCATATCCAGCGCCTCCATGTTGGTCATGGCGCAGGCTTCAATATTCTTGGCTACGAAAGCTTCGAGTGACGGAGCATAGTCGAACCGCTGGACCTTGATGGTGATCCCGTATTTGTCCGCCCACTTCTTCATGATTCCGGACTTGGCCATGTAGTAATACGGATTCCAGCCCACGTACACCGACCAGCCCACGGTGAAGGCGGGCTTCTGAGCCGCCAGCGGTGAGCAGAGCGCTGCCAGGATGAAGAGCGAGCACAGGAATACGCGCCGGAACTTCATTTCGACTCCGTCTGGTCCCACATATGCCGGAGCTGCTGTCCCTGCGTCTTCTCGCGCGTGATTTCCAGCGACTTCCATACCACATCATCCACCGGAAAGATCGTAAAATCGCGCAACGCCAGGCGGGCAGCGTGCCCTCCCATTTGATGCAGCGCTTGGTTCAATTCCAGTAGATGAGCGCGCGAAAGCTCGAGTGAGTGCTCGTCCGGTTGGTACATGGAGCCGATCGGATAATCCACGTATGGCGTGCGCGTCTGCTCGATATGGCAGCCGACAATGTGAGTGACCATTTTGGCGTTGGTGAAATCCACCAGCCGCTCGGTACTGCGGGAGAATTCGGCGAAATCATCGATGTAAAGGCGCCCCGGATAGAGGCTGTCGCCCGCGTGGAGAACACCGGTTTGCCGGTCGTAAAATGCCACGCTCAAGTGATCGTGACCGGGAATCGGGACCACATCCAGTATTCTGCCGCCGAGATCGATCGCGCCGATATCCTGCGGCCATTTCTTGATTCCGAAGAACTCCTGCGTGCCGGCGATCGTGAGCGGCACCATCGTGGTATTCGGAAGTTTGGCAAACTTGGCATCGCCCGCGGTGTGATCGCTATGGGAATGCGAATGCCCGACCACCAGCGCAATCGACTCCCGGTGATTGCGCTTGAGCCATTTGCCAATCACCTCCCGCACTACACCGGTGGCATCCCCGTCGCCTGAACCCGTGTCTATCAGCAGCACCTTTTCGGTCCCGAAGAACAGATAGAGAAACGGCTTCTCGTAGTGCGTACAGCCGGACTCGCGCAAAATGTAAAGGTCGGGATTGTATTCGTGCACCTGCCAGTCCGGAACCTCCATGCATTTCGGACCGCCGGTGATCCAGCTTTTGGGCAGCGTTCCGGAACGAATGACCGTCTGGTTCTGATCGACGGCCTGTGCCACACTGAAGCCCGCCAAGAGCAGGAGCAGCAAGGACATGCCTCCAGACCGGTACTTGCCGACCGTCAATAAGTGAATCGAGACTGGCCTCCTGATTTTTTCCATGCAAACGGGTCGGATCCGGCAATCCTGGCCGGCAAGAAGCGCCTCGGGTCGCCGTGGACCGGAGGATTGCCCGTAGTATAGCTCGGCTGTGACCCGAGAAATCGCGTTCCCCGCATAAACTTTTCCAATCGTCCGCATAAAACATTTTTCTTGCGAGGGTTGTGAGATCATGGCTTCCCGCGGCACGCTCGGCTAAAATAAGGGACTCAATTCACATGGCCTTCTATCACCAGCACGCCCCGAAACACCGTGAACACAAGCGGCCGCTGCCCGACTACAGCGAATTGCAGGGAATGAAAGCGCTGCAGGAGGAAGCCGCTTTGCCCTCCGCCCAATGGAAAGAAGAGGTCCGGCGCGGCAAGGAATTCGGCCTGGAGTGCGTAGACTCTATTCAAGACAAGTCGGAGATCAGCTGCTTCCAGCGCGGCGAACTCCCCCACTGGTCCGGCATCAACACGTTTCTGAAGACGCCGTACCTTGAAGATGTGCGCAAAGTGGGCGAATACGATGTGGCGTTCCTGGGCGTCCCTTTCGACATTGCGACCACCTATCGCGCGGGCACGCGCTTCGGCCCGCAGGGCATCCGCCGCATCTCTTCGCTCTACACCACGTATAATTTCGAGCTGGGTGTCGACCTGCGCGAATCGCTCAAAATGTGCGACGTGGGCGATGTCTTTTGTCCCGCCAATATCACCAAGAGTCACGACCAGATCTCGAAAGCCGTGGCCCACGTCCTTTCGCAGGGCACACTCCCCATGATCATGGGCGGCGACCACTCCATCGGCTATCCGTGCGTGCGCGGTGTGGCGCAGTGCATCGAGGGGAAAGTGGGTATCATCCATCTCGACCGCCATATCGACACGCAGGAAAAAGATATGGACGAGATCATGCACACTTGCCCCTGGTTCCACGCCACCAACATCCACAACTGCCCGCCGACCAATCTCGTGCAAGTGGGCATCGGGGGGTGGCAGGTGCCGCGTCCGGGCGTGACGCAGGGACGCAAACGCGGGTCGACGGTCCTCACTATTCACGACATCGAACGCATCGGCATTGAGAAAACCATCGAGATCGCGCTGGAAGTGGCGTGGAAGGGCGCAAGCGCCGTCTATCTCTCCTTCGACATCGATTCCGTCGACGCGGGCTTCGTCCCGGGCACAGGATGGCCTGAGCCCGGCGGATTCCTGCCTCGCGAAGCGCTCGCCATTCTGCACGGCGTCGCCAAGGAAGGGATCGTCGCCATGGAAGCCGTGGAAGTTGCGCCGCCCTACGATATCTCCGACATCACAGCGCTGCTCGCCGTGCGCGCCATGGTCGATGTGCTCGCCACCATGGTGAAGCATGGCCGTGTGGGCGGCCGGCTCCACGCCGCGTGATTTCATTCGTTCTCACCAGCGACCTGCTTCCCCATCAATCCGACTGGTCGCGCGCGCTGAGTCAGGCAGAATCACTTGCTGAGCCGGCGGCGCACATTCTGGGATTCACACCGCGGGTGCGTCTGGCGGCTCTGGTCATGCATCCCGGCGAAGATGCCGGCGAGAACGGTCTCGATTGCGTGCTCCGAGACGAAGCGAGCCGCGGCGCCGCGGAGATTTTCGTATTGCCCGCTTCCCTCGATTGGAACATCTGGCAGCGCGATGTCTTCGGCCGCACCATTGCGGAGTTCCGCCACGGGCACACAGATGTTCCTGTTTTCCACGATGATCTGGATCCCGCACATCCTCTGCTGGTCGAATGTTTTGCCGAAAGCGTGACGCGAGCGCTCGCCGGCCGAGAGATCCCGCCGCAGCGTGTCGGCCTGCTGCTCGTCGCAAGCGGCCACGGGGATGCCGGCAGCCGGGCGCAGTCTTATCGCCTGATGCGTCTAATTTGGGAGCAATTGAGCCTCGGCGGCGGCGATGTGGCCTTTCTCCGCCATCCGCAGGTATTTCTGAGCCGCGCATTGGAAGCCTGCGCGCGCGAGCCGCTGCATTGGGTGCTGATTCCCCAGAACCAGTGGCGCACGGAGCATTTAGACTACGCTCGCACCATCCTCGAAAATTTTGAGCGCGACCACCCGGATTTTTCCTGCGGCCCGTTAGCCGATCCTCCCGGCGATCATCCGGCGCTCACGGCGTGGCTCACGCAGCGCATGACACACCTCTGGCAGGAAAAGCGCATCCGAGAGTCCGTGCGCATTCGGTCGCATAAGTCCTCGGAGAGCGACTGCGCGCCGCAAATCTGGTCGGGCGCCCGATGGGCGCCGGCCGGTTCTGGCGCGCCGCGCACGGGCTTCATCGCACGGGCGCGCAATCGCGATGCGCTGGCCGCTGTGCTTGCGCGCGTGCTGCCCCAGTCCGATACCTACATCGTCAAAGTCACCTGGCACGGTTACGCCACCGGAACTTACACGGACCCAGCGGCTCTCGATCTACTGCTTGGTGCACTGCCAGGCCGCGCCGTCATCATTGAAGGACACACCAGCAGCCGCAATCTGGGCGGTGCGGATTGGGACTGGGAAACCGAAGCCCACAAGCATCGCGCCTGGATCAAGCAGCAGGACATGGAGTATCTGCGGCGTACAGGCCTGGCCGAAGTCATGACGCGCCACCGCGCGGAATATGTGAACGTGACCGAAGCATATTGGGATGGCGCGTGCGCGCCGCCGGATGAATCCATCGCTCTGCAGCACCCGGAGTTGGCCGGATTTGTTCCCGAATCCCTTCTCGTCTTACGCGGTGCGCCATTCCTGAGCTTCGCCCGGTTCAAAGGGCCGACGCGCCTCGGCATTTCGAATTTGTTCGGACTGATCCCGGCGCCCTACCGCAGCGCCTGGCATGGCGCAAACATTACGGATTTCGCCAGCGTCTGCTGCGATCTTGCGAAGCTCTACGGCCACTTCTTCCCGATGTTCGGCGTGGTCGAAGCGCTCCACTCAGCCGTTCGATGGAACCGGAAGGGCCTGTACCGCAGCCGGTGGGGAAATTACGATTTGGTACTCTCCGACGGCATCGTCACCGTCAGCGAAGGCCTCGCCGGCGCCGACATCCTGGCGAGCCGCCTGCAGGGACAAGACGTCGGGCGCAGCGCGTTCTTCGACGTCGTCAAGCATGAGCTCGCGTGGCCCGAAGCCGCGGCCGCACAGACGCTTCCCGAGGCGCTGCAGTCGATGTTTGCGTGATGCGGCGAATCATGCGGCATACGCCGCTTGTCTTTGCTCTCTGGCGTCTCGGCGGTGAAGCGGTTTTTTCGTCGGCGCAGAGACGCGATAAGATTAGTTCCCTGGAGGCCGAAGACATGAATCCCATCAAACTGAGTGTGCGGCAGGCTGGAGATGTGAGCGTCGTAGATGTCGCCGGCCGCGTCACCTTGGGCGAAGGTTCGAGCACCCTGGGCGACGCCCTCCGTGCCCTGGCGGCCAAGGGTTCGAAAAAGGTCCTGGTGAACTTCGCCGAAGTGCCTTATATCGACAGCTCGGCAATTGGCGAACTGGTTTCCGGATACTCCGCGCTTTCTAAAGCCGGCGGTCAGTTGAAGTTCACCGGCTTGAGCAAGCGAGTCAAGGACCTTCTGCTGATCACCAAGAATTACACCATCTTCGACATTCAGGACGACGAAGCCACGGCCGTAGGCAGTTTCAAATAGTACAGCGCCTTGGCCCGCATTAACGATAAATAATCGCTCGCCCTGCACCACTGCGCCCGCCCTGTGCGTCTTTCGCCACGAGGGAGGGATTGTGAAAATGCGAAATCTTCTGGTACGAAGCCTGGCCGGCGGCAGCATGCTACTTCTGTCGTTGGGAGCCTATGCACAGGACTATCCCCGCTATCGCGGCGATGACCGTTACTACGATCGTGATGACCGGGGTGGTTACCGCGAGGGGCGGGGCAATCGCGGCGGTTTGATCGAACAGGTGCGGTCGGATCTAAGTTATGCCCAATCCGCCGTGTATTCGCGCGGCGAAGCCAAGCGCCTCAGCAAGGCCAATGAAGAGCTCTGGGAGTTTCAACGAAAATTCAATGCCGGACGGTTCGACCGCCATGAGCTGGATGACTCCATTGCCGCCATCCAAAAAGTCGTCGATCACAATGGGCTGGATGAACGGGCCCACTCTACGCTCTGGAACGATGTGCAGCTCCTCCGCGATTTTCGCGCCCAGAACGAAGGCCGCGGATATTACCCGCGATATTGAGGCAGGTTACTGGACTACTTGATCACGGTGCCGACAGACTCTCCCATCGACATACGCATAACATTGCCGGCGGTGTTCAGATTGAAAACGATGATGGGCAGGTGATTGTCCCGGCACATCGCGACGGCCGACGCGTCCATGACGGCGAGCCCTTTAGACAGCACCTCCAGATATGAAATCTGCGGGTACATCACTGCATCCGGGAATTTAAGTGGATCCTTGTCGTAAACGCCATCGACGCGCGTGGCCTTGGCGATCACCTGTGCTTTGATCTCGAGCGCGCGCAGCGTGGCGGCTGTGTCCGTCGAAAAGTAAGGATTGGAAGTACCGCCCGCGAAAATCACGATGCGGCCTTTCTCCAGATGGCGGATGGCACGGCGCCGGATATAGGGCTCGGCCACCTGATTCATCTGGATGGCGCTCATGACGCGCGTCGCCACGCCCATGTGCTCCAGGGCGTCTTGCAGGGCCAGCGAGTTGATCACCGTGGCGAGCATGCCCATCTGGTCTGCCGTAACACGGTCCATGGCCTGGGCCGCTGTGGCAACCCCACGAAAAATGTTTCCACCGCCCACCACGATGCCCAGTTGTACGCCCGCGCTCACCACTTCCGCGACTTCTATCGCCAGTTGCCGGACGCGCTCCGCATCAATGCCGAATGATGCGGCGCCTGCCATCACCTCGCCGCTGAGCTTCAGGAGGATGCGGTCGTATTTCGGCACAAATCAGGCCTGAACGGGCTCGGGTGCTTCGCCAGGGCCGCCTGCCGGCGCGTCGCCTACTTTGAAGCGCACGAAACGGGATACCACGATGTTTTCTCCCAGCTTGGCGATCTTGGTCTTGATCAGCTGATCGACGGTGAGCGTGTTCTCTTTGACGAAGGGCTGCTCGTACAGGCAGATCTCCTCATAGAATTTCGCCAGCCGGCCCTCGATGATCTTGTCCACAATCTTCTCGGGCTTGCCTTCCGCCAGTGCCCGGGCGCGCTGGATGTCCTTCTCTTTCTCGAGCGCAGCGGGCGTTACATCTTCCTTCCGGATGAACTGCGGGTCAGCAGCGGCGACGTGCATGGCAATATCGTGCACCAGTTCCTGGAAGTCGTCGGTGCGTGCTACGAAATCCGATTCGCAGTTTACTTCCACCAGCACTCCCAACTGGCCGCCATGGTGGATGTACGTGCCGATCAGTCCCTGCTTGGTCGACCGCGATGCTTTCTTGCTCGCCGACGTGATACCCCGCTTTCGCAGCACGACTTCGGCTGCTGGCAGATCGCCGTTGGCTTCAGTGAGCGCGTTCTTGCACTCCATCATACCGGCGCCGGTACGCTCGCGTAATTGTTTGACTAGTTGTGCGGTAATCTCCGCCATATTCCCTCAGAATTTAGGAGTCAGAAGCCAGGATGGCAGGAGAAGAATGGCCGCGCGCTGGCGCGCGATCCGAATCCATTCTGACTCCTGACTCCTGACTTCTGTCTTCTGGATTCTCTGTTAGTGCCCGCTTTCGGTGACGGCCGGCTCGGGAACCGCGGGCGCGGTCTCGGAGGCTGGTCCCTTGCGTTGCGATGCCGGCGGCTCTTCTTCCACGAAGGTTTCCGCCATGATCTCTTCCGCGTATTTGGGATCCACGTACTGCGTATACTCGATCGCCTCTTCAGCAGGCGTCTCGTCGGTGACGATCTTCTCAGCCGCGAAATCCTGCTCGGTGGCCAGTGCGCGCCCTTCGATCACCGAATCCGCGATTTTGCTGGTGAACAGGCGGATGGCGCGCAAGGCATCATCGTTGCCCGGAATCACCCAATCCACTTCATCGGGATCGCAGTTGGTGTCCACGATCGCCACCACAGGGATGCCCAGCCGCCGCGCTTCTTTTACGGCGATGGCTTCCTTGTTGGAGTCGATAACGAAGATCACGTCCGGAAGTCCCGGCATGTCCTTGATGCCCGCCAGGTTCTGGTCCAGGTGTTTGCGCTCGCGCTCCAGCCGGATGACTTCCTTCTTCGGCCGCGCGGCATAGCCACCGTCGGTCGCCATGGCTTCCAGTTCCTTCAGCCGCTTGATTGATTTCTGCACCGTGGTCATGTTGGTGAGCAGACCACCCAGCCACCGCTGGTTCACGTAGTACATCTGGCAACGCGTGGCTTCCTCGTTGACAGCTTCCTGCGCCTGCCGCTTGGTGCCGACAAAAAGTACGTTCTTGCCCTGCGATGCCATCTCCCCAACAAACCGGGCGGCATCTTTGAACATTTTCAGGGTCTTCTGCAGATCGATAATATAGATTCCGTTGCGTTCGCCGAAGATGTATTCCTTCATCTTCGGATTCCAGCGCTTGGTCTGGTGCCCGAAATGAACGCCCGCTTCGAGCAATTCTTTCATCGATATTGCTGGCAAACTACCTCCTTATGAATTTACGGGCAGGCGCGAAACCTGCCTCGCCGGCCACCCCTACGCGCACACGTCCAAAGCGAGATTTGCGTGCGCCGGTGTAACCGAAGGTTGGAACCCGGAGCGCCGGGGCTTAAAGACGAAAAAACCACAGCACTCCAAAGACATGACTAGCGCTTGGAAAATTGGAAGCGCTTGCGCGCGCCCTTTTGGCCGTACTTCTTGCGCTCGTGCTTGCGTGGATCGCGAGTCAGAAATCCGAGCTTCTTGAGACGCTGGCGCAACTCTACGTTGAATTCCACGAGTGCCCGGGAAATTCCGAGACGCGCCGCTCCCGCCTGCCCCACGACGCCGCCGCCGTTGGCCAAAATCAACACATCGAATTTGTCCGCCGTTTCAGTGGCTAGCAAAGGCTGCCGCACGGGCACGCGAAGCGACTCGGTCTGAAAATAAGAATTGAACGGCCTTCCGTTGATCTGGATATCGCCCTTGCCCGGCCGCAAAAACACCCGTGCTACCGATCTCTTCCGCCGGCCCGTTCCCAGGTACTGAACTATCGTTGTGCACTCTTATATAACCCCTCTGCGTCTCTACGCCACCTGCGCGGCTTGTGGCTTCTGCGCGGAGTGCGGATGCTTGTCTCCGGCGTAGACTTTCAATTTGCGATACATTTGCTTCCCCAGCTTGGTCTTCGGCAGCATGCCGAAAATCGCATCCTCGATCATCCGAGTCGGCCGCGTAGCCCGCATCTTCCGGGCTCCCACCGACACCAGCCCGCCGGGGTAGCCCGTAAAGCGGCGATAAATCTTTTGATCGTCCTTCTTGCCAGTGAGCCGAACCTTGGCCGCGTTGATCACGATCACATGATCGCCAGTATCCAAAAACGGAGCGTAGGTCGGCTTGTGTTTACCCATCAATAATTTAGCTGCGTGGCTGGCCAGTTTTCCCAGCACCACGTCTTCGGCATTCAGAACGTGCCATTCACGCTGGATCTCACCTTTGGAGGGAAATTCCGTACTCATCGACACACGTCTCCACTTATGCGGTTCAAAACGTTTAGGTTACCGGACACGGTAGACACTTGTCAAATCCTGCAGTAGCGTTATTCACGCTCCGCGGGCTTTATTGGCTCGGGCGAATTGGCTGCCGGCGCTATCGGTGCGCTCATCTTCTTCTCGTGTCTCCGCTCCGGATGACTTGCTTGCGGGCGGTTCAGCCGGATAATTGCCGCTGCCGCCACCGCCCGGACGCCATCATTGCTATCGGCCAGCAGAGGCTGAATCTTCGCCAGCTCTTCTTTGCCACCGCGCTGGCTCAGGGCGCGCGCCGCCGCCGCTCTCACCCCTGAATTCTTATCTTCCAGCGACTGCTCCAGCTCGCGCCTGGTCTCCGGATCGGAATCGGAGCCCAGCAGTTTGGCCGATAGCGCCCGCGCCGTCGCTCCCTTGTCCTTCATCAGTTCCTCGACAAAACCCACGCCCATCGAGAACGGACCAAGAAATCCGGCCGCTTCGTTGATGCCGATCTTCGCCAGTGCGGCGGGACTGTGCAGTTTCCGCTTGGCGTCCCGGATCTGGCCCTGGATCATGCCGGGACCGGTCTTCTGGTCGCCCGCCAGCACGGCCCAAAAGATTCCGCGTCCGCTCTGATCACCCATCTCCCAAAGCGACCGGGCTGCCGCAAAGCTCACCTCGCCGGATTCATCCTCCAGCGCTTTTTTCAGCATGGGGATACCCTGCTTTGCCCCTATCTCGCCCATGACCACCGCCGCGGTCTGCCGCACCGTTGCGTCTTTATCGGTAAGGCCGGCTTCCAAAAGATCCACCACGTGTGGAGCCGTCGAGCCGATGAGGCCCAACGCTGTAAGGGCTTGCCCGCGCTTGACTGGATTCCCGTCCGCTAACGCATGGTTCAGCACGTCCCAGGCGCTCTTCTCGACTTCTTCGGCGCAAAGAACAGGGATCATGCAAAGAAAGAATAGGATCCGCATAGCTGCCCAATATTACACAGGGTGGGATTAGAGTGCAGGCCGATCAGGAACTCTTGCCGGCTTTTGTAGGACTGATCAGGATATGGGCGTTGCGCCCTTCAAGGCGAGGCGTGCCTTCCACGCTGCCGAACGCAACCAGATCCTCGGCGAAGCGGATCAGCAGTTTCTTGCCCAGGTCCGTGTGGGCGATCTCGCGCCCGCGGAACTGAACCACCGCCTTCACGCGATTGCCTTCTTTCAGGAAGCGGATGGCGTGGTTTTTCTTGAATTCGTAGTCGTGGTCATCGGTATTGGGACGGAATTTCAGTTCCTTCACCAGTACCACGTGCTGCTTTTTCTTGGCTTCGTGCTGCTTTTTTTTCTGCTCGTATTGATAATGCCCAAAGTCGACGGCCTTGGCGACCGGTGGAACGGCCGTCGGCGAAACCAGCACCAGATCGAGCCCCAAATCCTGGGCTTTGCGTAATGCCTGGGCAGTGGGCATCACCTCCGACGTGCCATCCGGGAAGACTGCGCGCACTTCGCGCACCCGAATAGATTCATTCACGTTCTCTCTGCGGTTTTGCCTGCGAGGTGTAAAATTTCTGCTGCCAGGATACATGCGCTATAAGCGTCGAGACCTTTTCAGCTAAGTGTACTTGGATTCGGGCGGTTTGGCAATTAATCTTTGTGTCGTAACCGGACGTAGCGCCCTTGCTGAGTGCTATAGTCGCTCGCGAAAATCATGGCGGATCAGGACGGCCTCAAGGCGAGCGAGGCCGCAGAAGAGTAGCGACGAATCTTGGACATACCCCACCAGCTACAGGATTGTCACGATCTGCCCCCAAGCAATTTCGCTGACTCCACTAACTCCAGGTCAATCGTTCCCTGCAAATAAGCTCTTCCTTTTGCACTCCGCGGTACTATCGAGTGTGGCCCACAACCCCATCTGCCGCCCCCTCAACAAATTACATAAAAATGCAAAACGAACCCAATTCCCAAGACCGGACACTCGTGTCCCTCGCCAGGCAATTAATCTTTGGTCACGAAGTAGGTTTGCCGGGCGGCATCACCTCCAGCTGCTGGAGACTCCCGGATAAGCGCATAGAATCGGCCGTTTGGCGCATTACTGTGTTGGTTTGACAGTTCACCCCACCCCTGTTAGCTTGGTTGTTTCCATGGTGCAATCTGCTTTGAAGCGCACTCCGCTGCATGCGGTTCACGTGTCCATGGGCGCCAAAATGGTGGATTTCGGCGGCTGGGACATGCCCGTCCAGTATTCCGGCATCATCGACGAACACCAGGCCGTGCGCAAAGCCGTGGGCTTGTTCGACGTCAGCCACATGGGCGAGATCGAGATCCGCGGGCCGGAGGCGGCTCGACTGGTCGATTACGTCACCACCAACGCAGCATCGCAAACTGCACATCGGCCAGGCGCAATACTCCGGCCTGCTCTATGAGCACGGCGGATTCGTGGACGACATCCTGGTGCACAAGGTGGCGGACGATCACTTCTTCCTTTGCGTCAACGCCTCCAACCAGGAGAAGGATTTCGAGCACATCCGCAGCGCCAATAAATTCGACGCCCAGCGTGGAGTTCGCGAGCGACCGATACGCGCAGATCGCCATCCAGGGTCCGCTGGCGCTGCGCACGCTCGAAAAGCTTACGCCGGTGGAACTCGGCGTCCATCGGTTATTACTGGTTCACGGATGGAACGGTCTCGGGCGTGCCCGCGCGCATCGCCCGCACCGGGTACACCGGCGAAGATGGCTTCGAGATCTATGTTGCGCCCGCCGAAGCCGCCCGCATCTGGAACGAGTTGCTTGACGGCCGGCCGCGAGTTCGGCATCAAGCCCTGCGGCCTGGGCGCGCGCAACACTCTGCGCCTGGAGGCCAAAATGGCGCTCTACGGCCACGAGATCCACGCCTCCATCACTCCGTATCGAGGCCGACCTGGGCTGGATCGTGAAGTTGGACAAGGGCGAGTTCATCGGCCGCGCGGCCCTCGCCAAACAGAAGGAGCAGGCATGCGGCGCAAGCTGGTAGGATTCGAAATGCGCGGGCGCGGCATCGGCCGCGATGGCTACGAAGTGCGGCTCGATGGCGTCGCCCGCCGGATGGGTGACCAGCGGCTCGCCGGCGCCCAGCCTAAACAAGAACATCGGTCTCTGCTACTTGCCCGTCAGCGACGCGCGGCCGGGGCGCGCCATCCAGGTCGATGATCCGCAACCAGCCGGTGGAAGCGGAAACCGTCGACACGCCCTTTTATAAGCGAGCGAAAACAGCATGACTATCCCGAAAATCTCCGCTACACCAAGGAACACGAGTGGGTCCGCGCCGAAGGCGACGTCGGCACCGATCGGCATCACCGACCACGCGCAGCAGGAACTGGGCGACATCGTTTACGTCGATCTCCCCAAGGTGGGGGCACAGGATTGAGCAGGGCAAGTCGCTCGGCTCGGTCGAGTCGGTGAAGGCGGTCTCCGATATCTACTCGCCGGTTTCCGGCGAAGTCGTTGAGGTGAACGAAACCCTGGCGCAGGCGCCCGAGAAATTGAACCAGGATCCGCACGGCGCGGCATGGCTGGTCAAGGTTCGCATGAGCGCCCCGGACGAAGTAAAGAAACTGCTGTCCGCCGCCGATTATCAAACCTACGTGGGGGCAGAAAGTTAGTTGCGCTACCTTCCGAAGTCAGACTCCGAACGCCGCGAGATGCTGGCGGCGTGCGGCGTGGCTTCCGCCGAGGATCTGTTTGCGCATCTGCCCGAGGACGTGCGCCTGAAGCAGCCGCTGGCGCTCGCATCCGGGCATCTCCGAATACGAAATCGTCGATTATTTCCGCGCGCGCGCGGCCGAAAACGCCAACGGTTACGCATCCTTCCTGGGCGCGGGCGTGTATGCGCATTACCGGCCCGTGATGGTCGATACGGTCGTCTCGCGCGGCGAGTTTCTCACTTCGTACACCCCTTATCAGGCCGAAATTTCGCAGGGCACGCTCGCCACCATCTTCGAGTTTCAGACCATGATCTGCCAGTTAACCGGCATGGACGTGGCCAATGCCTCGATGTACGACGGCTCGACGGCCGTGCCCGAGGCGGCCCTGATGGCCGCCCGCGTCACGGGACGAATCGCATGCTGGTGGCGCGCACGGTCCATCCCGAATATCGCGAGGTGCTGCGCACATACGCTCGGCACGACAACATGCCCGTCGAGGAGTTCGGATATGCAGCGGAATCCGGCCTGGCCGATCTCGGAAGAACTCGAGCGCAAGATGGACGATCAGACCGCGGCGGTCGTCATTCAATCGCCCAACTTCTTCGGCATCGTCGACCAGGTGCAAGCCGCCGCCGAGATTGGCGCACCGGCGCGGCGCCTTGCTGGTCATGATGTTCACCGAGGCGGTATCGCTTGGGATTCTTGAGCCGCCCGCCGACGCCGATATCGTTGCCGGCGAATTGCAGTCGTTTGCCATTCGCCCCGAGCTACGGCGGCCCATATCGCCGGCATCATCGCCACCAAAGAGAAATTCATTCGCCAGATTCCCGGGCGTCTGGTGGGCGAGACGCGCGATTCTCGCGGCAATCGCGCCTTTTGCCTGACGCTGGCCACTCGCGAGCAGCATATCCGGCGCGAAAGGGCGACGTCCAACATTTGCACCAACCAGGCGCTCATCGCTCTGATGGCTACGGTGTTCATGAGCGTATATGGCAAGCAGGGGCTGCGCGAGCTTGCCGAGCAGAATCTGGCCAAAGCCCACTACCTGAGCGGCCAGGTGAAGCCGCGCTTCGCGGCCCATTCTTCAACGAGTTCGTGGCGGCCACAGATGGCCGCGCGCCCGACGAGATCAATCAGGCTCTGCTCAAGAAGAAGATTATCGGCGGGCTTGCCGCTGGCGCGTTGGTATCCGGAGCTGGAGGACTGCATGCTGCTGTGCGCTACCGAGATGGCAAAGCGCCAGCCACATGGACGAGGTAGGACGGGCATTCTTGCCAGTGCCAGAACCCGCATGATCAACAAAGTCCGCCCGCACATCACGCAAAACGAGCTGTTACTGTTCGAGCAAAGTTCGCCCGGCAAGAAGGGCTATCAGCTTCCCGAACTGGACGTGCCGCCCGTGGACGCGGGGGAGGCGCTGGGCCGCGCCAATGTGCGTCCGGAGATCGAGGGGTTTCCTGAAGTCAGCGAGGTCGAAATCATTCGCCACTTCACGCGCCTTTCCACCTGGAACTACGCCATCGATCTAGGTCTTTATCCGCTCGGCTCTTGCACCATGAAATACAACCCGCGGGTGAACGAGCTGGTGGCCCGCCTCGACGGCCTTGCCTGGGCGCATCCCTACCAGCCGGAAGCGCTGGCGCAGGGCGCGATGGAGATCATGGCTCGTCTGGAAGCCGCGCTAGCCGAGATCACCGGCATGGATGCGGTCACCCTCCAGCCCGCGGCCGGCGCGCACGGCGAGTTGACCGGCATTCTGCTGATTCGCGCGCTTGCTCGAAAAACGCGGGAACCCTCGCAAGAAAATTCTTGATCCCCGATTCGGCGCATGGCACCAATCCAGCCACGGCCGCCATCTGCCGGTTACACCGTCGAGAACATCCCGTCAAACGACCGCGGCATGGTGGATGTAGCGGGCCTCGAACGCATCGTAGATAAGGATGTTGCGGCGCTCATGGTCACGAATCCCAATACGCTGGGGGTGTTCGAAGAAAACATCAAGAGCATCGCCGAAATCCTGCACAAGAAGGGCGCGCTGCTCTACATGGACGGCGCCAACATGAACGCGCTCGTGGGCATCGCGCAGACCCGGAGATTTCGGCGTCGACGTCATGCATCTCAACCTGCACAAGACGTTTTCCACTCCGCACGGCGGCGGTGGCCCGGGCGGGGGTCCGGTGGCGGTGAAGAAGGCGATCGAGCCGTTTCTGCCCCTGCCGCGGCTGAAGCGCGCGCGCAACAAGTGGACCTTCGACTACAAGCGGCCGCGATCGATCGGCCGCGTGCGGGCGTTCTATGGAAATTTCGGCGTCATGGTCCGCGCGCTGGCCTACATTCTGGCGCACGGCGGCAACGGCCTGCGCAACGCCACCGTGGACGCCGTTCTGAATGCCAACTATCTGCGCAAAAAGCTCGAACCCTACTACGATCTGCCCTATAAAGCTCCCAACATGCACGAAGTGGTGTTCAGTGACGACCGCCAGGCCAAGCTCGGCGTCCGCACAGGTGACATCGCCAAGCGGCTGATCGATTACGGATTCCATCCTTACACGGTGAGTTTTCCGTCTGATCGTGCGCGGCGCCCTGATGATCGAGCCGACCGAGACCGAGAGCAAGCGCGAGTTGGATCTGTTCGCGGACGCGATGATCTCTATCGCACGTGAAGTCGAGACCGACCCCGAGATGGTCCGCACCGCTCCGCACAGCACCCGCACCAGCCGTGTCGACGAGGTAACCGCGGCGCGACGCCCCATCCTCCGGTGGAAGCAAGGCGCCGCCGCGAACCAGGCGGCGGACTGAGAGCTTGCAGAGGCGTAGTATCCTGTAAGCGAGGAGACTTGAATGGGCTGCGGCAGTGTACCTCCGATGTCGACTGAAGTCCGCCCGGGCGCGCGCAAGGTATTCTGCGTCAAGTTTCAGCGCGAAATGGAAGGGCTCGACGAGATTCCGTTCGAAGGCCACCCGCTCGGCCAGAAGATTTACGAAAATGTCTCCAAAGAAGCCTGGAAATTGTGGGTGGAGCACATGAAAATGCTCATGAATGAATACCGGCTGAATCTAGGAACCGCCGACGCCCAGGAATTTTTGATCAAACAGATGGACGATTACTTCTTCGGCGAAGGTGCCGCCCTTCCGCCGGACTTCGTGCCGCCCAAGCAAAAGAATTAGCTAGTTCGCTTTCTGAATCCCGTTAGCTGAGATTTTTTTTCGACCCCCGAAAACGGGGCCCGCGCACAGGTGTGCCTATGAATCGTACTCTCCCGTTCCTGTTCCTTCCCGCCATGAGTTTTCTGACCGGCTGCGCGACACCCGTCGCGGTGCGCAACTTGTCGGGTCAACTGGTAACCACGCAGCGCGCATACGCCATCTCCTTGCACGGCTATTTTGCTGCCGTCGAGAAGTTTGCCGATGCCCAAGTGACGATCTCCAACACCCGCATCGATGAGCTCACGGCGCAAATAAACCGTCAATACGGCACGCGCGCCACTGCAAGTCTCGCCACGGCTACTCCGGTCCAGCGCCGGCAGATCATCGACCAACTGGTGCAAGATGTTGCGGCTAACTCGAACGCCGACCTCCCCGTTAAACAAAAAATCGCCGCGGCGGCGGCGATCCTCAAGAAAAAAGACCAGGAGCTCGAAGCGGCGTATCAGGCGATTGTGGCGGCGTCGGAGAAACTCGATGAATATATCCGGCTAAAGAAAGCCGATCAGGCGGCCATCGACTCCTTGGTTCAGTCCATCGGCATGAACAATCAACAGATTACCGACATCGTCGACGCGATAATCGCACTCACTCAAAACCTTACCCAACCGTTTGTAAAGGCACAGCCATGACGATCGATGAGCTGGTGACGCAACTAAACAGTCTCTCCTCCAAATTGGAGCCGATTGCCGCCAATGAGGCTACGTTCGATCTGCAGATATTGCTCTTGCAGGTCCAAAAGCAGGCCATTGCGGAAGGTTTCAGCCCTCTCACCGACCTGGATGCTTTGGCGCCCGTTTCAGTGGGCGAGCTTCGTATTCTCATGGCGCAGGTCGATGATGCCATCGCTACCGAGAAGAAACGAGTCCAGTTCGTCCAGACCATCATCGCTCTGGCGAAAACCGCACTGCGCGCCGCAGGTGTGAACTTGCCCGCCGGACTCTAAGCCGGATTGCATTCTGACTCCTGACTCCTGACTCTAAGCCCCCATCACCGGAAGCGCCGTGGCGATCTTGAATTTCAACTCACCATGCGCTGCTCGGAGCGCACGTTCCACCTCGCCCGCCGAATCGCCGCGCGCAAAGATGAAACCCAGGTAACTGGCGCCTTCCGGCAGGGGCAGAATCTTTTGACCTTCTTTCGCCGAGATCACGACTTCTTCCACGAACCTAGAGGCCCGCTCGACGCCTTCCACGCCTTCATAGACGCCACCTTTCGGGATGGGAATCATCAGTACGCCGCTTGCCGGGTCGCTGAGCTTTGCAGCGGACACGTCTTCGCCAATTGCGTGGCGTAGGATCAACTCCTCGAGCGGCATTCCCCGATCGAACCGCAGGGCCCGGGCGCACAGCCCGCCGATCGGTCTCGCGGCGACTTCGAGTACCCAGACTCCTTCGCGATTCAAGCGAAGTTCGGCGTGAACCGGCCCGTGCGTGAGTCCCAGCGCCCGAACGGCGCGGCCGGCGGCCTGGACCAGGAGTTGCTGCGCTTTCGCACTCTCACGCGAGGGCGTGACGTAAATCGTCTCTTCAAAAAATGGCCCATCGAGTGGATCGGGTTTGTCAAAGATCGCGAGCACCTGCAGCCGGCCGCTGGTGATCAGCCCTTCCAGCGCAAATTCGCGGCCTTCGATAAAGCTTTCCACCTGGATAAACCGGTTGTGCTCTTCGCGAAGCACAAGCACGTCGCTGCTGTCGAGGATGGCACGGATGCGCTGAAAAGCCTCGACGAACTCCGCCGCATCGTTCGCGCGAATCACTCCCCGGCTCGCCGAGAGTCCCAACGGCTTCAACACGCACGGGAATTGGGCGCGCCGTGCGGCGTCGGATGGATTCTCGTTAACCGGCACCCGGAAGAAGTTCGGGACGGGAAGTCCGGCCGCCTGGAATCGCTGGCGAGCCAGATATTTGTCGCGGCAGCAACGGACGGCGGCCGGCGAGTTATAGGGAATTCCCAGCCCTTCGGCCGTCAGCGCAGCTACTAGCGTAGGCCGGTCCGCCACGGCGACCACTGCATCAAACGGACCTTCTGCCACCAGCACGTCCCGCGAAAAGGGCGGATCCTCGAATCGCACCGGAATGGCGTGATCGCCCCACGGATCTTCGAGCACATGGCAGCGGTCCGTCGCCAGCACGAGATCCAATCCGAGCGCCCGCGCAGCATTGGCGAACGCGCGGGTTTGATATCCGGTAGTGGCGGCTACAAGCAGAACGCGAGGCACAATTTCATGTTACGCTCTCGATTCTTCCCGCTGTTGCCACATCATCCAGGCTCCCAGAAACAGCGTCGCAAGCAGGATGACCTGAAATGTTCCAGTTGGAAGGAACTGATAGAACGGCGTCAAAGCAAACGTAGCTAGCACTCGTAGGATCACCAGCGGCGCACGGCGAGCCATCAGAAAGACCGGCAGCATCAATGTACCGTCAGCGATCGTCGTGTGCGGATTAATCAGCAAACCGCCGATCAGAACCGCGGCAAGAGAAATCTCCAGCGACCCCTTGTAGATCACATACCAGCTAAGCAGCACAACCACAACGATCGACGGGATCAACCATTCCAAATGATCGTAGAAAAGCGCTTTCAAGTTGACCATGTTCCATGGGTAGGGATCCATGCGGAAATCGTGCAAAGCTACGCGGTAATGTTCAATCCAGTTTCGGCCGCCGGCGATATAGGACATGACTACGACGACAAGGCCCACACAAGAGATTCCAGGTAATGTCCGCCAGAGTTTCTTATGAATGATAAGTAGCGGAAGCAACACAAACAGGTGGAACTTAATCACGCACAAGCCGAACAGGGTACCCGCCCAGAACGGTCTACCGGCCTTCAGACAGTAATAAGCTCCTAACAACAGGACGAGTAAGAAAACCACGTCCTGGCCCACCGTGAAGTTATTTGCGAGTGGCAAGTACCAGGCACAGGCAGCCGCGGCAATCCATTTATCGCCGGGCCACATCCAGATGAATGCACCCACCGCAGCCAGCCCCAGGATCCTCCAAAGCACCAGCGCCGGCATGAACGGCAATTGCGCCAGCGGCCACATGAGAATCGCGTAAAACGGCGGCCGGATGAATACCAGGTTCTCCATGACGCAGCCCATGGCGTTCCGTTCCACGTCGAACGCCGCCTGAGGCACATATAAGTTGGGGTTTCCCGCAAGCTTGCCGCCCGCATAAAATGCGGAAAAATCCGTGGTGCAAACGCTCAGATCGTGGGGTAGATGAATGAATATGTAAGCCCGCAGCAGGATCCCGCTCAGCACCAGCAATCCCAGAAATAGATTGCGGACCCTGCGCTTTTTTCTTGCAGCGTCAAGACTGTTGGCGGGCGATGCTTCTGTCGTGGCCAAGTGTGTCTTGTCTCACCATAACAGCTTCACGGGGGCGGGGCATCTGTTTACATTTGTGCCGCTCTATTTCGGGAATAGATCCTGTGAACCGCAAGTCATGAACTACGGCAGGATGTTTTCAGCCCGCCGGTATCTAATCTACGAGTTGGTTCTCGTCCAGTTAAGAACCCGAGGAGAATTTTCTAATGATAAGAAGTTTGATGACGATGGCGCTGGTATTCGCCGGCGTGTCCGTGGCCCAGGTGGCCGCAGTGGGACCGGCGAATCCCGATCCTGCTTGCGCCGTCGAGGCCGTCAACGCGGTGATCGAATGGAACCGGACCCTGCTGGTGATCGTGAGGACGCCAGGCGCTCAGCCGGCCACCATCCATTCAACCCGCAATTTCGCGATGCTTCATGCCGCGATGTTCGATGCCGTGACGAACATTGCCGGTACGTTCGCACCCTACCTCGCCTTGGTCCCTGGAACTCCGGCGCAGGCTTCTCAACCGGCAGCTGCGGATCAGGCGGCCCACGATGTTCTTGTGTCCCTTTATCCGGCATTCCAAACAAAGCTGGATGCGCAACTCACCCAGGACCTCGCGCTGGTTCCTGACGGGCAGGACAAGGTGGATGGAATCAACGTGGGGCAAAAGGTTGCGGCTGCGATTCTCGCCGCACGGGCCAACGATGGTTCCGGCTTCATGCAGCCCGTGTATGTTCCGGGAACACAGCCCGGCGACTATCAGTTAACGGCTCCCAATTTCGCATCGGCAGATTTTACGCAATGGCCGCAAGTTACTCCCTTCGCTCTCCGGCGGGCCGATGAGTTTCTTCCCCCTCCGCCTCCCGCTCTTACCAGCGAGGAATACACGAATGTATTCACCGAGGTCAAGAGTCTCGGGCTCATCACCAGCACAGTCCGGACCCCGGACCAAACGCAAATTGGGAGTTTCTGGAACGGAAACATTCAGGATTTCTGGAATGAGATCGCGCAAACGGCAGCTCTCACACGGCACCTCGATCTGCCGCAGACCGCCCATCTGTTTGCTCTCCTGAACATCGCCTTGGCCGACACTACGATTGCCTTCTTCGAGGCCAAGTACGTTTACAACTTCTGGCGGCCGGTGACTGCGATCCGCGCTGCCGACACCGATAACAATCCCAACACCGCTCCTGGCCCGGCCTGGGTTCCGCTGCCAACCAAAACCGCCGCCGATCCGTCGTATCCGGGCGCGCACAGCGCCATCAGCTTCGCTGCGGCCGAGGTGCTGAAGCTGGAGTTGGGACAGCGGTTGGTATTCGACGTCACTTCAGAGAGCCTAGCGAGAGTGACCCGGCACTTCACAAGCTTCGACGATGCCGCGCAGGAAGCCGGACTGAGCCGCATTTATGCCGGCCAGCATTTCCGTACGGACCACGTAGCCGGAAAAAATCTCGGCCGCAACGTGGCGCGATCCATCTTCGATTCGATTTTGTTGGCGCAATAGATATCGGATCAGTCGTCCTTTCTCAGTCGCGATGCCCCGTTCTGACCGCTCAGGACGGGGCGCTTGCGGCCTCAGTTATACAAGAGCAACCTGCTCTTCAGTTGGCTCCGCTCAACAGTACCAGGGCTCATTCAGATATGGAATAGTCGCCCGCGAGGCCAGGTGCAAATCCGGCGGCTGGCCGTTAGCCAGTTCCCAGATCTTGCTGAAAATCTCGGGCCGGGTAGCTTTCCTGCGCTCTTCGCGTTGAATCAACCGTTGCAGATCCGCGCAAAGCTGGTCCAGACTCGGGTCGCTGTGCCGCCATTTGTGCGAGAGTGCGGCTGGATCGAAGGGTCCCGCGAGTTCACGGATTTCGGGCAGATCCAAAAGCCGCGACCCTGCCGGAATCAGCAGCCGGATGGCAAGTTGTATGGGACCGACGTTGTCCACCAGATCCAGATCCGCCAGTAGCTGCAGCAGCTCCCGGTATCCGGCCCACGTTGTCCATGGCGTGAAGGTGACGAATGTCGGCGCGAGCGTAAGCCCGGCGGCCCGCACCATGCTCACCGCTTGAATGAAATCAGCGCGCGTGTGGCCTTTGGCTAGTTTCTCGAGTACCGCATCATCAATGGACTCGGCGGCGCTGGTCACAAACAGGCAACCAGTCCGCTGCAGCACGGGCAGCAGATCCCGGTAACGCAGCAGGTGCTCGATTTTTATGGTGACGTCGTACGTGATCGACGGATGCTCCGCATGCAGGGATTCGACGATGGCCGTCGCGTGCCTCGGGCCGTTGAAAAAATCCGGATCTCCGAAAGTAATGTGCTGCGCTCCGGCCGCAACCTGGCGCCGGATATCCTCCAACACCACCTCTCGCTGCACCACCCGAAACACGCCGTTGTAAACGGGAACAACTGGGCAGTGGCGGCACAGGTGCTTGCAGCCGCGGCTCGCCTCGGTGTAGCCGGCAAGCCTCAATTCGCCGTCCGACACAA
Source organism: Terriglobia bacterium (assembly GCA_963847515.1). Taxonomy (GTDB): domain Bacteria; phylum Acidobacteriota; class Terriglobia; order Bryobacterales; family Bryobacteraceae; genus QHXW01. The sequence continues at coordinate 743,030 of CAWKAA010000002.1, forward strand.
GCTTCGCGTACCGCGCCAAAGAAGGCAGGCCCGTCCGGTCCGGCGTCAGAAACTGCTGCCGGTCAAGAGAAATCAACGGCAGTTGCCCGTTGCGCCCCTGCCGCAACCTGTTGGCAAGATCCTGCAGGCCCTGTTCGAATTCCCCGCCCAAGATTGTCCGGGCGCCAAGTTCCCGCAAGTAGGGTTCGTTCATCGGCGCGTACAGTCCGAAACAGCACAGGTGCGCCCGAGGATTCAGTTCCTTCACCCTCTCCATGGCCGTCACTGCCAGACGTGTCGCAGTATGCATGGGAAGGTAAAACGCCACCAGGTCGGCCTCGGCCACAGAAGTTCGCGGCAGCGGACTGCAAGCCAGGTCGACACACGTCACCTGGTGCCCGTCCGCACGCAACCATGCGGCGGGTGAGGCTAAGCCAAATGGCTGCCGGCCCATCTCGTACGTCGAAATCAGAATGATTTTCAACAACTTGAACCCCTATTATCGCTCCGGCACTCTAAATAAGCGGAGTTGTTACAATAGGCGTAAGCTTCTAACTTTATGGACACCAGTCCGCTCGTCGATTCGTTCGGACGAGCGCATGACAATCTCCGCATCAGCGTAACCGACCGGTGCAACATCCGTTGCTTCTATTGCATGCCGGAGACGGGCGTTCAGTTCATGGAGCGCAAGGAGATCCTGTCGTTTGAAGAGATCGAGCGTTTCGTTCGAGTGGCCGTGCGTCTGGGAATCACCAAGCTCCGCATCACCGGAGGCGAACCCCTAGTGCGCCGGGACCTTCCGGTCCTGATCCGGAAGCTGATTGCGATTCCCGGCATCCGCGACCTGGCGCTCACCACGAATGCCGTCCTGCTCGAGGAAATGGCGCAGCCTCTGTACGAAGCGGGCCTGCGTCGCATCAACATTCATCTCGATACGCTCGATCGCGAACGCTTCAAGAACATCACTCGGCGCGACGATCTGGACAAAGTACTCGCGGGCATCGACATTTGTCTCCGGCTGGGCTATGGCCCGGTGAAACTGAACGCCGTAGCGGTGAAAGGCTTAACCGAGCCCGACATCGTTCCCCTGGCGCGATTTTGCAGAGAGCGTGGCATCGAGCCGCGCTTCATCGAGTTCATGCCGCTCGATGCGCAGCATCTTTGGGATAGAAATCGCGTATTGAGCGCTGACGAAATGATCCAGCTGCTGTCGCGCGAGATCTCCCCTCTAGTCGACATTCCAGACCGCGATCCTCGCGCCCCCGCCACGGAGTATCGCTATGCCGACGGCGGCGGGCGGGTCGGCTTTATCGCGTCCGTCACCCGGCCGTTCTGCCTCAATTGCAATCGCATCCGCCTGACCTCCGATGGAAAGCTGCGTTACTGCCTCTTCGCCATTGAAGAAGCCGACGTAAAATCCCTGCTGCGCTCCGGCGCATCCGACGACGAGATCGCCGCGCTCATTCGCTCGAACGTGGAGTCGAAATGGATCGGCCACGAAATTAATAGCACCCGGTTCGTGCCGCCGCCGAGGCCCATGTACTCGATCGGCGGATAAAGATCCAACTCATCGTTGGGAAAACGGAGTGGCGGAATTGAAGAAAATCCTGGTCCGAAGATTTCTGGTGGCGCTCATGCTCGCCGGTTTGCGGGGCTACGCGGCTGACTCCTTGCGGATCGAAGGCGGAAATATCCGTATCGAGTTTGATGCCTCCATGCACAGCCGTGTCGTCGCGTTGCTTGGAGGGCACGAAATTCCTGTCGGAGATTTCACGGCATCGGAATTCATTCGGACCGCCGGCAGCGTTGTGAAGGATTTCTCCTTGCGAAGCCACCAGAGGGAGCCGGTTCGAGACCGCTTGGGAGCCGGGTTCCGCACGGTGATTACCGGTACGGCGCCGGCGCTCAAGAAAGTCGTCACTGTCACCCTCTACGATGGGTTTCCGCGAATGGCCTTTTTCGATGTGGAGTACACCAACACGGGCGCCGCCGATTTGCCCGTGACGGGCTGGGCCAATCAGTCCTATGTAATTGGGCCCGCCCGGTCCGACGTGGAGCCGGCGTTCTGGTCGTACCAGAGCGGCTCCTATGAGAGCCGGCCGGATTGGGTTTTTCCGCTGAAACCCGGCTTTAAACAGGAGAACTTTCTGGGAATGAACGACACCGATTACGGAGGGGGCACGCCGGTAGTCGACGTCTGGCGCCGGGATGTGGGGATCGGCGTGGGGCACGTGGCTATGGCCCCGAAACTGGTCTCGTTGCCCGTCACAATGCCCGGGCCCGATCAAGCCACGGTCGCCGTGGAGATGAAGCACGAGGAGGTGTTGAAGCCTGGGAGTACCATGAAGACCCTGCGCACCTTTGTTGCGGTCCACCAGGGCGACTACTTTCAGACGTTACGCGATTATCGCGAGGTCATGATGGCGCAGGGTGTGCGGTTCGATGCCGCGCCGGACAGTGCCTTCGGCCCCATCTGGTGCGCCTGGGGCTATGGCCGCAAATTCACTCCCCTTCAGGTCTATAACGCTCTGCCGGTGGTTAAAGAGCTTGGCTTCTCCTGGGTGACCATCGATGATGGCTGGCAAACCGCGCAAGGCGACTGGTTCCTGAAGCCCGAGAAGTTTCCTAAGGGCGACGCCGATATGCGGGCGCTGGTCGACAAGATCCATGCTGAAGGCTTCAAGGCTCAACTATGGTGGGCGCCGCTGGCTGCCGATCCCGATTCGGAGCTGATAAAGAACCATCCGGAGATGCTTCTGCTCAATGCCGACGGCAGTAAGCAGAAAATCTCGTATTGGAATTCCTGGTATCTGTGCCCCGCCGATCCCGCCGTTGTGGAATACCACCAGGCCATCGTCACAAAAGTTATACGAGATTGGGGCTTCGACGGTCTGAAGCTCGATGGCCAGCACATGAACGGCGCCCCGCCCTGCTTCAATCCGGCGCACAAGCATGCCCGGCCGGAAGAGTCTGTGGAGGCAATGCCAAATTTCTTCCGGAGCACTTACGAGACGGCCCGCGGCGCCAAGCCCGAGGCGCTGGTCGAGTTCTGCCCGTGCGGCACCGCCTACTCCTTCTTTACGTTGCCCTTCATGAATATGTCAGTGGCGTCCGACCCCAAGTCTTCGTGGCAGGTGCGTACCAAAGGCAAGACACTCAAAGCGCTGGCAGGCGACGCGATGGCTTATTTCGGCGATCACGTCGATATGACCAAAGATGACTTCGCGTCGACGGTTGGAGTCGGCGGTGTGGTCGGCACTAATTTCACCTGGCCGGAAGGGTCGGCGGAAAGAAAACGCGGCGATCTGACACCCGCCCGGGAACAGAACTTCGCAAAATGGCTGCGGATTTACAAGGAGAAGATGCTCTCGCGGGGAGAGTATCTTGGAGCGCTCTACGACGTCGGCTTTGACCGGCCCGAGACGCACGCCATTCGCAAGGACGGCAACCTCTATTACGCTTTCTATGCAACTCAGTGGAAGGGCAAAGTCTCTTTACGCGGCCTTGCGGATCGCGTCTATCACCTCACCGACTACGCCGACGGTAAAGATCTGGGAACGGTCCGCGGTCCGTCAGCTTCACTCGACGTCGAGTTTGAGAAACACCTGTTGCTCGAGGCAAGACCGGAATAGCGGAGGCAGACGCAACGTCTGCCCCCAATCTATAAGCCGTGCTCCAAAATGTGCGCACGCTGTGTGCCGAATTTTCGCATGGCACCTGCCGAAGGATTCGGCCCGTACTTGCCTTCCTAGTGGCTCCGACAGGCGTCAGACGGCGCGCCTTCCAAGAAAGAGGCTGGCTAGAAACACCACGAGAAATAGAAAGAAGAGGATCTTGGCGATGCCTGCAGCTCCTGCCGCAATACCACCAAATCCGAAAATGGCAGCGATAATAGCGATCACGAGAAACACCCATGCGTACCAGAGCATATCGTTTTAAATCCTCCTGCCAGGGTGGATGCAATCAGGCGTCCAAATTCTAGCCTCGGCGGGCGAGCGCGGATTCTTGTTGTGAAGGCCCTAACGTTTCTTCGGAGTCGTCGCAAAAAGAAGTTGTATAGCTCCTATGGCTCTACGCGCATATGGCGCGGCGAACCGGGGCCGCCGGGAAACAAAAGAGCGGCAATCAAGACGAAGAGAACAAGCGCAACGAGTGCCAAATCCGGATCAACCATGGACTCCCACCGGGCAGTATTATAAGTACGATTAAACCCCAACTGACTTCCAGAGTATTTAGTATCACACAAGCCTGCCAGTTCTCTTTAGTTAGCATTTATTCTTATGGTTGTGAGCCGCCACTCTCCGGCGCCCAAGAGATCCGCCGCGCATTCAGGCTCGACCGCTCTGGTTCTGATTGGCCTATTCAAATTGCTGAAAGGGCTGACCCTCATAGCGGCTGGGGTAGTCGCCCTCAAACTATTGCACAAGGACATCGCGGAGGCAGTGACGCGCTGGGCACAGCTGCTGGGACTTGATCCGGAAGGCCGTTTCATTCACCGCATACTTGCCAAGCTCTTCTCAACAACTCCGAAACAGCTCAAAGACATCAGCGCCGCGTTATTCATTTATGCCAGCCTGTTTCTGACGGAAGGCGTCGGGCTGCTTCTGCGGAAGCATTGGGCGGAATATTTAACGACGATCTCAACGAGCGCACTGATTCCATTAGAAGTTTATGAACTGGCTAAACGCTTCTCGATCCCTAAGCTAGCTATCCTGGTGGTTAATTTGATAATCGTCTGGTATCTGATCTACAGAATTCGCGAGCGAAGGCGAAACCCGCGGAAGACCCGGTAAGGCTCATCAATTTCTTGGGAATGTTTGGCTGGGAGGCAGGGGCTCGAACCCCGATACGCAGAGCACCCCTTGCTTTTTCTTATGAAAAGTTCGTCAACCTATGCTAAGTTCGTTCAGCGGAAAGTTATGCCGGTTCGCATGAAGGATGTCGCGCGGGATCTTAACGTTTCCGTGGTCACCGTTTCGAAAGCGCTGCGAAATCAGAGCGATATCAGCGCCGCTACGAAGCGGCGCGTTCTCAAGCGCGCCCGCGAGCTTAACTATCAGCCAAACTGGATTGCCCGCAGCCTGGTGAGCGGCCGCACGCACACAATCGGACTGGTCGTGCCCGACTTGATGTACTCGTTCTTCGCCGAGGTGGCGAAGGGAATTTCGGATAAGGTGCGGCCGGCGGGTTACCAAGTATTGATTTCGATTTCCGAAGAAGACCCCGGCATAGAACGCGAAGAAGTGGCGCTTCTGCTGGCGCGGCGCGTCGACGGTCTGATTGTAGCGTCGGCGCAGTCCGCAGCGCGTACCCGCCTGTTCTATAACGTTGAGGAGCACAAGGTGCCGTATGTATTGATCGATCGTAAGATCGCAGGGCTGAAGGCGAACTATGTGGGAGTGAATGACGAAGCGGTCGGGAAAATCGCCACCGAGCATTTGATTGGGTGTGGGTGCCGATCGATCGCCCATATCGGCGGGCCCAAGGTCGGTACCGCCGTCGGCCGCCTGGAGGGATACAGAAAAGCCCTTGTGCGGCACGGCTTTGCGTCACCGTCGTCGCTGGTTGTGACAGGCGAGTCTCAGGACGGCGGGGGTTATAAAGCGATGCGACAACTGCTGTCTCGGAGGCAGCGTCCAGATGGCGTGTTCTGTTTTAATGATCCGGTGGCAGCCGGGGCAGTGAAAGCAATCCTGGATGCGGGGCTCAAAATTCCGGAAGATATCGCAGTGGTTGGCGTCGGCAACGTGCATTACTCGGACCAGTTGCGCGTTCCGCTCAGCACGGTGGACCAAAGTAGTGCTCTGGTGGGGCGAAATGCGGCGGAACTTCTGTTGCAACTCATAGAGAAGCGCGCCAGGGGAACTCGCACCATATTGCTGCCCCCCCGGCTGATCGTGCGCGATTCGAGCTTCCGGAACGGCGTATCGGCTCGATCTGAATCTCTTTGGAAAACAAGCACTTCCTCGCCGTTGGCCAATGGTCTCAAGAAAGCCCTCACTTAAACGGTTACGTAATCGCTTAAGTGCGCTGTGGAGAAGCCAGGATTTATACCACACTTGTTACACCCGGAAACTGCTGAATTTCAATTTTCCCATTGACACCGTCGAAACGTCATGACATAGTTTTCGTAACAGAAATGTATTAGTCTGCGGGTCTGCGTTGCCGCGGGCTGAGAATTGCAGTCTCGGACCCGAGTGGACATCAATTGATACTGCCCAGTAGCAGGAGGAGTTTATGAAGTCTGGCTTCTCGTTCCCACGTCGTTTTGCCGTCTCCGTTCTTCACGCTGCGCTTATCATCCTGGCAGTGGTCCTCGCGATCCTGCCCCAAGTGGCGCTGGCCCAACTCGAATCTGCAAGCGTTAATGGCACGGTCAGCGACCCCACGGGGGCGGTGATTGGAGACGCCAAGGTCGTATTGCATAACGCCGCGACCGGCGTGGACAAGACCACCACGACCAATGGCGCTGGGCGCTACGTTTTGATCGATATTGCGCCCGGGACCTACTCGCTGTTGGTTAGCGCCCCGGGCTTCAATACCTCCTCTAGCTCGGATCTCACTCTCTATGTGAACCAGACCGCCACCGTGGACTTTAAGCTGGTGGTCGGGGCCACGCAGCAGACCATAGAGGTGGCGGCGACGGCCGCACAGATCGAGTCCGCTACTTCCGAACTCGGTACGGCCATCACCACCAAGGCGGTGAACGATCTCCCCCTAAACGGCCGAAACTTCACCCAACTGCTGGCGCTGACGCCCGGGGTTAGCCCGATTAGCGTCGCGCAAAATTCCGGCGGCGGCGGTGGTTTTGCCGGAAATGCTATCGGCTCTTTCACGTTTCCAGCGGTCAATGGCCAGCGCAACCGTAGCAACATGTTCCTGTTCGACGGCTTGGTCGACCTGGGATCCTTCATCGGTAACTACAACTTCGAGCCGATCATAGATACCATGCAGGAATTCAAGGTGCAATCCCACAATGATCTCTCGGAGTTCGGGGAGGCGACCGGAGGAATCGTCAACGTGGTGAGCAAGCCGGGGACCAACGATTTCCACGGGACTGTTTGGGAATACCTTCGTAACGAAAAGCTGGACGCCCGGAACTTCTTCATCGCCAACCGAAACCCGCTACGGCAGAACCAGTATGGTGTTGCGGCTGGCGGGCCAATGTATATTCCGAAACTCTACAACGGAAAAAACAAGACGTTTCTATTCGGCGGCTGGGAAGGCTATCGCCAGCGGTTAGCGGCTCAAACGCTGAACGTGACTCCCACGGCCCAGGAACTCGGCGGAAACTTCAACGACATCTCGCAGGCGATCTATAACCCGTTCTCCACTGTGCCGGACCCCGCTCATCCGGGCCAATACTCGCGGGCCCCGTTCCCGAACAACCAGATTCCCGGGAACCTGCTCAACGGAGCGAGCGTGCTCTATGCCAAGACGCTTTTCCCGGCTCCGGCGAGCACGGGAGTCGCTGGTTACAACCTGGTAGACGGCACGCCGCAGGCCACCAATCAGGATTCGTTCCATCTTCGCGCGGACCAGGTGTTTGGCACGAGGGATACACTATTTTTCCGTTATTCCACGTATAATCAAACGCAGACCACTTCCGCCGGATACCCCGGCGCCCAGAATCAGGTCCGGCTCAGTGGTGACAACTACGGCGCGCACTGGACGCACACGTTTGGTCCCACCACGATTCTGGATATGCATGTCGGGCGCAACAACGGCGGCAACTTCGTCGGAAAGGTATTCACAAGCGCGCCTACGGGCTTTCCCGCGGCACTGGAGCAGGCTGGCTTTGCGTCCAACTTCATCGGCGCTTTCCAGGGTGGCAATGGGCCCTTCGTTCCGCTCATCAGCATCAACGGCTACCTGGGCACAGGGGGCAACAATGTCCAGGACACAAAGATCGCCGATACTGTGCAGTTTGGCGGCGATTTCACCAAGATCCTGGGCCGCCACACTATCAAGGCCGGGGGAGACTTCGCCACGAATAACTCGATTTCGCCGATCTTCGGCGCGAGCGAAGGATTCAGCTCCTATGAGACCTCCAATCTAGAGAGCCCAGCTGGAACGGGCAATGCCATGGCCTCGTTCCTTTTGGGCGTAGTCGACAATGCCAACAAGCGCAATGTGCTCGAAACGGAACACGGCGGTTGGGTGGACGGCGTCTATGTCCAGGACCAAATCAAGATTTCCGACCGGCTGAACATCAACATCGGGCTGCGCTACGACCTAACCTTGTGGCCCATTTATGGCAGTTTTAAGACCGGGTCAATCTATGTTGGAGATCTGAATTTGAACAATGGCACCTACGTCCTGGCAGCCCAGCCGCCAGCCTGCAGCACGACGCAGGGCTTTCCGTGCATCCCCGGGGGCACGCTGCCGGCGAATGTTGTCCTGACAAGCAACAGCAACCATTCCATTTACAAGAACGACCATAACAACTGGCAACCGCGCATCGGGGTGGCGTACCGGTTATTCTCCAAGACTGCCATACGGGCCGGCTATGGCCGGTTCTTCGACAATTGGTCCGCAATCATCCAGCTCGCACAAAACTACGAAGGCACCTGGCCCAACGTGGGTCAACTGCTGGCCAATAACTTGAATCACACAACCGTGGACACCGCTGGCACCGACCCGTTCCACCTCGGTTCCGGCGGCGTGATTTACCCCGCGGCGACGCCTTTCGCTAGCTCGGGCTTTGTTCAATGGTACGTGGATCCGTTAGTCAAAATGCCGTATTCTGATCAATGGAATTTTGGTATTGACCACCAGTTAACACAGGATACGGTGCTGTCTCTGGGTTATGTAGGTTCGCATGATGGTCGGCTCAACTGGGGCGGCTACAAGAACATTGCAACGGTACCTGGACCTGGAGACGCGGCCGTGGTGGCCAGCCGGCGGCCCTATCCTTATATCTCGCCTACCTTCTACGACCAGAGCGTCGGAAGATCTAACTATGAAGCTTTTGAGTTTCGGCTGGATCACAAGACCAGCAAGGGGCTGACTTATCTGGTGTCTTACACCTATTCCAAGTCCATTGATAACGGGTGCTCAGGCTTCTTTGGAGCTGAGGGTTGCGAGATCCAGGACCCATACAACTTCAAGGTAGACCGAAGTGTATCAGGATTCGACCTGACGCATATTTTCTCATTCGCGGCCGTATATCAACTGCCGTTCGGCAAAGGGCAGAAGTTCGATTTCAACAACACCGCGGCGAACTATATTCTTGGCAACTGGCAACTCAACGGAATCCTGCAATTGACGTCTGGCGTGCCGTACGATGTCACGGTTAGCGGCGACATTGCCAATACCGGCAGCACTACGGAGCGGGCGAACCTGGTCAGTAGCAATACTGCGGCTCCAAATCAGAGTCCAACGTTGTGGCTCAATCCGCAGGCATTCGCAGTACCGGCGAACTTTACATACGGCACCTTGGGTCGGAACTCGCTGCGAGGACCCTATTTCCATAATTTGGACCTGTCGCTGTTCCGGAGATTCCCTATTAAGGAAAGGCTGGGGATAGAGTTCCGGGCGGAGGCCTTCAATCTGACTAACTCGGTGGTCTTTAGCACTCCGGATAGCAATCTGAGCGATGCAAACTTCGGCCGGATTACCGGGACACGCAACACACCGCGGCAAATTCAATTCGCAGCGAAAGTTTATTGGTGATGCCCATCAGCCCGCGGGTTCACGTACCGTGAGCACCTGATCGGCTTTAACGTTTTCGATTCGCTGGACCGTTCCGCCCGGCCACGTGATTTCCACGAGGCGCGCCGAACGGTCCGCACCCAGCCCGAAGTGCACGCGCTTGTCACTGGCTGATAAGTAGCTGCCGGCCGTGCTCACAAACCCGTACTGCGGTTTCCCGGATTCACTGACGAGCTTTAGCCGTGCACCAAGGCCGTCCCTGTTGCTCTTTGTTCCGATGGTGTTGATGATCAGCCAATGATTGCCGTTCCCTCCCTGGTTCATGAGGACCAGTGGTGGCCCATCGTTGCAATTGACGGCCAGATCCAGAAACCCATCGTTATTTAGGTCGCCGAAAGCTACACCGCGGGCGGCCACAGGCAACCGGAAGGGCTCTCCCGAGGAGGCTGAGACATCCACGAACCGGCCACCGGCATTGTGCATGAGTAGCGGCGCCTCCTTGTATCGGGCCGAAGGCTGCGTCAGTTCGATGTTATCCATCACATGACCTTGCGCGATAAACAGGTCCTTCCAGCCGTCGTTATCATAGTCAAGAAAACGGGCACCCCAGCCGGAATGCATCTGCGTAATTCCGGCGACACCGCTTGGCCCCGAGACATAGTCGAAGGATTGGCCCTGCTGGTTTCGGTATAGCGCATACCGTTGGTTAGCCAGCGCATTTACGAAGACGTCCGGCCACCCGTCGTTGTTATAGTCCGCGAAGTCCGCCCCCATGCCGGCGAACGCTTTGCCGTCTTCGTCATAAGCCAGATTGAGCTTTAGAGCCGTCTCCGTAAAGGTTCCATCTCGATTGTTCCGGAATAGTTGTTGCGGGAATGAGTCGTTGGCCACAAAGATGTCAGGCCATCCATCCTGATCGTAGTCATTGATCGCTACGCCCAGTCCTTTTCCAGGCGAACGGCCGATGCCCGATCTCGTGGAGACATCTGTGAACGTACCGTCCCCGTTATTGTGGTAAAGGATGTGGGTAATTGGCTGAAAAAGGTCTGGGTGGCAGTAAGCCCGATAACCAGGCTTGTCCTCGCCGCAGACGAGGCTGCTGCCGAAATCCCAATCCAGATAACGGCTGACCATCAGGTCGAGCCGGCCGTCACGGTCGAAATCCACGAAGCAGGCGCCCACAGACCAGCCGCTGGCCGCAACTCCAGCATGGCTTGTAACATCCGTGAAAGTGCCATCCCCATTGTTGTGGTAAAGGATATTCCCTCCAAAATTAGTAACATAGATGTCCGGAAAGCCGTCGTTGTCGTAGTCTCCCGTAGCGACACCCATTCCGTAGGAGTAGCCCTGGACACCGGCCCGTTCGGTCACATCCGTAAACGTATTGTCGCCATTGTTTCGGTACAGCCTGTTCCAATACTTTGGATCACTCTTATCCGGGTGTGATCCCGCCGGCATGGGATCGCGTAGAGCGGCTCCATTCACGAAGAAAAGGTCCAGCCGCCCATCGTTATCGTAGTCCAACATAGCAACGCCGCCGGACATCGATTCCAATAAGTACTTTTGGGAGGTACGGCTGGCTTGATGGCGGAAGGTAATGAGACTTCGAGACGTGGCATCCGTGAAGACCGGCAATGTTGCAGACTTCGCGCCCACGAGGCGCGCCACGAATGAGCTGGAGATGGCGCGCAGAAGGGAACGCCGATCCAGATTGCGTCTCAGAGCAAGATTATAACGAATGATGAGAGCAGATTCTCTCAGTGAGACGGCGGTTCGATGTTCCCGCCGCTGGCTTTTTGATGGGTCGAACTCTTAGCGGCGCGCACGCCGGCTGCTATGGCAATCGCCTTTTGGACATCCTGATCGCCCGGCTTCAATGCCAGCGCCAGCCGCAATTCCTTCTCGCCGGTCTCGACGTCGCCCGACTGGCAGCTGAGCAGGCCGAAGTTCTTGAGCAGGTCTGGCTTGAAAGCGCACTCTCCGCAGAGCCGAATGGCTTCCCGCATTTGCTCTAGCGCCTGCGGCCAATCCAGCCGCTTCGCGGATGCTAGGGCGAAGTTATTCAGGGTTTCCACTTCGGATGTCAATTGCTGTTTCTCCTTTACCGCGACGAAGCGCGCCTCATATTGTTTGGCTTGAGCGGGGTCGGTCTGGTGCAGTGCCCGGATCAAATTGAACAAGGCCTGCGTCTGATCCGGGTCGATCGCCAGGGACTTCTTCCAGGCCTCGACCGCCTCCTTGCTGTTGCCGGTGTCCTGCAGCGTGCGGCCCAGCAGGTAGAATGCGTCCGCATTGCGCGGATCAAGTTTGATCACGGTCCGCAGCAGCGCCACAGCCCCTTCTGAATGGCCAAGGTTCTTTTCGACCATTGCCAGCATGTAGTGCGCTAGAGGGTGCTCCGGAGCCTCCCGGCAAGCAATTTCCAGCTCCACTCGGGACTCCTCGTAGTGGCGCTGGTCCATGAGCACACGGCCTTTGTTGTAGTGCACCACGCCCGCGTTTGGCGCCAGGCGGCCGGCTTCGGTAAACTCCACGAAAGCACCATCCTTATCGTAGTTGTCCGCGAGCGCAATCCCCAGATTGAGGTGCGCTTCCGCCGATGTGGGGGCCAGCACGACCACCTCTCTAAAAGACGCGATCGCCGCCGGACCATCGCCCCGGCGCCCTTGCACCATACCCAGCGCCGTAAGGATCTGAATGTCGTGCGGGGCGAAGGACGCTGCCTTTTCCAGCGTGCCGCGAGCTTCGGCGAGGCGGTTCTGCTGGGCCAGAACCACTCCCAGGTTGAGATAGCCCTGACGGTATTTAGGATCGTTCTCGACGGCTTGCCGGAAGAGCGATTCGGCTTCCTTGATCTTCCCTTGGCGGTCGTAGATTACGCCCAGATTGCCCTGCGCCTCGGCAAACTGCGGATCGATAGCCAGAGCCGTCTGAAGGTGCCGCTCGGCATCGGCAAAACGGTCCTCGTCAAGGTCCAGCACGGCCAATTGATTGTGAACGGGAGCCATCTTCGAGTCGACGGTGACTGCCCGGTCGAGAGCATCGCGTTCGCCCTTGCGATCGCCTAATTTCTCCAGGGAGAGCGCCAGGTTGTACCAGGTGTGCGCGTCGGAAGGCTCCGTCTGAAGCATTTTGCGGTACGTTTCCGCGGCTTCGCGCGCGTCGCCCGATTCGAGCAGCGAGTTGGCCTTGATCCCCTCCAGTTCCACCACCTTGTTCGAAACATCATGTTGCTTCTGCTTCTGGAACTGCTCCTGAACGGCGCGGGCGCGCTCGTCCTGATGCAAAGCACGAAGCACGCCAGTTAACTGAAAGCGGGCTTCGGAGGAATCCGGCTTGAGTTGCAGCGCCTTCTCCAAATGCGGGAGCGCCTCCTGCGGTTTTCCCCTCTTCGCGAGAACGAAACCGAGGTTGTACTGTACCTCGCTATCGTCGGGCTTCATGCTCGCCGCACGCTTGAGCTCAGGCTCGGCTTTCTCCAGATCACCCAGCCCCCGATATATCGCTCCCAGAAGGTAGTGCCCTTCGTAATTCTCCGCATGGCGTTTGGCGTATTCCTGAGCCGGCTCCAGAGCATCGGTGTACAGGCCGATAGTCGTTAGAGCTTTAACGAGAGAAAGCCGCGAGGTATCGTCCTTGGGATCGAGGCGCAGCGCCTCCTGATACTCGTCCGCCGCTTCACGAAACTGGCTTTGATGCGCGTAAATGGTGGCCAGATTGAAATGCGCCAGTGCCGCAGTGGGCTGGGCCTTGATCAATTCCTTCAAGATCTCGATGGCCTGCTTGGGATCTCCATTCTGGGAGTGGGCCACAGCCATAGCGATCCCCAAACCGGCGTCGCCGGGCTGGATAGCGAGCGCCCGATTCCAATAGGAGATGGCCGCCACGTAGCGGTGTTGAGATGAGAGGGTCTGGGCCAGGTGATCGAGCGCATAAACATTCCTGGCATCAAGCTTCAACACCTCGCGGAACTCGCCTTCGGCTTCCGGAAGCTTTCCCGCATCCAGCAAGATCGTTCCGAGAGCGTTGTGGGCCGGCAAGAGATCCGGCTTGGCGCGAACTGCAAGGCTCAAATGTTCGGCTGCCTGGGAGGACTTGTGCTGTTGCAGCAAAGCGAGCGCCAGGTTGTACTGTGCTTCCCAGGAATGCGAGTCCATCCGCACGGCCGACGCAAAAGCTTCCACGGCGCATGAAACCTGATGGCGCTCGCCGAACCATGCTCCCAGGGCATCGTAAGCTGCGGCCGACGGTTTGGTTTGTAGGACTCTCTCAAGCTCGGAGGGTCCTTTGCACGCAGCTGGGATTTGAGCTGCTGCCAGGGAATCGAGAGACAAGAGGAGGATAACACCAACAATACCGGTACTCATTGCGGACCCGAATACGACAATTATACGCTTGGTCCGCACCCGAGGCTTGCACGTGTGCGAGTGAGTTAAAATGCTTACCACGTTGGTGGTTGCCGGAGGCGAATGCGACGCAGCACTTCCGTCTGTTCTGTCTTTTTCGGGTTAATGTCAGGTGCATTCGCTCAGGACATCGATACGGCGATCCTTTCGCCCTCTGCAAATCAGTTTACGATTCTCGATCAGATTGAACGACCGAAGGAGCGCCAAGCGTTCACGGCTATCTACAAGAAGCGGGACGCACGTCTGAGATTGGAGGCTGCGCGATCGTTCCTGTCCGCTTATCCGGATTCCTGGCTGCTGGCAGAAGTCTACGACATCGCGGCCAAGGCCTGCATCGATGTTGGCGATTTTCGTGAGGCCCTGGTATACGCAAAAGAGTCGGTGCGGCTGCTTCCAGAGAATCCCCTCTTGCTGGTTCCTGCGGCGAACGTTCAGATACAGATGGGATTGTTTCGCGAGGGTGAAAGGAACGCCCGAGACGCGCTCGAGTACCTGGAACGATTTGCCCGACCATCGTCGATTCGTGAAACGGACTGGCCGGCGCTCAAAAGACAACTGCAAGCATCGAGTCTGTACGCGCTGGCGAGGGTCGAGCTAACAGGTAGTCCAACCAGAGTCCATGCCGCGGTCGCAGACCTTGCCCACGCTGCGGAACTCAATCCGAACGACGCGGAGATCGAATATCTGCTCGGACTGGCGCAGGCTTCGCTGGATGACCGGGATGGCGCGGCGCGGGCCTTCGCCGCTGCTGCGCGGCTCCCCGGGCCGGTGCAAGCGCGAGCGCTGAACCAGTTGCGGGAGTTGCACCGCAGCGCTGCGGATTATCCAGCGGCACCCTCGCCTGCTGCTCTCGACCCTCCAGCGACTTCGCCGGGCCGTTATGCCGGGTCCGAAGTCTGCCGGACCTGTCACGCAAGCCAATACGGAGCCTGGCAGCAAACCGGCATGGCACGGATGTTCCGGCCCTACCGGCCGGAGAACGTATTCGGAGACTTCACGAAGCACACCGGGTTCGAGGAGGCTGCAGGTGAGTGGCCGGCGCGAACCTCCATGGAAGGCGGTAGTTACTATCTCGCTGCACGCGGTTCAGACGGCAAATGGGAGCGCTATCCTATCGACTTCACCATAGGATCAAAGTGGCAACAGGCTTACGCCACGCGATTGCCCAATGGTGAAATCCACGTTTTTCCGATCCAATACAACAAGGTCGAACGATCCTGGGTGAATTATTGGAAGATCATCGACCCGCCTGGCTCCGCACGCGCCGATGTTGGCGTCTTCCATACGATGGGCATCCGGACTAACTATCAAGCCAACTGCGCTCCATGCCACACGAGCCAGCTACGAACCGCCAAACCGGGGTCCACCGCACCACGGGATATGGTTTTCAGCGAGGGTGGCGTGAACTGCGAGATGTGTCACGGACCTTCCGCCGACCACGTGGAAGCCATGCAAGCAGGCAAAGTGTACGGCAACAGTCCGGGGGATCCGCCCGTGGTTTTCGCGAAGCTTGACAACCGTGAATACCTGGCCATCTGCGGCCAGTGCCATATGCAATCGGCCGTGCGGGAGGAGGGCCCTCAAGGGGAGTGGAACTATTCCGGAACGAGCAGGGTGTTTCGCGCGCGTTACACCAGTCGGCCCTTGACGGACTTCTCAAGGCGGGCCTTTTACAAAGACGGCAGACTCCGCGAAACGACATTCATCGGTGAAGCGTTCATGCGTTCGACGTGCTATAGGCGAGGCCAGGCACAGTGCGGCCATTGCCACAATCCCCATCCTGCGGATGCTGCGACGAATCCGACGTCCTTGAAGTACCGGGACCGCCCCGACCAGATGTGCCTTCAATGCCACACCGGGTACGCTTCTCGCATCGAGGCCCACACGCATCATCCCGTATCATCGGATGGGAGCCGCTGTGTGAACTGTCATATGCCGCGAATCATGAACAGCTTGTTGTTCCAAGCCAGGACACACCAGATCGATGACATTCCGCGGGCGGATACCATGCTGCGCTTCGGACAGAAGGAAAGTCCGAATGCATGCCTGTTATGTCACCAGGATAAGGACGCGCAATGGATCTCCGCACGCTTGCAGGCCTGGTAGCTGCGATTGCGCCGCTGGTGGCCGGCGCGTCGGACGACGGCTGGTCCGGTTCCAAAGTGTGCGCGGGCTGCCATCGCGTGATCTATGAACGATACAGCGGGGTAGCGATGGCGCATTCGATGAGCCCGGCCAATCAGTCCGCTCCTTTGACCGGCGCGGCCGTCACGGTATTCAGCGCCAAATTCAACCGCTCGTTTCAGGTCTATCGCGACGGGGCGGACGTTTATCAGAGTGAGTCCGCGACGGATGCCGCCGGAAAGACGGTGTTCCGAGCCGTGTACAAACTCGAGTTCGCAGTCGGGTCCGGAGTGAATGGATATAGCTATGCCGTACGCCGGGGAAATTATCTGTTCGAGGCGCCGCTCTCGTATTATGTGCGGCTGCGGAAATGGGACCTTTCGCCGGGATACGCATTTGCGGACTACGGGTTCAATCGGCCGATGGTGGCAGGCTGCGTGGTCTGTCACAGCGGGCGGCCGCGGCTGGCTCGCGACCGGAACGGCGTGTATCTCGATCCGCCGTTTCAGGAGTTGGCGATCGGCTGCGAGAACTGCCATGGTCCGGGCGGCGCGCACGTAGCGAGTGGTGGAGCACGCCGATCAATCGTGAATCCCTCGCGGCTCTCTCCGCGCCTGGCGGAGCAGATTTGCATGAACTGCCACCAGGGCGGGGATGCCAGGGTGCTGCAGCCCGGCAAGGACTATGCGGACTTTCGCCCCGGTACATGGCTTAGCGATACGTTGGCCATCCTCAAGGTCGTTCCGCAGCGCAGCGACGAGGACCTGCTGGAGCACCATTCCGCCATGCAGGCCAGTAAATGTTTTAGCGGGAGCGGTGGGAAACTGAGCTGCTTCACGTGCCATGACCCGCATTCGCAGCCGCCACCCGCGGAGGCGGCGGCCTGGTACCGGGCGAAGTGCCTGACCTGCCATTCCGAGACGAGTTGCAAGGCACCCCGTCAAGCGCGCGCGGAGCAAGGGAACGATTGCACCGCCTGCCACATGCCGAAGCGCGACGTAACGGTGATCTCGCACTCCGCCCTGACCAACCACCGCGTTATTGCGAACGCGGCGTCCGCGGGTGAACCGTTGCCGGCGCCTGCGTTAGCGCCAGAAGGTGGCTTGATTTACGTGAACCGGCCAACCGCTGGGGGAAAGCTCCCCCGCATAACGCTGTGGCGGGCCTACGGCGAGCTGCTGCAGAAAATGCCCGCCTTTCAAACGAATTACCTTGCACTGCTCGACGAGCTAGCCAAAGATCAACCGGACAACGGCCTGGTGCAGGCGGCATTGGGGACTAGAGATCTGCGAGGGACGCTGGCGGATTCCAACGCCGCTGCCATCACGCATCTGACCAAGGCCTTGGATCTCAAATTCAGCACTAGCACCGTTTATGCCGACCTAGCGGAGGCACTTTCACGTGACGGCCGTACCCCGGAAGCCGTGGATGTGTTGAACCGCGGGATTTCGGCAGAGCCTTACGCGCCGGAACTCTACAAATCGCTTGCCCTTCGATACATCTCATTAAAGAATTACACGCAAGCGAAGCAAACCATGCAGCGGTACGTGGAGTTGTTCCCGGAAGACGATTTCATGCGCGGGCTTCTGGCCCAAGTCGAATCGCCGGGCGGTGCCCGCTGACTTCTACCCTGCCGGCTCGCGCGCCGGCGTGATTTTCAGCGCCCACGCATATTCACCCGAACCACGGGCGGCGGGAATGACCAGATTGCCGTCTTTTTGCGACCACTGTACTGCGGCGGGTGCTCCCAAGACTGAGACTATCGTGCCGTTCTTTGCGTGATCTACAGAATTCGCGAGCGAAGGCGAGACCCGCGGAAGACCCGGTAAGCGCCTGCTCATCAATTGCTTTGGGAATGTTTGGCTGGGAGGCAGGGACTCGAACCCCGATACGCAGATCCAGAGTCCTTCAACTGGGATTCCAGCGCAGGAAGACCAACAACTTAGCTCGGCAAAACAACAACAACTCCGGCAAGATCCGCAACACGCCCGCAATAAAGATTGTGAAGGTGTCCACCGCCATGAAGACCCAGTGAATTAGCCGCTCCAATGCCAACAAGATCGTTCGCCATTGTGTCAGGGCTATGCCGCTGCCTTTTTCAGATCCGAGCGTCTAGTCCCACGTCCCAGTGGAAGCACTCTGAACGGCACACAATCAGCACATTTTGGCTCTTTGGGCACGAACTGAGCACGGATTCCGGCGTCTCGCCGCGGAGCACTGGAAACACAAGCCAGCCATCGGTTCTTGGTGGAATGCGGATTAGCACCCAGTCTCCCCGATTCGCCTCACGTCTATCACAAAACTATCACAGTGGTTCTCGTACGCCTCTCGTGCTGCCGTTCGCCGGCTGAGCACGTCGGAACTTCCACCAATTGCGGCAGGCGTGATCCCAAAGCCAGGGCCGGGCATCCGATTGAAAAAGCTTGCCGAGCGGCAGGTTCGGCATGGATGGGTCAAGGCGAACATTAGAGCGTTTGCTCCGGAGGCAAAAACCGGCGGAAAACAAACACTTCACAAAGAAACACAATGAGTACCCAGTGTAGCTAAACGTTCCCAGTTATCAAAGGGTTCGCGGGCTTTTGGGAGGGCCCGCTAGCAACGACGAGCAAGCCTTCTATGCGAGGGGTGGGCACAAAAATGGACACAGAGACGTGAGGTGACCCGAACCGTCCGTCTTACGAACTGGCCCGTGATCGGATTTGTACTTGCCCCTCTCACGCTTCAATGCATCGAGCCAGAAGAAGTGGGCTACTTCGCCGCCAAGCTCCCAGCGCTCGTCAGCATTCTGAATGAGTCTGGCTCTACCGAATTTCGCCGCGGCTTCCTCGGCCAGAGAGATAAACTCCTCCTTGACCTGAGGGTTAAACCCGCTAAGGAGCCACTGCGCTCCCGTCTGATTCCAGACTCCGGAGGTCCAGGATGCCGTCAGGTGAGAACCAATCACGCCCGACAGCTGCAATGCCTGGAATTTGACTTCAAGGTCACGCCAGAATTCAGAATCAGTCATCTCCCGCTGGGGCTTGTGCCGGCCCGCCGACAGCCAGGATTTGCTTTACTTGGCGGATCAAACCAACTTAGGCAGGCCGGGAAGACGAATCTTCTGCGCCGTTATGCCAGAAGCAAGAAGACAAGGGATGTTTTGCCGGACATTTTGCCGGACGACGCGGTACCCAAACCGACGGCAGAATACCCTCCAATAAGGCGGATTAACGGGCTCGATCCCTCGAAGGCACCAAGCGACGTACTCGCGGAGCCGCGACGACCGACCGAGGCTGATTGCCGCGCCCTCCTTCATGCCGCCGCCGATTCTGCCGACAAACACCTCTGCCTGCTCCAGCACCGTCTGCGTCGCCTTCTCCTGCTTGTTGGGCGGGTAGCCGTACTTTCGCAGAATGCGCTTGACCAGGACGCGCAGTTAGGCCCGCACGTTTTTACGCAGGGTCCAGTCGATCGTGACGTTGATGCGGATTTTCTCGACCAATTCTCGGGCGATGGTGCGGAGGTCTCTTCGCCGAGTACCTTCACCGCGCTATCGTTCGTCTCCAGCGCATCGTAGAAGGCTAGCTCATCCTCGGAGAGCCCGAAGACTTCACCGCGGGCGCTCGACGCGCGCATCTCCTTGGCAAGCGCGATTAGCTCCTCGATCACCTGCGCCGCCTCGATGGCGCGGTTCTGGTAGCGGCGGACGGTCTGTTCCAGCATCTCGGCAAAGGAGCGTGCCTGCACGACATTCTTGCGCCGGCGCGCAACGAGTTCGCCCTTAAGCAGCTTTTGCAGGGGCTCGACTGCGAGGTTCTTCTGCGGCAGGCCACGCACTTCCGGCCAGGAATTGGTCGGAAAAGGATCGAGATGTCCGGCTTCGCCAGACCGGCCGCAACGAATATCTATCACGCCTTCGGGCGCGACTGCTCGGGAGATGATCTGCCGTACCGCATTGTCCAGTTCCTCTTCAGGCCGAGCGTCGCCTGGGGCGCGCTTGGCTAGCACGGATTGCACCGCTTGGAAGAAAGACACATCATCGCGGACACGGCTTCGACTGGTCCAGTGGACAACCGGCACCCCCCCGGGACCGACTCGGCCTCTTGCCGGCCCAGGGAGCACATCCTTTCGCCGGAAAACGGGAAGGACCGCTGCCTGGGCGCGGTGCGCGAGCTCTCGCTGGTGTTTGCGTTGTCGGTCCCGCACCCCGAGGCGTTGCGCAATTCGAGGTCGTGACGGGCGGGCGCATTCACCATGTCCACGGCAGCCGGCTCAAGACGTGGATCGAGAACCTGCGCTCGGAATGGAAAGGCCCCAAAGGGCTGCTGTTCTCACGCGGCTGATGATTCGAGACTAAAGCGCTTACGGTAAATTACACAGCGTGTACCAGGGAGCAAGACTGACCGAAGGTACGAAGGGAACCTTCTCGATGGTGCCGGCGTTCTGATCGCAGGAGAGTGGTTGTATTGGCAAACCCGCCGGAACAAACTCGAAGGGCCGGTGGTTCTCTATTTGCGGGCCTGGACCGGTCGCCTCGCCAACTTGTGGAGGCCAGGGGCCGGGGCGGCGTAAAATGAAGTGGAACGCCCGTAGGGCGTTTGGTGACTCTCGGAGTTGGGGGGGCAAGATTCCCCGCCGCAGCCCGCCACAGGAGATGAATTGACGAAGGAAGCGTTGGCGTCTCCGGAAAGTTTTCGAATCCTGCTCATTGAGGACAACGCTGCTGACGCGGACCTGATGAGGTATGCACTGGACGCTGGGCACTTTCGCTACAAGCTGACCACGCTAAGGGATGGCAAGGAAGCCTTGGCCTTCATCCGGAGGGAAGGCGCATACGCGGACGCGATGCGGCAGCAGGAATTGATTGTGATGGATCTGCACTTGCCCAGGCACGATGGAATGGAGGTTCTGCAGGAGATTCGCCGGAGCGAGGAATTCGCCGATCTCCCGGTCGCCGTTTTGAGTACCCTGGTGACGTCCATCTCAAGGTCGTCCCGATCAATGGAACCGGCGGCGGAACGGGCCGCGCCGATGTGCTTCACTTCATGGTTTTGTTCGAGGGCGCCCAGCCTGCGGCCCCGCCAGTCCGCGCACAGGATGAGGCGAAACGCCCCGAGGCCGCCGCCAAGGGACCGGCTGGGGCGAAAACCGCCGGCCCGCGCGGCGCGCGGGAGAATGCCCGCCTGAAACAGGAGCTGGGGGCGACAAGAGAATACCTTCAAGCGATTATCGAGGAACAGGAAGCGTCCTCGGAGGAACTCAAATCCGCCAACGAAGAGGCCCAGGCGAGCAACGAGGAACTGGAAACCGCCAAGGAGGAGCTGCAGTCCGCCAACGAAGAACTGAATACGGTGAATGACGAGCTGAAGACCCGCAACGTCGCCCTGACCGAAGTGAACAACGATCTGACGAACGTGCTGACCGGCATCAATGTCCCGCTGGTCATGGTCGGCAGAGACCTGAACATCAGGCGTTTCACGCCCTCGATGGAACCGATGCTGAACCTGATCGATTCCGACATCGGCCGGTCGATCTCGGACCTGAAGCCCAACATCGACCTGCCCGACCTGCCGGAACTGCTGCGCAGCGTCGTCAGCGGCGGAAGGCCCGCCGTGCGGGAGATTGAAGGTCCGAAAGGACGCTGGTATTCCCTCCAGGTCTTGCCTTACCGGGCGCCGGACAACAAGGTCGACGGCGCCCTGCTGGTGCTGCTCGATATCGATGCGATCAAGCGTTGCCGCGACTTTGCCGAAGCCATCGTTGAAACCGTCCGCAGCCGCTGCTGGTCCTGACCAGCGACTTGAGAATTCAGAGCGCGAATCTGGCGTTCTACGAGGCTTTCAAGGTTCGAAAAGAGGAGACCGAGAATCGTCTCATTTATGACCTCGGCAACGGCCAGTGGAACATCCCGAAGTTGAGGCAGGCGCTGGAGAATGTTCTGCCGAAGGCCGGCGGGTTCAAGGATTTCGAAGTTACCCATGAATTTGAAAGCATCGGGCGCAGGACAATGCTGCTCAGCGCGCGTGAAATCGAGCAGCCGCTGCCCTACGGGCGAACGATCCTTCTGGCGATCGAGGATGTCACGGAACGAAGCGACGGGCCCAGGAAGCGCAGGCAGCGCCTGGCGTCGATTGTCGAGTCGTCGGACGACGCCATCATCAGCAAAGACCTGAAGGGCATCATCCGGAGCTGGAATCGCGGCGCCGAGCGGATTTTTGGCTACACGGCCGGGGAAGCCGTGGGCCAGCCACATCTCCCTGCTCACGCCTCCCGACCGCAAGGACGAGATCCCGGATATCCTCGACCGCATTTCGCGCGGCGAGAGCATTGATCATTACCAGACCAGGCGGCGGGCGAAGGACGGCAGGATTTTACACGTCTCCTTGACCGTCTCGCCGCTTCGGGATGCTGCTGGCAGCATCATTGGCGCTTCAAAAATTGCCCGCGATATCACCGAGGAGAAGCGGGACGAAGAGCGGATGAGACAACTGAACGACGACCTCAAGCATTTCGCCTACGCCGCCTCGCATGATCTGCAGGAGCCGCTCCGCATGGTGACAAGCTATACCCAGCTCCTCGCCAGGGAATACAAAAGCAAGCTCGGCAAGGATGCGGATCAGTTCATCGCCTACGCGGTTGAAGGCGCGCAGCGGATGGAAGACCTGCTCAAAGGCATGCGGGAATACTGGCAAGCCAGCGAACGCGGGGAGGAGCATCATGCCGCCATTGACTGCAACGAGGTTCTGAAGAAGGCCTTGCTTAATCTGCAGAAAACCATTACGGACAGCGGTGCTGTCGTGACGCATAAGCCGCTGCCCACCATACGTGCGGAGGAAGTGGCGCTGGTGCAGGTCTTCCAGAACCTGATCGGAAACGCGATCAAGTACCGGAGCAAGAAGCCGCCGCAGGTCCACGTCTCCGCCGTGAAGAACGGCAAGGAAGAATGGGTGTTTTCCGTCAAGGACAATGGCATCGGCATCGACCCGCAGTATGCCGAGAAAATCTTTGGCATGTTTAACCGCCTGAATGGAAGGAAGTACGCCGGCAGCGGCATCGGACTGGCGATCTGCCGGAAGGTGGTGGAGCGCCTCGGGGGGCGCATTTGGGTGGAGTCGGAAAAAGGGCGCGGCGCCGACTTCAAATTCACAATCCCGCCCAAGGACTGAATCGATGGGTGAAACCGTGAAAACCGCCAGCATCGTGCTCGTGGAAGACAATCCCGCCGATGTTCTTCTGATCAAGAAGGCTCTCCAGGAAAAGGGCATAAAATGCGCGTTGACGTGCTTTGAGGACGGTGAGAAAGCGCTGAAAAATCTGTCGCAAGCGGGACGCCTGTCGCCTGATCTCATTCTGCTCGACCTGAACCTGCCTGGAATCGACGGCGTTGACGTGCTGAGGAAGATTTGCACGATACCGAGGCTTTTAAAGGTTCCTGTCGTTATTCTCACATCATCGGAATCACCCTCGGACATGCAGCGCACGCAAAGGATAGGAGCTGCGCGCTACATCCGCAAGCCTTCCGGGCTGGAAGATTTCTTCAGAGAGGTGGGGTGCGCCGTCGAAGAGATGCTGCTTGCTGGCGGAAGCGGCTAACGGTTCGGTGCAGACCCCGAAAAGGAAGGAGCGATTTCCTGCCGTAAACACACAGGATGGGATGTGGTCGTTATCAGAGCCTCTGCAGGAGCCTCGAAGCGCTAAGGCGCCTGCGGGCCGCCATTCCGTCGGCGCCAATGATCGGCGAATAGGCGGATGCCTCGCCCCGCGCCTTGCGGATGAGCGTCTCGAACGGCGCAAGTTCGGAAATCGCATCATTATAGATATCCTCGATTTCGCGGGATTCAATGCCGTGACCGGCTGTCCTTCTTCGTACAGCAATTTGTCGGCGATGCCTTCGAGGATGTCGAAGGCACGCGCAGGCATAGCCGAACTTCGGACGTCAAGAACTCAAGGAACCGCAAATCCACATGTACCTTCCCAAAAGGAAACTGGCATTCGCTAACGTTGTCGTCGCCAACCACGAGAATCGGGGATTCCTCGGAGCTGGAACCCGTCGTAGCCTCTCCAGTTCTTATGAGGAACTTCAAGCACGCCGGCCAAAAGTGGCATGCCTCGATGCTTTGCCTGAGGCGCTTCAGGTTCATTCTGTCGGCGGTTAAGAAGGGGGGAACGGAAGAACACGCGAACGAGGGCGTTTTGAGGGTAAGCTCGCCCCGGTTGGCCTAAACGGCCAGCTTCAGTTTGATTCCGTCATTTGGTGCATTCACCAAATCTTGCTTCGTGCCGAGGTATCGCTCGGTGGTCTGGACGGATGCGTGGCCCAGGAGCAGCTGGATCTGCTCAAGTTCTCCGCCCGCGGCGCGGCACAACTTCGCGCAGGACCGGCGATTATGCCGCATGCGGCATAGTCGCCGGACGTGCGCGCGCTTATGTCGGGCGGCTGGAGGTGAACTGGAGCAGATTCAGTTTCTCCTCGGCCATGTGTCGGTCCAAACGACTGAGCGCTACCTCGGCTGCACGCACCGTATCGCGGCAGCCGTAAATGACAAGATCGGAATCGAGCCGGCATCGTGAGCTAATCGGACCTTTGGCCGAGTCGCCGACGATCCGCTCGAAGGCTGGGGCAGGCACTTCGAACGATAGCGCGTTTTCCGTCAAGTGACGGAACAGTGTTGCGAAGCCGACTCTTGGTTACCCGCCGATTCAGATTGCCGAGAAGCCGCCGTCGACAGACAACTCCACCCCATTCACGAAGCTCGCTTCGTCTGAAGCAAGAAACAGCGCGACCGTCGCAAATTTCCTCAGGACGACCCATCTTTCCCCGCGGGATCAGGGATTTCGAACATCTCCCTCGTCTCCTTGTCGAGTCGCTGGGAATCCAGTGTGTCGACCTGCCCCCGGGCTGAGCACGTTCACCCGGATATTCCTGCCCTTCAGTTCGTTGAGCCACGTTCGTGCGAATGAGCGCTAGGATCTGAGAGCGCTTGGGAAGGCGCGGTTTTTGAGATCCCCGTATCGACGAACACTGACTCGTCAGGCGAAGTAGGTCATGCGTTGATTTCGGTGGGGTCTTCGACCGCCAAATGAAGATCGCGGTGCGCCTGCTGGATGCGGTCCACTTCCGATGCCTGAACGCGCGCGGCACGCTGTTTACGGTTCAGAAGGCGTTGCCGCTGTTCAACGTATTCGTAGACATTACGAATCGTCTCGTATGGTATCGGTGTCGATGGGTCAGGACCTGGGGCCCGCGGCCATCTCGGAGGCCCGCGCCAGTGCTTGCGTGTCGACATACTCCCGGACGTTCGCCAATTTGCCATTTCGAACGGTAATGGCGAAGACCCAATGGTCCTCGAACGTCTTATTCGTTGCTTTGATTCTCCCCGTAGCGAAGCCGACGACCAAAACCCGGTCTCCCTGCGCTATGAACTCGGGGGGCTCTGGGTACGAAGTTTCCACCGTCTCGTTAGCCTTCTGAAGCAAATCCGCCAATCCCGCGTGCCCGCGGTGCGTGCCGGCCAGCGGCCAGTCCTCGCCCGGAATGATCCACTCAATATCTTCGGCAGACAACGCCAGCAAACCTTGCTTATCGCGGCGGCCGAGTGCCGCAAGAAAATTCTTCACAACCTCGACATTCTTTTCGATGCTCATCGAAATCTCTCCTTTTCCCTTACATCAAGCGTGTCCGATCTAATCAGACGTCTCGGAACCATCCTTCTCGGGCCAAATCACACGGTCGACGATCGATTACTGCTCTTTCGAGAAGCGACCGCGCCGGGGTCAGACCTGCGCCATGCCTCCATCGACGGCGAGATCCACACCGGTGATGTAAGAACTTTCATCGGAAGCAAGGAACACGACTGCTGCCGCGATTTCCTCGGGCATGCCTCTGCGACCCATTGGGATCTGCGTGGTGAACTGTGCGGCCGCTTGCTCGGCCTGTTCAGCGGTAAGGCCCGTCGTCGTCGCTAAGGCCGGGGTATCGATTGCTCCGGGGCTCATGCAATTCACGCGGATCTTGCGGTCTTTCAATTCCAGAGTCCAGCCGCGCGCGAAGTTGCGCACAGCCGCCTTACTCGCGGCGTAGGCGCTAAACCCTGGGAGCCCCAACACGTTCGAGACTGAAGAGGTCAGGATGATCGAGCCGCCATCTTTGAAGAGGGGAAGGGCCTTCTGCACCGTAAAGAACAGCCCCTTCACGTTCACGTCGAAGGTCTGGTCAAAATGGGCCTCAGTAGCTACCGCGAGCGGTGCGATTGTCCCCGCGCCCGCGTTCGCGAAGAGAACGTCGATGTGACCATGTTTCTCTTTCACCGCGACATAGAGCCGGTCCAGATCTTCCAGGCGCGATACGTCGCCCGCGACCGTCGTGACATTTCTCCCGATAAAGGCTGCGGCCTCCTTGAGCTCTTTCTCTCGTCGGCCAGTGATTACGACGTGCGCGCCTTCTTCAACGAAGCGCTTGGCGGTGGCCAAGCCAATCCCGCTGCTTCCGCCTGTGATAACCGCAATTTTCCCCGCCAATTTTTGTCCATGGTTATTGCTCATATGTTTCCTCCTTTTTGTTTTTCGTTTTTTTTTTGTTGAATTTACGGCCAAAGCTTACATAATCATCGATTACTGCTCCTTCTTAAACAAATCCTGGAAGATGAGCTGACCCCACGTTCGGCCGCGTGCGTGCACTAGCGCGCCACCCTCGTTGAGCTTTCCCAGCTTGACGGGTGCGAACCCAAGTTGTTTGGCCAAATCCGCCACGGGAGCGATCGCGTCCTCGTCGTCGCTCGACAGAAAGACGACCCGGTGGCCGCCCTCGACGATCGGGTCGGTAGCCAGTGTGGCCGCAACCAGGTGATTAAAACCTTTCACGAACTTGGCGCCGGTGAACGACTTCGCAACGAAGGCGGAGGACAGGAGACCGTCCAGCGCTTCAGGGGGAACTCCGAACGCGTTCGTCGCGTCGATGACTGTCTTGCCTTCCCAGCTCGACAGGGCCTTCGCAATCCTCGCGATGTTCCCCGAACGGAACCGCCAAGATGATTGTGTCAGCCTCGAGTGCATCCCGCAGCGACTTGGCGACGACCGTGGGTCCAATCGCCCGAGCCTGCGGCGCCAACGCCTCGGGCGGCCGGCGACTCGCGACGGTCACGTCGATGTTTTTACGGGCGAAGGCGTGGGCGAGTGCCTGGCCTATCTTGCCGAATCCTACAATTGCGTAGCTCATATGTTCTCCTTTGGTTTACCGAACCCTACGGCGCTCCGAATAATCGAATGGAGCGCCGTTGGGTGAGTGGGTCAGATTTGCGCTAGGCCGCCGTCGACGGCGAGCTCGCTGGCGGTCATGAAGCTGCTGTCCTCCGACGCGAGAAAGGCAGCCGCCGCCCCGATCTCCGCCGGATCGGCCATGCGCTGGAGCGGAGTCATCGAGGCGTAGGCCTTCTGGCCCTCCTCGCCTAGCGCTGCCTTCGCGAGTTCGGTCGCCGTCGGCCCGGGCGACAGCACGTTTACCCGGATGCCGGTGCCCTTCAGGTCCTCCGCCCAGGTCCGCGCGAGGTTGCGCACTGCCGCCTTGCTCGCGCTGTAGACGCTCATTGTCGGGGCGCCCGTGGTGCCGGCGCTCGAGCCGGTCAGGATGATCGAACCGCCCTTGCCCATCAGCGGCAGCGCCTTCTGGACCGTGAAGATCGTACCCTTCACATTGGTGTCGAAGGTCTCGTCAATGTGCTCGGCGGTGATCTTGCCGAGCGGAAGCGGGCTTCCCGCCCCGGCATTGGCGAAGACGATGTCGAGGGTTCCGCGCTCGGCCTTCACCGCCGCGTAGAGTCGGTCGAGGTCGGCCAGATCGGAGACCGAGCCCTTCACCGCGCGGGCATTGGGCCCGAGGTCGGCCACAGCGGCGTCGAGCTCTGCCTGCCGGCGGCCGAAGATGAAGACGATGGCGCCCTCCTCGATGAAGCGCTTTGCTGCGGCGCGGCCGATGCCGGTAGCGCCACCGGTGATGACTGCAACTTTTCCTTCAAGCTTTCCCATATTTAGTCCCTTCGGAATATGTGAAGCATTCGGTACACTAGAGTAGATTCTTTGGCGGCGGACGAAAACTGCTCAGGAGTCCAAGATTTTTGTCTATTCGTCCAGAAAGAGGGCTGAACCGAGCTGTTTTGCACCTTTTTCATGGAGCTGGGACGCGCGGCTTCGAGGAAAAGGAGTGTAGGAGTTGTGACGCTGGAAGGAAGGAGAATGTCCGTCATGGTTGAGGCCTCTTCTACCTGAAGCTTCGCTTGTCCGACAAGCGAAGCTGCGCAGTTTCGTACAGTCCTCACAGAACACTATGGCTTTCGAGAGCAGATGGAGGCTCAGTTGGACCCGATAACAGACATCTTCAGAACGATGCACGTAACCGCTTTCGGTCAGCACAGGCTCGAAGCCACAGCCCCGTGGGGCTTGATACAGGAGAAGCAGACCGAAGAGAAAGTCACGCCTTCCGGCAAAAAAAATTCACCCACAGATCTGGCGCACTTCGCCATGCTGTCGCGCGGTAACTGCTGGCTCAGTATCGGAGGCATTCCGGACCCGATTCCCCTCACCGGTGGCGACTGCTTCTTGCTGGGCCGCGACACTTCGATCGTCATGCGCGATAGCCCGCGAACACGTCCAAGGTCAACCTTCCGCGAAATCGCCGCTAAAGCCAACGGTAATGTCGCTCATCATGGAGGGGGTGGCGCGCCGACGACAATCGTCTGTGGGTCCATGAGTTTCGATCGCGCCAGCCTGAGGCCGATCACTCAGTTATTGCCGAGCTTCATTCTGATTAAGGCCGAGCAGGCACGCACGCTTGCTCTTCACGACACAATGCGAGCGCTGGCGTCAGAAATGGCAGAACAGGTACCGGGATCTGAAATAGTCGCGAATCGGCTAGCCGAGGTCCTGTTTATCCAAATACTCCGGGCGCATATCGCGTCGGGACCGGAACGTAACAAAGGATGGCTTCGTGCGATCTTCGATCCTCAAATGGGCACTGCCCTGAGTGCCATTCACGACAGTGTGAATACACCTTGGACAGTCGAATCTCTGGCCGAAGCGGCGGGCATGTCTCGCTCCGCATTCGCAGCGCGTTTTAAAGAGCTACTCGGACAAACACCGCTGGAATACGTAACCGAGTGGAGGATGCAGAAGGCGATGCAGTTACTACAACAGCGTGACAAGAAGCTCATAGACGTTGCTCGGTTGGTCGGTTACGAGTCCGACGCTGCCTTCAGTAAGGCGTTCAAGCGAGTTGTCGGAATCAACCCTGGTGAATACCTCAAAGGTGGTTTTGAAGGCCACGGTAATGCCGGAATGGCGGAAGATTCTTGAAGGGGAGGATTCTGACTTTGGCGGTGGGGCCTAGGTGCCATGGAAGTGTGTTCTTCCAATGAAATGGGTGCCCCAGGTGCCTCGCATTTGGAAACGGGAGACCACGGACCCAAAACCCACCGAAGCAGACCACGATCAGTCCTGGTAAACGCTATGACTCTATCTGGAGTCCTATAAAAGGGGATGTCAAGAGACATTCCTCCCCGCCCACCGGAGGGCGCGGGTATTCTCGTGCATCCAGCCCCAGTGCGGGTTTGACCTCTTAGTCTTGACTGTCCTGACCCGCCGTGCTGCGGCGAGGCGGTGTGATTCGCCGTCCCAATGGGTTTCATGCTCGCGCTCACGACGACGCCATTCGTTTCCTGAAACTGACAAGCGTAACGGTTACCAAGTTGGCAACCATGGTCCTATCGGAGACTCGTGGCCTATAGCTTTCTTGGGTTGTCCGAGAGGGCATAGGGTGACCCAGAAACTCGTGCATGAATGCACATATAGCCTAACTCCAGATTCGATACTCACTCTCGAACCCAAACGTCTCAAGAAGAACCCGACTGGCATCACCAGGCGTGAGGAGATGGAACGGACTCTCTGCCAGAGACGTTCAAGCTGCTTGTCGTTTTAGTTTTTCGGCGTCGAAACGTGCTCCTTTCTTCCAGACGCTCAAAGTGATCGCCGCCATCTTGCGTGCCAGGGTTAGGCGGGCCATCGAAGCCCTCATCCCTTTGGCGAGCAGAGCCTCGTAGAAATCGTGGAAGGGTCCAGCCCCGGTGCTGGCCTTCGTGGCCGCACTCTTGAAGATGTCTTTGAGGTCATGGTTGTGGTTGTCATTGAGACCACGAAGCGCCAGTGGTTTCTTGGAACGTTGTAGTTGACCTTCCACGTAGCGGTATTGCGCACTGGTGTGCGTCTCGAGAGCCAGACCGCTGTAGGCCCACAGTTGCCGCTTGGTGCGGAACCGGTAAGGTGTCTGGATCTGCGCGATCAACGCAGCAGCCCGAATCGGACCGATGTAAGGAATCTGGCGCAGCAATTTCGTCGCGCCATGTTTCCGGCTCTCGGCCAATAGCCCCCGTCGCGCTTCTTGGCGCAAAGCCTGCAGCACATCGAGTTGTTGGTAGAACAGCTCGGCTCGACGGCGGACCCCGACTTCCGTAATTTTACTCAACCATTCCGAACGATGACGCGGTACATAGACGGATGTACCGGTGCAGGGAATAGCCCAGCTCCGATATAGCTGTCATTCGCCAAAAATGCGTCCGCACCCATGTCACTACGCTGCAACGCGTTCATAGCGATGATGCAGGCCGCCCACCTGAGGGATTGCGATAATCCTTCCTGTGCTCGACACTTGCCGAGGGAATGGACATTGCTTGTCGAGCCCCAAATGGGTTCGGGACCTATGGTAGTAACCGAAATACGAAGCCAGGGCTCGCTTCAGATGCCTGGCGTTCAGGATGACGAAATGGTTCAAGCAGTCTCTTCGTATCGAGCCGATCAGTCGTTCGACATACGGATTCTGCCAGGGACTCCTGGGCGCGGTGAGTACTTCTTCAATGCCCATTGACGAGATCCGCACACTGACGTCGTCGCTGTAGATGCTATCGCGATCGCGAATGAGATATTGCGGCGCATCCCGATCGGCTAAGGCCTCGACGATTTGTTGCGACGTCCAGGCTGCCGTCGGATGCTCGGTCACATTGAAATGCAGCACCTGACGACGGCGGTGCTCCAGCATGACGAATACGAAGAGCACCCGCATGGTGACCGTCGGCACGGTAAAGAAATCAATCGACACCAATTGGCCGATGTGGTTGTGAAGAAATGTCTTCCAGGTCTGAGTCGGCGGCCGGCGGAGTGTGCGGAGAATTCGGGAGACCGTGCGCTCGGAGATCCGCATGCCGAGCATCTTCAATTCTCCGTGAAGCCTGGGCGCACGCCACAGCGGATTGGTCGCCACCATGCGCTCGATGAGTCGGCGTATCTCGACGGTGGTCGCAGGCCGGCCGCAGCGCCGGAGGTCCACCTTGGACAGACGCGCCCAGAACTTCTGGAAGCGCTCCCGCTGCCACCGGACAACCGTGTCGGCCTGCACGTAGAACAGCGGGCCGCGCCAGGTGCGCCAAACGCGGGACAAACCGACCCAGAACAGCCGATCGAAGGAGGTAAGCACCGGTCGTTTGCGCTTGCGCCGGAAGGCTGCGAGTTGCAGTCGGAGCGCAGCGTTTTCAATGGCAACAGCTTGGTGGCCGCTCAGCAGGAGTCGAGCGAATCGAATCACAGACAAAAGAACGCCTGGCATGTGTACCGATTGTTCGCCTTCATCCGCTGTGAAGTCAATCTGTTAGGGGCGGATGGAGTAATGGCGAAGGACAGGCGCACGGTAACCGCCGCTGAGGTTGTCTTCATCCGGCAGTTGATTGCGGCGCATCCGGGCGCCAGCCGGAGAAGGCTTTCCTACAAACTGTGCGAAGCCTGGGAATGGAACCAAGCCAACGGCGCGCCGCGCGACATGGTGTGCCGGGGTTTACTGTTGATGCTGCACCGGAGTGGTGCGATTGAGTTGCCGCCCGTACGTTTCACGCCGCACAATCCACTGACGCTGCGCGAACGACCGCAGCCGGTGCGGCTGGATGAGACGCCAATCACGAGCCCGTTGCGCGAGATGGGGCCGATCGAGTTCCAGCCGGTGCGGCGCACGGCGGAAGAGCCGCTGTTCAACAGCCTGATGGAGCAGTATCACTACCTGGGCTACGAGCAGCCGGTAGGCGAGCACCTGAAGTATCTGGTATGAGCGAGGGGGCGTCCCATCGCGTGTATGGCGTGGTCGTCGGCGCCGCGTCACTTGGGGCCGCGGGACCGCTTCATTGGCTGGGGCCAGGACGCACGGCGGCGTAACCTTCGTTTCCTCGCCTACAACACGCGGTTTCTGATCTTGCCTTGGGTCACAGTCGATCATCTGGCATCGCACATCTTGGGGCGGATGGCGCGGAGGGTCTCGGAAGATTGGCAGCGAGTGTACGCGCATCCTATATATATGCTGGAGACGTTTGTGGACCCGGCGCGCTTCCGCGGAACCTGCTACCGGGCGGCGAACTGGATCTTATTGGGGCGTACGACGGGGCGCGGCAAGAATGATCTCACGCACCAACCGAACCGGCCCATTAAGGAAGTACTCGGCTACCCGTTGAACCGGCGCTTCCGCCAGTTGTTGGTCCAAGGATAGATGCCATGAAAGCGTCGGTCCAACCGATTGAAGTCAACACGGAGGAACTGAAACTGCTGGTGGGGCGGGCCCGGGAAGCACCGCTGGAAGAAGCCGGGTGTAGGAAACTGAATGCTCTGATCGACACCTTCGAGTACGTCACGCAACTGCTGGAGAACAAGCAGACAACCATCCAGTCGCTGCGGCAGCTCTTGTTGAAACCCAGCACGGAGAAGACGGAGAAGATCTTGCAGAAGGCCGGCCTGGCAGCCAGCGAGAAACCCAGCAAACCGCCAGGTACGAAGACGCCCAAGAAGACCAAGGGGCACGGCCGCAACAGTGCCGAGTCATATAAGGCGGCCCAGAAAATCGAGATTTCTCATCCATTGTTGAAGCCGGGCGATCACTGCCCGAAGTGTCAAGAGGGCAAGGTCTATGCGCAGAGAGAGCCGGGCTTGCTGGTGCGGATCGTGGGTCAGGCACCGCTTCAGGCGACCGTCTACGAACTGGAGAGGTTGCGATGTAACCTGTGCGGGGACGTGTTCACCGCGGAGGCTCCGGAGCGGATGGGAACCAAGAAGTACGACGAGACTTCAGCCAGCATGATCGCGCTATTGAAATACGGCAGCGGGTTTCCCTTCTATCGTCTGGAAGGGCTGCAAGAAAATCTAGAGATCCCGCTGCCGGCGGCCACGCAGTGGGAGATCGTGGCCGCAGCCGCCGCGCTGATCCAGCCCGCCATGGACGAGTTGATCTGCCAAGCGGCGCAAGGGCAAGTGCTGCACAACGACGACACCAGTATGAAAGTCCTGGGGCTGATGAAAGAGCTGGCTTCCACGAAAGGAGATTCCTCCGATGCGCGCGAACGTACGGGGGTGTTCACTTCAGGAATCGTGTCGACCAGGGATGGTCAAAAGATCGCGCTCTTCTTCACCGGGCGCAAACACGCGGGTGAGAATCTGTCCACCGTGCTGGCTCGCAGGGCGGCCGCACTGGGTCCTCCCATCCAGATGTGTGACGCGCTATCGCGCAATCTGCCCAAGCCGCTGCAGGTCATCCTGGGCTACTGTCTCACCCACGGCAGACGCCGCTTTGTAGAAGTAGCGCCAAACTTTCCCTCCGAATGCCGTTACGTGCTGGAAGCTCTGGGTGAGATCTATCATTATGATGAGTTGGCGCGGGAACAGGGCATGACGCCCGAGGAACGGCTGCGCTTTCACCAAGCTCACAGCGGTTCCGTGATGGAGGGGCTGCAAGGATGGCTTACGGCACAACTGGAAGAGAACAAAGTAGAGCCGAACTCCGGTCTCGGTCAGGCCATCACTTATATGCGGAAGCACTGGGAGAAACTCACTCTTTTTCTCCGCCAAGCCGGCGCACCGTTAGACAATAATCTTTGTGAAAGAGCATTGAAAAAAGCCATCCTCCACAGAAAAAACTCGCTCTTCTATAAGACCCGGAATGGGGCTCGCGTGGGCGATCTTTATATGAGTCTCATCCACACGGCGGAGTTGTGCGGGACCAACCCGTTCGATTATCTGACCGAGTTGCAACGGCACGCCGCGGACCTGCAACAGAATCCGCAGGAGTGGATGCCGTGGAACTACCGCCAGACATCGGCGGGAACCGGCGCCCCGGGACTGGCGGCATAAACCAGTTACGCATTTCTACCGAAAGCTCACGATGCATTTGAGATATTTCTCCGAAAATACTCTTCGTGCTGGATTGGCGCTCAGGTGCCTGTCGGAGTCTTGGCGGCTGTTTCTGAGGAGCCGGGGCGCGCGGAACAGACCGCAACACCCAGTTTTCCGAGTCGCCGGATATGATGCCTGATCAGCCGTTGTTTCTGGCGTTGATCGAGAACTGGGGCCCGCTTGTCTTGGTAGGGTTGGCCGGTGAGGAGAGCTTGATAGATGAGAATCAACAACGTGTGAGCGATAGCCACCACAGCGGGTGGCTTCTTGCCACCTGACTTGGTGATAATCCGCCAGAACTTGTCCTTGGTGAAGCAATTCTTCTTTGCCGAGGCGGCCCAAGCGCACTCGGTCAGAGTGCCTCGTAGCCACCGATTCCCGCCTGTGGTGTGGCTGCTCCTGTTCTTGCCCGCACTCCGATTGTTGCCCGGACAAATTCCTGCCCACGAACTGATGTGCTTCTCCGAGGGAAACTGCGTCATGTCGGTTCCGGTTTCCGCTAGAATTTCGGCAGCGCTGGTCTCTTGCACACTAGGTACGCTTTGCAGTAATAGCCATTGCGGTTCCAGACCCGCTTCCCGAATCCTCGCCGCAATGTCCTGGTCCAATTGCTCGATCTGCCCCTCCAGAAAGCCCATGTGATCCACGCTATAACGAATCATCCGACGGTGGTGGTCACTCATCTGATGCCCTTCCAAGGCCGCGATCATCTCCGGGATCTTCTTCTTCGCACGACCCTTTGCAAAGTGCGCAATCTCTTCCGGCTTGGCTTGGCCCTGCAACAGCGCTTCCAGCATCAACTGACCGGAAACACCGAACAGATCCGAGAGCACGTTGCCCAGCTCACGTTGGCATCCTCGAGCACCTTCTGCACCCGATTCCGCTCGCTCGTCCCGGCGCCGAGCAAGCGCTTGCGGCGCCGCGTCAAATCCCGTAACTCCCGGATCGTCCGCGGCGGTATGAAACTCGGATGAATCATGGCATGCCGTAGTAGATGCGCCAGCCACCAGCCATCTTTGTTGTCAGTTTTGTGTCCTTTGCGATTCTTCACTTCCTGCGGGTTCGCGAGGTACACCTTCACCGCATCTTCCAATGCGTTAAACACCGGCTTCCAGTACGAGCCGGTGCTTTCCATCACCACATGGGTGACTTCTTGTTGCTTCAGCCAATCGCGCAACCCTTCCAATTCCACTCGGATTGTTCCGAACTTCCGAATCTCGACTCGGGGCTCCCCCTCTAATGGCCCTACCATGACACACACGGCCAAAAACTTCTTGCCGACGTCGATTCCGGCACACCGCTCGATAGCTGCAGAGATCATCTCCGTTCTCCTTTCGTGGCGGAAGAGTAGCTGACGTCTCTAGAAACATCTTCTTCCTCGGCTCGACTGCTCCATTCGGGGGTTCTTCACGTCAGCCTGGCCAGTTTCTCTTGCGGGACAAGATGCGCGCCACTAATATCTCCAGCCGCCCTCTTCCACCACCCGTGATCGTACTCCTCGCAACTATTTTCATCACCGGGGGTGGCCGGCGCGCCGGTCATGTCGTTTCTCTTGGCATTCACGGTTCTTGTCGTCGTTGGGCTTGTTGGCGAAGACAGGAAACCCAAGCGGGTCCATGCGTTCACTGATCCTCGCCGTAATAAGTCCCACCACAGAATATATGAAATCCTCGTCATCATCGGAGTTGTTGGAGAATTTCTGGTTGTGTTCCCAAAAACTCAGTGAACGAGTCTGATAGGCTGCAGAATATTCCATGATCAAACCGCGGCCAGCGCTGTTCAAACGGCGGCATTTCGAACCCGAGATCTGTACGATTAAGTGAATGGCCTCGGTAAGACGCCACCGTGTTTTTCAATACCTATTTTGCTGTGGCCAGGAGTGGATTGCTGCGATTGACGAGTTCGTGCCCGAACAAATGCAAAATGCCTCGAGGGAGCTATGACTAGAAAATTTGATGTGATCGCAATCGGAACAGGATCAGCCGCCTCGGCGGTTGCGTCGCGCTGTCGCGAAGCAGGATGGCAGGTTGCGATCGTCGATTCGAGGCCGTTCGGAGGTACCTGTGCTCTACGGGGATGCGACCCAAAGAAAGTGCTCGTCGGAGCTGCCGAAGCCGTTGACTGGACTCGTCGAATGAAGGGAAAGGGAATTCAGGCCGCGAAGCTTGACATTGATTGGCCCGAGTTAATGCGTTTCAAGCGTTCTTTCACTGAGCCCGTTCCAAAACGGCGCGAGGACGGGTTCGCGACAGCCGGCATCTCAGCGTTCCATGGTCGGGCACGCTTCGCCGGTCCAACTACAGTACAAGTAGGGGAAGAGACATTGGAGGGACGGTACGTCGTTATTGCGGCCGGGGAGATACCGGCAGATTTGGAGATTCCCGGCACTGAGCACCTTACGACAAGCGATCAGTTCTTGGAGTTGACCGAACTCCCGCGGAGGATTCTCTTTATCGGAGGCGGGTATATCGCCTTTGAGTTTGCGCATGTAGCAGCCCGCGTGGGATCGCAGGTCACAGTCCTACACCGTGGCCCGCGTCCTCTTGCCCTCTTCGACCCGGATCTCGTTGATCAGCTCGTTGAGCGAACTCGCGAACTCGGCATTGAAGTTCATCTCGGAACCGAAGCGATAGGGATCGAAAAGAGCTCCGCTCAGTTAATTGTCCGGGCAGTGGCCTCTGGGGAGACGGGCACGTTTCAGACGGATATGGTTGTGCATGCTGCGGGTCGCGTGCCCGAGATCAACGACCTGAATCTCGATGCGGCGGGGATCGAATGGGAGAAGCGGGGAGTGCGAGTCAACGAATTTTTGCAGAGTGTGTCGATTCCAGCCGTGTATGCGGCGGGAGATGCCGCCGCCAGTGGAGGCCCACCGCTGGCTCCTGTGGCGAGTTATGAAGGGCTGATCGTGGCCGCAAACCTCCTGAAGGGAGACCATCAGAGACCAAATTACCTCGGCATTCCGTCGGTCGTCTTCACGATCCCCCCGCTGTCTGCTGTCGGTCTCAGTGAATGCGGGGCACGTGAGCAAAACCTTAGGTTTAGGGTCAAAAAGGAGATGACCTCGACCTGGTATTCGTCTCGGCGGGTTGCGGAAACATATTCCGGCTACAAAGTGCTCGTGGAAGAAGACACGGACCGCATTCTGGGCGCTCATATTCTAGGGAGCGACGCCGGTGAAGTCATCAATCTGTTTGCGCTTGCCATCCGTTCCGGGATGCGTGCCACCGATTTACAGCACATGCTGTTTGCGTATCCGACGAGTGGCTCAAATGTGACGCGTATGCTTTAGAAAGGTCGAAGAGGACCTGGTCGACCAGATCTTCAATTCTAGTGAAAAGAGGCCGGCGCGGGTGCTTCTGCTACTGTCCCACTTCGGAAAAGAAGGTAAGCCGGAGCCGGTGCGCGCCCGGACCGGGTACCGGTCCGCTGCGGCTACGTAAAGCCCCGCGGTCGTTTCGCATCGGTGCGCCGGTCTGTCTGTCAAACAGACTTGTCTCGACCTATCCGTAAGTTGGCTTCTGAGGCCAACCGGGCGGCGAGTCCTCAAAATCCTGCTGCCGCCCATCCAAGCGCGATCCGCGTGCACGATTCGCACCAGGGTAGCGTTCCGGAGAGCGGTTATCGACACTAGTTGCCCGCCCGGTGCCGTGTTGTGAAAGATTCCGTGCTTGGCGGGTTACATCAAGAGTATCGCCTGGTGAAGGAGCAGCGCTATGCACCGGAACTAAACAAGCGGATCCGCTGCGAGGTGAGGCACCAAAGTCCACCCAACTTCGCGGGGTGGGTCTTTCCACAAGTCCGATAAGCCGACTAGAACATCGGGTGTCCGGTGAGGGCGTCGTCTTAACAAATTTTAACGCGCCATTAACCCTGGCAACGAAACCCCACACGTCTTTCTAGCTGAGGGCATGAATACAGGCCCGCAGGAGGCAAAACGCGTAACGAAACGCATCCGGGTCGAATACTGGGATGGCAGTCTGCGCTGACTTCTTCGGGCCGGTATCCAAACGTCCCGGTTGAAAGTCCGCCTCAAAGATCAGTTCTCAGGCCCAGCTTCAACGCTCCGTAGACCACCCGGTCCCGGATCCATTTAATCGAAAGTTGGCGCGGCCACCTTTCGGTTCTCCACCCTCCGTGCCGAGACTTCCGGCGCGTGCCGGATCACGCTGGAGCGGTTCAAAGGATACGCGGTCTCCCGTCTAAGCGGGCGTCCACTACTAAAGCTTAGAGGCGGTACTCGCGTGTTCCCAATTGGGCAAAAACCTTCGGCCCTGAATGGCCGGGAAGTTTCCCGACTGTTTTTAGCGGCCCGAATCATAACGAATTAGTAAGCGGACTCCGACAGATAAGGCGATGAAAGGGCGAGCGTCTGATTGTTGCATCAAGAAAATGGTCCACATTCGCATTTTTGATGATGTTTGTGTTTTGGCCGCCTTAAACCCCATGGCGAGTTTATGAAACCCGAGGAAGCCCGTATCGACGCCCTGCGGAAACATCCCGATTGTGGTTGCGCTGAAGTCTATGATGGATCGGCACTTATGATCGGCCTCGGCCCGATACTTGTGGTGAAGCTCTGGCGGGACAGAAGGTCTTATATGGCTGGAGACCGGCCGCGCGCAATTGAAGTATACCCACCTGAACGCAGCGATCCCGCCAAATGACTGCGGCGCGCCTGCGGGATCTTCAAAGATGCTGCGCTAGCCATCTTGGCGGTCACTGAAGCAGGAGTGCGTCCGTCTTTCGAAACGCACCATTGCCGGGCTAAAGCGCGCACACAGGCAGGGCCGCGTAGGCAGGCCATACGTCATTGCAGACCGTGAGAAGATCCGGCGGCTCCACGTTAGGGGCAGTCCTACGCCGCGATATCGATGCAACTGGGGTTGGCGAAGACGATGATCATCGTATTGCGGCACAGGCGTGATTCATGAGTCTTCGCAAACGCAGTGCTAGAAGATGAGTGGTTAGCGGACTGTCGAGATCGATTCATGATGAGTAATGAGGAGGGAACCCGGGCAAAGAGAACGCAGCAAATCCTGAATCCGGCTGGCAATTTCTCCTTTGGTGATGAGGCGATCTTTGGCCATACGCAATCGGCACGACGAATTCTACTCCTCGTGCAAGCAGAAATGCGGCGGCACCATGGCAACGAAAACTTCCTTACGGTCCTTGGACCAAGCGCAATATTGCTAGTGTTCACGGCGCTTGAGACTTTCGTAAACTGCACTCTGTACTCCTGCTTCTTGCATCTAGAAGCCAAAGATGATTTTAGGCGCTTGATGGAAGAAGATAGTTTCTTGGATAAGTTCCAGCAGACTTCCGTTCTTGCAACCCGTCGCCCTGAACTTCACGCTTCGTATATCGAGCTTGTCCAACAAGTTCGAAACGAGATTGTGCATTACTACCCGTGCAGCGTCGGAACTGACACGCGTGTACCGTCCTGGCTACAGGCGCTCGCAGACAAAGATCTCCTGGT
Source organism: Terriglobia bacterium (assembly GCA_963847515.1). Lineage (GTDB taxonomy): Bacteria > Acidobacteriota > Terriglobia > Bryobacterales > Bryobacteraceae > QHXW01. The sequence goes on from CAWKAA010000002.1 coordinate 782,888, forward strand.
CAAGTCTCCTATTGCCGGAAATGACCTCTGTTGGCAAACAAAGATCACTTCTTACGCCCTCGCCAGATGGTGCGCCGCCGCCGTTGCCCGCGGGGCAGAAGAATTTGCGAACGCACTATACCTCGAAGGGCAGGAAAATCATGCCCATGGCTTTGTCGCTTCCCACGCACAAAGCACTGCCGAGCACTTTCGCGAACTTATCGTCTGAGACGAAGTTCGGAATGCCATGGGCGCCTCGCGTAAATCGGCATATATCTAAGACCCGGCGCCGCGTTGCCAATGTGTTCCGCCCCTTGAACTGCCTAGCATCGCCAGCAGTACTCAACCATCGTCGCGCCAGCTTTCAGCCAAGGATTCAGTGTTGGTTCATCATTCTGCAAGGCGCTGATACCCAGCACTCGACGGCGTTGTTGCACGAAAGCGATTCTCCACCGGCCAAAAAAACTCCATTTCAGATGAGCCAGTTTGCCCTCGGTTTGCGCTTAACTTAGCTAAGGAAAGGAGGAAATCATGAGGACCAAAACGACGGCTCGCCTCCCCTCCGTGGCCCGGACCTTTTTCTTGAGATGCAGAGCCGGCTGGCCTCAGCGGCTCGCTGACAGCCGCGCGGTGACTCTTGCCAAAATGACTTTTTCATCTGAATTTCCAATGCAGGCTTCGCAGCCATCCCGGTGCCTGCCAAGTAGTTCTTAAGTTTCTTTCACGGTAGCCGACAAGTTAGCTGTTTTCCGATACCCAAGTGTGCCTCCAAGGCAGATGATTACGGATATCATTGAGGCAGAGGCCGCACGGACTGCCCCACCATCACGGCGCGCCATTCTTCAGCAGCTTGCTCCAGACGATGCAGGTTCTCGCTGCCGGACACGTCGGCGAGCTTCGCCTGCACCTTCGCCAACTGCACCATCACTTCGACTAACCTCTTTCCGGTAGTCTCGAGTTCCCCGACTACCGATTTTTCTCCGGGTGGGAGTCATGATCGGCAACACCATCTCCCACTACGCATCGTGGAAAAGGGTTCCAACGGAAAGCGATATCTTCCCGATCCAAACGCGCGAGCTGGGTGTGGGTGGTCTCTTTAGCGGAACGCAAGTTCCCCTCATTGTCGATTTGCATCTCGCGAGTAGTGTCCACGGTTGTCTCTTCGATGGCATTATCGCTATCGTCGTAACGGAACGTCGTGCGGTGGCCGCCGAGGTCGCCCATGCGCATGTGCCTCTCGATCCGGCGACCCTTCTGATCGTAAGCATAGGTCGTCGACATCATCGGCTTGTCGGGACCAAACAGCTTCTGAAAGACATGCACGGCTGCCTCGTGAGTTTCCGGTGATGCATTCTCCAGTTCCTTTGTGGCGTCTAGGCATAGGCATGGGGATGCCCTTGGGCAGATACTCTGAAAGTGGCCCGATTTTGCATACCGATAGTTGTTGCCACGATGATAAAAAAATCCTCCGGACTTGTCGATCCTGGCGCGCGCCGTTCGTCTTACGGTTGAAGGTGCACGGGCTACACTTAAATCCGGCCGGTTGAAGGACTCAGCCAGCACAGCCGCACAGGTGCCGTACACCGCAAAAAGGAGAGTGTCATGTCGAAACAAGAAGAAGCCGGTCTTATCCTCAAACTGTACGAACTTCGCCGCGAAGCCACCATGCGCCAGGCGCGCGACTGGTATTTTCTCAGTTTAATCCGCAGTCCATGGCAGACTTCACCAGCGCGATGTTCAGTGATCACAGCGGTCATCTGCGCATGGTGATTACCTATTGGGACATGGCGGCGGGTCTCGTCAACAACGGGGCTATCAGCCCGCAGTTATTCAACGACACCAACGGCGAGCACATTGGGGTCTTCGCGAAATTGGAGCTCCTGCTCGGCGAAATCCGAGCCGCCTACGGACCACAATTTGCCGTGAACTTCGAAAAGCTGATCGAAGCGACACCCGACGGCCGCAAGCGGACTACAGAAGCTCGCGAACGGATCAAAGCAATCCGCGCTCAGCTCTCAACAAGGCAGGCCGCGGCCGCGTAGCAAAGTTAGCCCGACCGCCGAACCTTGAGGTCCAAAAGTATTCCAGCAGGAGAACGGTAAACTGCCCAGAATCCGCAAAGGATGAGAGCGAGTCTGGTCCAGCCATAAGTGTTTGTTTTGGGCCCCCAGAACTGTGTGCCATGGTCGGAAGTGTTCGCTTGCAGAAGAATCGAATCAGCGTTTTACTTGGCTATGGAAGAGAACCCGCACGGGGTGATGGAAGAGCTCGTCGCCCCCCTTTGTTCTGAGCCGACTCGTCGAGCCAAGCCAACGGCGCAGATCACCAGTGGAAGGAGGATCCACTCATGTAGTTGTCGGTGAGACGTGATAGCTACCGAGCGGCTTGGTCGGGTAACTGAGCGTCAACGGGGCGCGTGAGCAGTTTTGAACAGATTACCAGCTATCTATCTGCTAACTTAGGGGTCCTTAGTGGTGTGTCGTGGACTGCCGGGAGTACGGATAATTGCTGCGCTTTTTTTACCCTCTTTGTTCTCGTAGTCGCACGATAGTTTCAAGAACTTTCGGCGCAGCTTTTCGGCGGACCCTTACAGATGACACACGCGCTGGAGGCGGAAAAGTGATAAATACGTTGGTTCAAGTGGTATTTCGGCAGGCACTCGGCACCATTTGCATCCTGCTTCTGCTTCCGGCTGGCGCGTTGTTGGTTGCGCAAGAACCACCACCATCTACCGAGCAAGCGCCGCCTGAGCAAACTGGACCTCCCGCGCAAGCGCTTCCTCCGGACCAGTTAGCCAATCTGGTAGCGCCCGTCGCGCTCTATCCTGATTCCTTACTCAGCCAGGTCTTGGTCGCCGCCACTTATCCGCTTGAGATCGTCGAAGCCGGACAGTGGCTCCAGCAGAATCGCAACCTCCGCGGTGCACAACTAGTGGAGGCTGCGCGCCAGCAAAATTGGGATGCTAGTATCCAGGCGCTAGTGGTGTTCCCGGATGTAATCACCCGGTTGAACTCACTCCTCCAACTTGCCGGTAATATCTGGGGCAAGTCAGGAGGGCCATGCCGCAACTGATTCTGAACTTCAACGACATCCCGATTCCGGAGACGCACCTGTGGGAGCAGCTCGACGACGAGCAAAAACGGATCGTCATCGAGACCCTGGCGCGGCTCCTTGTCCAAGCAACCCGCGACCAGCACCAGGAGCGGACCAATGACTGATCCCTCCAAAATCAAACCTACGCACACCCAGCGCGCAGCCTGCGTTTACATTCGCCAGTCCACACCGGGCCAGGTCGAGCATAACCGGGAATCTACCGCCCGCCAGTACGCCCTGGCCGATAGGGCTGCTCAACTGGGTTGGCCCAAAGAGCAAGTGGTCGTCATTGATGAAGATCTGGGGCTGTCCGGTTCCACCACCGACAAGCGCTCCGGGTTCGCTCGCCTCACCAGCGAAGTCGCCCTGGCTCACGTGGGCATCGTTCTGGGCCTGGAAGTTTCTCGCCTCGCGAGGAACAACGCGGATTGGTATCGTTTGCTGGAACTCTGCGGCGTCACCGATACTCTCATTGGCGACAACGACGGCGTTTATCATCCGGCGCTGTTCAACGATCGACTGCTGCTGGGACTAAAGGGCACGATGAGCGAAGCCGAGCTACACATCATTCGCGCCCGCCTGGACGGAGGCATCCGCAACAAGGCAGCTCGCGGGGAACTGCGCCGCGGCTTGCCCGTGGGCTTCATTTGGGGAGACCAGGATGGCGAAGTCTTATTCCATCCAGACGAGGCAGTTACCGGCGCCATCCGCGCGGTTTTCGAGCGGTTCGCCGAGTTTGGCTCGGCGCGACGGGTCTGGCTCTGGTTCCGTTCCGAAGGTCTGTCTTTTCCGCTGCAGACGATGCCCGCTGGCATGCCTGGTCCGATCCGCTGGGTGACTCCAACCTACCACGCACTGCACCAAATCCTGACCAATCCGGTGTATGCTGGCGCTTACACCTACGGCAAGACCAAGTACGAACGCTACATTGATGGAAATGGCGCTGTCAGAAAACGCATTCGGCATTTACCCATGGATCAGTGGTCCGTGCTCATCCAGGATCATCATCCGGCTTCATCGATTGGGTCACCTTTCAAGCCAACCAGGCACGGCTCGACTCCAACACCCGGCCCAAACCGCATCAGGCTGGGGGCGCGGTGAGAGAAGGATCGGCACTGCTGCAGAGCCTCGCCACCTGCGGGCACTGTGGCCGCCGTCTGCATGTTCATTATCGCGGCCGCAACTCGGCACCGGGTTATCATTGCGCCGGCAAAGACCTCGTTAACGGACGCGGTGTGTACTGTCTCAATGTCGGCGGAATGGTGATCGAGCAAGCCGTGGCCAACGCTTTCCTCGAAGCCGTTACACCGGCGGCCGTAGAAGCAACCATGCTGTCGGTCCAACAGCTCCAAGCGAATCACGATGCTGCGTTGTCGCAGTGGCGGCTGGAAGTGGAACGGACGCGTTATGAGGCGGAGCGAGCGGAACGCCGATACCGGGCCGTGGAGCCGGAAAACCGCCTTGTTGCTCGCGGCCTAGAAACCGAATGGGAGAATCGCCTACGCGATCTGGCCGCCGCCGAAACAGAACTGCGCCGCCGCGAGCAACAGCGGCCCAATCCAATTGGCCCCGAGCAACTCAAACGCATTCAGATGCTCGGCGCCGATATTCGTCAAGTCTGGACTGCGCCGGCCATCACGGATCGCGATCGCAAGGAACTCCTGAGAACGCTGCTGGAAGAAGTCATCCTGCATCTCAAACGAGCCGAAGGTCACGCGCACCTGACTCTGCGCTGACGCGGCGGCGCGATTACGATGCTGGATGTCCCTATTCCGCGATTCAAGCCGATGGGACCGCGCACCGACGAAGATACGATCTCGCTGCTCCGGCGTTTGGCCGCTCTTTATCCGGACGAAGTTATCGCAGGAATCTTGAATCGTCAGGACCGCAAAACAGCTACCGGCGAACGCTTCACCGCCAATCAGGTCGGCAGCCTGCGACGATACCGCAACATCCCGCGATTCCAGCCGTCATCCGCTGAGCCGCCCTCTGGCGAGCTCGTTTCGATTCGCAAAGCGGCGCAGATTTTGGGCATGAACACATCTTCGATTCATCGCTGGCTGGCCGATGGTTTCATCGCGGGCGAGCAGGTCACGCCAGGTGCGCCTTGGCAGATTCGGATCACCGATGAGTTGCGGGCGCGCATTGTGCAGCAGGCACCACCGGAATACCTGCCGATGCTGGAGACCACCATGAAACTCGGCGTTTCGCGGCAGACGGTGTTGCAGCGTGTAAAGCGAGGCGAGCTTCAAGCCGTGCTGTTAAGACAAGGCCGGCGTAAAGGCTTGCGAATCAAAGTGGTCGATCAGCAGCCAGCGCTATTCGAACAACTTTCATGAACCAGGGGGCAGTATGAAGCCGTATCCAAGAACCCACGAATGTCCGCGTCCAGAATCCAGTTCACCTTCTTGCGTTGGATGCCCACATTCAGCGCGTCCAGCGCCTGATGCGGGCTGCGCCCGGGCCGGAACCCGTAGCTGAATCCCCGAAAATCGACCTCGTATATCTGATTGAGAACCGACACCACTGCCTGTTGAACAATCTTGTCCTCCAGCGCCGCAATGCCGATCGAGCGTTGTCGCCCGTCCGCCTTCGGTATGTAGATCCGCCTTGAGGGCTGTGCCCGATACGCTCCCCGATGAATCCGGTCTTTCAAATCGGCCAGCCGATCCTCCAGACCTTCTTCATACTGCCGCCACGTTACCCCGTCCACTCCCGGCGCAGCCTTCCGCTGTAAGGCTTGAAAGCTGGCTCGGAGCAGATCCTGAGTTACGTGGTGCAGCAAAGTGGTGAACTGCTCTTTCTTCCTTTCCCTAGCTGCTTGACGCACACCCCCCAGGCCCTGGGACACGCCGCGCCCGTCCTGTGCCGGTGGCGTGTGTACCTGACTGGTGTTCTCCTTGGTTCGCACCCTTCCCTCCATCCCCTCCGCGGCTTGGGCCTGTTGCTCCGTTGCTTTGTTCGGTGACTTCATTGGTACTTCGATGCGATCCGACTCCTCATCGCCGTTCATGCCGGTATTACGGCCTAAGCCTTTTCCGGCCGGACTGCCCGTTGAAAGCGGCGGTCAGCAATGAGGTCTCCCGGTTCTCGTGCATGTTGTTTCTCAGCGTGCATGGGGTCTGCGACTACGTGGGACCGCTATCGAACTCGCGTTTTCGTCCGTTCGCGTGTGGCCTTCCCCTTCTGTCCACAGGGTCGGCGTCCCAGTTGCGTTCTCGAAGCTCAATACCCAGCCCGCTGATACCTCTGTCTACGCTTCGGCTCACACCTCGCGATGGGAGCCGCAAGACTCGAGGCCAGGTGGTTCGCTACTCCTTTCCTGTAGGACTCTTTCATTCCCTACTACATGCCGGTTTATCCCGGCGCTCGGACAGCCCGCGTGTTTCCTGTTTCTCAAACATCCGAAAACAGTATCGCTTGATTCGCATCTGCGGCAAAAATGGAGCAGACGCATTTTCCATGAGACTGCAGCACCCGCCGACTACACCCGATTCATGCCCCGACGTGCTCGCGTCGTCGTTCCAAACGTAGCGCATCAAATTATCGAGCCCGGCAACAATCCCAGCAAGTATTCTACTCCGTTGAGGATCGTTTCTACCTCGCTCTGTTGCCCCGTCACGCTCGCCGATGCGGCACGGAAGTTGCCGGCTTCGGCTTGATGACCACGTTCATCTGGCGGTCGTACTGGAGCGTCAAAACTCGCTCGCGCGCACGTTCGGACCGACGCACGTGGAATATGCGGAGCGCTCAACCAGTACCGGAAACGTAGCGGGCACCACCTATTGCAGAATCCGGGAACCGATGTTTCGATACGCCCGGATATGCAGATTCGAAATGGCGCCCGTTCCCGATCATTCCCACTCTCAACGTAGTTTTCTTCTTGGACGAATCAATATATCCGGTGTTCCCCGTCGTCCCTTCCAGTAGAATAAATAGTTCCGTCATGAAACAAATCGCTCTCGGCGGCTGCGTGCTGCTATTGCTTCTCCCCGCGGCTTGCAGGAAATCGCCATCCGCCAACGTCGCAGCTACGGTGAACAACCGCGTCATCACCTACGGAGAACTGGAAAAGACTTTTCAGACGCAATTCACCGGAAACCCCGACGGTTCCAGCGAAGATCAGGTGATGATCCAGAAACTCGAATTGCTGCGCAACCTCATCGACAACGAAATCATGCTGCAGCGCGCCGAGAAGATGGGCTTGATGGCCGTGGATGCCGATGTGGAATCCAAGTTCAATGAGCTGAAGGCTCCCTATACCAAAGAAGAATTCGAGCGGCAGCTCCGGAACCGCAAGATGACCACCGAGGACCTCAAGGCCCAGTTGCGCCGCGACCTCAGTATTCAGAAATTGTTCAATAAAGAAATCACCTCGCACATCACCATCACCGATGCCGATGTCAGCAATTTCTACAACTCCAACAAGTCCAGCTTCAACCTGGCGGAGCCCCAGGTTCATCTCGCGCAAATCGTCGTGACTCCTGCGCTCGATCCCACGGCGCACAATTTGAAAAGCGACAAAGCACGCAACCCCGAAGAAGCACAGCGTAAGATTCAAGCCATCGAGGCGCGCCTCAGAGCCGGCGAAGACTTCAGTATGCTCGCTCAGAATTACTCCGAAGATCCCACCAGCGCGCAAAACGGCGGCGATCTCGGATTTGTTCCTCAATCCGCCTTCGACAAGACCAGCCCCGATTTGCGCCGCGTCGTCCTGGGCATGAAGCCCGGCGAGATCTCGCCCGTCCTTCCTTCACCCGACGGATTCCGCATCTTGAAAGTCATTTCCAAGGAACCCTCCGGCCAGCGCGAGCTCACCGATCCCAGGGTTCAACAGACCATCCGCGAGACTCTTCTCAACCGCAAAGATCAACTGCTCAAGGCCGCATATTATGAGATGGCCCGCAACGAAGCCAAGGTCGTGAATTACCTGTCCCGCAGCGTCGTTGAGAATGCCGGTAAGTCCATCAAGTAAGAATCACTGGCGCCGAAAATTTCTATTGCTATTTTCTTCAATCACTTAATCGCAGAATGGCCGCCATGTCCACCCTCCGCCGCTGTAGCGTTGAAACTGAAAGTGGCGTTGAGCCGGTCCATCAGATGCCCGATGACGAAACATCACCCGCGGATAAGTCGGGGAGCCGGGCCGCGAACCGGGCCGAGCTACTGGACAAAGCGATTTCGCGCATGGAAGAAAAGCTGGGATCGGCCGACGTAAAAGCTACCTTCGGCGATTTCATCAAGCTGCTGCAATTACAGAAGGAAATGCAAATCGACCAGCCACGGGAAATTAAGGTTACATGGATCGAACCCAGCGAGACGGAGTCTGCTTCAGAGGAATAAAATATTCTCCGCTCCCCTCTCAAAAACGATTCCATCAGTCTCAATCGCGATTTAAGGGATTTTCGGGGCCGATCGGTTCCGGTAAAAGCCAGGCATTGTGTCACGAAGCAATCAAATTAAGCTATCTAAATCCCGGCAGAGTTGGACTCATCGGAGCGCCTACTTACCCGATGCTGCGCGACGCCACCTTGGCCGCACTCTTTGACATCTTGAATACTAACTTCATCCCGTACGAGTACAGCAAGAGCGATAACGTCCTCACCATGGTCGACACTCAGTCGCGTGTTCTTTGCCGGTCGATCGATGAGTTCGAGCGTCTGCGCGGCACTAACCTCGCCTGGTTTGCTTTAGATGAACTCACGTATAGCCCTGAGGCGGCTTGGCTCGTGCTGGAAGGCCGCTTACGGGACCCGAAAGCCGCTCGCCTCTGCGGCTTCGCCGTTTGGACCCCAAAAGGTTTCGACTGGGTTTATCGCAAGTTCATTTCGGACCCCCGTCCCGGCTACCACACAACCCTTGCCCGTCCTTTCGAAAATCGCTACCTGCTCGAACAGATTCCTGACTTCTACGATCTCTTGAAAAGCAGCTACGACGATTCCTTCTTTCAACAGGAAGTCCTCGGAAAATACCTCAACGTCCAAGCCGGACTGGTCTATTACGCCTTCAATCGCCAGGAGCACGTGAAGCAACTTCGGGTTCGGCCCGACGCCCCCCTCTTATGGGCCCTCGACTTTAATGTCGACCCGATGTGCTCAGTGGTCGCACAAATCATTGACGGAACGGTATTCGTGCTACACGAAATCATCCTCCGCCATGCCAGCACTCTGCAGGCGTGCGAGGAATTCACCCGTCGTTTTCCTTCGCATCCCCGCGGAATTGACGTGTATGGCGATGCTTCTGGCAATAATCTGCACACAACCGGCACATCCGACTATCAAATCGTGCGAGAACATTTCGCCGCAACCTATTCTGGTCCGCTTCATTATAAGGTTCCAAAGGCCAACCCATGCGTCCGTGACCGGATTACTTTAACGAATGCCAGGCTGAAGAACGCCTCCGCCGACGTTCATCTCTATGTGGACACCAAGTGCGCAGAGCTGATTAAAGACTTTGAGCAAGTCGCGTACAAGGCCGACACCAATATTCCCGACAAAGACAAAGATCGCAGAAGAACCCACGTATCCGACGCGCTCGGTTACCTGCTCTGGCAGGAATGCCGTCCGCTTCAGCAGATTGGAGAGCGCTCCAAGCCCTTGTTTTAGGAGTGCTTGCCATGGTCAAAATCGATATCGAACATCCCGACTTCGTTCGATCTAAGTCCCTCTGGCATAAGTACAGAGACTTATATGCAGGCGGCGAGCAGCTTCGTGACCACGCGGCCGAATATCTGGTGCGCCGCAGCAAGGAACCTAACGAAGTCTATTATGAACGGTTGAACCGGGTCTTTTATGAAAACTATATCGGCTCAATTATCGACTGGTACGCAGCGACGCTAATGCGTCGGGAACCGATCATTACCTACGATGGGCCCAACGACGCCGGCAAGAACTTCTTCGCTGCGTTTTCAGACGATTGCGATCTCCGGGGTACGCCCCTCACGGAATTTTTTCGTAAGCAATTGGTACAAGCCCTGATAATGGGCAAAAGCTATATTGTCGTTGATTTTCCCCGAGTTACGGCTTTACTTACCAATCGGGCACAGGAAGATGCCGTAGGTAAATCCCGGGCCTTTCTTGCCGATTACTCGCCCGATGAGGTGATTAATTGGAGCTATGACAATAATGGCACACTAGACTGGGTCGTCCTTCGCACGTCGTCGCTACGTCAGGCAAGCGCCGGCGCCGATCTTTGGGTCAAAGAGACGCGCTGGGTCTATTACGACCGGGAGGTCTTCAAAGCATACCAATCTTTGGGCCCATCCGGTCAGTCGAGCACAATTGAATTGATCGATGAAGGCCGTCATGGACTAGCATCGCAAGCCACCGTGCCGCTGTTCTCAGTGCAGGTTTCTGAAGGCTTGTGGCTTATGAACAAAGCGGCGCTGTTGCAGTTAGAACACTTCAACAAGTCTAACGGCTTGTCTTGGGCCTTGACGATGGGACTCTTCGCTATCCCAGTAATCTACTCGGAACGTGAGTGGAGCCAGATTGTGGGCGAGTCTTACTATATCCAACTCGGGCCAGATGATAAGTTTGGCTGGACAGAACCTGAGGGACATGTCTTTCAGATCGCAGCCGACAATCTGGAGCGTTTGAAAGATGAAATCTACAGAGTATGTCACCTCATGGCGCAGGCCGGGGGCACCAGTTCAGCACAGACAGCCCAATCTGGGCTCAGCAAGCAGCGTGATTTTGGCATAACCCAAGAAGTCCTGCGGGGCTACGGAGATGCCGTCAAGCACACCATGACGCAGGTGCTGTCCGCAATTAACATCGCTCGCCAGGACAATCTCTCGATCGATGTATCGGGGCTCGACGAGTTCGACATCGGAGATTTTAGCGTTGAGCTAGATGACGCAAGCAAGCTGCTCGCGTTGGGGATAGCGTCTGAGACATTGAAGAAGCAACTCTACAAGAAGCTTGCTTTTAAGTACTTCTGTGATCTTCGCCAAAGTGTAAAGAACCAAATCGCCGATGAAATAGATCAGTCATTCTTGTTAACTGGAAAGAAGGAGAGCCGTGGAGGAGATTAAACGCGAGAAAGTGGCGTCAACGGAACCTCAACGGGTTGATGTACATTCGCTCGTAAAGCAAGCGGTTGAAGAGTACACCCGTGCACAACAGGCAAAAGCCGAACCGGCCTACCGAGCAGAGCTGCAGGAGGAACGGAAACGCCGAGAACAACTAGAGCGCAGAGTGAACGACCTCATTGAGGAGAACAAAAGAAGCAGGCAGGTCGCGGAGGAGGCCGAGCGCAGCGCTGCCATCAGGGCCGAGTTGCAGCGATTGGGCGTAGGAAAGGTGGACTTGGCCTTTAAGGCGGTCAAGGACGACATTGCAAGAACCGAAGAGGGTCGCCTCGTGGCAAGGACGGAGGCTGGGGACGTGACACTGAAGGATTACCTTACTAGTTTCGTCGCTTCCAATCCTGAGTTTCTGCCAGCTCGAATATCCGGCGGCTCCGGAATCCCGGCCACACAAAAGTCGCCGTCAGGCGGTGGCGGTTCGATTGACCTGGATAAGATCCGGCCTGGGATGAGTGCGGAGGATCTGGAGAATGCCCGCCGCGAGATTGCGCGAGTAGCAGCGCAGGCTCTGCGCGGGTCATAGCTACGTAGTAACTTACACATTTAAATCGACAATAGGAGACATCAATGCCAGCAATTACTTCCACGAATGTGGCCTCCGCAATAGTGAAACTTGTGGCGGCCGATGCTTTGCCAGCGCTTGTCAGCAACCTCGTCTTGGGTAACCTTGTTAACCGCGATTATGAGCCTACTCTGGCCCAGGCCGGTGACACGGTGAATGTACCCATTCCGCCCGCACTGGTCGCCAATAACATCGCTGAGGGCGGCACCGTGACGACACAGAATCCAAATTTAGGGAATGCTCAAATCGTACTGAACACCCATGTGGAGGCAACCTTTCAGATTCCCGATGTCACCAAAATTCTCGCCGTCCCTGACCTCCTCAAGGTTTACATGCAGCCGGCGGTTGTGGCGATCGCCGAGCGAATTGAGTCAGACCTCCTCGGACTGTACGCGAGTTTCTCCGCAAACACTCCGGTTGGCGTTGCGGGGACACCAATCACGGAAGCGGTCGTCGATGCTGCTGAAACCGCACTCTTCCAGGCAAAAGTCCCCTCTACCCAGCCAAAACACCTGATCGTCGACGCAAACACCTATTCCCAAATGAGGCAGATTCCACGTTTCAGTGAATTTCAAACCGCTGGCGACGCAGGCCTTCGAGCACTAATCGAGGGCACTGTTGGAAAGATCAAAGACTTCTTCGTATTCAGATCACAACTGGTCGCGAAAACCGGGAGTTCTCCGGTAACCACTCACAACCTCGCTTTCGTCCGCGACGCGATCGGGTTGGTAATTCGCCGCCTTCCGCAACCATTACCTGGAACTGGCGCAATCGCGGAATATGCAGATCTGGGAAATTTTGGAATGCGGGTTATCATGAGTTATCAGCCACAGACGCTTTCGCAACAGTTTACCGTAGACGTTCTCTACGGGGTCGCGGCCCTTCGGAACAACTTTGCTGTCCAGGTGAACTCCTGAGAGTTCTCATAAGTCATACCTACGAGCTATGAACTTAACATCCTACTATCAGAAAATTCACGAATTCGAAAGCAGCATAGTCGAGCCTTTCGTAGTCCTGGTAAGTCGTGCGACCGATGACGGTGGTAAAGAGGGCCTACTGACTGAGGTGCCTAAGGCGGTGGCCGCTAGGATGCTTGCCGAGGGGCGGGGCCGGCTTGCCAGTGAGGAGGTCGCAAGAGATTTTCAAGAAAAAAAGGCAGAAGCAAAGAAAGCAGCGGACACGGAAGCGACCGCCAATCGAATGCAGGTGACTCTTGTACCCACGGCCGACCTCATGAAAACGAAGCGTTACACGAAAGAATAGCAGACGGCAAACGCAAATGGCCCTGTTTACCGATGCACCGATTTCAACTTTGGACCAACTGGCGGCACAAGATACCGCAGTCCTCGATGTGGCCAGTAACGAAGGGATCGATGCATCAGGCAAAATATCCCTTGCACAAGAGGAGCTGGGTGTTGAGCTTACGTCGGCATTTTCGCGCTCAGCCTTTTCACGGACAAGTCCTTCGATGTGGTGGCCGGGAAGCGTTACGACATCGCTAAGTGTCCTGCAGCTTCCGAACATAGTCGTGACGCCGCCACTGCGGCTATGGCACACGTTTCGTACTCTGGCGCTGGTCTATCGCGACGCCTACGGAAACCAACTGAACGACAGATATGCGGCTAAGTGGAAAGAGTACGAGGGCTTATCCAAGTGGGCATCAGCGATGCTGTTCCAGACCGGCATTGGCGTCGTTTCGGATCCCATTGCGGTTGCGGGTAGCCCTGCAGTCAACCTATCGAGCGGGCCAGAGCCTGCGACGATGTATTTCGCGCAGGTCACCTGGCTGAATTCGACCGGCGAAGAAGGAATGGCCAGTCCGGTTACATCGGTCAATGCACCTGATCAAAATTCAGTGCAGGTCACGCCTAACAATCCGCCTGCCAATGCCGTGGCGTGGAATGCATATGTCGGCATTTCGGTTGATGCGATCACGCTTCAAAACGCTACTCCCCTTGGCATAGCTCAGACGTGGTTCATGCCATCCGCTGGCCTGGTGCTGGGACGAATCCCGGCATCGGGACAAGAAGCAAACTACTATTCCCAAGTACCGCGATTCCTGCAGCGAGGCTAAATGACATGGTCAGTATAGCTGGCATGGCTACATCAAAGCTTCAGGAGTTTTTAACTTCGCCGAATGGCCTGAACGCGAGTCTCGCGGCGTTAGCCCAGTCGGAAAGTGTGACCGTGTCACCCATCTCGCCCACGAATTTCTTCACCGACAATGTCTCAAGTGATATTGCCGAAAAGAGCGTCGAGCCTAAGTATACGGCAATCTACATTTACTGTGACAGGATGATAAATGCCTTGACCGAGAAGTTTCGGGCCTTTTCCGGAACGATCGAAATGACTATCGATGTGCGAGTATCACAAGACCGCCTGGAGGGAATCGATCACGCCGCTCAACTATATACTACCGCGGTAACCCAAACGCTCAAACAGAATCGAGGCGACTGGGGCCAAGGTCTTTTCTATGGCGGCCGCTATGAGATATCGTTCGGACCGGTAAAGCACGGGGGCCGCAATTTCATAAAGTCCGCGAAGATCTCAGTCCAATTGAACGCGAGTATCGATTAACGCTATGCCCGTATATATTTCTTCCAATGCAAACCGATTCTATTGCGCTTCGGAAGCGATTTACGGTCAAGTGCCGCCGATTAGCGCCGACAATCGAATTCCAGCGCTCACACTATCCGCCAAGCAGCAGCTCGAGGTGACCAGCCGTAAGGACAAGACCGGAAGCCGAACCTTTGCGGGATTACCAGCTGGCGGCCGACGTCGCACCACGTTCCAGGTGAACACATTGCTGACTACTTGGGGCGGAGGCCCGAGCTCACCGAGTTATGGTCCGTTATTTCAAGCCGCACTGGGCAGTGACGCACTGATGTCCGCCGGCGGGCAGATTGGCGCGGCCTCGACCAGTTCTGCGCTATCGTTCTCGGCGCCGCACGGCCTGGTCGCGGGGCAAGCGATCGCCTACCTTGGAGAAATCAGGTTTGTCACTGCGGTTGTCAATAGTCTTTCGGTCCAGCTGAATTCGCCCCTATCGACAACGCCAGTATTAGGATCCAGCACCGGCCCGACGGCAACTTACTTCCCAAGTACGAATCTGCGTTCGGCGACGGTGTTCGACTACTGGGCCCCCACTTCCGCAGTACACCGCATTTTATGCGGAGCAGCAGTGGACAAACTGAATATTAAAATAAACGGAGACTATCACGAGTTTGCGTTTAGTGGCGCTGCACAGGACCTCGTGGACAGTACCAGTTTTGCGAGTGGAAACGGACAGCTTAGTGCATTTCCTCCTGAACCGCCAATAGGAACATTTGATTATTCAATTGTTCCGGGCCACCTTGGTCAAGTCTGGCTGGGGAATGTTCCGGGGCAGTTTTTCACACTCACAGACGCCCAACTCTCGCTGAGTAACAACCTCGATATGCGTGCCCACGAATTTGGATCCAGCTTGCCAAGAGCGATATCGCCGGGCACCCGCGCCGTAAATCTGGACTTCGAGCTATATCAAATGGACGATGCAGCAACTCAGGGCCTATATCAAGCGGCAAGGCAACAATCGCCGATCAGCGCCATGATTCAGCTTGGGCAGCAGCCGAACCAGTTATTTGCCGGATACCTGAAGAGCCTGATTCCGCAGGTACCCGAATACAATGACGGCGAGACTCGCTTGAAGTGGCACTTTAGCGGCTCACGTGCACAAGGTACCGTAGATGACGAGATCACGATCGCTTTTGGATAAGCATGAATTATGAAAGTTGTGTTCGGATCGACTCCAAGGTTATTCAAGGAGTTGCTTTTGTCGTAGCAAAAATGTCGCTGGTGCGGCGGATGGATCTGATTCGCCGCATTCGGGAATTGTCGCTTAAATGCGAATTCTTGAACGCGGGAGAGCGGGCGGAAGAAAAGCTACAGGCGGCTCTCTTTTCCGCAGAGATCGACCGCCTTTACGTAACCTGGGGCCTGCAAGAGCTTACCGGACTGGAAGTCGACGGCGTCACGGCGACACCGGAGCTGCTTGTGGAGACCGGGCCCGAGGAGCTGTTCCGTGAGATCGTTAACGCGATCAAAGCCGAGTGCGGCCTTTCGGAGACGGAACGAAAAAACTAATCGTCGCCTTCCATTTTCTGCGTTCGAACCCAGCCGCCTGGAAGTGCGACACATGCCGGAAAGCCGGATTGGAAATCACAAGAAGATGCGGTTGGACGCAGGGTGGACAGCAAAGCATTCCTCACGTTGTCTGGGTTAGAGGAAGAATTTCAACTGACGAGTGTCCGAAGTCAATGATCACAGCGCAGAGCATGGGCTGGGTGGAAGAGTTTCTAACCTCAAAGCGCCTTGGTCTGGCGCTCCCATTCGATGCCAATGTTCGGAAGGCAGAGGCATTCCTGATTCTGGAGGAACAATTGGAATTGGAGAAGCAGAGTGGCACAGAGTAACTGGAGCAACGTTACCGGCCCGGTCTCAAGCAATTCAGGGACGGGACAGCTACTGAATGCACTTTTGCCCCAGGGTGCGGCAGCGTTCGCGGACACCTTAACGGCGTTAACCAACAACCTCGGGAATTTAGTTCCGGCGAGCCAACTGCAAGCGGAAGCGCTGCTGGCCAACACGCAGGCGATTGCGCAGAATACGACGGCGCACGGTAGCGGCGCGGCGGGTGCGGTAGACACCTTGGGCCAGGTGGCGTCGACACTCACGGGGGGTCTTCTGGGAGGATTGTCGCCGATTCTGTCCGGAGTATTGAGCCTGTTTGGCGGCGGAGGATCGAGTACTCCGACGCCGCTCACAACCTATATTCCGCCGCCCAGTCTGCAGTTTCAAGGCGCTAATGGTCCTGGGGCCACAGTGCAAGGCTCGGACTATGGCCAGAGCGGCGCGCCGCGAGCAATCGGCAGTTCCCCCCAATCCACTACGCAAATTACAGTGCAGGTACAGGCCATGGACAGCCAGTCATTCATGGACCACAGCCAGGATATTGCAACGGCTGTGCGTGAAGCTGTTCTCAACATGCACTCCCTCAACGACGTGATCAGCGACTTATAATGCCCGCGGTATTTCCAACGCTTAAAACAGGCGCCGTCGCCCAGTACCCGGCAACAGATTCCAGTCAGTTCGCCAGTTTCGTGGTGCGATTCCTCGACGGCAGCGACCAACGTCACCGGCAGTTCCCAGCGCCGCTGCGGACCTGGGTTATCAAACTAAACATGCTGGACGAAACGGAGCTGGATGCGCTGGAGCAATTCTTCATAGCGCAGGAAGGAAGTTTCGGCACGTTTTCCTTTGTGGATCCCTGGACGCAAACCACGTTTACTAATTGCAGCCTAAGACAAGACACTCTTCAGTACGCGGTCCAAGGAGAGATGCAAGGCACGGCCAGCTTGACGGTGATGGAAAACAGAGTGTAGATGCCATACTTTCCTCAACTGTCATCGGGGGCTACGGGCCAATATCCCGTTCAGAAACGCCGCATCGAGAGAACGATCATCAACCAACTCCCTGACGGGCATACGGTGAAGTTTGCGGACGCAGGCGCGGAGCAGGTGGAGTGGCAATTGACGTTTCAGGACCTGACAGATTCCGAGATCGCCGGCCTGCAGCAGTTTTTTGCGACCTGTGAAGGACAGCTCAATGGCTTCACGTTTCTCGACCCACTCGACAACTTGCTTGTGTGGAGCGAAGCCCTGAACGAACCGGCCTGGGAAGCCAGCACGCTGCTGCAATTCACTGCAGGAATCGGTGATCCTAATGGTGGAACCGGCGCGACGACCATCGTGAATCCGACCGGGTCCGACCTGAGCGTTCAGCAGAGCGTCGACGCGCCGGGGGCGTTGGTGTATTGTTTCAGTGCCTATGTCCGGAGCCAGAACGGAGTTTCGATTTCGCTATTCCGTCAGACCTCCGACGCATCGGCAAGCAATATATACGCAACGCAGGCGACGTGGAACCGGATCAGCCTCAGTGGAAGCCTAAATACGGCGGTAGACTCCACAACGGTCGGAATCGCGGTGCCGGCAGGGCAGTCAGTGGATGTATACGGATTTCAACTCGAAGCACAGCCGGCAGCTTCGCCTTATAAGTCGAGTTTCTTTGCAGGGGGCATCTACTCCAATGCGCATTTCAGCCAGGATGCTTTTACCGTAACGACAACAGGGCCCAATCGCAATCACTGCACACTAACCATTTCAGCACGCTGACAAATGCCCACGGCGTTTCAAGTTAAAGAGCAGGCTGTTACCGACACACCGCTTCTTCTCTTCAGTTGCCAGCTTCAAGATGCCCGGGTGGAAAACTGGTCGACGCACCAGATCACCTTCTCCGGGACAACGTACCAAGCGAGAGTCCTGCAACACAATCTCTACGAAATTCAAACATCCTCAGACCTGGGTGTAGACGCGATTCCAAAGATTTCGCTTTCACTCGCGAACGCCGACTCGTACTTCTCGGAAATCGAACGCAGCATAGGGTTCAAGGGCGCGACGCTTACCGTCAGCTTTGCTTTCTTCGACATTACGCAAGGCGCCGCCACAACCGCAGTGGTCACACTGTTTAAAGGAATTTTCAATCCTCCGGACGAAATCACGGAATCCACGTTTCGCGTGACGGCCGTAAACAAGATGAACATGCAGCGGGTGCTGATGCCGCAGGTACGGGTCCAGCGGCGCTGCCCGTGGGAATTTCCTGCCGCGCTGGATCAAAGGCAGGAGGCCGTCAACGGAGGCGCGAACGGGAAATACTCGCGGTTCTACCGTTGCGGATATTCGCCCGATGTGCCCGGCGGGGCGGGGGCGCTCAACGGCGCCGTTCCGTATACCACGTGTAGTTTTACGAGATCCGACTGCGAAGCACGGGGCATGTTCAACCAGGACGGCTCCCTGCAGACGACGCGAAGATTCGGCGGGATGGAATTCGTACCGTCCTCAACGCTCGTTCGATCATCCGGTCAATCCAGCCGATATTGGTCGCCGGTGGTATCGAATGTTGCCTTGTACAACGATTTCGTCCCGCTCATCTACGGAACCGTGTGGTACTCACCCAGTATTGTGTTTGCTAGAAACGACGGCAACCTAACCCGAATCGAAGTACTGCTCGGAATGGGAGAGATTAACAACGTCATCAAGGTACTGGTGAACGGCATTGAAATTCCGCAAGGCCAAGCGGGCGCCAACATGACAGGGACGGGCTGGTTCAACCCGTTCAGCACCGGCAGCCGAACGGGAGGATTCAACCCGGATTTCAGCGACAGTAATGGGAATCCGATGGGAGATCCTTACGGGAGCATGGCGGCTCTCTCGGTGGTAGTTCCGAATCGAATCAACGACGGCGGCAACTTACCCGCGATCACGGTGTTGGTGGAAGGTTCGAAGCTGGATAGGTACGGGCTGGATGGAAGATTCGCGAGCAACACGTTCACGAACAATCCCAGCTGGATTCTGCTGGACATTTTGCGACGGTGCGGCTGGGCGCTAGACGAGATCGATGTGCCGAGTTTTGCGGCAGCAGCGGCCTATGCAGATGAAGAGATACAGACCCAAGATCTTTATGGAAATACGATCACGCTTCCGCGTTTCGGCTGCAATCTGGCGCTAGCCAGCCGGCGAACCGCAGGCGATCTGATCCGCGGAGTTCGCAACACTTGCCGGCTGTATCTCACTTATGGAACGGACGGGTTGCTACAGCTCGGCGTAGAGAACACATTTGCTTTGCAACAGCCGTCCAAGCCGGACTGGAGCAACAGCACAAGTGTGCATAACGGCGGTTGGCCGGGGTACGAATTCAGCGACGGGTCTTCGGGAGATTCCAATATTGTGCGGAGCGGGAACGGACAGTCCAGCCTTCGCCTGTGGTCGCGCAGTATCGCCGATACTCCGAATCGGCTGGCTGTCGAGTTTCAAGATGCGTTGAATGAATACCAGCGGGACAGCTATTCTTTGACCGATGTGGATGATGTCCAGCTAGCGGGACAGGAGATTACGGCACCCATCACGGCGCTCGGAATTCCGAATTACGATCAAGCAGCGCGCATCCTGAAGTTCAACCTGGACCGCTTGATTCAGGGAAACACATACGTCCAGTTTCAGACAAGCGTCAAAGCGCTGGGCCTTCAACCGGGCGACCTAATTACGCTCACATATCTCAAGGAAGGATTTACCCAACAGCCGTTCCGAATTATCAAGATCGCGCCGGACCTGAATTACCGCACGGCCTCAATTACGGCGCAGATACATGACGATGCCTGGTATGACGACACCAATGGCCAAGTGCCCGGCAACTCGGGTGCGCGACGACAACCTGACTCGGATATAGGGCTTCCACGGCCGCTGATTGGGACGGTGGTGGATGCAAACGGGAACGTACAATTCGGAGTGACGGAAGCCACGCTCCAAGCGGCGGACGGAAGTACAACGGTCGAAGTGACTGTAGCATTTTCTGTACCTTCGACGGTAGCCTCGGGAGCTCCTGGCGTTCCGCTGCTGAGCCTGGCGGCGGTGATTGCCACGAGCGGCGGGACACTGCATGGCGGGACAACGCTGTACTACGCGGTGAGCGCGGTAGACGCTTCCGGATCGGAGGGGAGCCTTTCGTTTATCGTCCCGGCGGCGATTCCCGCGGGACCAAACACGGATACGGTTACTCTGACGGGACTCAGTTTTCCGCCGGTAGCGGCCACGTTTCGCGTGTATCGAGGCGCGAGCCCGGCGCAACTATACCGGATTGCAGCGAGTCAGAGCATCGCACCGCAGTTCACGGATAGCGGCCTGGCGAACCAGATCAGCCCGCCTCCCGATCCTAATTTCGACCACGCCAATTTCTACTGGAGAATGGAACAGCAGCCGGAATATCCTGCCACAACGCACGATTCAGTGACGATTGGCAACGATACGCTGCAGATGGTTGTGAATGGCTACGAAGGGATGATCGTGCGGATCACGCGCGGAACCGGAGCGGCCCAAGAGCGTGCGATCGCATCAAATACTATAACCGCACTACAGGTCAGCTTACCTTGGGATACGCAGCCGGATGCAACCAGTTATTTTGTGGTAGCAGAATCGGGTTGGCACCCCGGCGCGACGGCGCATGCCAGTCCGGTGCAGTTCGAGATTCCAAACCGGCCGGGGGCGACGGTTCACATTTCCGGCCGAGCCGCCAATGTAAACAACGAGGAGTCACCACTGGAACTGTGCACGCAGACCCGGTGGGTGATTGGAGGATCGGGTGGGCTGGATGCGGACGTGCCGCCAGCGCCGTCGTTCGGTCTGGGTTTTTCGAGTGCGTTCGGCGGCTCGATCGACCTGAGTGGCGTAAGCTTTACAGACCTGTCAAACACGCATACGATCACTGCGGGCACGCTCACTCTCTATTATTTTGAAGAGCTGGGTGGTTTGCCGACGCTGTCCCTGGCGTCCGCCATCGGCCCGCAAGATACATTCGCGGATCTGAGTGCAGCGAGTACGGCGCAAGCGGGAAGCTTTATCGAACTCGAGGCGGAGGTACTGCAAATTGCAGCCGTGCTGAATAATGGATCGCGCTTTCAACTAGTACGGGGAGTCCAGAGCAGCACGAGCGCGGCGCATCCCAGCGGGACTCTGGTGTACATGCTTTCGAGCAAGACGCAGATCGTGCCGTTCGCACCCGATTTCTTCGGCAGCCCGGCGAGCGGGAGCTGGAGTTTTCCCACATTCCTACCGGACTGCCGTATTACGAGCGCGGAACTTTTCGTGACAAATATCAAAGGGAACAGCCCGACGACGGCCATCTGCGTAACTGCGGCGGAAGATTTCGGATTGCGAACGCTAGCAGGCGGACAGTATTCGTTTCAGGTGGAAGGATTTCTGGCGATTGAAACGGGCGCAACGCCCGACATCATTGTCGAGAACACTTACTCGGTGCGCGATGTCTATGCGGTTATTCGGCAAGCGCCCGTGGGCGGGCCGATTCAATTTCAGGTGAATCAGAATGGGACGCTTTATTGCGCGCTCACGATCGCGGATGGACAAACGGTCTCGAACTCTGCGGACGGGGCGCAACTGGCCGTGCTGACGCCCGGGGCGCGGCTCAGCCTGGACATCATTATGGTAGGGCCGACGAATCCGGGGGCGGATTTGACGGTGGTGATTCGGTTGTAGGTGCGGGCGCGGCAGGAGCGGGCATGGGCGGGGACAGGCAGCACTGTCCACGGTGAGCAGATCGATAAATTGGGAGCGTTTGGGTTAGGGACAGTGAAGCCTGTCCCCTGGGGGACGGTAGGTTGGGAGCGTTCGGCAGAGCGCCCTCGGACTTCTGCGTTCATATGAGTGAGAGTTTGCAGAAATTGCGTCCGGACCGGGACTTATTGTGTTATTTCCTGGAGCCGTCGGCGGCGGCGGCGCTGAGTGCGACGAGCGCGACGGGGTTCACGATATCTGGCTCGTGGCGCCAGCAGTTCGACTGGGTCGTCATCGAGTGGAACCGGAATAATACATTCGAGCATCCAGTATTTCGTAACCTTCCTGACGGCGACCTGAGCGGCCTCGTGCTGACTTACGATGAGACTCGCCAAACTTGCATCCCTCTGGATTCGAGTTTATTCCCCACCGTAGATTGGCCGTCACTTCGCATCTGGGCTGATCCGGGTGGCGTGGAGGCACTTTACAAAGTACCAATCAAATCCCACGCCACGCCGATTGCCGGGAGCTATCAACCGGCAACGGCGACGTTCACGCTCACGGGCACTCTGACGGCGGGGGACTGGGTGGAACTGGCGTGGTCTTCGGAGCACTATAACCATCTGGTTGCGGGCGGAGACACGCTGGACAGCGTGGTGCAAAACATTGTGGACGCGATCAACCTGGCGCCGTCGCCGACGATGCGGGCAGCCGGCAGCGGAAGTCAGATCACATTAACGCTGCTATCTAGCACGGCGGGCGCCAATGGAAACCGAATCGGTGTGTACGGGAACGTGCAGGCAGATGCCGGTCCGAACCAGCCGGTCACAGAGACCTGGCAACCGTGGTTTCAGCAAATGAGTGGAGGAATATCTCCGACACAATGGAGAGTTACGCTGGACTTCAGCTCTTTGGTGGCGGACGACAACATAACTGTCATCCCAACACAGTCGATTCGCAAGATGCGTTGGACTTACTCGGCAGATTTGCAGGCGGGAATTTATCAGCGCAGCGAGTTCCAAGTAACTATTTCGAACTGGACAGTAAGTGGGAGCAACCTAACTTACCAGGTCGCGGGGCCCGGCAGCCGTCGAATTGAAGATACAGCACCGGAGGCTGTTTACTCGGGCAACTGGACCTTGGGAACCGGAAATTTCTCCGGAGGCACCATTCATGTTACTACTACTCCAGGCGATTCGATTTCGTGCACATACCGCGCAAGCCAGGCGCACCAGCTTTACCTGGGGACAAGGAGAACGTTTAGCGGTGCGCAGGTGACGGTGGCCGTCGATCAGCAGCCGGCCACCACCGTGAATTTACTTCTGGCCGGCGAGGATGTGCTGGTGAGAATCCCGCTGGGAACATTCTCGGGCCAAGACCCGCATACGGTGACGGTGACCCATGCGGGTAGCACGGGCGGAAGCTTTTATTTTGACTTTCTGGAGCTGGCAGTGACTACGGCGATCTTGCCAACGTTTACGCCAAATACGCGGATGACGCTGGCGACCGACTGGGACACCGACCATTCCATCGCATTGGCGCCGGAGAGAACGGCGTGGATGATTCAGGCATTGGGCTTCACGGGAAGGGCCAATCACTATGCTGGCGCACTCCGGCATTACGAACTCGTGCCACACAATTACAGCTACGCATCGGCGACGGTGCAGTTCAATGGCGTACCCACACGGAGCGCGATCACAACTTTGAGTATCGGCCTGCTTGGTTCGTCCACGCCGCCGACGGCGATCCCGCACCTGAATTTATTCGGTGACACGGCAGTAAGTATTGCCAAAGCGTTTGAACTGGAGATCAATAGCGGCTACACAGCCATCTGGGCCCAGGCCAACGGAAACATTTTGACAATTTACTCTCGAGAGATCGGCGGGGACGGAAACCTGATCACGCTCTCGACGGACCCAGCGGCCGGTACATTCGCACTTCAGGCGAGCGGAGCCACGCTCGCGGGCGGGACGGGCGGGTCCGCGATAAACGGCGGCAATGACGACAACTGGGTGACGGATCTGAGCGTGGTACCCAGAATGAACCGCGCGGCGCGCGACTGGAGCCGCAGTCTATTTCGCGCATTGCAGGGGTATGGAATTGCGGCTACTGGGGCTCTCAGCATGGAACTGGGGCACGGCGATGCTTCGGTCGAGGCGGGAATCGCGCAACGATATCCGAGTGGGAATGCCGTCGTGCTGAACACTCCAGCGCTGCAGACGAATTTCTCTCCAACGAGCACGGCGTTCTGGAAACAGGCGTACCTGGACCTGGCGACTTTGATGCAAGAAGCCGGGCAGGTACCGTATCTGCAATTCGGCGAAGTGCAGTGGTGGTACTTTCCCGACGATGGCTCGGGAATGCCGTATTATGACGCGTACACCACAAGTACGTTCGCGGCAACCTACGGCCACGCGATGCAGGTGTTCACGAATAGTAACGTATCGCCGTCGGCATATCCGCAAGAAGCCCAGTTTCTGCCTGGGCTAATCGGCGCGTTTACCAGCGCGATTATGAGCTTCGTCCGAACAACATTCCCCAACGCGAAGTTCGAAGTGCTGTATCCGCCGGATGTGAATGACACGCCGCTGGACGGCGCGGTGAATCTGCCGGCGAGCTGGAATCCGGCGACGCTCGATTGTCTGAAGACGGAGAATTTTAGTTTCACCGGCGGGCGCAATCTCGACTTGGCCAGGAACTCCGTCCTATTACCAATGCAGATGGGATTTGCGCTGGCCAACAGCAGCCATCTGGTGGGAATTACCGGCTACACGACTCCGTGGGAGAAAGAAGCCCGGATATCGCTGGGGCAAAATGTGGAGTCGGTGGTGCTGTTTGCGCTCGACCAGTACTGTTTGATGAGCTGCCCGATCCCGCTGTCGCCGGGGGCGCGCAGGGGGGTGCATATGGGGGCCGTGCGCTGAAGGCCGACTTCGATTTGCCGCGAATGGATGTCATTTAAAGTTGCAACGGGCTGCGTTGGGGACGCAGAAGTCAGTCCCCATTTCGCAGATACTTACCGCCGTTGATGTTCAGCTCGGGCCCTCGCCTCATAGACGGCCCGGCCCTGTGCGAACGCATCTTTGGACGCCTGCTTGTCGGAGGGACGCGCGAACTTCGCTTCGGTGTCGAGCCAATGAATGGCATTGTCGACATATCGCACAAAGTACTCGGCATCCTCCCAGCTCCGTATCGGCGCTCCGTCGCAGATCAGGTAAACAGGCGAAGAGTGCGCAAACACGGTCTCCGGCCGGCGCGTGCCATAATAATCGCTCAAACGCGTGCCTTGCGGAACGTGAATATCCTGAAAATCCACGCCCCGTTTCCGGTAACCGTCCATGTCTTCGCATACCCGGGCCGCGAGCCAACAGCTTCGGTCGACCTTATGCTCTAAGTGAATTTCGGCGAAGTGGCGCGGGCCACTTGGAGTGGCCTGGGCCACCACGATTCCGTTGACAACAATCTCCAGCCGGTCGTATGGGATCTGCGACTCCGCTACCGCGTGCGCCTGAGCTACTGGTTCTTTGCCGGAATCTAAATGCAGAGTGGCGCCAGGATCGTGCCCGTTAACGGTGAACGTCAACACGGGACTGTTGGTGACGAAAGTCCGGCCCTGCTTCAGAGCGGCGATCCAGTTCTGATACGTGAACTCGCCATCGACGCGTGCGTAAACGCGGTTGGCGCCCACCGTGACAAATGTGGTCATTTTGTCGGTTCCGGCCGTCGCTGCGAGTCGAAAGCCGCAGTTCAAATAGCGGTACCAGAGATGCAAGCCGTGATTGGCTTCGAGCTCTGGAACCACTTTCTGCATGAAAACCGGGAATGCTCTGGGATCGAGCACACAAAGAATCTCGAGCCCGTCCAATTTCTCCATGGCGATGTCCAATGGACTTTCCACACCGGGCCAACTCGGAAAGTGCGCCCACGAAACATAACCGCTCTGCGCATGAGCCTCGTCGCAGACGCGCAGATGCAGCGGATAGTCGTGCAGCTGCATGGTTTTGACCGGCTCGATAAGCCGCTTCAGGTTCAACAGGCACATGTGCCCGAGATGGTTATTACGGAACTCCTGATTCACATAGATCAGGCGACGTCGGCTCGAAAAACGGTTGAGTCCGCCTTCAAACTCTGCCTGATCGAGTGTGAAGTCTGAGGCTAAGATATTCGCGACGTCCAGATCTTCAGCGTCCATCTCGAGCCGGCAAGTCTTCGGTGAGACGTGATGAATGTGATTGTCGCCGCTGAACCACCCCCGGCCGGCGAGCGACGACCAGCGGGACAGCGGGATGGTGATAGCGCCATCCCGCAGGACGCCGGAAGAGATTTCGCCCTCGGCGATTACGAACTCGTAGCCCTTGATGACCTGGTAACGCAGAGGCAGAGACTTTGGATCAACAGAGAAGTTCCCCTGAACGTACGCGAACCGTTTGGATTGGAAACGCACGTCGCCTTGTTGCGCCTCAGGCGCCAGCTCGGAAGGATGGCCCAGGGGGACGATATCGTTACCGCGAGCATCTGTCAACCGCACTCTGGCGGCCATTGGTTGTCCGGAACGCTCTTCCGCGATCTTGCACTGGACAGCATTTGCGGTGGGCGCCGCCAGGCCGCCGGTCGCGGACAAACACGCGCCCGCAACGGTATCAATGAGAAATCGCCGGCGATTTTGTGACATGGAGCCTAGTTAGCGCTTGAACGATTGTATCCGGGATCAGATCGTAGAGCAGGGTTCCCTGATCGGTACGTAACGAGGGAACGGAAGGCAATTTTAACGCCGAGGCGCCGAGAAAACGGGGCTACGTCACTCATCACCTGGAGGGTGCAAGATTTCGATTGGGACTGAGGGTCGCTCCAAAGGAGTTGCTGGAATACACCAGACACGAGAAGGCGGAAAAAACATTCTTCCCAGCCTCGGCGTCCTCGGCGTCTCGGCGTTGAGCAGTTGGGTTACGTACGGATTCGGAGCTTCACCAGCGGATGCCAGTTATTAGTTACGATTCAAGGGTGGTCAGGCGCCAATTTTTGCAAACGGCGGCCGCCGGCGCGATCGGCCTTTCGATCCCCAGGCGCTGCCGCGGCCAGTCTCCGGAGCCCGGAACCTTTACCTACAAGACCGCGGCCGGATGCGAAATCCGGGCCGACGTCTACGGCGCTTCCCCCGGCGCTGCGAGGCCCGCCGTAATGTGGATGCACGGCGGCGCGTTGATTTTCGGCAACCGCAAAAGCCTGACACGCCCATTCCACGCAGGCCTTTTGCAACTGGGCTACGTCATCGTTTCGATTGATTATCGCCTTGCGCCAGAAACCAAGTTGCCTGCGATTATTGAAGACATCCAGGACGCCTATCGGTGGGTGCGCGACCAGGCCGTGCGCTTTGGCATCGACCGCGATCGTATCGCCACCGGAGGCGGTTCGGCCGGCGGCTATCTGACCCAGATGACGGGATTCTGCCTGGATCCTCGCCCGCGAGCGCTGGTTTCTTACTTCGGCTACGGTGACCTCATCGGACCGTGGTATTCCGAACCCGACGCGTTCTATCGCCGCCAGCCGCTGGTGTCCAAGGAGGAAGCTTACGCCGCGGTGGGCAGTACCGTCGTGTCGGATCCTCCGCAAGACAACCAGCGCGGGAAATTTTATCTCTATTGCCGGCAGAATGGGCTCTGGCCCAAAGAAGTCGCCGGGCACGACCCGCACACCGATCGTAAATGGTTCGACCGTTATTGCCCGGTCCTCAATGTCACGGCGAAGTATCCACCCACCATCTTGATTCACGGTACCAACGACACGGACGTGCCGTACTCACTCTCGCAAGACATGGACGCCAAACTTTCCCAGGCCGGCGTGGAGCACCAATTCGTCACGGTGGGAGGAGCGGGTCACGGTTTGGCCGGCGCGAAACCGGAAGAAATAGCGCAAGCTGCAGAGAGCGCCGTTCGGTTCGTCAGAAAGCATACCGCGTAGAACTTCGCTGCGTCGCGCAATGAATCCGGCGCCGGTTATTTCAGAAGATCGTCCAGGTAGGGTGCATCGCCTTCCGACGAGTATCGGTAGCGGAAGTTGCCGGCGAGCGGCGTCACCACGCGCATCCAGTTGGTTGGATCGGTCCACAGGACGGGCCGCGCATCCATGGCCGCAGCCAGGTCCGGCAGGTCCCACTTCAGGCAGAATCCGGGAATGACGGCCATGTGCAGGTTGCGATTGAGGGGCTCGTCGAGTGCGGCGCGAAGGCTGTGAGGCGTGCGATCGAGCCAGATTCGCTGGAGCCGGGGATCCACCGCCGCCGCCATCAGCAGCCATATTCCCGGCTCACCGCGCGCGATGCCGCGGATGGCTCCTGCGTCCACATCCGGTCGTGCCGCCAGAAAATCGACGCCCCGTTGGATGTCGTACGCGCGCATGCCGGCCATGTTGCGGCCCACTAGAAACGCCCGCGTGTTCGCTGCGTAGTCTCCGCCGAAAGGCCGCCGGTCGTCAGTGCGCGGAAAGCCCCTGGGAGCGAGCGTCAGCACCACCACGCCCCGGCGTACGGCGTCGGTTGCAAGCGTCGAGGACGTCGACTCAGTCTCGACAACGAGAACGGCCGGTTTGCGGCCTACGGCGCGCGGAACCAGCAGCGTTCCGTGAAGCTCCACTCCTGGCTCAGTCTCAAGCAGCATCTTTTGTGAAATCCACTCCGAGGTGCGTGTCTCCTCGGTTACGCGGCTCCCCAGCGGCATTTCCTGCAACGGGCTCATCAGCTGCCGTACCGCGTCGACCAATTCCTTGGTGTTTCGAGCGCCCTTCTCCCGCCGGCGTTCGAAACGTTCGCGGATGATCTCATAAATCTCACGGCTGCCGAGGTCCAAGGTCACCTGGCCGCCGGCGGTAGCCAACAATTCGTGATCGGGCTCCATCTCAACCGGTTCTTCGTTGACACTACCGTGTCCATCCTTCAACCAGCGGATCATCCATTCGTAGATCCGCTCGCGCAGCGGCTGCGGCGTTCCATGCGGCCCCGGACCCACCGCCCAATCCACATGATCTTCCGCGTTGTAAAGCCGATACCAACCTCGCGCTTCGTTGTAGACCGTCCGCGCTCCCTCGAGTGAGAAAAAATCCTCGATGGTCGAAACGATGAGCCAGGGCTTTGGCGCAAACAGCTCGACGTAGTCGGTTTCATCGAGGCCTGAGGAAATGAAATTCGGCACGCTCTGCTCAGAATCGCCAACCGGTCCGGTAAACAAAGCGCGGTAGGAGTTCATCCAGCAGGCTGGCGCCGCGGCTTTGATGCGCGGATCGAGCGCCGAAATGTAGGCCGTCAGCGTGCCGCCGCCGGAACAACCCGTGCAACCGATTCGTTCCGCATCGACCTCGGGCCGGCTAACGAGATAATCGAGGGCGCGCTTGGCGTCCCATATCATGTAACGAGCGAAGTGCTCCCCGGCGAGCAAGCTTTGCGCACCGGCTTGAAAATGTTCTTCTGTGGACCATCCGCCTAGCGATGCCCCGAGTCTCCGGTCGTACGCCTGGATCCGTTCCCCTTGGCCGATTGGATCGCATGCGAATGCGACGAAGCCTTTCAATGCGAAGTTGGCGGCCAGGCGCTGCTCGGCCACCTTTCCTTGGTCCCAGTGCCCCAATTGGATCAACACTCCCGGGTAGCGGCCGGGTTTGCTCGGCCTGTATAGATTTCCGGTGACGTAAAAGTGGGGCAGACTCTCGAAAACGATTTTTTCGATGATGTAATTTTGCTTGTCGATCCGGCCTGTCACCTTGGCGTTCAGAGGCCCGGAGTAGTCCGGCAAACCACCGATCAAATCGAGGATTGTCTTACGCACGTGCTCCTTGCGGCGCTCGGCTGCTTCCACGGTTTGGATCTGTTTGATTACCGCATCGCGCTTGTCCAGTTGCGCCTGAGCGATTCGATCCAGCCAGCGTGTAAGCTGCGTTTCGGAGTCGGTGGCCTGCGCTGCGAGCGAAACGGCGGCGAGGGCAATCGAGAGAATCATGCGGATGAGCATGGGTGGATTTTAGCGCGCTGCCGGTTGGCCAGCCGGCTCCGCGCTGCAGAGGCGCCGCCGCGACTGTAGTAAAGATAGTGCCAATGTGTGCCGTATTGAACAGACAACTTAGCTATCCGGATTTATCCTAGCTTGAATATCCGATCAAATCCTGGTCACACCTATCGGTCTTAGAGGAGGTTTTTAAGTATGGCAAGAAAATCAAGAGCTTGGTTTTTGCTGGTCTCGGCGGCCACCCTATTGCCAGGTTTCTTGATGGCGGATGTAACGGGAACGATTCTTGGCGTGGTTACGGACTCGACCTCGGCGACGATTCAAGGTGTTCGAGTAACCGCAATTAACATGGACACGAATCTGACGACAGAGGCGATCACTGATGTGGCCGGGCAGTACCGTATCTTGTCGCTTCCGGCCGGTAACTACAAGGTACAAGCCACGTTTGCCGGCTTTCAAACCTTTGTCGCGACGGGAATCATTCTTTCCGTCGACGAGCAGCGCCGCGTGGATATCGCTCTGCAGGTCGGCGCCACACAGCAGGAAGTCAACGTAAATGCCGCCGCACTCCAAGTGGAAACTACGAATACTCAATTAGGTGACGTAATCGACGAGAAGAAGATCAGCGAGCTGCCGCTCAACGGCCGGAGCTTCATCGATCTGTTAGGCCTGCAAACCGGTGTGGCGCCCGCCGGCACGCGCAACGAAGGGGCTGGCACAATCTCGGTGAACGGCCAACGTGAAAATAGCAATGGCTTCCTCATAAATGGAGGCGATGTGTCGGGCGCCGCCAATTTTGAGGCCGGCGTTCAGCCCAATCTGGATTCGATTCAAGAGTTCCGGCTGATCACCAGTAGCGGCGACGCTGAATACGGGCGATTCAGCGGCGCAACCATGAACACCATTACCAAGAGTGGAACCAACCGCATCCACGGCACGGCTTTCGAGTTTCTTCGAAATGATGACATGGACGCGAGGGGCTTCTTCGACACCGGCAAGGGAGCGCTGAAAAGGAACCAGTATGGGTACGCTGTAGGCGGTCCTGCAATCAAGGACAAGCTGTTCTGGTTCACGGACTATCAAGGCGACAGGCTGGTGAATGGGGGAACCGCCAGCGCGGTACAAGTGCTGTCCAACGCAGAGCGCCAGGGCGATGTGGGCGTTCAGAACCTGACCGGCGCCGTCACTGGGTCTTATTGGGCGCAGGTGTTATCGCAACGCCTGGGGCGCTCCGTTCAAGCCAACGAACCCTACTCCGCCGTCTTCCCCAACGGTATTATTCCAACCAGTGCTTTCTCCCCTGCCACGAAGGGCACGATCGGATTCATCCCAGTCCCGAACGTCGGAGACAGCACTTACGCCTCCGCCGCACTCTCTAAGTACTCAATCGATCACAAGGCGGGGCAGCGAGTGGATTTCCTGAATAAGTTGACAGGAAACTGGTCCGGATATTACTACATTGACGATTTCACCCAGCTGGACCCTTACGGAAGCAGCAGCTTTCCGACCGGTTTCGGATCCGATGCCCGAAACCGGAACCAGTTGTTCACACTGAGCAATACCTACGTAGTGAGCCCGACAGCAGTGAATGATTTTCGCCTCAGTTACACTCGCATTGTCGTGCGATCCGTGCCGGCCGGCAGCGTCGCCCCCAGTTTGGCCAGCCTGGGCTTCATCACCGGCGCCGGTACTCTCGGCATCAATAACTCAGGACCCACGGGTTACAAGGCAATTCCCGATATCGGTTTGAATAACTTCAGTTTCGGCGATCCCGGTACCAGCAACGGGATTCAGAACACCTACCAAATAGGGGACAACTTTTCCAAAATCCTGGGCCGCCACACCATTAAGTTCGGCGGTGAAGCCCGCTACTATCAAATGAATAACCGCAACGGCGGCGACTTCTTGGGATCGTTTGGTTTCACGGGAGGGGAGACTGGCTCCGACGTGGCCGACTATTTGCTTGGCGCGCCATCAGGCTATGCTCAGGCAAGCCCGCAAGTTCTCGACGGCCGTAGTCGTTATGCCGGGGCTTTCGTACAGGATTCTTTCCGAATTCGTTCCAACCTGACACTGAATTTCGGACTGCGGTGGGAGTTCAGTACGCCGTGGTATGACACTCAGAATAAGATTGTAGCTCTCGTTCCCGGCGAGCAATCGACGCAGTATCCAACCGCTCCGAGAGGCTTGGTGTACCCAGGAGATCCGGGGATTCCGAACACGCTGGCTCCCGTCAGATATAACAATTTTGGCCCGCGTCTGGGCCTTGCGTACTCGCCGAACAGTTCGACGGGATTTTTGGGAAAGCTCTTCGGTGGACCTGGCAAAACCAGTATTCGAGTGGGTTCAGGCATGTACTACACCGCCATTCAAGACCAAACGTTGTACTGGATACTTGGAACCGTGCCTTTCGGCGAATATTGGGGGTCGCCCGCGCCGCCTCTGTTTGAGGAGCCTTTCCGGACCAGAGCCACCGGAGCGTCTCAGGGCCAACCGTTCCCCTATGTGATTCCAGCGCCGGGAAGTGCGGCTGCTAAGAACTTCAACTTCTCTCCTTACCTGCCTCTGGTGAGCACGCTCGGTTACGAGATTCACAACAAGCTCCCCTATGCGGTGCACTACAACTTCACAGTTCAACGCCAACTGAGCAGTTCGATGGTGCTAAGCGTCGGCTACGTGGGAACGCTGGGTCGCCACCTGCTCTCCATTGTGGAAGCGAATCCGGCGGATGCCGCTTTGTGCCTGAGCCTACAAGGGTCCGGAGTCATGGCGGGAACTTTGCAGTGCGGCAGGAACCTCGAAGACCAGACCTTCATACGGCCGGATGGTTCCAAGGTCTACGGGACCCGCCCGATTCTTGGCTCTCGGAACTTCGGTTACTCCTACTACGAGAGCAACTGGGGCAATTCCGACTACAATTCACTCCAAACGAGCCTGGAAAGGCACGCCGGCAATTCGACCTTCCTGTTCGGATATACGTGGTCGAAATCTCTGGACAACGGCTCGTTCTTTAACGACCGCATGAACTACGCGGACCACGCCCTCAGCCGGTCCCTTTCAAACTTTGACGTGACGCACAATTTTATCGGGAGCTACACCTACGCGATACCTTTCGAAAAGGCATTCTCCGGCCTTCCCAAGCGCCTGGTCCGAGGGTGGACGGTCGCGGGCATTACTCGTCTGTCGACGGGATTCCCGATTGGCGTTCTCGGCGCCTTCGATCAATCACTGCGCGGTACGCAAGGTTTGGACACTCCGAATTTCTCCGGTTCGCTCCAGTTCGCCGGCGATCCCCGCACCGACGGCCATCTCTGGATGACGAGCTCAGGCTTCAGCTTGCCTGCGCTCGGTGACTTTGGCACTGCCAACCGGCGGTTCTTCCACGGACCGGGATTGGAGAACTGGAACCTCGCGCTGCACAAGGATACTGCGATCCGCGAAGGCATGACGCTGCAGATACGCGCGGAGTTCTTCAATGTCTTTAATCACACACAATTCCAAAATCCGAACGCATATCTTGCCGGCTCAATATTCGGACTGATCACCGCCGTGCAAGCGCCCCCGCGCATTGGCCAAGTCGCTGCCAAGTTTATTTGGTGAGCGGAGTATCGTGCATTTGCTGTGCAAGAAGAGTCTTGGATCGTCAGAGCTAACGCGTTAGCCCGAAGCACATGATATTGGAGCCGGCGGCAAGCGCCACAAACTGATCCCCGCCCACCGTATAAGTCATCGGGGAACTTTTGATCGTCACGTTGAGCGGGAGGTGCCACAACGCTTTTCCATCCCGTTCATCAATCGCCACAAATTCGCCGCTTGGGTCTCCATAGAACAGAATTCCTCCGGCCGTGGCCAACACTCCGGCTACTCTCTTGCCGTCGGTCGGCCCAATTTCCGGGATTTCCCAAACGATCTTCCCGGTCTCGATATCGAGCGCACGCAGAACTTTCTTCCCGGGTTCCTCCGGGGGAT
This sequence comes from Terriglobia bacterium, assembly GCA_963847515.1. Classification (GTDB taxonomy): domain Bacteria; phylum Acidobacteriota; class Terriglobia; order Bryobacterales; family Bryobacteraceae; genus QHXW01. The sequence goes on from CAWKAA010000002.1 coordinate 816,728, forward strand.
GCTCACTCTTCCAACTACCGGGTGAAAGTTTGACGTCACATTTCTCAAGCGCCATGACGTAATAGAAGCGTGTTACCGGGCTGAACGCAGTTCCATTGTAGTTCGTGGCATCTTCCGGGCAGGTTATGTCACTCTCAGGCAGAAGCAAGGGACGGCCGGCAGGACCGATTCCGCTCGCCCAGGTCAGCCGCCGGATGAATTTCTGAGCCAATAGAAGTTGACCCTCCGTTCGATCGAATACATAGAAAAAGCCGTTTCGGTCCGCGTGAAGGAGGAGCTTTCGATTCTGCCCGCGATAGCTGGCGTCCACCAGGACGTTCGGCTGGGTCGCATCCCAGTCGTGAGTATCGTGGGGCGAGAACTGGTAGTACCATTTCAAGTTGCCGGTTTCGGCGTTTAGAGCCAAGACGCAATTGGTGAAAAGATTGTCGCCGCCTCGCTCGCGATCGTCGGAATTAGGATACGGGTTGCCGGTCGCCCAGTAGAGAGTATCGGTCTCGGGATCATAGGAGCCGGTCAGCCACGTGGAACCGCCTCCGTAAATCACAGCGTTTCCCTTCCAGGTGTCATAGCCCGGTTCTCCCTTTGCCGGTACGGTCCAGTGCCGCCACGCGCGTTCGCCGCTTCCAGCTTTGTAGGCGGCAAGGAATCCGCGGATACCCCAGTCACCCCCGGAGACGCCGGCGATGACCATATCCTTGACAATCAAGGGCGCGACGGTGGCGCCATAATGCTGCGCCTCATCCGGCATCACCGCGTCCCACACAAGCCGGCCCGTGATTCGGTTCAAGGCAATCAGATGAGCGTTATCGGTCACCATGAATACTTTGTCGCCGAGGATAGCCATTCCGCGATTGGTGCCCAGCGACGCGTCTGAAACCAGGCCGGGAGTGCGGGGACGCGCATAGTGCCAGATCTGATTACCGGTGCGCGCATCCAGGGCAAAAGCCTGATTCGGACCCGACACATACATGATGCCGTCTGCCACGATGGGAACCACCTCCAAGCCGAAGTACCGCATATTTTCACGAAAATAGGGCGTATCAGGAAAGAACAGCGACCATAAGGGAATCGAAAAGGTCCACTTCAGACCCAATTTGCCGACATTCGCGGCATTGATTTGTGTGAGTTCGCTATATCGATTTCCGCTCAGCTTTCCGTTGTAGGTCAGCCAGTCGCCGGGCCGGGGACTCAGGATTCTCGAGAACTCAATTCCGCCGTCCTCAGTGGAATGCGCAGAGGCAGTTACATCAGTCTGGATGCCCGTCAACCGGCTCAGGTAGGCGATCAGGTTCTGCAACTCATCAGGGCTGGCCTTTACGGGTTGCATCAGCGATTGTTTCTCGTCCGTTATCGTCGAAATTTGATCTAGCGAAAGCGGGTGAAAGATGCCCGTCAGGTCCTGCAACTGGAGGTTAAAATTGGTTCTGCTTCGGGCGAAGCCGCGCAGCGTTTGTCCATTTCTCAGATTGACGGTGACAAGATCATAACCGGCAGTGATCTGCGCATCAGGCCGCAGCAAGGCCTCTCGAATCTGGTCGACTGTCATTTCGCGTCCCACATCCGATAGATCCGGACCAACCGTCTTTCCCTCGCCGTAAACCATATGGCAGGAGGCGCATTGCCCCTTGCTAAAGAAAAACGCTCTTCCGGCCGCGCGGTCGCCGGGTACGGCGGTTTCGGCAGCGGATGAATTTAGCGAGGCAACCAACGTTGCCAGCGCGTCGAGCGTGCCGGCTGGCAAATCGAACGGCGGCATGCCTGCGGTTGGAATCCCGTTGCGGATCAAGTTGCGCAAGTTCTGAATCGATCGCCTACGCACCGAGGAGTTTCCCGCAAGCCCTGGCCCTTGCTGTGTGCCATGGGCATCGGCGCCGTGGCAGCCGGCGCAAAGCTTGGCGTACATGTTCTTGACGTCCACGCTGGACGGCGAGGTTGGAGGGTTTTGCGCCGGCAGCGGGAACTGGCTCAAGGCGAGCGCCGCGAAGAGGATTCTTGTGTGCAGCATGCCGAAACGCCAATCGTAAGATGTGCTGTGTCGAGGCAAACTACCACTTTCTCACAGTCCCAGCCCTGAGCCTGTACAAAGATCCCGTGGCGGTAGCGCCGGCAGTTCGCTGTCACTGATGTCGATGTTCACGCCGTTCTAGAACTGGCTATGGTTGAATTCGTGACGAACTGACCCTGTGAGTTCCAGTGCGCCGCGGTACAGTGGTTTCTTCTGATGAAGAGACCAATTTTCTGTTTTGCGGATTCGACACGGCCGGTGATATTCACAATCGTGCTGCTGTGTGGTTTTCTATGCAATCCTTCCAGTTTTTCCGGCCAGCAGCCAACTCCGGATCCTCTCCTGCATTGGATGGATCAGATTGCCCAGCAGCAACTACAGCGGCGGGAGGACCTGATTGCCACAATTCGCAGCGCGGCAGATGCAGAGCGGCGCAAACAGTCAGTCCGCGAAAAACTCATGGCGATCATCGGAGGGCTGCCCGACTATAGCGGCCCACTGAATCCCCGCATTACCGGCCGCATCCAGGCTGATTCCTACACGATCGAGAAACTGATCTTCGAAAGTCTGCCGGGCGTCTTTGTCACTGCGAATCTCTACCGGCCCAATCAACGTGGCCATTATCCGGGAATTCTTTTGCAGGCCGGCCACACCCAAGAGGGAAAGCCTGAGGGACAGATCCTCGCCGCCAATCTGGCATTAAAGGGCTTTGTAGTTCTAGCGTTCGATCCGATCGGGCAGGGCGAACGAGAACAGACGTACGACCGGCAGGTGGACCGGGCGCTGGCGGGGTGGTCCGTCCCCGAGCACATCCAGATGGGAGCGCAGAGCATGCTCATCGGCGAGAGCGTCGCTCGCTACTTCATCTGGGATGCAAAACGGGCTCTTGATTATTTGGTGAGCCGCCCGGACGTGGACGCGGAACGTCTGGGCGCGGTTGGGTGCTCAGGCGGAGGCGCGCTGACGGCATTCATTGGTGCTCTAGACCCGCGGCTGAAAGCGATCGCTCCCGCGTGTTTTGTGAATTCATACCGCCTGTTATTCGCGGGCCCCGACCCTGACTCGGAAATGAGTCCGCCCAATCTTCTTTCGAGCGGACTGGACATGGCCGATTACGTCGAATTGTCCGCGCCTACTCCGTGGCTCATCCTGGCGACTGAGGGCGACTACTTCACGCCTGCCGGAGCCAAACTAGTGTATGACGAGGCCCTTCGCTGGTTCGGACTCTACGGCGCTGAAGACAAGCTACGTTTTTTTGTCGGATCGGGCCCGCACGGCACACCGATCGAGACTCGGGAAGAGATTTATAAATGGCTGATTCGCTGGCTCAAGAATGGGCAAGGTGATTTCCGTGAAAGGCCAGTGAAGAATTACACGAACCAGGAACTGCTTGTCACAAAAACCGGCCATGTCGATGAAGAGCCTGGCAGCCGGAAAATCTACCAGTTGATCTTAGACGAGTTTAGGAAACGGAAGCAGCCGGGCTCGCAAACAGAATTGCTCGCCGAACTGCGCCGCCTGAACATTCCCTCGGGGTTGACGGCCCCCGAGATCAAGACATCCGATGAATCCAACGGTCCGGAAGGCCGGCGCGAGCGTATAACCTTTGAAGGCGAACCGGGAGTAGAGATTAGCGGCAGGCTCCACATCCCTCCATCCAGTGGACGAAAGCCCGCCGTGCTACTGGTGGCGGACAAGATGAGCAGCTATTGGATTCTTTCGACAGACTCGTTGGCGGAGAGGATTGCCAAAACAGGGCGAGTGGTTCTCGCACTGGAGCCCCGCGACGCTCCGGGAGAGGGCGATCGCCCTTACGTAGGGAACTGGTTGACCAATGCCAGGGCCAACGAGATCGGACGCAATCTGCCGGCGATGCGCGCACATGATATTTTGCGCGGCGTTGATGTGCTGGCCGCGCGTAATGATGTCGATCCCGCCGCGATCCGCGCAACAGCCCGCGGCGTAAAAGGAATCTGGCTTCTGCTGGCCGCGGCGATAGATCCACGAATCGGCAAAGTTTGGCTGGATCGAACCCCGTTCAGTTTTCATGCTGCACTGGAACACTCAATGAACACTGACTTATTCGATGCGGTGATTCCCGGCTTTGTACTGCATTGGGATCTCGACGATCTGGTCAAGGCCATGGGAAACCGGCCAGTCTTGTGGACCGATCCGTCAAATTGGATGGGCCGGCCCGCGCCTCCTGGCCTGGGGTTTCAATATCGCTACGTGATCGGCGATACGACGGACCTTCACGATCAGCAGGATGACGCGTTTATGAACGAGTTTCTGCAATGATGTTCCGCCGACGTATATGATCGACGTCAATGTATACCTGTCCCGCTGGCCCTTCCGCCGTTTGATTGGAGACGAGCCGGATGGTCTGGTCGCAGGGCTTCGCAAGCGCAACGTTACCCAAGCGTGGGCAGGTACTTTCGACGGAATCTTTCATAAAGATATTTCGAGCGCGAATGAGCGGCTCACGAACGATTGCCGGCGGTACGGAGCGGGCATGCTCATCCCATTTGGCTCCATCAATCTCAACCTGCCCGACTGGCAGGAGGATTTACGCCGCTGTCACGAACACAAGATGTCAGGGATCCGCCTGCACCCCAACTATCACGGGTACAACTTGAAAGATGGCGTGTTTGCGGAGTTATTAGGGTTGGCAGCCGCCCGCCGGCTGGTTGTCCAACTCGCCGTATCCATGGAAGACGAGCGCACACAAAATCCGCTTATGCGCGTGCCGCCAGTGGATTTGGCTCCGTTACCCGACGTGCTCAAGAATGTGCCGGGTGTGCGGCTCATCCTTCTTAATTGCGACCCATCGCACAACCGAGTGCTGTTGCAACGGCTCATGTCGACCAGCCAGGTATATTTTGATATTGCAATGGTGGAAGGAGTTGGAGGAGTGGGACGGCTGGCGCAGGAGATCTCCGTCCAGCGTGTGTTGTTCGGTTCCAATTTTCCATTGTTTTATTTCGAATCCGCGTTGTTGAAGGTTCGCGAGGCCGGGCCCACGGATGCGGAGGCGCGCGCGGTTCTGGAGGAAAATGCCCGCCGGTTGCTCGAAACGTGATCCGGAGATCTTGCATGGTTGACCGTCGCGCAATTCTTCAGGGTATCTGTGCAAGCCTCGCCATCCGGACGGGCCAGGCATCCCAGAATATGGCGCAGGAACCGGTTCGGCCTTTCCGCATCTGGGATGACCATTGCCATCTTGGCTCCGTTCCAGGCGATACGCCCGAAGAGCGGATGACGGCGCTGATCCGGTGGGCGGATCGCCTGGGGATCGAGCGGCTCCTGCTCTCCCAAGGCTATTGTGCTGAATTGCATCCCACTCCCGACCAGTTTCGAGAGGAGAACGATCGTGTGATGGCGGCGGTTCGCCGCTTCCCGGACCGTTCTTACGGCTCCGTGTATTTGAGTCCAGCCTACCCCGAGTTCAGCGTGCGAGAGTTCAATCGCTGCGTGCGCGATGGCCCCATGGTCAGTATTGGCGAGGTCGAAGCGGACAAGCCTTGTAGCGTTCCGGAGATGGATGTGATCGTGGAGCGGGCCGCCTCGATGAAGGTGCCCATCCTGCAACACACCTGGCTGAAAGCGGGCGGTAATGAGCCAGGCGAATCCACACCCTACGACGTGGTTGTTGTTGCCCGGCGTCACCCTGAGGTTCAGTTCGTGTGCGTGCACACAGGTGGAGACTGGGAGCGCGGCATCCGCATTATTCGCGACACAAAGAATGTCTCGGCCGAGATCGCCGGATCGAATCCGACGTCGGGGTTTGTGGAAATGGCAGTGCGAGAGCTAGGCGCCAAGCGGGTGATTTATGGCAGCGATGTCGGGGGCCGGAGTTTCGCCTCACAGCTCGGCAAGGTCCTCGGCGCCGATATCCCGGACTCCGCGAAAGAACTCATACTGGGAGGAAATCTGCGACGGCTTCTTGCTCCTGTGCTGCGCGCCAAGGGATATCAAGTGTGAATGGGCACTCCTCTAAATTCGGAACTGGAGATTGAGTAAATTGACAATTCGCGCCATGGAATGTGTATAATTATCCATAGAAATACACATCGATGCGAACGAATATCGTGATTGACGATAAGCTGATGCGGGACACGCTTCGCGCGACGGGTCTTAAGACCAAGCGCGAGGCCGTGGAAGAGGGGCTGCGGACCCTGTTGCGCCTGAAAAGACAGGCGGGGATCCGCCGGCTCCGTGGCAAACTGGACTGGCAGGGCGATTTGAACACGATGAGGAACGACAGTTGATCCTTGTCGACTCCAGTGTGTGGATCGATTACTTCAGGGGGAAGATCACGGCGCAGACCGAGAAACTCGACAGGCTGCTTGGCCACGAGCCTTTGGCCATCGGGGACTTGATTCTGACTGAGGTCCTGCAAGGCTTCGACAGCGAACGAGACTTCAATGACGCTCGGAGAATGCTGACTTCGCTGATGGTAGTGGAGTTGGGCGGACGGGAAATCGCGATTCAAGCGGCTAAGAATTTCCGCGCACTACGCAGGTTTGGCGTGACAGTTCGCAAGACCATCGATTCGGTGATTGCAACACGATGCATCGAGGGTGGGTATGACCTGCTGCACAACGACCGGGATTTCGATCCGTTCGCCGAACACCTCGGCCTCCGCGTAGTGGTCTGACAACCCGGCTGCCGCGGGAGTCTAGCGAATTGCATGTCATAGCAGCCATATTTAGGCCATATCAGCCCTCCACCGCACCGATGCCCAGTTTGGTCAGTTCGGCGGTGTTCATGGTTCCGTCGGTGATCCTGAAAATGCCCGGGAAACGCGCCTCCCAACTTTTGTTGGCTGCGGGCATGTACTGCCGCGCGTTGGCCTCAATGGCAGCCACACCCGGCACGTGGGCGGCCAGACTCGCCGACTGGATCAGCGATGCCCCGGGGCAGGTCAGGTCCTGCACGCAAAGGAACATCTTGTGTTTCACCGCCAGAGACGCAATCAACATCATGTGGCTTTGGCCTTTACAAGCCTTCAACGCGGCGCCGGTATAGCCCAGCTCGCGCGACAAGAGCAGCGCCTCCACGTCCGTGAGCGACTCATCAATCACCACGGGACACAGTTTTGCCGCTTCGTGCATCACATTTTCCGGGTGTGCTTTCAGATCGCGCGCCGTTGGTTGCTCAACGTACTGGATGCGCCCGTACCCTTCGGGCGTCTTCTGCTTGACTTCCCGCAGAAAATCCAGCAGGTACGCGACATTTGGACACTTCTCGTTGAAATCCAAGGAGTAGACCCAGTGACTGACGCCGCGCTGTTTCTGCGTTTGAGTGGTAACGCGGTCGACGCGCAGCACGCGTTCCACGTCCCATCTGCGGTCATCCCCGTTGAGCTTGATTTTGAAATGCGTGAGGCCGTTGTAGCGAATCCACTCAGGCAGAGTTTCCGGCAGTCCGTCGTTGATCCGGTTTGTGATGTCGGAGTCTTCAATCGGGTCAATCGCGGAAACCAGATGATAGAGCGGCATGCGGGGCTTCGGCTCCTGCATCAGATAGCGGCTGGGAAATTCACCTTTGTACTCCGGACCCAGATAATGCGCCAGATCGTGCCGCATGAACTCCGGTCCGTACGTGTGATAGCAGTTGAGCCCGTGCGCTTTTCCGAAGGCATCATGAATGGCGGCGTCGAATGCGCTGATCGTGACGAGCGTGCAGAGTTTAGGAACGGGCTCGACAAGATGCAAACGCTCCGAAACATCGCTGGCCGCCTTAAGGAAAAGGGGATCGAGCGCCCAATTGATGTCGATGGGGTGGCCGAACTCCTGGTAGCCGCGGATCACCTTGGCGATCTCGCTGGCCAGCGACTGCATCGCTCCTAACGTGGTTTCGTTTGACATTGTGGAGGACGGGAACGACCAGATATTGCCCAGCGGCATCGATCCGAATCCACGCGCAGCTCGACCGTCGCCAGTCTTTACGGCACAATGTACGTTCAGCACCGCCGCACTGTCCACCACATGCCCGCCGAACTTAATGGGGGTCCGGTATTTGTAGTGCTCGTAGTCAATCGTAACGTCTTCTACCCGGATCTCGGTCTTTCGGAAGGCTGCAGAGAGGATGTTGAAAGATGCGGGTGCCGCAGTAAACACACTCCCGGCGATGGCACCGCCACGTCTCAAGAAGCTGCGTCGCGTGATTCCCTTCATCTACTCCTCCGGCAGCGGACTGCCACCCACAAAGGGCGGTCATGGACGTCGCCAGCACGATGATGATAGCTCACTTTGGCGCCCACGCGGGAGTTGAACCATTCACTTCTCGAGGCCGTGTCAGACGCGATCGGGTGACTTGATCCAATCGTGCATAGCCTTGAGCATGATTGCGAAAGACGTTGCGCCAGGGTCGGGATGCCCGAGAACGCGGTTGCCCAGACGGCTGGCCCGGCCAACGCGGCACAACATATCCGCGGTGCTCCGCGCGGCCTCCTGTGCGGCGGAGGCCGAGAGACCCACAATCGCCTCGAGATCTTTTTCCCCGGAGTCGCTGCCCTTTGTAGCTGCGGCAGCCCCGTGAATGGCGTCGAGGATGGTGCGATCCCCTGGCTTGACCTTTCCGGCCGCGGCGACGGATGTCTCCATGAAAGTGAGCAGCAGTCGAAACTCCGGCGCGCGGATCTGCTGGACGCCCTGGAGCGCCTTGCTCCCGGCCAGCAGCATTTTTCCCAACACTACGCCGATGGCGCCGCCGGTCGCACCGAGAAAAGCGCTGCCGGATTCTCGCAAAATCCCATCGATGGGGGTTGCGGGATCGAGCTGACCCAGCCGGTCCCGGATGGCTTCGAACCCGATCCGCATGGTAATGCCGTGATCGCCATCTCCGACCGCCGCATCCAGGGCGTTTAGCTCCGTCTCGCGCCGGGCGATCTCATCGCGACATGAAGAAGCATCTGAAAAAGATAATGCTGGTCGATCCCAGTGACGGTCATTCAGATTTGCATCAGTGCCGGGGTTTGTGCGGGAGCGGCGATCCAATGTTTCAGCCGTTCGTTCAGCCGCAGCAGAGAGATCGAGCAACCCGCCATTTCCAGAGAAGTCGCGTAGTTGCCCACATACGAATGACAGATCGTAACACCGTGCCGGACCAGCATGGCATGAGCTGCGCGAAACACGATGAACAGCTCCCCCAAGGGTGTGGCGCCCAGGCCGTTGACCAAGATGGCAGCTTCGCCGTTCGACAACTCCGGCATGTCATCAAGGATCCGCCTGACCAATTCCTCGGCCACTTCGTTGGCGCTCTTGAGTCTGACCCGCTCGACGCCGGGCTCGCCGTGCAGCCCCATGCCTACTTCCATATCGCCCTCCGCGAGATCGAAAATGTGCTTGCCGGACGCGGGAATGATGCACGACGACAGAGCTACACCCATGCTGCGGGTATTGCGATTGGCTTCTTCGGCGGCGGCTGTGACTTCCGCGAGCGTTGCGTGCCGGCTGGCGCACGCTCCCGCCGCTTTGATGACGAAGAAATCGCCGGCAATGCCGCGCCGCTCCTCGCGCTGTTCGGGCGGCGCAGACGCCACGTCATCGGTTATGCGAACTGTCGAAGTGCGGATGCCTTCTTCGTCCAGCATCTCGGCAGCCATGTCGAAGTTCAGAACGTCGCCCGAATAGTTCCCGTAGAGGAAGAGGACTCCAACGCCGCCGTGCACGGCGAGAGCCGCCGCCACGATCGGTTGTGGAGGAGGCGAGGCGAAGATGTTCCCGGCCACGCTGCCATCGGCCATCCCAGCGCCGACAAATCCGGCGAACATAGGCTCGTGACCGCTTCCTCCACCGCTGAGAACCCCGACTTTGCCGGCGATCGGTGCGTCTTTCCGCACGACGGCCTGGGCCCCGGCGACGAGCCGCAAATACTGCGGATAGGCCAATGCGAGCCCCTCGAGGGCTTCCGCCGCCACCCTTCGAGGATCATTGATCAGCTTCTTCAAGATGAGCCAACTCCAGTTGTTGAAGAAATATCTCTTCGCATGTTGTCACTCATGAACGGCTGCGCGGGCGGCATGCAGGAAAGCGGCAGGGTCCGTGGATTGGAAAACGTTTCTTCCAAATATGATCCCCGAAGCGCCCGCGCGTACGAGGCGATGAATCAGGTCCAAGACACCCGTCTCCTCTACCTTAGGTCCGCCAGCCAGCAGAATGGGAACCAGACTAGTCGAGACAATTTCGGCCGTGTCCTGCTCGCTGGGGAGGATGTCGGTTTTGATCAGGTCGGCGCCCAATTCTCCGGCAACACGGGTATGGAATGCCACGAGATCCTTTCGGTTTGGCTGATCCACGCGCCGGCCCCTGGCCATGGATTCGATGATGTGAACCATTCCGAAGCGCTCGCAAGCTCGGTTTACTTCCGCGTTGCGGCGGACTTCCTTGGCCTCCGCGGCTGGATCGTCGAGGCCGACAAACATATATGTCATTACGGCATCAGCGCCCCAGCGTACGGCATCCTCCACCGCAGCCAGCGCCGTCGTCCTCCCTTCGTCGAAACCCAGCATCGAAGGTTCACGCCATTGATTGGTCCAATCCAGTCGCAAAATGACCCCTGCGCTCCGTCCTGCAAACAAATCGACGGATTGGCGAAAGAGGCCCAACGAGAGCAGGATTGCGTCAACACCGGCATCGAGAAACAATTGCAACCGATCGCGGGGCGGTGAGGCGCCAGGTATTGGTCCGACCATCAGACCATGATCGAAGGCGACAATTACGCCTTTGTTCGTCCGCGGATTGAGGAGGCGCTTCAGACGAATTAGTTTTCCGCAATCAACCACGGTGGATTTCATAGTTTTGGCTCGATTCCGATTTTGTGTTATCGCCCACGATGCTAGCAGGTTTCAAATTCGTATCGCGGCGCTCTGACCGGTTCCGCGAATCACAGGAAAGCCCCGGTGTCTTACGTGCCATAGCCCAACAGCTTCTTCCGGATGCCTTTCAGGAGCTCGCTCGGTCCAGGCGCCAAAGGGCTGGTCGGTAGTGAGGTAGGTCCAAACAGCGCCGCGGTCCCCGAAGCTAACGCTGCCGTCTGCCTCGGCTTTTGCGAGGCGGCGCGCTACTTCCACTGGTATGGCGGCCTCCAGTTCCGGGAACCATTCATCGATTTGTCGCAGAAACGTGAAATGCGGGTCGCGGTAGTCGACACCCACGAAAAAGCCCGGAACCGCGGCGTAGGATTGCCAAGGGATGCCCGCGCGGAAGTCCTCCAGCCGGGCGAGATAATCGGCCCAGAGATCGTCGATCACGCGCAACGTGATCTGTCGCTCCAACTCAGACCGGCACTGAGCCGTCCCGTCGAGCACCGACTGGCGATAAGTATGAATTTTGTTGCGCTGGCCTTCGACGGGGACGTCGTAGCGGTGCAGAAACTCGCGCTGATCCAGGTGCTGGCCCTCCACCAGGCGCTGTATGGAAGCCGGATCGTCGCGGTACCGCGGGTCTAGGTCGCCATACTTCACCATCAATGGGTCTTCCAGGGAGATAAAGAACCGTGAGCAGCCCGGATCACCCTGCCGGCCAGCGCGACCGCGCAGTTGGTTGTCGATGCGCCGGCTCTCGTGCCGGTTGGTACCGATCACGTACAACCCGCCGAGCGCAGCCACCCCCTCCCCAAGGCGAATGTCCGTGCCCCGCCCGGCCATATTCGTGGATATTGTGACGGCGCCGCGCTGGCCAGCCTGCGCGATAATCGCTGCTTCCACCTCGTCATCGCGCGCGTTCAGAACGCGGTGCGGCACGTCCGCCAACATTGCGCTCAGCCTCTCCGATTCCTCCACGCTCGCCGTCCCCACCAGGATGGGCTGTCCGGTCGAGTGCACGCGCCTTATCTCTTCGACGACCGCCTGTTCCTTTTCAGCTTTCGTCGCGAACAGGATGTCCGGTTGATCCAGCCGGATTACCGGCCGGTTGGTGGGTATCGTCTCCACCCACAGGCCATACACCGTTCGAAACTCCATGGCCTGGGTAGAGGCAGTTCCGGTCATCCCGCAAACCCGCGGATAGAGCGCCACCAGATGTTGGATGGTGGTGGACCCGAGAACCATTCCTTGGGACTTCGGGGCCACACCCTCCTTGGCTTCCACAGCCGTATGGAGTCCGGCCGGCCAGCGGCGGTTCAGAGCGATCCGGCCCTTGAATTCATCCACCATCTCTATGGCGCCGCCCTTGACCAGGTAATCCACATCGCGGCGAAGAAGCGCATGGGCTTCGAGCGAGTCCTGCACGGCAGTGTGCAGGCGGAGATTGCGTTCCTCGAAGAGGTTGCCGCAGCCGAATGCATCTTCTACCGCGCGGATGCCGGCGTCGGTAAGGGCAGGCGTTGTGGCCGCCTGCGTCGACCGTGTAGTGCGCCCCAGGCCGCAGCCGGCGCACCACCTGATCGACTACATATGCCGGAACAGTGTCGTCTGTATCGCCGCCGGCGATGACTAGCGGGATGCGGGCCTCATCGATCAGAATGGAATCGACCTCGTCGATGACAGCCGCGAAAAACGGACGGTGCACTTGCTCGTCGAGGCGAAGTGCCAGCCGATCGCGCAAGACGTCGAAGCCGATCTCGTTGGCGGTCGCATACGTGATGTCGCACGCGTAGGCGGCGCGGCGTTCGGCAGGCGTCATGCCTTGCTGTACATACCCCGTCGAGAGCCCAAGAAATCGATAGACGTCCCCCATCCAGCGCGCGTCACGACCCGCCAGGTAATCGTTGGCGGTCATGACATGCACGCCCTTTCGCTCCCGAGCGAGCCACGCCACGGCCGGCACGGCGGCGAGTGTCTTGCCTTCGCCCGTCTGCATCTCCGCGATGCTGCCGCGAGCGAGAGCCAGCGCGCCGCGAAGCTGTACGTCATACATGTCCTGCCCCAGAATTCGCGACGCCGCTACTGCCGCGGCCGCCATGAACTCGCAGTAAGCCGCTCGCCCGCGTTGCTACGTCCCGAAGTTCGGTCATCGCTCACACGGGCGAGTTCAGAGCGTATAGCGTTGATCCGCTGGATGGCGAACCGGTCGCGATCGAAAGACGCAAATAACGAACGTAAAAATTGTCGCACTGCACCCTCCTCACTGGCCGCTACATCAAGCCGAAAGGAGCGTGGATTTGCCCGCTCCCCCGTGGTCTCGCATTTATGAACTGGCTGTTTACCGTTGGCTCTGCGCGCGGATGGTAGAGGGGCTTGGTGGGGGACGTTGAAAGATCGAACGAAGCAAGAATACGGCCGGGCGCCGCGAATCAGGCGGCCGCTCAATCGCCGGCATCACCCTTGGCGCTACCGCGGATTCAGACTGCTGCGGCAGACGGCGCGACGCACGCCGCGCTCGTTGACGAGCCGAAACGACGGTTTTCGCAACGGAGACGGAGGACATGCTCGACCCCGCGGCTCCGAACGTCAAGAAGGGGAGTAGAAGTGCCGCCAAAAGCCGAGCTGTGAATCGCGATCTCACCTGCGACCAGTATGTCATATAGCGTGTAGAAGTTAATCGGGAGACCGTTTTCACGATCATACCTAACACTCCGGCAAGCTTACACAAGTTTGGCGACCGCCGAACCGCGGATGTTCCGCGCGCGTTGCATAATCTATGCATGCGTTTGATCGTTGATATGCGCCAGTCGGCGGGAGCCGGAAGTCGTTTCTGAAAAGAATAGCTGCCGATAACACCAGATAACGCTTCTTCTCCGCATCACCATCCTCGGATGGCCTCCTTTGCCCAGTTAGCATAAAATTGAAACCGATGTATGCGCGTAATCATACTGGTTTTTTTCGCAGCATTTTTGCTGGCGGCCGAACCGGGGTTTCAGATCCGTCTCAGCCCTACAATACGGTCAGCACCGGTGGATGGCCGTCTGATCGTCGTGGTTTCCAGGAACCAGGAGCGCGAGCCCCGGTTTCAAGTGTCATGGGGACTTGAGACGCAGCAGATCTTTGGTATGGACGTGGAGGGCTGGAAGCCCGGAGATACCGTCGAGTTGCGCGGCAACACGATCGGGGCGCCCCTCCACACGATGGCCGATCTGCAGCCGGGGAAGTACAACGTTCAGGCCGTGCTGAACGTGTATGAGACCTTCCGGCGCGCTGACGGCCACGTCCTGAAGCTTCATCCGGACCACGGAGAAGGCCAGCAGTGGAACCGGTCTCCAGGCAATTTGTTCAGCAAGCCGCAGCAGGTGGAGGTGCAGGCGTCCTCAGTTACGCATCTGGAGCTGACGGAGGTTATACCGGCGATCGATCCGCCGAAAGACACCAAGTACATCCGCCACGTGCATATCGAAAGCAAGCTGCTGACGGAGTTTTGGGGGCGGCCAGTGCTGCTGAATGCGTCAGTGCTGGTACCGCGGGATTTCGACGAAAGCACGCAACACTATCCGGTGGCGTTCTTACAGGACCATTTCAGCGGCAATTTTCGAGGGTTTCGCGAGACGCCGCCCAACAGCAATGGGGAGCACGGAAATGAGGCATCGGCCTACCAGTTCTTCCAGGATTGGACTTCGGGACGCTTGCCGCGGATGCTGCTAGTGGTGACGGACCATGCCACGCCCTACTACGACGATTCGTACGGCGTGAACACCGCGAACGCGGGTCCATACGGAGACGCGCTGACCAAGGAGTTGTACCCGGCGATTGAGAAGCAGTTCCGCGCGATCGGGGAGCCATGGGCCCGCGTTCTGTTCGGCGGGTCCACGGGCGGGTGGATGACGCTGGCGCAGCAGATTTTCTATCCAGAGTATTTCGGCGGCGCGTGGGGATTCTGTCCAGACCCGGTCGACTTTCACGCGTTCCAGCAGATTGATCTATACAGCGTTAAGAATGCCTATTACGACGAGGGCCCGTTCGAGCGGTTTCCGAAGCTGTTGGGTCGGCTGCCGAACGACCATGTGCTGGCAACGATGGAGTCGTTCAGCCGTCAAGAAGCGGTTCTGGGGACGCGCGGTCGGTCGGGCGGCCAGTTGGATGCGTTTCATGCGACCTTCGGGCCAACAGACGCCGAAGGCTACCCGGCCAAGCTGTGGGATGCGGAGACCGGCGCGATCGATCCCGAGGTGGCCAGGTATTGGCGCGAGCATTACGATTTAACGGCGCTGCTCCAGCGTGATTGGGAGCGGCTGGGTCCGAAGCTGCAGGGGAAGCTACACGTGACGATGGGGACCAAAGACACGTTCTACCTCGATGCGGCAGCGCACCGGATGGAACAGTTTCTGGAGAGCACGAAGCTGCCCGGCAAGGGGCCATACTACGGCGGGTCGTTCGAGTTCGGCAACAATGAGCCGCATTGTTATGCGGGCAAGATCCCCGAAGGAGTTCCCTTCGTGGCATACTTCGCGCGGGTTTTTGCGGAGTACATGAAGAACAACGCACCGAAGGGGGCGGATCTGGCGTGGCAATGATGCCTGATCTCGTCTTCCGCGTCGCCCGGACTCTGCGGTGAAGCGCAGCTATGTCTGGTAGCGACGGAGATTGCGGCAGAGATAGCTTCTGAAATTGACGCACGTCGGGCGCTAGGCTTTATCCGGATGACCTTTCTCGGACGGAGCGCGATTGGGCGATCAGCCAGGGGCCAGGCACTGGTCGCAGGCACTCCGGCGAGTCGGCGACTATACGCTCATGTGGTTTCCGTGGACGGCGTTTCCCAGGGACTGATCCGGATTACCTGCGAATGGGAATCACCTTGACACGACCCTTCGCCTTTTGATAGAGATGCTGCTACAGAGGTTGGGGCCGGGCACTCTTTTGATTCCGGCAGCCCCCTGGGAGGAATGATGCACACACAAATACAGCCCTATTCTTGTGCGCGGGTGTCAAAGATCGCCAGTGCGCTACGAAACAACCATGGCGCCGTCAAGTGTTGCCTCCTGGCGCTCGTTTTCTTGACCCCGCTACAGATGTGGGGACAAGCCGTAGGCGCGATTGGGGGGACCGTGACCGATCCCAGCGGCGCTGTGATTCCGAATGCGAGAATGACAGCCGCAAATGTGGCCACTGGAGTCTCACAATCGACGGTGACGAGCGGCGCCGGAACTTACACCATTCCCAACCTGGTGGTGGGGACCTATACGGTCACTGCCGAAGGTCCAGGCTTCAAAACCGCGACCGCCGACCGAATCACTCTCGACGTCAGCCAGCAGAGAGAAGTGAATTTCAAGTTGGCTGTCACCGGGGTCGAGTCCACCGTGGAAGTGAATGCGGCTCCCCCTCTGCTCAACACCACTGACGGCATGCTGGGGGGGCTGGTAACTGAGCAGCAAGTTCAAACACTTCCGCTGAACGGTCGAAGCATTGCCAACCTGGTCATGATGCAGCCCGGCATGGCCCAGGACCAAGGAAGCATGGGATGGCTGGCGCCGCAGTGGATCAGCAACGGCAACCGCGGGGAAACCGTGGTGGCGACCCTGGACAACGCCGATGCCACTGACACGGAGATGGGCACGCCGCAATTCTGGAACTTCAACCTGGATGCGATCGCCGAATTCAAGGTCCTGCAAAACAACTATTCGGCCATGTACGGCCAGGGTGGTGGCACCATCACGCAGATCGTGAGCAAGACTGGAACCAATCAGTTTCACGGCAGCGCTTTTGAGTTCGTGCGCAATAGCGCGTTCGATGCGCGCAACTTCTTCTCAACTGATGTGCCGCCTTTCCAAAGAAATGAGTTCGGTGTGACATTTGGCGGTCCCATCAAGAAGGACAAGACATTCTTCTTCGGCGAGTATGCCGGGTTCCGGCAGCGGCTCGGAGAACCGACACTTATGACCGTTCCGACAGAGGCCGAGCGGCAGGGTCTCGTTACCGTCGGAGCCTTCACCTACCGGGTGCCTTTGAATCCTACGGCCCAAGAGATACTCAGCGCGTATCCGCTACCTAATGTGCCTAGCGCGACCGGCGCTAACAACCTGAACGCCGTGTACAAGCAGCCGACCGATGATAACCAGTTCTCCGTGCGCGTCGACCACCGGATCTCTGACAAGGATTCCCTTTTTGGCCGGGCGTCTTACATCAACAATAGCCTGAACCACACCGACCCGGTCGCAGCCATTGAAAACCCCTCCTTCTCCAGTGGGCAGTTCAATAACCCTCGCAACTTCGTCGTCAGCGAAACGCATATATTTTCGCCCACCCTGCTCAATAACTTTACCTTTACGCTCAACCGGCAGGTCGAAGCCGTCTTATTCACGAATCAAAGCGCAACGCAAACTACTTTCACCGATGGCAGCCTCTCGAACTGGGGACCCGACACCTTCATCACCAAGTATGTGGAGACTAATTTTAATCCACAAGACAGCGTCACATGGACCAAAGGCCGGCACACCCTCAACATGGGCGGCACGTTTCGCCGGGGATGGGACAATGGTTTCGGAGTCACCTCGCTGGGCCCGAACGGGGTTTATCAATTTGGAGCTGGCACACCGTTGGCGCAGAGCCTCGTTTCCACCGACGGAAAATCGTCGTTGCCCGCCGGAAGTGGAAGCCCCAACGGCCTCATCAGCATGATGGAGGGTGTGTCGCAATCCTACGGCCGTTCTACGACGATTCCAGGTTTCGGCGCACCGGGTGGCACACCTTGGTGGGGCATGCGGGTCTGGCAGATGGCGGGTTGGATTCAAGACGACATGAAGCTGACTTCCAAGCTCACAGTGAACCTGGGTCTCCGCTATGAATATCATTCCGTGCCATCCGAGGTGGGCAATCGCTTCGGTGGAGTGGCAGACTATGGCAGCCTGTTCGGCCACTTCGTCGTTAATCCGCAACCGTTGTACGCTCCCGATTACAAGAATTTCGCGCCGCGCCTTGGGGTAGCCTACAAGGCCGCCAGCAAAACCGTTCTGCGGGGCGGCTTTGCCATATTCACCAACATGATTCCCACCGTCTATCCTGACCAGGCACTGGTCAATTTCCCGCTGGCCTCGCTGAGCTATCTCCAGAATGCACCCTACTCTGTGGCTCCCCTACCTGTGTCGCTGCCTGCGCTGACCAGTACTTCGGGCACCGTCCTGCCTCCGAATGGAAATACCAAGCTCATTCCACCGAATACGCCCGTAAATCTGGCGCCCATTGCGGCGGTAATCGGCAATATCGCCGGCGACTATCCATCGGATGCCATGCGCAACGGATACACGATCAGCGGCAACGCCACGGTAGAACAAGAACTCCCGGGTAATGTCAATTTGACTGTGTCGTACGTCATGAACAACGGCATCCACCTCTACCAGGAAAGTTTCCCGAACGGATATACCGGCGCCCAGTCACAATACACCCCTTACTCCAACATCACTCCCGGTTTGGGTGAGTTGCTGATTTTTTACAATGGGGCCCGTTCCAACTACAACGGACTTCAGGTGCAAGTGCGTAAGACATCCATGGAGCACGGCATCGCGTTTCAGGCCAACTACACCTGGGCCAAGACGATGTCGGACGCGGACGCGGTCTGGAGCGCACCTGGAACTAGCGGCGGGGTCACTCTCAATAACCCGCTATGCCTCCGGTGCGAGTATGCACCCGCCACCTATAGCGTGAAGCAGAGAGCCGTAGCGAACTTTGAGTACGACATCCCCTTCGGACACTTTTCCCAGCTTCCCAAAAGGCTGACGCAAGGGTGGAAAGCGCTCGGCATCTTCAGCGCACAGTCCGGCTTCCCATTCACGGTCGTGGGACCCTACGGCACGCTGCAGTTCGGCTACGACAGCTTTGACGGCGTGGGCGCCAGACCATTCCTGGTGCAGACGCCGACCTATAACAATTCCGGCGGCCCGCAACTCTTTTCGAACGGCGTCCTGGCAAATTCCGCCGCGGTTGCCGCTGGCGGCAACGTGACCGGCCCGTTTTTTTCAATACCTACCACGGCCAACGCCAGCGGTTCGACCGTAACATCGCCCGGCAACTTGGGTCGCAACACCTTCACCGGTCCCGGATGGTGGAATTTTGATGTCTCTCTGATCAAGGACACGCATGTCACTGAACGAAGCACCTTACAGTTCCGCGCGGAGTTCTTCAATCTCCCCAACCACCCCACTTTTGGTACACCGAACTCGACGCTGGGGAATCCTACGTTCGGCACATCCACTTATACGGCGACGGCAGAGCGGCAGATTCAGTTCGGGCTTCGGTTGATGTTTTGACGCGAGAGCCGCCGCGATTCTCGCGGACGATTACACGGGCGAAGCATGATGCATCGCCCTGTCGCATGCCATCCGCATGGTAAGCAGGATGGCCGGACCAACAGCCCTGGGTTCCGTCGAGGAGGCGCGCCGCGCCGCACTCTTTCCGGTTGAAACCCTGATGGCTTATACCGAAGGATGTCCGGAGCGACGGGAGTTCACTGACCACTTCGAGTTTGTGCGTCACAATACCGCTTTTCATTATTGGTAACGGAAGATCTTGCAAGCAATGCTCAAGATTAGTCTTGGTAAGTCGGCACCTCGGACTTATGTCACTCGAGGTTCCCAAACGGGGTTCTGGCAAGCATCGGCCGGCGCCCGCAATCGGCCAAGAAAGGTTTAGGACGTGGTTGCCGCTGTCCGCCGCCGTGAGCTGTGGCAGCAGTGCCGGAAAGCCTGCCCTGCAGTGATGTCACGTCCACTGACACGGCCCGTACCTCGATCCCGTCGTGATAACCTTCCCTGAATAGTGCCCTCCGAAGAACAAGAGCGCATGGACGCGCTGAGCGAGGCCATCGTGCGTCTGCTCCAGCGCCATGAGCAGACTGATCGGCGCATCGCACGAATCGAAACGGCGTTAGGGATCGGCGAAGCCGTGCCACCTGTGGAGCGCTCGCGCCAGCCGGAGCCTGCACCTGAAATCCCGCCTGAACCCTCGCCCGCTACCGAGCGAACCGCGGAGCGCATTCCCC
Source organism: Terriglobia bacterium (assembly GCA_963847515.1). Classification (GTDB taxonomy): domain Bacteria; phylum Acidobacteriota; class Terriglobia; order Bryobacterales; family Bryobacteraceae; genus QHXW01. Next base: position 836,582 of record CAWKAA010000002.1, read on the forward strand.
TGCCCCCGCTGCAGTCTGCCCCGCCCATCGCGCCGAACGTACCGGTTTCAGACCGTCCTCGTGAATTCGAAACTCAGGTCGGTCTCACCTGGATCAGCCGCATCGGAGCGGTCACGCTGATTTTCTGCGTGGCATTCATTTTCAAGTACGCCATCGACAATCAATGGATCGGCGAAACCGGGCGCGTTGTCCTCGGCATTCTGGCGGGGCTTGCTTGCGTGGGCGCCGGCGACCTCATCTGGCGACGCGGCCAGCAAACCTACGCGCAGGCGATTTCCGGCCTCGGCATCGCCATCCTGTATCTTTCCTTCTACGCGTCTTTCGCTTTCTATCACCTGCTGCCGCAAAGTGCGCCTTTTGCCCTGATGACGCTCACGACAGCGCTTTCAGCCGCACTCGCCTTGCGTTATGAAGCGCCCGCGATTGCCGCCCTTGGGCTCATCGGCGGATACCTGACGCCGGTGCTGCTCAGTACCGGTGAGGACCGGCCGATCGTGTTCTTTAGTTATATTTTCCTTCTCGATGTGGGTGCTCTTGCGCTGGTGCGAGCCCGCCAATGGCTGAAGTTTGAGTTCCTGGCTTTCGCCGCCACTTTGATCCTCTACACGGCCTGGGGCGCTACGCACTATACGCTCGAAAAAGAAATCGTGGCAACCGTGTTTGGGCTGCTTTTCTACTCGCTATTTCTGCTGGCAGGCCACCCGGCAACCGTCATTGCATCGCAAGTGCTGGTCACCGCGGTTCTGGCCGGTATCTGGGACACGAAGCCCCTGCAATACCTGGCAACCACCACCACAGTTGCCGCCGCCGGGCTGGTTGCCGCGGACCTTAGAAAACTTGTAACCCTCGCCCCCTTCACTCTCGCCGCATACTGGGCCCTTTACGCCGTGTGGTACCGTTCGTTCCTCGGAACCGTCCCACTCGCCACAGTCCTTACATTTCTTACCGTGGCGTTCCTGCTCTTCTTTGCCTGGCCGCCGTGGCGCGCGCTGGTGCGCAAAGCCGAATTGCGTACACCCGAGTTTCTGGTGCTGGCGCTCAATGCCGTGGCCTACTATGCCGCCGCTTACAACCTTCTGGTCACGAATAATCGCGCTTACCTCGGCCTGTTCACGGTAGCTCTCGCGGGCCTGTACCTCGCGATGAGCATGGAACTGTGGCGTCATTTGCCCGCGGACGGCCGTGACTCCCGGCCCGTGCTGCTCTCTCTCGGCGTCGCGCTCACCTTGATCACACTGGCGGCGCCCATCCAATTCACCGGTTATCGCATCACTATCGGCTGGGCCATTGAAGCCGCGGCGCTCATCTGGATCGGCAAGCGCGCGCGAAGCGAATGGCTCATCATCGCAGCACTGTGCGTTTTCGGTCTCGTGTTGATTCGTCTGTGGACGCTGGATTCCTGGATCTACTCTCACCCTGACTATCGTGCTCTCTGGAACGGCCGGTTCATCACTTTTCTCGTCGCGGCTGTCGCGCTGTGGGCATCGGCACGTTGGCTCGGCGCTGGAGCCCGCGCGGTGGCCACGTATGTCGCCGGGCACACGGTTCTGATGTGGGGCCTGATGCTCGAAGTAACGGGCTGGGCCGAGCGCACAGCGACGCCCGAAAACGTAACGAACCTCGAAAGCACGTCGATTTCGATCCTGATGGCCGTCTACGCCCTCGTACTCGTCGTGGCAGGCGTTGTGACGCGAACGTTGATTAATCGCGTCCTCGGACTGGGGCTAATCGGCCTCGTGGTCGCGAAATTGTATCTTTACGACGTGTGGCTGCTGGTTCGCATTTACCGTATCGCCGCGTTCGCCGTCCTGGGCGCGCTTCTGCTCATCACGTCGTATCTCTATTCCCGCTACAAGGAAAAGATCGAGACCTGGTGGAAAGATGATAAAGCGCTTTCTTAGCCTGCTGCTGTTTTCAGTCCCTGCAATTCAGGCGCTGGACACCGCACGGTGGCAGGTTCAGTCGCCCATCCAGATTCCACCCGGGTCCTCCGGCATTGCCGCCCTAAAACTCACGCGCGAAATCTACGTGCGATCGCGCGCAGATTTGGCCGATCTGCGCGTGGTGAGCGGCGGCGAAGAAGTCCCTTACCTGATCGATGCCCGCAGAGGCTCCGTCGAATTCCGGCAGATTGCGCCGGCGGTAATCAACCAGTCGGTGGCACCAGGCCGCGGACTTCAGTTAACGCTCGATCTCGGCGCCCACTTCAAACACAGCCGGATTCGGATCTATACCGGCGAAACCAACTTCAAGCAAAAGGTTCGCGTCGAGACCAGCGAGGACGGGCATTCATGGGCCGTCGCGCGCGATGACGGCTACATCTTCGATTTCTCGCAGGGCGACCGGCATATGGCCCTCCTGACTGTGGATTATCCGCCTTCCACCATGCGATACGTTCGCTTAACTGTGTTCGGGTGGATGAAGACCGGTACTGTTAGCCAGGCCTGGGCGGCTTACCGCAACGAACTTCCGGCCGAGCGCGATGTCATGGACACCGTGGTGCCACAGCGCACCGAAGATCCGGAAACGAAATCGAGCCTTCTGCTGATCGATCTGAAACAAGCCGGCGTCCCGTACGATCGCGTGCGGCTGGAGTCGGATTCGCGCTATTACCGGGCAGCCGAGCTCGAGACCAGCAAAGATGGCAAGGACTGGCGCTTAGCAGCCAGTGGAACCATTTTTCAAACGGTGAACGAGCCCTCTCCCGGCTTGACCTTCGGTGAGCGCCACGAACGCTACCTGCGATTGCGAATCTTCAATGGCGATGATAAGCCCATTCCGGTGAAGAACGTGGTGATCGAGGCAACCACGCGCCTGCTGAAGTTCGCGCTGACCTCGAACGCCGGGCCGTTTTACCTCTTTACCGGGAATCCGGATGCGAAAGCGCCGTTCTATGATTTCGCAGCGATCCTTGCACGCGAAGCCCCGCAACCGGAGGTTCGTGCGGTCCTGCTTGCGCCGGCCGATAATCCCGGGTATCGCCCGCCACCGCGTCCCGTCAAACCTTGGAGTGAGCGCCACCCCCAATTGCTCTACGCAACTTTGGCAATCGCAATCCTGTTCATGGGTTATATCACGGTTCGCTTTCTGTTTAAAGTGAAAAACGCGCCAGGCTGAGACGCCACCGTCACTTCAGACTCTTCAAGTACTGCACCATCGCCTCGGCGTCTTCCGCGTTCAGTTTATAGGTGGGCATGGGCGGATCGGCGTTGTGACCGCTGGGGCCGAGGCCCGTCTTCAGAAATTCGGTGATGCCCTTTTCACCCCATCGCTGCCACAAGCGGCTGCCGGGCGTTAGGTCCGGTGACGTTTTATGCCAATCCTTCATGGGCTGCATGGGCTGGAAATCCAGCACAGTCCCCTTCAGCCATTTTTCGTGCTCAAGCTGGCCATCCGCGCCGCGCGGCGTGTGGCAATTCTGGCATTTCGCCACTTCCTCCACCAGATACCTCCCCCGGTCTGTCTGGTCGGTTGCGGCGTTAACCAAGGATAAGGAGGCAAACAGGGTTACTGCTGCGGTCAGCAATGTTTTCATACGGTTCAATGTATCCAACGAAAAAGCTCCGCCGCAACTCTCCGGTTTTTTTGAGTTCGTCTGTTACAATATGTACAAACCTCCCGAGCCGGCTGCCATAGCTTTGACGAACGGGAAACAGTGCCCCACGCACTATGGATTTTGATCAGCTCCACACGTTCCTCGAGATCGTCCGCCTGAAAAGTTTTTCAAAGGCTGCGCAAACGTGTTATCGAACGCAGCCGGCCATCAGCGCGCAAATCCGCCAGCTCGAACAGGAGCTGAAAACCGAACTGTTTGAGAGGTTCGGCAGCCGCATCTCGCTCACCACTGCGGGAAAGTTGTTCGCCGGATACGCCGAACAGATCCTCGATTTGCGCCGCCGCGGCCAGGACGAAATTAACGAGCTGGAGCGATTCCCCAAAGGCGAGCTGGTGATTGCTGCCAATGAGGCCACCTGCATTTACGTCCTTCCCCAGGTTTTTTCGGAATATAAAAAGCAATTCCCCGGAGTGCAATTGCAGGTGGACCGCTCCTATGGTACGCGGGTGTTGGAAGCGGTCAACGAAAACATCGCGGACTTTGGCCTCACGCAGCTGCCCGTCCAGGAAAAACGCGTGCAGGTGGTGGATATATATAGGGACGAGATTCGCGTGATCGCTCCCGCCCGGCACGCCATTGCCGAATTGAGTGCCGTCGCCTGCCACGATTTGGTACCCTATCCGCTGCTGCTCCCAACGTCCGGCACTACGCGCGCGCGGCTCAATACGTGGCTGGAGCCGGTGGAAGACCGCATTCAGGTTTCCATGGAGCTTGATTCTACGGAGATGATGAAGCGATTCACCATGGCGGGTCTGGGACTTACGTTCCTCGCGGCTTCGAATTGCCGTGAAGAAGTGGCCGCGGGCAAGCTTCGCTCTGTGCCCATGGCTCCCGAGCCCATGGCGCGCCGCCTGGGATTGATTTATCGTAAAGACAAAGCACTATCCAAGGCCGCGCTTGGATTCATCCAGGTTGTGCTCGAACAGTTTGGCGAGCCGGCGGTTGAAAACAGGAAAGGTCCGCGCGTAGCAGTTCCATAAGGCGAGGATATCGATGCGTTGTCACAAATGCGGCGGGAATTTAGATGTTATTGGGCGAAACTGCCCGCGCTGTGGCCAGCCGGTCGAACCTCAACGCCTGGCTGGCATGTTGAAAACTTCGACCATCTTGATTTCCGCAGACGATACCGAAGGCGTCTACCGTTCTGTGGAAGATGTTCCCGAACCGCTGCGCAAGAAACTCCTGCGCTCTACCAACAGCCTCAACTCCAGAACCATGCTGATTGCCGACCGCCGCGGCCGGCAGGAAATCGCCCGGGCACTCAAGAAATTACCCGGCGCGTCGCAGCGTCGCCTGTCGCAGGCCCTGGCGGGCCAAACTTCCAAGCCGACATCGTTTCAAAAGATAGGTATCCCCCAGGCTATCGGGATTCTGCTGGCCGGAGCCGCAGGCCTGGCCGCATGGATGGTCTTAAGCCACAACTGGTAGGCCCTAAGCTTTCTTTCCAGCCGCGGTTTCCCGGCCCATCTTCTCCATCTCGTTAAAATACACCCGCCGCTCTTGATCCATGCACAAGTTGGAAAGGATCACGCCGATCGAATCGTTCAACCCAACCTCGAGGTCCGCCCGCGGCCGCTGGCCATCACGGCAGCAGTTGAAGAAGCTCTCCAGCTCCGTATCTACCGGGTTGCGCGCCTCCTCCGGCACCATCACTCCCTTGGTGTAGAGCCAACGCCGGGCAAACTTCATCTCCCGGTCGATGAAAGACTCCTTCCCGGTAAATTCGTCATGCTCGGCAACAATGGGCAGGCCCTTGCTCACGCTTCCCGCAACCATGGTCGCGCCGGCTTTCCAGTTTTCCTTCACTTCTCCGGCCTTCGTCACCTTGGGCTGTTGCGGCTCCTTGAACCACATGGCGATGGGCATGGCCTTGTCGTCGCCCACGGTAATCTCGACCGATCCCTCCGTGCCCATGATGCACTCCCCCATCTCGGCGCGCGTGGCGTTGAAGTACGGCAGGTGCGCGTTCGTGCTGATGGCGCTGTACGTGAGCTTCTGGTTCTTCGGATATTTGTAGATAAGCTGGATATTGTCGTAAATATCGCGTCCGTCCTTGCGAACGTCCAGCCCGCCCACGCCGATCACATACTCCGGCGCCGACCCGAACATCCAGTCCGCAATGTCAATCTGATGCGATGCCAGTTCCGCCGCCAGCCCGCCTGAATACTCCCGGTAGAGCCGCCAGTTATTCATTCGCTGCTGTTGCGGATCCGGATCGGGCTTCATGACCCATCCCGGATTGCGATGCCACTGTGCGTGCATATGTGTCACCTGGCCCAGCACGCCCTTGTCCACCATGTCCTTCAGGAGCTGATAGTACTGGCTGTACCGCCGCTGCAGGCCCACTTGCAGAATCTGCTTCGGCCGCGAATTGGCCAGCTCGCGCAAGGCATGCACTTGTTCCGGCTTAAACACCAGGCTCTTTTCACAGAAAGTATTTTTGCCCGCCTCCAGCGTGTCTTTGGTGATCGGGTAGTGCATGAACAGCGGCGTCACCACGAAAACTGCATCCACATCGCGCTTTGCCAGAAGCTCCCGGTAATCCTTGAATTTGTCTGGATTTGTGCCGATCGTGGCCGCGCCTTTATCCAGATGGTCCTGATTAATGTCGCAAACCGCGACACAGCGCCCGTTATCAATTCCCTTCAGGTGTTTCAGCAAGTACGATCCGCGGCTGCCCGTGCCGATCATGCCGTACTGTACCTGACTATTGGCGGCTTTCACAGTCTGAATGGCGGGCGCGCCTTCCAGTTTGCTGGCGGCGGCTATCACCGCGGCAGCTCCGGCAGCCTTCACCACCTCCCGGCGGGTCAAATCCTTTTCCTGTGCCATATCGATCCCCTGCAGAGTTTTGTTGTGGAACCGATTTCAGTCTATCCAGTCGGCGCGCAGATAACAACAGCCTGCCGCGCCTATTGCTCTTGATATCTGAGACTCCCAGGAATAGGATGTAGGGTACAAAGGACGGAAATCAGATGAGACTGTCTTTAATAACCTCGCTTCTCGTGTCAACCGCGATCGTCCTGTATGCGCAACAGGCGATGCCGCGCATGACCGGCGTGGAGCCCGACAGCGCCAAGGCGGGCGATATTCTGACCGTAAGCGGAGAGCACCTGGATAAAGGCGAGGTGGTGGAAGTGTATTTGACCGACGGCAAGAAGGACACCAAGGTCAAGATAACCGAACAGGGCCCCGCGGCTCTAAAAGTTCAGGTTCCGGATAAAGTCACCGCCGGACGGTTCGCGCTAATGGTTTTGACCGGTGGAAAAGATCCCAAGCTGATTGAGCAGCCCGTCAAAGTGACCATCGAATAACCGCGCCGTCTGGTTTCATGAAGCGAAGATCCCTGTTAAAAGTTGCTGCCCTCTCTATGTCTACTTCGTTTGCGGCGCCCAATCGGAAACCCCATGTTGCGGTCGTAGGCGCAGGCGCGTTCGGCGGTTGGACTGCTCTCTACCTGCTCCGAAGCGGCGCCAAGGTCACTCTGCTCGATGCGTGGGGACCGGGAAATTCCCGCGCCAGCTCCGGCGGCGAGACGCGCATCATTCGCGCAACCTACGGGCCCAAACGTCAGTTTGTGGCCATGGCGGTCAGGGCGCTTCAATTGTGGAAGGAAAATGAGAAGCGCTGGAACCGCCAACTCTTCCATCACACCGGCGTGCTGTGGATGGCCGGCGCCGGAGATGAGCAGGAAAAGGCCGCCCTTCCACTGCTCCGCGAAGCCGGCGTTGCGTTTGACGAGCTCAGCGCCGCACAAGCCGCCAAGCGCTTTCCTCAAATCAATTTCGACAACATCCAATGGGCGATCTTTGAGAAGGACAGCGGCTTTTTGACCGCGCGCCGCAACTGCCAGACGGTTCTCGAACATTTTCTCGCGGAAGGCGGTGAGTACCGCGAGACTTCGGTGACGCCGGGCGATCTTCAAGGCCGCGAGATGGGCCCAGCCGCGCTTTCCGATGGAACCCGCCTTTCCGCCAATCAATATGTGTTCGCCTGTGGTCCGTGGCTTGGCAAGATCTTTCCCGACGTGGTCGGCGATCTGATCCGTCCCACGCGCCAGGAGGTATTCTTCTTTGGCGTGCCTGCCGGCGATCAGCGCTATGCAGAAACTCAGATGCCCACCTGGATCGACCACGGCCAGGAACACATTTATTATGGAATCCCCGGTAACGAGTGGCGCGGATTCAAGGCCGCGGACGACACCCGAGGCGCGAAATTCGATCCGACAAACGGCGACCGCACACCCACAGTTGACGCCATCCGCAACGTGCGCGACCACGTCGAGTTTCGTTTCCCAGGACTGAAAGGCGCGCCATTGGTGGAAGCGCGCGTGTGCCAATACGAGAACACGCCCGACGAGAATTTCATCATGGACCGCCATCCCAGCGCTGAAAACGCCTGGCTCCTTGGAGGTGGATCGGGCCACGGCTACAAACACGGCCCCGCCGTAGGCGAGCTAATGGCCGCGCTGATACTCGGCAAAAAACCACTCGATCCCTTTTTCGGCCTCGCCCGCTTCGCTCACTCTACATAACTGCGCATGTCGATCGCCGCCGGCTTCATATGTACGCGTAACGACCTTCGCGCCGTCGGCTGCACCAATAGAATTGCATTCGCAGGACAGAAGCCTTCGTACTTTGCGACGATCCGGTATCTACCGCTTGCCACATGCCGAAACCTAAACGCACCCTTGGTGTCGGTCTGCGTAGTGGCCACCCGTTTATGATGCGGTTCGCTGAACAAACCGAGGCACACGCTCGGAATCGCGACACCGGCATCATCACGCACGCGGCCCTTAACCACTCCGACCCGTAAAGGGCCATAAGCTACCTGGTTGCGGTCCTGGTACGTCATCTGTCCACATGAAGTTGTCATCTGAGCGTCAAACGAGGACGCACCCAGAATCAATGCGAATACAAATCGCCAGCCGAAATGGTGCGGCGGACCCCCTGGTCCGCGGCCGACGCCCCCGTCGGCCTTCGCTCTCCTCATGTGACCTGCACCCGCCGCTTCTCCCCCGCACTCCGATAACACGCACACGCCAGTTCCACCGCACGCAGCCCATCCAGCGCCGTAACCGGCGGCGTACCGTTCCCCAGAACCGCATCCACAAACAGCCGGTCTTCCTCCGCAAACCCCAGCTTCGTCTCTGGAGCCACATCCCGGTAATCTTCCGTCCGTGTAGGCGCATCCAGCCCAACCCGATAGCGCAAGAAATCCATCTCCTGCGTCTCAATCGTCGAGTATTCCCCGAAAATCTCCACCCGCTCGTAGGGAAAGAACCAGCTCGCATCCGCCGACGTCACGAACGTCGCGTGCATCCCGCTTTGGAACTCCACCAGCATGGAGAAATCGTTCGCTCCGCCCAGCCGCGCGTCGATGGAAGCCACCTCGCCGAACTGGTACCGCATCATGTCGAACATATGGATCGGTGTCTCGTACAGAAACCCGCCTGTGATCTTCTCGTCAGCGGTCCAGACCGGCTTCAACAGCTCGCCGCGGTTCATCTTGATGTGCGCGGCGTGCGGCGCCGCGGTTCGAGTCAGTTCCCGCACTCGTTTGTAGACGTTCGCAAACCGCCGATTGAACCCAACCTGGAACACGGTCTTCGCGCCTTGCGCCGCTTCGAACACCTTCCGCGCGTCCTCCAGTGTTGTAGCCATGGGCTTTTCGCAAAACACATGCTTGCCCGCCGCCACCGCCCGTAACGCCAGTTCCGCATGCAATGTGTTCGGCGATGTCACGTACACGGCGTCCACGCGTGAAAGCATCTCGTCGAAATCCCTGGTAGCGAGTTCTCCCGCACGCGCGGGATCCGGGTCAAAAAACGAAGCGATCTCCACACGCGTATCACGCTTTAGGTTCGTCGTGTGTACGCTCGCAATGTATCCGTAACCCGCAAATCCGACTCGTAGCGCCAATTGAAGCCTTCCCAGGGTGTCAGGACAGTGTAGCCCACTGTTATAATCGCCGCGAGACCGGATATGAAAACCAAACTCCTGTTCCTGGTTCCACTGTTAGCCCTCATATTGTTGCCGTTCGCGCGGTGGTCAAGCGCCCAGCCTGCCGGCGATCCCCTCCTCGAAGGATTCCGCACGGTCGAAGTCGCCTCCGTTGCCGATGCCATCGAGCAGCTTTATGGACAACGAGCACACATGTCGCATGCCATGCGGCCGTTGTTCATGACCAAGTTCGCCGGCCCCGCTGTGACGGTCCTGTTAAAGAAGGAAGAGCACAAAGACGGCAGCTCCGCCTCGCAGGGGATGCTCGACGCTATCGACGCCGCCCCGCCCGGTTCCGTGTACGTCATGGTGCTAGAAGACGGCGCCGACATTGCAGGCATCGGCGGTCTGATGGCGACGGCGATGAAAGTCCGCGGCCTGACTGGCGCCATCGTCGACGCGGCCATCCGCGACACGCCGCAAATCAGGCGCCTCCAGTTTCCCGTATTCAGTGTGGGCATTGCGCCGTCCACGTCCATCAATCACTACCGTTTCGCTGGCGCAAACGTTCCCGTAGCGTGCGCGGGGGTCCGCGTCAATCCGAACGACATCATCGTCGCCGACGAAGACGGCGTCGCCGTAGTGCCGCGCGCCCACGCCGAGGAGGTACTCAAGAAAGCGCAGCAACTCGACTACACCGAACACAGCATGATGCCCTTCATCGAGAAGTACCGTTCCATCAAAGACGCCGTCGCCAAATTCGGACGTATCTGAAAAGAAAATTGTCATGGCTCAGCAAAGCCTGCCCGAAAAGCCAACCGCTCCCTTTGGTCACGGCTCAGTCATGAAGTCTGTTCCGAAACCGAGCCGTGACCAAAGGGAGCGGTAGATCGCGCCTTCACTCCACCAGACTCCCGCCCGGCACCCGGAACTTAGCGCGCACCAGCGCCATCGCCTCCTCCTTCGTTCGAATCCGCGATTCCAGTTGTGCGTCCTCAACGGCGGCAAGGATCCGCGAAAGCCGGCCCCGGCTCATATCCCGCAGCGATCAGATCCTGTCCCGTAATGAGCGGCTGTGGCTTCAGCTCGCTACGCTGGCAACTGTGCCCACTTCTGCTCATTAGCTCGTAGTGCTCCAGATGGCCGTGGCTCGAAAGACAATCCAGCCGGTGCAGTTCCAGGTGCTCGCGAAAAATTTCCACGCGCAGGAATCGCTTGAGAGTGCTCACCTTCATCGCGGCGCGTCCTTGAACCGCATGTGATTGGCGATCAGCGCCGTCACCTGGCGGATCTGGTCGCTGGGAAAATGCAGGCGCGTTCATGATGGCGTGGCCATCTCTACGCCCTTCTCCACGTGGCCATCAAACCGTATGCGCTCAGCCACGCGAAAAGTGGGCGGCTTGCCCACATCGTGCAGCAGCGCCCCCATCGCCAGTGTCGCGCTCGGATTTTCCAGCTTTTCGAGCAGCAGCAGCGTGTGGATCCACACGTCGCCTTCCGGGTGATACTCCGGCGGCTGCGCTACTCCCTTCATCGCCGCGACCTCCGGCAGAATATCGGCAAGCAGTCCGGTCTCATCCAGCAACTCGAAACCGCGGCGCGCCCCGCCTTCGGTCAGAATGCGAATCAGCTCATCGCGAACCCGCTCCGCCGAGACCTTGAGAATCAGGTCGATGCAGTCGCTGAATAGCACCCAACGTTCCGGCTTCAATCTGATAGTCAAGCCGCGCCGCGAAACGCACCGCACGCAACAGCCGCAAATGATCTTCGTGAAAACGTATCTCGGGATCGCCAATCGCCCTCACGATGCGGTTCTCCAAATCCTTGAGGCCGCCAACAAAGTCCAGGACTTCACCGCCGTCCGGATCGAGCAGCAGCGCATTGATGGTGAAATCGCGCCGCAGTACATCCTGGCGAGGATCGGTTTCGAATGCCACAGGCACCGGATGCCGGCCATCCACATACGCATGGTCGCTGCGAAACGTGGCCACTTCCACTTGCGCGCCCGAATCACGCACCAGAACCACTCCAAAATGCGCGCCCACCAAGTCGGAATCGGGAAACAGCGCAGTCATTTCCTCTGGCCGCGCACTCAGTCGCAATGTCGTAGTCTTTCGGATTCTCGCCAAGCAGCATATCGCGCACACAACCGCCGACGAAATACGCCTGATGCCCGCTGGCTTTGAGCTTGGTGACGATGTGTCGAGCTAGTTCCAGAGGTTCCATGGCGGCTCGCGAACAGGTTCCTGTGCGTCGATCGTATAGAATAGCTAATTTCCCCTATGCGAATTGCGGCTGTACTCTTGCTCTGCTCGTCTGCCGCTTTGTGCCAGAACGAGCCGGGTCTCGCCGATGGCAAAGCGACCTTCCGCGGCAACTGCGCGTTCTGCCACGGCCTCACCGGAGGCGGCGGGCGCGGTCCCGCTCTGAACTCCGGCCGGCTGACTCACGGCTCCACAGATACCGACATCAAAAACGTCGTCAACAACGGCGTTCCCGGCACCTCAATGCCTGCCTTTGAATTTGAAAAGGAAGAACTGAATCGCCTGGTCGCGTACGTCCATACACTATCGGGATCGGCTGGCACGGCCGCCCCCGTCGCGGGCGATTCCCTCAAAGGCCGGCAGGTTTATCAGCGCAGCGGCTGCGCCGGCTGCCATCGCATCGGCATGGAGGGCAGCGTTTACGGGCCGGAACTTACCCGCATCGGTGCAGGCCGATCAGCGGAATACATCCGAGAATCCATCGTGAATCCTTCCGCCGATATCCCCGAAGAATACGCCGGCGTAACCGTGATCACACGAGATGGCAAACACATCACTGGCGTGCGCATCAATGAAGACACCTTTACCGTCCAGTTGCGCGACTCGTCGCAGAATTTTCAAATGTTCCGGAAAGACGAAGTTCAACAGGTGATTCCCGAAGACGAAATCTTTGATGCCGCCATATAGCTCGCTCAATAAAGACGACCTGCAGAATCTGCTGGCCTATCTGGACAGCACTGCGCGGAGACTAGGAGCCGGAGCTGCCGTGAAAACAGTGGAGGAAATCCGATGAACCCGCCTCCTTTGCTTTTTCGCGCTAGCCTCGCTGCTTCCGGCGCAGAACGTTACGTACGACCGCCTGGTCCATGCCCTGAGCGAGCAGCAAAACTGGCTCACCTATTGGGGCGATTACAGCGCCATCCGCCATCGCGATCTCAGTCAGATCAACACGTCCAACGTCAAAAACTTGCGCGTCGATTGGATCTTTCAAACCAGCCAGCCCGGCCGAATTTGAGACCGTGCCGCTCGTGGTGGATGGCATCATGTACCTGACCGGCGGCAACGGGTACGCCTATGCCCTCGATGCGCAAAGCGGCCGCCAGTTGTGGATGTACAAGCACGCGTTTCCGCCTGGCCGCAAAGCCAACGGCGTCAATCGCGGTTTCGCCATTCTCGGGCGATCGCCTCTTCATGGCGACTCCGGACGCCAACGTGGTCGCGCTCGACGCACGCACCGGTCGCATGATCTGGCAAACCGAAATGGCGCCTTACAACGAAGGTCAGCACCAGGCCACGCTTGCGCCCATCGTGATTAAGGACAAAGTCATCGTCGGTATCTCCAGCGCCGAATAGGGCATTCGTGGATTTATCGACGCCTACGATGCGGCCACCGGCAAGCGCGCCTGGCGTTTCTGGACCGTGCCCGCCAAAGGCGAGCCCGGCGGCGACACCTGGCTGGGCGACTCCGCGCAGCGCGGTGGCGGCTCCGCCTGGATGACCGGCACGTACGATCCGCAATTGAACACGCTCTACTGGGGCGTCGGTAATCCCGGCCCCGATCTCGATGGCGATGTTCGCAAGGGCGATAATCTCTACACCTGTTCGCTCGTCGCACTCGATCCCGACACAGGCAAGCTCAAGTGGTATTTCCAGTTCACGCCCCACGACACGCATGACTGGGACGCCGCCGAAACTCCCATGCTGCTCGACCTCAACTGGAAAGGCCGCGATCGCAAACTCGTCGTGCAGGCCAATCGAAATGCGTTTTTCTACGTGCTCGATCGCGAGACTGGCGAGTTCCTGATGGGCAAACCGTTCGCCAGGCAGGATTGGGCCACCGAGCTGGACGCCAAGGGCCGGCCCATTCTGAAGGAGCACAAGGAGCCGACGCCCGAAGGCACGCGTTTATGCCCCGGCCTTGCAGGCGCGGCGAACTGGATGGCGCCCTCCTACAATCCGGAGACCAAACTATTTTATTTTCCAGTTCGCGAACAGTGCGACGTGTATTACACCAATCCTCCGGTTTACATCAAAGGACGTCCATACATGGGGCAGCGTCTCGCGCGGCGTCACCGACGAGCGGGAGTGGGGCTTGCTCAAGGCCCTTGACCCGCTCACCGGTGAGACCAGATGGGATTTTCGCTACTTTCACGCGCCCTGGGCCGGCACGCTATCGACCGCAGGAGGCCTGATTTTCTCCGGTGACTTCGATGGTTATCTCATGGCCTTCGATGCCAAGACTGGCAAGAACCTGTGGAGGTTCAACACCGGTAATGAAGTCCACAACTCACCGATGACTTACATGGTGAAAGAACGGCAATATATTACGATGCCGTCGGGATCGGCGGTGTTGACCTTCGCGTTGCCCCCAAACTAATGGCCGCATTCCACAAGATCGTGTACGCCGTCGACGGCTCGGTCGCGCGCCTCACACTGAATCGCCCGGAGAAACGCAACGCGCTCGATAGCGAGATGGCTTCCGAGCTGCGTCGAGCGCTCGCCGAATCGGCCGCAAATTCCGAAGTCCGTGTGGTCCTTCTATCGGGCGCGGGCAAGGATTTCAGTTCTGGCGCCGATCTGGCCGCCCTGCAACAGATCGCCAACGCCACGGTAATGGAGAATGTTGCCGACGCCCGGCAGCTCGCCGATGTATTTCTCGATATGCGGCGCCACCCTCGCCCCATCGTCGCCGCCGTGCGCGGCCGCGCTCTCGCCGGAGGATGTGGAATCGCGACCGCCGCCGACATCATCCTGGCGTCTGAGTCCGCGCAATTCGGCTATCCCGAAGTCAAAATCGGTTTCGTGCCTGCCATGGTCATGGCCATCGTGCGACGCTCGGTTTCCGAGAAACGCGCCTTCGAGCTTCTCACCAGCGGCGAGACCTTCCCCGCCCGCACCGCCCTCGAAATCGGCATGATCAACCGCATTTTTCCCGACGCCAGTTTCGATCGAGAAGTCGAATCCTACGTCGCTCAGATTGCCACTCGCTCTTCTTCAGCGCTCTCGTTGACCAAGAGCCTGCTCTACCAGATAGACTCGATGTCCTTCGAAGCCGCGCTAAGCGCCGGCGTGCAAACCAACGCCATCGCCCGCCTCACCGACGACTGCCGCCGCGGCATCGAACAATTTCTGAAGAGGTGCTAGGTGCCAGTTGTCAGCAAACCATCGATCATCGAAAGCCTGCTGGCACCTGACACCTGAAACCTGAAACCTGCCTTTACTTCCTCTCATACCTCCCCATATGCTGCACTTCTCCCAGCACATGCCCCCGCAGTGCGCGGTCCAGTTCCGCGCGTTTGGCGCCAGCCTTCAATCCGAGCGATGCTTCTCCCACCGCGTACAGCTTAAAAAAATAGCTATGCGGCCCGTTCCCCTTCGGCGGGCAAGGTCCCCCGTACCCCTGCTTACCGAAATCGTTCGTTCCGCTTACCCCTAGTTGGCCCGGCTTGTAGCCTTGCGCCATCGAGTGAACCGCCGCCGGAATGTCGAACAGCAGCCAGTGATTCCACGTGCCCACCGGCGCATCCGGATCGTCGACAATCAGCGCAAAGCTGGCCGTCTCCGCGGGCTCTCCGGACCATTCGATCGACGGCGATAAGTCCGCCCCCTCGCACGTGTGCAACTTGGGAATCACCGCGCCTTCGTTGAATGCAGGAATGATGAGCTTGAACGCCATAAAACCACCAGCGCGATTATATCCCGCGGGTTGGCGTTACGAGGACCCTACCATTAGGTATCATCGCCTGCAGTTAGAACCAGGGGGTTCGACAATGCAGGGCACGCCAGCCTACGGCGCTACCGGACTAGGGCTCCGCGTCAACCCCGGCTGCACGTTCACCTCGCTGGCCACTGTCACGGCCAACTAGCGGCTTTCGCAAATTCCGGCATACGCGAAATGGGGACTGACTTCTGCGTCCCCAACGCAATTCGCTGCTACTTTACGGACATCTTCACCGTGGACGCAGCGGTCAGTCCCCGTTTCGCGTAGTTACCGCTCGTTTGAGTTTCTCAGTAGTAGGATTCGCTGACTTCTGGGCCACAATACGTCTTTATTGCCGTGAGACCATCGCCGCGATCAAATCCCTGTGCTTTCCTCCAGCGTTAGAATGAGTAGCGCAGCGTAACGGGCAAATGCCTCTATCCGCCGGCATGCGTTTCGGCCCCTACGAGATTGTGTCCGCTCTCGGAGCCGGAGGCATGGGCGAGGTCTATCGCGCGCGCGACACCCGCCTCGATCGCACTGTCGCCATCAAGGTTCTGCCCTGGCCATCGCTGCCAATGAAGAGGTGCGCCAGCGGTTCGAGCGCGAAGCCCGCGCTGTCTCCAGCCTGAACCACCCGCACATCTGCTCTCTCTACGACATCGGCCGTCAGGACGGCGTCGACTTCCTGGTGATGGAGTATCTCGAGGGCGAGACGCTCTCCGTGCGGCTCAAGAAAGGCGCTCTGCCACTCGACCAGGCGATCAACTACGCCATCCAAATTGCCGGCGCGCTCGATCAGGCGCACCGGCATGGCATCGTCCATCGCGATCTCAAGCCCGGCAACATTATGATGATGCGCTCCGGCGCAAAGCTCTTGGATTTCGGACTCGCCAAACTCGGCGAATCCGCCGCGGCTGTGGCCGCCGGGCACACCGCGCTGCCCACACAAACAGCTCTCACGCGCGAAGGCACCATTCTGGGAACGTTTCAGTACATGGCGCCCGAACAGCTCGAAGGAGTCGAAGCTGATGCGCGCACCGACGTATTCGCCTTCGGCGCAACGCTCTATGAAATGCTCACCGGGCGCAAAGCGTTCGAGGGCAAGAGCCAGGCCAGCCTGATTTCAGCCATCATGACTGCCCAGCCACAGCCGCTATCGATATTGCAGCCGCTCGCCACGCCCGCGCTCGAGCACGTGGTGGCAAAATGCCTTGCGAAAGAACCCGAGGACCGCTGGCAGAGCGCCCGAGATCTCGAAGTGGAACTGAAATGGATCGCGGCGGGCGGGGTTTTAGAACCGGCGGTCCCCGCAGCTCGCTTCCGCAAACGTGAGCGGATCGCCTGGATTGTTGCCGCATGCTTGCTTGCAGCCCTGATCCCAGCCGTGGCGGTGGTTTACTTACGCCCCGCGCCGGAGTTGCGTACAGTTCAATTCGAAGTCGCGCTCCCAGAAAAGGCTGCTCTCAGTGATATCAGCGTTCCCTCGGTCTCGCCGGATGGCCAGCACGTGGCAATCAGCGTTGTCAGTGACGGCCAGTCAAAGATCTGGATCCGTGCCCTGAACTCTATGACCACAAACCCTCTGCCCGGTACCGAGGGCGGCGAATGGCCCTTCTGGTCGCCTGACAGCCGCCAGATCGGGTTCACGGCAGGGTCAGCGCTCAAGAAGATCGGCCTCACGGGCGGCGCCCCGCAGACGGTCTGCAACGGAATTCTCGGCTCCGGCGCCTGGAACCGCGATGGAGTGATCCTGTTTTGGCCCGGTGCAAACGCCCCTCTCTACAAAGTCAGTGCGATGGGCGGTGAGCCAAAAGCACTGACAAAGCTTGACCAGTCCCGGGGGGAAACCGGCCATACTTTTCCTTCGTTCCTTCCGGACGCACGGCACTTCACTTTTGTGTCCTTCGGCAGCCGGCCGACTATGTACATGGCTTCACTCGATTCGCCTGACGTGAAGCGCATTCCCTTCGGGAACACAAATGCCGTCTATGCGGGCGGCCACCTGCTCTTCATGCGCGGCCAGAGTCTGATGGCGCAACGCTTCGACGTTCGAAAGGCGGAACTCTCCGGCGATCCGATGCTTGTGGCGGATCCGGTGGCCATCCCGCCTGGTATTCCGATTGGCGACTTCACGGCTTCCGAAAATGGCGTGCTTGCCTATCGCCCAGGATCTGCCGGCCGCACGCAACTGGTGTGGTTCAACCGGAGCGGCCAACGCCTGAAAACGGTGGGCGAGCCGGCGGAATATTCGAATCCGGCGCTTTCACCAGACCAGAAAAGAGTTGCCGTCAGCATACGCGATCCGCAAACCAGAACCCGAGATATCTGGATTATCGACCTGGAACGCGGTACCAGTTCGCGCTTCACATTCGATCCGAGCGATGAATCCAACCCCACATGGTCGCCTGACGGCAAGCGCATCGCCTTCTGGTCAAACCGCAAGGTACATCGCGATATTTACGTGAAACAGGCCGACGGCGCCGGAGAAGAACAGGTTGTTTCGCAGGCGAGCGAGGATAACTACGTTGAAGACTGGTCCTCAGATGGACAGTATCTGTTCGCCGGCGACGGAGCTGAATGGCTGTTTTCGTTTCGAGAAGGCAAGGCCCGGCCGATTGTGCGATCACAGTTTTTGCACGACCAGTATCGGTTCTGTCCGAACGGCAACGCGCCGCCGCGCTGGTTCGCCTACGAGTCCGGCGAGACGGGAGCGCTGCAGGTGTACGTTCGCAGTTTCGCCGGTACCCTTTCGGGCTCTGGCGGCAAATGGCAGATTTCTAGCGATGGGGGCTCCGAACCTTATTGGCGCGGCGATGGCAAGGAACTCTTCTATCTGAACGGCAACAAGCTGATGGCTGTGGAGGTCAATGGTGACGGAGAATCCTTCCGGGCCGGGAATCCCAAAATGCTGTTTGAAACTCCTTTGTTGCCGGGAACACTGCGAAACCGTTACGACGTCTCTTCCGATGGCAAGCGCTTTTTGATAAATGTGCTGGCAGAGCGTCCGGCCACGAGCTTCACCGTGGTCCTGAACTGGCCCGCCCTCCTCAAGCACTGATTTGTTCGTGGGGCAGACCCCCCTGGTCTGCAAGCCGGCCCCCCGGCCGGCTTAGCTCTTCGCGGTCCACCAACACTCTCCACTCCGTGACCTCCGCCCCCGTCCCCCGTCCAACCCTATACCCGCTCCTTGACTCGAAACAACGCCAGATTATATCTTGGGTTCACCCGCCATGCTTTCCAGGAAAGTAATACCATGACTGCTAAAGCTTTGAATCGTCTCCCGCTGTTACTCGTTGTTCCAGTTCTGTTCGCCGCTTCCATTTCTCCTCCCGGCGGCGATTGGCCCGACTGGCGCGGCCCCAACCGCGACGGTGTCTCCCGAGAAAAGAACCTGCCCGAGAAATGGTCGCTTTCCGGCCAGAACCTGGCATGGAAAGCGCCCTATGGCGGCCGCTCCGCCCCCATCGTGCTCGGCGATCATGTCTACATTCAGAACACTGCCGGCAAAGGCGAGACCGAGCAGGAACGTGTGATGTGCTTCAATGCCGATACCGGCAAGCTGCTGTGGGAATATCGTTTCAACATCTACCAGAGCGACGTTCCGGCGCACCGCGTGGGCTGGGCCTCGCCCGCGGCCGACCTCGAAACCGGCAACGTCTACGTCTTCGGCGTGAATGGAACCCTGCTGGCTCTCACCAAGGACGGCAAGCTGCATCTGGGAGCGTTCGCTCGATGAGGAATTCGATTTGTTCACTACCCACGGCGGCCGCACCACTTCGCCGGTAGTCGATGGCGATCTCGTCATCGTGAAAGCCGCCAGTTCCACTTGGGGAACACAAGGTAACCGATCGATCCGCCTGATGGCCTTCGACAAGCGCACCGGTGAAACGGTGTGGATCAGCACGCCCGGCGGCCGGCCTTTCGACACCGATTACTCGCAGCCCGTCATTGCGCGCATCAACGGCACGCGCCTGCTGATCACCGGCTTGGGCGACGGCGGCGTTCACGCCGTCAAAGTCGCCACTGGCGAGCCCGTCTGGCACTTCCTCATGAGCAAGCGCGCCATCAACACCGCCCCCGTATTGAATGGAACTACAGTCCTCGCGTCCCACGGCCAGGAAAATCTCGAGGGCAATGAAATGGGCATGCTCGCCGCCATCGATGGCACGGCGAAAGGCAACATCCCCATGAGCCAGGCCAAGTGGACCGTCAAGGGGTTCATCGGTGAGTTCTCGTCCGGGCTGGTCGATGGCGACCGCTACCTGCAGGTCGACAACGCTGCCAACCTTTATGCCTTCGACGTGGTTACCGGCCGCCAGCTCTGGAAGCAGAACCTGGGCACCGTGCAAAAGGCTTCACCCGTGTTCGGCGACGGCAAAATCTACGTCGGAACCGAGACCGGCAAGTTTTTCATCCTCAGGCCGCACTCCGATCGCTGCGAGGTGCTGAGCGAAGTGGAGATGCCCATCAGCGAGACCGGCATCGTCAATGAGCGGGTTCCTGAGCCGGTGGTCGCATCCGCCGCCATCTCGCGCGGACGGGTCTATTTCGTCTCGAGCGACACCCTTTACGCCATCGGCAAGAAGTCGCATCCGGTCCCGGCAAGCGCGAGCACGGAAGAGCCGCCTCCACCACCCGGCCAACCCGCGTGGGTGCAAGTGGTCCCCACGGAATTGATCCTGACTGCCGGCCAGACTGCAAACTTCCGTGCGCGCTTGTTCGACGAGCACGGCCAATTTCTGCGCGAGGAAAAAGCATCGTGGTCGCTCGATGGCCTGAAAGGTTCGGTGGAAGACGGCCGGTATCGCCACCGCGTCGGACCCCGTCGGCCAGGCCGGTCTGATAAAAGCCACGGTCGGTTCCATCACTGGCGAAGCTCGCGTGCGCGTGGTTCCGCCGCTGCCCTGGAACGAAACCTTCGATTCCTACGCCGTGGGTGCTGTGCCCCCGTACTGGGTCGGCGCCACCGCCGGCCAATACAAAGTCGCCGAACTCGATGGCCAGAAGGTGCTCGCAAAGGCTCCGAACGAGACGCTGTTCAAGCGCATGCGCGTTTTCTTCGGTCCCACCGACTGGTCGAACTACACCGTGGAAGCCGACATGCGCGCGCCCGAAAAGCGCCGCCAGATGGGTGACGCCGGCGTCACCGCTCAGCGCTACACGCTGGTTCTGTTCGGTAACAACCAGCAGCTCGAACTGAATTCATGGCAGCCGGAAATCGCGCGCCGCGTAGCAGTGCCGTTTTCGTGGAAGGCGGATACCTGGTATCACCTGAAGCTGCGCGTTGAAAATACATCGGACGGCAAGACGCGCATTCGCGGCAAAGCGTGGGCCACCGCAGAAAGCGAGCCCGCGGCCTGGTCAATCGACCGTGTCGATCCGATTCCTAACCGCCAGGGCAGCCCCGGCCTGTTCGGCGATGCTACCTTTGGCGTGTTCTTTCGACAATCTGAAAGTGACGGCAAACTCAATGCGGAAACAACTGATCGCCGGCGCGCTGGTCGCCATTCCTTTATTCTTCGTCTGGGCTTCCGAACCGAACGCCGGAGGCGACTGGCCCATGTGGGGCGGCACGCCTGACCGCAACATGGTCTCGAGCATGAAGGGCATCCCCACCACCTGGGACGTCAAGACCAAGAAGAACGTGAAGTGGGATGGCCGAGCTCGGCTCGCAGAGTTACGGGAATCCCGTGGTCGCCGGCGGCCAGGTCTATGTCGGCACCAATAACGAAAACACGCAAGGACCCGGCGGTAAAGGGCGACAAGGGCGTGCTCATGGCCTTCCGCGAATCCGACGGCCAGTTCCTCTGGCAGGACGCCAACGACAAGCTGCCGTCGGGTCGCGCGAACGACTGGCCGTTTCAGGGCGTCTGCTCGTCGCCGCTGGTCGAAGGCGACCGGCTCTATTACGTCACCAACCGCTGCGAGATCCGCTGCGCTCGACACCCATGGCGACGGCAACAAGCACGGCAAGCTGATCTGGAAGTTCGACATGATGGAGGAGGTCGGCTCGCAGCCGCACAACATGTCGAACTCATCGCCCGTGTCTTATGGCGATCTGATTTACGTCAGCACCTCCAACGGCCAGGACGAAAGCCACGTTCACATTCCCTCGCCGCGCGCGCCCGCCGTCATCGCGGTGAACAAGAAGACCGGCAAACTGGTTTGGGAAGATAACTCCGTCGGCGACCGCATCCTGCACGGGCAGTGGTCCTCAGCTGCGGTCGGCAAGATCGGCGATGTGGTGCAGGTCGTTATCGGCCAGGGCGACGGCTGGGTGCGCGGTTACGAAGCCGCCGGCGGCAAAAAGCTCTGGGAGTTCGACCTGAATCCCAAAGATTCCGTCTGGCCCAAGACGCGCAACGAAGTCATCTCGACGCCGGTGATCTACGACAACAAAGTCTTCATCGCCAACGGCCAGGACCCCGAGCACGGCGAAGGCGTCGGCCATCTTTACGCGATCGACGCCACCAAGCGCGGCGACATCACCCAATCCGGCCGCATCTGGCACTACGACAAAATCCGCCGCTCGATTTCCACCGGCGCCATCTACAACGGCCTGCTCTTTTACTCCGATTTCAGCGGCTTCCTGCATTGCCTGGATGTGAACACCGGAAAACCGTACTGGGTGCACGACATGCTCGCGGCCGTTTGGGGCTCGCCCATGGTAATCGACGGCAAAGTGTATCTCGGCGATGAAGACGGCGACGTAGCCGTGCTCGAAGCCAGCAAGGAAAAGAAGCTGATCAGCACAAACAACATGGGCAGCTCCGTCTATATGACGCCCGTCCCCGCGAACGGTATGCTGTTCCTAGGCAACCGCAACCAGCTCTTCGCCCTCGCCGAGAGCAAGTGATTTGATTCGCGTACATTCGCGGCAATGAATCGCCGTACTTTCCTTTTCGGTCTTCCCGCCATAACGTGTCTCCGCGCGGCGCCTCCAGCCGCCGACGCGTGGCCGCAATTCCGCGGAAATCCGCAGTTGACCGGTGTTGCACCTTCCCCCCTGCCCGCCACTCTCAAACTGCTTTGGACCTATGAGGCCGGCGACTCCATCGAATCGTCGGCCGCCATCGTCGACGGCGCCGTCTACGTCGGCTCCATGACTGCCGACCTGCTCGCGCTCGATCTCGAAACTGGAAAGCTGCGCTGGAAATATCACGTCCAGGATGGCATCGAGGAATCGTCTCCCACGGTTCACGACGGCGTAGTCTACGCCGGAGATCTCTCCGGGGTGATGCACGCCGTGAACGCCGCCGATGGAAAAAGCGTTTGGAAGCTCAAAACAGACGCCGAAGTGAAGTCGTCGCCAGTGCTCGTGGGCGATCGGCTCCTGTTCGGCTCATACGACGGCAACCTCTACTGCGTCGCCGCGCGCACAGGCTCGGTCCACTGGAAATTCACCACCAGCAGCTACGTCCACTGCACACCCGGCGTGTCCGAAGGCCTGACCTTCATCGCCGGCTGCGATGAGATTTTCCGCGCGATTCGCATCACCGATGGCAAAGAAGTGTTTCACATCTCATCCGGAGGCTACAACGCCGCATCCCCCGCCATCGCGGGTAAAGCGGCGTATTTCGGAAACTTCAATAACGAAGTGCTTAGCCTCAGCCTCGCCACACATCGCGTTCTCTGGCACTACGAGCACCCCGAGCGGCACTTCCCGTTTTATTCATCACCCGCGGTGGCTGACGGAAAAGTGGTCATCGGCGGCCGCGACAAGATCATCCACTGCCTGGATGCCCGCACCGGCAAGGCGCTCTGGACCTTCATGACCAACGCCCGCGTCGATTCCTCGCCGGCCATTTCCAGCGGCCGCGTCTATGTCGGCTCGAACGACGGCAGGCTATACGTCTTAGACCTTGCCACCGGGAAAAAACTCTCCGAGTTCAACGCCGGCGGACCCCTCTCCGCCTCCCCCGCCATTGCCAGCGGCAAACTCGTCATCGGCTCCCAAGACGGCAAACTCTTCTGCCTGGGATAAAATCGGCGGGAACTCTTCTCCGCAATCCGGTATCTATTCATGTGATGCCGTGCGGCTGCGCCCTCCTGGCTTATCTAGGCTTGTCCATCCTGGATGGCCGCCCCAGGACGTTACAGTTTGAGATTTCTGAATGGCAAAACACGAGCTGGGGCTTTCATGCCATTGATCGAACCCTGACTCGCTGCAAAGTGGCAATCTCGAGTGACGGCTCGCGCATGAATCAATGCGAGGCTGATTCGTTCCACCATTACTTGATCCTGGACCAGCATTTCACCGAACACACCCTATACTCGCGACCGGAGAACGTTGGCTACCGCATTGATGACATGACCGGCACTGCGCACGGTGGCGATTGCTCCTGCACGTGGGAGTCAGGAAGACTCTATGAAGGTGACATTGATTGCAGACGGACGGCAGAAGAGCTCTGCCGCAAAGTCATCCTGCGGGAACTGGCGAGTTAATCGGTCAGCCAGTCGTCCGATATCAGGCAATCGATGAGAGTGGCACAATGCGCGAACTGGCTTTGGCACGTAACCTAGGCTGTGAAGTAATGGAGGACGTTCACACGTGGAAGGGCACACTCGGAATCACGGGAGCGAGATGGCGGTATACGGTCAAGTCCTACACCCCCGGAGAGGCGAACCGCAAAGTCTTCCAACTGCCCCTTAGCCCGTAGCGCAGGGCCACGCCGCACTTGCGGGGACCTGCGGATTTTCATTCATACGCAACAAACCGCGGCAGCCCTGCGCTACATTGAACCCATGACCCCAGCCGACGTCCGCAGCCGCTTCCGCGGAGTTTTCGGATTTCCCATCACGCCATTCCACAAAGACCTCTCGCTCGATCTGGACGCTCTCGCCCGAAACGTGGACCGAAATGTCCCGACATCCCTTCTGCGCGCTGGTCGCGGCCGGCGGCACCGGCGAGCTGTACTCGCTGACTGTTGCGGAGATCGTCGACGTGGTGCGCGTGACCGTCGAAGCCGCCATCGGGCCGCATGCCGGTTGTCGCCGGCATGGGTTTCAATGCGGCTTTGGGCGCCGAGATCGCTCGCGGCGCCGAGAGGACCGGCGCGGATTGCCTGCTGGCTCCTGCCGCCCTTATTATTCGAACGCGCCGGAAGAGGGCCTGTTCGACTATTACGAAGCCATCGCCCGCGCCAGCGGCCTGCCGCTCATGATCTACAGCCGCGATTGGGCAGTATTCTCTCCGCAAATGGTGGCGCGACTGGCCGAGCGCGTGCCGACGCTTGCGGCGTGGAAAGACGGCCAGGGCGATGCCCGCAAATACCAGCGCATCATGAGCTACGTGGGCGATCGACTGGCTTGGCTCGGCGGAATTGGGGACGATTGCGTGCCCGCGTATTTCGCCATCGGCGTGCAGGCCTACACTTCGAGCATCTCGAACATAGCGCCCAAGGTTGTCGTTGCAGCTGGCCGAAGCCGGACTGGCGCGGGACTTCGCGCGGCTCGACCACCTGATGCGCCGTTACGTTCATCCGCTCTATGCAATTCGCGACCGCATGCGCGGCTACGAAGTGGCCGTCATGAAAACCGGCCATGGAGATACTGGGAATGCCCGCAGGGCCGGTGCGGCCGCCGCTCGCAAACTGCAGGCCGCAAGATGTTGAGGATATCCGGAAACTGATGGAAGTGTACCGGGAAGTAATTGAAGAGAGGGAGTCCGGCTTATCAGCGGAACGCTCCCCGGCGGGAGCGGGCAGGAAGTTTCGGTAGGAGATCGCGGGAGAAAGACTCAAGCGGAAGTTAGCGAGGACCGAAATCCCTCTTCGCACATCACATTACGCCCCGAACCTTCCCCTTCCTATTACGGTGCGCGCAGATCATCGATGAAAACAGCCGCGATATATTTCTCCCAACCGCGTCATCGTCGATTTACTTTAAGAAACCGGTGGCCCCACTGAAGCGCGCGCTCAAGTCGTCATTCGCCGGATCGTCGAGCGCCAGCAACCTCCGCAGATCCGGGCTCAGGCGCGCCTGCACTTCCATCGACAGCAGTTTTTTCTGGTATTGCTGTTGCGGTTTGTCCCAGCGCGTGTAGAAGGCGTGCATGGCTCGCCGCTGGCGCTCCGTGCGGTTAGCGGTGGCCCCATGCCACATATGGGCGTTCATGACCACCACGGTGCCCGCCGCGCCAGTCAGCAACACTTCATCAGGGTGAGGGGCTGTCGGGTCGGCCAGCACATCCTGCGGCAGCCGGCGCCATTTGTGCGAGCCCGGCACCATGCGAATGGCACCGTTTTCGGGCGTGAAATCGTCCAGCATCCAGACCGAATTGCACACCCAGTAGCCCCGCTCGTCGGCGACAGCGCCGCTGTCGGCATGCAGCGGCTGGCCACAATCACTGAACGGATCGGCTGCGCGCACGTTGAGGCTGCTGAGCTTAAACTCGTCACCTAGCACGTGCTGCATGCATTCCAGCACCCGGGGCGTGGCGATCGCCCTTTCGAAAATCTCCCCTTTGTTGACCAGATTCGCGAGTCGCCGCGCGTTTGGCTCCTGCTTGAACTCGGCCCCGGCACGAATTCCCTCTTCTACGAATAGCTCCTCGACCCGTTTCCTCAGCTTATTCAGGAAATCACGATCCAGGACGCCTTTCAGGACCAAGTAGCCCTCGTCATCAATTTGTTGCTTTTCGGCTTCTCCCAGCATGTTTCGCTTCCAGATCGAGCAGCAGCCGCTTCCATGCGAGGCCGCCGCCGAATCCAACCAGATTACCCGAGGCCCCAATCACGCGGTGACACGGAACAACGATGGGAATCGGGTTTCGCCCGTTGGCCGCTCCGACGGCCCGAACTGCGCGCGGAGCGCCGATCTGGGCAGCGATTTCGGTGTAACTCCGTGTCTCGCCATACGGAATGGTTACGAGCGCGTTCCAAACCCTCTTTTGAAATTCGGTACCGATTAGGTCGAGGGGCAAGTCGAAAGTCTGTAGATCACCAACAAAATAAAGACGAAGCTGCCGGACAGTCTCACGCATCAGACTTGAATGGTGACTGTTTTCGCCATGAGCCCCGAATTCAATACGTCTCAGGCCTTCCGGGCCCGTTTCGATGGCCAACGAAAAGCCAGGGGAAACATCAAAGTCACTCAATTCGTACATATTTTCAAGTGTTGCAGATTGTGTTTTTTTAATCCAGTTTGTTCCCCTGCGGGCTATCGGAACGAGACAAACTGTTATAATTTATAGGTTTAAGCCCAGACATACACTATGCCCTTTAGGCCCATCACCGCCAATAACGGCGCGGAAAAGAAGATCTATTTACTCCGCCCCGCGAGGTTTCTGCGCCGGCGTGGTGCGGGCCATCGACGTGGTGAAGATCGCCCTGGATCTCTACGGTCCGCCGGTCTACGTCCGCAAGGAGATCGTGCATAACAAGCACGTCGTGGACGAGTTGCGGGAAGCTGGCGCCATTTTCGTCGAAGAATTGGACGAAGTCCCGTCGGGCGCGCGGGCCATTTTCAGCGCCCACGGGGTTTCTCCGGAAGTCCGGCGGGAAGCGAAGTGCGGCAACTGCAGGTAATCGATGCCACTTGCCCGCTGGTGACCAAAGTACATCTGGAAGCGGTCAAGTTCGCGCGTGAAGGCTACACCATCGTGCTGATTGGCCATAAGGATCACGACGAGGTGATCGGCACGCTGGGTGAGGTTCCCGAACGCACATTTCTGGTTTCGACGGTGGCAGATGTCGATCGACTCTACGAGTTCCGACCCGGCGCGGGTCTGCTATCTCACGCAGACCACGCTGAGCCTGGACGAAACGCGCGACATCGTGATCCGTCTCAAAGAACGGTTTCCGCTGATTCAGGGGCCGCCGGCGCAGGACATCTGCTATGCCACCGAGAACCGGCAGATGGCGGTGAAGGCGGTGGCCGGGTTCTGCGATTTGCTGCTGGTGGTGGGATCGCAGAACAGCTCGAATTCGAAGCGGCTGGTGGAGGTCGGGCGAGAACTCCGGCGTGCGCTCGTTTCTGGTGAACGACTGGGGCGACGTGAACCCGGACTGGCTGGAGGGCGTGAGAAATGTAGCGGTGACCGCGGGGGCGTCGGCGCCCGAACACCTGGTGGATCAGTTGATTGCGTCCTTGAAAGACCACGGCTTCCACCAGATGGAGGAAGTGGAGATGGTGGAGGAAGACGTGCGATTTTCGCTGCCTGGTGAACTGGCGCACGCGGCCTCCGCTTTGACGACAATTTCCACACGATGAGCTCCGACACATAGCAATTGCAGACACTCTGGTTCGAGCGATTCCGGCCACGCTGCGAGCGCGCGGCGGCGAATCTGCTCGGCGCAGCAGGACGCGACGGCTACTGGTGCGCGCGAACTGACCGCCGACACCACCCTCGAATCCGATTACATTCTGTTGCAGCTCTGGATGTATCCGCCGGTCGACGGCGTTTGGAATCCGCCGACCATGCCGCTGGTCCAGAAGGCGGCGCAGTCCATTCTGGCGCGGCAGCTTCCCGACGGCGGTTTCAACATCTACCAGCAAGGGCCCGACGGAGATCAGCGCCACGGTAAAGGCGTATTTCGCGCTGAAGCTGGCGGGCCTGCGCGGTGGACGATCCGCGCCTGGCGCGGGCGCGCGAGTGCATTCTGGCGCTGGGCGGCATTCAGGCGCGCCAACAGCTACGTCAAGATCAACCTGAGCCTGTTCGATCTCTATCCGCGCCAGTACTGCCCCACCATTCCGCCGGAATTGATGCTGCTGGGCAAGTTCATCTATCAGATGTCGTCCTGGACGCGCGCCATTGCGGTTTCGCTGGCCATCGTGCATGCGCATAATCCGCGCCGGCCGGTGCCCGCGGGATTTTCACTGGAGGAACTGTTCCTGCCCGGCGTGCAGCCCGGCGTTCGCAAGGCGATGCGGAGTGGTTCACCTGGCGCAATCTGTTCCTGCGCATCGACCGGTTTCTGAAGTTGTGGGAGCGCCACGGTCTGCAAAGCAATCCGCCAGAAGGCCTGCGCGCGGCGAGCACTGGATGCTCGAGCAGCTGCGAGCATTCCGACGGCTTGGGCGCGATCTATCCGCCCATGATGTACTCCATCATGGCGCTGGATGTTCTGGGCTATGCCGAAGATCATCCCGCGCGGCAGGAAGCGCGTGCGCCAGTTCGAACACCTGATGGTGGACGACGGACGAGCGGCCTTCTTCTTCCAGCCCTGTTTTTCGCCGGTCTGGGATACGGCCATCGCCATGTATGCGCTGGCG
Source organism: Terriglobia bacterium (assembly GCA_963847515.1). Taxonomy (GTDB): domain Bacteria; phylum Acidobacteriota; class Terriglobia; order Bryobacterales; family Bryobacteraceae; genus QHXW01. The sequence continues at coordinate 865,325 of CAWKAA010000002.1, forward strand.
CGAATCCGGCGCGGCACCGCGGCAAGCGCTGCGCGCGCGGCCGACTGGCTGCTGCCAAAAAGAGATCCGGCGGAAAGGCGATTGGTCGGTGAAGCGGCCCCACACCGAGCCTTCCGGCTGGGCCTTCGAATTCAACAACGAGTATTATCCGGACATCGACGACACCGCCATGGTGATGCTGGCCCTGAGCCGCGCACGCGCGACGGATCCGACGGCCCAGCGCAGCGCCTGCCAGCGGCGGGCGCTCGACTGGCTGCTGGCCATGCAGTCGAGCGACGGCGGCTGGGCGGCATTCGACGCCGACAACAACTGGGAGTTCCTGAGCCACGTTCCCTTCGCCGACCACAACGCCATGCTCGATCCCACCTGCGCCGATATCACCGGCCGCGTGCTCGAGGCGCTGGGCGCGCACGGATACGACCGCGGCCATCCGGCCGTGCAGCGCGGCGGTGGATTATCTGGTGCGCACGCAGGAGCCGGATGGAAGCTGGTACGGCCGCTGGGGCGTGGCCTATATTTACGGCACCTGTTTCGCGCTGCGCGGCTTGCGCGCCGCCGGCGAGAGACGATCGCGAAGCCCACGTGCTGCGCGCCGGCGAATGGCTGCGCTCCATTCAGAACGCCGATGGCGGCTGGGGCGAAAGCTGCGCCAGCTACGACAACGACGCATTTCACGCCGGCCGAGAGCACGCCGTCGCAGACCGCCTGGGCGATTCTGGGCTTGATCGCCGGCGGCGATACGACCAGCCGCAGCGTGCATCACGGCATCGAATATCTGCTCGAAACCCAGCGGCCGGATGGCAGCTGGGACGAGGAACTGGCCACCGGCACCGGTTTCCCCAAAGTTTTTTATCTGAACTACCATCTGTACAAGGACTATACTTCCCGCTACTGGCTCTGGCCGCATTCGTGAAGCTGCAAGAACTCAGGATCGACGGAGCAACTCATGAGATTTCCGCTTTCGATGACGGCCGGCATGGCCGGATACATTTTCAAGAACAAGATGCGCCCGCGGCCGGAGTGGCAGAAGAACGGCGGCGCCGGAGCCGGACGCCTCCAATCCGTTCCGTATCCTGCCCGCCAAGCCGGCGGAAGGCGGACGCCGAGCCGCATCCCATGATCAACAAGCGCTTTCCGCATCGTGCTGATGCTGGAGCCGCTGCACGCCTGCAATCTGACCTGCACCGGCTGCGGCCGCATTCGCGAGTACGAGTCCACCATCACCGAGCGCGTTCCGCTCGAAGAATGCCTGGCGGCGGTGGACGAGTGCGGCGCGCCCATGGTTTCGATTTGCGGCGGCGAGCCCATGATGTATCCGCAGATCGGCGAGCTGGTGGCGGGAATTCTGGAGCGCAACAAGCACATCTACCTGTGCACCAACGGCATGTTCATCGTGAAGCGCCTGCACGAGTTCACGCCGGACCAGCCGCTTCTACTTCAACGTGCATCTGGACGGCATGGAAAAGACGCACGATATCTGCGTGGAGAAGGAAGGCGTGTTCCGCGAGGCCATCGAGGGCATCAAGGCCGCCAAGGCAGCCGGTTTCATGGTGTGCACCAACACCACGGTCTACAAAGAGACCGACATGAAGGAGATCGAGGAGCTGTTCGAGTATCTCAAGCAGTTCAATGTGGACGGCCACCAGATCTCGCCGGCCTACGGCTACTCGGCCGTGAACGATCGCGAGATCTTCATGACGCGCGACGATATTCACGAGAAATTCAAGGATGTCGACACGCTGTTGCCAAGAAGTATCCGGCTGCAACCAGACGCCGATGTACATGGAGTTTCTGAAGGGCGACCGCGATCTGCCCTGCACCGCGTGGGGCAATCCGACCTACAACATCAAAGGCTGGAAGGGCCCGTGCTACCTGATCACCGACGGCCACTACAAGACGTTCGAAGCACTGATGACCGCAGACGCCCTGGGAGAACTACGGCCACGGCAACGATCCGCGCTGCGAGCACTGCATGGTGCATTGCGGCTATGAGCCGTCGGCCGCGCTGGGCATCAATGCCAGGCTGGCGGACAATTTCAAGATGCTGACCTGGGCGCTGCGGTAGAACAACGCCTTGCCGAGCGCTGAGTACTGTCCGGTTCTAGCCGTGAAGCCCGCGCTCGTCACCGGGGCCTCGGGCTTTATCGGCTGGCATGTGGCGCGGTTGCTCGCGAACGCGGTCATAAGGTCCGGGCGCTGGTTCGGCCGCGAGCAAGCTGCGGGAACTGGAAGTCGAGGCGGTCACCGGCGATCTGCGCGATCCGGAGTCGCTGGAGCGCGCGGTGGCGGATGCGGCCTGGTTTTCCACGTCGCCGCCGATTACCGGCTGTGGGCCAAGGACCCGGGCGAGCTGTACCGCTCGAACGTAGAGGGCACGCGCAACCTGCTGGAGGCGGCGCGCAGGCCGGCGTGGAACGGGTGGTATACACCAGCACGGTGGGCTGCATCGGCATTCCGCACGGCGGCGTCGGCGATGAGACGGTGCCGGTGACGCTCGAGGAAATGGCGGGCGCCTACAAGCGCTCGAAGTTTCTGGCCGAGCAGGTGGCGCTGGAATTTGCGCGCGGCGGGATTTCCGGTGGTGGTCGTGAATCCCACCGCGCCCGTTGGGAGACCACGATGTGAAGCCGACGCCGACGGGCAAGATCGTGCTGGATTTTTTGAAAGGCGAGATGCCGGCGTTTATCGATACCGGCCTGAATCTGGTGGATGTGCGGGACACGGCGGAGGCGCACTTGCTGGCATGCGAAGCGTGGCAGGCCGGGCGAGCGGTACATCGTTGGGTGCGGAGAATCTCACGCTGGCCGGAATTTTGCAGAAGCTGGCGCGGATAACCGGGCAAGGCAGCGCCGCGAGTGAAGCTGCCCTACGCCGTGGCGTACGCGGCCGGAGTGGTAACGACGGCATGGGCCGCGATGACGGGCAGCCGCCGCGCGCGCCGCTGGACGCCGTGCGCATGGCAAAGAAGAAGATGTTGGTTTCGCATGAGAAGGCGCGGCGGGAATTGGGCTTCGCGCCCGGACCGGTGGATGTGGCGCTGGGGCGCGCGGTGGAATGGTTTCAGGCGAACGGCTATTGCTGAGTCGCCGCTGAAGCCCGCGAATTTCAGCGGGCTCTTGAAGTTCTGCCGGAATGTGAAGCCGCTGGACTGGCCGGTACATTGGGCGCGAGCCGGGCATGTTGAATGGCCAAGAGGTGCTGCTGGTGGCGAACGGCGCTGGGCGCGGCCAGAGCGGCGGCAGGCGGTGGAGGCGGCCTGCATGCATTCGGGCAGATTGGATCTGATTTGCAGCATGGGATTTTGCGGCGCACTTGATGACGCAATGCGGATCGGCGATATTTTCGTGGCCGAGCGGGTCCAGGGACGAGGGCGTGGAATATGCCGCGGTGCGAACCGCAGTCCGCGACGCCCTCACCGCACGGGCGTGCTGGCATCCATCGATCATGTGGCGCAGACGGCCGACGAGAAGCGCGGCTCTGCGCAACGCGGAGCATCGGCGGTGGAAATGGAGGCTGCGGGCGTGGCCGGCTAAGGCTGGGAACTGGGTCTGCCTTTTTACTGCGTGCGTTCCGTGACGGATCTGGCCGATGAGAGCTTCCAGCTTGACTTCAATGCGGCGCTGCGTTCGGACGGCAGATTCGCTACAATGCAGCTTAATTGCGGCTTCCTGCCGCCGGCCCCTGAGATTGTTACCCGAATTAGTGCGTCTCGGACGCCGATCCGCACGGCTTCCCGAATGCTGGGAGAGTTTCTTGCCGACTGCCGATTTTGAGCTGACGCGTTCCCGCAACCATGCACGCCGCCGTCTACAAAGGCGACAGCGTGGTCGCCGTGGAGGAGATTCCCACGCCCGAAATCGGCCCCGGCGAAATGCTGATCCGCGTGGAAGCCTGCGGCATCTGCCACACCGATCTCAAGAAAATCGAATACAACCTGCTGGCGCCTCCGCGCATCTACGGCCACGAGACCGCCGGCGTGGTGGCGCGCGTGGGCAGAGGCGTGCGCAAGTTCGCGCCCGGCGATCGCGTGGTGGTGTTTCACCACATCCCCTGCTGGCACTGTTTTTACTGCCGCAAGAAACTCTTACGCGCAGTGTCCCGTCTACAAGAAGAGTCGGCGTCACGGCGGGATTCGAGCCGGCGGGCGGCGGATTCTCGCAGTACGTGCGGGTGATGGACTGGATCGTGGAGCGCGGCGTGGAAAAGATTCCCGACGGCATTTCGTTCGAGCGCGCCTCGTTGGTCGAGCCGCGTGAACACCTGTCTGAAAGCCGTGGTGCAATGCGCTCCGGAAGCCCGGCGAGGTGGCGCTGATCCTGGGACAGGGACCCATCGGGCTGATGTTCACCATGCTGGTGCGACCGCGACGGGCGCGCGCGTGATCGCCACCGACACCATTCCCAGCCGCCGCGAGCTTTCGCTCGCGATGCGGCGCGGAGCAAGCTCTGCGATCCGCGGCTCGGGCGATGTGGCCGCGCAGCGTGGCATCGCTGACCGAAGGCCGCGGCGCCGATCTGGTGATTGTGGCGGCTTCGGCTCCCGGGCATCGTGGAACAGGCGATGCGCTGTTCGCGCCCGGGCGCGCGGATTCTGCTGTTCGCGCAAACTTCCGATGCCGAGCGAATCGAAGCTTCCGGCGCTTCGATTTGCGTGGGTGAGCGGACTATTTTCGGTTGTTATAGTGCGTCGGTGGACTTGCAAAAAGAATCCGCGGAGCTGGTGTTTAGCGGCGAATTGCCGGTGGACTGCTTGTTTCCCACCGGCTGCCCTTGGCTAAAATACGTTCAGGCTTTGATTTAGCGTTGCATCCGGACCTAAATCATTGAAAATAATTGTTCAGCCGCAGAGGTGGACATAGTGAAAACCAGATGATGGCTGCCGTGCTTTACGGCAAGGAACACTTGCAGGTAGAGCCGGTAGCCGTTCCGAAGATCGAGAGCGGCGACATTCTCGTCCGCGTCAAAGTGGCGCTGACCTGCGGCACGGATGTCAAAGTTTTCCGCCGCGGCTATCACGCCCGCATGATCGTGCCCCCCGCCGTTTTCGGGCACGAACTGGCCGGAGACGTAGTGGCGGTGGGGGAAGGCGTCACGCGCTTCCGATCGGGCCAGCGCGTGGTTGCCGCCAATTCCGCTCCCTGCGAACGACTGTTACTTCTGCCGGCGCGGCCTGGAGAATCTTTGCGAAGATCTGCTGTTCAACAACGGCGCGTACGCCGAATACATCCGCATTCCGGCGCGCATCGTGGAGCGCAACACTTACGAGATTCCAACCGACGTGAGCTATCAGGATGCGGCGCTGGTGGAACCGCTGGCCTGCGTGCTGCGCGGCTTCGAAGAGACCGGGATCCGCGCCGGCGACACGTCGCGATCATCGGGCTGGGACCGATCGGCCTGATGTTCGTGCGGCTGGCGAAGTTTACGGCGTGCCGCGTGATCGCGATCGGACGGCGCAAGACGCAGCTCGATCGCGCAGCAGCGCCGGGCGCCGACGAGCTGATTTCGACAGAGCAAGTACCGCGGCCGGCCGACGCGGTTCGCAGCCTGACGACGGGCCGCGGCGTCGATATCGCCATCGAAGCCGTCGGCAAGCCGCAGACCTGGCACTGGGCCGTGGACATGGTGCGCCGCGGCGGCACCGTCAACTTTTTCGGCGGCTGCCCCAACGAGAGCAAGGTGAGCCTGGATACCTCGCTGCTGCACTATTCCGAAATCACCTGCAAGGCCAGCTTCCACCACACGCCGGCCTACATTCGCAAAGCGCTGGACATCATCTGCAACGGCGACATCCGCGCGAGCGATTTCGTCAATCGCGAGGAGCCGCTGGCCAACCTGCTGGAAGTGATGCGCCATCTGATGAGCCACAACGGCCACCTGAAGACGGCCATCTTCCCGTAAGCCTGGTGCTGCTCGCCCCCAAGGATTTCGTTCGCAATCCGGCGGCAATGGCTGTGCGGTCGACCGTTACCGAAGCCCAAGTGTACACCCGCTGGCTGGCCACGCACCACTACGAAAACTTCCACGTAGTGAGCTGGCTGCTGCCCAAGCGCCTGCACCAGGATTTCTACAACGTCTACTCCTACTGCCGCTGGGCGGACGATCTGGGCGACGAGATGGGCGACACGGCCGAGAGCCTGCGCCTGCTGGCCTGGTGGCGCGAGAAATTGCAGGCCATGTATGCGGGCCGTGCCACCCATCCGGTGTTCGTGGCCCTCGAAGGCACCGTGCAGCGGTACTCGATTCCGCACCAGCCTTTCGAGGATCTGATCGGCGCTTTCGTGCAGGACCAGACAGTGACACGTTATCGCGATTGGGACGAGCTGTTCGGCTATTGCCGCGGATCCGCCAATCCCGTGGGCCGGCTGGTGCTGTATCTGTGCGGTTACTCCGATGCGCAGCGGCAGCGTCTGTCGGATGCCACGTGCACGGCCTTGCAGCTTGCCAATTTCTGGCAGGATGTGACGGTGGACTGGGAAAAAGGACCGCGTTTACATTCCGCTCGACGTGATGGAGCGGCACGGATCCTCTGTGGAAGACATCGCCGCGCGGCGTGTCACGCCGGGCTTTGCGGCAGTGATGCGCGAAGTGGTGGAGAGGGCGCGCGAGCTGTTCCTGCGAAGGACTGCCGCTGGCCGGGATGGTGGACAGGCGGCTGGCGCTGGATATCGAGCTGTTCAGCCGCGGCGGCATGCGCGTGCTCGAAAAGATCGAGGCGCAGGATTACGATGTGCTCTCGCGGCGGCCGAGCGATTTCGAAAACCGAGCGCGTGTGGCTGCTGCTGGGCACGCTGGCGCGCGTGGCGTTGTCGCGGGCGGCGTGATGGCCGACGGTCGGCCGAATCGTACGACTACTGCCGCGGCAGTTGCCCGCAGCCGCGCCAAGAATTTCTACTATTCGTTTGTCCTGCTGCCGCGCGAGCAGCGCAACGCCATGTGCGCGATCTACGCGTTCATGCGCTACTGCGACGACCTGAGCGACGAACCGGGCGCGTCGCACGAGCCGCTGGAACGCTGGCGCGCGCGCTGGAGGATGCGCTCGGCGGCAAGTTCGATGGATATCCCGCCTGGCCGGCCTTTTATCGACACGGTTCGGCGATTCGGCATCCCGCACGAATATTTCCTTGAGATGATCGACGGCGTGATTTCCGATCTGGAGCCGCGGCGTTTCGAGACGTTCGACGAGCTGTACCGCTACTGTTATCAGGTGGCGTCGGTGGTGGGGCTGACCATCATCCACATCTTCGGCTTCGATTCGCCCGCGCGCTGCCGCTGGCCGAGAAGTGCGGCGTTGCGTTTCAGTTGACGAATATTCTGCGCGATGTTCGCGAGGATGCCGAGCGCGGCCGCGTTTATCTGCCGGCGGAAGATCTGCGGCGATTCGGCGTGAATGCGGGAGCACTATGCTCAGGGGCGCCGTCGGACGCGTTCAAACGGTTGATGCGATTTGAGGCGGATCGGGCGTGGGGGTTTTACCGGGAGTCGCAGCCGCTGGTGGGGCTCGTACACAAGCGCAGCCGGCCGGCGCTTCGGGCGCTGATTGGAATTTACTCGCGGCTGTTGAGGCGGATTGAAGAGGGCGGGTTTGATGTCACGCGGCGGGTGTCGTTATCGGTGAGGGAGAAGGGGTGGATTGTGGTGAAGGCGTGGATGGGCGGTGAGAGGTGAACCGAGGACAGACGAGGAGTATGTCGGAGATAACGCTTTTTCGGGCTTGCGGTTACCATTTTAGATGCGGGGGTATGATCGGCGGATCCGCATGCGCTTGATCAGTCTTCAAGGATGTGCGACGACGCCACCGATTTATGCTGCCTAGTGCGGCCTGACATTTCCCCCAGCGGGGAGGCGGCGAGCTGGACCGGCAAACCCAGCGATCGGTTCAGGCTGATGCATTTTTGCTTTATCAAGTGCAGGGCAGCTTGGTCATCTCACAGAGCCGATCCAATATCTCTGAGCCTCCATTAAGATTCAATGAGAGAATGCGCCTTTCACCGCTGGCGACAGTAACCTCAATAGCAAGAACGTTATAACGCTCCCTCCATGAGCCTTCGGTAATGGCCGTTCGTTTGAGCTGAACAATGTCTTGCGCCGTTACCCGCCAGAGCTTTCCGAACGGAGGGCGATAAATGAGCTCAGTCGGTTTGAAGATAACCGCCCTCCGAAAGTTCTGGAGTTCTGATAGACCCGCCGCAGCAAAAACCAGGCACAAAATTGCGAGGTCTCCTCTCTGCGAAAGCAATGAAAATATACCAATAGTTCCGGCAATCGCAAGAACTGGGATTGCCAAGCTGGAGCTTCTGTAGATAGCAATCGCCCCTTCCTCGCCTTCGTGCAGCCACTGGCGATAACAGGCAACTAGCGTTTTCAATACCCTGGATCGATGATACTATTTCTGCCGCGACTGCAGGTCGCCTGTCCGGCTAGCCTTGCGCCGCCTATCTGCGCACGGCCTTCTGAGTTCTTTGACGTACTGTGAGGGTTACAGTTGCTGAAGGCAGTGCACGGCGTCGTGCCCTTGGCGGAAGGTCTGCAATTTTCCGTCTATATAGTACGTAAAAATAGGCGTCCTTGTCGGATGCATATCCATTTGCGGCAACAAAATATGCATATCGGACAAAGATTGGCATTCGTCTATGTCAAATACCCAGGTCGGAATACGGCCGGCTCGAATGCGATCCACAGCAGAATCCAGCGCTGCAATATCCAGGTCGCTCCAGGTTGCAACGCCAATGATAAGACACGGCCCCGCCGGTAGTTCGAAATTGTCGCCACGTTGCAGAACCCTCAAACCCGCCCGGCCCGCAGCAGGGCCGAACTCTTCTTTGCCCACTACCGTTCTAGCCGTCAAACGCTCTACATCGTTTGTGGCAAGCTCCAGCCGCCGAACTAGCGCTGATTCGAAATCAAAATACCTCACGGGAGTCCCTGCGCAATACTACAAAAAACCTGTGCAGAACTGCCAACAACAGTCCCGTTCGGGCGAGTATACGACCAATCTCAGTTGGGGACAGCCGCATCGCCTTTATTGCCGTCGCTCTCATGAAGAAGTCTTCGGGACCGCAGGCAGCGGTTCGCCCACTAGTCCCCTCTTAACCAGGCCGGCCAGAAAATCTGTAAAGGGAACAATATCCTCGCCGACACTCGCTTTTTCGAGAGCCTGCATGTAGATCTTGCGGTCTCCGACAGGTATGACCGTCCAGGGGTATCCGCCCGACGCCATCATCACATTCATCAGAAACCGGCCGACGCGGCCGTTTCCATCCACATAAGGATGGATATACACGAAAACAAAATGCCCGAGCACTACGCGGACGGCCGGGTGAGTTTCTGCACGGAGCAGATCGAAAAATGCCGGCATGGTATCCCTGACCGCCTCCGGGTTAAGCGGCACATGCATGGACCGGCGAATATAAACCTGGCTGTTGCGGTAACCGGCAAGGTCGGCGGGTTTCAGCAGACCGGAGGCGACACTCGGGGCAAACAGTTCCCGATACCATGTCCCGTGATCTTCGTCTGCGACCAGACCAGGATTCTCGCGCTTCAGAACACTGCGGACGCTTTTCTGCACGGCCTGATAGGCCAGCCAGTAGCCGCGCGCCGCCATGGCGTTCCGCTGTTCCCGATCGCCGTCATTCGTCTCAGGATTCCATCTGCGGCTGCGAACACGTTCGATAAGCTCGGGCGAGACACGATAGCCCTCGATCGAAAGCGAATGATACGCATCTGTGACATACGCATCGTCGACGCGTTTCATGTATGTCACGATATTCCGTGGCAGGCCCGGCCCATTCGGGAAGTGGTCAATGACCGGCTGCCGCATCTTCTGCCACAATAACCTTACGCGATTCACATAAGGAGATGTTTCGCGGGCCGGCAAAGCGAGCAGCGGCTTGTCCGTAAAGGGGTCGTTTTCACGTACATCGTACCCCGCAGCGGACATTGTCTTCGTAATATCATCCGCTATGCGGTCACGTCCGCTGTTGCGGAATGCACCGGCAAGGCGACCGGCAATCGTGCTGTGACCGCCTTCCAGTAGCCGGGCAAGAATGCCCGAGGCATCGCGGATCATCGACAGGGCTGAACGGACGTCCGTTGAATGATGCGCAAAATAATTGGGCGAACACGCAATCAGGCCGGATTCCAGCGAGAAAATACGTACGCCCTCTTTTTCCTCCTTATCGCCCGCGGCAGGCAATGCGGCACGAAGATCCAGCAGGGATGTTCCGTGCGGGAGCTTGGTGACTTTGTTGCGGGCTCTGGGGGACCTCACGACAAGCTGCCGCGGGACCGTCCAGTTGCCTCCATGCAGGGACAATGAATGCTCCGGCGAGAGGGACCAGTTTTTGCCAAAGCGCTCTCCCAGATAGACAGCGCAAAAACGCCAGAACGATGCATACCAGGCCGTGCTCTCCCCCTTCCCTTCATCCAGGCGGCATGGAATATACCAGCCTTTTATGACCTCCTGGAGAAAGCCGCTCGCAAGAAGCCGCTCCCGATGGGTGCGCGACAGATCCCTTGCCCGTATGGCGGCCGCCCCGTTGGAATTCTGGAGACTGCCCAGGAGCTCCAGAGATCGTGCGAGCTTTTCTGACGGTGCGGGCATGGGAGTGTCCTCAGGTTAGCTTATCGCGCTGTGTTAGTATTAGCTTATTATGTTGCATTATTATTAGCTTATCCTGTCGAGTAAAAATTAGCTTTTTCTGCTGCCGATCAAAACCCGCCATATGTAAGGACCGATTCTAAGGGGCGAAACGGGGACGGACACCAGCGTCCACGTTGAGGATGTGCGAAAAGTTGCGGCAGGGTGGGTTGGGGACGCGGGTGTCCGTCCCCGTTTTCTGCGGGTTTACGAACCGGGTTCCGGGATATCACGCGAGTCAGCGAACCTGTGTTCCAGTGTGTACCGGATGCCCTCCTTGTCTGCGTAAAAGGAGCGGGATCCGGATTCGCCCCATTTATCTGGCCACGCCCGAAGTTCGTAACCAGATCCCGATACTTCGAGCGAATAGCAATATCCCTTGCTACAACCGCCCCGCTCTAGGAATTGCAGTTGCGTTTCAACAGGAGGCTGAAGGTCCGCAAAGGTTCCAGCGTATTGTCCTTTTTCTTTATGATGCTGTTCCTCGCGGCTCACGAGCACGTGCATGTTTATTGCGGCTCGCATGTCCTGTCGTCTCTTACGCGAGGGAATTTGAACCTGGACGCAAAAAAAGGTCATACCGAGCAGCACCATCACGGCCAGCAGCATCGTCGTAATGCGCCAGTGTTTGTTATGGGGCATCAGGCCGAGATCTGCGGATATACCTTCCTTATCGCGGCGACGATATCGGCCGTGTCGTGATCGGTGAATTTGGGATCGAGCGAGGGGCCAGCGAAGCGGCTGAGGATGTCGAGGGTGCGCGGGCAGCAGGCGGCGCCGTATTGGATGGCACGGCCGCGCTCACTGGTGAATGACGGCCAGGCCGGGTGCACGGTGCGTTTGTGCTCGATGTAGGGCTGAATGGGAAGGATGGCCGAGCCGCCCGGATGGCCGACGGGAACGTTTTCGGCTTTCATCGCCGCGCGGAAACGCTCGCAGCGGTCCTTGGTGTCGAAGCCCAGGAAGACGGCGGAACCCAGCTCGCCCGCCGGATCGGGCAAGTGGCGCAGCTTGATGCCGGGTAGGTCGCGGATACCGTCGTAGACCCGGCGGGCGTTGGCGCGCACGTCAGCGACGACGCGGTCGAGTTTGCGCAACTGGGCGACCAGCACGCCGCCGGTGAATTCACTCATGCGGAACTGGCTGCCGGCCAGAGTGTCGGCCTTTGCGCCGCCTGCCACTTTTTCATGCAAGGGGCGCAAGCTGCCCAGGTCGTGGTAGCGGCTGGCGAGCTCGAATAGCATCGGGTCGTTGGTAACAACCGCTCCGCCTTCGCCGGACGTGATGGTCTTGTTAATTTGCAGGCTGTAGATGCCGATATCGGCGAGCGACCCCACGGGCCGGCCCTTGTAACTGGCGCCCACTGACTGTGCGCAGTCCTCCAGCACGCGGATATGACGGCGACTGGCGATCTCGAGAATGCGATCCATATCCGCGGGATTGCCTTGCAGATGGACCGCCATGATCAGTTTGGTCTGCGGCGTGATTTTGCTTTCAATATCGTTCGGATCGATGTTGAACGATTCGTCGATCTCGGCGAAAACCGGCAGTGCGCCGGCAAGCACGATGGCCGCGAAGCACGAGTGCCATGTCCAGGCGGGGAGAATGACTTCATCGCCCGGACCGATGCCGCAAGCGGCCACAGCGGTTTGGAGCGCGGCGGAGCCTGACGTGACAGCGAGCGCGTAACGCGTCTGCATACGCTGTGCCAATTCCTTCTCAAAGGTTGCGACCTTCATGGGCGGCTCGGTGCCGGGGCCGTACCAGCGAAAGGGGCGGCGAGTTTTCACCACGTCGTTCAGCTCGCGTGTTTCTTCTTCGCCGTAGTATTGCGTGCCGAAGAAATCAGCTTTGAGAGGGGTTTGGCGGACTGGCGTGCCGCCTTCGACGGCCAGTTTGGCTGGCTTTGCGGCGGCGGTGGTGGCTGCGGCTGCGGCAAGGAATGTTCGGCGATTCATGATGACGGCTCCTGTTGAATTTTACAGCCTGGCAGAACCTTTTGCGCAACCGCTCCCTTCGGTCACGGCTCGGTTTGTGGCTGGCAGTCAGAATGGCGGATTACGGTTACACGTTGCGGCGGCGGAGCGTCGCATCCAGCTAAACTACGAATAGGTGTCTACACAAACGAGCACGATAGCTGGGGCGGTCCGGGAGGGGACGGCGGGTGCGGCTTTTCGCGTCCTGGCGGCGATCAGCGTTTGTCACTTTCTGAACGACATGCTGCAGTCGGTGGTGCCGGCAGTCTATCCGATTCTCAAGAATACGTACCACCTCGATTTCGGACAGATCGGGTTGATCACCCTCACTTCTCAAATGACGGCATCCATCTTGCAGCCGGTGGTGGGGCTGTACACGGATCATCGCCCCACGCCATACTCGCTGCCGGTGGGAATGGGATTCACGCTGGTGGGCATGTTTCTGCTGGCAATGGCGCCGACTTTTCCCATGATTCTGGTAGCAGTGGCGCTGATTGGAATGGGATCGTCGGTATTCCATCCGGAGTCGTCACGTGTGGCGCGCATGGCGTCGGGCGGGCAACATGGCCTGGCACAATCGCTATTTCAGGTGGGCGGAAACGCCGGCTCTTCCATCGGGCCGCTGCTGGCGGCGTTCATTGTGCTTCCCGCGGGGCAACGCAGCATCGCATGGTTTTCGCTGGCGGCGCTGGCGGCCATTGTGATCCTCACGCGTGTCGGCTCCTGGTATAAAGCGCGCCGCAGCACCGGTACGATGTCTCACGCGCTCCACCACGAGTATCATTTGCGCCTGCCTCGAAAGAAAGTTGTGACGGCGCTCGCGGTACTTGTCGCACTGGTCTTCTCCAAGTATTTCTATCTGGCGAGCCTGGTGGCCTACTACACGTTTTTCCTCATCAGCCGATTTCACGTGTCCGTGCGCACGGCGCAAATCTACCTGTTTATTTTCCTGGGCGCGGTGGCGGCTGGGACCATCATCGGTGGCCCGGTGGGCGACCGCATCGGACGCAAACCGGTGATCTGGTGCTCGATCCTGGGCGTGCTTCCCTTCACCATGATGCTGCCCTATGCCAGCTTGTTCTGGACTGCCGTTCTGACGGTCATCATTGGACTGGTTCTTGCGTCGGCGTTTTCGGCCATCCTGGTTTACGCGCAGGAGCTGGTGCCGGGGAAAGTGGGCGCCATTTCCGGACTGTTCTTTGGGCTAGCCTTCGGGATGGGCGGCGTGGGAGCTGCGCTGATGGGAAAACTGGCGGATCGAACGAGCATCGAGTTCGTCTATCGAGTGTGTGCGTTTTTGCCGGCGATTGGTCTGCTGGCGGCGTTCCTGCCGAATCTGGAACAGGCAAAGGCACGAGCACCACAAGAAACCAGGAGTTAACTCGGCTTATCCGGAGGTGTCTGATGCTGCGTTGTTCTGTTGCGTTCTTTGGTCTTGCAGCCGCGTGCTGCGCGGCGTCGCTCGAGTGGCCGCAATTTGGCGGCCCGCATGGCGATTTCAAGTCGGACGCTAAAGGGTTAGCCAGCTCTTGGCCGGCTGAGGGGCCGAAGAAGCTGTGGAGCCGGCCGCTGGGTGATGGCTACTCAGAGATCGCGGTGGATGGCAACGTCCTCTACACGATGTATCGCGTGTTGAATGACGAGATCGTGCTGGCCGCCGATGCCAATACGGGGAAGACCATCTGGGAATATCGTTACGACGCCAGGTTCCGCCCGGGCATGGGAATGGAGAACGGCTCGGGCCCGCATGCGACGCCCTTAGTCACGGAGAACGGTGTTTATGCCATCGGCATCCTGGGGAATCTGGTGTGCCTGGAGAAGAAGACCGGGAAGAAGATCTGGTCGCACAATCTGGAAAGCGAGTTTCACGGCACGGTTTTCGATCGCGGATGGGCGCCCAGCCCTTTTGCGTACAAGGACACCGTGATCATGAAGGTGGGCGGCGCGGGCCACTCCTTCATGGCGTTCGATCAGAAGACCGGGACTGTGAAATGGAGGACCGAGCAAGATTTTACAAATTCGCCTGCCTCGCCGGTGCTGATCCAGGTGGACGGCCAGGACCAGATCGTCGCGCCGATGGCCGATGATGTCGTGGGCATCGACCCAAGCAACGGCCGGGTGCTGTGGACGTACCCGCACAGCACGAGCTGGGGGCTGAACATCAGTACGCCGGTATGGGGCGAGGGGAACCTGCTGTTCGTCTCCTCGGCTTACAACGGAGGAAGCTGTGTGATCCGGCTCTCGCGCGCCGGGGGAAAGACGGTTGCGGAAAAAGTCTGGGCGAGCAACAAAATGCGCGTGCATTTCTCGACGGCAGTGCGGGTAGGAGACATGGTGTATGGCTCGAGTGGCGATTTCGGGCCGGCGCCGCTGACCGCGGTGGATGTGAAGACCGGCAAGATCGCGTGGCAGGACCGTACCTTTCCAAAGGCCAGTTTCGTGTATGCGGACGGCAAATTCATCGTTGTGGACGAGGACGGCAACCTGGCTCTGGCCAACTTTTCGCCTCAGGGACTGAAGGTTGTTTCGCGCGCTGCGCTGCTTCACAACAATGCGTGGACGGCTCCGTCGGTGGCTGGCAGCCGGCTGTATCTGAGGGACCGCACGACTATGATGGCGCTCGATCTCCGTTAAGTCGAACGCGAGGGCGCAGAATGACGCGCCACCTTCAGCTTGTTTTTCCCAGGCCAACAAAAGTATCCTTCGGATTAAGCCGGAGGAAACCTTTGCGTCGACTCGTCGGGATTCTTTGCCTCGCCGTTCTAGCTGTGAGCGTTTCCGCCGCCGAAAACTGGCCCCAGTGGCGCGGGCCTTCTCTGAATGGCATCAGCAGCGAGAAAGATCTGCCGGTGCGCTGGAGCCGCGACGAAAACATTGCCTGGAAGCTGCCGCTTCCTGCATGGAGCGGGGCTACGCCCATCATCTGGGCGGACCGGATCTTCCTGAACATCGCGGACAAGGAAGACATCTCGCTTTGGTGCGTGGACCGGGTACGCGGCGCCGTGCTGTGGAAGAAGCACGTGGCAGGCGGCAATTTCAAAATCGGCAAGCAAAACATGTCATCGCCCTCGCCGGTGACAGACGGCACTCACGTCTACGTCATGACCGGGACCGGAATCCTCAAGGGATTCGATTTTGGCGGCAACGAGTTGTGGGCGCGCGATATTCAGAAAGACTACGGCCGCTTCGGGCTTAACTGGGGTTACGGTTCGTCGCCGCTACTATTCGAAGATGCGCTGTACATCCAGGTGCTGCACGGAATGAAGACGCACGACCCGTCTTATCTGCTGCGCATCGACAAAAACACCGGCAAAACCGTGTGGCGTGTGGAGCGGCCTACGGATGCGGTTCACGAATCGCCCGATTCTTATACCACGCCGGCCCTGTTGCGCTACGGCGGTAACATCGAGATCGTGGTGAGCGGCGGTGATTGCGTGACAGGCCACGACCCGGCTACCGGGAAGGAAATCTGGCGGGGAAAAGGCTTCAACCCGCAGAAGGACCCGGCGTACCGCGTGATCGCATCGCCGGTGGTATACGACGGCGTGATCTACACACCCACGCGCGTGCGGCCGCTACAAGCATTTCGCGCAGGGGGGCATGGCGACATCACCGAGACACATCGGCTGTGGGCCAGCCAGAATGGACCCGACGTTCCCACGCCGGTGACGGATGGCACCTATTTCTACATCGTCAACGACCGGGGCATAGTCTGGTGCCTGGATGCCAAGACCGGAAAGGAAATCTGGGGCCCGCAGCGTATCCGGCACGGCACGTACAGCGCGTCGCCGGTGCTCGCCGACGGGAAGATTTACATCACCGATGAGGACGGCGTGACCACGGTTTTCAAGGCGGGTCCGAAGTTTGAATCGCTGGCTGAGAATAATATGGACGACTACACGCTCAGCTCCGTCGCTATTTCGCAGGGTCAGATTTTCCTGCGCACTGCGCAATATCTCTACTGCATCGGCAAGCGAGCCGCGCCATAGTGGGCTTCGCCTACGACCAGGTCCTTTATCCCGGTTTTCCTCTGGCGCAAACACATCCCGACCGGCTCGCCACCATCGCCGGCCTGCTGGGGATGACGCCGGCGCGGCCCGATCGCGCGCGAGTTCTCGAACTGGGGTGCGGGGACGGCGGGAATCTGATCCCCATGGCTGTGGAACTTCCCGGAAGCCAATTCACCGGCATCGATCTCGCCCAACCTGGCGTCGCGCGGGGCCGAGCGATGAGCGAGGCGCTCGGACTAAAAAATATTTCACTCCGGCAGATGGACCTGCTGGAGGCGGGCGCGGATCTGGGCCGATTCGACTACATCCTCGCGCACGGGGTGTATTCCTGGGTCCCGGCGCACGTACGCGAGGGCGTGCTGAGAATCTGCCGGACAAATCTGGCGCCCGATGGAGTCGCTTACGTCAGCTACAACGCCTACCCGGGCTTCCACCGGCGTGAAATATTTCGCGAAATGATGCTGCATCACGTGCGCAACGTGCAGGATCCTTCCAAGCAGTACGAGGAGGCCGTGCGGCTGATCGCAGAGTTCTCAAAGTACACACGAAAAGGTGAACTGGCGCGCGCTCTGTTTGAGGAGCAGCGGCAGCATCTTGCCGAAACCGTCCCCTGGGCTGTATATCACGACGACCTCGCGGATACCAATAGCGCCTTCTATTTCCATGAATTCATGGCGGACGCGCGACGGCATCAATTGCAGTATCTGGGGGAAGCCGACTTCTACGAAATGCACGCGGACACGTACCCGGAGCCGGTGGTAGAGGCTCTCGAGCGTTTCGCGGGAACAGATGTGGTTGTTAAAGAGCAATATCTGGATTTCATGAAAGGCCGGCGTTTCCGCCAGACCTTGCTCTGCCGGGAGGAAGCTCCACTCGACCGCAGTCCGGGACCGCTACGGATTACAAAGTTGTACGTTGCGTCGACGGCCCGACCCGTTTCGGCGAATCCGGATTTGCGGGAGGGTGTCGCGGAGTTGTTCCGCGGGCCACGCGGGTCGGCGCTCGAGACGGATTATGCAGCGGCGAAAATCGCCTTGTGCCGCTTGAGCGAGATTTGGCCGCAGGCGATCTATTTTCCTGAATTACTTCCGCGGGGCGATGCCGCTCGGCTGGCCGGGATTCTCCTTCAAGGTTATCGGCTCGGACTACTGGAACTCCACACGCTGCCGGCGCAATTCGCAGCGGTTGCCGGAGAGTGCCCTATGGCCAGCCCGCTGGCGAGATTACAAGCGCAGCAATCGGCGGTCGTCACCACGCTGCGCCACACTCTGGTGGAAGTGGATGATGCGATTGATCGCTGCGTACTCTTGCTGCTGGATGGTACAAGGAATCGCGGCGCACTGATGGAGGGAGTCCGGAAATTTCTGCGCTCTGGCGCCGTGGCCATTGAGGAGTCTGTAACAACAGAATCCCTGGAGGTGCGATTGGAGCGGCTGGCGAAAGAGGCGTTGCTGTTGCGTTAGTGATCTGATCGGTATACTAATTCACCGCCGAGAACAGAAGGCTACTCCATTCATCAGTTGACAGGCGCATGATTTCGCTTGGGACCGAGAATCGCCCTGAGCTGTGGTAGAACAGCCAGATGCCTCTTGATTTCAACGGAAAACTGGCCGTGGTCACCGGCGGTGTAAACGGTATTGGCTTAGCGGCGGCGCGGGCGCTGGCTGCCGGCGGTGCGCGCGTCTGGATCTTCGATCTCGAACGCGAGCAGCCCGAAAAAGTTGCGGCGTCGCTTGGCGGTCATGGATGTATTGTGGACGTCACTGACCGTGCGTCCATTGACGCGGCGTTCGAACGCAGCGGGGCGCCGGACATCGTCGTTGCCAATGCCGGCTCGGGGACTTGGGCGCCCATCGATGAAACCCGCGTCGAGGACTGGAATCGCACCATCGCCCTGAACCTCGGCGGCGTCTTTCATACGGTGCAGGCGGCAGCAATTCGGATGAAGCCCCGGCGCTCTGGCGCCATCGTCATCACCGCGTCCACCAACTCGTATGACGGCGAAGCCACGCTCGTCGCCTATAACGCCAGCAAGGCCGGCATCCTGGGAATCCTGCACACTGCGGCGAACGAGCTGGGCCCCTGGCAGATTCGAGTGAACGCCGTATGCCCGGGTCTTATCCGGACGCGCCTCACGAAAGAGATTTTCGCCAGTCCCTCTGTCCTCAAGGACTACTTCCGCGACATTCCGCTAGGGCGCGGAGGCGCGCCGGAAGAGGTCGGCAATGCCATCGCGTTTCTTGCGTCGGATCTAGCTTCTTACATCACCGGCGCGGCGTTGGTCGTGGACGGAGGGCAGATGGCCGCCAAGTTCGGAACGTGGAATGAGGAAACGGCGGAGTTTTCCGAAGATCACTGGATGCTGCGCTGACGAGTAAAATCACGGCTCGGTGATTGCGATGATCGTAGCCGGCGCATTTCCTTCGAGGCGATTGTTCACGAACAGAAATGCCGTTGTCTGCTTGTCCTGTGCGATGCGGATCATCTCGCGCAAGGACGCACGGACGCCGGGATTGGGATCCTTCACTTCGGTATAGGGCGAGAAAACCTGCACTGCCTCCTCGTAGCTGCGGCCCTGGCGGAGCAACGCGCGGCTCACGATGAAGTCCGCCGTGAAGGATTCCGGAAGGGCTATCTGATAGCGCAGTTCCGGCATGCGCGACCATGCGTTGAACACGTGCGCCACATTGTGGCTGCGCAGGCCCTGGAAATAGTCGCGTTCCAGGAAATCAGGATTGCGGATCTCGACGGCGTAACGGAAATCGGGCGGCAGCTTGGCAAGAAACAGATCCAGCCGCTCCAGGAATTCGCCGGTATTCGAGAAGGTCTTTTTAGAGAACGCTCCGAACTCGAAGATCAGCAGCGCCGTCCGGTCACGGTACTGCGCGAGCGGCCGCAAGAAGGATTCCTTGAACAGATCGGCATCCAGAAATGATTCATTTTCCGTCCCCGCCTGAGCGCCATAGCGGCCGTGCGCCGGATACACCCGGCAGGTGATCTGCTCCGGCACTTTAAAAGCGAAGCGAAAGTCTGCGGGCGTCTGGGAGAACAGGCGGCGCCAGAACTCATCGCTCGGAAACTGGTAAAACGCGAAGTCGCCACAAACCGTGGGAAAAGTCTGCGCATACTCCTTGAGGCACGTGTCGTTGAAAAGCTTTTGCGAGAACCGGCCGCGAACCAGGTAATTGCCACGGCTGTAGATTTGGCCCAGCCAGCCTTCGTACTTCCAGGAACTGCCGCCAATGTAGATATGGCGCAGGGCCAAGTCTTTCAGGCGCGCGGCAAGCGCGTCACGATCGAATGGCGAGGGATCGTCGAACAGGGTGTCCACAGGGGGTAATCGGGCGCTTCCCTGCCCGTCTGCTGACTATCGTACCGCGAGCGACACGCCAGTCTGACTGGTCGCGGCTCCAATCCCCAGTACCACCGGCACAATTCCAGTGGACGCGAGTCCGCTGGGCACTCGCGCATTGATCTGCAGGAGCCCTGCAAACCCAGGGGCAGCGCCGGCAAAGAGAACTTCGGCTGGAGATCCGCCCACGGTCAACGTTACCGGGAGAATGGGTTTTGGAAGCGGCGCTGCCGCCGGTTGGCCGTCGAGAGCAGCCGGGTTCTCGATCCCGTTGCCGGTAGCAAACAGGGTTACGGTGGTTCCGCGCGAAGCAGGCTCAAGGGGCGAGTTCAGTGAGCCGTTCTCATTCAAAGCGATGGCGAGGCCGGTTCCCGCGCTGACGGTGAAAATCGCCGGCGCGGAGGCGGCCACCGGCACCGTCACTTTCCCGCAGGATTGCCCTTGGAAGAAGACCTCGATGTCGACCGTACTCTGGCCTGCGATCTCGTAAGGCGCCTGCGCAAGAATCTGACCAGCCTGCACGTAAAACAGCGGTGAGGCGGAACCATTGAACAGGACCCGGGTTTGAGCCACTTTAGTAGCCATCGTTCCCGAGGTGTCCAGTGTCCCGCCCATCGGCGTCGCCGGGCCGATGCCTAGTCCGAAAATGGACACAATCTCTCCCGGCGCAATCGGCCCTCCCAGCAGGCTGGCGGCATTCACCAGGCTGAGTGGCGTGGTCTGCTCGGAGGCAACGGGTGCGGGCGTTAGTTTTCGGACGCGATTATTTCCGAAGTCAGAGATGAACACATTGCCGGCAGCATCCACCGCGAGGCCCAGCGGCATATTGAACGCGGCCGAGAGCGCCGGGCCGCCATCCCCGTCAAAATCAGCCGCGCCATTGCCGGCGATGGTGCGCATCGTGCCATCGGAACCGATCATGCGAATTCGGCTGTTGCCGGTATCGGCAATGTACAAGTTGCCCTGGGAATCCACGGTCAGACCAGAGGGCGCGTTGAGCTGTGCCGATGCCGCCGGTCCTCCGTCGCCGGCGAATCCCGCAGTACCCGTGCCTGCGAGAATCGTCACCTGGCCATGCGCATCGATTCGCTCGATGCTATGGAGGCCGGCATCGGCAACATAGACGTTGCCCGATTGGTCTATAGCCACCCCCGCGGCGGCGGCTTGCATCACCGTGGAAATGATTCCATCTGCGGTTAGTTTCCGGACGCGTTGATTGCCTTTGTCGACGAAATAGAGCGTGTGATCGCCGGCCAGGGCCAGTGCCCCCGGTGAGAAGAGTTGGGTTGCAGTGGCCGCCAGCCCGTCTCCATTGAATCCGGGAGTTCCGGTTCCAGCCAGCGTAGTGATGATTCCAGCCGTCATCTGCTGGATGCGGTCATTGTTCTGATCGGCAATATAAACCGTGCCTGTATCGTCTACAGCCACACCAGCAGGAAAATTCAATTGCGTATTTCCCGGCCCAGAGGTGCCATCTCCCACCAGAGTGCTGATGATGCCCGTTGGATCTACGAGGCGAATCCGAAGATTATTGCGGTCAGCGATGTATACGGAACCAGCCGAGTCAAGCGCCAGCGCTACCGGCCCGCTCAGCCGGGCGGAAGCCGCACTGCCGCCATCGCCGCGAAATGAATAGGAGCCGTCACCGGCAAGCGTCTGCAGCACCAGGGCAGAGGTCAATTCCGACAGATAGGATCCACCGGCGATATAAAGATTGCCCGCCCCATCGAGTGCCAGGTCGCGCCCGGCCCCAGGAACGGTGCTTTGGATGCCGAAGGGCGTCACGAACTGAATGCGGCCATTGCCGGAATCCGCAATGTATAAATCGCCCGCGCCATCAATGGCCACGGCAGTCGGAAGATTGAGCGGGCTGTTACCGTAAACATCGGGGCCAAGCACGGTGGTGATCACGCCGCCGGCCACTTTCCGGACGCAGCTGTTGCCGCTGTCGGCAATATACAGATTGCCGGCGGAGTCGAACGCAAGACCCGCGGGTGAGGAAAGCAGCGCGGCGCTGGCCGATCCGCCGTCGCCTCCAAAACCGGCAACGCCTGTGCCCGCGACGATTTCCAAAACCCCGTCCGTCCGCAGATGCTGGACACGATTGCCGTTGAATTCGGAGATATAGAGCGTGCCGGCTGTGTCTAACGCCACGTTGCGTGGCGCGAGCAGGGAATCTGTGCCGGGAACGGTGGAGATGGCGCCATCGGACGCAACTTTGCGTATGCGGTTGTTTCCAAGGTCAGCTATATAAAGGTTGCCGGCCGCATCGACGGCAATCCCGTACGGCGTGCGGAGGCGCGAAGCCGAGGCCGGCCCCCCATCGCCACGAAATCCCGGAGAGCCGTCGCCGGCAACTGTCGAGATTATCCCGTCCGGAGTGATCTTACGGACGCGATGATCGTTGGCGTCGGCGAGGAAGATATTCCCTGTGCTGTCGATGGCTATGCCTTCGGCATCGCTGATTGCGGCATTGAGCGCCGGCCCGCCGTCGCCGGCGTCGCTGCTCCCGGCAATCGTCTGAATCGTGTAAGAGGCCGGCGCGCTCGCAGCCCCGGCGCACTGCATCGGGACCACTACGGCTACAACAGTTAGTAAGAGGACGCTAACCTTCATCCACTGAAATTAAGTGGTCTCGCCTACAGAAAGTCTCAGGCCAGGTCGATAAGATAGCTGTGACCTGGCTCCGTAGTCTCCTCATTGCGGCATGCGTCGTTGCCTGTCTGGCCGCCGAAACCATTCATCTCAAGACAAGAGATTTTGAACCGCGGCCCGACCGGACCGAGTACCTGGCGAGCCCGCTGAAACGAAGAAGCACGGGGAGTTCGCATTATTTGATTCAGTTACGCGGAGGAGTGCGTGCGGAAACGTTCCGCATGTTGGCCGATCGCGGCATCCTGGTTACGGGGTATCTGCCCGAGGCAACTTTGATGATTGCGGCGCCGGACGATTTCTCGTTCGACAGCCTGCCGGTGGTCTGGGTTTCACGGCTCGAGTCTCGCGACAAGATCAGCCCGCTGGTAGCACAAGCCGGTTCTACAAGCGGGCGGCGCATCTGCGTCGTCGAGTTCCATTCTGATGTCGACATGACAGGAGCCCGTGCCCTGGTGCGCGAACATAGTTTGCGGCTGATCGAAAACAGTGATCTCGCCAGGAACCACCTGCTGGTGAGCGCAACCGTCGGAGATCTGTCCCGACTTGCCTCGTGGGACGAGGTGGCTTACATATTTCCAGCATCTCCGGAACTGATCTCGCATAAGCCCACCCGTGTATGCGCGGGTGCCGTTGTCCAGGAAACCGCCGTTGCCCAGAACGCCGGCAACGCTTATAGCTGGCCGGTGTCAGGGTCCGGGCTGGTGCTCGGCTACGTGTTCTCCCAGTTGACCCCACAGCTTCCGCCGGCCGCAACTCAATCCGAAATCCTCCGCGCCTTTAATCAATGGTCGAACGTGGCGCAAGTGAACTTTGTAGGTGGGACCAATGCGGGGGCGCTTCGGACAGTAAATATCCTGTTTGCCAGTGGAGCTCACGGCGATCCGTTTCCGTTCGGCGGACCCGGCGGGGTCCTGGCTCATACGTTCTACCCCGCGCCGCCAAATCCCGAACCCATCGCGGGTGACATGCATCTGAATGAAGCCGACCGCTGGCAGATTGGGGCTAATACCGACGTGTACACCGTGGTCCTTCATGAGGTAGGGCACTCACTGGGACTGGTTCACACGGATAATCCGGACGATGTCATGTATCCGTACTACAGGCTCGGCAAACATCTCAGCAGCGTTGACATTGGGATTGTGCAGGCGCTCTACGGTGCGCGCGCCATGGCTTCCGCGCCGCCGGTACAACCCACGCCGCCTCCGGCGCAACCATTGCTGTTAACGCTGCAGCCTCCGCCGGCGACGACAACCGCGTCGTCGGTCTCAGTCTCCGGAACGGTATCGGGCGGCGTCGCTCTCGTGCAGGTCGCTTGGACTATGCTCAACGGCGCGACCGGCTATGCCACGGGAGCGCCCAATTGGACGGCTACGGTGCCACTCGTCATGGGCACGAACTCTATTAGGATCACGGCAACCGACGCGGCGGGTCACACTGCGACACAACATGTAGCGGTGATGCGCCAACAACCGCCGCCACCCCCGGCGCCGTCTCCCTCTCCCAATCCGCCATCATCAAATCCGCCCCCGTCGAATCCTACCCAACCCAGTTTGACGGATACAACACCGCCATCCCTTGTGATCACCTATCCCGCTGCCAGCATCATCGCGACCAGCTCCGCAACCATCAACTTCCGGGGTACCGCCACGGACAATGTCGGCGTCAGCAGCGTTACCTGGGCGAATTCTACCGGAACGTCAGGCGTGGCCAGTGGAACCTTTACCTGGGCCGCCAACAGCATTCCCCTGAGCTTCGGCACCAATATGATTATCTTTCGCGCGTTCGACGCCGCCGGGAACTCCGCGTGGCGCTCGGTGACCGTTGTGCGCCAATAGCAACAACGTTCCCAGGCCATCCGCCCACGCCGTCCACCTGCAAAAAGATCTGCCTGTCTATAATATGGGGACAGTTCTCCATGCCGGCGATCCGTTACCCTGCCCGCGCACTGCTGGGCCTTGGCACAGTCGCGCTTCTGTCTCTCTATGGGTCTTTTTCTTTCTATAGCCAGCAAATAGAGCGGAACAAGATTCAAAAGGACTCCTACCAAGTCGGCTCGGAGGAACAGCGTTTTGAGGCTTTAAAAAAGGACTTACCGCCGGGCGCCGTGGTGGGCTACATTTCGGATCTCGGCAACGAGGCTGGAATTTTGCTGGTCGTACAATATGCCTTGATACCAGCATTACTGGTTGAGCAACCTTCCAGCGGTCTTGTCGTAGGGAGCTTCTCCCGGTCAATGGACTATGCAGAGTTTGGGCGCGCACACCGCCTGGTGCTCCTCAAAGATTATGGATACGGCGTCACACTGTTCCGTAAAACAGGTCCTTAGTGCCGCTGCTTATCGTTTCCCTTTTGTCTTCGACGGCCATCGGTTATCTGCTCGCGCGGGTCTTTCTGCCGGTTTATGAACCGGCTTGGACCGACTTGCTTCTCAAGGTTTCTCTTGGCGCAGGCCTTGGCGCCGGCGTCACATCGATCTTCTACTTCCTTACCCGGATCTTGATTGGGCCCTCTCGTGTTGTTTCTATAGCCACTGAATTTCTCCTTTTGGCGGCTGCCGCTTCTGTGTTCTGGTTGGCGCGCAGTAAGTCGATTGTGATCGCGGAACACGCGGCGCCGCGAGGCCTGTTGTGGTATTTGCTCCCCTTTTTTGTGGCCTCCCTTGCCATGGCCGTGCCTCTATTTTGGGACAGCTCGGCCAGCAACCCCTATGGCGCCTGGGATGCCTGGGCGATCTGGAACCAGCGCGCCAGATTCCTGGCGCAGCCCAATGAAGCTTGGCGTCGCGCGTTTTCTCCCGTACTGAATCAGATTGCCGGTGCAGGAGCCGCTCATCCGGATTATCCGGTACTACTGTCCGGCTACGTTGCGCGGTGCTGGACATGGATGGGCTCGATCAGCGATGTCGCAGCTCCAATCGCGACCGCAGCAATGTTTTCCGCGGCTACGATCGGCGTCCTCGTGTCTACACTGGCCATAGTGCGCGGCTGGAGTACGGCGATGATCGCCGGGCTGATTCTGTTGGGAACAGCGTTTCAGCTGATCTGCCCGTGGCAGTACGCCGATGTCCCTATTGGATTCTATTACCTGAGCACCTTCGCGCTGATCTTGCTCGCCGATGCGAATAGCAAGACAATCCTGGTCTTGGCGGGAGTCGCGATGGGTTTCGCCGCATGGACCAAGAACGAAGGCCTTCTGTTCGTGTTGCTTGTCACTTGCGCAGTCGGCGTCTACAGCTCGATGTCGGGCAATCGGCGATGGATTCTTCTGTTTACCATGGGTGCTGCCGCACCGGTGATCCTCGCGCTATGGTTCAAGTTTTTCATGGCGCCGCCCACCGGTACGTTCGGACAGGCTTCCCTCGGCGATACGCTGCACCGGCTGGTCGAATGGTCCAGATACCTGAAGATTCTGAAGGCTTTCTGGGTTGAAGGTATTGCTCAGGGAGCGGGTTTAGCGCATCCGATACTCTGCCTGGCGGCGATGGGGGTGTTTCTCAAGGTTTCTCAGGAGCGGCTTCGGCAGCCGCTCATGATCTGCTTGTTCGGTTCTTTGCTCGCCATGTACGCGGGTTACTTTTACGCGTATGTGGTCACTCCCTTAGATTTGACTTGGCATTTGAACACTTCACTCGATCGTCTGTACGCTCAGCTTTGGCCGAGTCTGCTGCTCCTCGTGCCCGGAGTATTCAGGACGGCTGAGGAGGTATCAACGGTCGCATCGACCCGCCGGCCGGATAAAGCCGCCAGTAGGACCAAGAAAAGCCGCGCCCCCCGATGTGGAGAGCGCGGCTTCTGACTCCTGACTTCTGACTTCTTCTTAGTAGTCCATCCCCTCAGGACCGCCGTGGCCGCCCGGCATGGGAGCAGCCTTCTTTTCGGGGATTTCGGCAACCATGGCTTCGGTCGTCAACATCAGCGAAGCGATCGACGCCGCGTTCTGCAGCGCCGTGCGGGTTACCTTGGTCGGATCGATGACGCCCGACTTCACCAGATCTTCGTACTGGTCGGTAAAGGCATTGTATCCGTGGTTGGGGTTGCTGTTGGTGCGAACCGTGTCAACCACGATGGCGCCTTCGACGCCCGAGTTCAACACGATCTGCCGCAGCGGCTCTTCGCAGGCGCGCTTGACGATGCTGACGCCGATCTGCTCGTCGCCCGTCAGCTTGAGATCCCCCAGAGCCTTCGAGGCCCGCAGCAGCGCGACGCCACCACCGGGAACGATGCCTTCCTCGACTGCTGCGCGCGTGGCATGCAATGCATCCTCCACGCGAGCTTTCTTCTCCTTCATCTCGGTCTCGGTCGCAGCGCCGACTTTGATCACCGCTACGCCACCGGCTAGCTTGGCCAGCCGCTCCTGCAGTTTCTCGCGATCGTAATCCGAGGTGGTCTCGTCGATCTGCGTGCGGAGTTGCTTGATACGGCCCTCGATGTTCTTCTGGGTGCCGGCGCCATCTACGATCGTGGTGTTGTCCTTATCCACGGTGACGCGCTTAGCACGGCCCAGATCCTCCAGACGTACGCCCTCGAGCTTGATGCCGGTTTCTTCCATGATGGCCTTGCCACCCGTAAGAATCCCGATATCCTCGAGCATAGCCTTGCGACGGTCGCCAAAACCCGGCGCCTTCACGGCGCATGGCATTCAGCGTGCCGCGCAGCTTATTGACCACCAACGTGGCCAGCGCCTCGCCTTCCACTTCCTCGGCAATCACCAGCAGCGGCTTGCCACTGCGTGCGATCTGCTCGAGTAGCGGAAGCAGGTCCTTCATGTTGCTGATCTTCTTCTCGTGGATCAGGATGTAGGGATCTTCCAGCACGCACTCCATGCGCTCGGCGTCGCTCACGAAATAGGGCGACAGATATCCGCGGTCGAACTGCATGCCATCCACGGTCTGTAGCTCGGTGACCATGGTCTTGGATTCTTCGACCGTGATCACGCCGTCCTTGCCGACCTTCTTCATCGCGTCGGCGATGATGTTTCCGATGGTGTGATCGCTGTTGGCGGAAATCGTGCCAACCTGCGCGATCATCTCACCCGAGACCGGCTTGGAGAGCTTCTTTACTTCCTCTACGGCCACTTCAACGGCCTTCTCGATGCCGCGCTTGAGCGCCATCGGATTTGCGCCGGCCGCAACCGCTTTCACGCCCTCGCGGAAAATTGACTGCGCCAGAATCGTCGCCGTCGTCGTGCCGTCACCGGCAACGTCGGAGGTCTTAGACGCCACTTCGCGCACCATCTGCGCGCCCATGTTCTCGAGCGGATCCTTCAGCTCGATCTCTTTTGCTACGGTCACGCCGTCTTTCGTGATATTCGGGCCGCCAAACTTCTTCTCCAGAACCACATTGCGGCCCTTGGGTCCTAGCGTTACTTTCACCGCGTCCGCCAGTTGGTTCACGCCGCGAAGAATGGCCTGCCGGGAATTTTCTGCATAAACGATCTGTTTTGCCATATTCTTTGCTCTCCTTAGCTAGCCTTCTTCGCCACTTTGGGCTGCGCTTCCAGAATGCCGAGGACTTCGTCCTCACGCATGATCATGTACTCTTCGTTATCCAGCTTGATGTCGCTGCCGGAATACTTGCCGAACAGGATGCGGTCGCCTACCGCTACGTCGAGCGGAACCAGCTTTCCCGTCTTCCAGGCGCTTGCCCTTTCCGACGGCAACCACTTCGCCTTCCTGCGGTTTCTCTTTTGCGGAGTCGGGAATGTACAGCCCGCCCTGCATCGTTTCTTTCTGTTCGATTCGCTTGACCACAATGCGGTCATAGAGCGGTCGAATTTGCATAGCTTCAACCTCCAGATTAGTTAGGTTATTGTTTCGGTATGTCGGAACCGATATCGCAATCGGCTCCGAACTATAGTTATTAGCACACTAGACCATCGAGTGACAAGAAGATCTTGTAAGTCATTGATATATATAGATATATTTTAGCGGATAAAAATGGGGGGGCGTTACTCTTTTGACGGTTCCCGGCCCAATCTCTTTTTCAGGTAGTCTTCGTACTCTTTCTTCAATGCCGGATCGCTCGGGCTGGGATAGATTTCGCTGGATTTGTATTTCCCGGTCATGATTTTCATCTTGGTCCACTCGTCGTGGAGGTGGGTTTCGTCGGCTTTGTCCAGCACCTTCTTCACCAGGTGCGGCGGAATGAAGTAAATCCCCTCGCGATCGCCGAACACAACATCGCCGGGCAAGACGGTCGCGCTGCCGATGCGCACCGGGACATTAACTCCAGTGAGCATGACATTTCCAATGGGCGTTGGGTGCGCGCCACGAAAGTAGACGGCCATGTCGATGGGATAAATGCCTTCGAGATCGCGGACCGCGCCGTCCACCACAAATCCCGTCTTCGTGGCTGCATAGATGGCGGTAGCCAGATTGTCACCGACGATGGTGCCTTGCTCGATCTTGCCGAACAGATCGACCACCAATACATCGCCCGGCCGCAGCGAATCGATGACGCGCTGATTGGCGTTGTGGCCCAGCCCCTGAGCGCGGGCGCGCGCTTCCATGACGTCGCCTACGTCCGGCCGGTAAGGCATGAACTGGGCCGTGACAGCGCGTCCCACCAGCTTGCGCTCCGGATGGAGGATCTGCCAGTTGCCTTCGTATTGGTTCCGAAACTTCTCGCCGGGAAGCACCGCCCAGACTTCTTCGGCGGAAAGATCCTTGCACTTTGCCAACAGTTCGTCAGGCACCTTGGGCCGGCCATCTTCGAAGCGCGCGTACGGGTTCTGCGCGGTGTACTCCATCAACTGCTCGCGTGTAAAGGTGAAGACCTGTGAAGAACAAGGCAAGGCAAAAGACAAAAGGCAAAAGGCAAGAGGCAAAAGTTTCATGTGGCTGCAATTTATCACACGAGCGCTACTTGTTGGTCAGCGCCTCGACACCCGGCAGCTTAATTCCGGCCAGGAACTCGAGCGAAGCACCACCGCCCGTTGAGATGTGCGAAATCTTGTCCGCAACGCCGGCGGATTTTACGGCCTTTTCCGAATCGCCGCCACCCACAATGGAAGTCGCGCCCGACTGGGCAACGGCTTTCGCCACCGCTACCGTGCCTTTGTCAAAAGGCGGCTTTTCGAACACGCCCATCGGACCGTTCCAGATGACGGTCTTGGCTCCCGCAATCACTTTTGAAAAAGCGGCCACGGTTTTTGGCCCGATGTCGACGCCCATCTTATCCGCGGGCATTGTCTCAACGACTTCATTCGGGGCGCCTTCCTTCAGTTCCGAAACCACCACGTGATCCACGGGCAGCATCATTTTGGCCCCGACCGACTTCAGCAGATCTCGCGCCAGATCGAGCTTGTCGTCTTCCACCAGCGACTTGCCCGTCGGCTGCCCCTGTGCCTTGAGAAACGTGTAGGCCATGGCCCCGCCGATAAGCACGTGGTCCACAATCTTGGCCAGGTTGGCGATGACTTCGATCTTGTCGGAAACCTTCGCGCCGCCCAGAATCGCGATCGACGGCCTGGCCGGGTTTGTGGTCGCCATGGTCAGATATTGCAGCTCTTTCTCCATCAGTAACCCGGCAGCGGCTCTAGGCACGAATGCGATGATCCCTACGGTTGAAGCATGCGCGCGGTGCGCGGAACCGAAGGCGTCGTTGACGTACACATCGCATAGCGCCGCCAACTTCCGTGAAAATCCCACATCGTTCTTCTCTTCTTCCGGATGAAACCGCAGATTTTCAAGCAGCAGCACCTCGCCCGGCGCGGGCTTCATGGCCTCCACCTCGGGACCCACGCAATCAGGCGCCATCTTGATCGGCGTTCCCAGAAGTTGTTCCAGGCGGCGCGACACCGGTTTCAGACTCATTTCCGGATTCGGTTTCCCCTTCGGGCGTCCGAGGTGGGAAGCCAGGATCACTCCCGCGCCGTGGTCGAGCGCATATTGAATCGTCGCGAGCGACGCTCGGATACGCTTATCGCTCGTGATTTCCTGCCCTCCAGGCGCCAGCGGAACATTGAAGTCTACGCGAATGAACACGCGTTTGTTTTTCAGATCGAGATCGTGAATGGACAACTTGGACATGAGGCCTCAGGTTTATTTTAGTGCGCAGGTGGTGCTGGTTGTCAGGTTTCAGGTACCAGGTTTCAGGTGTCAGGTGTCAGAACCTAACACCTGGCAGGCTGACACCTGGCACCTGACACCTGGCACCTTCTTCTTTCGCTACAGTAAATCTCATGCGCACATCACCGCTGGCCCCCACGTTGCTCCTGACCGCGGCAACTCTGCTCGCGGAGAAACCCTTCACGCTGGAGCAGGCGCTGTCCAATCCCTTCCCCGAATCCCTGGTGGCCGCGCCGGCGGGCGGGAGCGTCGCCTGGGAAATGAACGCGCGAGGCGCACGTAACATCTGGGTCGCGTTGCCGCCGGATTATCGCGGACACAAGGTTACGAACTTCACTGAAGACGACGGCCAAGACATCAACCAATTGCGCTGGGCGCCTGACGGCCGGGCGATTGTCTTCGTTCACGGCGGTGACTTCGACATGGGGCGTGAGGTTCCAAACCCGCGCAGCAATCCGGAAGGAGTCGAACAGGCGGTATGGATTGTTTCGCTCGACGGCGGCAATCCCCGCAAACTCGGCGAAGGATATGCCCCCGCAATTTCGCCCAAAGGCGACCGCGTCGCGTTTCTCAGCAAAGGACAAATCTGGTGGGCACCGCTCGATGGCCATGAAAAGGCCGGGCAAGCCGTGCATGCTCGAGGAACGGCGCAGGCGCTGCGATGGTCGCCCGATGGTTCGAGGCTCGCCTTTGTCAGCAGCCGGGGAGATCACGCCTTTATCGGCGTCTTCGATCCCGCTGCCAAGAGCGTGGCGTATGTCGATCCCAGCGTCGATCGTGACGGCGAGCCGGTTTGGTCGCCCGACTCGCGCCAGGTCGCGTTCGTCCGCCTCCCGG
Organism: Terriglobia bacterium; assembly: GCA_963847515.1. Taxonomy (GTDB): domain Bacteria; phylum Acidobacteriota; class Terriglobia; order Bryobacterales; family Bryobacteraceae; genus QHXW01. The sequence goes on from CAWKAA010000002.1 coordinate 896,858, forward strand.
CGTCTCACGATCTTTTCGCGTTCGGACCAAAGATCGCAGCCGAAGCGTGGTCCATCCGCATCGCAGACGTTGCCACCGGCGCCGGTCATGAAGTGTGGCACGCGGCGTCAGGACGCGGCAGCGTGTTTTATCCGATAGTGGCCGAAGGCCAGTTGCTGTGGGCCAACGGTCGCCTGGTCTTCCCGTGGGAACGCACCGGCTGGGTACATTTGTATTCGGTCCCCATGTCTGGCGGATCCGCGCTGGAGTTGACGCCGGGGGATTTTGAAGTTGAGCACGTCACCCTCAGTCCGAACGGCCGCGAGGTGGCGTTTTCTTCAAACCAGGCCGACGTCGACCGTCGGCACGTGTGGAAGGTTGCGGTGGATCAAGCTGTGCCATCGCAAGTAACGACGGGCGACGGCATCGAGTGGTCGCCGGTTGTCACCAGCAGCAGTGAGGCCATCGCCTTTCTCCACTCAGACGCCCGGCGGCCGCCTCGCGCGGCTATAATCATAGGCGTCGGCGCCCCAAAAGACCTCGCCCCCGATGCTCTGCCGGCGGATTTCCCAGCCGATCAGCTAGTCGCGCCGCAGGCCGTGACCATCTCGGCCGCCGATGGCCTGCGTATTCATGGCCAATTGTTTCTACCGCACAATCTTCGCAGCGGCGAGCACTGTCCCGCGGTGATTTTCTTTCATGGCGGATCGCGCCGACAGATGCTGCTCGGCTGGCATTACATGTATTACTACAACAACGCGTACGCCATGAATCAGTATCTGGCAAGCCGCGGCTTCATTGTGCTTTCGGTAAACTATCGCAGCGGGATCGGATACGGTCTGGATTTTCGGGAAGCCGTGAATTACGGCGCGCGCGGCGCCAGCGAATTTAACGACGTGGTGGGCGCAGGCTTATATCTCCGCAGCCGTCCGGATGTCGATCCGTCACGCATCGGCTTGTGGGGCGGCTCTTACGGCGGTTACCTCACCGCGCTCGGCCTGGCGCGCGCGTCGAATTTGTTTGCGGCTGGCGTGGATTTCCACGGAGTCCACGACTGGAACGTGGTGATTGGCAATTTCGTCCCGGGTTACGATCCTCAGAAGCAACAGGAAGCAGCGCGCGTGGCGTTCGAATCTTCGCCTATGGCGGCCGTCAAGCAGTGGCACTCGCCCGTGCTTCTGATACACGGCGACGATGACCGCAACGTTCCGTTCAGCGAAACCGTCACTTTGGTGGAGGCTTTGCGCAAACAGGGAGTGGACTTCGAAGAACTCATTTTCCCCGACGAGGTACACGACTTTCTCACGTTTGCCCGCTGGTTGCAGGCGTACCATGCCGCGGCCGACTTTTTGGAACGCCATTTGGCGAAAAGCGGCTCATGAACCCGCCCGGCTTCCTTGATAACGACGACACCCTGACCGATTTTCTTAAGGCTTTCGAGCTCGGCACGTGGCCTAAATCGGCATGGAATCACGCCGCACACCTTGCCGTAGCGGCCTGCTACCTCATCGAGTACCCGGATGAAGACGCCGCAGGCTACATGCGCCGCGCCATTGTGCATTACAACCATTGCGTCGGTACCGTCAACAGCGATCACAGCGGCTATCACGAAACTATTACTCTGTTCTGGCTGGCGGTAGTGAAAGCGCGGCTAGCGACCTACCGGACGGCGTGCCACGCGTTGAGGCCGTACGTGTGGTGGTGACAGAATTGGCTCCGCAGCGCGATCTATTCCGGGAATATTACAGCTTCGACGTCGTACGTTCTGTAGAAGCCCGCAAATCCTGGATCGCACCGGATCTAAAGCCCCTAACACCTGGCACCTAAAACCTAGCACCTGCCTTTTCACTTCTGCAGAAAGAAATTCCCCACGAACATGGCGTCGATTCCCGAGGAGTAAAAACTCCGCACGGCATCGCGAGGCGTGCATACCAGGGGCTCGCCGAACAGGTTGAACGACGTGTTGTAAAGCACCGGAAGGCCGGTCTTCTTCCCTGCGGAGTGCAACAGTTTCCAATACAGCGGACTATCGTCCTCAGAAACCGCGTGTACCCGGATCAAATTCCGGTCCAGGATTGCGCTCTCAAAACATTTCCGGTATCGCTCGCGCACGCGTCCCACCGTCGCCAGAAACCGCGCGTTCGGACCCACCTCGAAATATTCGGCCGCCAGTTCGGCGGGAACTGAAGCCGCGAATTTGCGAAAGGATTCTCGGTGCTTGATGTATGTGTTGAGATTTTCGGCTGAATAAGGATCGTGAGGCGAAGCCAGAATGCTGCGATTGCCCAGCGCCCGCGGGCCGAATTCCATTCGGCCGTGCATCCAGGCCACAATCTTGTTTTCGCTGATCTGCGCCACGGCGGTTTCGATTAGTTCCTCCGCCGTCAGCAAATAACGGAACCGCAGTTTGCAGTTCTCCAGCACCTGCTTGATCTGTTCGGCAGAATAGCTCGGCCCCAGGAACAGATTATCCGGAGACGCGCGACGTGTCTCTTCGTAGATTCCATGCCACGCTTCGAACACGGCGCCGAGGGCCGTTCCGGAATTCCCGGCCGCGGGCTGAACGAATACACCTTCGAATTTTCCTGAGGACTCCAGAGATTCAATCAGGATGGCGTTCATGGCAAGACCACCGGCCAGGCAGAGGTTGCCGCCTTCACCCGCCATCTGAAGCACTGTGCTTTCGACGGCGCGCTGCAGCCCGGCAGCCAGCTTAGCTCGCTCCGGTTTCGGTATGGCCGCGTCATCCGGCAGGCCGATCCGTTCAAAGAACTTTCCGCTGAAACCGCCGTGGATCGTCCGCTCGGCATCGAAGTATGAGCGGTCCAGCCGCGGCCACTCGACGGCCTGACCTTGCAGGATCCCGAGAAAAACGTCGCGGTAAGCGTCCGCGCCGGCGGCCGCCAGCCATTGCACCTTGTGCTCGTCAGCATTCGCATTGAACCCCAGCAGTTCAGTTACGCGGCCATATAGCTCGCCCAGCGAGTCCGGCGAATATAATTCCTTTTCCAGGCGCAGCAGTCGGCCATCCGCCGCGTGCCAGCGCGAGCCGCAGCGGAAATCCCCGTGACGATCGAGAACCAGGACGGTCGCCTCATCAAACGGCGATGCATAAAATGCCGAGGCGGCATGGGCTCTATGGTGGTCGATCAAGGCCATGCGGCTTTGCGGAAAACGCGCGCGCAAATTCAGATGCAGGCTGCTTTCCTGGGCCGCGGGAATAGGCCTCACCACCGCCACGCAGTCCACCTGGTCCGGCCGCACGCCCGCCAGCTCCAGGCACGTGGCGATGGATTCGTCAGGCAGTTGGCCGCTTTGCGTCCGCCCGCGCCGTACAATCTTCGACTCCTCCACCGCAGCAGCCAGGTGGCCGTCGACAAGGATTGCACTGGCAGCATCATTCTGCAGGCCGCCGATTCCGAGAATGATCATGTTTGATTCAGGTTTTTTATTTGCGTCTATTCGCGTGTATTCGCGGCCATGCTTGTTCATGACCCACGCTGAGCCTTCTCCAGCTTGGCGAAGGTATCTCGTAGCGCAACCGTCCGGTTGAACACCAGTTTCTCCGGAGTCGAATCCTTATCCACGCAGAAGTAGCCAAGGCGTTCGAACTGGTACCGGCTGCCCGGCGCCGCCCCGCGCAAGCTGGGCTCGAGCTTTGCGCCTTTCAGAATCTCTAGAGAGTGTGGATTGAGATTCGCCGTGAAATCCTGGCCTTCGTGCACGTCATTGGGGTTCTCTACCGTGAACAGGTTCTCGTACAGCCGTACCTCCGCTTCTATGGCATGCGCCGCCGAGACCCAGTGAATGGTCGATTTCACCTTGCGCCCGTCTGGGGCATTCCCCCCGTGGGTTGCCGGATCGTACGTGCAATGGATCTCCAGAATCGCGCCCTTCGCGTCTTTCACCACGCTGGTACAGGTGATGAAATAGCCGTAGCGCAGGCGAACCTCTTTTCCTGGCGACAGCCGGAAGTAATGTTTGGGTGGGTCCTCGCGAAAATCGTCCTGCTCGATATAAAGCTCGCGCGAAAAGGGTACTTTTCTGCTTCCGGCGCTCGCATCCTCAGGATTGTTGACCGCCTCCATCTCCTCCACGCGATCGTGCGGGTAATTGTCCACAACCACTCGCAGCGGCCGTACGACGGCCATCACGCGCGGCGCACGCTTGTTCAAGTCCTCGCGAACGTGATGTTCCAGGAGCGATAGCTCGATGGTGCCATTCGTTTTCGAAACTCCAATCGCCCGGCAGAAATTGCGTATGGCTTCGGGCGTGTAGCCGCGCCGCCGAATTCCGGTGATGGTCGGCATGCGGGGGTCGTCCCACCCGCTGACGTGACCATCCTGAACCAGCGTGAGCAACTTCCGCTTGCTTAAGAGCGTGTACGTCAGGTTGAGCCGGTCAAATTCTATCTGCTGAGGATGATAGATGCCTAGTTGATCGAGATACCAGTCGTATAGAGGCCGATGGTCCTCGAACTCCAGGGTGCAAATGGAATGGGTGATCCGTTCAATCGAGTCCGATTCGCCATGCGTGAAGTCGTACATCGGATAGATGCACCATTTGTCACCGGTGCGGTGATGCTCGGCATGCAGGATTCGGAACATCACCGGGTCGCGCATGTTGAGGTTCGCTGACGCCATGTCGATTTTCGCGCGCAGCGTCCGGAATCCATCCGGAAACTCGCCGGCCTTCATGCGCTCGAACAATTCGAGGTTCTCCTCCACCGTGCGGTTGCGCCAGGGGCTCTCCCTGCCGGGCTCGGTCAGCGTGCCCCGATACTCGCGAACTTGGTCCGCGGTCAAATCGCAGACATAGGCTTTGCCCGTTTTGATCAATTGCACGGCCCACTCGTAAAGCTGGCCAAAGTAATCCGACGCGTAGAATAGCCGGCCTTCCCAATCGCCGCCCAGCCACCTGACGTCTTCTATGATCGAATCCACGTACTCGGTCTCTTCCTTGCTCGGATTCGTATCATCAAACCGCAAGTTGCATTTGCCGCCGAACTCGCTCGCCAGGCCAAAGTTCAGGTTGATCGACTTGGCATGCCCGATGTGCAGGTACCCGTTCGGCTCCGGCGGAAACCGTGTATGCACCCGTCCGCCATACTTGTTAGTCTTCAGATCTTCAATGACGATCTCGCGGACGAAATTAGACGGACCTGCCTTGGTCTCGGGCAACTCAGAATTGCTTGTGGTCATAGGCATTTATTCACGTGCATTCGCGTTCATTCGCGGCTCATTTTCAAGAATCTGTTGAATGGCTTGTTCAATCCGCTTCAGGCACGTATCCTTCCCCAGAACCGCCATGGTCTCAAAAAGCGGCGGCGCATTCTTCCGCCCGCATACCGCCACGCGAATGGGCTGGAACATCTGCCCGGCCTTGATTCCCAGGCTCGCCGCAGCGGCTCGCAGCACCTCTTCTAAGCCTTGATGATTAAACTCCGCCGCCGGCAAAACCTCAAGCGCACGCTCCAAAACGCGCCGCGCCATCCCGAGGTCCCCTTTCTGCGGGACCAGCTCCGCAGTGTCGTAAGGCGGCAGGGTGTCCACAAAAAAGAAATCGGCAACGGTCGTCACATCGCCTAATAATTTGATGCGCTCACGAATCAAAGGAGTCAGAGCCAGCATCTTCCCCGGCTCCGCGCGGAAACCCGCTTTGCAGATGAACGGCAGCAATAATCCCGCCAGCTCGTCCACCGGCATCGCGAAAATGTATTGCGAGTTGAGCCAAACCGCTTTGGGATCGAACGGATCGTCCTCTTTGAAGTTGACCACAGCGTTCGACTTGTTGATGCCTTCGAACGCGAATGCATCAATTAAGTCCTGCCGCGACATCTTTTCCCGGTCATCCTTCGGCGACCAGCCCAGCAAACAGAGGAAATTGATAAACGCCTGAGGTAGGAAGCCGGCATCGCGATACGTGGTCACACTCACCACCGGCCCATGCCGCCGCTTCGAGAGCTTCGTCCCGTCCGGGGCGACAAGCAGCGGCAGATGCACAAACCTCGGCGGCTCAGCTCCAGCCGCCTCAAAAATCAACACGTGCTTGAACGTGTTAGTGAGATGATCCTGGCCCCGAATGATGTGAGTGATGTGCAGGTCAGCGTCGTCGGCGCACGAAGCAAGATGGTAAGTTGGCGTACCGTCACTTCGCAGCAGCGCGAAATCTTCGATATCAGCCGTGGACTTGGATTGCTCGCCGTAAACGCCGTCGCTAAAACGGATATCGCGTACTGGTTCGCGAGGCACCAGGTAACGGAGCACGAAGGGTTCTCCCGCCGCGGCGCGGCCATCGCTCGCTTCGCGCGAAAGCTCTCGCATCCCGGGATTGAACAACCATGCGGCGCCTGAGCGCGATTTCTCGCCCTCGTCGCCTTGAGCGGGCGTAAAGTCGCGATACGCCATGCCCTTCTGGAAAATCGCCTCGGCCGTCATCCGGTGAAGATCCAAGCGCTCCGATTGCCGGTATTGCTCGTTCCACCCGAGGTCCAGCCAGTTCAGCCCGTCGAAGATAGAATCGAGCGAGGCCTGCGTGTTCCGCTCGATGTCGGTGTCGTCAATGCGAAGGATCATCGTGCCGCCGTGACGCCGCGCGTACAGCCAGTTGAAGATGAAGGTGCGCGCGCTCCCAATATGCAAAAAACCAGTGGGAGACGGCGCAAAGCGCACTCGAAGCATGGAAAGGCCAGTATAACAACTCAGCTTGCGAAACCTTCCTAAGGTACTCCGCTACACCGGAGCGACGCCATCATTCGACCCAATTCTCGATTCGCAGGCCTCGAACGCGGCTGAACTCGCGGACATTGTTCGTGACAACAATAAGTCCCAAACTAAGGGCGTGCGCCGCGATCAGCAAATCATGAGCCCCAATTCGCAACCCACTCCTTTCCAATTGGGTGCGTAGATTGCCATAGTGCGTTCCAACCGGTGAGTCGAGCGGTAGCACTGGAATCAGGCCGCTCAGTTGCTCGATGCGCGTCAGATTTGCTTCGAGATGCCGGCTCTTGCACGCTCCATATACCAGCTCCAGATACGTGACCACGGACATGCCGACGTCCCCCGCACGCGTCTGCTCGAACCGTTTTAGAGTACCGGCCGGCTTGTGTTTCACGATGTAAATACAGGTGTCGGTATCCAGCAGATAATGCATCAGAGTGCGGGCCGTTTTTGCGCTTTCGCTTGCTTCCGCCCGCCTTTAAGAAAATCGGACGATAGACCCGCGATCAGATGGTACGCCTCGCCTAGGTTCTTTCGACGCTTGCGAAGTAGCAGATCTTCCCCTCGGCGCAGGATTTCCACTTCGTCCACATCCAGTTGGAAAGCCCGCGGAATCCGCACGGCCTGTGAATTGCCGCTACGGAACACTTTGGTGATGGCCATACTTAAAGTATACACTGCCTGTATATACAGAGGAACTCCGGCATCTGCAAATCTGGCTATAATAGCCATATACGGACGGTTAATGTGGCGGACCTGAAAGACCAGTTCAGTGCCTACCTCCATCGGGTGCGGGCCGGCGAAGAGTTGCTGATCCTTGACCACAACGAAGCTAGTCCCGCTTACCGAGGAACACAATCGCAATCATTCGCATTTGCGAGCCCGCTCGGGCAAGTAATCAGGCCGAGAAGGACCAGAGACTCCTTTCTTCTGCCACGCTGGCCGGTTTCGAATCAGTGGAATCTTAAAGAACTGAGCAGTCGCGCTACAATCGCCTCTTATGCGTATCACCACCATCGATACCTACATTGCCGGTAATCCCTGGAAAAACTGGCTGTTTGCGAAAGTCTCGACAGACGAGGGGATCTATGGAATTGGAGAAGGCACGCTCAATTATTTCGCCAAGACCATCGAGGCCGCGATCCATGAGCTCAAACCGCTGGTCATCGGCATGGACCCGTTCCAGGTCGAGATCATCTCGCAGCGGCTGATCCGCGATGTGTACAGCGAAGGCGCCCAGATCCACATGTGCGCGGTCGCGGCCATAGAGATCGCCTTGTGGGACATCATTGGTAAGGCCGCTAATCAGCCCATCTACAATCTGTGGGGCGGGCGCTGCCACGAAAAACTGCGCGCTTACGCCAATGGCTGGTATCGCGGCCCGCGAACTCCCGAGAGTTTCGCCGAGAAGGCTAAGAAAGTCGCCGCTCGCGGATATACCGCGCTGAAATTCGATCCCTTCGGCTCGAGCTGGCGTATGCTCACCCGCCATGATTTCGATCTTTCAGTGGACATTATCCGCGCGGTGCGGGACGCTGTCGGCCCGTCGGTCGATCTGCTGATCGAAGGCCACTGCCGGTTCAACGTCGCCACCGCTGTCGAGTTTGCCGAAGCCATCCACCAGTTCCGGCCGGCCTGGTTTGAAGAACCGGTCCCGCACACGAGCGTTCCCGCCATGGTTGAGGTAGCCCGCCGTAGCCCGGTGCCCATCGCAACCGGCGAGAGTCTTTCCAGCAAGCAGCAGTTTGCCGAACTGTTGAAATATGACGTGGTAAATATTCTCCAGCCGGAGCCACTTAATTTAGGCGGACTTTTCGCCGCGCGCATCATCGCCGGAATGGTCGACGCGCACTTCGGTGTCATTGCACCCCATAGCGCCCAGGGGCCGGTCTGTTCGGCGGCGTGCGTTCAGCTCAATGCTTCAATTCCCAATTTCTTTATCCACGAAATCTTCGATGAGTTCAACGAGCCATGGGAGAAGGAAATTGTCACCAACCCGGTCGTGGTGGTCAATGGATACATTGATGTTCCGGAGCGCCCCGGATTGGGCATCGATCTAAATATTGATGAGATTCGTAAGCATCCTTACCAACAGGAAAACCACCTGCCACTTTTCAAAGCAGGTTGGGAGAGGCGCGAGCGCCAGGCATCGTGAATTTTCTCCAGGGTAGTGTAATTTCCGTCTGGTAAAAATCACGTAAAACCGAGCCACGCTACCGTTAGGTTAACGTTTCTCAACGATTTACGAATGGCAATTACCGTGCTATATAGTTAAGCAGTTGAAGTGGCGCGAACCGGCGGGCACGCACAGGATGCTTTCGGGCGAATGTGCGACCGCCGGTTTTTTATTTCTCCAGCTCAACCGGAATCCCTCTGCTTTTCAGAAGTGCCCCAATGTCGTCCGTTCGAAGCCGTGAAGCGTCGTACTCGACCACCAGTTCCTGCGTAGAAGGCTCGACCTGAATATGCATGATTCCGTAAATCGAATGAGCGGACGCGATTCGCGGCATGGTCTGTTCGTCGAGTGGCCGCTCCAGCCGGAAGCGAATCTGTGTTTTGGTCATAAGCTAGGCGGGAACGTCGCGGCTGCCATCGAGCTCTTCAAGTAATTCTTGAATCAAGGCCTTCCGGCCGTCTGCGAATTCGGACCTTGACGGGTTCGGCAAATGCGATAACAACCAGGCTCGGATTAATTCAGTTACCGGTGCGGCGACCGCCTCATCGGCGCCCGGCTCAAAACGTAAAGGGATTTCCGACCGGCCGATCGCCTGCAGGAGCAGATCTCGAAATTTCATTCGGCTCCGCCCCCACGCGCCAAGCGCAACGAGGCGTGGTGGTTCAGGGGTCCTGAGCCCTTGCCCAAGCCGGGCGCGGAGCGAATGGCTTCGGTGATGAACGACTTGGCCCGTTCCACGGCATGTTCAAGCAGCATACCCCGCGCAAGCTCCGCCGTGATGGCTGCCGAATAAGTGCAGCCGGTTCCGTGAGTGCTTTTCGTTTCAATCCGGGGCGCCCGAAACTCGCGGGCTAAGCCGGACATATACAGGACATCAATCGCATCTCCTGCCAGATGCCCGCCTTTTACCAGAACGGCTTTGGCGCCCATGCGGTGAAGCTCGCGTGCCGCTTGATGCATGCTGTCTAAATTGTTGACTTCAAGACCCGTGAGCGCCGAGGCTTCTGCCAGGTTCGGCGTCAGCAGCGAGGCTCGGGGAATCAGTTCGTCCCGCATCGCCTCCAGCGCATCCTGGGTAACGAGCAACCGGCCGTGTTTGCTTACCATCACCGGATCGACGACGAGCGGAAAGCGAAAGTCAGCCGCGGCGCTTGCGACTGCCTGCACGATCGAGCGGTTCCCTAGCGCTCCGGTCTTGGCCGCGGTGGGTGGAATATCATCCAACACAGCGCGGAGTTGGTGGAGAACCAGGACGGTCGGCATACATTCAACCCGCTCTAGAGAGACCGTGTTTTGGACGGTCACAAGTGTAATGATCGCTTCACCATAGACTCCAAACTGATGAAACGTCTTGAGGTCCGCCTGAATGCCTGCACCGCCCGATGGGTCGGAGCCCGCTATGGTCAGAGCTATGGGTTGCATAATGATTACCAGGCTCTTGCTTCACGGTAGCCATAAGGATCGGCACCCGCTTCAATTACTCCACCGGGGGTCACGCGAATCAGCACCGGCGCCGCGCCACTCGACCAGCGGGAACGCGTGCCCACGCGATGGTGGCGCTCGGCCAATTCGGCGGCCGTCGCCGGGTTGATGCGTTCATCCAGCAGCAAGTCCCCGGGGTTCATGGCGTGATTGTCGAAGCTCGAAACCAGGTGGCGCGTCTGGAAACGCGGCGCCTCAATGGCCTGTTCTGCATTCATTCCGAACTCAACCACATCCAGCAGAATCTGCAGAAGCGACTGATCCTGGTTATCACCGCCGGGGGTGGAGAGCGCCAGGAACGGCTTCCCTTCCTTCAACACCAAAGTCGGGCTGAGCGTAATGCGAGGCCGCTTGCCACCTGCCAGTTCATTGGGATGTCCGGGAATCAGGAGAAAACTCTGGGCGCGCTGCGTGAGCGAGATTCCTGTGTCGCCGGCGATCACCGAGGGCAACCAGGCTCCCGAGGGCGTCGAGGAAAACATGATGCCGTCTTTATCGATTACATCGACACAAGTCGTGTCACGCGCCAGCAACGCATCGTCTATCTTGAAGTGGACAATTTCCGCTTCGGAGGGATGGTGGGGCGGATGCGGACCGATCTGGCCGGGGCGGAAGTCGAGTGAAGCCACGGCAGCGATCAGTTTGCGCCGCACCGCCGCATAATCCTTCGAGAGGAGGCGATCGGCTGGGATTTTAACAAACTTGGGGTCGCCATAATAAGTGTCGCGGTCGGCATACGCCAGCTTCAGTGCTTCAACCAGCGTATGCAGATATTCAGCCGAATTCCAGCGCATGGCGCGTAGATCGTAGCCTTCCAGAATATTGAGCGCTTCGATGAGCGAGGGCCCCTGGCTCCAAAAGCCGGGCTTGAAAACTTGCACATCCTGAAACGTAGTAGATACGGAGTCTTCGGGCTCGAGGTGGAAAGCGGCCATGTCTTCATAGCGCAACAGGCCTTGATTCTGTTTGCTGAACGCGTCGATACGGTGAGCTATGTCGCCGCGATAGAAGTAATCCCGAACCGCATCGATAGCGGCAGTGCGGCTGGCTCCCGATGCCAGGGCCTTCTTTTCCGCCTCCGCCATGGACCGCAGCGTTCGCGCCAGGTCCGGCTGGCGGAAAATCTCGCCGGGCATGGGAACGTGATCGCCGGGAAGGAAAACGTGCATAGAGCTGGGCCAAAGTTCGAAGAAGCGGACATTGCGCTCGATGGCGCCCGCCCGTGTTTCATCAATCCCCATGCCATCGGCCAGATCGATGGCCGGCGCGATCGCCTCACTGAACGATTTGGTTCCGTACTCCCGCAGCGCCACCAGTTCCGCGTCCACCATGCCGGGGACGAGAGCGGGCATCAACCCTGCTACCGGGACCATCCCTTTTAACCCGCCTTTTTCCGGGGCAGACATGATCTCACCTGGCTGCAACCGACGCTGCCGGAAGAAATCGGCGGTCGCGAGTTTGGGCATGGTTCCCACACCTGCGATGGCGTGCACTTTGCCGTCACGCGTGCGAATCAAGATGGGCGCTTCACCTCCAAAGCCAATATGTGAAAACTCGCAAACCGCGGCTGCGAAAGTAGTGGCGACGCCCACATCCACTGCATTTCCACCCTTGTAAAAAAGGCGCATGCCCGCATCGACCGCGTAGTCGCTGCCGGCGGCGACGGCTCCGTGGGTTCCCCGCGATGCGTGGCGAACGGGACGTTCCATCTCGCGTTGCCGCTGCGGAAAGACGGCAAGCGCCGTGCAGAAGAACAGAAGTGGCAGTCTGGCCGGCATGAAAAATTAGCTCAAATTCATTCTAACGGGATTTCGAGTGGAACGGCGGCAACCCGGCACGGTCTACTGGCTCATGCCGCGAGCCGCGCCCGGCCAGCGTCACCTGGGGAAGCGAGTCGATGTTGCGCCAGACCGAGCGCCGCTTCACCCGGCCTGATGCCGGTTCGGCGGCCCACCCAGAGATCCACCGCGAGGTTTAACCGTCGCCTTTCCCTTTGAACACCAGACAGGTTTCACCGGGTTTTGGAGCCGCGTTCAAAGCCACGGGGGATGTGGAAATGATATCATCGCCGCGCGGATTTTCATCGTGCTTTCATGCGCGGTGCTCCACAATGGCCTAATATCGGAGCAAAGGAGCGTGCAATGAGACTCAGGGCATTTCTGTTTCTAACGACCGCGGCGGTACTGGCGGGCGCGGCGGGCAGTGGATACCACGTGACGGCGAAATTTCAGATCGGCGGCGAAGGAGGTTGGGATTATGCAACCGCAGATTCCGATGCGCGGAGGCTGTACGTTTCCCATGGCACGCAGGTTGAAGTGCTCGACCTCGACAGTGGAACGATGCTCGGCAGTATTGCGGATACACCTGGGGTGCATGGCATCGCGGTGGCGCCGGACCTGAATCGTGGCTTCATCACCGCAGGGCGCGCCAGTAAGATCAAGATCTTCGACCTGAAGACGATGAAGACTACCGGTGAAGCTCCCACGGGGAGGAATCCTGACGCGATCGTCTACGACCCGGCCACCAAGCGCGTGTTCGCCTTCAATGGGGGCACCGCCAATGCGACGGTGATCGACGGGAGGTCTGGCAATGTCGATGCCACCATTCAATTGGGTGGGCGGCCTGAGTTCGCCGCCGCGGACGGCGCGGGCCACGTGTACGTGAACCTGGAAGACAAGAGCGCCGTGGTCAGAATTGATTCACAGCAGTTGATTGCCGGGGAGAAGTGGCCGCTCGCGCCCTGCGAAGAGCCATCGGGTATGGCGATCGATGCGCAGCACCATCGCTTGTTCATTGGATGCTCGAACAAAATGATGGCGGTGATGAATGCCGAGAACGGGAAAGTCATCACCACGCTGCCAACCGGCCAGGGTGTGGACGCCAATGGCTTCGATCCTGGAACCGGCCTGGCGTTCAGTTCGAACGGCGACGGAACATTGACAGTGGTCCGCGAAGAAACGCCGGACAAATTCAAGGTTGTGGAGAACGTCAAGACGCAGCGCGGTGCGCGGACCATGGCACTGGATCTGAAAAACCACAACGTGCTTCTTCCGGTTGCTGATTTCGGACCGGCGCCCGAGGCGACGGCCGAGCAGCCCCGTCCGCGGCCGGCGATCATGGCGGGGTCGTTTGCGATTTTGGTTGTAGGACAGTAGGCCGGAGCAGCGTTTTCGGAACGCGCTCGCTCGCCGGGCAACCGCTTCTCAGTTAAACGGCGAAAATGTTGCCGGCGCTATTTCCCGGACGCGTGATAGTTCGGGAAAGGCGGCCGTTTGTGCGGACGCATTTCGTTCTTGTTGAGAAGGTCCATGACTACCTGGACGGCTTTCTCGAGTTGCGCGTCGTGGCCCTGGCGCCAAAGCTTGGGATCCAATTCCACTTCGAAGTCCGGCTTAACGCCGTGATTCTCAACTTCCCACTGGCCGTCTGCAGTATAGAAGGCCAGGTTGGGCGTTCCTGCGAATCCGTCGTCTATCAGGTCAACCGGGTTTGTGTAGTGGCCCACGAGTCCGCCCCAGGTTCTCTTACCGACCAGGGGGCCGATTCCTGTTTTGCGGAACAGCCACGGCATGGCATCGCCGCCGGAGCCGGCCATTTCGTTGGTGATCATCACCTTGGGCCCGAAAATGGCTTCGATGGGCGTGGTAATGTCCTCCCCTTCCCGCATGTCCCAGTAACTGAGTAGCGGGCGGCGCAGATAGTCGATAATGTAATCCGCTATATCACCGCCGCCGTTGAACCGCTCGTCGATGATGACCGCTTCCTTGCCTACCTGGGCGAAGAAATAACGATTGAAATTGTTGTAGCCCCCCGAGTAGGTGTCGGGTAAGTAAACGTAAGCCACGCGTCCACCCGTCAACTGATCCACCTTGCGGCGGTTATCTTCGATCCATGCCAGGTTCCGGAGACCAATTTCGTCATCGACGGGGACGACCGTCACTTCGCGGGAACCAGTCCCATCGGGATTGGGTCCAACGCGCAACATTACTGATTTTCCGGCGGTCTCCTCGAAGAAACTGTAGAGATCATCGGACGCGCGTACGTCGCGACCGCTGACGGCAAGCAGATACTCGCCGGAAGAGACGTCCACGCCCGGCTGCGTGAGCGGCGCCTGCAGCTTCGGATTCCAGTTCTCGCCGTCATAGACGCGCGCAAAGCGATAGCGTCCGTTCTCGATTTTATAGTCAGCGCCCAGTAAGCCGCCTTTAACTTTCTTGGTTTCGGGACTATCGCCTCCACCGACGAACATGTGCCCCACCGTCATTTCGCCCAGCATTTCCTCGAATAAATAGTTCAAATCATCACGACTGGAAATGTTTTCAAGGTAGGGCTCGTACTTCTTCTGAATGGCATGCGCATCGACGCCATGGAGGCCCGGATCGTAAAAGAAATCCCGTTCGTCCCGCCAGACCTGGCGATACATATGCTTCCATTCCGCCTGCGGGTCCACATAAATCTGCATGGCGTCCAGCTTTAGCGGTCCTCCTTCGCCAGGCTTCGGCGGCGCACCGCTAGGCTTATCAGCCGGCGCGATGACCCACTGGTCTTTCTGGTTGTACAACATTTTTTCGCCGTTGAAGGCCAATGCGAATGAGTTGATGCCTTCCAGAATCTTCTCTGTCTTGCGTGTCTTCAGTTCGAATTTATGCAGAGCCAGCGAAGGGCCCCCGTCGCCTCCGCCGACTGGATCGACCGGCGGCCCTTCCACCAGGAACAGCACTCCCGTCTTTCCAGGCTCCAAATCCACATAGTTGCGCGCCGGGATGGGCAGTGCGACGATCCGCTGGCCGATGTTCTGGAAATCGACCTGAACGGCGGGCGGCTTGGCATCCTTGTCTTTTTCTTTATCTTTATCCTTATCCTTATCAGCGAGCTTTTCCTCGTCACTCTCCGGCGCCATGGGTGAAGCCACGCCCTTCTTCAATACCACTGCGTAAACGCTCCGCGTCACCGGATGAGCCAGGCTCGACATATCGAGCCAGCCCGTACTTAGAGCGGCATCTGTGCTGGCCATGAGGTACAGATACTTGCCCTCTTTGTCAAATTTCGCGAACGCGGCATCACTCATGCCGTCCGTCACCTGATGAGGCTTGGCCTCTTCGTTCTGATAAACGAAAACTGCATGCAGGTGATTGCGCAGTTGTCTGGCGTATGCGAGCCATTTACTGTCGGGCGACCAATCCGGATTGAATAGCTGGCCGGGTCCTGCATAGGTGTCGGTATCCACCTTAATCGGAGGCTTCTTACTTTCAAGATTGACGTACCAGAGATTCAAACGCTTATCGGAGAAGGCGATTTTCTGGCTGTCGGGCGACCACACGGGCGAGTAAAAGAAAGAAGGCGGCGTACCCAGATCGATCTTGCGGATCTCGCCCATTCCACTCTGGTCGCGGATGTGCAAAGCATATTCACCGGATTCGTCGGAGAAGTAGGCGATGGACTTTCCGTCGGGCGACCAGGCCGGATCCCGCTCTGCTACACCGGGCGTATTCGTCAAGTTGCGGATGTCGCCCTTTTCCGAAGGTACCGTAAGAATTTCACCGCGGACACCGAAGACCGCGCGCGCCCCGGTCGGGGATATTCCTGCAAAGCGGATGCGCCTGGGTTCAATCTTCTGGAAGTGCGGCCGTACTTCGAGGAGATCACCGGCCAGATGGATGCTCACTTTGCGGTTTTCGTTGGAGTTCAGATCGTACAAATGGATTTCGCCGAACTGTTCAAAAACGATGGCGCCCGGACCCGCGGAGGCCGATTTGATATCTAGCCCGTCATTGTGAATCACCTCTTTTACCTGCTTGCTGCGGGTGTCATAGGCAAATAGCGATATGGCGCCATTGCGGTCGGAGAGGAAGTAGACTGTATCGCCGATCCACATGGGATTAAAGTCATTGGAATTGTTTCGCGGTATCTCCGTCTCGACACTCGAATCCGACAGATTGACGATCCAGATCGGCTTGGTCTGGCCGCCACGGTAACGCTTCCAGGCGCGCTGCCATTGCAGCAGGGGCACGTAAGCCATACGCGAACCGTCGGGCGAATACGAGCCTTGCTCCGCTCTGGGCAGAGGAATCTCCGTCGGAAATCCCCCTCGAGCGACACCGTGAAGAGGCGGTTGAACCCAAAAGAGTAACTATTGCGCGAGGACCGAAAGATGACTTGCTTGCCGTCCGCTGTCCAGCCGATGACCGCGTCGTCGCTGGGATGGTAGGTTAAACGCCGCGGCACCCCGCCTGCTGCAGAGACCGTATAGACATCCGGGTTGCCATCGTACTGCCCGGTGAAAGCGATTTGGGTTCCATCCGGAGAGAATACGGGATCGGTTTCCACGCCCGGAGCCGCGGTGAGACGCGTGGCGTTACCGCCTTCGCGGGCAACAATCCAGAGATCGCCCGCATAGCTGAACACGATGTGAGTCCGGCTGACGGTGGGCTTGCGAAAAAGCATGGGCTTTTCGGATTGGCCGAGGCAAAGGGCTGTGAAAACGAGAAGTAAGATCGCAACATTTCTGTACATGAAGCTCTCCAGAGTGGTTGGGGGAATTATATCGCCTACCGAAGGAGTACAGAAGTTCAACGCCGAGACGCCGAGGTTTTTCACAACAGTTACAATGCGGGATCGGAGGATTCATGTCGAAATCGCGAAGACAATTCCTGACGAATTCATCCGCCGGCCTGCTGGGCTTGGCCGTGGCGGGTCAGAGCAACGGGCAGCAGCCCGCCAGCCTGCCGCCCGGAGCTCCGCCCGCGTTCGGAACCGCGCCGGCCGTCGGACCGGAGGTGTCACCTTCTACTTTCGCTGAGGCAGAAAAGCTTGCACAGGTGGAATTGACGGCGCGCGAGCGCAGCGTAGCCGCTGACAGTTGGCGCAGGACCATCGCGCCGCTCTACGAACGCCGGAAGGGCCCGCGCAAGGTCGCGTTGGATGCTGCGCTCGCGCCGTGGTCGCAGTGGGATCCGGTACTGCCCGGTCAAAAAGCCGGCCCGGAACGCGACCGATTTGTCCGCAGTAAAACCGATCCCGGGCCATTGCCCGCTAACGAACGGGACATCGCCTTCGCCCCGCTGACACAGCTTTCACGCTGGATCGAACGTCAGCAGCTTCGCTCGGCGCGATTGACTCAGATCTACCTCGATCGGCTGGAGCAGTTCAATCCCAAGTTGCGATGCGCGATTACGATCACGCGGGATCTGGCGCTTGCGCAAGCGAAGAAAGCCGACGAGGAGATCGCAGCGGGTAAGTACCGAGGGCCTTTGCATGGCATCCCTTGGGGCGCGAAGGACCTTGTCGACACCGCCGGCATCCGCACGACATACGGCGCGGAGCCTTTCAGGGATCGCGTCCCCCTGAAGGACGCCGCAGTGGTCCGGCGGCTGCACGAGGCCGGTGCGATTCTTATCGCCAAGCTAAGCCTGGGTGCGCTGGCGCTCAACGATATCTGGTTTGGCGGACAGACCATGAATCCCTGGCTGCTGGAAGAAGGAGCATCGGGATCGAGCGCGGGCCCGGGCGCCGCCACTGCAGCGGGACTGGTAGGCTTCGCGATCGGGAGCGAAACGGAAGGCAGCATCGTGAGCCCATCGATGCGCTGCGGGATCACAGGGCTGCGGCCTACCTACGGCCGAGTGCCGCGCACCGGCGCGATGACTCTGTGCTGGTCGCTCGACAAACTTGGCCCCATGACCCGCAGCGTCGAGGACGCGATGCTGGTCTTGCAGGCTATCTCCGGGCCCGACGCCGGCGATTTGTCCAGCGTGCCCAGCCGGCTTGACTTCGAATCAGGCGGCACGGTGGAGGGACTGCGGGTCGGCTACTTCCCCCGGTGGATGAAGGAAGAGCCCGCCACGCCCGTGGACAGAAAATCCCTGGAAGCGATCAAGACGGCGGGCATGATTCCAGTTGAGGTCGCAATTCCCGACTGGCCCTACGGCTCGCTCAACGTGATCCTGTTCGCCGAAGCGGCGGCCGCATTCGAAGAGCTCACGCTTAGCGGCGGGCTGAATCAGCTAAAGGCTCAGGTGCCCGATGCCTGGCCGAATCTTTTTCGCCAGGCCCGGTTCCTTTCCGCGGTCGACTTCGTCCAGACGGACCGCTTCCGGCGGAGCGTAGCCGAAGAAATGGCGCGCCTGTTCGCCCGCGTGGATCTGCTGCTCGTGCCTTCGCTGCGCGACGAGATGCTCACCATCACCAACTTTACCGGGCATCCCTCGCTCACTATGCGCGCCGGCTTCGTCGAAGTCTCCGAAGCGCGCAGCGATTGGGCGCCGGACCCAGGAAATCCGCTGCCCGCCTTTTCGCAACCGCGCCGTGTGCCCCACGGCGTTACGCTGATCGGGCGGCTGTTCGACGAAGGCACGCTGGGGCGAGCGGGGCTGGCTCTAGAGCGCATCTTCGGCGTGGCTGGCGAGCGGCCGGAAGGTTTCTAATTTAACGCAGTTTCTTCACCCGCTGGTTGATGTGCTGGGAATACGCTTGCGGCGCCACGAGTAGGGCGATAGAGAAAGCAATAGCTGCTGCGTTTCGTTTAGTGGACAAAGTAAACCTCCTGTCGCAGCGTAATTGCCTGGTTTTAAATTCGCGTGAAGCGTGGCTTGCAGTTGCGTAAAATCTGTATGAACGTTGGCGGTGTTTTCGAACACCTTAAACGCCGTCTACAGGTATACGCGTGATTGGCGCGTTAGCTTTTGTGATGCAGGCGGCTGCAGGCCGCTTCCGCGCCGCTGCTGTCGACGGCAGTCTTGCCCTCTTCGATGTACTGAATCTTACCTTCTTTATCGATTACGAACGTCGACCGATTCGCGATGCCCAACTCAGGAATCAGCACGCCGTAATCCTTCGCCACTTGCCGCTTCGAGAAATCGCTCAACAGCGGAAACGTCAGCTTGTTCTTCTCAGCGAACTCTTTCTGTGACGGAGTGAAATCTTCACTGATGCCGAACACCTGAGTGTCGGCGCCATCAAATTTGGCCATACCAGCCTGGTAGGCCAGCATCTCCTTCGTTCAACCGCCAGTGAAGGCCGCAGGGAAAAATGCAAGGACGACATTCTTCTTGCCGCGGAAATCGGACAGTTTTACCGGTTGGCCGGTGGTGGAAGGCAGAGTGAAGTCGGGCGCCTCATCGCCTACTTTCAATTGAGTCTTTGGCGGGTTGATTTGGGCCAGCAGCGCGGAAGCGGCGGCAGTTGCCAGTACCAGGAATCGAAGTTTCCGCATAGATCCTCCTAAGTAAAACGAGAGGCTACCACTATTGGCCGGCAATACGCAAAGAACCAATTCCCTTTTTACAGTCGTAATGGGACCTGAATCCGTACGTAAACCAATGGTCCGGCGCCTGGAGGGGAGGATCTTTCTATTGGGTTCTCATGGCTGGTGTTCAAGGAAAGAATCGTAGCGCAGGGCTGGCGCGCCGTTTGCGGAAGACCTGCGGCTTTTTCTTTGTATGACCAAGAGGCCGCAGGTCTTCGCCAAAAAGCGGGCGTGGCCCTGCGCTACGTCCGGTGCTTGGTCGTTGCGGATGCCAGTTGCGTTCCGTACGGGGCAGTGGTAAATTCGAAGTACGTGGATTGATTTAGGGTCTGATTGCCGGGCCCTGCTAATTGCAACCACGCTAAAAAGTGCTAAAGGCAGGTCGGTCGAAAGCGGTTTCGGACCCTGTGGCCTTTGGCCCAGGGTTTTTTGTTTATGGGCCGACCTTGCCGGATGCTGGAGGTTTTTTATGAGCGTCTGGCCGTATGCGCCATCACCGGATTCCCCTGCCCTGCTTGGCCGAGAGGGTGAACTGGTTTCCGTATTGGTTACCGTTGAGCCGCGCGAGCTAGAGGATCTGCTCGAAGCGCTCGCGGTACTTGACTTCCCAATCAACCCGGAGATCTATCACGACGCGGTCATCGTTTACGTCAAACGCAACGGCGAACAATCCATGCAGCCGTCCACTCTGGTGGAGTTTCCGGCCTATGCCGACCGGTTGGTAAAGATTCGAGCCGTGCTCGAATCCTACGGTTTCGTAGGCGATCGAATTGCGGTGTCTGCCATCCTGGATGAAATTCACACGGGTGACCTGGTGGAACCGGCCCTGCCCGGTGCGGACTACGAGTATCGGGTACTGCGTAAGCATGCGAAAGCCGCTGTAGCGAGCGCTTACTAATTCACAATAACCTCTGTCCTTGGCGGTCCGCGGGGCCGTCCCTGGCGTTATACTAAAAGTTCAGAGGATAGCATGAAAAAATACGGCAAGTTCGCCGCCCTGGTCGTAGTGATTGTGGGCACGCTGATCTGGCTGGCTACCGCCGGAATCAAAGAAAACCAGACCTATTACAAGACCATCGCGGAACTGGGCCAAATGGGCGACCAGGCTTACGCAAGACGGCTTCGCGTGGGAGGCGACATTGGTGCGGGCTCGGTCGTCCGCAAAGGCAACGTGGTCGAGTTCGTGCTCGTGCAGGAGAAGTTGAACCTGAAGGTCGCCTACGACGGGTCCGATCCTTTGCCGGACACTTTCCGCCCAGGGGCGCAGGCGCTAGCGGACGGCAAAATGGGGCGCGATGGCGTTTTTCATGCGAATAAAATCCAGGCCAAATGCGCCTCCAAGTATGAAGCCAAGCCGGGCGGCAAGCCTGCGCCGGCTCCCACATACCCCAATAAGGCCAGCCTTTAACCGCGTATGGAAAACATCGGAGCCCTCGCTATCCTCCTGGCGTTCTGCCTGGCCATCTACGGGGTCATTGGCAGCGTTACCGGCAAACTGAAACGCAATCCTTTTCTAATTGTCAGCGGTGAGCGCGCGGTATACGGCGTGTGGTTTCTCGTCACGTTGGCCTCGGCCGTCCTGGTGTCCGCACTGCTGACCGGCGACTTCCGGTTTGTGTATGTGGCGGAGGTGAGCAATCGCGCCATGCCGACGATCTACAAATTCACGGCGTGGTGGGGTGGCCAGGCGGGTTCGCTGCTGTTGTGGAGCTGGCTGCTCTCAACCTATGCCGCGGTGGTCGTCTTCACCAACCGTCACAAACACCGCGACTTCATGCCTTACGTGGTGGCCGTGCTTGCGACGGTGCAGACATTCTTTCTGATCCTGAACACGTTCGTGGTCAGCCCGTTCGAAATGCTCGCGGTGAATAAAGACATCACCGCGGTTCCAGACGGCAACGGTTTGAATCCGCTGCTGCAGTACCCCGCAATGGCCATTCATCCGCCCATGCTGTACCTGGGTTATGTGGGATTTGCGGTGCCATTTGCCTTCGCGATCGGATCCCTGATCACGCGGCAGCCGGGCGATGACTGGATCCACACCACGCGGCGCTGGACCATGGTGACGTGGCTGTTCCAAAGCTGCGGCATCGTGCTGGGCGCGGCCTGGGCTTATCACGTACTGGGATGGGGCGGCTACTGGAATTGGGACGCGGTGGAGAATGCTTCGCTGCTGCCGTGGCTGGGCGGAACGGCGTTTCTGCATTCCGTCATGATGCAGGAAAAGAAGGGCATGATGAAGGTGTGGAACATGGTGCTGGTTTCGGCCACGTTCTTCCTCTGCATCTTCGGTACTTTTCTGACGCGGTCGGGCGTGGTCAGCTCGGTACACGCTTTCGCGCAATCGCCCATCGGAAAGTATTTCGTGGTGTTTCTTGCGGTTGGAATCGCCGCTACGATTTACCTGATTCTCGACCGCCTGCAGTACCTCAAGAGTGAGTCGGAGCTCGAATCGGTAGTTTCCCGCGAATCGAGCTTCATGTTTAACAATCTGGTTCTGCTGTCGAGCTGCTTCGCGGTGCTGTGGGGCACGCTGTTCCCGCTTATTTCAGAAAAAATATACAAAGAGAAAATCAGCCTGGATGCGCCGTGGTTCAACCGGCTGATGATTCCGATCGGGCTCTTCCTACTGTTCCTGACGGGCGTGGGCCCGCTCTTCGCGTGGCGGCGCACCTCGGTTGACAGCCTGCGCCGAAATTTCGCGTGGCCAGGCATCTCAGCGCTCGTGCTGGTGGGGGCGCTGGCCGCCGCCGGTGTACGGAATTTCTACGCGTTGATCTCGTTCGGATTTTGCCTGTTCGTGGCCATCACCATCGCGATGGAGTTTTTCAGGGGCGCTAGACAGATTGCCGCCAAAAGCCAGATGAATTTTGCGCATGCCGTGGTCGAGCTGACGCATCGCAATACCCGGCGTTACGGCGGCTACCTGGTCCACATGGGCATCGTGTTCATGTTCATTGGGTTCACTGGCGGCGCCTTCAACAAGAGCCGCGTGGATGAGATGAAGCCGGGTGATTCAGTGACGCTGGGATCGTACCAGCTTACGGTCAAGGACACCCACGAAGGCGAGACCGACAATTATTTGTGGCAGAAAGCGTCGGTCGAGGTATCGAAGAACGGCAAGTTTCTGCAGATGATGGAGCCCGAGAGCCGCCTATACAAGATCAGCAGCGGCCGGCAGCCCACTCATGAAGTGGACGTCCGCGTGCGTTTGAACGAGGACCTGTACTTGAATTTCGCCGGCATGAATGGCGATCGCGCTGTGATTCAGTCATACATATTTCCGCTGGTTTCGTGGATCTGGATTGGCGCCCTCACTCTGATTTTCGGCACGCTGGTGGCGCTAGTGCCCAGCAAGATCAAGCGCGAGTATGCGCGCACGCAGGTAGTGGGTTTCACGAGGAAGCATGCGACGGTGGAAAAGTAGCCTTCTACTGCTGCTGGTGACAGGTTTGTGCATTGCACAAACCGAGTCGCAGCTCGTCAGCGATGAAGTACGGCGGGTGGCCCGCCATATTTCGTGCCAGTGTGGAAGCTGCTCCGAAGACGCCAATTGCATGATGTCGGCGGGACAGTGCGGTTTCTGCAAACCGGCGCGGACGAAGATCTGGAAGATGCAGAAGGCGGGCCTATCCGATCAGGCGGTCGCTGATGCGTTTGTGCAGGAGTACGGCGCCACAATCTATCGTGCCGACCCCAATGCCTTTGGCTGGGTGGTACCCTACAGCGCGCTAGGGTTCGGCACGCTCGTGGTCGTCTGGTTCGTCAGGCGCTACCGCCATCCCGCGCAGGCCGCGGAAACACCGGTACCGGATGATCCAGCTCTCGGACGGTATCGCGAACAAATCGAGCACGACCTGGCTCACCTGGACTGATGACCATCATTCTGGCAAGTCTGATCACTGTGGGTGTGATCGCGTTCATTCTGAGCGTGAGAGCGAAAGACCTGCCGCGGCCGGAGCCCGTCTCCCCTTTCCATCATCTGGATGAACGCAAGTCCGCCATCTACGAAAATCTGCGCGACCTGCAGTTTGAATACCGGGTGGGAAAATTATCCGATCAGGATTATCAGCAAACCAAACTCGATTTGCAGCGCGAACTGGCCGGAGTGATGGCGGAAATCGATCGCGTGAAGGCGGAAATTGCCGCGGGCAAGATTCCAGCGCCTGCGCCGGAGTTGGTCAAAGCACCGGTCACAAGAACAGCCGCTACATACATATGCCCCTCCTGCAAGGCGGAATTCGAGAAGCCGCTGAAGTTCTGCGGCGAGTGCGGCAAGCCGATGAAGGCGGCGCAAGCATGAAGGGATTTGGAATGGGTCGCGTTTCGCTGGTCGGTCTCATCGCAGCTGCCTGTGCTTTTGCCGCGGTCGACGGGACGGTGATCAATCAGACGACTGGAAAGCCGCAAGCGGGAGCTACGGTCACTCTCTACAAGATTGGCCAGGCGGGACCGGAAGCGATCGAGAGTGTGAAGTCGGGCGCGGACGGCAAATTCCACATTACGCAGGACGCAACAGGCCCCGGGCCGCGCCTGGTGCGGGCAGCCTATCAGGACGTTACTTACAACCACATGCTGCCTCCGGGAAGCCCGTCGAACGACATTACCGTCGATGTCTATAATTCATCGAAACAGCCCGGCGATGCCAAGGTGGATCAGCACGTCGTGGTATTTGAACCGGTCCGCGGCCAGTTGATGGTAGCCGAATGGTACATGTTCAAAAATAGCGGCAAGATCACGTATAACGACGTTGAGGGCGGCACGCTGCGGTTTTACCTGCCTCCATCCGCCAGCAGTGCAGTAAAAGTGAATGCGACGGCGCCGCAAGGCATGCCGATAGCGCAGGCCGCCGAAAAGACGGGAACGCCGAACGAATACAAGGTTTCCTTCCCCATCAAGCCCGGAGATTCGCGCATCGACATAACCTACAACGTGCCATTCAATGCGCCGGGCACGTTTGAGGGAAAGATTCTCTATAAGGGTGGGCCTACTCGTTTGATTGCGCCCAACGGGGTGACGATCAAGGGAGACACCATCCAGTCGCTGGGGCAAGAGCCGAGGACGCAGGCCACCATCTACGACGTGAAGAGCAACGATTTCAAAGTGGAAATCTCCGGCGCCGGCGCGCTACAAGATGACTCCGGCGAGGATGCCGGCGGCGCCTCGTACGAGCAAATTCAGCCCAGAGTCTACAGCAAGATGACATGGATCCTGGCGCTCACGTTTGGAATTCTTACTTTAGGGTTCATTCTGCTGTACCGCGCCCGCGTGCCTGAAACCGCCGCGGCCGCCGCGCCCGAAACACGCATAGCTCCGGCAAAAGGAAAGAATGAGCGCCGTCGCCGTTGACTGCGCCGGCGTCTGGAAGTTCTACGGCGATTTTCCTGCACTCCGCGACATCTCCGTTCAAGTACCCGAGGGACAATGCCTGGCGCTGATCGGACGTAACGGCGCGGGTAAGACCACGTTGCTACGCATCCTGGCGGGATTTTCCAGAGCCGGCCGCGGCGAAACCAAAATTCTGGGAAGTTCGCCCCGGGAAGCGGACGCGCGCCGACGGATCGGTTTTCTAGGGCACGGAATCTCGATTTATGATGAGCTGTCGGCAATCGAAAACTTGAGGCTATTCGGCAAGCTCTACGGCCTCGAGAACCCGGACGAGGCCGCGAGCCGGTGGCTGGAGCGTACCGGGCTCGAGCGCGTACGCGACGGACTGGTTCGGGAATTCTCACGTGGCATGCGCCAGCGCCTGGCGGTTGCGCGCGCCCTCCTGCACGACCCCGCAGTGGTGCTGCTCGACGAACCCTTCACAGCGCTCGACGACCGCGCCATCGCCGTGCTTCAAAGCGTGCTGCGCGATGCTCTGGCCCAGGGCCGCACCGTGGTCATGTCCACACATCAGTTGCGGGAAGCGCTGGAACTGGCCACGCACGTTGCGTTGATCGACCGCGGCCGCCTTTCATTTCACGGCGAACGGAGTCCGGAGATGCTCAGCGACCCCGGTTGGGTCTACGCGCGCTACGGAGACAAGTGATGCGTTTTCTCCGGCAAGTGATGGTGATCACCACGAAGGATCTCCGCGCGGAGGTCCGCACTAAGGAAGCCGTCAATGGGTCGCATTGCTTTCGCGATCGTAATCCTACTCATCCTGAGTATCGCCTTCGAGCCTAGCGAGGACACCACGCGCGAAATCTCCGGCGGTCTTCTGTGGATCGTTTTCACGTTCGCCGGGACCCTGGTGCTGAATCGCAGCTTCGCTGCGAGAGCTTCCCAACGATTGCCTGGACGGCCTGCTGGCGGCGCCGGTTCCCGGATCGGCAATATTTCTCGGCAAGGCTCTGTCCAACTTCGTCCTGATTCTGGCCGTGGAGGCGGTTGCGCTTCCGGTCTTCGGCATCTTCTATAATGTGCGTTGGACGCGGCAGTTTTGGCCGCTGATGCTTGTGCAGGCGCTGGGGACCTGGGGACTGACAGCTATTGGAACTGTGTTCAGCGCCCTGACCGTCAATATCCGGTTGCGCGAGGTCATGCTGCCGGTGCTGGTGTACCCGCTGATGATTCCGATGCTGATCGGAGCCATGCTGTTGACCGCCCAGCTTGTCATGGGGCAACCTATCGCGGGCGATTCCGTCGTTTGGCTGCGCCTGTTGTTCGGGTTCGACATCATCTTCACCGCTCTCGCGCTGGTGTTGATGGAAACTGTCTTACGAGGATAGAAATAATATGCGACAGAAAGTAATGTTCGGAATGCTTGCGCTGGCAGGAATTCTGTTTGTGCGCAACCTCTATGTGATTTCCGTTCTGCCGGACGAGGTCAATCAGGGCCAGATCTTTCGCATCATCTTCTTCCATGTGCCGGCTGCGATCGCGGCCATGACCGGCTCGGCCGTGGCGCTTGTAGCGAGCGTGCTATTTCTCATCAAGAAGGATTTCTTCTACGATTCTTTGGCCGTAGCAGTCACGGAGGTCGGGCTGGCATTCCTGGCCGTGAACCTGGTGACCGGCTCCATTTGGGCGCGAGTGATTTGGGGCGTTTGGTGGGCATGGGATCCTAGGCTCACATCGGCGCTGGTCTGCTGGGTGCTGTACGCCGGCTACCTGATTTTGCGGCAGGCGCTCGAAGAGCCCACGCAACGCGCTACGTTCGCCGCCGTCTACTCCATCTTCGCTTTCACCGACGTACCGATCGTTTATTTTTCGATCCGCTGGTGGCGTACGATACACCCGCAGCCCGTGTTTTTCAGCAAGAACGGCTCCTTCCCCGCAGACTGGGGCGCAGCTCTGCTGGTGAACCTGGTGGCTCTGTTCTTGTTCTACGCCGTTTTGACCATGATCCGCCTGCGCCAGGAGCAGGCCTTGCGGGAGATCGACTACCTGCGCCGCACGGCCCACGCGATGTAGACCAGGCAGACTCGATATGTCCGTTCAATTCCTCATGCCCCTAGCCATCCTTTTGCAAACGCCGGACGATGCCATCCGCGACGAGATCGGCCGCCTGCAAGGCAATTTCCAGGGTCTGATTTGGGGCTTTGTGGCCGCCTGGGTCATTCTGATGGCGTATACACTCATGATCGTGCTTCGAGAGCGAAAGATCCGGCGCGAAATGGAGCGGCTCAAGAATATGGTGGAAGATACCAGGAAGACACCTTGAACAGAAGAGGTCTCCTTCGTGTGCTGGCAGCGGGCGCCTCCGGCGCTTGGATAACCGGACGGGAACGGAGTGTTCAAGCGCAGGTGACTCAAAGCGCGCGCGGCATGCCGTCGCCCAAGATCCGAGACATTTCTGTAATCGCGACGGCGCCCGCGGGCCTGCGGCTCACCGTGGTCAAGATCACGACGGATCAAGATGGCCTGTACGGTTACGGCTGCGGCACCTTCACGCAGCGGGCCGAGTTGGTGAATGCTGCGGTCGAAAAATACTTGCGGCCTTTTCTGATTGGTAAACCGGCCGATCGCATTGAGGACACCTGGCAGGCCTGCTACAACAGCTCCTACTGGCGGAACGGTCCTGTACTCAATAACGCAATCAGCGGCGTGGACCAGGCGCTTTGGGACATCAAATCGCGCCAGGCGGGCATGCCTGTTTACCAAATGCTGGGCGGCAAGTGCCGCGAGGCAGTGGATTGCTATACCCACGCTGACGGCGCAGAGATTCCTGAGAGCCATCGACCACGCGCGAAAGTTTATGGAACAGGGCTTTCGCCACGTTCGCGTGCAGGTGGGGCGTGCCCGGAATGGAGGGCTACGGCTCGCGACCGCGGGGAGGCGAAAGTGGAAGCCTTGCACACCGGGCCTGTGTTTGAGCCGCGGCCCGCGGCCCGCCGCGCTCTGCAATTGTTCGAGGCCGCCCGCAAGGAGCTCGGCTGGGAGGTTGAGCTGTTGCACGACATGCACGAGCGCTACACGCCCAATCTGGCGGTGCAATTGGTCAAGGACGCCGAGCCGTTCAAAATGTTCTTCATGGAAGATCCGCTCTCGCCCGAGCAGATCGACTATTTCCGGCAGATTCGCCAGCAGTGTTCCACTCCCGTCGCCATGGGCGAACTGTTCAACAGCCCCCATGAGTGGACGCCGCTGATACGCGACCGCCTGATCGATTACATTCGCATTCACGTCTCCCAGGCGGGCGGCATTACGCCGTGCCGCAAGATTGCGGGGTTCGCCGAAATGTTCGGCGTCCGCACAGCGTGGCACGGCCCTGGCGACGTCTCGCCCATCGGCCACGCGGCCAATGCCACGCTCGATCTGGTTTGCCCCAACTTCGGCATCCAGGAGTACTCACCTTTCAATGACGCGCTTCAGGAGGTTTTCCACGGCTGCCCTGTGATGAAGAACGGCTACCTGTACGTCAACGAAGCGCCCGGCTGGGGCATCGAAGTGGACGAAAAGCTCGCGGCTAAATATCCCTACGGGAGCTTTCGAAAAGGAAGAAAAACACCGGTTGAACGGTGGCTGGGGCGAAATCCGCAAACGCGACGGCACGGTGATCAACCAGTAGCGATTGCTATACTGGCTCAAGACCTCACGAACCCGGAGAGATGGCCGAGTGGTTGAAGGCGCACGCTTGGAAAGCGTGTATAGGGGAAACTCTATCGAGGGTTCGAATCCCTCTCTCTCCGCCAAATATAAGAAAACAAAAGACTTAATTACAAAATTTAGCCGGTTCATATGCTCTCTCTCCCCGCGATCCCACTGAGAATTAGAGGCTTCGTTCCAACCGTTCAAACGTTGTTAAGGGCGACGTCGAGAAGCGTTGGCGATGTAACCTTGTGTTACACGCAGTTAGGCTCACTGTCATCACACACGCCCACTGTGATCCGTAAAAACGAGTGCGAAAATGGGTGGCGGCTTACGTATTTAGGAAGGAAGAATTATGGAGCGACGGGCATTTCTGAAAGGGATGGGGACACTGTACGGCTCGGCTTCGGTGGCGGCTGGAATCTCTGCTGGTGCCCCTACGTCGACGATGTCGCCACTCAGCCGCTTCAAATTAGGAGCCATTAGTGATGGGTTCTCGCAGGACTTCGCGGAAGCTCTCAAGGTCATGAAGAATTGCGGACTTTCTTGGGTAGAGATCCGACAGGTTTTTGGAGTTTACAACACAGAAACGAGTCCTGCTCAGATTCGGCGCGTGAAGGATTTGCTCGATCAATACGGGTTTCGAGTTTCCGTGATTGATTCGGCTTTGTACAAGTGTACCTTGCCGGGCACGAAGCCCCTTGGACCCGAAAAAGACGCCTATCCCTATCCAGAGCAGATGGAGCTTCTCAAACGTGCGTCCGATCGCGCACACGAACTCGGCACAGACAAGATCCGAGGATTTACGTTCTGGCGCGTGGCAGAGCCCGACAGCCTTTCGAAGCGAATTGCCGAGGAACTCGAAAAGGCCGCCGAGGTTGCAAAACGTGCCGGAACGCGTCTGGTGATTGAGAATGAAGAGACGTGCAATGCCGCAACAGGTCGCGAGCTTTTTGAAGTGTTAGCCATGGCGCCCGCCCCTAATCTAGGCATCAACTGGGATGTTGGAAATGGATACTGGCACGGTGAAAGTTCATTCCCTGACGGCTATAATGCTCTCGACAAGAAACGCATCTGGCACATCCACCTGAAAGGCGTCACCTGTGACGCCAACAAGATGAAGAACTGTTCGGAAACTTTTGCGGGCCAGGGCCAGATTGATTTAGTGGGGCAGTTTCGTAAATTGGTTCAAGATGCGTATCGGGAAACGATGTCGCTTGAGTGCGAGTTTATAGCTCCCGGACTCACTCAGCTCGAGACCACCAAGAGATCGCTAGAAGGTCTGCTCAGGGATATGGCGACGGCCCTCAATACGACCGGATCCTAGCCGTTTGATTTCGGACTGCAATTGACCTTGTAGAATCCGACCATTTGCCAGAGAAGACCTGATCGGCCACCTCAGTGCGACAACGTCAGCATGTTCGAACGGCGTTGCCACCACCGTGAAAACCTCCTCCAACCATTGACGTATCGGGCGCAGCAAAATGGTTCGTGGACCGTTGTCGTGCCACCGTCAGCGACCACCGGCTACCATCGCCAAAACTCGTGCGTGAGGAAGTGTTGCAACCGCCTTGAGTTGAACAATGCTCCCGCAAGGCAGTTTTCATCGTCGAGCTACTTGAGGCCTGGCACAGTGCCGAATACTCACGCCCTGCCCGTGTGGGTTCTTTCTGGTGACCCCAAGTACTTGCCCTTCGCGAAGCCAGTGTATTGCCTCAATGCCGGCAATAACCGCTCTCGCGGTCGCTGTCGTCCGTGGGCCCTGCACGAACCCAACCGCCGTTTGACGGATTCGATGCGATTGTTTTGAAATACGGCAGGCTGGGGAGGCTGTACGCTAATATTTGAAGACTGTTTATTTGGCCTAAGGATTGGTAGTGGTGCCGGGAGGGTACTGTGTCTGAGATTTCAGAGTTAGGGCGCCGAGACTTTTTCAAGGCCGGCGCCACCGGCATCGCCGGAATCGCAGCGCCTGGCGCTGGCGCATCTCAGGCCGCGCCGAAGCCCAGCGTCTACAACCGCATCGAGGCGCACCTTCACTCCGTCACGGCCATTGATGTGCACGACCACCTTCGCCCCGCTAACGCCCTTGAGGGCTACGTGGAAACTGCGCGCGGCCGCGGCATGAATCTTTACGGTTTATGGAACACCAGCTATTACCCTTATACCAACCGCATCACTGCCTGGAATCCTGGTGAGGCCTTCGATACATGGTGGGCGCGCGCCAAGCATGATTTTGACAACGCCCGCGCCACCAGCTTTTACCGCTATATGCTGCCCGCCTTCCGAGATTTGTACGGTATAGATTTTGACGGCATTACGGACGCGCAGGCCCACGAACTCGATCACCGCATTTTTCAAAACTATCAGGACGGGAAATGGATAGACTACGTCGTCGTCGAGCGCGCCAATATCGAGTTGATGATTATTGATCCCTACTGGTCGCCGCTCGACTACCCGACCGCCTATCGCTTTCAGGCGCGGAACCTTAATACCAGCTCGCTGCTTTCGGGCTTCCACCCTTCGGAGTATAAGGATCCGCACGCCGATCCGTACCTATTTGCGAGCCAGCGGAATCTCAATGTCGAGTCGCTCGACGACTTTCTGGTAGTTATCGACCGGCTCTGTAAGGAAGCAAAGGAGCAGGGCGCAGTTTGTCTGACCGATGATGATACCGCCTACGGTCGAACGCTCAATTTCGAAAGCGTTCCCAAGGAACAGGCCGAACGAGCGTTTGGGAAAAAGAAGTCGGAGCTGACCCCGCAGATGGTCAAAGCTTTCCAGGATTTCATCATGTGGCGCTTGGTGGAATTGAGCGCCCGGTACGAACTGCCGTTTCAAATTCATACTGGCGCCGGGCGCATTCAGGGGTCGAGCCCCATGCTCCTCCTCAACCTGATCGAGGCAAACCCGAAAACCAAGTTCGCGCTCATGCACGGGGGTTACCCTTGGGTGGGCGAGACTGGAGCCATTGCGTTCCATGAAATGGGTCAAGCTAAGAACGTCTGGATCGACTCCTGCTGGTTGCCCATGATCAGCTACAGCATGGCAAAGCGCGCCTTTCACGAATGGCTGGAATTGGTGCCTTCCGACCGTATATTGTGGGGCACCGACTTGCACCACGCCGAGGGCATCTACGCGGCCGCGGAGTTCACTCGCCGCTGCCTGAACGAGGTACTGGCCGAGAAGGTGGCGCGCGGCGATCTCAGTGAGCCACACGCCATGCAAATCGGGACGCAGATCATGCGGGATAATGCACTACGGGTATTTCCGCGTCTCGAAGCCCGCTTGTGGAAGGATCACCGTCATCCGGCACCTAAGGCGGACAACCCTACGGCATAGTCGGAGCCAAGCCAACGCAAGGTCAGCCCACCTTGAGCCGAGCCTCCGCGCCCGCTGTTTTTTTGTCATACCTTAGGTTGGGCAAGACACGGGGCCTTTATTGAGCCGTGTAGCGGTATATTTCTGTAATCGATTGCCAAAATATATTCTTGTCAAACGTTCGCCTTCTAGCAAAAAGGCAAAGAACGCTTTGTATCATTATTGTGATCGATTACAATGTTGGGGAGTATGAAGAGCGAACCGCCGCCACGAGTCGAGTGTGTTCTCCATTCCTCGGCTGTTCTTGGCGAGTCCCCCGTATGGTGCGCGGTAGATAAAGTTCTCTATTGGGTCGATATCATGCGCCCAGCGATACACTGCTTCAATCCTGCTACGGGTTCCTGCCGGACTTGGCCAATGCCAGAGCATGTCGGGTCCATTGGCCTGCGCCAACATAGAGGAGTCGTCGCCGCGCTGCGATCGGGTTTTGCGTTTGTCGATTTAGATACCGGTGACGTCCACAAACTATGCCGGCCAATCCTGGGCCAGCCCGATATCCGATTTAACGACGGCCGGTGTGATCGCAGGGGTCGATTCTGGGCCGGAACTCTGCACGAGAAGAGGCACCCCGGCGCTGCTGCCCTTTATCGTCTTGGTCCGGATGGATGTTGCCAGGAGATGCTGGGAGGAGTAACCGTATCGAATGGGATCGCCTGGAGTCCAGATGACCAGACGATGTATTTCGCGGACTCCTGGACCCATACCATTTACAGCTTCGATTTTGATCTTAACGAGGGCATCATCGGTAATCGACGTGTCTTTGCGGAATTGCCCACCAGCTCAGGAGTCCCAGATGGCGCGACAGTCGACTCAGAAGGATTCCTCTGGAGCGCGAACTTCGATGGGGGCTGCATAACACGCTATGCACCAGATGGAAGGGTAGCGCGTATAATCCAGATGCCAGTGCAACGCCCAACTAGCTGCGCCTTCGGCGGAGAAGATCTAAGTATTCTCTATGTCACTTCAGCTTCGCTAGACCTCACCGGCCAAGAGCGTGTTGTTGCATCTTTAGCTGGTGGCTTATTTGCGGTCGATGTCGGCGTTAAGGGACTACCAGAGCCGCGATTTGCGGGCTAGCCGCCACGGCGGCCGGGGGCCCGGATCGGCATGCAGCAGAGGATTAATACTTGATGGACACATGGCGGTATACAGCGTGCGCCGGCGGCCTCGACGTCTTGCTCCCAGATCTTGACATCACGCGTGCGCGTCGGTATTCTCGCTACCTGTATTGCACGTTCGCCATTCTGGTGCTAGGTCCCTCAGCGGCTTACACGCAAACCCATGACAATCCGTTCGCCGGAGATCCGAAGGCCGCCGAAGGCGGAGGGGCAGTGTTCAGGCAATATTGTGTGCCCTGCCACGGCGTCTCCGGAAAAGGTGGCCGTGGACCGGACCTGACACGAGGAATCTATACGGAAGGCGAAAAAGACTCAGATCTGTTTCGTGTTGTCTTGAATGGTATGCCGGGAACCGAGATGGCCGGATTTGGCAGCGATATTCGCGAGGAGGATATCTGGCGCGTCGTTTCCTATATCCGATCCATCGCGCGCCGGGATGTCGGTATTAGTGGTGATCGGGCCAACGGTGAGAAGTTGTTCTGGGGCAAAGGCGGCTGCGACACATGCCATGCCGTGAGCACTCGCGGCGGGCGTTTGGGACCAGATCTGACGAGAACTGGAGAGCAGCGTAGCCGAGCTTATCTGCGCGAATCGGTTCTCGAGCCCAGTAAGGACATTTCGCCCGGATATGCCACCATCACGATCATCAAGCGCGATGGCGCGAAACTGATCGGCGTCGAGCGCGGTTTCGATGATTTTTCAGCTCAACTCATGGACGCCAGCGGAAATTATTACTCATTCTTGAAGAGCGATGTGAGGTCGGCTAAGCGCGAGATGCACTCTCTCATGCCGAATAATTACGGCAGCGTATTTAACTCCGCAGAGATCGAAGATTTGCTGGCATATTTAATGAATCTACGGCTGGTTGAGGCTACGCGATGAAGACAATAGGGGCTCTCCTGGCGATAGTTCTCGCGGCGTTGGTAGGCAGCACCGTCACCGATCAGCATTTGCGCGAGGCCCAAACGGACCCGGCTACCTGGTTGACCTATGGCAAGAATTATTGGCTCTGAACGAGAATCTGAAAAGAGCATAATTTCACGCGGCTTTCCGCAAGACGAGGAATTCGGTTTTCAGGGCGGCCAACCTCTGGGCTTTCAATAATAGGTAGTGCAGGTTGGTGTAGCCTCGGCCGCGCCGGAGAAGGGCTTTGATGTTTCCGTTAATGGCCTCGACGACTCCGAAGCGAACCGGCACGCGGCAGTAGTTCAGGATGCCGTCCAGGTGATCGAGCAGCATCTCCGCCAGCTTCTGAAAGGGTCTAAGCCGCTGCCATCGAAGTTGATCCATCCAACGCTGCAGGTAGCGCACCATCGCACCTTCATAGCGGTAGGTCCACAACCGGTCCAGACTTTCTTTGAGCAGATAAGCTTTCATCACGCGGCGGTTCAGCGCAAAAAGTCCGTTGAGTTCCTGCCGCTTGCGTGACTCCAGATTCACCCAGCGCGTCAGCAGCAGCCAGCGTTTGCCTTTCACGATTCCGCGCATGCGGCCACCCTTGCGGAAGAACTCGGCCCGCCGCACTTCATCGACGGCCTGGTTGGCGTGCTGCATGATGTGAAACTTGTCGTAGACGATGCGGGCCTCGGGAAGCCAGTGCTGGATGCTGTTGGTGAACGCGGGCCACATGTCTACGCACACCGCCTTCACGCGCAGTCTTTGGAACTGGCTCAACTCCTGGCCCAGAAAGGCATCCAGAGTTTCCTGCTTCCGATCCCGTCCAAACCAGAGCGGCTCGCCGGTTTCCAGATTGCTGACCACTGTCAGGAACTTCGTCTTCTTACCTAGATAAATCTCGTCCACGCCCATGTGCCGCCGAGCAGGCTTTCTTCTCTTCCTATTCCAGCGCTCCAGGCATCTCAGATCGATCGCGCGCACGGTGCTGGCTGCCAGTCCGAACTGCCGGGCCACCTGGCGGGCGGCTGCCGCATCGCAGGCCAATCCCACGGCATCCTCAAAATCTTTGCTGAAGGGCGCCTTCGCAGGCAACTGCGGCACTTGCTCTGTCTTGAGCCCGCACTTGGGGCAGCGGACCCGATAATACTCAACCATCACCGTGGTCTGGTACTTGCGCCAAGGCAGGTCTCGCACCTCACGCTCCCGCACTTCTTCGATCTTGGAAGCTTTCCCGCCGCACCCCGAGCAGATCAGCACCCGGTTGCCTCGCTTCCGCCGCACCCACAGCCGCAGCTTTCGCGTGCGCTCGTCGATCTCATGCCGGTAAACCCGGTACCCCGGCCAGTCCAGAATCCTTGTAAACTCGCTCTCGGTCAATCCCGCAGAGTTTAACCCACTCTTTCACATTCCTGCTCAGAGCCGAATTATTTAGGTTGGCGATATAGCGAGCTCACTGAAATCAACACGCGCACGGTTTCGCATCTGGCGCCCCGCTGGATTTATCAGACCGGCTTTGTCGGGGCCAATGAGACGACCCCTCTAGTTTTCGGCGGAATGATGTTCGTCACCGGCCCGTCAAATAATGCAGCGGCTTTGGACCTACTTACCGGTAAACAGATTTGGAGTTACCACAAAGCGGCGCCGCTGGGACTCGACCTGTGTTGTGGCCAGCCAAACCGAGGTTTCGCCGCCCTGGGAGACAAACTCTTCAAGGCGAATATTGAAGGCAGCCTGGTATCGCTCGATGCCCGTAGTGGAGGCGTCCTATGGGCGCGCGAGGTCGCCGACTACAAGCAGGGTTTCACCATGACAGGTGCGCCCCTCGTGGTGAAGAACAAAGTCCTCATCGGTATCGCCGGGGCCGAATTCGGCACTCGCGGTTTCATCGATGCATATGACGCTGCAACTGGCAAGCGTGTCTGGCGGTTTTACACAGTCCCGGCTAAGAGCGAGCCAGGCGGTGAAACCTGGGAGGGGGAATCGTGGCAGCGAGGTGGCGGTTCCACTTGGATCACGGGAACCTACGATCCCGACCTAAACTTGGTCTATTGGGGAACCGGAAATCCAGGTCCGGGTATGGACGGCGACGGGCGTTCCGGAGATAACCTCTACACCTGTAGCTTGGTGGCGCTGGACGCCGATACCGGTAAGCTGAGATGGCACTATCAGTTCACGCCACACGATACACATGACTGGGACGCTGTTGCCGATCCTGTACTAATCGATATAGTCGTCCAGGGCCAGAAAGTTAAGGCTGTCGTGCAGGCGAACCGGAACGGTTTTTTCTATGCCCTTGACCGCACGAATGGGAAACTCCTCAGAGCCGCTCCCTACACCAAAGTCGATTGGACAACTGGAATAGGCGCCGATAGTCGCCCGGTAATAGTATCCGGCAAGGAGCCTTCCGAACAGGGAACCAGGGCATGCCCCGGACTAGGAGGGGGCCACAACTGGTCCGCAACATCCTACAGCCTCGAGACGCGCCTCTTTTACTTTGGCTCCACCGATGGCTGCGAGCTTTTCTACCGCCACAAGCAGGAATTTCACCAGGGACAGTGGTTCCAGGCGAGTACCAATTCGACGATCCCGGATGAGCCGAGCACTGGCGCGGTAGTGGCCTTGGATCCCGCAACCGGCAAGACAATGTGGCGATACGAGATGCTCGAACGCAGTTCGGCTGGGATGCTTGCGACCGGTGGGGGTTTGGTATTCACGGGTGACTCGCAAGGTTACCTCATCGCGTTGGATTCGCGCACGGGGAAACCTCTTTGGCACTTTCAGACCGGCGGTAAAATGAACGCGCCGCCTATTACCTACAACTTGAATGGTAAACAGCAAATCGCTGTCGTGGTGGGTGCCTCCGTCATAACCTTTGCTCTCGTAAATTGAAAGGTCCAGTTTGGAACGGCATCTCGCTTTGCGGCGAAACCGTCGGCCTGGAGCCAAGGTCTTGACGCGAATGCTAGTAATCGATTACAGTATCCGGGATGGTGTGGATGGGTAAGCTGATCATGATTGGTGTTGTTGGGGCGGCGATGGTTGCCGCGCAAACCTATTACCCTCCGTCCGAATCCGCCGGCGGCTGGCGGCGTTGCGGCAGTGATGATGAGGTCCGCAACAACGCAGGCATGGACCCGCAACAGCTGCGTTTCATCGAACAGACCCATCTGCAGATGTATGAGGGTCCCTGGGTGATTGCGATTGTCCGTCATGGCCATCTGGTTCGCGAATGGTTCGGAGTACCCGCGATGCCGGCTACGACTTTCGATGTCTGGTCGTGTACCAAATCGGCAACAGGGATCGCATTCGGCTTGCTTCTGGACGATAGCCGCCACCACAAGCTTCCCCATGACGCGCAGATTGACCTCGATAGTCCCGCCTATACCTACATACCAGAAGGCCGTCCGCTAACGGATCCCCGCAAGGAGAAGATCACGCTTCGGCATCTGCTGACGATGACTTCAGGAATTCCCGGAGAATCGAAGGGGTTGCTGGGGATCGCGGTAGCGCCGGGCGGTGGCGAGTACGAGATTGCACTAGGGAGGCAAGAAACGCGGTTCGGAGTTTCGGCTGCTACGTTGATCGGTGAACCGGGCAAGGTTTGGGAATATTCCGATGCGGGATTCGCCCACTTGTCGCTAATCTTCGCCAAAGTGGCGGGCCAAGAGATCGCCGATTACATGAAGGAGCGCGTTTTCGAGCCTATCGGCATTCAGAATTTTGGGTGGGACCGGCAAGGGGGAGCCGGACATATTGGGCCCCATACCAACGCTCACAGCGGGCTGCGGCTATCGGCTCGCGATTTCGCGCGCCTCGGTTATCTCATGATGCACAAGGGCGTTTGGCAGGGGCGGCAGATCGTTCCTCAGGAGTGGGTGGAGGCGGCGACGCACAGTTCGCAGGACTTGAATGGCAGCTACGGATACACATTCTGGGTGAACACGATTGGTGGGCAATGGCCGAGCGTACCTAAAGATGCGTTCGCTTTCCGAGGGCACGGTTCCAACAGGTGCTACATCGTGCCCTCGTTGGACTTAGTAGTCGTCAGGGTGGGCTACGGCCCGCCACTTTGGGGGGAAGAGTCCCTTTTGCCCTCCGTCGTAGGATCCATCATCTACTCGCCTCAGA
This sequence comes from Terriglobia bacterium, assembly GCA_963847515.1. Taxonomy (GTDB): domain Bacteria; phylum Acidobacteriota; class Terriglobia; order Bryobacterales; family Bryobacteraceae; genus QHXW01. Next base: position 935,000 of record CAWKAA010000002.1, read on the forward strand.
CACATAAGTAAGCTCTCGGATCGATTGGTGGGATAGAGAAACACGGTTGCGTCTTCAGCGAGTGCCGCGGTGCTGATAACGTGGACTTACCGCCTGCTGATTAACTGACGTGAGTCATCGGGCTCTGCTTTCGTCGTAGAAATTGACGTACCAAGTCCCGAAAGGAGGGGAGAACTCCGACATGACACGCATTTCGGTGATTTCGGTCTGCATGGTGCTTACCGCCAGCGCCCAGGACTGGAGATTTTGGGGAGGCGATCCGGGCGGCGCGCGTTTTTCGGCGCTCAAGCAGATCCATCGCGGCAACGTCGCCAAGTTGCGAAACGCGTGGACCTACCGCACGGGCGAAGTGAAGCCAGGCGCCATCAGTTCGGATCAGCATCGCATCGAGCCGTTCGAAGCGACGCCCCTGGTAATAGATAACGTCTTGTACTTTTCCACGCAGTCGAGCCGTGTGATCGCACTTGACCCGGAAACAGGCAATGAAATCTGGCGGTTCGACCCCCAGGCAGGGCACTCACCGCGCGTTTTTCACGCGCATCGCGGGGTGGCATACTGGCAGAACACCGACGGGTCTGACCGTCGGATTCTGTTCGGCACCTTCGATGGTCGTTTGATGGCACTGGATGCGGCGACCGGAAAACCTCGCCCCGACTTCGGTGATTCAGGGAGCGTCGACCTGCGGGCGGGCTTTGCGGACCGATGGCCCGACGATGTGTACTCTGTCACTTCGCCACCAGCCATATACAAAGACCTGGCGATTGTCGGCGCAGAGTGTCCCGAGTATCCTTCCAAAGGACCGAGCGGGGCCGTCCGCGCTTTCGATGTTCGCACTGGAAAACTCGTTTGGACGTTTCACACCATCCCGCAATCGGGCGAGGCCGGTCACTCCGAATGGGACGACGGAGCTAGGCAAGACCGCACAGGCGTCAATGTTTGGTCCATCATGAGTGTGGACGCCGAACGGGGAATGGTATTCCTGCCAATCGGCTCGGCCTCTTACGATTTCTACGGCGCGGATCGCAAGGGGTCGAATTTGTTCGCCAATTCGCTGGTAGCGCTGGACGCGGCAAGCGGAAAGTTGATCTGGTACTTCCAGATGGTGCATCACGACGTTTGGGACTGGGACCTGCCAGCCCAGCCCGCGCTGATCACTTTGCGACGCGAGAGCCGCGAGATCCCGGCGGTGGCGCAGGTGACGAAGATGGGATTTCTATTCATCCTCGACCGTCTCACGGGCAAACCACTTTTTCCTGTGGAAGAGCGCCCGGTTCCGCAGAGTGATGTCCCGGGTGAAGCGACCTGGCCGACACAGCCGTTTCCGCTTAAGCCGCCGCCTCTTTCGCGACAATCGTTTAGCGCTAGCGAGATTACCACTGTTACCCCGGAATCGCATCGCTACTGTAGCGAACTGTTCCGGTCGCTCGAATATCATGGCATGTACACTCCGTACGGACTTAAGATGACGTTGGTGGTTCCCGGCACGCTGGGTGGAGGCACGTGGTCCGGTGGATCGTTTGATCCGTCGAATGGATACTTCTTCGTCAACACTAATGAAGCATTCGCCGTCGGGGCGCTCAAGCCGGAGCCTGATGGCGCGCCCGAACGTTACCGGCGCGCGAGTCCGTTGGGCGAGTACGCGCGTTTCTGGGACGAGAATCAATGGCCATGCCAGCAACCACCCTGGGGGACTCTCAATGCGGTCGACGTGAACACAGGTCAGATTGCCTGGAAGGTTCCGCTGGGACGCGTTGACGTACTCAAAATGGATACGGGCACCCCGAACTTGGGTGGATCGATTGCCACGGCCGGCGGGCTGGTCTTCATTGGCGCAACAATCGATGACCGCTTCCGCGCCTTCGATTCCAAGACGGGAAAACAGCTGTGGGTAACGGACCTTGAAGCCGCGGCGCACGCGACACCCGTCACCTACATCGGCCGGAAGTCGGCCAAGCAGTTCGTCGTGGTCGCGGCCGGTGGCGGTGGCTACTTCCGCGGTAAGGTTTCCGATACATTAGTGGCATTTGCGCTCCCGAATTAGCAGATGGGTCGAGCCCTAGGTACTTCCATTTAGAATCGCTTTGAAAGGAAGAAAAAGCCGTGGCGTGGATGGGTAAGCTGATCATGATTGGTATTGTTGGGGCGGCGATGGTTGCCGCGCAAACCTATTACCCTCCGTCCGAATCCGCCGGCGGCTGGCGGCGTTGCGGCAGTGATGATGAGGTCCGCAACAACGCAGGCATGGACCCGCAACAGCTGCGTTTCATCGAACAGACCCATCTGCAGATGTATGAGGGTCCCTGGGTGATTGCGATTGTCCGTCATGGCCATCTGGTTCGCGAATGGTTCGGAGTACCCGCGATGCCGGCTACGACTTTCGATGTCTGGTCGTGTACCAAATCGGCAACAGGGATCGCATTCGGCTTGCTTCTGGACGATAGCCGCCACCACAAGCTTCCCCATGACGCGCAGATTGACCTCGATAGTCCCGCCTATACCTACATACCAGAAGGCCGTCCGCTAACGGATCCCCGCAAGGAGAAGATCACGCTTCGGCATCTGCTGACGATGACTTCAGGAATTCCCGGAGAATCGAAGGGGCTGCTGGGGATCGCGGTAGCGCCGGGCGGTGGCGAGTACGAGATTGCACTAGGGAGGCAAGAAACGCGGTTCGGAGTTTCGGCTGCTACGTTGATCGGTGAACCGGGCAAGGTTTGGGAATATTCCGATGCGGGATTCGCCCACCTGTCACTAATCTTCGCCAAAGTGGCGGGCCAAGAGATCGGCGATTACATGAAGGAGCGCGTTTTCGAGCCTATCGGCATTCAGAATTTTGGGTGGGACCGGCAAGGGGGAGCCGGACACATTGGGCCCCATACCAACGCTCACAGCGGGCTGCGGCTGTCGGCTCGCGATTTCGCGCGCCTCGGTTATCTCATGATGCACAAGGGCGTTTGGCAGGGGCAGCAGGTCGTTCCTCAGGAGTGGGTGGAAGCGGCGACGCACAGTTCGCAGGACTTGAATGGCAGCTACGGATATACATTCTGGGTGAACACCATTAGCGGGCAATGGCCGAGTGTGCCCAAAGATGCCTTCGCTTTCCGGGGCTATGGCGCTAACAGGTGCTACATCGTGCCCTCGTTGGACTTGGTAGTTGTCAGAGTGGGTTACGGTCCGCCTTCTTGGGGGGAAGACTCCATCTTACCATCCGTTGCAGAAGCCATCATCGACTCGCCTCAAGCCCATAAATGAAGTTTTGCATTGAGAAATTGTTCGTGATGGTTGCAGCTATTGAAAGATAATTGCGAGATACGCCGCCGCGATTGCATAGGAGCGCTTGGACGCTCCCGGTGGAATCGTTTTCCCCTACAGAATTTCCTTGTCGTCTGCTGTCTGAAACAATGCCGAAGGACAGAGCCCGGCTCCGAACTTTTTAGCAACCCCCTCTAATTCGGCCCAGACGGCCCGTTTAATAGGGATGCCGGACCGCCGATGTTTGTCTGCCAGGAACTGTTCGCGTTCGCCGGGCAGATAGATTCGTTCGACACCCGGGGCACGCTTCACGTTCCGGATGTTACGGACGGCCTGATCCATCCGTCTTCTGTAGGTTTCGATGGACTCGAAAGATGCGATGGGAAGAACGCCAAATAAATGTCCGATGTTTTGGGGCCTTTTGAGATCATCGTACATATGGGTCACCTCCTTCCCAAAGTAAGCTCCGCTTAACATCGTGCTCAAAAGACCAATGACCAGGGTAAGTGAGTAACCTTTAGGTCCGCCTACAGGCAGCATAAAACCTGCAAGTGCCTCGACTGGGTCAGTCGTCGGCTGACCGTCTGCACCGATGGCCCAGTCATCGGGAATTGGAGTGTTGTCTTTCGCGGCAACGATGATCTTCCCGCGAGCTGCCACGCTACAAGCCATATCGAGAATTACCGGACATTCTTCTCCGGCCGGTAGGGCGACAGAAAAAGGATTGTTACCTAGTATGGCATCGGCCCCGCCCCATGGTGCCATGTGGTTAATTCCTCCGATCGTCAAACTCAATCCGACCATGTCGTGCGCTAAGGCCATCTGTGAGTAATAGCCGGCAGCGCCAAAATGGTTGCTATTACGAACGGACACAAACGCGCAATTACCGGAGCGGGCCTTGTCAATAGCCATTTGCATTGACTTTTCAGCCACCCACTGGCCCATTCCGTTATCGCCGTCAACCACGGCGGTGGTTGCGGTTTCGTGAATGATGTGGACGTTCGGGCGCGGATTGACAACGCCAGCGTGAAGTCGTCCCGCGTAGATGGGTAATCGAATGACACCGTGCGATGTAATACCCCGCAAATCTGCGTCGACCAAGTTAACGGCGATGTTGACAGCCTGGTCAGGAGAAACTTCAAGCCGAGTAAGAACCTCAACGCAGAAATCCTTTAGCGGTCTTTCACCAACTATTACATCCGGGCTCGCTTCTGGCATTTCGATCTCCATTTGCCGCAGTGTCAGAGACGTCGGTCTCGCTTATGTTTTTAGGTTCAACTTGACAGCGTATCAGAAATCGATTACAAATAGGCGCTGGAATGCGGTTCCTAGGACCTTTCCGTTGATCCCAAAAACGAATTCAACTTTAAGGCCGTTCGCAAAAATCCCGAGCCAGGCAAAAGGGCCTTCGCAGCGCTGGTATGTGGTGGCATGTTTATGCACGCTCTCCTTCTTGACTATTGTCGATCGAGTTTGTATCTCTGCGGCTAAGGGTGATATGTCGAGGGAGCTCAGCATCGCCGACACGACCTTTGGCTGGGTTTTCGGAGCTTTTGCTGTTGGATACACGCTCATGATGGTGCCTTCCGGCTGGTTGGCCGACCATTTCGGCCCAAGGAAGACTCTTGCAGTGGTCGTCTTGCTGTGGTCATTGCTTACAGCCGCCACGGGATGGGTTAACGGCACAGCGATTCTTCTCCTGGTTCGTTTCTTGTTCGGCCTAGCTGAAGCTGGAGCATTTCCTGGTGCTGCGCGCGCAATTTCCAATTGGCTGCCCGTGCACGAGAGAGGGTTGGCTCTGGGCCTTCTGAATACCGGTTCCCGTCTCGGGGCGGCCTTCGGATTGTGGGCTGTATCACTGTGCGTCGCCGTGTGGGGTTGGCGTTTCAGTTTTCTACTGCTGGGAATCGTCGGGATCTTATGGGCCGTCCTGTGGTATGCACGGTTTCGTGACTATGCCAGTTGCAGCGACCTTCCTTCGGAGGCAAGCATGCGCGCGAAGGAACCGCCTCGAAACTCGCGATCGGCAGCCTGGGACGGCCGTTCCTTGCTATTCTCTGGAAGTGTTTACTTAATCCTTTTTCAATACTTCGCCTCCAATTTCACGTTCTTCCTTTGTTTTAGTTGGTTGTTACCGTACTTGAAAACCCACTATGGCCTGAGTAACACCGTGGCAGGGATGTACGCAGCTATTCCGCTTTACTGCGGCGCGCTGGCCAATTGGATCAGTGGGCACACGGTTGATATAATTTACCGAAAAGGTCATTGGAAGCTCTCTCGCAGATTACCTGCTATGTGCGGGTTCGGATTAGCCGCGGTCACCGTCGCGGCAGCAGCTTCGATTCCATCCGCAGGGGGTTTTATTTTCTGCTTCTCCACGGCAACATTTGGCGTGGATCTGACCTTAAGCCCCAGTTGGACGGTCTGTGCCGACATCGGGGGGAAGCATACAGGAACGCTCTCCGGCGCCATGAACATGATGGGATCTCTTGGTGCGCTTGCGAGTTCAGTTTTGTTTCCCGTCTTCCTGCACTCAACCGGGGATATAAGAACCTATTTTTATCTGGCCGCATTTCTCGACGCTGTCGCGATGGCCTGTTGGGGCCTGGTTTTAAGCAAACCTAAGAAACAGCTTGCTGTACCGGCCTTTCCTGCGCAATAATGTGGCTGGCCTGTTGAACTCGGTCTTCCATAGCGTCCGAACTCATCGCTTTGCCACCAGATCTCGCTCTCTTTTCAGGACATCATCCCGTTGGGAGCGCTCGCGATTTGATTCAAACTGGCGAGAACCAGGCGACGTGCTGCCACACGACTCGCGTACGATCAGCTGTGTGTCCAGAACAATTGACCGGCGCGGCCGGTCTGGGTCCTGCAAGCGCTCGAGCAACAGTCGCGCACCGATAGCGCCCATCTCGCGCGCTGGCTGCGCGATAACAGTGAGAGGCGGACGAAGTAATACGGCCGAGGGCGTGTCGCCAAAACCCACCACCGCCAATTCAGCCGGTATGTCGATTCCATGCTCATGCAGGGCCTGAAGAGCCCCAAGCGCCATATTGTTACTCACCACAAGGATGGCGCTCGGTTTCTTCGAAGCGTTCAGTAGCTTCAAAACGGCTTTGTATCCGCCGGCGTGGTGAGAGAAATCCGCGTTCACAATCAGCTCCTGTGAAACTGGTAATTTTGCGTCGCGCAGAGCCCGCTCATAACCAGCCTGCCGATCGCGAGTTGTGCTGAGTGAGGCGGCGCCATCGATGAGGCCAATCCGCCGGTGTCCTAGACGGAGCAGATGATCGACCGCGAGGCGCGCGCCCTCCTGGTTCGATACAGTTACGAGATCTACATTCAAACCATCTGGAATTCGGGACACGGCAACAGCGGCGATGCCCGCATTCAAGACATTTTGATAATCGGCACTAGGTTTGCAGCTGGCTGCGAACAAGATGCCCGCGACGCGTTCCGCGCGCAGGGTCACAAGTTGGATGTGTTCGCGTTCAGGGTCTTCTCCGTAGTTGGCCAGCAGCAATGCGAATCCAGCATTCTGGAGCACTTCCTCAGCGCCGGTGATCACACTGGCATAGAAGGGATTTTCTATATCGGGGAACAGCATGCCGACGGTTTTCGATCTCTGGATTCGGAGGTTCCGAGCCGCTGGGTTTGGTTGATAATTCAGCTTACGAGCGGCAGATCGCACTCGACGGGTTAGTTCGCTGCGGACGCCTCCGGTGCCGGAAAGTACCCGTGAGACCGTAGCGGTGGAGACTCCAGCCAGCTGAGCGACCTCTTTCACTGTCGGAGTCGTGATACCAGTTGTAGGCCTTTGCACCTCTTTCGCCATTACAAAACAATCGTAAGCGATTACCAGCCTATGGTCAATTCCAACGATCCTAGCCTATCTTCCAAACAACAGAGGAAACGGACGGGCCATAATTTAGGGTTGTATCTAGTCGTTTGCCTGTTTGATCGATCCAGAAAACGGTTTTACTGACGTTTATTTTTGTCGAACCTTCAAAAGCTGCGCTGCGTTTTGGGTCACATTTGATCACGACATTCCTGGCTGCCGGGCGGGCTGACGATTTGCCTTCTTCAAGCTCGGTTTTGTAATCGATATCAGGACAATATAACAATCGAATTTGGAAGGTGGCCCAAGTTGAGAAATTAGGCCCGTGAATTGAACACATTATCTTTAGTTTCAATTATTTATAGAAATCTGGTTTAGGGCGGCCATTGAAGAAGGCACCGTTAGAAAGGCCTTGACAGGAACGTCGGATGGGTTTATATTTCGCTAATCGATTACACAAGCGAAGACGCTGGTCGTTTTGGTCTCCTCGATTGCCTGGTTGCTCCGACTCTCTGCGGCCCTCGAGAAGCAATGGAACCGGCCCGTTGTCAATGCGACGGACGAAAAGCCTTTGTGCCTAAACATATGGC
>CAWKAA010000003.1:0-754982 GCA_963847515.1 Terriglobia bacterium
GTGCGCGAGCGTGACCTGGGACTCGTGCAGACCCAATCCGCCGGTCGGCAAGAAGACGGCGTCATGAGCACGCGCACCCGTCTTAAGGACAACGATGACGACGAGGAAGTCGCCGTCCACCCCGACAGCGTCATGAACTTCCATCCTTACTGCATGCTGTTCCCAGACATGAGTCCCCGAGGAGCAAGCGAAGCTCGCCGAGGACATCAAAGCCAACGGTCTGCGCGAGCCCATCACCATGCTCAACGGGCTGGTCCTCGACGGTCGGCACCGTTCGGGTCGGCTGCCAGATGGCCGAGGTCGAGCCTCGCGTCGAGCAGTTCGAAGGCAGCGAGGCCGAGGCGCTCGCCTTCGTCGTCGGCGAAAATCTGTCGCGCCGTCACCTTACCACCAAGCAGCGCACCGCCATCGCCCTCAAGCTGGCGACTATGCGCCAAGGCGAGCGCACCGACCTTAGCTCAAATGAGCCAAGGTCCCTTTCCCAGAAGCAGGCCGCCGAGCTGATGAACGTCAGCGTCGCGTCGGTCAAGCGTGCCGAGGGCGGCGCCGGTAAGCCCAAGAAGAGGCGCAAGGCAGCGCCAATGGACCTGGAGCGCGGCTCGACGTTCACCGACAACGATCCGCTCGACGACGAGGAGGACGAGCAGCCCGTCATCGGCCGAGACCGCTCGGTCGCCGACATGAGCGCGGCCGCCGACGAGAACGACGAGGAACTCATAGAGGAGCGCTGGCAGCGCAACCTCAAGTGCATTCGCCGGCGATTGCCTCGCCTTGTGCCGCGCCTGGAAGGCGAACTCGGCCGAGGACGTGTCGGTGCCGCCCAGACCGTCGCGGACCTCAAGAAAGCTTTTGCAGCGTTGGCCGATTTGGCGACTGGCCTCGGCATCGACCTCGCTGAGATCGGGGCCGAGTGAAAACCAACAAGAGGAAAGAGGAGAAGCGCATGGAAAACTCCAGGTGGGGGGGTGCCTACAAACCCAGCTGAACGGCACCCGCTAACCCGCCAAGAGCGCGACGACATGCTGCGGATCGTCAAGGCGCGCGAGAAGGTCGCCAAGACCGACCGCCGAGCGCTCGGCCGACCTGCTCGCCGACTTCGAGAAACAAATCTCGGCGCAATACACCTTCGACCAGTCGAAGGTGTGGGCCGCAGCCATGGCAGCTGCGAAGCGTCAGATGGTCGAAACGAATAAGCAGATCGCGGAGGAGTGCGAACGGCTCGGCATCCCGAAACAGTTTGCGCCTCAAGCGGAGTGTCATTGGTATGGGCGTGGCGAGAACGCGGTGCGGCAACGCCGCGACGAACTTCGCAAAGCCGCCAAGGCCGAGATCGCTTCGCGCGAGGCACAAGCCAAAGCCACCATCGCCCGCCGCTCGGTCGAAGCGCAAGAGGCGTTGCTGGTCACCGGTCTGGCGTCGGCCGAGGCGCGCGCCTTGTTCGAGCGCCTGCCCACCGTCGAGACGTTGATGCCGCCAGTCAAGCTGGCCGAGATCGAGCACACCAATCCGCATAGAAACGATGAAGATGACGAGGATGAATGAGCCCAATTAGAAAGAGGAGAAGCACCATGCCTACCTTCAAAGAACACTTCGACGAGAGCCACGGGACTCCACGCTCGAAGAACTCTGTGACGAATTTAACGAGGACCTCAAGCTCGGCGATATCGGGCCGCAGGCCGACCCCGATGCCGAAAGCTGGCGGGTGGGGCATTGATGAAAGCGGGCGCTGCGCTGAACGAAATCAAGGCGAGGCTCGGGCGCGAGGATTGGCGGGCGTTCGTTCGGGAGAACGGGCTCTCAAAGGCCAGCTCAAACGCCTTGGTCTGCTGATGAGCGCGGCCAAGGACATGGCTGACGAGACCGGCGAGCCAATAGCGATCCAGTGACGCGCTGCGCCATGCCCAAAAGAGGAGCTGAGGAAATGAAAACGCAAGACCTACTCGACGACGATCCGATGATCATGAGCCTCGCCGCGCCGCCCGAACGGCACGCCGAGCGTGTCGTCGATGAAATGATCCGCTGGATGCACAAATCCGCACCGAGCATGCTGCGCGGCGTGCCCATCATCGATCCTTATCGCATGGGCGGGCCGCGTGGCCAGCGGCGCACCATGGAACGGCTGAAGCACTCCTTGAGCGGCCTCCTGCTCGCCTGCCACCTGGTTACCGGCAAGCGCGGACGATACCAGATGGGCCTCACATTTTGGTATGTCTGGGACCAAGCCAAGAGCGAGATCGTCAAGTCCGGCGCACCGGTGCCGCACGGTGCTGGCCTGGTTGCCGTGCTCGTGCTTCTCGAAGGGCCAGGCTGGGCCCATCCGAGGGTCGACCTTAACCCTCCAAAAACCCTCCATTAGCACACCAGCCGAAACGGGCCCTTGTTTTGTTGGCGTTTTCCATACCCTGAATCAACGCCATGCGCAGTTATATCACTGAAAACAAAACATTGCCCATTTTCCCAAGCTGGACGTCACGGGTTCGAGTCCCGTCTCCCGCTCCATATTTTGAACGACTTAGCGCATTCCCCTTCATCCTCTTTTACCTCATTTGCCTCGAAAAACCGGTTCGCGTGAATAATCGACGGCCTCTCCGGCTGGCCGAAAAATGCTCTCCAGTGGAAAGTTGCCTCAGTCGCGGCGCTCCGCGCCATAAAGAAATCCATCGCAGCGTTCTCGACATCTGCGCGACGGTGGGTATCCACTCCGTTATCGCCGATGGAGTGTGCGTCAATGGAGGGCGATGGACCCATATTGAACTCATTCAGAAGCAACGTCATCCCTTTGCCAGCTAGACTGACGGCTACTTTTGCACCAAAGTACAGCTTGCCCGGATCGTGCGGCAGCAGTACTGTGGCTACAGAGATGGCCAAAGCCGGCCGAGATAATGTGAAACGATGTTGCAAACAGAGTGTGAGGAGTTCGAAGATGGCGCAGGGGCGCAATGGGTACAACTCATGAATGACTCAGGGGTTCCAATCATTGCAGTTGTCGACGACGATGAATCCGTCCGAGAGTCGTTGGCGGGCCTCGCTGAGTCGGTTGGATATGAAGCCGCTCTGTTTGCCTCCGCCGAGGAGTTTCTGCAATCGGCCCGTCAGCGTGATTCTTTGGCGTGCTTGATCCTGGATGTGCGTCTGCCCGGCATGTCAGGTGTTGAGCTGTACGCGCAACTAAACCAAAGGCTCCGATCCATTCCCACGATCTTCATCACGGCTCACGCAGATCCCGAGTTGAATACCTGGGCCACTAAAACAGGAGTGATAGCTCTGTTGTACAAACCGTTTCAGCCGGAGGTCTTGCTGCAAGCTGTGCGAAAGGCGATTATACAATCACGCAGTTGAGCTGTTCGGCCGAATTTCAATTGACCGTGGAGTCTAAACGATGCCTACTGCCACTGCTGTACCTATTAATTCCGAGCGCGTGCCAAACCAGCGGCTGTCCATCCTGAATGGAGCGGCCCACGATCCTGCCGATCGCTCCGAATATGCAAATGGGATCGTGGGAACGAGCCAGGTTCTTCAAGATGCCTTGCGGCAGGCGCGCATTGTCGCCCCGACGGATTCTACCGTCGTTATTTACGGCGAGACCGGTACAGGCAAAGAACTGTTCGCAGGCCTGATTCACGAGCTCAGCCGCCGGTGCGGCGGCCCATTCATCCGCTTGAATTGCGCGGCGATCCCTGAAGGCTTGATCGAGAGCGAACTCTTCGGCCACGAGAAAGGCGCCTTCACCAGCGCCATCGCACAACGCATGGGACGCTTTGAGGCGGCCAATCATGGAACGCTATTTCTGGATGAGATCGGTGATGTCCCACTCAGCCTTCAGCCAAAGCTTCTGCGCGTTTTGCAGGAGCGGGAATTCGAACGGTTGGGCAGCGCCCGCACTGTGCGCGTCGACGTCCGGGTGATCGCCGCAACTAATAAAGATCTTTCAGAATTGGTCGCGAAACAAACATTTCGCATGGATCTGTTCTATCGACTCAACGTCTTTCCGATCACGTTGCCTCCGTTGCGCGACAGGCGCGAGGATATCCCGTGTCTGGTGCGGCATTTTGTGCGCAACGCAGCCGCCGGGATGCAACGGCCCATTCCAACCATTCCCTCCGAGGCGATTCAGACGCTGATGGACCACCATTGGCTCGGCAATGTGCGCGAACTGCAGAACGTTATCGAGCGCGCAGTGATCTTATCCGAAGACGGCATCCTACCGGTTCCGCGGCTGGAGCCCAAGCGGGAAGTCGAAAGCTCCCATTTCGGCGGAAGCACTCTCAAAGAAAAGACGCGCGATTACATCCTGCAAGTGTTGGAAGAAACTAAAGGGATAATCGGTGGACCAAGCGGCGCCGCGGGGCGCCTGGGTCTTCCTCGCACTACTCTGATCTCCAAAATGAAGAAGCTTGGGATACCTTATCCCCGTTCCGTACGCCTAAGGGAAGGGGAGCGAGCTTCTCTGCCTGTTTCACAAGGTCAGCCAGAGATTCAGCGCGCATCTTGCGCATGACTTGCCCCCGGTGTAGCTTAATGGTTCGTTCGCTTACGCCAAGGTCATACGCGATTTCCTTATTGAGCCGTCCAGAAACCACCAGCCGCATGACTTGGCGCTCACGGGGCGACAGTAAATCGAAACACTCACGAAGTTTCCGGATTTCCGCGCGCTCGGAGCGTGCTTTGCGATCATTTTCCAACGCCTGCCTGATTGCGTTCATCAACTCGCCTTCTCTTACAGGCTTCGTTAGGAAATGAACGGCGCCGGCCTTCAGGGCATGCACGGTCATGGGAATGTCGCCATGGCCGGTAAGAAAAATGACAGGCAGAGAAATACCGGAGTCATTCATCTCGCGCTGCAAGTCCAGTCCGTTCATTCCGGGCATCTTAACATCCAGGACCACGCAGCCCTCGGCGTCCACCGGCTTGAAGGCGAGAAACTCCAGCGCAGACGCGAATGTCTGCACACACAAGCCCACCGATTCGATCAGCCCGGTCAACCCTTCCCGGACCGATATGTCGTCGTCAATCAGAAAAATCGTCTCGCTCGTGGGTCCTCCGCGTGTCGCCCGGCCGTCACGCCGTCGCTATGCCGACGCGCATTGGCGTCTCTGCATACGCCGGCAGCTTGAACTCGAAGGTAGCGCCGTGGTCTGCATTATTCGCGTTCGACAAATGGCCGCCGTGAGCCGAGATGATAGTCCGGCAAATCGAAAGGCCCATGCCCATTCCCTCCGGCTTGGTCGTAAAGAACGCATCGAACAGGCGCTCCGCCCGTCGGGGATCAAGTCCGACGCCCGAATCCCGCACTGCGATTGTAACGGTTTCCGGGGCTTCCCGTCGTTCGGACCGGACCGTCAGAACGCGCGCCCGGCCGGTGATCGAGCTCATCGCTTCCACCGCGTTGATGATCAAATTCAAGAGCACTTGTTGCAACTGTACTCGATCGCCCAATACGTTTGGTAAATCGGCCGCCAACACGGTTTGCAGCTCCACTTGATGCCGCGTTATCTCCCCGCTCGCGAGTGTTAACGTCCGATAGATCAGATCGTTCAGGGCGATTGGTTCACGGTGGGGCGGCGCTTTCTTCACCAATGTGCGGATATCATGAATGACTTCACTCGCCAGATTGCTGTCGCGAATGATCCGCTCCACTGTGGTCCGGGCTTTCTCGACATTCGGCGGGGCGCTTGCAAGCCAATGTAAACACGCGTTCCCATTCGTTACGATTCCGGTTAGCGGCTGCGTGACTTCGTGGGCGATCGATGCCGCCATTTCACCCATAGCTGTCACACGTGTCACGCGGGCCAGTTCGGCTTGCGCGGTGAGGAGCGCATCCTCCGCGCGCTGCCGCTCACCCATTTGCTTCCGCAGTTCTTCATTGGCGGCCGTCAACTGCCTGGTCCTCTCCACCACGCGGCGTTCCAAATCATTGTTGAGCCTCAGGATTTCCGCTTTGGCCTGCTTGAGTTCAGAGGTCTCTACTACTTCCCAACCTTTATTCCGGCGTGCGATCGCGAACTGATGCGTGCGCGTAACATCCAGGATCTCCGCTGCGGCGCTTCCAGGAAGCGGATATGTGCATAACGCGAGCATCGGTGTGTCCAAGATGGAGTCGTTCACCTCTTTCTCGTATTCACAGAACTCCTTCCAGTCGCGCTTATCCAGCCATGCCGTATCGGCGCTGAGCCTCAAGCCGGCGTAGCCACTGTTTAGAGCGCGTTCCATCTTTTGCTTCCACCCCTTGGTAACTTTTTCCAGGTCGAGGTCCGCGCCCGTCATGTACCACTCGCGGCCGCGTACGATTTCAATGCTCCGGCTCTCAAAGTAGTCGTCGAAACCTGGAATCGCATCTCTCAGACAATAGCGGACTTCCTCTTCGGTAAGCGGATCGTCTATCGCCCAGATGCACAGTTCCCCGCTCTGAAGGCCGGCTCGAAAATAGGGAACACAAGCGTCGATAAGGTCTTCTTTCGTTTCATGGAAAAGGAAGAAATGTGTTCCCCAGGGAACGTCGCCAACCACACCAATTCCGGTCGACCGCAACTGTTCGTCTCCCACAGTCACCTCCGTACGATGATAAACTTGATCGACGTTTCCTCTGCAATCCGTGTGCCGCGCCGGGTTCTGAGCCAAAAGGGGATCGCATGCTAAACCGCGAAGACTGGCTGCCTCTGGCCCGGAAACTCGACTGGGAGTTCTCGTACACAACCGAACAAGAAGTCTTCCCCCCAGTAATCAGCGGACATCCCTGGCTTCCGCACTCCAGTTGGCAGGATTGGGAAGAAGCCTTCAAGACATCCTACCGTGAATACGTTCAGAACCAGCACGAAAAGGACATGGCGGTCTATGCGGTGCGCGACGCCGTCGGCCGGCTGCAAAACGTACAGAGCCTGGCGACGCCGTGGATTAACGGCCTGAAGATACATGCCGCAGCTCTACCCCTTGCCGAGTTTACCGGTACCATCGGCAATCTTCGCGGCGCTCGCTTCGGGCGCGACAGCGCCTGGAGAGCGATGGCCTGCTTCGGCGCCCTGGACGAGTTTCGCCATACCCAGATTCCGCTGCTGTTGATGCATGAGTTGGTCCGCTGGAACGCACAGTTTGATTGGGCGCACAAGTTCTATCACACCAACAACTGGTTCGCCATCGCAGCACGGCATTTCTTTGACGAACTCACGCTCGGGCAGAATGCGATTGAATTCCACATCGCCACCAACGTGATTCTCGAAACCGGCTTCACCAATCTTCAGTTTGTAGGGCTCGCGTCGCTGGCGCATGAGGCGGGCGACTATCTATTCGAAAAAATGGTCACCAGCATCCAAACCGATGAAGCCCGCCACGCTCAGATCGGCCACCCGGTGCTGGCGCTGGTGATGAAGCACGATCCCGACTACGCGCAGTATTTGATCGACAAATGGTTTTGGCGGAACTGGCACCTGTTCTCGATCCTGACTGGCATCAGCATGGACTACCTGACGGCTGCCGACCAGCGCTCCGGCTCCTTCAAGGAGTTCATGGAAGAGTGGATCGTCGACCAGTTCTTTCGCACATTGGACGAATTCGGCCTGAAGAAGCCCTGGTATTGGGACATCTTCCTCGACGAACTGGAGATCTACCACCACATGATCTATGCCAGCGCCTACACCTACCGCTCCACGCTCTGGTTCGATTTTGTGATGCCCAGCCCCAGCGATAGGAAATGGCTGCGTCAGAAATATCCCAAGTACTGGGACGATATGGAGTCTGTGTGGGAACGCATCGGAGAACGATGGAAGGCCGCAGGTCCCGGTCCGGATAAGGAGAGCTCAGTGCTTGGGACCGCCCTGCCGACTTTTTGCGATCTCTGCCAGCTGCCCCTGAGCGCCGGAACTCCGTGCAACAATACGGCCAACGTCCTGGCGTACGAGGGCAAGGACTATATTTTCTGCTCTCAACCCTGCCGCTGGATCTTTTTGCGCGAGCCGGAGAGATACGCAAGCCATACGGGCTTAGTGAAGCGGGTTCTATCCGGTGAAGCCCCGGCCGATTTTAAGGCGCTTCTTACGGACTACTTTCGATTGACGCCGGATACATGGGGAAAAGACGTATACGCCGGCGATTACGACTGGTTGTAAAAGAGAACGCGCCACGGCGCTTTTGAGAAGAGATGTCTCGATGCCATTGCCGCTCTATGGATTCATGGAGGGTGACACGATCGGCCTGTTGATTGTGGCAGACGAGCAGGAATCCGTGCGGTCACTTTCGGAAAAGCTGCGGGATGCGGCCAGTCTGCGGGTGGACGGCAGCGGCTATATGGACGTCGTCTATCGAGGAATCGTCCTCGATCCGCACAGCACGCTCGCTCAAGCTGATTTCAAGCCACTCCAGCGATTCGACTTAAGAAGGAACCATGGCCTTTCGGAAAGTCGCGACTCTCGATGAACTCTGGGATGGAGAGATGACGGTTCTAGAGATTGAGGGACACGTTGTGCTGCTCGTCAACGTGGATGGCGGCATCCACGCCTACGCGGATTCCTGCCCTCATCTAGGAACCAGGCTGAGTCAAGGGTGTTTACAGCGGAGCGTGCTCACTTGCGCTACCCATGGATGGGAGTTTGACGTGAGCACCGGCCAAGGGATCAATCCTAAAAGGGCTTGTCTGGAATCCTTCGCCGTCAAAGTGGAAAACGGAGACATCCTTATAGATGTGGGTGCCCGGGAGCTTAAAGGATAGTCGAAAATGCCCGAAGAGATCACGAATACTTACGATCACGTGGGTCCGGTACTACAGGCGGGCGCGCTCACCAACGCGATCGTGGCCGCGATTCGGGATTTGAACATCGAAGTAATCGTGGTGGACCGCGGCGCCTACCTTCGAGTACTGGCTCCGCGAACCTGCATGGTTACTCGCGTGAGCATTGAAAAGCACCTTGGGCGACCCATGCGTTTTCCCGGCGAGTTGGAGACAGTAATGTCGGCCTTCAAGGGGGCGATACGGCTCACGCAGGACGAAGCCGTCTGGCAATTCAAGTCTGCTTCTCACGTGGCGTGACGGCCGGAAGGAGTAACAGCATGGTTCAGCAGAAGACCTTTTGGCACCTGCTGCCGCAGCGGCGGATGCCCAGCGAATACGAGATCGTAACATCCAAGCTCCTGTTGAACACCGGAGAAGGCTTTACCGGCAAGCGTTTTGAGCTGGATGTCCCATTGCGGCAGTGGTATGAGCAATACCAGCAAGGCTCCCCGCTGGCCTGCAGTTCCTGGGAGAAGTTCCGCGATCCGCGGGAGACCACGTATACCAAGTACACCGAAGTCCAAATGGAAAAGGAGATCTTTGTCGACGGCATACTAGAGGAGATTGAAACCACCGGCTATGACCGTGAGCTCTCACCTCGGTGGCTCAAGACGCTATCCACGCTAGTCGCGCCTTTCCGTTACGCTGGCCACGCCCTAATGATGATCGCCGCCTATGCCGCGCAGATGGCGCCGGGCGGGCGCATCGTTGTCGCCGCCACATTCCAGGCAGGCGATGAGGCTCGGCGCGTGGAACGCATCGCCTATCGCGTGCGTCAGCTCCAGCTGGCTTTCCCGGGCTTCGCGGATGACAGCAAATCTCTCTGGGAAAATGATCCACTCTGGCAACCGCTGCGCCGGTTCGTGGAGCGGCTACTCGTCACCTACGATTGGGGCGAGGCTTTCGTCGCTCTGAATCTGATTCTTAAGCCGATGATCGACGACCTGTTCCTGAAACATACAAGCGATCTGGCGCTCGGTCATGACGATCACTTGCTCGGCCAGATATTCTACTCACTCAACGAAGACTGCCAATGGCACCGCCAATGGTGCCAGGCTCTGACTCAGACTGCGATCGAAGATACACCAACCAACCGCCAACTCATCCAGACCTGGATAAACAAATGGTACCCGGGCGCGCTACGCGCAGTGGACGCCTTCTCTTCGCTATTTGAAGGAAAGCCAGGGAGCCCTGGCATGCCTCCATTCCACGATCTGACTTCCCAGATTGTGGCCTTCAGCGCGGACTATTTACGCGCTATGGGTCTCCAACCCGCCTCGTCGAACGCAGACAATTGATGCCAGAGCGACAAAGGGTGCGACATCCATCACAACAACCGTCGTATCGTCGAACTGCTCCGTCCCAACCGACCACTCTGCGA
The DNA here is from genome assembly GCA_963847515.1 of Terriglobia bacterium. GTDB lineage: Bacteria > Acidobacteriota > Terriglobia > Bryobacterales > Bryobacteraceae > QHXW01. The sequence continues at coordinate 10,140 of CAWKAA010000003.1, forward strand.
TAGCCTGCATCAATCTGTCCGCCACTTCTTTTGCGCCTATCCCTACGCTTCGGATCGATGTTTAAAAGTTCCTTTTCGGTTGGTTGGGGTGCAGCTTCGATCTACTCGCGGGCGGCACGATGAATATGGTGACCTAGCGAGAAGGAGCAGGCCGTCTGCTTTCTTCTCCATCGCGCATGCGTTCCTGCATGGCTTTTGCCAGTTGCTTCTGGTGCTCGGTCAGCAGCGCTTCAATTTCGTGGTGCGTTTCCTCGCTGATCGCGTGGATCTGCGGGCCGAGGTCTTTGCGTGAGAGCTTTGGATTGTTGTCCAACAGCGCCTGAATCCGGTCGTGGTGCTCCTCAAGCAGGGGTCTGATTTGTTCCCGCTGGTTCGGGGTGAGTTCCAGATCCTTTGTCAGATGATCGAGTTCCTGATCGATCGACCGCGGCCCGTGGATCCTCTGGCGTGCCTGATTCGGCCCCTGCGGTTGCGGTACCTTTTCCTGTGCCATAGCAATGCCGGTCAGCCCCAGCGCGAGCATGCCAGTAAATCCAGCGGTGAAAAAGGTTCTCATATGCAGATAGACGGAAGCGCCTCGCGGCGGTTACTTCTGCGCTCGCGGTGATAATGCGCGACGAAGTTTTGAATGGCTGGAACTAAATTCCCAGCAAGTTTGGCTGCAATTTTACGTATCCGTGTTCTCGGGCCCAGAGGTTTAAGGGCATCGTTGCCAGTTCGTCCACGACTGGCACGGCGTGGCCGTTCTTGGTCAGATCCACCGTTTTGATGTAATAGCCGCAGGTATCGCATGCCTCGACCCGAACGTGCTGGAATTGACTAGCTGTGTAAATCGCGAGCTTCTCAACCGCTTCCTCACCACACGCGGGGCATATGATTCGCCCGTATGTCCACTCCGTCGCGCACATCGAGCAAATCAGAGATCGCTTTGCGCCATCGCCTTCAGGCCGCAGTACACCTACGATAGGTTTTCCGGAACAAAAGGGACAGACCGCCAGAGCTTCCTGGCGAGAAATGCGACCACTGTGATCAGCCCGGTATTCTGCTTGAGGCTGCAGAAAAATCCACGCCAGGAGCACTTCGGGGTGTTCGGGACTGGGCTGACAATCCGGCGCAGTTCGCCAAAAGGAGGAGAGCAAATCCTGCCATCGTTCGGTCCCTTGTGCGCTCAAATCGCGGGCCGAGTGGGCAATGGGTTGGGGCGCGCACGTCTCGACCGTGGAAAGAAACTCGCCGAACCTGGGCAGCAAGAGATGGACGTTTAGGTCCCGGGGGAGCAAACTGGAGCCTCTCTTTCCCGATTCGTTGCCGCAGCCTCCCTCGGCATGAGAATAAAGCGCCTGTTGGAACATGGCCATACGTTTGTAGAATTGCAATACTTCGGCTGCGAACGGATGTGCCGTTGTCAGCGCTTCGGCACGCTCAATCCGCTGATCCCACTTGGGTCGATGCATTTTGTCAGAACTTCTTTTTGGTGACTTTTTCGTACCAGAGGCGGTGGTGCATTTTGGCCCAGGCGGCCGAAACTTCTCCCCGGATGATCGACGTGAAACCGCCGCGCACCATGGCCGTGCCCATGTAGACGTGAATGATGAAGCCCCCGATGGTGGCGAGTGCAACGGCGACGTGTACTGCGACCGCGAGATAACGCAACCATCGCAGACTCCACGGAATGGATTCAACGAACCACAGCGCCAAGCCTGACAGCAGCAGCAGGATCACGCCATAAAACATCAGCCAGAAGAACATTTTCTGGCCGTAGTTAAATCGTCCAATGGGCGGGAGGTTCTCGTCTTCGTTCCGGATATAATATTTCGCCGCTCTCCACCAGGCGTGGTCAGCGTCCGTGGCGAGCATATCGCTCCGCCAGATCCTGTACATCCAGAAAACCGAAAGGGTGAAGACCAGGCCAAACCATGGATGCCAGAAGCGGGCAGTCGGTCCGCCGCCGCCGATGACGGCCATCCAGAACATGTACGGCGACCAGAAGGCCAAGCCTGTGATCAAGCAATATAGGTACGACAATCCGGCGATCCAGTGGTTAATCCGTTCGCCAAGCGTGTAGCGAAGAATCCGGCCGCCAGCGTCGCCTGTGGCGCGCGAGGAAGAGATGACGTGCGAAACGCTCACGGCTGGCCGCCTCTCTGATCCTTATCACCCTCGACTCGCTTGGGACCAAACCGCAGGTAGTGGAGCGTCACGCCGATAATACCGCCCAGCATGGCGAGATTGCCGATCCACTTAGCTGGGCCTTTCCAGAGCCGGACGACCCACGGAATGCGAGGGTTTTTTGGCAATCCGCCATACGCCTCCGGGTTGGTCGCATCATGAAGCACATAAATGACGCCGGTTCCGCCAACACCCGCAGGATCATAGATGCCTGCCTTCTCGAAGCCGTAGTGCTCGCGAAGCTGTTGTGTGCGCGTCTCTGCCAGATCTGTCATGTCGTCCTTCGTACCGAAGTGGAGACAACCGGTGGGGCAGGACTTGATGCAGGCCGGTTCCAATCCCTGGGTGACACGGTCCGCGCATAGTGTGCACTTGAACATCTTCTTCGTGCTCGGGTTGAACTTCGGAATATTGAATGGGCATCCGCTCACGCAATACCCGCAGCCAATGCAGTGGTCCTGCTGAAAATCGACGATGCCATTCGCATACTGGACGATCGCGCCATCCGCCGGGCAGGCCGCCAGGCAACCCGGCTCCGCGCAATGCATGCACTGATCTTTGCGCATGAGCAGCATCAACGTGCCGTCTTCGCGCTCATGCTCATTGAACTTGATCAGGTTCCAATAATTCCATGCCGTTTCCGGCATCGTCTGATAACTGTTGTTGAAGACCGTTTCTCTGAACGTATAGCCGTTCCACTCGAGGCAAGCCACCTCACAGGCCTTGCAGCCGATGCAGGTCGTGGTATCGACCAACTTGCAGACCTGTTGCTCGCGCTCCACACCGGCGCCGGGCACGGGTCCCGCGTGGCCCGAGATCCTGCGGATTTGCAATGTCGCCTGGCTCATGTCGTACCCTATGCCTTTTCCAGCTTGACGAGAAAGCCCTTAAATTCCGGCGTGAATGCGTTGGGATCAACCACCGTCGGTGTAAGCCGGTTGGCGATGGTTCTCGCATCCCTGCCGGCGTCTTCCTGAATACCGCGATAACCTTGGTGGATCGGTATGCCGATCTGGTACACCTTCTTGCCATCAATAGTCATCGGCTTAATGCGCTTGGTGACGAAGGCTTTTGCGATGTAGAAGCTCCGCGCGCTGGTAACCTTCACTTTTTCGCCGCCCTTGATCCCCAACTCCACAGCCAACTCGAGTGGAATCTCGACGAACGGTTCGGGAATAAGCTGGACACACATCGGGTTATTTTTGGTCCAGTAGTGGTAATGCTCGGTGAGCCGGTAGGTGGTGCAGATGATGTTGAAGCCTTCGGCGGTGGTGCCATACTTGTCTGCCGGCGTGGAGAACTTCTTGACTACCGGATTGTTGGATTGGTTCGGGTGTAGTGGGTTTTGAACCGGACTCTCGATTGGTTCATAATGCTCGGGGAAGGGCCCATCGGCGAAAGCCGCCAGCGGCCCAAAGATTCGACCGACGCCTTCCGGATTCATGATGAATGGGCCCATATGCTCCTTGGGGTTGGAGTCGGCCTTAAAATCGGGTACGTCGTTTCCTACCCAAAGTTGCGCGGACTCATTCCACCAGACTTGCTTCCGTTCGGCGTCCCAAGGTTTTCCCGAGGGATCACATGATGCGCGGTTGTACAAAACGCGGCGATTCGCCGGCCAAGACCACGCCCAGTTCTGGTAGACGCCGAGTCCCGATGGATCTTCAGTGCCACGACGGGCGAGTTGAGGGCCAGCCTCGGTCCAACATCCCGAATAGATCCAGTTACCGCAGGAAGTTGTGCCGTCATCCTTGAGCCAGGCGAAGCCGGGCAGTTGTTGTCCCGCCTTGATGGTTTGCTGCGCCTTGGGATCTGTAAGATTCGCGAGTGCCTTGCCATTGAACTCCCTGGCTAATTCAGCTAAGGCCGGATGCTGGGGATCGGTATAGGACCAGGTCAGATTCAAAATCGGGTCCGGGAACTTGCCAGCCTCTGCCTTGTAGAGGTCGCGCACTTTGAGAAAAATTTGCGCCACGATGTCCTGATCGAGACGGGCTTGGCCGGGTGGAGGCACTGCAACGTTTTTCCACTGCAGCCAGCGAGAGGAGTTCGTCATCGACCCGTCTTTCTCCGCGAAGCCAGCGCATGCCAGCCGGTAGACCGTCGTCTTGATCTCTTTCATCTGCGCCCGAGTGATGCCTGGTGACTTCCAGAATTCGCTGGTCTCATCTGGGTAGATCTCACCAACAACGAGCCAATCGGCTCTCTTGAGCGCATCGATATTTTTTTGAGAGTCGGGCCCGATGGCCACGCCGTTCATACCGAAGGCGAACATTCCCTTCACCGAGCCGCGGTACATGCTGTCCCAGAGTTCGGTCCAAGAATAGTTGCGATCCACCTTCGGCATGTAGTGGAAGGCCCAGTCGTTTTCCTTCCTGGCGACGTCACCGTACAAGGCTTTCAGGAAGGAAACGGCAAATTTGGGCGTGTTCGACCAATAGTTAAACGAATCCCACTCAGCCGGCTTTGAAGCCTTTGGCGTGGTTCGCTCCAAGTAAGTTTTCAGGTCGACATCGGTCGGGTTCGGAACCTTCAGGTATCCAGGCCAAATGTCAAACACCCCGCCCATGTCGGTGGCGCCCTGGATGTTGGAGTGGCCGCGGAGAGCGTTAACACCACCGCCAGCGCGGCCCACGTTGCCGAGCAGCAACTGCAACATTGCCGCGGTACGGATGATCTGCGTGCCAAAGGTGTGCTGCGTCCACCCTACCGCGTATATGATCGTCGCCACCTTCGTCATGTCGCCATCTTTGCGAACGGAAGTGAACAGATCCGCAGCCTTGAGGAACTGATCCTTCGGTATGCCGGTGATGCGCTCGACCATTTCCGGTGTGTAGCGTGAGTATTGCTTCTTCAACAACTGAAAGACGCACCGGGGATGCTGCATCGTGAGGTCATAGGCAATTTTCGGCGGAAGCGTCGCCACCGAAGGAGTGCCTGCTGCAGTGGCAGCGCCGCCGCCACCACCTTCGTAATTCCAGGTGGACTTGTCATAGCTCTGTGCCGCTCGATCGAAACCGGAGTACAAGCCATCTTCGGGCAGCTTGAAACCATCCTTTACGATGAACGCGGCATTCGTAAAGTTGATGAGGTAGTCCTTGGCGATCCGGTTGTTTTCGATCGCGTAGTGGATGACTCCGCCAAGGAATGCAATGTCAGCTCCCGCGCGAATTTGAAGGAATAGATCCGAGGTAGCCGCAGTGCGTGTGAAGCGCGGATCCACCACGATCATCTTTGCGTTGCGGGTCCGTTTTGCTTCAATCGCCCACTTGAAACCGCATGGGTGGTTCTCCGCGGGATTCCCACCCATGATCAACATCATGTCGGTATTCTTGATGTCGATATAACCATTGGTCATCGCCCCGCGTCCGAATGTGGGCCCCAAACTGGAGACCGTGGGGCCGTGTCAAACACGGGCCTGGGTTTCTATGTAACAGAGCCCCAGGCTGCGCATGGATTTGCCCACGAGGTAATTGAATTCATTAGTATCGGTACAGCCCCCGATCCACGCGATGCCTTCGCAGCGGTTCACGGTGCGCCCAAGGGCATCCCGTTCGACGAACGTTTCGTCTCGGGTCTTCTTCACCCAGTGGCCGATCTCTTCAATCGCCCGGTCCCAGGCGATGTCTTCCCAGTGATCGGAGCCCGGCCGGCGCACCTGTGGCTTGAGGAGCCGCCGCGGGTTGAGAATGTCCTGCTCCAGGGAAGCTCCCTTCGGGCACAGCGTTCCGCGGTTGATGGGATGGTCCGGGTCGCCCTCGACGTGGATCACTTGAGGCGTGACATTCTTCGCTTTATCGCCAATCGTATAAATAATGACACCGCAGCTTACCGAACAGTAAGGACACGTAGATCGCGTTTCTGTCGCGCGGGCAATCTTGAGCTCGCGAAGCTCCGCATAAGCGGGTGCCAGATCAAACCCAAAAAAAGAAGAAAGCGCGGCACCTCCCAGTGCGCCGGCTTTCAAAAAATCTCTGCGGCTGCCATCCATGGTTTTGACCTTCCTTTCGCGATAAGCTACCGGGCGCTTCTGATCGAATACTCCTCGCAGTCTGCGCTGGCCTCACGGGCGGACAGACAGCCTGCATAACTGTGTCCCACGCCGAACTAGATTAATGTATCGCAACGGATTCGGAAGCGCATCGGCGTCGTTAAGTTCCTCGCCAGGGGGCGATGCAGACAACGGAAATCTTTCTCGATAAGCAGCGTGGATCGTGCATGTAATGTGCCAATCCGAAGAACTATTCGGGTCTTCCATCGTTGCAGGGCAGACGGGCCAAAAATCCAGCATGGGATTGAGCCGTTCGCAACGCGCGGGCCCGCGATACACGCATACCGAAACCGGCCGGCTGAAAGGGTGAATACGTAGGGTCACGCCCGCGGTTGCTGCTTTTAGGCAAGGTGAAAGCAAGGCCACTGACAGTCGATGGGGCGACGGCTGTGTCGAATCGTCGACATAACGCCAGAAACCGTTTGGGAGTCGGAACTTGAAGACTCAAACAAGGAATACGTCGGCAGCATGAGATGTACCTGCGCTGCTCACCGATTTTGACGGCTACCAGCGGCGCATCGATCGTGAGCGTCCGCCGCCAGGCGTTCCTGGATTGGTCCGCTTGTGCTCCCTGTGGTCCCTCGTGTGCAACGTAAAGTCCCTGGTGTGCAGGTTCGTCTGCCACGGAGTTGACGCCAGATGATTCAAAAACTCATTATTCCGTTATTCGTATTAGCAGCGGGGACGCTAGCCTGGTCTCAGTCGCCCAGTCGAGAACTGGCCCGTCTTCTCCAAGAAAAAGGCCTGATCAGCCAAAGCGATCTCAGCCGCGTGGAGCAACTGGATGCGGAGCAGAGCGTCCGCCTGCTTACCTCCATTCTCCAAGAGAAAGGCTTGATCGACGGTACCGAAGCTGCTAAGGTCCAGAGCGGAGTCGAGGCCGTACCGGCCAACACGCGGCCCGTCGTGCAAAACCAGTCCGCTGCCTCGGTTACACAGCCGCCCCAGCGGAAGCAGACCGGACCCGCGGAGGGTTCCGTAACAGCGCAATCCAAGTTCCCCGTAACCATCTACGGAACGCTGCTCTGGAATTCGTTTTACAACACGGCTGCCTCAAACAACACCGATATTCCACTCTTCGCGAGCCCGAACGCACCCGGCCCGGTGGAGAACTTTGGCATGACTGCACGCCAGACACGGCTCGGTCTCCGTTACCAGGGACCGGTAATCGGCGGTGCCCGATTGAGCGGCGAGGTGGAGACGGATTTCTTCGGCGGCAAGGCGGCGCTGGCCAATGGCATCGACATGGATATATTGCGCCTGCGGCTGGCTTTCGGACGCCTGGACTGGACGAATTTTTCCCTGGAGGCTGGACAGGATTGGGTGATCTTTGCGCCGCTGAATCCCACATCGCTGGCTTCATACGCAATTCCTGCCATGTCAGGGTCCGGTAACTTGTGGATCCGCACGCCGCAGATCAGAACTGAATGGCGTCACGATTTGGGCCAGGGCCGGCGCTTTTTGTGGCAACTGGCAGCGCTCGATCCAAACGTCGGCGACAACCCGGCGGCCTTCGCAACCTTGAGGCAACCGAAGGCCGGAGAGCTAGGCCGCGGCCCGGCGGTTGAGTCTCGCGTGACGATCGCCACTCCAATTGGCGATCGTCAGGCCGAAATCGGCGTGAGCGGACACTGGAATCCCGCGAAGAACGTCGCGGGTAGCGGCACTGAAATGTCGGTGCTTAATTTCCAAGATTGGGGTGTCGCGCTCGACTACAATCTCCCTTTGCTCAAATGGTTTGGGCTTTCGGGCGAAATCTTCGGCGGCCGCGCATTGGGTGTTTTCACCGGGGATATCGGCCAAAGCTATCTTGCGCCAGGCACACCGGGTGAACACGGCATCGGAACGCGCGGCGGCTGGATGCAAGCCCAGTTCAACTGGGCCGCGAAGTGGCAAACCAACGCCGCCTATGGAATTGATGCACCCGAACTTCGTAACCTGACCACTGGCGCCCGCGCCAAGAACCAGACGTACATGGTGAACCTCATGTACAAGTTTTCGCCAGAAGTCACATTCGCCTGGGAGTGGCGCCGTTTCCTCACCAATTATCGAAACCAACTGGCGGCGAACAATCTGGGCGACCAGGCAAATATGGCCGTCGCCTACACCTTCTGATGGAGCGAATCCCAGACCGATCGCGCGCACCGGCTAAGGAGTTGCTTGTCTGTGCCACCGGAAACTCACAGCGTCCAGACGCAATGACCCTTCTGATAGAACGAGAGCTGGCCGCCCTCGCTCACCATCAATACATTGCCGAATTGTGATGCGCCGATGGCCGCTGCTGTACGTCCCCCTTCCCCGATCTCCTCATACTCATCCACCGGCGACCGGTGCCGGAGAATCGCTCCGAACGCCAGTAACTTCGAATCGCGATCGAGCACAACGCTTCCATCGATCTGGGCGATGCTTTCAAGCACAGCCGGCGAAACATCGGTAGCGCGTGTCCTTCGCAACAGGTAATGGAGCTGGTTCTTGGCGCCTGCTCTCTCCCGCCGGTCGGTTTCCAGCAGATCGACCCCGCTCACAACTTGGCGGGCGTGCTGCGGGTCTTCGAGCACCACAAACATGCCTCCGCGCCGATGTTCGGCAAGGTTGAGCCCGGCTGAGAACAATCGCGCGGCCAGATCTCTGCGCCCAATCGCGGCCTCCCAGGCTTCATACTTCGAGACCGCGTCAGTAAGATGCCAACGCCCGTCGAAAAAACTGAATAACTGAACGCCCTCGCCGAAAATTTTGATCTCGCCGTTCGGTGTCAGCACCAGGCATATGTGTCCGCCGCACAGAGTGGCCTGGGTGTGGGTTCGGTAGCGCCGCGCGGTGGGAACCGGGAGCTCCATTTCGCTGAAGGGCTGTGCCCACTCCTGCACATCGACCAGCTCAACCATAAGGCCGCTCCCGTCCACCAGTGCGATCGTTTGTAATCCGTCGCAGATGCGGTGAAAGCTGCGAATTGCGGTCAGTTCGCTCGAATACGGGAGTGCGTCCGCCGGAAGCGGCGGCAGCGAGTGACACGCATCCGGCAGCGATCCGAATAGTAAGGCTCCGGTCGAGATTCGTTTGTCCTCGTACGAGCTGAGCGCACTGATTCGAAGGACCTCAATGGCCTCAGAAACGCGATCCGGAAGGGTGGCCGCGCTTCTCGCGTCATCGAAGACCCTTCCATCGAGAAATGTAGAAACATAGCGATCCTCAGTCAGGCCGCCGAAGATCGGCATATTCTGCGCGGCGATCTCGCGGTTCAACAGAAGCTCGTATCGCGTAGAAAGGAACCTGCAGATACTTCGAACCATCCTCTGTTCGTGATCGCTGAATTCTCTGTGATTGGTGAGCGAATATCTACTCCCGAGCCACTCAAAACTGAGGCCGGCGAGAGACGGCGCGTGAAAAACCATTTCCGGCGTTGATTCCCGAACGTGACCGGCTATCTCGAGGTGACTGGAAGGCAGGAAATATTGAACGCCTCGTCGCAGAAGTTGTTGATACAAGCCATCCAGAACTGGCCTGCCACTTTCTTTGGACACGTCTGGAATCATAGTGGTTAGATGTTCAGAAGCGCAAGAGGATCCTCGAGGGTGAGGCGGCCCGGCACATCTTGGAAAGCTTGACGGGCGAGGAGGAACGATTACAGTACGCGGTTTCCAGCCGCGGCTAATGAACAAAGATTTCCCGCTGATCTTACAAAAGGCCCGCGAACTTTGATCACACGCCGACTCTAGGCGCGCAGGACAAGTATTTATTCAGCACTATGCATGCGAAAATCGTCACCTTACCGGCCTGCTCGTTGCAGTTCACCGGGTGTGGTGAATTGCTTGACCGTGCTCTTCGTCCCGTCGTCGGTGCCATTGGCTTCCATCGAACCAACCGTGTAGTAGTAAGTTGTCCGCGGCTTAAGGTCGTCCAGGCGCACACGGAAAATTGTAGATGGGTGGTCTGGGTTTAGCCTGATGGGATTTTTTGCAGTCTGGCTGAGGTTCTTGGGATCCGTACCATACCGCACGATGCCGTAATGCACGGGCGAGCCTCCAGGGTTGTTGGTTGTCCACCTGATAATGGTCAGATGCTCCTTAGCCAATTCGAGCTCTGGACCTTCGGTGATTCGGACGCGCTGAGCTTTTTGCGTAGTTGGACTTACCTGAGCAGGCATCGGGTTTGAGGCGAGCAGGCTGCCAACCGCGGCCGTGATCGCGAGTCTTGTAAGCAGTTTATTCATGTACAGACCTCATAGCGAAATTACTCAATTAGTTTTCTTGGGAAATACGGGTACAAAGAGCATGGGGGCCGCAGTCGCCCCCAATGCGTCCATGTTTCACCCGCTCTCCTTCTCCTCGCATGCGCCGTTTCGCGTGTACGGCTACGGAATGGGCTTGCTGGGGACAGGCGGCACGCCGCAAATGTCCGATCCGCAGGGCGGCAGCGGCGGAGTCGGGATAAGGCTCCCATAACCTTGCCGCGAAGGTGAACAATTGGGGTCCGTTGCCGGGTTACAGGTCATGCAAGCTCCTGTAAACTTGTCGCTGTCGGGGTAAGGTCTTGTGTATCCGTCCGTGAGTGCTTGCAGGAACGCAACGATCTGGTCCTCCTCGTGATCCGTCAAGCCGAGATTGCCGGTGGTCATGTCTATATTGTTAGTAACCTCGGGCATAGGCCAGCAGGTAACCCTCTCGACAGTTCCTGCCGGGCAGTTTCCGGACGTGACGGGGTACGCAAACGAAGTGTCACGCGTATTGTAGAAATGTACGAGTTGCTTCAGGCTTTTGATGTAGCCGTTGTGAAAGAACCCCTTCTGGAAGTAAGGTGTCGAGCCGGCCTCGGTGGTCGGACACTGCGGCGGCGTCTTGGCCACATTGCGCGCCGTGGACACCTGGAACGTACCGTCGACAGTTGGCGCCAATGGTGTCCAATCCGAGTTGGGATTGGGGGCGGCAACGCCTCTGAGGAAACTTCCCATTCCCAAATCTCTGAAGGCGAAGCCATCGGGATTGGCTGTGAACCCGAAGGAATCCGGCTTGTTCTGATAATAGATAGCATCCCTCGGATTTAGTGGCAGCCCTTCATTGGCCGAGCCGAAGCAGGTGAACTTCGGCGTCGTAGATGCGATCTTGCTGTTGTCGGGGCTGAAAGCTGCGGTCAGAGTGGTCCCTCTTCCGTCGACGTGGCATGAATTGCAATTGCCTTTTCCATTGAACAGCAGGAACCCGGCCATCTCGTCTGCAGTAAACGTGTAATTGCCCTTGGCGAAGGAGTCGAATTTCGACGAGAAAGCGCTGACATCCGGTGAGGCTTCGTATTGGTCAAGGGAATTCCCCCAGTGATCAAAAACGTCGTTTGCCTTGGTGCGGTCTTCCGGCTTTAGCTTGATTGGCGTGGTGTCCGTTCCAAAGACTGAAGCCCCTCCAGGGGTATCGCAAATTTCCTCGGTGTTGTGTGGGAATTTGATGTCTAAAGAGCCGGCGCCCCATACCGTCTCAAAGAGAGGTCTGTACGCGGCTGTGGAAAGCCGAAAAGCGATGCAAGCCGTGTCGGGTAACGCGTGTTCTTGAGTATCGACGGGAGGATGCTGTGCCTGCTCGGCGTCGGGACTCCCTAACAAGTATCCGGTCGCACGTGAGTCCCAGAAATTTCCGCCGAAGAAAAGGCCTTGGGTTTCATTGTAGTTGAGGATAGGGAAAAAGGGCGCATATGTATATCTCTGCGCTGTCCGCTTGCCGGCCCTAAATTCATAGGATCCCGGATACGCGACCATCGTGAGATTGACTGATGGGATCGGTCCGCTAAAGCCGGCGTATGGCATATGGCAGAAACCACAGGCCCTATTCTTGAACGGCGAGATATTCTCGTCGAAATTCATGAGCTTGCCGAGCAATTGATTGGCCCTCTGTCCCGTGCCCTGAAGCGTCGGCGGTTGACCCGTGAGAGTTGGAGGCGTCAACGCCTGCCACTGTGCGAGAGCTTCGTTTTCGATGGAAGCCACCTCACGGCGCACCCTTGCTATCTCCGGCCCTAAATCGGGCGGCAAGATACCAGGGGGGTACGGATTGTAGGGAGGCGCCGGTGTGTTCTTCTTGTTATCTTGGGCGGCTACCGTGCCGTAAGACAGGAGCAGGGCTCCGACTACTGCCGCACAAATGACTAGCGTGCCAACCAACGTCGTTCGTTTCATCGCTTCATTCCCTTCTGACTTACTACAACGCTCATTTTTACTAAATTGTGCAGGCCTGCTGCGCGAAATACAATAGGAAACAATTGGCCAATTTGCTCATTTTTCAAGGTCATTTGCTGTTTGGACGGTTTTTGGTGACTTACCATACAGACGAATAAAATCGCGAATGAAATGGCTAATATCATTGAACCCTGCGTAGGCAGCAATCTCTTTTACGTTTAATGAAGAGGACTCAAGCAATGCTCTGGCCTGCTGCATTCTTATTGTTTTCAGGAATCGCATTGGGCTGACTTCTAAATGGGCAAGGAAGAGTGCACTTAGCCGGGAGCGGGACACTCCGGCGCTTGCGGCAATTTGGTGCAAGCGTATCGTACGCTGCCAATTACTCTCCATAAATAGTACGGCTTTCTCAACTCTTTCATCCATGTTTTGCGAGACCCTCCTGCCGCTCTCATAGCCGTATACATAGCCACCGGGGGCGGTGGGAGAAGTGGTCTTTTCATCGGGTAAGATCGGTTCTCCAATTAAGTGCGCTGAAGAATTCACCATTCGACCGGAGTGATTGCACCTACCCTGCCAACCGGCGATAAAGAGAGAGTCGTTTACCTTCCAAAAGCGGAAGCCTTTCCATGTGCTGTGCTTCGCCATGCCGCGACGCAACCCTTTGGCAGCGGATATGTCATACGTGGCACGACGGGGCGTCGACGGAAGGACAAGGGCTGACCTTTCGCCGACGCAGAACTGGACTCTAGCCCGGCGCGTTACGTTAATCAGTGCGCTGAAGTGTGGTTGGTGCGCTTGCTCCGATGAGCGGCAAGTAATGCTCCTGATCTTGCCTAAGAAAAGCGCATTCGCTTATGAGCAAGTTCATCTTCCGGACTGAGCGACGGCACTGAATGATTCTGAGATCGTGTCACACACTGCACTCCTCTGAACAAGAACGGGCAGACCATGTGGTGTTCTCTCCTCGCTACCATTCAGAGAACTGCAACTCAACGACAGCAACATGGAAGCGATTCGCAGCTCGCAGGAGGGTGAATTGCGCCGCAATTCCCACCCTCACAAGTGGGGTTTCACTCTACTTTTTCAAGCACTCGTGACGGCCGGCTTCTTCGGTACGGCTTGCGCGTTAAGGATTTCGTCAACGAGAAACAGGTCCGTGAGCAGCGCCCGGAGATGGATCGAAGCGTTGAGGTTGTCGATCAACTGAGAACTGATGGCGGGTTGTGCTAGAACCAGCTCCATGGCAGCGAGCGAGTCGCGTGCGTCGCGGTCGACGACCGCGAAGAACGCCTCGTATTGTTCCGCCGGCTCAAGTCCCTCGTGTCTTGCGGCCATCGTACAGCTCTGTGCGAAGCCTGCCAGCGCTTTGACAGCGCGATGCATGAATTCTCGGATTTGTCCGCCCGCCCGGCTGCTTTCGTCATTTGGCAGCCCCTGCGCGGCGAAGGCCAGCATGAACTCGTAGCACTCTTCGATGGCGTCACATCGCTCCCGCACCTCGGCCAGCATCTCTTAGTCTCCCTCGGATCTCGATGATGAACTTGAAGCCCGGATGATCCATCGCTCCGGATCGTAGTGTTTCAAATAGAACTCGCGCCTCATTGAACCGAGAATCATCGATTTCGTGATGTCGAGTTTCTCAGCTCGAATCGCGAAGTATACGTGCACCATGACCAGCGCGATCAGTCCGACGCCGGCCAGTCCATGGAGCACATACATCAGGCCCCATGTCATATCGCTGAACAGATAAGGATTGCGAGGGAACAAGATCGTACGGACCCGGAACAGCATGAAGACACCCGTTCCGATAGCAGACAACGCGGTCGCCATGATCGCGCCGTGGTAGAGCTTGTTCTCTAACGGGTACTTCGGGAACCTTCGCGGCGGCGTCGCCGGCCAGCCCATAAACCTGCACACTCGCCTCAATGCATCCACCAGGTCGGCTTTGTCGGGCCAGATCGCCCAGAAGTCCAGCCAAAAAGAGGCATGAATGATGTGGAAGATGATGGACACGGTCAGAACCGTTCCGGCGATCCAGTGGTAGGTCACCCAATCAAATTGGATGCCCACTTTGGGAAGGAACGCGGTGAAGAGCAGCGTGAACATTGCCGCTGCCATGACCCAGTGAAACAATCGCGCTACCAGTGAGTGTCTGGGAACCCGCGGCGGGAGAATGGCCTCAAGGGTGGGCGAAACACTCCTTGCAAATTCCTCCGTCTTCGCGAAGTACCGCACGTAGATTGAGTGCACGACGAGGAACAGCAATCCTGCGAGCGCGGCGACCCAGATCAAGAACCATGCAATGTGGATGGGAACATTTTGCCCCCACGGACTTGCGGCCCATTCCGTAATCGGCCTTAGGATGCCCATCTTGCCTCCTCCACTCCGCCAATCGCGCGTTTCACAAGATTTCTCATCAGCGGGATTTTATAGGCGTTGAACTGAAGCGGGACCGCTCCATGCACGGCTAGTTTCCCCGCCATTTCGCCTGTTGCTGCCGTCGCCGGTTTTCCGCGAACCGCATCTTCCACTGCTCTTAGCCGCAATGGACGCGCGGCGGCGCCGTTCACGGCAAGACGGATGCGCTCGATCGTGTTACCGGAAACCTGCATGGCTGAGGCTACGTTCAACAAGGGGAAATCCCAGACGTTTCGGTCCCGTACCTTCTCGAAATAGAATCGCGCTCCGGCCCACGTTGACGGAATACGAATAGCCGTCAGCAGATCCCCGGGCTTCAATATGTGAAGCCGGGTGATGTCGATGTCAGGCCCGATGAAGTAGTCCTCGGCGTCGACGATTCTTTCGCCCTTGGGCGTGCGCATGACGAATTTGGCGTCCAATGCGATCAGCGCCGGAGCCGAATCGGACGGGTTCACCGCCACGCATCGCTCGGCGTGAAGGATAGCGTGCTCGCGGTTCCGGCCCGTCGGCGTGTCGGCGTAGCAAATATTCCCGCCCGCACGGTAGCACGGCCAACCCGCGCGGTAATACCAGCAGCGCGTGTCCTGTGATACGTTGCCGCCGATCGTACCCTGATTCCGGATCTGAGGCGAAGCAACCAATTCGGCGGCCTCCACGAGAAGACTATATTTCTCCCTGATGACGGGGTGTTTTACGACTTCGGTCAGAGTAGTCATCGCACCGACCTCGATGCCATCACTGGTATTGCGAACGCCCTTGAGTTCTTCGATTCCGCTGAGGTCGACCACGACCTTCGGTTTCCTGATTCGATCCTTAAGCCAGTCGAAGGTATCCATTCCACCGGCCATCACCCAGGCATTCTCTCCATGTTGTTGGAGAAGCTTCTGCGCGTCCGCGATCGAAGCCGGCTGAAGCAGCTCAAAGGCGGCCATCACGTCTCGTATTATTGCCATAGATCCTCTCGAATTAAATGTGCGCCATCAACGGATGTTGCATCGGCCGACCAGCCTCCAGCGAAGTCAAAATCGTATCGGCGCTGACGGGCGCGCGCCGGAAGACCTCGTCGCCAAGTGCGTCCGAGAGGGCGTTCAAGATGGAGGCACACCCGCCCCCGACGGGCGGCTCGCCGATCCCGCGAGCGCCGACCGGAGTTTCAGGATCCGGAATGTCCAGCGCCGCCCATTGCATGTCCACTGGAACATCCAGAATCGTCGGCGGTCTGTTTTGGTAGAACCTTTTCGAAACCATCTCGCCGTAGTGAGGGTCGAAGACCCACTTCTGGCCGATTGCGTGGCCAATGCCCAGCGTCGAACGCCCCAGAACCTGTCCACCCAGCGCACGTGGATGGATCACCGTGCCGACGTCCGCGTAAGCAAGAAAATCCACAATGTAGTACTTGCCGGTTTCGACATCTACTTCGATTTCGGCGAAGCTTGCCACATAAGAATGGGTCATGCCGTCGCGCCCGTAGTTGTCGCGGGCGGCAGCAACCAGGCCCTGGCCGGCCAGCGCCGCCACCGACGCCTTCGTGAACTTGTTGACGTCTGTGGGCGCCTCGTGGCCATCATAGATGCCGCCCAGTTGAATCGCGCGTTGAGCGGCCTGCGCCAATGTCATGCCGGCTCCGCCCCCCTTTCGAAAGACACGCTCATTAGCAACCTCGTAATCCTCAGGCCGGCCGCCGAGACTCTTTGCTGCGATCTCCTGGAGTTTCTTTCTGGCATCCATCGCCACCGCATGCGCTGCCCGTGTCATCGCGTGCGTCGTCTGACTCCCGCCTGAAACACATGTGAATGGAAAGTGCTTCGACGTGTCACCCCAAACGACATCGCACTTTTCCCAGGGGACACCCAGAACTTCCGCACCTGCGCGGTGCACGTCAATCACGGACTCGGTTCCCAGATTGCCGATTCCGGACTGGAAGCGGACCCGGCCGTCTGGCGTGATGACCAGAAGTCCGTCGAACCCGATGGTGCCGCCGACGTAACAACTAAGGGATACCCCGACGCCCCGCACCTTCGAGCCAATACGCTTCGGGCTGCGCGCCACTCTCTGCTGCCATTGGAACTGCTTCGCGCCTCGATCGAGTGCATCCTTGAGGAAAGCGCTGGTTGCGTGCTGCAGCTTGCCTTGCACCGGCGGACCATATTGCGCCTTACCCTCGGGACAGTTGATGCGGCGGATGGCTACCTGGTCCACCCCGAGTTTGCGCGCAGCTTTAGCGATGATCGGTTCGATGATGGAAATTCCCTGCAAGCCGCCTGGTGAGCTCTGCGCACTGCGTGGCGGCGTATTCGTCAACACCGTCAGCCCGCGCCAGCGCATGGATTGCGGCTGGTACAACAGGGAGACCATGTGGCCGGACGTCGGCGCGTCGCCCTGTGCATCGTACGGGCCGTTGTCGGAAATAACGAACATATCGAGGGCCGTGATCCGGCCTTCCTTGGAGAAGCCCACTTTCATTCGGCCCTGAAAACCGGGGCGCGCGCGCCCGATGAAAGTCTCTTCCTCGCGGCTGATGCGCATCATCACCGGGGCATTGGCCTTCTTCGACAGGAGCGCCGGGATAATCATCGTGACGCCGCCGGTTATTTTGCTGCCGAACCCGCCACCCGTATATTCGCTGATGAAGACGACTTTGCCCGGATCGATGTTCAGCCAGCGCGCGAGCGCAGGCAGGGTTTGGAACGTGCTCTGAGTGCCCGTATGAACGTACACCTTGCCGTTCTGCCAGTAAGCCATCGCACTGCGTGGCTCAAGGGTCTGGTGGCTGACGTCTGGCGTGACGAATGTTTCGTCCAGAACAAGCGCTGCATTTTTGAAGCCCGCGTCGAGGTCGCCATACGACCATGGGTCCGGCGTTTTACCCATCGGCAAACGGCCGTAGCGGGCTTCGGCGAAGTCAGCATCGGTCCACTTCAGTTCCGTGACGGCCGGCGCCGCGCCACCTGGCGGGGTCACCCAGATGTTGCCGTCAGTTCGCGGGTTCGGCCCACCGGGCCGCAACGTATCGAGCGGATCGATGGCAAACGGAAGCCGCTCGAAATCAATATGAATCTTTTCGATGGCTTCCGCGGCGGTGAGTTCGTCGACCGCCGCGACGGCGAGAATCGGTTCGCCCTGGTACAGCGGCTCCATCGTGAGTCCCCGTTCGCCCCACTTGCTCGCCTTAATCACCGTGCCATTGTCGGTAAGGGTATCGGCCGGAGCGGGAAGATCGTCGGCCGTAAGGATCGCCCTTACGCCCGGCATCGCCAGCGCCTTGCTCGCATCGATCCGTTTTACACGCGCGTGCGGCAGCGGACTGAGCAGAAGCTTGCAGAACAGCATGCCCTCTGCGCGATAGTCCTCGGCGTACTTCGCCTTGCCGGTGACCTTCGCATAGAGGTCGGCAGTCGTGTAGTTCTTGCCGATCAGCTTGTGACCAGCTCCGTAGTGAGGCTCGGCTGCTTTGTTGGGCTCAACAACCCTACGAGACATGGTTAGCCCTCCTCAGATTGTCTGCGCCGCGCATCATCGCGGTGAGGATCTTGTCATAGTCCTGGCACCGGCAAAGATTTCCCGAGATACCGTGCGCCAATTCCGACCTCGTGGGGCTTGGATTTGTTTTCAAGAATCCCACCGTCGCCATAATGAAGCCGGACATGCAGAATGCGCACTGGAACCCTTGTTCGTCGATGATGCCCTGTTGCACGGGGTGCAGCGTTCCGTCGGGACTCGCCAGTCCTTCGATGGTCATGACTCTCTGGCCGCGCACCGTATGCGTGAGCACCGAGCATGAGTAATGCGGCACATCGTCGATGAGGACGGTGCAGGCGCCGCATTCGGCGCGGTCGCAGCCCAGCTTGGTGCCCGTCAGGCCCAGTTTGTAGCGGATGCGTCCAAGCCAACGTCTCCTGTTTCATGACGTCGACTCGCCGCTGTTGGCCATTGACGTTGATGCTGATGAGCCGCTCGCCGGCACCCGATATCTGGCCCTGCGTAGCGGACGCGCGGAACAAATAGTTCGCTGAGGAGACTGCCGCGCCGCCGGCGATGACTCCTTTAATGAACCTGCGTCTCGAGACCGCCTTCGGCGTGCCTTCGATGATCCTTAGGTCTGTCGAGTCTGCCATTCAGGGTTACCTCTCGTACACGAAAGCAACGTCTTCAAGGACAATTGAGCAAGTGGGCTGCCGAGTGCCGAAGGCCGATTTCTGCGACTTATTCCTTGCTACCAGCGTTGACTGAGACGCAATAGCGACTTCGGTGACGTCCAATCGACACCGGTACGGAAAGGCACAGAAAGGTGCCGCCGCTGCCCGTGGCGAAAATCCATGTCACCTAATTACCTAGTGATGGCGGACTGTCTCTGACAGGAACCAAGTTCTGCGCTTGGCTTCGTCAAGCCAGCTCTCTATAAGAATGGCGAGTCAACATCCTCGTGCTTCTCGCAGATCCTATGGGTGGAGCGTAAGAACTCCGTCATGCGAGTTCAGTCGTATTGCTTTTTCATAGTGGATCATCCTTTCAAAAGTTTGTGCCTCGGATGAGGCCGTAGCCGACCTCTCGCCGACACCCGCGTCATTCTGCCGTCGATAGAGGACTTGGATCTCGCGCATGAGATTGACTTAGTGTTGAAACGCGGTGCCAATCCAACCTTCAGTTCTTGGCCGTTCGATTGCACACTGCGTTATCAGATGTCCCGTTGCGGGGCTGGGCGCGATCGTCCCTTATGGTCTCGGCTCAGTAACTTGCTGCTGAGCCGCGCGCGTGAGCCAGCGGTTTCTAACCGGAGTTCTCTATGTGGATAGTTCGGCTCGCTCTTCGCCGCCCTTATACGTTCATCGTCATGGCTCTTTTGATCGCCATCCTAGGTGGACTGTCGATTCTGACCATGCCGACAGACGTATTTCCTTATATCAATATTCCGGTAGCCGGCGTGATCTGGTCGTATTCGGGCATGAGTCCGGATGAGATGGCAAAGCGAGTTCTGTTGATCTCCGAGCGCGCCATGACAACTACGGTCAACAGTATCGAGCACATTGAGGCAACTTCTTACAATGGTGTCGGCTTGATCCGCGTATATCTGCAACCCGGAGCGAATATCGATCTCGCCATGTCCCAGATCGTCGCGGTGAATCAAACCATTCTTCGCACTCTGCCGCCAGGAATTTTCCCGCCGCTTGTGGTGCAGTACGACGCATCAAGCGTCCCGATCCTTCAATTAGGCCTGAGCAGCAACACACTCACGGAACAGGAACTCTACGACTACGGGCAAAACTTTATCCGCACGCGCCTTTCGACGGTTCCTGGGATCTCCGTGCCCTTACCTTACGGCGGAAAGGTCAGGAGCGTGATGGTGGATTTGAACCCCGGCGCGTTGTTTGGTAAAGGGCTCTCAGCAACAGATATTTCAAATGCGCTCAGCCTTCAGAATCTCATTCTTCCGACCGGGACGGTGAAGGTAGGAACGCGTGAGTACTTAATTCAGCTAAACAGCAGTCCAGAACTGATATCGGCTCTTAACAACGTGCCAATTAAGACTGTGAACGGTGCGCCTGTTTACATGCGAGATGTCGCCCAAGTGAGAGATGGATACCAGGTGCAGACGAACATCGTCCGGACAGACGGAAAACGGTCAGCCCTGTTAACTGTCTTGAGGCACGGCGGTGCATCAACGCTGGCCGTTGTCGATGGAGTTAAGAAACTCCTGCCTGCGGTACAGGCAACACTCCCGACCTCTCTACGCATCAGTCAGCTGTTCGATCAATCCCTGTTCGTCCGTGCATCGGTGAGCGGGGTTGTGCGGGAAGCGACTATTGCCGCGTGCTTGACCGGACTCATGATTCTCTTATTCTTGGGAAGCTGGCGCAGTACGCTGATCGTCTGCCTTTCCATTCCCCTTTCCATTCTCACCTCGCTCATCGTTTTGGGTTTGATGGGACAGACTATCAACGTAATGACGCTGGGCGGTTTGGCCCTTGCCGTCGGAATTCTCGTTGACGATGCGACGGTAGAGATCGAGAACGTCCATCGCAATATGGGAATGAAAGGGAAGTCCCTGGTGCGCGCTATCCTGGACGGCGCACAGCAGATTGCCGTGCCCGCCTTCGTATCGACGTTGTGCATCTGCATCGTATTCGTCCCCGTGCTTATGCTGTCGGGTGCGGCGAAATATTTGTTTACGCCCCTTTCCATGGCTGTCGTTTTCGCCATGTTGACTTCATACCTGCTGACTAGAACGGTTGTGCCGACCTTGGTCCACTATCTTCTCCCAGTGGAAATTCCGTTGTATCAGGAGGGCGAGGCGGCCAGCAGCGCTGCAAAAGCAGCTGGACCGATCTGGCGGATTCACCAGGCGTTCGATCGCCATTTCGAGAAGTGGCGCGACGCCTACCATCGCCTCCTGGAGCGGGCGCTGGAGCATCGCGTACTGGTTGGAGGCGCCTTTGCCATATTCGCGTTTTTGTCATTGGGACTGGTGCTATTCGTTGGGAATGACTTTTTCCCATATGTGGATTCCGGCCAGATGCGGCTGCACGTGCGTTGTCCCGCGGGAACTCGCATCGAAGAATCGGAACGGATCTTTGGTGCAGTGGAAGAGGAAGTCCGTCGTGTCGTCCCGACGCAGGAACTCGACACAATCCTCGACAATATCGGTCTCCCGAACTCGGGCATCAACCTCGCCTTCAGCGATAGCGCCACCAGTGGATCCGGCGGACGGAGAAATTCTTATCTCACTCAAGCCCAAGCACCACCCCACGATCGATTATACGAGGCAACTCCGCACCAGCCTGGCTGCCCGATTCCCTTCGGAGATCTTCTTTTTCCAGGCTGCGGATATCACGAGCCAGATCCTGAATTTCGGCCTGCCCGCGCCCATCGACGTTCAAGTGACAGGCAATGACAGTGTGGCAAATTACCGCATCGCCGCGCAATTACGTTATGAAATCGCCCGGCTGCCGGGAGCAGTGGATACATTTGTCCGGCAACAGGTCGACTATCCGACGGTGAAGGTAAACGTCGACCGAATCAAGGCGGACGAGTCGGGACTCACGCAGAAAGATGTGGCCGATAGCCTGCTGATTTCGCTTTCCTCAAGTGGTCAGGTGGCGCCAAATCAATGGCTCAATCCGCAAAATGGAGTGAACTACAACGTTGCTGTACAGACGCCCCAGTACGCCGTGCCGACGTTTGACGCTATGCAGCGGACGCCAGTGACCGCCCTGGCTGGGGGCCGGACGACCCAGCTCCTCGACAATCTCGCCAGCCTGCAGCGGACGACGTCGGCGGAAATCGAAAGCCACTATAATGTGCAGCCCGTTATGGACGTTTACGCAAGCTCGGACCGTCGCGACCTGGGCGGCTTCGCCGTCGACGTGAACCGCATCGTCAACAAAGTGCGCCAGAACCTACCACGAGGCACCACCATTGAGGTGCGTGGGCAAGTAGATACCATGCAGAGCTCATTTACTCGCCTGGGTCTCGGTATGGTCTTCGCCATCCTTTTGGTCTACCTGCTGATGGCAGTTAATTTTCAGTCGTGGCTTGATCCCTTTATTATTCTCACGGCGCTGCCCGGGGCGATGGCTGGCATGCTGTGGATGCTCTACGTTACTGGTACCACATTGAGCGTTCCTGCTTTGATGGGCGCGATTATGGGCATCGGCGTAGCAACCGCTAACAGCATCCTGCTCGTCACGTTCGCCAACGATGAGCGAGAGCAGGGCAAAGATGCGACGCAGGCGGCCCAGTCGGCAGGGTTCACGCGAATCCGGCCCGTGATCATGACCGCTCTAGCCATGATCATCGGCATGGTTCCCATGGCATTGGGGATGGGCGAAGGAGGGGAGCAGAATGCGCCCTTAGGCCGGGCGGTCATCGGCGATCTATTGCTGGCCACGCCTACGACGCTGTTCTTTGTCCCAATCATGTATAGCTGGCTCCGCAAGAATCCTCCAGTGAACCTCGACGCGCAGATTGCTACAGGAAGCCGGTGAAACAACAGCTGGGCCTGGCGGGAAGGAATAAGGGTTACCGAGAATGTTCGGTCGCAGTGGAAGTTCGCGAAAACGTCTGATCCTGGCGGTGATGGTGCTGGGAGCGCTGGTAGCGGCGGCGCTTCTCGCTGGGTATCTTCCTCGGAGAAATGACCACACGTCAGCTCGACAGTGCCGCGGCTAAGCTACGAAACACGCCACCGATTGTCAATGCGGCGAAAGTCACGCAAGCGCCAAATCTGACTGAGGTCTCGTTTCCCGGCAGCATCACACCGATCACGGAAGCATACATTTTCGCCCGCGCCGCTGGATACTTGAAGCATCGATACGTTGACATCGGGGACCGAGTTTCCGCAGGACAGTTGCTGGCCGAAATCGACGCTCCCGACCTCGACCAACAGGTGACGCAAGGACAGGCTGCGCTGTCACAGGCAGAAGGGCAACTCGGTCAGGCAGAGGCGACACTCGAACAACTGATAGCGACCCGGGATCTTGCCGCTATTACATGGCAGAGGTACCAAGTCCTAACGAAGACCGGCGCGGTATCGCGTCAGGCTGGCGATACGCAGTCGACGGCGGCCAAGACGGCCGAAGCGAATGTGACGGCCGGCGAGAAGAACGTCGTAGCGGCGAGAGATTTCGTTCGCGCCAGCAAAGCCACATTGGATAGACTCTTCACGCTTCAGAAATATGAAAAGATCACTTCGCCGTTCGCTGGGATCGTAACGGCGAGGAACGTTGATGTGGGCGCGCTCATCTCCGCTACAGGTTCGAGTCAAGGACCCACCCGGACAAACCAAGCTGGTCCCTCCGATGTTCCCAGCAGCTGGCGAGATCTTTCGCGTCGCACAGATCGGCAGGCTGCGCGTTCTCGTGTCGCTTCCCCAAAGTGAGGCGTCGGGTATCCATGTTGGACAGGCAGCCAGCGTCAGTATCGAGGAACTTCCGGGTCGACCATTCCCGGGGCAAATCACCCGCACTTCGAATTCTCTGGATGCCGCATCCAGAACACTGCTAACGGAGGTCCAAGTCGCCAACCCCACCGGAGTTTTGCTTCCCGGAATGTACACAACGGTTCGATTCGCCACAAACCGGGAGGTCCCGCCTTTCCTCGTTCCCGACGCCTCCCTTGTGGTGGAGGCAAACGGCACAACATTGGCCGTCCTGCAGCCCCTTAGCCAGGTGGACTTGGAGAAAGCCGTCTCGAACGGCATGGATAAGGCTGTGTTGGCTCGTGCACGAATCGTTCATTTCCAGAAAGTGCAGCCCGGTAGGGACTATGGCACGACACTCGAGATTCTGGATGGTCTGCATGATGCTGAGTACGTTGTCGTGAACCCTGGTGATGCTGTGAAGGAGGGCGCCATCGTACAAATGGCAAACCCCGCCGCGACATCTAATTCCACGCAAGCGCAAGGGTCGGGTAAATAGGGCATGAGGTTTGTTATTCATACGGGACTGCTGTTGGTCTTCGCTGTGTGGGGCGCCCCTGCACAGAGCCCGAGTGAAGCTGTGAATGATCGAACGCCGCAAATCCGGCCTTCAGACGGCACGTTCTTCAGCCGATTGGTCAGCCCCTATAAAAGCTCAGGAAGTGTCGCTAGTGAATTTTCAAAATTCCCAACGGATCTTCGACCTGATGCGCGCCGGACAACTCTATTTATCGCTGGACGACGCCATCGCGCTTGCGCTCGAAAATAACCTGGACATCGAACTGGAACGTTTCCTGCCGAAGATTGCGGATACGGATCTGCTGCGAGCCGCACGGAGGCGGACTGCTCCGTGGGTTGAGTCTGCTGGTTAATGAGCCGCCTCCCGGTATCGGCGGTCCCAACGGGCCGCTCTTGACGACCCTCACATCCGGGTCCACCCCTCGCCCATCGTCAACACGAACTTTTCCGATATCGCGCTGATAAGCCAACAGCAGAACGATCTGTCGGTAACTGGGGCAGATCCCGATGTCGAACGGGCCGACCCTCCCTCAATACGATCCGATCTTGTCTGGCCTGGTGAACGGGCAGCACTCGACAACTCCCGAATACAGTACCATCCAGACGGGCTCCAATTGGTTAGCTCAGAACATCGTAAATGCAAACGCCGGGATGAACGTAGGTTTCTCGCCTGGAACTCAACTCAGCCTCAACTTCGACAATAGCCGGTATTCCACTGACGCCACTCGCTACACTTACAATCCGTTCGTCAACTCCGCCCTCGGCTTCACTATCACGCAGCCACTCCTCCAGGGCTTTGGTGCGAAGTTGAACAAGAGGTACATCCGCATCGCCCGGAACAGCCAGAAAGTCGCCGACCTTGTTTTTCGACAGCAGGTTATGGATACCGTGTCCGGCATCGCGCGCCTTTATACCGACCTTGTCAGCCTGAACGAAGATGTCAAGGTAAAACAGGAAGCTCTCCGTCTCGCGCAGCGGCTTTATGAAGACAACAGGAACCAAGTCGAACAGGGTACTCAGGCGCCCATCGAAGTCACTAGGGCAAACGCTTCGGTCGCCGCAAGTAAACAGGCACTCATTGTCGCGGAAGGTCTGGTGCGGCAGCAGGAGTTGATTGTGAAGACGGCCATCACCCGTGGGGGCCTCGCGAACCCCCAGGTACTTTCGGCCCATATTGTTCCCACAGGCACGCTCGCTGTTCCTGACCAAGAGTCAGTCCAGCCGCTATCGGATCTGATTGGCGAGGCGCTCCGTAACCGCCCGGATCTGGCTGGTGCCGGTCTTCAAGTTGAGAATTCGGAAATCAGTTTGAAGGGTTCGCTCAATGCGCTGAAGCCGCGGCTCGATCTGGTGGGAACCGTTCAGAACAGTGGTATGGCCGGCGATCTGAATCCTCTCGCCGACACGCCCCCCGGCAGCGTGAATCCCGGCGGATATGGCACGGTTTTGGGACAGCTCTTCCGGCGCGACTTCCCGTCCTACGAAGTTGGGCTGCAATTGACGGTGCCTTTGCGGAATCGTGTCGCCCAAGCGGATGCTGTGCGCGACGAATTGCAGGTCAGGCAGGCTCAAGTGCGCCGTCAGCAGTTGCAGGACCAGGTGCACCTGGAAGTCGCCGATGCCGAGGAGTCTTTGCGGCAGGCGCGTGCCGCGTACGAAGCGGCAGTTGAGGCGCGCAGGCTTCAGGAGCAGTCCGTCAGTGTAGAACAGCAGACATTTGCTGTCGGGCTCGCCACAAATCTCACGGTGATCCAGTATGAAAATTACCTCGCACAAGCCCGCTCGACCGAAGTCGCTTCAAAAGGTGCCTACCTAAAGGCGAAGATTGCCCTCGAGCGGGCTATCGGCACAATTTTGGACGAGAATCATGTTGCTATCGATGAAGCTTATCGTGGCAGCGTCACTCGCCCGCACGGTGCGCTCCAGGAGCCTGCCAAATAGAGGTTTTGAAGCACACGTAGCAACAACTAAGCATGTAACGCGCACCGGAGGGAACGCCATGTTTTTCGAAGAATGAAACTCAACATGCAACATGTGTTTGCCTCCGCGGCGATGCTGGTTCTTCTGTCATGGCTGCCATTATGCGCTCAGAATCTTACACCATCCGACACGCCCGAATCATCGGACCAAGACTCCGGCAGCGTCAGTGATGATTCGGGTTGGGTGGCCGCCTGGACGCGAATCGCAGAAAAAGCCAGAGCCAGCCAACCACACTTTGTTGCGCCGATCGTAACGACTCATGTGATGTTGGTGCAGCAGTTCCGCTATGACATGTCCTGGCAGCAGGATCCGAGCGGAAGCACAATCACGTCTAACTACGGAGGCTCGCGGGGTCTCGAGATCATCCCGTCGACCCGTTTGGAAGTGGGAATATTTCCACCAAGCTACTTCGTTCGTCAAAGCAATGTCCGGGACGGATTTGGCGACTTTTCGTATCAAGTGAAGTTTCGGGCTTTTTCCGGAACGGAGGGTAAAGGCGACTACTTTGTAGGGTTCTTCTTTGGCGGTAGCGTTCCTACCGGTAACGTGCCGAACGGCCTTGATCACGCGGTCTTGTCACCGACCTTCGCCGCAGCCAAAGGACTTGGCCCGTGGGACATTCAGAGCACGATTGGCGCAACGCTTCCAACGAGTGGCACGAACGTTGTGGGCAGGACGCTCGTCTTCAATACCGATGTTGATTACCGGATCAAAGGAAAGATCTGGCCCATGTTCGAGCAGAATTCGATATTTTGGGTCGACGGTCCGTTGAACGGAAAAAAGGAAGTCTTCTTAACTCCTGGTCTCGTCGTAGGAGCATTTCCACTTACTGGGAGAGTCAATATCGGATTTGGCGTCGGCGTCCAGATCGCAGCAAGCTCATTCCATCAATACAACCACCGCTGGATTTTTTCGATACGATTCCCATTCTGACGAAAAGGGTCCAACATCGGAACGAAGCGCCAATACGGCCGCGGCCAGCACGATTACAGACCAGCCAGCCATGCGTAAGGCGTTTTCAAGGTTTCCGGCTCACGCTGCCTGCCGCGCCAACTCCTGCTCGATGCCCAACATGTCCGCGGCGCTGAGTTTGATGTCGGCGGCGCCGGCAATACCGTTTACCTGGTGGGCGCTTCGAATGCCGACGATCGCTACGGTGACAGCGGGATTTAGTAGAGTCCACGCTATGGCTACCTCGCCGGGCGTCGCGTTGTAGCGTTGACCTATGGCGCGTAGCCTTTCGACCAGCCGGAGATTGCGGGAGAGCAGTGGTTCCTGAAAGTTCGGGCTGTTTTTCCGCCAATCGTCTTCGGGGAGCGCAGCAATTCGTTCGCGAGTCATGGCGCCGCTCAGCAGACCGGAGGCCATAGGGGAATATACGATGACGCCGATCCTGTGCTCCAAAGCGAAAGGAAGAATTGAGGACTCGACATCCATTGCGAGAAGGGAATACGGCGGCTGGAGCGAAGCAATGGGAGCCAAGTGCAGGGCTCGTTGCATTTGCTGCGCATTGAAATTCGAGACCCCGATGTGGCGGATCTTTCCTTCGGCCTTGAGTTTCGCCAGCGCGCCAACTGCCTCTTCAATCGATCCGGGCGAGGCACTCTCCGGACCGCCGCTCCAGGCGGGCCAATGGATTTGATAGAGGTCGATCATGTCGACCTTCAATCGCTTGAGACTCGCCTCGGCTTCCCGGCGAATGGAAGAGGCTTGGAGGTTGTGCAAGATTTTTCCGGATTCATCCCAGAAAAGGCTGCACTTGGTGAAGATATAAGGGCGCGCACGAAGCCCCTGGACAGCGCGGCCGACGACCGTCTCCGAGTGCCCCAACCCGTAGGCCGCTGCGGTATCAATCCAATTCATGCCGTGGTCCAGGCCTGCATGGATCGCGGCGATGGATTCGCTGTCATCCTGCGCGCCCCATCCGAATTCCCACTTTCCTCCCCCGATCGCCCAGGCTCCAATCCCAATCGGCGTAATCCTCAAGTCGCTCTGTCCCAGCGTTCGTAACGTCATTTTCAAGTCTCCTCAATTTAAAAATTGCGTCTAAGAGCGTGTTGAAAAGTCCCAAAAACCGCTTGCCTTTGCGCAAAGCTATTTTCAGTAGCCTCCTAAGCCGCTGGCACAACGTTTTTCACTCCAGCCTCTTGTTCCATCCGCCGGATGACGGCGGAAAAGTCTTCCTCACTCTCGGACGCGGCTTCCGCGGAATTGATTGCTGCCGCCGCTTCGGTCGCGGGCATTGAAAGCCCAAACTGCGCTGCCGCCGCTAAAATCAGTCCGAAATCTTTGCGCATCAATCGAAGCGGAAACTGCGGCGCGTAGTCGTGCTTCTTGGAGCTAGCCAGTTTCCCTGTATGGGCCGGAGCGACGACCGCAGTCTTGGCCAGTGTGTCAAACAGAAGATCGCGCGGCAGGTCCAGCTTTGAGCCTAACGCGACCGCTTGCATGCCCACTCCCAAAAGCGTGTTCACCACCACCTTCATGGCCACACCGGCGCCGCTCGGGCCCATGTAAAGCCACTGACTCGCAATAGCGGCAAAAATCGGTGCCGCCGCTTCAAAGACTTCGCGGTCGCCACCGCCAAAAAGCGTCAGGGTCCCAGCTTCGGCGGAAGGTGTGCTGCCAGAGACCGCCACATCGAGCACGGAAACCCCAAACTCCCTTGCCGCCTGGTATAACAGCCGCGAAGTCTGCGGAGCGATCGTACTTAGCTCGATAATCCGGGTACCAGGCCTCACGCTGCGCAGAACATTACCTTTTCCCAGGTAGACTGATTCCACCGCCGCGTCGTCTGCAACGCAGGACAACACGACGTCAACCGCTCCAGCCAGCCTTGCGAGATCATTGGCAACTTCAGCGCCAACGGCAGCAAGCTGGTTGCCCTTCGTGCGATCGCGATCGTAGACGACCATCGGAAATCCGGCAGCGCTAAGGCGCCGCGCGATCCTTGAGCCCAGCTGTCCGAGTCCGATAAAACCCAGCCGGTTGCCCGAAGTGATCTCTTCATTCGGTAGCATCCGTTCTCCCATTCAACGCTCTTCAACAAATCGGCGTTCAAACGGAGGAACTGCACTTACCTTGCCAAGTGGCAATACAGAGGGAATCGTTTGCCTTCCACCGGCAGAAGCGCCTGTCTCACGACCGGCCTCGCGGAGCCTGTCGACGGAGCGTCAAGGTTGACGTTTTGCCGACATATCAACGCTTGCCGCGCGCTGCGGCGACGCGCCTCACATCTTATTGTGTGCGAATTGACTTGAAGGCTGCGCAACGCAGCAAACCGCTGTAGCTCAGCCCGAAATGGCGCGCGGAACGCGCGGAACTCTGGGTTGTTACTACCTAACGATATCAATAACCAAAGAGAGTATGGACCTAAGTTAACGAGTCTGGCCAAAATATGTGTTCCGAAGTACTTGCGATGCTATCCTCTCAACACGCTCACTCTTGCACTAGGGCACTTAGGTTAATAACTCTGGTGCAAGAAAATATCGGTTCCTTCTCCGCGTTGACCGATCTCCGATAATCTTGTATGGTTCGAAGGATTCCAATCTGCTGAAAGCGGCGAAGATCGAGCGACGTGCGCAAGCGATCAGCGACCCTCTCGATAGGTTGCGGTACTTGCGCCAGGCAATGGCCACTGAGTCACGCCGCCATTTCCGGCCTCGATGGAGGTGGATGGTTCCCGTGGTTCTCGTTGTCGTTATTGTGCCTCTAGCATCTGACGTAAACGTTCGGCGTCTGGAGGCTTTCAAGGTGCCAATGATGGCGATGCGGCAAGCCGGTAAGGACATCCCCAACGTCTGGGCGGTGGAACAGACAAAAGAATCTGACATCTACAGCAATGGTCTGCAAATTGAGAACCGGTTGGCAGTTACCAACGAACCCCGTGCATACCCGCTCGTGCGCCGCGAATCCGAGGGACAAGTTGGGCCGCTTCGCTATCAGCCGGCCGGCATCGTGTTCCACACGACGGAGAGCGATCAAGTGCCCTTTGAGGCGAGTCAGAGCCGTACCCTGAAGCGCATCGGGCAGGAACTACGCCTCTACATTCGAAAGAAGCGAGCTTACCATTTCCTGATAGACCGATTTGGCCGGGTGCACCGTATCGTCGTCGAGTCTGATACAGCTAACCACGCCGGGCACTCCGTCTGGGCAGACTCCCGGTGGGTGTACTTCGACCTGAACGCTAGCTTCTTGGGCGTGGCGTTTGAGGCCCGGATGCAGGCCGGCGAGCGGCCTGTAAACCAGGCCCAGATTCACGCCGCCAAGGTGCTAACCGAGATGCTTAGGAGCAAATATACTATACCGGCAGAAAACTGTATCACTCACGCGCAAGTCTCAGTTAATCCCGACAACACTCGTGTCGGCTGGCACACCGATTGGGGCGCCGGATTTCCATTCAAAGATATCGGGCTGCCTGACAACTATGAGCTGCCGAACCCTAGCTTATATCTGTTCGGGTTCGGATATGATCCCACCTACATGAATTCAACGAATCCCGAGCTATGGAAAGGCCTCGTCCAAGCCGAAGAGTGGGTCCGCGAAGGGGCAGTCGAGCATCGCAAATCTTTAGCCGAATACAGAATGTCTTTACAGAAGAAATATCGAAAGCAAATATCTGCGCTCCAGCACTGGGACGCAACCGAGGAGAACGATCATGAGCCGAACTGAAACAAGAAACAATTCCGCCATCGGTTTAGATGTAGGGACCAGCCGCATCGTGACCGCACGGCAAGCGAATCAGGAAATCAAGTACGACATCCAGCTAAACGCGTTCGTCACGATACCATTTTCGAAGATGACCGAGAACGTGCTTCAGAAGGAGGGTGTGCCGCATGCCGTTGAAGGGGATACCATTGTCGTCCATGGAAACGAGTCGGAGCGGTTTGCGGACCTGCTTAACAAAGACATCCGGCGTACGATGACTCGGGGTGTGCTTAATCCCGATGAGCCTGATAGCGTAAGATTCATCCGAGAGATTACCGCCTCACTTGCCGGTAAAGGGGAGAAAGGTCAGAAGCTCTGCTTTACCGTGCCTGCCGCGCCGCTCGGAGCCGAGGAGAATCTCACTTATCATGAGGCAACGATTCGGCAAATTCTCAACGACCTGGGTTTTGACGCAAAGAGCATCAATGAAGGTCTCGCTGTGATTTACTCGGAACTGGAGAGCACTAATTATACAGGTATCGGCATTAGCTGCGGTGGAGGGCTCTGCAACGTATGTCTCTCATACCTGTCGGTTCCGGTTGTCAGTTTCAGCATTCCGAAGGCCGGCGATTTTATTGATTCAAGCTCGGCTTCGGTTACCGGCGAGCGTGCCAATCGCATTCGCATCCAGAAGGAGCAATCGTTCTACATAAACGGAAATTTCGAGACGAAGCTTCAGCAGGTTCTGACGGTGTACTACGACGATATGATTCAGTCATTAGTGGGGGGACTGCGAAATGCATTCCAAGGCGCCCGTAACCTGCCGAAGCTGTCCAGGCCGATCCCGCTAGTCTTGAGCGGCGGCACAGCCATGCCGAAAGGCTTTCGCGACCGCTTCGAAAAAATCTTGCGGACGAGCGATTTCCCGATCGCGCTTTCCGAGATTCGGATGGCAGCAGAGCCTCTAACTGCGACGGCCAAGGGCGCTCTGGTAGCAGCGCTGTGCGACATGTAGGACTGGACTAAAGCTAGACGGCTCTCGCGGTGACGTTCGACCGCACTGGTGGGCGGGCTGGCCACTCAGCATTAGCACTGGAGTGTCCTCCGGTTCCCTCAAACCGTACCCGCCCTCCAATATTCTCGGAAGTGATGAAGGCGGCGTAAATCCGGAGAACACCCGATCTGCAAGCCAAGGGGCCCAGTCGCTCTTTCCGCCCACAATTTCAGTATCCTGCCAATTGAACCGATCAGGGCAAAGGCGCTTTAGCGACTCGACCCGAAGAAGGAGCTGGCGTGCACCGGCCTACTTGAATTGAAGTAGAGTTCTGCCGCGTTACTGCTGGCCGGCCTTCGCCACGGTCTGCCCGGCGGCCGCGGGCAGAATAAATTCGAACCATCCGTCCATCATCTCCTCGGTGCTTGGTTCTCCCCAGCGAATCGCCTTGGACGGGTCGGGATTGTACTTGTTGTTTGGCGAATTGTCGAAATGCGCCGTAATGATAATCTTCGTGCCTTTTTCGATGATGACGTGTTGCTTGAGCAGGTATTCGGTCTGCCAGTTGAAGTCATATTTCGGCACCGAGAACAAAGTCTCACGCCGCCCATCCGGATGCACCGCCTCGAACTTCATGTCCTTCCCTCGCAGATGCATGTGCGCGGTATAAGACATCAATTCGGCATCCTTGGGAAATACATAGCACGCTGTGACCTCGTGGTCCGGATCCGCCGCCGGAATGCGAAACAGGTAATTCGAGATGTCCACCCGTCGCAAACGCTGCTTGGGGGGTTCCTTGGCAAAAACCAAACCAACGCTGGTGCGGTCGGTTTCATCGGCCTTGATTGAGTGGGAGTTGTAATGGATCTGAAAACCCAGGCTGGACCCCGCGGGAATGAGCCGCGCATAGCCTTCCGGAAAGATGTCCGGATCTTTGCCCGGTAAATAGGACCCCAGCATGGTCTGGTTCTCGTTCGGATGCTTCCCTGGCCAGTTGCCGCCGTCCGCTGAGGAACAGCCATCGTCCAGCACGGGCATGGCCGGGTTGATGTGATGCACTTGCCCATCTTCGATGGTGAAGTTGTCTTTCTTCGACTCCTCGCCATCAGCCTCGCCGGCCGGCTTCGGCTTTGGTGGCTCCTGCAGAAATACGTGTGCGTGATGCACCACGCGCCGATTCTCCGGCTTTAGTTCAACCGCTGTCACCCAGGTATCTTCCTTGAAGTTGGTTGGCACGGTGAAGTACAGGTAGGCGTCGACGGAATTCGCCTTGACGACATACGTCTTGGGAATCGGAATCACAGCGTCCGGTTTACCGATCCTCCAACCATCCGTGAATTGCGGTGCGGGCGGCAGATCCGTCAGATCACCCGGCTTGGCGCCGCCGTCGACCCACGCCTTGATGGTCTCGATCTCGGTCTCCGTCAGTCGCCGGTCGTTCGAGAACTGCCCGTAATGCGGATCGGCATGCCATGGCGGCATTTGTCGTGACAGCACCGCTTCACGAATCGCCTTGGCCCACGGCCGCGCGTCCTCATACGTGAGCAGCGGCATTGGCGCGATGTCATTTATGTGGTGACAGGTTACGCAGCGATGGTAGAGGATCGGAGCGACGTCCTGGCTGAAAGTAACATCATCTGCCGCCATCAAGGCCGTACAGGGCACAACCAAGAGAGCTATTTGCCACTTCATCACCAGTTACCTCAGGCTCAGGCGCCGAGCCTTCCTTCACTTCGATCATACCAGGAAGCCGCCAGAAGGCCGCGCCAGGATCGAAGGCCTGCCCTTGAAACTTCAAAGTGGGGGTTTCCGCCAAAGGGGTCGAAGGCGGCAAAGCACGTGACCCGGCCTCGGTCTCGTGCCGAATGCCAAGAGATGACAGTCGAAGCCCAAACGCGCTTTCCGCTGCGCCCAGCCGGTGTAGAAACGCCAATGGATGAAACGTTCGCTTCCCGCTAGCAGCCGGTTTCGGCCTCGAGTGCGACTCAATCACAGGTGCGGGTTCCGTCGTTCTCGTCGGGGCCGCCGCCAGAGCGCTGGCGCACACGACACTTGCCAGCATGATCCTTCTCATCCATTGGCTGCTTTCCATTGGCTTCTTACCAGAGCATTGGATGCAGGTCGCCCTGTTGCGGTTGCGAAAGTAGATCCCGGCTAAGCCAAATGTTATGCGACCACTTCCTCATCAGCGGCATCTGTAGGAGCGTCCGATGACTGTGACTTGGTTCGTACGCCTTGCGGTGCCGTTTTCCCTTAGTCTCGTGCCCGCCGTTTCCGAAACTGCGGCAGACGAACAGGTTTCTATTCGCAAGGTCGTTGGGAACAAAGCAATTCTGGCGCGGGGGGAACGCGACTTCTATCTTGTCCAAACGGGCCCTGCGTGCCCGTCTTTAGCCCATCAGGAAGGTCGAACGGTAATGGTGCGGTCCCCGGAAGGGTTTCTAGGCCCGCAGTCTGGCTTGGTACTAGCCAACCAGAAGCAACCATGCGAAATCGCGCGCTCGGCTGTGTTGTTTTCGAACTCAGCCTCATCCTTTGTCGACGCCCCACTCGGGACTGGCTCTCTGGTTATCGACGAGCCGGAAGCGCTCCTGGCATTGCAGGAGGCGTTGATGCTTTTGGGTCGCGATCCCGGGACGGTTGGTAGCAAGGCTGAGACTCTGAAGGCGGTGAAGGAGTTTCGCCGCCAATACGGCAACGAGCCGACACAAGAAGGAATGAGGAAGACAGTCGTACTGATGGCATTACAAGTGGTTTCGCGCAACCCGGTTGATGCTCGGGCAAAAGGAGTTTCGCGGAAACTTCTAAACATCGTGTTGGGACCGGATTCGTCGAAAATCCAGCCTTGAAAAAGCACGCCTACTTTGCTTCGAGCCCTTCGAATTCCTGGAATTCCTTGCGCGCGAGCGCGGGTTGGCCGCTCTTCTGGTAGAGCCGGCCAAGCCGGTAATGGGCCTTGGAAAGATCGGAGTGGAGCTTGATCGCCAGTTGATATTGCTCGATAGCTTTGGCGTCCTGCCTTTCATCTTCATAGAGCAGGCCCAATTCGAAGTGGGCGTCGGCATAAGCGGGATTTAGTTGGACTGCGCGCAGCAAGTGCATTTCCGCCTGTCCCGGCGGTTCGTTCAATCCCGGAGCGAGCTTTCGCTTCCGCAAGCTGATTGCATAGTAATAATGCGCTGCCGCATTATCCGGGTAACTCTGGACGAAATGGGCGAGTCGCTGTGTAACTTCCGTTGCAAACCGCGGCGAAACGTCGTACGTCTTGCCGAGAAAGTCGAGCGCCTTGATATCTCGCGGATCCAGATCCACGGCCTGGCACAAAGAGGCGACCGCGTCGTCGTATTGACCGAGAGAGTAGTAAGCAATGCCCAGGCCCACGCGTAATTTCGCCGACTGGGGATAACGCTCCGTGGCAAAAGTAAATACCTTGAGTGCCGGTTCGAACCCTCGATGCAGCATCAGATCGCTGCCCAGGTCAAACAGATTCTTCTCTGAAGGATCCATGCGCGCCGCCACCTCGTATTGTTGCGCCGCCTGGTCCACGTGACCTTCCGCCTCTTCCACGTCGCCAAGCAGGTTGTGCAGCTCGGCGCGGTCTTTCTCCCTCAGTAATCCGGTGATCACCTCGCGGCTCTTCGCTGTCAGACCGGTTTGCAAATAGGCAAGGGCGAGGTCGTACGCATCCTCGTAGTTCGATAAATCAATTTGCCGCGCTTTCTCGAGGTAGGGTATCGCCGCGCTCAGGCGATGTTGCTGAATGTAGAATTCACCGAGGACTCGGTTCGCCTGGAAACTGTCTGAGTGTATCCGAACCTCGTCGAGCAAGGTTTTTTCGCGGCGTGCGGCATCCTCGCCGGCAGCCCCGGCGAGCGCGGCGGCGCAGAACAACAGGACCGGCCAGAACGTTCGTACCGCTTCCTTCGGTCGCGGCTCAGCAAAGCCTGCCCGAAACTGAGCCGTGGCCAAAGGGAGCGGTTTCGTCATGGGGCAGGGAATACCGCCCTCGGACGGTTTCGCCTAATAGTAAAACTTTAGCGCAAACTGGATCTCGCGGGCGTCGTTCGGAGCGTCGGCCGTTGAGTAAATCCGCCCGAAATTCGTGGTGTCCAGAAAATTCAGGTTGCCGGGCGCGGCGAATGCTGGCGTGTTCGTCAGATTGAAGAACTCCGCCCGAAACTCGAATCGCTTTCGCTCGGTGATCGGGAAAGCTTTGAAAACCGAGAAATCCAGCCGGTGGAATGGCGGCGCGGTGACTTGTGTGTTGCCGCCGCCTAAGGGCGCAAAACTGGCCTGACCAACCTGCGTCACGGGCCCTGGGTTCGTGAACGCCGCCGGGTTGTAATACTGCGAAACGTTGTGCGGTCCGCTGTCGGGGTTGATGCCCGTGTACAGAGCAAAGCAACCCGTTCCGGCGCCAGTGCCTTGCGTGCAGTTAACTGTGTCCGGCTGCCCGGTATCCAGTGTCAGGATCCAGTTGGTGGTCCAGCCTCCAAGCACGAATTCGGCAAAGCGGTTCGAGCTGACCATCCACTGCCGTCCCTTTCCGAAGGGCAGATCATACGTACCGCTTGCTGTGATGGCGTGCCGGATGTCGAACGGCGCCAGTCCCATATCCCCCTGGATTCCCCAGCCGGCGATGCCCGGCGCCCGGAACCCACCGACATTGCCGCCGCTCAACAGGTCGCCTGCATCTGTTCGCGTCTTGGAAAAGGTGTACGACACCAGGGCGGCAAGGCCTTTAGCCAGCCTGCGCTGGTACTTGGTTTGTAGGGAATGGTAGTTCCCCGTCGCGATCGTATCGGCGAACGAAGAGCCACGTTGAAAATCAGGGAATGCAACATAATTCTGGGGATTGTAGCCCGGTGGCAGCAGCACTCCCTGCAAATTGGTTCCGATAAAGGTCTCCAGATGGCGTTGGAGCGATGCGACATATCCGGCCTCGATGGAATCGTTCGAGCTGAGTTGGTATTGCAGCGTGAAGTTAGTACTCATCGTGTAAGGAGTCTTATAGTGCAACTGGATCCCGCGCAGCGTGAGACCCTCGGCGTTCACCAGCGCGGGCGTGAGCGGAATGCTGGTGAAACCATTCTCCAGTGTGGCGATCGTCCCGTTCGAGTACTGCGCCGAGGTGACCGAATTCGGAGCCGGGAAGCCGAAAGAGTATTGGAATGGGTAGCTGTATCCTAAACTCGGATAGCCGCCGCGATTTTCAAACGCTCCGAAATAGATACCAAATCCACCGCGCACTACCAACCGCGGCGTCACCTGATACGCAAAGCCGAAACGCGGAGCCAGATTGGCCTTTTGTACCAGGCTCAAACCCGAGCCGCCGTCATTGTTGGAGTAAACCAGATTGATTCCATCCTTTGCAAGCAACTGGGTAAAGCTCGCTGAAAGTGGCGTGGTTTTTCGAGTGGCGGGTATGATGTACTCGGCTTGTCCAGGCGCAGCCGGAACAAAGTTCGCCTGTGCCCCATATCTCTCGCCGGTTGGACTGAACCAATCCCAGCGCAACCCCAGATTCAACGTCAGCTTACGCGAGATCTTCCAGTCATCCTGGAAATAAGCGCCCCGGTAAGAGCGTTGTGCGGCGACCCCGCCAAAATTCGATGCATTCACGCTGTCTGAGCCGCCCAGCAGACCGTTGGGAGTCTGCGAGGGTAACAGTAGGAACTGGGCACGCCCCGTGCTGCCATCGGTCAAGTTCGGTATGGACGTAAACTCGCCGTTGAAATCGAATCCGCCACGGGAATAGGGCGGAGCGATCCACGGAAAGTAGATTTCCTGCGCTTCGAATCCACCCTTGAAGGTGTGCGACCTGTAGATCTTCGTAAGGTTCTCGGTGAACTGGACCGTATTGCTGAACCGGTCGCTGACCAGCCACTCCGACGATCCCAACTGGCTCAAACCGCCAATCCCCAGATATGGCAAACCGCCATTTCCTGCGGTTTGCAGGATACCCTGGATGCCGAATTGTGCGGGAATGTTACTAGTGTCGTTGCCATAAGGCTGAGTTCGCGTGGTGCGCTCCCGATTGAAACCGATGCGAGCTTCGTTGATGAGTGTGGGGCTGAAAGTGTGGGTGTAACTCAACGCCGCCCCCATCGTGGCCACCGACTGGTCCCCATCATTGAAACCGCCGCCATCGGCAATACCAGTGAACGGTCCCGGGATGAAGCTGGGGCTGTTGGACCAGCTGAAGCGCGCGAACATTTGATCCGTGGACGAGAAGTACTGGTCGCCGCGGACGTCAAAGGCGTTCACATCAGTCTTCGAACCGCGGTTCACGTTGTAATTGTTGTAGAGTCCTGCCTGCGTAGGCGCCGGAAACAGGCTCAACAACTTCACGGCATTGGGATCGAGTCGGCTGGCCGGAATGATGTTGCCCGGAAACGGATCGCGCACGTAATTGCCGTTACCGATGCTGCGCGTAGTAGCCGGATCGAAGATGGTGCCTAGCGGAAAGGTGCGCCCCAGCGCGTCGGTCAGAGTACCGCTTTGCGAAGTGATCAGATCGGAGAAGTTGGTGTATCCGCTCGCGACTTCGGATGCAGTCGGCACCGAGTTACCGGTTTCCGGTACCCCTTGACGGATGCGCGTGCCCTCGTAATCGACAAACCAGAACGTCTTGTTCTTGATGGCCGGTCCGCCCGCCGTCGCGCCAAATTGGTTGCGCTTAAACGTGCCTTTCGGTTGACCGGCGGCGTTCAGAAAGAAATCCGTGGCGTCCAGTTTGTCGTTGCGCAGAAATTCCCAGGCGCTGCCGTGAATTTCGTTCGTGCCGGATTTCAGTGTGGCGTTCAACACGGCTCCGCCGGCGCGTCCGAACTCCGCACTGAACGAATTCGTTTGCAGCTTGAACTCGCCGATGGCATCAATAGGCGGCTTCACCACATAGGCCGCGCCGCTCAGAAAATCCACGTCGTTGGTGTTGTTGTCGATGCCGTCCAGCATGTAGTTGTTCTGCGCCGGACGCGTCCCGTTCGCTGTGAACCATCCGTTCGCGTTTAGCCCTCGGCCCTCCGGTTGCCCGACGGTCGCTCCCGGAACCAGGCGCGCGAGAAATGTGTAGTTGCGGCCATTCAGCGGCAAATCGTTGATAGTCTCGCTTCCCACGACCTGGCCCACGGACCCGTTTTCCGTCTGGAGAACTGGCGCGGCAGCCGTGACCTCGACCTCACTCGATACCTCGCCTACCGATAGCGCGACATCGGCGACCAGTTGTTGCTGGATGTTCAACTCCAGGCCGGCCCTGCGCTGTCTCTTAAACCCTTCCTTCTCCACTTCCACCGTGTAGGTCCCGATCCGCAAGGGCGTGAAGACATAAGTGCCTGAGGCGGAGCTGGTTGTGGATTGGGTAAACGAAGTTCCCTCGTTGCGGATGGTGACTTTCGCCCCCGGGATCACCGCTCCCGTGGCATCCGTTACGGTGCCGAGGATCGTACCGGTATCAACCTGGGCTTGAAGCAGGAAAGCCAGGCAGAAGAAGAAAGCGAAAACTACCGCGAACAGGCTGCGAGATCGTGCACAGGGCATGGTGCGTCGTTCCTTTCTTGGCCGGAAAGTCCGGCGCGCTGAGTTCGAACCCCAAAAGAGATTTTAATGGGGGGACGATATCACATGAAAATACTATTGTCAACGTACACGGTGTTGTCTTCCCAACGTTCTGCTGAGAAGATGGGCTGAGTCGTGAAAATAATCCTTGTAGTAGCAGTAAAAACCGGGTATCGTACACGCCTCTGGAGGCTCAGTGGGCGATTTCGGTGACGGACTGCGCGGCATAGGCGCGAAAGTCGTTGGCATCAAGGACATCGCACGGGCGCTCGGGGTTTCGATCGGAACCGTCGATCGCGCCCTGCACGGAAGGCCCGGCATCAACCCCATGACGCGGTCGCGGGTCCTCAAGATGGCGCAAACTCTGGACTACCGGCCGAACTTTGCGGCGCGCCATCTGAAGCTGAACAAGAAACTTCGCATTTCCGTGCATTTGCCCAGAGAGATCGCGCTCTTTTTCGATGCCCTGCGCGCCGGAATCCTGGAGGCGGCCGGACCGTTTCAGTCCACGATCGACGTCCAATTCCGCTCGTATCCTCGCCTGGGAGAAGGAGATGTAGAACTCTTCGAGGAAGCCTTGCGCGACGAGACCAATGGGATTATTCTGACGCCCGGCCATCCCGCTGCCCTAAGACCCTGGATCCGGAAGGCCGCGCGTAAGCGAATCCCCGTGGTATGCGTGGCCACGGATGCGCCAGGAACGGAGCGTTTGACCTCGATTTCCAGCGATCCGTTCACCAGCGGCGCCATGGCGGCTGAGCTTCTGACGCGGTGTGTCCAGCAGCCGGGGCCGGTTCTGCTGGTTACCGGCGACCTGAGCACGAACGATCACGCCGAAAAAGTACGGGGGTTCCAGGAGTCGCTGGCCGATATGCGGAAACCGCCGGAGCTGGCGCACATCGTGGAAGCGCACGACAATCCCGATGAGGCTTATCAGAAAACGCGTGACTGTCTCAGCTTGCACCCCGATCTTCGAGCGGTGTATGTGAGCACGGCCAACTCGATCCCGGTGCTGCGGGCCCTCGATGAGAGCGGAAGGCTGGATCGAATTGCAGTAATCACGACGGATCTGTTCCCGGCGCTGGTGCCGCTCATCCGAAGCGGCCGGATACTCGGAACCCTCTATCAGCGCCCCCGCGCGCAGGGCCGCATGGCGTTTCAGGCCCTGTACAAATTCTTGGTGGAAGGCACTTGCCCACAAGTACGCCACCGGCTGCCACCGCATATCATTCTTCGGAGCAACCTGGAAGTGTTCCTGGAAATGCTGCCGGGAGATTTCGAGGAAGCCGTAGGGCCGCTCGAAAACCATGAGACTGCGAGCCGCAAGCGCCTGCCACGGCCCAAGGAATCCCGTGAGACTGCAGCGCACAACCGGTAGCGAACGACCGCGGTAACGTACACATCAAATGGAATGCACGGCGGAATGATCGCGCATCTAACAAAAACCGAAACGCATTACCACGCGCCTTACGTGGCAATGATTTCTGTGGTTGCCGCGCTGGGCGGGCTTCTGTTCGGCTACGACTGGGTGGTGATCGGCGGCGCCAAGCCTTTTTACGAAAGCTACTTTCAGCTCAACACCGAACAGCTTGTGGGCTGGGCCAATAGTTGTGCGCTCGTGGGGTGCTTGTTGGGCTCCATACTGTCGGGTCTATTGGCTGATCGCTTCGGGCGCAAGAAACTCCTGATCCTTTCCGCATTTCTATTTGCAATTTCTTCCCTCTTGACCGGCTGGGCGCCGGCATTTCAATGGTTTGTGCTCTGGCGCATTTGCGGCGGAGTTGCCATCGGGATCGCTTCGAACGTCTCGCCCATGTACATAGCCGAGGTCAGCCCGGCGCCCTGGAGGGGCCGGTTAGTCGCGCTGAATCAGTTGACCATCGTGGTGGGGATCCTCGCAGCCCAAGTGGTCAACTGGATGATCGCCGCGCGCGTCCCGGAGTCAGCGACCGCCGAGATGATCCGCCAGTCGTGGAACGGGCAATTCGGCTGGCGCTGGATGTTCACCGCGGTCACCGTGCCGTCCGTGGTGTTCTTCGTGAGCGCCTGGTTCGTTCCCGAGAGCCCCAGATGGCTGGTCAAGAACAGAAGGAGCGATCAGGCGCGCCGCACGCTCGAACGGATCGGAGGCGCGGCGTATGCGGATGGGGCCTTGATCGAGATCGAGCAGACCACCGGAGCGGAATCGCAATCCCGCGCGAGCTGGACAGAGTTGCTGGCGCCCGGTATTCGCAGAGTGCTTCTAATCGGCGTAGCGCTCGCGGTTCTCCAACAGTGGAGCGGAATCAACGTCATCTTCAATTACGCCGAGGAGATATACCGCGGTGCCGGATACGGCGTCAACGACACGCTGTTCAACATTGTGATCACCGGCGCCATCAACCTGGTGTTTACGCTGGTGGCTTTGAGTTTTGTGGACCGCCTGGGCCGGCGCCTGCTCATGCTGCTGGGTTGCGCGGGGATCGGTTTGTCTCATCTGGTGATCGGATTCATGTATAGCATGGGACTCAGGGGCCTGCCCGTGCTGATTCTGACGCTGTGCACCATCGGCTGCTATGCCATGTCGCTGGCGCCAATCACCTGGGTGTTGATCTCCGAACTTTTCCCAAATCGAGTGCGCGGCGCCGCAGTGTCGGTATCGGTCTCCGCCTTGTGGATCGCCTGCTTCGTGCTCACTTACACATTCCCGCTTCTCAACCGCACGCTGGGAGCGGCAGGTACGTTTTGGTTGTATGGTGGAATCTGCGGCGCCGGATTCCTTTTTGTTTTTCAGTGTGTGCCGGAAACCAAGGGCAAAACTCTGGAGCAGATCGAGCGCGACCTCTCAAGATAGCGAGAGCCAGTCTTTCATGATCCGGTTAATCCTGGCGAGCGGCGCCGGCGCGGGCGGCAGCCCGGATAAAAACTCCGCCGGCGCGATGACGAACATCTGATCGAATCCGTCCGCCACAAACAGATAGACGGTCTTCCCCGGGTATTCCGGGAATTTTTCGAACTGCTGCCAGACATACTGGTCGAGAACTTCCAGATCCACGTAGGAGCCCAGCATGTCCATCTGCGTGGGAATTGGATTGGCCTTCTCCTGGTCCGCGTAGATGAGCAGGCCGCTGAATGGCTTGATCTTGTTGCGAATGCCGAAGGCCACAGCCTGCACCGAAGGGCGGGCGCGGCGGATAGCCTGGATGGCCGCCCACTCGACAAACGTATTGTTGAGAAGCAGGGTGCCGTTGCCGCTGAGAAGCGTGGACCGTGCGAACTCCGCCAGCACCGGGTCGCGCGCCAGCGTGGTTTCCGAGGGCGCGACCTTGAGTTCTTTCAACCGCGCGCTTAATTGTCTGGGGCCGCGAATTTCTTCGCTGCGCACCAGCCGGTCCACTTCGGTCATCAGCCGTCTGCGGTATGTCTCGAGCGCGGCGTAAGAACAATGGACCACATTCTCATGGGCCGCGCCCAGGGATGCAAGCACGCCATCCGTTTCGATGACCCACGTCTGGTAACGGCTATCGTTGCCGCGAGCCGCGTAAAGATCCAGGATGCCCGGCGCCTGATCGGCGCGTTTGCCGCCCGTGAACAGGAGGGGCAGATAGTCATCCGGGTTCTCGGGCGTCTCTACCGGCAAGGCGGTTCCGTGCTTGCGAAGCCGTATCCACATCCGGTCAGAGCCGACCGGCAATTCACCGGGAGCGACAATGACAGCGAGCCGCGGCCGTCCCCCGCGCGCCACTTCTTCATCGAGCACGGGATCGATGTGGGCAAAAACCTCGCTTACCGCGGCCCGCCATTCGGAATAGTAAGGATTACGATTCAGGAAATCGACCTGATCGAGCGTAAACTCCCGGCGCGGCCAGTTCTTTTCATCGAT
The DNA here is from genome assembly GCA_963847515.1 of Terriglobia bacterium. Classification (GTDB taxonomy): domain Bacteria; phylum Acidobacteriota; class Terriglobia; order Bryobacterales; family Bryobacteraceae; genus QHXW01. The sequence goes on from CAWKAA010000003.1 coordinate 53,417, forward strand.
GCCCATGCGTATCTCGACCTGACGCAGAGGAGCAAATAAGCGGTCTACTGTGGCGCGATCGGTGCGATCCAGCAGAGAGAACAGGCGCTCGTAATAGTCCTTTTCCGTCGGGAAAAGAAGATCCCAATCGTGAAACTGCTCGTACCAGAAGGCCGAAAACGTCGCCGGAAGGCGGTCGAGCAGTCCCTGGTTGATGAGGGCGTCGAGCTTTGCGGATAGCTTGGGAACGCTTGCCGGCATCAGAGCGACAATTCCTTATTCTGGCTAAGCCGGAGAGATTCGGCCCACATCCAGCGAGGAAAAGTTCTGCCGGCAAGGAACAAGCCGGCGAACCGGATGAACTGTCGCTTAGTCAGCTCCAGCATTGTGTGCGGATCATCTCCGGGTGATCGTACCATTATATTGACATTGGTCCGGAGAGTGCGTTAACGTTAACGATGCGCACCTCGTGATGAGATCTGTACATCTTGGCCGCGCCGGCCTTCCTTCTTTCTCCCGCGTTTTGCTCTGTGCTTTCTTCACGACTGCTTTGCCTGCCGCGACCGTCGATTTCAAGGCCCAGATCCAGCCGGTTCTGACCGCCTCCTGCGTCCCCTGCCACCAGGCGGCCAAGCCCAGCGGCGGACTGGCTCTGGACTCCGCGGAAGCCGTGGCGCAAGGGGGAAAATCAGGAGCCGCCGTAACCGCCGGCGACGTTTCACACAGTCTCCTATACCAACGAATCTCCGCAACCGATAAATCCGTACGCATGCCGCTAGGCAGCGCTGCGCTGCCTGCCGAAACCGTCGCGCTGCTTCGAGCCTGGATCGAACAGGGAGCACCCGGCGTGCCCTCAGCAAAGCCGGGCGAGATCGAATATGCGCGCGACGTCCGGCCGGTCCTCGAAGCCAACTGTTACGCATGTCACAGCGGGGAGCAGGCGAAATCGCAATTGCGACTGGATCGCAAGGCTACTGCGCTCAAAGGCGGAATGTCCGGGCCCGTAATCCTACCCGGAGACAGCCAGCATAGCCGCCTGATTCACCGCGTATCGGGCATGGATGGAGAGCCACGGATGCCGTTCGGGCGGAAGCCGCTGGCCCCGGAACAAATCGCCATGCTCAGCCGCTGGATCGATCAGGGCGCTAAATGGCCGGATTCCGCTGAAGCCGCAGATGCAGGCGTTGCGAAACACTGGGCCTACCTCAAGCCGGTTCTGCCGGCTGTTCCACCGGTCCACAAGACGGGCTGGGTGCGCAATCCCATCGACGCTTTCGTGCTCGCCCGCCTGGAGCAGGAAGGCCTGCAGCCCTCACCGGAAGCCTCGCGTGAAACACTTATCCGGCGCGTGAGCCTGGATCTCATCGGCCTTCCGCCAACGCTGAAAGAGATTGACGATTTCGTAAACGACCAGCGGCCGGATGCATACGACCGCCTGGTGGACCGGCTGCTAGGGAATCCGCATTACGGCGAGCGATGGGCAAGACCGTGGCTCGATCTCGCCCGCTATGCCGACACCAACGGATTTGAAAAGGACCGCCGCCGGTCGATCTGGAAATACCGCGACTGGGTGATTGATGCTCTGAATCGCGACATGCCGTTCGATGAGTTCACCATCGAGCAGCTTGCCGGAGACCTTTTGCCCAATGCAACCAACGAGCAGAAAATCGCCACGGGTTTCAACCGGAACTCTCTTTTCAACGAGGAGGGAGGCGTCGACAAGGACGAAGAGTTTTGGGTGAACCAGATCGATCGCGTGAACACTACCGCTGCCGTTTGGCTGGGTTCGACTCTGGCCTGCGCGCAGTGCCACAACCACAAGTTCGATCCGTTCACGCAGAAAGAGTATTACCAGTTCCTGGCGTTCTTCAACAACTCCGATTACAAAGAAAAGTCCTACGGCGATACCAGCCACAAGTACATCGAGCCGGTGCTCAGCCTCCCCACTCCCGAACAAGAGGCGCGCCGCGATGAGCTGCAGAAGCAGATCGACGTTCTGGAAGCGAAGCTGAAGACGCAGACGCCCGAACTCGATGCCCAGCAGCATGGCTGGGAACAGTCGATGCAGTCGCTCGAATTGTCCTGGAAACCGTTGGATGTCAAATCGGCGCGCTCTCTGGTCGGTTCGAAATTGGAACGAAAGCCGGATGGCTCGTGGCTGGCGGGCGGAGAAAACCCGGCGACGGACAGCTACGTGATCGAAGCCCGCATGCCCGATGAGGAACGGATCACCGGGATCCGGATTGAAGCTTTGCCGGATTCGAGCCTGCCGCGTGGCGGCCCGGGGCGCGATGTCTACGGCAACTTTACCCTGACCAACGTGCGCGTGGAGTCGGTTTCTCCTTCCGGAGAGACGCACCCTATCGCCATGGCCCAGGCTGAGGCTGATAACGGCGACGTGAAATCCGAGAAGGACAAGCCGGACACTCCGCTTTGGGCGGTCGATGCGTCGCGGGAGGAGAAGCGGTTGCCGCGCCAGCTCGTGCTGCCGTTCGAAAAGCCTCTGGCCAGAAGCTCAGACAGTTTGCGCATCACACTGATCCATGCGTCGGAATTCAGCGGACAGGGAATCGGCCGGTTCCTCTTATCTGCCACGGCCGCCGAGACGCCCGCGAAAACGACGCAAATCCGCGCCGAGCTTCGCCCCGTCGCCGTCATCGAACCGGAAAAGCGGACGCCGGAACAAGCGGAGAAGTTCTCGAAGGCCTTCCGCGAGGTTGCGCCGTCTCTCGATGCGGACCGCAACCAGCTGAAGCGGCTGCAGAAGGATCTGGATTCTCTAGGCATCGTGAGCACGCTGGTGATGGGCGACCGTGCAACCGCAGAACCCCTGTCGGCCAAGATGCGCATCCGCGGGAGCTTTCTGAGCCCCGGCGAGACCGTATCCGCGGGCACGCCCGCCGCGCTCAATCCGTGGCCGGATGGGTTGCCGAAGAACCGGCTCGGACTGGCGCGATGGCTGGTGAGCAAGGACAACCCGCTGACGGCGCGCGTAGCGGTGAACCGCGTCTGGGAGCAATATTTCAGCCATGGAATTGTTGAAACCAGCGAAGACTTCGGCGCCCAGGGAGAGCGTCCCAGCCATCCGAAATTGCTCGACTGGCTGGCCGTCGAGTTCATGGAGAACGGTTGGAGCCAGAAAGCCATACACCGCCTGATTGTCACCTCCGCGACCTACCGGCAGGATTCCCGCGTCACGCCCGAGTTGAACGAACGCGATCCGTATAACCGTTTGCTCGCTCGCGGCCCGCGCTTCCGGGTGGAAGCGGAGATGGTCCGCGACGTTGTTCTCGCGGACAGCGGCTTACTGAGTCCCAAGATCGGCGGCCCCAGCGTCTTCCCGTATCAGCCGGAAGGCGTCTGGGATCTGCCCTACAACGATGACCAATGGAAAATGAGCCAGGGAGATGACCGCTATCGCCGCGGCCTTTACACGTTCGTCCGCCGGACCTCTCCGTATCCCAGCATGACTGTCTTTGACGCGCCGAGCCGGGAGTTTTGCACCGTGCGGCGGGTCCGTACCAACACGCCCCTACAGGCGCTCACCACGCTGAACGATCCCGTTTTCTTTGAAGCGGCGCAGGCTTTGGCAAAGCGAATCATCCAACAAGCCGGGCCTGCGCCTGCGGATCGTGCCACGCTGGCTTTCCGGCTGTGTACCGGACGCAAGCCCGCGCCAAACGAATTGCAGGATATGCTCCACAGCTATGACAAGAACCTCGATACTTTCCGCCAGCATCCGGAGCTGGCAACAAAGGTAGATGGCCCGGCGTCGAACGATCCGGACGCGGCAGCCTGGACCATGGTCTCGAACTCGCTGCTCAATCTGGATGAGACCATGACGAAGGAGTAAATCGAACATGGAGAGCCCCAATGCCAAGCGCTTGCTCGAGATAACGCGGCGGCATTTCTTCGGCCAGACCGGTTTTGGAATCGGAACGCTGGCGTTGAGCGCGCTACTGGGCGATCGCTCGCTATCGGCGGACACCAATCCGCTAGCCCCCAAGAAACCGCAGTTCGCGCCGAAGGCCAAGAGCGTGATCTACCTGTTCATGGCCGGCGCGCCTTCGCAACTGGATCTGTTCGACTACAAGCCTAAGCTGAACCAGTACGACGGCCAACCGGTTCCCCCCGATCTGGTGAAAGGTGAGCGATTCGCCTTCATTCAGGGCACGCCACTGCTGCTGGGTTCGCCGCATCGCTTTTCGCGCCACGGCCAGAGCGGCGCCGAAGTCAGCCATCTGCTGCCCAATTTCTCTGAGATCGTCGACGAAGTGGCCCTGGTCAAGTCCATGTGGACCACGCAGTTCAATCACGCGCCCGCCCAGATCTACATGTGCAGCGGGCACCAGATCGTGGGCCGCCCCAGCTTCGGTTCGTGGACTACTTATGGTTTGGGCAGCGAGAACCAGGACCTCCCCGGGTTCGTCGTGTTGCTTTCCGGCCAGAGCCAGCCCGATGGCGGAAAGAGTTGCTGGGGCAGCGGATTTCTGCCCACCACATACCAGGGCGTGGAGTTTCGGCGCAGCGGCGAGCCGGTTCTGTTCCTCGAGAATCCCGACGGAGTCACGCCGGGCCTGCGCCGCGCCTCCTTGGACCTCACCCGGAAACTGAACGAAGCTCGTGAGTCCGTCGTCTTCGATCCTGAAATCACCACCCGGATCCATTCTTACGAGATGGCGTACCGGATGCAGGCCAGCGTCCCTGATCTGATGGACGTCTCGAAAGAGCCGGAATCCATTCACCGGCTGTATGGCACCGATCCCGGCAAGAACACATTCGCCAACAATTGTTTGATGGCGCGCCGCTTGGTGGAGCGCGGCGTGCGGTTCGTGCAACTCTTCCATCGCGGCTGGGACACGCACGGCGCCGGCAGCGGCGACGACATTGTCAACCGGCTGTCCGAACTTTGCCGCGCCACCGATCAGGCCGCCGCCGGTCTGATCAAGGACTTGAAGCAGCGCGGCCTGCTCGATTCGACGCTGGTAGTTTGGGGCGGCGAGTTCGGGCGCACGCCCATGAACGAAGCGCGAAGCGGCTCGAAATTTCTCGGACGCGATCATCATCCGCGCGCCTTTACCGTATGGGCCGCGGGCGGCGGCATCAAGCCGGGGGTCACCGTCGGCCGCACCGATGACATCGGTTACAACATCGTTGAAGACGCCATTTCCGTTCACGATCTCCACGCCACATTGCTCAACCGTCTGGGCTTCGATCACACACGGCTGACCTACCGCTTCCAGGGCCGCGAGTTCCGATTGACCGATGTCGAGGGCGAGGTAGTGAAGAAGCTGCTCGCCTGACAGTTGACTTTTCCCTGCCGAATAGCTCGTGGTGTATACTCAGCACTCAAATGAAGAGATTCACCATTAGCACGTTCTTCCTGGGCCTGCTGGCCATTGGCTGGTTTGTCATTTGTGACGCTTCCACCAGCGCCGCACAAAGCACGGTCTCCGCCGGGGTCAGCGGTCAGGGAAAGATGCGATTCCGCGTACTCTACACCTCCGGCCATTTGCCGGCGGAGGCACAAAAGGTACTGACCTCCGCCCACGGCGGGTTCGCCGTCGATGTGCGGCCAGGAAAGGGTGAGACCTACTTTGCGCTCAAGGGCGCGGGAATCATCCAGATCAGCGGCGACCTCAAGAGCACGCGGCTGCTGGATACCGCGGCCGAGATGAAGGACACCAACCTGCACAACACCACCATCTGGTACGGCCCGGATGGCAGTCCCTATCTGGAATTTCCGGGGAACGACGCAGGCGAGGTATTCACCACGGACGTGAATGGAAAACTACTCCATGCACTGAAGACGCCGGAGCGAGGCACCGATTTAGGGAGCCCCATCGCTAACGACTACTTCGCCGGAGCGGGTAATTTCGTCCCGACGGACGTGGAACAAGTCGATGGGCTCCTGTACATGACGACCGGCTACTCCAATCTTGACTTCGTACTCACGGCGCGCATTGTGAGCACGCATCCTTTCCAGGCGGTGTGGCACGATCTGGCGTTTGGCGGCCGCGGAACTGCAGTCGGCCAGTTCGGTACTGCGCACGGCATCACGGTGCCGCCGGGGACAAAGCGCCTGGATATTTCTGACCGGCCGAATTCGAAAATCGATCGCTTCACCCGCTATGGTCAATATCTCTCCACCTTGCGGATGCCCTTGGGCTCGTTGCCCTGCGATATCTACTACCTTGGGAAATACGCGGTGGTCGGATCCTTGGATGGACCCGATACCAGCAAAGGCGCGCCGATTTATCTACTTGAGAACGATCGCCTGATCTCGACCATCCTGCCGAAGGAGGAGCTGGGCCTCACGAACTTCAAGCACGTCCACAACGCCGTGCTGCGCGAGCTCGGCGGCAAGCTCTATATCATCGCGCAAGCCTGGAACCCGGGCGACTTCGCCGTCCTGGAGCAGGTGACCGACTAATCGCAAGTGCCGTGCGGGATGTGTGGCAAGCGGTGGGTGGAGGGATTCAAACTCACGGCCGCTGGACCCACAATCCAATCTGGCCTTGATCCTAACTAGCCCGCGTCAACATTGGCGAGAAATCTTAACACCATTTGTTTTTCTTAGCATTTTTAGCAGGTGCCCGTTTGGGGCGGCTCCCGGCCATGCTCAACCCGGCTGCGTTTTTTCACGATTCTTTCACGCTTGGATATCCATTCTTTCACACTGGCAAAAGTCCCGTCCTACCGGAGACAGAGCTTGACGCGCTTCTTACGGAGAATAAGCTTGACGCGCTCGACGATATAGGCAGGTTGGGGCTTGCCCGGAAAATTTATGGCGAAGCCGGGGCCGTAAAGGAAACAAGCCGCTGCATCGTAGGCTTGGGCCGCTTGGATCTGGGTGTCGAAGAGGCCAAGGGGGATAGGCTTGTTGTCCTTCTTAATCTGCGATTGCCACCGCCCGCACGGATGCTTAGACACCCCTTTATAGTGGCTTGTGGCTTTCGACCGCTTTCGTTGCTTGGCTACGTTCTGACCATTAGTGAGTTCTTGAAGATTAGACCGTCTATTTTTCAGCCCGCCACCACAGATATGATCTGTCATGTAACCCGGACGTATCCCGTAGCCCCGCTCCTTGATTAGCTTATCTTCCAAGATTTCCGTGTGGAGGCGTTTCCTCGTCCTTTTTATGCGTCCCGATTTGTCGCGGACGGGGAGGCCGTCAGGTGATCGCTTGATAACGTCATGATAGGCATATTGACGTAACGACCCGTCTTTCCGTGCCACGTTTTTAAGGTTGTAGTGAAATTTTTCAAACCGCCACGAATCTTCCTCGTCCACTTCAGTCTCTTCCCGACCCCGAGAAATGGGAAAAAATGGCATTGAAAGAACACCTCCAGCTTCGGAAGGTATCACCAAAATCGAGTGTAAACATTCAAATGTTGCGTCTTTGTTTTCAGCATATTAGCTTGTGTATAACAACGCGAACCCAATCCATAGCCATCCGAAGACTAAAACCTTTTGTTTGAAACATGTAGAGATAACGCGCTTGCACTTCGCACAGAAGTTCACATTACGTTCACAACCTCCCAAAACAGATCCCGTTCATTATGTTTCATTCCTTCAGAGACTCTGAGGGCCGGGAGCCCACCACGATCAAGGCTTGGCGGCTCCGTGATAAGCCATGACCCTACCGATTGGCGTAGTTTTTCTCTTCGGACTCAAGCATCTGGATCGTCCGCTCGTTCATGCTCTGAAAGGAAACGATTACCTGAAGCATGTGGGCAACGATGTCCTCAAAGAAGAATTGCATGAACGTCGCAGCGGGACCTTTCATCCATCTTTCGTATTCGATCCTCTTGTCATCATTTGCGTGAGCCAATCCACCGTACATGACGACTTCGAAAAGCCGCCGATTCGTGGTTACTTCGCCGTTGAAAGCAAAGCCCAATCCACCGTCGAGATACTTGTCAACATTTTCAACGGCAGATCGGGCGCTCTTCTTAGCCATCTCTTCAACAGGCAGACTCTGGTAGATGTCTGCGATTTGCGAGAGCGAGATTCCATCACGATCTTGAACAAAGAATCTCAATGTAGTGGCAAGAGCAAGAATAGCCTCTTCGTCAGCGCCACGCTTTTCGATTTCCAGGGGCTTCTCTGCTTGGAAGTTCAGTGTGACGCCGTGATCTGGTCGAAAAACCTGTGGCACGAAACGTCCTCTCATTACCGTCTCGATTTTCCCATTGAAAAGTTTTAGCTTTTGCAGCTTTTCCGACAGGCTCAACGGCTTGTGCGGATTTTTCTTCGCCATAACCCACCCTCCTTTGAGGATACCGCAGCGTCAAAATCCGCCGTGCCCTCACTAACAGTGCCCCGCGCAAGCGATAACCCCGGCTCCGGCCGCGGGTTCCGATTGACCGATGTCGAGGGCGAAGTAGTGAAGAAGCTGCTTGCCTGATGGCGCCGTGCACCCCGTTAAGGGCTCAGCATCAAGCCGGCAAGCCCGCCTGGCGCTGTTGCAGGAAGCGGCGGACCGCAGGGTCTCGCTCCAGACCAATAGCGATCTCGTACGCGCGTCGGGCTTCATTATGCGCGCCTGTCTTGGCCAGCAGCTCCGCGCGCGCAGCCCAGTAGGGCTGGTATTCGGCAAGCCGCACATCGGCGGCGATTTCTTGGATGGCCTCGAGGGCGGCGCCGGCGCCCTGCAACTCCGCAATGGCCAGTGCGCGATTAATGCCGACCACCGGCGAGCCGGTGAGCGCCGACAGCGCTTCATACAGCTGCACCACTTCGGCCCAGTTGGCGTGACCCGTGCGGCGGCGATGAACGTGTGCCGATTGCAAGGCGCTTTCGATCTGATATCGGCCAATGGAACCCAGCGCGCTCGCGCGCCGGAGCAGCGCCTCAGCCTCTTGGATCATCTGCCAGTCCCACAACGCCGCGTTCTGTTCGGCAAGCGGAACGTATTCGCCTTCCTGGTTGCGTCGCGCGCGACGCCGGGCTTCGGCGTGAAGCATGAGTGCAAGCAGACCCAGCGCTTTTGGCTCCTCCGGCAGCAATTCGGCGACGAGCCTGGACAGAAAGAGGGCTTGCTCAGTGAGATCCCGGCGGACCACATCGGTCCCGCCAGGGTCGGTCCAGCCTTCTGCGAAGGCGGCATAAATCGCATCCAACACCGTGTCGAGCCGTCCAGGCAGTTCCTCGCGCTCGGGGATTCTAAACGGAACACCTGCCTCGCGGATTTTGTTCTTGGCCCGTACGAGTCGCTTGCCCATGGCCGCCGGAGACATGAGGAACGCCGAGGCGATCATCTTCGCATCCAACCCGACCACCGCCTGTAACATCAGCGGCGCGCGGACGCCGGCCTCGATCGCGGGGTGCGCGCAGGCGAACATCAATGCCAGGCGGCGGTCCGGTATTTCCGTTTCCACCGACGCGGCGTCCAACCCCTCTGCCAGTAGTTGCAACTCTCCTCTCGCAGCCTCATGACTATAGCGCCGGCGCGCCACATCAATCACCTTTCGCCGCGCGACAGTCAGCAGCCACGCTTCCGGGTTTGCGGGACACCCGTTCAGAGGCCAATCCACCAACGCTGCAGCGAACGCTTCCGAAAGTGCGTCTTCGGCAGCCGCCACATCCCGCGTGCGAGCCGCGAGAAAAGCGACGAGCTTGCCGTAACTGCGACGCGCGACCGCGTCCGCCGTGCTTCGGGCTTGTGCATCGTTTTTGGCGGAGTTGTGCTCCTCGTTCACGCCATCGGCTCGTAGCACAGCAGGACATTCCCATTGCCGAAGGTCCGCGTCTTAATCTGCTTCAGCGTCAGTTTCTCTTTGATGGTGTCGAACATCGTCTTCCCCTTGCCAAGGACCACGGGATTCACCACGATCTGATATTCATCGATCAAACCCGCCTCCGCCAATTGCGAAACGATGCTGCCGCTTCCCATAATCACCATTCCCAGCCCCGGCTCTTTCTTCATCTTTCGTACTTCCGCCGCGATGTCGTCCTTCACCAGCTTCGTATTGTTCCACGACGCCTTGTCCAGCGTTCTCGAAAACACCACCTTTGGCAGTTTATTCATTCCTTCGGCCACCACCGGGAAATTCTGCATCGCAACCGGTGTCGGCCAGAAGCTGGCCATGAGTTCATAGGTAATCCTGCCGAACAACAGCTCGCCTCCGCCACTGGCATTCCCTTGGACGAATGCATTCCACTCCTCATCGTGCTTGTGTGCCCAGCTCATATCGCCGTTTCTGTCTGCAATGTAACCATCCAGCGTCATTTGATTGAATACGATTAATTTCCTCATGTGTATGTCTCCTTCTTCAGTCGCCGCTTACCCTGGCGTATCCTTGAGCTCCGCACGAATCTCAGCCAGATCTTTTTCCATGATTGGACGCACCTCGACGACGCCGTGAAGCGCGGTGGGGCAGCGGGCTGCCCACGAAAGCGCGGCATCGAGATCGGGCACGTCGATGATATGAAAGCCGCCCAGTTGCTCTTTCGAATCGGCATAGGGGCCATCCAGCACCTGCGTCTTGCCGTTCGTAACCCGCACAGTAGTCGCCGTCGAGGTGGGCTGCAGGCCAGTGCTGTTCCTCAGGACGCCCGCCTTCTTCATGGCGTCAACGTACGCTATGTACGCTCCCAACCAGTGTTCTTGCTCGGCCTTTGTCAGTTGAGGCCAGCCAGCCTCTCCCACGTAGTCCATCAGAATGTATTTCACTTGCAATCTCCTTTATTTGTCATAAGCAGGCATCGTAGTCCCACTCCAATGACGCTCGAATTCCTGCCATTTGGACAGCGGCCCCAAGATATTCTGCCCCCGGCGATCCAGAAAAAGATGCCGAGCTTGTCGATTCTGACCATCCATCTTCGACATTACAGTAGAAGCCCTGATTCGTTATGCAGATGGGCTGGATCGGAAGCGAGAGGCAATCATGTTACAGCCAGCGATGAACGAGATGGCAAGGGGCGGCGTACAGTTGGCCGATGCCCGGAGCGAGAATGACCGGAACGCCTTTCGATCCGACTTGAATCTCGCGATGGCGGTTCAACGGCAAATGCTGCCACGCAACACGAGGCCGCGCGCGACGGTCAGGGTTGCTGGACTCACCAGGGCAGCGCGAGGGGTTGGAGGCGATTATTATGACTTCCTGGACCTCGGTCCCGATTCGCTCGGTTTAGTCTTGGCCGATGTCTCGGGAAAAGGCGTACCCGCGGCGCTCTTGATGGCGAATCTCCAGGCCTCCATTCGCTGCGAATGCGCGCACGAGATCCGCGACCTCAGTTCCATGCTCAAGCGCGTGAACGCGCATTTCTTCGCATCAACGCTGCCTGAGCAATACGCCACCTTGTTCTTCGGTCAATACGATGAGCGGACGCGCCGGCTGGTTTACGTGAACTGTGGCCATCAGCCGGCGATCATCATGCGCGCGAACGGATCGGTTGAGCGCCTGCACGCAACCGCGATGCCACTGGGTCTGGTGGCGGACTGGACCGGCGAAGCGAAGACCGTAGAGCTCCGGCCCGGCGACGCTCTTTACATGTGTTCGGACGGAGTCGTCGAGGCCGGCCTTGAGAGTGGCTGTGAGTTCGGAGAAGATGGGCTTATCTCCATGATCGCTGCAGATCGGGATCAGGATATCGAATCCTCCGTGGCGCGAATCGCGCGGGCTGTTTGCGCATATGCACCAGACGGGCTGGCGGATGATATGACGATCGCCGGATTGCGCCTTGTAGGCTCTCCTTCGTAAAGAGGTCGGCCAGCGTGCCGGGCCGCGAACATGCGTCATGCCCGGTTTGCTAATATCGGCCTTCCATCTATGCGACCACTTGGTATGCAGTCAGTATTCGCTCTGGCCGGATTCTGCCTATTCGCAACCGGCTTCATCTGTGCGCAAACCACGTCCCCGTTGTTCTCGCGGGGATTCACCGTCCTCCCGGAGCCGCGTCGAGTGAATCTGGAGCCGCACGATTTTCGGTTCGGCGCCGCCTGGCGCCTGGAATACGGGCCCGGTGTGGCGAAAGATTCCGTCGCCGTTCGTACTTTGTCGGAAGATCTCGAATCGAGATTCGGTGTGGTTTTCAAGGGTGGCGACAGCGCCCCGGCGGTTCGTCTCGAGATCGCACCAGGCTCGGTTCAGCCGGGACCGGCGCAGGATCGGGACACGGCGGCTATCGCAGCTCAGGCGTATCGCCTGGAGCTTTCGCCTGCGCGCATTCGGATTACGGCCAACGCGGATGCCGGCCTTTTTTACGGCGTCGAAACCCTGGTGCAATTAACGAAACCGGCCGGCGGCGCGCTCTGGCTTCCGGCTGGCGACATTGTGGATTGGCCCGATCTACAACTGCGCCAGATTTACTGGGATGACGCGCACCACCTCGAACGCCTTTCGGATCTGAAACGCGCGGTGAGGCAGGCAGCATTTTACAAAGTGAATGGTTTCGCCATCAAGCTGGAGGGCCACTTCCAATATCAAAGTGCACCAGCCGTCGTGGAACCCTACGCTCTTTCGCCTGCGGAACTTCAGGAATTGACCAACTATGGGCTTGGCTATCATGTCCAGGTGATTCCGTATCTCGACGGGCCGGCACACATCGCGTTCATCTTGAAACATCCCGAGTACTCCAAGTTGCGCGCGTTTCCGGACAGCAACTACGAGTTGTGTACAACCAATCCGGATTCCTATCAGTTGATGCTAGGCATGTTCGGCGATCTCCTCGCCGCCAACCAGGGCGTGAAGCCGATTATCCTCTCGACCGACGAGCCCTATTACATCGGCATGGCCGATAACGCACAATGCCATGAGGCCCCCCGCACGAAAGAACTGGGCAGTGTGGGCCGCGTACTGGACGAGTTCATCACGAAAGTAGCGACGTATTTGCACGATCACGGCCGCACCGTGATCTTCTGGGGCGAATTCCCGTTGATACCGGCGGATATTGCGGGGCTCCCGTCCTTCGTCGTAAACGGGGAAACCTATGGGCCGGAGTTTGACCCCGTGTTCAAGGCGCACGGCATCCGGCAAATGATATACACCTCTACGGAGGGAGAGGAGCCCTACTTCCCGGATTATTTTCCACTGCCGGCGTCGCGCAAAGCGCACGGGGGCCGTGCGGATATCGGTCGAGTGGCGGGAGCCATGAGAGACATCGCCACGAATGCCGCACGGCGCAATGCTGACTTGATGGGCATGTTGGTCGCCGGCTGGGGAGACATGGGCCTGCACCCGGAGACGTTCTGGCTCGGCTACGCCGCAGTTCCCGCCGCCGGATGGAATCCCAGTGGACCGGACCCCCACGAGGCGATGAGCGCGTTCTATCCCCTGTTCTACGGACCGTCCGTCGCCAACATGGACCGCGTCTACCAGTTGATGAGCTTTCAGTCTCAGGTTTGGAACGATACCTGGGAGAGAGTGAATTCCAAATCGCGCAAACCGATCTGGGGGAATTCGGATAAAATCTTCCAACCGCCGCATCCCGCGCACGAGCGGACCGTGCCGCTTCCAAAAGCACCATCTGATGCGGATCTCAGCTACGAAGGAGGCTGGTCGCGCGAGAATGCCAAACGGCTCGAAGTGGTGGATGCCGCGCTGCCGGAGAATGATGAACTGCTCGGCCTGTTACATGAAAATCTCCGCTTGGCGGAGCATAACCGTGACGGGCTGGAGGTGTTCGTGGCACTTGCCCATCTGTTTCGGCAAAACCTGGCGATGTTGCACGGCCTAGCCCGGATCGACACCGCGCTGTCAGAGGCGCAAACCGCCGCCAAAGACGCGAAGGAGAAAGATGCTGTCGCGGCTGTGGACCAGGCCCTGGAAATCGCGCGGCGCATTCGCAGCGAAAGGAATCAAGTGCTGCGCGAAGCGGCCGCGACCTGGTACAAGACCTGGTATCCGCGGGTGGCTGAGGCAAATGGACGGCGTTTCCTCCACGAGCTGGACGATGTCAAGGACCACCTGCCGGACCGCACGGTGGACATGAGGTATTTAGTCTATGACGAACTCCTGCTGCCGCTCGGGGACTGGTACGAGCGCACGCAATCGGCGCGCAACCGCTACGCCGAGGCGCATCGACTCCCGTTGCGGAACGAACCATTTGATTGGAGCAGCCTGGAGTAGCGCTACCGCGACTCGCTACCGGAGGCTTCCGCCAGCATGTCCAGTTCTCGCGACGCGCTCCGGAACCCACGCGTGATCGCGGCAAGATAAACAGCTCCGATCGCCAGCCACGCGAAACCGGTGATCTTCGCATTGTTGCTGAGACTCAGCCAGATATACAGGCAGACGATCGCGCCTGCGGCGGGAAAAATCAAATTCGTCACCAGGTCCCATCCGTGCCTTCGTCCGAGACGCAGATAATAGTGCCGGATCACGCTGAGGTTTACTAGGATGAATCCGGCAAAGGCTCCGAAATTCAGCAGTTCCACGGCCATCTGAAAACGAAGAAACATGGCTCCAATCAGCGAAAGCGCGCCCATGAAGTAGATACTTCGGGTGGGCGTGGAAAACCGTGGATGGATGTATCCGAACAATCGGCGCGAGATGACTCCATCGCGCCCCATTCCGTACAGCAGTCGTGAAGCGCCGGCCTGACCCGTAAGCGCGCTGGCCAAACCGGCCACAAGCAACACGAAGGTGATAAACCCGAACATCCAGTTGCCGCCCACTCTCTGGCTGATATCCAAAATCACGGTCTCCGCCTCAGGGTAAGTGCGGTAGTCGGGCCACACTAGCGCCGCCAAATAAACGGTGACCACGCAGAACACGGTTTGGAGGACGCACACGAATACGGTCGAAAACGCGATGTCACGCTCTGGGTTCACTGTGTCCTCTGCTAACGTTGAGATGGCGTCGAAGCCGATGTACGAGAGCGCCGCTATGCTGGCGCCGAGCATCATCGGGCGCATGCCGAACGATTCCGGCCGCCAGATGCCCCGCAAGTCGAACAGTCCAGCGAGACCCTGAATCCCGATCACGTAGCGCGCCGCCAAGCCCACGAACAAAACGGCGCACGCCGTCATGATGATCATCATCACGGAACTGGCCCTTGTTGTAACTCGAATACCGGGGATGTTGACGAGAGTCAGGCTCACGGTAAACAGTACCGCCCACACGAGGTACGGAACCTGTGGCAACAGTCGCGCCGCTGTGAGCGCTGCGTAAATGATGCTGAGCAGCGGAATCAAGAAGTAATCCAGCATCATGGCCCAGCCGGCGAGGAAGCCGACGTGCGTGTTAAGCGCGCGTTGTGCATAAGTGTAGGTCGATCCCGCCGTCGGAAACGCGCCCGACATCTTGCCATAGCTCGCCGCCGTGAACAGCATGGCTACCACCGCGACCAGGTAACTGATCACCGCGTGCCCGCGGGAAGTCTGCTGAACGATCCCATAAACTGGGTACGGCGCCGTGGGCGTGAGAATCACCAGGCCGTAAAGAATGAGGTCGCGACGCGACAGGACCCGCTTCAATGAACCTGACGCAGACGTCACGCCGTTACTCTAGCGACTTGCTGCGAGCCACCGGTCGCGAATAGCGTCGTGAACGGCAGAGTGGCTGCCCCAATGAGTGCAGCGTCGCCACCAAAGGCGGACGGCCTCAGGAGCACGTTAATCTCCGCCAGGCTTTCGTTATCCAATTGCTCGCGGATCACTGGTTCGATCACATGCCACGCATCTGTGATCGCGCCGTCGATCACGACGACATCAACATCCAGCCCCCACACCACGTTGGAAATGCCAACACCCAGACAGCGGGCCGTTTCCACAAGGCTTTCGATCGCAGCCTTATCTCCATCGGCAGCAGCTTGGACAATTCGCCGCACGCGGCCGAAGGTGTCGCCGGACGCCGCGGAACGCCGATCGCCCGAGACGGCCGCGTACCGTTCGCACAGTGCGGGATTTGAGGCCAATCTTTCGAGACAGCCGGGCCGGTCGTGCTTCTCTCGGGTGCCGGACGTCGCAATCACCATCTGTCCAAACTCGCCGGCAGCCATGCGCGGGCCATAGTGCAGCTGCCCTTCGAGTATGATGCTCATCCCGATGCCCTCATCCACCTTTACGAAGAGAAACACATGGCTGGCATACACATCCGAAGAGCCATAGTTGTATTCTGCAAGCGCCGCTGCTCGTACGTTGTTCTCCACGAATACCGGTTCCCGCAGGCGGCTTTCGAGGATCTTGCGCACCGGCACTCCTGCCCATCCGGGACGGTTTCCAAGCACGAGTAGACCAAGATCGCTATTGACGATGCCGCGTGCGGATATCCCAATTCCAGGAACGCGTCTTCCGCCGAGCCGTTGGCGGAAGTCCACGAACGCATCTGCAATCCGCTCCAGCGTTTCTTCGGCTGAGGCCGGAGTGCGAAACCGCCGGCTCTCTACGATGCGGCCGCGCATAGTGCTTGCCGCAACGCGCGTCTCCCAGTTCTGAATCTCGGCCCCCATCGCCAGGCGCTTCGGATTCAGTTGCAGGCGGCGGCCGGGACGTCCTCCGGTGGAGTTTTCGGCCCCATCCTCGCTTACCAGCACGTCGGAAATCAAGTCCGTCATGATGCGGGAAACCGTGCCCTCCGAGAGTCCGCTCTGCCGGGCGAGATCGGCGCGCGACATGTGCTCATTGTGGCGAAGCAGCTGGAGCACAGCGACGCGGTTTGCACCGCGAACCTGCCGCGGCCGGAGAATTCGCTTGGCACTCGAGGTTCGCTGCATCTACTTTGATGATGAACGCAAGTAAGTCTATCGGATCATCCGCGAGCCGTCAAACAAACTACCGGCGGTTTTGCTACTTCTCTGGTTTACTAAACTTCGCGTCGTCGATTGGCACGTTCTGCTTGATTTCTGTGAACCGGTACGTCAGCGCGAAATCCGGCGTCTTGCGGCGGACGGTGGAGGGCAGCTTCACGCCATCCACATCTTTATAGTCGTCGTAATCCACTTCCCACATCACGATGCCGTCGTCAATGGTCACACGCTCGAAATCACGGCGCACCAGCAGCCCGGACTCGGCGTCGAAATACAGCTTCTCGCTCGCGCCATCGGCCGCAGTTGCTTCCACGATGTAAGCATCCCGATCGTCCACTTTGGTCTTGCCCGTGTATGCCATTTTCGGAAACATTTCCTTCAGGCGCGTCTCGCGGTAAAAATTGTAATCGCGCTTGGCGAAAGCGGCGTCGGATTTGCCCATGTCGTGCAAGCCCGAATCAGGATCCTTGCCCCAACCCTTATCGCCCACCCAGCATTCCAGCATCGGACCACCCTCGCCAATATCTACTACGGCGATGTATTTATCGGGCGCCTTGGCGAAAACCTCCGCGGGCGACGTGGTGCCGTCATCGGAATTTTCGAGCGTTCCCTTCATATCGCGGCTGGTCACTTTCTCAATGGCATCCTTGCCGCCTGCCGCCTGCACATAATGATCCAGAATCTGATCCACGCTGGGGGTAGCACCGCTTTGCGCCAACGCTCCCAGCGGACATAACAGTATTAGGGTCCAAACAGACTTCATAGCGAGCATCATACGCCAACCCGAGCCCGGCATCAACGAGGATGTATTCTCGGCGTCTCTGCGTCTCGGCGTTGAAATAGTCCCCCTCCTTTCGCACGGCAGACAGAACGATATAATCAGTCGCCATGATGATCAACCTCTGTCGCATTTCCCTCGTAACGTTGGCGGCCGCCACCGGAGCCGCAGGGCAATCGCTCTCCGTGAAGTGGGAAGAACTCACCGCCGGGGATTTTGTCCAGGCCATCCAGAAGGCGCAAGGCACGTGTTTGCTCCCCTTTGGCATCCTCGAAAAACATGGCCCGCACCTGCCCCTCGGCAACGACCTGATTAATGTCCGATACGCCGCTCTACACGGCGCCGAACAAGACTATGCGGTCGTCTATCCCGAATACTATTTCGGCCAGATCTTCGAGGCCAGACACGAGCCCGGCACCGTCGCTTACAGCGCGCGCCTGCAACTGGAACTCTTGCAGGAGACCACCAGCGAGATGGCGCGCAACGGCTGCAAAAAGATCATCATCGTGAACGGGCACGGCGGCAACAATAGCCTGTTGCCCTTCTTCGCCCAATCCCAAATGGCCTCGCCGCGAGACTATATGGTCTACGTCTATCAGCCTGCCGCCCATCCACCCGGTCGCCCTCCCATGAAGTCCGCCTTTGACCAGCACGCCGGCGAGGCCGAAACCTCGCTCACGATGATTTCCCGGCCCGATCTCGTGCACCTGGACCGCGCTGCTTCCGAATCGGGCGCCGATCAGAAACGGCAAGATCTCCCGGCCGGCGTCTATACCGGCATCTGGTGGTACGCCAAATTCCCCGAACATTACGCAGGCGATGCGGCGGCTGCGAACCAGGCGCTCGGCGAATTCGATATGAAAGCCTGGGCCGCTGGCGTCGCGAATGTC
This sequence comes from Terriglobia bacterium, assembly GCA_963847515.1. Taxonomy (GTDB): domain Bacteria; phylum Acidobacteriota; class Terriglobia; order Bryobacterales; family Bryobacteraceae; genus QHXW01. Next base: position 71,759 of record CAWKAA010000003.1, read on the forward strand.
ATTCGCGCGGTGAAGGCGGACCAGGTCAGCCTGCGATTGCAGAATGAGTTTTTCGAGAAATCCGGAAAGCCTCTGGACACCCGGCAATAGCAGGAGATGCCGTCATAAGGACCATTAGTATAAGGGGGGCTATCATGAATTCATCGCGCATCCTTTTCTGCCTGACCGCGTGTGCTTTCCTCAACGCGGCCCCTAGGGAAATCATTCAACTTTCCGCCGGCTGGAGCTTCCAGATAGACGTGTCGGACATTGGTGAAAAGGAGCAGTGGTACGGAAAGGATTTCGACCGCTCGGCGTGGGCCAAGGTCAGCGTGCCGAAAGCCTGGGACCTTTACGACGAGGCATTGTGGGGCTATGAAGGCATTGGCTGGTACACGATTCGGATCGAAGGCGCACTGGCGCGAAAGGACGGCGTCCAGCGGCTGAAGTTTGGAAGGGTCAACTATCATTCGAAGGTCTGGCTGAACGGGGAATTCTTGGGCGAGAACGTCAACGGCTACCTTCCCTTTGAATTCGATGTGACGGGAAAACTGAGCCCGCAGACAGCGAATCTCATGGTGCTGCGCGTCGACAACAAGCCTAGGCTCACGTGGCTGCCCGGCGCGAAGCAGATCGAGTGGATTCAGTACGGCGGCATCCTGGGCTCCGTCATGCTGGAAAGCAATGCGAAAGTTTACCTCTCGGACCTGACAGTCCAAGCCGTTCCAGAAGGCTCAGGCGCGTCCCTCAACTGTTCAGTGCAGATCACTTCGCGTGAGACTGCGGAAAGGGACGCCGTAGTCCGCGTGCGGGTTGCGGGCCAACCGCAAGCAATGAAATCAGTAACCGTGAAAGTTCCTCCTGGAGGCAAGGCCGTGGAGAATCTCTCGCTGTCTCTTAAGCAGGCGCACCCATGGTCTCCGGACAGGCCATTTCTGTACAGTCTGACGGCCAGCGTGGAGGCCGGAAAACTGGTCGACGCTCAGACGTCCCGGTTCGGCATTCGAAAGGTCGAAGTGCGCGGGCGCGAGATTCTGCTCAACGGCCAGCGCTTTCGTGCGAAGGGTGTGAACCGCTACGACGAGTACGGCAAATATGGACCGAACCCGCCGAGGGAGCTCTTGATTGAGGACTTGCGCCGCATGAAGGCCGCTGGCGTGAACTTCGTTCGCATGCACTACCCGCAGTCACCGGAAGTCCTCTCGCTCTACGATGAAAAGGGCTTCGTCATGATGGAGGAAGTGACTCTCAACTGGTGGGGCAACGGTTTTTCGGGAAAAGGCGAAGAGGTGCAGAGCGAAGATATTCTCGAACAAGCCATGCCGGCGCTGGAGCGAATGATTCAGCGGGACAAGAACCACCCCTCGGTGATCATCTGGAGCATGTGCAATGAATCGGAGACTGCCAACGACGTGGGAATCAGCGTGATGAGAAAGCTCATCCGGCGCGCCAAAGAACTGGACCCGTCGCGCCTCGTGACTTTTGTGATTTCCCCGCAGGACGCGAAGCCGCATCGGGCGTATGAAGACGCCGACCTGGTCGCGGTTAATATGTACCACGGTACCTTGCGCGCCCCAATCGCCAATCACTTAGATCAGCTGGAGGATCTTGTGACCAAGCCCTCGAAAGAGTACATCCAGCAGCAATTGGCGGCTTTTCCGGATAAGCCGCTATTGATCACTGAGTTTGGTACGCGCGGAGTGTCCGGTATGCATGGCGATGTGGTCTACACCGAGGATCTCCAGGCTGCCGCCATTCAGGCCGCGTGGAAGGCCATCCAGAACTGCGAGGAGGTTTCCGGGGGCGTGCTGTGGTGCTGGGCGGACTACTATCACCGTCGGACCTTCATCCAGTACGCGGTTTTCGGTCCGTATGGCGTGGTCACAGTGGACCGGCGCCCGAAAGCCGCGCTGCAGGCTCTGGCCAAAATGTACGGCGGCAAAGTCGTCGAGCCAGCAGCGGCCAAACCAATAACGCCAGAAGCAAAACCGTGAAACGGAGTGGATATGCCCGCGTGTATTTTGACGAAAGCCGCTTGCATACCTCTTATATGGATGATATGTCTTCCCACGGGCAGAGTCGTGGCCTCTTCAATCGGATTGACCCTTCAGACACGCGAAAGCAAGTCCGGTCGAGTTTTGGCCACGAAGGAATCGGTCGACCCGTCAAAAATCGGGGTCGTCATCATCGATATGTGGAATACCAACGATTGCATGACCAACGCGCAGCGCGCGGCTGCTCTGGTGCCAAGAATGAACAAGGTTCTCGAGGCGGCGCGGCATCTCGGCATGTCGATCATTTGGGCGCCCACCGATGTGGCCAGCCAGTATGTCGGCACGCCACAGCGCGAGCGAGCGATCGCGCTCCCCCGCTACCCGGTGCCGCATATCACGAATTTCTCCTGCCCGTTCAGCATTCCCACCGTCCGGCCCGACAAGTGTATGTGCGGACCCGGCATCGCATGCCACGTTCACTATGGCTGGGACGCGATGGACTCAAACTTAGTTATAGCTTCCGGAGATTGGATTGTTGGTGATCCGGAGGAATTGTATTCGATTTATAAACAACGAGACCTCACGCGACTGATTTACATGGGCATCAACACAAACTTATGCGTCATGAACAAACCGGAAGGGATTGCCGCCATGACCGCGGCTGGGTTGAAATGCATCTTGGCGCGCGACTTGACCGACGCGGAAACCTCCTACGATCCGGATGCGGCCTTTACGCCTGATATGGGCACTGAGAAGGACATAGCCGATGTCGAAAAATCCGGCATTCCTACCATTAATATGGCAGAGGAAATGAGAAAAGCCGGAGCGTGGAATGATCGTTGGATCGTGGAAATGGTTCGAGTCACGCCGTGGGGAACTAGGGCGTGGCCGTACGAGTTCACCGATTCGGTGAAGGTCACGCTAAGCACGCCCCAGCAGAAGGGTGTCGCGATCCACTACACGGTGGATGGTTCCGAGCCGGGTCCCGCGTCGGCGTTATATACCCAGCCACTGGAGTTATCGAAAACAACACAATTGCGTGCCGCCGCGTTTGAAAACTCCCGTCGCGTCACCATGGCGAGCGAGGGCTATTTCGCGCACCTCGGACCCTTACCGCCGAAACCGGACGTTTATCTCGATCAGATCGAACCCCTCATGCCCGCGAGGCAAGATTGGAGATGGGAGCCGAAGGCCAACCTGGCATTCACCGGCGGACCGCTCAGTATCCGCGATTCCATCTACAGCAAGGGCATGGGCATGCGCGCTCCAGCCAACCTTCTGTATAAAGTTCAACCCACCTATGACCGGTTTGTAGCACGCGCCGGCGTCGACGACGACCCGTTCCGCCAGCGCCCCAACGCTCGGTTCCTGGCGACATACCCTAGCGTGCAGTTTCAGGTATACATTGACGGCAATCTGGCATCCGAAAGCCCTGTCATGCGCCTTGGCCAGGAACCGTGGCGGTTCGAGGTAAAAATCCCCGAAAGCAGCCGGCTCATCAACCTGGTTGTTACCGACGCTGGCAGCCGCAGTCCGCTCGACTTGGCCGATTGGGTAGACGCAGGCTTCAAACTGCAGTAATTCTGGACCTGACGCGCTCGCGACCGGTTGGATATGCGCTTTCTGGTGTGCTATAAAACTCAAAGCCATCTGGAAAGAGTCCCGGTATCTACGAATCGGTGATTTGTTCGTCGCCGAAAATCTAAGGAGTTGGATATGTCAGCGTCAGCTAAAACGAATTCTCGCGGTGTTTGCGGGCTCTCCATTGTCACAGTTCTTGTGTGCCTGGTTTTGCCACTGGCAAGGGGCGCGGTCACTGCGCGTATTTCAGGCACCGTCAAAGACCCCACTGGCGCCGTGGTGCCCAATGCGCAAATTACCGTTGTGGAGACTCAGACCGGCATCAAGACCGAGTCCAAAACGGACTCGTCCGGGTCCTACTCGTTTCCATCGCTTCCAGTAGGCCATTACGACCTGGAAGTAAGGGCAAGCGGCTTCAAAGATTTCAAGCAAACGGGCCTGATCCTCGATGTCAACACCGCTCTGCTGGTGGATATTCCGCTGCAGCTTGGCGAAGCCAGCCAGGAAGTGACGGTGAACGCCGCGGCCGTGCAGGTGGAAACCACCAACACGCAGATGGGCGAGGTCATCAGCGAGGCCAAGATGACCACGGTGCCGCTAAACGGGCGCAGTTACACGGACCTTCTGGCGCTCCAGCCCGGCGTAACACCGGTCACTTCAAACCAATACAACGTGCTAAGCCCTTCGGGAAATTTAAATGCCGGCAGCCTCTCGGTCGGCGGCCAAAGAGAATCGGCGAATGGATTCATGGTGAATGGCGGAAACGTCGAAGAAGGCGCGTTCATGGGAACGGCGATCATTCCAAATCTGGATTCCATTGCCGAATTTCGCATCATCACCAATAACTTCGATGCCGAATACGGCAACTACAGCGGCGGCCAGATCAATGCCATCACCAAGTCCGGCACAAACGCGTTTCATGGAGACGTGTTCGATTTTCTCCGCAATACCGACCTGGATGCGCGAGGGTTTTACGATCCGGAGCGCGGCAAGTTCATCCAAAACCAATACGGGGGAACAATCGGCGGGCCAATCAAGAAGGACACGCTTTTTTTCTTTGTCGATTATCAAGGCACCCATCAAATTCAAGGACAGAGTACCGGCGATATCCTTGTGCCCTCTGCAGCGGACCGGACGGGCAATCTGGCCGACGTAGCCAGCCAGCTCACCGGGAACGTCACGGGCGGATATTGGGCCAACCAACTGTCACAGAAGCTCGGCTACACTGTGACGCAGGGCGAGCCGTACTATACACCCGGATGCTCGCTGAATACTAATTGTGTATTTCCAAATGCAATCATCCCGAATTCCGTAATCACCACGCCGTCGCAAAACTTGCTGAAATACATTCCCCTGCCCAATTCGGGGCAGTATTATTCAACCGCGGCCTTTAACCAGACATTGCGTGACGACAAGGGTGGCGTCCGGGTGGACTACAACAGCCGTTTCGGCTTGATCGCCGGCTATTACTTCTTGGATGACTTCAGCCTCCTCAATCCCTACTCATCCGCCAACATTCCTGGCTTCGCGGACCTAACCCCAGGCCGGGCCCAAATGGCTAACGTATCCGACACGAAGACGTTTGGCCCTACAGCCGTGAACGAAATACGGTTGCACTATACGCGCATGGTGCAGTCGCCGGGCATACCCAGCGGCGGCCTGGGCGTCACGTTGAGTTCGCTGGGATTCGACACCGGCGTCAACTCGTTGGGCATCGTTCCGCTCAATAAGCAATTCGAGGGAGTGCCGGGCATCGGTTTCAATAACTTCAGCATAGGTGTCGATTCCTATTTCTCCGCCCAGGCGAACAACACCTATCAGCTGCTGGATAACTTCTCGAAGGTCCACGGCGCCCACACCATGAAGTTTGGCGCCGACGTTCACTACGATCAGATCACGCAGCACGATTTCGGCGCCAACAACGGAACATTCGGTTTCGACGGCCAGGAGACCGGTAGCGACTTCGCCGATTTCCTCATCGGCGCTCCCAACGGTTTTCAGCAAGGCGTGCAGGAGCCACTCCACACTCGCGGCTACTACTACGGTCTGTACGCGCAAGATAGCTGGCGCGTCAAGCCAAGTCTGACGCTGAACTATGGGCTGCGGTATGAAGTGACAACGCCGTGGTATGAGGCGCAAGGGCAGCTCGAGACCATTGTGCCCGGACTGCAATCCAAAGTATTTCCCGGCTCCCCCACCGGATGGGTGTTCCCTGGCGATCCCGGTATTCCGAAGACCCTGGCCCCCGTGCGGCATAACAATTTCGCTCCGCGCGTCGGCCTTGCCTGGTCGCCCAGCGGCAAACTGTTCGGCGGACCTGGAAAAACCAGCATTCGCGCGTCGTTCGGAATCTTCTATACCGCGTTCGAGGACACAACCGGATTCAATGAGGTGGGCGACGCTCCATTCGGTTATTTTTGGAGCAATCCCGCTCCGCCGCTATTTGTGACGCCATACATCGATCGCGAAACCGGGTTCGTGGAGGGCCAGCGATTTCCTGTGGCGTTTCCGCCGTCCAATGTCTCTGCCAGCCATCCGGATAATTCCATTAACTGGGCCGGCTTCGAGCCCATCGGGAGTTCTCCGGGCTTCTGGTACAAGAACCGCGTGCCCTATGCCGAAGATTACAGCTTCTCTATCCAGCGGCAGATCGGCAATACCAGCATGCTGAGCGTCAGTTACGTGGGGACACAGGGCCACGCCCTGCTGAGCGACCTGGAAGCGAATCCGGGCAATCCTGCATTATGCCTAAGTCTCAGCCAGCCCAGCCAGGTGGCACCCGGCAGTGCCACCTGCGGGCCCAACAGCGAAAATGTTGTTTACACCAGGGCGAACGGCCAGGTCGTGAATGGAACCAGGTCCCCCTTGGGGAACGCCTTTGGAAGCGACGGCTATTTCACTACCATCGGCAATTCCAATTACCACTCGATGCAGGTCAGCTTCAAGCACCGGTCCGGTCCGCTGGAAGTCCTGGCGGCTTACACCTGGAGCAAGTCGATTGACGACTCTTCCGGATGGGGCGACCAGATTAATGTCGTCAACCATCGCCTCAGCCGAGCCCTTTCTTCGTTCGATGTGCCGCAGAATTTCGTGGTGAGCTACCATTACGATCTGCCTTTCGACAAAATTCGCCGCAACCGCTTAACCAGAGGGTGGACGATATCCGGGATTACAAGGTTCTCCTCGGGCCTTCCGGTCTTCTTGACGGAGAACGACGACAATTCGCTGCTGGGCACGAATAGTACCGGGCCTAACGGAAATGGCGTGGATACGCCCAACTTCAACGGCGGCAAGCTGACCTTCAATCGGAACCCGCGCTCCGGGCTGTCGTACTTTGATCCCAACGCTTTCAGCTCGGAAGCCATCGGGATGTTGGGTACAGCCAACAAGCGGTTCTTTCACGGTCCGGGCATCAACAATTTCGACATGGCGCTCCTGAAAGACACACACATCACCGAGTCCAAGGTGTTGCAGTTCCGCTTCGAGTTCTTCAATGTGTTTAACCACGCGCAGTTCCAGAATCCGACCGGCAGCATTCTTAACGGAACTTTCGGATACGTGACCAACGCCAACGCTCCGCGAATCGGTCAGGTTGCGCTGAAGTTCTTGTTCTGAGAAGAGCACGGTGGCCGCGTGGCTTGAGATTCATCTTTTCACGTACGCGAGCTTGGCGGCCACTTTCCCGTAGGTAGCGCACGGTGAACACGTCCGCGCCGCGCAGATGCCACGGTTGTCCGTTGCGGATCTTGCGATAACCTGACGGCGACTGGTACAAGGACTTCGGCTCCTTCCTGCTCTGTGGTACGGGTGAGTACCCGAAGACGGTCCTCAAGAAGGGGATGAAGCCTTTTGGGATGCCACTATGAAAAATCGTCTACATTGGAAGAGCGCCGCAAATCGAGAGCACTTGCTGTCATAGTCAAGGTGCGAAGGGCCTACTTTCGTAGAAAGAACACAAAAGCGGCACATGTGACGATAAGTAATCGGCCCTTCGTCGCCTTTGGCGGCATCTGGTCCTCCGCAGCCTCGAATTGTATCAATCCTACTTGGTTGCTTCGTCTCTCTGTATCTTCTTCATCATCGGCGGCGGGAGTTCGTTCTCCGTCACTGTGTAGTCCGACGGCACTTCGAACAGCGACGCCGCCTGCTCACCGCGCTGAATATTCGTGAGCCGGTATACCGTGTCGCCGAACCGCGGATCGCTGCGCTTGCTCATCACCACCGTCTGGAGTTCCGCGGAATACCATCGCTCGGTCACGCTCGATATCGGCAGCTCGTTACCAATTGTACCGGCCGCTATGATGACCGTCGAACGCGTACCCTCCACTTCAACGCCCTCAATCGTTTGCTTGCCCAGAGACTCGCTCTTCACGTCCGGCACGACCTTTGTGCCGTGCATGGCAAGCTCAGCTACAGAGCCAGTGGCGACGACCATTTCGGTTCCGCCCTGAGACGACGTACGAGTTGCGAAGACCTTTGGCGTGGGACCCGGCGGTCCCACCTGGCTGAACAAAAAGGCGTTCTTTCCCATGGGGAGCTTGTGCGCTATGTGCATTTGTGGATCCAGATGGTAACTCACGCTTGCTACCGGATCTTGAATAGAGATCATCTTGGGCGCATCGCCGCCCGCGGCCCACGGCCCGACCGCCGAGATGGTTTCCTCGCGCCGCGTTCGCCCCGCGCTGTCACGATAAAGGCTCGCAGTCGATTTACGCGTGATCCGGTTCCCATCGGCCAGCGACTGGGTTGTTTCCGTGACACCTTCGGCGCTGTATGGCGCGCCCTTTACCGGCTTGTCGCTAAAGCTCATCTCCGCTCCGATAAAGTCCATCGTGACCGGACCCGGCTGGTACATCACATCGCCAGGCCCTCCGCCGATGGCGCGCACCTCTTTGTGAATCACCACAGCACCCGACTCCTGCCCCTGTGCACAAGCCGCCATTCCGGCAAGCATCGCCCAAATCAATCGAGTAGTCATCTTTCATCTCTCCTTTGTCTTAGGTTTCATTCGCGTCTATTCGCGTGCATTCGCGGCTAGGGAGTTTTTCACTTCACAAACCGCACGGCCCGCGCCATGCCGTCTTCTCCTAGCAGCACATCCGCCCTAATCGCTTCTTCCGCATGCTCTTCGTTCATCGGAATTCCGAACATCGTCAGCGCTGCACTCGGCAAACGGATCCGCACGATTTGCCCCCGCTCGATCGGCTCCGGATCGTAAACGATGGGGAAAAACTCCGTCATCACCTCGCGCTGTGCTATTACAGGTTCACTCGGAGCCTTTCTCGGAGCTTTTCGACGCGACGCCCGTAGAGTCGGCACGCGCGGCATGGGTACCTCGCGTACTGCCGGCGCGACGGGCGCACTCGCCGTCACGTGCGCCTCCGGCGGTTTTATATGAACCGTCTTCTGTTCCGGCGCCCGTCGGAAACTCACCGCCGCCGCCACGATCAACGCCGCCGCTACCGCTGCTACACCCGCGCGCGCCCACCAAGCACGCTTCGATCCTGCGTGCCGCTTCTGCAATTCCGCAAGCAACATCCGCTCTACCGCCGCCGGTGCGGCCCGCCGGCTGTCTTCCTCCACGACGGCCGCCACCACCGCACTCAATCGCTGCTCGTGCGCCAGCCTGCGAGCGCACCGCGCGCAGCTGTCCGCGTGCGCCGCCGCCGCAGCATCCGTTAGTCCTCCCCGCGCCATTTCAACGACGACTCTTTCAAAGCCCGTGCAGTTCATACCAGACACCCACTCGAACTGGACCTTCTCGGCGCCATGCGTTCCGACAGCAGCGCTCGAGCCCGGTGCAATCGCGACCGCACCGTTCCCACCGCACATCCCAAGGCCTTTGCCGCGTCCGCATAACTCAACTCGTGCAAATCACACAAAACCACCACTTCCCGATAGCCTGCCGGCAACGCTAGTACGGCCCGCCGCAGCCACCGCATGGTCTCATCGCGCACCAGATCGCGCTCCACTTCCGACGGTGCTATCAAATAATCGGGGGTCCGCGCCTCGTCATCTTCCGATCCCGGAATCGGAAATTGCGAACGATTCTGCGCCAGCCTCCGCCACACCTGCCGCCGCGCGATCCCGTAGAGATAAGCCGCCAGCGGGCCCCGGCTTCCGTCATACGCCCCGCCGTCGCCGAGCAGCGTCATGAAAACCTCTTGCGTCACTTCCTCCGCCAGGCTCGGGCTCCCGCTCATCTGCAACGCGAACCGGTAGACCGCCGGATGTCTCCGCTGGTAAAGCGCGGTAAACGCCCCTTCGTCACCCGACGCCGTCAGCCGCAGCAGGTCGTCATCGGTAAGATGTTTTGGCTCAATCATCCGCAATTCAATCGACGATCTGTAAACGGCTCTGTTAGGAATTGTGGGCCTCCAGCAGGTTAGTTCCAAAAAATCAGACTCGTTTAAACCAATGTCAGATATTTGTGGCCCTTGGCGTATTGGATCTCATCGACGCCAATGGCATCGATTTGTCCCAGGGCCAGGGGTGGTTCACCGGGACCGATGAGTTCATTCTCTCACCGGGCCATCTCCCACAAGCGGACTTCCTGCCCGCGTCGTAAGCGGCACCTTTCCGAGCCCTGCCCACGCTGAGGGTCACTGGCTCGCGGCTTCCGGCGCGATCAAGATTTACTGCGCGACCGACTCGTCAAAGCACTGTATGGCGAGGCAAGCTTGCTGTATTTTCTGGCAGAATTGAATGAATTCAGCAATCTTGGAAAAAGGGCCTGAAACGATGAAAGTTCCCTATGCGAAGAAGTGGCAGAAGGAAACAGATAAGCTACGCCAGATCGCGCTCGACTGCGACCTGACCGAAGAACTCAAGTGGGGCAAACCGTGCTTCACCTTTCTGAAGAAAAACGTGGCGATCGTAATCCCGCTCAAGGAGTCGTGCGCGTTCTCGTTCTTCAAGGGCGCACTGCTCAAAGATCCGAAGCACGTTCTCGAAAGGATTGGAGAGCATACGCAGGCCGGGCGATGGATTAAATTCACCTCGCTTCGGGAGATTGCGGCCATACGATCGACCCTGAAGGACTACCTCTACGAAGCCATCGAATTGGAGGAGTCCGGGACGAAGATAGACCTAAAGAAACCTTCAGAGTACCCAATTCCTGAGGAGTTGCAGAGGAGGCTGGATGACAACGCGGTTCTCAGGTCGGCATTCGCAACGCTCACACCAGGCCGGAGGAAGTCATACATTTTCCACGTCTCATCTGCGAAGCAGGCAAAAACAAGAGCAGCGCGGGCGGAAAAGTGCGTGCCAATGATCCTGAGTGGGCGTGGGTTCAATGAGTTGCCGCAATGAGGATCGAGTCCGCAAACAATAACGGCGAGAGCAATGGCTCCGGCCAAGAACCAAATTAGACTCCCATAGTTCGCTGCTCGATTTCATAGTTGGCTATTGGAGCGATATCGCGCGCGATGTGGAAGGCCCCATTCCACCGTTTGCGGAGGGGCCACCAGCCACTGGCGCACCGGTTGGTTCGGAAAGCCCATCCATCAATCCAAAGCCGCGAATCACAAGGGAACTCTGCCAGGCACTCTCGAGCGCCTGTATGTACGCGGCTTCCAACTGAAATAGCGTCCGCTGGGAAATCAGCACCTGCGGATACGCAGCCGCCATCTTTTGGTAATTCGTTTTATACAGTCTATAAGCTTGTTCCGCACGCGGCAGCATCTCCGTTTTGTACTGCTGAGCCGTCGCGCGGGCGGACTCGTAATCACGAAAAATGCCTGCCAGGTCGCGCCGCAGTTGTAGGCGCACTCGGACAAGTTCCTGTTTTTCGCTTTCGACTTCGCCTCTCGCGGCAGCAATCTGACCCTGGTTGCGATTGAAGATCGGCAATTGGACTCCGATCTGCGCGCCACCCTGCAATCCAGTCGGCCGGGGCGTTATTTCTAGCGGCTCGTAGCTTTGGACCAAGATGCCAGTTACTTGCAGATCGGGAATTGGCGCTTTCCTCGCATGAACCAGAGATGCCTCCGCGCGCTCGACTCCTTGCTGTGCCAGCTTGACTTCCGGACTTTCCCGCAATGTCGTCGCCACCCATTCTTCGTAGCTGAGATCCGGAATCGCCTCAAGATCACCTTCCAAGCGGCCAACAGGCAGATCAGGTTTCCCCACTACTGCAGCCAGCATTCTCCAGGAGGCTTGCAGGTTCTGCTGAGCAATCCTGACGCCTATGATTGCCTGCTGTTGCTCCACCTCGGCTTGAAGAATGTCCGGGCGGTCAGCTTGGCCTACATTGCCCAGTTGAAGAGACGTCTGGGTCGCGTCCGCAGCCAGTTTGGCCAAGCTCTGCCTCACTTCCACCAGTCTTTGCGCGGAAAGGACTTCATAGAACGCTAACCTGACATTGTTCACAATGCGCAGGCGCTGAATTTGTCCCCTCGTTTCGATTTCGTTCGCTTCGAGTTCTGCTACGCGGCGCGCGGCCCGGAGCTTACCTCCGAGCACGATCGTCTGGATGACGAAACCACCCTGTTTGCCGCCGGCGGTATAGCCACCTCTGATTTCATCGCCGTAATAACCAACAGTTGGATTTGGATAGAGACCTGCCTGTCTTGCTAGTCCGGCTGCAACACGCAAGTTAGCTTGCACCTGGGCTGCGGTCGGGTTATTCGCCAGTGCCATCTGCTCCAGCTCTTCCAATCGCATGCCGCCCTGGGTTGCGTCTGGCGCTGCGGCGTTCCCCTGCGAAACTACCTGCACGTCGCGCAAAGTGGAGTCGCCCTCGTAGACCTTTGCAGTAATCTGGTCTCCAACTCTTACGCGATGGAACACGGCATCGTCATCGACCTCGTGCGCCATCGTCATTTCACCCATCCATCCCTCGATGGGCTCGTTGTGAACGGTAAGCCGTTTTGTGCCGGCGTCCACGTGCTCGACCTTGCCTCGAAAAACGTACTCCTTCTTAACCGCCTGTTGTGCGTTCGTCGGAAACACCGTGAACAGCACCAAGGCCAGCGCAGCAAGCTGAACCATCGGCGGTCGATTGCATTTAGTGCTCATGCCGATGCGATTCATTTGCCGGCTTCTCCTTTGCCCGCTGTGCTTCGCTCTTTGGTTCTTAGGTCCATGACCTTTTCGTATTGATCGGACGGCAGAACTCGAACAAGCGTCATCATTCCTCCGGCAAATCCGCTCCAACCCGCTGGTAGGCCGTACGTCTCGGGTTTATCAACCTCCTTGTCCATGGCCATCATGGGGCCCTCCATGTAGGCGTCTTGAGGAAACAGCGGCACTTGATTTGCGTTCTTCGGCGATTCGGGCATGGTCATTCCCTGCATGCTTCCGTGATCCATTCCCGGCATGGCGGCCATGGCCTTGTCAGCTTCGCTCTTCGACAACGGACCGTTCGCGCGCGCCATGTCGGTCGTGGATCCGATTCCAAGACCGCGCCCAAGACTTGGAGCCTTGTTCTCTGACGTGGCATGGCCATCCCGCAGCATGCCCATGGCTTCCTCCATGCTCGCGCCGGCCTGCATGCCATGCTCAGGACGGGTCATCGGCCCCACGTTTGAGGACATCTGGTTCATCATGTGGTGAGGGAGGTGGCAGTGGAACATCCAGTCACCCGCCCTGTCCGCCACGAACTCGACATCCCGAGCCTGCGCCACGCCAACTAGCGTTGTGTTTCCCCGCGGCCAGATCGCCTCGGGCTGCCGCGCTCCTTCCCGTCCGGTTTCCCAAAAGGTGAATCCGTGAAGATGAATCGGATGGTGGTCCATGCCGAGGTTGATGATCCGGATGCGGACACGTTCTCCATGCCGAATGATGAGTGGTGTCGATGCCGGGCCGGCCTTTCCGTTGAACGTGAGCCAGTTAAATTCCATGCTCATGCTATTGGGGATGGTGCTATTGGGAAGCACCGCATACTCCTGCAGCGCGATCAGGAAGTCCTTATCAACTCTCGGAGAATAAGGTGTCTTGGGGTGGATGATGAAGCCGCCCAGCATCCCCACCATCTCCTGCATCGCCATATGCGAGTGGTAAAAGAAAGTTCCGTTCTGATGTAGCGTAAACTCATAAACAAAGCGTTCGCTGGGCATCACTGGTTTCTGTCCGATGCCGGGGACGCCATCCATCTCAATCGGGAGTTCGAGGCCGTGCCAGTGAATGCTAGTGGGCTCGGGTAAATGGTTCTCGAAGAAAATCCGGACGCGATCGCCCTCATTGACCTGGATAGTCGGTCCCGGAGCGCTTCCGTTGAAGCCCCAGAGATCGAACGCTCTGCCGGGGACGATCGTCTGTTTCACCGGCTCGGCAATCAGATGAAATACCTTCACACCTTTGTCCATCGTGAACGGCAGGTCGGCGATGTCCGGCGTCACGACGCGAACCGGCGCGTCGGCATTTGGCTGTTGTGTTGCGATCTCCCGCTGCGCTTTTGCCGCTCGCGACAATCCTACAGAGCCGGCTCCTAGTCCCAGAGCGATTCTGAAAAAGTCTCTTCGGGGATTCATACAGCTCCTTCCTTTCCTTTCATTGAGTCGTTGTTGAACGTCAAGGCCAAATTCGGGCACCGGACGAATGGAACCGTCCGGTGAAAACATCACCGCTGAACCGGCGATCTGAAAAGCTAGATCCGAAGAATAGAAACCGCGGGGAAAACGTGGCTATCTCGTGGAGATTCCGTATGGGCCCGTAAGAGTAGCGCCGGCTCTGCCAGGAGAGCCGTCGAACCGCGAGTGAGCAGGGGTACGATTGGAGCCGACTGCGCATTACTGGCCTTCGCGACGGCAGACTCGGGACCGGTGAACTCGGAATGCTGGTGTAAGCAGCCAGCCTGGCCTTCGTGAGAGGACTTCTGGTGATGGCAACCGCCAGCGGGTGTCTGGGCTCCGCAGGCGGCAATCACGCAATTGCCGGAGCACTGGACGCCCGCGAGAAGCGCACCTACGGCAATCAAAACTAATGCGCGAGTCCAGCCGGTAAGCATGCTCTGGTTTCACGCTAACAAACGTTCCCCGTATCACGCAAGGTGCAACCCGTCGCCCATTGCGCCCGTCGGTTACTTCGGCCGCACGAGCAGTTCGTTCTCGATGGGGAAGACTCTGAAAGCGAACTGCCCAACGGGTTGAGCGATTGAAATGCGGGAATGGAGTGGTCAAATGACCGGGAACGCGTAAGTACTTGAGAGACTTGGTGGACCTGGTGAGATTCGAACTCACGACCTCTTCCATGCCATGGAAGCGCGCTCCCAACTGCGCCACAGGCCCACGATCGAAGATGTGACCAGTATAGCCCAGCTTAGGCGGTCCTTTCTGACTTACGGGGCTGAGGATTTGGTGGCGGATTCATAGAGAGACGGCTCGCCGGGCGGTCGGGTCTTCCAGCGGCGATGAATCCAGAGCCACTGGTCTGGGTACCGGCGGATGACGCTCTCGAGTACCGAATGAAGGCGCGCCGTGTCGCCGTGTACGTCGCCGGTGATGGCGACGGGCGGAAAGAAGTGGAGGATGTATTTCTGTTCAACCTCCGACCAAATCGCAAAACCAGGGATGACGGCCGCGCCTGTGTGGGCAGCCAGCTTGACGAAGCCTGTTCCGGCGCAAGCCGGGATGCCGAAGAAATCCACGAATACACCGCTCTCGAGCGATGCATTCTGATCGATCAGGATGCCTACAGCTTCATTGGCGGCGAGGGCTTTCAGGATGCTGCGTGCGAAATCTTTTTTCTCGATGAGCCGATTGCCGGAGAGAGTCCGGTGCCGCTCAACCAGCCGGTCGATGAGCGGATTGTCGAGGGGTCGCACCACGATGTTCATGGGCGCGGTCAGCAGGGCATGAGCAAACGCGCTGAGCTCCCAATTGCCCAGGTGTGCGGTGGCGAAGAGTACGCCTTTTCCGCGCCGCAGGGCCTCTTCGAAATGCTCGAAGCCCTCGTAACGAATCCATTGTCCGATGTTCGCGCGGTTCAGCCCGGGAAAGCGGGCCAAGGTGACGAGCAGCCGCGCGATGGAATGAAAAACACCGCGGGCAATGCGATCGCGTTCGCGAGGATCGGCGTCAGGTAACGCCATAGCCAGGTTGGCGCTGGCCACGCGGCGCAGCCGGGGCAGGGCGAGGTCGAGCAGATGCGCGTAGCCCCGCGCGAGCCTGTTGGCTATGGGGAGCGGAGAATACGCGAGCGAGTCAAGAACCAGGACGGCTAGGCCGTATTCGAACGCGTCGCGCAGCCCGGAGCGTTGGCGCATGAATTCGTCATTCTATCCATCCGCCGCCGAGAACCAAATCGCCCTCGTAGAAGACCGCGCCCTGGCCGGGCGTCACGGCGCGCTGCGGCTCATCAAAATGCACTTCAATCCGGGCGGCGTCGGACGTTGGATGGAGCGTAGCCGCGGCGGCTTCGTGCTTGTTTCGAATCTTCACTTGCGCTCTGGCCGGGACAGCGAGACCGGGCCAGGAAATCCAGTTGACGTCCTTGGCGATCAAGCTGGCGCGATAGAGCCGGTCGTTTCCGCCCACGGTGACGCGCTGCGTAGCGACATCCGTTGCAATCACGTAAAGCGGCTGGCCGGCCGCAATTCCCAGGCCGCGCCTTTGGCCCACGGTGAAATGATGTACGCCGGTGTGCTCCCCGATGGCACGGCCGTCGGTCGAGACGATTTCCCCACGCTTCTGAGCCATCTCGATGCCCTTGGAGTGGAGATAGGCATCCATGAAAGCGGCGTAGTCGCCGTTGGGAACGAAGCAGATTTCGTAGCTTTCGTCCTTTTCAGCGACGGCCAGTTCCATCTGCCGGGCGAGCATGCGCACTTCTGCCTTCGTCATCTCCCCCAACGGAAACAGTGTGCGCGCTAGCTGCCGCTGCGTCAGGCCGAAAAGAAAATAAGTCTGGTCCTTTGCTGGCATCCACGGCTCGTCGCAACTGGATAACGCCCGGTGCTGGGATCTTGCGTGACGCGCGCATAATGGCCGGTGGCGATCTGCGTTGCGCCCACGCCATCCGCCATATCCAGAAATTGGTCGAACTTGATGAAGTTATTGCAGAGCGTGCAGGGAATGGGCGTACGGCCGGCCAGATACTCGGCGACAAACGGCTCGACCACCTGGTGCTCGAACTGGTCTTCGAAGTTGACCACGTAATAAGGGATGCCGAGCTGCTCGGCGACGCGCCGCGCATCGTAAACATCATCCAGCGAGCAGCAGCGGCCGGTACCCGCTGTCGTTGGAAAGTTCCGGCAGCCGCCGCTGGTTCCAGAGCTGCATGGTCAGCCCCACCACGGAATGGCCGCGAGAGACCAGCAGTCCGGCCACGGTGGAGCTGTCCACGCCGCCGCTCATGGCTACGGCAATAGGAAGTGAATCAGGCATGAGCGTGGTTCACCGGTGAAATCTTTCTGCAGATGCCGCACGGAATCTTCGACAGCGGAGATCAGATGCGTCCACCTGCTCGATGGTGTTGGATCGGCCCAGCGAAAACCGGATACTCGCTCGCGCTCGCTCCGGCGGCAGACCGATGGCTGTCAGAACGTGCGACGGCTCGACGGCGCCGCTCGAGCACGCCGCGCCGGTCGAGACGGCAAATCCCCGCAGATCGAGCGCGATTACAAGCGCCTCGCCTTCGATGCCATCAAAGTAGATATTGGTAGTGTTGGGTGTGCGGCGATCCCTTGCGCCGTTGACGCCGCTTCCGGAGATTCGATCGAGAATCCCGGCTTCCAGCCGATCGCGCAGTGCAGCCATCTCGGGCGCGTTGGCCTCGAGATAGCCCACCGCCGACTCTGCCGCGCGTCCCAGGGCCACCGCGCCAGGGACGTTTTCGGTTCCGGGCCTCCGCTCGCGCTCATGGTGACCGCCGAAGCTGATGGGCGTTATGCGCGTGCCCTTGCGCACAAACAGCGCGCCGACCCCCTTGGGCGCATAGATCTTGTGCCCGCTCACCGAGTAAAGGTCCACGCTCAGGGCGTTCACGTCTACGGGAATTTTTGCCAGGGCCTGTACTCCGTCGGAATGCAGATATAGGTTCGCCTCGTGCGCGATGCGCGAGATTTCCGCAATCGGCTGCAGCGTGCCGATTTCGTTATTGGCATGCATGACAGAAACCAGAACCGTGGAACCGCGCAGGGCGCGGCGGACATCATCCGGATCGACCACACCGCTCGCTCCGACGCGCACGTACGTTACGGCCACGCCCTCCCGCTCGAGCTGCGCGCAAGCATTCAGGACCGCGGGATGCTCGATGGCCGTCGTCACCACATGCATTTGCTGCCGGTTGGCGTAGTGCAGGACGCCGAACAGCGCCAGGTTGTCCGCTTCGGTGCCCCCGCTTACAAATACGATCTCCTGCGGTTGGCAGCCAAGGAGCGCGGCCGTTTGCCGGCGGGCCATTTCCAGGCGCTGCTTGGCCATCTGCCCGAAATGATGGATACTGGACGCGTTGCCGTACACTTCGGCGAGACACGACACCGTGGCCTGCACCACCTCCGGGGACACGGGTGTTGTCGCGTTATGGTCGAAGTAAAAGCGCTCCACTTCATCTAGTGTAACAATGCTCCATCCAATTATTACCCTGACAACTGATTTTGGCCTGTCGGATCACTATGCCGGCACGATGAAAGGCGTCATTTTGGGCATTTGCCCGAACGCCGAGATCGTCGATCTCAGCCACGAGGTGGGCGCCTATGAAGTGATGGAAGGCGCTTTTCTCCTCGCGCAGGCATATCGCTATTTTCCACGCGGCACGGTGCACGTGGTGGTCATCGATCCAGGTGTGGGGACGGCCCGCAGACCCATTCTGGCGGAGGCCGCGGGGCAGCGATTTGTCGCCCCGGATAACGGCGTGCTTTCCATGATGTACGCGCGCGAGAAGCATAAAGTCCGGTGGATTACGGCGGAGAGGTATTTTCTGAAGCCTGTCAGCCAGACGTTTCACGGCCGCGATATCTTCGCTCCAGTTGGGGCACACCTGGCGCGCGGAGTCGCACCGGCGAAGATGGGCAAGCTCATCACCGATTATCTGCGGCCGCATTTCGAGCGGCCAGCGCGAACGGCGCGCCGCGGATGGACCGGCGCCGTGCTCAAGATTGACCGCTTCGGCAACCTGATTACGAATTTTCCTGCCGGGGAGTTTTCGGAATTGCAAGAACGTCCGTTCCAGCTTTCGATTGGTCTCGAAACCGTCGGCCGCCTGGCGCGAAATTATGCGGAACCGGGACCGGGCGAGCTATTCGTCATCGCTGGCAGTTCGGGCTATCTTGAGGTTTCCGCCTGCCAGGCTTCTGCCGCGAAGAGGCTGGGGTGCGGCGTGGGTGCGCCGGTAGAGTTGCGGATCCTCTAGACTCCCCGAAAGTTACGGCGCAGTCAGAATTCCATTTTTTCGATCAGCGAGTTGAGGTCCGATTGTAATGCCGTGTTCTTGCGCTCCAAATCCGACTGGTGGTCGCGCAATGAAGCGAGCTGGGCTTCCTGATCGGCGAGTTGACGCGCGTATTTCTGCAATTGCCCCTCCTGGCCGGCCACGTGATTCAGGCTGTTGATGTTCTGCCGCAGGCGGTCCTGATCGCGCACGATGTTGTTGACCTGTGCTTCGACGCGATGGCGCTCGGTCTCATTGTCGGCGATCTGCCGCTTGCGACTGAGGATCTCGCCCAACTGTTTGCGCGCGGCATCGCTCAGGTTCTTGTTCTGGATGTAGGTGATGAGTACGTCAGGTGTGAAGCTGGCGACGCTATACGAGCTCTCATAGACGCGCTCCTCAGTGACGGGGAACTTCTCCGTGGCGTTAGAAGCCAGCTTCACTTCGAAGCGATACGCGTTCGCGGTTTTTTCCGCGGCTTTGCGTTCCAGCAGCGTGTAGTCCGGGCGCGCGGGATGTTCGATGATCAGGGTCTTGGGCTTTTGATCCACGTTGCGGATGGTGTAGGTCTGGGTTTCAACGGCGGCTGTGCGCGTTGTGAACATGCCGCGCCGCATGTGCGCCTCGCGGATAACTTCGCCTTTGGAATCGAACGCCGTAGTGATGCGGGTGCCAAGATCGACGGCATAGCTGAGCAGCCGTTTGTCGCCGGTCTTGACCGTTTCCATGAGCGCCTCGCCGCCGTAAGCGCCCGCATCGAAGACCGTGATGGGGCCGCCATCCAGCGTCTTGCCGGTGGAATCCGTGATTTCGGCGGCGTTGAGTGGGTGCGCTGAGCTTGGATCGGAATAGATCAGCAGCCTGCGCGCGGTGATCTTGTCCTGAAGGAACGGCAGCATGGCGGACTCGCTTTTGCGGATGGTGACGGGAGTCGAGATGCGGTATTCGAAGAGTTCGCCGAGCTCGGCGGCCGCGGCCGGGGAGATCGCGCTTGGAGTGACCATTACCATTTGGGAGGCGGATGGGGGCGGAGCCGGCGCGGCCCGAGGCGGCGGCGCTGCCATGCTTTTGAATCTTGCCAGATTGCGTCCGCTAGTGATTAGTCCACCAACGACGCCGGCTGGGGTGCCCGCCTCCTTCTCCTCATCGAGCGCTCCGGTATCCACCACCGGTGCGAGCGCCGCTTCCTCAGGCAACTCGGCCGTTGGACGTCCCACATACCTCGGCTGGTACAGCTGGCTGATGAATGAAATGGGCCTCCCTGACACCAGCGCTAGCCGCACATTGCTCCAGTCATCGCCCGTCGTGTTATCGACAATCGCCCATCCTTCGAGCGTGGGTTGCCCGCTTTCGCCGAAAATCAACCGGTAGCTCGATTTCCACACAGGCGTGGGGATCATGTAGCTGGCGACGATCTCACGCGCCTTCGAGTCCGTGGAATCGATGTAGACGCTGCGCTTTTCTTTCGAACGCGCCTGCGCCAGTGCGCCGAGATAATCCTTGAACTGCAGCTGTAGCTTGGGGTCGCTGAACCGAAGGGAAGTCACCGCGCCCAGATCGAGATTGCGGATCTCGCCCGAATCCATCAGCAGGGTTACTTGCTCGCGCTCCGGCTGGTTCTGCGCCGCTGGTGCCCGGCGCGCCCCCACAATTTCTCCCCCAATAGTGTCCGTACCAAACTTCAGCTCGATGCGCGCGCCTTTCAACTGATCGAGCACGGCGCTCAGTGGCTGCTGGCTGCCTAGGGCAAACGGAAACTCCCCGAGCTTCTTATCCAGCGATTCGCTCGAATCGTAGCGCAGCCCCGAAATATTTCCACCGCCCTTCTCTTCGAGGGTCAGCGACTTCAGAACATCGTTCATCTCGTCGGCTTTGAAGTCGAGCCGTGCCGATTCCCCCGCGCCCAAATGGCCGGAGCGCGCAAAGTAACCCACGCCGTGCTTATACAACACGACCTCACGAACCGGAAGGTCCGCGGCTGCAGCAGCTAGTGCAAACGAAAGTAAACCGACGAATGGGCGCATTATGCCTCCTTGGACGGCATCTGGGAGAGCGAAGTTCCTTACTCGATATTCACTCGCCCATCACTTTAATGATGACGCGTTTGGCACGCTGTCCGTCGAACTCGGCGTAATAAATCTGTTGCCACGGCCCGAAATCCAGTTTCCCGCTCGTAACCGGTACGATCACCTGGTGGTGTACCAGCAGGCTTTTCAAGTGCGAATCGCCGTTGGTTTCGCCGGTCCGGTGGTGCCGGTAATCCTGCCGGAATGGGGCCAGTTCTTCCAGCCATTCATCGATATCGGCAATCAATCCGTCTTCGGCGTCGTTGACCCACACGCCGGCGGTAATGTGCATGGCCGAAACCAGGATCATGCCTTCGCGAATCCCGCTTTTGGCCAGCGCGCCCTCCACTTGAGGCGTAATATTGACGTATTCGCGATGTTGCTTCGTGCGGAAAGTGAGATAGTCGGTATGGAATTTCATAATCGGAATCATAGCCGGAATCAATTTCTGCGAGAATCTCGCCCGGTACAACGGGGCGACGTCAGAATTGTCTTGGTGGATGATGAACCTGGTCTCGCGGAGAGCCTGCGGACGCGCCTCGGCTACCTGGTTACGGCATTCCTGGATGCCCAGGGCGCGCGCGTGGCCGCACTTGAAAAGCCGTCCACGCCGCGAATGTTGACCGATGCCCTGGGCCCCGCCTGCTCGCGAGCCAGAAGGCGTCAACCTAGCGCGCTGAAACTCGCAGTAGATGCTTCCGGGCCTTACTGTGGCTGAGCGGTCTTGTCCGGCGCCGTCGTGCTGGCCGACAACTCCGACTTCTTATACTTCGGTTCGCTCAGGTAACCCGTGATCTGGTCCTTGCGAACCTCGTTTACAACCAGTTCCACCGGCTGCGGGCGGTCCGAAAGCGTGATCCATACTGGCTCGAGCATGTTGACGTTCTTCTTCTCGAGCTGGGCGTCGTCCACCATCAACGCAAGGTTGTAATTCTTGTGCTTCAGGTTGACTTTGCGCAGCGAGACGCTGATCGGCCCCACACGCTGGAAGGTCTTGGATTTGTCCAAATGGAACTCGTAGTAATTGCGCTCGCCCCGCTTCTGGAGGACCACAACGTCGTCATGCGTGCGCGCGATCGACGAGTTCAATTCGTCACGCGTGTGCGTGATTGAGCCATTCAGCTCATCGCGCGTGGAATTCAGCCTGCCGTCGAGGTCGGCGCGGCTCTTTTCCATCTCCTCCCGAGTGCTCGCCAGTTGCTTCTGCTGATCTGAGAGTTGCCCTTGCACCTGGTTCCAGCGGGGATCCTCGGCCGGCGCCTTGCGCGCCACCATCTTGTGAACCGGCTTCTTGTGCACCCTCGCGCCCATGGCCGAAGGACGCGGCGATGTCGGCTCGGTGACCGTTGCTGGCACAGATTGCGTCGCAGGCACGGATTGCGCCGTGGTGAGCGCGTTCAATTTATCCGTGAGAGCCTGCAACTGGCCCTGTACCTGATTCAGATTGGCACTAAGCGCTTGATTGGTTGAGGCCAGCTGTTGCGATTGCTTATGTTCCCGGACGAAATAAAACGTGCTAATGCCTGCGATACCGCAAAGCGCGATTAGCAATAGCAGTACGCCCGTTCGGGCGATGGGCGCGGTAGGTAGGTTCGGCGTTTCCATGTGAGAAATCTCCAGCGTCAGTTTGTGAGCTTCTTCAAAGCAACTGATGTGCCAGTCGGTACGGTCTGTAAATAACTGAAATTGCAATAGTTCTATGGAATCCTAACCTTCGAATTATGGTAAGAATTACTCGACATTAGGCCGGAGTGCAAATCCGAAGCAACCAGTTGAATCCCACCGCTGCGCCGTTCTATGATGCCTTCCAACCTAAACAGAGGAGACCAAATGAACTTGCGCCGCAGTCGAACGGTGGCGGTTTTGCTCCTGACATTCTCCTGCGCGTCCTGCAAGAAAGCGCTGGCGCCGGACGGAGTCTGTAGTTATGAGCCCCTGCCCGCGGGCGCGGACGTGCCGCCCGGCCAGGGAGGCGTTCTAACTGCAGCGGCCACAGACGCCTACTTCTACGCCTTTGACGGCACGGGAAAACAGATTGGATCTCAGGTGTCCAACCGGCTACTTGCGCTCAAGCCCGGTGATTACCAACTCAAGGTCAACAATTCAACCCACCCCATCTCTTTACCGGCGAAAATGCTGGCGAAGTGCGCCACCGGCACCGTGCAAGCGGCAGGCAAGACCGATGAATACTATTACATTTTCGATGGAGCCGGCACGCAGCTTGCCGCCGCCAAACTGGGCAGCGCCCTAACGCTGTTTCCAGGCAAGTTTCAGGCGCGCTTGAACAACACTCCTGCCAGCCTTGATATTACTGCCAACGCCGTTTCGGAACTCAAACCCGGCACAATGAATGTTCTGGGATCCACCGATGAGTACTACTACGTGTTCAACACAACCGGCACGCAGCTAGCCGCCAGCAAACTCGGCCGGGCGCTCAGCCTGTTTGCCGGGAATTACACCGTGAGAGTCAACAACAGCTCGGCTCCCGTGACCATCGCCGCGGCCGGGTCGACCGATATCTCGAGTGGAGCGCTGCTGGTACAGGGTACAACCGACGAGTATTACTACGTCTTCAATGCAATGGGCACGCAGCTCGCCTCGAGGAAACTGGGCAAGGCGGTTGCGCTGCTGGAGGGCCCTTACACCGCAAAGGTGAACAACGCAGGATTCCCTGTGAAGGTCGACCCTGCACGCACCAACGAATACCAGACGGGCGCGCTCACGGTTAAGGGGAGTGGCTCCGATTACTATTACGTGTTCGACACCAATGGCACGCAGCTCGCCTCCAGCAAGCTGAATCAGCCGCTCTCATTCCCCGCCGGAAATTACTCAGTGAAAGTGGGCAGTAACACTCGCGCGGCAGCGGTCACAGCGGGCCAGTCCGCCGTAATGAACTGGTGAATCATCACGCTCGTTCCGCCGCGTCTATCGGTGTCACCGGATCCATCAGCAGCCAGAAGAAGCTGCCGCAGAAATAGACCGCGGCCGAGACGTAGAAGGTCGCGTCCCAGTTGTTGTGCGTCCAGTGAAGAATGAAACCCAATGGCGGTCGGTGAGACCGCTCCGCCAAGATTCCCCAACATGTTCATGGTGCCGGATAGCGTTCCCGCATACTTGCCGCCCACGTCCATGCAGGCGCCCCAGGAGCCCGGCATCACCAGGTCGTTGCAGAAACTGGCAAAACCCATGGCCACCATCGCGGCCACGGGGATTCTCCAAGTGAATCGAAAGCATAAGCAGCAGACTCGCGCCGGTGAAGCCGATGCAGGCCATCAGCTTCCGTGGTTGCGCGAAACGCTGCCGGTCGCCGCTGGTGACGCGCGCCGATACCAGCCCGCAGAACAAACGATCCCAGGCCGCCCAGAAACAAGGGCAGCATGCTGAGCAGGGCGCTCTTCGCCGATCTTCACGCCTCTCGATTTCTGCAGGTACGTCGGCAGCCAGGTGATGTAGAAATACCAGCCGTAGGACAGGCAGAAATACTGCGCGCAGAGCATCCAAACCGTCCGGGACTGGCAAACTTGGCCCAAGGCACGTGGCCATGCGTGGCCGCCAGCTCGCGGTTAGGGCGCAGCAGTTCCAGTTCTGCGGCATTGACCTTCGGATTTTCACGCGGATCGTCGCGGAACCAGCGGTAGAAGAAGAACGCCCACACCACGCCGATGATCCCGAACAGCACGAAAGCGTGTCGCCAGGACATCACCTTGAAGATGAGAAACACCAGCGGCGGCGTGAAAGCGCCGCCCCAGCGAGCCGACATCCACATGATGCCCTGCGCCCGCACGCGCTCCTGCTGCGGCAGCCACGTGGTGAACGCCTTGGTGAGGTTCGGAAAGCAGCCCGCCTCGCCCGCGCCGAACAGCGCTTGCGTGCAGAATAGCGAGGCGAAGTTCCAGGTGGCACCCGTAAGCGCGGTAAAGGACGACCACCAGATCACGATCCGCATCAGGACCTCTGCGCGGGCCCATCCAGTCGCCCAGGAAGCCGCTGGGAATTTCGAACAGCGCGTAGGCGGTGACGAAACGCCGAAAAGGCCATGCCCATCTGCACTTGCGTCAGTCCGAGATCTTTCGTAACCTTTGGCGCCGCGAACGACAAAGCCACCCGGTCGATATAGGTGATTACCGCCAGCGTCACGGCAAACACGATCACCCAGTAGCGCACGTGAGTCGGTTGTTCCGTGAAGCGGGTTTGCTCCCGGACCTGTGTGGCCATAGCTTGGACATCACAACACGCCGGGCGGCGGCATTGCAACCTGCCCAGCGCCACTCGATACTCTAACGCGCGATACTTGACTCTCAGTGGATTTCCGAACCGTTGAGGAGAATCTGCGCGAGTCTTTCCGGATACTGGCGGCATCCCGATCTACCGGCGAGGTCCGCGAAGCGCCGGGCGTAAGCATCGCATCCGCCGGAGTGACCTTTCAAATGTTCAACGCGGCATTCTTGTCGGCGCCGGTTGAGGGTGAGCGCGAACTCAACCGTCGCATTGCCACGGCACGTGAGCATTTCGCCGCGCGCCAGCAGGCGTGGTCGTACTGGGTCTGCGAGGATTGGCTCGACAAAAAAGCGCGCCGGTCGGTGGCCGTCACATTTAAGAAGAATGGGCTTCACCTTGCCACCGTTCTGCCGGGCATGCTGGCCGAAAAGTTAGCGGCCCCCATTCGTCCGCTGCCGCGGCTCGAGGTCCGCTCCGTGAGTGACCGGGAGACATGGATGCACTTCTGCCAGATCGGCGCTCTGTGCTTCAACGTGCCGCTCGGCTGGTTTCAGGAAGTTTTCGACGATGCCAAGGTTTGGAAGAGCGGTTTCAAGGGCTACGTCGGTTACTCGAAGGACGAGCCGGTCTCGACCGCGGGCATCGTGGTCGCAGCCGGCGCCCTGGGCGTCTATAACGTAGCCACCGTGCCCAGCCAGCAGAAACGCGGCTTTGGCGAGACGGTGATGCGTCACGCGCTCGCTCTTGCCCGCGAGCAACATGGCGCCCAACGCTCCGTCTTACAATCCACCGCTCAAGGGTTCGAACTGTACCGTCGCATGGGCTACTCAATAGTGACCCATGTGGCTGTGTACACCTCTTAAGCTGTATTGTTCTCTAGCGGGCTGCGAAAAACTCCGGGCAGCGCTTCGTGCCGTTAGGCGATCGGTTAGTTAAGATACGAGTACCGAGAGGTCTCCACATGCCACGCATTCTGCTTGCCGTTCTCTGGCCGGCAACATTCCTCCTGCTCAGCCAGGAAACAAATGCTCCCAGCAAGCTACACCCACCGGTAACGCCGCGCCACGATGTCACCGAGGTGCTGCACGGCGTTACAGTGACCGATCCGTACCGGTGGCTGGAAGACCAGAACAGTCCCGAGACGCGGAAATGGATCGACGCTCAGAACGCCTACACCCATGCCTTCCTGGACCGGTGGCCCGGACGCGAAGCGATCGAAAAGCGGCTGACGCAATTGCAGAAGGTGGAAGTCATCCAGTCGCCTATTGAACGCGCCGGACGATTCTTTTTTCGGAAGCGCTCTCCTGACCAGGAGCAATCAGTGATCTACATGCGGCAGGGAGGAAGCGGCGCCGACCAGGTGCTGATCGATCCGAATCCCATGAGCGCGGATCACTCCACCAACGCCGATATTGCGGACGTCTCCAAGGATGGCAAGGTCCTGGCGTACCTCATCCGCCTGGGAGGCAAGGACGAATCGGAGGTTCACTTGTACGACGTCGACGCGCGGCATGACCTGGCGGATCGCTTGCCGCCCGCCACTTATTTCGATGTGTCGTTCCTTCCCGATCGCAGCGGTTTTTATTATTCGACCATGGCCGACGCCGGTCCGCGCGTTCGCTTCCACCGGATGGGAACGGAGACCGGCAGTGATCAAGAAGTATTTGGCAAAGGTTACGCAAAGGAGGCGGTGGTGGTCGGCGATCCGTCGGAAGACGGACGCAACTTGATCGTTCAAGTGATACACGGTTCGGCGGCGGACAAAGTCGAAATCTGGACGCAGGATCTGACGAAGAAAGGGCCGTTCGAGCTGCTGACCAAAGGAATCGATGCCAGATTTTTTGCTTTCGCCGGCGGAAACCAATTATTTCTGCAAACCAATTGGAATGCGCCGCGCGGCAGGGTGCTGGCTGTGGATTTCGCCCATCCGGAGCGCGAGCATTGGCGCCAAATCATTCCGGAAAGCGATGCCACCATAGACAGCATGGCGATCGCCGGCGGCAAGATCCTGGTCAGCTATGTGAAGGATGTGACCTCAGTGGTGAAGATCTTCCGGCCCGACGGGACACCCGCCAGCGAGGTTGCATTCCCGGCGGTCGGATCCACAGCTGGCATCCAATCGCGCTGGGAAAATCACAACGCCTTTATCGCATACACCTCGTTTGCCGTTCCGAACGACATTTACCGCTACGATGTCACAACCGGCAAACAGTCCGTGTGGGCGAAGACCAAAGTCCCGGTGGACAGCACGAAGTTCGAGGTGCAACAAAAATGGTTCCCATCGAAAGACGGAACAAGAATCCCGATGTTCCTGATTCATGCCAAGGGTGTAAAGCTGGACGGCTCGAATCCGACGCTGCTCACCGGTTACGGCGGATTCGTGGTCAGCCTAACCCCCAGTTTTTCGCCGGATGCGATTCTGTGGGTGGAGCATGGAGGCGTCTTCGCCCAGGTCAACCTTCCCGGAGGCGGCGAATTCGGGGAGGCTTGGCATCAGGCCGGAATGCTGGACAAGAAGCAAAACGTTTTCGATGATTTCATCGCCGCCTCGGAATGGCTGATCCACAACAAATATACGCAGCCCTCCAAACTGGCGATTCTCGGCGGGAGCAACGGCGGTCTCCTTGTTGGAGCGGCCCTGACCCAGCGGCCGGATCTGTACCGCGCGGTAGTCTGCTGGCATCCCCTTCTGGATATGCTGCGCTACGACCAGTTCATGGAAGCGCAATTCTGGGTATCGGAATACGGATCCGCGAAGGATCCGAAGCAATTCCAGTGGCTGTACGCTTATTCGCCATACCAGCACGTCAAGCCCGGCACAAAGTATCCGTCAGTACTGTTCATGACTGGGGACGGAGATACGCGCGTGGCTCCCCTGCACGCGCGAAAGATGGCGGCTTTGCTGCAGGCGAGCACCGGCTCAGGCCAGCCAGTGCTGTTGCGTTACGAGCTAACTGCGGGCCATTCAGGCGGACGCTCCGTCTCTCAAAGCATCGGCGACGGCACCGACATGTTCAGTTTTCTATTCTCGCAGTTGCACAACGCGCCGTGACCGGCAGGGAGCGGTTGTTGCCCCTAAAATGCCGGCGACGCTAGCGTTTCCATTTCCGGAACGACCGACGCTGCACCCGCCCCAATATCTTCGGCCAGGATAATGGCCTCGGCTAGGTCGCGCATGGGCCGGCGTAGACGGCGGCTCTCACCCCGCAGCCGGAGGTAGGCTTCCTCTTCGGTCAGTTTGTATTTCGATTGCAGGATCCCTTTTGCCCGTTCCACCAGCTTCCGAGCTTCCAACTGCCGCTTCATTTCGAGTGTTTCTTCCTGCAGCCGGACGTTCTCATCGAAAACGCGCGATCTCGCGATCGCCCCGCCCATCTGCTCGCCCATGAAGGAGACGAGCGATATTTGCTCTGGAGTGTGCGCGTGCGGCTTCCGATGATGAATATTGATGACGCCAATAACGTTGCCACCAGTGATGAGGGGCACAGATAGGAAAGCCTCAAAAGTGTCTTCAACCAGGGCGGGGAAGTTCTTGAAGCGTTTGTCCCCGGATGCCTTTGCGGAGAGTGCCACAACCGATTTATGTTCCGCCACCCAGCCGGTGATCCCTTCGCCGAGCTTCATCCGGATGCTGCCGATTTCATGGGTGTGCGGCAGTTGTGAGGCCCGCAGAACGATTTCTCCTTCCTGTGCCACCAGGTAAACCAGACATGCGTCGCAGGACGTAACCTCCGCAGTAAGCCGGATGAGCTCCTTCAGCATTTCGTCCAATATCAATCCAGAGCTGACAATCTTGCTGGTCTGATGAAGCAGGTCGATTTGCGAATACATGATTCCCATTCAATGAGCGTAGAGCGGGAAGTCGCGTTACGTCCAATAGAAAGTTTGTATCGCCTGCATGTGGCCGACGGGTGTCACTTGATAAAAAAACCTTCTACAGGAGATTTAAACAATCGATTTGGTTTTGAGACGGGGATACCTTACCCTTAGCAGTCAGCCGGATTGTAGATGTCGGCACTTTAGGGGAATCGGGTTACGAGCGATCGGCAATCAAATCCCGCGCAGACAAGGACTTACTCGAAATTCCCTGCTGCGTGTGGGCGCGCGTGTGCCCAATAATGTGATGGAGTTCGTGAGCCAGAACGCGTCCCAGAGCACGCCCGAGCAGCACGTCGCTGCGGGCACCGGGAGTCGAGGTAAGCGAACTGCGGACACGGTCGCATTCCACATCGGCGAACGGAATGACCGTACCGTTCGAGACATGACTGTAAGCCAGCGCCACCGGGTCTGTCGGCAAAGGCGGCGCAAAGGCCTTCGTCTGGCAGGTTCCGTGGAAGGTGACGACTACGACGCTTGGAAAGGAATCCGTAGAGGAGATCTCGTCAAGACTACGCCAGCTCAGTTCGACTCCGGAAGGCCGCATGAGGCTCTGGAGCTCCCGTTTCATTTCGTTCACGGAAGGCTCAGAGTGCTGGGCATCGAACTGAAGGATGAGGGTTACCGGGCCAGCCGCGAAGGCGGTGCAGCCTGACGCAATAACACCGAACAGTGCGCAAATAACGGGGCGCATGGGTTGCCTCCAACGTGGAGAACAGGAACCGCGCCCTAATTATACTCTCCGGGATCACGGGAGCAAATAGGCCGGAGGGGTGTGCCAGCACTATTTTGGAACTGAATTTACGCGGGTTTCGCCGTCTCCGAAACCTGCAACGCCCAGGCGACTCCGAGCTGAGTCGCAGCCGCTACGACCCGCGGCATTAGCTTAGGGCTTAAAAGCGAGCCCGTCCTCTCGCTTATTTCCACTTCACAGGAGAAGAAGATGAGCCAGCCGGTAAGCCGCTGTAGCCGTACTATAATTTTAATTAGCCTTTTGTTTTCTATAGTTTGGATAGGCTACTCGCAATCCACAACTTCACTGCGTGGCACCATTACAGACGCACAGGGCGCTGTCATTCCGGGAACGGTCGTGACACTCAGTGATATGGAAAAAGGAACGTCGAGGCAGGTAGTGACGGATGCCGTGGGTGATTACGCGTTCCTGCAGGTGCAGCCCGGCACCTATGCGCTGAAAGCGGAGAAGCCGGGATTCTCAACGGCCAGTCGCAGCAGCATCAAACTCCTGGTGAATACTCCGGCCACCCTCGATCTGCGCCTGGAGATCGGCAACGCCTCGGAAACCGTGAATGTGACCGCGGAGACGGCGGCCACCAACACCGTCGATGCGTCGGTCGGTAATCCGTTTTCTGAGCGACAGGTGAGGCAATTGCCCCTCGAGACGCGCAATGTGGTGGAACTGCTCAGCCTGCAACCCGGCGTCACGCCGACTGGCGAGGTGATGGGAGCGCGGCGCGATCAGAACAACATTACGCTCGATGGCGCGGACGTGAACAACAACCAGAATTCCGGCTTGATGGTGCAGAATAGCAATACTTTCACCGGTGGTTTCCAGGGATCGAACGCTAACGGCGTGGTGAACAATTCGGGATTCAATGCGGTGCTGCCGATCCCGCTGGATTCCGTGCAGGAGTTCCGTGTGACCGTTGCTGGCGAGGGACCGAACCAGGGGAGGTCTTCCGGCGGCCAGGTTGCATTGGTAACCAAAAGCGGATCGAACCAGTTCCATGGCTCGCTTTACGAATTCAACCGCAACACCGACACGGCTGCCAATACATGGTTCAACAACCGTTCCGGCGTTCCGCGGGAACCGCTGGTGCGCAACCAATTCGGCGCATCGGCTGGTGGCAAGATCAAACGCGACCGCCTGTTCTATTTCTTCAACTACGAGCAGCGGACCGACGCTAGCGGCGTGGCTACGGCGCGCGCCGTTCCATCAGACACGATGCGGCAGGGCATTCTGACCTTCAGGCTGGCCGATGGTTCTACCCAATCTCTCTCGCCGGCGGAAATACGGCTGGTGGATCCGCTGCATCAGGGCGTCGACGCGAACATGCTCAAGGTGTTGAATGCGTATCCTGCCGGTAATGATCCGACATTCGGCGAGGACGGCGGTCTCAATTTCAGTGGCTTTCGCTTTAACGCGCCGAGTCATCGCGACGACCGAGCCATCGTGGGCAAGATCGACTATCACATCGATGGCGCCGGCAAGCACACCCTCAGCGTTCGCGGCACGCTCGCGGACAATACCGACGATCAGATTCTGGCGCAGTTTCCGGGCCAGACGCCTGCTTCCACCCTGAGAGACAACAGCAAGGGCGTTTCCGCGCAGTACACAGCGATCGTAAGGCCGAACGTGGTCAACGTTCTTAATTTGGGATATACGCGCTTCGGCCAGGCATTTTCAGGGGTCACTGGACCGGCCTTGTTCCAGACAGCACTCGATCCCTTGCAGAATCCTTACGCGCGCCCCTTAGGCCAAAGATTGCCGACACTCAATCCCACCGATGACCTGACGTGGATCAAGGGTAAACACACGATCACGGTTGGATTTAACTTACGCTTCATTCACAACAACACTTCGTCTGATGCCAACTCGTTCGCCCGCTACGGATACGGCGCCACCGAGCTGATCGGCTTGGGCGCGGATATCGACAACGCGGTTATCGGCTACATCCAGCAGCGTACTGGCAACCCGAATGCCCAGCTCGCCGATCCGACCTCCGTGGCGAACGGCATGGGAGCGATTCTGGGGATGGTCAATGACAATTTTCACACCGACTTCTTTGATAAGAACGGCAATCCGCTGCCCCAGGGGACACTGCAAGTTCGCAAGTTCGTGGAACGCGATTACGCCGCTTACATCGGGGACACCTTCCGGGTGAATCGGGCGCTCACGCTGAATTTCGGCGTGCGCTACGAAAACTTCCGGCCACCGTATGAGTCCAACGGCGTTCAGGTCACGTCCACTTACCCGCTCACCTCGTATTTTGCCCAGCGGGATTATTTGCAATCGCAGGGCGTCCCGCAGAATGCCATGCCCAACGCAAGTCTCCAGTGGGGTTTGAACGGGCCGGCAAACGGCAAGCCTACGTGGTGGACGCCGTTCAATAAAGCCTTTGCCCCGCGCCTGGGACTGGCCTACGCGCCAGCGGACCACAGCGGGCTGATCGGCAAGCTGTTCGGCAACGCCGGAGTGTTCCGCGCCGGTGCCGGCATAGCCTATGACCGGTTCGGCAGCGACCTGATCACGCAATACGACCAGTACGGTTCCATCGGCTTGGCCACGCAATCGAACTTCCCGGATTCCTACAGCTTTTCGACAAGCCCGCGGTTTACCGGAAGCGCTCCCGTGGTGCCACCGAACGCAGCGGAAGCTTTTCCGTTCACGCCGCCCAACATCGCCGCCATTTCCGGCGCGTTCGAAGGGATCTCGCCTAACTTGAAGCCACCCTATTCTTATCTCTTGAATGCGAGCCTCGCGCGTGAGATTCCGGGCAAGATGGTTCTCGAAGTCGGATACACCGGGCGGTTGTCGCACAGACTCTTGATGGAAGGCGATGTGTACACGCCGCTCGAGTATTTCAAGGATCCGAAGTCGGGGATTACGTGGGAGCAGAACGCCAACACCGTGCGAAAACTGTTCGATTCCGGCATAACGCCTGCCATGGTGCAGAAGAACCCGAGTCTGGTCCCCACACTGCCTTTCGTGGAGGACATATGGCCGGGCTTGGCCAACGTGGATTTCCACGGCAGCGCTTCGGCGAACTATTTTAACTGCGTCTACAACGATTACGGCGGCAGTTTCCTCGACTGTCTCCATGCTGTCGACCGCAACACCACCAGCTCTTACGTCAACGGCAAGTGCTTATCCAAGTTTGGATGCTACACGTTCTTTCCGCTGCAGGGCAGCTCGATGCCTACGTGGATGAACGCGGGTACGGCGGCCTACCACAGCCTCACGGTCGCGCTGCGACGATCCTTCAGCACAGGCTTTTCGTTCGACTTCAATTATGCGTGGTCGCATTCCATCGACCTTGGCTCAGCCGCTGAATCCGGCGCCGGACCGCAGGGCGCCGCCATTCAGAATATTTTCAACACGAAAGAATTCCGCGGATCCTCCGACTTTGATATGCGGCACAATATCAGCGCGGATTTTCTGTACGACCTGCCTTTCGGCAAGGGCAAAATGCTATTCCACGACGTGCCCGGCTGGGCGAATCAGATAATCGGGGGATGGCAGGTTTCGAGCGTGATCCGCTACCGTACGGGGCTGCCGTCGACGGTCGCCGGCGACTTGGCTTATAACGCCAATTATTGGCTGAATTCGTTGGCGATCATTACCCAGCCGATTCACACCGGAACGCAGATCGACCAAAACGGGATTCCCAGCATCTTCGGCAACACGTCCGCATCCAGTTCGTTCGAGGACGAATTACCAGGGCACAGCGGCACACGCGCGGCCGTCCGGCTGGCGCCGTTCTTCAACACCGATCTCACGCTGGCGAAGTCGTTCAAACTGCCCTGGGAAGGCCAGCGTGTGCAATTCCGGGCTGAAGCATTCAACGCTTTCAACAACGTGAATTTCACCAACCCGAGCTTGTCGCTCATTTCGCCCTTGACCTTTGGTGAGTTTCAAGGAGTCATGCCGGCGCGCACGATGCAGTTCGCGTTGCGGTACGAGTTCTGAGTGCGCGGCGGATGCGTACCGCTCTCCGCCTTTGTTATCATGACCAGGCCTTGGAGGGTACTCACCGTGGGCCAGACAGCAGCTGTACCAACGACGATTCTGCAGGCGATGCAGGAAACCAATCGCCTGTTCTCTGAACAGGTGGTCCGAAATAAGCAGATCGCGAAACTGGACTCTGTATACACTGAGGACGGCGCCATCCTTCCCCCAGACAGCCCGATTATCCGGGGACGCGAGAACATCAAGCGGTTCTGGAGCAAAGTGATTCTCGAGGCCGGATTGAGCGATGCGCCTCTCACCACGGTCGAAGCCGAACTGGTGGGCGACGCGGCCTATGAGGTCGGCACCGCGCAGTTGACCTTTCAAGGCCAGAGCGGCACAGCGCAAATCTCAGTGAAGTACGTCGTCATCTGGAAGCAGGAAGCCAACGGCTCCTGGAAATGGCATCGGGACATCTGGAATCCGACTGTCCCCTAACGGCCGAATTTCGGTGTTAAACAAATCACCGTTCTCAACCCGTCCTCCTCTGTTATTGTGCCTTTCGGCAACTGGGCTGCTCATTCCCACAGCGGAGAGCCGGTATGTTGGAATGCTTCCTGCTTTTGCACCAAGCCGCCGAAAAATGGTTCTTGCTCGCTGCGATTCCTGCCGTGATCGCTGCTGGCGTGGCGTCTATATGCCTGATTCTGTCCGGTATCAAAGGCATTATTGAGGAATCGTTCTCCCCGAAACGCAGGGTAGAACGCGCCGCGCGCCCAGAACGCGTCGTCCAGTGGATTGCGCACGGCAGGCACTAACCGTGTGTTGAATCACCGAGCGATCCATTTCCCGGCGCTTTGGCTAGGTGACCCGTCCGGGGTCAGTACTTCGAACGCGCACTTCGCACCTCTTCCGGTGCGAGCATCTCGGTCGCTATCCTGCCGCACCCGCCGTTTCCCCTGCAGCACACTCCCCATGCCCACAGTTGCACGCGATGGACGGCCTGCTGGCAGACCCCTCGCAATACGCTCCACAATATTTGCTGCCTGGCGCTGCTGGGCAGTTGCAACCAGGATGAGCGCATTTGTCGGATTTCTTTTCGGCCATGACAAAACCTCCTTGTCCTCCGTTAGTTAGCACAGCCATGTGCCAGGGGCAATCCCCCGCATCATGGGAACGTGACAATACTCACCAGGATACGGATCGTGCGTCTTGTAACGCAGTGCCTCATACCCTAGTTCTTTGGCTAGGTGACAAGCAAGGCTGATATGAACAAAGCTGCGAACATACCGACTAGGGCAGGTGTTCCTAATTATGATCTCGCGTTATCTCATTAAGGCTCCCATCCGGGCGATCCTCGACAAAAGTGAGGGGCAGAGAGTCGCTGTATGGCTCCCCGCCGGTGCCGTCCTCTATGAATCTTCCCAACCTTCATCCACTCTCCTTAGGATGGTCGGTGTGGCGTGGGGAGGGCGGCATTACTTTGTCTACCCGAACGACCTGCACAAGAAAACCGAGCGAGTGTCAACGGCCGGACCCGGAGGGTGAGGTTCACCAGGCCTTTGGTTGTGGTGACCAAGTGACGAGAATCAACGTTTCAGTAAGAATTCGAACAGACTTGACGTTGTAAACGGGATAGACTCCAAAGATACTGCGCCATTGAGGAGTGTGTTGAATGATGACGCGGTATCGCCTGACGGGTCCAATTCGAGCGATTTTTCAGGCACCTGAAGGCGCTGAAATTGCCGATCTTCGCGTAACACTTCCAGCCGGTGCAGTAGTGATTTAGTCAGTCCAGCGCAATGGGACCATCAAAGGAATGATCGGGGTGTACTGGGAAGGACGGCACTACTCGGTCTTCCTACGCGACCTACTCCAGAAAACCCAGCGCATATCCAGCGCTTGATCGTCGCTACGACCGGACCCGAAGCCGAGGACGTTCAGATTAAGGCGCCGAGGCCGCTCCCTTCACGCTTCCTTCCGCGAGGAAGTTGACCAGCTCGCGGTTCACGTCGTCAGCGTGGGTCCAGGTTATGCAGTGCGGCCCATCCTTCACTACCAATAAGCGGGCTCCCTTGATCAGTTTGGCGGTCCGTTGTCCCGCAGCATTAATCGGCACAATCCGGTCCGCATCGCCATGAATGACCAGTGCCGGCACGTCGACACGGGCCAGGTCTTTGCGGAAATCCTCATGCCATGTCGGGACGCAAGCAAGACTGGCCGCGGCAGAGGCGCCGGCTGCCACGTTCCAGCTTGCCTGGACGGCTTGTTCGCTGACGCGCTTGCCCAGA
Source organism: Terriglobia bacterium (assembly GCA_963847515.1). GTDB lineage: Bacteria > Acidobacteriota > Terriglobia > Bryobacterales > Bryobacteraceae > QHXW01. Next base: position 107,760 of record CAWKAA010000003.1, read on the forward strand.
AGGAGATCTGTGTTGTAGAAATTCTTAAAAAACTCAGTGAAGAACGCGTAACGGTCTGCGACGATGGCCTTTTGGATCCCGTCGAAGACGCTGCCGTCCACGCCCTCCGGGTTGTCCGGCGTCTTCAGCAGGAAGGGCGGGACCGACGAGATGAATACCACCTGGCTGATGCCCTTCGATCCATATTTCCCGAGGTAGCGCGCCACTTCGCCGCCCCCCATAGAGAAACCGGCCAGCGCGAAGCCCCGCAATTCGAGCTGCGTCACGAGTTTGTGCAGATCCTCGGCGAATGTGTCGTAGTTGTAGCCGGCTGCTGGCTGGCTGGATTTGCCGAATCCCCGGCGATCATAGGTGATCACGCGGTGACCTGCGGCCAAAAGCACGGCCGTCTGCTTCTCCCAGGAAGCACCGCTTAGCGGATATCCGTGGATAAGGACAACGGGATTACCCGAGCCGTGGTCCTCATAGTAAAGATCGATTTTGCCGGAGTTTTCCCTCGCAACAGTAACGTATGGCATTCAGATTCTCCTTTCGCCATCAGCATTAGCGTTCCTGTGAACGATGCTTGGATGCCCTCGGGTCTATTAAAGGTTCGCCGGCAACGTATGATTTCGCATAAAATCAAGCCCCTTGTACTTGCCCAGAGCACTGCGCTCCACTCATGACCGGAGGCCTGCATGTATTTCGAACAGTTCTATGTGTGCTGCCGGTTGCACGTCTCTTACATGGATCGGTTTCGAGGGTGTGGCCCGGACATTTCGTTGCCGGGCATGTCAGCACGCATATCCACTGTTCGCTCGCGTCCCGCTAGATGATGCACGTCTACGCTTCCTCGATGTAAAGCTCGACGTCTCACAAGCACGCGATTTCAGCGCGAGTATTAGTATGCGGGCAAGTCGCCGTTGACGGAATGCCCGAATGGGTGGATACTCGTGGCGGAGGGCGGTCTTATGATCAACGCCCGAATCGTTGCGCTACGATTGGTCGCCTTGGCTTTGGCCGCTCGGTTTCCCGCTTCAGGGCAATCGGTAGTTTCCACACATTCCGGGGTGGTCTACTTTTTCGTAGGCTCCGCCTTCCTCGGGGACGAGCCCCTGCAACAGAAGTTCGGGAGATTCCCGGACATCGGCGAGGGCCGTGAACTGCGCACGACGCTGGGCCGGGCCGAAGTACTGCTGACCCCAGGAGTCTTCCTCCGCCTCGACGAGAACAGCTCCATCCGCATGCTCTCGAGCAGATTCTCCGATACGCAGGTGGAGTTGCTCGTTGGATCGGTAATTCTTGAGGTGACGGAAACGGTCCCCGATACAGCAGTGAAGCTGATTTACAAGAACTGGCAGATGCGAGTTCCGCAAAAAGGCGTCTACAGGATCGACACCGAACGGCCACAGATACGCACATATAAAGGCGAAGTCGAAGTTGCCACCGACGGCAAAACGGAAACGGTGACTGTACGGGAGGGAGAGGTCCTCCCCTTAGCGGCGGTGCTTGTGGTGGACCCGTCCACAACTTTCGGAAATGACGACTTTAAATCCTGGGCGATGATCCGGAGCCAAGCCATCTCCGCGGACAACACTATCGCAGCTGGGATCGTGGACGATCCGAGTCAGATCGACAGCTCCGGGCTTGCACTTGGAGGCTACAGCTACTTTCCGTTGACGGGCATTCCGTCTCTGGATATCGGTAACCCTTACGGTCTTAGTTTCTGGAGTCCGTTCCAATCTACATTGAGCTCGATCTATCTCCCCGCTTACCCGTATGGACCGGTGTATCTGGGCTGGCCGAGCGGGCGCCGGCCTTATCCAGGGCGGACGTTTATCCCTTCACCAGTCGGAAGATATCCGCCGCTGCGAAACCCTCCACCGAGAATTCCCGTGCCCAGTCCTCATCCCGCTCCTCCTCGTTCCGCTCCTATACCAGTGCACGCCGGCGCTCACCACTGAAGAATACTAGCGGAACCGTTGGCTACTGAGACGCGGCGTAGTAGCCGAGCCTCCAGTGCACTTTGAGATCTGGTATGCCCGCTGGCTTACTGACTTTCACTTCTACCCGGCGGTACGCCCCATCTCTTTTCCGGTTCTTTGGCGAATACGCCAGCACATACTGGTTGCGCAACTCGATCCCAATCCTGACGGCAACATTGGGCAGGTCGCTAGGGTCCGACGCGCTAAACGCCCGCCCTCCAGTCTGCTCTGCAAGCTCGGAAAGCAAGCGTGGGCCGGAGACTTCCTCCTTGGTTAAACCCGGAAAGATGGACCGCTCAAAGACGCCCATGGCATAGACCTGCACGTCCGCTTCCCGGACCAGGGACTCAATCTCGGCTGCGGTGTACCTGCTGTTGTTATCGCCGCCATCAGAAATAATCAGAATTGCTTTGCGAGGGTTTTTTGCCTTCTTCATCTGGCGCAGCGCCATCTCCGCAGCGTCGAGCATCGCTGTCAGCCCGCCCGGCTGCACTGCCGTCAGGCTGTTTTGGATCTCCTCGAGCTGGCTGGTGAAGCCGACGGCGAGCTCCGCACGGTCGCTGAACTCGATTAGGAACGCCTCGTCTTGCGCATTCATCGTGGTGAGAAATCGCAGCGCAGCCTGACGCGAGGTTCGCAGCTTATCGCCCATGCTGCCGCTGGTGTCAAAAACCAGACCCAGCGATAGCGGCGCATCCTCGCCTGAAAAGTGCGCGATCGTCTGTTCGGCGCCATCTTCGAAAAGATGAAAGTCCTGTTTTTGCAGACCAAGAACGAAGCGGTTCAACGAGTCCGTGGCGGTCGCTGGAATAAGCACCAGGGTGGTATCAGCATTGAAACGGAGGGTCGATTGCTCGTCACCACTGCTGCCTGCGGTTTGCTGGCCGGGATTAGCCTGACCCGCGGCTCCCCCGGCATACGAGCCGCTCAGAATTACGAGAAACGCCGCAAGAAAGATGGGAGGGCCGGTTACGTGGAGCCGCACAACTGAACTCCTGACTACGAAAGTTTATCAGCTTAAAGGCGGGCGGCAAAAGCAGCGCTAATTGGCACGTCGATTACGCGGGCATTTACCTCCAGTCTCGCGACGCCAGCGGGGATTACTACGATTTCACTTAGTCCCCCATTGTGGGACATAGGACCATGATTTACTCGTATCGCAGGGCGTGCATGGGATCGGTGCGGCTGGCGCGGAGGGCCGGGATGTAGCCGGCAAGGCAGCCGACGGCGGCGAGCGCGACCACCGCCAGCACCATGGTCACCGGGTCGTTTTGGCCCACTCCGAAGAGCTGGCTCTGCACGTACCGGGTGAGGGCGAAGGAAGCAACCAACCCCGCGGCCATTCCGATCGCGACCAGCAGTACCACCTCGCGCATTACCAGCCAGATCACATCGCCATGAATGGCGCCGAGCGCCATGCGGATGCCGATCTCCCGCGTGCGGCGTTCCACGGTGTACGCCATCACGCCATAGAGGCCCATCATGGCGAGCAGTGTGGCCAGGCACCCGAAGATCGTCGACAAGCCGGCAATCAGCCGTTCAATGAGCAACGAATTCTCGATCTGAGCGTCCATCGTGCGCATGGCGTAAAGGGGCAGATTTGCGTCGAGCTGCCGTACCTGCGATCGCACCGCGGCGAAGGCCTGAGCCGGATCGAGCGATGTGCGTACGTAGACCGTCATGTCGCCGAAGTAGCGGCTGGCCAGATACGGAAGAACATCTGAACGGGGATGTCGTCGCGAAGGTTCGTATATTTTATATCTTTAACAACGCCGATGATCTCCATGTCGATCTTGGTGCCGGGATCCCCGCCGAATCCCACGTGGCGGCCTAGAGGATTTGTACTCCCCAAAAACTTCTGGGCAAATTTCTGGTTGATGATGACTACACGGGGCGAGAAGTCATCTTTATCCCGCCCGTGCTGGATCTCGGCGACGTCCTTGATTGTGAAATCGCGACCGGCGGCCAATGGAACCCCGAGCGTGTTGAAGTAGCCGGGGCTGATGGAATTCATGTAGGGCTCGGGGCCGTCGCCAGGCTTCGGAGCAAAACCTTCGACCGTCACGGAGCTGTCCCATTCGTTGCCCTCGAGGATACGCAGCGACGCCAGACCTGTCGATTGCACGCCGGGAATCGCACTTACGGCGTCGCTGAGCTGCCGATAGAACAATTTCGCGCGCTCCGATGTATAACCGTTCAGAGATGGATCGATGTTGAAGGCGATGAGATGATCCTGCGGGAAGCCTGGTCCCAGGTTGTGCAGGTTCCGCAAGCTGCGTATGAACAACCCGGCGCCAATCAGGAGCAGCAGAGACAGTGTGACTTGCGCGGTTACTAATCCCTTTCGCAGCCGAACCTGACCGCTGCCTCCCAGCACCGCGCCGGCTTGATCCTTGAGCGTGGGCGCGAGATTAGGACGAGTGGACTGCCAGGCAGGCACCAGGCCGAAGATCAACCCGGTGAGGCATGACACGGAGATCGTGAACAGCAGAATTCGGAGATCCGGAGCCGTGGAGAGCTGCAAGAACGCGGAATCCGGCGGCATGATCGCCAGCACGCCGCGGTTGGTCCAAGTGGCGAGCGCGACCCCGAGCAGTCCTCCGGCGCCCGCGAGCAGCAGGCTCTCTACCAGAAGCTGGCGCACAATGCGCATGCGCCCAGCTCCAAGAGCCAGCCGGATGGCGACTTCCCGCTGCCGTGTCGCCGCGCGCGCGATGAGCAGACCAGCCACGTTGGCGCACGCAATCAGCAACACGCCGCCGGTAACGGCCATCAGCAGCCAGAGCGGGGTCTGAAGCTGGGGACGGGCGTAGGATCTGCCTTGCGAGCCGGGCAGCACGTCGATGATGTTCTTCAGAAATTGGTCGCGAGTGTAAGCCGAGGCATTCCGAAAAGCCGGCTCCTTCACTTCCATTTCGAGCATGCTGTGGAAAAACGGCTGGAGTGAGGCTTTCGCCTTTTGCGCCGTGATGCCGGGCTTCAAACGGCCAAACGCGTTTACCCATCGCCAGCGCCGGTCTTTCATGCCGTCCCACAAGGGCGTCATCTGCGCCTTCATCATCACCGGCACGAAGACTTGTGTGATGAAACCGAGCTCCACGCCATCGAATCCACGCTGAGCTACTCCGATTACCGTCATGTTATGGCCGTTGACGACGACTGTTTTTCCGATAATGGTTCGATCCGACGCGAAGCGCGCCTTCCAATAGGAATAGCTGAGCATTACCAATGGATGGCCGTTCGGGACCTTGTCCTCCTCGGGCGTGAAGGTCCGGCCGAGAGCGGCGCCAACTCCTAGCACTGGGAAATAAGAGCCGGAGACCAGTTCAGCGGCGACGCGCTCGGTTTGGCCGCCGAACGACAAGCTCAGGTAGTTGGGAAAGCGGCAAAACATCCCGCTGAAGACTTGGTTGTTATCGCGAAAGTCGGCATACATCGGGTACGAGAGCGCGTTGCCTCCCCAATTGCTGCCGTAATGCATGCCTTTCATGGTCAGCAGAACGAGCTGTTGCGGCTCTTTGACCGGCAGCAGGCGGATAAGAATCTGATCCACCAACGAAAAAATGGCGGAGTTAGCGCCGATACCCACGGCTAACGACAAAACTGCTATAGCTGTGAAAACCGGCGACTTACGCAGCATTCGGAGGGCATAACGAAGATCGTTCCACAGAGCATTCATGGTCTCTCCTTAGACAACGCAAGTCTGTTCCGGTTAGTTCGTTAGACAGAACCAGGGATGGGCAGGCAAGGTTACAAGGGGCAGGAGGATATAGGGTTGAGCCCGGCGAGATCATCTTTCATGCAATTAATCTTGGAATTCCGCATGAAATGATTTTCAATAAAGTATCTGCTTGCCGATTCAACCCCTGCGATATAATCAATGCCGCTCTTAGATTTCTATGCACGCCACGGCAAAAGGAGATGATTCGTGCCACGAGGACGTAAAGGATTAGTAGACACATCATTGCTCGAAGCAGCCCTGATCGGGTTCGGCCAGATGAGAAAAGACATCGATGAGAAGATAGCCGGCATCCGCGGGCAACTGGGACGCGGGGACACCGTCGCCGCTGCGGCCCCGAGGCGGACGTTGAGCGTAGCAGCGCGACGGCGAATTGCGGCGGCACAGCGCAAGCGATGGGCTGCTGTCAAAGCACAAGCCAAACCGGCCGTGGCGAAGCGCACGATGAGCGCCGCAGCTCGCAACCGGATTGCTGCAGCGCAACGGAAGAGATGGGCGGAACTCAAAAAGGCGCAGGCAAAAAAACCCGTTGCTAAAACCACGGTTAAGAAGGCGGCCGCGCCGGAGAAGACCGCTACAGCAGCGACTTAGGAGGTTGCGGCAACAACCGCTCCCTTGCGGTCACGGCTCGGGTCAGTGCGTGATCAGGTAGTGGTCCCGTTCCCACTGGCTGACGCTCTGGTGATATTGCCGCCACTCTTCGCGCTTCACGGCGGCGTAGTAAGCTGCGTAGTCCTTGCCTAGCGCCTGCCGTACAACATCGTCCTGCTCGAAGCAATCCAGCGCCTCGCGCAGCGTGGTGGGCAGAAAAGCGATGTTGCGACGCCGGAGCTCGTCTTCGGATAGTTCGTACAGGTTGTCGCTGTTGGCGGGGCCAGGATCGATTTTGTTCTCGATTCCGTCCAGTCCCGCGGCGAGCATGGCGGCGCTGCGCCAGATAAGGATTCGCCGCGCCGTCGACCGCGCGATTCTCGATTCGCCCCGGGCCCGGAATGCGGATCATCTGCGTGCGGTTCGATGCGCCATAGGTCACGTAGACCGGCGCCCACGTCGCGCCCGAGCGCGGCGCACCGCGGATCAGCCGCTTGTAGCTGTTCACCAACGGCGCGATGATCAGCCGCCAAGCCGCGCGCATGGTGCAGCAAGCCGCCCATGAACCACCGGCCGAGTTGCGAAAGGCCAAGTGGGTCGTGCTCGTCCAGAAACAGGTTCTTGCGGCCGGTTCGGCGTCCGCCAGGCTCATGTGATAGTGCGCGCCATTGCCGGTCAGGTGGGCGAACGGCTTGGGCATGAAGGTCGCCCACAGGCCATGCTGCTCGGCCACCGTCCGCACCATCCACTTGAAGAAGACGTGCCGGTCGGCGGTAGTCAGCGCGTCGGCGTAGGTCCAGTTGATCTCGAACTGGCAGTTGGCGTCTTCGTGATCGTTGGCGTAAGGGTCCCAGCCCAGCTCCTGCATGTAGCGCAGCAGCGTGGTCATCACGTCGAGATTGCGGTAGAGCGCGCGCAGGTCGTAACAGGGCTTGGGAGCGTTATCGAGGGCATCCCAGGGCTCGTAGTCTCGCCTGCGCGTTCTTCTTGAGCAGCATGAACTCCGGCTCCACGCCGACGTGGAAGATGTAGCCCTTCTTGCCGCGCCAGCTCGAGCTGCCGCGTCAGAATGGTGCGCGGGCAGTACGGCCAGGGCTGGCCATTGACGTGAAGATTGCCGGGGACCCAGGCGACATTCTTGCGCCAGGGCAGCACGGTGAGCGAGTTGAAGTCGGGAATGCTCACGATGTCGGGATCGTGCGGGCCCTGGTTCAGATCGCCGGCGGCGAATCCGGCGAAGCCCGCGCCTTCGCGCGCCATGTCGTCCAGGTGCGTGGCGGGCACCAGCTTGGCTTTCGGCGCTCCGCTCAACTCCACGAACGAACAGAAGAAGTATTCGATGCCCTTGTCTTTGACCAGGGCCTTGATCTGATCCACCATAGTGATCACTCTATGACGACACCGCCGCCGCGGCCTTTCTCGCCCACCAGTTGCCCGCCGTAGAAGCGCGCCGGCGAGAAAGGCTCGATGAGCTTGGGCGTCTTTCCCGGTGGCGATCAGCTCCGCCATGTTCTTCGCCGCAGCCGGCGCGGCTTTGAATCCATACGTTCCCCAGCCGACATCGACGTAGTAATTCTCCACTTCGCGCGACGCGCCGATGATGGGCGCGTAATCCGGCGTCATGTCGCAGATGCCCGCCCACTGCCGCAGCACGCGCAAGCCGGAAAGCTGCGGGAACAGCTCCAGCGTGTAGGATGCCATCTGCTCGAGCGTAGGCAGCGTGCCCTTCAGGCTGTATGACTGGTACGGATCGATCTCCGCGCCGATCACCAGTTCGCCCTTGTCGGTCTGGTTGACGTAGACGTGCAGGCTGGCGGAAACGATGACCTTATCGAGAAACGGCTTAAGCGGCTCGGTAACGCAGGCCTGCAGCGGATGGCTGACGATGGGCAGCGTCACGCCCGCCATCCTGGCAATCATCGAAGCCCAGCCCGCCGTGGCGTTCACCACCGTGCCGGCGGCGACTTCGCCGCGGTTGGTGATCACGCTCTCGGCTTTGCCGCGCGACACGCGAATGCCGGTGACTTCGGTGTAAGGATGAATCTCGACGCCCATCCGGTCGCACGCGCGCGCATAACCCCAGACCACGGCGTCGTGCCGGATGATGCCGCCGGGCGGATGATAGAGCGCGGCCAGGATGGGAAGGCGGGGCTGGTCGCTCAGGTCCATCGACGGGAACCAGCCGGCGAATTTCGTCGCGGATAGATGATGCGGCTGTCGACGCCGAGCACCTGATTGTTTTCCGCGCGCACGCGCAGCCCGGCCATCGCGGAATCGGTGTGCGCCAGGGTCAGATGCCCGCACTGGCTGAACAGCAGATTCCATTCGAGCTCGCGCGAGAGCCGTTCGTAGAGCTGTACCGACTCTTCGTAGAACGGAATGCCTTCGGGCGTCCGGTAATTCGAGCGGATGATAGCGGTGTTGCGGCCGCTGTTGCCGCAGCCCAGGTAGCCGCGGTCGAGCACGGCGATGTTGCGGATGCCGTGCCGCGATGCCAGATAGTACGCGATGCCCAGCCCATGCACGCCCGCGCCGATGATCACCACGTCGTAGCTGGACTTCAGCTCGTGCGAGCGCCACATCCGCTCCTTGCGGAACAGCTGCATCATGCGCGGCCACCTAGAAATTCGAGAGCCTTCAATCCGAACGGGCGCGATGTGAAATTCATGACCTGCGTGCAGGATGGCATCCCACACGCTTTCGCCGTATTCACGGCTCACCAGAAGATGGAACGCGGGAATGTCCGCCAGGTCGTCGCGCAGGATGATGCCGGGAACGTGCGCCACGCTGGCCTGGCCGCAGGCCAGGTTTGCCAGCGCGGCGGCATTCAGAGACGTCAGCTTGCGCAAGACATTGCGGCTTTGCGGGCCGGCGAGAAGGAATTGCGCGTAGACCGAAGTCACGTCCGTCACGTAGACGGGTGGAGGCAACAAAAGATCCTGCGGAGCCGGGAAAGCGCGCACCTGTGCGAGGACATTTTGCTCGATGTCAGGAAGACAGGTCACCAGATAATGCTCCGGCCCCAGACTCCACTCGCGGGCGTTCTTTAGCCGGGGTGGTGTCTTCAGTCCATAGCCCTTCAGATCGAGCTTCACCATCCAGCTCACGTCGCTCAAGCCAGCGCTAGTTCGTCAGACACTCGGCTTCCTTTTGGGCGAATGTGAAGTATGCCGGGACGCGCCAGCCGTGATGGTCCACAAGGCTTGCGCCGGACTGCTCGTGCTTGTGGAACAACGGTGTCTGCCGGATGCGCCGCCATGATCACATCCTCAGCCGTTCGCCGGCTGGATCGTAGAATGCGTCCGGCACGACACGCGCGCGCGCTGTGCCGCCATCCACGCGAATTTCGATCTCTGCTCCGTCGCGGGCGGATGCGGCCGCGACCCAAGCTAGGCCCACGGCCTTCCCTTGCTGGGCGAATAGCGCGCGCTGGTTACGCGCCCGGCCAGCGCGCCGTTTACGAGAATCGCGGCGCCGTCCTGAGGAACGGCATCCTCGTTCATGATGAAGCCGACCAGGCTCTGCTGCGGATCGGCCTGCGCAAGCCGCGAAAGCGCGTTACGGCCGATGAAATCCGGCTTATCAAGTTTTGCGACCCACGCCATGCCGGCTTCGTACGGGCCCGATAGCGCGTCGGTATCCACGCCGACAATGACGTGGCGTTTCTCGAGCCGCAGCAGCCGCTGGGCTTCCACGCCAAACGGCCGGATGCCGAAACTCTGGCCGGCCTCCAGCAGTTTGTTCCACAGATGCTCGCCGTATTCGGCCGGGAAGTGAATCTCCCATCCGGTTTCGCCCACGAACCCGATGCGCAGCAGCAGCGATGGGACATCCGGCCACTTGCGCTTCGCGGCAGGCCATATAAGGGAAAGCCTTGATTCGTGAGATCGCACGATGTGAGCGTCCCGAGAACATCGCGCGCCTTGCGGGCCAGCCAGATTCACGGCGGCGCGTCCGCCGGTCAGATTGGTGATGTGCACGTCCCATCCGGTGCCCACCAGCCACCACTCGAGCCACTGCTGCACGAAATCCAGGTTTCCGGTGGTGGTGGTGATGAAATAGTGATCGTCCGCGAGTCGGGAAATCGTGCCATCGTCCAGCATGATGCCGGCTTCGTCGCACAGCACGGAGTAGCGAACACGCCCCGCCTTCAGATCGGAAAACCGGTTGGTGTAGACCTTGTCGAGCAGTTTGCCGGCGTCCCGGCCCTTAATGTCAAGCTTGCCCAGCGTGCTCACGTCGATTACTCCCGCGCGCTCACGGACGGCACGATATTCTTCCCCGACACACTGCGACTCGGACTTGCAAGAACCGCTCTTGTAGTATCGGGGGCGCTTCCATTCGCCCATGTCCATCCAGACCGCACCGGCCTTGCTGTGCGCGTAATGCATGGGAGTGCGGCGTATGGGATGGTGCCGCGGCCCCGCCAGCGCGCCGAGAGTGACAGAAGGATTCGGCGGCCGTGCGGTGGTGACGCCCGTCTCGCCCATCTGACGTCCGGTTTCGTGCGCACACACTCCAATTCCCGACAACTGGCACATCCGTGCCCTGGCACGGGCCCATGGTCAGGGTGGTGTAGCGTTTCAGCGTTTCGATATGGTCAAAGCCTTCTTGGATGGCGTCGCGCAGGTCGGCTGTGCTGACGTCGTTACAAAAGCAGACGAACGAGCGCTTGTGGTGCGCAACGCCGGATACCGGAAGGTGTGCTAGCGCAGCGCCCGTTACGTCGCCCACCGCGCTCACGTTCGCCGGCAAATCCAGCGGCAGGAATGCTCCGCGCTCGTCGTTCCATGCAATCTTCGCGCCCGCCTGATGCAGAAGACCACCGTCCGGCACCCGCGGGCCGCAAATCACCACCAGGTCGCAGGGAAAATCGCCGCCTTTCGCCCGAATGGCGCTGACGTGCGATGAGCCGGAAGCCGAGAGAATCTGATCCGGCGCCAGAGTGGCCACCAGATTGACTCCGGCCTCCCGCAGATCGGCGGCGATTTCGTCGCCCTGATTGCCGGCGACGATCACCGCGCGGTTGCCTGGTTTGATTCCGTGCAAGATGAATCAGCCGCTGAACGGCTGTCGACAACATGATGCCCGGCAGGTCGTTATTTTCGAATGTAAATGGAACTTCGTATGCGCCCGTTGCTATCACAACTTTCTTAGCGCGCAGATGAATCAACCGCTCGATCGCGCCGGGGTGAGGATTCGCCTGTAGGACACCCAGCAGGTTCCCCTCGTAAAGGCCGAAACAATAGGCTTGCGAAATGATTTCGACATTCGGCATGGCCTGAAGGCGCGCGATCACCGGGTGCGGCACGACGCCGGCTTGTTTGCGGTACCGCAGATGGCCGCCCAGCTCAGGCTGATCGTCCACCAAGATCACTTGAGCGCCGCCCTGCGCCAGGTCGAGCGCCGCCTGCAATCCCGCCGGGCCGCCGCCGATCACCGCTACCTCGGCGTTTCTCCACTCATGCTCGTAGTCTTTCGAGCCTGCTCCGGGCTGAGGCGCGACGCCTAAACCCGCCACCTTACGAATGTACGGCTCGGCCGCGTGCCACGACCACGCGTGCGTCATGGTCTTGTAGTACCAGCCCACCGGCATCAGCCAGTCGAAATGCTGCACGTTCGCAAGCCAGTCGTTATCGAGCGAAGGATAGGCATTCTGGTGGCGCACCTGCATTCCGGCGCGCGCAGGCGTAATACAGCGCGCGTACATTGGGAGCGCCATCGACGTTCACCAGGCAATTGGGGCACTTGCCCGCCAGGCACAGCAAGCCGCGTGGCCGGTGATATTTGAAACTGCGGGTGAAGATCCGCCGCCCGGCGCGATAGAGCGCCGAAGCTACGGTATCGCCCGCGCGCGCTTCCACGGTTTGGCCATCAAATTCGAAAGTGAACTTGCCGGAGCTGTCCGCCATTATTCCGGGAAAAACGCTTCCAGAACTTCATTCGTGGTGGTATTGCGCAATGCCTGCAGCCACTGCCGGCAGCCCGACCGGTGGTACCACCACTCCTTCTGCACGCCGGCTTCATTGGCTTTGGTGTACGTGTACTCCATCCATTCCGCGTCTGATGCGCCGGACTGCGGCCGCTGCTTTACTTCGCCGCCGAACCGAAATTCGTAGACGCTGCGATTGCCGCAATGCGGGCAGGGAATCAGAAACGACAGGGCATTACCTCCCGAAAACCTTTCGCGTGCCGGCCAGCGGAATGCCGCAAATCATCGATGCCTCCATCGACAGCGCCGCCATGTCCTCCGGCTCCAGATGGTGAATATCCGACTTGCCGCACGCGCGCGCCAGCATCTGGATCTCGAGCGTCATGGCGCGCAAGCAGATTGGTCACGCGCTCCGCTCCCTCGTCGATATCCAGCCGCTGCATCAACTCCGGATCCTGGGTGGTGATGCCCACCGGACAGCGCCCCGTGTGGCAATGATGGCAATGATGCGGCTCGGCGCCGAGCTTGTGATAATCCTCGACGTACAACGGCACGGTTGCAATTCAGCGCGATCAGCGCCGCGGTGCCGATGTAGACCGCGTCCGCCCCCAGCGCGATGGCCTTGGCCGCGTCCACGCCATCGCGGATGCCGCCGGCGATGATCAACTGCACTTCGCCATAGAGCCCGATGTCTTCCAGCGCTGCCCGCGCCTCGCATACCGCCGCCAGCGTCGGAATCCCGGTGTGCTCCTGCAGAATCGCCGGCGATGCGCCCGTGCCGCCTTCCATGCCGTCGACCACGATCACGTCCGCGCCCGCCTTGGCCGCTAGCTTCACGTCGTCAAAGACGCGGCTGGCTCCCATCTTGATGAAGATGGGCACCTGCCAGTCCGTGGCCTCGCGCAGTTCTTCGACCTTGATGATCATGTCATCGGGGCCGAGAAAATCGGGGTGCCGCGCGGGACTGCGCTGGTCGACGCCGACAGGCAGATCGCGCTGCTTGGCGATGGTGTCGGAAACTTTCGAGCCAAGCAGCAAGCCGCCCGTGCCCGGCTTCGCGCCCTGGCCGATCGTCAGCTCGATGGCGTCCGCCATGCGCATGTGGTGAATGTTGATGCCGTAACGCGAAGGCAGCACTTCGTAGATCAGCGTGCGGCTGTTTTCGCGCTCGGCCATCAACATGCCGCCGTCGCCGGTGGTGTTGGAAGAACCCGCTGTCCGCGCGCCTCGCGCCAGCGCGACTTTTGCGTTGTACGAGAGCGCGCCCCAACTCATGCCCGTGATCATCACCGGGACATCGAGCTCGATCGGCTTCTTTGCAAATCGCGTGCCCAGCAGTGTCTTCGTGGAGCATTTCTCGCGATAGCCTTCGAGCGGGATGCGTGTCAGGGAGCACGGAAGGAACGTGAGGTCGTCGAAGGTGGCCCAGCGGCGCTCGCGCAAAGTTCCCCAGCCGCGGATCCGATACAGGCCGGACGCCGCTTTGGCCTGGATGTCCTCGATGACGGACGGGGGGAACGTAGCGCTGGTTTGCGAGAGGTGATTTTCAGACATTCCCTAGTGTCCTTAACCGTAAGTTGTGGGGCGGTCCCCCCGGACCGCGGCCGACGCCCACGTCGGCCTCCGTTTCTCGCGAGATGGAAGAATGTGGTGAACTTCTGTCCCGGGACACTAAAGCGCCTCCTGCCAGACTTTCCACTCGCGCTTATCGAAGTTCCACAGCTTGCGCCCGGCTACGACTTTTTTGAAGTTGCGCACCGCCGCCGCTTCGACCTCAGGCAGATACTGCGCGAGCGTGGAATCGAGCCAATCGGCATCTTCACTCGGAGGGACTTTCGATGACGGCGTCCGTGCCCAGCCCGGCAATCGCTCCGCCGACAAAACCCACAGTCTCGTACATCGAATCGGCGAATGCATCGCCGGCGTCGCCGCAAACCACCAGCCGTCCCTTTCTGGCCCATGAATCCCGCCATGTAGCCGCAATTGCCGGCCACCAGAACCGTGCCGCCCTTCATCGAGACGCCCAGCCTCGCCGCAGCGTCGCCATGAATAACGACCGTTCCGCCACGAATGGCAGCCGCCGCTCCGTTGCCCGCGCTGCCGCGCACCGTCACTTCGCCGTTCAGCATCGATTCAGCCAAGCCCCAGCCCGCGCTGCCTTCAATCGACGATGTGCGGCACCATCAATCAACCCGCCGCAGAAGTATCCGGCGCTGCCGGCGATCAGAATATGCGCGGGGTCGAGGATCGCGACGGCCAGATTGTGCCGGGCGCCTGGATCTTTGACCACCACCTCTCGATCACCCGCGGCGATGGCCCGTCGGATCTCCGCGTTGATCTCGCGCGTCGTGCGGCCGGCGCAGTTTATTTCTGCCATACCCGTACTTCCCTCACTTGTGCTTCGCGCACTGCGTACTCGCCGGGCAGCGCCGCGCGAATGGCGATCTCTTCGGTTGCGACCGCGACGAAGTCAGTCGGTTTCGGTCATCACCAGCGGCTTGAGAGCGAAGGGATCCTTGACGAATCCGAATTCGCTTGTCGGTGGCTACCAGGCAACTATAAGATCCGTCCAGGTCGCGCAGCATGTGCTCCAGCGCATCCTTCAAGTTGCCGCCCTTCTGAAGTTGCGCCGCAAGATAAATCGCTACGATTTCCGAATCGTTCTCCGTGTAAAACCGAACACCACGTTGCTCGTACTGCCGGCGCAGTTGATGGTAATTGGTGATGTGGCCGTTGTGAACGATAGCCAGGTCCGGATACCCGTGGCCCAGAACGGCTGCGAGTGGCTTAGATCCACACGCGATTCCGTCGAAAGCCGCGTATGCCCTAATCCATGCGTGCCCTTCACGCGGGAAACGTTGTAGGTTTTCTCCAGGTTGTCGGGCGAACCGGTCTGTTTGACGATCTCCAACTGGTGGCCCATGCTCACCACTTCGAAATCTTTATCGAGCGACTCGATGGACGCCGCGAGCTGGCTGAGATCGGTATCGCCGCTAACCAGGAAGCGCGCATAGGCCGCTGTGTTCGAAAACTGGCTGGCGCCGCCCAGCGACTCCATTTGCCTCCGCAACCTGGCGGGCCTTTGATTCCAGGTGTCCGCCCTCGCCGAGCTTCACCCGGACGACCAGGCGGCCATCGTCGGGCGCACCATAGAGTGCCACGCCAGCCGAGTCCGGGCCCCGGCATCCCAGTGCGCGTAGCATTCCCAGAACCGTTTGGCCCACTTCGGCTCGCGCGCCCTCGTCCTTCGCAAAAGAATCCCACAATGCCGCACATTTGGCTTTTGGGATACCGGCAGTATACTATCAGTATCCTGGCATGAGGCAAGCGCCTCCTGCCAAGCCGAACGCCGAAGGCCAAGTAGAAGGCGAGGTCGAGCGCGTTTATCGCCTTTTGCGCGAGTGGCTCATCACCGCGCATCTCCCGCCCGGTGAGTTTTTATCGGAAGCTGCTTCTGGCGGAGCAATGCCAGACCAGCCGCACGCCGGTGCGCGAAGCCTGCAGCCGGCTGGCGCAGGACAAGTGGCTTTCTCTCATCCCCCGCAAAGGGTATCTGGTCCGGCCCATTTCGGTTCGCGACATCGTCGCGCTGTACGAGTTTCGCAAAGTTTTGGAATGCTTCTCTGCGGAAAAGGTGGCGCAAGGAGCTACGTCCGAGCAAGCCAGTCAGCTCAAGGCGATAGTTTCCGTCGAGCGCAACGGGCACGCGGAGGTTCGCAAGATCCTGTTAGCCAACGAAGCTTTTCATCTGCGCCTGGCTGAACTGGCGGGCAATCCGCTGGTTGTCGACCAGCTCCACCTGGTGCTCGGTTACGTGCGCCGTCTGGATACGCTGTGCACCGAGACCGTGCCCGGCTGGATCGGCCACAAGGACATCATCCGCGCCATCGAATTGCGCAAGCCTGGCGAAGCCCGAAAAGCCATGGCCACGCACATCGAGCTGTCACTGGAAAAGATGATTCGCTTGTTCAGCCGATAAACCGCTTGCTTACGCGCGCGGCTCGGTAAGTGGATTTCCGAGCCGCGACCACAGGGAGTGGTTAGAACGTAATGCGGCCCACCAACTGGATGTTTCTCGGCTGCGTAACCGTGCCGTTCCACACTCCGAAACTCGAGCTGGAGGGGTCGTTGTTAAACGGAAGGCAATCGCCGAATGCCTGGCCATCACAGGTGAAATAGTGATTGTTGAACACATTGAAAATCTCAGCGCGCAATTCCAGGAAGGCCCGCTCTTTGAAACTGAACTTCTTGGCGATTGAAAGATTGACATCGCGGTACGGCGATCCCCTGACCGAACTGACGCGAGGACCCGTGCCGAGGTAATTCCCATTCGCAAACATCGAGCTCGGCTCGAATGCGGACGCGTTAAACACGGGCTGGTTCACATTGACCGAGCCCCACGATTGAGTCAAGACCTTGCCGCTGATTCCGGGAATACACGTGGCCTGGAACTGCCCGGGAACGCCGCAAATCGCCGAATCCCGGAAGTAGAGCGGTGTCCCGGAAGTGAACTTCATGCTGGTCGCAAGTACCCAGCCGCCGAATGCGTAGTTGGCAGGACCAGAGCTGTGCAGCCACCTTTTCCCGTTCCCGAAGGGAAGATCGTAAGTGCCCATCAGCGCGATGGTGTTTGGAATGTCGTCCGTGGATAGCGACTTGTTCCGGCTCCCCTGGTAGGGGTTGATCACGCTGCCGACGCGCGCCGTAAACCGGATTGCCCCGACTGCGTGGTGGAAGCCGCATCGGTCGTCAGCCTCGCATAGGTGTAGTTCGCCTGCAGGTATACGCCGTTTGAGAAGTTCTTCTGGAAGTTCACCTGCAACGAGTTGTAAATCGAGGTGCCTTGGTTCTCGTTTATTCCGGTGAGCCCGCCGCAGAACTGCGGGTACGCCACCAGGGCTTGCGCCACGGTGGGCGTGCAGCCGCCAGCATGTTCAACTGCTGCGCCCAACCGGCAGTAGGGGGCGTTCACTCCGAAGAGCGACGTCTGTCCAGGCTGGAAAACGGTGTTCAGCTCGGTGCTTCCCATGCTGGTGAGCAGCGCGGGATTCAGATAATTAAGCGGCTGCATCGCTGAAGGCAGATGCGTGCCCTTGTTGCCAACATAGGCGACGCTAACAAAGGAGCTGCTGGTGATCTTCCGCTCGACGGTCAAGTTCCACTGTTGCGTATAGGAAAGGTGGTTGCCGTAGGTGGGACGATACGTGGGGCTGTGCCCGTTGTCGGCGCCCTGGCTGACGTTTGGCGCCTTACTGTACGCCGGGAAAGCCGTTGTCCAGGTAGAAAGACGGCTCGTAGCCACTATGCGAATCGCCAAAACTGATGGCTGGATTGAAGCCGTCCAGATTCATGCCGCCGCTCCAGCCGGGGTAAAACGCCTGAGTGTAAAAGACGCCATAGCCGGCGCGGATCACGGTTTTCTCATCCAGCTTATAGGCGGCACCGACGCGAGGCCCGAAGCCGCCGTTGAATACATTTTCGGGGTAAGGCTTACCGTAACTGGCCGCGCCCCATTTGTTGCCCGCATATGCCAGGCTGCCGGGCAGGTTTCCGGCATCGGGGTTCGGGGCGAAGCTAAGGAAAGCCAGATGATCGCCGGTCTCAAATGTGGGCGAGAATCTGATCCCAGCGGAGGCCATAGTTCACGCGTCAGCTTGGGGGTCATCTTCCATACGTCGCCCACGTGCCACGTATAGGCCCGTTGCTCGGCGCCATACTTGTTGATGTTGTATACATTCAGGTTGCCGTTGTCGACCGCGCCGACCAGCATGCTGGCGTAGGGGTCGCCACTAGGCGTGCCAGGCAATGCCGGTGGACAGGTCAGTGAAGCCCACCGTGCCGGACTGGTTGCTGTTCACGCGGAAGACTTGCTGCAGATGCCGGAATTCACCGCCGAACTTGATCTCGTGTGCGCCGTGAACCCACGTGACCATGTCATTGACAATATGTGAGGGCCGCGTTGTCTTGTTCAGGGAGCCGAGGCCCGCCGACTGGCCCCACTGCGTGAAGGTTGCTGATCCCGCTGGCGGAAAATTGCGGCTTGAGGAGAAGCGAGATAGGCGACCGCGTTGGGAATTTGCGGAAGATCGGCGGGGTTTTGCGCCGGGACCGAGCCATATCCTTCATTGCGGTTCACGTAGCCGTAGGCGAAGTGGTTCAACAGCGTCGGACTGAAGATGTGATCCCAGTTGAAACGGCTCACCCAGGCATCCTCCGGATCTGCAGGGTTCGAGCTGCAGATCTGGAGAGGCAGTTGGCATTGTGCGCGGCGGGTTGTGTCTGCCGCCAGACGGAGGCGAAGAAATGGTCTTTATCACTCCAGTTGTAGTCGATCCGAAAACTGTATAGGTTCAGGTTGGAGAGGATGCCATCGGAGACGGGCGGCGCCAGGAAGTTGTTGTATGGCCCGGGAGCGGTGGTTGCCGGCAAATAACTCATCCATTGCAGTGCGATGACGCTTTGCTCGTTGGCCGGAATCTTATTTCCCGGGAATGGAGTGCGCGTGATGACGCCGTTGGTAATGGTCTCCGATTTTGGATCGTAGATCGGAACACCCAGGTCGGAGAAGTCGCCGGTGCGTTCCTGCGCGGAAGGAATCGAGAGGAGGTGCGCGGCTGGCGCCGCCGAGCGAGCGTAACCAATCCCAGTTGGCGAAGAAATAGGTCTTGTGCTTCGATCCCCAGATAAACGGCAAGGGCTTGATCATCACTGGGCCGCCGATGTATGAAGCCGGGCTCGTTTTCGTTGTCCTTGGGGCGCGCGTCGCCAGCGGGGCGGTTGTTGGTGAACTGCAGCGCGTTCAGGTCCCGGTTTCGCAGATACTCAAAGCCGCCGCCGTGAAACTGATCGGTCCCGTGCCGTGTAGTGACGATGAGTTCGCCGCCCGTGGTGGTGCCGTACTCGGGCAAATAGCTCGAGGTCAGCACTCTGCACCTCATCAACCATGTCCGGTGTGGAGGCGAAGTCGAAGAAAGACACCATGCCGCTCTGCGACATCGTGCCCTCCTGCATGCTGACTCCGTCCATGACGGCTTCGTCGCCCATCTTCAGACCGCCATTGATGCGCGCGTTAAACGCCTGCGGGCTGGTGCCGGTATTGACGCCGGGAAGGAACGTGATGAACTGCACGGCGTTCCGCGGCGTACCGGCAGACACAAGCAGGGGCAGTTGATTGATGACCGTCGGCGCAACTCCCTCTTCTTTCGCGCCGTTGTCCACGTTGAGTGAAGTGACTTCGGCAGTGACTTCCACTTTGGTGGAGGCATCGCCCACCTGTAGCGTAGCGTTAAATCGACGCGACTCGGCGGCCAATAACTGGATGTTGTGCTCAACATAGCCCTTGAAGCCCGCGGCCTCTATGCTGAGATCGTAGGTGCCGGGCGACAAGTTGGGAAAGGTGTAACGGCCGTCAGTGTCTGTCTTTACAGTCTGGGGAACTTGCCGTTCCGTCGAAGTGACCGTAACCGTCGCGTTAGGCACGAAAGCGCCGGATGCGTCCGTCACCTGGCCTCCCAGGATGGCGTTTTGACTTTGCCCGAAGGCAGATGCTGCGGCTAACAGCAGAACGGCAGCTGTCCTCAAGAATGAACTACGTGGCATTCCTATCCTCCAAAGATGGTGATCGTGATAACGTTTACTGACTAACCAGATAAGCAATGCTATGCGGTCTGGCTTCTTGGTGTCAATAGAGAATTAGCTAAAATCCACTATTCCGCGAATTAGTAAGCACCACTCTATCGTTGGGGTACCTGCGCCTTAAGCTTTTTGTACTGTGCAAAGGCAGCATCCGCCTCGGCGGGACGGCCGTGACGTCGGTACAACAGTCCAAGAGAGTACAGGGCCTCGACCGCCGTCGGGTCGAGAGAAATTGCCACGCGATATTCATCGATCGCTTCACTGTCGCGGCCGTCGCCCTCGAGTGCCCGGCCCAGATGGTAGTGGGCCGTGGCAAACCGGGGATCGTACTTCACGGACTCTCGCAATGCCGTCTCCGCGCCTTTGAAATCCAGAAGCCGAACCAGCAGGTAACCCAGGTTGTGCGGCGGCCAAGGTGAGGGATCCGGAAGCTTCCGGTTGAGTTCCACCGCTTTCACGAACACGTCCCGAGCCTCCTCGGGCCGGCCAGACATGTCCAATGCGAGGCCGAGATTGTCGTAAGCGCGCGCCGACGCCGGGTCGAGCCGGATCGCGCGGTTGAATTTTAAGATGGCATCCTCGTAGCGGCGCTGATCGTAATCGATTCTGGCCAGCCAGTAAATGTAGAGTGGAGCGTCCGGGTGGCTCGCCGCCAGCCGAGTGAGTTGCTCGCGCGCGCCCGCGCCGTCTCCCAGGTTCACCAGTGCCATAGCCCATGTGAACCGGTCGGGATCGGCGAGCGGCGTAAGGCTGTCCGCCTGGCTGAACGCCGCTGCGGCGCGGCCCATGCGGCCCTGCAAAAACTCAAGAGCGCCGGCCAAGGCATCGAGTTCGCCGGCCAGCGGGGAACGCCCCGCGGCGGCCACCTCGCGGTTCAGAATTTCTTCCATGCCGGCAAAGTCTTTGGCCGAGAATGATGCGGCCAGCGCTTGGCGCTTGTCCGGCGGCAAGCGGGAATTGCGAATGCGCTCGAGCAGGTTATCCGGCTGCTGCGCCAACAGGTGCGCAGCTAGGAGGAAACATACCGTCCCAGTGAATACGGACCTCAATAAGGTTTCACCTCGATCGAGCGCAGCATCAATTCGAGCCGCCTCGACCGCTGATCGTCCAGATTTCGGAGGCGAACGGCCTGCTCCTGAGACCGCGGATCGTGGGTGCGTTGGTAGAGAGCCAACAGCGCGGTGTTGGCCTGAAAGCTGTCCGGATCGAGCGCCAGAGCGTGCTCGATAGCCGCCCGCGCAGGCTCAATCTGGTCCTGGCGCATCCGGATGCGGCCGAGTTCCGTGTAACTTTCCGCAAACGACGGAAGTAATTTCAGCGATCGTTCGATGTACGCCACCGCCTCATCGTAGTTGCCACTCAGCCGGGCGACGCGCCCCAGAAAATATGTGGCGCCCCCTTCGGCTTTCGGGTCTTTGCTAAGTCCCAGCATCTCAGTCCGGCATGAATCATAATCGCCGGAAGCGAAGTACGCGACCCCCAATGCAAAGTGCCCTCTGGCATCATGCGGCCGCGCCGCGATGTACTTCACGAAATAAGGAACGGCGCCGCCGCTGTTGCCGGAGCCGAGCAGAACAGCTCCCGTAGCGTAGTTGTAGTCCGGGTTTTGCGGGTCGAGGGCCAGGGCTTTTTCGAGCGACTTGCGCGCCTCCATGGGAAGATCCAGTTTGTCCGTGACCAGGCCGAAAAGGAAATGAACGCGCGCGTCGTTTGGCGTCAAGTCGCGAATGTGAGCGAGATACCCCAGGCATCCTTCGAGGTCGTGCGATAAATAAGCGATGCGCGACAGCTCATAAAGATGCTGCGGGTTGGTGGGCTCCAGCGCGGCCACTCTCTCGAGAGTCTTTCGCGCATCCGGCAGCCGCTTCAACTGCTCGTAGGCAATTGCGAGCTGACGCAGGCTGGCGGCGGAGGCCGTCTTTTGAGCATCCAGCGCCTCGACCAGCGTGGCTACCACGGCAGCGCTCTTATTCGATTCAAGCACCGGAAATATCGCGGTCACATCTGCTTCGGAGAAGCCAGGGGTCCGCGCCACCCGCTGCGCCAATTCTTCCGCTTCGTGATCGCGATGCATGCCCACCAGATCCGCGCACCGCAAGGCCAGCAGCGTCGAACGGGACGCTTCACCGCGCGGCAGTTTCTCGATTTCCCGCAACGACTCGCTGAATTTGCCTTGCCACTCATAGAGAGTCGCCAGCGAAGTGTGGGCTTCCGGGTCGGCCGGGCGCAGCCGAAGAACATTCTGCCACGCGCGGACGGCGCACGACGTGGCCGACGAATCCCGGTCTGTCGTGAGTTGGCAGGCACGGGCCAGATTCTGCCACGCGGGCGTCAGGCCTGGCGCCAAATTCACAGCCTGCTGGAAATCTGCCCGTGCGTCTGCGAGTTCCGACCGCTGTGCGTGAAGGACCCCGCGCAAATTGAAAAACCCGGCCTCCCTGGGATACCGCGCCAACGCCTCATCCAATTGGCGGGACGCAGCCTTTTGATCGCCGTTTTGAATTGCGGCCTGAATCGATTCGGTCGTTCGCTCGATATCCGGATTCTGGCCCCACAAAAACGGCACGGCACAGAGAAGCGCTGCTGAGAGCGGCGCAACTCGCATGGCCTCATTGTATCTCACGGTCTGGCGCATCTGATCTCGCGGTTTAGTATGGAAGGTGACTCATGCCATTGTTACGCTGCTCCCGCCAACTCTCCGTTCGATTTCTGCAAAGCCGGATTCTGCTTTTTTCTCTCGCTTTGTTCGCACTGTACGCGGCGGGCCAGGCGACGGGGAGACTTTCGGGAACCGTGCAAGACGCCGGAGGCGGGCCGCTCGCTGGGACGCGCGTGACGCTGACTTTGGCGGAATCATCCGTGGTTTACTCCTCCACGATTACCAACCATGCCGGCGCGTTCTTCTTCGGCTTATTGCCGGCGGGGACTTACGATCTGGTCGTGGAGGCGACCAGTTTCGGCCAGCA
The DNA here is from genome assembly GCA_963847515.1 of Terriglobia bacterium. GTDB lineage: Bacteria > Acidobacteriota > Terriglobia > Bryobacterales > Bryobacteraceae > QHXW01. The sequence goes on from CAWKAA010000003.1 coordinate 130,587, forward strand.
GACGCTCAAAGGCGTCAAGATCGATCCGTCCGTTGAAACGGCGCTGCCGCCGATCCGCTTGACGAATCGGAATCCAGGGGAAGCCCAGGCTCCCATCTCCACTCTGCAAACGGCCAGCGTGGACACCGCGTTTCCGTCGGACCCGCAACAAGTGAACCGGCTGCCGCTCCCGCGACGGAATCCGCTGTTCCTGGTCCGTACGCTGCCAGGCGTACAAGACAACGGCCGGGCCGCAGCGATCGACGGGGAGTCACTGGCGACGGCAAATATCACGTACGACGGCATGAATGTGGAGGAGAACGTGATTCGCACGAACGGTCTCCTTCCGCTCGCAATTCCTCTGCATACGGATCAGGTTGACGAAGTGACGCTCGTGACCGGCACCATCTATGGCTGCGCTTGCGCGCAAGTGGCATTCACTTCGCCGGGTGGAAGCAATAGACTCCACGGCTCGGCATATTGGCTGACGGTCCCCACAGGAGTTACGGCACAATATTGGTCCGACAACAGCCGGAATACGCCCGCTACTACGATTCTCAATCAATTGGGCGCGTCGTTTGGCGGGGCACTGAAAAAGGATCGATTGTTTTTCTTCCTGAACTATGAGGCCGATCTCGACAGATCGAAATTGACCCGGACGGGCAGCGTACCAGTCCAGCCGCTGACCAGCCAGGATCCGCAGGTACAACGCGTTCTTGCGCTAGTTCCGTCAAGTCCTTCGGGCGCGTACCGGGGAACGCAGCACAACGGATACACTACCAACCTGGGAACAGCGACCCTGGATTACCTGCGGTCCGCGCGGAACACGTTCGGCGCGACTTTCGCTTATGCAACGATCGCGCGCGACGATCCGTCTGATTCGTCCGTGTTTGGATTGAAGCCAACCACTACCGTGAATGTGTCGGCGCCCTTTTATTCGGCGTTCTGGCGATGGTCCCCGACAGGACGCCTGACCAACGAGTTGCGCGCGGGCGCGAGTTTACCGAGCATTAACATCGCGAACTCGCTCCGTTCCAAATTTAGTTACGTCGCGATCTTAAACGACCCGACGGTTCCGGTCAGCCAACCGATGACCGGGATGGACCCACAGGGACGCGAGGATTACCAGCGTAGTTACCAAGACAACTTGACCTCGATGTTGGGCAAACACAATGTGCAGACTGGTGTCTGGTTTCAGCAATACCGGTTGAATACATATGGCAACAATGACGGTCTGCTCGACTCGCTCACCGTTCCACGCTACGTCGTCAACAACATTGCCCAAGGCACGATCTCGGAAGTCGACCAGCGCTTCAACATCACTTCGCCCACGTCGGGATATACGAGCGGTTCGACGGCCCGCAGCCGGATTTCCGCGAACCTGCGGTCCGGTTACATTCATGACAACTGGAAGCTCCTCCGTTCTCTGATGATCACCGTGGGCTTGCGGTACGATTACCTCTCGCCGGCGGTCGAGCGCACGGGCACCGCGATCATTCCTGTTTTAACCGGTCTGAGCTCGAATTCCGTCTATTTCCAGAATCTGAACTTTGCCTACGCTTCCGAGCAGCGGCCGTTTTACATCCGGGATTTCGATAACTACAGTCCGTATTTCGGCCTCGCCTGGAAGCCGGTGGCGAAGCTCCCGCTGGTGGTGCGAGGAAGCGCCAGCACCACCTATACGCCTGATGGATTGATCTCCGATATGAGTATTTACGCGCTGCGGAATCCGTTTCAAAGCTTCAATGTGTCCAGGAACCTGGCGAGCAGGGTATCGTTGGCGGGCGCTTCCGTGATGCCAACGCCGGTGCTGCCTTCCAGCCTGACGCTGCAATCGTTGCTGTCGTTCGCAAGCAGCTTCTATCAGCAGCCGGGAACCGTGTATGCGGTCGATCCGAATGTGCGGACTCCGAACGTGCGTTACTGGAATCTGGGAATTGAAACTCAGGTGAAGGGCTACCAGTTTGGTGTGCGTTACGTGGGAAATCGTCTGGAAGAAGCCCCGCGCTCCGTAGACCGCAACCAGGTGATGTTTCCCCCGGCTTTCTTTTCGGCTTTCCAGCAGGTGCGATTCGCTCTTGCGAACGGCCGGCCCACTAACGGATTTCCGCTAATCCCCGGCGGCGGACTCTGCGCGAATTTCAGCTTGCAAAACTGCCAGCCCGATCAGTATGCGATCTCACTGATCAAAACGGGTCAGGCCGGGGAACTCGCGCGATGGTACCAGGGCCAGGGATATCTCAACGGCACCACCTATTATGTTCTCGGGAATCCGCTGGCTCCTCAGGGTATCGATCTGCTGGCGAAACTGGGTTATTCCCGGTACGACGCCTTGCAACTGACCGCGTCGCGGCGTTTCTCGCAAGGTCTCGGGCTGACGGCCAGCTATGTTTTGTCGAAAGTGATGAGCACGCTCGACGACTCCCAGCCGGGCGCAATCGATCCTTTTCTCGACGTCTACAATTCCAAGCTGGAGTGGGCCCCGGCGCCGTTCAACTTGACCAACGCACTAAAAGCCACCGTCATCTGGGATCTTCCGTTCTTCAAGAGCGGAGGTCTTGTGAAGCGCGCGTTAAGTCGCTGGAGCGTGAGCGGCATCCTGATGGCGCAATCCGGCGCCCCGTTCTCGCTCCTGTCGGGCGGTTACATAGTCGAGCCCAATGGCACGGTGAGCGAGATTTCAGGTCTGGGCACATTCACGTCTCTTGCCGACTCCCAACAGAACAGCGTGTTCACTTCGTTGACCGGCAGCCAAATCAAACGGTTTTTCGGAATCCACGAAAATCCGAACGGAACGGTGTCCTATGTGCAGGCCCCTGCCGGCGCTTTCCAGGAACCTGCCCCGGGCACGATCGGCAACTTGCAGAAGCGCCTGTTCACCGGCCCGGGAGCCTTCAATCTGAACCTCGGCGTGCGGAAAATGATTTCTCTTACAGAGCGTGCCCAAGCTGAGTTCCGCGCGGAGTCCATTAATGTGTTCAACAACGTGAACTGGCTGGTGGGCGATCAAGCGTACCTGGGAATCACCAACCAGGCCGGCGCAGTCTTCAACAACAACGTTACCCAGTGGAACTCGCCGAGGACGTTTCAGTTCACGCTCCGGCTGTTATTTTGATCGCGCTTCCGACCATCCCCCAAGCCCAGGTTGCCTTGAAATTACAGAAACATTACAGACCGCAAACGCCATCCCTGGTATTTTTGGATGTTAGTGCGACAGTAGGAGGCTCCCATGACCGCCGCCCCGATGGGTATAGCTGACTCTCCAAAAATAAACTGGACCAATAGCATTGCCTTCGGCCTTTTCCACCTCGGAGCGGTAGCCGCATTCTTCATGTTCAATTGGCATGCACTGGCTGTCACTCTCTTCCTCTACTGGATGTGTACCGGCCTTGGCATCAGCATGGGCTACCATCGGTTGCACACTCACCGTTCGTATCAGGTGCCTTTGCCTCTCGAATACTTTTTTGCTGTGTGCGGTACGCTGACGCTCCAAGGTGGGCCGATTTTCTGGGTCGCGACTCATCGAATCCATCACCAGAAATCCGATCAGCCCGGCGATCCGCACTCACCGCATGACGGCGGATGGTGGGCTCACATGGGTTGGCTTCTGGTAGGCGACAGCAAGCACAGCGACACCGCGCTGATGTCGAAGTATGCCCCGGATCTGGGGAAAGATCGCTTCTACGTCTGGCTCAACAAGTACCATTGGGTACCCATGATCGTGCTTGGTGTTGTGCTTTTCGCCATCGGCGGGATTTCGTTCGTGCTGTGGGGCATCTGCCTCCGCGTGGTCGTGGGTCTGCACTCCACCTGGCTGGTTAACTCCGCCACACACATGTGGGGCAGTCGCCGGTTTGCCACGCGCGATGACTCCCGCAACAACTGGTTGATTGCCCTCATCACCTCCGGCGAGGGCTGGCACAACAACCATCACGCGCACCCGACATCAGCGCGGCATGGCCTGGCCTGGTATGAGTTCGATTTGTCTTGGATTCAGATCAGGATCCTCATGTTCTTCCGCATAGCGAAATCCGTCCGCGTGGCGAAAGTCAACAGCGCGCTGTCCGAACGGGAAGCCGCCTAGAGAATCACTTTTTCGGTCGCTGGCTGGGTGCAAGATTGGACCGTATGCACTTGATGAACTCGGACTGCGGCGGCCCGGCTTTCTTTCTGACACTATAAGTATGTGGCCAAGCTCACCTTGAGTGTGGACAACCGTGTGGTTTCGCTCGCGAAGCAATACGCGAAACGACGAGGTATCTCCGTGTCGAAGATGGTTGAAGCCTATCTCGCGGCCGTTGCTGATCTGTCTTTCCTCGCGACAGGCCCTGCTCCCATTCTGCGATCCGTTCGGGGCGTTCTTAAGAACGCTAGTATCCGCCAGTACCGGAAGCATCTGGCCGCGAAATATCGATGAAAAAACCTCTTCGATAGCCCCCGGGTTGTGAGTGCATCGTGACGCGAGACCCGAAAGGATTTCGTGGATCCCCGGTCCGCTCCCTTACGCCAGAAGCAGTATTGCCGCTGTTACGCGAGAAATAAGCCGGCGCGGGCCCTTTCAGGACTCCACTTCCAGCTCCCACCCAAAACCCGGTCGCTCCGAAGGCCGCATGTAGACGCCTTCGGGACCGCGGGTGACGTTGTTGTCTTCCTCGAAGCGCCGGTAGACCTCCGGGGGTCCGCCCGGTGGCGGCATGAACATTTCCGACCAGGGCGCGTTCGTTGTGGCCATGGTGAAATGCACGCAGTCCTGTACGCCGCCTGCGTGCGGGATTACTGGAATGTCGTACGCCGAAGCCAGCGCCGCGATGCGCCGCAGCTCGGTTAGGCCGCCGCACCAGTGCATGTCCGGCTGCCAGATCGCCGCAGCGTTGTGCTCCAGCAACTGCCGGAACCCGTAGCGAAAATAAATATGTTCGCCGCCCACGATGCGCGTCGATTTGATCGCTGCCCGCAGCCGTCCAAAACCCTCGAAATCGTAAGGCGGCAGGCACTCTTCCATCCAGTAGACGCGGTAAGGCGCAACCATTTCCGCCAGCTCGATGGTGTACTGTTCGTTCAGCGCCATCCAGCAATCCAGCATGATGTCGCCATCGGGGCCCAGCAGATCGCGCGTGTGTTTCACCAGTTCGGTGTTCTTCTTCAGCCCTTCCCGCCCGTCCGCCGGTCCGTAGGGAACGGCCAGCTTCAGACGCTTGTAGCCGAACTGGATGTGCTGCTCGATGTCGTTGCCCGTGCAGTAGGTGGGGATGCGCGTCTTGGTTTCGCCGCCCAGCAGCTTGTACACCGGCATCCCAAGCGCGTTGCCAATCAGATCCCAGAGCGCTACGTCCACGCCGCTAATGGCGTGCGGGACCACGCCGGCCTGCCCGTAGTACATGCTGGAGCGAAAAAGAATGTCCCAGATCCGCTCGATGTTGAACGGGTCCTCGCCCATCAGCAGCTTGGTGAAATGCCCGGCAACCACGGGCCCTCCGGCAATGCCGCCGCTTCCATAGCCCTTCACGCCTTTGTCGGTCGAGATCTCCACCGTGAAAGCTTCCAGCTTTCCAGGGTCCGGCATGAACAATGACCGCTGCGCTTTATACTCCGGATAAATGGACATGGGGTTAGCCACTTCCACTCCGCCGGTTGACCACGAGCCCGCCGCCGGCTCATATGCGGGCACCGGACGCTTCGGCCGCGTGTGAACCAGCCGGACACCGGTGATTTTCAACTTGCTCTTTTCGTCTTGAAAGGGAACAGGCATAGCTTTTGCGTGATGCGTGAGGCCCAGGGCGGCGCCGCTACCGAGTGCCAGAAAATCTCGCCGTCGCATGGTACACGGCTCCGATTATTTGCAACCGCGGCAATCTTGTCAAGGTTTGATTCGCGAAGAGCATTCTTTCAGAAGTATTCTTAGAGGGACGACAAGTCAGAAAAGGAGGCGCGCTGAATGGAGCGCTTGCATAGACGCCGGAACTGCTGGCCCTCCGTTGCGATCCTTCTCCTGCTGGCGGGACCTGCCGCCGCCGTACAGCCGCTGCCGGTAGAAGGCATTGCCCGGGTCGGATATCGCGTCGCGGACGCCACTAAGGCCCAGGCTTTCTACAGCGGCGTGCTGGGCCTCCAGCGAATGGATGAGCCCGGCGGTGCTGCCTTATATAAGGTTAACGATCAGCAATACATTGAAATCGCTCCCGGACTGAAGGCGAACGAAAACGTCCGCCTTACCTACATCGCACTCGAAACCACGGACATTCGATCGCTCCAGCGTCTGCTGCGTTCCCGAGGCCTCTCTGCCAAAGCGCCGGTGAAGAATGCCCGAGGCGATCTCTCCATTTCGATCGAAGCGCCCGAGGGCACCCGCATCGAGTTCATCGAGTACCGCGCCGGTTCACTCGAACGCGAGGCCCGCGGCAAGTTCCTCGATTCTCCCCGCATCTCGAACCATCTCCAACACGTCGGCGTGATCGTGGAGCGCGACAAGTTGGAGTCAGTGCTGCGCTTCTATCGCGACGCCATTGGTTGCACGGAATTTTGGCGTTATGAGCCAACGCCCGGAGACCTGCGTCTGGTGAAACTCATGCTTCCGGGCGACCGCCACGACATCATCGAACTGATGATCCACTCCGGGCCCCTCAATCGCGCCTCCATCGGATCCATGCACCACATCAACTTCCAGGTCGCCGACATTCATGCGGCTCACCGTTTCGTCCTGGCGCACGGCGCTGTGGTGCGGCCCGGTTTCCGCCCTAACGTGAATGCCGAGGACATCTGGGCCTTCAATCTTACCGACCCCGACGGCACACGCATCGAAGTGCAGGAGCTCACCAAGATTCCAATGGCCACCATCCACGAAGAGACCTTGAGCGGCCGTCAAGCCTGGGTGCTCGCCAATGGTTGGATGCGCGTCAGCCTGCTTTCGGGCGGCGGCCATATCGCGGAGGTTCGCCTGCTGTCGGATGACCCGAAGACGAACATCAACCCGATGCGTGTGCCGCACTATCCCACCATCGAGCCATACGAATACGATCCCGCGCGCGATGATGCCGTGTTCGGCTCTACACCTCATCGCTGGCTTTCGAGCGGTTACATGGGGCACCTGCTCTGTTTCCCCATGTACGGGCCGCCGTCAGCCGATGAGGCGCGTGCCGGTTTGGGCAATCACGGCGAAGCCCCGATCGTGCGATGGCGCAAGATCAAGGACGAAGTGAATACAGATGGCGTCACCCTCTGGTATGGCGCCGACCTGCCCAAAACGCAATATCGCGTCGAACGCGCCGTCACTCTGCCGCGCGGCATGCGGACAGTCTACGTGCAGGAATGGGTCGAGAATCTCGCGCCCTTCGACCGCCCCATCAACTGGATGGAACACGCCACCTTCGGCCCTCCGTTCGTCGAGCCGGGAAAAACGGTGCTCGATTCCTCGGGAACCGCACTCGCCTGGGAAGGTAAAGGCCTGGCCGATACGCCTGCCGCTCTGCGTGTGTTTCAACCCACGCCGCACTCCGGAACCTACTATGCGATGCGTTCGGATCCGGCGCGCAAAGAGCAATTCTTCGCGCTCTATCATCCGGATTACCGGGTCCTCATCGGCTACGTCTTTCCGAGCGAAGGAAACGACTGGATCGCGGACTGGCAGGAGAATCACAGCATCACCGAACTGCCGTGGAACGGTCAGGTGGTTGCCCGCGGAATCGAATTCGGCTCTACACCGTTCGCCGAGGGACTACGCACCAGCGTGGAGCGCGGCTCACTGCTCGGCGCGCCCGCCTATCGCTGGATCGGCGGCCACCAGCGCCTCAAGACCGAGTTCACGATTTTCCTGGGGGAGATCCCGCCGGATTATAAGGGTGTCGCGGGCGTGCGCACCGAACACGGCATCCCAATTGTCAGACCGCGCTAATAGTGAAAATGTATCAGCGGAAGTTTTCCACCAGCGTCAATTCGGTGCCTAATTGCTCGTATTGGCTGTAAAGCATCCATTTCCCGTCCGGCGACACCGTGAGGCCGGGACCGAGGAACAAACGTTTCTCAAACCCGGCGACGGTGCTGATCTTGTTTGTGTCAAACCTCAGAAACCGGATAGCAAGAGTGGCCTCTTGCCGTGAGATGAAATAGATTCCTTTAGCCATGATGGCGAAGTCTTCGTAACTGCGCACATTCTCGAGGACCTTGGCCGACGCTCCGCCTCCTACCGGGACCCTCCAGAGGCTGGTATTATCCAGAGCCTTGGTGTAGTAGAGGAATTTACTGTCCGGCGATTCCCGAGGCCCGAAGCCGCCATCCCGCGTCACCTGGATCGCCTCACCTCCTTTCGCCGGCATCTTCCACACCTGTTGTTCGCCCGTTCGGGCGGAATCAAAGTAGATCCACTTCCCGTCCTGCGACCAGCTCGGGTTGCCATCATTCGCTGGATCCGTAGTCATTCGCTGCGGTTTCCCGCCGGTGGCGCCGACCACATAGATGTCGGACTGTCCTGGGGCGTTTGAGTCAAAAGCGATGCGCCCACCGTCCGGCGACCAGCGCGGAGTTGTGACGCCAGGGCCGCCAATAGAGGTCAACTGCACGGCATTCGAACCATCAGCATCGCACACCCAGACTTCAAAGCTTCCGGAGCGTTTCGACTTAAAAGCAATTTTCTTTCCGTCTGGGGAGAACTGAGGAGCGTCATCGTCCCGTGTCGAGGAGATGAGGGGGGTAGGCTGATCCCTCATTGCGCCACCGAGGCTCGCGGCACCTTCCAGACTGGGAGCCGCCATACGCCAAATGCTGTCATGGCCAAAAAAGTGTTCATAAGCGAGCCGGTGCCCGCTGCGCGAAATCGCGGGCTCGGAGGCTCTGTCCCCCAACGATAAGAGCCGTTGCGATTTGGCTCGTCCTGCAGCGGGCTCTGAAACGGCGATTCGCCACAGGCCACTCGAACCCCCATACGCGTTCTCGATGCCGTCCACCCGATCCCCCCACCAGGGCACATCGCCAGAATAGATAATCTCGCGCCCATCCGTCGTCCAGGCCGGGCCAAAGGCGCCCTGACTTCCGAATGTGATCTGTTTTGGTTCTCCAGCAGGCTTGAATCCGTCGGAGAAGGCAAGCAGGTAGAGTTCGCTAAGGCCAGCCGAGCTGGGGTCGATGCTCCGGCCGAATGCCAAAGAGCGCCCGTCCGGGGAGAAGGCAGGCTCGAAATCGCCCCAGAATTGCTTCGGCGGAGAAGTCAGTCTCCGCTTTTCACCAGTGTCAACCGATAGCAGAAACAGCGCGGACGGTTCTGCGGTGGAATCTTTCTCACTGATCGCCAGCCAGTTGCCATCGGGGGACCAGGCAGGATCACCCGTGGCGAAAATCTCGGCAATCTTGCGTTCCGGGCCACCTATGGCTGGAATCAGCAGTACCGCGAGCTTCCGTGAGGGCAAGTCCCGGAGGAATGCGATGAAGCGGCCGTCCGGTGACCACGCGGGGCCGAAGTCCGAGGCGGGATCGGTTGTCAGCCGTAGAGGCGGCCCGTTGGTACCGATCAGTTTGACGTATATGTCATAGTTGTCCTGCTTTTCTCCGTTCCAGGCAAAGGCCACCTGGTTGCCGTCCGGCGAAAAGCTAGGGTCCACTTGAAACCCGCGATACGTGGTGAGGGGAATAGGGTTCAACGCGGCTTCCGGAGGTTTGGCAGGAGATCGAATAAACCATAGAGTGGCAAGGCCCGCGGCAATGATTGCCAGCAGTGCCAGGGCCCAGACTAGCCGCCGGGCGGGCCGTTGCTGCGGCGCAGGTGCCGCACTGAGTGTGCCCGAATCCGATTCCTCCTTCAATTCCTCCAGCGCGACTTTCAGATCCGCCATAGTCTGAAACCGCCGCTCTGGACTCTTGCGCAGGCAACGCGCAATGATTCGCTCCAGCTCGCGCGGCAGACCCTCCACCACTTGACTGGCCGGCTTTTGCTCTTCCCGTAAAATCGCCGACAGCGTCGACAGTTTCGAGTCGCCGTGAAAGGCCCTTCGGCCCGTCACCATTTCATACAGGAGCGCGCCAAAGCTGAAGATATCGCTCCGCCCATCCACCTTCTTTCCCTCGGCCTGCTCCGGCGACATGTAGGAGACAGTCCCCACGATGGTGCCTTCCCCGGTGGCCGGCGCGTCGTCGTAACCCATGGTCGCGGTGAATTCCCGATCACTGCTGTCAACCCTATCGGTCAGCTTGGCCAGGCCGAAATCCAGCACCTTGACGGAACCAGAGCGCTCCGGTGCGCCTCCGACCATCACGTTGCCCGGCTTAAGATCGCGATGGATGATTCCCGCCGCGTGGGCAGCCGCCAGGGCGTCCGCGATCTGGACCGCATACTTCAATGCCTCGCCAAGCGGGAGCCCCTTGCGCGCAATCAACTGGTTTAGCGCCTTGCCCGCCACGTACTCCATGGCGATGAAGTCGATGCCGTCATCGCTAGAGATGTCGTAAATGGTGATGATGTTGGGATGGTTCAGCGCCGAGGCCGATTTTGCCTCTTGCACGAAGCGCCGTTTGCGCTCAGCGTCCGCGACGTTCTCCGACGGCAAGACTTTGATGGCGACGAAGCGATCGAGGTGTGTGTCTCGGGCTTTGTAAACCACACCCATCCCGCCCTCGCCCAGCTTTTCGACGATCTCGTAGTGCAAAATGGTGCGTCCGACCATAGCGCGCCGCCGCTTTCCTCAGTCAATTCTATCCCTGTTTTGGCTGGGGAAAGGTTCAAGGTGTTGGCAACGCGCGCACCGAGCACGGCATAGCGATCGTCACGCCGCGTTAAGTAGACGTAGCATTGATAAATGAACGTTTCGATTCAATCCGCCAGGAGCTGGTTTAGCACTCTATCCATCCTTGCCCTAGTGACGGTCACTACTTCCGCGCCGATCGCCGCCCAGGAGCACGATCATGGGGCCACCGGGGCCGAGACGGGCAAACCACCCGAGCAGCTCGGCAAAGTACATTTTGAAACCTCCTGCGCGCCGCCGGTGGCCCCGAAATTCGACCGCGCCGTCGCGCTGCTCCACTCTTTCTGGTTCCCGGTGGCAATCGATGCATTCAACGATGTTTTGAAGGCCGACCCGGGTTGCGCGATAGCGTATTGGGGCATCAGCCTCAGCCAATGGGGAAATCCGTTCGGCGCCAACCACCGCTCGCCGCAAAGCCTTCAAGAGGGCTGGGCAAGCGTGCAGAAGGGACTGGCGCTTGGCCCGAAGACCCCGCGCGAGCGCGAATACATCAGCGCAGTAGCCGAGTTATACAAAAACGGATCGGCCACGGACCAGCGCAGCCGCGTGATCAATTACGCCAAGGCGATGGAGGATGTCGCCGCTAAGTACCCCGCCGATTCGGAAGCCCAGATCTTTTATGCGCTCTCTCTGGATGGTACCATCCTGCCCACGGACAAGACCTACAAGGTCCAGCTCAAGGCTGCCGCGATTCTGGAGAAACAATATGAATTGCAGCCAGATCACCCCGGCGTGGCGCACTACATCATTCATACCTATGACGTGCCGGCGCTGGCACCGCGCGCGCTGCCGGCCGCCCGGCGCTACGCCGTCATCGCTCCGTCCGCTCCCCATGCGCTTCACATGCCTTCGCACACCTTCACGCGGGTGGGCGACTGGGAGGCGTCGATCGCTACTAACATCCGGTCGCGAGACGTTGCGGTTGCGACCGACGGCATCGCCGAAGCGCTGCACGCATCCGACTATATGGCGTATGCGTACCTGCAGACCGCCCAGGACCGCGCGGCCAAGCTCGTGTGGGATCGTGCGCAGGAAATCAGTCGCACGCATGGAGGCGGAAACGCGTGGGCGATGGCCGCAATTCCCGCTCGCTACGCCATCGAACGGAACGATTGGGCCGCCGCAAAGGCTCTCGAAATCCATCCCTATCCCTTGACGCCACAGGTCGAGGCGATCACGCATTTCGTGCGTGCCCTCGGCTTTGCGCAATCCGGCGACGCTGCGTCCGCTAGTAAGGAAATCGACGAACTCGAAAGACTGAGGAACCTGGAGACGCAGATGAAGGACGCCTATTGGACGGAGCAGGTCGAGATTCAGCGCCTGGGCGCGAGCGCCTGGGCAGCCCGCGCGGAAGGCAAGAACGACGAAGCGCTTTCCCTCATGGGGTCGGCCAGCCAGAGAGAGGATGCGACGGAAAAAGCAGCCGTCACTCCCGGACCGCTCAAGCCGGCGCGTGAGCAATTGGGCGAAATGCTGCTGCTTGCCAATCAGCCGGCGCAGGCCCTGAAAGAATTCGAAGAGACCCTGACCAGAGAGCCGCGGCGATTTCGGGCAGTGTATGGAGCCGCGCACGCAGCCCAACTTGCCGGCGACCGCGTCAAGGCGCGCCACTACTATCAGCAGCTCGTCGAGATCTGCAAGACCAGCGACACGGATCGCGCTGAACTTCAGGAAGCCCGCAAGGCCGTCGCGGAGCCAGTTACAGCTCAGCGCTAACTTAAATCTGAAAGCTCCATTCTTGATTGCTTGCGAGATGGAATGAGAAGGCCGGCTCCCAGCGGGATGCGGTAAGCTCCCAATGGATACGCACTCGAAGTGCAAAGGAGAACCGGCCATGAAGAAGAATAGCACTTGTCCGCAGAGTCCGAGGCGGGGCACCAAAGCCCGCCGGCAAGAGATGACGATCGGTATGGACCTGGGGGACAAGACGAGCCGCTATTGTGTGTTGAACGGCGACGGGGAAGTGATTCAGGAACAGAGCGTGGCGACAACGAAGAAAGGGATGCTACGGGTGTTCGGTGCCCGCAAGCGATGCCGCATTCGCCATGGGTGAGCCGGTTGTTGGGGGGCATGGGGCACGAGGTGATCGTGGCCAATGCCAGACAAGTACAGTTGATCAGCGCCAGCAGCCGCAAGGATGATCGGTTGGATGCACAGACGCTGGCGCGGCTGGCGCGCGTGGATCCGCAGCTGTTACGGCCCATTCGGCACCGCAGCGAGAAAGCGCAAGCGCACCTGATGAGCATTCGCGTACGCGCCGCGCTGGTGGAAACGCGCACCGGCCTGGTAACACGGCCCGCGGGCTGGCGAAGTCGGTGGGCGAGCGATTGCCGAACTGCGACACCGACCAAATGGGTGTGGAGCGGGGGGAAGGGTTGCCGCAGTCGCTGCTGAAAACGCTCCAGCCGCTGCTGGAAATGGTGGAATCGTTGACCGAGAAGATCCAAGAAAGTGACGCGACCATCGAGCAGATCGCCCGGAGCGAGTATCCGGAAACCGCACTCCTGAAGCAGGTGTGTGGAGTAGGAACCTTGATCGCTCTGACATTCGTGTTGACGGTGGAAGACCGCGAACGATTCCAGAAGAGCCGGGACGTGGGTTGCTATGTAGGGTTACGGCCCAAGCGCAGCGATTCGGGCGAAAGCCAGCCGCAGTTGCGCATCACCAAGGAGGGCGACATTTACTTGCGCAAGATGCTGGTGCAAGGAGCGCATGGCATTCTCGGTCGTCGGGGCCCGGACACGGATCTGAAACGCTGGGGACTGAAGCTGGCGGCGCGCGGCGGCAAGAATGCGAAGAAGCGCGCGATTGTAGCGGTGGCGCGGAAGCTGGGGATTTTGCTGCACCGGTTGTGGGTGACGGCCGAAGTATATGAACCGCTGCGCAACAGCCAGGCGAAACCACGGACGGGCAGAGCAGCTTAGTTGTGGGACAGGAGACCCCATGCCGAGTTCGGGTGACTGCGAGGTCACGGTGGAACGACCGCTTCTGGAAACAGAGATGCGTCAGTTCGATTGCGAGATGGCAGCACCCGTTATCATGAAGGACGCCAATAGGCACCGGAGCCAACCGCTCCAACCAGAGTGCGAATGGAAGCAGGGCGATTGCGGCGGGGGTAAATACAGGGAGGAACCGGAATCGGCCTCCCGTTGGTCGGCGATGGGCAGTATAGGACGTACGATCAAAAAACCTTCCCTTGAAGGAAGGTAAATTGAGGAGGGATCGCGCCTCCCTTTGGTCGGCGATCAACCGTATAGGTGACACGACCAAATTAACCCTTGACACGGAGTGGCCTTCTCATGGAAGCCGTGACCGGCAGGGAGCGGTACTTACTCCCCGCCCTTCGCCAGAGCCTTCACCAGCTCATACAGAAACGTCTGCCCTTCGAAAAACGATGTGACGCTCATCCGCTCGTCGCGCCCGTGAAAGCGAATGTCGTTTCTATCCATGAAGAAACCCTGAACGCCGTAAGTGGGAATTCCCGCCGCCCGCAGATACATACCGTCGGTCGCCCCCATCACCATGATCGGGACCGCGGGCACGCCCGGCCAAAGGGTATCTGTAAGGCGGCTGGCCGCTCTGAATACGTCCCGACGCATTGGTGATGCAGGACCCTTGGTGATCTCGCCCGAAGCCGCGAGATTCACCTGGTCATCCGCCAGAACCTTTTCCAGAGTGCTCTTCACGTACTCGGCGGAGTCTTCGGGCAGCACCCGGCAGTTCACATTGGCGGCGGCAAGCTGCGGCAATGCGTTCTTGGCGTGCCCGCCCTCAATTTGCGTCGCCACGCAGGTCGTGCGCAGCGTGGCATTCCATGCCGGCGAAGCCAATGCCACACGCTGCATGGCTTCGAGTGAGCCTTCAGCCGTTCCAGCGAGATCGCTCGTCACCGGACCCGTTTCAATTTTGGACATCGCCTGGAAATAGACGCGTGTCACTTCGTTAGTCTTCAAGGGGAATGCGAATTTCGAAAGCCGGTCTAAAGCCGCCGTCAGGTGATAAATGGCGTTGTCCGGCACGGGCATCGAGCTATGGCCGCCCTTGTTGCGGACTTCCAGGCGGAAGTTGATCACGTATTTTTCGCTAACCTGAATGTCATTCGAAATTCTCTTGCCGCCCGCCATTTCCCCCCATCCGCCCTCATTCAGGCAGAACTCGGCGTCGATCAACTCCCGCTTGTTCTTGATCAGCCACTGGACGCCGTTGTAGGGGCCGCCTCCCTCTTCGTCGGCTGTGAGCGCCACTATGATGTCGCGGTCCGGCTGAAATCCTTCCCGTTTGTAGCGGATGAGGTTGGCGATCCAGACGGCTGCCTGCGCCTTGTCGTCACCGGTGCCGCGGCCATAGAAATAACCATCCTTCTCGATGAATTGAAACGGATCCATGCTCCAGTCTTCCCGCTTGGCTTCGACGACATCCGTATGCGCCAGAAGCAGGATCGGTTTTCGCCGGCTGGTTCCGTGGTACCGGACCACCAGGTTCGCCTTGGTCGGAATGGCGCCTCCCAAGAAGAGATCGGATTCGGGAAAACCAGCGGCCCTCAGACGGGCGGCCATCGCTTCGGCCACCGGAGTGGTAGCGCCGGTGGTGTACCCCGATTTGATTTCGATCAATTCTTTGTAGATATCGCGAGCCAGTTGTTTTTCAGCGTCCGGCGGCATCGCCTGGCCAATCAGGCACGTCGCAAACAAGGAGGGCAAGAGAAGGGATTTGAGCATGGCAAACCGCTTAGTATACTCCGCTCTTTCATCGCGAGTCGTTATATACTAACCACCTAGTGTCGTGGGTTAGAAGTTCGCTACGTAACTCGCGGTGGGGCGGACGCCCTCGTCCGCGCCGGACCCCCTGGTCCGGCCCCACTTGGCGAATTCCTCAACGAACTTACGGTTCAGGACACTAGGAAAGGCGCCATCCATGTGGATTCGAAAAGGACACCGTGATCGTCTGAAGGGCGTGGACTCGCCCATGCCCACGCAGCTCGTTTCGAACGAGGAGTTCATCCCACGCCGCCAGAGCCAGCAGCAAAAGGAAGTGGAGTTTTGGATTGGCCAGATTGCCGACGAGAAGTCGAAGAAGCTCGGCATGGATCGCCGCAAATTCATGGCGAGTTCCATGGGGCTTGCCACATGCTTTCTTGCCGCAAACAAAGTATGGGGCAAAGCGTTCGACGTGGATGAGGCCGAGGCTTCTGAAGAGGCCGCTTACCACGAGAAGTGGCCCAAGGGCGATTACTTCGTTCTCGACGTGCAATCGCATTTCACTAACGGCATCCCGATCGGCCTTCGAGGCGACATCGGGAAAATGGAATTCTTCCGCAACATGGGTTTCCAACTCAAGGAAGACAAGGAGGCCTATAGCTTTCACAATTTCATCAAGGAGATGCTCTTCGACAGCGAGACCGACATGATGGTGATCTCCGGCGTTCCTGGCCGCGAGGAACAGCGGGACGCATCCGGTAAGGTACTGGAAGGTGCGGCGCGGACGCCGGGGCTCAACATTCTACCGAGCTGGCTGATGGCACAAGCACGCGACGAGATCAATAGCCTGACGCAATCGACGCGGGCCATGAGCCAGGGCAATCTCGCGCCGAATCACTACTGGAATCACGCCGCCAACAAGGTGGATAAAGCTGCGGTCATCGAGCAGATGGAGCGTGAGCTAAATCTGTACAAGATTGCATCGTGGAAGTGGTATTGCCACACTGACCCGGGCAAGAGCCGGCCACGGCTTCCAGTGTGACGACGAAAATGCGCAGTGGTTTATCGAGGAATCACGCAAGCGAGGCATGAAGAGGTTCAGCGTTCACAAGGGCTATTCATACCAGTCGCGTATTCTCGGCCACTTGGCCAATCCCAAAGACATCGAGAAAGCCGCACTCAACAATCCGGACATCACATGGGTGATTTACCATTCCGCCATCCAGCACGGGCCGAACGAGCCCAACTGGAAAGAAGCCGACAAATACGATCCGACAACGGGCGACTTCGCTTGGCACAACGTTCTGATGGACATCAAGCGGCGCAATCCGAAGATCAACAATGTTTATCCGGAGATCGGCAGCTTCTTTGATGCGCTGGTGATCTCGAACCCCATCCTGGCCATGCACGGCATGGGCAAGAACATCAAAATACTACGGCGCGGATCACGTGATCTGGGGAACGGATTGCCTGTGGTGGGGCTCGCCGCAATGGGTCATCGACGCGTTCAAGCGCTTCCAGATCCGCGACGAAATGTGCGAGAAGTTCGGCTACAGCAAGATTACCAAGGAAGACAAGCAGAAGATCTTCGGGCTAAACGCGGCCAAGATTTACGGCATCGACGTGAATGCCAAGCGCAACCCGCTGCCTTCCGACGCCCTTTCGCGGCTGAAGACGGCATACCTCGATCACGGTGGCCAGCGTTCGAACCAGGCATTCGGTTGGGTGCGCGCCGACGATTAAACGGCCCATGCGGATCCGGCACGGCGCATGGCTGGCGAGCATCTTCGTATTGCGAATCGCCGCGCAAGACCACGCCGGACAGCCTGTTCCCAAATACGTGACGGGTGATGAGTGCCTCTTCTGTCACCGCGTGAAAGTCGCGGATACCTGGCAGAAAAACCCTCACGCCCTAACGGTCCATCCACGCGAGGAAGAAAGTCTTCCGCCCGACGCCGCATTGGTTCTGGGCGCGCACCCGCCGTACCGCGGCCTCAAAGAAGACGGCTACGGCAAGTTCGACCTGCTTTCGCACGATGGCAAGTCCTGGGACCGCGAGGCTTTCGCGTTGCGCTGCGCCGGCTGCCACACCACGGCCGTCGATCCAAAGACGCACACATTTTCCGCTTCGTCGCTCGATTGCTACACCTGCCACGGCGTAGTCCCGCAGAATCATCCCAACGACATTTCACTCGTCTGGTTCTCCACCAGGCACAGCCGCGACCTTAGGCAGATTGTTTCGATTTGCGGGCAGTGCCATCTGCGTGGCGGCAAGTCAAAGTCGAGCCGTCTTCCTTACCCGAACACCTTCGTTGCCGGTGACGACCTGTTTCATGATTTCCAGGTGGATTTTGCCAAGGCGGATGACGGCAATCTGAATTGGGGAGACCGCCACATCTACCGGAACGCGCGCGATGTGGTCGTGAACGGCGGCAAAGATACGTGCCTGAGCTGTCACAATGTGCATGGTGACAGCAGCCGCAAGCACCGGCTGGTCCTGACGGGCGACGTCTGCCTGGATTGCCACTATGCGGAAGGGCCCAAGAAGAATGTCCGGAAGAACGCCGTTTACAGTGGGACCTGCGAATACTAACGAGGCCATTCCGATGGCTGCGGTCCGCCTCGCTTTCGTCCGGAGGGTGTGGGATAGACAGTAGCATAATCAAGGCATGCCGATCGCGTACAAGTGGCACTTGATCACCGACCTGCCTGATGATGCCAAATCCCTGACCGAGGGAGAGTTGGACTCCCTCCGCCTCGTTTGGGATAGCCAGAAGACTGAGCTGATCGAACACGGAGCGTTGGAAGAATTTGACGAACGTTTGCGGCGTGAGTGGGCGATTGAAACAGGCATTATCGAAAACGTTTATACGCTTGATCGCGGGATTACACGGACACTGATTGATAAAGGTATCGATGCAGCACTTATTCCCCATGGCGCGACCGACAAAGACAGTACGCTCGTGGCGCGAATTATCCAGGATCACTACGACACGCTGGAAAGCATGTTCGACTTTGTCGGAGGGCAGCGGAAGCTTTCGACTAGCCATATAAAAGAGTTGCACGCTGCTCTCCTTCGTAATCAGCAGACTTACACGGTTGTCGACAAACTGGGGCGCGCCTTCGAGAAAAAACTCGAAAAGGGTCAGTACAAGACGGAGTCAAACAGTCCCACGCGACCGGATGGCTCCATTCATGAACACAGTCCACCAGAACACGTTGCTTCGGAGATGGATCGGCTCGTAGCCATGTATCACGAGCACGAGGCTCGGAGCGTACCCGCCGAAGTTCGGGCTGCCTGGCTGCATCATCGCTTTGCCCAGATCCATCCTTTCGCAGATGGGAACGGTCGAGTCGCGCGCGCCCTGGCGAGCCTGGTGTTTATCAAGACCGGTTTGTTCCCGCTGATCGTGAAGCGAGAAGATTGGGCTCGATACGTTGAAGCCCTGGAGACCGCTGACCGGGGCGGATCTAAGGACTCTCGTGGCGTTGTTCGTTGAGGCTCAGCGCACTGCCCTTATCCAAGCCACCGAGGCTGCGTACGATGTGAGCCCGCTCTCGTCCGCTCAGGAGGCGATAGCGGCCGTGCGTGACCGCCTCTTGCAGCGCGGCAGGGTACCACTGAAGGAATGGCTCGCGGCAAAAGATATCGCCAATAACCTTGTGAATGCCG
The DNA here is from genome assembly GCA_963847515.1 of Terriglobia bacterium. Classification (GTDB taxonomy): domain Bacteria; phylum Acidobacteriota; class Terriglobia; order Bryobacterales; family Bryobacteraceae; genus QHXW01. Next base: position 149,660 of record CAWKAA010000003.1, read on the forward strand.
CGACGCAACGCTTTTGGCAAATTTCGCAGCAGCTGCAGCAAGAAATCGGCGGCGCTGCTAAAGGCTTTTCATTTGCTTCAAGCGGTGGGCAAGAGCAATCTCCAACTCCGGGCTGACGACGTACTCACAAAAGTTGTTCAAAATGCAGGCTACATCGCCAACTTCGGAGAATACGGCAAGTTGGTTCAGTTGTTCCTCAACACAGATCGGCATGATTCGCTTGGGCTCACGTTTCACTCTGTAGGGCCGCGGTATCGCGGAATCATCGGCGTGCTCGCTTACTTAGTGGTTCAGGGGAAAGAGCCCCAGCTAATTGAGGGTGGAAGCTTTCAAATCAACTACGAGGAAGGTTCGGCCACGGCGCAGACCCGGTTTTCCACGTGGCTTGAGAAAGTGATCGTCGAGGGATTGGGCGCGTGGCGGCGTAGCCTCTGATTTCTTCCGTTTTACTGAGGTTTGTTTCCCACCGCAAAATGGAGCATACTCAAATGGAAATCCCGCATCATCCGTCAGGTAATCTGGAGGGGCTCTCATGACGAAAGACGATCGCTATCAACTCAGCCGGCGAGGCTTTGTCCAAACCGCAGCGCTTGCAGCCGGCGGCCTGGGCGCGGCGAACTTGAGCCGTGCAGCCGCGGCCGACGTGAAGATCGGCCTATACAGCATCACGTATGGTGGCGTCTGGTATCGCGGGGATGCCCTGACCGTCGAACAAGTGATCGAACGAGCCAGAAAGTTTGGGTATCAGGGCGTGGAAATCGACGGCAAGCGTCCGCATGGTAACCCGCTCGATATGCCCAAGGACCGTTGCCAGCAACTCCGTAAGATGGCCTCCGATCAGGGCATCGAAATCTACGCAGTGTCCGGGAATAACGATTTCAGCAGCCCCATACCCGAGCATCGCGAATCACAGCTCGTTTATTTGCGCGAGTTGATGCGTATGACCTCGGATCTTGGCGGGAAAGTGATCCGCGTGTTTCTGGCGTGGCCAGGCGTCACGCTGATACCCGAGGGCGGAAGCCGCTATGACATCGCGCAAGCGGTATGGAAAGCGGCTCACAAAGACTTCTCAGAGGAGCAAACGTGGGCGTGGTGCCGCCAAAGCTTGGAGGAGGCGTCCAAACTCGCGGGCGATTTCGGCGTCACTCTGGCTCTGCAGAATCATCCGCCGGTAATCAAAGGCTACGCCGACACCCTGCGCATGGTCAAAGATGTGGCATCGCCGCATTTGAAAATCTGCTTCGACGCGCGGCTGGAGCACACTTTGGACGAGGCGGGCGTTCGCAAGGCGGTGAACGAGGTCGGCTCGCTCCAGACGCTATGGCATTACGGCGGCGAATACGACCGGACTCCCGATGGCATCAAAGTGAAGGGTGACGAGAAAGCTCTGGGGGAAATGCTCGGGCTTCTCGACATCGGCTACAAAGGCTATGCCGGCTTCGAATTGTGCCATCCGCTGCCGGTGGTGAACGGTAAAACGGTGGGTCTGGAATTTGTCGACAAAAACGCGCAATTGGCTGCCGAGTACATGCGCGGCATCCTGGCTGAGGCGAAGAAACAGCGCGCCTTAATCGCCTGAGTCGCTAATCCCAGACATTTGCGCAGTGCGGTTGAGGAGTACGGTGACCACGAAGGTTGAGGGCCACGAGTTTTCAGGCGTAGGCGCCTCACAACCATCGTTATCAGACTGACCGCAGCTTTGCCCACTGACCGAGCCCTCTAAGCGTCGGTGTGGGTTCGGAATATCGAGTCCACAAGTCGGCTACACGCCGAAGTAGCCCTCGCCAACGCCCTAATCTGTTCACGGCAGGACAGAATCTCACTCTTGTGCGGATAATTGATCGCGTGATCCACTTCTCCCCAAACCTCCTCCATCAAGGTACGTACTTGAATTTCACACGTGTACCGTGTTTTTCGGTTAGGCCTGATCACGTAATGGATGCTGGTATACAGGGACGGACTACTCTTAGTCTTGATATTGACGCTCTTGAAGTAGCTCCTTGATTCGTCATCCCACGTCCTTGCCGTCGGCCCCTCGATGAGATTGTACGACTCCTCGTCGAACAATTCCCTCAAGCCCTTGTCGATATCGGCAGCTTGCTCTGTATGGAGGTGGAGTATCCGCAGACCTGCAAGATCGTTGATTCTGATAAAGAGATTGTTAACATTGATGTTGAAGACACGATCCTTAACCTTGGCCTCTCTCAGTTGCCGCTCCAGTTTGTCCTTGAGGTGATCGGGATCTTTCATCCGCCATTTTAGAGAATGTATATGTTCCTTCAGCGACTTCGAGTCCGTAACCTGGCCACGGAGACTTCCAAGGAAGGTCTTCAAAATGTCGCTGTTGTTTTTGTAATGCTCGACGAGGCTCCGAATCAGTTGCCTCTCAGCCGGTGTAAACTCCGTAGAAATCGCGAATAGTCGATCGCGACCCGGCCTGCATAGACTCGAAAACGCTGAGGAAGGTAGCCGATCAGGCTAGGCTTACCGGGTACATCGTCCGGTGCCAACGTCAAGATCGTCGACCAATCCTTAATCCATTCAGACAAGGTTTGACCGAGCGTTTTGAGCGCCCGGATCGAAAAAGAATCGCACGCCGCCGGCACTATGAAGCCGTTACAGTCAAGGAGGATTACTCGATTGAGCGGACCGATATTCGGCCCCGAATCGTAAAACACAAAGTCGATGCCGAGTCGTTCGGCGGTTAAGTTAACGAGCGTGCTTAGGGCTGTTGTCCCCCTGTACCCTCGGACGCGTCGATGAAAACAGTCTCCCCAAGACTGATGGAGGTCCTGTTCAAACTTTGAAAGCAGAATGTCCCCAGGTAACAGGAAGATGTTGTTAATTGCGAGTTCAAATGCGGCTATGCGTTTGACTTCGCCGGTTCCGTCCGCAACAGGCTTCAGTGCAGACCACAGCGTGCGGCCCGAGTGGGTTTCTGACTTGTCGAGCATATCATCGACCACCGAAGCCTCGATTAAATATGACGTCAGGTTGCACTGGGGATCTGAGTCTACAAGTAGAACCCGCTTTCCTAAGGAAGCGAGTGCAGCGGCGATCTGGACGGTCAAGGTGGTCTTACCCACGCCACCCTTATGATTGAAGATCGCGAGCCGTTTCGACTTGTGACGCTTAAGATCGGTGTCCGGCACTATTGGTCTGTGTTTGCGTAGCTGCGGCCTCTTCGCTTAGATCTCCGACGAGGACGAGCAAGTTCCATGGCCGCTCGTGCAGTTTCGCGATCCGGCAGCTCCTCCACGAATTGCTCTCCAGCGGCGCTCAGCTGCTTGTTCCCCTTTGTCGCAGTGGCCAAGTATCCATAACTGGTGGCGTTATTCACCGCCTGCGCTGCATTCGTAAACTTCACCTGCGCTGCCTCTGTGTTTAGCTTGCTAATGTCGAGGGTTCTGAAGTGCGGCATGTCTCGATAGTGTGTGAGGTAGTAGGCGAGGCAGGCGACCCGTTCGACGTCTGTGCTCGGCTGCTTCTTCAGGAGAAATTCCTTTGCAGAGACCGGGCGTTCTTTCGAGAACCTCTCCGGAGCCAAACCCTCTTCAACCGCCTCCACCTCACTACGACGTACTGACGATGGCACGCCTGGCGTTGCGAAGTCGAAGAGCGTCGCAATGGTCTGAAACAGTTTGCGGCGAGTGCCGGGATCAAGCCGTCGAAAAGCAGCTATGACCTGTGGCAAAACTTCGCTGAGCTCATCGATTTGGTGTCGGTCGACGCTGGACTCGGTCTCTGTTTCGGTATTCAATCCGCTTTCCCTCATTTGGCTCTTGCTTGAAATCGAATCATACTAGACACGGGTTCCGCAAGTGAACAATGGCGAGCCCGAGACGAAGGTCCCGCGCGAGCGGCCTTACAAGTAGTTCGGCTGACGCGTGCTAAGGCGACATCGTGACTATCTTGCATGCGTTCTTATTGTAGCGCTATGAGGATTTTGGTCATCGGCGCGGCGGCTGTGAGCATGCGCTCGTGTGGAAAGTTGAGCCAGACTCGCGTCTACGCGGTGCCAGCCAGGATTCCGGGCACGGGGCGGCGCGGCGTCCTGGCTGAGGCGAAGAAACAGCGCGCCTTAATCGCCTGAATCCCGGCGCGCTTATTCCGCTCGCAACGCTTCACTCGGGCTTACCGCTGATGCCCTGTGCGCGGGCATATAACTGGCAGCGGCTGCGGCCGCTAACAAGCCGGCGGAGACGGCGCAATACGTGAGCGGATCGACCGGGCTGATTTCAAACAAGAACGAAGTCATGATGCGCGTTAGACCGGCGGCCGCCGCGAGGCCCAGCGCCACCCCGATTGCCGCGAGCAAAACGCCATGCCGGACGACCATGGCTTTCAGTGTGCTCTGCTGCGCACCAAGAGCGATTCGAATCCCAATCTCCCGTGTCCGCTGGGACACCGAGTAGGAAATGACTCCGTAAATCCCGATAATGCCGAGCAGCAGCGCCATGCCGCCTGCGATGGCGAGCATCACGAGGGTAAACGAACTCCGCGCCATCGATCCGCGGTAGACCTGCTCCATGGTACGAATGCCGTCGAGGGGGACATCAGGATTGACAGACCACACTGCCTGCCGGATTTCCTTCAGGAAGCTCTCGGCACCCGCCCGGTTGCTCCGAATAGCGAAGGTCGCCCCGCGTTCGACGTGTGTGGCGTCGCCCCAGAAGTTGCTCATCAATACCGGCCAATAGACGGTGGTCGGCGCCTTCTGATCGGCGCCGTCGTGCCGGACATCGCCCACCACGCCGATGATCTCGCGCCATGAGTCTTTCATGCCTTCGCGGATTCGTTTGCCGATCGCTGCATCGGGGTTGTGCCAAAGCTCACGCGCCATATTCTCCGATATTATCGCCACCGGCCGCTGATCATAGATGTCTGTCCATGTGAAATCCCGTCCCGTGATCCGTGTGGTTCCCATTGTCTGAAAAAAGCCGGGCGCAACGAACTTGAACCGGCGCAGCGGCGGCAGTTGTCCCTCCCGGTAACTCCGGTCTTCGGCATACAGCAGATCGGTGCTGTTGTTCCCGTCGGTCGGAACGGAATTCGCAAACGCGGCCGAGGAAACACCGGGCACGGCAGAAATCCTTCGCTGAATCTCCTGGAACATCTGGATTGTGCGCACAGGATCTTTCACCTGAGCTCCCGGGATAAAAATGTGCATCGTCTGCAACTCGCCTGGATTGGTGAAACCGGGCTGCACCTGCCGCAACAGCTGAAATGTGCGGATCATCAGCCCGGCGCTGATCAGTAGAACCACGGCCAGCGCCATTTGCAGCACCACCAGCGTATTGCGAGCGCGATGCGCCTCCTTACTCCGGCTTATCGTTCGTCCCCCGGCGCGAAGTGTAGTGGCGACGCGCGGCGCGGCATATTTGATTACCGGAATCAGTCCAAACAGAAGTCCGGCTGCGAGGGAAATTGCCAATGTAAACAGCAGCACCAGGGGATCGATGGTAATGTTCTCCAGACGAGGAAGACTGGCCGGCGCGATCGTCACCAGAAGCCGCAGCGCCCAATACGCCAGACCCAATCCGGCGGCTCCGCCCAGTACGCCGAGCAGCAGGCTCTCCAGAAGCATCTCCCGGGCGATTTGAGTCCAGCCGGCGCCAAGAGCTGCGCGAATCGCAAGTTCGTGCTGGCGTGCTTCTGCTCTGACCAGAAGCAGGTTGGCCACGTTCGCGCACGCGATCAGAAGCACCACGCCGATGCTGCCCATCAGCACCCACAAGACTTTCCCCAGGTCACCCACGACATCCTGTTTGAGCGGGCGTACGCTCGGTTGGATGCGCGCCTCTTCAAAAAGCTTGGCGCTAAATCCGGGCGGCGGCGGGAATTTCGTGTTCACCATCGGGATCATGCGCGCAACGTCGGCATTTGCCTGCGCCAGTGTGACGCCGGGCTTGAGTCTCGCGATGCCCTGGAAGCTGAAGTTCCCCAGGAAAACCTTGTTGCGATCGAACCGGAACGGGGAGATTAGATCTGCTTTTTGGTCGAGGAATCGGAAGTTTTGCGGCATCACGCCGATGATTTCCTTTGGCTCTCCGTCCAGCAGAATTCGCTGCCCGATGGCAGAGGCGCTACCGCCGAATCTGCGCTGCCAATACCCGTATGTCAAAAGCGCTGTATCAGGACTGCCGGGACTGGCATCCGTTGCGGTGAACCACCGCCCGAGAATTGGCTGGACGCCAAGCGCATTGAGCGTGCCTTCCGTCACCAAGAGACACTGCACCCGCTCAGGTGCGGCCATGCCAGTCACAGTGACGCTATTGCCGCCCCAAATACCGAATTGTTGAAAAGTGCGGTTCTCGTCGCGAAACGTGAAGTAGTCCGATGGCGACAAATTCATGTCGGCAATGCCAATGCCTGGCGCCGATTGCCAAACACTCACCAAGGCGCCGGGATCGGGGTAGGGAAGGGGCCTCACCAAAATGCCGTTGATCACGCTGAAAATCGCGCTGTTCGCGCCGACCGCGAGAGCGATGGTGAGAAGCGTCACCACCGTGAACATCGGTGAGCGCATCAGCCTGCGTAGAACGTGCTTGAGCTGACTTCTGAAGGACCCCACGATTCAAACCTCCTGCCGACTCTGAGCGGTTGCCTCAAGCCAACTAGTGGCCCGTCGCAGCCCACGGCTCAGCAAAGCCTGTCTGAAACTGAGCCGTGACCAAAGGGAGCGGTTGCGTTCTGCTAACGAACCCACCGCGTCAATCCAACTAGACGGTCTAAATGGATTACGCTACAGCGCGGCCAAAGTTCGCAATTTCTTCTATCGGGCACAATGCCCTTCCAGAATTGGCCACACACTGCGTGGGCAAGCCACTAATCCCGCGCTAACACCGCTTCGTCAAAAACGTGCAAGAGCTCCTCGCGACTGGAGTATGGGCCTGGCGTATAGGCGCGCGACCGGATTCCGGCCTGCGAGAGTTCCACGATGCCCCAGTCCTCCCGATTCGTCAGATCCCAAAAGTCGATGGCATCGTTTGCCTGAAAATCCGGCTTGGCCATTTCCGCGGGATGGAAATGCCATTCGCAGACGATTTCCGTCCGGTCCACCGCCTTCGGCCACAGGGTGTGGGTCATCATGTAGTCGGGGTGAAGACTGAGCAGAAGATTAGGATAAATCGTGTAGTAGCAGACTCGCTTGCGTTCGGGTTCGGTCAGACCGGGCAGATAATCCCGGCGCCTTTTCCCATCGATGCTCATCGTTTCCGCCCCACCACGAAATCCCATGGCGCCCCCCATGTAGGTTGCTGACGGAGATTCGTTATCGGCGGCCAGATAATCCGTCAGCCGGTTTAGCGCCGGGTGCAGCACCGGGCAATGAAGGCATTCGTTGTAATTCAGGATGAGGAGCTTCCAGTTCGCCTTCACGTCGTACACGATTCGCTTATGCAACCGCAGGTCGCCCATCCCCCAATGGGCGAACTTTTGTGGCAGGCCGCCGAGCTGCGTGGCCAATGGTTCCGGCCGTTCGCTGAGATTGATGAAGATGTGCCCGTCCCAAATACTGGTCTGAACGGCGTGCAGCGGATAGTCCCGCCGCGAAAAACTCGACTCGTCCATGTGCGGCGCGCCCATCAGGCAGCCATCCAAGCCATAGCTCCAGCCGTGGTAAGGACATTGAATGCGCCCCGGCAGATGCCCCTCGGCGGCAGTGCACATCCGCGTGCCGCGATGCCGGCACACGTTGTAGAATGCGCGCAGCACTCCCGCGGTGTCGCGTGTAATGATGATGCTTTCACCCCCAAGCTCCCGCAGGAAGTATTCACCCGGTTCGGCCGCCTGTTCAGCTCGCCCCGCGCAGATCCAGCTCTCGAAATAAAACCTCTCAATTTCGCGGCGGAATCTCTCCGGGTCGGTGTAATACCGGGCTGGCAAGGTCTTGGCAACGGGTGCGGCTGGGGTAGTGCCCATGTTTGCGCCTGTGTTTCAGATTATGCCACGAGCGTCGTTGCCTACAGGCACTCCCCCTGCGACCACCCCCGCCCGTCACGCGTAATCAATGCGTCGGCTTCTGTGGGTCTAAGAGGGAATAGACGCATTTTCAATGTCTCGCGCTCAAGGAGACCGAAAAATGCGTCTGTCCCGTTTTCGCTCGAAAAATGCGTCTGTCCCGTTTTCGCTCTTTTCGCTCTTATCATGGATATCCCCTTTAGAGGCTAGGTTTCATATCGCTGTCAGTGATCCACTATAGGAGAGTCGAAGACCCTAGATTTTACCATTATCTTGTCGGGCAGGTCGGCTGAAAAGTCAGTCGGGCAATGCGATGAAGGACTGCAAGACCCCTCCAGGGTAAATGAGAACACGAACTTACCTTCACATTTACTAGTTCTAGATTCGCAAGGTGTAAACCGCCACTTAGACAAAGTATCTTCTGCCGGCTTCGCAAGTGGCTCAGGTCCAGAAACCACACGAATTCTTTCAACCTGCCCTGTCCGAGAAATCGTCGCTATCAATTCCACGTTTCCTTGGAGTACTGCCATTCTCGCTAACCAAGGGTACTCCATGCCAACGACTCGCGTGACCGTCAGGCCTGAATCCGGTACCTGGCCCAAGAGGACAGATACGGACCACAGCAGGATTGCCATTGTACGCGCTGCTATCTTTGCCTTCCTCGTCGCTTCGTTGAGCATCAGTGCCTGCCTGCTGCGAGATCCACGACATTCCCGCAATTCTGCATTACTAATTGGTTATTCGCCGTTTGCGCGCTTACATTTGGAGACCCGTCGGGCAGAGGCCCATCCGATTGGAAGCCTGGAGCACCTACATCATGGGCAAGCTCGTGGAGCAGTATTTCCGATTGAGCGGCGTTCGTTCCGCCGTTAATCCAGGAGGGAATGCCATAGCCGACAAACTGACTCGGACCGGAGTTGAAGAAAGCACCGTTTGAATTGACCGTGATGAGCATGCCTTGCGGAAGATTGGTCCCCGAGATGCCGTCGACAGCGTTGTCATTGGTGCTGAACGACCCGACACCTACCGCCATCATCGTTGCCCCAGTCCCAGGCACGTCAAGCATGTAATTGATCGCTTGCGAACTGCCGGCAAGCCACCCTGCGCAATCTGGATCTTGTGCGATCGCCTGCTGTAACCAACGAAGATCGTTCTGAACTGTTAGGGCTTGCTTACTTGTCGTTGAAAGCCTTGATACAATGATACGTCTCGGCAGTCGGGGCGGCATCCCACCGCCGGGAGCGTGCTGAGCATCATGCCCTCCTCCATATGGGTCGTAAAGAAGGTCACAAATCACTCCGGTGTATCCATTGCAGACGAGAGTCGGCGGTGACTCGCTGTCCATACCCGAGGGGTCATAAAGGTTCACTGGATCGTTCAGTAAGTAAGCGTATCGGTTCCAGGTCCCCGGATCAGCGGGGTTATTCGCGGACCGCCTGCTCGCCCGATACGGGTCCGCCGTCAAAAACCTTCCGATCGTGTTCAAGTAGTACCGGTTCCGCGCGTAATCGAGCCCCGTCCCATCCCGGTAGTACGTCGCATAGTTGTCGCCCAGCACCGGTGTAGAGGTGTCCTCGCCGTACGGATAATACTTGCCCACCGATCCCAATTTGTCCTGCGCCACCATACCTCCAGACACCGTGCCGTCACTCCCCGTCGTTTGCGTCCAGATGATCATTCCCGCGAAATAACCGTTGATCGGCGCCTGGAACACCTTGTACCCTTGGATGTTCGCGATGCCATACGTCCCCAGCCGCTCCCCAAACGCTCCGTAAAAATGCAGTTCTTCGCTCCCCGTCGCCGTCAGCCTCCACACCCGATTGTTGTCCGGACTGTAGCTGTACTTCTCCGTGCCGCTCGAGAGCGTGGCGCTGGCGATTCGGTTCCGCACGTCGTACGTCATGCTTGTAATGCCCGGCATAACCGTCATGTTCCCACTCGGATCGTACGTGTACCCGCCGCTGTTGATCTGGTTGTTTGCCGAATTCACCGTCACCGATAGGCGAGGCCCCGTGCCAGTTTGGTTTTTGTCCAGCAGGTTACCGAAACCGTCGTAAACGTAATTATCACTCCAACCCGTACCCGTGGCCGCCGACAGCCGGTTCAGCGTGTCATACGTGTAGTTCACCGTCTGCCCCGCGACACTATCGACCGACTGCACCATGCGACCGTTGTTTTGCGTGCCGGAATACGTATATGTGTACGAATATTGTCCCTGGTTAGCTGCCAGCGACGTCATCTGCAGCAGCGCGTTATACTGCCGCGTTTCCGTGTACTCCAAGCCACCCCCTTTGGCGCGATCCATCTGGGTAATTTGGTCCGCCGCATTGTAGGCCACCCGCTCCGCTATTTTCCACGTCACCTGATTGCTGGACATGGTAATCGGACGCTCCATCGCGTCAAGCGCGTAGGTAAAGGTTGGCCCCGATTGCAGCGCCGGAGGGTTGTTCCCAACATAGGCTGTGGGGTACGTCATGGAAGTCATGCGGCCCTCATTGTCGTAATTATAGAGGGCATCAAGGTTCTGCGACCACGTGCTGCGGGTGATACCTAAACGCTTTTTGGTGACCAGCCCTCCAACCGTATAACTGTACATCTGAGTAAAGAGGCTGCCATTGAGAGGCGTTACGCACCCGGTTCCTCCCCATTGCGATGTCGTCAAGCGCCCCCAGCCGTCCTGCGTGAATGACGAATCCAGGCCGTTGGTGTCATAGGTGTTGGTCACCCTCTGGCAAGTGTCCTCCACGGTGGGATGTGCTGGGTCCGGGAAAGACTGCAATTGGGTTACCCGCTTGAACGTGTCGTAGACGAATTGCGTCTTCTGACCCTTGGCGTCGGTCTTCGTCGCCACTGTGCCGTCGGTGTTATACGTGTAACTTGTGGTACCCATTTCGGGATGCGTTTCGCTGCTGAGACGCTGCGTGGTGGGGTCGTAAACGAAGGCGTGGGTTTGGGTCCCCGTTGGCCGCGGCATGCTTACCTGCTTGAGATGATTCAGCACGTCGTAGGTGTACGTAGTGACGTAATCCGCCCCTCCCGCCGGATTGGGCTCGTTGACCTGCGTCAGATTGCCGAACGCGTCCACAGTCTGCTTCTTCCATTTTCCCGCAGGATCGGTGATCGTGGTGGTATTGCCCGCGTAAGCGTAGGTGGTGGAGCTGGCGCCGTCGGGCGAAACCACTTTCACTGTGCGGCCCAGGCCGTCGTATGTGTAGGTGGTCCACACGGGTGTGGCGCCCGGTGTGTAGGGCTGCGAGACCTGGGTCATTTTGCCCAGTGGCGAGCACGCACAGGGACCATAAACAGTATTAACCGTGGAAACCGTCGTGGACCCATTGCCACGGACCACACCGGTCGGCCTACCGAAACCGTCCACCGTTGTTTGCACCCAATGGCTGTTGGTGGTCGCCGTAATGACGAAGGGCGTCCCAGAACTGTAGCTGTAATTCGTTACTGCGCCATTGACCGAGGTGACCTGCTGGGGCCACGATTTCGCAAAGTATGTGGTCGAAGCAGTTGCGCTGTTAGGCCCTACAATCGAGCCGACGTCCAGCCCGCCCGTATAGCTAAACGTATTCTGCAGGTTGGTGGTGGAGTTGGGTGTGATAACGCCAGGAGCCGCGTAGTTTGTGGTGCTGGTTTGGGTAATGCCCACAGAATAACCTGTCGTATCGATTACGGTGACGGGATCTCCCGTAATGTATTGGCTTGCGCAGGTCGTTACGCCCAGGACAATACTACTGGTCACGTTGCCCCGGTAATTGAAACTCGTCCCATAGTTCGAATCGTGCTCGCGGATCCCGCTCGTATCTGTCAGAGACGGATAATAGCCGGTGCACTGATAGGTACCGTAAAGGTCGTAATTATTCCAAACCATCTGAACCGACTGCGACGCGTTGGCGACGGTGCTGCTCTGCAGCCGGTTGAAGATGTAGCGGGGAGTATAGTTGGAGCCCGATAGAAACGCGTTGGTGTAGGTTCGCGTCGATGCGTTCCCATAATCGACGGTGCTGGCCTGTGTTACGTTCCCATAGATGTCCAGCGTCTGATTGGTGGTGGTCTGCACATTCGCGCCCGTGGGGTCCAGCGCTGTCACGACGGACGAGATATATGGGTTGCCATTCGAATCCTGAACCCAGGTGAAACTCTTCCTTTGAAGCGGTTGAGCGGCTAGTGCCGATGAAGGAGGTCCTCATACTGCGTGACGAAGCCGAGCTGCCAAGGCGTACTCGTCGAGGTCGAAAATGTCCAGGCTTTCTCGCCGATGCCGCTGGGGTCATCCAAGGTAACGCCCGAGTGCAGGGAGAGACCGGCATCCACCGCATCATTGCGCGTGAAGGCATAAGCAGCGCTCTCGGTGCCTCCCGGATTCATGGTTAGGTACCGGTTCTGAACTTCCCTAAGAGTTCGCGAACTATTATATGTGAAGCTGCGGTACGCCCAACGGATCTTGCCGCCGAACGGGAAAGTAGCGGTCGTTAACTCGCCTGAGCCGCCCGGATCGTACTGGAAGTTGTAAGCAGGAGTGATTGCCGCCGGGGTGAGAGTCTGCAGCAGCGTGGTCGTGCCGTAGCCTGTTGGAGGCGAGAACGGCGAGTTGAGGTTCTGATTCTCCAGGTAGGACAAGGTGTACCCTTCGGCAATCCCTCCGTAGCTGGCGATCTGAGTAAGGTGCGGAATGGCGTCGGTGTTGTAGGTGAATTGCTAGGTATAGGTGCCACCCGGAGCCCGCACATCCTCGATCTGACTGATCCGCGCGCTGGAGTTCTGCAACGGCGAGTTCAATCCCTGCTGGTAACGAATCAAAATTTCGTTACCATTGCTGTCCTCCATCACCGTCGGATACATGGTTCCGGCGTCTTGCTCGGTGCCGCCGGAAGTCGCTCCCATGATCCAAAAACTGCCGTTGTTGAAATAGAGACGATTCGCGTTGGAATCATAAGACACGTAGATCCCTTCGCTCGACGTCCATATACCATTACTGTTCGTAGTCAACCGGTACTCCGCGCCGGTGGAGTCGATAAACAGGTAATGATCCAGCGTCCAATCGAAGCGGTAATACGGCGTCAGAGATCCGGCCTGCAGCCGCCACGCGAGGCCGTAGCCGACGTCGCGCGCCATTTTCCAGGTTCCACCCTGATCCTGTCGCCAGAACTGCGAGTTATAGCTCAGCGCAAATCCCTGCCCGCTTCCGCCGCGGCCCATCGCCTTGAATAGCGGAATGGTGAAATTCAGATTGCCCGACAGCGTGTCGATCTGCTCCCCCGCAGCACCCCAATAGGAGCCAGTCGGACGCACGCCGACCCGCCGCGGGTCAATCGCCCCTGCTGCTGGCGTTGACACGCCAATGGAAGTGATGGCAGAAGCATTTCCATGGTAATCAAAGGGTTGAAAACCGTAATTGTAAGACGTATTCGGTTGCACCGTTGGATCGCTGAACTCAGGATCTGGAATGAGTTCTACCAAGTTATTTCCCACGTACATTCCATAACCCAGCAGACCCACGCCGTTGGCGTCATCCACCACACCGGGCCACTGCATATCGGCGCGATTCGGAAAAACCGAACTGCCGATCGATCCCTGCGGGATCGTGCCCGGCGCCACTTGATCTAACGGCCCCAGATCCACGCGCGCAATGCTGTTTCCGGCAGGCGTCGCAAATGCCCCGATGCCAGGCTGACCAGTTGTGATCGACATATCAAAGTTTTGAATGATGGGGGCGTTATCGACGTATACAATAATCGTTCCCAAGATGCTGCCCATGGTACCCACCGACCGAATCGTCATGCCACTGTGACACGATACGATCGTCGAAGTCAGCACCGTTACGGTGCCGCTCGCGCGCTTTTTGAGGGCCAGCGGCGCGGAACAGGTAGGGCCAGAAAATGTCGGGTTCTGCAATTCCACTGAATAGAACGTGCCTTGAGCGGCGGGCCCAGTCTCTGCATCCGTGCTGGCCCGAAGATAACTCACGTAGGTGCCGCCGGACGCCGTTAGCGTCAAGGTAACCTTCACTTCGTATGCAGCAAATCCGCCCGGAACGGATTTTGTTGAGATCAGCGAACCACCATTAGCCGTCGTAGCCGTGAGTCCGCCGCTTGTGGCCGTTACCGAGCCATTCTGCGTCCAGTTTGTAAGGTTGATCGTGGTCAGCGTGTCCGAATAGTAGTACTGGTAGGCGGCGAATCCAACGCCAACGAAAAGAAACAGCAGCGCAACAAATGATCTCTTCATGGCACTGCCACTCCAAATTGGTTCAAGTCGATGTTCTTCTTATGCTTCTTGAACTCCGCCTCAATATCCGAGCGCTTGTCCCTGCCTTTGAAAAAGACCTTGATGCTGGGGTTAGGGTCGGCCAACAAATCCTTGAACCCGTCGCGGGTTAAAGCCACAAACTCGGCGAGCGCGAAGTTGCCGTCATCGCTAACCTGGAAAGTGAATGCGATAATCCCGCCGCCCGATGCCGGAGTCCCAGAAGATGTTGGCAGCGGTGCATATTGGGGCCGCAGCGGGTCATCCGAGGTGCCGGAACCTACCATCGGCACGACACAAAGAACCCGCTCGTGGGTTTTACGTGGGTCAACACGCTGCTGCGCCAGGATAGGCGCGCACAGACACACGATTAGCAATAACAGCCGCCTGGCCATAATTTCCTCCCCAACGATCAAGATTTAGCTACTGATTGACAACTCGCTTTTCGCACAACAGCAAGTACAAATAAAGACACTGACCGTGAGAAGTGTGCCCTCAAATATAATTTCGTCAACCCTTTAGTTTTGAGAATTAGGCCGCTAACCGCAGTTCTCCAGAACCGCTAAGTGGCGACTATTTACGCCGCTTGGTCGCGATTTCTTCCGCCGCAACCCAATGTTTATTTTAGGACGTAAGAAACAATACACGACTCTTATTTACTTCCGCAAGGTCTAATTTTAGATTCTTTTTGAGGGGGTACGTTGCCCAATAAGGTGAACTGAGGAAAAAAGTCAGATCTGGATTTACCCGAAGTTGTGCGCGATTAGCGGGCTCTTATTCGCGTGAATTCTCGTGCATTCGCGGCCCATCCAACATCACTTCCTCCCCGTCCGAATTGCCCCAAAAACCGCGCAACCGCCGCTCGAACGGTCCACCGAAATCTGCTGGCGTAGAAAGAACCTGGTGACAGACGGAACCTAATCCTCTTCGAGCCTCAACAGGTGCGGCAGGGGTGGCCATGTTTGCGTCTGTGTTTCAGTTCATGCCACGAGCGATTGCACTTGCTGTGCTAAGCCGCCTGCTGACACCTACGACAATTCCCTACAGGCACTCCCCCTGCGACCACGCCCGCCCATCACGCGCCATTAGTGCGTCGGCCTCGGCAGGGCCCCACGTGCCGGCCGCATAATTGGGGAAATTGCGAGCATGCATGGCTCCCCAGACATCCAGCATGGGCTGGATGATGTTCCATCCGGCTTCCACCATATCGGCGCGCTGGAACAGTGTCGGGTCACCCACCATGCAATCGTAGAGCAGCCATTCGTAACCTGTGCTGGGCGCGCTATCGAAATATCGGACGTAGTCGAAATCCATGTTGACCAGGCCAATCTTCATGACCGGGCCCGGCACTTTGGCGCCGAAACTCAGGCAAATGCCTTCGTCGGGCTGGATGCGAATGTGCAGCCGGTTTGTCTGCAAGTGCCGGACTGTCGTGTTACGAAACAGGACAAAGGGCGTGCGCCGGAACTGAATGGTAATCTCGGTCTCCCGCTTGGCTAGCCGTTTGCCGGTACGCAGGTAGAACGGGACATCCGCCCAACGCCAATTATCGATGGAAAGCTTCAACGCCACGAACGTCTCGGTGTTCGAATCAGGCGCGACGTTCGGCTCACTGCGATACGCGGCCAAACGATCCTTGTCCGTTCCGCCTTCTCCATACTGGCCGCGGACCATGTTCTTCAGCACGTCTTCAGGCAAAGGCGCCTGAACCGCGTGCAACACCTCCACCTGCTGCTGGCGCACGGCATCTGCGTCGAAAGAAACCGGCGGCTCCATCGCCGTCAGCGATACCAGCTGGAACAAGTGGTTAGGCACCATGTCCCGCAACGCGCCGGCCTTCTCGTAATAGCCGCCGCGATGCTCCACGCCCACGGTCTCAGCCGCGGTGATCTGCACATGGTCTATAAAATACCGGTTCCAGATCGGCTCGAAAATGCTGTTGCCGAAGCGGAAGACCATGATGTTCTGCACCGTCTCTTTGCCGAGATAGTGATCGATGCGATAGATCTGCGGCTCCTCCATGACCTTCTTGATGTCCGCATTCAGCTTGCGCGCCGAATCCAGATCGTGGCCGAAGGGCTTCTCGATGATACAGCGGCTCCAATGCCCGTTCTCTTGTTGCGTCAGGGATGTTTTCCCCAATTCCCCGATGATTTCGGCAATAAACTCCGGCGCCACGGCCATGTAAAACAGCCGGTTTCCCTCCGTCTTGTGCTCCTGATCCACGTGTTCGATCTGTGCTTTCAAGCGCTCATAGGCCGCTGGATCCTTGAAATCGCCCTGCACATAATAGGTGCGTTCAATAAACCACGCCCATACTTTCTCGTCCACCGGGCTGGTCGCGAAGGTCTTGATGCTTTCGCTCAGCTGTTGCCGGAACGATTCCGTGGTCAGTGGATCGAACGCAAAGCCGACAATGGCGAACTGGCTGGGAAGCATCTTGGCCGCGGCCAGATTGCATAGCGCCGGAATCAGCTTGCGATGCGTGAGATCGCCGCTGGCCCCAAAAATCACAACCGCGCAAGGACCTGCGGGCCGGGCTTCGGTTTGAGCATTTTCGTTCATAGTATTGTCTGGCGTCCTGCTATCCGTTGAAACTATCCGCCGGCCGGGCGTTCCACGTGGCCGCCAAACTGATAGCGCATGGCCGACAGAAGCTTCAAGGCGAACTCATCCTCACCGCGCGAGCTAAATCGCTCAGCCAGTGCGGTGCTCAATACGGGCGCGGGCACGGACTCATCGATCGACGCAATGACCGTCCATCGTCCCTCGCCGGAATCGGAAACACGTCCGGTGAACTTCGCCAGGTCCGGCTGGTCCGCTAAAGCAGCCGCCGTCAGGTCCAGCAGCCAGGACGCCACCACGCTTCCGCGCCGCCATACCTCGGCGACGTCGGCCAGGTTGAAATCGAACTGGTAGTGCTCCGGATTTCGCAAAGGTGTGGTTTCCGCATCCGCCGGCCGGTCCTGTTTGCCCGCATTGGCGTGCTTCAGAATATTCAACCCTTCCGCGTATGCCGCCATCAAGCCGTATTCGATGCCGTTGTGAACCATCTTCACGAAGTGGCCGGCCCCGGCTGGTCCGCAATACAGGTAACCTTCTTCCGAAGTTCCACCAAGCTTCTCGCGTCCCGGAGTGCGCTCCACACTTCCGCGCCCCGGCGCCAGCGTCTTGAAGATCGGGTCGAGGTGTTCAATCACGTCGCGCGGCCCGCCGATCATCTGGCAATAGCCGCGCTCCAGTCCCCAGGTGCCTCCACTCGTCCCCACGTCGGCATAGCTGATGCCCTTGGCGGCGAGTTCCGTGGAACGCCGGATGTCATCGATATAGTAAGAATTACCGCCGTCGATGAGGATGTCGCCTTTCTGCATTTTGCCCGCCAGCTCTTTGATCGTCCCATCCACGGCAGCCGCTGGAACCATCATCCATACTGCACGCGGCGGATTGAGCCGTTTGATGAAATCATCTAACGATGCGGCCCCAGCGGCGCCCTCCTTCGCGAGTTGGCTCACGTTCGCCTGGTTCGTGTCGTAGACCACGCATTCGTGGCGGCCTCGTATCAGGCGGCGCACCATGTTCGCGCCCATGCGCCCAAGGCCGATCATTCCAAGTTGCATCCCGATGTGCTCCCTCTCGCTTTACCTAGCTCTGCAGCCGTAGCTGTTCCGCATCCCAAAACACGCGCTTCTTTTCGCGGTAGGAGATGTTGGCCATGTGGCAGGCCACCGCCGTGCCGCAGCCGAATTCGACGTTCTCTACCGGTTGCTGGCGGGAGCGGACGCACTCGAAGAAGTTTTTCATGTGATCCTCAGTGCCTTCGCGCTCCTGGTTGAACCTCTCCGGTTTATGCTTGGGCTGCTGGCGGCCCTTCCCGACGTCAGCCACGGGATCATTTTTGTGTTCCGCGACGAAGCGCTCCTTCAAGTCTTTCGGCCAACTCTCCAGCGGATATTCGTAATCTTCGACGGGATCGTAGGGGATCAACGTTGCGGAATCCTCTCTCAGATCCACGGTTCCCTTATCGCCCATGAAGCGCACGATTTCGCCACCCTCAAAGTTGGATGCTAGGTTGGCGCTGACTTGTGCAACAAATTTTCCGTAGTCGTAGAGCGTATTGTGAACGTCGGGCACGTCGCGATCGCCTTTCCATTTGTAAAGTCCCCCCTCCGCCACGGCACTGCGAGGATATTGAACGCCCAGAAGGTAGTGCACGCGTGACAAGAGATGCACATACTCGTCGCCCGCGATGCCCGTTCCATAATCCCACCAGTTGCGGAACTGGAAAAAGCGCTGGGCATCGAACGGGCGCTTCGGCGTGTTGCCCAGGTACCTGGTCCAGTCGATGGTTTCAGGCGAAGCATCCGGAGGAACGGGATATCGCCACGCCCCGATGGCATTCGGACGGTAGATGGAACACTGGACCATAAATACGCTGCCGATGGCGCCGCTATCGATCCATTGCTTGGCTTTTCGTGTACTGGTCATGCTGAGGCTCTGGCTGCCCACTTGAATGACGCGGCCAGTCTCACGGGAGACCTTCGCCATCTCGAGCGCCTCGGGGATCGTGTGCGCCATGGGCTTTTCGCAATACACGTCCTTTCCAGCCCGCATGGCGGCGATGGCGATGGGCGCGTGCCAGTGATCGGAAGTCGCGACAAGCACGGCCTCAATATCCGGCCGGGCGATCACCTTCTCGTATTCCCGAGTGGTGGGCGTGCCCGATTGAATTTCCTGAGCGCGGCGTAGATGGCCGTCGTAGAGATCGCACACCATCGCGACCTTGGCTCCATCGTTCAGAGCCACCTGCATCAGTTCCAGCCCGCGGATGCCCGCGCCGATCAATCCCACGGTCACGCTGGATGGTTGGGCATCCGCCTGAGAAGCTGAACCCAGGGCAGCGGCGGTCAATGCCCCGGCTAATGACTGTTCCATAAAATTGCGGCGTGTCGATTCCATAGCTAAATGGTATAACGCTCGGATTCGAGTGGGTGTGCTGGACTAGAATTAAATCTAGTTGCCTGTCGCGGTGAGTTCGTTAGCAGAACGCAACCGCTCCCTTTGGTCACGGCTCAGTTTCAGACAGGCTTTACTGAGCCGCGACCGGAGGAAGCGGCACTAACGCTCTGGCTGCGACGGGCCATTTGGGAGGAAAAACGATGCAACGATCGGCCGAGGCCCAGTGGCGCGGTGATTTAAAGAGTGGCGCCGGAACTATTTCCACCGTGAGCGGCACGCTTTCACAAACTCCTTACTCGTTCCATAGCCGGTTCGAGCAAGGAAAAGGGACCAACCCCGAGGAACTGCTGGCCGCGGCGCACGCGGGTTGCTTTACCATGGCTGTTTCGGCGCAGTTGGCACAGGCCGGGCTGAAGGCCGACAGCCTGAACACCACTTGCAGAATCACTCTGGACAAAACCGACGGAGGCTTTGGAATCACCGAGAGCCACCTGGAGTTGAAAGCCAAGATTCCGGGAGCTACCAAGGAAGCATTTGAAAAAGCTACAGAGGCCGCCAAATCCGGCTGCCCCGTCTCCAAGCTTTACAACACGAAGATCACTCTGGATGCCAGGCTGGAGAGTTGAGCAGCAACCGGGGCGCGAGCAGCGATATACTTTCAGTCGGCTGAGCATTTCAGGAGGTTCACCATGGAAAGTAGTGAGACCCGTAAAATGACGCGGCGCGCCTTCGCCGGCGCCAGCGCATTCATGATCGTCCCGCGCCATGTTCTGGGCGCCCCGTTCATCCCGCCCAGCGACCGTATCACGGTGGCCACCGTTGGCCT
The DNA here is from genome assembly GCA_963847515.1 of Terriglobia bacterium. Classification (GTDB taxonomy): domain Bacteria; phylum Acidobacteriota; class Terriglobia; order Bryobacterales; family Bryobacteraceae; genus QHXW01. Next base: position 169,656 of record CAWKAA010000003.1, read on the forward strand.
GGGCCATCAGGGTCAGACCGTCACCATGGGTCTTTTGGCCCGTCCCGACGTCCAGGTCACGGCGATCTGCGACTGCAACCGGGGCAGCAAAGACTACATAGAATACGGTCCAAATGCGTTGCTGAACGCATGGCGCCGCCTGCTGGGTCCCGGCTACGAAAAGTGGGGTGAGGACCTGACTTCACCGGGCGAAGTGCAGCTTGCCCACGAATTCAAGACCAGCCTGGGCATGGGAGGGCGCGAACCAGTGAAGCGGGCGGTAGAAGCCTATTACGGCTCGCGGAAAGGCTCGGCCTCCGGCGCCTATAAAGGTGTCAACACCTATATCGACTATCGTGAATTGCTCGACAAGGAAAAAGATGTCGACGCGGTTTACGTTGCGACGCCCGACCACTGGCATGCGACGATCGCACTGGCAGCCATGCGCAGGCGAAAGCACGTGCTGGGTCAGAAGCCCATGGCGCATTCCATTGGCGAAGCGCGCCGCATGGCGCAGATGGCGCATGAGATGAACGTGGCTACGTCGTTGACCGTGAATAATCCGTCGAGCGACTCCACCAAACTTCTCTCGGAATGGATTGCCGACGGCGCAATCGGCCATGTGCGCGAAGTCCACAACTGGTCGAGCCGCCCCTTCTGGCAACAGGGCGTCGACCGTCCGAAAGAGACACAGCCGGTTCCCGACGGCCTCGACTGGAATCTTTGGCTGGGCCCCGCGCCGGAGCGCCCGTTCAACCAGGCCTATCTGCCCTTCGTCTGGCGCGGCTGGTACGATTTCGGCTGCGGTTCGTTCGGCGACATGGGCTGCTACAGTTTCGCCGGTGTGTTCAAGATTCTGGATCTTACGCCGCCCACTTCAGTGGAGGCCAGCGCGAGTGAGTCCTACGACGAGACGTTTCCCAAAGCTTCGATCGTCCACCTGAATTTCCCCGCCAAAGGCAGCCGGCCTCCGGTACACATGGCGTGGTACGACGGCGGCATGCGGCCGGCGCGCCCTGCTGGCATCAGCGAGCAGGACCAGCACTACTTCCGAAAGGGCGAGGACAACGAAGGCATCATGTACGTCGGCGACAAGGGCCTCATTCTCGCGGGTTTCAACGGTAACAATCCGCGCGTGTATCCGGAAAATCCGAAATACCTGGCGCCGCCCCGCCAACGTGGTGAGCGAGGCGGGAATCGAGACGCTGCCGTCGACCAGTGGATTGCCGCATGCAAGGGTGGCGCGCCTGCTCCGCTCGCGAATTTCGAAATTCAGAGCCCGGTGACGGAAGCCTTCCTGCTCGGTTGCCTGGCGCAGCGCTTCCCCGGCGAACGGCTGGATTGGGACGCGGCCAACTCACGAATTACCAGTTCCGAGAACGCCAATCGATATGTCGATCCCCCAGCCCGCAGTGGTTTTGCCGGCTAGGTGGTGAGAGTTTCCAGGATCGACGGCCAGGGACTATTCGCCGAGACGGCGTTTCGGGCAGGCCAGACGGTTCTCGAAATTGACGATTCACGGATTGTCGACGAACTGCACCCGCTCGGTCCCGGCGACGATTCGCGTCATTGTGATTATCTGGCTCGCGGCACGGTTGTGCTCATGCAACCTCCCGAGCGTTATATTAACCATTGCTGCCAGCCGAATACGTACGTCAAAACTGTAAATGGCAAGCGGCTGGTGATCGCTCTGCGCGATCTCGCGGCCGGAGAAGAGATCACCTATGAGTACTGTATAAACAGCGGTGGGGACACGGTCTGGACCTGCCATTGCGGCGCCGAACGTTGCCGTCACACCATCCATTCTGATTTTTTTCACCTGCCCCTCGAACTGCAACTCGAATACCTCCCGCTCCTGGACGACTGGTTTCGCGAGGAGCGGGCCGCCGAGGTCCAGCGGCTCCAGAATCTGATTGAGCACCACGTGTTAGGCTGAAGGCTGGTGGTTTTGAGACCTTGGTGCATGTCCGCAACATTGTCGTAGCCGCTTTGGCAGGCGTCCTTCTGCTGGGTGTAACGCAGGCCCAGCGCCCGTGGCGTGAATACCCGGGCTTTGAATACGAGAACTTTCCGATACCCCCCGATTACCAGGAAAAAACCGAGTGGCTGTTCGCGCGGCTGATGTACCCTCCCATTTATGGCAACCGCTACGGAGATTGGCGGCAGGGCCACTCGCATTGGACCATGGACTATCCGCGCTCCGACCGTCACTTTTCGGCAGCTCTAAGGCGCTTGACGCGCATCCACGTGAGATCGGTCGAGCAACCCGTCAACCTGGATGACGGCGACGAAGTTTTCCGTTACCCGTTCCTCTACGGCGTCGAGGTAGGCCACTGGAACCTCACCGATGCCCAGGCAGCCAAGATGCGCGAATATCTGCTGCGCGGCGGTTTTTTCATGTGTGACGATTTCCACGGCACTTACGAGTGGGAGGTTTTCAGGGCGAGTATGAAACGCGTGTTCCCGGACCGCGAAATTATCGACATCGACAACTCCGACCCGATCTTTCACACGCTGTACGATCTGCAAGACCGCTACCAGGTGCCCGGCGCGCAGTACCTGCGCACCGGCCTGATCTACGAGTTTGACGGCAAGGAGCCGAAGTGGCGCGGCGTCCGCGATAACAAAGGAAGGCTCATGGTGGCCATCTGCCACAACATGGATTTAGGCGACTCCTGGGAGCACGCCGACAACCCAGAATATCCAGCCAAATTTTCCGACCTCGGCATCCGCATCGGCGTGAATTATGTCGTTTACGCCATGACGCACTAAGCCCGACAAATGCAAATCCGAGTGAAACGTCCGTCCTACCGGGGCCGGCTGCAGGCCGCAATTCTTGATTGGGCCGGCACGACAGTCGACTACGGCTGCCTGGCGCCGACCGCTGTGCTGCTCGAACTGTTCGCGGATCGCGGAGTGCCGGTCAGCGTTCCGGAAATCCGGCAGTACATGGGCCTGCTCAAGCGAGACCAAATCCGGGCCATCTGCTCTCTTCCGCGGGTGGCCGCCGGGTGGCGCGAGGTCTACGGCCAGCTCCCGGCGGAGGACGATGTCGAAAAGCTATTCCAGGATTTCATTCCACGGCAACTAGCCTGCCTGGAACGTTACTCGGACCTGATTCCCGGCGTAGCGGAAACCGTCACGCGCCTTCGCGAACGTGGGATGAAAGTTGGCACCACGACCGGCTACACACGTCCGATGCTGGAAATTCTGATCGCCAAAGCCGCTGAGCAAGGCTATCGGCCGGACTCCAACTTGTGTCCGGACGACGTAGGCGCCGGCCGGCCCATGCCTTGGATGTGCTATGAAAACGCCATCCGGCTGAGAGTGCAGCCGCTCGAAGCCTGCGTCAAGATCGGAGATACCGTGAGCGATGTTCAGGAAGGGCATAACGCGGGCATGTGGACCATCGCAGTGGCCGCGACAGGCAATGAGGTCGGCTGGACCGAGCATGAAATGAACGCACTCGATGATAGTCAGCGGCGGTCGCGTGTAGCTGAAGCAAGGCAGCGTCTGGCGGCCGCGGGTGCGCATTACGTAGTGGACAGCGTCGCCGCGTGCGAGGGCGTTCTGGACGAAATCGATTCCCGTTTGCGCGAGGGTGACGCGCCCTAGATCACTCTTGTGTTGCGGCCGCCACCGCTAACGGCACGCGCGTCTGGTTGTGCCAATAGACGGCGGCGGCCAAACTCAGAACCCAGCAAACCCCCGCCAACACAACGAAGGCGCCGCGCCAGCCGTAGGCCACTGAAATCCGCGCCATGCTGTCTCCGGCGAGCACGCCGCCGAGATACCCGCTGCCATCGATGATCCCGCAGACGGTGGCGCTGCCGCGTTTTCCGCCGAAGTCTAAAGCGATGGCGCCCCCCAGGTAAGAGTAGGGTCCGATCATCAGGAATGCCACGAGCGCGGTCAGCCAGACCGGCCAGATCTTGGAGCCGCCAAAATCGCCATATCCCAGCAACAGCAAAGTGAGCCCGGCAAGCAGCAGCCCGAACAGAATGATCGCTGCCCTCGCTCCTTTTCCCAAGCGGTCACTCAAGTAACCGGCCAGCAACACAGAAATGCCTCCGAACAGCGGAAACAAAGCGCTCTTTTGGGCGGCATCTGCATTGCTCAATCCGATGGCCTGAGCAAAATACGTGGGGGTCCAGAGATTAAAGGTTTCCCGCACCAGCGTCAGGCCGACGGAGAGCAGGCAGACCAGCAGGAATACTTTGCTTCGCAGAAGCGGCCCGAGCAAGGCGCGAAGGCTCATGCGCGCGGAATCGTCATCGCTGGAAGCAAAAAGGTTCGTCGGGTTGGCCCGTGGTTCCGCTTCGCCGATTTCTCCAGGCGTATCCCGCAGCAGCAGGGCATTCACGATCAACAAGCCGAACAATACCCCGGCCGCGGTAAAGAAAGTCCCGTGCCACCCGAAGCCGTGAGCAATTAGGATTGCCAGAAACTGGCGCGAGGCGGCGTCGCCGAAGAGATAGCTCAAACTGAGAATCCCCATGACAGTCCCGTAAGAAGAAAACGAGAACCATCTTGAGGTGATCTTGATCATGCCAACCCATCCGAGCGACTGGACCAGCCGGTTTCCAACCCAGGCGAGAGTGAATAACGGAATGCCGCCGCTCAGAGCGAACACCACGGTAAAAAGCACTGAGCCGGCCATCCCGCCAAGGAACGTGCGCCGTCCGCCGAGGAAATCCGAAAGGCCCCCCGATACAAATTTGCCAACAGCGTAAGCGAGAACTCCCAACGATGCGATCAAGCCAAGACGGATTTTCGCCAGGTCCGGTGGGATGCCGCGCGCTCCCTGTTCCTGGATGATCATGGGCAGCGCGACGGAGAAGTTGGAACGGCAGAGGTAGTATCCCGAGTAGCCGATGACCATTAGGGACACGGTCAGGACCTGCCAGCGGAGCAGGCGTCTGGAATTGGGCATCTCAGCAGTCTACATGCCCAACAAGTTCAATTGCAGCTTGGAGTAGCCGTAGCGAGTCTCCACCACGGGCACTGCAAGGCCGTTCTTCGTGAGTCGACCGACTTGATGGAGATGTTGCAGGAGTCGCATGCTGCGACGCGTACGTGAGGAGGTTGCAGGGACGAAAAAAGGCACATGCTATAATTCGTGCATCACCTTCCAGTCGGGCCCGTAGCTCAGTTGGTTAGAGCGCTACCTTGACACGGTAGAGGTCACAGATTCGAGTTCTGTCGGGCCCACCACTCCCAAGACTTACCGGCAGAAAGATTTCTGGTTTCTGAATGGGCTACTCATTACTGAATGTGCGTGCCACTTGAACTAACTTAGGGATGAGCGGGAGAGCTGTGAGCCTTTGGAAGAACGGCTTGGCTGCAGCCTGCGTAAACAATGATCTCGGTTTCGAGGTGGCAGCATTAAATAGAGTCGGTCGCGGTTTGGGCATCGGATAGCAGCCTATTAGACTCGGGCGCCTTGTTCTTGTAACACATCCGATTCTCTTGGCCGTGGGCTTCGTTATAGGGCTCCGATCTATAGATGGCTTCCACTTGATCGTCGATATTTGACGGTGATCTGTTTGATTCCGGTGGTCAATGAAGCCGCTACTCAGAAGCGATGGCCCTCGACGAGAACGGGAACCCGCTCCACCGGCTTCCGCTAGATTGCGAGAACGGATCCACTGTCCCGGAATGCAGCCTCGAAGCCTTCGCTTCTCTAGTCCCTTGGTGTAGCCCCGCCATTTGGTCTACCGGCTTGCGTTCTGAGCAACCGCGGCATGTTAATATTCGTCAAATTGCATGCGAATCACCGCTATCCAAACTCGCTTGATGCGTATTCCCTTCACGGAACTATTGCGAGCCGCTTATGGAGCTCGTTCACACGCCTCGTACCTGCTGGTCACGATCGAAACTGATGACGGGATCATCGGCTATGGCGAGCACGACGGCTTATTTTACGAGACCGCCGAAGCGTTTATACACTCGGAGTTGAAACCCCTGCTGATGGGGGAAAATCCTCTACACATTGAGTTCTTAGCGCACAAGACCGAGCATTTCCTGCTTTGGAACACCTTTGCCGCTTATCCCATGGCCGCCATCGATATGGCGCTCTACGACATCAAGGGGAAGGCCTTGGGAGTTCCTGCCTACGAAATTCTGGGCGGCTTGTATCGCGACAAGATGGACACCACCGGCCTGATCCATTTGCACGACGTCCATGAGGACGTCGCGTCGGCGATTCGTTTGGTTGGGCGGGGCCATAAAGTGCTGAAGGTGAAAGTGGGATTTGATCTCGAGAAAGATATGGAGCGGCTCGCTGCGATTCGTGAAGCGGTCGGCCCAACCGTTCTGTTCCGTATCGATCCCAACATGGCTTGGAGCCCGAGGACCGCCGTCCGCTGGATCCGGCGAATGGAGAAACTAAATCTGCAGTGGGTCGAGCAGCCGGTGCCTTCCTGGGATATGGAGGGACTCATCGAGGTGGCGCGAGCGGTAGACACACCGTTGTCGGCGGACGAGAGCTGTATGACGGTTCGGGATGCGTGGCGATTAGCTGAAGCCCGGGCTGTGGAAGTGTTTAACGTATACCTGACCGAGGCTGGGGGAATCACTCGTGCCCGTGACATCCTCGCCATAGCCAATACGGCTGGCATTGCTTGCGTGATCGGTACTTGGGGCGAAGGTGGTATTGGGCAGGCGGCGGTCTTACATCTGGTAGCCAGTTCTCGTAATTTTGAACACGCCTCTGATACAGCCTATGGACTGGTCCAGGATGATTACATCACCGAGCCGTTTTGCTTCGACGAGAACGCTCGCCTCACTGTGCCGCCCAAACCCGGCCTTGGCGTCGAGCCCTCGCCCGCCAAGGTGGACCGCTACTCCCAGATCGAGGGCGAGGATCGCGTGTTTGCGCATGGACCGGGAGAAAGATTTATCCCGCGCTCGCGGATGATCCTATGACGCGCAAACTCATGGCTAACGTAGCCGATGCGGCCATCTACTATCCCGTGTATCAATACCGGGTATGGGGATACGGCGAATGGATCGCGCTCGAAGGGCTGCTTGCGGCCGCGCGTATTTGCCAGAACCCTCGCTACCTTGGGTTTGTAGAGGGACTAATCGCTGGCTGGATTTCGAAGCGCGACCAGCTGATTCCCGCGGACCATGTAGCTCCTGGCGTGGCATTCACCGAGCTGTATGAACTCACCGGACAGGAGATTTACCTGAAGCGTGCAATGGCGCTGGCCCGCCTCTTGCTGGATTCTCCGCGAAGCTTGCGGGGAGCACGCCTGCTGCGCCCTGACGCGAACCAGCACGTTTACGTGGACTGCCTGTACTCGGATCCGCCCTTGTTCTGCAGGCTTGCACATATTACGGGTGACCGCCGCTGGTTCGCGGAAGCTGTCGACTACGCTCTGGCCTTCTGGGGCGTTCTGGTGGATACAGATGTTCCATTGCTGTACCACGGCTACAGCGATGCTGTCGGCGATCACATCGGCCTCCTGTGGGGGCGCGGAGCCGGTTGGGCTCTCCTGGGGCTGGCAGATACCCTGGCCGACGTGCCTGCTGGCATTAACGGCCGTGACTCTCTTCTCGCCAACTTCAGAAGTCTGGCCGCAGCCTTGCGGGATCTGCAGGCTGATAATGGCGATTGGCACACGGTTCTGGATCACCCTGAAACGTATCTGGAACCTTCCATCGCCTGCTTCGTCTGTGCCGCCTTTCTCAAAGGCCTACGGGCCGGCCTACTAGATTCCTCTTTCGAAGAATGCGCGCAGCGGAGTTGGAAAGCATCGACCCGAGCTATTTCAGAGGGAGGCCAGATTCTGGTTTCGGAAGCGACGCCGGAAGGCGACCTGGCGTCATACCAGGCTCTGGGCCTGGGCGTTTACCCTTGGGGCCAGGGACCAGCTTTGCGCGCGATTGCGGAGCAGTTAAAGAACAGCGGCACAATTTGAAGGTTCTCAGCCTGCAAGAAAATTCTCCGCCTTCGGGACCGATCGCTCTCACCAGCTACTGTTGAGGAGCATGCCCAATCATTCGAAATCAAAGCACACCTTCGTTGCCGAAACGCAGTTGCGGCCGGGCGCCTTGAAACTTCCTGCCCTACTGATGCAGGCGATCAGTCATATCGCTCCCGCTGTGGGGCTTGTGTTGTCCATTCAATACATCACCTCCCTTGCCGGTGTGGCATCTCCGTTTGCCTATGCCGTGGCCGTCTTTATCGTCTTCACGCTCGGCATTTCGCTGACCCAACTGGCGAAGCATCTTCCATCGGCCAGCGGCTATTACACGTACATCAGCCACACAGTGCATCCAAGAGCAGGCTTTCTCAGCGCATGGCTTTATCTTCTCTACGACCCGACAGCGACCGCAATCAATATCGCATTCATGGGGTACTTCTTCGAGAAGACGATGCAGGCCCAGTTCCATATTTGGTTCCCCTGGTGGCTATTCGTCGTCGTGGTGACGCTGTTTTTGACCATGATCGTCTATCGGGGCATTACCCCGTCCGCCGAGGCCGTCATTTTTCTGGGCGCGGCGGAGATCGCCATCGTCATGGCGCTTTCAATCTTCGGATTGCTCCATCCTGGGCCAGGCGGCATCAACCTCGCGCCTTATTTGCCGTCGCACGCACCTGGCATGAGAGGACTCTATCTCGGTGTCGTGTTCTCCATCTTTTCCGTTACGGGTTACGACGGTATCGTGCCTCTAGCGGAAGAGAGTGAGAACCCGCGCGCCAATCTGCCGCCGGCCATTATGGGGTCGATTCTATGTACCGGCGCGTTTTATTTGTTCTGCTCGTGGGCTGTTCTGGTCGGATGGGGAACGCACAACATCGGCGGGTTCGTGCAATCGGCGGAAAATCCCTGTTTCGTGCTTGCCCGGCGTCTGTGGGGAAAAGGCTGGATTCTGATCCTGATCGCGGTGCTCAACTCCATTCTCGCAGTCGCGATCGCCTCAACAAACGCCGCAACTCGCGTGTTTTTCGCATTGGGCCGGGCCGGCGTGCTGCCGCGGTCCTTGAGCCGGGTTCATCCTCGCTACCTCACACCTTCAAATGCTATTTGGCTGCAGACGATTCTTACGCTAGCAGTCGGTCTGGGCCTGGGCTTTTGGATCGGGCCGGACCAGGAGTTCTACTTCATGGGCGTTGCTATCACGCTGGGCCTGGTTCTCATCTATGGCATCAGCAATTGGGGTGTGTACCGGTTCTATCGGGGCGAAAGGCGCGGCGAGTTCCGCGTTTGGCCGCATCTCATCTGTCCTTTGTTCTCGACGGCTGCGTTGATCTGGGTCGGTTTGGCATCAATTGTTCCATTACCGGATGCGCCTTTACGTTACGCACCGGTACTCGTCGGCGTATGGATCATTGCCGGACTCATGCTGCTCTGGTTCATGCATCGTCAAGGAAAAGAGGGATGGCTCTTGAAGGCGGGCGAGGCCGTTCATGAGAGGCCGGTAAACTTGGCGGAAACTCCGCGGATGTCCACGTGACACGTTTGCAGCTTAGACGACCCAGCGCCAGCCAGCCACGTGGGCCCGGTCGGCACACGGCTCCGAAGTCGCGTCGAAACGCAGATTCAGAACGTCAGCTTTGCGCCGATCTGTATCTGCCGCGAGGTCGTGGTTGTTGAACCGATGGAGCCCGCGGAGGGCGTGTTCACGTAGGAGTTCGGGCTCGCGAAATTCGGATGGTTCGCCAGGTTGAATACTTCGCCGCGCAGCTGAATGTTGTAGCGCTCGCGAAAACGAATGTTCTTCATCATGGCAAAGTCCAGATCGATCAAATTGGGCCCCCGGATGATGCCCTTTCCGGCATTTCCAAATTGCCCCAGCGGAGCCAGCGTAAACGCCGCCGGATTAAACCATTGCGCGGGGTTGTGGTTTCCTGAGACGTATAGGGGCACGCCGGGAATGACGTTTGGGCGGTCCGCGTAAGTCAAGGTTTCGCTGTTGTCGCCCGCAATCAGCGGCGTCACAGGGAAACCTCCTTGGTACGTGAATATGCCCGACATTTCCCAGCCTCCGATAAGATTCTTGACCAGCGCACTCTGGCCAAACGAGGGAAAATCGTAGACTGCGCTCTGAACAAAGCGATGCCCAAAATCGGACGCCGAGGGGCCATAGTCGCAGTGGAAACAATACTGATTTTGGAAACCAGGATCTCCGGGCGCCCCGGCCGCATCTCCCGTGGAGATATTGTCCAGGTTCTTTGACCACGTGAACGCTGTGATCGCCGATAGTCCCTTCGAAAGACGCTTCTCCACCTTTACGAGGAGAGCGTTGTAATTCCCGTACTCGATGTTAGTGAGATACGTAATGTAGCTGAACTGGGGATACGGAAGCAGGAACGTGCCGTGCTGGAGCGGCGAGTCCAGATTTCGGAACGTCGCGAACTTCGTGTTCTTCTGCCAGTTGTAGGCGGCTTCGACCACAAGTGTTGAACCAAACTGATGCTGGACGCCAAGCGAGGCTTGCTGCTGATATCCGTTTTTCAAGTGTTCATCGAACGCTTCAATGGCAGGGGCCGGCGGGCTCGCGCCTGAGTTCGCTCCAAATACGTTCTGAATGGGCACCCTCGGAATGGCAGTCAATGAACCTGAAAGGAAATAGAACGGGAACGAAGAGAATGGCGGATTCGTTCGCGTTCCTTCTGTATTGTTCTCCTGAAGGACGTCATAGAAGATTCCGTATCCGCCGCGTATGACCGTGTTTCGCTGGCCCGGCAACGTATAGGCAAAGCCGAAACGCGGCGCGTAGTTATTCCAGTCGGATTGAACGTTGGCTGTACGGCTGACGCCGTTCCTGCCGGCGACGATCAATTGTCCAGTACGGGGATCGAAGTTAGACAGCCGGTTATACTTCTCATAAAATGGTCCATCATATTCCCATCGGACACCTAGATTCAGAGTCAGGTTTGAATTTACGCGCCACTGATCGTTGAAATACCATCGGGCATTGCTTCTGAATAGATATCCGCCACTGTCTCCCGACTGCACTTGGCCGGACACAGGATAACCTAGAAGAAAATCGGCAAAAGCGTTGCCTGACACGCCTGGATTGTTGGGATCGGCGGTCAGCGTTCCGTCGAAGTTAAACTGACCTTGCGGAAAACTCGGCGCAGCGTTCATGAACACTTGCCAGCGGTCGTACTCAGCTCCAAAGGTCAGCTGAGTGGTTGCCGGCGACTTTCCTCAGAGTGCCTGAATATCCATACTGATTGTCGGCGCGGAATTCCGGGTCGTATGGATTCGAACCGGGATTCGAAATGCCGGCGATTCCGCTGTTGAACGGCTCACTCCCCAATACTCCTTCTATTCCGAGCTTGGAGTTGACATCGTCGCCAAGGGTCTTCGGCAGTAGATTGAAGAACTGGCGGAAAAACGAGACTCGCAGAGACAAAACGGTGGTTGGGTTGAACGTGTGATCATCCCCCACCACCACGTCCCTGGTGTTAATCACATCGTTGTCGCCAAACCCCGGCAGGGCCCCGGAATTGAACGTTCCCTTCGCGAGCGAGAGCGTCGAATCATTGAAACTGAACCTGCCAAAAATCGAATCCTTTGGACGCGCATAATCGACGCGAATGTTGAATTGGTGCCGGCTGATGCGATCCACATCATTCGCCGCGTAGTTGTTGATAAGGCCTGGAGAGGTCGGAAGGGGAAATTCGCTTTGCAAATAGGATTGGCTCACCGGACTAATGAGCTGGGAGGGAATGATGTTACCTGGAAATTGCGTTCGCGAAAATCCGTTGGAGCACGACGGACACGCCGCTGTCGTGAAGGGGTTGTAGATATTCTGGCCAATCTCTGTGAAGTTGCCCTGACGCTCCAGAAGCGTGGGAACCGTTCCGAAGAAGGTCTGACCTACGCGTTCGATCGTCCCTTCATAGTTTCCGAAGTAGAACAGCTTATCTTTTATGATCGGACCTCCGATCGTGGCGCCGAACTGGTTCTTACGCAACTCTGGAATGGGAAGGCTCGGATTGTCGAAGTAGTTCTTCGCGTCAAACTCGTTGTTTCGAAGAAATTCATAGGCTGACCCATGAAGCTGGTTCGTTCCATTCTTGGTGACCAGCAGAATCTGCGCACCGGGACTGGTGCCAAGTTCCGCCGAATAGGGCGTCGTCTCAATCTTGAACTCCTGGACGGCGTCGATGGACGGCACGTACGATCCATTGATCAGATAGGACTTGATGTCGGCGCCGTCCAGCGAGAAGGCGTTGCGGTCCTCGCCCGCGCTCCCGGAGATAATGGAGCCGGCGTCGTCGGTCAGCGCGCCGTTGTAGAAGCTACTCTTCCCATAGGTGCCGGTTCCGGGGCTGATAAGAGCTAGCTGCAAATAGTTCCGGTCGTTCAACGGCAACTGGCTCATCATCACGGGACCAATCACTTGTCCCACGGTGGCATCCGAAGTCGCGAGCAAAGGTGGCGCGGCTTGCACGGAAACCGATTCCGTCACGTCCCCAACCACAAGTTGCAAATCGATTCTGGCTGCCTGAGCGACGTCCAACTTGAACGGAGGTTGAGTGATTTTCTTGAACCCTTTGGCTTCCGCGGTGACAGAGTATTGGTCTGGAATCAAGTCTCCGACGATATAATAGCCGGCGGAGTTGGTGGTCGTTGTCCTGGTTACGCTCGTTGTCGCGGCGGTGACCTGCACCGTTGCTCCCGGAACTGCAGCGCCGCTTGAATCGGAGATCGTTCCGAAGATAGACGCGCGTTCCTGCGCCATGGCCGTAGCGAGGAAGGCGAGCAGCAAGAGCGCGACCGGAAACACTGGTCGACTTGGGCTTGATGGCCGAGTCGTCCCGCGGCAGCATTCCGATTTGTGATTTTTGACCTCAACCATTATGGGACTGGCCAGCACTGAACGAGCCTTGCGAAACACCATGTTCAACCTCCTGCTGTCGTGCCGCGACTATTTGGGGCTGCCTTTGCCGCGGTAGCGTGAACTAACGTTTCTTGAATAGTAAGGCCGGTGGATAGTGAGGGGGAAGAGGCTTGACCGCTTTCGTCCAGCCGGCTGACCAAAAAATCAGGGGCTGGCACAGGGGCGGGGGCATGGAACTCTTGGGCCATACTGCTCAAAATCAGCCGATTGCCCGGAACACTTCCAGATCGGACTCGTATAGGTCCCGCAGGTGGATCGGGAACGACCCCGGCACGTGCGCCTGCCCTCTCTTGACCACCAATCGGGGAACGATTCTGCTGCTTCCGTTGCGTACCTTCAAATGCGTATCGGTGAATGGAAAATCGCCGGACTCCACATCGAAGACCAGCACGTCCGCTTGCGCGCCGGGCACCAGCGTTCCGATCTGTCGTTCTCGGCCTAATACCCTCGCTGGGACAGCCGTGGTTTTGAGGATGGCGTCATCGAGGGTCATCCCGAGGCACAGCATCTTCGACATTACCTGCGGCAGCGAGACGCAAAGCGGCTCAGTGGCCGAGTAGCGGTGGAGATCGGTGCTCAGCGTGTCCGGGTAAAAATGGTGCTCGAACGCCCGGCGGGCTGTATTCCAGCAGAAACTGCCACAACCATGTCCTACATCGAAAAAGACTCCACGATCTCGGGCGTCGAGCGCCTCCGGAATTGCCGTTTCGTTGATCATCCCGTTGCTTCTTCCGTGGAAGCAGTGAGTCAGAATGTCTCCAGGACGCAATCGGCGCAGGATTTCTCGCTCCTCGGCCCCGCTGCTGATGTGTACCATCAGGGGCATGGCCGCCTCTCCGGCGGCTGCAAGCGCCTTATCCAGAGCCGCGAGTCCGTGATTCGCCGTCATGGCTCCCATCCGCAGTTTCACGCCGATGGCTCGCTCCCGGTGTCTCCCGATCACCGCCGCTGTCTCCTGTGGGCGCGCATACCGCAAATCCATCAGCTCCTCCGCATAGGGCGCGTGGAGGCCCATGAAGGAGATGTGAACGAAAGCGTACACATCCGTCAGGCAACGGTCCAGAACCGTTCGCCGGAACTCCGGAAAGTTTGCATAGCCCGTGCTCCCCGCGTCCACCGCTGTGGTCACGCCGTGATTCAGGCACATGGTGGGATCTACGCCATACAAATTCCCTTCATACCAGTGGCCATGCAGATCGATGAGCCCCGGGCACACATGCTTGCCAGTGATGTCGCGAACGTCCGGGCAACCGGTGGCGTCGAGGTTCGGCCCCAGCTCCGCGATACGGCCGTTCTGGATGCCGACGTCTGCCACCGTGTGCAGCGCTTGTGACGGGTCGACCACCCGTCCTCCCGCCAGCAGCAAGTCAAACGGCATCGGGTTCTCCAAGTTCGACCGCGACCCCGGTCTCAGCCGCCTGGTAGTAGGCCAGAATGACTCGCAAAGAACGTATGTTGTCTTCAACCGAAGGCCATGGATTGCGGCCCTCCGCGATGCTGGCACAGAACTCGCTCATCTCTCCTTCGATTCCGGCCTGCACTTTCACACTATGCGGCTGGTCCGTGTAGAAAATCTTCTCGCGGTGGCCCGATCCATTCCAAAGATCGTATCCCCGCCACGTGTGGACCGTAATGCTTCCTCGTGTTCCGATCACCTGGAGATCGCAGACCAAGGGATGCGGCTCGCGCATGAACGCCACCGTGATCTGCGCGGAAACTCCTCCGCGAAAGCGCAAGAACATTTGCCCGGCATCTTCGACATCGGCGCCGAAGTAAGGATTCGCCGCCGATCCTGCGACCACGTGCACCTCATCGCCCGTGAACCAGCGCAGCCGGTCCACCAGGTGGATGCCCGAAGTCAGCGCCGGCCCTCCACCGGAGAACCTCTTTTCCATGTACCAGGGCGGCGTGTTCAGAAATCCGAAGTGTTCTAGAGCGCAATCGTTGCAGACCACGATTCTCCCGATGGCGCCCTCGTCGATCAGCTTTTTGGCTTCCCGTAGCTCCGGATAGAAGCGGTGAGTCATGCCCACGTATAGCGCGCGCCCTGCCACCTTGGCAGCGCCTAGCATGCATTGCGCCTCCGCCAAACTGACCGCGATTGGTTTCTCAATCAGCACGTGCTTGCCATGCTGCAGTGCGTCCACGGCCACCCTGCAATGCAAATGCGTCGGCAGGCAGATGCTTACAGCGTCGACGCCGCTCCCCAGTAGTTTTTCGTAACTTTTGTAAGCCCGAACGCCAGGGGGCAGATCATTAAGCCGCTCCGCATCCGAATCCGCGATTCCCATCAATCGCGCGCCGGCTTGCGCCATGCATGCCTGAGCGTGGATCTTCCCGGTGTAGCCGTAACCGATGATGCCGAACCGCAGCGTAATCATGCTCACGCCTTGCAGGCCATGCAGAGCCGGTTCTCGCCGAGCAGGCCATAGTTAAAGAACCAGAACCGCCGGACGCTGTGATAGGTCGCCGTGACGTGCACGCAGTTGACGCTCAGCTCGAGGTACTGGTCGAGAAATTTGTATTATATGGGAGTTTAAACCAGGACTAAGGAATGCCTATCGTAACGGTCAGCGGACCGATTCCCGCTTCACAGGCCGGCTGTACACTCTCGCATGAACATTTGCTCTGCGATCTTTGGGCATTCACCAAAAACTATGACGGCATTTTGGATGACGAATGTCTCGCCATAAGCGAGTTGGCCCGCTATCGCGATGCCGGCGGTTCAAGTCTGGTCGATGCCACCAGCGGTGGGCTGGGCCGCAATCCACTCGCGCTGCGACGGATATCGGAAGCCACCGGCGTCCGCATCGTCATGGGTTCGGGCTGGTACCGCGAGTCCGTCTATCCTGCGGCCGTTCACGAGCGGGACGCCAATGCACTCGCGGATCTCATCGTCGCCGACCTCGTCCACGGTGCGGATGGCACGGATGTCCGGGCCGGCATCATTGGCGAGATCGGAACGGAGCGAAAACACATCACCCCCGCGCAAGAGCGCGTTTTCCGCGCTGCGGCGCGCGCCCAGCGCCGTACCGGTGCCTGTATCATGACCCACACCACTCACTTCGGCGAGCTTGCCTTGGAACAGATCGCGCTCCTGCGCGAAGAGGGCGCACCCTCCGGCCGCATCGCCATCAGCCACCTGGGTGACCGTCACGACACCACCCAACTTCTGAAAATCGCCCGCGAAGGTGTTTTTGTTAGTGTTGACAATATCGGTTATGTCGGGAGCGGTTACCCTCCGGACGAAGTCCGCATGCGCAACGTCGGTTTCCTGGCCAGTGAGGGCCACCTCGACCAGATTGTCCTCGGAGGCGACATATGCCAGAAAAGCCACCTCTCTGCATACGGCGGCAAAGGCTACGCGCATGTCCTGCACTCCTTTCTGCCAATGCTGCGCATGAATAGCGTTTCCGAGGAAGCCATTTATCAGATGACCGTTGGGAATCCCGCGCGCATGCTCGATATCAAGGAGGATTCTGTTGGCCACCAGCACTAAAGTGCACGTCTACGAAAAACTCGGCGTCCGACCGTTGATCAACGGCCGCAGCTTTAGCACCAAGGCCGGTGGCTGCGCTCTGCCGGCAGAGGTGCTGGACGCCATGCGCGAAGCCGGCGAATGCTGCGTACGCATGGATGAGCTGCAGGCCGCGGCTGGAGAGGTGATCGCGCGGGCTACCGGCGCCGAAACCGGAATCGTGACTAGCGGCGCCGCGGCGGCACTGACTTTGGGAGCTGCAGCCTGCTTGGCGCGCTTGGACGTCAACCGCATGAACCGATTGCCCGACACCAGCGGCATGCCCGACGAGTTCATCGCCCATCGCGCGCATCGCAACGACTATGACCACGCTGTCCGCGCCGCCGGCGCAAAGTTTGTTGAAGTCGGGTTCGGCTACTACACTTTTGCCTACGAGGTGGAGGCGGCCATCACTCCGCGAACCGCGGCCTTCTATTATCAGGCGGGGGCCGATCAAGGCGTCCTTTCTCTGGAAGAGTTTGCCGCGATCGCGCGCCGCCATGAGTTTCCCGTGCTGGTCGATGCGGCTGCGGAAATGCCTCCAGCGGCCAACCTGAAGTCGTTGATTGCGGCTGGCGCAGACTTAGTCGCTTTTAGCGGCGGCAAACACATACAGGGCCCGCAGTCGACCGGAATCCTCTGCGGCCGCCGTGATCTCATCATGTCCGCCGCGCTGCAACACCAGGATATGGATGTCTTCCCCGAAACATGGCCTTTGCGCACCCTCATCAAGGATGGAACCGTGGTTGGCCCGCCCCATCACGGCATTGGCCGTGGCTTCAAAGTCGGCAAAGAGGAGATTGTGGGTTTTATGACCGCGCTGGAACTCTATCAGCGCCGCGATTTCGCCGCGGAGCGCACGCGCTGGACCGCCGACATGGAATGCATCGCCGCCGGCGTCCGTGATCTGCCGGGAGTGTCCGCACGCGTCCAATATCCGCAGCCGAACGGCCGTGAAGTGCCTGGCGCCGTCATCCGCATCGACCCTACCGCGGCGGGAGCCAACGCCCACGCCGTAATTAACGCATTGCAGGCCGGAGATCCGCCCATCTGCGTTTTTGAAAAGTTCGCCGGCTCTGGCGAAGTCGTGGTGTTTCCGGAGGCCCTGCGCCCCGGCGAGGCGGCAATCATAACCCGGCGGCTTCGCGAGGTTCTGGAAGGCTTGCGATGATTTTCGCGTTGTCCTTAGTGGCGCTGGCGTTGCCACTCAAGCCCCGGTCGGTCCACCCGAAACTGCACGAGCCGCCCATGCTCCACTTCGGTCACATAGCACGTGCGCCCGTCAGGCCCTCCGAAGCAAATGTTCGTCGGTTTCGCGCCTAGCACGTCAATCTCACGCAGTAGCTTCCCCTCAGGTGAAATTTTGACGGCCGTCCCCTTACCCCAGCGCACGGCATAGAGATTGCCGTCCACATCGCAGCGCATGCCATCTAGGCCGTAATCCGGGAACTGGATGAGCAGCCTCTTATCTGTGATGCTGCCGTCCGGATGAAGCCTAAATGCCCATATGTTTCGTTGCACGGTCTCATTCACATACAGCGTTTTCCCATCTGGACTCACATCGATCCCGTTGGTGGTTCCCATGCCGGAAGCAATCCGCGTGATCCGTCCGTCGCGTTCAATACGCCAGATCTGTCCCGTGCTTTTCTCCCAGTTCGGATCACTGGCGAAGAGCATGCCCTCGGCCGTAATGGCCACATCATTTGGCTGGCTCATTTCGTCGCTATGCGCCAGCACCGTAACGGCCCGAGTTTTCGGATCGATACGCAAAATATTGTGCTTCGCGTAATCCGCCACGAACATGATTCCCGATCGGTCAAAGCGAATTCCGTTTGCCAGGCTACCGTTGGTGAATTCGACGAACACCTCGCCGTGACCCTCCGGCGTAATCTTCCCGATGGTCGGTGTGCGCGCGAAACTGACGGCGTAGATGTTCCCGTCCCGGTCGCAGGCCGGACCCTCGATTCCTTCGGTGAAACTGTGCTCGGCCGTCAACGGCTTCGCCACGAAGAGTTCCTCCGATGCATGCAAGGGAGAAGAGGAAGAAATCGTCATATATATTCCGATTACGCTGCAATGGAGCCAGCTAGTCATGCACGGTTACGGTAACATTGGGCGATTCGAACTCGGCCAGCGACTCCGGTATGACGACGTACATCTCGTAACGAGATATCATACCCTGGACGTGCGCTGCGAAAACCTCAGATTATGAAACCGACTCGTCGGCTCTTTGAGGAAATGACGCGCGAGGAACTCCGCGCCGTCGCACCAGATACAACAGTCGTCTTGCCGCTGGGCGCGACCGAACAGCACGGCCCACACCTGCCGTCAGGAACCGATTTCTTGACAGTCGAACATCTGGCGCGCGCCTCGGCGGAGCGGGCCTCGGCGGAAATTGCCATCGTGGTAGCGCCGGCGCTCCCCTTTGGCTCCTCGGATCACCATTTGATTTTCGGCGCCACTCTGTCGCTGAAGACCGAGACCTACTACCGTGTCCTTACTGATCTTCTGCGTTCTCTGGTGACGGATGGCTTCCGCCGGATCTTCCTGCTGAACGGCCACGGCGGCAACCATGAGCTAGCGGAACTGGCGGCACGCGATATCGCGCTGGAACTTCCCGCCCGTATCGCCGCCGCATCGTATTGGAACATCGCCTGGGACGCGCTGGTTGAACTTCAGGCGCATCTCGGCTGCCGTTTGCCGGGCCACGCTGGGATCTTCGAGACCTCCATGATGCTGCGCTTGCGACCAGAACTCGTCGCCGCCGAGCGTCCCCACCGGAATTACACGCAGGACACCGACCCGCGAAATTTCCACTCGCCATATCGCCACGAGCGTCACGGTTTCTGGAATGAGATCGACGGGTATTCCGACAGCCCTGACAGGGGATCGGCTGAAAGAGGGAGTGCCTATTGGGAAGCAATCGTTGGCGCAGTGGCCCGAACTCTCGTAGAATTCGCTAACGCGGATAGTGCCTAGCGCTCGGACTTTGTCCCGAGCTGCCGAAAAAGCTCGAATTGCTGCCTGGCCAGGTCTGGCTGGTCCGTGTCACGGTAGAGTTGCCCCAACAGATAGTGACCGTCCGCAAACTGGGGGTCGAGCTCTACACACTTGCGGGCTGGTTCGAGCGCCTTGGCGATCTGTCCATCCGCCCTGTAAGCCTTCGCCAACGCGAACTGAATGGCCGGCATTTGCGGCGCCTGTTTGGCGGCTGTCAGCAGTTCGCCGGCCGCTCTGTGATACTGGGTCAGTTTCAACAGCGTCTCCCCGAGCTCGAGCCGCGCCTGTGTATTGGCCGGATCGTACCGCAATTCCGTGTTTAGTTCTTCAATCGCCTTGGCGGGCTCCCCGCTGTTGATGTATACCAAGGCTATGTGATGATGAACCCCCGGAAATCGGGTATTTTTCTTTACGATGTAGTTCAACTGCTCGAGCGTTAGCTCTTCAAAATTTGGAATCTGTAGTTCGTGATAGCTAAAGACATAACATCGCGCGAGCATCAAGCGCGCGGTGAGATTCGTGGGATCGAGCTCGATGGCACGCTTCAGCACCGGTACGGCCTCGGCGTACCTTCTTTGCTGGTGCAGAAGGTCCCCAAGGTCGTATTCAAATGCCGGCCGATCAGGAGCAAGCACCACAGCCTTGCGCAGGTTTTCTTCCGCTAGATAAAACTGATTGAGTGCTACCAGGATGCTACCGTACAGGTGAAAATAGACGGGATTATTTCGGTCTTGCCTCAGCGCTTCTTCAGCGAGGGGTAAAGCTTCTTCGTACCGCTTGTTTTGATATTTATCGAGAGCTTCCTGGTAATAGTTCCGCTGAGCCGCTGCGGAAAGGGCGATAAGGGCGAGAGTCGTTCGCACCGCCCAACCGGGACTACTGAACCCGATAGCGCTCCACTTTCTGTTCATCCAATTCCACGCCCAGCCCGGGCCGTTCGAAGGGTGATGCTTTGCCGGCCTGGATCGGTAAAGGCTCGGCCAATATATCATCTTCGTAGAAAAACGGGCCGAGTATGTCGCAGGGGAACTCCTCGGCGGCGACGGCTGGTGTTGACATGGCAAGGTGGATCATCGCCGCGCTGGCTACGCCCATCTCCAGATTGCTGCCCACCGTGCACACCAAGCCCGCCGATTCCGCAACCGCGGCGATTTTTCTGGCCACACTCACGCCGCCGCCCTTGCCTACGTACAGAGAGAGCACATCCGCCGCGCCGGCTCGGGCCAGGCTCATGGCATCCTGCACGGTGTTGACACTTTCGTCAGCCATTATCGGGATGTTGACATGGTTCCTGACATCGGCCATCCACGCCGGGTCGACCGGCGGGACGGGCTGCTCGGCGAAATAGATGCCGAATTCGTACATACGCCGGATCGCTTGAATCGCCACGCGCGGCGACCAGCCCCCGTTCGCATCGACGCCCAACCGGACATTAGGGCCAACAGCCTCGCGTACGGCCCGGACGCGCGCAACATCCCCCTCCGGATCCATACCCACTTTGACTTTCATGGCACTGAATCCCTTAGCAACCGCCCAGGCAGCCAGCTCCCCCGCCTTGTCCGGTTCCAGCCCGGAAACCGAAAACTTCGTGGGCACGAAGTCCCGCACCGGCCCTCCCCAGAGCCGGTACAGCGGCAGCCCTGCGGCCTTTCCAAGAATATCCCACAAGGCCATCTCCACCCCTGCTTTCGTAAAGGGATTCGCGGCCAGCCGTTGGCGGAGTTTAGCAGTGAGCCGTTCAATCTGCACGGGATCCTGGCCCTGGAGCGCGGGAGCCAGGTAATCGTGAATAAAATGATCGGCTGTGACTTGGTCCTCACCACTCCAGATGGGGGTGCAAGAAACCTCCCCAAGGCCAACGATCCCTTCGTCGGTGTGTATCTTTATCATTAGGAAGGGGGAAACGATATGCGCGCCCAGCGATCCGCGAATGGCGCGCTGGGGATTGATGGGAATCTGGACCGGGATGGTTTCGATTCGAGTGATCTTCACCGGTAATTGCCGGGCTTGTCAGAGGTTGCACCGACAAGCCCGGAAAGCGTTTCAGAAGACTAGCTTGAGAGCAATCTGCATTACCCGGGCGGGCCCGGCCGCGAAAATTTGCCCTGTTGAGCTTTGGCCAATGGTGGTATTAAGGTTTCCATTCTGGTCCAGCAGATTCACGTGATTGAACGCGTTGAACGCCTCCCAGCGGAACTGGAGATACCGTTCTTCTTTGATCATAAATTTCTTCATCAGGCTGAGATTCTCTATATGTGAACTGGGGCCGAACATAATTCCGACGCCGGAATTGCCGAACTGATACGGACCCGGAGCGGCAAAGGCATTGGGATTGAACCACAAACTGGCGTTTGGATTCGAGACGTTTGGATCTCCCACGAGATTGGGCCGGGTACCCCAGCCATTGCCCAATGTAGCGCCCGGAACGGAGAAGGTGAGCGGATCGCCGGAAGAGTAAAGGTAAATACCAGAAAACTCCCAGCCTCCGATAATCTGGTTCGCTATGCGATTCATGCCACCGCCGAACCGGAGGCCACGTCCGACCGGAACATCCCAAACGACATTGGCCGACAAGATGTGGGCATGATCGAAACTCGCCAGCCCACGGTTATAGCCATTCGGCGCGAATGGCGTTGGGGTGGCATAGACACTGTCGGCTCCGTTTTCCGACATATTCTTTGAGAACGCATACGCCAGCGAGAAGGAGAGGCCGCCGGAGAACCGGCGCTCCACTTTCAACTGAGCCGAGTTGTACCAGTTGTGCCCCATGTTCTCGAACAAAAGGATACTGCCGAATGCCGGGTAGGGCTTGGCCGCCTGGAGATTTGTATACAGGCCCGGCGGCACTTCATTCAGAGAGGGTTGGGCAATCAGCCCGTCGCCCGAACTCCCGACATACGACGCAGTGACGGCCGTTTTGAAAGGCAGAGTCTTCTGAATGGAGATGTTCCATTCGTGGTCCTTCATCGGCTTGATGTTGTAAACGGCGGCCCCAACCGATGGGGAAACAAACGAATTTGGATTCACGGGCCAAGCAGTCTCCCATCGCTGGAGTTGCGCGGAACTCCAGGATTGGGATTCATAGGTCCAATAGGGTGGCGATATGATTTGAGACGCGGTGATATTGCCGCGGTAGCTGCTGGTGAAGATTCCGTATCCTGCCCGAACCACGAGGTCTCCTCTCTTCAGCGGCCGCCAGGCCCCGCCGATTCGGGGAGACAAATAACCGGACGGTTCGAACAGGCCGCCGGGAACGTGAACCTGCGACGCGGGAACCCAAAGCCCCGCCGTCGCGGTGGCCAGGTAGGGCGCAACAGGTTGCGAGGTCAAATCCACCTGGCCTGCATTGTCCAGCCCGGCAACAGCTTTTCCGATGGCCGCATCAAACGTGCCGCCAGCGCCCCGGATGAGGCTTTTGGCAAACCAATAGTCCCAGCGAAGGCCGAGTTCCAGAGTGAATTGGGAAGTGATTTTCCAGGAATCGTCGACGAAGGCCGCGCCATAAGGATTGGATTTCATGCCAAACGAGTGAATGGGGTAGTTTCTGTTGCTTTGATCCGTGTAGCCCAACAGGTAATCGGCGAACCCGTTGCCCGTATACTGGCCGTTGAAATCGAATGTTCCTTTGGAACAGCAGGAGCCGTGAGCGGCAAGCAGGTACAGGTGATCGTATTGATAACCACCCACGACGGTATGCTTTCCCCAGACCTTGCTTATGCTGGCGTTGCCGTTGATGCTTTGGGACTTGAAAATGGACGGACTGCCCCATCCGACCCGCGAAGAAATCCCGGCGTAACCTGCAAAGGAGATGACATCCGGGAGTCCGATCCATTGTTCGCGACCCGCCGTCTGAAAGCCCTGGATTCCGGCTTCCGCGGTGAGATTCTCTTTGCCAATCTCGGTACATGGGCCGTTCCCGTTGCAAGTGGGAGTCGTGGTATTCACGGTGTTCACCGTGCCGATGCTCAAATTGAGCAGCGTGGTGGGAGTGATCGTATAGTCGTAGTTCAGAGCCGGTGCTGTAGGAATGCGTGTCCTCAATGGCGGTAATGCTTGGCTGATACCCTACGATGCTCTGCGGAGTGTTGAGATGGAGAATCCGCCAGTAGATCCTCTGGTTTTGGGTGATCTGGTGGTCTACTCTCCCAGTGAATTCGTCGTTGTTGAGGGTGACGGGTGCTGTGGCGCTTGAAAAGATTTCCGGGGGAATTGGGCAGCAGAATCCATGGGAAGAAGAACTTTGACGCCCCTGAGATCTGGGCCTGCGGAATCTGGTTGCCCGCAAAAGGCTGGCCGGTGGTGGGATCTTTGATGGTGGGCAAACCGGAAAAATTACCCTGCAGCATTTGAGGCGAGACAGTGTACGAGTTAAATATCTGCGACTGAATAATCCGGGTACCCTCGTAGCTGCCAAAAATGAAGGTCTTGTTCTTGCCGTTGTACAATTTCGGGACCAGCACAGGCCCACCGCCCGCAAGGCCGAATTGGTTTTGATCCAGCTTGGGATTACTGTTCGCAAAGGTATTGCGGGCATCCAGGTCATTGTTCCGGAGAAACTCCCATAGCGTTACGTGGTACTCGTTGGTGCCGGACTTGGTGACCATGTTCACCTGCACCGGATTGCGTCCGTTTTCCGCGCTGAAATTCGAGGTGGATACGCTGAACTCCGCGATGGTATCCGGATTGGGAATTGCGGTCGAGCCTTCATCGCACACCGCGTTCGAGGCTACGCCGTCGACCCGGAATTCGGTCTGATCGTCGCGGTGGCCCAATCCCTGCACGCTCGAAGTGTTGCCGTCGGCGCAGGCGGTCGAAAATGAGCGGCCTTCATACCGGACGCCGGGCACCAGTTCGGTCAGTTCCACTACATCGCGGCCGTTCAATGGTAATTCCTGAATCGTCCTGGCTTCAACGACTCCACTAAGGTCGGCTTTTTCAGTCTGCAGCAGGTCAGCGGTCGAGTCCACCGTAACTCTTTCGTTCACGTCGCCCACTTGCAGGGTAGGGGACACCCTTTTGCGTTCTCCAATGGTCAAATCGGTTTTCGCAAGGGTCCAGGTCTTGAATCCGCTGAAGGTCACGGAAACCGAGTAGTAGCCTTCAGGCAAAGCATCGATCTCGAAGCTGCCGTCGGGGCGGGTGGTCTCGATCTTCTGGATAGACGTGTCCAGATTCGTAACTGTGACGGTCGCGCCAACAACGGCTCCGCCATTCGCGTCATTTACGACGCCCAGGATGGCTCCGTCAATGCCAGTTTGCGCGATCGCGCCTGTGAGGGCTATCAGCGAAAACACCGCCAGTAAACAAAGAACCCGCTTCATGTAGCCTCCCCTTTGGTATACCTCGGCCGTAGCTCGGTATTAGGCCCAGTTTGGCCAGTACACCATCGCAAACGTAATAGAAGCATATTAGTCTAGCCGCAGGGTATGTCAAGGCGGTTTGTGAGTTTCGTCCATTGTTCTGGACGAAACCTTCCCATAAGGGACGCCTGGGCGGACCGTAAATCCGTACAATATTCGGCTATGCGGTATTGGTGCGGGTTCCTGTTGGTGGTTCTTCGCTTGCAGGGCAGCGCGTGGTTATCCGCTGCTCCGAAATCCTGGACGTTGGACGCCATCATGGACCTGAAGACCGTGTCGGATCCCGTTATTACGGCGGACGGCTCGAAGGTGGCGTACGTAGTGAGGGGAATAGATTCTCGCCGCAACGACTATTCTTCCGAAATATGGATTGTGCCGGCAACGGGAGGTCCAGGTCAACGCCTCGCTTCGTCGCGTGATTCTGATGCTCACCCACGTTGGTCCAGTGACGGGCGGATGCTGGGATTTCTTTCGCATCGGGACGCGGTAGCGCAGATATACGTCGTGAGCGCGCCGGAAGCTACACCGCGCAGACTTACCGATTCACCGACGGACATAACGGAGTTCCAGTGGTCTCCTGACGGCAGGTACATCGGGTACCTGGCAGCGGATCCAAACCCGGAGAGCGAGGTCAGGCGCCGGCTGGGCGACGATGCGACTGTTGGTGGCGAGGGCTATACCTCGACGCGCTTGCATATTTTGTCTGCCGGCGGGGGCCATGAGCACACGCTAACAACGAACGCGCGGCACGTGCTTTCGTTTGATTGGGCGCCGGACGGGTCGAAGGTAGTTTACGCAGCGCAGGAGTCGCCACAAGGCCGCGATGCTTTCCACGTCGATATCTACGAAAGCGATGTGACCAGCGGACGCGAGACGGCGCTGGTGGTGCAGCCCGGACAGGATCTGGCTCCCGCATACTCTCGCGACGGCCGGTATGTCGCGTTCTATTCCCAGCGGGGAGCGCTGAGTTACTTTGGAGAACGGCAGGTAGGCGTCGTGCCCTCTGGCGGCGGCACGATTCGCTATATTACGGAGCAACTGGATGGCGATGTTTTCGGCGGCGCGACGAAATTCTGGTGGTCGAAAGACGGATCCAGGCTGATTTTCGGGGCGGGCAAGGGGACGAGCGACTATCTGTTCGCGGTCAATCCTGCGACGCGCGATTCGGAGCGCCTGGCTTACGTTCTGACAGGCACACAGGCGTTCAGTGTGAGCGGGGATGGCAAGCGCATCGCGTGGATCAAGAGCAGCGCTTCGGAACCGCCGGATGTCTATCTCCGGGATTTGGATAGCGGACGCGAAGTGCGCTTGTCTGACGTCAATCCGCAGGCGAGGGATTATCCGGTCGTGAATGCCCGGACAGTGCGGTGGAAATCGAGGGACGGTCTCGAGATCGAGGGCGTGCTGCGGTTGCCAGTCCGTTACACAACAGGGACGCGCGTGCCGCTATTGGTGAGCCTCCACGGCGGGCCGACGGGAGCCGCGCTGGAGAGTTTTCCGGTTCCGCGAACGTATCCCACGCAACTGTTCCTGGATGCAGGCTTCGCGGTGTTCGAGCCCAACTTTCGCGGCAGCATCAACTACGGGCCTAAGTTCCGGATGCGGACGATCGAGGCGCAAGGCTTCGGAGACATGGACGACATCATGACGGGGATTGACATGTTAGTCGATCAGGGAATTGCGGATCCGGATCGCCTCGGGGTGATGGGCTGGAGTTACGGTGGATATCTCTCGGCGTGGATCATCGCTCACTCCGGCCGGTTTAAGGCGGCGTCCATCGGGGCATGCAGCACGGACTGGGTAAGTTGGTACGCTCCTTCGATAGCGAACAAAGAAAGCGCGCCGGAGGTCATGTGGGAATACTTCGGCGGCGCACCGTGGGACCGGCTGGATGTTTATAACCGCCATTCGACCCGGGCGTTCCTGAAGAACATCAAGACGCCTTCGCTTGTGCTGCACGGTGAACAGGATATCGATAGCGGACCCGAGGTGTATGTTGCGCTTCGTGATTTGAACGTACCGGTGAGTTACGTGACCTATCCGCGGGAAGGTCACGGGATTAGCGAGCCCGTGCATCAGCGCGATCTGATGAGGCGAAACCTGGAGTGGTTCGAGAAATGGATATTGGGAAGATAGGGCTGGGTATCGGCCGCGAGCAGCGATCCTCGCCTCTTGTTTCCGAAGTCCCTTGACGCTCCCTCAGCCTCAGGCTCAGAAGGCGTGAAAAATTCGGCCGTACAACCGCTCGTTCACACTCACGGCTCGGTAAGTTTTTTCGCAAATAAGGATCTGTTTCCGAGCCACGAACCACTAGCCTAGCTGGCTTCGATTGCGAGCGCTGCGTGGCGGTCGGAGGCGAACCGCGTCAGGACTACGAACAACAGCAAGACCGCGCCGGTGCAGGACGCGATAGCCTGCCATTTCATCAGGGGCGCCATTCCAAGGGAGGCTTTCCAGAGACCGGCGGCGAGTATAGCGGCTCCGCCGGCGAGGCCGCCGGCGAGGTTCAGGATGCCTGTTGCGAGGCCGTAATTCTGCCTGGAGACTACGTCATACGCGGCGGCGAAGGTGTTGGCGACGAACACGCCTGCGAAGAACCCGAATGCCGCGGCAGACAGTTTGGCAATCGCCAGCGATCCGGCATCCAGGCTGAGAAACGCGAATGGCGCGCAGGCGGCGAGACCGGCAACAGCGATCAAAAACCGGCCAGAGCGAATGCGTTGGACCAGCCAATCGGCGAGCACGCCGCCCGCGAGGACTCCCGCCATGCAACTGACTTGGAGGTAGACGGTGGCGGTAAGGCCGCTCTCAGTCATCGACAGGTGATAGTGTTCGTAAATGAAATTCGGAAACCAGGCGTAGAGCATCCACAGCATGGTGCAGAACGCAAAGAAAGCCAGGGCAAGCATACAGTAGCACGGGGACTTGAAGATATCCGCCGGTCTTGCCGACTGATGTGCGCGCTGGGTCCCTAAGTGTGGCATACCGCGGAAGACGAGCCAAAGCACCAGAGCGTAGGCCGCGCCCGCAATCGCGAGCAGCGCGAAGCCCAGCCGCCAGCCGATATGGTCCGCGGCCCAGCCGCCGTACCAGCCGCCTGCGACGATACCGGCAAATTGCGCCGTGCTGTGAATGGCCAAGGCCTTCGAACGAGTTGCTCCCGGGTGCAGGACGGCGATGGTGGCGAGGGCCGCGGGTACATATAGGGATTCCGTAACTCCCATCACCGCACGCCAGAATAAAAACGCCGGCGCGGAGGCGCTCAGCCCGGTGCCGAGCGTCGCGAGACTCCAGAGAACCAGGCTTGAAATAACGAGGCGGTCGCGGCGAACCACGTCAGCCAGCCGTCCTGTCAGCGGCATGCATAGCGAATACACCCAGAGGAACAAAGTGCCGACGAGCCCGAGTTGGGTGTTCGAGAAGTGCAGATCAGCGCGAAGCACCGGAAAAATCGAAAACACTACTTGGCGGTCCAGGTAGTTCAGCAGGTACGCGAACCAGAGAAACGATACGGTGGCCCAGGCGAGACGTGCACTGACGCCGCCGTGGTCAGGGGCGGCTGCGAGCGGGCTGGCCTTCGAAGCCATGCGCTAGGATTTCACGTCTTGCGCGATGACGAACAGGGTCACGCCCTTCGCGATATGCGCAGGGAAATGCATCATGAGCAGCGCCCCGACGCGATGGGCCCGGATTTCGAGCGGATCCGAGGAGTGGTCCGAGAAATCATGCAGCCTTCCCACCAGGTCGCCTTTCTTGACGTCGGCTCCTAATTCCATCAGCGGTTCCCAAATACCGGTGCGCGGCGCGGGAATGTAGTCTTCGAGGTTGGAGGCGTCGACCAGGCGCGGAGGTGACGGACGGCCGGGATCGATCTTAACAATCTTGCCGGGCAACATGCGATAGTGCCGAAGAACATTTTTCACACCTTCATAGGCGTGGCGTACGCCTTTGAGGTTGACAGATTCGCCAAATCCGAATTCGCCGCCGATCGCGATCTTGCCCTCTTTCTCAGCTTCCTCGGGGAGCAAGCCGGTAGCCATGTCGCTGGTGTAAACCAGCATGAACGGCGTATCGAACAGCGCGGCGACCTGGTTTATTTCCGCGCGCTGCTCGGGATCGGGTATGGGGTGGAACGACGTGCAGAGCGCAAAACCGCCTTCGTTGCCGCCGGCATGGAGATCCACCACTACGCGCACCTGTGGAAAGATGCGCATTTTAACGAAGCTGGCAATGCGATAGGAGATGGAGCCACGCGGATTGCCGGGAAACGCGCGATTCATGTTGATGCCATCGAGCGGCGAGATGCGCGTATTGGCGGCGCAGGCGCTCTCACTCAACTGCGGCGCCAAGATCACGCGGCCGCTCATCTCAGCGGGATCGAGATCATGGCATAAGCGCTTCACGGTAACCTGGCCTTCCCATTCGTTCCCATGAGTACCTCCGAAGACGGCGACTCCGGGCGGATGCGCCTTCGACTTTTTCAAACCGTTGATTACCGTGAGTGGGACTAAAGAGTATCCCCAACTGGAGTCGTGATGAAACGCGACGTGGTAGTGGTGCTTACCGGGCTTCTCGAAATCTATTTTAGAAGAGTCATAAATAACCGCGGGTTCCGGCATGGACGGCTAGTATACTATGCAGTTTGATCAGGCGCGCATGAAAATCACTAATGTCGAAGTGCTGGTGCTCAAGTCTCCGGGCTTGTATAACAATCCGGAAGGATCCGAAGAGCCGCTCGGTCCCACTTATATGGGCGTCGTGAGGGTGTCAACGGACGCCGGAATTACAGGTTATTCCGACATGGAAACCGTGGCCTCGGTGGCAAAAGCCGCGGTAGACGCGCCGCGGTGGAGCGAGCCCGGGACAGAATGCTTTGACGGCCTGGCATCGCTGGTTATTGGTGAGAACCCGCTCGAAGTGGAGCGACTCTGGTACAAGATGTACCGCGGCAGCATTTACTACGGACGGCGCGGCATAGCAATCCAGGCGATTTCGGCAATCGACATTGCGCTTTGGGACATCATGGGAAAGTTCTATCAGCAGCCGATCCACGTGCTGCTGGGCGGAAAGTGGCGGGAACGGGTCCGCGCATACGCCAGCACGCTATTCCGCCCCACGCCCGAGGCTATGCGTGAGGCGACGCGCAAGTATCTGGACGAGGGATTCACTGCCATCAAGTTTGGCTGGGGTGTGTTCGGCAAGGACCCCAATCTGGATGTGCGGCTGGTAGAAGCGGCGCGCAAAGAAATGGGCGATGGCAACGATTTGTTGGTGGACACCGGCTGGTTCATCGAGCGGACACCGAAACAAGCAATTCAGGTGATCCATTCGATCGAGGCGTTTCGGCCTTTTTTTGTCGAGGAGATCCTCCATCCGGAAGACTACGACGGCTACGCTCAGGTGGCGCGAGGTGTTGATACGCTCATCGCGTGCGGGGAGCAGGAGGCCACCGAATGGGGCTTTCGACAGTTGATCGAAAGGGGCCACGTGGATATCCTCCAGCCCGACCTCACGCGGTGCGGAGGATTCACCGTCGCGCGTAAGATCGTGCACATGGCCGAACTCGCGAACGTTCTGGTGATCCCGCACTCCTGGTCTTCGGATCTGCTGACCGCGGCGTCGCTGCACCTGAACGCGTTTCAGCGGCGTGCGGTTTTTGTGGAGTTCAGCACTTCACAAGGGCCATTAAGCCGGGCGATGGTCAAAAAGCCTTTGCGGCTGGTGGATGGCCACGTCTCGGTTCCGGGCGGTCCGGGTCTTGGTGTCGAAGTAAACGAGGAGACGCTCGAGAAGTACCGTATCGCGTGAATCAGGCGCTGATTTCCAGAAGCTCGAGGGTGTTCCGCTGAAACATCTGCTCCATCTTGGCCATGTCCAGCCGGGGGAGCGAGGTGCCCTCCAGCATGCAGTTCAACTTGCGCATCTCGTCCAGACTGGTATCGACGGTAGTAAAGGGATAGTCGCTTCCGAACAGAACTTTGTCCCAAACGCCGTACTCCTGTACTAGCATTAGCGAGTGATAAAGCTGAAAGGGCCGGTAGTGCAGAGCGGAGCAGTCGGAATAAACGTTGGGATGCTTGCGTATGGTCACGACGCACTCACCTTCATACGGGTGCGAAAGGTGCGCCATGATGATTTTCACGTTCGGAAAACGGATAGCCACATCGTCGAGGTGCCGTGGGATGGTGCAGCCGAGCGGCGCCTGCGCGACGAACGTAGTGCCCGTGTGCAGGAGCACGGGGAGATGGTGTTGTGTGGCGTACTCCCATAAGTAGTCGAGCTTCCGGTCGTTGGGGTAAAACCCGGCGTACATGGATAGGAGCTTGATGCCTTTCATTCCAAGATCCTGATGACCCTGTTGCAGCTCATCCTGCCAGCCCGGTTGGGTAGGATCGACGGAAAGAAAGGCGATGAGCCTGTCCGCGTGGTCTTTGGCATATTGGGCGACTTCCTGGTCCGGCACCCAGAGGCCGGCGAGCCGCGCCTTTCCGCCAAAGACGATGGTCTTGTCGCACCCCAGAGCCCGCGAGTGGTACTCCTCCCAACGGACGGTCAAGTCGAATTCCTGGTTCCTGGCACGGCGCGCCTGTTCGACGAAGTTTTTGGAAAAGTGCTCTGGATATCGAAAAAAGTGACTGTGAACGTCCACTAGCATGGTATCCGCCGTCGATCGTTCTTGATTGTATCTTGCGGATATCGACATAAATCAAGGGGGTGCCTACGGCGTCCAGAATGATGGAAGAAAACTGATTCGAACTCGCCGGGAGTTGTATACTGCTCGTCTGCAGGCGCGGGTCGGCTTAGAAGTCGCGGGTTCCGTCACCGAAAGCAGCTGCCCAAGAGTGAAAGCGCGCCAATGTATCATGATGTCGGTGGCGACTATGATCGCAGGCCGTTGTGCCGCCGGAGAATTGTGTGACGAGTAGGAAAGATCTTCACGCAACGTCGGTTGAGCGGGCCTTTGCCATTCTGGAATTTCTGGATGGATCGCGTCGCGGGTGGAACATCTCCGAACTCAGCCGCAAGCTACGAATACCTAAGAGCACTACACACGTCATCGTTCTTACGCTGGAGCAGCTCGGGTACTTGACGCTCGATTCTCGCACGCGGGAGTATTCCCTGGGCCTCAAAGTGTCTGGCCTGGGACGGGGCCTGATGAAAAGTCTCAGTCTGGCCGACAGAGCGCTACGGCCGATGCAGTGGCTAGTCGAAGTCACCCGATGCACGGCGCAGTTGGCGGTGATGGCGGATGATCAGGCCATGTACATCCAGAAAGTCGAAGGACCGGGGCTGATTCAGTTTGACTCTTATATCGGCAAGCGAACTAACCTGCACTGCACGGGAGTGGGCAAGGTGCTGCTGGCGTAC
Organism: Terriglobia bacterium; assembly: GCA_963847515.1. Taxonomy (GTDB): domain Bacteria; phylum Acidobacteriota; class Terriglobia; order Bryobacterales; family Bryobacteraceae; genus QHXW01. The sequence continues at coordinate 201,747 of CAWKAA010000003.1, forward strand.
GCGTCGGAACAAAAGCAGGAGCACATTCTCAACCGAAGATCATTTGCGCGGTACACGAGCAAAACCATCACATCACCCAATATGTTGCGAAAAGAACTCATGAAAGTTCGGCAACGGGGATACGCAATCGACGATGAAGAAGAGGAGCTCGAAGTGCGCTGCGTGGCCGCTCCGGTCTTCAATCAATGGAGCGAATTCATGGCCGGACTGGCCAGCGTGGGAACGGTGGGCCAGATTCGCGACGAAAACATCGACGAGATGGTCCGTTATGTAATCCAGGCCGCGAACAGAATCTTTCGTTGCCCGGAGGAACCAGCCGAGACCGGCGGCACCGGCGCCTGATACGCAAGGATTAATTATGGACAGATTGAAAGACAAGGTCTCCATCGTCACCGGTGGCGCCAATGGCATCGGGAAGGCCATCAGCGAGCTATTCGCCGAAGACGGCGCTTGGGTGCTGGTTTCGGATATCGACGATGAGGCTGGGAGTGCGACTGTCCAAGGCATTCGTGAGAAGGGTGGCGCCGCCGATTTCTGCCACACGGACGTATCCCGTACTGCTGAGGTGGCTCGCGCCGTTGAAGTGGCCGCTGCGAGAAATGGCCGCATCGACATCCTCTGCAATAATGCCGCGTACTTAGGAGTGGAATTCCACGATATCCTGGCGTCCACCGAGGAAGAGTGGACCAAGTGCATCAATATCGCGCTGCTGGGAACACACTACTTTACCAGGGCAACTCTGCCTTACATGATCAAGCAGAAGAAGGGATCGATCGTGAATGTGGTTTCCATTCAAGCGATGGTGGGAATGATGACTACGGTTGCTTACACCGCGACCAAGGCGGCCCTGCTGGGTTACACGCTGAGCGCGGCCTACGATTACGGTCCCCAAAACATCCGCGTCAACTCGTTGTGTCCCGGTCCCATCCAGACCCGGATTTCGCCCAAGCCTGACGACCCCCACTACAAGTGGCAATGCGACAACACGGTCCTTGGCCGCGTGGGCTATCCCCGCGAAGTGGCGTACGCAGCTCTGTTTCTCGCCTCGGACGAGGCTTCTTACGTAACGGGAGCGACACTACCAGTCGACGGTGGTTGGACCTCAAAGTAGGCTATCGTCACGATACGCTGGCTATGTCACCGATCGCATTGTCCAGGCAATGCAAGATCTTTTGCACCCGGTTTGCTTCCGGTATAGACGGGGCGAGCATCCGCAGGTCCAACGAGATGGACTTTAGATCGTCGCGATACTGCGACCGTTGTCCGGCGGTCAATTGCTTGGTGAGGTAGACTGGAGACCCGGCGTGATCTTCCATCAGAGGCTCGATGGAAATGGTTCCACTGCGCAGCGACGGCAGATGCCGCAGGTAGGCATCCTCGGCGCGCACGAAGATTTCGGCGAGCGCTTCTGTAGTGGACGCGCGCGAGGTGCGGTACAGTTCCTCGATCGAAGCCGCCAGATGACTGCGCCATGGAGCAGTGGGGTCGTTAAGAGTTTTGCCGGCTACCCACAACGAAATCTCGTCGCCGGGATTTTCCAGGATGTGGAAGAAATATTCGCACGCACGGCCACCCTCGGCGTAAAGGTCAGACAAGTGCTCGCCGTCCCGGCGCATGGTGGGAAGAAACCAGCGGTCGCGGGTCAGGTGCTGTGGCGGTTCCACCTGCGGCCCACCGAGTGTTCCAAAACTGCAAGCCAGCTCATGAATCAGTTTCCGCCGCCAGGAGAGATCGCGCTGACGCGCGGAATCCCGCACGTCGATCAAATAGTCGATGCGGCGGCTCATCTCGACCAATGCGGGAAGGCTCTCGGGATCGTCAAAGCGCATCCCCCACCCGCTGACGGCTACGGTTTTGCCGGGCCAGTGGGCGCGAATATACTCGCTGACGCGAATATCCAAGCGCGTATGGTACTCGGTATCGGTCCAGCGGCGGCACCGGTCGCAGGTGCAGCGGCCCTGGTCGGCGGATTGCAGGCTAACGCCATCGACCGGGAATCGCGTCATCGCGAAGTCGATGACCCTGCGCATCCAGTCCCAGGATTCCGGCTGGCTAGCGCACATGGCGTTCGGATTCCCATGGCTTATGTGAGGATTCGCCCGGATGATTTCTTCGAAGCCCCAGCTATATACGCCGAGCCCGGTGTAAACGCGAATGTCCTGCTCGTGTGCTGCATCTATGAGGCGCTTGACGCGCGCACCGCGTTCCATTGGGACGGCGCTTGAAATATCGGCCGGCCAGCTCCGTGATACATAGAAGCCCCAAATGACGATGGCGTTGTAGCCCAGCCGTTTCATCAGAGCAAAGGTGCGGCTGTAGTCTTCCAATAATGGAGCATCCATCCGCATGGAGGGCCACGGCGCGTGCGGGTCGGGCCGGGAGTCCAAGTCAGTGATCCAGCCCAGATAGGCGCGGTGCCGGAATTTAGTGCCGACGCTCGCTTCACCACGAAAGGGCAGAGCCAATGCTGCGGTCTGCAGGGCGTGTCTGCGGGTGACCAGTTCGCTCACGCCATTACTTCACAGCACTCCATACTTCTCGTACACATCCCGCAGATAGGCGCCTCGCAGCAATTCGTCGCGCGTGTGATTTTCGCGCGTGACTTTCTCGCTGGCCAGCCGGATGGCATCGGGCAGTACTTCGGCGGGAATCACAATTACGCCATCATAATCGGCAAACACCAGGTCGCCCGGTGACACCAGCACGCCGCCGCAGTCCACCCGGACGTTGCAATCGATCACGATCCCACGCCCACGCGAATCGACCGGCTTGATTCCCGATGCGAACACAGGGAATCCCAGTTCTTCGATTCTCTTTACGTCGCGTACCAGGCCGTCGACGACCGCACCTCGTGCTCCCCGGGCGCGCGCCGCCGTGGAGAGCAGTTCGCCCCACGGTGCGTTTCGCTTCGAGCTCACCGTTGAAACCACCACCACTTCGCCCGACAGAATGCTGTCGACTGCTTCTATCTCCTTGGCATAGGTGTCGTTCGGGACATGGAACACATCCACACAGGACATCGTGCGCGCCCAGCCGGCAAACCGGCACTCGGGAAATAGGGGCCGCACATACTCGTTCATGGCCTGGTTGTGATAACCGAGTTCGTCCAGAGAGTCAGCAATGACGGCAGTATAGAGGGTTGCCTCCACGTGAGTGAACAATTCAACATCTTCGGGCGTGGCCGCCGACCGTATCGGGTGGCTGTTGGTTGCAGGCATGTCAATTAGGGTAACTGGAAAAGCCGTCCATCAACAATAGTCGGCTGGTTTGTGTCCAGCCATTTGGACAGAATAGCTTCTCGATGCGCCCGTAAGGTCATTTAGCTTGACCCAGTCAGGACATGTGCATACCATTGTTCGTGACGCCGCTATTCGCAGAATGCTGATTCCTCCCGACTTCGAACCGAACTTCGTACCTTCCAAACAATTTGAACAGCCCGGAAGCGAAATAATCCGCCGGGACGTTCCCGTAACGATGCGTGACGGAACCCGGCTCGCAATGGACCTCTACTTTCCCCCGCAACCGGGTCGATATCCGGTGCTATTGGAGCGAACGCCTTACGGAAAACATCAGTCCGTGATGGTGAGCATCGGGGCTCCGGCATTTCTGGCCGCCAACGGGTATGTCGTGGCGGTTCAGGATGCCAGAGGGCGCTACGCCTCCGAAGGACTGTGGTATCCGTTTCGGGACGAGGCCTGGGGGGAGGCGCAGGATGGATTCGACACCGTCGAGTGGCTGGCACGGCAGGAATGGTGTGACGGAAAGGTGGGCACCTTCGGCGGTTCCTTTGCCGGATTCAATCAGTACCTGCACGCCGGTAGTCCTGGACCGCACCTGGCAGCCATGTTTGCACGCCAGGCGGCGTGCAGTCTGCGCGACGAGTGGGTCTATCGTGGTGGCGCCTTTGAGCTCGGCTTCATGTTCCAGTGGGCGGCGCGACAGTCTCTGGAGGCCCTGCGCAATCGCGCCACACAAATGGAACGCGTGACTTTGCAGCGCCAATTGGAATTCTTCCGCTACCGGCCGCTGGAGAAAAACCCGCTCTTCTCTGATCCCTTCGACTGGATCAAGGACTACTTGCGCCTGCAACAGGACGAGAAGTACTGGAAGCAGTTTGACGTGGCTCAGTTCCACCAGACCTTTGCCGTGCCGACTTACCATATGGCATCGTGGTTTGACATTTTTCTGGCGGGCAGCCTTCGAAATTTCACCGGCATGCGGAACGCCGCGAAGTCAGAAGAGGCGAGGCGCCGCCATCGCCTAACGATCGGCCCGTGGTTGCATGGGCCACGCACGGATTCCGAACCCGAGGGACAGAGAGCGGGTGAAGTTGATTTCGGTCTTGAAGCGCGCTTCGATTACAAAAGCGAAATGCTGAGGTGGTTCGATTACACCCTGAAAAACAAGCCCGGGGATTTTGAGAGCAGCCCGGCCGTGCGGTATTTCGTCATGGGATTCAACCGCTGGCGCACTTCTGACGATTGGCCGCCGAAATCCCTCGTCTACCGGCATTTCTACCTTGATTCCCGGCCAAGCGGTTGCGCGCGCTCGTTGTATGACGGAAGCCTGTCGTGGACGCCTGCCGCAGAGAATACTCCACCCGCGCGGTTTGTTCATGACCCAAGCCAGCCGGTTGAGACCGTCGGCGGCGGCACGCTGTATTCTCTGACCGCGCAGCGGCCCGGCGACCCCTTGGGCTGGAATGAACTGAATGCCCAGGCCGGCCCGCGCGATCAAAGCAAGATCGAGGGACGCTGCCTGACGTTCACTTCCGCGCGCCTCGACGCGGACCTCGAAGTCACGGGTCCGGTCGTTGCGAAACTGTTCATATCCTCGAGCGCCGTGGACACGGATTTCGTTGTCCGGTTGACCGACGTCTTGCCGGACGGCAGGTCGATGCTGGTCTGCGACGGAATCCAGCGAGCCCGCTATCGCGAATCCAGTTACCAGCCGTCGTTGCTTGAACCGGGCAAGGTCTACGAGTTGACGGTCGACCTTTGGGCAACCAGCCACCTGTTCCGGCGTGGTCATCGCATCCGCGCGGTGGTGAACAGTAGCAATTTTCCACGGTTCGACGTCAATCCCGGAACAGCAGAGTCCGGGGCCACGGCGACGGCCACAGTAATCGCCGAAAACGCTGTTTACTTCGACCGCCAGCGGCCTTCGCATTTGGTATTGCCCGTCGACACTGTGAACCAATGAACCAGCGAAAACTAGAAGGCCGCGTTGCTTTGATCACGGGGACCAGCCGCGGTATCGGCCGCGCGATCGCACTTGGCTTCGGGCGTGAGGGTGCCGCGGTCGGAGTCACAGCCCGCAGCGCGGTCGCCTTGCAGACGTTGGTAGAGGAGATTCGGCAAGGCGGTGGCAAAGCCCTGGCCATACCAGCAGATCTTGCGGACGTTGCCGTTCCGGCGCGAGTGGTCCAGCAGGTCCTTGATTCCTTCGGCACGATCGACATCCTGGTGAATAACGCTGGTATTGGTAGCAGTTCCAGTCCACGGCCTATGGTCGAGTTTGACGACGCGTTCTGGCACAAGACCCTGGATCTGAACTTGACCGCCCCATATTTGCTCACCAAAGCCGTGCTTCCCATACTCCTCGCAAAGAAATGGGGACGAATCATCAATATTGCTTCGATCAACGGCAAGCTTCCCGCCATGCACGCAGCCGCCTACACAGCCTCCAAGCACGGCCTCCTGGGTCTGACCCGCGCACTGGCGCTCGAGGTCGCGCGCGAGGGAATCACGGTGAATGCGATCTGTCCCGGCCCTGTTCACACCGAAATGAACGACCGCCGCGTCGAGTACGACGCCAAGCGGTTGGGTATCTCCATCCCGGAACTGGAATCGCGCCTTACCCCGATTGGCAGGCGCCTCGAGCCGGAAGAGATTGTGCCCATGGCGGTCCTGCTGGCCTCCGCCGAATCCGCGGCCATCACCGGCCAGGCGTTCAACGTATGCGGCGGGATCGCAACCTGAGGAACTGAGCGAAGCTAAACCAAAATCTCTTGGATCGGGTTCCCGTAGTCGATATCCAGGCGCTTCTGGCCCGGAAGTTCCAGCCGGCGCGGATCGATGCCCAATTGATGGAACACCGTGGCGTGGATATCGGTGACGTAGTGACGGTTCTCCACTGCGTTGAAACCGAGTTCGTCGGTCGCTCCGTGGACAATGCCTCTTTTAATCCCCGCGCCCGCCATCCAGACGGAAAACCCGTACGGATTGTGGTCGCGCCCGTTGGCTCCTTCACCGCCCGGCGTGCGTCCGAATTCGGTGGCCCAGACCACCAGCGTGTCGTCGAGCATGCCGCGCTGTTTGAGGTCCTTCAATAATCCGGCGATGGGTTTGTCGACCTGGGCGGATTGTTCGCCGTGCCCCTTTTTCAAGTCCTTGTGAGCATCCCAAGCATTGCCGCCCGTGCCGTGATAAAGCTGGACAAAACGCACGCCACGCTCGGAGAGACGGCGTGCTGCCAGGCAGATCTCCCCAAATGGCTTGGTAACGTCCTGGTCGAGCCCGTAGAGCCGCTTCACTTCTTCACTTTCCTCCTTGAAGGTAACGGCCTCCGGCACCGCCATTTGCATGCGAAACGCCAGTTCGTACGACTTGATGCGCGCTTTTAATGCCGCGTCGCCCGGATACTCCACCGCGCTCAGGCCGTTGAGCCGCTTCAGGAATGCGAACTCGCGTTCCTGTTCCTGCTGATAAACGTCCTTTCCAGGGGAGGCAAAAGGCAACGGATCGTCGGGATTTACTTCTAACTGCACACCGGCATGTTCCGGTCCGAGATACCCCGACCCATGAGTTCCCATGCCTCCGCAACAATCGCTGGGCGGCTCGCCTAGCACCACAAACTCCGGCAGGTTCTGGTTGAGCGTGCTCAATCCGTAATGCACCCACGAACCCATCGTTGGCAAATAGCCATCAAACATGTGCCGGCCTGTGTGGAACTGTAAGATGGCGCCATGGTCATTGTCGGTCGTGTACATCGAGCGGATCAGCGCTACTTCGTCAATCGCCGACCCGACATTTGGCCACCAGTCGGTAAGCTCGATTCCGCTCTGGCCATACTTCCGGAATCCTACCTGCATCGGGTAAAGAGTCAACTTGATGCCATGATCACCTTTGACGAATTCCCTGACACCCTTGACGTAGGGTGAATTCAAAGTGTCCTTATACGGCGTTTCCGAGATGTTTTTGCCCGCGTACTGATTCAGCGCGGGTTTGGGATCAAACGTGTCCACGTGACTCACACCGCCCAACATGAACATCCAGATTACTCGTTTGGCTTTCGGGGGGAAATGAGGCTTACCGTCAGGCGGCGCCCACGTATCGGCAGTGGTCGCTGGTTTGCCGTCGCGCTGGAACATGGCTCCGAGCACCAAGCCCGTCAAGCCCATCCCACAGTCTGCCAGAAAGACTCTGCGGCTCGGCGTGCAGCAACCGGGGGATATGGCGACAGATTTTAGAGAGTGCCGTTCATCGAATTTCATGCATCTTCCTCATCGAATCGTTACAAAATCAGTGTGATTCAGCAGCACATGCACCAGATCCTCCCGCGCTCTCAGGTGAGGATCCATTTCAGGCTTGATCTCTCCAGCGGCTCCGGTCTGTATCGGTGTCAGCTTCTTAATGTCCTGAAATAATTCTTCCTGTTCCCCCAGGAATTTCAGCGATTCAGCGCGTTCGCCGGCCGTTGGAGGGCGGCTCAGCACAGTGTCGAACGCATCTGCTATGAACCTGGCATCATACGCGCCCGACGCCCCGGTCTGCTTCGTAATCTGCCGCTCGAGCGTGCGCGCTACCTGCAGGCTCATCGTGCTGTTTGCCAGAGCCAGCGCTTGGTGCGGTACGATGCTCGCGTTCCGTTGGAAGCATTCATTGGGGTTAGCCTCGTCGAAGACCTTCAAGAAAGTCACCTGCTTATCCGGCGTGTCTTGAAAATAGACGCTCCGGCGGTGCGATTCGAGGCCCTTTGCGGAGTCGATCTCCGGTCCGCCCATCGTCGTGTCGAGTTGTCCCGCGATAGACAGCAAACTGTCGCGCACCACCTCAGCCTCCATGCGCTGCTCGTTCATGCGCCACAGGTAACGGTTCTGGGGGTCGATCTTGGCGTTCTTGTCGTTGGAATCCTTAGTCGAGGATCGCATGCGATAGGTGCTGCTGGTCACGATCAACCGGTGAATGGCCTTCATGCTCCAGTTCCGCTCCATCAGCTCCACCGCCAGCCAATCCAGCAGCTCAGGATGCGAAGGCGGTTTGCCGCTCATGCCGAAGTTGAACACGGTAGGCACCAGCGCCTGGCCGAAATGCCGCAGCCACATATCATTGATAGCCACTCGAGCGGTCAGCGGATTCTGATTGCTGGCGATCCAGCGCGCCAGCGCCAAACGGCGTCCAGTGGTCGAGTCCGGATACACTTTTCCGACCGGCGTGTAAGCGTCCTCCGATTTCAGCGCCTTCGCCGCCGCCTCAAGCTGTGCCCGCGCCTCATCCAGTTTCTTCACGGCTTCCTTGTCGTAGGTATCCGATTCCGGCTTGGCCGCCGCGAGCTCCTGCGTGGCGCGCAGGAGGTTCTCCTCCGCCTTAACGACATTGGCGTGGCGCTCGGCCTTAAGCGCGGCGGATTCCAGTGCTTCGAGATTCGGTGGCGGCGTGGCCGCATGTTTTGCCTCATCTGCCGCGATGCGTGCCTGGAGGGCGGGTAATGCGGTCTGCGCTGATGCCAGGCTTTTTTCCTTCAGCGAAACATCAGCCTGCGCCTTGAGTAGCGCCGCGAGGGTTTTGTCATCGGAAGGAGGTTCGCCCAGTGAACGATTGCCGGCTGCCGCGGCCACCGTCTCGGGTTCCCCACCTTGCGCCAGTTGCTGCTTGGCTTTCGCCAGCTCGTCGCGAGACTTGCGCAGTTCGGTCTCGGCTTTTTCAATATCGGCCTTGGCCTGCGCGATCAAGTCGCGATGTACGAAGGACCGGGAATCGGGATAGTAAACCTCGAGCGGCAGCGGCTCCGGTGTGACCTTGAGGTCGGGCTTCCCGAACATCGCCGGGATCCCGGGAGTCAGCGGGTGCTCCGTATCGGGATTCGTATCCACTCCGCGAATGAAACGATATGTCGGCGTGTCGGCCTTATCGTCATAGACACGAGGAACGCCGTCTTTCATCAGGTCAGGTTGCCCGGGCACGCGGTCCGTGCGCACGTCGTATGGCTCAAAGAAGGCGCGGAACCGGTAGTAGTCCTCGTGGGTAATTGGATCGTATTTGTGCGAGTGGCAGCGCGCGCATTTCAGGGTGATCCCGAGAAACGCCATCGCCGTGAAATCCACCGTGTCTTTCAGCACGACATTGCGGTCGAACATGTACCAGTTGCGCGCCAGATAGCCGGTAGCTCGCACGATGTCGGGATTGTTTGGCGCCAGTTCGTCGCCCGCCAGCATCTCCACGATCATCTCGTCGTAGCCTTTGTCTTGGTTGACCGATTCGATGATCCAGTCGCGCCAGTGCCAGATGTGCCGCTGGCTGTAACGCACCTGGTTCTGTACGCGCCACCCGTACCAGTCGCTGTAGCGCCAGATGTCCATCCAATGCCGCCCCCACCGTTCGCCGTAACGCGGGCTGGCCAGCAGCTTGTCCACGATTTTTTCATACGCGTCTTTGGAATTGTCAGCGAGAAACGCATTCATTTCCTCTGGCGCCGGTGGAAGCCCGATCAGGTCCAGGTAGACGCGTCGCAGCAGCGTCCGCTTGTCCGCGAATGCCACCGGCGTCAAGCCCCGTTTTTCGCGCTCGGCCACCACAAACGCGTCGATCGGATTGCGTACCCACGCGCCGTTCTTGACTTCAGGCACGGGCGGTCGCTGAGGCAGTTGGAAAGCCCAGTGACTTAAGGCGGCTTTGCCGGCCGCCAAAGGTTCGTCGTAGTTCGCGCCTGCATTGATCCAGTCCGCGACCTGCGCGATGGCCGCGTCGGGAAGCTTCTGTCCGCCGAACGGCATGGCCGGCTGCACCTGATGGCTTATCCGCTTGTAGAGAGCGCTCGCTTTAGCATCGCCCGCTACGATTACTGGACCGGTATCGCCGCCGCGCAAAAGCCCTTCGCGCGTCGAGAGATCGAATCCCGAGCGCCTTATCTGGGAGTTGTGGCACCGGACGCAGTTGGCCTCGAGCAGGGTTTTGATTTGCGAGCGGAACAAGGGCGAATCCGCAGCCTGCTCAAACGGAGCGCCTACCTTGATCCACTCCCCGATGCGGTCGATGGTTTCCTGCGGAAGGCGGTCGCCCTTATACGGCATGTGCGGCTCGACGTCGTACGATACTAACTTATAGAGCAAACTTGCCTTAGGGTCTCCCGGAATAATTACGGGGCCGTGTTGGCCACCTTTCAGAAACCCGTCGCGGGTGGAAAGATCGAGGCCGGCACTTTTGGTTTGGGGCCCGTGGCAGGGGAGGCAACTTTTCTCGAACACGGGGCGAACATCATTAGAGAGCTGGCCTTGCGCAGCGACCTGAAGTAAGGCGACGAGTGTGGCGGCTTTGAATCCGGACATCCGGTCGAACCCCGCAACTTATTGATAACACAATACTGAGCTTTCAGGCGGCTAGTGTCAATGCATTGTCCAGAATACTGGAAACTTACTAGAATGCCTTGATGATTCGATTCCCAGGTTTCGCGCTCCTGATCGCGCAAACAGTGACTTGTGCGGCGGGACAACCGCTCCGGATCAGCGCCTGGTATTGGCTCAATTCCGCGCCGCGCGACGAATGGGGGCGGGATTTCCGGAAGATGGCCGACCTGGGCTTCACGCATGTCGATCTTTGCTGGGGTCTGGACGCCGCTGCTTGGACGCTTCGCGTGGAGGACACTAAATATGCGCTTCAGGCTTGCCGGCGCGAAGGCTTAGGCGCTTATTTCATCGTCTGGCACCCAGTTCACAACTCGCTTCCGCGTAGCCCTGAGTTCCAGCAGGTTGACGCGGCGGGGCAACTGCGGTTTGCGTTCAACACGTTCAACGTAAAGTGGCGGCAGACGCAGTGGAAGCAGTACCTGCAAACGCTCGCCCGGCTCTACGCGCAAGACAAGGCCTTCACCGGCTATATTTTGGACGACTCGTTTAGCATCGGGCCTATCAAGGGAATCGGGGGACCTAGCGGTGCGGCTTCGGAGCGGTTCATTTCTTACGGTGAAGATGATCGCCGCAGATTCGGCAAGGCCCCGCCTAAACAAACCTCAGATCCAGATTGGGCGAAGTGGACGGAAGCGCGCGGCGGCTGGTGGGAGGATTGGGCGCGCGACACCAATGGGTTCATCCGCGCGGTGGACTCGAATGCCCAGCACGAAATCTATCTGGAAGATGAGCAATACGTTCTCTCACAAGCGGCACGGGATGCGACGGGAGTGGATTTTGGGAGAGTTGCGAGGGCTTTCGACGCAGTAGGAGCTTATACCGAGGCGCGCTGGGACGGCAAACCGGACGCGGACAAACGCGCTGTCGAGCAAACGCTGAGTGTACTCGATAAGACTCGCGCCGCGGTCGGGCACGGGAAGAAGATCATTTACACCTTCTGGGTGGGCAACATTCTAGAATTGCGGACGCCGGGGCCGGCCAAATACCCGACAGTCGATCAGATTCGCGAAATTTGCGAAGCCGCCCTCAAGTTTGGTATCCGTCATCTGGACATGTACGGGTATCGCATCGGCGATTTCGTTGTGACCGATGAGAACTGGCCCGAGAAGCGGCCGGCGGCTAAGGGGGCTTATCCGTTGACGGACCCGTTTCCGCAAAAGTATCTCTACGATCGTCCCGAATTGCACGAGCGCTTGGGGGAGTATCTTCGCGAACTACGCCGCCGGCAGAACTGAAAGGGTCTCTAGGAACTTGTTGAAATAGGCATCCGAAGGCGATGAGTGCAGTGTGTGGTTGCTAACTTTGGATTTGGCCCGGCGATTTACGTGTAATAACTCAGACTTGATCTGACATAGTTGGTTAGATCAAGCAGCCGCATCAGCGGCCGCGCCTCCGCCTACGCTCCGCTGCGCAGGGCTCCGCTCCGGCTCCGGCGCTACGTTCTGGAACGAGTCGAGCATTTTCTCTTGCGCCAAGTGTGCCGAGTCCGAGAAAGTCTGCATCGGGGTCTTGCCATAACAGTACTTTCCAGAATGTGTTCGTGTCAGATTGTACTCCCGCAGCCAGTCATCCAGATCCGCCTGTAATTCGTCGAGGCGCTGATAGAGCTTCTTGCGAAAGGCGGTGGCATAAAACTCTTCCTGGATGGTGCGATGGAAGCGCTCGCAGATACCGTTGGTCTGCGGATGCCGGGCCTTGGTGCGGCTGTGGTCGATATTCTCGACCGCCAGGTACAACTGGTATTCGTGATGCTCGCGCTGCCCACAGTATTCTGTACCGCGATCGGTGAGCACGCGCAGCAGCGGAACTTTCTGCTCCTCGAAGAACGGCAGCACGCGGTCGTTAAGCATGTCGGCGGCCACCAGAGCATTTTTGCGGTCGTAGAGCTTGGCGAAAGCGACCTTGGTGTACGTGTCGAGGAACGTCTGCTGATAGATCCGGCCCACGCTCTTGATCGTGCCCACGTAATAGGTATCCTGGGCTCCTAGGTAGCCGGGATGCGCGGTTTCGATCTCGCCGTGCGCTTCCTTTTCCTCGCGCGCCCGCTCCATGGCGCGGAGTTGCTCCTCGGTGAGAACGATGTGTTCCTGGGCGGCCTTGGCCTCGAGCGCCTTCAGCCGCTTACGAAACGTTTCCAGATCATGCCGGAGCCAGACGCTGCGAACGCCCGTGGGAGAAACGAATAGGCCACGCTTGGTCAGTTCGTTCGCCACACGCACCTGGCCCAAAGCCGGCTTCTCCAAGGCCATCTCCATAATGGCCTTTTCAACGTGATCCTCGACCCGATTCTTCGGACAAGGCTTGCGTCGGCTGATCTCGCGCAACGCCAGCTCGCCGCCCTTGTCGTACAGTTCTTTGAAACGGTAGAAACTATCTCTGGAATAACCCATCACCTTGCAGGCTTCCGAGACGCTGCCCAGCATCTCGCTGAGCTTCAACAGCCCTACTTTGTTCTTGATGATCTTCTGTTCGGTGTTCATCGCTGACACTCTCCTGACCGCGCTTCCGCGCAGTCTATCAAATGTCAGATCAAGTTGAGATTAGTACAATTTTACGAAGGGACCGGGTGCCTGGAATGGGCCGCGCGTGTTGAAAAACGCCGTTTTTCGGCGTTCTAACTACACTTCTGCCGCTTGGACCTTCGGGAGACGCCACAGATTGAACGCTGCAGCCGTCATCAGAAACTGCCACCCCACCTTCGCCAATCCGCGGAGCTTCGTTTTGCGCATCCCGCCGGTTTGTTTCATCCATCCGAAGGCTTTCTCAATTAAAGGACGTTTCCGCTGGCTCACCTGGTAGCTTGCGTGACGAGTTGTCCGCTCGTCTATGGTGCTGCCTCCTGGTCGATTGACGTTCTGTGTTACGTGCGGCCGGAAATCCATCTCAAACCGTCTCCACGAAATCGCGCGTGTCGTATGCCTTGTCCGCTCCAACGCTCATCGGCGCGGTGCGCCGCCGTGGGCGCCGGCTTCGCCATTGTTTGTATAGCATCAGCAGTGCCGCATCGCGCTCCGCCGTGCCGTCAGCCTGCGTCACCATCGCATGGACGATCAAGCCGTGCCGGTTCTGCATCAGGACGTGCCCCAGATACCCCAACTTGGCTTCTTGCCCATTCCCCTTCCGGTACAGTCGCGCCTCCGGATCGGTCTTCGATTCGTGCGTCGAGTTGCTGCGCTTGTCCCCGCGGAACTCTCCGGGGCTGCCATCTCCGCCATCCTTCTTTTGAAAACTCTTCTGGCTCGCCCACGCCTCGATCAAGGTCCCATCCACGCTGAAGTGTTCGTCCGATAGGTGCGGCTTCGCCTGCGCCAGCACGCGCCGGAAGAACTCCTGCGCCACCTCTTGGTTCAGCAGCCGGTCCCGATTCTTGCTGAATACCGCGTGATTCCACACCGGTTCATCCAACTCCAGCCCCACGAACCACCGGAACAGCAGGTTGTAGTTCATCTGCTCCATCAGCATTCGCTCGCTGCGAACCGTGTAGAAGATCTGCAATAATACTGCACGCAGCAATCGCTCCGGAGGTACCGATGGGCGGCCAGTCTTCGCATACAGCGCATCAAACTCCTTGGCCATCCCCCGTAAAATCTCGCCGACCATCTCCCGGATGCGTCGCAAAGGGTGATCTTGCGGCACCCGGTCCTCCAGCGAAACGTAACTGAACATTCCAGACTGTTGCTGATCGTCTCCGCGCATAAAACGATCATCGCCTGAAATGTTCCGTTCGGGAAGAGGCTCAGTCAGGGTTTTTCAACAAGTTCCTAGAGAACTGCTGAAAGGATTTCTCAGCGGCATCGATCCGTTGCGAGACAGTCGGGATCCGGCAGACGGCTACTTCGTGCCCTCGATGCGCCCCATTCCCGGGCCCCAACTGGATACGTCATATGCACCTCTTTGATTGCGCCAATCCTCGTAGTCGTCTTCTTCCCCAATGGTTTGTATCTCCCTTATTGTTACGCTTTTGCAATTGAAGCGAGGGTTATTTTCCAGAGCTGCCTTCCACTGATTAATCAATTTGTCATAGTCAGTTGGGTCCCAAGGATCAGCGTCAGGAAATGACATTTCGACAACGGCTCTGAAGCGCACAGGTCTGGCGGTCTCTTGGTCATCCATCAGTCCAGCCTATAACCTCCGTCAAGAGTCAGGCAAATGTCGTGTGGGCGCACACAATCATGATGCTATCTGAGCCACGACTAAACGGATTGGTCGCCAAGCGCCTGCGCGATTCCACCTAACACCTGACACCTGACACCTAGCACCTGGCACCTGACACCTGTTGTTAGAATGAGCGCAGCCATGGAACAGTACGCGCTCGAGTTCGCGCCCCAACGCCGCGTCTATACCGTCAGCGAGCTGAACGCGGCGATCCGCGGAATTCTGGACGCTGAGTTTCAGGATGTCTGGGTGGCGGGTGAAATCTCGGGTACCAAGCTGGCTTCAAGCGGCCACTACTACTTCACTCTCAAGGAGCGCGACGCGCAGGTGCGCTGCGTGTGCTTTCGCTCCACGCACCGCTATCTGAAATTCAAGCCGCAGGACGGCGTGGCGGTGGTGGCTCGCGGGCGGATCGATGTTTTTGAGGCTCGCGGCGAGTATCAACTGCTAGTCGAGTTTCTGGAACCGCAGGGTCACGGCGCGCTCCAGTTTGCCTTCGAGCAGCTCAAAAAGAAACTGGCCTCCGAAGGACTCTTCGAGGCAGCGCGTAAAAGGCCAATGCCGCGGTTTCCCCGTCGAATCGGTATTGTAACGTCGCCGCGCGGCGCCGTCATTTCCGACATGCTGCAGATTCTGGAGCGCCGCTTTCCAGGCCTACACATCCGCGTGTTTCCGGCGCTGGTGCAGGGCGAGGGTGCGATAGAGGAAGTCTGCCGCGGACTCGAGTTTTTCGGCCAATCGCGTTGGCCGGAGCTGGTGATCCTGGCCCGCGGCGGCGGTTCGCTCGAGGATCTCTGGACATTCAACGAGGAACAGGTGGCGCGCGCCATTGCGGCCTGCCCCGTTCCAGTAGTTTCCGCAATCGGCCACGAAACCGACGTAACCATCGCCGATTTCGTCGCCGACCTGCGAGCCCCGACTCCCTCCGCCGCCGCTGAGCTGATCGTCTCGACCCGCGATGAATTGCTGGCCCGCATCGTCAACTTTCGCCGCCATCTCGAGCAGGCCGTGCGCTATCGGCTCGCGATGCTCCGCCAGGAACTTGATCAGCAGGGCATTCAGCGGACGATGTCCGTTTTTCACCGCTTGGTTGGCAGGCGGATGCAGCGCGTCGATGAGCAGGAATACCGATTGCGAGAGCACATACGGTCCGCGATCGAAGCCGGGAATCGTACCCACCGGTTGCTCGAATCGCGCCTCCGGTACTACGATCCGCGGCCGCGGTTTGCGCGCGACAGGCGGCGGCTGGAACGAGCTCAGGCGTCCATTGCCCAAGCTCTGCAGCTGGATCTCGCCCGTCGCTCCAATCGTGCGCAGGCGCTCGCGGCCAAGCTATCGCAGTTAAGCCCGCTCCGCATTTTGGATCGCGGCTATGCCATCGTAACCAACGAGTTCGGCGAAATCGTCAAGGCCAGCCAACAGGCGCCGGTGGATTCAGCGATCAACGTCCGGTTAGCCCAGGGAAGTCTCGGCGCCAAGGTTACGCGGAGCTGAAAAAGGGGCAAGACCAGTACCGGCGGCCTGTATCGTAACACCCTGCTAGAATGTGAGGGGAACTGAATGCCGGTCGATTCCATCAAGGGGTCTCTGAAGGAAAAAGGTGTTCGCCTCACGAGACAACGCCAGCTTCTTCTGGAACTGATCGACAAAAGCGGTGAGCATCTGGATGCGGAACGCCTCTTCCAGTTGGCCCACGAGCGGGATCCCAGGCTCAACCGGGTGACGGTCTACCGCACGCTCAAACTGCTGAAGCAAGGCGGGCTGGTGGATGAGCTGGACCTGATGCACTATGGCGGGGATCAGCACTACTACGAGACCCGTATGAAGCAGGAGCATGCGCACGTGATTTGTCTCC
Organism: Terriglobia bacterium; assembly: GCA_963847515.1. Taxonomy (GTDB): domain Bacteria; phylum Acidobacteriota; class Terriglobia; order Bryobacterales; family Bryobacteraceae; genus QHXW01. The sequence continues at coordinate 218,381 of CAWKAA010000003.1, forward strand.
GCTGCGGCAAAGTGGAAGAGTTCTTCGGTGAACCGCTGCAGAAACTGAGGCGCCAGATTGAGAGCCATTTCGGGTTTCAGATTCTGTTGGCCCGCACGGAAGTGGGGGGCTACTGTTCACACTGCCGGTCGCTGCGCGCGCGGGAGATGGAGCAGGCCGCGCGGGAATTGGCACGGCAAGCCGTGGCCGAATCCAACGGCCTTGGCCCACGTTCGCGCTCCAAGCGCCCGGCATGATAGCTCAGCAGGGTTTCACTGAAATTGCCAACAACGCTGGCCTGATTGTCGTCGATCCCAGCGGTCATCGCACACGGGTTGAAATCAAACCGTTGCCGTTTAGGATTGGGCGGCAGGCTGATAATCACCTGATCCTGCGCGATAGCCGCACCTCGCGTAGCCATGCCCGAATCTTACTGGAGAACGGCCAATATGTAATTGAAGACGCGGACAGCCGTCACGGCGTTTTCGTGAATGGCGAGCGCACTCAGCGGCAGCTTTTGCGCAACTCCGACCGCATCGAGTTCGGTGTACCGGATTCCTATCAGCTCATCTTCGCTGTGGGCCTTGCCGATGCGGCGGTGTTGATGGAGCAGGCGCCCTCTTCTGACACGCAGGTCACCCGGACCGGCGCTGGTGGAAATCTGGCCAAGCTGCGCGCCGTTCTGGAAGTGGCGCGGACGTTGCAGAGTTCCTTTTCGACTGTGGATGTCTTGAACTCGGTGGTGGATGCCGCTCTGACCGTCACCGGAGCCGAGCGGGGATTTCTGCTGTTACGAAAGATCGACGAACTGGACATGAGAGTGGCGCGCGATCGCCACGGAAAGCCGCTATTAGAGACTGATTTGCGCGTTCCGCGCAGCGTGATTCACCGGGCGTTGCAGCAGCGGCGCGAGCTGCTCTCCATGAACTTCGATCCTCTGGTGGCCAGTGAGGTCAGCCCCGGGAACAGTGTCGCCGACCTGGAGCTGCGCAGTGTGGTCTGTGTTCCCCTGGTTCGAATTAACGCCAGCATGGGTGAAGAGACCGGCATGCTGTCCACGCAGAATGATACTGTGGGCGTCCTCTATATGGATTCTCGCGTTTCGGCAGCCGATCTCTCGGGCGGAAATCGCGAGCTGTTGCAGACACTGGCAATCGAGGCGTCCACTATCCTAGAAAACGCGCGCCTGCTGGCGGAGGAACGCCTAAAGCAAAAGATGGAGGAGGAATTGGGCGTGGCGCGCACTATTCAGCAGAGCCTGCTGCCGGGCGAGTTGCCCGCGACCGGCTGGTTTCGCGCCAACGGATCGAGTGTCCCTTCGCACCAGGTAGGCGGCGATTACTACGATGTCGTCGAAGTGAACGAATCCTGCTGGGCGACGGTGGTGGCGGATGTTTCGGGCAAGGGCGTCAGCTCGGCGCTATTGGCCTCGTTGCTGCAGGGAGCTTTTCTCACCACCTCGCCGAGTTCGCATGTGATGGCCAAGAGAGTCGCCAGACTCAACCGCTTCCTGAACGACCGCACTAAAGGCGGCAAGTACGCCACCGTGTTTTATTGCCTCCTCGATCGAAGCGGCCGGCTGCATTACATAAACGGGGGGCACTGCGCCCCAATTCTCATTTCGCAGGCCGGACGCTATGAGTATTTAGAGGCGACGGCCATGCCCGTGGGTATGCTTCCAGGGGCCGAATTCCAGGTCGAGCAGCGGCAGCTCTCTTCCGGCGACCGGATTGTGATTTACACGGATGGCGTCACCGAGGCACAAAACCCGAGCGGAGAGTTTTTCGGCCGGAAACAACTCCGCGAGATCGTTGTTGCCCATGCCGGCGATGGCTGCGCGGCCCTCCACGACGCCGTGTTGCGAACCGTAAAGAATTTCATCAGCGACGCGCCGCAAGCCGACGACATCACGCTGGTAGTGGTGGAATACCACCCGGACTGAGACCCGCGAGAATTGCTTGCTAAGCCGTGGCCAAAGGAAGCGGTCTACAGAACCCGAGGCTCCATAGCTATCAGTTCCTGGAATTCGGGCAGCTTGCGCAAAGAGACGAACTCGGGATCCTCCATCAGCTTCTTGCGCTCGGCAAAACCTTCTTCCAGCGCCTTGCGGATGTAGAGCAGCGCGCGATCGTTCATACCGGCCTGAGCATAAGTTTTCGCCAGGTAGTAATGAAACTTGGCGCGTTCCTCTACCGTGCGCTCCTGCAGCAGAACACCCCAGGTGCTATGGTGCTCAAACACCTCCGGATCGAGCGATAGCGCCCTCTGATATGTCTCCGACGCCCTCTTGTAATCCTTCCGCGCAAAGTAGGCAGTGCCCAGGTTGCTGTACACCGACGCGGAATTAGGCGACAGTTTCAGCGCCCTCCGGTAAAACCGGATGGAACGAACGTAGCTTTTCCTCGAATAATAGACGGTGCCCAGATTGTTGATAGCTTCGGCGTAATGCGGATCGATCTTGATGGATCGCTCGTAGTATTTCTTCGCGATATCCAGCTTCAGCATCTGGTGATAAGCGATGCCAATTTTGTTTTCGACTAGCGCAGAGTCCGGCTGCATTTCCTTGTAGGTCTCGACGGCTTCCCGGTACATCTTGCGGGCCATCAGGATGTCGCCGCGTTTTTCCGGAGTCAGCCGCTCCGAGGGAATGGAAGCTACAGGTTCCGGTTCAACCTGATGAGCCGGATTAGAAGTCTGCAGAACTGGAGTCTGTGCGGAAAGGGTAAACCAGGCACCGAGGGCGAGGGCGAAACAAAACCACTTGGCGGACACCATACCGCCTCCTCGATCTATTTAAACACATCCATCATGCGGCGGAAAAACCCCTTCTTCTTTTGGGGTTTTTGGTCTTGCTGATCGTGTGCGGCGTCGGGCTGGTTATTGGAGGCGACGGTAGGGCCGGCCGGCGGAATGCGGCGAACCCTGGGATCGGCTGGGGCGCCGGGAGATCCGTTCTGCGAACCGATGGATGGGGGTGCAGGAACCTCCCACCCTGCCACGCGCGTGGCTCCAGGGTTCGATCCTCCGTGTAGCGGGCAGGTGCCCACCGGTTGCGTTCCGGCGATAAACACCTCGGTCTTGGTAATCGGGCAGTAGGCCGTGGCCGGCATTCCCGACTGCGGATCGATCTCGACTGAAATAATGCCATCCGGCGCTTGGAAGGGTTTGGCATCGCGGTACGCACGAAGCTGGAGCGCGCGCTTCATGAATTCACCCCAAATGGGAGCGGCCGAATGTGCCCCCTCGAGGTTCAGCTTACGGTCATCGTCAAAGCCAACCCACACGATGCAAAGCAGTTCGGATGTGAAACCCGCGAACCAGCCGTCGCGCGACGTGCCCGTCTTCCCGGCGGCTGGAACCGTGAACCCCTTAGCCCGCACGGCAGCGGCGGTTCCGGTGCGCAGCACCTCTTCCAGCATGTTGACCATCAGGTACGCTACGCGCGGGTCCAGAACCGCCCTGGTTTCGGGCTTGTTCTGGTAGACGGGCGAACCGTTCTGCGAGCGCACCATAGTGATCCAATTGGGCTTCACGAACACGCCCTGATTGGCGAAAACCGTATAGGCCCCTGCGATCTCGAGCGGCGTGGCGTCATACGCCCCGATCGCCACCGCGGGGGTGGCCTGGATGTCGTCGTTCAGTCCGGCCTTTTTTGCGAACTGGACCACGGCATCGTAGCCCACCATCTCGGCGACCTTGATGGTCGCGATGTTCATCGATTTAGCCAGCGCCTGACGCAACGTTACTTGCCCGTGATATTCCTGTTTGAAGTTCCCGGGCTCGTACGGTTTGTTATCGAACCAGAACGTGGTGGGCTCGTCGTCCACCATGGTCGCGGGCGTCAGAATTTGCGGGCCGCCTTCGATGGCCGTATCGAGCGCCGTGGCATAGACAAACGGCTTAAAAGAAGAACCCGGCTCCCGCATGGCCTGCACGCGGTTTAACTGGCTGACGCCGTAATTGCGCCCTCCCATCAGCGCCTTGATCGCCCCGGTGTGAGGGTCCAGAGCGATCAGCGCCACCTGCGCCTCGGGAAACGATACGTTTTTATGCCGCTTCTGTTTTTTCAACTGATCATCCACGTTCTGCATGCCAATGCGCACCGCTTCAGTGGCTGCCCGCTGCAAATCGAGATCGAGCGTGGTGTAAATGCGATACGAGCTTGACTGGAAATCTTTGTCCGGAAAGTGCTGCAGTTCATCGTTGACCAGGTCGACAAAATAGGGCGCTTCAGCGGATTCCGATCCGGTGGCCACAAGTTGCAGCGGCGCGTCACATGCCAGCGCATATTCCCGCTCGCTGATATAGCCGTTCTGTCGCATCAAGGACAGCACCAGGTTGCGCCGCTCGCGGATCCGGTCGGGATGTCGATACGGATTGTAATAACTGGGCCGCTGGATCAGCCCGGCAAGCATGGCGGCTTCCGGAAGACTGATCTGGCGGATGTCTTTGCCAAAGTATGCCTGCGCCGCCTCTCCGAACCCGCGGATGCCGAAACTTCCCCGGCGTCCCAGATCGATCTGGTTGCAGTAGAACTCGAAGATCTCGTCCTTTGAGAGCTTTTGTTCGAGTTCGAGCGTAATCATCACCTCGGCAGCTTTGCGCTTCCAGCTCTTTTCACTTTCGAGCCAGAAATTGCGCGCCAGCTGCATGCTGAAGGTTGACGCTCCCTCGGCTTTGCGGCCTTGTTTCACGTCGTCATATACCGCCTTCACGATGCGGAAGGGATCAAAACCACCGTGCTGGAAGAAGCGCTTGTCTTCCGCCGACACAATCGCGTCGACCAGGACCTTGGGAATGTCGTTGAAATGCACCAGCCGGCGCTTCTCGCGGTTGCGGTCATACAGATTGGTGATCAGCTCCGGCTCGAGCTGAAACTGGCTCCGGTCGGTGTTGTCCTGCAGGGAGATGATCTGGCTGATTCGGCCGCCCGAGAACTTGATGACACCCTCTTCCTCGCGGAAATAGGACTCAGGTCCGGGAAAGATCTCGAGGGCGTTCGGACGCACGTTGTACCACCCCATGGGATTGCCGCGCGATTCGGTGTATCCGCTGTGGCGCAGTTCCGCTACAATTGCGGCCGGGGAAATGTCATCGCCCACACCCACAACCTTAGGGGCGGCGAAAATCTTGGAAGTGTTGATGAACGGACCTGCGCGCAACTTTTGGTCGATCAGACGTGAGTATTTGACGTAAAAGTACGTGAACCCAAGAATCCAAACGGTGATGAGGAGAACTGAGCTTACGAGGACGATTTTGCCGGAACGGCCCAGGACGAAGCGGGTCAGCCGCGCATGTTTGGGCACCCGGAGCTTGACTTCGTTCTTTTTGCCGGCCATTAAATCCTATTGTACCAATGCTCGGTATTCCTACCGCCGAGCATTCCCCACGTTAGACGAGAAATGCAGGTCCACCGTGTACAAGAGCATGGTCACGCGAATTACGTAGCGGACGCCGATCCTGCCACCACCAGGGGGATGGCGGATCTGGATGTGATCGGGAGTAATGTCGAGACCTAGTGACCGGCTTTTGTTGAGGATAGCCTGCTCTAACACCTCGTCCGATGCCGCCGGCGTTTCCCGCAGAAATTCTTGCAGCCGCTGGTTCCGGAGATAAACCGGGACCAAAAGCAAAAGGATCGACGAGAACGCAGCCAGGACTGCCATCCCGGCCCCGAGGCGCCATCTCGGTAGGCTCTTGGAGGCAAGCGGGTCTGGGGGGGCGCTCACCGGCGCGGCTCAACGTCTTTCGAAGCCGCGCAGAGTTCCTCCCACATATCGCCACTCTCCGTCCATTCATTGTCCGCGCCGCTCAGATGCAGTTCCTCTTCCTTGAGAGTGCCATGTCCATAAGGACAGATATATTCGATGCGCGGCCGGCCCAGCAGCAGCATGCGGCTCCACGAACCGGTCTCGATGGGCATGCGAAGACGCCGCAAGCAAACGCGGCAGCGGTACCGCTGATCCCAGACGCACAAATACAAGAGTCCGGCCGAGAACAGGAACCAGAGGCCAATCACCGACGTGTAGGCCAGGTCGAGGCCAAACCGTGGGGAACGCACGTTATACAGCCAGAGAGGCGAAGACCAATAGGAATCGATGACGTGGAGCAGTCCGAACGAAACCGCGCCACACAGTGCCAATTTGGCGGCGAGTAGGCTCCAGTAACGCACAACACTTAGACGCTTATCCCCCCTGGAAAGTTTCGTTTGGCTCGGCTTCATCCTTCAGATGCCCCCTTGGGTTATCCGCGCAACAGATTGCGCGCGAGGAACAAGACATTAGCCGGGCGCTCGGCCAGCCGCCTCATAAAATATGGATACCACGCTTTGCCGAACGGCACATAAAGCCGCAACCGATATCCTTCGGCAACCAGCTTCCGTTGCAGGTCGCGCCGAATTCCGTAAAGCATTTGAAATTCAAAGCTGTCCCGCGACAGTTTCCGCGTATTCGCAAAGTCTTTGGCATTTTGAATTATTTTTTCATCGTGAGTGGCAATTGCAGGGTATGTGCCCGCAGCGAGCAGGATTCTCATCAAATGTACGAAATTGCGATCGACGTCGGATTTCGCCTGGAACGCCACTTCAGCGGGCTCCAGGTAGGCGCCTTTGCAGAGCCGCACGCGGATACCCTGAGCGCACAGATTCTCAATATCCTTTTCACTGCGACGGAGATAAGCCTGAATGACGGTCCCAACGGTTTTATATTGGGCGTGCATGTCGTTGACCAGCCGGAGCGTGCGATCTGTGTATTCACTGGATTCCATATCAATGCGCACGAAACTGTTCAGATCTCTCGCTTTTCGCACCAACTGCTCCACATTTGCCCGGCACGCCTGTTCCGAGATGTCCATGCCGAACTGCGTGAGCTTGATGGAAACATTGGCATCGAGATGGTGATCGGATATTTCCGCGAGGACCCGCAAATACTCGTCGCGGGAAACCTCCGCCTCGGCTAGTGATGTGACGCTTTCCCCCAGACGATCGAAGGTGACGGCAATGCCTTCGCGATTGATGCGGCGTCCGGCCTCCAAGCCATCGGCCCAGGTGTCGCCCACGACAAAACGGGCGGCGAGGCGCCGGGCGAGCGCCGATGTCTCCATCCAACTGCGAAGTCCCTTGCGCCGGGAGAGGAAGAGAAGGAGCGCGCGCACTGATTACAGATTACGACTCCTCGAACAGGTCCGGTGTGCGAGGCACAGCTTCGATGGCTTCCGGCGGAGGTGGTTCTTCGGCAGCGGTAGCGCCCAGTTCACGAATGCGTCTCAGAGAGGGATATACGCGAGTTTCAAGGGACCCCACGCAGCGGTTAAAGGATTCGACCGATTTGCCAAGCGACCGGCCGATTTCGCCGAAATGCGATTGAAGGGTCACGAAGCGGTCGAAAAGCTCCGCCGCCAGTTGCCGGATCTGTTCCGCGTTCGCGGCCATGCGCTCTTGCCGCCATCCATAGGCAACACCTTTTAGGATGGCGATCAGGGTGGAGGGAGTGGCCACCAGAATTTTCACGCGGGCCGCGTCTTCGACGAGTGATGGCTTGAACTCGAGCGCGGCGCTGAAGAAGTGGTCTCCGGGGAGAAAGAGGATAACGAATTCCGGGGCGGGCTGGAACTGCGCCCAGTAAGCCTTGTTGCTGAGCTGTTCGACGTGCTTGGCCACCTGCTGGCTGTGTCGCATGAGCGAATTGCGGCGCTCGGCGTCGGACGTGGCGGCAACGGAATCCAGATAGGCCGTGAGGGGTACTTTGGCGTCAACCACGATGGTACGATCGCCGGGCAGGCGAACGGTCATGTCCGGCCGGATCCGGCCATTCTCAGTCTCCTGCGTGGCTTGCTCAACGAAGTCGCACCTCTCCACCATCCCCGCCAGCTCCGCCACTCGCTTCAACGTGATCTCGCCCCAGCGCCCGCGTACCTGCGGCGCTCGCAACGCGGTTACCAGCGAAGCGGTTTCCTTTTGCAAATCGAGTTCTCGCTGCGTCATCGTCTGAAGCTGCTGCTCGAGGCCGCCAAAGGCACGCTGTCGCGCCGATTCCAATTCGTGAATCTGCGTCTCGAGCTTGGTAAGCGATTCGGCGAGCGGCTTTACCACGGTTTCGACGGCAGTCTGGCGCTGTGTCAAATCGCCCGTCATTTCGACGCGCACGGTTTCCAGGGTGGATCGAGCAGATTCGAGAAAGGCCTGCTGATTGGAACGTAGCGCTTCGGCGGCCAGGGCCTGAAAGGTTTCGCCAGCTTTACCCGGACCGGCTTGCGCCGACGCAAGGTTGATTTCGGCTAGCTTGCGGGCGGCTTCCAGTTCGATGATCCTTCCGCGCATGAAGAGCCACAAAAGAAGTAAGCCCAGCACGAAACCCGTGATAAATAGGCTGGCATTCAGTAATATCGTGGTATCCATGCTGCCCTCACGTTAACACGAGTCAGAGTTGTTTACGACCGGAAAATCGGGCTCAGCAACACGCCTTGCAACCTGCATTAGAGCGGCTCAGAAAGACTAGCGCAGCCAGAAGACACCGATTGCAATCGTTAGCACCGTTACCGGAATTCCCACGCGTGCATATTCCCAAAAACCGATTCTTACCTGATGCCGTGCGCGCTGTAGCACGATCAGGTTTGCGACGGATCCAAGCACCGTGAGATTGCCGGCTAGCGTCGAAGACATGGCCAGCGTGAGCCATGCGTGCTGCGGATTGGGCAGGTGCGAAATGAATGGCCGGAATACCAGGACAGCAGGCACATTGCTCACGACGTTCGAAAGGACTGCGGCGAATGCGCTCATCACGCCGGGCCGCTCCAGATGCAGCCGGTAGGCAATCGCAAACAAGTCCGAGGAAAGCGACGTCTTCTCTACGCCGCTTACCACGATGAACAGGCCAATGAACAGAACCAGCAGACTCCAATCGATCTTCGCATAGATGCGCTCCGGCTTTACGCGCCGCGTAACCAGCAGCACTGCGCCCGCCACCAACGCTACTTTTGCGACAGGCCACCCAGCAAAAAAGAAGACGATCATGGCCGCGGACACGAGAGCGGACTTCCACGCGAGCGCGCGATGCACGCGCACGGGCGGGGGTTCGACCTCGACACGCGGCGCCAGGCTGAAAAATTCACGGCGGTAAATCCATGCAATCAGGCCCACGACGACGAACAATCCAGCCAGCGCGACAGGCGCCAGCGCAGCTGCGAATGCGCGATAGTGAATGCCCGAGAAGCTGCCGATCAGCATGTTTTGCGGATTCCCTGTGATCGTCGCGACACTCCCGACATTCGAGGCCATGGCCACGGCCAGCAGATACGGGACAGGGTTCCGGCGCAGGTGTGTGGTGATGTCGAGGACGAGCGGCGTGAGCACCAGGCACATCGTGTCGTTGACGAAGAATGCCGAGAAAATGCCAGACACGACGACAATTGAGGCCAGTAAAATCAGGGGCCTGTGCGCACGCCGTACCACCCACTGGGTGACCAGCGCGAAGAATCGCGAGAGGCGCAGGTTGGCCACTACGATCATCATTCCGAACAGGAGAATGATGGTGCCGGTGTCGACGGCGTCGATAGCTTCAGGAATGGTGAGGACATTGCACGCCACCATCAAAGTCGCTCCAATGATCGCGGCGCCGGTGCGATCCACGCGGAACCCAGGCAGCCGGCCGATAGCCAGAACCAGATAGGTTCCGGCAAAAATCAAGACCGCGTAGAGCATGGTCGGCTGGGCCATGCCATCATCTTAAGGGAATGAAGCGAATCGATCTGGTATTCTTTGATGCGGGCGGCGGACATCGAGCGGCCGCGAATGCACTGCGCCAGGTCATGGCATCGGAACAAAGGCCGTGGGAGATTCGCGTCATCAACTTGCAGGAGTTGCTGGACCCGCTCGACATTTTCCGCAAGATCACGCGGATTCGTCTGCAGGATATCTACAACCTGATGTTGCGCAAGGGATGGACATTGGGGTCGCCGCAGCTCACGCGCATGATGCACGGCATCATCCGTCTTTATCATCGGCCGACGGTCAGGCTGCTTGAGAAATTTTGGCGTGACGGGCACCCGGACCTGGTGGTTTCCGTCGTCCCCAATTTCAACCGGGCGCTGGGAGAGAGTCTGCGGCGCGCTCTACCGCACGTCCCGCTGGTTACAGTGCTGACGGACTTCGCGGATTACCCGCCGCACTTCTGGATAGAGCGTCAACCGCAGTTTCTGATCTGCGGAACGGAGCGCGCTGCCCAGCAGGCACGCGCCATGGGGCACGATGCGGCCCACATTTTCCGGACGTCCGGCATGATTCTGGCGCCCAAGTTTTATGAACACGTGGAGACCGACCGCCGCACGGAGCGGCAGAAACTCTCACTCGATCCCGATCTGCCCACCGGCCTGGTGTTGTTCGGCGGCCACGGCTCGCGAGTGATGCTCGACATCGCCCGCCGGCTCGATGCTTCCGGCCTGAAGCTGCAACTCATTTTCATTTGCGGGAAAAATCAGGCGCTCGTCCAGGAACTGGGCAAAATGCCGCGGCACATTCCCATGTTTGTCGAAGGCTTCACCGCCGAGGTCCAGCGCTACATGCGCCTCGCCGACTTTTTCATCGGCAAACCCGGCCCGGGCAGCATCAGCGAGGCCTTGGCTATGAAGCTGCCGGTGTTAGTGGAACGGAATGCCTGGACGCTGCCGCAAGAACGCTACAACGCCGATTGGATCGTAGAAAAGCAGGTGGGCTTGGTGCTGCACAGCTTTCGTTTTATCGTGCAAGCCGTGGCGGAGCTGCTCCAGCCCGAAAACTACCGCCGTTTTCACGCCACCGCCGCGGCCATCGAAAACCGCGCAGTCTACGAAATCCCCGAGATCCTGGCGAAAATTCTAGAACAGGGTGCCAAGTCCTAGAGTGGATGCTGAAAAAGCCTTCGCAGACTAAAGTCCGCGCCACCTCTAAAACCTAGTTCGCGCTTTTATGCCCCGCGTGCGCTCCGCTCGCAACATGTGGCGCCGAGTTCACCAGGGTTTCTAGCTGCTGTTCCGGAATCGCGAGCGCCAGTTTCACCGTGTTGCCGTCGGTCTGCACACTCAGGCTTTGAACCAGTGAAGTGATGGCCGCCGCACTTGCCGCCGGTGCGTTGGCTTGCACCATATTGCCAAGGAAATGGATCACGTCCGCCAGCGCGGTTGCGTTTTGGCTCGAGTTCGCCACGGCCTGAGCTGAGAACTGGACGATAGCCCCAAACTTGATGCCGCCGCTGGTCTGCTGGATGGCTTTCAGGACATCGCTGTTCAGCATCCCGTTGAGATTTGTGTTCGGCACTTTTTCGTTGGCGAGCGCGGCAATCGGTACCAAGGACACCGACCACGCGTCCAGTGAGGCACTCAACTGCTGGACGATGGCGGCCAGGGCTGGGTCGATCTGGCTGGCGTTACCGGCGCGGCGATCAATCGCGGCCTTTACGCTGTCCAGATCACCGGCGATGGCCACTGAGTCACCCAGGAACGCCAGGGCATGCGTCAGCTTTTCTTCTTTGCCAGTGAGAATGCTGACGCCGTTATAAGCCTCCACGGTGTGGCCTGCGGCCGTGGCGGCAGTCAGGATTTGTTCGGAGTTGAATGTCCCGCGCGCCAGTACCAGGCCCTGCTGCCCAGGCTGGCCGAGAGTTGCCATTAACACTTCACTCAAGTCGTGCCGCGGATCGAACCCAGTGGCCGCGGTCAGCCTGGCGAGGCCCGGATCGCCGTTTTGGACATGCGAAAGCAGAAATTGGCCGAAGGGCGAATTTCTGGCCTGCTCCACGTTGACGCCGGCGATAACCTTAGCGTCGGGCATTAAGAGATTCATCAGCTGGGGGTCGGCGGCTGACAACAGGCCGGCGAAGGTCAGTGCGGCAAACAAAGGGCGGACAACGCGAAGAGTCATGTTTTTGGGCCTTTCCTCTGGCTTAAACGCAGACGACGCTCTGAAAGTTTCAACAAAGATGGTTACTCTCTAGCCTTAATGGCAGGTCCGGCTACCGGGACCTGCTCCGAAATCTCGATTCCGAAGCCCTCCAACGCGACGATCTTGCGCGGATGGTTGGTGAGCAGGCGGATGGTATGCAGCCCGAGATCGGACAGGATTTGCGCGCCAATTCCATGTTCGTGCTGGAGCTGGCGCTGCCCGGCTGCGCCGGTGTAATGCATGAAGTCGCGGCCGTGCGAGACCATACGGCTGGCGCCCTGCTCGTCCTTCTCCAGGCGGAAACCCGGACCGGTCTGGTGCAGGTAGACCAGCACGCCCATGCCCTCCTCGGCGATCCGGCGCAAAGACTCGCGCACCAGAGTGTGGCAATCGCAAAACGTTGAGCCGAACACATCGCCGTAAACGCAATGGGAGTGCATGCGCACCAGGACATTCTCGTGCCCGGCTGGTTCGCCGCGGATCAGTGCCAGGTGTATCTCAGGGTTCATCTCGCTCGAGTACGCCAGCGTACGGAACTCACCGAACTCGGTTTCGATGCAGCCTTCCGCGCGCCGGTGAATGTAACGCTCATGCTTGAGCCGGTATCGGATCAAGTCCGCCACCGAAATCATCTTCAATCCGTGATGCCGGCAGAATTCTTCAAGCTCCGGGACGCGCGCCATGGTGCCGTCCGGATTCATAATTTCGCAAATGACGCCGGCGGGCACCAGCCCCGCAGACCGCGCGAGATCCACCGAAGCCTCGGTCTGCCCGGCGCGCACCAACACGCCTCCTTCCCGGGCGCGCAGCGGAAACACGTGGCCCGGCCTTGCCAGATCCGCCGGTCGGGTTGACGGATCGATAGCGGCCAGGATGGTGCGAGTCCGGTCGGCAGCGGAAATCCCGGTCGTGACCCCCTCGCGCGCGTCGATAGACTCGCAGAAGGCCGTTCCGAAGGTGGAGGTATTTTGCGGCGAAATCAACGGCAGCCGCAGATGATCGCAGCGCTCCGCGGTGAGCGCGAGGCAAATCAGGCCGCGCCCGTGCGTGGCCATGAAATTGATGATTTCCGGAGTGACCTTCTCGGCAGCGATGGTCAGATCGCCTTCGTTTTCGCGGTCTTCATCGTCGACCACGACCACAATGCGGCCTGCGCGAATCTCGTCAATAGCTTCCTGCACCGAAACAAACGGCATAACAGTCATTTCTAATATACCGATTTCTGTACTTTCCAGGCCTTGACAGCGCCCAAAACGGGCAGATAAGCCTGTTCCACTGATAAGATAAGACTCTAAGGACCGGGTGTCCTGCGAGCCGGCTCATGTCGCTGCTTCTGCTGCCAGTACTGCCCTCCTTGCCAAAAACCAACCTCACTGCGATTGTGGACATCCTGGTTGTTGCGCTTCTGATCTACCAGTTGCTCATGATCGTGCGCGGCACGCGCGCCGGACACATACTGATCGGTATTCTCGCCACAGTTTTGGTCTACGCGGTAGCGGTGTGGACGGGGCTCGAAGCGCTGCGGTCTCTGCTCTCTTACCTCGTTCCCTACACCGCAATCGCCGTCATCATCTTGTTCCAATCGGAAATCCGGCGGACACTGGCGCGCATCGGCCGAAAGCGCTGGTTGGGCCGGGGGTTCAAGCAGCCCGAGTCCATTGACGAAATCTTACTGGCCCTCAGCAGGTGTTCACAGAACAAATCGGGCGCGCTCATCGTGCTGGAGCGCGACATCGGGCTGCGGACGTTTGTGGAGAGCGGAGTCCGGCTGGATGCGGAAATCTCCGCCGACCTGTTGCTTTCCATATTTTACCCGGGGGGCGCTCTGCACGATGGTGCTGTGATTATTCAGAAGGACCGCATCGGCTCGGCGGCTTGCTTTCTGCCCCTCACCACCAATCCCGGCGTGCCGGCCGACCTCGGAACGCGCCATCGTGCGGCCATCGGCATCACCGAGGAGAGCGATTGCCTATCGCTGGTGGTTTCCGAGGAGAGCGGTGACATGTCCGTCGCGTCATTCGGCGAGTTCCACCGCGGGCTTAGCCTTCGCGAGGTGGATGAGCGCGTGAACGCCCACTTCGGCGTGCGAAGACCCGGCGCACCACCTCTGGGCGAATCGCCTGAACCCCAATTGGACGAGAGGGGCAAATCCGTCGAGAAAGTTACCCGGCCGTGATTGACGTCCTCACCCGGAATATCGGCTGGAAGTTGCTGTCCCTCGCGGCGGCGGTGGGGCTATGGGTTTCGGTTGCCAGCGAGCCCGAATTGGCGACACTGCGTTCCGTCCCGGTCGAATACAAAGGCCCGTCGGACGACTTGGAAATAAGCTCGAATTTTGTGGAAGACGTGGTTCTCGAGATGCGCGGCCCATCCAGCCGGCTGCGGGACTTGAGGGACGCCCGGCCTGCCGTGGTGCTGGATTTTTCTTCGGTGCATCAACCGGGGGAACGAACCTTTACCATCGACTCGAGCAACACGACTCTTCCGCGCGGCATTCAGTTGGTGAGGTCGATTCCGGAGCAGTTGCGTTTCACGTTCGAGCACCGTATCACCCGCGAAGTGCCCGTGAACGTCCGCCTGTCGGCGCCGCATGAAGGGTACGCGGTGGTGAGCGTCAAGGTGACTCCGCGTGCGGTCACCATTGCAGGTCCGGAGACGAGCGTCGAAAAAATGCGCTCGGTAACAACCGATCTCCTGGATATCAGCGGCGTGATCGCCAGCCAACAATACCGCGTGAACACATACCTCGCGGAGCCTCAGGTGCGGTTTCAATCTCCCTCGCAGGTTGCCGTCCAAGTCACAGTGAAAAAGAAATAATCATGGGCAAACAGCTATTCGGCACGGATGGAATCCGCGGCGTGGCGGGCCAGTATCCGCTGGATCCTCGCACCATACACGCATTCGGTGTAGCACTGGCGGGCACCGCCCGCCATTTGCATCCCGATCCGGAGATCGTCATCGGGATGGACACTCGCGAGTCGGGACCATGGATCGCGGAACAGGTCGCTGGCGGGTTGGCGGAGGGCGGGGTCCGCTCACGCCTGGCGGGTGTGGTCACTACTCCGGGGATTGCCTACCTCACGCGCGCCAACGACTTCGTAGCCGGCGTGATGATTTCGGCGTCGCACAATCTCTTTCAGGACAACGGCATCAAAGTTTTCGGACACTCCGGTTTTAAGCTTCCGGATGAAGAGGAGCACGCTATCGAGCAGGAAATCTTTCGCTTGCTTGAAAACACCACGATCGAGGCCAAACCAAAAACGCTGGCCGTGGATCCAGGCCTGGATCAGCGCTATATCGATTACCTGCTCTCGACGGTTGGGAGCCGGCTGGATGGCATCCGCATGGTGATCGATTGTGGAAACGGCGCGGCCTCTCACCTCGCCGGTGAGCTGTTTCGCCGCAGCGGCGCCGAAGTTCACCCTATTTATTGCGAGCCCAACGGCCGCAACATCAACTTGGATTGCGGTGCGCTCCATGTCGACCCTCTGTGTCAAGCGGTGGTAAAGCGCGGGGCGGATTTGGGAGTCGCATTCGACGGGGATGCGGACCGCTCTATTTTTGCGTCTGCGAGCGGCAAAATCGTCGACGGTGATTCGGTTTTGCTGATTGCCGCGCGCGCGCTCAAAGCTGCGGGCCATCTCGCTGGCGATATGGTTGTCTCTACCGTCATGTCAAATCTGGGCCTCGAGAATGCGCTGGCTCGCGATGGCATCCGCATGCTCCGCACGCCGGTCGGAGACAAGTACGTGCTGGAGGAAATGGTCAGGCAAGGAGCGGTGCTGGGCGGTGAGCAATCCGGCCATGTCATTTTCCGCGAATACGCCACCACGGGCGACGGCATGCTAACGGCTCTCCGGGTGCTCGAAACCGCCAAGCGCTTCGGCGCAGGCCTCGACGAACTGACGCGGGATCTCGAGATCTACCCGCAGCGCCTGTACAATGTACGGGTGCGCGAGAAAAAGCCTTTGACCGAGATGCGCCGCGTGGAACACGAGATCAGCGCCTGCGAAAGAGCGCTGGGATCATCCGGGCGCGTGCTGGTAAGGTTTTCCGGAACCGAGCCGCTGGCGCGCGTCATGGTCGAAGCCCGGGAACTGGCGCAGGTGGAAGATTTCGGCAAGCGCATTGCCCGCGCCATCCAGGATGAGATCGGCGTAAAGTAGTCTTTTGATTCCCCCAAGGAGAACACAATGCGTCTGATCGCTGGCTTTGCCCTCATGATCGCTCTGGCCGCCGCACAAAGCCGGCACGCCAAGCTGCCGAACGAACAGTGGGTGAAGCTCTTCAATGGCCAGGACCTCAGCGGCTGGATCGAGGTCGGGCATGAGAAATGGAGCGTGGAGGACGGCACCATCCATGGGCGGGCTGTCACAAAAGAATACGGCTATCTGAAGACCGACAAGAACTATAAAGATTTCGAAATGACGCTGCGGTTCAAGTGCGAGGGCGACGGCAACAGCGGCGTCTTTTTCCACACCGAGTTCAAGCCGGGTACGGCTGACGTCAGCCAGGGCCTGCAGTTCGAGATCGATCAGGTCGTCGGCCATACGGGCGGCATTTACGGCGACGGGCGGCAGTGGATCGTCTGGCCCGCGCCGGAATTTGAAGGCGTGATTCACCGCAACGATTGGAACGATTACCTTCTGAAAGTGGTGGCCAACCGCTACATCGCGCGTCTGAACGGGATCGTGATCGTCGACTTTACGGATCCCACACCGAAATCGTCCGATGGCTCAATTGCCCTTCAGCTCCACTCCGGCGGCGACGGAAACATGCGCTTCAAAGACATTTACATTCGCGATCTGTCGGTCCGGTAGCTTGCCCCGTGCGGCCGCGGCTTTTTTATTGCGACCACTATGCCATTCCACTGCCGGCCGGCCACAAGTTTCCTGCCGAGAAGTACCGGCTACTACGCGATACTTTGGCACGGGACAACGCATTTGAGCTGGAACCGGCGGACTTTGCGCGGCCAGAGCTCATCGAACTGGCTCACGACCCGGCATATGTGGCTGGATTTCTAAACGGCACCCTCGATCCCGCTATCATGCGGCGCATCGGATTTCCGTGGTCGCATGAGTTGACCCGGCGAACCCTGGCATCACTCGGCGGTACGCTTGCCGCGAGTGAAGACGCATTGCGCACCGGACTGGGTAGCAATCTCGCTGGCGGCACGCATCATGCCTTCCGTGCTGAAGGCGCCGGCTTCTGCGTGTTCAACGATATCGCGGTCGGTATTCTGGCCTTACGGCAGGAGCACGGTGTCCGGCGCGCGGCCGTGGTGGACCTGGACGTTCACCAGGGCGACGGAACGGCCGCCATCTTTTGCGGCGATCCCGATGTGCTGACGCTCTCCATTCACGCGCACCACAATTTCCCCCTCCGCAAGCAACGGAGCAGAATGGACATCGATCTGCCCGATGGCACGGGAGACGCGGAATATCTCGCAGCCCTGAAGAGCGTTCTGCCGCGGGCGTTCGAGTTTGCTCCCGAGGTGGTCTTCTATCAGGCAGGTGTAGATGGTCTTGCCGGGGACCGGTTGGGACGCCTGGCATTATCGCTCGACGGCCTCAAGCGGCGCGATCGACTGGTGTTCCAGATGTGCCGTTCGCGGGGCGTACCGGTAGTGATCACGCTGGGCGGGGGTTACGCCGAGCCGATTGCCCAGACGGTGAAAGCTCATGCCAACACGTTCCGGGTGGCGGCGGAGAGTTTGCATATTTCTTATGAGATTCAGTGACCTGCTGTTGCCAAATAGTGCCTTGCCACTTGAGAAACAACAATTGGAAGTGTCCAAAAAAATTCTCTGATCTCGAAATGGTTAGCCACATCCATCCACGGAGCCCAGGTGACCCAGTTTGCACTGAGGGCCTTCGCCTCTAATGGGAGTTGCAGCGAGCTATGCTGTAAGCGAATACGTCCGAGGAAAACTCGACAACCCGCGAAGAAAGCAATCTGGAGTGGCAAACGCTGGTGCAAGTGCGGGAAGCCTTGCAGGGCATGCAAGACGGCAGTTTCGCCAAGTGCATCGACTGCGGTCGAGCGATCGAACCCCCCGGCTGGCAGCAATTCCTTGGACGCCTTACTGCCGCGATGACCAGGAAAAGCGCGATCACCTGGCGCCCGTACGCGGCGCTACGCTATAAACGACGGCAGTCATCCCTCGCGTGTAATTGATCCATGCTTCTGCGGCAATGAGATTCAGGGTGAATCCCAGCCAAAATGCTGTGCCGAAGAATTCTTTCGGGGTCAGGTGAGTGAATGGGCTGGTCGCAAAGAACACGCCCACAATCGGCCGGACCGTCGCTACCGCTAGCCCGATGGCATAGGCGCGGATCATCCACTCGCGATGTTGCGTAATCTCGCGCCGGCGAATATGCACGAACGCCTTCACGAGATCGAATAAGAATATGATGGCGAAGAGCGTGGTAGCCGCCGTTTCGTTCGCTCCGCCGATGGACGTCGTGTAACTCATCGCCAGCGCGGAGACGCCGATCACGATGCCCAGCGACACGAACACTCGCCCAGACCAGCGATGGAATCGCAAATGCCTCGAGCGGATGCGCCGCACGAATTGCAGCGGTCCCAGAATCATGAAGAGAAATCCCGGGAGGATATGAACTAGCGTGAGGGTACGATTCCGCGCGAAGCCGGTGTCAAAAGCAGCGGCCGGATTCCTGCTTGCGGTCCCCGTCGTGGGAAAGAACAAGACGATTGCCCTCCGAGTGGTGGCGGCGACGCCGACGAGCGCCAGGAAAATCACCAGGCCCCACAGCAGGCGTACGATCGACTTACGAGGTTTCATGCCTAGTAAAGATTGTCGCGCAAGGCCGAGTGTTCGGAGCCGGACACTGTTCATTTCAAATCTGAACAAACGGAAAGCGCCCGATAATCACTAATCCAGGAGATTCAGCCGAGTTTTTTGGAATGAAACCTGCCTCGATCCAGCTCCCCGATAGGCCAAAGGAAATCAAAGCATTATGTGGCGCATCAGCCTTGGAACGAAACTGGGCTTCGTTGTTCTCACGGTTCTGCCAGTCGCCGGTTTCGGTTGAGACCTTCCTGCGGTCCAAACATTCGCATTGAATGAAACCGAAGGACTTATTGAACGAAACGTCAAGTTGGAATCAGCGGAATACCAGGGCCGCAAGGCAGTTCGCCTCACCAAAGAATCGCCCGATTACGGATTCGCGCTTCTGCCGGGCGCGGATTTTCAGGATGGATCTATCGAATCAGACATCGCGCTGAAAGTGACTACGCCGCCCGGTGGGAGAATGCCCGGTTTCATCGGCATTGCCTTTCGCGCCCGGCCTGACGCGTCTCACTACGAGCTTTTCTACATCCGGCCCGGAAATTCCCGGTCCGATGATCAGGCGATGCGTAACCATTCGGTGCAGTAGTGTTCAGAGCCGGACTTCGGTTGGTACGCGCTGCGCAGAGCGTGGCCTGGCGTCTATGAAGCGTATGCCGACCTCCAGCCGGAAGTTTGGACCCACGTCAAGATTGAGGTGACGGGCCGTTCCGCTAAGCTCTACCTAAACGGATCGGCGAAACCGAGCCTGGTGGTTGATGGCCTGAAGGGTGAGGACCTGCACGGCGTTGTGGTGCCGTGGACGAAGTGCGTCGGGCAGGGTTTTTCCACAAGGGTGGGCGGATGCGAGGACTGGTGAAGGGCAAGCGCTGGCTGCTGTTGACGCGATGGGTAAATCTGACGGCGGGGAAAAGGCGGCAACTGAATGAACTGTTTACGCTCAACCGACGGTTGTTGAAAGCGTACTTACTCAAGGAAAGCCTGGACCGCCTATGGGAGTACCGTTATGAGGGAGCCATGGTCGATACTTCAAAGGCTGGATGGACCAACTCCGTTGGCAGCGCCTGTTGCTAGTTTCTGATTTCGGGCACTTCCCTGAACGGCTGGGATAGAATGCTTGAAGCCCGATGACGGCTTCTGTTTTCTGAGCAGAGCTCACATAGTTTAACCTTCAATTGGCCTTGTTCTTACTAGAGGAATGTCATCAGTCCGGGACCAAGGCCGTGCATGACGGTCCACTTGGCCGCAACGTCATCGCGTACGCTCGGGCCTGATCCTCGGCTCTCTGGAGGTAGCCGTCGACTGGGCTGCGTTATTTCGCATTGTACTAACCCGCTATGCGGGAATTGTGTTGCCACGACCTTCTTTTCACACACGTGCCTGACCGGCGGAGGTGAGGATTCACCGGTCTGTCTTTGAGGGAAGTTTTCCGTTATCGTTGCTCGCCATGAGCAACAACACACTACCGTATGGATTCTCCATTGCTACCGCCCGCAAGGTCACCCCATTGCGCCAGCGGATGATCGACGACATGACGGTGCGCAACTTCGCACCGAACACCATGCTTTGCTACCTGAAACAGGTCAGCTACTTTGCCCAGCATTTTGGCAGGTCACCGGAGCGCTTAGGTCCGGAAGAGATCCGCAGCTATCAGATCTACCTGGCCAAGGAAAGGAAAGTGGGGATCAGCAGCCGGACCGTGGCGGTCAGCGCCCTTCGGTTTCTCTACCACGTCACTTTGAAGCAGGATCGGGTCATCGAAATGATCCCGTTCCCCAAGCAAGAATACCAGCTGCCTGTAATCCTTAGCCCGGAAGAGGTCCTGCGACTTCTGGAAGCCGCTCCCTCCTTTTCTCACCAAGTGATCTTCAGCACGATGTACGGCACCGGGGTGCGCGTGAGCGAGGCCCTGCATCTGCAGGTTCCGATCTCGACAGTCAGCGTATGATGATCCGGATCGAGCAAGGCAAGGGTCATCGGGACCGCTACGTCCCACTCTCCCCCAAGCTGCTGCAACTGCTGCGCACTTACTGGCGGAAACTACGACCGCAGCCATGGCTGTTCCCCGGACAGTTTCCCACCCAACCTCTGAGCCGAGAGGCCGTAGGCGATGCCATCGCTCGGGCTAGCGCGCGCGCTGGTCTGAAGAAGCACGTAAACCCGCACTCGCTGCGACACGCCTACGCGGTGCACCTACTCGAAGCCGGGACCGACATACGCAAAATCCAACTTCTGCTGGGCCATCGCAGTCTCTCTACCACGGCCCGCTATCTCCGGCTGGCCACCACCACGGTCTGCGCCACCACCAGCCCGCTGGATCTGCTCCCGCTGCCCATCGTTAATCCAAAATCCTAGGCCGCCTCTCTATGCGGCCGGCGTTGGAAGTCGCCGATATCGTGCGCGCCCACGGCGACCAGTTTCGCCAAGCGCATGCTGCTTCTCTGTCTACGCAGCAGAAGCGGGTGCTGCGCTCGATCGAACTGTGTCGCACCGCGGCGCTCGGCGGTCATCTGGAACGATGTGACCAATGCGGCCACGAACGCAATGCCTACAACTCGTGCGCCGATAGGCATTGCCCCAAGTGCCAGTCCCTGGCCCGAGCGAAGTGGCTGGAAAAACGCCAGGCCGAACTTCTGCCATGTGAGTATTTTCATGTCGTGTTTACGCTGCCCGCGCCCCTGGCCACTCTGGCCCTACAGAACAAACGCCAGATGTACGATCTATTGTTCCGGGCTACGTCCGAAACTCTGCAATCGATCGCAGCCGACCCCAAGCGCCTGGGGGTCCAGATCGGCTTCTTCTGCATCCTACACACCTGGGGACAGACACTCACAGCGCATCCGCATCTGCATTGCGTCGTCCCGGGTGGTGGCATCTCGCTGGACGGCAGCCGTTGGGTGGGGTGCCGTCCACACTTCCTGTTGCCTGTGCGCGTGCTCTCGAGCCGGTTTCGCCGGCTCTACCTTCGCTACCTCGAGCAGGCCTACACGGCTGGAAAGCTGCGCTTTCACGGCCAGCTACAGCACTTGTCCGACCCGGCCAGCTTCGCTCGTTACCTGGCTCCACTACGAAAATCCAAATGGGTAGTCTACGCGAAGCCACCGTTCGGTGGGCCGGAAAAGGTATTAGATTATCTGGGCCGGTACACCCACCGGGTCGCCATCTCCAACCACCGGCTCCAACAACTCGAAGACGGACGTGTCACGTTCGCCTATAAGGACTACAAAGATGGACGCCAGCAGAAGCTCATGACGTTGTCCGCCGACGAGTTTCTACGGCGCTTTCTGCTGCATGTACTGCCAGAGGGCTTCCAGCGGATTCGCCACTATGGTCTGTTCAGCAACCGGCACCGTGCCGAAAACCTGGCCCGCTGCCGAGAACTTCTCGGTGTTTCGGCTCCTGTGGCACCACCACCACAGAACTATTGCGAGCGCTACCGACAACTCACGGGACAGGATCTATTGCAATGCCCCCAGTGCCAGAAAGGCCAGATGCGACGGATCGCTGTTCTCCCGGCGGGCGCCGCAACCGCCGCATGGGACAGTTCATGAGGCGATGCTACCAGCTATGCCAGTGCTGGCCGAGGCTTCTCTGTCGCCCAGGTCTGCGCAGAAGTCTGTCTCCACCCACTTTCGGCAGCCCAAGGAGTGTCCGTGTCGCTCCGCAGATACCGTTTTCCTCGGCTTTCCACATTGCAAAACACATCCTGCGCGCTTCTCCCAGCTCCATTCCTTCCCATCGCAATTACGTTCTCCGCTACCTCGCCAATACTGTGACCTTTCAAAACACATAGCTCGAGGCATGCTGCAGCGGCTTAGCACAACGGGATTTTAAGCAGAGTGCCCACGCACTCTCTCCGACTAACTGAAGCTCTGTCTATCTTGGCACCCTGCTTAAAATCCTCTGCAATATCGGAAGGTATCTGCGATTCGAAGTGTGCTGTAAGCTGATTCGCATGGAGGAGTGCGGTCTCGGGCAATTTGCGAAGGGCTGTGTTGATCGGCCGTGAGGGGTGATCATTAATAGGGCCTTCTGCGGAGTAGGCGCTCGGTAAGAGATTCACGCCGTGGCGCGAATTGTTCCGCTGCGCCACGGAGGTAGGGCCGGAACTCTCGTGTCCAATACTCGACGAAGCCGGTTCTGGCGATCTCTCCGAGAGTTTGTGAGTAGTGGTCAAGAAGAGCCGTTCCAACGACTGTACCCGTGCGCCGCGCGGCCGAATGGGCGGCTCTGGAAAGCCAAAGCAGGTTTGCGGGGACATGCGCGATCGTGGAAACCGCCAACAAGGATGAAATGGTGAAGATGGATCGGTTCTGCGTTATTGCCGTCTGCTGCAGTTCGGTCCAGATCCGGTCCAGGCGCTCGAGCGCCGGCAGGTTCTTCGGTGGAATTCCTTGTAGCTCCTCTTTCAGCTTTTCCCATTCGCGACGCAATCCAGGAACGTCGACGGGCGGCAGATTGAGTGTTTGCGCCAAATGGTCACTGGTCTTCTCGAGACCATCCAGAAGCTGATCCATCCTTTCGAAACTAGTTTTCGGATCCAGGAGGCCTTCGTTCTTCAGTGCTTGAGCGATCTCGTGGATCAGCCGATGGCCGCCACCAGTAATATCCGCCAGCGCAGCCAATACCCAGACTGGGGAGGCACGGAAAGCCAGGATGCCGAGCAACTCAATCCCATGGCTCGCCGTCCGTTGGAGGAGGAAATTCTGAGCTAGCCGGTCTGAGTTTGGGTAGATGCCTTCGACCTGTCCGACCTCCTCGATCAGAAATCGAAGCGTGACCTCAACCATAGTCCGATAGAGCGTCGTTTGCCGGATGCCAGGAGGCAACGCGACGCTTCCGATTTCCTTCAACAAGCCGCCTGAGAGTGCTCCCAATGAGCGAATCACACGCTCGGGCAACGAGAGAATGTATTTGTACGGAACCGCCGAACTCACTTCTGTAGTATCTCCCGAATTTTGCGCCTTCGTTCTTGGAGGGTACGCAACCTTGCTGACCAATCGAAAAGGGCCCGGCAGAGCTTCTGGCCCGTTCCAATAGAGCGCCCTCGGGCCTTGTGTGGGAGCGATCTCAGGAGTCGCCGGATACAATTGGCGAAGTTCGGCATCGACCCACAGACTCTGGTCACGCATAATCTATCGATGATGAAGATGATGAATAAGACTCTCGTTCTGATTTTTCTGGGCTTTGGACCTCTCTCGGCAGCTGATTGGCCGCACGCCGAGATTACGAACGGCCAGATCCAGGCAAAGATATACTTGCCCGACGCGAAAAATGGATACTATCGCGCGACGCGGTTCGATTGGTCGGGAGTGGTCTACAGCCTGCAGTACAAAGGCCATGACTATTATGGGCCGTGGTTTCAGAAAACGGATCCCACGGTGCACGATTTTGTGTACCGAGGCCCGGACATCGTGGCCAGTCCGTGCACCGCGATCACTGGCCCAGTCGATGAGTTCGCACCGCTCGGATGGGACGAGGCAAAGCCCGGCGGCGGCTTCATCAAGATTGGCGTAGGCGCTCTTCGCAGGCCAGACGGAGCTAAGTATGACAACTACAGACTGTACGAGATCATCGACCCAGGCAAGCGGACGATCAGAAAAGATCGTGAGTCCATCGAGTTCACTCAGGAGTTGACCGATTCATCCTCAGGCTATGCGTACATTTATCGCAAGACCATGCGGCTGACGGAAGGCAAGGCGGAGATGGTGCTGGAACACAGTTTGAAAAACACGGGAAGGCGCACGGTTCAAACCAGCGTCTACAATCACAATTTCCTCGTACTCGACGGACAGGCGCCCGGCCCGGGATTTGTGATTACCGTTCCCTTTCAGATTCAGACCCGGCGCCCTCCCGCCAAAGAGCTTGCGGAAATTCGAGGGAACCAGATCGTTTACCTGAAGACACTCGAGAACCGCGATGTCGTCACAACTCCGCTTCAAGGCTTCAGCAGTTCCAGCGCCAACGATAACGACATTCGCATCGAGAACAGCCGGCTAGGTGCTGGCATGAGAATTACCGCAGATCGTCCACTATCCAGCGAATCACTGTGGTCCATCCGGAGCGTGCTTGCGATGGAGCCGTTCGTCTCTATGTCGATCGAACCCGGGAACGAATTTACCTGGAAAAGTACGTACAACTATTACACTCTTCCGGCCGACACAAAATGAACCACCAGCCGACGGGGAGACTATGTCGCACTACAGATGCATCCCGGTCGATATAGCAGTTTCGACCATGAGCCGAATCTCGTAGTCGAGCTCGTTCAGCCGGGCATTTATTTGCTCTGGTCGCTGCGCTCACGAAGAAGGCCAGTTGCCCGGGCTGTCACGATGGGAGAGAATTTATCAACAATGGATTCGGACCTATGGCGGAAGTGATTGACGTTCAGGTGCTCATGCAGGAAATTAGGGACCGCATCCGGCAAGACTCGGATACGCGGCATTCAGGCCTTCCGCTTCCGTCTGCCCTGCCGATGCCGGAAATGGAGTCCTTGAAGAGACTGAGCAAGGACCTGCATCTCCGGAAGGCGTTCGTTGGAAGGCTGCCTCCCGAGCCGCCCACCTTTCGCGGGCGCATCGGAGGGCTGATCGTTAAGGCTGTCCGCAGGAGCCTTTTCTGGTTCATCTCCCGGCTTGACCTCTTTCATTCCGATGTGATCGAGGCATTCGATCTCCAATTCTCAATTCTGGGCACACTGTCGTCGGCCACCCGACAGAACATGGAGACCCTGGAGCTTCTCAAAGGAAAACTGGCGGACATCTCTGCGGAGCTGACCCGGAGTCTGACGGCGGAAATGGCAGCTCGGGAACGTGCCGAGCAGGTCTTGCGAGCCGAGATCGCGGGGCGGAAGGCCATCACTCTCACGGTCGCTGAGAATATGCACAGACGCCAATTGCTTGAAGCGGGTTATCGGCGAATAGAGATAGCGATTCACCAGATGCACTCGGAGATTTCCAGCCAGGGAACGCGGATTTCGAAACTCTTAGAGGAAGGGCCGGCAACTACTCCCAACGTCCAGGAATCTTCAAGCGCCAGATACAGCGGGCCCAGATCAGCGTCGGTCTCATTGGCCACGCGGGGCGCGGTGGAACCGTCGTCAATGCGGGAACGGCAATGGGAAATTGGGATTTGTGGCACCTTCGATGTCTCCAATTACGGCGATCTGCTCTTTCCGTTTATCGCAGAGTCCGAACTCAAGCGCCGGCTCGGCGATGTTACGCTCCGCCGCTTCTCTTACCATGCCAAGACACCTGCGTCCTGGCCCTACGAAGTCACTTCTCTAACTGAGCTGCCGGAGATGATCCATCGGCTGGATGGACTTCTCGTGGGCGGCGGTTTGCTTGTCCGCTTCGACAAAGATGTCGCACCCGAATACGCCCCGCCGACGCTACAGATACACCATCCGACAGGCTATTGGCTTACACCCGCACTGTTGGCGCTGCAGCACAACGTACCCTTAGCGTGGAACGCGCCCGGCATGGACGGGAACGGCGTTCCGGGATGGGCCAGACCGCTGGTCGAGATGGCGTTGGCGCTCAGTACCTACGTGTCGGTACGTGACAAGCTATCGCAGGCAGCACTCGAACCTCTAACCTACAGGCCCATTTCCGTGGTTCCGGACACGGCTTTTGGTCTTCCGCATCTGCTGGACTTCCAGGGAGATCCATCCCCCGAGTTCACGCGGCTTGCAGAAGCATACCGTTTGGCGAGTCCGTACATCGTGTTTCAGCCTAACCTGGGTTTCGAAGGGCTTATTCGCGTCATCCAGAATCACCCGGAACGCTTCGGTAAGTTCCAGTTTCTTGTTTTACCCATAAGCCCGGAATTCGGCGAGCATCCACGAAGCGTAGACGTCGATCTGCCGCGTGTTGTCCGTCTGACCGAATGGCCAAATCCTTTGGTCATCGCCGAACTGATCGGCCGGTCGGAAGCGGCCGTCGGCCACAGCTACCACTTCAACATTACTGCCCTGGTCGCAGGCGTACCGGCCTTTAGGCGAGTAGATCTGTCCAAGGGCAAGTTCACCGCGCTTCGGCATTTCGAAACGGTTTTCGTGTTGCCGCCCGATGGAGAAGTGGACGTCGAGTGGTTTCTTGCGCGTGTGGGAAGGAAGCTCCCATCCGCTTCGGTGCTCGACACGCTTGGACCCCTACGCGACCATTGGGACCGCATTGCCGGAATGTTTCAAGCAAAACAGTTGCCGACTGCGCCTGCGCTTGACCGGTTCTGGCAATCCCTGCCAGGCTTGCTGGAGAACGCCGAGACCCGAGAAGCGACGGATCATGCGCGTCCGGACGAGGTATCGGCATTCATCGGATGATAGCCCTGATCAACTCCAAGTAGAAGTAAACCGGCAGGAAACGCCATGAGTCAAGAATACAACGTTACTCGCGTCTGCACGTCAACGGACCATTCGTCCGCAGTGCGGCCTGACCGCCCAGTTACGATCATAGTTCTTACGTGGAACGGGATTGATTACACCAAACGGTGCCTCGACACCTTGCGCGCAAACACAACATATGCTGGTTACCGCCTCATGGTGGTCGACAATGGGAGTACGGATGGCACCATTGAGTATCTGCAAGCTCAGAACTCCATCACAATTCTTTCCAACAAGCGCAACCTGGGCTTTGCGAGGGGTAACAACCACGCCATTTCCAGCTCCGATCGAAACTCCGACATCGTGCTTTTGAATAACGATACCGAGATTCACCAGTCCGATTGGATCGAGCGTCTGCAAGCGACTGCCTACAGTTCTTCTGACATTGGCGTTGTAGGATGCCGGCTCGCCAAACCGGAGGGCGTCCTGCAACACGCCGGCACGTTTATGCCGATTAAGACCTTTTGGGGCCAACAGCTGGGAAGCGGCGAAAGGGATGTAAACCAGTACAACGGCGATCGCGATGTGGAGGGAGTAGTCTTTGCTTGCGTTTACATAAAGCGACTGGCTCTTACGGAAATCGGCTTGCTCGACGAGGATTATTTCAGTTACTTCGAAGACACCGACTACTGCTTCCGTGCGATCGAAAAGGGCTATCGCGTCGTCTGTTGCGGATCAGTCACTATTGTTCATCACGAACATGCTTCGACCACGGTGAATCACGTGAAACAGGAGAAGATGTTCCTGCGGGCCCAAAAGGTCTTTCGCGGCAAGTGGGAAAGAAAGCTCCGGGATCGGCGCTACACGCGCGAAATAGGTTGGCATTCGATCTTTAATTTTTCGACTGGCTATGCAATCAGTTCGCGCCAGCTGGCTTGCGCTCTAGACCGCAAGGGCGTCCACGTCGCCTATAAGTATGTTTATGGCCCGGGCACCGTGTTTCCGATAAGAGAGCCGGCGTCCTCGGACAGCTACATGGTCAATGTGATCCGGGAAAGAAGGCTGGACCCATCTCGAATCCAGGTTGTATACGGACAGGGTGACGTACTTCAATCGAACTTCGGCAAGTACAAAATCGGATTCACGATGCTCGAGACCGACAGGATTCCAGTAGAGTGGGTACGGCAGGCGAACTTGATGGATGAAGTCTGGGTGCCGTCGAGTTTTAACGCTCGAACATTTGTTGAAAGCGGCGTCTATCGCCCTATTCATCGAATTCCACTCGGCGTCGATCCAAACTACTTCAACCCCCGGATGGTACGATACCCGCTCACCGGCGTTTACACGTTCTTATCGATCTTCGAATGGGGCGAAAGGAAGACGCCGGAACTGCTGCTAAAGGCATTTAACGACGAGTTCCGGTCCAACGAGGCCGTCCTCTTGATTTGTAAGACGCTCAACGTCGATCCGGAAGTCGACGTGCGCGCCCAGATCGCCGCGTTAGGGCTTGACCTTGCAGGAGGACGGATTCATTTTTCTCTCAACCAGGTAATCCCCACCTATCAACTGGGATCGCTTTATTGCTCCGCGGACTGCTTCGTGCTCGCCACTCGAGGAGAGGGCTGGGGCATGCCGGTGATGGAAGCGATGGCCTGTGGCCTGCCCGTGATTGCCACGGAGTGGAGTGCTCACTGCGACTTCATGAACAGCGGGAATGCCTACCCTTTGCCAGTGGAGCGGCTAATTCCGGCCCAAGCAAAGTGTCCTTATTACGCCGGGTTCAAGTGGGCCGAGCCGTCGTACCATCATCTACGGCGGCTGATGCGCCACGTGTTTGAAAACCAGGCAGAGGCAAGGGCAAAAGGGCAAAAGGCGTCGTGCGATGTGCTGCAGAATTGGACATGGGACAATGCCGCGCAAAAGATCGTCGATCGGATCGATCAGATTTTGTACGAGCAACAAGCTAAATCCGAATGACGCTGGCATCACTGATGGGCGATCCATCAACTATTTCTCAATTTCGGAGCTCACTTCAAACGCCAGCGTTGCTTGTGGTTCTTTACCTTGGTACCATTTCGTTGCATTTGTATTTCCTCCGCGACGTCTTCAGGTTTCCCCACGTCTCTTCCGACGAAGTGAAGTACGCTTCGACCGGAGAGAGCATCCGAATGGGCCGCGGCTACACGTTGCGGGGCGAGTTCAATTCAACAGCACCTCCTGTCTTTCCCGCTTTTATCGCGTTGGCGCATTCCATCGGTTCGGATCCCCGTGTAACCATGTTCGGCCTGAGTTCGCTTCTGATGTGCTCTGTTATTTTTCCTGCATTTGCTCTTGGTAAGCTTTTCGGTCTGGACGCACCCACCGCCACGATTCTCGCGGCCGCTGCCTCGGTCCTACCTCACACGTTTTACGCGGCGACATACATGGCGGAGATTGTCCAGTACCCGGCTTACCTGATCGCGTTCTATTTAGCCATTCGTTGGCTGGACAATCCAAGCTGGCGCCTGGACATCGCACTGGGTTGTTCGATGGGCTTGTTAACGTTGACCAAACTGCAAGGAAACCTGTTCGTTGGAGCCTTCGTGATTGCGGTCATTATCATCGCGCTCCACTCGCGCAGGACGGACGCCGGTTCCGCTGTCAGCGTTGTCAGGCACTCCAGCGTCGTGCTGATCACCGCTGCGGCCATTCAAGAATCGTGGAATCTCTATAAAGCGGCCCACGCTGGGACCGTACTCGGATCTTATGGAACAGTGCTTGCAAACGAAGGACTCCAATATTGGACGATGCGCCTGAGCATAGCGTATTTCGCTGACTTCCTTCTGGCTCCCGGATTGATCACCGCCGTACTCCTGTTTTACTGGGTCCGTCACAATGGGAACTATCCACGCACCGTATTTGTCCTTGCCGTCTTGGTGGTGCAGATTGTTGCCGTTAGCATTCTGAATGGAGGGCTAACGGGCTGGCTAAGTGAACGGCTCTTCTTGTACGCGCTGCCGATAACTGCCATATTGGCCGCGGACGGGTTGACACATTTTAAAAGGAGACAGACATTCCTTGCGGGATGCGCTTTGCTAGGCTTTCCACTCCTGCTGACAGGAGCGCTAATGGCCTACCCGTTTTCAGTTAGTTCGATCATCGAGGCGCCCTGGGCAAATGCTCTGGGCACGCTAGCCGGCATCTTTCCTTTCTCGCGCGTATGGCTGGTGATCGCAAGTCTGGTTCTTAGCGTCCTCATTGCTTCCATCCTCCTACGGGCTCGGAGGAGTGCGCCGCTTCTATTCGCTGGATATATCCTGTTGTTTTATGGCCTCGGTTTCATATGCAGCAGCATCGGCTTGGCCGGCTGGACAGCGCTGGGATTGCGAACCGTGCCGCCGATCTTGACCTGGCTCTCCGAAAATCGCGTTTACAGTGGACACCGTCTGTTGATAGCCGGGAACCACGGCCCATATGAAGATCCTCGAAAAGAAGCGCCGCCGGATGAAAGGTTTGTAAATTGGACCCGGCGAATGGGCTTGAACGATGCCCTGGAATGGCAGATCGAGACGCTTGGCCGGTTCGATGTCCGCATGATCCCGGCACCGAAGGCGCTCACGCAAGAAAGCCATCCGGGCGACTATCTTTTGACGGCCGCAGCTTTCGATGGATTAAGCCTTGCGTCTCTCCACTACCCTTTTTATCTTTACCGGATCGATAAGGCTATCGCGGATCCGCCTTCGCCGAGATATAGGAGTTATATCCCTGCCGATCGTTTCTACACATTGACGGGCCGGCGGGGCCCAGGGGGCGCCATCGTCGGCGCGGGCACGCAAATGCCGGGCTACCTGGTCTACGGTCCGTATGTCGAGCTTTCGCCCGGGCAATACCGCATCAAATTCAACGTAGCTGGACTCGCATCCGAGTCACTCGTAGTCGATGTAGCTGGCAAAGGAGGCCGAGTACTCATGAAGACCACCACCGCGCCCGCGCAACTCGGCTCAATAACGTTTTCAAACGATTCATCCCAGCGGCTGGAGTTTCGCATTTTCGGAGCAAGTGATCCCGCGTTTCGATTTAACGGTGTGGACCTCGAATGGCTATCCGATTCAGTGCAGCCGGCTGGCCGCCGGTGAGATTCCATGCCGCGTTACTAGTGGGCTAGCAGCACCGTCACGACCATCATCAAGCCGATAGTCGCGTAGAGCGCACGATAGCGCACTTGAAGCGCCCGGATGCTCTCGAAGGTAAGGCCGGCGCGCAGGGTCTGGAGCGACCAGTAGAGATGCACGGGGTAGAGCGCGGCGACGAAGACGAGGGCGCGCGGCACCGTTCCGCGGGCGGCCAGCACGACCAACAGAATGTCAGCGATGGTGAAGAGGGCGAAACCGGCGGCGAGGGTCCGCGCCTTGCCGAACGTCACGGCGTTGGTCCGAATTCCATTAAGTAGGTCGCTTTCGCAGTCCCGCGCCTCGTGGGTTAGGTGTCCCGCCACGAATGCTAGCGCGAAGAAGCAGCCAATCTCCAGACCGCGTCCGTCGATCGAGCTGAACAGCGAGTAGCCGAGCAGGAAGTACAGTATGCCACCCACGAGGTGGAGGCCCGAGCTGAGAAGGGGAACACCTTTCATATGAGGCGCGGGAGCGGAATAGAGCGCACTCAGGCCGGCTATCGCCAGGGCGATAAAAAGAGTCCGCGAGCCGAAGGGGCTAAGCAGCAGGAGGCTCAATGCGAGCAGGGCCATCCAGAGGTAGCCGATCTCGGTGCGACCGATGCCCTTAGTCATGAACACTCCGGTCGTCTTGTTGGGATCCTGGAGATCGGCGCTCATCCCAGACCAGTCATTGAGCACGAAGACGTGGGCCGCCAAACAACAACTGCCGGCGGCGAGGAACAGTAGAGCCACGGCTCTTTCGGTCGTAAGCCTGCCGATCGAGAAGACTGCACCGAGCAGGGGTGAGCCTTGCAGGGTGAGGACCTCGTCGAACCGAATGCAGGACAGCAGGCGGGGGAGCGACCGCGCCGTCCCGGGGCGGTCGGCCGTGGTTGTTCCAGGAGCAGCTTGCATCACCTCAGACCGTATGTTGCGACGCTCGTCATTCCCGTGATAGGTGTGCTAACTGTGTCGCACATTCTCGTAATAGAGCCTCAGCCAGAGCGCAAAGCCGAACTCCTCCGACCAATAAAACCTTCGCACCGAGGCGGTCAGATCGTTGTGATAGAGGAGCGGTGGGGACTGGCGCAGAGATGAGAAATCGTCCTGGGAGAGCCTCCGTAGCAAATCGAGGACTTCGGCCGAGGCGGGGGGCAGACCGCCTGCGCCCAGAATGCGCTGCAGCAGTTGGCCAGCGGCGACCCAGTCCCCCTGTCCCGGCACGGCCGTTTGCAATCGCGACGGTGGCGGTCGCAGCGAGTAGCCGGCTCTTTGCAAGTCGCCCTGGCGCAGGACGGGGAGCAGAGGAGCGGTCCGGTAGTAGACCCAGATGCGGTCCTCGTCGATCGCTCGCCCGAGCGCGCGCCAGAGGGCGTGGGCGGCCGGTGGATCCACTTGTGCCAAGAGCATGAGCACGTGCATCTGGATGACTACGTCGGCAGGGTCGGGATCCTTGCCTGGGTCGATGCACTGGTAGCGATCTCGTGGCGCCAGCCATGTCCGGTAGAGGCCCTCCGACGTGCGGAACCGGTCAAGAGTCGCGAGCGCGATCGGTAATAACTCCGGATGCGCGCCGGGAGCGATCCTCCAAACGAGGGCAGTGTCATCGGCGTCCGGCGTGATGGCGCAGCCGAGGGTGCCGATCGTGGGCGCGTCCGGTCGGCCGTGATAGCGAACGAGCCCTCCAGCCTCGATCTGGCCAGTAAGGTGATGCCGCGCCTGCTGCAACGCTTCACCTAGGCCAGCCTCCGTTGCCACCGGATTGAGGACGTCGATCATCACCGAAGTGAGGAACGTGTTCATCTCCAGTCGTGGATGCTGGAAGCGGGGCTCATTGGTGTAAGACGTGAGCCAATAACCCGGCACCTGCTGGCGGTTAGTCAGAATGGCAGCCGCCAGCTGGGCACTGAGAGCGAGGTCGCCGCTCCCACCGCTCGCGGTACTCAGGGCCATCTTGTCGCGCGCACCTTGCCTGAGCCCGGCAGATGGCGTCGCCAGCACCGTGAAGCGCCGCTCGGCAAGGAAGCGCAGGTCCCCGCCCTCGTTCGCACGCACGAGAACGGCGAGAATGTGCTTGCCCGGGGGCAAATCGTGCGTTGGGACCGCGATAAGCCAGCCGCTCGGGCTCGTAAAGCCCAGAGTGCTCGTAACGTCGGGCCGCCCCAAGAAATTCGCGGTCGATGCCGCCGGTTGGCCATCCAATAGGACGATCACTTCTCGTGGTGTGTGGTCGTCCGCGAGTGCCCATCCGGCGACGTCGATT
The DNA here is from genome assembly GCA_963847515.1 of Terriglobia bacterium. GTDB lineage: Bacteria > Acidobacteriota > Terriglobia > Bryobacterales > Bryobacteraceae > QHXW01. Next base: position 251,800 of record CAWKAA010000003.1, read on the forward strand.
TCCTTCCCGGTTGCGACATCACGGATCTCGCCGTCGCTCGTCATCATGCTGTCGAGATTGCCGCGCAGGACGGTCGCCAACTCGGCCGGCGCTGGTGCATGCCGCAACTCCGCAATAAACGGGGCGTTCCGAAGATCCCAGGCCGCCCGCATCTGATTCGGTGCCGCTGCGGCGGCAAAAATTGCGGCGTCGCTTGTGCCCGTGTACCAGAAGGCGCCGACCGCTTGAATCGCTATCGCCGCGCAGCAGGCCGACACGAACGCTATGCGACCCACGCTGCGCAGCGCGCTAACGACGGGCGCCAGCATCCAGACCAGTATCGGCAGGAGGTCGGTCAGCCAACGCGGACCCCAGGAAGCACCTTGCCTCCAGTCGGCCTTCGCGTAGAGCAGCAACTGCAGCACCACGGCGATGCCGACTGCTACGGTGAGGCCGCGGGTGCTGCGATCGCGTAGTGCTTGCGCCAAGCAGAAGGGAAGAAAGAGCAGGAAGGGGGAGAAAACGAAGAGGCCGCGCGCAGGACTGAACAGCAAACCCGCGAGGCCAGGCAGCAGGTCATGCTGAAAGAACGTCGCTTTGCCGACCAGCCCGTAAGCGCCAGCCAGGTTGCCGACAACCCCGACGTTATAGACCAGCAACAAACCTAAGGGCAACGTGGCACCCGCCACCAGCAGAGGCGCCGAGCGTCTGGCCCAACGCAGAGCGTAGATTCCAAGCGCCGCCGCCAAGATGGAATCCGGCTGGCGGTTGCATGCGATGAGTCCGCAAAGAAAACCTGCCGCGAGCGCCGCGCGACTCGTGCACGGCCCGGTGAGCAGCCACAACATGGCGACTATCAGCAGCTCCGCAAGGCCGTGCTGCCAGAGGGCCTGACTGCTGATGACCCAGGTCGTAGTGCCGAAGGCAAAGGCGAGCGTGAGCAAGAGGGCGGAGGCGGGCGGTGCTCGCCGCCGCAGCAGCAGGTAAATCAGCGCCGCCGACATCGCGGTTAGCAGCGATGCGGAGAGCTTTTCCATGACCCTCGCAACGCTTTCCAGCCGAGGCTGATCCCAGCCTATTGTGTGGAGATAGACGACCGCCGGCAGATACAACGGCGCGATGACCACCGGGACGACCACGGGGTAGAGCGAGATGGCGTGATCCCCACGGCCACGGACGATCCAGAAGGCGGAGTTACTCCGACCCTGTACCCTGGCAATGGCGCGCCCCTGCGCTGTCATGTTCGAGATAGGATCCAGCAGCACGGTGTGGTACCGCCAGATGCCAAAAGGGAGATATCTCGCCGGGTAGGTATCACCGGCGCCGATCGATCGCAGGTTTGCGTTGTAGACCACCAGACAGACGACCCCTAGGAGCAGGCCGGTCCACAGGTCGCGGTGAGATCGCGCCGAAACAGCAGACTCAGGCCAACCGGCGTCCGGCGTAGCAGCCTCGAAGCCTGGCAGTCCTTGGGTCGGCAACGCTTTATAGCTCATGCTCTCGAATAGTGACAGCCCTGCTGGCTGGAGAGACCTCGATCGACTTCCAAAACTGCCGATTATAGCCTACTTTCTTTTCAGGTCCCGAGACATCTGGGCATTGTGCTGAATAAACTGGTGTCTGATGCTTATCGCTGCTCTTCCACATCCCTTTGCTGGCGCTCGCGTACCGGCTGCTCGAAAACTCCGGTGATCCTATATCCGATTCAGGCGTCATTCCGAGGGCATTCAGCACGGTAATTTCGTTAGGCTTCGGCGGAGGAGCTCGTCATGGTTTCTACTCTCGTCGCGCTACACCCTAGACAGAGGTGATATGCGTGAGCCGAGGGTAAAGAGAGTTAAGATAAATTTTTCAGTCGCGGCTTGAAAGCGTCCAAGATGAAGATCGCTATCGATGCCACCAGCATGTTGTTGCCGGGCATGGGAGTCAGGACGTATATCCACTACTGGCTCGCCTCCCTGCTAGATGCTGCACGTCTGCGTGGTGATGCTATCGCCACGTACACTCCGGGCATGGTGGTTCCACATGTCTTGGACCATCTGAAATCCTCCTCTGGCCGAAGTGCGACCCAGCTTCGGCTCCGTACCGTCCAGTTGCTCAATGTAATTAGTCAGGCCGAAAACATTCTCCTGAATCCCTTTATGTTGACAGCGCATGTCTTTCATTGCTCCCAGCACACGCTGAATGTGCCAATCAAAAAAAGGGTTGCGGCAACCGTGTTCGACTTGTCCTGCTGGAAGGCTCCTCAGTATCACACTGCACGAAACATCGCCGTAACCCGTCGCTACGGAGAAGTTGTTCTAAGGAGATGCGACGGAGTGATTGCGATATCGGAACAGACTCGTCAAGATGCGATCGACATTCTCGGCATTTCCGCGGACCGAATTCGTGTGATATACCCAGGCGTGGCCGAGGAATTCTTCGAAGTGACTGCCGATAATTCGGCAGACGTTCGGGCGAGGTACCGGCTGAACGCGCCTTACCTCCTTTTTGCCGGCTGCATTGAGCCCCGCAAGAATGTTTCGAATATCCTTCGCGCATTTCGAGATTTGCGCCATTCAAGAAGGGGAGATGTTCAACTCGTGTTAGCCGGGAACTTCGGGTGGGCAGATGAGGAAACCAAGACTGCATTGACCAAATGTGGCGCTGGCATACGGTACTTGGGCTATGTTCCAGAGAGGGATATGCCGGGACTCTTTTTAGGAGCCGCGGCACTCGTCTATCCTTCGTTCTATGAGGGCTTTGGACTGCCAGTCGTACAGGCGATGGCGGCGGGCACACCCGTCATTACTTCGAACAATTCCTGCTTGCCGGAAGTTACGGGTGAAGCGGCCATTCATATCAACCCCGATTCGGTCGAGGATCTTCGCGCAGCGATGGATCGGGTGCTCAGTGATACCGAACTGGCACGAACGCTCTCTTGCCGTGGTAAGCATCGTGCGCAGAGGTTTCATTGGGCCCAGAACGCCATCGAGTCCCTTGACTTTTTTCACCACTGCATGAGCCGATAGCCGATCGAGTGGTTGAAGGCGTGGCGCCTACCCCTTCAATCCTGCGAGTACGCCGTGCATATAGGCGTACGAGCGCGCCATGCCGAGAAACGGATCGTCCTCGTTGATTTCGTATTCGAGATTAACGGAAGCCGTGTAGCCCATCTTATGCAACTCATGGAAAATGTCCGCGATCGGCAACACGCCATCGCCGACGTCGCAGAGCGAATTCACGTCGCCAAATACGCGCATGTCCTTGATGTGCATGTCGAGCATTCGCGAACCTGAGGCTCGGATGGCGTCGAGAGGCTTCACACCCGCTTCGGCCGTGTGGCCTACGTCTACGCAGACGCCGCAGCGCGGATCCATGTCTTGAAGGATCTTCAACGCGTCCTGCGGTGCCGGGAAGTTGTCTTTTGGGCCGTGATTGTGCACGGCAATCTTGATGTTGTACTCCTCGACAAACTTCGACAGCTTCGGCAGCGTGATCTTAGTGGGAGCACACACAAGCAACGGCATGCCGGCGAGCCTGGCATATTCGAACTTGTGACGGATGTCGGCCTCGTCGTCCTTGTGGAAGTCCATATTGCCACCCCCCACGATGGTGAGACCCGCATCCTCAAACTCCTTGCGCGATTCGCGGATCTGATCGGGAGTCGAATCCAGAGGCAGGTGGTAGGACTTGATGTTCACGTATTTTAGGCCGAGGCGCTGGATCATCTTGATCGCTTCGGCGCGCGAAAACTTTCGGAGTGAATAGGAAGCTACGCCCAGCTTGAAGCCAGCGTCGTCGCCCGAGGTGGCCGCGCCGAGGTCAAGTCCGGAAAAAGCGGCTACGGAGCTGGCGGCCGACGCGCCCAGTAAAGCTCGCCTGGAGATTGAGGCCATACGTAGATTGTGACGCAGTGCCGGCGGGCAGCGCCAGTCCGGTGTGGAAACCTCTGGGCAGCCAATCGAGGCCACCGTCGTCGTGTTGTGGGATCGCCGATCTGTTCATCCCAGCGCAAGACCGACGGTTGCAAGTCAACATCGTCGACCACACCGGACCTACGCTCCATCCCGCCGCGCCATGAACGAAGACGTTTTCTAATTGTCGCCGAACAGGACCTGGAAGAGATCATGGCCGAGCGGGGACTCAGCCTGGATCATTCCACGATCGGTCGTTGGATGCTACGCTATGTCGCCCGTTCCGGCTGCGGGTTTGAGGATCACCGGAACCTCCTCCTGGTTCATTTACGTTCCGTTCGGCGGCGATGCCAGCGATCACCTATGGTGACCGCGGCGACCCAGATAAATGCGGCAATGTAGCCGCCGATCACGTCGGTTGGATAGTGAACGCCCAAATAAATCCGGGAAAATCCGATGAGCGCAATGAGCACCGCGGCGGCGACCCACACGAAAACCTTCACCCTTCTGCTTTCGAGCCGCGCCGTTACGAGTGATGCAAGTGTCCCGAAAAAACAGAATGCGAACATAGCGTGACCGCTCGGGAAACTGAACGAACGCGGCAAGGGGTAATCGAAGTAAGCAGCCGGGCGCGCACGCTGAAAGCTCACCTTCAGCACCTCATCCAGCAGACCGCCGCCCGCGAAGGTTATCGCCAGCAGGATTGCGGCGCGCCGCCATCGTTTGAGCCATAGGATCAGAAAACTGACGACCGAAAGAAGGGTCATGACCTCCGGCGATCCCACGCGTGAGATGAAACGCATGGCCGACGTGAGCGCCGGTGAGGCGTGTGCGTGCACGGTGTTACGCACGTGCTCGTCGAAGCGCAGCGTCTCTCCCTCGTTCACTTCTTCCGCCAGCCACGCAAACAACAGCACCACGCCGGTAGCAACAAGAAATCCGATGACCAGCACCTTGCTGAGTACGCGAACGCGAAAGGAAGTGGATGTGGTAGGCATGCGGGATGTGTTGCAAAAACTCAGTGAACGAGTCTGATAGGCTGCAGTATATTCCATGATCTCAACCATAGCGGGGTATGATTCGGTTGCGGCTGATCCTCGACGGTGTCCCCGGTCTTCACCGGCCCTGGCGCGATACCTTAGCCTATTGCAGTAAAATGGACTTCTCTGCGCGCAAGATGACAACACAAAGAGTCTGTTTCGCAATCCTGATGGCTCTCGCCCCGCTCGCGGCAGCCGATTGGCTCACCGACGGAGGCAACACCAAACGAACCGCCTGGCAGCAGAATGAGACGATCCTGAACAGGGACAACGTCAAGAACTTGAAGATTCTTTGGAAGCTGCAGCTCGACAACGTGCCGCACGAAATGCATTCGCTGTTCCCGCCGCTGATTGTCGAAGCCGTCAAGACTTCGGGCGGTGTTAAACAAATCGCCATCGAAGCAGGAATCGATAACAAAATCTACGCCATCGACGTTGCAGCCGGCCAGGTGCTTTGGAAGAAGCACTTTGACTACCCGCCGCCCAAAGAGCGAGGTGAGCCCGGCGATCCTCTTTGTCCTACTGGACAGACAGCCACACCGGTAATCGCGCCGGCAGATACCCCGGGGAACTACACGGTGTACGCGATGGCCGGCGACGGTAAAGTCCATTCTCTAAACGTCGCCGACGGCGAAGACGTGGCGCCGCCGTTTCAGTTCGGGTATCCCAACGGCAAGTCATACGCGCTGAATCTTTGGGACAATCACCTGTTCACAACCACTTCGCAAGGCTGCGCCGGCAATCCGAACCAGATTTGGGCCGTGAACTTGAAGGACCCGGAAAAGAAGGTGATGACCTACAACCCTGGCAGCGGCGGCCTGTGGGGACGCACTGGCGCGGCCGTTGACTCCACGGGAACAGCCTGGGCACCTACCGGCGACGGCTTTTATGATCCCGTCAAGAAGGTCTACGGCAACGGCTTGATTGGCGCGCGAGTGGAAGGACGCGAGTTGAAGCTGATCGACTACTACGAGCCTACGAACTGGGCATGGCTTCAAAAGCGCGACCTCGACATGCAGGTTACGCCGGCCATTTTCCCGTTCAAAGGTCGCGAACTTATGGTAACGGGCAGCAAGGAATGCCGGATGTACCTGCTGGACACGAAGTCCGCAGGCGGGGCGAATCACCAGACACCACTTGACCGGACGCCACTGATGTGTAATGAGGAGGCCGACTTCCAGTCCGCCGGGATCTGGGGCAGCATGGCCAGTTGGGAACAGGCCGACGGAACACGCTGGGTGCTCACTCCTTTCTGGGGCGCGGTTCATCCCGCATTCAAAACTCCGATCTCCTACGGTCCTGTGACCCATGGCGCGGTGGTCGCGCTGAAGGTGGAAGAGACTAACGGCAAGTTTCGTCTCAAGCCGGTATGGATGTCGCGCGGCATGAACCAGGCCGAGCCGCCGGTTATCGCCAATGGCGTGGTCTTCGCTTACGGCAGCGGGGAGAACACGCGTCAGGCTTATAAAGATCGCGGCCTTGCCGATTTCAGCCCGCTGCGCATCAAGAACTCCACACACGCGGTACTCTACGCGCTCGATGCTCTCACCGGCAAGGAACTTTATTCAAGTGGAGACCAGATCAAGGCGTGGAATCACTTCAGCGGGCTTTCGGTCGCCAATGGCCGCGTGTATATCGGAACCTACGACAGCGTGCTCTATTGTTTCGGACTCGAAGGGGCAGGCAAATGAGAAGCTTCGCGCTGGGGGTCTTGATCTCTTTCGCTTGCGCGGGCGTCATGAGAGCGCAAATTGACTGGCCGTCTTTCGGCGGCGATTCGCAGCGCACCGGATGGGAACGGAGCGACACCCGGATCACGCGGGAGAACGTCAAGGACTTCGAGCTTGTCCTTAAGAGGAAATTCCCCGATTCGCATGCTGGGCCCCGCTCCCTCACCCCGCCTGTTATTGTCGGACTACTCATTTCCTACCGCGGCTTCAAGGAGCTGGCGTTCGCCGCCAACGGTTCAGGTACGATTTGGTCCGTTGATGCCGATCTGAACCGCGTGTTTTGGAAACGGCAGTTTGAACCCGAAAAAGCCAAAGTCGGGACTTCCGGCTGCACCCAGACCATCGCAACGATGCCCGCACTGGTGCCCCCGGTTGTCTTCGGCAAGCGTGCAGCGGGCGGGCACCGGAGGCCGGCTCTCCCTGGCAACGACTTCGGCGAAGTGCGGCCGGTGTTCGCCGTGTCGAATGATGGCAAGCTGCACAAGCTCAACACCTCTGATGGCTCCGATCTTTCGGCTCCGCTAGACTTCCTGCCCGCAAACGTCAAGGCATCGGCCTTGACGATTCACGATGGCACGATTTACGCAAGCTCGGCATCGGGTTGTGGCGGCGCGCAGAGCGGCATCTGGGCCATCGACCTTACGGTTCCCGATCCGAAGGCTGTGAGCTTCACCTGGCAGGGAACCAGCGCAAACGGGCTAGGTGGTCCAGCCTTTGGAAACGACGGCACCGTGTATCTGCGGACTAGTCCGGATACCATCCAGTCCTTGACGCCGAATGATCTCAAGGCAAAAGAGCGCTTGATACTTCCTGAGAACTCGTCCGCGAAAACTGCAGCCGGTTATAACGCGCCGACTCCGGTTGTATTGGATTCCAACGGCCGCGACCTCATTGTCTCGTCCACCAGCGACGGACGGCTGTTCATTGTGGATGACAAGTCCTTCGGTGGAGGCGATCGCAAGATGCCGCTGTCGCAGACGGCGCCGCTGGGTGCGGCAGGCGGAGGGATTTGGGCAGGGCTGGCGGGTTGGAAAGACCCCGATGGAAAGCTTTGGGTGTTCGCGCCGGTTTGGGGAAAACTGAATCCGGACCTGAAGCCTGCCAGAACGAACGGTCCTGTCACCAACGGCGCCATCGTCGCTTTCAAGGTGGAGGAGCAGGATGGGAAACCGGTGCTCACGCCGGCCTGGGCATCCCGCGACATGCGCTCTCCGGTTCCGCCCGTAACGACAAGCGGAGCCGTTTTTGCGCTGTCGGCCGGGGCATACTCGAGCGATGGGCAGCCGAAAGGACCCTCGCATGCGACGCTATGCGGCCTGGACGCGCAGACCGGCGAAGAGATCTACTCAAGCGGGAACCAGGTCACGGCCCCCGGCGCTCTTACTGGTCTTACAGTATCCAATGGCCGGGTGTATTTCGCAACCGCCGACGGCACACTCTATGCGTTCGGCATCCGCCTCGAAATATAGTTGCCATGTTTTTGAGAATCGCAACTTGTCTCGCCGTATCAATGGCTCCTGCCATTGCGGACGATGCCAAAGAATCTCTCCCTGATGGTCCCGGCAAGGAGACGACCATCCAGCTTTGCGGGAAGTGCCATGGGGTGGATGTGGCTGTGAGCCGGCGCGAAAGCGCGGACGGTTGGAACGCCATCGTTTTGCAAATGATCAAGCGCGGGGCGAAAGGCACGCGCGACCAGTTTGGCGAGGTGGTTGATTATCTTGCCGAGCACTTCCCGAAGTCGCAGACGGAACCCAGGATCGCGGTCAACACGGCGTCGATCCAGGAGCTGGCAACAGGCCTTGACATCTCGGAAAAGGAAGCTGTCGCAATCGTGCGGTATCGTGACGAAAAGGGCAAATTTAAGACATTCGAGGATCTGACAAAGGTTCCCGGCATTGACCCGTCGAAATTGGAAGCCAAGAAGGGTCAACTGGATTACTGAGGGATTTCCGCCAGTTCAGCCCGCGGCAGACCAAATGGGACCAAATCCGGGCCGAAATCCGGTTTTCGCGACGCGCCGTTTCCAGCGGGCTTACTAATTATCTCCGTCAATAGTGACGGCGTCGAGCAGCCTTCACCAACAGCACCCGGCACTGGCTTCCCAGCGTCCGCATCGTCTACGGCAACTTCAGATCATGCAGCACGCCAACCAGGCCCTCAAAAACCCCGTTCCGTCACCCTAATTCAGGTATCCGCATTTCACCTGCCTGCGGTACGGTTTTGGCCGCATCTCTGTTGGTAAATCCCGCTGCTCATGTCGATGAATTCCGATAAGCTACGCCACAGCGGAGCCGCCATACTGACGTCATTGCGCAGGAACGCACCTTCAACATGAAACCAACATCCTTTTCTTTGATTGCGGCACTAATTGCGTTACTTTCTCCGTCTATCGGTAACGCGGAAGTCATTACTCAGATCGAGATCCCTCTCGCCACGACAGTCACCGTACCTTGCGCGGTTGGTGGGGCCGGAGAGATGATTGACCTCACTGGCCGGGTGCATGCCGTCTTCAGTGTGACCGTGGATGGCAATGGTGGCGTGCATATTGCGACGCACTTTAATGATGCGGGTGTCAGCGGAATTGGACTGACAACCGGGAATAAATATCAAGCTTCTGGAGGCAACCACTTCGTTTCCAACTCCGATGGCACCACGAACGAATTCACTTTCGTCAACAACTTCCTGTTGGTGGCTCCCGGCGCAGGAAATAATCTGCACGTCCACGAGCTGGTTCACGTCACCCTTAACGCGAATGGGGAAATCAAGGCAGAGACCCTCAACATGGCTGTGGATTGTGGATAAGGTCGATACTGAAGCGGCTTTGCAGTTTTTCCGATGCGTCGCGCCCCGCGTGGGACGACGTGGATTCGACATTCCTTCACAAAGTGGCTGATGAGCGGTGATCACTGAACCCAGCTTCTACTCTCGGCAAGTTATAGAAACAATGGAGCCACCCGCCGGGATCGAACCGGCGACCTGCTGATTACGAAACCATACGTGTCAAAGTCCCATGTGTAATTATTTTTCTCGGAAACGTCGTGTTTTCAAGTCAGTTCTGGCATCGATGGGACACCTGAGAACTGTGGAAAACGAATGAGACTTGGACCTCGTGCTGACAAAACTGCTGACAAACGATTGGCTTGGCGGGACAGGATTCGGGACGCAAGTCGTGAGGTGTCCCAGGCTGTCGAGAACCGGAGATTTGACACTGGTTCTGGCCATATTCAGCCTACGTAGCGCGGCCAAAGTTCTGAGGATCCAGCATTCCGGGCGCGCCGGTGTGAGCGCAATGCGTTACCTTTCGCTGGGCTTTGCTCCGGCCAGATACCGTTCCGCCCTCTGACGGACCGCAAAGGAATTGACGAGTCTGCGACTCAGGCTCAGTGGTCGGCGTCCCGAACTTGTGCCGGTTGCGTCCAGATAAAACGGGGATATAGGAAGTGTGTGTCGAAAGGGTCTTCGAACGCTCGCCCACAACCTGCTGCTTGCATTCGCTTCTTACTCTTCGCCATTCTTGCTCGCTCCCGTGACTCTGTTTCGAGCGGGCCCGCGTGGGGCATACTGAAAGCGCGCAGCCACCTCGGTGAAACCCTTTCCCCACCGCTCAAGCTGTCGAACGACTTCGGGATTGACCCCGGCTTTCGTGAATAACGGCGCGAGTTCCTACACATTGCCGCCAGTGATGCCTCCGAGACTCGCCGGTGCGGCGTAACTCCGCTCCGATAAACCAGCCGTAAAATATCGCGCCATGGGATACTGCAAGTTCTTGTGCAGCCACGCCGCAAGGAGGACTCTGTAATGGCACGTTTAATGTCGCCGGAGAACGGTTGGAAGATCGGCGCCCACACTGCGCTAACCATAATGGTCGGATCGACATTCTGACTGGGGCGCCACCCTTGCGCGCGATTGTCCGGTCCGATGCTCGGATCTGTTGACTGCATCGCCTTGATTACAGCGACAAGCAAACGCGCTGGTTCCGGTCTCCGGCTTTCACGATTCAGATCCAGGAACCGGCCGATCAGGTAGACCCAGTCAACCGGAAGGCGGTCGCGGTGCCGATGGTTGCCGCTATGGAGGAGCATCTGCAGCTCATACCAGGATGCATCGAAGTACTCGTTGGTCAACGCACTGCCGCCCATCCCAGCCGCGCCGTCAGGAATATTTGCTGTGGCTGGAGCCGTCGCTTCGGGAATCGTGTTGAACCATGTGCGCGGTTCGCCAGTCACCCCAAACAATTCGCGCCCTCGTCCTTCCAGGCCAAACTCCTGAGTCATCTCCCACGTCTTTACGAGGTGCCAGAGCTGGGTAGAGTACGCTTTCAGAGACAAATCGGGCGACCAATTAACCGATTTGCTCTCCACGTACGGTTTGAGGAATGCGCGGCGCGCGTTGCGCCACTTATCGAAGTACGTAACGATCTGACCGGACGAGATCAGCGCGGAGAGATCCGGTGACGCCAGGAGGCTCCTCAGAGATGGTTTAGTTTTGCCGGAAGGCACTCTTCGGCTGGCGGACGAAGGAATGCCGGCCGAGCCATATCATTCGGAGAATTCACTGTTCTGAAAAGCTGCACCCCACGCGTCCAGGGAATGCACACGCGGGAGCCAGTGGCTCCAGTCTGGCAGTTGTAGCGAGATGGGGATCTCGCGCGGATTCAAGTTTCCATCGGGGCGAAAGGCAGCGGGCGTGATTAGCGGTGCGATCGCGCTCCAATCTGGTCCGTTCTCAACAGCGCCCATGCCTAGCCGACCTGAACGACCACCGTTCGGAGTGAAGATGAATGGAAGCGCGGCGCTGTCGTTGTCGAGCACCCATGAGAGCCCTGCACCCGCTGCCCAGTTGGCGATCGGTCGAGCATCCAATCCGGGTCCCGGTTGGTAGGGGGGATTCCACGGTCGACCCGGGCTGGGAACGGGCAGGGAGCGGATGTAGCTTGCGATCTGCTGACCCTGTAGAGCTGAAAGCCCATGAAAGCGGGATCTGGCGATAATGGACGCGTTGGAAAAGCTGAAGTACTTGAGATCGCGGCCGTCGTGAGCGTGGCAGTCTGAACAGTGGGCGCTAATCGGCAGGGCGTTCTGGAGACTGCTTGCCATGAGTTGGGCGTTCTGCCAGAGGTCTTTCCCAGCCTGTATCGAATCGGAATCGCGCAAGGGCGGAGTCCATGTGTTGGGGTCATCCTGCATGAATGCGTCAGGCTGCAGCACCCGGCTCGAATCACCGGCGAGCATATTAAAAGCCAGTACTCTAAAACCGCTCACGACTCCATCTGAATGGTTGAATCGGAAACGAATAGTGTTAGCACCTTCAACGACGACGCCCGCCGGGAGCGGCCGGGTTACTTTGAGTGTCGAGAAACCCCCGCCGATTCCGCCATTAGCTCTTGCCAGGCTCCGCGACGGTAACTGTATCGTTGTTCAGAGGTAACCAGGCGCTGGTGTTGACCTGCACGCTCATCATGCCGGCGTAGCCCAAACCATGGACCTGCATCCACAGCGACCGGATCTCGGGCGCTCGCCGAGCCGGAACCTCGACGGTAACGCCTGACGTTGTGCCATTCTCGCCCACAACTTCGACCGGAAGAGTCAGGGTGTTCGGGGCCGTTGCGCCGTTCGCCAAGGAAAGAAAGAAAACGGCAACCGCGAGATCCGCGGCAAGCCGCTGAAGTTTCATTCTCAGCCGATGCCTAGGACGCCCGCTGTGGCAGCTTTGATCCGGAATTTCCATGTTGGCTCCCGGCTTCAGGCCAGTATACACTCTGTCGTCGGCCAAAAATATGTCCACAGAACAGACGAAGAATGAGATCAAAGAGCACGAGGCCTGGGCGCAGAAGCCAAAATCTGGGGCCTTTCAAGAGCTGCAATCAATCCTGCGACACGTCGGTCGAAGCGATGAACGGTGTCGAATGGGGCTGGATTATTCATTGGAGCGCTACTTGAACGAAGCCTAAGAGGCAGACGCTTCGCGTGACCGTTTCTTAAGCAGCCTTTGTCCGCTGTGTGTATTGTCGGGTCACAAGGAGGTCATCCCTGTGACCCATCTACGCAACTTGATGCTCGAAGAACTCGAGCGTCGAAATTATTCCCAGAGTACCGCGCTGGCGTACCTCATGACTATCAATGACTTCGCCCGGTACTTCCATCAGCGGCCTGACACGTTGGGCCCAGAGCACGTTCGCCAGTACCAGGCCTACTTGTTCCCACGTGCATTGTGTAGTTCCCGGCGGTCTGGCTCCGGACTACTCGCGGTGGATCGACTCCCAGAAGTTCTTCTTGCCAGTGGACGTACTCAAAGAGGTGTTCCGGGGCAAGTTCGTGGAAGGTCTCAGAACGCTGCATGCGGAGCACAAACTCACCTTCCACGGAGCCCTCGCGGTGTTGCAGAATCCTAAGACCTTCGCCGCATGGCTCCGTCCCTTGTTCCGTTCCCCATGGGTGGTTTACTCCAAACGCCCCTTCGGCGGTGCGCAACACGCGCTACGTTATCTCGGCCAATACACCCATCGCGTGGCGATTTCCAACCATCGACTCGTTAGCGTTGCTGATGGCATGGTCACCTTTCGCTGGCGCGATTCCGCTCACCACAACAAGAAGCGTCTGATGGCGCTGCCCGTCAACGAGTTCCTGCGAAGATTCCTGTTGCACGTGCTGCCGCCTTCATTCGTCCGCATCCGCTAATTCGGCTGGATGGCTCATCGCTGCCGTGGGGCGTCGCTCCCGCTCTGCTTGCAACTGCTGGCTCAATCAGGTCGGGTTCTCGAAGTTGAGCTTAAGGAAAAAGGCGCTTCCGCACCACGACCGCTTTGGACTTGTCCCCAATGCGGCGGGCCGATGATCCTCATGCAACGGCTCAGCCCTATAGAGCTTCGATTCCGGTCTCCGCCCGTTCCCGTCGGGCTACAAGCATGACTCGATCTTTGACATCACCGCTACAGCACGTCGCTAAGCTGACTCTTCGGGTCCCGAGGCGCTTCGACCAGGTATCAGGAATTGTGGGAAACGGTTAGCGAGAGCGATGAGCAGCAGCCAGTGAGTCCACGTGCGCTCCGCATTTCACATGGCAAACCGCTGAGCGATCCTGCAAGCTGGCAACGGTCCCGCACCTTTGTCCGCAACGGCTTAATTCGGTTTGGAGGGAGCCGTTATCAATAACCAAGAGCGGATTAGAGCAGGAAAACCGCTCCAGGTCGGACAGGGCATACTCGTGGGCGGTGAGGCAAAGAGCTTCTGGCTCTCTGCCGCGCTGGCCGGCGCGCCATCTGACGGCCAGTTGGAACCAGACGATTAGCTGAAAGGGGGGCCAAGTCTCGCACATTTCTGGCCGCCGCTTTGTCGGTCCGCTCTAATCCTCAGTGAACGTGTTTTTGAACGTGCCAGCCGGTCAGTGGTTGGTCGCCCCGTCAGCTACCAAAGTATCCAGCAGCTGCGTGCGAAATCCGTGCGATCGCAGATGGCGCAAGCAACTCGGGTAATGAAAGAAAAAAGAGGACCTTGTTTGAGGCCCTCTCTTATTGCCTAAAATTTACTGAGCTGAATGCTAACGAACCCGGAGATCTAGGCCGCGCTCTTCTGCTGCAGGGACCCAAAGGCCCTCTCTATTGCGCGGGCCGCGAGATAGGTCGCTAGTTCTCGCTGAACATACTGGAGAACTGTTCATTGGTGAAGGGGCTTGTGGGAGTGACGCCGGTTTCGAAGAAGCACTCGCCGCCAAATGACAGGCCAATCTCCAGCACTTTGTGTGTGGCCTCCAGGAAGGCCTCCGTGACCGCGGGATTGCTGGCAGGCTGGCCATTCCAATCTGACCACTCAGTCGGGTTAGACATGTTCGCCGTGATGGGTTGGGACTGGTTTCCGCTCAGCAGCGGCACGTTCGCTGGGTTCGACCACCAGAACTGGGTATAGAAACCCGCTGGGGGTGTACCCGTGCTTGGCCCGGATGCGGACGGGGACCGGAAGTAAAGCCTCACGGCAGCAGGGAAGTTGGACGCGCAGTTGCCGCCGTTATGCTGAGTCATGAAGTTTGTGGCGTCGCCGCTGACGCTGATCGTATCGTTCAGGGTTTTCGTGGAAAGATCGCCGGTCAAGCTCGGGTCTTTCGTGGTGAGTAGCGCGGTGTAGATACCGGGCTTGAATGGGAACGTAGTTGTGGCGACTGTTGTGGTCGCCGGCATTGAGTTGGGCGAGTTCCGTGGCGCGATCTCTTGATTTGAAGGATTGTAGTCGTAAACCGTCCACTTCGTAGTCTCGCTTGAGGGGTCGATTGGTATGCAGCATGGGAGGACGCTACCTCGTTTCGGTAGTGCGACTACGGCATGCACTTTGATTCCGCTCCTTTACATAGGTTACGGTCGAATGGGGACGTTTCCGTTGGAAAAACTGCAGCCTCATACGACCATGGGTGGGAAGGTCTTCGACGCTTCGGTGCCGTTCCAAGTGGCATGGGGCTAATGACTCTGCACCCAACGGGTGTTGGCTACGAGGAGAAAGCCCAGAAATCCGCCTTCCTCGATTGCCCAAGGTGGGTAAGTCGTCTGGGCGGCGATCTGGCTACTGCCCCAAAGCCTGAATGACCGGGCATCTGCAAGTTGCGCCGTTCGGCCTCCAGTTGCCGCATAACGCGCGTTGAGGATTTTGGCGGTTCAAGTTGAGCGGCGGCCGGCACAAGGAACCGTTGACGACTATACGTCCCGGTGGGCTTCAAACGGCCCCCCGGCCCGAATTCTGAGAAGGACTATTGAGACCTGACAAAACGGCCTGAAGACGGCCCCACTAGTGCCACTCCTGCTCAATATGAGACTGAATTGTGAGACTCTGGAAGCCGCTATTGGCGCGTCTTCGCCGATCGTCTCAAAACTTGCCGATGCTGTTGAAAAACTACTCTCACCGCGTGCGCGCAACGTCGCCTGGAAAGATGACGCAATTAGAAGCATCGACCCTTTTCGAGACAAATGAGGCGTCTCAGCAATGATCCACCAGAAACCCCGAAGGCTATTGACAGCCGAAAGCATTTATGTTAATTTTTACGCAGGTTGCTAAGAAATGCGCATATCGACGAAGACCGCGTCCAAGGGCGATCCCGATTTGAGCCGGCGCGAGCGCCAGATCATGGATGTGCTGTTTGCGCGTGGTCGCGCCACCGGGCAGGAGATCCAAGAAGGTCTCCCGGACAAACCGAACTATTCATCGGTGCGGACGATTCTTCGCGTGCTGGAGCGCAAAGGCTACGTACGGCACGTCGAAGAAAAACTACGGTACGTCTATGAGCCGACGGTGGCGCGTGAGACTGCGGGGCGCTCGGCCCTGCAGCGCATGATTCGGACGTTTTTTGATGGATCGGCCAAGGAAGCCGCGGCGGCGCTGCTCGATCCAGCGGCGTTCCACCTGACCGAAGAAGAGTTGAAGGACCTTGGCCGGCTAGTGGATCGCGCCAAAAAGGAAAGGAGATAACCATGTTGAACCTCTACCTCATTTTGGTGGCCACGAAAACTACCATCTTGTTGGCGGCCGGTCTGCTGCTCATCCGATGGTCAAGGCGCCAGGGCACGGCAACGCGCTATCTGATTTGCCTCGGGGCGCTCATGAGCGCGGCTGTCGTGCCATTCCTGGCGCTGTGGTCTCCAGACTGGAGTTATTTCATTACGATTCCCGCCAAGTTTGGTGGGGGATCCGGCGGGCATCGCGTTAAACACGATTTCACCGATTGGCCGACCCTCCTGTCGGCGATCTGGGCTGTGGGAGCGCTGATCTTCGCCGCCCGGTCGGCCGGCGGGTGGTTTGTATTGCAGCGCGCTCGCCAGAGATCGAGCCGATTCATGCGGGGCGAGGCAGCAGAAGTACGGATCGGAAACGTCAGCATGCCGCTCACCTGCGGCGTACTGCGACCGGTCATCATTCTCCCTAGGAACGCGCTCGAATGGAGCAGCGCGCGACTACGAATTGTGCTCCTGCATGAATCCGCGCACGTGCTCAGGCGTGATTGTTTGGCGAAATCCGCGTCCTTAACGTCGCGGGCATTGCTGTGGTGGAACCCTCTGGCGTGGGTGATGACTGCGCGGCTGGATGAGGAGCAAGAGCGGGCGTGCGATGAGGCGGTGTTGTCGGCCGGAGTCGCGCCGGAAGATTATGCCAGCATGCTGTTGAATACGGCGCGGGAGTGTCCCAATCCGCTGCTTCTCGGATGCGCGATGAGCAGTTCGGTGCTTCGCGCCCGCCTGGAATATCTGTTCTCATGGCGTCCGGAAATGGCACGCGCAACGCGCCGAACCGCCCTTGCGATTCCCCTGCTTCTTGCATTGTTCACGGGCGTCGGGTGTGCGGTGAAGAGGATAGGGACAGCAGCTCAGATCCCCGCGGGGCTTTCGCAGGTTACTATTAGGGCAGCACCATCCCGGCCACACAAATAAAGCCGAAGCTTCTTATATCTGCGCGATCGCGAGCGCTTCGGCTACGTCGTGCAAGAAAGCCGCCGCCGGGCGCCAGTAATAGCCGTTACAATAGCGGAATCCGTAACATCACACCTACGTTCGCTTTATCCGGCTTCGGCGGTGGCGCTGGTGTCGTTGCAATCCAAAACGATTCAGCCAACCCTAGCACCGCTACTCGTGTTTTCCCGGATTGACGCACGACTCGGAAACAGGGGGCGAGGTTTCAACTTTGACGGATCACGCACGTCTCGCTAATTGAAGTAGCCCCGGATAAGGCCGGCTGGCAAAGATCAGCATCGACGACTTTTCGCCCAACTGAACTACCAGACCCTGCGGCGTTTATCGTTCCTAATCTGCTTCGATTGGCACAAAGCTTTCAATCGCCGGCACTTTCTCGGCGTTGATGGAGCTAACCGCAATCGAGCAAACCGGCAAGACTTCACGTTTACGGTAGCGCCGTTTCGCGGTTTCAACTTCCACTTGGCCGACCATCCAGATACAAGCGCGGATCGGTGTTGCGCATTGCGTCCTCGCTGCAGGGAGTGAAGCCAGACCGCGCTCTAAACGCTCCGCCAAATGGTTCGGCCGGCTTTACAGAAGGGTTAGGCGTCAATCTCCTTACGCGACGCCGCAGGCCTGTTTGCAGCATGAGCACGTACTGCCGCGCGCACTCGGGCAGCGAAGGGACGCATCGAAAAAAGCGCGCAGTTTTTTGCCAATCTGTATATAAAGGACTCAAATGTCATTGACCCAAGGGTGTAGTTTGACTTGACATAATGGAAGAGCATCGCTCCGACGAACTTGCCGCTCACCAGTGAGTGGTCGGACGTGCGGGCAGCACGAGAAAGTCGAGAATCGGATCTCGGATCAACCAGCGGGGGGTCGATAAGCTTGGCTTGTGCGGCTGCCTTGAGGTCTGCTTCATATTGAACGATGGCAGCGTCGTTCAGCTCCCACAGCCGCTTAGGTTTGCAAAAGCGTTCGGGCGGCAACGAACAATTCTTGACTCCAAGGTCGAGACTCTGAGCACAAAAGAACAGAGCAAACAGCGGTCGAAGAGCTCGATAAGTTGAGGAGATCTGACCATCGAGCATGAGTCTAGCCTCGACTTCGGCTCTTCTCCTCTTCGGGTGATTCTCAATAACGACTTCGATTATCGCGCAAGCTTCCATCAAATGGTTCTCGATACAGAACCTGTCGAGATAGAACACGTTCGGACGCGTGACCTGTTTTCCGAGCAGATAATCAAAGTCTCTGTCTGCGATGTACGCCCTGAAGTTTTTAATGTGAGCATTCGTGCTCGATGTGGCATGCTGAAAGAGCGCAGCTTTGGCTCCCAAAGGAAAGATCCGAGTAATCCTCAAGCGCGAGAAGAGCTTCCTAAGTATCTGCTCGTAGGGTTCTCTTGTTCGTTGTCTTCTACGTAGATATTGACGTCGTTGAAATCGGAATAGAAGACGTCAAGTGCCGCCATCCCAGCCGAGCTCCGAGCGGGGAGGTCCGATGCAGCCGCATTCACGATCTGCTCCCCGGAAGAATCACGCAGTTGGCCTTGTAGTTACCAACTATATCGGGTGAATGCGTCGCCAATAGTAACTGCGTGCCCTCTGGCTGAAGGCTCAAGAATACATTCATAAACTCAGACTGCCACTTTGGGTGAAGCGACAACTCCGGCTCGTCAACAATGAACACGCTCCGTGGCTTGGACGCGAAGACTAGAAACGTGAAAAGGATAAGGATCTGGCGCTCGCCTGATGAGAGATGTGAAACGGAGCGCCTCGATTGCTTTCTATTCGCCGAATCGACAAACGAAAATACCAGCCTCCCGGTGCTTTCTTCAAAGTAGAGTTCCTTGTTGCTGTCATTGAGAAACTGGTTTATCGCGCGTAGATAGTCACGTAGTGATTTGAACGCGAGTGAATTCTTAGTTTCAAAGTCCTTGAAGGCCTTCGCGAGGCTCTCGATCTGACGATACTGGGTGACCACGAAATCAACTAGGAACCTGTGCTGCCCCTTGGCAGAGCGTCGTCGCTCGGTCAGCAGGCGTGACGCGTTGAAGAAGCGCCGTACCTGCTTGCGCACATCGGCGGATTTGATCGTTCCGGACAGATAGGTCGAGACTTTCTCTTCGAGGCGGGTGATCTCTTCCCGGTTCATCGGCTTTATGGCTTCGCCGCGAAAAGCGAGTTTCGGATCCTGGAGCGCGGACATCACGATCTTAGCCTTGAGCTCGTTGTCGTTTTCGATCGACCTGCTTCGGAATTCGGAGTACTTGGAGGATGTAACCTCCTCAACGTAAGATACGGGGGAGCGGAATCGTACGCCTTTCCTGAGTCTTCCTGGTAAGGCCTCGATGTACTGAACCTCATCGGATTCGGCGGAGATGGTTCTGTCTAGGGAGATTACGGTAGGCTTTGAGAACGACTTGAGAAGTTCCCACATCGGCATCTCGTGCTTCTCTGGGCTCAAACGACTATAGAATTCGTCCAGCCTTTCGGGGTCTATGTCAGGCTTTTTTTTCAGGTCAACGGTTATGGGCTTCAAGGCTTTCTGTTTACCGCGAATTGAGAGCGTCACTGCTGCAGAGGTTTTCTTTGCCCTTAATTCATAGCTAGCGCGGTCCTCCGTGAAGCTGAGGGAAAGTGAATCGAAATCCGCAAGCGCCAATCGCCGCAGATCAGGTTTCAATAGCCAGTCGATCACATTGAGCTGTACTAATCTCAACTTGATCTGACATTTGATAGACTGCGCGGAAGCGCGGTCAGGAGAGTGTCAGCGATGAACACCGAACAGAAGATCATCAAGAACAAAGTAGGGCTGTTGAAGCTCAGCGAGATGCTGGGCAGCGTCTCGGAAGCCTGCAAGGTGATGGGTTATTCCAGAGATAGTTTCTACCGTTTCAAAGAACTGTACGACAAGGGCGGCGAGCTGGCGTTGCGCGAGATCAGCCGACGCAAGCCTTGTCCGAAGAATCGGGTCGAGGATCACGTTGAAAAGGCCATTATGGAGATGGCCTTGGAGAAGCCGGCTTTGGGCCAGGTGCGTGTGGCGAACGAACTGACCAAGCGTGGCCTATTCGTTTCTCCCACGGGCGTTCGCAGCGTCTGGCTCCGGCATGATCTGGAAACGTTTCGTAAGCGGCTGAAGGCGCTCGAGGCCAAGGCCGCCCAGGAACACATCGTTCTCACCGAGGAGCAACTCCGCGCCATGGAGCGGGCGCGCGAGGAAAAGGAAGCGCACGGCGAGATCGAAACCGCGCATCCCGGCTACCTAGGAGCCCAGGATACCTATTACGTGGGCACGATCAAGAGCGTGGGCCGGATCTATCAGCAGACGTTCCTCGACACGTACACCAAGGTCGCTTTCGCCAAGCTCTACGACCGCAAAAATGCTCTGGTGGCCGCCGACATGCTTAACGACCGCGTGCTGCCGTTCTTCGAGGAGCAGAAAGTTCCGCTGCTGCGCGTGCTCACCGATCGCGGTACAGAATACTGTGGGCAGCGCGAGCATCACGAATACCAGTTGTACCTGGCGGTCGAGAATATCGACCACAGCCGCACCAAGGCCCGGCATCCGCAGACCAACGGTATCTGCGAGCGCTTCCATCGCACCATCCAGGAAGAGTTTTATGCCACCGCCTTTCGCAAGAAGCTCTATCAGCGCCTCGACGAATTACAGGCGGATCTGGATGACTGGCTGCGGGAGTACAATCTGACACGAACACATTCTGGAAAGTACTGTTATGGCAAGACCCCGATGCAGACTTTCTCGGACTCGGCACACTTGGCGCAAGAGAAAATGCTCGACTCGTTCCAGAACGTAGCGCCGGAGCCGGAGCGGAGCCCTGCGCAGCGGAGCGTAGGCGGAGGCGCGGCCGCTGATGCGGCTGCTTGATCTAACCAACTATGTCAGATCAAGTCTGAGTTATTACACATTGAGCACGCTTGTTTTGCCGCTTCCGTTGATTCCCACAAGCAAAGTCATGTCTTTGTTGAAATTAACGTCGAGAGTCAGCGCCCCGTGTAGGCCGACGATCGATAGTGACTTGAGCAGCATGGCGGGTCTTCTCCAGAACGCGAAGTGGAGGTAGCGAGAAGCCTAATTTCGGCTGAGCCTCATGGTGATTAAACCGCCGCCGACGCCATTCGCCGCCGCTCTTGGTGTGGCACCTTTTCCAAGACGGTTCAACGAGTTGTAGACTTCTCGCCCTCGCGATTGGCTACGTACGGCAGTGTACCATGACGGAAGGGCAGGGGCGGCTAACAGGGACGGACGAGACCGTTCCGGCTTTGCTCTCGGCCGACCGTCTCGTCCGTCCCTGCTCTTTTTTCTGCTCTGCCCTTTCGTCCCTGCTCTTTCTTAACGTTGATGCCTGCACGGTCATCGTTAAGCCAAAGGCGCGACCGGAGTTCATCTTGTCGGCAGACATCAACGGTGATAAGCAGGTATTTCTCGTGCACGATGGGAAGAAAATTTCAACCGAAGAGGCCGCTCGATTGATTCTTGAACCAATGCTATTCCCGTAAAGGTAAACCGGTTGAAACGCTTATACGTCTATTGATTCCTCGTACAGCTTCCCCTCAATTCTGAGAGGGAAGATTGCCCTCCCCACCGGGGTTCTAATCCGTAGCCTTTCTTCAATGCTATTGCCGACCGGTGGAAGCAGACCGATATAACAATCAAAGCTGACACCAACCTTGACCTCTAAACAGGAGTACTCCAGAAATTTACCGCTAGCATCTTTGGGCCAGTCATTGTTTCTCCATCCAGTCGGCCCTTCTAATCTGAAACGTGATCCGAATGGATACTGCACGAACACTTCAGCCGATTCCCAAAGCGGTATCCACACATGGAGATCCCTTTGGGCCGTGTTTGTTAGGACTATTCTTATTTTGTCCTTGTAGTGGGCCAAGGGATCGTGTTCAGCGCTCACTTTTTGAACCGCTAGTGCTTGCCCGAAGGGCCACTTTTTATTCGGCACCGATGCCAGTTGGATTTTTAGATCCGCATTTTCGTTTTGAAGCTTAACCAGATCTTGCGGCGTCGGCTTCATAGCTAGTTGGCTTTTTAAATCTGTGTTTTCGTTCCTCAATTCCTCCGCAGTTTGCTGTTCTCTTTGGAATGCGGTAGCCAGTCCAAGCTTGTGGCGAAGAATAACAAGATCCTGTGCTTCTGGAGTTGGGGACTGAGTTTTCCCCCTTAAACTAACGGGATCTGGTATCCAAGACACTCCCCGGTTCTGATTGTGGGTCAAGACGAATCTCCTAGAAAACTCGTTGCCGTCTTCGTCGTCATAATCAATCACCACCGAATCATCGGACCGAGAGGTTTTCTGATCCAAGACATCCAAGAGAGCCCGACTATCAATAAAATAGGTACCGTGCAAAGGGCGCTGCTTGAGGCCAAGTATCTTGCACTTGGCTGGCTTGTTTTTGTCAATAAGTGGAAGTACGCTTGGGTTCAGACTAAATTCGTGCTCGCTCTCGTACCGATCTTTGGAGAGCACCGCTCCCACCTTTCGAATGATCGCTGGTTTATCGCTGGTGAACGTTAGGCCTCCGAGCCGCCCCCCCTAGGTCTTCGCGGTCAGGGTGGGCAGCTGTATGGTCCACGAGCAGACGAGGTGCCGTCTTTAGAGCGTCGCGCATGCTGTCAGTGATAATTGACGGAGTATCTTCATGCGCAAGTCTCTTTTTGAGATCGGCATTCTCGGCGAGCGCATCGGCCAAATCTTTTGACTTTCGGAACCACGCGATTAATTGCGACAGACGTGCCTTTACTTTCGGACCTGCGTCTCCAAACCACCCGGTAATGAGACCAATGACAAAAATCGTCAACTGAAAATACAATGAGCTTGGCGGACCAACGCCAACACGCGAACGTATCCACTCTTCGATAGACACCAAAATACACGAGAAACTGATCGCATCCAGTGAGCGGTAAATCCAACTCCTAGAATCACTAGCCATCAATCGCCTCCAGGGGAACATCTACATGATCCCCCATCGGCCTTGGAAGTATATTATTGCCCTCGCGAAGGAGGGCGCGGCCTGATGTCGCTGCTTATCAAATGTCGAGTCGGGCAGTCCGATCAGACACTTTGACGTAACACGCCCAAACCGCCGATCTCCCAGTTCATGGGGCCGGAAATCGGGATCCAGAAAGTATTAGGACCCTAAAACGCCGTTAGCGCCGCTAACGTTCACTTGAACAAGAAGCCATGCGTAGAAGTGCTTCCTCGCCTAGGTGAGTCATGATCGTTCCCTCGAAGAAACTGATAATGCGGTTGGACACCCATAACCTTGCGTCGCCTACCGGTAGGCCATTTATGCGGCTTCGCTGACCGGGAGTTCGCCGTTCACACCACTTGCAACCCCGCACCCATCCTGCCCTCAACAACATCCACTCCCGTCCACCGCCGAAACCGTCCATCCCGTGCTACCTCTTATCTGAGACTGAACCATGCCCACCCAGGCACAACTAAACGCCAATCGCCTCAACGCCCAAAAATCCACCGGCCCCACCTCGCCCGAAGGCAAAGCCACCTCCTCCCTCAACGCCCTCAAATCCGGCATCGACGCCTGGTCCCACATCATTCCGGCGAAGACCCCGCTGAACTCGAAGCCCTCACCGCCCAATTCCTCCTCCACTACAAACCCACCGGCCCCACCGAGCTCTCGCTTGTCGACACCCTCATCTCCACCGAGTGGATCCAGCGCCGCCTCCGCCGCATCGAAGCCCAGCTCTGGAACTACCGCGTCGAATGCCTGGACCAAAACCTCACCCACGCCGAATTCGTCGACGCCTCCATCCAACACAATTCCCCTCTCGGCCATTCCTACCAGGACGCCATTGATCCCTTTGCTCGCATTCAGCGGCGCATTGATGCCACCAACCGCATGTTCCTCCGTACCCTCAAAGTCCTCCAGGACCTCCAGGCCGCGGCGTCCACTCCGGTTTCCGAACCGTCATCACCCGTGCCAACTCATCCACATACGCCGCCAATTGGCTTCGTTCCGCAAAGTGTCCCTGAATCGAGGACCGGGCCCATGCCCGCCATGGAAATCTCTGTTTGTTAGTTCAGCAGTTTGCCCTGGCCCCTGTGGCGCTGGTGTCGTTGGAATCCAAAACGATTCAGCCAATCCTAGCACCGCTAGAGGTTTCAACTTTGACGGATCACGCACGTCTCGCTAATTGAAGTAGCCCGGATAAGGCCGGCTGGCAAAGATCAGCATCGGGTACGCGTCAACTTGCATTGTTTCCAGGTGGACGACTATCCGCTCGGAATGTTGGCGGGTGCGTCAGGTTTTCTGGTCTGTTGACCTGTTGGCTGCGCGGACAGCGATCACCGCGGTCAATGGCCGCTAGTGTTGCCTACTCCTGGCGAAGGGAGTCCGTCGGTTCCAGACTCGCCGCACGGCGCGCAGGAATATAGCAGGCCAAAAGAGCAGCGCCAATCAGCGTCGCCGACACCGTGAGCAGGATCAGCGGATCACCTGCCCGGACCCCGTACAACAGGCGTGAAAACCGCGAAACCACCTTGTTCAGCAGCAACGTCGCTGCCACTCCGATCACTACGCCGGCTACTGCCAACCGAAGGCCTTCACCGGCAACCATCCGCAAAATATTGGGCCTCGTGGCGCCAAGAGCCATTCGGATGCCGATTTCGTTCACGCGGCGGGCCGTCGAAAAGGAAATCACACCAAAGATCCCGACACACGCGAGCACCAACGCGAGAACCGCAAAGGCCACCAGAAGCAGCATCGGAAAGCGTTGCCGCCCCATCGATCTCGAAACCAGCTCCGGCATCGTGCGGACATTATAGATTGGCTGATTGCCGACTGCCTCATGAACCGCATTCCTGATTGCAGTCATCACACTGGCAGCGCTGCTCTGTGCCCGTACCACTACCGCGATCTCGCTGCGGAAGACCCGCATCGCTTCGTCGGGAAGCTGATAGAAAGAGAAATAGATTTGCGGTTTCTCACCCACCGAGCTGTCGAGCCCGTAGTGATCGACATGCCCGACGATACCGACGATCTCCGCACTCACATTTAGATTCGCACCCCAATGGGGAATGGTAAGTGTCTGGCCTAAGGCGTTCTGTCGTGGAAAGAACTGGCGAGCCATAAGCGTATCAATCAGAACCACCAGATTGGAGTTCTGGTTGTCGGCTCGCCTCAGGAATCGGCCCCTCTGCAGTGGTATCTGCATCGCCTTTACGTAATCGGGACCAATCGGGTAGTAGACCGCTCGCGGAATTTCTGCCATAGATGCCGCCTGATGGGCGCCAACCCAGAATGGGCCTTCATTCGAGCTGCCACCAAGGGGTACCAGCGCCGAAATATCCGCCGCCGACACACCTGGAATCTGGCGTATGCGCTCCGTCAATCTCTGATAGGCAATCCTGATCCCTTCAGGCGCCAGGGTCGCTTCACGCGGCAGCCCAACCTGAAACGTGATTACGTTGTCCGGATTGAAACCACGATTCACTGCCCATAGATTCTGGATTGTACGGAAAAGCAGGCCGCCGCCGTTCAGCAGCACCAGAGCGAACGCGACCTGGACAACTACCAGGACGTGTTGCGTCCGTCGATGTCCACCCGCCAACCCGCGGCCGCCTTCTTTGAGTGCGCCTTGCACATCCGCTTTCGAACTCTTGAGCGCCGGAAAGAACCCAAACAGCAACGCAACAGCGAGGGAAACCGCAACTGCAAATAAAATGACCGGCGTATTCAGGCCTATATTCTCGCTGCGCGGCACGGTTCCCGGCGCCGCCGCCAACGCGACTCTCACGCCCCATCGGGCGATGACCAACCCCAAAAGCGCTCCGGTGACGGAGAGCAGCAGACTCTCGGTCACCGCCTGCCATGCGATCTTTCTCCGGCTTGCTCCCAGGGCCAGCCGAATTGCATACTCGCGACTTCGTATAGCGGAACGCGCCAGCATCAGATTGGCTACGTTCACACAAGCGATCAGCAGGACCAAACCAACCGCTCCAAGCAACAGTAGAAGCGTTCCGCTGATATCTCCGATGAGTTCTTGCTTGAGCGGGACGACGGAGGCGCCCAGGCCGCGTTCCGTATTGGGATGGAGTTCATCGATGTTTTCCTGAACCGTATTCATCTCCGCCAGAGCCTGCCCCACGCCGACCCCTGCCCGGAGCCGGGCGAT
Organism: Terriglobia bacterium; assembly: GCA_963847515.1. Taxonomy (GTDB): domain Bacteria; phylum Acidobacteriota; class Terriglobia; order Bryobacterales; family Bryobacteraceae; genus QHXW01. Next base: position 278,045 of record CAWKAA010000003.1, read on the forward strand.
GCACAAAATATCGTGGACGGTTCGATCGTTGATGTACATCGCATTCCGGCGGGCAATGGGTGTGTACACATCAGCCTGCTTTTCGTCTAAGCGGAAGCCGGGCTTGAGCACGCCGACCACGGTATGGTCCACTCCGTTCAAGGCGAGGGTCCTGCCCAAAGCTGCAGGGCGGCCGGCAAAGCGTTCTTGTGCTATACGATTGCTGATGACGGCCGCGGGTGCGCCTCCGATCCTGTCTTCGTCGGGTGAAAAGCTGCGCCCGAAAGCCAGTTGGACGCCCAGAGTACCGAAGAAATTCGCGGACACCTCTTTGCCGTCCAGGTGTTCGGGAAGTCCAGGTGCGGTAAGGTCGAATCCGTCGTTCGTGAAGGCAGCGATTCGCTCGAAGGAGCTTGCATTCCGCTGCCAGTCGACAAAATCAGGGTAGGAGAGGTAGGTCGCATACCCAAGACTTCGATTGAAGAGCGCCACGATCACCAGGCGATCGGGCTGCGGAAATGGCAGCGGTTTAAGAACAACGCCCTCCAATACGCTGAAGATCGCTGTATTGGCGCCGATGCCTAGTGCCAGAGTCGCGACCGCCGCCGTCGCCATTGCAGGGCTTCTGCGCAAAGAACGGAACGCATATCGGAAATCCCGAAAAAGTCGGGAGAACGACTCCATGCGGCTATGATACCTGCCTCTTGGGAGAAGGTCCAGATCACGCGCCGCCAACCGGAACTTGGCGATGCCCGATCAATTTGACGGTAACGCGCGAACCGACGAACTGGAGGTTGCTCCGTGTCATCGTATGGTCCCGTCCTCGCTCAGAGTGCCAGCTCGCCCTTGTACATCATGTCCTTCAGTGGAAATTTGACCGAAAGATGAAACGGGGCAAACCGGCTCTCCAGTGTCACTAACTTATCCGCCACTTGGATCGGGTCCACTCCCCGCGCGAAAAAGAGGAGCACCTCGGTGGCCGTAACCCCCGACCCCGTGAGCAGGTGGGCACACGGAATATCGGGCTTGTCCTTGCGCGCCAGCCGGCTGCCCTGCTCAATCGCCTGCAGCATGCCCGCGTTCGGATTCGGCGCAACCTCTTCCGGCTTGGTCTTCGGCGGCGGCATCAACGGCAGCCCGCGCAGCCGGATCACGTAAAACTGCCCGGTCAATTCCGGCAGCTCCGGCCCGCCCGCCAGGCGCACTGGCTTCGCGCTCTCCCATCGCACTAGGACGCGGAACTGCACCGGATGGCCCGGATCAGGGTTCGGAGGCGGCGGGGGCGCCTCGCCGATCGGTACGCTCCGCACGCCCCCGGGCGGGACGCCCGGTCCGATGTCCGGCATGTCGCCGCCCAGCCTCCCGTTGTTCCCGTAACCTGGGGTTGTGCGCCGGTCTTTTCCCTCATCCATGCGCACCAAACCTTCCCGCGCCCAGGGCGATTGGCCCAGCAGAAACTGCTTCTCATCGTTGCTCCAACTGGCGGGGTCTTTACTGTTCCAGAATTCATTCCGCGCAGCCCGCAGGGCGAGACATGTCGGCAACATCGTCGCGGCCTGCAACCATTGCCTTCGCGTTCTGATCACTGGTTCTATCCTACCGTCACAGCAACAGTCAGAATAGTCTTGACGCCAACCGATCGGATCCTTCAATCCAAGCGCCTCACGTGCCCTCGGCCATTGCCCGAATTGCTCGTCTTAACTTCGAACCGGGTGTTCTCCAGTCAGGAGAAGGGCGGCCGGTGCGATCGTGTCCGCCGCTGAACGGTCCACTTGACGGGAAACGCCCGTTGCGGATGTTGGCGGTTCAAGTTGAGCGGCGGCCGGCGCAAGGAACCGTCGCCGATTTTACGTCCAAGTGGGAGAGCACTGTGGATGTCCGAGTCGACAGAGTTCACTCGGAAGCTCGTTTCAGATCCAGCGCAAAAGCCAGCGCGTCCTTGAGCTGCCCCATGATCCCTGCGGAAACCCTGCCAATCTTGCGTTCAAGACGCACGGTAGGCAGAGATCCCAATCCTTGAACATTGGCTACTGATTCACGATCAAGGAACGGAAGCCGCGGCAGCGGCACTTCATATGGGCTGTCTCTCAGCTGAGTAGTGAGAGGTACGTACAAGACGAGAGACCGTGGTGGGTCAGGGTCTTGGCGGGAGACGATGACGACGGGACGCGTCTTGGCAGCGAGTCCCAGGTCCGCCAGCCAGATCTCACCGGGTTGGGGGCTCATCGAGCAGGTCGAGGACCTCCTGTTCGGCGGCGCGCGAGCGCGCGATGTCAAGGACGTCGTGATCGGCGAGTTCTATAACCTCAGCGATGCGCTCCCTGGCCTCTGCCGCCGTCTCCGGTTTCCACTCGCGCAATCGAGCGTCTAGTTTTTCCGCCAAGGCGTCCACGATGGTCTCCTGCCCTCGTTCCTAGTGTAGCGCCATCGGCCCTCGATGATATCGCTGCCACGTACCGCACTTGTGCCTCTGGTCACGTGATTCGGCTTCACTGCGAGCGGCACTTAACGCTGAATCATGCGCCCTGCGTAACCGGAGGGCACTATTGAGGGAAGGTTATCACGAAGGGATGCCCCGATACGGTACTACCGTTTTTGGACGATGATCTGCCTCCGTGACGTCGTTGTGCTATTCGTCTCGCAAGGCGGTCATCGGGTCGAGCCGAGAGGCTCGCTGCGCAGGCAGATAGCTGCCGAAGGCCGCGGCGGCGGCGAGCAAGACCGCGGCGGCGAGGAAAGACAGAGGATCGCGGGCCGTCAGTCCAAAGAGGAGCGTGGCGGCCGTGCGCGCGAACACCAGGGAACCAGCGATGCCGGTTGCCACGCCGATTACGAGCAGAAGCGCCGCTTCCTTCATGACGAGGCCAACGATTTGAGGCCGGCTGGCGCCGAGGGCCACGCGAATGCCGATCTCGTTGCGGCGGCGGACCATCATGTAGGCCATAACACCGTAGAGACCGATGGTCGCCAGAAGCGCGGCGAGCGCGCCGAAGAAGCTGGAAAGGGCGGCCATCAACCGCTCGCGAATGAGACCTTCCTCAATGTGTGTTTGAAACGCGCGAAACTGCGTTCCCATCTGCGGGTGCGACTCGCCGATCCTGCGCCCGATGGCGGCGCCAAGAGGGCCGAGGGGCATCGAGGAACGCATGTACATAACCGACGATGGCCAAGTCGCTGGATCCTGCGAGGCCGGTGCGTAACTCATCGCCGGATTCTCTCCTCGAAGGTTGAAGTACTTAGTATCTTTGATGACACCGATGATCTGATACTCGGTCTCCGGATAGTCAGGCTCGGGGGAAGTACGGAAGGTTTTGCCAATGGGGTCTGTGTTTGCGAAAAAACAGCGAACAAAGCTCTGGTTGACAAGCGCAACCTTGGGCGACGTTTCGGTGTCACCGGCGTTGAAATCACGGCCAGCCAGCAGCGGAATCTGCAGCGTTTCGAGATAGCCGGGGCTGACCCAGGCGAACCTAGACCAGTCGTCCACGGCGCCGACGCGGATGCCGAGCGAGAACATGCCTCCACCGATCAGGACGTTGGTGGTAGTGGCGGCAGCCTGGATCTGCGGGATGGCGCGGATGTCATCAAGCAGCTCGCGCTTAAAGGTTTTGATTTGGCCGGTAGGGAGCCGGAGGCGGCTCATGTCGAAGAACGCGAGCAGAACCCCTTTCTCGCGAAATCCAAGATCGACGGTCATCAGATTTCGGAAGCTCCGCACGAACAACAGCGCTCCTACGACGAGCACCAGGGAAACCGAGATCTGCACCACGACAAGGAGGCGCTGGAACGAAAAGCCCTCGCGGGCAGTGGTGAGACCCCGCCCTGCGGCCTTGATGGCGGCGCCCGGTTCGATATGCGAGGAGCGAAGGGCGGGCGCGAGGCCGAGGATGGCGCAAGCGAGCGTACCAACGGTCGCAGTGAAGGCGAGCATGCGCCAATCCGTGCTCAGCTCGAGATGCAGAGGATCGCCCTCCGTGCTCAGAAAATAGAGGATGCTCTTGCTCAAAGCGCCCGCGAGCGCCAGCCCGAGTGCGGCCCCCGTCGATGCGAGCAGCAGACTCTCGCACAACGACTGCCGAATCAGCCGGCCGCGGGAAGCCCCGAGAGCCAGGCGCAACGAAAATTCACGCTGCCGGGCGCTGGCGCGGGCAAGCATGAGGTTGGTGAGATTGCCGCACGCGATCAGCAGGACCAGGCCGGTAATCCCGAGGAGCAGCCAGAGGGGGTGGTCGTATTGCTCCCTCAGCGAGCTGACTCCATTTCGCGCCGAGATGGCTTCGAGCCGGAATTTCTTATATCGATCGAGCGATGCCGCGGCATAGCCGGTGGGAACGGTCGCCTCGAACAAGCCGGGGCTGATCGCGCTGAGATGATCGGATGCCTGGGCAAGTGTCCAGCCTGGTTTGAGGCGTCCCATTACGGTGAGCCAGGAATAGTCGAGCCGCTGGAACGACCGATCTCCGCGGTGCAGAACTGAAAGGGCGCAAATCGGCACGGCGAGATCGAAGCTCTTTCCCACTTCGACGCCGGGAAACGTTGCCGGCGCGACTCCGATTACCTCGAGAGAAACGTCATTGACCACCATCCGGCTGCCGATCGCGGTGTGCTGGCCGCCGAAGTTGCTCTGCCAGAAGCCATAGCCGAGCACAACTCCGGGCGCGGCGCAGCCGGGCTGGTCATCCTCCCGACGGAAGAGACGGCCAGCTACGGGCTGGACTTGCAGCGTCGAGAAGATCTCACCGCTTACTACCAGCGCGGACGCACGGCGGGCCTGCGCGCCCTCGCCGACGCGCAACCATTGGCTCGCCCAAGCGAACATGCCCGAGAAAGCCTGCTGATGGGCGCGGATCTCTTCCCAAAGTGGATAGCTGACGTCATAGTCGTCGAGCGAGAGGAAAAATCCGCCGTTTCCGTTGCGGATCTGAATCCTGGCTAGCTCCTGGGGATTCGGCACCGGGAGGCTGCGTAACCGCACGGCATCGAGAAGCTGAAAAATAGCCGTGTTGGCGCCGATGCCGAGGGCCAGCGTGCAAATCGCAGCGCACGTAAAGGCAGAGCTCTTACGCAAAGTTCGCAGTGCAAACCGGATGTCTTGCAGTGTGGATTCCAACCAAATCGTACCCCGCGCGGAGCGGCACTCCTCCTTCACCGCGTCCATGCTGCCGAATTCGAGGCGAGCCTTCCGGTGTGCCTCCTCTTCGCTCATCCCGGCTCGGATGTTGTCGGCGACCTGGTGATCGAAGTGAAAGCGAAGCTCGGCGGCGAGCCGCTGTTCGAGCTGATTCTTCTTCCAAAGGCGTTGCCACCAATTCATGACGATTCTCCTTCGGCAAGCTGGAGGACCAGGGCGACAGCGTCGGAGAGCCGCTGCCAGTTGTCCGTCTCAGCCCGGAGCTGACGGCGTCCCTTGGCGGTGAGGCGATAGAACTTTGCCTCGCGCCCGCTTTCCGATTCCTTCCACTCGGCCGCCAGGAAGCCCTTGTTTTCGAGGCGATGCAGGGCGGGATAGAGCGAGCCTTGCTGAACCTGCAAGGCGTCCCGGGAGATCTGCTGGAGGCGTTGGGCAATGGCGTAGCCGTGAATGGGTCCGAGAATAGCCACCTTGAGGATCAGCAAGTCGAGAGTGCCTTGGGGAAGGTCAGATTTGGGCGGGTTCATGGGGTGATGAGACCTTTGACTTCTACATATATCACTATACGTGTAGAAGCTCAAGGTATTCTCGGTCAGATTTTTCCGGCGATGATTTCGGGATACCAAAACGCTCAATCATGCGCGCTCCATATCGGGAAGGGACTATTCAGAAAAGGGTTTTTCACAAAGGGATCAAGGCACGCGGCGCGCGTTCGGGCGTGGATTGCGCTCGATGGCGCGTACCTGGCTAATGTCGCGATGCACGGCGTCGCGGTCATCCGGCAAGAAAAAACTACTGCGAAAGATCTTGTCGATGTCCCGCAGCGCCTGATCCAGGTCCTTTCGGGTGGCGCGAGCCGGGCCAGATTGCGCGGCCATGAGAAGCATTTGCCGGCAATGGTCAAGCTTTTGGGTTTGTTTTTCTTCGACGCTCACATGCGCCATGGCGGTGGAGACGTCGTCGCGCAGGCGGAGAATGGCCTCGCGGCGGTTCTGAGCATGAATGGGGTTTGAGAAAAGAAGGAAGGCTACGGCGAGCGGGGCCAAACGTTCAGTCATCCGCCCGCCGTAACCGGAAAACCTCGTGTGTAGGTTATGCGCCGGCTCCGCGGTGCCCATGGCCACCGATGAAAGATTGGTTTTAAAAATCAATGAGTTACCGCGATCGGCAACCGGGATGTGTTGCCATCCATTGCCCGCTCTCACCTCGCAAAATGCGTTTCTATTCATTGGCGCGGTCATGCCAGAGGGTTCGCTGCCAGCGCCGCCTCTTCGTTCAATTCAAAGGTGAGTCGATATGTGTAGAACGAGATGCCTTGAGTAACAAGCATCGCATATTTGATCTTGTCGTCCGATTGCCCGGTGATGATAATGCCACGGACAGTCTCACCGTGCGTTGCCTTGTGCTTCTTTATCCATCCCATGTACTTCAGAATTTGGCCGACAACCTGATCGCTGCTTTTGCCCTTCTTTAGCTCGATCACCACCCAATCATGCGTAGACTTGTCTCGTGCAAGAATGTCGATGTATCCAACGTCCGTGTGGTACTGCGTGGCGCTTTCGTCCTCATCTCCCTCATCATCTTTGTGGAGGTTCATGCTCTTGCCGAGAGTTGTCTTATGCGAGTTTGCTATCAAAAAGTTTTCCAGAAACTTCTCCACGGGGATGACGAACGCATCATCGTTTGGCACGGTATCAGCATCGTCTGGTGGTATAACGCCATTTGGTAGTTCCGTCTGCCACACTAACCGAAACAGCATGGGGAGCATTTGTAGAGGTTGGCCGATTTGCGTTGCTATCTCCTGACAGGCGTTGTTTACTGCTACGTAACGCGCACCAAAGCTGTCTTTCGGGTTTGGCGGTGGATAACCAAGGCGAATCAAAGCTTCGTGAACGACACGATTATAAGCGGCGTATTTTTCGGGGTAGACGCATAACAGAACAGGCGTCAACACGGCGCGGCTGAGACCTTCGATGTAGAGCGGATCATTCTTATCCGTGATCTTATCCAGTCGGTCTTGAATGGGCCGCGTTTCGTCAAGTAATGTCCGTAACGCCTTCCGGAGTTTTTTGATGTCCTGATACACCGGATAGAAGACCATTCCCTTCCAGTGCTGGTTGTTCCGGAACTGAAGAAAATCCCTGAAGCCATCTGCTGTGATGTTCTCCAGATTAACAGGCGAAAAATATTTGCCGTAACGTTCGACTGCCGCCTTCTGTTCTATTACACGATCCGGGTTATCTGCCATCCACTTCGAAAGAATCTGCGACGCCTGTTCGACCGTTAGCTTTTCAGCCACGAATGTTCCCTTTCCCAATCGGAAAGTATACCAACGTGGGTGGTGGGCTCAGACCATCACGGCATCGGCTCGGCTTGGTTGCGGACGGTTTCATGGGCAAACGGATTTCTCATCCGTTGGTTAGGATCGTGGGCACGTCCGGGAATTGTGCCCGGTTGCTCCACACAGGCCGCACGCGCGCCGTCTGGAGAGAGCAGCGGCCCGAACTTGCTTGGCGGTCAGGCCCGGTGCTCAGTCTCAGAAGTGAGCGGGCAGTCTTTCCGTGGCGCCTAACTCTGGCCAGAGATCATCAGTTCGATGATGAGCGGGTGTCGGCAACAACGTGGTGATGCGGGCTTTCAGGTCTAAGACTTCTTTTTCAAGTGCGGTAACTTGCTTTTCCAGTGAGGCCACCTTCAAGAGAGCACCGGTAGCCGTCTTTTTCACCGCGTTCTCGACGCTCACATGCGCCATGGCGGTGGAGACGTCGTCGCGCAGGCGGAGAATGGCCTCGCGGCGGTTCTGAGCATGAATGGGGTTTGACAAAAGAAGGAAGGCTACGGCGAGCGGGAGCAAACGCTTAAGCTGGCAGCCGGACCAGGGGGTCCGGCGCGGACGAGGGCGTCCGCCCCACTTCTTCATACGCTCGCCGTGTTTAGGTTACGCGCCGGTTCCGCCGCGGTGGCCATGGCTGAACATACCACGGGCGTGATTGTGCATTTCATCAGCCTTGGTCCGTTGTTCCGGCGTCAATAGAGCGTAAGTCTTGGCAAACGTCTTGGCGCGAATAGTGGCCACCTGACCGGCGAGGTTGCCGACATTCGCGGAGAGTTGGTTGATTTCCGCGTCGGACTTGCCGGCTTTGACGGCGTCGCGCAGGGCCTGCCGGCTTTGCCGGAGTTGCTGAACTACAGGCTTGGACGATTCGCGAGCCGCTTGCATGATGGACTTGGTTTGCTGCTTCTGATCCTCTGTGAGGTTCAGTTGCGTGGCCATCCTTTCGAAGAATTGCCCGCGACGCATCTGCTGATGTTGCGCAGGCGGCTGCGCCGAGGTTGACGGGGCCGGCGCCTGTGCGAACAGCATGCCTGACGCCAGACCGGCCGTAATTGCAAAATGAGTGAATGTATTTTTCATAAGGATTTGAAATCCCTCCCAACTGAGTAAACGGCCCCGGGTGACGCCAGGTTCTGTTTCATCCCGTAAATGAATGTAAAGCGCGGCTTCCTGGCCCAGCGGCGCGTGCTACATTTTAGCCGTGCAGATCTTGTTGATTGATGACGATGCCGAGCTGTGTGGGCTGCTGGTGGAATTGCTGTCGCGCGAGGGTTTTTCGACGGAGTGCGAGCACGAGGGCAAGCGCGGTCTGGACCGGGCTCTCCACGGCGGATTCGATCTGGTGATTCTGGACGTGATGCTGCCGGGACTCGACGGATTTGAAATCCTGCGCCGGCTGCGCGCGGAGAGCCGCGTCCCGGTTCTCATGCTGACCGCGCGCGGCGAAGATCTGGATCGGATTGCCGGTTTGGAAATGGGCGCCGATGATTATCTGGGAAAACCTTTCAATTCACGGGAACTGGTGGCCCGCATTCGGGCGATTCTCCGGCGCCAGGAGCACCCGTCCTCGCAAGCTGGTCCATTAGAGGTGAATGGCGTGCGCATCGATCCGGGCTCGCGCGAAGTGACAGTCAACGGCAGAAAAGTTGAGCTGACCACTTTTGAATTCGACATTCTCGAGCTGCTGATGCGCTCCGCGGGCAAAGTGATCTCGCGGGACGACCTGATGGAACATCTTTACAATCGCAAAGCCACGCCATACGATCGCTCGGTGGACATGCATGTCAGCCATCTGCGCAAGAAGCTGGAAACCGGGCATCCACTGATCAAAACGATTCGAGGAGCGGGATATCAGTTCTGCCGCACTGCGGAAGAGCAGGCGGAAGGGACTTCGTGAGGTCGCTGTTCGCCAAGATCCTGCTGTGGTTTCTGGCGACAGTCCTTTTCGCGTTCGTGGGCTTCAGCGTCATCGCGGCCCGGCACTACAACGACCCCATGCGCCAGGCGCCGATGTCCCGCGCGATTCGGTTTCAGTCCCGTGAAGCGGTAGAAGCATACGAAGCCGGCGGTGTGCCGGCGCTTCGATGGGATCTCGCGCGGGTGCAGGAAATTTTCCAGTCTGAGGCAATCCTCGCCGACGGCAAAGGCCGCGACCTGGTGACGGGCGAAGATCGCTCCGACTTGATCGCTGCGGGCAGCGTGCGTCCATTCATTCCGCGCGACCGCTCGGTTGTGGCGCACAAGACTGCGAACGGGCGGTATTGGTTTATTCTCTCGATTCCCGGTGAACCTGTCTCCGGGAGGAATTTCCCCATCGGCCAGTTGTACGTTTTGGGCGCCGTCGTGCTCCTCTGCTATTTGCTCGCCTGGTACCTGACTTCACCGCTTCGCAGTCTGAAGACGGCGCTCGAAAGATTCGGACAGGGAGATTTTTCGGCCCGGGCGGGATCCACGCGGCGAGATGAGCTGGGCCAGCTTGCCCGCACTTTCGACAAGATGGCCGAGCGGATTCAAAACTTGGTTGGCGCCCAGCGCCGGCTTCTGCTGGATATCTCGCACGAGCTGCGATCGCCCTTGGCCCGGCTGGGCGTCGCGATCGAGTTGGCGCGTTCCGGAGAGAATCGCGATGCGGCGCTCGATCGCATCCAAAAAGAATCCGACCGGCTGAACGCTCTGGTGGGAGAACTGCTACAGGCCACGCGTGCCGAGGTTGACCCAGAGGCTCTCCGCGCGCAGCCCGTGCGGATGGATGAGCTGCTGGCTACGATAGTCAGCGATTGCTCCATCGAAGCCGGCGCCCGCGGCTGTTCGCTGATGTTGGATGCAACTGGCCCTTTGATGGTGAGGGGCGACCCGGAGCTGCTGAGGCGCGCAGTGGAAAATGTCATTCGGAATGCGCTTCGGTATTCGCCGCCGCAGGCTTCCGTGGATGTGAATCTCGCGTCAGATGGCGCGGTTGCGCGAATCCAGGTGCGGGATTACGGACCGGGCGTTCCCGAGGAGTCACTGAGCCACATTTTCGAGCCGTTTTACCGTGTGGAGGGGGATCGTAACCGGGATAGCGGGGGAGTGGGGCTGGGCCTGGCCATCGCACGCCGCGCCGTGGAGCTCCACAAAGGGAAGTTGCAAGCGCGCAATATGCACCCCGGTTTGCTGGTGGAAATGGAGATTCCCAAGGGCGCGGAGTAAGCGTGTGCTTTCGGCAGGCCTGCGTGACTTCAGCCGGGTCGTAGGCGGCGTAGCGTGAGTTCAGGACACGGCTATGCGAATACGCACGCGCATGCTTCCGAAGTTCTGAGTGGCGACTTACGATAGAATCGATACCAGTTCTGTCGGCTGGTTTTTTATCTCATGGTCGAGATCTGGCGGGATGCCCGGTATACCATCCGGGTGCTGATTAACCTGAATTCCGAAATTGAATATTGATCGACCTCCTGGGCATGGGTTCCGACGCGTGGCGTGACGGTTGTCGGGCTCAGGTTGTAAGGGCCAGATCCAACTTCGGGGAAATTGGGATTTGCCAGGTCAAGATGCTGTCCAGTAAAGGGATTCTCGTTTTCAGACCGCCCCAACTTTCGGACAGGTGGAGCACCAGACGGCGGCCGGCTCGGCCGAGGATCGCGCCGCAGGTGAGGACCTGAGTCCGGATGGTCGCTGGCTCTCGATAGATCGGCATACCAGCCGCACGTTGGAACTCGGCCAACAGGTTGAAGAGCAGCAACACGGCTCGAAACGCGGCCTCTGTAGCAAAGAACTGTTTCAGGCAGAAGCCATCGGCGCCCAGGTCGTGCTTCAACTCGGCAATGCGATTCTCCATGTCGGCGCGTCGGTTGTAGTCTCGCCAGATCCCCTCCGGAGGGTCGGAGCAACTGGTGACAAAGACGCGGAAGGTGTAGCCCGGCACATCGATCAGCTTGCGGCCTATGCTATCGCGGCCCTCGCGCACCTGCTCGCGAATCACCACGAATCGACGCTCCACGCTCCAGCCGAGCAGTTTCAGCCGAAACTCGCCCACGGCATAGTCGTCGTCCAGGGTCGTCCATTGCTCCACTCGCTGGGCGGCACGTTTCACCCAGGGAGTCAGCTTGGCCACTACAATGTAAGGCAGCAGGCGCTGTTCCAAAAAGCTCAGCAGCTTGTCGTCGAAGAAGCCTGAATCGGCCCGTAGCAAGCGGATCTTTTCGCGCTGTCCCCACAGCGCGAGAGCTTCTTTGAGAAACTCCTCCACGCCACGGCTGGTGCCGCAGTTGCCGCTGCGGAGCCAGCCGTGCAGGAGGAAGTGCGCCTCACTCAACACCGCCAGCAAGGGGTGATGACTGGGCCGTCCATGTTTGCGCGGGTTGTGGCCTTTGAGAGAACCTTCCTGCTTGCCGTAACGCTCGAAAACCGTCGAATCCAAGTCCAATGTGTAGCCGCCTTCGCGCTGTGGCAAACGCTGCATCAGCCACTCGGCCATGGGTTCGTAGAAGCGCTGGACTTCGCCCATGCCGAAGGCGCGAAACAAATTGCGGATGGTATCGTCAGTGGGAAAACGATCCATGCCCAGCAGCGCGTGCAACGCGCGATCCCCCCGCAGCCAGCTGGCGTGCGCGAACCGCCTGGCGCCCACCAGAACCGACAGGAGGAACGCTGTGAAGGTGGAACTGGGATCGATATGATTCGGCGACTTCCAGCGGATCGGCATGTGCTGCCGAAGCGCCTCCACGAAGCCGACCTTCCCGAGAAATGAAATGAAAACCGCGATCCCACCAAACGGGGTCACGGCGCGTTGCGTCTCGCGCAGAATCAGCCGCTCATCCGACATCAGGGCGGCGATCTCGCGCGGGACTGGTTTGTCCGTCGCGCTTGATTCCATCCCCTTGTTGTCTCAGATCGTTGGCTCCAAGATCATCCTGAACTTCGTTTTTCCGGATTAAGAGCCCGGCTGTAACAACCGTTGCGGTGGTTTCTATCGCGCTCGCTATCGGCGCAAATACTGCCATCTTCAGCCTCATCAACGCGCTGGTCCTACGGCAGCTCCCGGTCCACGATCCCCAGCAACTGGTCTCAATATCATTGCTTAGCCCGGATAACCAGAACGGCAACGATCCTCTTTCGCTGCCGATGTTCCAAGAAATCCAAAAACAACAGCAGGTCTTCTCGGGGATGTTCGCGTGGTCCGAGGTAATGGCTACTTTCGAGTCAGATAGGGCCAGGTATGCAGCCGGCCTGAACAAGGTGACCGGCGATTATTTCTCAACTCTTGGCGTCCGACCGCTGCTCGGCCGGCTATTTATACCGGAGGATGCCGGGTCCGAAATGGCTGCTCATGTCGCCGTGCTTCATTATCGTTTCTGGCAAACACGTTACAACGGTGACCCCTCGGTCATCGGTAAGACCACGCAGGTGAATGGCCGCCCGTTCACGATCATCGGCGTCACTGCCAACGATTTCACTGGACTGAGCATCGATCATGGTTCGGATGTCGTTGTGCCAATCGGACGTTCTGGCAGTGATCCGGCTGCGCGTCGATATCTCTGGCTTGACGTCATGGCGCGCCTGAAGCCGGGCGTGACGCTTCAACAGGCGCGCGCACAGATGAACGTCTTGTGGCCCAGCGTACTGAAGGTAACGGTACCGGAAGATTATCAGGGTGTCCGCCGAGCGCGCTTCTTTGCCCGCCGAATTCAGATGGAATCTGCAGCAACCGGAACATCTTACTTGATGCGAGAGCGGTTCTCGCGTCCGCTTGCAGTGCTTATGGGTCTAGTTGGCCTGGTCCTCCTGATCGCCTGTGTAAATTTAGCCAACCTGATGCTCGCCCACGCGGCGGCACGGCGGCAGGAACACGGTGTTCGAGTGGCTCTGGGGGCGAGCGCTTGGCGTCTGATGCGACAGATGCTTACAGAAAGCTTGATGATCTCGATCGCAGGGGCTTCTCTTGGCATGGCAGCCGCATTGTGGGTGAGCCGGGTGCTTGTGAAGACAATGTGGAGGGGGTTAGCTCCGCCCACGCTCGACCCCACCCTCGACCTCCGAGTACTTGCGTTCACAGGGGCTACGGCAGTGCTGACTAGCCTTCTCTTCGGACTCGTTCCCGCATACCGCGTGGGCCGGACCTACCCCGCGAGCGCGCTACAGCAGAATTTGCGAACCGTTAGTGGCGGGGCGGGTGCGTTGAGCAAGATACTGGTCAGCGCGCAGGTCGCACTGTCGCTCGTGCTGATAATTGGCGCCAGTCTGTTTGTGAGAACCCTTCAGAACCTTCGCACAATCGATCCTGGTTTCAGGCGCGAAGGTGTTTTGGTAATGCAACTTCTTCAACAGCCGGGCCGCGAGAAGATCCCGAATCGCACGCTCTACTACCGGCAACTCGCCGAGGACCTCTCACGGCTCCAGGGCGTCGAGTCCGTGAGCTACTCCCACATGGGACCGCTCCTGCCATATGAGTTCAAGGAGCCGGTCTCAGCGACGTCTTCGCCCAATGCGCCTGTCCAGGCGATAACAGACTACGTTGGCCCCGGTTTCTTCCACTTGATTGGCATGCGCCTGCTTGCCGGCCGGGAATTCGACTGGCGAGATAACCAGAGTGCATCCCGGCTCGCCGTCGTCAGCGAGAGTCTTTCCCGCCGGCTGTTCGCCTCCGGAAACCCGATCGGGAGAAAGATCGATGTCGGCTCACAACCGGATCACAAGGGAGTGGAGATCGTTGGCGTAGTGAATAGCGCGAGTCTCTGGAAACCTCAGAGTCGGGATCCCTTAGCGGTTTACCTCTCATTTCTCCAGCAGGAAACGGACCAGCCCCTGCTTGACATTCGCACTGCCGGTGATTCGCTGGCGCTCGTGCCAATTGCCCGCCGGACACTCGAATCCCTCGGCTACCACTACCCTATGACCATCCGGACTGTAGAACAGCGCGCAGATATAGTCCTGACGGAGCAACGGATGATCGCAAATGCTTTCCGTTTCTTTCGGAGGTTTGGCGTTGCTGCTCAGTTCCCTGGGCCTTTACGGATTGGTGTCCTATAGCGTGGTGCGGCGGACTTCAGAAATTGGTATCCGGATGGCGTTGGGCGCGGACCGCAGAAATGTGCTGCGACTGATTCTGGGCCAGGTGATGTGGCTCGTGCTCGCGGGCTGTGCCGTTGGCATTCCCGCGGCGCTAGCAGCTTCCCGGTTCATCGCAACAATGCTGTTCGCCATTTCGGCAAACGACCCTGGCTCCATAACCTTCTCGGCCGCGGTTCTTCTCGCGGTAGCATTCGTTGCTGCATATGTTCCAGCACGACGTGCCTGCCAGATAGAACCGATGACCGCGCTCCGTAACGAGTAGGAGTAGCCACTGGTGTCGGGCAGGTCAAAATAGGCGTCACTAGCCCGCAAAACAGAAGGAAGTTGCTGACCAAGATCGCGTCCGACTTGCAGTTCGTACAAAGACTTTACGCAGAGTTGCAGGAAACTCACATGCACCCCGGTTTGCTGGTGGAAATGGAGATCCCCAAGGGCGCGGAGTAAGCCCCGGCTGCCTGTCATTTCGGCCTTTTCAAAATCTTCATGTTTGCCGGAAGCGTGAACAGGTTGTCGGTCAGATCCTGGTTGATGGCCACCGAATCCGAGAACATCTGGTAAATCTTTTCTCCGTCGCGCTCGCGCTGAATATCAAAAGGCCACATCACGCCGCCACCCACGTCGCGAAACTTCGTAAAGCGGGTGACTTCCTCGACGCGATCCTTAGTCTGCAAATCGCGGCGATAAGTGATTTGTTTGAGTGGCAGGTGCTCGACTTTGCTGAAGTAAACAGTAATCACGCGGTTGTCCGCATCGGTGATGTCTACGATGTCCACCGATTGATTTTCTACCACGTCAGCGCCCTTGGATTCGAAGATCAATCCCGGCTCCCCCAGCCGCATGCGAAGAATGTACAGCACGTTGCGGAGAGTGCTCTCTTTGAATCGCTCGATGGTGTTATCGGGCAGGGGCCGGGCGCCGCGAAAAGAGATATCGTAGCCGTTGTTATCGCCCAAAATCACCGCGGTCTCCTGCTTCTTGCCGAATGCCTCGCGTTCGCGGACACCCAGGAAAGCGGACACCGGCGGTTCGGACCGCGTGAGATAACGCGTGTAGATCTTCGCCAGGGAGAGCCCATTCAGCTGCTCGCGGTAGAAAGAGTAGGCGCGCCCGGTTTCGACCCGGTCCTGCATCTGAAGATAATTCTCTCCGCCCAGAGCTTGCACGGCTTCGTCAATCACGTGCTTGCCGCGCTCGAGATTCGTTTCGGCGCCCGCGGGAATAACGGCAATGCCTAGCGCCAGCATCAGGCCGGCAATTTTCATGGTTTTTTGCTGAGATCGTCCACTTTGAGGCCGGAGTTGAATTTGTATTCTTCTATGGTCAGCTCCCCAAACTTTTTGCCGTTCTGATTCACCGTGATTTTCTTGGGTACTTTGATGCCGCCGGCCTGCTGGAAATCTTCAAAAATCTCTTCCATGGAGCCTGGCGGCCCAGTCGGTTGTTCCGCGGAATAGACTTCCTTTGCCGGCAGACCGGTTTTGCTGTCGATATACAGCTTGACGGAATTGCCTTCTTTGTCCGTGATCTCGACGACCCCGTCTTCGGGAGAAGACACGGTTCGATCGTCGTCGCGGTCACTCAGCAGCAGGCGAAAGTAACTCCGGAATAATTCCTCACGCACCTGTTTTAATTGGGCGCCGGGAAGCGGGCGCACACCCTGCGGAGTGGACATCCATCCGCTCTTGCCATCCGAATAGACCACGACTTTGCCAAAGGGAAGCTGGTGTTCCTGGCGAAAGGAATCGGGCGCAATCCATAAGTTTGTCTGCTTGACTTTCATGTTCGGCGGCATGGATGCCATGCTTAGTTCGACCACCTCGGTGACGTCTTGAATTGCGGCGAGCTTGCCGGCTCCGCCTACCGCCTGTTGCGCCTGCTGCAATAGCTTTTTGCCGCGCTCGATGCTGGCGGCGTCGGCTTTCGGGACTTCCGTTTTGGCGGCCCCTGGCGGCTCGGGTATCGTCAAATCAATCGACGTAACGGGCAGCCCGAGGGTTGCCAGCGGCGTTCCAAATTCCTGAGGATTTCCCACGGCCACAATGGTCAGGTTCTTGGCCAGCAGGCGCTCGCGGGCTCCGCGCCGTACGTCCGCACGCGTCACCGCCTCGACAGCGTGCTGATACTGGTGGATAAAGTCCCGGGGATAGCCATAGTAGTCGTAACGCAACACGCGGTTCAGCGTTTTGGACAAAGTGTCGAAGTTGAAGACGAAGCTATTGGCCACGGTCTGCTTGGCGCTCTCCAACTCCTCCGCGGTCACCTCACTGGTGCGGATCTTTTCAATCTCCGCTTCGATCACCTGGATGGTTTCGGTGGTGGTGGCAGACTTTGTGCTGCTTGCGATCTGAAACAATCCCGGGTGATCGTAATTGGCTCCCCAGGAAGCCGAAATATCGTAAGCGTAACCGAGCTTCGTGCGCACCCTCTGGAGCAGCCGGCTCTGGAATCCCCCGCCCAGAATGTCGGCCATCACCTCCAGCGCAGGATAGTCTTTGTCGCGAAATTCACCACCCAAGTGCCCGATGGCGAGGAACGTTTGCGTAACATCGGTCTTGGTGGCGAGAAAGATGCCGGGCTGCGGTTTGTTTTTCACGGGCGGAAACGGCGGCACCGGCTGTTGTTGGACCGTCCAATCGGCGAAGCGTTTCTCGATCTTGGCCTTCATTTCCGCAGTGGAGAAATCGCCAGTCACCGCCAGCATGACGTTGGCCGGGAAAAAGTATCGCCGGTAAAAATTCACGATGTCTTCACGGCCAATCCGGTCGATGGTGGCGTACTCCTCCTGCCAGCCGTACGGCGTGTCCTTGCCGTAGACGATGCCGGCGAACTCGCGTTCCACAATACCGTGGGGATCGTCGTTACGCCGCGAGATGGCGCTGCGCACTTCCGTTTTGGCCAGATTGATCTTGTCCTGCCGGAAAGCGGGGGCCGTCAGAACGTCATGAAAGACGCCGAGCACCTCGTCGGTGTTCTCCTTCAAGCAGGAGAACGACCCTTGTCCGAAGCTCTCGTCGATGGAGGATTCCACTGACGCCGCAATGTTCTCCAACTCTTCGTCGAGCTGATCGCCGCTCTTGTCCTGGGTGCCGCCGCTACGCATCACCGTGCCAGTTATCCCGGCAAGCCCCACTCGATCTAGCGGATCGAAGAGATTGCCCGTGCGCACCAACGCGGATCCGCGTATAACCGGCAGTTCGTGGTTCTCCAGCAGATAGAGCTTTATGCCATTAGGTAGAGTGAACGTGGCCACATCGGGAATCTTGATGGGCCTGAGTTCGGGATATTTCAGCTCTTTATAAGTGGGAATCACGCCAGCCGCCGCGCGGGACTTTGACGCCGGCTGAGCAGCGGCAGTAGCGGCTAGCAGGAGCGCGATAGTGATATTGCGCTTCATTGCTTTTCTCCTGAGGGGGCCTGCGCGGGCGGAGCGTGCGCCGCGCCACCAGGCTGCGCCGGCTGGAAGTTGAAAGCCTCGGTACGCGCATTCGAGATGAAATATTTTCGCGCCACCCGCTGCACATCCTCTGCGGTGACCTTATCAATGTCGTCCAGAGACGTGAATAGCTTGCGCCAGTTGCCAAAATTGACGTAGTAACTGGTCAGCAATTGCGCCAGGCCCGAGTTATTATCGAGGCGGCGGATCAGCGAGGCGCGGGTCTTGGTCTTCACCCGAGCCAGAGTGTCCGCGTCCACCTTTTCGTTTTTGAAATGCTCCAGAATCTCGTCCAGGAGCTTCCGGTTTTCATCGACGGTGTGTCCCAGGGAAGGGACAACAAAAAACAGGAACAGGTTCGGGTATTTGGAGCCCGGAACGCTGTCGTCGGCTTCCGCGGCAAGCGAAATCTGCTTATCGCGGACCATTTGTTTATAGAGAATGCCCGTTCTGCCGCCCGCCAAAATGCTGCTGATGACGTCAAACACAGGATCATCCTTATCGTATTGATCAGGGCGTTTGTATACGATCGCATCAAATGGCTGGGCAGGAGACTCGATCTGCGTCTGGCGCGGGCCATCCTGCAGGGGCTCCACGGTATGTACCGGCGGGGGTAGGGGACCCGCCGGCAGCCGGCCGAAATACTTCTCGGCCAGGTCCCGGATTTGCTTCGGGTCAACGTCGCCGGCAATGCCCACGGTGATGTTCGCCGGCACGTAGTAGGTCTTGTAGAACTGCTGGGCATCGCGCACGCGAAGATTCTGAATATCGCTGGACCAACCGCTGGGCGGACGCCGGTAGGGATGGGCCTCGAATGCCGATGCCACCAGCGCCTCGAACAATTTGCCCTGCGGGCTGGACTCGACGCGCATGCGCCGCTCCTCCATCACCACGTCGCGTTCCTTGTAGAATTCGCGGAAATACCGGGTGCAGGAAGCGCTGTGATTCCAAGTTGAAACCAGAGTTCGACGCGGTTGGCAGGCAGATTGTAAAAATACTCAGTGGAGTCGTAGCCGGTGCCGGCGTTTAGCCCGACTCCGCCGTTCTCTTCGATGATAGTGGGATAAAGATTGGGTATGACATACGAATCCGCCTTGTCGATCGCGGCTTTTACTTCAGACGCGAGCTCTTCGATCTTCTTCGGATCGGCGTGCGGCCCTTTGCGACGCTCCTGGTCGAGCCGGTCGTAGACGTCTTCGATACCGTCCAAGGCCTTTTTTTCTTCCGGCCAGTTCTTGCTGCCGACCGTCTCGGTGCCTTTGAAGGCCATGTGCTCGAACATATGGGCCAGGCCTGTCTTGCCTTCGGGATCGTCAACGGACCCCGCATTGACATACGTGTGGAAGGAAACGACCGGCGCCGCGTGCCGCTCGAGAACGATGAAGTGCAGGCCGTTCGCCAGCGAGAACTCGGTAACCCGTTTTTCGAACTCTCTGAAGTCCTGGGCAAGGATGCCTAACGGCGCCAGGAGGAGGATGGCGAAGAGCTTGGCAGGAATCACTCTTTCATTGTAATGTGCAGGGCACTTATCTTGCGGTGACCGTTATTTCAATTCGTGCGGTGCCCACCAGTTTGGCCACGCCAACCGTTGTTCGTGCCGGGCGGGGATCCTTAAAGTACGTGGTGTAGACCGCGTTCATGCGTGGAAACAGTTCCATGTCGGTGAGGTAGACCTGCACCGCGACGGCATCCTCAAACCCCTTGCCAGCCTCTTTCAGGACTAAGCCGATGTTGTCGAGGGCCTGCCTGACTTCGGCTTCGAATTCTTCGGGGATCTTGCTTGTCTTCAGGTCGGAGCCGGTCTGGCCGGCCACGTACAGAGTGCCATCCACCAGGATACCGGGGCTGAACGGACGGCCGGTGGGGAAATCCTTCGGCTGAATGACTTTCTTGTCAGCGGCCGCGAGCGTGACAGCCAAAATCAGAGAGAGCAGAATTGTGCGCATAAACGAGAGCTTACAATAAGCAGACGGGTGGCGCTGGATTACTTCTTGGTGAGTTTTAGATTGAGGACCGCTTCTTTGCGAGAATCGAATGAGCTCAATGTTTTCGTAGGGCTGGAAGCTCCTCGGTTGTTGTCGGCCTTGAGCTCATAGTCCACGTCGGGGCTTAAACCGTGGAAGTAATAGGCACCGTTATCCTTGGTAATGAAGGAGCGGATTTGCAGCGTCTTGGTGTTCTTGAGCTGCACCACTGCGCCGTTGACCGGGGCGTCGTTGGTGTCAAACACCGTGCCCTGGACCGTGCGGACGTTCTGATCCTCGCCTTTCTTAGAGGCGGCGAACGCAGCCGTGGCAAAGGCAAGCAGCAGAGCAGCCGCGACACAGCCGGCAAGGCGAATCAGATTCTTGCCCATAGGATGATCCCCATCTTCATTAGATCAAAACGTGTGGGCCAGTGGAGCACGGAAGGCGCGGATACTATTTCCAGTCCTCCTCCTCTTCCTCCTCCTCATCGGAGAGCTCTTCGTCTTCATCGTCCAGGCTATCGGCGGATTCGAGTTCCAGAGGATTCTTGCCGACGACTTTGAGATCCGCGCCGCATTCATCGCAGCTTAGCGAGTCCCCTTCGTCAACATCTTCCTCGTCTACGTCGATTGAACCTTCGCACACGGGACAAGTGACCATAAAGGCGCTTCTGCTTATAGCTTATATCAGAACTTTCAGCCGTCAATCCTAAATCAGGCCTTCTGCTGTTTTGCCAGGCGGCGTGTGGTCGCCGGCACAATCTGCTTCAGACGGAGATGCATGAACATCTGGGCGCGATGAGTGAGCTCGTGTTCTTTCATGAACTGTATCATTTCTTTCGGACCATAAGGAATCATTGTAACCGTGAACACGCTTGCGCAGAAACGCCCCGAATCCGTGCATAAACTAAAGCTCAACGCCGAGACGCCGAAGCCGGAGAGGGTTTTCTCTGCGTTCTCATGATGAATGAAAGAGCCACTCGGCGACTCGGCGTTGTTCAGGCCTTCGCTTCCCTTGGTTACGTACGGATCAGGGCGGAACCGCCTCTAAGCGATCTCTTGCAGCAGGCGCACAATCAGCGCCGTCCATCCAGTCTGATGATTGGCTCCGCAACCGCGACCGTTGTCTCCGTGAAAATATTCGAAGAACCATGCCAAGCCGCGCCAATGCGGATCCTCTGCGAAGACGCGCATATCACCCTGCCAGGGGCTGCGGCCAGAGGCGTCGGGAAGGAAAATAGCGGCCACACGGCGCATCAGCTCGCTGGCAACCTCCTTCAGGTTCATCAGCCTGCCCGAGCCTGTAGGACATTCGACGCGCAAGCTGTCCCCGTAGAAGTAGTGGTAACGTTCCAGGGCTTCGATCAGCAGGTAGTTCATGGGAAACCAGACGGGCCCGCGCCAGTTGGAATTCCCGCCAAACAGGCCGTCGGTCGACTCGCCAGGCTCATAATCCACCCACCGCTCTTCTCCATCCACGCGCAACACAAAGGGCTGTTCGCGGTGAATCCGCGACAGCGATCGAATTCCGTAAGGCGACAGAAATTCGTTGGGATCGAGCAAGTACTTGAGGACGCGCTCCAGACGGCTGCGGGACGGGATCGCAAGCAGCCGGTGAGCCGTCTTGCCGCCCATTTCCATGTAAGAGATCTGCCGTGCCAGATCGCGGCGGTTGTGCAGAAACCATTCCATGCGCTTGCGAAACCCGGGGACTAGGTCGATGGTCGATTGATCCAGAATCTCGGCCGCGAACAGGGGCACCAGTCCCACGACCGAGCGCACACGTAGCGGCAGGTTGACGCCGCCAATCTGCAGCTGGTCGTAGTAGAAGCCCTCTTCCTCGTCCCAAAGGCCAGTGCCGCCCAGGGTGTTCATGGCATCGGCGATGGCTACGAAGTGCTCGAAGAACTTGGAGGCGATGTCTTCATATGAAGAATCGTAGGTCGCCAGTTCCAGCGCCATGGAGAGCATGGTGACGCAGTAGAAAGCCATCCACGCGGTTCCATCGGCCTGCTCCAGGGCACCGCCTCCCGGAAGGGGTTTCGACCGGTCGAAGACGCCGACGTTATCCAGACCCAGGAATCCGCCGGCAAAAACGTGCTTGCCCCGAATGTCCTTGCGGTTCACCCACCAGGTAAAATTGAGCAGCAGCTTCTGAAAGACGCGGGCGAGAAACTCCCGGTCGCGTCCGCCGCGCCGCCCCGTCATCTTGTAAACGCGCCAGCAAGCCCAGGCATGAACCGGCGGATTCACATCCGAGAATGCGAATTCATAAGCAGGAATCTCGCCGTTGGGATGCATATACCACTCGCGCAGCAGCAGCACCAGTTGATCTTTGGCGAACTGCGGGTCAAGCTGCGCGAACGGGATCATGTGGAAGGCTAGGTCCCAGGCGGCATACCAAGGGTACTCCCAGTTATCCGGCATGGAAATGACGTCGCGATTATACAGATGGCCCCAATCGGAATTGCGGCCCTCCAACCGGCTAGCCGGAGGCGGCGGTTGTGCCGGGTCTCCCTCCAGCCAGTCCGCCACGCCGAAGTGGTAGAACTGCTTGGTCCACAGTAAGCCGGCATAAGCCTGGCGGGTGATGGAACGCGCGGCATCGTCGCCGCACAACAAATCGGCATAGAACTCATCCGCCTCCTGAAGGCGCTGCTGCAGGACCGAACGCTCTGGCAGTCTCTTTGGGGATAGCGGCAAGGCGCTAAGCCGCAAACTCACGGTCTTGCTCTCTCCGGGGGCTAGGTCGAGGCGGTAATACATCGCAGCCTTGGTGCCGACACCCTGCGGGTTCACCGCGTCCCGCCGGCCATGAATTACGCACTCGTGGAACGAATCCTTTACGTACGGCGTGGCGTTTTGCAGAGCGAAAAGGCGCTGGAAATTGGTTTCATTCTCAGTGAAAAGCACTTCGGACGGCCGATCGAATTCGAGCTGATATTTTCCGAGCGTGCTATGCTCCGCCAGGATGCGCGTCTCATCGCCTCGCGACAATCTCGGTTTGGGCCAGTATCCCTCGCCCGTACGTCCCCACGACCAGGTGTTCCGAAACCACAGTGTTGGCAGCAGGTGAAGCGTTGCAGCATCGGGCCCGCGGTTCACGGCTTCAATTCGGATCAGAATGTCGTCCGCGTCCGCCTTGGCATATTCGGCGAAGACATCGAAGTAACGGTTGTCGCTGAAGATGCAGGTATCGAGAATCTCGAATTCCGGCTGCTGCCGGTTCCTGCGGCGGTTCTCCTCGACCAGCAGCGCATATGGGAACTCGGCCTGCGGATACTTATAAAGCGCCTTCATGTAGGAGTGCGTAGGTGTGGAATCCAGGTAGAAATAGCACTCCTTGACGTCCTCGCCGTGATTGCCCTGCGGCCCGCCCACCCCGAACAGGCGTTCCTTCAGGATGGGATCGCGGCCGTTCCACATGGCCAGCGCGAAGCACATCCGGCCCTCGCGATCGCAGATGCCGAGCAACCCGTCTTCGCCCCAGCGGTACGCGCGGCTGCGCGCATGATCGTGTGGCAAATAATCCCAGCAGCTGCCATCCGCCGAATAGTCTTCACGAACCGTGCCCCATTGCCGTTCCGAGAGATACGGGCCCCAGCGCTTCCAATTTTTCTCGCGCCGGGCATCCTCCCCCAGCCGTTCGCGCTCGGCATTCCTTTTCTCGCCCGCCATCAGACTCTCCCGTCCAGCACAATGATATTCTTGATCCCCGACCGATCGAAAATGGGCTCTCTGAA
This sequence comes from Terriglobia bacterium, assembly GCA_963847515.1. Lineage (GTDB taxonomy): Bacteria > Acidobacteriota > Terriglobia > Bryobacterales > Bryobacteraceae > QHXW01. The sequence goes on from CAWKAA010000003.1 coordinate 301,682, forward strand.
TTGCTCGATGGCGTAGCGTCCTGTGATCAGGGAATTCACGGCGGCCGGCCAGCGCTTGTAAAACACGCCGAGGTCGCGGATGGCTGACTCGAATGCATCCTTGCCCGAGTTAACGGTCCCCAGGATCACCTGATTCTTCAGCACCAGGTTAAACAAAACCGAGTGGACATCGATGGAGACAGGCTCACCGTGGCGCGGCACGCCCGTAAAGCAGTAAACGCCATTCGGGCCGAGCGCCTTCAGCAGATCGAAGGCGGTCTGCGATGCGCCTGCGGCCTCGTATACCACATCGATATTACTTACGCGCGCGGCCAGTTGCTCCACCGAAACTGTCGCGGAGGAAACGTAGTGCGCGCCGAACTTTGCTACAAGGTCGGCCCTGGAATTCGACGGCATCTCTCGCGAGTAGACGAATGTCTCGAATCCGGTATTCACCAGTGCCATAGCCCCCAGCAGGCCCACGGGTCCGGCGCCCAGCACGACTGCCTGCTGGCGACCGTTTGCTGCGCGGCTCCATGGCAGCCGCTGCTGGATGGCGTGGATTTGGAGGAGTGCTTTCTCAGCGATGGTCAGCGGCTCAACCAGCACAGCCACAGCGCGTAGTTCTCGAGGAACCGCGTTTAGGTACTTTTCATCGTCTACCACGAAATCGGTCATGAATCCGTGGTGTTGCTTGATGCCGCGCTCCCGAAAATCATCGGTGTAGCAGAAGTCCTGGCGGCCAGCACGGCAGGCCAGGCATTGGGGGTGCGGGCAGGGCCGTCGGACCATGGGAACCACCAGGTCGCCCGGCGCGAAGCGGCTCACGGCCGGGCCGGTTTCGACCACCTCACCCAGCGACTCGTGCCCCAGCACCAGAAACTCGAAGCCTTCGGGTGGCGTGCCGTGATGGAAGCTCGCAATCTCCCGGTCAGTTCCGCACACGCCAACTTCCAGCATGCGAAGCTTGACGTCGGTGCGAGATGAGATTTGCGGTTCGTCAAGGGCCACGACCTCAATCTTGTGCTTCGCAGGGAAAACGGCGCCGGCTTTCATGCCTGATTCGTGGCACGGGCCTTCTTGCCTGTGCGTCTTTCATTTAATAACAAAACGCGCGGGCGCGAGCGGTGTGCTATCACGCAGCTCGGCATTCTCGCGATAGGGTAGCGTCGCCCCAAAACCGCGAGAACAACGGACCTTGCCAGGAATACTACCGCTTCGCCAGCGCAGCGGCGGTGGTGGGCTTGCCGTCGGGCGGCGTCGCCAGCGTCAGGGCAATGGTCGCCAGGCCCGTGCCCGCGGCCGAAATCCACTGGTCCACGCCGTGCGGGAACCCGTTGTCGAAATAGGGCTGGAATCCCGCGGCGCGCGTACGCACGTGCCACGACCCGTCCTCCAGTTGCGTGTTCAGCAGATACTGAACGCCCCGCTGGTAAGCCGGGTCGGAAACTGGCAGGCCGGAACTCTGCAGGGCTATCATCGCCAGGCCGGTAGTGTACGCGCTGCTCTCCATCGAGGCAATGTCGGACCACCCGCCGTCGGAGCGCTGCACCGCCAGCAGGTCGCCCCGGGCCTTGAGGAGGGCATCTTTGCTCTTGCCGCCCCACACCAGGCCCTGTAGCCGCCAGGCTAGATCATAATGGGTCGTCGGTTGGAACTCGCCGATCCAAGTTGCCGCAAGCTGAATCGATTTTGCGTACGCCGCCTTGTCCACTTGTGGCGCGTATAGTTGCAGACCGCGCATGGAAAGCACGGTTTGCCCGAGAGTGTCGGCGCACAGCGGAGGCCTGGCTTCGGGACCGAAGGCCCAGCGGCCGTCCGCCATCTGGTGCGTCTGGATGTACATCGCCACAGCATCGGTGCTGAGGTCGGGCTTGTAGCCCTCTGCGTCCAACCCCAAAAGAACATACGCCAGAATCACCGGATTGGCGTTGAGCATCGGTACGAAAAAGCCCTGATGCAGGGCGTCGCGGCTCCCCTCGAGCGCCCCCGCATTCACCTTCACCTGCTGGGCTGATGTCTGCTCGTCCAGCCGGAACCCGCTCTTGCGTGCCAGCCCGACAGCCATGGCTGTCAGGCTCTGGTTGTGGCAGGAAAAGCAACCCGCTTTCGGCACGAAGTTGGCATCGGTGCGCTGCAGTAGCGACAGGCTGCTCGGTATCGCGGCTTGAATCGTGTTGCCGTGCCTGATGGATGCAGTCTGTACCTGGACTGCCGGCTCGCCGCTCGTGGCCCCCGATTTCAGGAGAAGGTCAACTACTGCCGTGTTGCCATGGAACTTGGCCAGATCCAGGGCCGTGCGGTCCGTATCTCCGGATCCCGGATGCTGGCTCTTGGCGTTGACGTTGGCGCCCTTCTCGATCAGCATCTTCACCTGCTCCACCGGAAGCAGGTCGGACACCGCGGCGTACATCAGCGCCGTGCGGCCCGTCGGATCGGGTGCGTTCACGTCCGCGCCGTGCTGGAGCATCAGCCGGATTAGATTGGGATTATCCAGAACCGCCACCTGTTGCAGAGCGATGGTGTACTGCGTCGCGTCCAAATTGCGGGCCACCAGCAGATCTACGCATTTCGTGCAATCCGCTCCGGCAGCGTTCGCCAGCGCGATTCCGCCAATGTCTTTGAACTCGGCGCCGCGGTCGAGCAGCGCCTTCATGATCTCCGCATCGCCGGCCAGCGAAGCTTCCATTAACGGCGACGATTCCGCCCTGGGATTCGACGTAGGATTGGGATTCGCGCCGTGGGCCAGCAGCAGTTTCACGATCGGCGCGCCGCCGGGGCGGCCTGAGGCAACCATCAGCGGCGTCCGTCCGTCTTCCGACCGCGCATTCACGTCCGCGCCGTGAGCCACCAAAACTCGAGTCTTGTCCAGATCGAGGGCGGCCCACATCAGTGCGGTGGCCCCGGCGTCGTTCCGTTTGTTCGGATCGGCGCCCTGCTTGATCAGCCGCTCCAGCGTGGCTGCATCGGTATAGAGCACGGCATACATGAACGGCGTCGAGCCTTCAGGCCCGCGCGCATTCAGAAGTTCGGGGTCCTCCGTCAACATCTTGTTGAACGTCTGCCGGTCGGCCGCGCGCAGCGTCTCCACCAACGCCACCGCCTTCGGATTCAACGGCGCCAACTCGACCTCGTTCGCCAGAGAGTCCGGCCATTCCGCGCCCTGCTCGATCCATGCCTTGATGATCTGAACCTGCTCCGGGCGGAGAGCGCCTGTGGGCGGCATCTGCAATCCAAAATCGGATCCAGCTAACCGGTGATAGAGAAAGCTGTTTTCGCTGCTGCCCGGCACCACCCGCCGGACGCCCGGCTTCAGTACCGAGCTTTTGCGGTCGATGCGGAGCCCGTTATTTTGCACCTTCGGTCCATGGCAGCCTATGCAGTTCTGGCGGAAAATCGGCTGCACGTCCCGCGCAAAATCCACTTTGGCGGGCGTTTGAGAAAACAACTGCGGAACGAGGCACAGGCCCGCAACGGTTAAAGCGAACGATCTGAACATTTTGCCCCCGTAACGGTAGACTCCCCAACGATCTCTCGGGTTGAGGATCGGTTGAGTATACACCGGAACGATCGTTTCCGCAGCCATCTAAGGTTAGAATGCAGAAGGCAAAGCTAAAATGGCCGCGCTTCGGATGGCCGTGATGGCCGATTTGGAGTAAAACTAGTCTATCTCGATGCCACGACCCTAGTACCCTGGCATTTCGCGCAGGGACAGATCTTGCGGAAGTGTTCGAAAGAGTAGATACCCGTGTTGTGCCCGTCGCTCCACATGATGCGAATGGCGTAATGGCCCACCGGCTCCACGTCCAGCATTTTCAGCGCCGGCTTAAACATGGGAAAGGCCGAGGCCGCGGGTTTGGTGGTAGGCGGCGTGCCGTGAGCGCCGGTACACGTGGCGCAAGGGCAGTTTTCGCGAAGATAATCCAAAGCGTAGCTGCTGGCGTGCCCGTCCTTCCAGTCGATGGTGATGCCCTTGGATTTGGAAATGGCGATGTGGTCGGGATCGGTCGAAGGCATGAATTTAGTTGAGGAGCCGCTCGACGTCCCGGATCCCGGAAATGCGGCGCATGGCCGACACGAGCTTTTCGAGCTGTTTTTTGTCGCGCACGTCGACGGTCATCTCGACCAGCGCGCCGTCGGCCGCATTGACTTCGGTGCGCGCCTCCAGACTGCGGATGTTGGTGTTCTCCGTCGACAGCACGGACGTGAGCTGTGCCAGCAGGCCCGGGCGATCATCAGTGTGGATGACGATTCTGACCGGGAAAGCATCTGCGGTATTCCGCGCCCACTCAACCTCGATCTTGCGCTCCAAGTCGTAGAGCAGGTTCTGAACGTTGGGACACATTTTGGCATGTACGGCGATTCCCTTGCCCCGCGTCACATATCCGACAATGGCTTCCCCGCGAATCGGATTGCAGCATTTGGCGCGATATACGAGCAGATCATCTACGCCCTTCACTTTGATGACTGCGTCGCCATCATACTGCGGCGGCGGAGCCCCAACTGGAACCGGCTCCGGAACGGAGTTGCCCGGCAGCTCAAGCTGCTCTGCTTTGAACTGCTGCGGCGCCAGCTTTTGGAGTGCCTGCCGCGCGGAGAACTTGCCGTACCCCAGCGCAGCATATAAGTCCTCGATCTTGCTCACACCGTAGTCGGCCGCCGCCTTCTCCAGATCGCTGCGCTCGACTTTACTTAACTGCACGCCCAGGCGGCGGGCTTCCTTCTCAAGGTATTTTTGGCCGATTTCGATGGCTTTCGTGCGCTCGTTGGCGTTGATGACGTGCTTGATCTTGTTGCGGGCCCGAGGGGTCTTCACCACCGCCAGCCAGTCTTTACTGGGTTGGTGCCCGGCTTGCGTCAGGATCTCGACGATGTCGCCGTTGCGCAGGGTATAGCGCAGCGGAACGATGCGGCCGTTTACTTTCGCGCCCACGCATGCCTGGCCGACATCGGAATGGATGGCGTAGGCGAAATCGATGGGAGTGGCATCGCGCGGAAGCACGATCACCTTTCCGCGCGGTGTGAAGGTATAGACCTCTTCAGGGTAAAGATCCACCTTGAGAGTGGACATGAACTCGCCCGGATCCTGCACGTCCCGCTGCCACTCCACCAGATGGCGCAGCCATGCAATCCGCTGATCGTCATCCGCCGGCCCTTTCTTGCCCTCCTTGTATTTCCAGTGCGCCGCGATACCTTCTTCGGCTACGCGGTGCATCTCCTCGGTGCGGATCTGTACCTCGAAGTGGCGGCCCTCGGGTCCCACTACTGAGGTATGCAGCGACTGGTAGAGGTTGGGGCGGGGAATGGCGATGAAGTCCTTGATGCGCCCCGGCACCGGGCGCCACTCGTTGTGAATCACACCCAGGGCGGCGTAGCAGTTCTTTACCGAATCGGTGATGATGCGGATGGCCATCAGATCGTAGACCTGCTCGATGGTGATTTTCTGACGCTTCATCTTCTGATAGATCGAATAGGCGCGTTTCAGGCGGCCCTCGACGCGGGCTGGAATGCCCTCGCGCCGCAGTTCCGCCTCGATCATCTGGCGGATCCGAGTGAGGAACTCTTCGTTGACGTGTCGCCTGACTCCAAGACATGGATGATCTCTTCGCAGGCTGCCGGGTCAATGTAGCGAAACGAAAGGTCTTCGAGCTCGCCGCGAATTTTGCCCATGCCCAGCCGGTGCGCGATGGGCGCGTAGATTTCGATGGTCTCGCGCGCGATGCGCTCGCGCCGTTCCGGTTCCTGGATGAAACCCAGCGTGCGCATATTGTGCAGGCGGTCCGCCAGCTTGACGATGATGACGCGAATATCGTTCACCATCGCCAGCAGCATCTTGCGGAAGCTTTCCGCCTGCCGGTCTTCCGCCGAGAAGAAATCCAGCTTGCTGAGCTTGGTGACGCCGTCCACGCAGCGCGCCACGTCCTCGCCGAAATTCTTGCGAATATCCTCAATGGTGACGCTGGTGTCTTCCACCACGTCGTGCAACAGGCCCGTTTCGATGCTGACCAGGTCCATCCGCATGTCCGCCAGGTAGTGCGCCACCATAAGGGGATGAACCATGTAAGGATCGCCGGAATCGCGAGTTTGCAGTTTGTGATGCTCTGAGGCAAAGCGGAAGGCCTTTTCGATGGGCGCAAGATCGTCCCGCGGCCGCGCTTCGTGCACCTTCGCTATGAGATCGGCAAACAGCTTTTCTACGGACGGTTCAGGCGATGCTGGCAGAGGCGCAGGGCTACCGGTCTCCGGCGGGACAGTGACGCTAGGCTCAGAAGCCACAATCTAATTGTAAGAGGTGTCAGGTGCCAGGCGGTAGGTGCCAGGTTACAATCGTGTTTCGCGAGAGCAGTCTGCCGCCTGCTAAAACCTAACACCTAACACCTGCTCTATTGTGCGCTGAGGCCTGTGCTGACGGGCTTGCGCTCGGCCTTGATCTTCTTGGTCTCGAGCGTTTTCTGTACCCAATCATTGGCGACTTCGATGTCCTTCTGGTATTGCTCCGGAGTGTCGTCCAGGTCGGCGCGCTCGCGGATCAACAGGTTCATGTACGCCATGGCGTCGTCGTATTCTTTATCGATATCGAGCGCCTTTTGCAGGTCTTGAATCCCGGCATCGACTAGCGGCAGGTATTGAGCTTTCAGCTCTTCCTTTACCTTCTTGTCCTTGATCGGACCGGGGTCTTCCGGCTTCATGCCCAGCTTTGCGCGCGCCGTCCCGTAGATGGGATACCACTTGCTCCAGGCGATGACGCCCAGCGTGTAATACGCTTCTTTGTCGTTGGGATTGAGCTGGAGGCCCTTCTTATACCACTGCTCCGCCTGGTCCCACTTCTTCTGGTTGTAATACAGCGAGGCGATCGACTTGGTGGCGACGTCGTTCTTTGGATCCTGTTCCAGCACCTTCTGAAACTGGTCCAGAGCGCCGATCCGCCATCTGCTGGTTTTCTGGCGACTCGGCGCCCGGGAATGTATTGCATGTAGTACGCCATCGCCAGGTAGAGACGGGCGGGCGTGAAGGTGGGATCAAGTTGAACGGCCGTCTCGAACCGCTCTACAGCTTCCGTATACTGCGTGCTCTTGAAAGCCTGCACGCCCTTATTCAGATTGTCGCGCGCCTTGAGTTTGTTGCAGCCGGTGGCGACAAGTGCCAGCGCGGCGATCCCAACCAGCGCGGCTTGGTAGCGTTTCATTACTGTCCTGCCTCCATTTGGCGTCATCAGGCCTACTTTATCGATGCCTGCGCCGTGGGCGATATCGATCGCTTTGGCCACGTATTGATATTCCAGATCCGGGTCGCCCTTGACGAAGACGACGCGTTCGGCGCGGGTCTTGAAGATCTCTTCCAGCCGCGGTCCCAAGCCTCTGGTCGTCGGTGGCTTCCTGGTTGATCATCATGGATTTATCCTTGTTGATGACGATCACCACGGTGCGCTATCGGCCTGGTTCTGCGGCTGATTGGGATGCGGCGGCTGCGGCACCAGCGCTTCGAGCCCTTTCGGCGTCAGAGGCGTGATCACCATGAAAATGATGATCAGCACCAGCAGAACGTCGATCATGGGCGTCATATTGATATCGGCATTTGGCCCCGCCCTTGCCGCCACTGCCATTCCCATAAGATTGCTCCTCTAAATTGCGCTACATTCACACTACTGGCCGGCTCCCGCGGGAGCTGGACTGCCCGGCTTCTGCTTCTTCTCCTGGATCTGCTCGGTGAGCAGCCCGAGCTGGTCCACGCCGGCGGCCCGCAGGTTGTCCACCACGTCCACCACTTTCTCGTACCGCGCCCGCGAATCCGCCCGCAGAAACACTGTCTTGTCAAGGCGGTTGGTCAGCAGGTCCTTGACCTTCGGCGCCAGATCTGTCGGCGGGCACCTGGGTATTGCCCAGATATGTCTTGCCGTCGCGCGTGACCGCGACGATCACGGCATCTGTCTTATCGGCCGCCTGCATGGCGATGGGATTCTTGGTCCTCACCATATCCACGCTCACGCCCTTGGACAACATGGGCGTGATGACCATGAAGATGATGAGCATGACCAGCATCACGTCCACCATGGGGGTCACGTTGATATCCGCCACGGGAGGCGGAGACTCATGTTTCATGATTAACGACATGGAAAACTCCTCTTATCAAGACCTGCCCATCAGCGGCACGAGCAGCCAGTCGCAGAAACCGGCTGCTTGGGCATGTGCCAACGGCTGAACGCTAAAAGCCCTTACTTCCGCGCAGCGCTGGTGCGCTGCGAACGCTTCAGGAAGTAGTCGATCAACTCGGAGCTCGAGTTGCCCATCTCCACGTCGAACGCTTCGATCTTGCCCGTGAAGTAGTTGAACATCCACACCGCCGGGATGGCCACGAACAGACCGATAGCGGTGGTCACCAGGGCTTCGGAAATACCGCCCGCCACCGCGCCCAGACCGGTCGACTTCTCGGTCGAAATCGCCTTGAACGCGTTGATGATGCCGACGACCGTTCCGAACAGACCCACGAACGGCGCCGTCGAACCGATGGTCGCCAGGCCGCTGACGCCGCGCTTCAGTTCGGCATGCACGATGGCTTCGGCGCGTTCCAGAGCGCGCTTGGAAGCTTCGATCTCTTCGCCCGGAATCTCCGTGCTGATCTGGTGCGCCTGGAATTCCTGCAGACCGGCCACCACAACCTTAGCCAGGTGGCTCTTCTTGTAGCGGTCGGCAATCTTGACGGCTTCATCCAGCTTGCCTTCGCGCAAAGCGCCGGCAACTGCCGGGGCAAACTGCCGCGACTGTTTGCGCGCCGCGCTATAGGCCATCAAGACGGTCGATCATGACGCCGATGGACCAGGCCGACATGATGAACAGCACGATGACGACGAGCTTGGCCAGGGTGCCCATCTGGTTCCAGAGGGACCGCGGGTCCCAGCCCACCGTGCTCTGCTTCCTGCAACAACCAAAACGCCCATACCTGCAATTGTAAAAACATTGTTCCTTTTCTCCTGCGAGTTGAAATAGTTAGCTTTTAGCGTTCAGCCATCAACCGCCGGCGTTGCCGCCGACGGCTACTTCCGACCTACTACTGACTCAACGTGAAGTTCACGTCGATAACCGTGGCCACCTCCACCGGCTCGCCGTTCAGAAGCGTCGGCTTATAGAGCCACTGCTTCACCGCTTCCATGAGCGGCCGGGACCAGCAGCGGATGACCGCTGATCACCTTCAGATTCTGAATAGTGCCGTCCTTGCCGATGATCGCGTTCAAATCGTACCACACCCTGAATGCGCGCCTGCTTGGCGAGCGGCGGATAGACCGGTTTCGGCTGCCGGATCAGATTGGCCTGCTGCACGTTGCCGCCACGCGGATGCGCTGCAGGGTCGGCTTCTTCTGCTCCGACGGGAGGCGGAGGCGGAGGCGGAGCCGCCGAGGGAACCGAGCCGATGATGCCGCCGATCACGCCGCCGACAGCTGCCGCCGGCCACGCCGCCGGGAACGCCGCCGACCACGCCGGCCGAGGCCGAGGGTGGCGGCAGCTCTTCTTCCTTAATCATGGCGATGTCTTTGGGGACCGCTTTGGGCGCCATCAGGTTTCCGGCGTCGAATTGGCGCGGAATGACTTTCACCATTTTTACCGGCGCTGCCGCGGGCGGTGGCGGCGGAGGCGGCGGCGGAGGCGGAGCCACCAGAAAACTGGTCAACTGCGTCCTTGGGCAGCGCATCGAAATAAATCATCGGAATCAGGATCGCAGACCCCGATCAGCGCAATCTGGCCGATGAACGATACCAGTACCGTCCAAGTCCTGTTGGTTTTTCCTAGGCCGTCGACAAATGTTTGTTCAAACATAATCGCCTCTCCATCTGGCCGCGCCTCACTGCGGCTCCCCCGCGTCGATCCGATTATTTCACAGCTCGTACCGAAGCCTTGCTTCCGCACCGCCGGACCGGCCGGTCGCTGCCAACCAGAGCCTGTTCTTTTCCGCTCATCGAATAGTTGTGCCAGAACAGCACGATCGGACTGGCAACGAACACCGACGAATATGTGCCGATCATAATACCGACCACCAGCGCAAACGAAAACCCGTGCAGCACCGTCGCCGCCGAACAGATAACAGCGCCATAACGGTCAGGAAAGTCAGTCCGGAGGTCATCACGGTCCGGCTCAGGGTTTGGTTCACGCTGCGGTTGATCAGCGTGTTCGAGCGGCTCGCGGCGCGAGAGTTTCAGATTCTCGCGGATGCGGTCGAAGATCACGATCGTATCGTTCATCGAATAGCCGACCAGCGTCAGCAGGGCCGCAATCACCGTCATGGTGATCTCCTTGTTGAACAAGGAGAACATTCCGATAGTGATGATCGTGTCGTGGAAGCACGCGATCACCGCAGCCACGCCATAGATCCACTCGAAACGAAACGCGATATATACCAACATTCCGCCCAGCGCGGCAAGGGTCGCCCAAATGGCCCGCTCCCGCAGATCGGCGCCCACTTTGGGGCCCACAATTTCTACCCCCCGCACGGCGAAAGGAGCCAGATAGCAATTCTCGCTTCAGAGCGTTGATGACTGCAGGTGTAACGCCCGGCACCGCGGACAATTGATCGAAACTCAGTAATCAAGCCGGAACGCGGCGGCGTGTTTCGGAAATCCAGCATGTCGGCTACCAGTTTCTGCAGCTGAGCATCGGACATTGCCACGCCAGCTGCTGCCAAGCGGGTCGCGCAGCCGGCTCACCAGGGCTTCATGCGCTGGCGTTGTTGAAGTCCAGTTTGCCGCTCGGCGGCTGGCCGAAGGTAGCGGTCAGTGTGTCGCATCACCGCACGGCGGTTCTGGTCGAGCTGCCGCTCTTCCTTCAACTCAGTTCCGATCACCACTTCGTTCTGACCCTGCGGTTTGCACCGTGATCTCGCCCGTCACTCTTGTTAGACACCGCCGTGCGGATTTCGTCTATCGGGGCTTTACCTGCAAATTTCACAGTCATCTGACCGTGCCGCCCTTGAAATCGATCCCGTAGAGCGGTCCGCCTTTGACGGCCAGGCTGACAACCCGGCCACTGAAAGCACAAGCGAAGCGACAATGAAGGGCCACTTGTTGCCCAGGAAGTCGTAATTCGTGTTCTTAAATAATTCCATTCCACAACCGTAAAAGGGCCATACCAATGCTTAGCCGGTTGGACACCAAACGCGGGCATCTTGTTCCCACCGACCAAAGCTCTCAGCCCACCCGTTTTTTCACCGGAGAGTAAAAACTAACACAAACCGGTCAAATACTCAAAGTTTTGAGCTGCCGCTTACCCGACAGCTCGTAGTCGAAGATCACTCTGCGAAACGAACACCGCCGTGAACACATTGGCAACAGGCCGATCACCAACGTCACGGCGAAGCCCCGCACCGGCCCGTCCCGAACAGAAACAGAAAGGCGCAGGAAACAATCGTGGTGACGTGGGTGTCCACGATGGTCCACCAGGCCTTCCCAAAACCGGCATCCACCGCCGAAACGATTGCCTTGCCGGCCCGCAGTTCCTCGCGGATGCGCTCGAAAATCAGGACGTTGCTGAATCCACCGCCATACCGATGGTCAGGATGACGCCGGCGATTCCGGGCAGCGTCAGCACGGCGTGGAAATAGGAAAGCGCCGCCATCAGATAGCACGGTGTTCAGCAACAGGGCCAGCACCGCGTTGATGCCCGCTGCGCTTGTAGTACACCAGCATCACCACGATCACCGCCAGCCAGGCCGGCGAGGCCGGCCACGATGCCCTCGTGGATCGAATCGGCGCCCAGCGAGGGCCCCACGGAACGTTCGTCCAGATAAACGATTCCCGCCGGCAGCGAACCGGACCGCAGAACCAGCGCGAGGTCGCTCGCCTCCTGCTCGCTGCCCAGATTGGTGATGCGCCCCTGATCCTCGATTCGGTTTTGAATCGTGGCCACGCTGAGGATCTGGTTGTCCAGCACCACCGCCAGGCTGTTGCCGATATTGGCGTCCGGTGAAAGCCTCGAAGCGTTTGCCGCCATCCTGGGACAGGGTGAAACTGGTCTCCCACTTGCGGAACTCGTCCTGCCCCGGGCGCGCATTGCGCAAGTCGCGTCCGGTAATCACCGGAGTCCTGTTCACCAGATACCAGCTCACCCCTTCTCCCGTTCGCGATGGGCGCTTTCACCAGCTTGGTATTCAGCGGCAGAACGCCGCCGTGCTTGGCGCAGGGCCGCTTCCTGGCTGGGGAACGGGCCGTCCTTGACTTCGTACGATCTCCAGGACGGCGGCCTGCCCGATGATGTCCTTGACGCGCGCCGGATCGTCGACTCCCGGCAGCTGCACCAGGATTCGGTAGTCGGTGTCGGCGCGGCCATACTGCTGCACCGCCGGTTCGGTCAGGCCCAGATGGTTGATGCGGTTGCTGATGGTCTGACGGGACCGCTCCACCGTATCGCGCTTCAGCGCCAGCAGTTCCGAAGGCCGCATATTCATGCGGTAGTCGGTGGCATTGACCGCCGTCAGCACCCAGTTGCCGTAATGGTCGGTTACCAATGTCCGGAAAGCGCTGGACTTGGCGGCCGGAATTCCTTTGATTCGATCTGAATGGTGTCGGCGTCGTCCACGGACGACGGTTCGTTATTCTCCATGGACGCAAAATCGATGCCGGCCTTGCGGAGATCGTCCTTCATCCGCTCGATGGTCTGCTGGGCCTCCGCTTTCACGGCGTCCTGCACCTGGACCTGAAGGACCAGGTGGCTGCCGCCCTTCAGGTCGAGCCCCAGCCGGATATTCTCCGCCAGATTGTCCTTGAGTTCCGCGGCTGACTTGGGCAACCCGATGATGCCGCAGATGCACACCAGGATCGTCACCGCAATGACGATGGTCTTGGTTCTCAGATTCTTTTGCATGCTGATATTCTAATTATCCGTCTACTTCTTGCTTTCCGTCGTGGGCACCAGGCTCGAAACCGCGCTTCGGGCCACCTGCAGCTTGATATTGTCCGGTTTCACCCGTAGCACCAGCGTGTCATCGTCGATGGCTACGATGGTCCCGACGATACCGCCGCTGGTGAGCACCAGGTTTCCGTTCTGAAGCTCCTTCAGCATCTTCTGCTGGTTTTTCTTCTGCCGCTGCATGGGGAGAAACAGCAGGAAATAAAAGATCCCGAAGATGAGCAGGATGGGCACGAAGCCCACCAGCGAGTTGGGAGTCTGCTGTTGCAGAAACAGATTCAAAAACACTGACGAAACCGGATGAGGATTATTCCACTTCGACCGGAATAGCCCGGACTGCTTTCAAATATTTGGGGAATTGGCCCAGTAAGATAGCGTGCCTGATCTCGCACATGATGTCAAGGTACCGCTTGAGGTTGTGCCGCGTAGCCAGCGCCGCGTACAGGATTTCTCCCGCTTGATATAGATGACGTAAGTATGCGCGGCTGTAGTTTCGGCAAGTATAGCAGCTGCAGTTCTCGTCGATGGGCCGCCGATCGTCCTTGTAACGGGCGTGTTTGATAATGACGCGCCCCTGCGAGGTGAACAGGCAGCCGTTGCGCGCATTGCGGGAAGGCAGGACGCAGTCCATCATGTCTACGCCTCGCGCCACGTACTCCGGCAACTCCTCCGGCATCCCCACGCCCATGGCGTAGCGCGGCCGTCCGCGCGGCAGCACCGGCTCGGTGGCCTCCACCATTTCCAGGCTCAGCGGACGCGGTTCGCCCACGGAAAGCCCGCCAATGGCATAGCCGTCGGCCTCCAGCTCCAGCAGTTGTTCCGCGCACTCCTTTCGGAGGTCCGCAAACATGGAGCCTTGCACGATGGGGAACAGAGACTGCCGGGTATCGGACTCGGCCATGCGGCTCCGGTAATGGGTGAAGGCGGTTCGCGCCCAGGCAACCGTTCGCTGCATCGACATACGCGCGTATTCGTGGCTTACCGGATACTCCGGGCATTCGTCGAGCGCCATCATTATGTCGCTGCCGAGCGCCATCTGGACGTCGACCGTGGATTCCGGCGTGAACAAGTGCCGGTCGCCATCCAGATGCGATTGAAACGTGACGCCGTCGTCGGTGATCTTGCGCAGATCGCTCAGGCTGAAAACCTGGTAGCCGCCGGAATCCGTGAGAATGGCGCGCGGCCAGGACATGAAGGCGTGCAAGCCGCCCAGCCGGCGGATCAGCTCATGGCCCGGCCGCAGAAAAAGATGGTAGGTGTTGGCCAGCAGGATGCGAACGTCCAGGTCGTCAGCCAGATCCCGCTGCGACAGGCCTTTGACCGTAGCCTGCGTGCCCACGGGCATGAAGACGGGCGTTTCGATAGTTCCATGCGCCGTGTGCAGCAATCCAGCGCGCGCCCGGGTCTCTTTGCATTCGGCCACCAACTCGAATGTCGCCACGTCTTCCAAGGTAGGACATTCATGATCGTAATGTGTCAAGCCGGTGTCCGAGGCGTTCACGCTAAAATCTACCAATGGCGGGCAGATTTGCGAAGCTCGGGGCCGCGGCTGCGCTTTTGCTTGCCTGCATGGCCGGGGTCGCGGCAGACGACTACGAGTCTCTGTTCCAGCAAGCGGAGGAATTCAGCCGGCAGGGACGGTACGGAGAGGCAATCGAACGATACAAAGCGGCACTGGCGCTGCGGCCAGGAGCGCCGGAAGCGCTCAGCAACCTTGCGGTGATGTACTATGCAGGGGCGCAGTACCGAGAGGCTTGGGAAGCCGCCGAGCAGGCCTTGAATGCACAACCGGGAATGACGCCGGCGGCTCTCATTGCCGGGCTTTCTGCGATTCGGTGCGACCGCCCGGCCGCTGCGCTGACGCCGCTCGAGCAAGTGCTGCGCGCCGATCCTTCGAACCGCGATGCGCTGCTCGGGCTGGCCAGCGCGCGAGTTGCCACAGGAAAACTGGATCAAGCCGCGGCCCTCTACGAACAGCGGACGTCGAAGGCACCGGCCGACGCGGAAGCGTGGTACGGGCAGGCCGTGTGCTACGAGCGGATGGCTGAAGAGGCGTCGCGAGAGCTTTCCAAGATGGCCGGGGCAGGGAAGTATTCCAAACGGCTGCTAGGGGAATTTCTGCTCGACCGTGGGGATGCACAATTGGCGCGTGAGGCTTTTGGGGAGGCTGCCCTTGCGACCGACAGCCCTTCACGCGAGATTGAGGCGCAGTATGTGAAGGCGCGGGAACTGGCCGAAAAGTCGCGCCATTCTTTTTCTCTCTATGTGGCGTTGGCGCCGGAATCGTGGCAAGCGCATCTTTTTCTAGGCGACCTGGAACTGCAGCGGCGGAATTTTCCCGCGGCGCTGGATCACTACCAGAGGGCGGCGAAGCTGCAGCCGGAGAGCCCCGGACCGTTGTTAGGGATGGGCACAGCACACTGGGAATTGGGGGAGTTCGATAAGGCCCAAGAGGCGCTGGTGAAAGCGCTGCGGCTCAATCCGGGGGCATCGCAGGCCATGTTTGAACTCGCGAACATCGCCGTCCGGCAACACCGGGACGCGGATGCGGTTCCCTTGCTGGAGCAGTTTCTGGATGCTCAGCCGGATGCGCTGGCGGCGCGGGCGGATCTAGGGCGGGCATACCTCCATTTGGAACGGTATGACAAGGCCGTCGAAGAGCTTGAAAAGGCCGCCGCTGCCGACCAACAGGGGGATATCCATTACCAGTTGGCCACGGCCTTGAAAAAATTGGGCAGGGACCAGGAGGCGCAAAAGGCGATGCGGGAGTCCAGGCAGATTCGCGACGCAGATCTGGATCGTGCCCGGAAGAGGAAGACGCAGCCATAACTAATCATGGGCCTGCATATCGTTCCGGATTCGGTGAAACTCGGCAAGGGCTTCTTCAGCCTGTTTGGGTTTCCCGGCTAGCTTATAAGCACGCCACAACAGGAAGTGATAGCTGCCATCGGGGTCTGCACTCGCTACCTGATCGAGTTGTTGAACGGCGCGCTCGGGCTGCCTGCGGGAGAGGTAAATGCGCGCGAGTACAATATGCGCGAGGAACAGCCTGGGGTTGCCGGCCGCGGCGATGGTCGCTCGTTTCTCCGCACCGTCGTAATCGTTCCTGTGCTCCAGAATGTCAGCATAGATAGCGTTGGCTTCCGGATCGCCGGGCGAGAGTTCCAGAGCGCGACTTAGCTGTGGCAGGGCCTCGTCAAAGTCGCCTTCCTTCCAGTAGGCGGTCGCCAGCCCGAGATAAGCGGCCTCCATTTTGGGCGCGAGCCGGATGGCAGCCTGGTATTCGGGTATGGCATCGGCCAGCTTTTCCGAGTCGCGCAAGGATTCGCCGAGTATGAGATGGGCACGAGGCGAATCGGGTTCGAGTTCCACGGCCCGAGTGAGAGCAGTCAGAGATTGATCCAAAAGTCTGTGCGCTCGATCCGTATCGGCGGGTTGCCGGTGCGCGGCCCTGTTGAGCTGCTCTTCGGCGAGGCTGCGTGAGGTGATGCCCAAGCCATACCAGGCTTCGGCGAGCCTTGGGTCGCGTTTTGCCGCCTCGCCATAGGCCGAATTGGCATTAGCGAAGTCGCGCAGGGCAACATAGGCTTTACCGAGCGCGATCAGGGGAGCGGGGCCGTTTGGGTCCAGGTCGCGAGCGTGCTGGAGGTAGGAGACCGCCTCGGCGGGGCGGCCAAGATCGACCAGCGAGATTCCCGCGAACAGGTTGGCTGCGACCAGGTCTGGCTGCTGTGAGAGAGCCAGCCGGCATTGATCCAGAGCCTGCTGGTTGTGCCCGAGCAGGTGGAGCGTGACTCCGTAATTACTGCGGACTTCGGGGCTGGTTTGGCCCGAGGAAATCAGTGCGGCGTAAAGATCCGCAGCGGTGGCATAGTCGCTCTTGGCCATGGCCTCGCGGATCCGGCCGGCAATATCCTGCTCGCCCGCAAGAGCCGCGCAGCACCAGAAAATCAGAAACCAACGCACTATTTACCAATATAGTTTCATTCCCAACTGGATGGACCTTCCGGGAAAGGCGCCCGTGACGACGCCGAAACTCGGATCGCCGAAAGTCGTGTTGGGGGCGTAAAACGCAGGGCGATTGAACAAGTTGAAGAACTCAGCCCGGAACTGCAGCTTACTGACTTCGGACCAGAGTCGCCAATATTTTTGCAAAGAGGCGTCGGTGTTGATGGTCCCCTGCGCGCGGATGTAGGGGGTAGTGCGCGGGACATTGCCGAAGGTAAAGGGAGCCGGCTGCCCGAATGCGGCGATATTGAACCACTCGGCTATGCTCTGGTTCGAGAGACCAGGCTTGCCGATGAGGTTGGGGCGTTGATTGCCGCCAAACGAATTGGTGTTATTGGTGGCAGCTGTGATAGAGAGCGGAAAGCCGTCCTTGAAGCTGCTGATGCCGGAAATCTGCCAGCCGCCCACGATGGCATCGACCGCTTTGCTGGAAGGCGCCAGTTTCTTTCCCTTGCCGACGGGCAGCTCATAGATATAACTGGCCACGAAGGCATGCGGGATGTCGTCGATCATGAGTGATTTTTCGAGCGATGCGTCGTACCAGTTGCGCACCGACTGGGCCTGCCCATTGGTCCAGCCCTCGGAACCTTCAGTGTTGGTCAGGTATTTGGACCAAGTGAAGGACAGGAGGAATTGGAGGCCGCCACTGAAGCGGCGGTTAGCGGAGACGGTGAGGGCATTGTAGCTGCTGAAGCCGGCGGCCGGCTGAACGTTGCTGACAGAAGTGTATTCGGGGAACGGGCGCAGCAACTGGCCGGCAGGGATGGTGGGGCCGGAGAGCGATCCTGAAGTGATCACACCAAGAAAGGGATTCGGCACCGGATTGAGGAGGGCGTTGCCCATGGAAAGATACTGCGTGGGAAGCTGGTTCAACTCGTAGGCCGGGCCGAAAAGCAGTTTTACGCCGTGATTGCCAACATAGTTCGCCTGCACTACCGTGTTGCGCGCCACTTCGTACTGAATGCCGGCCATCCATTGTTCGACGTAAGGAGTGGGGCGGTTTCGGAGCACGGCATTAATTTGCTGGCCGACGTTGGTGGCGCCACCGGCTGCTTTGCCGGGAGGCTGCAGGAGTCCGGTAGGAAAAGGGTTACTCAGCAGGTTTTGGGGAGTGATGCCGTCCACGGATCCCACGTAAGGCGTGGTTTGGGTGAAGCCGTTCAGGCTGAGGCCCTGATAATCGCCAAACTCAATTGCAGGGGTGTAGAACATGCCAAAGCCGCCGCGAAAGACGAGCTTATCAACGGGTGCATAAGTGATTCCGACGCGTGGCGCGAAGTTCGTGTATTGGGGATCGTAGACTCCGCGAGGGTTGCCGCCGCCCGTGTACACAAGGTTTCCGGGCAGGTTGAGACCGGGTACCTGTTTGCTGATGGGATTGGGGGCGAAGTTGAAATAAGACAGGCGATCGAAGCGGTCGGTAGGCGCCGTCTGGAAGTCATAGCGGATACCGAGGTTCAAGGTCAGATGGCGAGTGACCTTCCAGTCGTCATTAAAATACCAGCCATAGAACTTTTTGCTGTACGCGGCGAGCGCGTTGAGGGTGATGCCGCTGTTGCCATTATCGCCGGTCCCCAAAAGGAACGAGGCGAAGCCGATTCCCGTGAGGGGGTTGGCCGCGGTGGCGTTGGGGCCCTGCGTAAAGTCGGGACCGAAGTTGAAGGTGGCCTGGGAGGAGTTGAAGGTATTCAAGATGAAATCGATACCCATGAAACCGATCGAAAACGTGTGGGCGCCGTGGATCTTGGTAACGTCCACGGACAGGGTACGGGCTTCGCGGGGAGTGGCATTCAAACCACCGGAGCCCAGCGCGTTCACACCACTGATATTGATGGCGGGAAAAGCACCCGGGCCACCAAAGCTGTCGAGAATGGCGGGCAGACCGAGCGTAGACGGATTGAAAGGGACGCCCTGCGGCTTGCGGCCCTCGTCCCAGCGGCCCCACCCGAAGTTGGTTTCGAGTGCCAGAGTCGGGCTGATGGCGAAGGTATAGCCCAGGGCGCCATCCCAACGATTATCGGGGGCGAGTGTGCCATTGCCGCCGGGATTACTGTGGCCGAAGAATTCCCCGGCCAACTGCTTGTACTGGCGTTTCTGTGACCAGCGCCCGTAGATGTGCTGCCGGTCGTTGATGTTGTGATCGGCGCGCACGGTGTACTGATCGCTTGCAATGGGAAGTCCTGCGGTACCGACGAAGTTGTTGGCTCCGGTAAATGGGTCGCCGGGCCGGTTCGCCGCGGGCCAGTACTGAAGCAGCTTCTGAGCGACCGGATCGATCATGCCGGGGGGAATAATATTGCCAGCGAAGGGGTCGCGAACGAACTGTCCGTTGACCTGACGCGTGGTGAATGGGTTGAAGATGGCAGCCAGCGATCCATTGGGATTGAACACCTGGGAGAAGTTGCCCTGGCGCTCGAGTCGGTGGGGACGGTGGAAATCAAGGTAGTGGGAGTCTGCTGGCGCAGCCCTTCGTAGGTGCCGAAGATGAAAGTCTTGTCGCGCTGGCGGTAGATGCCCGGGATATACACCGGTCCACCGGCGGTGAAGCCGAACTGATTGCGCTTGAACTGAGGCCGGGCCAGCCCTTCGGCGTTATTGAAAAAGTTGTTGGCATCGAAGTTATTGTTGCGGACGAACTCGAAGAGGCTGCCATGGAAACCGCGCGTGCCGGATTTGGTGACGGCGTTGACCACGTTGCCCATGCTCCAGCCGTACTGCGGGGAAAAGCTGTTGGTCTGGATCTTGAATTCCTCCAATTCGTCGACACTAGGGACGTAAATGATGCCGTCCCAATCACCGGCGCCGTCCCAGTGCCCGTCCAACAGGAAGGCAGTAGTGCCGAAGCGGCCGCCGCCGAAGTTGAAGAAGGCGATGTCCTGATCGACATTGCCCTGTGAACCGGGCGGGTTCAGCGCCTGATTCTGCTGGCTGTTGTTGACGCTCGAATCCAGCTGAACCAGGCCGAATACGTTGCGGATGTTCAGGGGAAGTTCCACGGCCTGCTTGCTTGAGACCTCAGAACCGACATCGGAACTACCGGTGTTGAGCACGGGAGCGGCGCCCTCAACTTCCACGGTCTGCGTCACAGCACCAAGCTCGAGCCTGGGGTTCAACGTAGACGCCTGACCGACGGCCAGCACGATATTGGTCTGCCGGTAGATATTGAATCCGGCCTTTTCCACCGACAGCTCGTAGCGTCCGGGGGGAATCAAGGTGAAGGTAAACTGTCCGGCTTCGGTGCTATTGAACTCGCGAGTAAAGCCAGTGTCTCTGTTTGCAAGTGTGACCTTGGCGCCGGGTACCGCCGCGCCGTTCGGGTCTTCGACTGTGCCATCCAACCGGGCGTTGGCCGCTTCGCCTTGCGCGAAAGCCGGGACGCAGAGAAACAACAATACGACGAGACCACTGAGAAATCGTGCTCTCATATTCCCCTCCCCTACGTGGTTTTGCGAGCCAGAATTTCCGTTCTGGCTCCTTGAATAGCGGGATTATAACTCCAAGACCCTTCGCGAGAGCCCGTACTTTTCATCCCTTCCACAGGAAGCTTTCGGACTTGTATTAATCGGCACCAAATTAACGGCAAAGAGCAGGCAAATCATTTGGGAATTTAACTAGTGTGAATTTAACTAGACGCACGGTCTCCTGGATTGATGCGGTAGACGATACTACCGGCTTGGCGCAGGGGCCCGTCGAATTCCCATGCGTTGGATGAAAATTTCTTTTTTGGATCAGTTGCGCCGCGATCACGCGCACGCATTCAGGATGCTAGCGCACAAGCCACGTTTTGCTGGGTTGGTGATCCTGATATTGGCGCTCGGAATCGGAGCCAATACCGCCGTCTTCAGCGTTTTCGACGCGGTGGTCCTGCGCCCGCTGCCGTTCAAAGACGCCGGGCGTCTGATCGGGATCTGGGAGAGTGAACCCAAAAAACTGGATTCGACCGGTATCTGGAATTCCTGGCGCGATCTGGACTCCTGGCGGCGCGCGAGCCGAAATATCGAGGAACTGGCGGCATACAGTTGGATCGATGCCGATCCCATCCTGCGCGGGAATGGCGCCCCCCGCAGGGTCTTCGCGGTCCCGGCAACAGCCAATTTCTTTTCGCTGCTTGGCGTGAACGCCGCTCTGGGACGGACGTTCGAGTCGCAAGACAAGATGGGTGACGCTCTGGTCGTGCTGAGTTACTCCTTCTGGAAAACACAGCTTGGTGGGAATCCGACCGCCGTCGGCAGCACTCTCGACCTCGATCGAAAACCGTACACCATAATCGGCGTGATGCCAGCCGGGTTCGAGTTCTATCCCAGGGAAATTGCCATGTGGCGTCTCATGAGCCACGACGCCGCGTTCGTGAAGGATCCCAATAACCACTCGGTGGTGATCTTCGGCCTGATGAGGTCCGGTGTCCGCCTCGAGCGCGCACAAAATGAGCTGCGAAGCATTCGTGCGAACGTGAACAAATCAGCTCCCGACGGCGTGCCCGAGTTTATGCCCGTGCTACATAGCTTGCAGGACGATTTTACGTGGTTGACGGGCCGCAATTTGAGCCGGACGCTGGTGCTGCTCCTGGGCGCTGTCGCGTGTCTGCTGATGATTGCCTGCCTCAATGTGGCCAACCTGCTCTTTACCCGCGGCGCGGAACGGCGCAAGGAGATCGCTATACGGTCCGCGTTGGGCTCGGGGCGCGGCCGCTTGCTGCAACAGCTTCTCACCGAAGCTCTGGTGCTGTCGATAATCGGCGCCACTGCAGGAGTCGTGCTGGCGGCGGGTGCGGTGCACTATTTTCAGGCTGTGAATCCCGTGCAGTTGCCGCCTGGAAATCCGGTTACGGTGGATTTTCGCGTCCTGTCGTTCAGCGCGGCTTTGGGAATTCTTACCACGCTGCTGTGTGGTCTGATGCCCGCGTGGCGGGCGTCGCGAGTCGATTTGAACGAAGCGCTGAAGGATGCAGGCCGCGGCTGGACGGCTGGCGCATCACGCCCGCGGACCGCCCGGTTCCTGGTGGTCCTCGAGGTTTCGCTCTCACTCGTGCTGCTGGTAGGCGCGGGCCTCATGATCCAGAGCGTGAACCGGATGGCGCACACGGCCTTGGGTTACCGGCCCGATCATTTGCTAAGCCTGGAGGTGAATCTGCCAGACGACAGCTACTCAAAGCCGGAGCAAGTGGCACAGTTCTTTGATCGCCTCCTGGAGCGCATCGGCCGGCTGCGCACTGTGGAAGGGGCGGTGCTCAGTTCCTCGCTGCCCTTGTACTCATCCGGTGATGAAGTGGTCGCGGTTGAAGGGCGGCCGGCGCCGCCACCGGATGTAACGTTTGGCGATTGCGGCCAGCAGATGGTCAGCCCCGGCTTCTTCGGATTATTGGGTATCCCTCTGTATCGCGGCCGCGATTTCGAGCTCCAAGACCGTGCCGGCGCGGAAAGCGTCGCGATCGTCAACCAGGCGTTCGCGGACAAGTATTTCCCGCGTGTGGACGCAGTTGGGCGCCACATCAGGATCGGAACCCCGCTCGACAAACAACCCTGGCTTACCATCGTCGGCATAGCCGGTAATACCAAAGGCGTCACGGTATTCCGGGAAATGGCTTGGATAACCAGCCCGGTGGTTTATCGGCCGTACTCACAAAATCGGGGTAAGTCGTCGATCGTTCTCGTCCGATTCACTGGCGATGGCGAGAGGTTGGCGGCCGCGGTGCCTCGCCAGGTGACGGCACTCGATCCCAATCTGCCGGTGAACTTCGGCAAGATGATAGGCGCTTTGATATCCGAGAATCTGAAGTACCCGGCATTTCGCGCCAACATCCTCAGCGCATTTGCCGCCCTGGCGTTATTGCTGGCCGCACTCGGTCTTTTTGGCGTAATTTCCCAAATGGTTGTCAGCCGCACTCGCGAAATCGGAATCCGAATGGCGCTGGGGGCCACGCGAGGCGATGTGATCGGACTGATCGCAAGGGAGGGAATTCTCATGACCCTGTCAGGGGCCGCAATCGGCCTCGTTGGAGCCGCTTTGCTGACCCGCACCGTAACGAGTCTGTTGTACGAGATCCAGCCGGCTGATCCACTGACGTTCTTTTGGGTCACTACGGCGCTATGTGCGGCGGCGGTGATCGCCGTCTACATACCGGCCCGGCGCGCGGCTAATTTAGATCCCACTGTCGCCATAAAGTGGGAGTGAGCGCCATGGCACTGCCCAACCTTTGGGGTCCCCTATTGTCCGGCAACCTGGAAGTTCACAGTCACCGAGGTGGCCACTTCCACCGGTTCCCCGTTCAGCAGAGTTTGCTGGTACACCCATTTCCGGACTGCATCGATCGCCGCGGGCGCCAGCGATGGATGGCCGCTTACGACGTCGACGTCTTGAACCGTGCCGTCCTTGGCGATCAGCACACTAAGATGCACCGCCCCCGAGATTCCGGCCTGGCGTGCCTGCGCAGGATACACCGGGGGCGGCTGGCTCACCAGCTTCGCCTGTTGCTCGCTGCCCTCAACCCTAATGGCTCCGGACGGTATCGCCGCGGCGGGCCTCCCATCGGCTCTGGGCGGCGGTGGTGGCGGAGGAGGCGGCGGTGGTGCAAACCCTCGGGGCACCGGTCCATCCACATTCAGCAGTCGCGCCGCCGGCTGGGGACTCCGTGCCTGCTGGCGTTTGGCAGCAAGCGTCTTCACTACCCAGCTATCGGCTGTGGCGATGAGTTCGGCAGACTCTGCCTCGCTATCGACGATGCCGGCCTTGAGGCGGTACAAAAGATTCATGTAGGCCATGGCATCGGAATAGTCCGGGTCGAGTTGTAACGCCACCTGCAACATGCGGAATCCGTCCTCGATCTGGGGCATGTGTTGCGTGCGAAGCTTCTGGCGCAGTTCTGCATCGGGAATGATGCCGGGATCTTCCGGCTTCATGCCGGCGGCCGCCCGCGCACTGGCGTAGTCGGGATAGCTCATCACCCAGTCCAGTAAGCCCGCCGTATAATAGGCGAGCTTATCGGTAGCATCGGCCTGTATGGCCTTCAGCGCCCAGTCGTGGGCTTCGGAAAACTGCTTGGTGTTTGTGAGCAGAACTAGCATGCCCTGGATGGCTTGCTTGTTACCCGGATTGCGCGCCAGGACTTCGCGATACTGCTCGCGGGCTTCGGCCACGCGCGGGCTGGCCTCGTCCGTACCGGGAGTGTATTGCGAAAGCAAGGCGTTTGCCAGCAGCAGCCTGGCTTTAAGATTGGCCGGCTCAATTTTGACAGCGTTTTCGAACTGCCGGGCCGCCTCCTGATAATTTCCGCGATTGTAGGCGGCCTCGGCCTGCTTCATCAGGGCGTATGCCGCGCTCTGGGCGCGAGCGGTGAGCGCCAGGCTGGAGGCCACGACGGCGCAGATCGCCAGCGCCGAAAGGGCCGTAACGAGCAGCAGGCGCGCGCGCTTGAGGTTGGCGGCGGGCCGCTCGACCAAGCTTCGGATGCGCTCTTCTAGACTATCGCCATCGAATACTCCGAGAGTGTAGCCAGGTCGTGGTAGCACCGTCATCCCGCTGGCCATGCTCATGATGGATCGGGCGTAGACGCCGGCGTCGATCAGCCGTTGGGTGACCAGTTCATCGCAGGCCATTTCGCGAGTACGCTCGATGCCGCGATGGATCAGCCACGCTGCCGGATGGAAGCTCACCGGCAGAAGAAGCAGCTCATAAAGGAGGCTGCAGGCGAAGTCGCGCCGGGCGATGTGCGCCATTTCGTGGCCGATGGCGGTAGTGAGCACGTCTTTCGACGGCTCAGCAAGCATGGATTGCGGGAGGATAATGGCCTGTCCGGCAGTGACCCGACCGGAGACCTGAGTGGAAAAAACAAGTTCTACGCCGGTCAGGCCATAGGCCTCCTGGCAGCGGATCCACACACGCTTCAGCAATTCCGGAACTGCGGCGCCTTGCGCCGTCCGGCGGATCTGGACTGTGCGAATGAATGCCCATGCCAGCCGGGCCAGGCGGAAGACCACAAACAAAAAGTAGACGGCCAACAGCACGGCCACCGTGGTTTGGGCGAAGGAGATAGTTCTTCTGGAAACCGCCGCCGTCGAAAGCGTGCCTGGCGCTTCGGTAGGCGATTCCTTCGTCGACTTCGCCATGGCGATATCTCCCGCCGGCAAGGACACGGCGATTTGCGGCGTGGCCGTTGGTCCACTGGTACGGACGCTGGCCAGGGGCAGCAGGATCGCGGCGGCCAGGGCGGCCACCCAGACGGCATGACGGTGGCTCGCCGGGCCATTACGCATCAACCGGCAGGTCAACGCCGCCACCGCGGCGGTGAGCGGAATCTGCCAGAGGGAATTGAGCAAGAAGGTAAGCAGAGAGCGACTAATCGTTTCCATGTTGTTCCTCCCGAGGGCGCGCCAGCAGCTCTTGAATCTGCGTGAGTTTCTCCGGGGTCAAGTGTCGGGTTTCCACTAGGTTCAGCACCAGACTGTCGGCTGAGCCTCCAAAAAAACGGTCGAGCATGTCGCCGACCGCCTGCGTGACGGCTTTCTTGCGGCTGAGGATGGGACGGTATACATAGGCACGGTCCTTCAGCCGGCGTTTTACTTTGCCCTTGCGGTGCAGGACGTTCAGCATCGTCTGCACCGTGGTGTAGGCAAGCTCGCGGCCTTGGATGTGGCCCTGGACCGTCTGGACGTTGGCGGGTCCGGTCTTCCACAGGACGTTCATGAGCTCCAGCTCCAGAGGCGTCAGGGTTTGTTCGGGACTCTTTCGTCTTGGCAACTTCTCCTCCTAAACACTTAGGAGTATGTGCCGCAGAAACGGTAGTTGTCAACTAAATATTTAGGAGTAGTCGGATCTAAGAATGACGGGTGGGGCGCGGCAATCGGCCTCTTTGGAGTCGCCCTGCTGAACCGAACGAGCGCCATTCCGGTCGGTACGCAGCCATAATTAATTGAAATTAAATAACTTGAGATTCCACTGCAAATTATTCTTGACTTCCTCTCCGCATTTGCCCTAATGTCTATAGACATGATAGAGATTAAAACAGCGAACCTCGTTTCCGCCTCCCTGCGCTGTTGTCGCTGTCCTCGAATTTCATAATCCTTTCAAACTTTTCAAAAAGGAAAATTTCATGAAAACGCCCATAGTTTTGTTCCTGCTTATTTTTGGAATCGCGCTCCACAGTTGGGGACAAGTGGTCGGTGCTTCCATCACCGGAACCGTGAAGGACGCGAGTGGCGCCGGATTACCTGAAGCCGTGGTCACTATCAAGAATCTGGAAACCGGAGCGGAGCGCAAACTGGTCAGCGACGATTCAGGTCGCTATTTTGCGCCGTCGATTCCCGTGGGGCCCTATCAGGTTCTTGCCGAGAAAGTGGGTTTCAGTTCGCAGGTGAGAACCGGCATCACCCTGGCTGTCGGCCAAAGGAGCATTGTCGACATCACTCTGCCGGTGGGCGAGCTCAAGCAGATCCTGACGATCGAAGAAGCGCCCGCGACCGTCAACGTTTCGACGCAGCAGACCTCAGGACTGGTCAACGAGCGCCAGGTGAAAGACCTTCCCTTGAATGGCCGCAGCTATGACGGTCTGATGGCTCTAAACCCAGGGGTCGTCAACTATACGTCCGAGCGCTCGGGCGGAATCGGGACCTCGAATTCCTCGTTGGGAAACATGTTCGCGGTGTCGGGACGCCGTCCTCAGGAGAATCTCTATCTGCTGAACGGCATCGAGTACACGGGCGCGTCGGAAATCAACGTCACGCCGGGCGGCGCGAGCGGACAACTGTTGGGAGTGGACGCAGTGCGCGAGTTCAACGTAGTGAGCGATACCTACGGCGCCGAATATGGAAAGCGTCCCGGCGGCCAGGTGAGCATAGTGACTGCTTCCGGAACCAACCAGCTGCGTGGAAGCGTCTACGAATTCTTGCGCAACAGCGATCTGGACGCCCGGAATTTCTTCGATCAAGGCGCGATTCCGCAATTCCAGCGCAACGAGTTCGGCGCGGCGCTGGGTGGCCCGATCGTAAAGGACAAGGTGTTTCTCTTCGGCAATTACGAGGGCTACCGGCAGCACCTGGGTCTAAGCGACGTCACGCTGGTTCCCGACACACAAGCACGCTTGGGCTATTTGCCAGACGCCAGCGGAAAGTTGAAAAACGTCGGCGTTGCACCTGGCGTGGCGCCTCTGTTTTCTCTGTGGCCTCAGCACAACGGACCGGATCTCGGCGGCGGCATTGGCGAAGCCTTCAGTCATCCGCTCCAGACCGTCCGGGAAGATTTCGGCACCACGCGTTTCGATTACAACATCTCGAACCGGGACTCCCTGTTCGCGGTTTATACCGTGGATGATAGCGCGGACCACACCCCAACGATCAACCCGCTGAGCACGGCGATCGAAACGGTGCGTGAACAGGTTGCGAGCGTTCAGGAGCAGCACGTTTTTTCGCCTACGATTCTCAACACGGCGCGAGTGGGCTATTCGCGGGCCAGTTTCTTTTTTACGGGTCAGACACCGGTGAACCTGCCCGGATGGGTTACGGGCGCTCCTATCGGCGCGGTGGTGATTGGTGGCGGCACAGCCCTAAATGGCGCGTCGCAGATCAGCTTGGCAGGCACGAATGCGGGCAGCAATCTGTCGGCCGTGCGCAATCTCTTTACGTACGATGACCACGTGGCTTTCACGCACGGCATCCACCAGTTTGAAGCCGGCGTCTGGTTTCAGCGCATCCAGGCCAACGACAACCTGGCGCAATACCAGTACGGGCAGGCATCCTTCGGGAGCTTGTCCAGCTTTCTGCAAGGCAAGATTTCCACGTTCACGGTTATTCCCTCGCCGACCGCGCTCGGCTGGCGCTCGTTGGAAAGCGCTGGCTTCGTCCAGGATGCCATCAAGCTCCGGCCGAACCTGGAATTGAGAGTCGGATTCCGGTTCGAATCGACAAACGGCTGGAACGAGTCGCACGGGCGCGCTTCCAATTACGTATTTGCAAATGGAGTGATTCAGACAAATCCGCAAGTTGGAAATTCAGTCTTCACGACGAACCGCGCAAAGTTCCTGCCGCAACCGCGGGTTGGGCTGGCATGGGATCCATTCGGTAAGAGCAAGACCGTGATCCATGCGGGCTTTGGCATCTACAACGCCCTGCTGGATAACCTCGACTACCGCCTGGACCAGACCGCTCCTTTCAATGCGACGCAATCGTTGAAGAATATCTCCGTTGCCGGACTGCAGATTACTCCCGGCTCTTCGACCCCGGCCGGAAGCAAGATCTCGCCGAGCGGCATTCAGCCGGATGCCTACACGCCGACCGTGATCACTTGGACTTTGAAACTGGAACAGGAGATCGCGCCGAACACCTCATTGGGCCTCGGGTATGTGGGATCTCATGGGTATCACGAGATGCTGTCCCTCGACGCGAACATTCCGGTTCCGACGATCCTGGCTTCCGGCGCCATTTATTACCCCACTACTACGCTCGCAAACCCCAAGCTTGCTAACACGACCACTTGGTTCTCCGAAGGGCTGAGCTCTTACAACGGGTTAGAGGTAGATGTAAATCGGCGTTTCAGCCGCGGTTTTCAAGTGCGCGGCGTGTACACATTTTCCAAAAGCCTGGACGATGGGACCGCGTGGAACAGCAGCGTGGGCGCCAACGCGCCGGGCTTTGTGATGTTTCCTCTCAATCCGAAGCTGGATTGGGGGCTCTCAAACTCGAACGTGCGCAATCTGGCCGTGATCAACGGCACGTACGAACTTCCCTTTGGAACGGGAAAAGCGCTAGCGCACAGCGTGACGGGATGGCGGCAGAAGTTGGCGAGCGGATGGTCCGTAAGCGGAATCGAGACGCTGCAGTCCGGGTTCCCGTTCACGCCGGTTCTCGGATTCAATCCGTCCAATGATGGAGACACCCGCAACCCTGTGCGTCCTTCCTGGAACCCAGCCTTCACGGGAACCTCGATTCCAGGTACTCCCAACCAGTATTTCAACCCGAATGCATTTGCCGTCCCTCCTACGGGCTCATATGGGAACGTTGGCAGAAACACGCTGATCGGGCCCGGCCTCGCGGAGCTTGATGCATCGGTGTTGAAGAACACGGCCATCTCGGAAAGAGTCAAGCTGCAGTTCCGAGCGGAGTTCTTCAACATTCTCAACCGGGCCAATTTCGGCACGCCGAACACCGTGGTTTTTACGTCGGCGTCCGCCGTTCTGGCGCCCACGGCGGGGGTGATCACATCCACCTCCACCACATCACGGCAGATCCAATTCGGCTTGAAGCTGCTGTGGTAAACCTAACCTTGAGCCGGTCACTTGTTTAGTTTAGAAGTGTAAACGAATCACGCCGGCCTAATGTGATGAAATAGCACACTAACAGCCATGATTTTGCAATTGTTCATGGCCGCGAAGCTGTGCCGGTACTGTAATCTATTCTCAGAGAGCATGAGATTGCAACCGTCAACCAACGCATAGCATCTCAATCGGCACGGACGGATATCGGCGCCGTGCGTTTAACCCAAAATCAGCATAGAGAGTCTTAAAGCGTGCTTCCTCTAATCCAAAGCGGGCTTTCTCGGGCCGCCATCTTTTTGGTGATCGGTTCGGCGACGCTGGTATTCGGACAAAAGGACACGCCTCAAAAAGAGGGAGCCCACGGCTTCATTGGCGGTGACGCCTGCAAAACCTGCCACGCCGACGTCTGGTCGAAATTTTATAAGAACCCGCATTTCAAGAGCGTCGCCTCCGGCAAGGAGACGCCCGAGCACACCGGGTGCGAAGGCTGCCACGGACCCGGAGGCGCCCACGTGCAGGCGGGCGGTGGAAAAGGGACCATTATCGCGTTTTCCCAGTTAGAACCCAAACAGGTCCTGGACAATTGCCTGCGCTGCCACGCCGAGACGCTTTCACGGGCCAACATCCGCCATTCATCGCACACCGAAAACGGCGTTGCCTGCACCAGCTGCCACTCGATTCACAAATCCCCCACTCCGAAATTTCTGCTAGCCAGTTCACAACCCGAGATGTGCTATGGCTGTCACGCGGATGTTCGATCGCAGTTCTCCATGCCTTTTAAGCACCGCGTCAACGAAGGCGTCATGGTGTGCACGGATTGCCACAACCCACACGGAGCGTTCCAGCCGACCTGGCGCAATGCCGAGAGGCCGCACATGATGGACCAGGCGCTCGCCAACGAGGAGCCCTGCCTCAAGTGCCACGAAGAAAAACGCGGGCCGTTCGTGTTCGAGCATCCTTCGGTGCGAGTGGAAGGCTGCGAGGCCTGCCATTATCCACACGGCTCCCCGAACTCCCGGCTGCTGCGCCGGCCCGTGGTATTCACCATGTGCCTGGAATGCCACAACGGCGCGCCCGGCTTCGGCCGCACGGGACAGGGAGATCCGGTGCCCGTCGCGTTTCATAACCTGCGTTCACCAATCTTCCAGAACTGCACCAACTGCCACAGCCACATTCACGGCTCCAATGTGGATGCGTTCTTTTTGAAATGAGACGTCGCATGAAGCCCGCCATTCTTGCTTTGCTCATGATCGGCGCCGCTAGCGCGCAGCAAACCGTAGCGCCCACGACAGAGCCAGTCGGTCCGGTCCGCGGCGATAACACAGCCGAGTACAACGTAGTGAATTCGATTGAACTTGGTTACCGCTGGAATTCCATCGGTGGGAATCAGGATGAGTACAACAGCCAGGTGAATTACGGCTCGGGCGTGCGCCTGCTGGGAAGCTCGCTCACCGTCAATTCAAAAGACGGACACGGCCGGCTCTTTGACGAAATCGTGCTCACCACCCAGGGCCTGGGCAACGATCCCTACGAGTCCGCCACCCTGCGCGTTCAGAAGAACCAGCTGTATCGCTTCGACATGAACTGGCGGCTGAACGACTATGTCAATCCCGGCCTAGTGAGCGCGGGCCAGCAGAGCGGCAATCTGAGGGACACACGCTACACCTCTCAAGATGACGATCTGACGCTGTTCCCGCAGTCGAAAATCAAATTCTTCCTGGGTTACTCGCGCAGCGTGCAGGATGGGCCGGAGTTCACGAACGTAGGGGGCTTCTTTGCTGCATCCACCTTGGATACGACCGGGATTCCGGAGGTTCGCGATGCGCGTAATGAATACCGCATCGGCAATGAATTTCAGATTCTCGGCGTCAAGGTGAATTGGATGCACGGCTGGGAAGACTTCAAGGAGGATTCCCGGCTTATTCCGCAGTCCGATACGGGTGCGCCATTGCCTGCGCAACGCACGAATCCGTACCACGGCACCAGCCCTTATTGGCGTGTCGCGCTCTTCACTGACAAGAAGTGGTTCAGTTTGAACGGCCGGTTTACTTACACCGGCACCCGGCGGGCTTTCGTGTCGCAACAGAGTGGTCTTCTTGGCGGCGCCCCCATTGGCGGAGGCCTTCAGGTAGTGACGCTTGGGACAGGAGAGCGTCCGGCAGCGACCGGGAACCTCACATTCAGTGTTTTTCCCACCTCAAAGCTCACCTTCACCAATAGCACTGCGGTGTACAACGTGCGGACCGAAGGGAATTCCGAATTCTTCCAGTTGAACGGCGCCACTGGCGGTCTCCAGACCGTACCTTTCCAGTATCTCGGCGTCCGCACGGTCTCGAACCAGACCGACTTGAATTACCAGGCCCTGAAGTGGATCAGCTTTTTCGGTGGGTATCATTATTCAGACCGTTTCATCCGCTCGGTCCTCGATCCGGCTCTTCCGGCTTTTGACCAGACCAGTATCCTCAACGCCGGCGTGCTTGGCGTGAGAATCCGTCCGGTTCAGGGGGTAACGGTGGTGCTCAATGGAGAGGTTGGCCACGCGAATCATCCGTTTACTCCCAAGAGCGACGGCAAATATCAGGCGCTCGGGGTGCGCATGCAATACAAACACAAGAGTCTCCTACTGTCGGCGTACGCGCAAAGCAATTACAACAACAATTCGATTACGCTGACGGCCTACAGTTCGCACGCCCGTACCTATGCTGCTAATGCCTCTTGGACGCCGCGCGCCTGGTTGTCGTTCAATGCCGACTACTCAAAACTGCACCTCGACACGTTGGGTGGACTGTCCTTCTTCGACAGCGGCAATTTGCTCCAGAACCAATACTCCCTCTACATCAGCAATCTTCAGACCGGCAATCTCGGTGTGCGATTCATGATTGGGAAGCGCGTGGACCTCTACGCAGGTTATAGTCATGTGCAAGATACCGGCGATGGGCGAAGTAATGCCACTGGCGCGGGCTTTGGTCCCACGATTCCCGAATTTCAGATCGCGCAAACGTTCCCGCTGCGCTTCATATCCCCGTTAGGGCGGCTTTCGGTGAAACTGACGAACCGGGTGCGCTGGAATGTGGGTTGTCAATACTACGGCTACCACGAAGATTTCTTCACCGGCCAGGGCTTTTTGCCCGATCAAGCCTATCGCGCGCACACCGGATACACGAGCGTGCTGTGGTCATTTTGACTTCGGTCAGATGAACGCCACTCCGGGCGCGATGCGGTGCTCGGAATACTCGACGTAACCGCTGTCTTCATTTCGTATGGCGTAGTGAATTCCCGGCGGGATGAGGAGCAGATCTCCTTTGTCGAATTCCAGTCGCGGTTTGGAATCTCCCAGTTCGGTGGCGTCGGCGATGACTGCACTACCTCGTCCACGGGATATGCGTAGCACAACTGCGCGGTGATCGTCGCGCTCGGTCGCGGTTTCTGCACCGGGCTTGATGACATAGCGGGCGGCTCTGACGAACGAATCACAGAGAAGGAATTGCTCGCCTCCTGGAACGGCCACCGGGTCGATGATTTGGATTTCGCGCGCGCCAAAACCTTTCACCAGGCGAGTGCGTGACGGCGGTTCGATCTTCCTGAGGGCGGACTCTGCGTATCCGCGCGTGAAGTCCGCCGGAATCTTCTTGCCGGCGTTCTGATCGTGCAGCCGATCGACCATGTCTGTAGACACGGTCGCGTATTCTTCCAGCACGCATCCGACAACCGTATGCACCACTCCGAGCGTCGAAATGATGAACACATCGCCAGGCGCGGGCACGAATTTGTAGCGATCATAAGCCGGGTTGCTCTCCCCAGCCAGCCATCTCTCGAAAGAGTCCTTTGTGTACTCGCGCTTCCAATCTTCGAAATCGCAGAGAAAGACGTATCCGCCGGGCTTGACACTGACGATGTGAAAAACCTCCAACTTATGCTCCACGTGACGCTGAAAGCTGAATCCTTCCCCTTCCTTCTGGAGAAAGATCGAGTAACCGAGCGGCACTGAAGCTTTGATGGCATAGGATTTGTACTTGAGCACAAAGCCCAGCTCTTTCTGGAAGCGGGCGATGCTCCTGGCTTCTTCGCCAGAAACATGACCGTTCAGAGCATCGCGCAAAGCCAGTTTGACTAAAGCCTCAAGGCATTCGGTTCGCGCAATTGGCAGGTCTTCATGGAGAAACTCAACCAGAATGGGCAGGCTGCAGATGCCCATGCTTGCGATCACTTGATCGCAATGATGGGAGGCGGGATTCTCTAGGTATTCCGTGATCTGAGTCGTTAACTGCGCATAGGTATCCATCGGGATCATTGCTGATTATATCGAGATCATCTTCTGGCCACGCGTCGTAACGTATTATGAAAAGTTACTAGAAAGGCCTGTATCATTGAGCAGCGATCTACTAAGCGCCGGACGCGTGACGCGCGCCGAGATTTTCCAGCAGCCAGACCTCTGGCCGGACACCCTGCGGCGCGTCGCTCAGATGAACCGCAGCCTCCTTCCAACCGGTGAGCGCTGCGTAATCACCGGCGCGGGAAGTTCCGCATATGCGGCTACGGCTGTGGCTGCCGCATGGCCGGCGGCGCAGGCCATCCCTTCCACTGATCTCCTTGGCGATGTCCGCGAGGACTTCGGCTCCGTCGGATTCCTGATTTCGCTCGCGCGCTCCGGCGACAGTCCGGAGAGCATTGGCGTGGTCAACCGGATCAAACGGCTGTTTCCCCAAGTCCAACACCTGGCCCTCACCTGCAACGCGGAAGGCCAGCTGGCGCGGCTCCCCGGCGTGACCGCTGTACTCCTCGATCCAAGGACCAACGATCGAAGTCTGGTGATGACCAGTTCCTTCTCCAACCTGGCGCTGGCGGGATTGGCCATGCGGCACTTGAGCGAGATCGGCCCGGCGCTTCCCAGAGTCTGCGCGCGGGTGAAAGAAAACCTTGCGGCGCTCGACGCCAAGGCTCAGTCGATCGCTGCAAATCGCGTGAGCCGGGTCGCTGTCCTGGCTTCCGCGCCGTTAATGGGATGGGCGCACGAAGCCGCGCTGAAGATTCTGGAGATGACCGCCGGGCAAATTCCCGTCATTGCCGAAACGCATCTTGGGTTGAGGCACGGGCCCATGAGTTTTCTCCATGCGGACACATTGGTGGTCAGCCTGCTTTCGTCCAACCCGCGCA
This sequence comes from Terriglobia bacterium, assembly GCA_963847515.1. Classification (GTDB taxonomy): domain Bacteria; phylum Acidobacteriota; class Terriglobia; order Bryobacterales; family Bryobacteraceae; genus QHXW01. The sequence continues at coordinate 335,954 of CAWKAA010000003.1, forward strand.
GCCGCAGTTACGAAGAAGATCTGCTGGCGGAGTTACGGGACAAGAAATTGGGACGAATCATCCGAATCAGTTCCGAAGCAATGCCCGCGTTCGGCGAAATCGCGCCCGCTATGGCGCCAGAGCTGCCCGATATTCTGCGAACGCCATTTGAAATCGTCTTCCCGCAACTTCTGGCGTACCATTTAAGCCTGCGCGCAGAGCTGAATCCTGACAGCCCCAGTCCCGCCGGCGTCATTAACCGCGTGGTCCAGGGCGTTCGCATCTATGAAGACTAGACGCATGGATTGTCTGGTAGCCGGTGATGCCAACGCCGATCTCCTGATCGACGGCATTGCAAAGCTGGAATTCGAAAAAGAAAAGCTCGCCACAGATATGAACCTGGTATTGGGCGGCTCGAGTTCCATCTTCGCCTTCAATCTCGCTCGCCTGGGAGCCAAGGTGGGGTTCGTCGGCGTCGTCGGCGATGATTTCTTCGGGACGTTTGTCACCGAGCGCCTGCGCTGGGCCGGAGTTGACGTGCATGCGCTCCGGCGGTTGCGCCGCACCAAGACGGGACTGACCATCTGGTGCAACAACGGCGGCCAGCGCGCCGGCATGACCTACAACGGAACCATCGCCATGGTGCGGGCACGCGACGTCGATCGCGAGTTACGAAGCGCGCGCCATCTTCACGTGGGCGCGTATTTTCTATTGGAAAAACTCCATTCTGGCGCCGCCGCACTGTTCCGTCGGGCGAAAAAGCTCGGATTGACAACGTCGCTCGACTGCAACTACGATCCCGCCGAAACCTGGGATTCCGGAATTCGCCAGGTCTTGCAGTTTACCGATGTATTTTTCCCGAACGAAATCGAGGCCCTCCGGCTCACCAACAGCCCTAACGTCGAGCATGCGGGTAGGGAGCTGGCGAAACTGGCTCGCATCGCCGTCGTCAAGCTGGGCTCTCGCGGCGCCCTGGTGTGTACCCAAGGAAAACAGTTTCGTGTCCCGGCGGTGAAGACGCGTGTTGTGGACACAACCGGAGCAGGGGACAGCTTCGACGCCGGATTCCTCGCCTCCTGGTTCAAGGGCGCTACCCTCGAAACGTCAGCGCGCGCTGGCGCTGCCGCAGGAGCCCGTGCGGTGCGCGCCGTGGGCGGCACGGGCGCGTTCGAGTAGCTCATTCCCGGGAACCGAGTCCCGCGATTGCCCAGACATAAAGGACGAAAGATAGTATTCCAATACACGCTGGTTGGCCGTACCATCGGCGGACGGGCCCAAAGGGCAAAGACGGCAAATCCTGGTTTAGACGATTGTTGAAAGGCGCATCATGTCATTGCAGGCAGCCATCACCGATTTTCGAGCCCACCTTCGTGGTGAATTGATTGAGCCCGGACACAGTCGCTACGAGGAGGCCCGTCAAGTCTACAACGGCATGATCAGCCGCAAGCCCCGGCTAATCGCGCAGTGCGTCAACGAAGTCGATGTAGTAACATCCGTCGGCTTCGGTCAGCGAAACGGTCTGCGCGTTGCTATCCGCGGCGGCGGGCACAACGCGGGCGGGCTGGGCGTCTGCGATGACGGGCTGGTGATTGACCTCTCACCTATCAAATTCGTTCACGTAGACGCGGCGAAAAAGACCGTGCGTGTCGGAGCGGGATGCCGGTGGGGGGACGTGGACCAAGCCACGCATGCCTTCGGCTTGGCGGTGCCGTCGGGCATCATCTCGACCACCGGCGTTGGCGGCCTTACTCTGGGTGGCGGCCTCGGACACCTAACACGACAATACGGACTGACGATCGATAACTTGCTGGCCGCCGACGTGGTCCTGGCTAGTGGTCAGGTGGTGGTCGCCAGCGCACAAGAGAACGCCGACCTGTTCTGGGCCCTTCGAGGGGGTGGTGGGAATTTTGGCGTCGTGACGTCGTTTCTGTTTCGGGCTCACCCGGTTCACACCGTGTGCGCCGGGCCGATGCTGTGGGAACTCGACCAAGCCTCCGACATCATGAAGTACTATCGCGAGTTTATCGCGCAGGCGCCGGAGGAACTGAACGGGTTCTTCGCCTTCCTGACTGTCCCGCCGGGACCGCCTTTCCCCGAGCACATACACCTGAAGAGAATGTGCGGAATCGTCTGGTGCTATACCGGAACTCTGGAGCAGGCAAACAAGATTCTGCAGCCGCTGCGAGACCACCGGCCACCGGCATTCGAGTTTTTCGCTCCGATGCCTTATCCAACGTTGCAGAGTATGTTCGATGGGGTCTATCCTCCCGGCCTGCAATGGTACTGGAAAGCAGACTTTGTGAAGGAGCTCAGCGATCAAGCCATTGAGCTGCACGTCAAACATGGCACGCAACTGCCGACAATGCATTCGACGATGCACTTATATCCAGTGAATGGCGCTGTTCACCGAGTGGGCGCCCAGGACACCGCGTGGAACTATCGCGATGTGATATGGAGCGAGGTCATTGTCGGCGTGGATCCGGATCCTGCCAACAAAGACCGCATTACCGCCTGGGCGCGTGATTACTGGGACGCGTTGCATCCATTCGGCGCTGGCGGAGCCTATGTGAATTTCATGATGGACGAGGGAGAGGATCGTATTCGCGCCACGTACGGTGATAACTACACCCGGCTGGCCGCGATCAAGGCCAAATATGATCCCGCGAACTTTTTCCGCGTGAACCAGAACATCCGGCCGGGCCAGGCGGCGAATGCCTGAACGCTGACACGCCACCGGAGAGCAACGAATTCTGGAATACTGGGAGACTGATCAAAACAGACGCTGCAGGGCACGAACCCGGCTCTTCGAAGTGGTTACATGAGGTTGTTCAGCGCAACCGCAGGAACGATCCCGTGGGCGTGTACTCCGTTTGTTCCGCCAACCCATGGGTCATCGAAGCGGCCCTGTGCCAGGCCATTGAAGACCATTCGATGGTGTGCATCGAATCCACGTGCAACCAGGTAAACCAGTTTGGCGGTTACACAGGATTAACGCCGTCTCAGTTCGCAGCTTTCGTCCGGTCAATAGCAGTACGCGTCGGCTTTCCGGAACTTTGCATTCTGTTGGGTGGCGATCACCTCGGCCCCTATCCGTGGCGCGGTGAGCCGTCCTATTCCGCTCTCGAAAAAGCCGCCGGTTTGGTACAGGCTAGCGTGCTAGCGGGCTACACAAAAATTCATTTGGATGCGAGCATGGCTTGCGCCGATGACAACGAGCCGCTCGCCGACGAACTCATTGCAGAGCGGGCCGCTGATCTTTGCCAAGTCGCCGAAAAAGAATTGCCCGCCTCATCGACGCCGCCGCTCTATGTCATTGGCACGGAAGTGCCCATCCCCGGTGGAGAAACCGGCCCAGGACTTCCTCCGGCGGTAACGCGCGTCGAGCACGTGCAAACAACATTCGAATACTGCCGCTCGGCATTCTTGAAACGCGGTCTGGAGGCGGCCTGGGAACGAGTAGTCGGGCTCGTGGTGCAGCCCGGCGTGGAATTCGGCGATGCTTCCGTTTTCGAGTATCAGCGCGACCAGGCGCTTCCGCTGAGCCAGTGTCTTCCCGCGTCCCCCTCGCTGGTGTATGAGGCGCACTCCACCGATTACCAGCCCCCGCTGGCGCTGCGCCAGATGGTGGAAGATCACCTCGCTATTTTGAAGGTCGGGCCGTGGCTTACGTTCGCGTTCCGCGAGGCGGTTTTTGCGCTGAGCCAGATCGAGCGCGAGTGGCTCGGAAATCGCCGCGGCATTGAAATTTCGCAGGTGCCTGAAGCTCTCGAGCAGGCGATGCTGAGCAACCCCGTTCATTGGAATCCGTACTACCGGGGCCATGAGACGGAGCTCCATTTTGCTAGGCGTTATAGCTTCAGCGATCGCAGCCGCTATTATTGGCCTGAACCCGCGGTCGAGCGGGAGCTCCAAAAGCTCGTGGCCAACCTCTCCGCCGCGTCGCCTCCGCTCACGCTTCTCAGTCAGTATTTGCCCGAACAATACGATGCCGTTCGCGCGGGCGCGATCCGCAACCTTCCGGCTGACCTGATTCTGGATCGTATCCGCAAGGTGCTGCGCATCTACGCGGCCGCGTGCGGGAACCGTTAAAGGAGACTCCATGAAAACCTGCGCTTCCTTTCTGTTTGTTCTGCTCTCGATGCCTGTGGTTGCCCAGGATACCCGGCATCAGCCGCAAGGGAATCTTTTTCCAGGACCCGGGCAGGGCGCGAATGGCTTGGGTTGGGTCAGCGAGATGCAGTCATGGTCGGCCGATCCCAAGGCCGATTTTTTATTCTGGCTCCGTGACCTGAAAGGCTGGCGGCGCGAGCGCCTGACGCGCATGGGATATGACGACGCCCAGTACCGCCGCCCGGAATTGCAGTGGGCGCAGCGTGATTTCATCCAGCCCCAGATGATGGTCGAGGAGCGCTACTTCTACGATCCGGCCAAGGGCGAATACACGGTCGACCGCTACCTGGATGATCTGGACACTCGCTACGGCGGTATCGATAGCGTGCTGATCTGGCCCGTCTATCCGAACATCGGCATCGACAATCGCAACCTGTGGGATCTTCATCGCGATCTGCCCGGCGGCATTCCGGCGTTGCGCAAGATGGTCGAGGATTTTCACCGGCGCGGCGTGCGCGTCTTGTTTCCCACCATGCCCTGGGACAACGGAACCAGAGACGTGGGTGTGCCCTACTGGACGGCGACCGCCAAACTAATGGCCGAGATTGGCGCCGACGGCGTCAATGGCGATACCTTCGCCGGACTTCCTCGTGCCTACCGCACAGCGTCCGACGAAACCGGCCACCCGCTGGTGCTCGAACCTGAGGACGCGCCTGGAGCCGATGAAGGCCTGATGTGGAATAACCAAAGCTGGGGATACTGGGCGCATAGCGTTGTCCCCCCCGTGAGCAAGTTGAAGTGGCTCGAACCCCGCCACATGATCAACGTCTGCAACCGCTGGGCGCGGGACAAGACGGAAGATTTGCAATTCGCATTCTTCAATGGCGTGGGTTATGAAAGTTGGGAAAACATCTGGGGCATCTGGAACCAGATCACGCCGCGAGACTCCGAAGCTTTGCGCCGGATCGCGAAGATCGAACGCCAGTTTGCCGGTTTCCTCGTCAGTTCGGATTGGGAGCCCCACACGCCGGTCGTGAACTATGGCGTCTATGCCTCAAAATTTCCGCTCGCGGGCAAAACACTTTGGGCCATCGTGAACCGCAACGAGTACGACGTCACCGGCGACCAGCTCGTCGTTCCTGACCGCCCGGGGCGCAAGTATTACGATCTCTGGCACGGCGTCGAACTCAAGCCCGATATTCGAGGCAGCAACGCCACGTTACGCTTCGATCTGGAAGGATCCGGCTACGGCGCGATTCTGTCCCTCGATTCCGGCGGCGAGGTACAGGGCCTCGACGCCATGCTCGGCCAAATGCGCGAGTGGGCCAAGACGCCGCTCAAGAGCCTGTCTCACGAATGGCATTTCCTGCCGCAACAGATGGTCGAGATTCCCGCTACCAAAACCGCAAGCTCACCCCCTGCAGGCATGGTAAGGATTCCGGCTGGCGACTTCGACTTCGAAGTCACGGGAATCGAAATCGAAGGTGACAACTGGGAGGGTCTCGATTTTCAATATCCGTGGGAAAACTCTCCGCGCCGCGGCCATCAGCACCGGCTCGCCATGAAGGCGTTCTACATGGATACATATCCAATCACCAACGCCGCGTTCAAGAAGTTTCTGGATGACAGCCGCTATCATCCGAAGGACGATCACAATTTTCTGCGCGATTGGAAAAACGGAGCGCCTCCGCAAGGTTGGGAAAACAAACCCGTCACCTGGGTCTCGCTCGAGGATGCTCGGGCTTACTCCGCGTGGGCCGGCAAGCGCTTGCCGCACGAGTGGGAATGGCAGTACGCAGCGCAGGGAACCGATGGCCGTCTGTATCCCTGGGGCAACGAGTGGAACGGGCAGGCCGTGCCCGAACCGGACAAAGGCCGCGAGCTTGTTCCGCCTGCTGATGTGGACGCCCACCCGAAAGGCGTGAGCCCATTCGGCGTGATGGATCTGACCGGCAACGTGTGGCAGTGGACCGACGAGTTCATCGACCCGCACACCCGAGCTGCCGCGCTGCGAGGCGGCAGCTACTACCAGCCGCAAGGGTCGATTTGGTACTTCCCGCAGGCCTACAAACTGAATCAGCACGGGAAATACCTACTCATGGCCCCGTCGAAAGACCGCGCGGGCACGTTGGGATTCCGCTGCGTGGTAGATGCTGAATAACGGAGGAGAATGCCGATGCCAGTTGACCTGAAGCTGATCGAAGGCGCCTATTTGGCCGATCTGCTCGACCAGCCGCAGGCGTTACAGCAGACTGTGGACGGCCTCGAGTAAAGTGCGGCGATTCAAAAGTTCGCACAAGCACTCGGCCGCGGCGACTATAAACGAATTGTGCTCACCGGCATGGGCAGTTCGCTCCATGTGCTCCACCCCATCCATCAGGCGCTCTGTGGGGCCGGTTTCCCCGCACAGATTGTGGAGACCTCCGAGCTGGCGCTCTACATGCCGCGCTTGCTGGATAACCAAACACTGCTGGTCGTTGTTTCACAATCCGGCCAAAGCGCGGAAACTATTCGTCTGTTGAGCCTCACCGCCGGCCAGGTGCCCACCATCGGTGTGACCAATACTCCGGCGTCGCCCTTGGCAGAGCAATCTAACGCTGTTGTGCTGATGCACGCCGGAACGGAGTCTACCGTTTCATGCAAGACCTACGTCGCCACGCTCGTGGCCTTGGAATGGCTGAGCGCGATGCTGCGCGGGGCTGACCTCAAGCAAACACGCGAACTATTGCAGAAGTCCGCCCCCGCCGTTGAGTCTTATATCCGCCGGTATCGGTCTCACGTCGAGAACCTCGTCGCAAAGCTACAGGGGATCAGGCATGTTTTCGTGGCCGGGCGCGGTACCTCGCTGGCTACCGCGGGCACCGGCGGCTTGATCCTCAAGGAGTCCGCTCACTTTCCGGCTGAAGGCATGAGCGCGGCGGCATTCCGCCACGGTCCGTTTGAAATGCTGGGGCCGCATATTTTTCTACTCGTGTTCTCCGGCGACGCCGTCTCTTCGCAACTCAACCGGCGTCTGGTAGACGATGTCTGCTCGGCGGGCGGTCGAGCCGCTCTAGTGAGCGAAGACGCGGAGGAGGAAGTTTTTCGCCTGCCGCGAGTTCCTCCAGTGGTCCGTCCGGTGGTGGAGATTCTGCCGGTGCAGATGATGTCTCTGGCGCTCTCGGCACTCACGGGTCACCAGGCCGGCCGCTTCGAACGGGCTGCAAAAATCACCGCCATCGAATAGACCCAACAAAGCCGCTCGAAAATCTGCGACGATGATCCTTCGCGGAGGATCTTGAGTATGAGTACAAGTGTCACTCGGCAAACCGTGGATCTCTCCAGCTATCCGGATCTGGTGGTGATTTATCTGGGGATGAGGGTGCGCCGCATCGCTGGAATCAAGACGGCTCTCGGCTTCGGACCGAAGATTTCCGCTTCCGCCGCTGCTCAGCCAGAGGGACTCCTCCGGCACGAGACGCTGGTCTATTCCTTGTTTCCAATGCACATCGGCATGCGCCAGTACTGGCGTGATGTGGACTCGCTGATGAAGTGGACACGCTCGGACCCGCACCGGCAATGGTGGCAAGGGTTTCTGAAAGATTCAGGAGGAACTGGCTTCTGGCACGAAACCTATTTCCGGAAGGGCGGCATGGAGGCCATTTACAACGATATATCACAGCCCGTCGGATTCATGACTTTCGCGCCTGTCGTGCCGGCTCGAGGACCCATGTTCGGCGCTGCGGCCAGGGGGGGAAAGGAATTTGCCGGCTCGCCGGTCCTGTCGGAAAAGGAACTTTACGAAGACCGGCACCACTAAGAACCTATAACGAGACCCGAATACTCCGGATGGTTGCCGATGTACGCGGCCACGAAAGGGCAGAGCGGAATCACTTTGAGGCCATGACTCTTCGCATACTCGAGACCCGTCCGCACCAGCTCGCTTCCAATCCCGTGCCGCCCGATCCCATTTGGCACTCTCGTATGGATGAAGGTGATCGTGTCTCCTTCGCGGCGGTACAGCAGCACTGCCGTTTCACCATCAACGTAAACCTCAAAGCGATGGGCGGGTTCGTTGTGAGTAATGTGGATGGGGTCAGCGGGCTCAGCCATGCTTCACACCACTTGCAAAACCAGGCATTTCAAATAATGCGTCTCCGGCACGGTGAGCAGGATGGGGTGGTCTTGCGCCTGTGTCCGCCGCTCCAGAACGCGCAGCTCGCGTCCAGCGTCCAGCGCGGCTTGGGCCACGATTTCGAGCAACATGGCTTCACTCACATGATGCGAGCAGGAGCATGTGACCAGAACCCCGCCGCGCCTCAGCAGCCGCAGTGCACGAAGGTTGATGTCCTTATAGCCGCGAGCGGCGGCTTCGAGATTGCGGCGGCTCTTGGCGAATGCCGGGGGATCGAGCACCACCGTCGCAAACTCCCGGCGCGCTGAAGCGTAACCGCCCAGAATTTCGAATACATCGGCACCCTTAAACTCGACGTTGCCGATGCCGTTGGCGGTGCGGTTCGCTTCCGCGGCCGCCAGTGCCGCTGCGCTCGAGTCGATCGCCTCCACCGACTCGCACTTCGCAGCTAGATGCAGCGCGAAACCACCGGTTGAAGTGAAGCAGTCGAGCGCCTTGCCGTGAGCGTACCGCGCAGCCGCTACATAATTTTCGCGCTGGTCCAGAAAAATGCCGGTCTTCTGGCCGTGGAGCAGATCCGCCCCGAACGCAAGGCCATTCATGTGGATGGTTAGCCCCTCGGGTGCTTCACCGAATACTACGCCGGTTTCGAGTGGCAACTGTTCGTGCGCGCGCACAGGAGCGTCATTGCGAGCCACGATGCCTCGAGGGGAGAACAGATTCACCAGTGCCTCGACGATCCAATCCTTTGCCGCATCCATTCCCTGGTCGAGCGTTTGGATGACCAGATAATCGCCGTAGCGATCGACCACGAGCGCCGGCAGCCGGTCACCCTCCCCATGCACCACGCGGTACGCATCCGTATCGCGCACGACGAGCCGACGATATTCGTCAGCCTCTGCCAGACGCCGCGCAAAAAACTCGCGATCGATTTCCTGAATTTCGTTCGAGAGCAGCCGCAATGAGATTTGTGAAGTCGAACTGTAGTGCGCCGTGCCGATGGGTCTGCCCTGGTGGTTTAGCACTTTAACCACCGAACCTGGCGCGGCATTATCCCGTTCTACCAAGTCGCTCGAAAAAATCCACGGATGCCCCGAAGCCACGCGATCCGCCCCCTTGCGATTCACTTTGACTTCAGTCATGCGCCAGGTTCCCGCCAAAACCGGCCGTGACCCTGCGCTACCCTTAGCCTGTAGCGCAGGGCTACCGCCGGGTTTGCGGGAGACCTGCGGCTTTTGTCCTTCACCGCATCGCCTGCAGCCGCGCAATGCGCTCTTCAGTAGAAGGGTGCGTCGAAAACAGTCGCATCAACGATTGACCCGTAAACGGCTTGATGATGAACAGGTGCTGCGTGGCCGGCGAAGCCTCCATGGGTATGCGTTTCGAGTACGTTTCCAGTTTCTGCAAGGCTGAAATCAGGTTATACGGCGTGCCCGTGTACTTGGCGGAAGCCTCGTCGGCGTCGAATTCGCGCGTGCGCGAAATCGCCATCTGGATCAACATCGCCGCGATGGGCGCCAGGATCATCATCAAGAGCGCCGCCCCATCCGCCGCCTCTATTATCGTCATCGCTCCGGCTCCCGCCGAACCAGAAAGCCATGCGCGCCAGCGCGGTGATGGCCGCGGCGATCGTCGCCGCCACCGAGCTGATCAGGATATCGCGATGCAGCACGTGCCCCAGCTCGTGCGCCACCACGCCTTCGATCTCGCGGTCGTCCATGATCTGCAGAATGCCCGTCGTGAACGCCACCGAGGCGTGCGACGGGTTGCGGCCGGTGGCAAAGGCGTTTGGCGAATCTTCTGGAATCAGCCACAGCTTGGGCATTGGCAGTCCCATGCGCTGCGTGAGATTCCGCACGATGGGCGCAACGCGCCGGTAAACTTCCGGGTTTTCCGTCTCGGTCACCGGCTGCGCCGAGTACGTCGCCAGTGCGATCTTGTCGGAGAAGAAATATCCCGCAAAGTTCATCACGACAGCGAAGAACAGGCCCAGGTAAAGTCCGTTCCTGCCGCCGAAGGCCTGCCCGCCGAGGATGAGCAATGCGCTCAGTGCGCCCAGCAGCAGGACCGTCTTGATCGTGTTTCCGGAATGCATATCGGTATCCTTACGTTGTCACCAGCTCCGACACGCGCCGGGTAAACTCCAGCGCGTGCTTGTTGGCGTTGCCTTCTACCACCACCGTTTCGCCAGGCGAGAAATCGCCGTTGAGCAGCCGCAGCGAGAGCGGATCCTGAAGCAGCCGCTGGATCGCCCGCCTCATGGGGCGCGCTCCAAAGGCTGGATCATACCCCTCGGTCATCAGTACATCTTTCGCGCTTTGGGTCACTTCCAGGCGCAGGCCCTTGCTCTCGAGCAGGCTATTCACGCGGCGAAGCTGGACGTCGATAATCAGCGCCAGGTGCTCCTTGCTGAGCGGATTGAACACGATAATATCGTCCACCCGGTTCAGAAACTCCGGCCGGAACGTCTTGCGCAACGCATCCAGCAGGTTTCGGCGTGCATCATCGTTGGCATCCTGGCGGGCGTTTATCGAGAATCCTATAGACCCCATCTGCCGGATCTCACCCGAACCCACGTTCGATGTCATGATGATGACGGTGTTGCGGAAGTTGACCGTGCGCCCCTGGCCGTCCGTAAGGCGGCCGTCCTCTAATATCTGCAGCAGCGCGTTGAAAACATCCGGGTGCGCCTTCTCGATCTCGTCGAACAGCACCACCGAATAAGGCTTGCGCCGGACGTACTCGCTCAACTGGCCGCCTTCTTCATAGCCCACGTATCCGGGCGGCGCGCCGATCATGCGCGATACCGCGTGTTTCTCCATATACTCCGACATATCCACCCGGATCATGGCCTTCTCATCGTCGAACAGGAATGCGGCCAGCGCCCGCGCCAGCTCGGTTTTTCCCACCCCCGTCGGCCCCAGAAAAATGAAGCTGCCAATCGGCCGGTTGGGGTCGCTCAAACCTGCGCGATTGCGCCGGATGGCGTTCGAAACCAGCCGCACGGCTTCGTCCTGGCCCACGATGCGATCGTGCAGCCGGTCTTCCATGTGAATGAGCTTCTGGATTTCGCCTTCGAGCATCCGAGTTACCGGGATGCCGGTCCATTTGGCGACGATGCGCGCAATATCTTCTTCGTCAATTTCCTCTTTGAGCAGCGCCGTGCCGGATTTGATAGTCTCCAATTCTTTGGTCGCTGCTTCCAGATCTTTTTCGAGCTGAGCCAGGCTCCCATAGCGCAGTTGGGCGGCCTTCTCCCAGTCACCTGCGCGGCTGGCTTTCTCTTCCTCCTGCCGAACCTTGTCTTGTTCCTCTTTGAGTTCGCGCACCCGGCTGATGGCGGATTTCTCGCGGTTCCAGCGCTCCATCAGACTCGCCGATTCCGCACGCAGCCGCTCCAACTCGTTTTCGGCGGCACGCAGTCGTTCTTTAGAGGCATGGTCGCTCTCGCGGTTCAGCGCCTGCCGCTCGATTTCCAGTTGCGTGATGCGCCGATCCACCTGGTCGACTTCGAGCGGCATGGAGCCGATCTCGATGCGCAGCGCCGCGCCCGCTTCGTCGATCAAGTCGATGGCTTTGTCCGGCAGAAACCGGTCGGTGATGTAACGGTTCGAAAGCACGGCGGCCGCCACAATGGCCGAATCCTTGATGCGCACGCCGTGGTGGATTTCAAACTTTTCCTTGAGGCCGCGCAGGATCGCGATGGTATCGTCCACACTCGGCTCACCCACCATTACCGTCTGAAAACGGCGCGCCAGGGCGGCGTCCTTCTCAATATACTTGCGATATTCGCTAAGCGTAGTGGCGCCGATGCAGCGCAGTTCGCCCCGCGCCAGCGCCGGCTTCAGCATGTTGGCCGCGTCAATGGCGCCCTCGGCCGAGCCTGCTCCCACCAGCGTATGCAACTCATCGATGAAGCAGATGATTTCTCCGTTCGCTTCGGTGATCTCTTTCAGCACGGCCTTGAGCCGATCTTCGAACTCACCCCGGAACTTGGTGCCTGCGACCATGGAGCCCAGGTCGAGCGACACCAGGCGCTTGTTGCGCAGTTGCTCGGGAACATCGCCTTTCACGATGCGCTGTGCCAGCCCTTCGACGATGGCAGTTTTGCCCACGCCGGGCTCGCCGATCAGCACTGGATTATTCTTAGTCCGGCGGCTCAACACCTGCATCACCCGCCGGATTTCATCGTTGCGCCCGATCACCGGATCCAGTTTGCCCTTCCGCGCCCGATCGGTGAGATCAAGGGCGTAGCGCTCCAGGGCCTGATACTTCGATTCCGGATTCTGATCGGTAATGCGCTGCGTTCCTCGCACCGAGACCAGCGCCTTCAGAATGGCGTCATGACTGGCGCCGGCACGATCGAGCAATTGTCCGGCTGGCTCATGCTTGTATTGCGCGATGGCCAGCAAAAGGTGCTCGGTCGAGACAAACTCGTCTTTGAACTTCTCGGCTTCGGAAAATGCGCGCTCGAAGACCTGGTTGAGGGCAGGGGAGATGTACATCCCCGATCCTTCTCCCGACACCTTGGGCGTCGATGCGAGCATGCGCTCGGCTTCTTGCACGATCGCATCCGGATGGACATCGCATTTTTCGAGCACCGGACGCACGATGCCGTCATGCTCGCTCGCCAAGGCGATGAGCAGATGCAGCGGCGTCAGTCCCTGGTGCTGATTCTTCTCCGCAATAGCTTGGGACTTCTGAACGGCTTCTTGAGCTTTCTGGGTCAACTTATCGAAACGAAACATGTGCATGCACCTGTCTTCCAAAACAACAAGCCGGGGTGAGAGCGCCGCCCTCGGTCCCCGGCTAAAACGTTCTCTCTTGTTTAGATGCTTGAATTACTGTTTTACTGCAACCTTTACTTGCTTCGGCTTGGCGGCTTCTTTCTTGGGCAGAGTGACCGTGAGGACTCCGTTCTTATAATCCGCCGAAACCTTCTCTGTATCCACGGAACTGGGGACGCTAAAGCTCCGCATGAAGCTTCCGTAGCTGCGTTCGATCCGGTGATAGCCCTTGTCCGCTAACTCCTTCTCAAACTTGCGCTCTCCCTTGAGCGAGAGCGTGCCGTTTTCCACCCGGACATCGATATCTTCCAGTCGCACATCCGGCAGATCAGCCTTCACAATCAGCTCGTCCTCGGTTTCCACGATATCCACCGCGGGCGACCAAGGCCGGCTCGTTCGCGGCTCGCTCATCATCCGGGTAACGGCGTCTTCGAACAGACGAAGACTGCCAAATGGGTCGTGCGTCAATGACATAGTGATCTGTTCTCCTTGCAGGTAAAATCTAACTACAAGTACATAATAAAATATGAGTTTAAAGTTGTCAAGTACTTGTAAACTACTAAAACAAAAGAGCCGCCGGGACGTTTGTCCAGGGCGGCTCTTTGGCTAAATCTCCAGATGGAAGTTATTCTTCCTTTTGGTCGTCTTCCTCCGGCTCGCGGCCTTCGCGTTGGGCCTTCAGGCGCTCTTCGCGGCGCTTGGCGCGGTCGGCGGCGCGCTTCACCAGTTCGGAACCGACCAGCTCGATCATGGCCTGTTCGGCGCCATCGCCCTTTGCGGAAGCCCAGCCGGACGATGCGGGTGTAGCCGCCCGTGCGCTGGCCGAAGCGGGTCCCAGCGTATCGAACAGCTTCTTCACCGACGCCGGCGTTTCCAGGAACGCGGCCGCCTGCCGGCGCGTGTGCAGCGTATCGCGCTTGGCCAGCGTGATCATCTTGTCGACCAGCGGCTTGATGGCTTTGGCTTTGGGCACGGTGGTGATGACGCGTTCTTGCTCGATCACGCTGGTGACCAGGTCCTTGCAGCAGGGCATTGCGGCGAGCCAACGTCCCGCTTCAGTTTGTATCCGCCTCGTCTGTGTCTCATGGTCTCCCTACTCGCCGGCTGATCGGTCGGCTCGCCGTCTTCCTCGTCCATATCCGGCAATCCTTCAGGCAGCGACCCGGCGTGCAGGCGGCGGCGGCGCTACCAGGCGGCCATGCGCGTCGATCTTCATGCCCAGCGAAAGGCCCATGCTGGCCAGGATCTCCTTGATCTCGTTCAGCGACTTGCGGCCGAAGTTCTTGGTGCGCAGCATCTCGGCTTCGGTCTTCTGCACCAGTTCGCCGATGGTCTGGATATTGGCGTTCTTCAGGCAGTTGTAGGAGCGGACGCTCAACTCCAGCTCCTCGACCGAGCGGTTCAGCTGCTCGCTCATCTTGTCCAGCGCGCGCTCGGAGGTCTCCTCGGCGGCCTCCGGCACTTCTTCGAAGTTGATGAAGATGGACATGTGATCTTTGAGCAGCTTGGCCGCGTAGCCGATGGCGTCCTGCGGAGAGACCGCGCCGTTGGTCCAGACTTCGAGGGTGAGCTTGTCGTAATCGGTCATCTGGCCGAGGCGCGCGGCCTCCACGGTGAAGTTCACCTTGCGGACCGGCGAGTGGACCGAATCGATGGGGATGTAGCCGAGCGCCAGGTCTTCGTCGAAGTTCTTGTCGGCGCTGACATAGCCGCGGCCGGTCTTGAGGCGCATCTCGATATTGAGCTTGCCGCCTTCGCTGACGGTGGCGATGTGGACGTTGCGGTCGAGCACTTCCACGTCCGGCGTCGGTCTCGATCTGGCCGCTGAGCACTTCGCCGGCCTGGTCCGACGGTAGAGGCGGACGGTCTTGACGCCTTCGCCCATGATCTTGAAGGGAATCTGCTTCAGGTTGAGGATGATGTCGGTGGCGTCTTCGACCACGCCCGGAATGGGGCTGAATTCGTGCTCGACGCCCTCGATGCGGACGGCCGTGATGGCCGCGCCTTCGATCGAGCTCAGCAGCACGCGCCGCAGGCCGTTGCCAATGGTGGTGCCGAATCCGCGCTGAAAAGGTTGCGCCGTAAACATGCCATACCGTTCCGTAAGGGTTTCGGTATTAGCGACTAATCTTTTTGGTTTTTGGAAGCCTTTGAACATAATGTCAAGTCCTCTTTCACCGCAGAGACGCCGAGAACTACCATGGCTCTGCGCCGCGGCGGTTCGAACTTACTTCGAATACAACTCGACAATGAGCTGCTCGTTAATTGGAATCTGCACCAGTTCGTCGCGCTTGGGCAAGCCGGTGATGTTGCCCTTCAGGTTTTCCCGGTCTACATCCATCCAGTTGGGCGACGGCGCGTGCGCGGTGGCGTCGCGCGCCGCGAGGATCGTCGGATTATTCTTTGCTGGATTCGCGCACGGCGACCTCGTCGCCGAGCTTGACCTCGAACGAGGGGATATTGACCTTGCGGCCGTTGACCTGGATGTGGCCGTGGCGCACGATCTGGCGGGCCTGGGCGCGGCTGGTGCCGAAGCCCATGCGATAAATGACGTTGTCCAGGCGGCGCTCGAGCGCGCGAACAGTTCTCGCCGGTGATGCCTTTCTGATGCGCGGCCTTTTCGAAACTGTTGCGGAACTGGGTTTCCAGCACGCCGTAGATGCGGCGCACCTTCTGCTTTTCGCGAAGCTGCAGGCCGTAGCCCACCAGCTTCGCCTTGCGGTCTTTGCCATGCTGTCCGGGAACGAAGTTGCGCTTTTCGATGGCGCACTTCTCGCTGTGGCAGCGCTCGCCTTTCAGAAACAGCTTCATGCCCTCGCGCCGGCACAGCCGGCAAACCGGGCCTCGATATATCGTGCCAATGTTTTCTCCTTACCTTGCTTCTTACTTCAGGTGCAGTTTACAGTCCGGCATCGGACCTTCGTCCTGCTTAAAAGTTCCAGGTGTCAGGTTTCGGGTGTCAGCACGCTTGCTAACACCTGGCACCTGGAACCTGAAACCTGCATTTCACACTCTTCTCTTCTTCGGCGGCCGGCAACCGTTGTGCGGCATCGGCGTGGCGTCCTTGATGGAGCGGACTTCGAGGCCCGCGGTGGACAGCGCGCGCACCGCCGATTCCCGGCCCGATCCCGGCCCGCTGACACGAACTTCCACCGTCCGCAAGCCGCTTTCGCCGGCCTTATTGGCCGCCGTCATGGCCGCCTGCTGCGCGGCGAAGGGCGTGCCTTTGCGCGACCCGCGGAATCCCAGCGAGCCGGCGCTCGACCAGGAAATCGTGTTGCCTTCCTGATCGGCGATGGTCACGATGGTGTTGTTGAACGTCGCCTGGATGTGCACGATGCCCGAATGGACGACGCGCTTTTCCTTCTTCTTGAAGCTTTTCTTCTTGGCCGGTTTTGCTGGTGCTTTTGCCATACGTTTATGTCTTCCCCGCCGCTTTCTTCTTGTTGGCCACCGTGCCGCGGCGCGGTCCCTTGCGCGTGCGCGCGTTGGTGTGGGTCCGCTGGCCGCGCACCGGCAGCCCGCGGCGGTGCCGCAGCCCGCGGTAGGAGCCCATCTCGATGTGCCGCTTGATGTTCATCGAGACTTCCTTGCGCAGGTCGCCTTCCACGGCGCCTTCCTCTTCGAGAATCTGGCGGACGCGGTTGACTTCGTCTTCGGTCAGGTCGCCGACCTTCTTGTCGAAATCGATCCCGGCCCGGTAGAGCAGCGACCGCGAACGGCGTGCGGCCGACGCCGTAGATGTAGGTGAGGCCGATTTCGGCTCTCTTTTTCGGCGGCAGATCCACGCCGGCAATACGTGCCATGATTCTCTCCTATCCCTGTCGCTGCTTATGTTTCGGATTCACGCAGATGACCCGCACCACGCCCTCGCGGTGGATCACCTTGCACTTATCGCAAATCTTTTTGACTGACGCTCGTACTTTCATAGCATTCCAGTTTAGGCCAGTGTCACCCAACCTGAACCCTTCCTTCATAATTCCTGCCTCCGCGTCGAGATCGTGCGGCGCCAACTCCACTTCCACCCGGTCGCCCGGCACCAGCCGGACGAAATTCCGTTTCACCGTGCCCGACCAGGTGGGCCAGAACCTGCTGCCGGTTCTCCAGCTCCACCCGATAAATCACGCTGCGGCAACTCTTCCACCACCATCTGGCCTGGCACCTAGCACCTGCTTCACGGCCTGGTCAAAACCCACGGTCCGTTCGAGGTCACCGCCACGCAGTGCTCGAAATGGGCCGAATTCGAGCCGTCCTTGGTCACCGCCGTCCACTTGTCCTTTAACACCTCGCTTCCGGCTTGCCCGCATTCACCATCGGCTCGATGGCCAGCACCATGCCTTCCTTCAGCCGCGGATTCTCGTTCTTGCGGTCCACATAATTGGGAACCTGCGGCTCTTCATGAAGCTGCGTCCCGATGCCGTGTCCCACATACTCGCGCACGATCGAAAATCCGTTCGACATCACGTGCTGCTCCACCGTTCCGCAAACATCAAACAGCCGGTTGCCCGCCCGCACCTGCTCGATGGCCAGTTCCAGCGATTCCTCGGTCACCTTGAGCAGCCGCTTGGTTTGCTCGCTCAACTCGCCGACCGCCACGGTGATGGCGGAATCGCCGTAATATCCGTCCAACTGCACGCCCGTGTCGATCGAAACAATATCGCCCTTCTTCAAAACCCGTTTCGGCGATCGGCATCCCGTGCACGATCTCGTTGTTGACCGAAGTGCACAGCACAAACTTGTAACGCTCACCGGCCGCCGGAACGAAATAACCTTTGAACGCCGGCCGCGCGCCCGGCATCGGCCATCATCGTTCCGCCGCCACTTCCAGATCCATAGGTGCTGACCCCTTCCTCCGCCATCTCCCCCAGCTTCTGCAGGATCTGCCAGACCAGCAGCCCGCTGCGCCGCATTTTTTCCAGTTCGGCGGCGGTTTTTCGAATGATCATTCGCTCCCGAATCAGCGTCTGCGAATTTTCCGGAAAACCAGCTTCCGGCGGATCGTGGCTGGCGTCAACATCGTATCACCTGCTCGCCCTTCGCGCGAAAATAATCGATCACCGGCCGGGTCTGCCGCTCGTATGCTTCCAGCCGCTCGCGGATCACCGCTTCGCGATCATCCTCCCGAACCACCAGCTTCTCGCCTTCCAGATCGCACACCCCCGGCACCTTAGGAGGTTTGGAAATCACGTTATACAAGGTGCCGCAACGGGGACACTGCCGGCGTCCGGTCAAACGGGCAATAATTATATTGTAATCAACTACCAGGTGAATCACCACCTCGCGCATTCCCCGGCCGTCCAGCAACCCGCACAGCTTCTCGGCCTGCGCCAGGGTCCGCGGATATCCGTCCAGGATAAATCCACGCGCGGCATCGGGCTGCGCCAGCCGCTCTTCCACCAGCCGATTAACCACCTCGTCGTCCACCAGCGATCCCGCCTGCATCTTGGCCTCAACGGCCGTCCCGACCGCGTTGCCATGGCGGACATGCGTCGCGCAGCATGTCTCCGGTCGAAATCTGCGGAATGCCCAAGGCACTGCGCCAGCAACTTCGCCTGCGTGCCCTTGCCCGAGCCGGGCGATCCAAACAGCACTACTGCCAGAATCGGAATTTGGCGTCTGGCGGTTTACTCATCCGTTCCGCCCTGGTTTCGGTTTCTGGCACTCTAACCTGTCAATTCCCAATCCCTAAAACTCGGCCGCCGCCCGCGAATTCGCCCGGCCCGCGGAGTGAATCCTTCGTAATGGCGCATGATCAGCTGCGCTTCGATCTGGTTGATGGTGTCCATGGCCACGCCCACCACGATCAGCAGCGACGTGCCGCCGAAATAGAAACTGCACGTTCAAGCCCGTCCAGCAGGAACCGCGGGAAATACTGGTCGATCCAGTTGCCGATCAGCGGCAGATGCTGCAGATGGATGCCGGAGATCATGATGTCCGGAATCAGGCACAGGATCGAGAGATAAATGCCGCCCACCACCGTGATCTTGGTCAGGATGGTGTTCATGTAATCGGCGGTGTTGCGGCCCGGCCGGATGCCGGGAATGAAGCCGCCGTACTTGCGCATGTTGTCGGCCGCTTCATTGGGGTTGAAAATGATCGAAACGTAGAAGAAGCAGAAGAAGATGATGCCCGCCACGAACAGCACGTAATAGAGCGGCTCGCCGTGCCGGATGGATTGCAGCATGTCGCTCAGCCAGGTGCTGTTCTTGACGAAGGGCAACTGGCGCCAACGTCTGCGGGAAGGCCAGAATCGACGAAGCGAAAATCACCGGAATCACGCCGCCGGCATTGACCTTGAGCGGCATGTGGGTGGACTGCCCGCCCATCACGCGCCGGCCCACCACGCGTTTGGCGTACTGCACCGGAATGCGCCGCTCGCCGCGCTCCACCAGCACGATGAACGCCACCACCGCGACCATCATGACCAGGATGATGGCCAGCGTGATGGACGTTCCATTCGCTGGGTGACGAAGACGTTCGTGTAGATGTTGCCGATGGCGTTGGGCAGGCCCACCACGATGCCGGTGAAGATGATCAGCGACATGCCGTTGCCGATGCCGCGCTCGCTGATCTGCTCGCCCAGCCACATGATGAACGCCGTGCCGGTGGTGAGCGAGATGATGGTCAGCAGAACGAAGCCGAAGCCCGGGTTGATCACGATATTGCCCTGCATGGCCTGCAGGCCGGTGGCGATGCCGAACGACTGCATGAGCGCCAGGCACGATGGTCAGGTAGCGGGTCCACTGCGTGATCTTGCGCCGGCCCAGCTCGCCTTCCTTCTGCAGTTTTTCGAGCGTGGGGACGACCACGGTCAGCAACTGCAGGATGATCGACGCCGTGATGTAGGGCATGATGCCCAGGGCGAAGATCGTCAGCCGCCGGATATTGCCGCCGGCGAACAGGTCGAAGAAGCCGAAGATCGTGCCCGGCTTGCGCGAGAAGAAGTCCTCCCACCGCTGGATGTTGATGCCCGGCGTGGGGATGTGGCCGCCCAGCCGGTAGACGGCCAGCAGCCCAAGCGTGAACAGGACCCGCTTGCGCAGGTCGGGGATGCGGAAAACGTTCGCGAACGGCTTCGAAGAACTTCATGGATCCTTCGCTCTCGGCCAGCTTACTCCCGTGGGGCAGCCGCCGCCGATGACCACGGCCTCACCGCCCGGCCTTCTGAATCTTTTCCAGGGCCGACTTCGAAAACAGGTGCGCTTCCACCGGATCTTGCGCGTCAACTCGCCCGATCCCAGAACCTTCAGGCCGTCGCCCAGCTTCTTGACCACTCCCAGTTCGATCAGCCGGTCCGGATTGAACGTGTCGCCTTCCAGCTTCTCCAGCCGTCCCAGATTGACGATGGCATACTGCTTCTTAAAAATATTGGTAAATCCGCGCTTGGGCAGGCGGCGGTGCAGCGGCATCTGGCCGCCTTCGAAACCGCGCATCATGGCTGTAGCCGGTACCGGCGCGCTGCGCCCTTGCTGCCGCGCGTCGAGGTCTTGCCCATGCCCGATCCCATGCCGCGCCCGATGCGCTTTTGGGCTGTGTTCTGTCCGGCCGGAGGTTTCAGATTGCTCAGATTCATGATGACTATTTCTCCACCACGTTCCAGCAGATGCGGAATCTTCTTCACCATGCCGCGGAAGCCCGGCGTATCCGGCCGCTCCACCACCTGGTTGATCTTGCGCAGACCCAGCCCGCGCACGATTCGCTTGTGCTTCTCCGGCGTGCAGATGGGGCTGCGCACGAGCTTGATCTTGATCTTGCCTTCCATGCTGATTCACCGTTCCCCAACCCGTTACATTCTGTCCATTGCCAGGCCGCGCATCTCGGCCACGGCGCTCTTGTCGCGCAACTGCTCGAGCGCCACGATGGTGGCCTTCACCACGTTGTGCGGATTGTGCGTGCCGATCGATTTGGTCAGCACGTTGGGAATTCCCGCGGCCTGCACTACCGCGCGCACCGGCCCGCCGGCAATCACGCCGGTGCCTTCCGGCGCCGGCTTCAGCAGCACCAGCCCGCTGCCAAAGCGGCCCAGCACCTGGTGCGGGATGGTGGTCTCGAGCAGATGGATCTTGCGCAGGTTCTTCTTGGCCGCCTCGATGCCCTTGCGGATGGCCGACGGCACTTCCTTGGCCTTGCCGACGCCGAATCCCACCACTTTCGCCGAAGGATCGCCGACCACCACCAGCGCCGAAAAGCTCAGGTTCTTGCCGCCCTTGACCACCTTGGTGACGCGGTTGATCGCGACCACCTGCTCTTTCAGATTGAGCGACTGCGGATCGATCCGTTTGACTACCGTTGAAGCCATCGTTAGAACTCCAGTCCTGCTTCGCGCGCGGCATCGGCCAGTGCCTTGACGCGCCCGTGATAAATGTATCCGCCGCGGTCGAAGACTACCGCTTTGATGCCCTTCTCCTTGGCGCGCTCGGCCACAGTTTGCCGATGAGCCTTGGCCCCCGCCACATTGCCGCCGCAGCTTTGGTCGGGGCGGGGGGAGCGGCAGGAGCTGCGGGAGCTGCGGGAGCTGCTGCAGGAGCCGTCTCGGCGGGAGCTGCCGGAGCAGCCTGAGCGGCTTTCTTGCCGCCCTTCTTTTCGCCCTTCTCGGCTTTGTCCGTCTTCTCGGTTTTCTCGGTCTTCTCCGCCTTGGGCGACTCCGCTTTGACAGCGGCGGTCTTTGGAGGCGGCGCAGCAACGGCTACATTGTCCAAGCCCTTTTCGATCGACGAGGCCGCGACCAGCGTCTGGCCCTTGGTATCGTCGATGACCTGCGCGTAAATGTGCGCCACGCTGCGGAATACCGCCAGGCGCGGCCGCTCCGCCGTGCCGCGCACTTTGCGCCGGATGCGCTGGTGAATGCGCCTGCGGATTTCGTTCTTTTGGTTCTCTGGATCATCTTGGCTCCGGTCGCTCCGGTCTTGCCGACCTTCTTGCGCAGCACTTCGCCGGTATAGCGGATGCCCTTGTTCTTGTACGGATCCGGCTTGCGCAGCGCGCGGATGTTCGCCGCCACCTGGCCCAGCATCTGCTTGTCGTAGCCGGTCAGCACCAGGTGCGTCTGCTTGTCGATCTTCAGGTCCACGCCCTCGGGCAGCAGGACCTCGATGGGGTGCGAATAGCCCAGCGTGAACGTGGCGATCTTGCCCTTGACATCGGCGCGATAGCCGATGCCCACGATGTCCAGCTCCCTGGTGAATCCGGTCGAGACGCCTTGACCGCGTTGGCCGCCAGCGCGCGCGTCAGGCCGTGCAGCGCGGCCTGATCGTCGGCATCGCGCGCAATCCGCAGCGTTCCCATCGTCCTGCTTGATCTTGATGCCCGCCGGGATCGGCACCGTCAGCTTGCCCTTGGGCCCGTCACTTGCAATTGTTCGCCGACTCTGATCTTGACGCCTTTCGGCAGCGGAATCGGCTTTTTTCCAACTCTTGACATAGTTCATCCTTCTAGATGACAGAGCTGATGGAGAGAGCGGGGAGACTGAGCAACACCACGGCTTCGTTCTCCATCTCCTGCTCCCAATCTCCATCATACCAAACCCGGCACAGAATTTCGCCGCCGACGCCCTCTTTATGCGCGTCCGGCCGGTCATGACGCCGCGCGGCGTGGTCAGGATGTTGATTCCCATGCCGCCCAGCACGCGCGGAATATCGTCCGGCCCACGTACACGCGGCAGCCCGGCCGCGAGACGCGCTCGATGCGCGAAATCACCGGCGAGTTATTCGGCGCGTATTTCAGATAGATCTTGATGATCTTCTTCACGCCTTCCTCGGCCACCTTGAAGTTGGCGATATAGCCCTCTTCTTTGAGGATGCGCGCGATTTCCGTCTTCAGCTTGGAGGCCGGCACGTCCACCTTGGGATGGCGCGGCAGGATCGCGTTGCGCACGCGAGTCAGCATGTCGGCAATGGGATCGCTGGTCATATTCGCTCCCTCCTTACCAACTCGCCTTGATCACGCCCGGGATCTCGCCGTTCAGCGCGAGTTGCCGGAAGCACAGGCGGCAAATGCCGAACTTGCGCAGAAACGCGCGCGGACGGCCGCAGCGCCAGCAGCGGTTGCGGTGCCGGCAGCGCAGCATGCGGCGTTTTCTTAGCGCCGCTCTATCGCGGCCAGGTCGTTGACCGCTTCATATCTTTCGCGATTTTGGCGGTTGTGGCCATTCTTTTCGCTCTTCTCCTCGCTCCGCTATTGCCGGAACGGCATTCCCATCTGCTTCAGCAGCGCCAGGCCTTCGGCGTCGGTGCGGGCCGTGGTGGTGATGGAGATATTCATGCCCTTGGTCTTCTCCACTTTGGCGTAATCGATCTCCGGGAAAATCAACTGGTCCTTGATGCCCAGCGTGTAGTTGCCGCGCCCGTCGAACGATTTGGTCGAGACGCCGCGGAAGTCGCGCACGCGGGGCAGCGCCACGTTCACCAGGCGGTCGAAAAATTCGTACATGCGGTCGCCGCGCAGCGTCACCATGCAGCCGATCGACATGCCTTCGCGCAGCTTGAACTCCGCGATCGACTTGCTCGCCTTGGTGACCACCGGCTTCTGTCCGGCGATCTGCCCCAGTTCGTTGACCGCGCCATCCATCAGCTTGGCGTTTTGCGTGGCCTCGCCCAGCCCGATGTTGACCGAGATCTTTTCCAGCTTCGGCACGGCCATCACGTTCTTATACCCGAACTCTTTGGTCAGCGCCGGAACGACCGTTTTCGTATGATAGATGCTGCTCTCAAATCGTGCGCTGCCATTGTTGCCTTATGCCTTCCTATTTCTTGTCCAGCGTCTGCCCGCATTTGCGGCAAACCCGCGTGCGCCGCGACGTTTCCGCCGGCAGACGTCTCGAGGTGATGCGCGATGCGCACCGGCCCGCACTCCGGGCACACAATCATCACGTTCGAAACCGCGATCGGGCTTTCCCGCTCGGCGATGCCGCCCTTGATCTGCTTGGCCGGATTGGGCCGGGTGTGCCGCTTGATCATCATGACGTGCTCCACCAGCGCTTTGCCGCTGCGCTGGTCCACCCTCAGCACGCGGCCGGTCTTGCCTTTGTCGCGGCCCGAGATCACCTTGACCTTGTCGTTCTTCTTGAGTTGAATGCGCACCGGCTCCGCCGGTTTCCGCTGCGCTCACTGCCATCAGATCACCTCCGGCGCCAGCGAAACAATCTTCATAAATCTCTTATCGCGCAGTTCCCGCGCCACCGGCCCGAACACGCGCGTTCCCACCGGCTCGCCGACTTCGTTGATCAGCACGGCGGCATTGGAATCGAACCGGATATAAGTGCCGTCTTGCGCCGGCGCGTCTCCTTGCGCATGCGCACGATCACGCAGCGCACCACTTTGCCCTTCTTGATCGCCGAATCGGGAGCGGCTTCTTTCACGCTGGCGGTAACCACATCGCCCAGCCCCGCGCGCAGCCCGAGGTCGCCGCCGCGCGGCAGGATGCAGGCAGCCTGCGCGCGCCGCTGTTATCGGCAACCTCGAGAATCGTTCGCATGCCAATCATAGATAGCTCCTACGTCGCTCACTTAGGTGTCAGGTTTCAGCTGCCATGCTGCAGCTGAACCTGACCCTAACCCTGGCACCTAAATCTTTACATCCAACTCCGCCGGCTGCCCGCCCACTTGGGCGGCCCGCCGGACCACTTCCCCAGCCGCCAGCGCTTCAGCTTGCTGAGCGGGCGGCACTCGACGATGCGCACCACGTCGCCCAGTTTGGCCGTGCCTTCTTCGTCATGCGCATAGAATTTCTTGCGCTTGTCGATGATGCGCTTGTAGAGCGGATGCGGCACGCGGCGGCTCACCTCCACCACGATGGTCTTCTGCATCTTGGTCGAGACCACCTGGCCGACCTTCTCGTTCTTGTGACCCTGCGTTCTGCTTCGGCCATACGTTACTTTCTCTCCTGCTGCCTGCGCGGCCAGTTCGCGCTCCCGCAGGATCGTGTAGATGCGCGCGCGCGTCTTTCTTCATGGCGCGCACCTTCTTCAGCCCGTCCATCTGCCCCATGGACATCTGAAACTGAAGCCGGAACATCTGCTCTTCCATTTCGCGCAACTGCTGCTGCAGCTCCGTGTTCGTCCAGATCCCGAACTTTTGCGCCTTCATATGCTTTACTCCGCCGTCCGTCCCGCGCAGACGAACTTGGTCTTGATGGGCAGCTTGTGGGCGGCCAGGCGCATGGCCTGCTCGCGCAGTGGCCGCGGTCACGCCTTCCATTTCAAACAGAATCTTGCCCGGGCGGATCACCGCCACCCACTGCTCCGGAGCGCCCTTGCCTTTTCCCATACGGGTTTCGGCCGGCTTCTTGGTGATCGGCTTGTCGGGGAACAGCCGGATCCACACTTTGCCGCCGCGCTTGATGGAACGCGTCATGGCGACGCGGGCGGCTTCAATCTGCCGGTCGGTGATCCAGCCGCACTCCATGGCCTTCAGACCGAAATCGCCGAACGCGATGCGTCGAGCCGCGCCAGGCTTTGCCGGCCATGCGCCCGCGCTGCTGCTTCCGGTACTTGACCTTCTTCGGCATCAACATGGCGGGTTAACTTTTCTCCTCTTCCGGCTTGGTTTCGGGCGCTTGTTCCGGCAGCCGTCTTCAGGCGGCGTCGTTTCCGTGCGTGCTTCCTGCTTCCAGGACGGCTGCTGCGGCGACATCAGCGGCGGCAGAATCGGGCCGCCGGTGCGCGGCCGGGCGCGGCAGATCCGACGGCGGCGCCTGTGTAGCCGGGCCCGAGGCTCGGCCGCCGGCGACCGGCTGTGGCTCGCGGCGCGCGGTCGCGATCCCGGTCCGCGATCCCGGTCGCGCGCTCGGCTCCATGCGCCGCGGCTCCGGCTCGGACGACAGGCCCAGCGGCGCGCTTGTCGAATCCAGAATCTCGCCCTTATACAACCACGCCTTAACCCCGATCACGCCGTAGGTGGTGTGCGCTTCGGAGAATCCGTAATCGATATCGGCGCGCAGCGTGTGCAGCGGAAGCTGCCCTTGCAGATACCATTCGCTGCGCGCGATTTCCGCGCCGTTCAGCCGGCCCGAGACGCGCACCTTGATGCCCTTGCAGCCGAAGCGCAGCGCCGAATCCACCGCCTTGCGCATGGCGCGCCGGAAGGCCACGCGCTTTTCAAGCTGCAGCGCGATGGATTCGGAAACCAGTTGCGCGTCCAGCTCCGGCTTGTGCACTTCCTGAATGTCGATGAAGACCTCGCGCTTGGTCTGCTTGGCCAGGTCCTGCTTCAGCTTCTCGATCTCCGCGCCCTTGCGGCCGATGATGATGCCGGGCCGCGAGGTGCGGATGGTGACGCGCAGCTTGTTGCCCGGCCGGTCCACTTCGATCGAGCTGACGCCCGCCGATTTCAGCCGGTCGCGCAGCGTCTTCCTTCAGCTCCAGATCTTCCTGCAGCAGCTTGGCGTAGCCCTGCTTGGCGAACCAGCGCGAGCGCCAGGGCTTGTTGAAGCCCAGCCGGAATCCGTAAGGATGAACTTTCTGTCCCATCTCTACGATTCCTTCTCCGCCACTTTGACGACGATATGCGACATGCGCCGCTGGTAGCGGTAGGCGCGGCCCATGGGCGCCGGCCGGATGCGCTTCATGCGCGGCCCTTCGTTGACGTACGCTTCGGAAACGAACAGCCGGTCCACATCCACGTCTTCGAGCGGTTCTGCGCGTTGGCGATGGCCGATTGCAGCACCTTCTCCACGGTCGGCGCGATGCGCTTGTTGGTCGTGCGCAGCGTGGTGATGCGCCTGCCCGGCCTGCTGGCCGCGGATCAGATCCACGACCAGCCGCGCTTTCTGCGGCGAAACTCGGATGTATCTGGCTTCTGCTTTGGCTTCCATCGAAGATCCCCTTCACGCCAACGCCACCGATTCAAACCAAATTATTCCTCTTTGCCCTTTCGTCTTTGCGTAACGTCCTATCATATTCCTACGCCGGCTTGGCCGACTTCTCCGTAGTCGGCCGCCGCTTTCACCGAGTGGCCCTTGAACTGCCGGGTGGGCGAAAACTCGCCCAGCTTGTGCCCCACCATGTTTTCGGTGACGTACACCGGGATAAACTTCTTGCCGTTATGCACCGCAATGGTGTGCCCCACGAACTCGGGCAGAATGGTGGAGCGCCGCGACCACGTGCGCACCACTTTCTTTTCGTTCGCGGCGTTCAGCACGTCCATCTTCTTTTCCAGGTGGGTGTCGGTGAACGGCCCTTTCTTTACGGAACGGCCCATTGCGTTATCTCTTCTTGCTCTTCCGCGTGACGATCCACTTATCGGTGCGCTTGTTGTTGCGCGTCTTGAATCCGCGCGTCGGCTGGCCCCACGGGGTCACCGGATGGCGGCCGCCGGAAGTTTTGCCCTCGCCGCCGCCGTGCGGATGGTCCACCGGGTTCATGGAAACGCCGCGGTTGTGCGGCGTCTTGCCCAGCCAGCGCGTGCGTCCCGCCTTGCCGAGCGACACGTTTTCGTGATCCATGTTGCCCACCTGGCCGACGGTCGCCATGCATTCGCGGGGCACGCGGCGAACTTCGCCCGAGGGCAGTTTCAACAGCGCCATCCCGCCTTCTCTGCGAAACCAGCTGCGCCTGCGAACCCGCCGAACGCGCCATCTGCGCGCCCTTGCCGGGCCGCAGCTCGATGTTGTGAACCACCGTGCCGGCCGGGATATTCTTCAGCGGCAGCGCATTGCCCAGCAGAATATCGGCCTGCGGCCCCGAGCATCACCTTCTGCCCGACCTTCAGACCGTCCGGCTGCAGAATGTAGCGCTTCTCGCCGTCTGCGTAATGCAGCAGCGCGATGCGCGCCGAGCGGTTCGGGATCGTATTCGATCGCCGCCACGATCGCCGGGATGCCGTGCTTGTCGCGCTTGAAATCGATGACGCGATACGCCTGCTTGTGGCCGCCGCCGATGAAGCGCGACGTGACGCGGCCGGTGCTGTTGCGGCCGCCCGTGCGCTGCTTGGGTTCGACCAGCGACTTCTCCGGATGCTCCTTGGTGATGTCGTCGCGCGAAACGACGGTCTGGAAACGCCGGGTTGGCGTCGTTGGACTGTAAGTTTTAATCGGCATAGTTGCAAATCCAAGCTGACGCGGGGACGCGGAGACGCGGGGACACGGCGAAAAACCTTTCGTCGCCGCTCGCCATCGCCCTGTCGCCGTGTCGCATTAAATCTCCGCCAAATCCGGCACTTTTTCGCCCGCTTTCAGCTTCACGTAGGCCTTCTTCCAGTCCGGCCGGATACCCGGCGAACCGGCCGCGGCGCCGCAGCTTTGCCTTCGAAATTGCGCGGTGCGCACTTCGTCCACCTTCACTTTGAAAAGCTTCTCCACAGCGGCCTTCACCTGCGTCTTGTTGGCATGCGGCGCCACTTCAAAACACAGGGTGCGCTCGTTATCCTTCTTGGCGACGCCCTTTTCGGTGACCAGCGGCCGCCGGATAATTTCATGTAATGTCATTACGCCGAGCGCCTCCGAGAGTTTGGCCGCCGCCTCCTGCGAAAGCAGCACGCGGTCGTGGCCCAGCAGATGGTAAACACTGACGTCGCGGGTCGGCATCAGCGTCACGCCCTTCAGATTGCGCGAGCCCAAGTTTCAGGTTGCGGTTCTCGCCGTTATCCACCACCAGCACTTTGCGCGTAGCTTCCAGGTTGCCAAGCGCCGCGCATGGTCTTGGTCTTGTGGTCGGTCAGCGCGAAAGTCTGGACCACTTTCAACTCGCCGTCCCGCAGCTTCGCGGAAAGCGCCGAGCGCAGCGCGCCCAGCAGCATCTTGCGCGGCAGCTTGTAGCTGAATAGTCGCGCGGCACCGGCCCATGCACCGTGCCGCCATGCCGCCAGATCGGCGACCGGACCGAGCCCATGCGCGCCCGGCCCGTGCCTTTCTGCTTCCACAGCTTCTTGCCCGAGCCGGCCACTTCGCCGCGCACCTTGGTCTTGTGCGTGCCCGCGCGCTGGCCGGCCTGGTAATGGCGCACGGCTTCGTAGAGCAGCGCCTCGTTGACTTCGGCGCCGAACACCTCGATCGGCCAGCTCCATCTCGCCGACCTTTTGATTATTCAAATCCACTACATCCACTGTCGGCATGGCCGTTACCTCTTCGACCTCCGCACCACCACGTAGCCGCCGTTCGGCCCCGGCACCGCGCCCTTCACCACCAGCACGTTGTCCTCGGTATCCACATCGATCACTTCCAGGTTGCGCACCGTCACCCGCGCGTGGCCCATGTGGCCCGCCCATGCGCATGCCGGGAACCACGCGGGAAGGAAAGCTGGATGCGCCGATCGAACCGGGCGCGCGGTGGAACATGGAGCCGTGCGAGCCCTCGCCGCCGCGGAAGTGATGGCGCTTCACCACGCCCGCAAATCCGCGGCCCTTGCTGATGCCGATCACGTCCACTTTGTCTTTGGGCTTGAACTGATCGACCAGCACTTTGTCGCCGGCTTTCAGATCGTCGTCGCCGGGGCCAGCTGAAATTCGCGCAGGAACTTCGCGCCTTCCACGCCCGGCCTTCTTCAGATGGCCGGTCGATCGGCTTGTTGATGCGCTGCGGCTTGACGAACTCGACCAGGCCGAGCTGCACCGCATCGTAGCCGTCGGTGGTGGGCGTCTTGCGCTGCACCACCATGCACGGACCCGCTTTCAGCAGCGTGACCGGCACGGCCTGCCCGTCCGGCCGGAACACCTGCGTCATTCCAATCTTTTTGCCAAGAATTCCTGGACTCATAAAGAACCTCAGGTGCTCAGGTTCTAGGTGTCAGGTTTTAGCTATTTCCCTAACACCTGGCTACCTGACACCTGAGCACTCTACTTATGATCCTTCCCAAACGCCTTGATCTCCACATCCACACCCGCCGGCAGATCGAGCTTCATCAGCGCGTCCACCGTCTGCTGCGTCGGCTCCAGAATATCCAGCAGCCGCTTGTGCGTCCGGATTTCAAACTGCTCGCGCGACTTCTTATCCACGTGCGGCGAGCGCAACACTGTCGTGATACTGATCGCGAAGTCGGCAGCGGAATCGGCCCGGCAACGGTGGCGCCGGTCCTTTTCGCCGTATCCACGATCTCCGTCGTCGATTGATCGAGCACCCGGTGATCGTATGCCTTCAGACGGATGCGAATGCGTTCTCTCAGCGCCATAATTTACCCGTCCTTAATCCACAATCTCGGTAACGGTGCCCGCGCCCACGGTCCGGCCGCCTTCGCGGATCGCGAAGCGCAGGCCCTTGTCCATGGCCACCGGCGTGATCAGCTCCACCACCAGCGGCACGTTGTCGCCCGGCATCACCATCTCGGTGCCTTCCGGCAGCTCCGCCACTCCCGTCACGTCCGTCGTGCGGAAGTAGAACTGCGGCCGGTACCCCTTGAAGAACGGCGTATGCCGCCCGCCTTCTTCCTTGCTCAGCACGTACACTTCGCCCTTGAACTTCTTGTGCGGCGTGATCGACCCCGGCTTCGCGATCACCTGCCCGCGCTCCACTTCGTCCTTTTCCACGCCGCGCAGCAGCAGCCCCACGTTGTCCCCGGCGCGCCCTTCGTCCAACAGCTTCTTGAACATTTCCACGCCCGTCACCACCGTCTTGCGCGTGTCGCGGAAGCCCACGATCTCCATTTCCTCGCCGACCTTGCAGATCCCGCGCTCGATGCGCCCCGTCACCACCGTGCCGCGCCCCTGGATCGAGAAGATATCTTCAATCGGCATCAGGAACGGCTTGTCGATGACGCGCTCCGGCATCGGGATGTAGCTGTCCACCGCCGCCATCAGCTCGTCCACCGTCTTTTCCCACTGCGCTTCGCCGTTCAGCGCGCCCAGCGCCGATACCCGCACCACCGGCAGATCGTCGCCCGGGAACTCGTAGCTCTTCAGCAGCTCGCGCACTTCCAGCTCCACCAGGTCCAGCAGCTCCGGATCGTCCACCATGTCCACCTTGTTCATGGCCACCACGATGTACGGCACGCCCACCTGGCGCGCCAGCAGAATGTGCTCGCGCGTCTGCGGCATGGGGCCGTCGGTGGCCGCCACCACCAGAATGGCGCCATCCATCTGCGCCGCGCCGGTGATCATGTTCTTGATGTAGTCGGCGTGGCCGGGGCAATCCACGTGGGCGTAGTGCCGGTTGGCGGTCTCGTACTCCACGTGCGCCACCGCGATCGTGATGCCGCGGGCCTTTTCTTCCGGCGCGTTGTCGATGGAATCGAAGCTGCGGAACTTGACCTTGGGGTTGTGCTTGGCCAGCACCTTGGTGATGGCCGCCGTCAGGGTGGTCTTGCCGTGATCGATGTGCCCGATCGTCCCGATATTGACGTGCGGCTTGCTGCGATCGAATTTTTCCTTTGCCATGGTTCAACCAATCTCCTCAAGAACTTTCATTTCGTAATCCCTTGCACCCGGCTCACGATCTCCTCGGCCAGGTTCGCCGGCACTTCTTCGTACTTGCCGAAGTGCATGGTGAAACTGCCGCGGCCCTGCGTCCGCGAGCGCAAATCGGTCGCGTAGCCGAACATCTCCGACAGCGGCACCGATGGACTTGATGATCTGCGTGGTGCCGCGCAGCTCCATGCCTTCAATGCGGCCGCGCCGCGAATTCAGGTCGCCGATCACATCGCCCATGTACTCTTCCGGCACCACCACTTCCACCGCCATGATCGGCTCGAGCAGCACCGGCTTGGCCCTGCGCACGGCTTCTTTCACCGCCATCGAGCCGGCGATCTTGAATGCCATCTCCGACGAGTCCACGTCGTGATAGCTGCCGTCGTACAGCGTGACCTTCACATCCGACATGGGAAAGCCCGCCAGCATTCCGCCTTCCAGCGCTTCGCTTGATGCCCGGCTTCGGTCGGCTTGATGTATTCCTTGGGGACTGCGCCGCCGTAGATATCGTTCACGAACTCGAAGCCCGAACCGGCCGGCAGCGGCTCCACCCGGATCTTCACCACGCCGTATTGGCCGTGGCCGCCGGTCTGCTTGACGTAGCGGCCCTCGGCTTCGGCCTTCTTGCGAATGGTCTCGCGATACGCCACCTGCGGCTTGCCGACATTGGCGCGCCACGCCGAACTCGCGCATCATGCGGTCCACGATGATCTCCAGGTGCAGCTCGCCCATGCCCGAGAGAATGGTCTGGCCGGTTTCGGGATCGGTGTGCGACGCGGAAAGTGGGATCTTCCTGCGCCAGCTTCTGGATCGCCATGCCCAGCTTTTCCTGATCGGCCTTGGTCTTGCGGCTCCACCGCAAGCTGGATCACCGGCGTCGGGAAATCGATCGATTCGAGCACGATGGGATGGTCGTCGTCGCAAATCGTGTCGCCGGTCGAAACCGTCTTCAGACCCACCGCCGCGGCGATATCGCCCGCCAGGATCTCCTGGAT
Organism: Terriglobia bacterium; assembly: GCA_963847515.1. GTDB lineage: Bacteria > Acidobacteriota > Terriglobia > Bryobacterales > Bryobacteraceae > QHXW01. Next base: position 368,267 of record CAWKAA010000003.1, read on the forward strand.
CTCTTCGCGCTTGTTGGCGTGCATGCGCAGCAGCCGGCCGATGCGCTCCTTGCGCCCCTTGGCCACGTTGTAAACCGACTCGCCCGCCTCCAGCTTGCCCGAATACACGCGGAAAAACGCCAACTGGCCGACGTACGGGTCGGTCATGATCTTGAACACCAGCGCCGCGAACGGCTCGTTGTCGGAAGCATGGCGCGTCAGGATCTTGTTCGGGATCGTCGACGTCGTGCCTTCCACCGGCGGGATGTCCAGCGGCGAAGGCAGGTAATCCACCACCGCGTCGAGCATCGTCTGCACGCCCTTGTTCTTGAACGCCGTGCCGCAGATCACCGGGAAAATCTTCAGCGCGATGGTGGCCTTGCGGATGCCCGCGCGGATTTCCTCGTTCGTGAGCGGCTGGCCTTCGACGAACTTCTCGAACAGCTTGTCGTCGAACTCGGAGACCGCCTCGATCATCTTGCTCGCGATATTCCTTGGCCTTGCTTCGAGCAGGTCCGCCGGAATGTCGACGGCGTCGTACTCGGCGCCCAGCGTTTCGTCGCGCCAGATCAGAGCCTTCATCTCGACCAGGTCGACGACGCCCTTGAACTGGTCTTCGGCGCCCACCGGAATCTGGATCGGCACCGGCCGGCACTTCAGCCGGTTGACGATGGTATCGACGGAATGATAGAAATCCGCGCCCACGCGGTCCATCTTGTTGATGAAGCAAATGCGCGGAACCTAGTATTTATCGGCCTGCCGCCACACCGTTTCCGACTGCGGCTGCACGCCCGCCACGGCGTCGAACACCGCCACCGCGCCATCCAGCACGCGCAGGCTGCGCTCCACTTCGGCGGTGAAATCGACGTGGCCCGGCGTATCGATGATGTTGATCTGGATGTCGCGCCACTCGCAGGTGGTCGCGGCGGAGGTAATCGTGATGCCGCGCTCCTGCTCCTGCTCCATCCAGTCCATGATGGCGGTGCCCTCATGGACTTCGCCGAGCTTGTGGGTGCGGCCCGTGTAATACAGGATCCGCTCGGTCGTGGTGGTCTTACCGGCATCGATATGCGCCGCGATGCCGATGTTCCTCATCCTTTCGAGCGGTATCGTTCTTGGCATACAAAATCTCAGGCAGCATGAAGCAGGTCAGGCTTCGAAAACTTTTGCCTTTTACCTGCTGATGTCTATTGCTGCATGTTTCCCTACCACCGGTAATGCGCGAACGCCTTATTGGCCTCCGCCATCCGGTGTACATCGTCTCTTTTCTTAATCGCTCCGCCGCGCATGTTGGCGGCGTCGTTCAATTCGTTGGCCAGCTTCTCCGGCATGCCCTTTTCCGGCCGCGGCCGCGGGCGTTCAGAATGATCCAGCGGATCGCCAGCCAGGTGCGCCGGTTCTGCGGCACTTCGATGGGCACCTGGTAGTTGGCGCCGCCCACGCGCCGCGTCTTCACTTCCAGCAGCGGCTTGGCAGTTCTCCACGGCCTTCTTGAAAGCTTCAGCGGATCGTCGCTGGTGCGCTCGCGGATCTTGTCCATGGAGTCGTAAAAAATCCCCTGCGCGGTGTTCTTCTTGCCCTCCCACATCATCGAGCAGATGAACTTCTCCACCAGCGTCGAGTTGTACACCGGATCCGGCAGCACTTCGCGAGTTTCAGCTCTTCTTCTTCGTGGCATAATCGTTCTCTACGCTTTCGGCCGCTTGGCCCCGTACTTCGACCGGCCCTGTTTGCGGTTGGCGACGCCGGCCGTATCGAGCGCGCCGCGGATCACGTGATAGCGCACGCCCGGCAGATCCTTCACGCGGCCGCCGCGGATCAGCACGATCGAGTGCTCCTGCAGGTTGTGGCCGACGCCGGGAATATAGGTGGTGACTTCGATCCCGTTGGTGAGCCGCACGCGCGCCACTTTCCGCAGCGCCGAGTTGGGCTTCTTGGGAGTGGAAGTGTATACGCGCGTACAAACGCCGCGCTTTTGCGGGCAAGCTCTGCAGCGCCGGGCTGGCAGTCTTCCAGCGTGGCGGTTTCCGCCCGTTACGCACAAGTTGATTAAAGGTCGGCACGAACTCCTCTTCGTGATGTTGGTTCAATGGGTGACGCAAACCGCGTACGCACCTGCTCCCAATCAGAAGAAGCAGAGTCTTGTCAGCGGTCAGAATCCAAAAGCCACACCGGGAACTGCTGGGTTTAACCGACCGGTTGCTTTAAATAGCAAGAACTTCGGACAAGCCCATGCTCCAAACGGCCAATGTTTTGCGCCATTTGGAACCTCGGGGCCGACCCCCGGCCGGCCCGTATCACAATACGGGGGTAGCACGGGAGCAGAAGAACTTTGAACTTGTGAAACTTTTCAATGATATCGAAGGACTTGCGATGTGTCAACTGGCCGGCCTGGTTGAAACATTTCGAAATCAACCTCTTTAATGCCGCGGAGGCCGGCTGCTATCGCGCTTGGCCTCAAGAAACCAACAGGCGCAACGAACCGTCATTGATATATTATTCAACTGTAAGGACGGGTGTCTATGAGGATGTGGCAGAAGATCTGTTTAGGTGCTTGCCTGGCTCTGGGAGAAATATCCTTTGCTCAGGACCCAGGGCCGGCCAAAGACGTTGGCGAGACCGTCGCCAAACCGCGCAAGAAGGACGGTAGCGATTCGAGCGATGCCGACCTGCCGAAAATCCCCTCCAAGCTCAGCAACAAGAATAAGAACGATCTTCCCGAAGGGTCGCCCAGCTTCAAGGTAGAGACTAACGTCGTCACCGTGGACGTAGCCGTGGTTGATAATAAAGGCCACTTCATTCCCGGCATCCCGAAGGGGAATTTTCGCGTCCTCGAGGACAACGTCCCGCAGCAAATTCAGAGCTTCTCGCTGGGCGAGGCTCCCATGACGGTATCCCTCCTGATTGAGTTCAGTGGAAAGTTTAATCAGTACTTCTATGGCCCGGCCTGGTATCAAACACTGGCGGCCTCGTATGGTTTTGTACAGACGTTGAAGCCAGAGGATTACGTTGCGGTCATCGCGTTTGACATGAAGCCTGAGATTCTTTCGGACTTCTCGATGGATCGCCGGAAGACCTATGATGCCCTGCAACGGCTGCGCATTCCGGGGTTTTCCGAAATTAATCTCTTCGATGCACTGGTGGACGCCGAGGAGCGCATGAGCGGGATTGAAGGCCGCAAAGCCATCGTCCTGATCGCTTCCGGCATCGACACCTTCAGTAAGCTCACCTTCGACAAAGCGCGTAAGGCCATCCAGGAGGGTGGCGTTCCTATCTATGCGCTCGGAACCATGCAGACTATACGTGAAATAATAGACTCTCGCGGCGGAATGGGCGCTATACAACGCATGGACTTCCTGCAGGGCGACAATCAGCTGAGAACGTTCACGAAGGAAACCGGCGGCCAGGCGTTTTTTCCCCGGTTTTACGGCGAGTTTCCCAGCATCTTTCAGTCGATAGCGCAGGCCCTGCGCAATCAGTACTCCATTGCATACGCGCCCACCAACGCGGCGCGCGATGGAAAATTCCGCAAAATCAAAGTCGAGCTGGTGAGCCCCACCGGCGAGCCGCTTCGCGTCACCGACGAGAAGGGCAAGCCCGTCAAGTACACCATTTACGCAAAAGCCGGCTACAATGCACCGCGGGAAGTCGAATAAAGTCAAGCTTTCAAAATTGCTTCATTACAATTTGATGCGAAGTCGTTGACACTTTCGTGACAACTCTGTTACCCTCGCACCGTTCCAATGAAAACACCGCCCGCGCCTGCACCAGGCGCAACCCTTTTGCTCGTTGATGACAATCCGCACGGTCTCATCGCCCGCCGTACGGTTCTCGAAGAGCTTGGGTACGTGGTGCACACCTGCTCCTGCGGAGACGAAGCCCTCAAGGTTTTCGCCTCGATTAAAGTAGACCTGGTGATCACGGATTTCCGAATGCCCAATATGGACGGCGTGGAGTTGATCGCGAGCATGCGGCAGATGCGCGACGATCTCCCCGTCATTCTGTTGTCCGGATTCGTCGAGCCGCTTGGCTTGACGGAGAAATCGACTGGCGCCGACGTGGTGCTGTCGAAAAGCGCGGGCGAGGTCGGGTTGCTGATCCGCTCCGTGCGGCGGTTGTTGAACCGGCAGCCGTCTCGCAAGCCCCTGGAATCGGAGCGAGTTCCCAGTTCAAAGATCGCCCGCGACATTGGATAAGACGAGGTAACCTGGCTCAGAAATTGCTTCTTCTCGTCTTAGCCGTCGCCATTCAGGCGCCGGGCGCTGCTCCGGATCGAACCGCCCAAAAAAATGTCACACGCTTGCTGAAAGCGTTGAGCCTGCGTGACAAAGCCGCGCAGCTGGTGATGATTCCGTTCAGCGGGCATGCCATCAGTACGCGCACGCGGGAATACCGCAAGTTCGTGCACCTGATTCGCGACGTCCACGTTGGTGGGCTGATTCTGGTGAACGTGGCCCAAGGGCGCCTGGTGCAGCGTCCAGAGCCTCACGAACTGGCTTCTTTCGTGAACCGGTTGCAACGCATGAGCCCGCTGCCGTTACTGGTTTCCGGCGATTTTGAGCGCGGCGCTTCCATGCGGGTGAACGGCACCACTGTATTTCCCCACGCCATGGCGTTCGCCGCGGCGGGCGATCCGGCGCTTACCCGCTACGAAGGCGAAGTCACGGCAAAAGAATCGCGTGCCATCGGAGTGCAATGGGTCTTCTACCCGGATGCCGATGTCAATAATAATCCCGATAACCCCATCATAAATATCCGGTCGTTCGGCGAAAACCCGCAGGTGGTGACTCGCCATGTGGAGGCGTTCATCGAGGGGGCGGAATCGGATCGCCGCGCCCGTGTGCTCACCACAGCCAAACACTTTCCCGGCCACGGAGACACCGCCACGGATACGCACCTCGGCCTGGCGACCATTACGGCCGATCGACAGCATCTCGACCAGGTGGAACTGGTTCCATTTCGCGCAGCCATCGCTAAGGGTGTCGATTCGGTGATGACGGCGCATATCTCGGTGCCCGCCCTGAATACGGGTGAAGTCCCGTCGACGCTTTCACCCGAGATTCTCACCAAACTGTTGCGCGACGAGATGCACTTCCAGGGCCTGACCGTGACCGACGCGCTGGACATGGGCGCAATTGTTAAAGCTTTTGGCCCCGCCGATGCTTCGGTCAAAGCGCTAGAGGCGGGCGCGGATGTGCTGCTCATGCCGCCCGACGCGGAGGTCGCGGTCAACGCCATTGTGGCCGCGGTCCGGCGTGGACGGATCTCCCAAAAGCGGTTGGACCAGAGTGTGTCGCGAGTGCTCGCCGCCAAGATGAAGTTGGGGCTCGATCGTGGCCGCCTGGTGGATCTGGAGGCGATCGATGACGTGGTCAACTCGCCCGAAGCCAACGAGCGCGCGCAGGAAGTAGCGGATCGAGCCGTCACGCTGCTTCGCAATGACACACAGATTCCCCTGCGGCAGCCGCTGAAGACCTGCTTCGTGGTGCTAGCGGAGAGTCACTATTCGAACGAAGGCCTGGTGTTTACGCAGGAGATTCACAAGCGCACCCCGGATGCCCTGGTTCTGACGCTCGATCCGTCCCTGCCCGACGCCGCGCTGGATGTGGCCGCGACTCGGGTGGGATTTTGCGACGCGACCGTGGTAGCGGCGTTCGTCTCGGTAGCGGCGCGCGCGAACACTGCGTTATCGCCCGAATTCGCGAAATTGGTCGACACGCTGATTGCGCTGGGCAAACCAGTGACGCTGATCGCTCTGGGCAATCCTTATCTGCTGCGCGCGTTCCCGAAAGTCGCCGCCTACCTGACGACGTACAGCACGGTGGCGCCGTCTGAAATGTCGGCCGTCAAAGCCTTATTCGGCGAGATGCCTATCCGCGGACGATTGCCGGTCACCATTCCGGACCTGGCAAAGTATGGCGACGGCATTCAGTTGCCGGCTACCGCCGCGGCATCCGCTACGCCGAAATAATTTGGGCCGCGAACGAACGCGCCCTCACGCGAATGAATTTACGCGCATTGACGTCATCCTGATCCCTTCGCGGCCACTTCGATTGGCTCGAACAACCCGCACGCATTAACCTTGGGCATATCACCATTGGCGACTGGAATCCCAGGCCGTCTGGGCTCAACCTGTAAGTATGAAGTGCTTCGCCCTGCTTGTTTCGAGCGTGGTGTTCTCTGCCTTGGTCCTGGCATCGATTCCGCATCCTCCCGCCGTGTATGTGAACGGCTCTGCCGCAGTTCCCAACGGCACCTCAGGATCACTGAATCTGGGAGATGAGAGAGAATTTCGGTTCGATTATTCCGATGACTCGTTCAAACTTCCGTATAACCGGATCACAGGCATCCAGCTAGAGAGCAAGCCCGGCTCCAAATCGCATCTTGCTTCGAGCGTCAACTGGGTTCCAAAGCTAAACAAAAGGCAGGCGAAACTGCTGACCATTACTTATAAAGGTGAAAACGACGAGGGCGAAGCGGCCGTATTCGAGATCTCAAAGGAAGAGTTCCAGAGCATCGCGTCGATTCTGGAGGCCCGCGCGGGCATGCGCGTGCGCTATGACGAAGGAAGCCGTGGCGAAAGTCGGGACACGCGACCGGTTCAACCGCCGCCGTCCCCGGAATCCGCCCCAGTGGCCGTCACCTTCACTTCGACGCCGCGCGGCGCCATGGTGTTCCTATTTGGACAGACAGCTGGTAGAACACCACTGACCACCAAACTTGGCCCGGGAACCTACACGGTACAGATGACCGCGAGCGGCCTGCCGCCCTGGACGCGTGATATCGATATAGAAGCCGGGAAGCCGCTGACGGTCGCGGCGGATCTCGGCCATGTTCAGCCGAATACGGTTGTGATCACGCAAGTGCCGTAACAGGCTCGTCGCGCTAACCGGGACAGATATCGGGGGGTGCCATCCATTTCAGGATGCCGCTAGGATTGGGTGCGAGGAGGTCGAGGTCGATGCGCACAAACGACGCCTTGCGCATGTCGATCCGCAAGGCTGGCGAGTTGAGAAGATAAGCGGCCAGGTGGCTCAGCAAGGGTTCATGCCCAGCAAGAAGAACCTGCATTGCGTCGTGGCGGTTGCGGATCTCGTTCCAGACCCGCTGCGGAGGAGCCGACGGAATGAGAGCCTCGGTTCGCACGATGCCGGCGCGGTATGCCAGCACCTCCGCCGCGATCTCAGCGGTCTCAATGGCCCGCACGAAGGGGCTGCTCAGAATGAGCGTGGGCGCAATTTTCGCACGGCGCGCGCATTCGGCGGCGCGGCGCACTTCGTCGCGGCCGCTGGTCGTCAATTTTCGCTTCGCGTCGGAGCCCTCAGCGCTAATGTCCTCCGCTGTTCCATGGCGCAAAAGGTGAACCTGCATAGGTTGTTCCGTAAAATAACATGCAGGATGGCTCGACGCATCGCCGGCGGCGCCTTGGTGGTGCTGGCGTTCACACTGACGGCGCAAGCTCAGCCCACGATCAATGGGTGCGCCGTTTTTCCCGCAAATAACGTATGGAATGCAACCGTCGACCAGCTTCCCGCGGACGCAAATTCGGCCCAGTACGTCGCTACTATCGGCGCCACGAAGCCGGCGCACCCGGATTTCGGTTCGGGTCTGTACGCTGGCGAGCCGATCGGCATTCCGTTCATTACCGTACCCGGCACGCAGCCGAAGGTGAACGTCACCTTCGACTACGATTCGGAAAGCGATCACGGCGGATATCCAGTGCCGTCCAACGCGCCCATTGAGGGTGGCCCATCGAGCACGGGCGATCGTCACGTACTGGTGATCGATAAGGACCACTGCATTCTCTACGAACTGTATAACGCGTATGCGCATCCGGATGGAAGCTGGCATGCCGGGTCGGGAGCGATCTTCAATCTGAAATCGAATGCGCTCCGCCCTGCTGGATGGACCTCGGCCGACGCGGCGGGCTTGCCGATTTTCCCGGGCTTGATGCGCTACGACGAGGTGGCGGCGGGTGAGATTCAGCACGCCATCCGCTTCACTGCGCCGCAAACGCGCAATACCTACATCTGGCCGGCCCGGCACCAAGCTTCCAGCTTGACCGGCATGAATTATCCGCCCATGGGACAGCGTTTCCGGCTGAAGGCGTCATTCGATATCGCGGGGTTTCCGGCGGCGGTGCAGGTGATTCTGCGGGCCCTCAAAAAGTACGGAATGATTCTCGCTGATAACGGATCTTCCTGGTATCTTTCTGGTGCGCCCGATGATCGTTGGGACAATGACACGCTGCACACGCTGTCGCAGATTCAGGGCTCGGATTTCGAGGCCGTGGACGAATCTTCTCTCATGCTGCAAGCCGATTCAGGCCAAGTGCGCGGCGCGGCTGGGCCAATTGTGAACAGCGTTGTGAACGCAGGCAGCTACAAGACCGGCGCAATCTCGCCAGGAGAGATTCTTTCGATTTTTGGTGCGGGCTTCAATGCGGACGCCAAGGTTTCGTTCGACGGTACTGCCGCACCGATCTTGTATGCCGGCGCCGGCCAGATCAACCTTGTGGCACCCTATGAAATTGCCGGCAAGACTTCCACGAATATGACGGTGAATGTCGACGACGCCTCCAGCGCGCCGCAAACTGTGGCGGTGGCCGCCGCTGCTCCTGGTATTTTTATCGTCCTCAACCAGGACTACAGCATCAACTCCGCGTCCAACCCCGCCGCGCAGAATTCCGTGCTCGTGTTGTATGCGACCGGAGAAGGGCAGACCAACCCCCCGGGCCTTGACGGCAAGATCGCCACAGACGTGCTGCCCAAGCCGGTACTGCCGGTGTCCGTGCTGGTAAGTGGCAAGAACGCAGTCATGCAGTACGCAGGCGCGGTCCCGCAATTCATTGCCGGCGCAATGCAAATCAACGCCCAACTGCCACCAGGCCTTGTCTCGGGCGCCTCCGTGCCACTCGTGCTAAACATCGGCGCCTTCAGCACCATGGTAAACGTAGCCATCCGGTGAGCGGGAGGCGAAGGTCAAACTTGACCCACGCCAAATGCTCACTGATTGTCAAAGCGTGCGATCAGTTGATCTTTATCGCTGCGCGTTCTTTTGAACGAGGGCCTACTGCCATCCGTGATTCGCCGGAAGTTCTTCGGATTGAACTTCATAATTGTATGGAGTATATCAATGGCAGAATTTGTAGCGCAGGGCCACGCCTGGGTTTGGCGGGGACCTGCGGCTTTTTCCGGGTCTCCCCGCAAACCCGGCGGGTAGCCTTGCGCTACATGACTTGGTACACCACGTAGTTCGCGTTTTCGAAAAGCGGCGTCAAGCCTGGCAGCCGGTGTCTTGACTGCAGCACCAAGTAATCAATGCCAAGGCTGCGGAAGGCGATCATCGAGTTCGGATTGAATGGCGCCGCCATCGTTTTCTGCCAGCGCGACCACCATTGTTCCCCGAAATCCTTGAAAAAATTCACTTGTCCACCGGACTTCCAATCCACGTACACGGCACGCAGCGCCTCGGCGCGAAAAACGCCGGGGGACAGATCTTCTTTGGCATCGGGAAATAAAAACACAGCGTCCTTTGGAGTTGAGGTGCGCGCCCATTGCGAAAGCTGGTCGAGGTCGGCGTTGTGTAGCGGCGGATAATTTTCCATGCCGCCCCAGGTTGGAATCAGAAAGAACGGCGCCAGCGCCGCAGCAACGATGACGGCTCTCGCCCACCGCGCAGCCGATTGAACGGTCCAAATTGCCGCCGTCGTGAGCGCGGCCAATGTAAGGATCACGAACACGCGGTTCCAGGACGGCCACTCGACCAGCCGGTTTGCAGGTGGCAGATAGGTCAGCACAAGCCACCCGATCGCTTCTGCATAATGTTTGCCTGCGACCGCCTTGCATCCCGCCACGGCACCCAGGATCATGGCGAAGGCGGTCACGAACAGCAACGCGCGCCCGGGCTGAAATTCCGGCATCAGCGCCCATTGCATCCGTTCCAGCAGCACGTACGAAATGGACAGGCTGATCACTCCAATGAACGGAAGGCCGATCAGATAGTAGCGCAGAGTTTGCGGCACATCGTTGCGCACGCGCCAATACGCGACAACGGTGAGGGCGTAAAGAATCAGATAGTGCGCCAGCCGGTCTTTCCACCACATCGAGATCCAGCTATAAGACGCACGCATGCGCTGCAACTCGGCCTGATGCGGATCGAGCCGCGAGAAGAACACCGTGCCGCTTCCGTGCTGAAATCGCGAGGCGATCAGCAAAATGGTCGCAGCTCCCGCCAGCACGGCCAGGGCCGTCAGTTTCCGTTTCCTCCCCACGGTCTGCGAGGGCCAGATCGCCAGGCAGAAGTAAACCACCCAAAAGGGAACGGTGCTCGGCGGATGCAGGAGGAATGCGGCCGACGCCGCCACAGCCGCACCCAAAAACCGGTTGTGCGCCACAAGTCCGATTGCCAGAAAAATGAGCGGCACAGCGAATCCTCGAGGTACGGGCTCGTATTCAAAGATCACCACGGCCGGCCCCGTAATGAAAGCGCCCAGCGAAAAAATCGACGCCACCAGGAGCGCGAGAAGATCTGAAAGGCCTAGAGCGGTAGCCATCAAGTACACACCCCAGATTCCCAAAGCGCGCAAGACAAACTGTTCACCTTCCAGCACGCGGCGAAAATCCAGGCCTGTTACTTTGCGCAGCGCAATCGCGGTCTCATCGTAAAGCGTGAAAGCCACGTGCGGATACTGGACGATCAGATCTTTTCCAAGCACCGTCGGATCCCACAGATGCTCCAGGATGGGCGCGTAAATCTGGGTATCGGATTGCAGCCAGGTGTGTCCAGGAAACTGGAAAAAGTTGAGTAGCGAGATCGCCAGGATCGCCGCGCCGATCCAAACCCGTTTCATTTGGCGGGCGTCTTCTCGAGTTGTTGTCTAGTCCATACGCGAACGGGATCGAGTTCCAGCGATCTCGTGAACGCCGCGCGCGCTTCGGGGTTGTGGTGCGTCTTGCGAAGCGCCAGGCCCAACCAAAGATACGCTTCCGCGGATTTAGGATCGAGTTCGATGGCGTGCCGAAGATCGCGAAGAGCAGGTTCCGGACCGCCACCGAACATCTCGGGCTTATAGTAGTTGCCAATACCGCGCGCCAGGTAGGCGTCGGCCGACTTGCCGTCGAGGGCGATGGCCTTCGCGATCGCGTCCTCGGCCTTCTTCCCGTAGCTGATCCCAAGCAGCACGTTCGCGGGAATGACCTGGCCGTACAGCGTCCCCAGCACGCGAAAATACTCGGCATGATCAGGCTTCAGGGCCACGGCGCGCTCACCCGCGGAAATGCCGGTTTTGGCGGCGCGCTCGGCGCCGGCTTTGTCGCGAAGTTCGAGCGCAATCTCCGCCAGGTAAGACGAGGCCAGCGCCAGGCGGTATTGCGCATCGGCATCGCCCGAAGCCTTTTCGGCTGCTGTGGAAAGGTCCGCTACCGTGCGCTCGAGTCCCGGCCGGTCTTCCAGATCGCGCAGCTTCTCCAGGTTCCCAGGGGCTGCGGCCAAAGCCGCGCTCAACAGAAAACTTATCCACATCATTACAACGATGCCACGCGACGCTGGGCAGTCAGGAAATAAGTGCCCACCAGGATCAACAAGAGGCCATTTGCCGAAATCACAACCGGCGCTGAAAACATGGGAATCAGCCATCCCGAGGCCAGGTTGCCGAACGGCATGCCGCCACGAAACGCCACGTTGTAGACGCTCATTACACGGCCGCGCATCTCGTTTGCCGTGATCAACTGCACGAGCGAACTGATCATGGTAAAGGCGCCCATCAGAGCGGCTCCGGCACAGAAAAGAAATATCGAACTGAGTACCAGATTTTTCGAAAGCGCGAAGCCACCCATGGTGGCGCCCATGGCGATTAGCATCAGCAGCGCCACGCGTCCTTTATTGTGGACGTTGCCCAGCGCAGCCACTGTCAGAGCACCCGCCACGGAGCCCAGGCCCGAGCAAACCAGCAGGATGGTAAACGTGGTGGGTCCGCCGCGGAAGATGTCCTTCGCGAAAACCGGAAGAAACGTAATCATGGGAATCGCAAGTCCAGTCATGCAGAAGGCCAGCACGATCAGAGCTTCCATCGCGCCTTGCTTGCGAATGAAACCGAATCCCTGCTTCATACTGTCCAGCATAGATTGACCGGTGTTTTGCGGCGCGAAACGCAGCTGCAGCATCATGAGTGAAATGATCACAAAGATGAACGATATTCCATTCAGCGCAAAGCACCACGTGGCGTTCAGCTTGGTCAGGGCGATTCCGCCCAGTACGGGTCCGATCACACGGGCCAGGTTGAACTGGATGGAGTTCAGCGCAATGGCGTTGGGAAGATCTTCCTTCTCCACCAACATCGGCACCAGAGCGGAGTACGCCGGACCACCAAATGATTGCGCTGTGCCCACGATAAACGAAAGGGTCAGAATGTGCCAGACGCGTACAACTCCCATCGCCGCCAGCGAAGCCAGAGTAAACGCGCAAGTTAGTTGCACCCACTGCGATCCCAGCAACAGACGGCGCCGGCTCACACGATCGGCCACCACGCCGCCGATTAGCGAAAATAGAAAAATTGGAATGTTGCCGAGGAAGGCGTCCAGCCCCAGCATGCGCGCCGAGCCGGAAATCTTATATACGAGCCAGCTTTGTGCGACAATCTGCATCCACGTGCCGATGCTTGACGTGCAGGCGCCGAACCAGAGCACGCGAAAGTCCCGGTAATGGAAAGCTTTAAAAACGCGTTGAATCACAAGGCGGGGCTTAAGGAAGAGGCTTTTCCCGGTGGATCAGGTGAAGGATGTTGCCATCACTGTCGGTAAAGAAAACCAGCCGGTTACCTTGATTGTTGTACGGTTCGGTCAGAAACTTGACACCGGACTGTTTGAGCTGCGCATGTGCGCCATCGAAATCATCCACCTGAATCGCGAGATGGCGAATCCCTGGGTCCTTCATCTTTTGCGGCACGGGTGCCCCCTCGGAAGGGACGATTTCGAGCATGGTTCCGTTAGCGGCCTTCACGAAATAATTCCCGTCGTAAGTGTAATTAATGATGAAGCCGAGATGATCGACGTACCAGCGGGCGAGTTTCTCCGGTTGCGGCGAGGCAATCGCCGTGTGTTCCAATCCCTTGAACATATACCAGGATTGTAACAGTTGACACGCCGGCCCTGTGGCTGAGCTAGTGCCCGATGCTGATCCCGGCAAACACATCCAGGACTATCGAGGTGTGCGGGTTGTATACGATCACGTGGCCGCCATAGTAACCGCGGCGGTAGCCCTCTGGCAGTGGTGGCAGGCGCCGGCAAACCACTTCGGGCACAGAGTACATTTTCTTCTCGAGGCCAGGCGGCAGATGGCCGTTGCGTTCGAGTTGCCTCTCGAGACCCGGCGGCAAGCCTTCAGGGCGCCCGTGATTCTTGTGCTCGTAGCGCTCGTCACCGTGACCTTCGCCGCGGAAATCGCCGCGATATTGGCGATCGTGGCGGCATTCGTCGTCATCCCCGTGCTTCGCCTGGAGTGCTCCGAGCGCTAACGACGTGCAGGCGACTGCAATCAAGATCCTCCGCATTTGATTGTCCTCTAAAATGCTAGCGGATGCACGGGAACTGCGAGTTGAAAAATTGCGCCGGCTTTGGTGAGCAGGCGATGCTTACCGAGGATGTTATCCCTTGTGGGCAGCCGCTTTGATCGAGACCGTCTTGATATTGACGAATTCACGGATTCCGTACACGCTCAGCTCCCGTCCGTAGCCGGAGCGTTTCACGCCGCCGAAAGGCAGGCGCGGATCGGAAGCGGTCATTCCGTTGACGAACACCAAGCCCGCCTCGATTTCGTCAATAAGCCGATCGCGCTCGCGTTCGTCATTGGTCCATACGCTCGCGCCGAGACCGAAAGGTGTGTCGTTAGCAAGGCGGATGGCGCCCTCCAGTCCCGGTACACGAAACAATGAAGCCACCGGGCCGAACATTTCTTCCCGGTAAGCGGGAGCCTTCTCAGGAATCGAGGTCAGGATAGTCGGCGCATAATAATTGCCCGGCCGGTCCAGCCGTGTGCCGCCCGTCAGCACACGCGCGCCGGCGGCGACCGATCGGCGAACCTGATCGTCGAGATCGTCGACAATCTGTTTGGTGGCCAGCGGACCGACATCCGTGGTTTCGTCCATGGGATCTCCGACCTTCAACGCCTGAATGTTCTTCAAAAACCTGCGCTCGAAATCATCGGCTACGGCTTCGGCTACGATGAATCGTTTAGCGGCAATGCAGGACTGGCCGTTGTTCACCATGCGGGCCTTAACTGCGGTATCCGCGGCTGCGTGTAGATCGGCGCTGGACATCACGACGAAGGGATCGCTGCCGCCAAGTTCCAGCACGGTCTTCTTGAGCTGCTTGCCGGCCTGAGCGGCAACCTGCATGCCCGCTGGTTCGCTGCCGGTGAGCGTGACAGCCATCACGCGAGGGTCGTCAATCACCCGTACTACTTCGCCGGAGCCGATGAGCAGTGTCTGAAACACGCCCTCAGCAAATCCAGCGCGCCGGAAAATGTCTTCGATAGCCAGGGCGCACTGCGGAACATTCGACGCGTGTTTGAGCAAGCCGACATTCCCGGCCATCAACGCGGGGGCGGCGAAACGGAACACCTGCCAGAATGGAAAATTCCACGGCATGACGGCGAGCACCGCACCGATCGGCTGGTAACGGACATAGTTCGTGACGCCGTCGACGGGCACGGGTTCGTCGCGCAGGAAGCGCTCGGCATTCTCCGCATAGTAGCGGCAACCCCAAGCTGATTTGACCGCTTCTTCCATGGCGGCCTTCACCGGCTTGCCCATTTCGGCCGTCATGAGCCGTCCGAATTGGGCCTTTTCTTTTTCCAGGATGTCGGCCGCGGCCAGCATCATGCGGGCGCGCTCCGCAAACGGCGTGTGCCGATAAACACGAAATGTGGCGGCCGCGCGCGCGAGCTTATCTTCAACTTGCGAGTCGGCGAGCGGCTCGAAGGTGCGAAGCGTTTCGCCGGTGGCTGGATTCACGGATGCGATAGCGATGGCGGTTTCCTCTCCGCTATTATCCAGCACACCGGCGAGTTCAGGCTACTTACCCGACCGCCTTTCGTGCTTGGGATGCCGCCCCGGCTTGGGATTGCGGCTCCTTGCGCTCTCCGGTCGTGCTGATCGGGATCTGGCGGGTCTTCTGCTGCGGAACTGGAATGCTTACGCGCAATTCGCCATTGTGGAATTCAGCATGGGCCTGATCGACAGTTGCGCCCTCGGGGAGCGGGATGAGGCGATAGAACGATCCGTAGCTGCGCTCGGAACGGTAATAGCCCTCATGCTTTTCCTCGTGTTCGCGCTGACGTTCGCCCTGAATGACCAGACCTTCATCCGTCACTTCCACCTTGACTTCGTTTTCCTTGATTCCAGGCAACTCCGCTACCACTTCCAGCCTGCCGTTCTGCTCTTTCACCTCGATGGCCGGTGCCCACTGCGTCACATCTCTTCGGTTTCCGCGCCAGCCGCCCTGGCCTTCAAACAAACGGTCCATCTCATCGGTGAAATGCCGCATCAATGCAAACGGGCTCGTGCTAAAGAAATCGGTAGGACCCGAAAACAGAGACGGGAAACCCCCGCGCCGCTCGAGCCCGCCACTCTGGCGGGAGCGCTCCAGCGACTGGTTACGTTGCTGCTCTGACGTTTGTCTTTTTACATCAACTTCAGCCATTTCGACACACTCCTTCTCTCTCGATTTTTTCGATTGGTATGAAGCGGCGCGGCGAATTATGAGGATTAATTAATTCTCAGTTCTATTCTTTGCCTTCTTCCGGCGCGTGGCAAGGCTAAAAATCTGAGTGTGTGTGATGGAGATAACCGAAGCTACAGAACGGCCTCAGAAGCGTGGTACGAGCTGCGTACCAGCGGACCGGCTTCGACGTGGCTAAATCCCATTTCGCGGCCGGCGCAACGCAAGTCGTCGAACTCGGCCGGGGGCACATACCGCACAATCGGCAGGTGCCGCGCTGACGGCCGCAGATACTGCCCCAGCGTGAGGATGTCAACCTGGTGCTCCCGCAGATCGCGCATCACACCGAGAACTTCCTCCGTCGTTTCGCCCAAGCCCAGCATCAAGCCGGATTTAGTTGGCGTCTCCGGTGAAATCCTCTTGGCATATTCGAGCATGTCGAGCGAGCGTTCGTAGCGCGCGCCCAAACGTACCTGACGGTAGAGCCGCGGCACGGTTTCGGTATTGTGATTGAGAACGTCGGGGCGGGCATTCATGACGATCTGCATCGCATCGCGGCTGCCTTGAAAATCGGGGACCAGCACTTCCACGCGGCAACCGGCGATGCGCTCGCGAATGGCGCGGATGGTGAGGGCAAATAATTCGGCGCCGCCGTCTTTGCGGTCGTCGCGGTTGACGCTGGTGACCACGGCATACCGCAAGCCCATGGCCGCGGCAGCTTCGGCTACGCGACGCGGCTCGTCGTAATCCACTTCGAGCGGTGCGCCCTTTTGTACGGCGCAAAAGCCACATCGGCGCGTGCAAACATTGCCCAAAATCATAAACGTAGCCGTGCTCCGGTTCCAGCAGTCGCCAATGTTCGGGCAGGCCGCGCTTTCGCAAACCGTGTGCAGGCCCATTTCTTCGATGAGAGATTTCAGTGCGCGGTAATTCTCGCCCACCGGAGCCGGCGCTCGGAGCCACTGCGGGCGGGACGTCTTAGACGATTCGCCGATCGTGACCAGCACAACTTCATCCTAGCGCAGGCCGCTACCCCAGCTTCTTTTCCACTTGGTCTTCCAAAACCAGATCCGGCTGAAAATTCTCAAACTGCAGGCCGCAGGTGGCCGCCCCTTCCAATGCCTTTTGTGGAATCAGGCCGATGAGCTCCGCGCCCGAGATGCCGGCGCCGCAACGCTCTGCTGCTGCGCGGATGGCCGCGAACACTGTGCAAATCGGCGTGATCTCGAAATCAGTCAGATTCACGGAGACCTGCGCGTGGCCTCTCGATTCCAGATAGAGGCCCAGCGCTTTCACGGCTGGCAGCCCGCCCGACGAAAACCGGATGCTTCGTGCGATGGTCCGTGCGATCTTGACATCTGTGGTCGTTAAGTTGACGTTGAAGGCGATCAGGAGTTTTCTCGCGCCGATCACGCAGGCACCCGCCGTCGGATGCAATGCTGCTTCGCCAAAGTCCGGCAACCGCGCGGCATTGAACCGAACCTCTTCACGCAATCCTTCGAAGCGGCCGCGGCGGAGGTTCGCCAGGTTAGCGCGATCCGGGCGCCGCGCGGCCGCTTCATACAAGTAGACAGGAATGTGCAGCTCACGCCATACGCGCCCAGCCAGTTGCTCTGCCAGGAGCACACAATCGGCCATGGTGATGCCTGAAAGAGGGACCAGCGGGACAACGTCGGCGGCGCCGATACGCGGATGAATACCGGCATGCCGGTTTAAGTCGATGCGAGTTACCGCGCACTCGATCCCTCGAAACGCCGCCTCGACCACCGCCTTCGGTTCTCCAGCAAAAGTGATGACCGAGCGGTTGTGATCGGCATCCGAGGTCTGGCCGAGCACCGCTGCGCCGGGCACGCTCGAAATTGCTTCGACGACTGCTGCGATCAACCGTGTATCGCGCCCCTCCGAAAAGTTCGGGACGCACTCGATTACTTGCCGCTCCAATGGGTAACCTCGCCCTCCTGGTAAATAGCCGTGCCGTTCTTGAAAACCATATGACGTGTGATTGATGCCGAATCGATAAGGAAGCTCGCGGTAATCTTCCACGTTCATCAGGAGCACATCCGCTCCTTTACCCGGCTGGAGCGATCCACATTCAGCACCGCATCCGAGCGCGTAAGCAGCGTTGATGGTTGCGGCTGAGATAGCTTCCGCGGGAGACATTCCCATCTCGGAACAGGCTAAAGAAAGGACCATCTGCATATTGTAGGTGGGGCCGTCCTCGAGGCCGAAGCCGGAAGCGAGCGCAATCGCCGCACCTGATTCAATGAGGGCACGAACATATGAGTGGCGTTCCGCACGCCGCAGGAATAGCGAGGCAGGCTGCAACTGCGCGATGGTGCGTGACCCCGCTAGCAGGCGCATCTCTTCTTCCCTGAGGTTATCCAGAGCAATGCTCAGCGCCTTCATTTCAACCGCCAGCGGTACGGCGAACGGGCGCGATCCAGCCCACAAGTGCAACTGAAAACCAAGTTTCCGTCCGCATTCCAGGACTCGGCGTATGACGTCCAATTCGAATGCGCGGCAGTCTCCCACCACGAAGCGCGCCAGCTTACGGCGCGATATAAGGGGCATCTTCCGCATACATAACGACTCAACATAGGCGGCTGGATCTCCGGCAATCTCGGCTTGGGCCAAGCCCACATATGCTGTCAAAACGTCCAAGGGCTGGCCATGCAGGCCGCCAAGGACACGAAACATCTTGAGTTCGGTGGAATGGTCTCGCGCGGCGCACGTGGACGCGCACACCGTGGTCGTTCCGTGGCGTGCCATGCCGGCCATCACGTTGCTGGCGCGCGCGGCAAGAGCTCGTGCGGGCAGACCTCGGCTCGAATCGGGATTTTCCGGCCACAGTTGCACCCGGCCGTCTACGAATCCAGGCATGACCAGGCGTCCAGTCGCATCGATTTCGAGCGCACCCCGCGCGGGACCCAAATTCTCAACCCGGCGAGTAGGACCGGCTTCGACAATTCGCCCCTCGCGGATCAGCAAAGCACCATCCGGAATAATACTCAGATCGCCCAATTCCGCGCCGCGCCGCGGTCGTTCCGGGCCGCGAAGAGTAACAAGTTGGCGCGCGCCGCGAATCAGGACTGTTTCGGCCTTGGGGATACTCTGGAGTTGGCCGGTTAAATTTTTGTAGATTTGAGACATGGCGACACGTCCGTCCTCGCGGGAGAAGAAGCGTCCCCCCAAAACCCTCGAGCGCGTAATTTCAAAAGCTGGTTTAGGTTCGCGCACCGAAGCCCGGCGCTGGATCGCTGCTGGGCGAGTGTGCGTCAACGGTCGAAAGATCCAGACACCGGATTACTGGGTGGATTTCGCACGCGATCGCGTCACACTAGACGACAAACCCGTTCACGCTGGCAAGAAAATCTATCTACTCCTCTATAAGCCCAAAGGCTACCTCACGGCCTACAAAGACCCCGATGGCCGTCCTACCGTCTATGATCTCATGTCCGCACTAGACCAAATGGGTGTTCCCCGTGGGCCGGCTGGACCTGGACACTAGCGGGCTTCTGATTCTTACGAACGACTCGCAATTTGCCGAACGGCTTACAAACCCGGTACATAAGGCGCCAAAGACGTACCAAGTAAAGGCGTCTACGGTGTTGAATGATGAGCAACTGGATAACTTGCGGCGCGGTGTGACCCTTAACGATGGCCCTACCCGTCCGGCCATTGTAAAGCGGTTGCGCGACAGCGCGAAATATACGCACCTCGAGATCACCCTCACCGAGGGCCGGAATCGCCAGGTTCGCCGCATGCTCGAAGCCGTAGGGAGCAAGGTGCTGAAGTTGGTGCGCATCGCGATTGGCCCGGTGAGAATCGGAGATCTGCCTATCGGAAAGCACCGTTTGCTTACCGAGGAGGAAATCAGGCAGTTAAGCCCTCGCAAATAGTACTTTACATATCAAAGTACTTCATGATATGCTCTCCGTCATGAAACCTGTTCTCGCCGTCCTATTCGCCGCGTTTTGGCTTGCCGGCTGCAACATGCAGCCGGACGATCCCTTGATCGGTGCCGCGCGCTCCGGTGACACGAAAACGCTCAAAGCGTTGCTGGCCGGGGGCGCCGATCCCAACCGCCGGTGGGGCGTGAATCACTGGACCCCGCTCATGCACGCCATCCATAAGAATCAGATGGGTTCCGTGGAGACGCTTCTCGCCAGCGGCGCGGACATCAATGCACGCTCTGGAGACGGCATCACCGCCCTCATGATGGCTGCCGGATACGGCTATACAGATATTGTTCAGGTGCTGCTGGATCACGGCGCTGACGTGCGTGCCGAAACCTCCGGCGGAGACAACGCCCTGACCATGGCCGTAGGCGGCGTTCCCGACATCGATAAATTCACCGTCGGCAAGTGCCAAACCGAAACGGTCTCCGCGCTTCTCAAGAAGGCTCCCAATCTCAGAATGAAAGACAGCGCCTATGGGCGCGCCGCCCGGCTCGCCGCTCGCGCCGCCGGCTGCAACGATGTGCTCTCCCTGATAGCGCACGGCGTCTAGCTCATGACTAGTGAAGCTGGTTGGCGCGTAAGGAAAATTGCGACGCGGCAAACGGAGAAAGAATCGTAGCGCAGGGCTGCCGCACCGTTTGCGGAAGACCTGCGGCTTTTTCTTCGTGCGACCAAAAGGCCGCAGGTTCCCGCCAAAACCGGGCGTGGCCCTGCGCTACGTTCGGTACAGATCACATAACTTATCTAGAACGGTCCTCGGTCCCAACCGGAATCTTGCACCCGCCAGGTGATGAAAGTAGCTTGTCTTTCTCTGCGTCTCTGCGTTGATATCGTCTTCCGTTGTCCCCTCTACGTACGGATCGGCGGCACTTCTGTAAGTCCGTTCGCCACAGTGTAAAATAAAAGCATCGGACCTCACCTGCCTCCAGAAAAAGAGAAAGACAAGCCCCCTACGTCCGAGCGCCTGCGGGCTCTGCTTCCCGACATCTGGAAGCTCGTGCGCCCTCGCCGCGCTGTGCTTGCCCTAGGCTTTGTGCTAATGGGCATCAACCGCATCTCCGGCCTGGTGCTACCGTATTCGACGAAGTACCTGATCGACGACATCATCGGCAAGCGGCATATTAACCTGCTGATGCCGCTAGTGCTGGCGGTTCTGGGCGCAACCCTGATCCAAGGCGTCACTTCTTTTTCCCTGACGCAACTGCTCTCTAAAGCCGCGCAGCGCTTGATCAGCGAGCTGCGCCGAAGCGTGCAGGAACACATCGGCAGACTACCCGTCACCTATTACGACTCCAATAAGACCGGCATGCTGGTCTCGCGGATCATGAGCGACGTAGAAGGTGTGCGCAATCTCATCGGAACCGGCCTGGTCGAATTCGTCGGCGGTTTGCTCACCGCGGTCATCGCCCTGGTCGTTCTGCTGCGCATCAGCGCGCTCATGACGGGTCTGGCCTTCTTGTTCCTGCTCATATTTGGCCTTGCGCTGCGGCACGCCTTCCGCACTATCCGCCCGATCTTCCGCGCGCGAGCAAAAATCAACGCCGAAGTAACCGGCCGGCTTACCGAATCGCTGGGTGGCGTGCGCGTCATCAAGGGGTATCATGCGGAAGACCGCGAAGCGCAGGTTTTTGCGGGCGGCGTCCAGCGGCTGCTGGATAACGTGCTGAAGTCGTTGACCGCCACCTCGGTCATGAGTCTGGGCGCCACAATGGTCATGGGCATGGTCGGCGTGGTGGTCATGTTTGTGGGAGCTCGCGAGATCCTGGCGGGCACGCTCACCGTGGGCGGCCTGATGACGTTCACCGCTTTTCTCGCCTTCCTGGTCGCGCCGGTGTTCCAGGTAGTCGCCATCGGAACGCAGATCTCAGAAGCCCTGGCCGGCCTCGAGCGCACGCGCGAAGTGATGCGCGAACGGCCCGAAGACGAAGACCCACGGCGTACCAATACTCTCGGCTCCATTCGCGGTGAAGTGGATTTCGAGCGCGTAAGGTTCGCCTATGAGCCCGGAAAACCGGTCTTGAAGGACATCTCCTTCGCATCTCGTCCCGGCACCGTGACTGCCCTGATCGGCCCGTCGGGTTCGGGGAAATCTACCATCATTGGCCTCATCTCGGCCTTCTACACTCCGTCAGAAGGCGTGATTCGCATGGATGGCGTGGACCTCTCGACTGTACGGCTGGATTCCTACCGCACGCAGCTGGGCGTCGTGTTGCAGGACACGTTTCTTTTCGACGGCACCATCCGCGAAAACGTGGCTTTCTCGCATCCCAACGCCACCGAGCAGGAAATCATGGACGCCTGCAAGCATCGCGCGCGTCGACGAGTTCGCCGAGACGTTCGAGAAGAAGTACGACACCATTGTCGGCGAGCGCGGAGTCAAGCTGTCGGGCGGCCAAAAGCAGCGCGTCTCTATTGCGCGTGCCATCCTGGCCAACCCGCGGATCTTGATTCTGGACGAGGCCACCTCCAGCCTCGACTCCGAATCCGAAGCGCTCATTCAGGAAGGTCTCTCGTACCTGATGCGCGGCCGCACCACTTTCGTCATCGCGCATCGCCTCTCGACCATCCGGCGCGCCGACCAGATCCTGGTCGTCGAAGCCGGCCAGATTGTCGAACGCGGAACCCACGAATCGCTCTACGCCGCCCGCGGCCGATACTACGATCTTTACACCCGGCAGCACGGCCTGGAGATGAACCTGTTTCTCGCGCCGGGCGAAGGCGACACTGTACCCGAGCAAGCTAAGGAAACCGAAACTGCTGCGGGCGGCAATGCGTTGAGCGAAGCTGTACGGCTGCTTCGAGGGTAGGGCAGGAAATCTGCTAATAGACTAAGCCGGTCTCGGCATCATAACCTTCGGGAGAACCCTTTTCCATCCCAGCCCTTGTACATTCAAACAGATGCGGCGACTTGGCTGCCAGAGTGTGCGAGTGGAAACATTCGGCATCGCGCGGTGGTGGTTAAACCACATCTATGGAAGGCGGATTGCCGCTGACGGAAAAGGGTGTTATCGGAATGCGCTGGAACATTTGCTGCAAGTGTCTTCTCTCGGCCGTTTGCCTGATGATGCTGGCAAACTGTGCCAAGCGCTCCTCAGCCCCTTGAACACGCTTCAGATGCCGCCGCTCAGAGGTGTACCTGGCGCGGCTCCGCCAGTCACTGAAAGCAGAGCTAGACAGACGAATCGCAGCGTCCTCCTGAAACCGGCTTCGAAGTCATCGCCCGCTGCGCACCTGGCACCAATCCCAGAAAACGATGCGCAGTCGCTCCCCATCATCGCCTTTGTTGTCCCCGTGGAGGGTGGCGCCGCTCGCATCGATCTGGGAGCGACGTCCGGGACGCGTTGAATGCCCTGGCAAGGACGGAACTCTTCTTCGAGTGCCCCAGCCAAATGCGGGCCGGGCTCGCTGACCATGCAAGGCTTACTATCAGACGAAGCCTTAACGATCAGCTTGGAGATCAACTGAAGGCGCGAGGGATTCCCGCGTCATACGCCGCCGACATTGTGATCCTTGTGGATGCAGACTTGACCTCTCGGGACAAGGACGCTCTCGAGATCTTCGTCGAAATGTCGCGAGACAAGCGTTCATCGAATGAATGGGTCTGGCGTGTTCGGGCGCTCTATCCAGGCAATCATGAGCTGAATCTGAAGCGTAACCCTCAGCGCGCGGATACCGTCGGCCGGCGAAGTGCAAGGGAGACCGGTGATCTTGTCCCGCTCTGTTTCGGTCGCCGGCGGCGAAAACTTGCCCAATCCGTATCGCCCAGGAATCGCAGGATGCCTGGCCGGTCTTCTCTGCGGCTGGATCGCCTGGACGCTCTGGCGCAACCGACGATCTTCCCTGTTCAGCAATCGCTAAACGTTCTATCGCCGTTTTCTGTGCGAGACAACGGCGGCGCGCAATGCCGTTCATCCTAATTGAATCCAGCCGTGACCGCTAGCAAGGCCTGTCTCGCCCGTGTTAACTCGGGCCCGCTGTCTTGACGTATTTATCCACGTGAGTCACAGTTCGGTGCTCTGTCGTCCGCAAAAACAAAAGCCGTCGTTAAGCGGCCCTCTTCACCGGGCGATACTCATGATGCAGGCCGCCAAGCATTGGAGCAACACGAATACAGGACTGGCAATGGCTCTTCGTAGCGATCTCGAAGGCACAGCATTGCCTGGCGCGACCGCCGCGGGCATCTGCCTAAATGTGCATTTCCAAAGGCAAATTCTGCATGTACGCATGAGCTCCTTCGCGTATCTCTGCAAGGTCGGTGAGGAGAACCTGGTGACAGGAAGATGTGAAAAAATCCTGCACACCACTCTCTTACGTTCGTGGCTCGGAAACAGCTCCTTGTTGCGAAAGAACTTACAGAGCCGCGAGTGTGAACGAGCGGTTGTACGACCGAATTTTTCACACGTTCCAGACGGAACGTAATCCTCATTCGAGCGTTGCAAAATGGAGTGAAACGTTCCGTCTGTCACCAGGTTCTACGCGAGGGGAAATGACAGAAGTGAACAGGGACGGACGAGACCGTTCCAGCTTTGCTCCAGCCTTTCGGACCGGTCTCGTCTGTCCCTACTACTCCCTACTACTCACGTCCGTCCCTAATACTCCACCCTACTCCTCCGCGCTCTTCGCTCTTGGCCCACCACCAATTCATTCGCAGGGAGTCATATCACTGCCCGCCGCTTGCCTGGAGCGTGGCATTCACTGTCGTCGGATAACCAGCGCCAACGGTCATGTTCTCGATTGAATTTGTGAAACCAGCCACCGCAAACGTTGCCTTGTAAAACCCCGGTGGGAGTTTGGTTGTGAAGGGCGTTCGCCCGATGGTTTCGTACCCGAGATGCGAGCGCATGTTCATAATAGTGTTTCAGGGGGTACTTCGGTTAGTGTTACAGGATACCGATCGTTTTATCACCGCCGCTCGCCGTGGCTACCTTGCGGAGCATGAACGCCTGATGAGGTTTTATGTGTTCATCAACGATGCGGCCGTGATCGCGGAGCAATATGCGACGGGACCGCCAACGGGACTGGGCGCGAATCCAGTGGGAAGCCCTGCACCCCCGTTCGATCGAAGAATTCGCCCGGGCAAAGGCGCATTCAATGAACTCCGGAGCCACGCGAGTATCATTTTTCAAGTGTACCTTTCACGTGGCTATGACAACTACCTCCTTTACATATCGGACCTGCTAGCTGAGATCTTCGTCCATCGACCGGAAACCCTCCGTACCTCTGAACAAGTCCGCATTGAAGACGTACTCATACATCATTCGATGCAATCGTTCATCAAAACACTGGCGGAAAAGCGGGTTTACAATCTCGTGAACGATGGGATCAGGAAGTTAGCAGAGTATGTTTCGAAGCGCATGGGCTTTCCTCTCTTTGATTCCGATGAGAAGCTGAGCGAAATGATCGAAATCGGCGCCGTCCGGAACGTGATCGCCCATAACCGAGGAGTTGTCGATCAACGCTTCACCGAACGCGTTCCGAATCGTAAGTGGCGAGTTGGGCAGCCGGTTCCCCTCACAGAAGAGTACGTACAAGACGCGATGAACACAATGAATGCATCCGTTGCAGACATCGACTTCCGTGTGATTGAAAAGTTCGGTCTGCATGCTGATTCAGACCATAGCTGACCAGATTCGCCGGAGACACCAGCGCTTCAAGTCGGCATATTTGCTTTGTAATGCGGACAAGATGTCTCCTGGGGCTTTTTCGTTCCTTTTCGTAAACCTATTCGTCTGACGTAGATGTGTCCGAGATCAAGCGAAAGTGATTCGAGACAGTTTTTCCTGAACAGACCGATACCTGCGCTCCGTTTCATCTAACAAATCAAAAGACGGGGAAATTTCCTGATTTCTGATCTTCGTGCCGATTTCCTCAAGGTGTGCTGCGGTAATATCGTGTCGTCCCAGAGCTTCACTGGCAGCTAGTATCGCTGCCTCCAACACTTCGTTGCATTTTGTTCGTAAACGTTCCTGTTCGTCACGCATTGATCGCAGCGCTTGGAGGGCCTCTGAGGTAAACTTTTCTTCATCCGCTGCTAAGGCTCTGTCTAAAATCGCCGCAGCTACGTTTACCAATCGCGCGACAATCTCCTGCTCATTGAGAGTTGGCGTTTTGGTGGTTTTTTTCAGAGCCTTTAGGTCCTCATGACAGTGGAGTCGTAGGTTATCCGAGTGAGTCATCGCCAGCTTCGTCAATGATTCCGGAAACTTGTCGGTTAGCCTCGCGAGGAAGTAGCCCAGGCCATTTCCAAGCACGCTTGCAACGATTCCAAGCAGTACAGCCGTTCGGACAGTGTTTTCAACTGGTGTTTTTAAGAACACGTACACAAGCACAACGACTAAGCCGATAGTACCCACGCTCAGGCTTATATTTCGAATGCGTCGTCGTCGCTCGACCCGCAAATCCCTTTCCTCATTGTTGAATCGTTGCGCAGCATCGATTCGCGCACGTCCCACTAAGGCACCCGCCTCGCCGACAAAAACCTCAAGATGACTCCCGAGCTTTTCGCTCACATCCCGCATCAACTTTTCGTGTTCATCCTCAAACAGATCACCCCAAATTTCTTCATCAGCCTGATCAACACCAGTCGCTTCCATCCGAAAACCCGCTAACCTCTCGCTCAGAACTCCGACCTCCGCAGCAATAATCGGAGCGGAAATCTTATATTGGGCAACGCTTTCATCTATTGGACCCAACAGACGCCTACATGATGCCGTCTTTAGGACTTGACGCTGCTCAACGGACATCTCGTGTTCCAAGTTGTCAAGACGACGTCCCAAACCCGCACGTGAGATAGCATCCTTGGCGTGCCGGGCGAAGACGCCGGTATGGTAGATGAGGACGAATTCGAAATACCGCTCCAACTCAATCGTTAAGACCTCGCTTGTCACATTCAACGCGGCTTCGAGCGCGTTTATGAAAGACGCGCTGGCAAGAACTCGTTCAAGTGATTCGGAAGCGCGTAAAATATGGCGTCGCAAATCCTGCAGACTTGACACGGCAGCGCTCCGGACCCGATCAGCGAACTCTGCAGAGTTGCAGGAATCAACTCCAACTGCGGGCTCTTGCCCTTTAAACCGTTAACGATCTCAGGGCTTAGCAACGTTTTATCGGGTCGTCGCACATCCAAATTTGCAAGTTTCGGCTGCAGTGCAGCTAGCAGGACATCAGCTTGGTCGGTCGCAGCTAAATCCAGTGCTCTTCGAAGGCGTGCAGCTATGATCTGCGCATCCGAACGGAAATCTCGCAGAAACAGCTCACGCGCATATCCCTTCCGCCACCGTGTCTCGCAAATCCAGACCGTCCTAAATCAAGAACCACCATCCGCTCCACTTCACCCTGTTTAGCGGCGATCAGGCGCTGTAACTCGTCGTTCCATCTTTTTGTAATTAAAAGGCTAGCAAGCCTAACGCACTCCTGGAATTGCTCGACATTTCGTCGAGCTGTAGTGATGATCTTGGCGATGTCCTCGAATTGATCATTAAGGCGGCCCGCGAGAACAGCGTGACAGTCAACGGCGGAAGTCCGGAAGAATTGCACTTTGTGACTGTGCATCTGAATACGACCCGCAATGTTCGTGGGATCGCTCGCCTCAATCACAAATTGCTTTAGTCGGTCGATCCCGAAACCAGACAGGTTGTCCACGACAAAAAAATCAGCCGGATCTAGCCCGACGGTCGTGCCCATAACCGCAGCGAGTCGAGACCTGATTTGAACGAGGAAGGCTTGCAGGCGTTGGCCGTCTAAGTTCGTTTCATCCAGCCTGATGCTGCGATCTCGGCAAAATTCGTCAGCACGAGTGACGACGAACCTCAGAGGAATGAAGGGCAGTCTGGTGCGTAACTCTGTCAGGAGAGGCAGGTCCGTAACATCAAAAGGACTGGCAGCGGAAAAGAAGAAGAGCACCAGATCACAAATTGGCAGAAATTGCCGAGCGATTTCTTGGACTTCGAGTGGGTCCCCAGTTCCAGGAGTGTCGGCTAAGACCAAATTTGCGAGGAGTTCAGATTCGATTTGACGTGCCCGAATCGCCACGCGGCCCTCGCGGATTACTCCCAATAATGACTGTAGATTGCTCGACCGCGTTATCAGGGTGATGTCGGTGTCGGTAGGATTAAGGTCGACTGGCCGGGCTGCTGCCGTACCCCAAAGAGAAAGAATGGAGTTGATCGTGCTCGATTTTCCCGACGAGAAATGGCCGGTGAACCCCACGTAAAACAGATCGCCTCGACGTTCAATGTACTGTCCAAGGCTTTTTCGGAGTCTTCGCACGATCTCTAATGTGTTCGCCACAGGCACACTATGGCCGACATCGAGGGCCTCCTGTGCAAGGGGGTCGCTGCTCAGTTCAGTCAACGCCTCTAGTCCATTCGCGATGGACCGGCACTGCAGATCCACTTCGGCAGGCGGTTCCGGCATTACTGGCATTTTCCTTTCGGAACTGCAGACTCTCGGCTGACAAATCGGCAGAACGAGGGCGCACGAGCAAACCCCAACTACCAGCTTCGGTTTTATAGCCTACGTCAACTGCGCTGCGGCCGCAACCGACGAAAAGGAATTGACGCCAGGCGGTTACCGCATCGGGGATCCTGGGGACAGGTCTTTGAGACTACCCTCTGAGACCACCCAGAACTTTCTCTCCGACAGGCTCCTGAACTCCGCGATTTTTGGCCAGCCTCGCTCTCAATGCCCGCCGCAGTTCGCCTACTCGGGGGTGGGCCGGAGCCTTTCACCGGTTCTTATTTGGCCTTCACTGAGATCCGATTCCTATTTCTCATTCGCCAGCGGCACAAAACCGATAGAGCGCTTAGGAGGCACCGTAGGTGGCTCAAGCAGCTTCCTCAAGATCCTGAGAACATCCTGCAGCTCAACGTCGTGCTTGCCTACCCGACGTTCGATTGCTTCGACTTTGCGGGCAAGATCTTGGTGTGTGGCAAGCATCCGCCGTAGATTCACGAAGGCGCGAACCACTTGGATACTTGCACGGACCGCTACCGGGCTTCGGAGCACGTTCGCCAACATGACTGCGCCGTGTTCGGTAAAGACGTAGGGTCGGTATTTCACGTTCTCTCCACGCTTCAAGGTCGCAATTTGCGACCTTGAACCGGCCACCAGCGTCCCCTCCTCCAATGTCATCCGGAACATGAAGTCATCGGGGAACCGGTCCCGATTGCGCTTTACCTGCTCGTTAAGGCGCTTGAGCTCTACTCCATAGAGCTCCGCCAAATCGCGGTCGAGCATCACTCGGTGCCCGCGCAGCACAAGAATCTGCCGCTCGATCGCCTCGATGGAAATTATGTGCGGCAGGTCGCGTTGGTATTCTTTAGAACTCGGTGCCAGACGTGCCGTTTACCTCTCTCAAAAAAGGCAACAAAAAAAGTTTCCTCTGTCCCTGCGAGAAATTCGGCCGCTAACCATACCCTCCCTTCGGTTGACCGCCCTCCCCTCCATGTGTTAACTTCTTCTCTTCAAGGCAGTTCGTACAATTTCTCCTTAAATTTTCATGGATGACACTCTACGTGCGCTTGGCGAAATACTGCTGAAGGCCGTCCCTACCTTTTTTCTGGTCTTGGTGCTGTACGCCTATCTCACTGTGGTGTTCTTCCGGCCGCTGGAAAAGGTCCTGCAAAAGCGCTACGAGGCAAACGAGGGAGCGCGAAAGCTGGCGGAGGAAGCGGTGGCGAAGGCCGCGGCAAAGATGGCGGAATATGAAGCCGCCATGCGAGCTGCTCGTGGCGAGATCTATCAGGAACTCGGCAAGAATCGAAGCCAATTGCAGGCCGAGCGGAACGCGGCCCTCGAAGCCGCGCGCAAGCAGGCCGAAACGCAGATCGCCGCCGCCAAAGGCGAACTCGCGGGCGAAGTTGCCGCCCTCAAACAGGACCTGGCTGCGCAGAGCGACTTATTAGCCACCCAGATTACGGAATCGATTTTGCGCCGGAGCGCCGCATGAGAAGCAGTCCGTGGGAAAAGTGGTCCCCACCGCTTCCTTCGGTCGCGGCTCAGTTTCGATCCCCATACCGAGCCGCGACCAAAGGAAGCGGTAGTTGCCCGGGCATTCTCAGACCGGCTCGGAGGCTTGCCATTGGCGCTTTGTTCGGGGCCTGCCTGTTGCTTCACGCGCAGCCATCTACATCGGCCCCGGAGGCCAAGGACGAGGCTGAGGAAGTATCGCCCATCTGGGCCTGGGCAAACTTCGCCATACTCGCGACGGCTCTTGGCTATCTGGTGAAAAAAAAGGGCGGCCCGTGGTTCGCAGCTCGCTCTCTCGCCATCCGCAAAGGCATAGCTGAAGCCACGGAGATCCGCGCGGAAGCCGAAGCGCGCGCCACGGAAGTGGATCACAAGCTTGGGGGTCTTGAGGCGGAGATCGAAGGGCTTCGCGGCCATGCGAGTAAGGAGCAGGCCGCGGAAGCGGAACGCGTCCGGGAGCAGACGGCCACCGATTTGGCCCGCATCCAGGAACACGCCGTGCGCGAAATCGAGGCCGCCGGCAAGACCGCGCGCCTCGAGTTGAAACGTTACGCGGCCCAGCTCGCCATCGATCTGGCCGAGCAGAAAATCCGTCGCCAGATGACGCCTGCGAGTTCAATCCGCACTGGTGGATAAATTTGAGCGCGATCTGGATCATCCGGCGGCAGGCTCGCATCTGAATAAGTAAGCTGAATGACTTCCTCCATGATCGTCCGACGGCTACGCCAGTGCTCTAGTGGACATAGTAACGGGTCCTTCGGGAATGGACTCGGCGCAGGTGGTTCAGCAACTGCGCGTGTTTGAGGCCCTGCTGGTTGGTTCGTCGGCGCTGCAAAATGCGCTAGCGATCCCCGGCTGTCGCTGCCGGCGGAAGCGCGCGGTGGTGCGCAAGCTTGCGGACCGGCTTGGTCTGGCGACGATCGTGCGCAATTTTCTGCTGGTGCTGACCGACCATCACCGCCTCATCGCGCTTTCCCCGATGATCGACGCCTTTGAGATTCAGCTGGATGAGCGCTTGGGATTCGTACGGGCGGAGATTTCCGCGGCGCGCGACTGGAGGAACGTCAAAAAACCGGCGTTGGCGGAGCAGCTGTCGCGGCTCACTGGAAAGAAGGTTCGCGCGCGATTACGCGGTGCAGCCTGAGCTGATCGGGGGAGTGGTGGCGCGCATCGGTTCTACCGTCTACGACGGTTCTGTGCGTGGCCAGTTGGACACTTTGGCGCGTCAACTGGCAGCAGAGTAAAAGATTGGGTGATTCGCAAATTATGGCTCAAATTCGAGCAGACGAGATAACCACCCTGTTGCGGCAGGAAATCGAGAATTACGAGCGGGCCATCGACGTGAGTGAGACAGGCTCCGTAATTTCGGTGGGCGACGGCATTGCCCGCATCCACGGACTCGAAAAGGTGATGGCCGGCGAGCTGATCCAGTTTCCGCACAACGTGTCGGGAATCGCCATGAATCTCGAGGAGGATCAGGTGGGCGCTGTGCTGCTCGGCGAATATACGCATATCCGCGAGGGCGACGAAGTGCGGCGCACCTCGCGCATCATGTCGATCCCGGTGGGTGAGGCGATGGTCGGCCGCGTGGTGAACGCGTTTGGCGAGCCCATCGACGGCAAGGGCCCGGTCCACACCGACGAAGTTCATCGCCGTCGAGCGCCTGGCGCCCGGCGTGGTCGACCGCCAGCCCGTGAAAGAGCCGCTGCAGACCGGGATCAAGGCGATCGACTCGATGATTCCCATCGGCCGCGGCCAGCGCGAGCTGATCATCGGCGACCGGCAGACCGGAAAGACGGCTATCGCTCTCGACACCATCATCAACCAGAAGGGCGGCGACGTCATCTGCATCTATGTCGCCATCGGCCAGAAGCGATCGACGGTGGCGCAGGTGGTGAAGATCCTCGAAGACAACGGCGCGATGGAGTACTCCATCGTGGTTGCGGCGACGCGCGTCCGATCCCGCGCCCATGCAGTACATTGCTCCCTATTGCGGATGCGCCATGGGCGAGTTTTTCCGCGATAGCGGGCGCCACGCGCTGTGTATATACGACGATCTTTCCAAGCACGCCGCCGCGTATCGTGAGATCTCGCTGCTTGCTGCGCCGGCCGCCGGGCCGCGAGGCGTATCCCGGCGACGTGTTCTTCCTGCATAGCCGCCTGCTCGAACGCGCGGCGAAGTTGAACAAGGAAAACGGCGGCGGTTCGCTTACCGCGCTGCCCTTCATCGAAACGCAGGCGGGTGACATCTCGGCTTACATTCCCACCAACGTCATCTCGATCACCGACGGCCAGATTTATCTGCAGACCGACTTGTTTAACTCGAACGTCCGGCCCGCCATCGACGTCGGCCTTTCGGTAAGCCGCGTGGGCGGCAACGCGCAGATCAAGGCCATGCGGCAGGTGGCCGGGACGCTGCGCCTGGATCTGGCGCAATACCGGAATCTCGCGGCGTTCGCGCAATTCGGTTCGGATCTGGACAAAGCGTCGCAGGCGCAGCTCAATCGCGGCCGCCGGTTGGTTGAGGTATTGAAGCAGGGGCAGTTTCAGCCCGTGCCGGTGGAAAAGCAGGTCGCCATCATCTTCGCCGGAACTGCCGGTTTTCTCGACGATCTGCCCGTGGAGCGGTGCCGCCGTTCGAGCAGGATCTTTACGCATTCATCGATAATGCGCATCCTTCTATTTGGGCGCAGATCCGGGAAAAGAAGACGCTCGATGACGCGCTGCGCAGCCGAACTGCAGAACGCGGTCCAGGAGTTCAAGGCCCGATTTATCGCACAGGAGAAGCAAGCCCCGGCGCCCAATGCCTAGCCTGATCGACATCCGCCGCCGCATCCGCTCGGTGCGCAACACGCAGCAGATCACAAAGGCCATGAAAATGGTTTCTGCGGCGAAGTTGCGGCGCGCGCAAGATCGCGTCATCGCCGCTCGGCCCTATGCCGCGCTCATGCGTAAGGTGCTGGCTAATCTGGCAGTTGCGGTTGAATCGGACGAGCAGGCGACGGCGAACCCGCTGCTGGCGCGCCGTCCGGAAACCCGAGTTCTGCTGTTGCTATTTACCAGCGACAAGGGCCTGGCCGGTGCTTTCAATGCTAACCTCATCAAGGCCGCACAGAAGTTCATGGAGGAGCGCCGCGATGCCGAATTGGAAATCGAAGACCATCGGCCGCAAGGGCCGGGATTTTTTCCGGAAACGGGGCGCGCGCATCGTGGCGGAGCACATCGGCATCCTAGGCCGGCCGACTTTCCAGATGCTGCAGCTATCGCGCAAAAGGCGATCGAACGTTTTCGCAACGGCGAGCTTGACGCGGTTTACGTCCTGAATAATGAATTCAAGAGCATGATTCGCAGCGGCTCTCGGTGGTGCGGTTATTACCAGTCGAGATTCCGCCAAACCCCGAGATAGTGGATTACATTTTCGAGCAGCCTCCGAACCAGATCCTGGAAGCTCTGCTGCCGCGTTACGTAGAGACGGAAGTGTACCGCTCGATGCTCGAAACCGGGGCCGCCGAACACGCGGCGCGTATGATGGCCATGGAGGCCGCGACCTCCAACGCGAGCGATATGATCGAAACGCTGACGCTTTATATGAACCGCGTCCGCCAGGCGAGCATCACCAAGGAAATTATTGAAGTCGTGAGCGGCGCCTCTGCTGCCGCCGAGTAAGAAGGAGTTATAGCAACATGGCGACAACAACATCTGCGGTGGTGGTTGGCAAGGTGGTACAAGTGGCCGGTCCCGCGGTCGACTGCGAGTTTCCAGAGGGCCAGATCCCCGAACTGCAGACGGCCATTCGCATCACCAGCGAAGGTTTCGACGTTCCCCAGCCTATCGACATTATCTGTGAAGCGCAGCAACACATTGGCGAGGGCCGCGTGCGCACCATCGCCATGAAGCCCACCGAAGGCCTGGTCCGCGGCATGCGCGCCGAGAGCCTGGGCCATCCCATCATGGTCCCGGTCGGCAACGAAACTTTGGGACGCGTACTCAACGTACTGGGAGAGCCCGTGGACAAGATGGGCCCGGTTAACGCAAAGCAGTTTTACCCTATTCACCGGCCGGCGCCTTCGTTTGAAGAACAGGCCACGAAACTCGAGATGTTCGAGACGGGCATCAAGGTCGTCGACTTGATCGAACCGTATCTGCGAGGCGGCAAGATCGGCCTGTTCGGCGGCGCCGGCGTGGGCAAGACCGTCATCATTCAGGAATTGATCAACAATATCGCCATGAAGCACGGCGGCGTTTCGGTATTCGCCGGCGTGGGAGAGCGCACCCGCGAAGGGAACGATTTGTGGCTCGAAATGCAGGAATCGGGCGTGATCGATCCCCATGACTTTAGGAAGTCAAAGTGCGCGCTGATTTACGGCCAGATGACGGAACCGCCTGGCGCGCGCCTTCGCGTCGGTCTCACGGGACTTACGGTGGCTGAATATTTTCGCGACGAAGAACATCAGGACGTACTGCTGTTCATCGACAATATTTTCCGCTTTACTCAGGCAGGGTCCGAAGTTTCGGCGCTGCTGGGCCGCATGCCTTCGGCCGTCGGATACCAGCCGAACCTCGCCACGGAAATGGGCGACCTGCAAGAGCGCATCACGTCAACCAAGTCGGGCTCGATCACTTCGGTGCAGGCTATTTATGTGCCCGCCGATGATTACACCGATCCCGCTCCCGCCACCGCGTTCGCCCACCTGGATGCGACGACCAATCTGTCACGCGCGATTGTCGAATTGGGCATTTATCCAGCGGTCGATCCGCTGGCTTCCACTTCCCGCATTCTCGACCCGCGCATCATCGGAGACGCGCACTACAATTGTGCGCAGGCGGTGAAAGGGGTTCTGCAACGCTACAAGGATCTGCAGGATATCATCGCGATCCTGGGCATCGACGAGCTGTCTGACGAAGATAAGACGGCCGTCGCGCGTGCGCGAAAGATCCAGCGCTTCCTTTCGCAGCCGTTCCACGTCGCCGAGCAGTTCACGGGACTCGCCGGCAAATATGTGAAGCTCGAAGACAGCATCCGCGGTTTCCAGGAAATTGTGGATGGCAAGCATGACGAGCTTCCCGAGCAGGCATTCTATATGCAGGGAACCATCGAAGATGTGCAGGAGCGCGCCAAGGCCTTGAAGGCCGCCGCGTAATATGGCTGACGCTTTTCAACTCGAGGTAGCCACTCCCGAGCGCTTGATTGTCGAAGAGCGCGTGACTGAGGCGCAGATTCCGGCGCGCGATGGCTACATCGGCGTGCTCGCCGGTCATGCTCCTCTCGTAGCGGAGCTCCAGACCGGCGTGCTCAGTTACGTGGCGGACGGCCGGACGCGGTATCTGGCTATCCATCGCGGCTTTGTCGAAGTGCTGCCGGACCATGTGCGCGTGCTGGCCGATCTGGGAGAGCGCGCCGAGGAAATCGACGTGAATCGCGCGAAGGCTCATCTCGAGCGTGCGCAAAAAATGCTGGAGGAGCCGCACGTGGACCTCGATCCAGCCGCCGCGCTGGCCGAAATGCAAAGTGCGCAGGCTCGTCTCGAAGCCGCATCGCGCGGGGTACAATAATAAAGGTTTCGGGCCGTGGCGCAGCCTGGCTAGCGCGCTTGCTTGGGGTGCAAGAGGTCCCGGGTTCAAATCCCGGCGGCCCGACCAGCTAAGTTCAGAATCAATTTTCAGTTGGCTAGCTCTGCGCTGGAAATCCCGCGCTCGCTCGCCTGCCGATCCAACTTCGCCAGGGCCTCTCGCATCATTCCGAGCTTTGCCTGACTGTATCGCTTGAAGACATCGGCGTCGCTTTGCCGAAGCATCTGCGTCACCATATGATCGGCGACACCTCCCGCGCTCAGCCGGGTAGCGGAGGTGTGCCGAAGTTCGTACGGGGCAAAGTACGGCAGCCCGGCTTTCTTCAGCGTCCCCGCCCAGACCTTGCGGAGATTGGTCATGTACGGCTTCTGTGCCTTGCCCGCGGGGGTGGGGAACAGGTATTCGCTTCCCGGCGATCCGTTGTCGAGATCGACCTGCTCCTTCTTCATTGGAAGGAGTTCTTTTTTGTACCGCAGCCCCAGTTCTGAAATGATCACGATGATGTTCCTCAGATAACTGGGCGCTACGATTTCGATTTTTGCCTGCTCGGTCGACGACATGTAATGCGGCTTTCGAGCCGAGCAACTGAAGTCCGAACTTTGTGTGTATTCTTCGCCCGGACTGAAGTCGATCCCCCAAGTAGTTCTCGACCGCTTCGGCCGTGATCTCCGATAATGCCAGTTCGCCGAATGCGGGCCGCAGAAACTTCAGGGCATTCACATTCTGCTGGTGGTTGCCAGCACTCCGGAACGGCGGTTTCGAACGCCGCTCTAAAAACCAATCGGCCCATTGATTGAACGTGAGCTGGTTGCTGGTCAAAACGGTCGCCAGACTTCCGTCGTCTCGTGCGTCGAGCCGATGCCGAAGGAAGCGCTCGGCCTCTTGACGATCGGATGTGCTTGTGGACTCCCGTATGATTTCTCCTTTCTGATCCTTGTAGCGAGGCTCGCTCATCCATTCAAGAGCTGCGCCGCAATCCAGAGCGCGGTTTCGACAGACTCGAACAGATTGGCGCGATTCGCGAAGTTGCCTGGCGGGACAGGGCAAAGGCAGTTCAGCAGGCGTAGATCGAAGCACTGGCGCAAACAGACGGGCGACAACAAGAGAGCAGTGTTCTGGTGGTTTGCGCTACCCACGAGGAAATCGGACACGTCACCGCCGCCATTTGTGCGCAGCGCACGGAGACCTGCAATCTGGGCACGAGCGTTCATCTTAAACGTCACTTGCCGCTGAACTGGCCCGCAGCGCAGAGAAGTGACGTTCGCAATTTCCATGCGGGCCAGATCCTGGAATTTCATCGTGCGGTGAAAAGGCGCGGACAAGAGTGAAGCACTTGAAGTTGTCGGTGTTCGGGGCAATAAGGTCGTCGCACGCAATGCCCACGGTGAGGAGCGCGAGTTCACATCCAAGCAAGCCAGGTGCTTCGACGTATACGAGCGCCGCGATATCGAGGTCGCCCGAATGACGGGCTGCTGCTGGCTGCCAACCGCGACCGGGAACTTCTGCGCGAGGCCGTTGCCCGTTCGGGAATACGGCAATCCGCCTCCGAGCTGGCACTGAAAGCGCAGAGGCCAGCCTTCTACAGAGGTGAACGCCGAGGCGTTGCGACAGCGCGCCCGCAAGCGCGCAAGGCAGCCTCGAACGGTCGGAACAAACAATAACACCAACGCCTGCACGCGAACAGGCTCACGGAGCCGTACACGAGGGTCCCGTTCGCGCGCATCAAGAGAAGCGAAAACTCGAACAAGGCTATGGATATGATCTCGGTCGATGAAACCAAACCCTGGAGTACTAATCTGGATGGGCGCGTGCTTGGTCTCGAAGTGATTCTGTTGAAGCAAGTTAGCCTTTAAGGGGAGGCAGACCTACGCTGTGCGGAGTACACCTGGGTTGCTAATACTGGTGAAGATCGAAAGCCGCGCGTCTTACGAACGGCCGGTGATTGAACCCTCGACATTATCGGCGTGCCTCGCATAGCGCGGAGCGGCTTCCCGCCAGCGGAAAAGACAAGCATCGCTGAGACGGAGCCGCGGATACACGTCCCCCTGCGCACAAGCTCGGCATGCTATTCGAGCCACGCCCTCGGGGAGACGAAAAGATCATACAGGTTGAACTGAACTCCGAGCCATTCCAAACCGCAATACGGAATAGCTGGACATGCCGTAATCTGTCGCAAGGCGAGCATACTCAAAACCAGAAGGTACGGGGCTCGCTCTGGACGAGCCAGAATGAAATAATCAAATCACTATGGCCAAGCTATTCGCTGTGACGGGCCCGTTGAAGGGGGCTGTATTCCAGCTCGTTTCCGAAGACGTAACCGTAGGGCGACTTGCCTCCTGCCACCTATGCATCGGTGACCTATCGGTATCGCGCCAGCACTGTTCGATCCAGCCTGTGGAAGGCTCATTTCGGGTTCGCGATCTCGGCAGCAACAACGGAACGTTTGTAAACGGCAGGCGCATTGAGGAATGTCTTCTCGCCGACGGTGACCAGATGCGAGTCGGCGACACCGTCTTTCTTTACTCCGAAAAGGAACTCGACGACGATCAGCAAATTCCGGACAATGGTCTTTCGGCGAATTCCTGCATCGAACAGCCCGCTTGGCAATCCGCCGAAACCGCGATTCACAAGTTATTGGACGGCGGCCGGTCGGATGCGGGCTTGGCGGCGGGAGCGCGCAGCCTATTGAGGATCGGCGCGCGATTGAACAGTTGGCAGGATCCGGAGGCGCTGGAGACCGAGCTTCTGAAGCAGATCCTGGAAGTAGTTCCGGCCGACCATGGCACCGTGGTAATGATCGCGGCTGCGGCAGGCCGGGAATCCAGCATTACTGGCTGGGTCCGGGAGCCGTGGGGGCCCTCTACTCTGCCTGTAAGCCGCACTCTGGTTGCCCGAGCTATGAGCCGGAGGACTGCCATTTTTAGCGACGATATCAGTTCGGACGCGGAACTTGGCCAGGTGAGTAGCTTAACCGGACGGAGCGTGGATTCTCTAATCGTTGTTCCGTTGGTATCGGACGAACAGGCGATTGGCGCAATTTATCTGGAAGATTCTGATCGAGCGAATCCTTTGCGGCGCGAAAACCTGGAATTCGTGATGGCAGTTGCCGAGTTTGCCGCTGCACCCCTGGGGCGAGCTCGGCACTTCAAAGCGCTGCTGGAAGAAAACCAGCGCCTGCAAAACGTTTTGAAGTCCGGGCCAAACCTGATTGGCTTAAGCGCCAGCATGCGGCAAGTCTCAGAACGCCTTGCCAAGATCGCCCGCACCGATGCCACGGTAATGATTCGAGGCGAAACGGGGACCGGCAAAGAGCTGGCTGCGCGAGCTATCCACCAGAACAGCGCCCGAGCGGGTCAGCCGTTTGAAGCGATTAATTGTTCCTTGTTACGGGATACGCTTCTGGAGAGCGAGTTATTCGGCCATGAAAGAGGATCGTTCACCGGCGCTGTTACCCAAAAGAAAGGCAAACTCGAAGTCGCCGAGGGTGGCACATTGTTTCTGGACGAAGTGGCGGAACTTGGAGAGACTCCCCAGGCGATGCTCCTGCGCGTGCTCCAAACACGCGAATTCCAGCGGTTGGGAGGAAACCGCGCACTGCGCGCCGATGTACGCATCATAGCAGCTACCAACGAGAATCTGGAAGACGCAGTGCAAAAGCAGAATTTTCGCGAGGATCTTTACTATCGCCTGAATGTGGTCTCACTCACGATGCCTCCATTGCGTGAACGCCGGGAGGATGTTCCAATCCTCGCAAGCCATTTCCTCGAGACATTGAGCCGGAAGAACAAGCGGGCGGTCCGGGCGATCTCCGCCGCGGCGGGTGACTTGCTGATGCGATATACCTGGCCCGGCAATGTTCGCCAACTGGAAAACGCCATCGAGCATGCCGTCGTCTTCGGTTCGACAGAGGAGGTGCTTCCCGAGGATCTACCTGAGGTTTTGCTAAGCCACCAAGCCGTGGACGCCGCTCCTCAGTTCGAGTACCACCAGGCGGTTCGGGAGGCGAAACGGAACATTGTCCTGGCCGCAATGCAAAGGGCCTCTGGAATCCCCGCCGAGGCTGCGCGACTCCTGGGGCTTCATGTCAACAACCTGCACCGGTTGATTCGCGAGTTGGAGTTGAAACCGCTCATTGCCGCAGCCGGCTCTCAAAAGCGCACTTAGAACAATCAACCTTGATAGTGCTTCTATCAGAACCTATTCCGTTCAAGCCGGCCCTTCCCTTACGACTTCGGTTGTTTCGTTGAATCGATTGATGTTGCGCGCGACCGCGTCCCACGAACAACCTGGAACTGCGACTGCACTCCTTGTACGCGGGTGAACCCCAAGGAGGAAAACACAATGTCGTTTCAAACTTCAGTCACTTTCAAACTTGCACGTGCTGTGCAGGGCCGTCTGTTTAGTCACTGCTTGCCGCTGGCAGGGATGTTGCTGGCCTCGAACATCGCAACCGCAGCTTCGAACTGGGTTGCGAGTGGATCGCCAGGATCCCCGATCATCCCCTTCGATGCGCTTATCACAGGCCGCGGCCCGGCAGTCCCGCCAGGCGAACCCAATCCGCCTCTTTATACGTGTCGGGGTGGGCAATCGGAAGGCTACGGCTTGCAGATCGGTATGTTCGTTCCTGGTTCCAAGACCTGCAATTTCGGGTACGGAGGCGTCGAGATTTCAGTTCTGGATTTCGAGTTTCTGACGACAAGCTGGGAACCCGCACGCGGCGGCTACGTGCCTCCGAATGCGGTTCAGGGCGGTTGGGACACTCCGCCGCCAGGTAGCACCGTCAAACCGCGGTTGTATTACTGCCGTGGAGAGATCAGGGACGCAGCCGTGTCGTTACAGCTTGGCAAGATTCGTCCGGGTTTCGCGGGCTGTGATGTTCCCTATTCCGGAAGAGAGGTCTCAATCGCCACTTATGAAGTCTTAGTCGCGTCGAATCCTCCGATGCCGCTGGCCAACGTGAGCGCCGACAATGGTTTCGTTCCTCACGACGCGATCCGAGCGGGGACGGATGCGGATGGCACCCCTCTGTACATCTGTTCCGCGATTTACGACGGTAGTACGATTCCCGGAAAACTCCACTCGAGTTTCCACGGTTGCAACGTCTCTTACGGCGGCGTCGAACATACCGTCTTCGACTATTATGTCCTCGTGCCGTCCTGGCTAGGGGCTCCCTTTTTTGATTTCCCGGCCGGCGTCGATATCGATGGAAGCCCGCTCTACGTCTGCCGCGGTCTTCTCAACGGGGGCATCCAATACCCCGGAAAAACCAGGAAAAACTGGGATACGTGCAACTACGGTTTGGCGGGGAAAGAGCAACCCGACCTCGTCTACGAGATCCTCAGTCACTAGCTTGCTACTCCCACCTGAAACCACTGCCCGGCCGGGCCTGGAGGCTCGGCCGGGCATTTGCCTATTTGGCGGTTTGAGGCGCGGCTGCGTGCTTCTTGCCGTATGCGACGAAGTCGGGAAAACGGGGGGCAGCGTGGAGAGGAAGCCCTAACTTTGTTGACGCAATATGACTGGTCTGGAAATGTGCGGGAACTTGAGAATGCGATCGAACATGGCGTTGTGTTCGGTCTGACCGATGAGATTCTTCCGGAGGATCTGCCGGACAGCCTACTTGGCCGCAAAGCGGAGTGTCTCTGGGTTATCATGAGGCCGTCCGGGAGGCGAAGCGGAATATCGTCCGTTCGGCAATGGAGAGGGCGTCGGACAACTACGGCGAGGCGGCCAAGCTGCTGGGAATCCACGTGAACAACCTACATCGGCTTATTCGCGAATTGGACTTGCGGGGATCATGCTAGACTCGATCAGTCTGCGAAGCATCCCAACGAGGTGAGTATGAGCCCGGCGGACGGTCCCATCGATGATGGAAATTCCCGCAAACCGCAGGATCTCTATGAGGCCGCCACGGTAAGCCGGCCATCGGGAGCAGCGGAGCCACACATTTGCGAGCCCATTTCGATAGGCCCGTATCGCTTGGAACGAAAGCTTGGCGAAGGGGGCATGGGTCAAGTGTGGCTGGCCGAACAGACTTCTCCCATGAGACGCCAGGTCGCCTTGAAGCTGATCAAGGCCGGCAGATACGAACTGCAGGTGCTCCAGAGATTCCAGGCCGAGCGGCAGTCTTTGGCGATCATGGACCATCCGGCGATCGCCAAGGTCTTCGACGCAGGCGCCACGCCCGATGGTCAGCCATACTTCGTCATGGAGTACGTGCCGGGCCAGCCCATCACGGACTACTGCGATCAGAAACATCTCAACATCCGCCAACGGCTCGAGCTTTTCCTGAAGGTGTGTGAAGGCGTGCAGCATGCACATCAAAAAGCGATCATCCACCGCGACCTCAAGCCGGCCAACATCCTCGTGGTGGAAGTGGACACCAAGCCCGCGCCTCGCATTATCGATTTCGGCCTTGCGAAAGCAACCAAGCCGCTTGCCTCCGAAGAGTTTACTTGTGCTGGCGATTTTGTCGGCACACCCGGTTATATGAGTCCCGAGCAAGCCGATCCTACCGTTACCGACGTGGATACCCGGACCGATGTCTACTCGCTCGGCACCGTCCTTTATGTTCTCCTCGCGGGTTCTCTCCCGTTCGATACGAAAGACCGCCGTAAGCGAGAGTTCCACGAGGTATTGCGGCAGTTGCGCGAAGATGATCCACCCACGCCCAGCACCAAGCTCAGCGCCGACCGCGACAGCCTGATGGCAAAAGCTGAAATGCGGGGAACAGAGGTGAAGCATTTAATAAACCTCTTGCGCGGCGATCTGGACTGGATTGCAACCAAGGCGCTCGAACGCGACCGTTCGCGCCGCTATGGTACGCCCTCCGAGCTGGCTCGCGACATTGAACGATACTTGCGTCACGAGCCGGTGCTGGCCCGTCCGGCGAGCACCGCGTACCGGTTGCGGAAGTACGTCCGCCGCCACCGCATCGGAGTGGGCGTAACCGCGGGCCTGGTGGTGTTGTTGGCGGGATTCGCGGTCACGTTTACCCTTGCGCAAATGGCGCAGGTCCGCCGGATCACGCGCGAGCGCGATCGGGCCGACCGCATTGCCGGCTTCATGACGGGAATGTTCAAGGTGTCCGACCCCAACGAGGCCAAGGGCAACACAATTACGGCACGCGAGATCTTGGACAAGGCCTCGAAGGAAATCGACGCCGGCCTGGCCAAAGATCTGGAGCTCCAAGCGCGGATGATGGACGTAATGGGGACGGTGTACCGAAACCTTGGACTGTATTCCCGCGCACACTCACTGCTGGCGCGGGCCGTAGATATTCGCCGCACTGTGCTCGGGCCGGAGCACCCCAGCACACTCAGTGCGATGAGCGGCCTAGCCGGCGCTCTTTATGAGGAAAGCCGCTTTGCTGAGGCGGAGAAATTACTTCGAGAAACACTGGCCATCCAGCGGCGCGTGCGCGGGCCGGATCACCCGGACACACTAGTGACCATGAGCGTACTGGCTAGCACGATGGATCAAGAGGGCCGCTACGCTGAAGCGGAAAAGTTGCATCGCGAAACGCTGGATATTCAGCGCCGTGTCCTAGGCGCTGAGCACAACAACACACTCGTGTCGATGACCAACTTGGCCAATACCCTTACGAATCAAGGCCGCTATGCCGAGGCGGAGAAGTTGTATAGCGAAACGCTGGATATTCAGCGCCGTGTCCGCGGACCGGAGCACACAACCACTATAAGTACGATGAGCAACCTGGCCGACACTCTTGATCTAGACGGCCACTACGCGGAGGCGGAGAAACTGTACCGCGAAACGCTGGATGTTCAGCGCCGTGTCCTGGGAGCCGAGCACCCGGGCACCCTGTTGTCAATGGCTCACTTGGCGAACGTGCTCTCGGATGAACGACGCTATGCCGAGGCGGAGAGACTGCAGCGCGAAACGCTGGACATCCGCCGCCGTGTGCTCGGACCTGTCCATGTAGACGTGGCTGGATCTATCTATAACATCGGCTGCCTAATGGCGCTGCAGGGACGCCCAAACGAGGCGTTTTCCTCGCTGCGAGAAGCAATCAATACCGGTCTCGACGTGAGGACCCTCCGAGGGATCGAAAGGGACTCCGACCTCAAATCTCTCCACACCGACCCGCGCTTCGCGGCCCTCATCGCGCTCGCCAGGGAGCGCGCTCAAAAGCCAAAGTAAGTTTAGATATAAGTCTTGCGCGGGGCATGGCCCGCGCCACTCTACGTCAGGCGCAATGTTCATCGGATCTCTTTCGATTTCATCGCAAATTTCTGGGCCCCTTCCGGACATGTCGCCAAGGTCGTGCCCGACCGCGTTCAGCCGACGCTTTAGAGGGCACCGAGATAGTCGCCAAAAGCGGTTGTGAGGAGGAGGCCGCCGAAATCCACCATCGGGGTCCGAGCTCTCAGGAGTTGAAGCTTGCGATCATGGCAGAGGCTGTGGCCGAAACGTCCGGCACTGCCGAAATAGATGGAATTTACAACCACGCCCGCCCGCTGGGCCGCATCGAGGGTGCGGTCGAGGTATGGTAGCGAGGAGAGAATGAACGTTATCTACATCAAGCACGCCGTCTAACTCAGAAAGTTCCACGGGCGGATTGCGAGCTTCCTTTGGCGTTCTTCAGCACCACGGAAACGCCTCCCATAGCATCCACGCTGCCCTGTGAAGCGGTGAAGGGCAGCACCATCATGAGCTGGCTGCCATACTGCGCCGAGCCTGCGCTCTGATACCACGCGGTAGCTACACGCGTCAGATTTTCGGTCACGCTGGTCGTCTGCAGACTTGAGCCCGCCGCTGCTGTGAACGTGAGATCGGCTTCGGTGAGATCGCGCGACCGCGAAAAAACCACCACATAGACTTCGAGACCCGCCGAGGTCTTTACCAGTTTTACGCTTTGAATAACAGGAGCCGAGCGCGGGATGGTGGTGCTTTGGAAACCGGGTAGCTCGGCGCCGCCGGCTGTCAGTGCGAAGGTTAGCGTGATGGTCCCCGACACGGTGTCGGTTTGAAAGGCCATCGGGAGGGGGCTCGTCGAATTGGCGGGAATGGTGAAACTAGCGGTCGTGCCGCCGCTCGAAAACTGCAGGGCCGGATCCACCGCGGGCGCGACAGCATCCGGTTGGAAGGACAGCGTGATGTCACCGCTGATATCCAGCGGATAAGGCGAGGCCAAGGACACGCTGAAGGAAATCTGTTGCCCGGCCAGAGATGTCGGCGGCACTCCGCCGATGTTCACCTCGGGTACCGTGGGGGGGACGACTGAAATTGTAAAGGCCTAAGTGGCGGTGGCCCCGACGCTATCCTTCACCTGCAGCGTGAAGCTAAAAGCGCCGGCCCGTGGTCGCGTACATTGCCTCGGCGGTGACAACCGATCCGGAACCTCGTCCACCATCGCTCGTATCGCTCGCAGCGGATGATCCCTCTGCACGCGTGTTTGAAGCCAAAGCATTGGATGGATGAACCCTTGCAAACCTAGAGCCTGTCTAGACTCCTTGCGATGCTCCAGACATTCTTGGTGTGACAAGTGAAGGTGTTCCAGCCCGGCGTCGCATCTGTTTTGTGGAATACATCGCCCGCTGAACAACTGAAAGGCGGTTCACGGCCGATGTAGACGTGCGGCTTCCTGCGAGCACGTTGCCCGGTCGCACTCTGCGGCTTGAGCTGCGCGGCGGTCTGCCGGGTCGTGGCAAGGGACAGAGCGTCCGATGAATGCACGGATGCCACCATCGGCATCGCGAGC
Source organism: Terriglobia bacterium (assembly GCA_963847515.1). Classification (GTDB taxonomy): domain Bacteria; phylum Acidobacteriota; class Terriglobia; order Bryobacterales; family Bryobacteraceae; genus QHXW01. The sequence goes on from CAWKAA010000003.1 coordinate 413,182, forward strand.
ACCTCTAACTGAGCTCCGCTCACATTCGATGCACGTCTCCGGACGGATATCGCCTGGTCTTTGTCAGATGCCACGGAGGCCCCCCGACTCAGGTACACGCGATAACCGAGCACCTCTACTCCAATGATCAACACCGCAAACGAGTACCACAGCACGTGGGGTGTACGCGCTCGCCAAAGGGACGTGCCTGCCGGCCACAAAAGCCTACGGACCGGCCCGAGAAGTGTGCGAGATCGAGCGAGAAGTGCTGCTGCCTGCCACACTCGTGTCCGGACGTGCCGGCTAAGTGTAAGGGCCACCGCAAACGGGTACCAAACGTTCTTATTGACCACCGCCGCTGTCGGTGTCCCGCTCTGGTTGGTGATCAACCCGGCACTGCTGTCGAAAACCTCCACCGTCAATCCGGCCTGGAAGTTGCTGCCAAAAACCTGCGCGTTCTGGTTGCCCTTCGCCGTCGGGCTCGACGGTGAGATCGAACTGATGCGCGGAGGTGCTTCCTCACCGAGTGTTATTGTCGCGCTCGCACTGGCCGAGTTTCCCGCACCATCTTCCACGGTTAGTTGAATCCCATAGGTGCCTCTCGGAAGGGTGCTGACGACGTCCTTACTCCGGAATACCGGGCCATAGCCTCCCTTGGGCAGTTGGATGACCACCGGATTCCCGCTTCCTTCATTCGAGTAGTAGTCCTTGAGGCGCATACGGAGTTTGGCCGCCTCCATCCGCACAATTGGGTCGACGCGAGGGTTGTAATCCGGCTTCCTGCCGAACACGCACACGCCGATCACGGTCTCTTTGAGTTCGCCTCTCTTGCCCGCCAGCGCCATCTCGACCACGAAGCGTAGGAAGCGAATAGAACGCTCAGCACGAGCAAATACGTGGCTCGCGAGAATTGTTTCCAGTTCCCGAGCAATAGAATCAACAGAGGTCTGTTTGGCAGTCCCATTGGTTCGTCCTGCACTGGTTTCAGGTACTTGCACGGGTATTAGTACCGCCAGTTTACTCCCCGCTTACCCCTAGATGCAATTCTCCGGACGGGTGCGCTGCGTCGTACAAAGTACGAGGCAAACGGGCCTCCGAGGTGACCACCTGTTTAGCAGTTTCACCAGTTAAGTTCAACTGACCTGGCTGGATTGAGTAGTGTTGAAGCGGATTGTCGCGGCGATGAGGGGGGGCGATGATCGATCTCGTTGACAAGCGTTTACACCCCCGTTATCCGATCACGTTGGAACTCCAATATAAGGCAATGACGAGAGACGGAGTCCAGCATCTCGGTGACGGCATGACCCTTAACATCAGCAGCGGAGGCGTCCTTTTTCACGTCAATGATGTTTTTGAAACCAAGGATATTCTGCCTGACGGCGGGATGATCGAGTTGGCGATAAAGTGGCCGCTCTTGCTGGATGAGGTATGCCCGTTGAAGCTCGTCGTACGCGGGTGCATCGTTCGTAGGGATGACAGACGGTTTGCGGTGAAAACAGAGCAACATGAGTTCCGGACGGCTGGCCGTTTGATGAAAACACTCGTCGGACCTCTGAGCGCGCATCGCCGGATCCCGCAGGGTCTATGATGGACTCTGCCATGAGCGATCGATTGCACTGGCACGCCTTCTTTTGGCCTTTGTGACGGGCCTGGTCAATCAGGAGGCCATCTTGCACCCCAGGTAGTCTCAAATGTTAAGCGCGCGTTCTTGATGGATCATCATCGATAGGCACAGTGGCTGACGCGAGATCTAGCAGTATGGCCGGTCCGTCTCAGCCCTGTTAACGCAATATTGGGCGCTGGGCTGGCTATGCTCGGACCTGGCGCCTGGTCCGTCGATGCCCGCTTCTTCGGGAGAAAGCGCATCAATTTTCCGGACTGGTAGATCTCTCCTGGATCACTCTTCATCACACTAAAGTAGCAGTCCAAGGCTTCACCATCCAGTGAATCAAGGCCCCCTATCCAGTGAGCCAACAGGCTCGATTTGGGGATGTCCGAGGGCGCAATTTGTTCCACAATCAGCCAAAAGAACGATGACGACCGTCGCATTCTGGTTTAGCACTTTGTCCGCAAGTGTGCGTCTCGTATGAAACAAGGACGTTGGCCATGCCTCGGAGGGGGCCATGAAGGTTTGGGAAACAGGATGAACAACTCAGCGCATCTCGTTCCGCGTTACGAAGCCCTCTTCCGCATCTCCGATTGCCTGAGGGCACATCAGGACATTGAGGGTCTTTTTCGGGTCCTTCCATTCCACCTTCACCCGATTCTGGATTTCAATTACATGAGCGTCTTCTTGAACACGGGGTCCGCGGATGGAGCGTCTTGGTTCGTTCCCGACACCGACGATCATTCGGCATTGACGGCGGCGCCAGACGTTCCCATTGAACAGGCCCACGTATCCTGGGCCTTCGAACATCAACAAGCCGCCATAATCGGGAAATTGGACCAGGAGGTGCGGTTTTCGGGGTCGAAGCGACTGCTGACTGAGCGGGGCCTCCAATCGGGTTGTGCGGTTCCTATTACGACTACACAGCGGCAGTTGGGAGTAATGTTTTTGGGAAGTGAACGGCCTTGTCGCCGTTCGGACGAGGAGGTGCGGTTTGTGTCTTTCGTTGCGGATCGAGTCGCTCTAGCTATCGATGCCGTGCTCATTCAAGGGTCGCGCGACGACCTTTACAAAGAGAACCTTGCGCTACGGGAAGAAGTCGCCTCGGCGTCGATGTTCGAGGAAATCGTCGGCTCCTCGGAAGGGCTCTATCGCGTTTTGGCGCATACTTCGAAAGTGGCTCCGACGGATGCTACGGTTCTGATCACCGGCGAGAGCGGAACCGGCAAAGAGTTGATCGCGCGCGCCATTCATAAAGGGTCTCGCCGTTCTCACCGCCCCTTCATTCGAGTCAATTGCGCGGCGATCCCACCTTCGCTGATCGCCGCGGAGCTTTTCGGCTCTGAGAAAGGCGCCTTCACCGGGGCTACGCAACGCCATTTAGGCCGCTTCGAGCTGGCCAATGGCGGAACGATCTGAGATCGGCGATATTCCGGCGGAGACGCAAATCGCGCTGTTACGCGTGCTGCAAGAGCGCGAGTTTGAGCGGGTAGGCGGCACACAGCCTATCCCCATAGATGTGCGGGTGCTAGCGGCAACGAACCGCGATCTGAGAGCAGCGGTGGACGCCGGCACCCTTCGGCTGGACTTGTTTTATAGGCTCAATGTCTTTCCGATTCAGATGCCGTCACTGCACGAGCGCCAGGAAGATATTCTCTTGCTGGCCACGTACTTCATCGAGCGTTATGCGAGCAAGGCTGGGAAGAAGATCAGGAGCATCGAACGAAAAACGCTGGCATGGTTGCAAGATTACGACTGGCCAGGCAACATCCGCGAGCTGCAGAATGTGGTGGAGCGGGCCGTAATCCTGTGTGATGGAGAGACCTTCTCGATTGAGGAAACCTGGCTGCAGCCCAAAACAAGGGGGACAGGTAAGCCGCCTGTCGCTATCACGTCGACCCTCGCGAATCAGGAACGAGAAATTATTGAGACTGCTTTAGAGGAGAGCCGGGGTCGAATCTCAGGACCGTCGGGGGCAGCCGGGAAGCTCGGCATGCCTCGAACCACGCTCGAATCGAAGATCAAGAGCCTGCGGATCAACAAGCACCAGTTTAAGTCTGCCTAGGGCGCGGCTGTTTCTTGTACTGCTTGCATGGCAGTACCGTTTCGAGACGAGATTCGTTGCATAATGTCTTGGCGCGTTTTCAAATACGGCGCCAACTTCTTCTTTGCGTTGAACACTCTCCACTGAACTGTCCCGATCGGGATCGCCTGGGCGGCGGCAATCTCGTGGTATTTCCACTGCTCGATAAAGCGCAGGCTCATGACTTCCCGCTCGTGTGAATCCAAAAAGGCCATCCAATGCAAAAACTCGAACGCCAGAGTTCCCGCGGGTTTGGGGCTGGCGGCTACCAAGCGATCTGGAACCTCTGTCAGGTCGACAGTTTCCACTTCCCGCGTCTGCTTGCCATAATGGTGGCAGAGAGCGTTACGGGCAATCTTGAACAACCATGCACGGAACAATGTGCGGTCTCGAATTTGCGCAGCTTTGCTGTAAACGATAAGCATCACTTCTTGCAGCAGGTCTTCAGCCAAGGCCAGCTTGCAACCGCGCGTCCGGAAGAACGCCACTAGTTGCGGTGTAAAGGTAGTAAATAGGTTAGTGAACGAATCGTCGTTCGGGACTTCCAAAAACCTCTCAGTCACTGCCGCTTCACGGAGGATTCTCTTGTTTGCGATCTGCTGGTTGCTCATGTGAGGTTCAGCCCCTTCTTCGGCTGCAGCTTGCATAAAGGCATTCGAGTAGCCAACCATTCCTGGAGTTGGCCCCTTTTTATTTCTTTGGTTTACGGTCCCGTCGCAGGGCTTTCGGTTCCCGGGACTTCGTCAATTGCTGAGTTCTCGTCGTTAAGGTGCCGGAGCTATGCCAGTGTGCAAATTCGAGAGTAAGTTTGGTAATGCATGGGTGCCTAAGATGATGGCCAGATCCGTCAGCTCCCTGCGGTGGAAATTACCGAACCGGAGGCTCCCAACGGCGCATAAAGGGCCACAACGGAGCGCGGCCCTGCGCGATATGTTCCCCCTGTGAACGGAAGTGCAGTTTGCCATGCGACGATGTCTTCCGGCGACTCCAGGGCAGTGTCGATCCATCGCCGCCACGTGACGTCACCTTCTTCGCTGACCGGTGGTAGCTCAAACTCGATCGGCTCCCAATATGCGTTCAAGATCAAGTAGAGGAGTTGTTTTTCCTTCTTTAACTCCGCGCTGAACGCCAGACTATGCGACCAGTTGCTCCAGTCGGGTTGGTAGAGTTTTACGCCGTGCCAGGCTTTGTTCGACTCCCGGAGCAATTGGTTCAAGGTCTCTCCCTGGTATTGGCATCGACATCCAGCAATAGCCGCCGCGCAATGAGCAGTGTCACAAAGCGATGCATATCGGCATGCTTCGAGATCAGAGTCCAATCGAACCAGCTGGTCTCGTTGTCCTGGCAGTAGGCGTTGTTGTTGCCCCGCTGGGTGCGGCGCACTTCGTCGCCCATCATGATCATGGGCATACCCAGTGAGAGCATAGTGCATGTCAAGAGGTTCTTGATTTGCCGGTTCCGCAAGCTGTCCACGGTCGGGATCATCGGTCGGACCTTCGACGCCGCAGTTCCAGCTTCGGTTGTTGTTCGCGCCGTCGCGGTTGCCTTCGCCATTCGCCTCATTGTGCTTCAGGTTATAGGAGACAAGGTCGTTGAGTGTGAACCCATCATGACAGGTTACGAAATTCACGCTCTCCTCGGCCTCCCGTTCTTTGTGCCCGTAGATCTGGGGGCTGCCGACCAACCGGTCGGCGACTCATGGGACTAGGCCCTCATCGCCGCGGAAGAAGCTGCGGACGATCGTCCCGAAACCGCCCGTTCCACTCCTTCCAACTATCCCCCGACAAAGGTTCCGACCTGGTAAAGGCCGCCGGCATCCCACGCCTCGGCGATCATTTTCGTGCCGGCCAGCGCGGGATCCGACTCAATGTCCCAAAGCACCGGTGGGTTCACATGGGCTGACCGGAGGAATCGCGCGCGAGGATCGAAGCGAGATCGAATCGAAAGCCATCCACGTGCATCTCCTGGACCCAGTAGCGGAGGCTGTCTAAGATCATGCGCCGAACGATGGGATGATTGGCGTTGAGTGTGTTTCCTGTACCGCTGTAGTTTGCGTATCGGGAGCGGTCCTGTTCGAGGATGTAATAGGTGCTGTTATCCAGTCCGCGGAGGCTTAATGTTGGGCCCTCGATGGTCTCCTTCCGCCGTGTGGTTGAACACAACATCGAGAATGACCTCAATGCCGGCCCGGTGCAGAGCTTTGACCATGTCGCGAAATTCGTCTATCGGCCCGAGCGGATCCTGGCGCGAGCTGTAACCCTGGTGCGGGGAAAAGAAGGAGACCGGCGCGTAACCCCAGTAGTTGACTTGGCCCAGTGGGGCATCTTGAGCGTCGAATTGAAATACGGGAAGAAGTTCCACCGCGGTGATCCCCAGTTCGCTGAAGGTACGGAATCTTCTCGATTAGGCCGGCATACGTTCCTCGGAGCTTGTCCGCCACACCGGAGCTGGGATGTCGGGTGAAGCCTCGCACGTGCATCTCGTAAACAATGGTCCGCGAGCTATGGCCGCCTTAAAGGTGCGTCACCTTCCCAATCATATAAGTCGGGATCCACTACTATGCTCTTCATGGCGAAGGCCGTGTTCTCCTCGGCTGTGCGAGTAGCGTCGCGGCTGTAGTTTTTCGGAACAATTACGCATCGGCCATAGGGATCGAGAAGCACTTTGGTGGGGTCAAAACGCATGCCGTCCGCGGGATCCCAGGGTCCGTTCACGCGATAACCGTAGATCTGGCCCGGCCGCACACCGGGAACGAAGACGTGCCAATAGTGGTACGTACGGTTCGCCGCGGGATCGATCGGAATCACAAGGGCCGGGCGTGCATCGTCCTCCCGATCAAAGAGCAGCAACTCCACTGCGGATGCTGCACGGGAGAATACGCTGAAATTGGCGCCATCAGGAAAGATGGTTGCGCCCAGAGGGTAGCTCCGCCCAGGCTCTGTAGCGCCTTCTTCCCAAGTTGTCTTCTTTTCGCGAACGGCTTGCCTTGGAAAACTCATGCGGTCCTCTTACGCTCTGCCTAGTTGATTGATTTCGGTCTCAATGGCTGGCTGAACTCAGCGCGCATGTTATGCTCCCCCTTTGTATTCAGCGGCCAGTTTTCCCGATGCCGCGTTATCCGCAATCACCAAAGCTCGCTCACGATGAACGCGACCTGCCGGAATCGACTCATCGCCGTCGAGCAGGCGTTTCAACATCTGCTCCTTCTCGCTGCCGGTAACAACCCATAGGACCCGCCGAGAACGGTTGATTATTGGATACGTCAATGTCATCCGGCGTCTGCCCTGGTAGGGCCAGGTTATTGCGACGTCTGCATCCTTGACATTGAGAACAGGATCGCCAGGCACCAGTGAAGCGGTGTGGCCGTCAGGCCCGAGGCCCAAATGAACGAAATCGAGCACCGGCGGCGATCCGGCGGTCTGCCTGAGAGTCGCGGTATATTGCGCGGCCGCGATCTCCAGATCCGGTGACTCCACGGGCATGGCATGGATCTGCTCAGGAGCGAGCGGAGCATGATTCAGAAGGCTTTCGCGCAAGTGCGTGAGGTTCCTGTCCGGATCTCCGAGGGGAGCGACACGCTCGTCGACTTGCACAACGTGGACGCCCGGCCACGGCAGGTCCTCGGTTCCGAGCGCTCGCAGCATCAGCCACGGTGTGTGGCCGCCGCTAACGGCCACCACAAAACGACCGCGCGCGGCGACCGCGGCTCTTGCATCTGCAGCAATGATTGCCGCCGCTCTTTGGGCTACCAAGTCGGCGCCGTTATGCACTTCAATGTTCATGTCACTCTCCCCTGATCGCGACACACCCTCGGGTCACGCTCGCGTCTACGTGCCGGTGGAGGCGTCATCGGGTTGTGCCAGCCATCTGCAGGCACAATTCTCTCTTTGACCTCAGCAGGTCCCCAGGTACCCGGCTCTGATCGAAGGGCAGAATGTAAAGAGGTCTGTCAAAGCCAATGGTTGTCATGCGGTCTCCTTAGACTTCCGGTAGCGGCGAATCAAACTGCTGGTCGAACTGTCGTGCTCGAGCTTAGGTTCTTCCTGACTCTCCAGTTCCGGAATAATGCGTTGTGCTAGCACCTTGCCCAGCTCGACGCCCCATTGGTCGAACGAATCAATACTCCAGGTGGTGCCCTGGGTGAAGACGGAGTGCTCGTAAAGGGCGACAAGCTTGCCAAGCGTCTCGGGCGTGAGCCTCTCTGCAAAGATAGTGTTCGACGGGCGGTTGCCCTCGAAAACCCGGTGCGGGACGAGCCAGTCCGGAGTACCCTCAGCCTTGACCTGCTCGCGTGTTTTACCGAAGGCCAAGGCTTCGGCCTGTGCCAAGATGTTCGCAATTAAAATGTCGTGGTGCCGGCCCAGCGGGTTCAGTGGTCTGCAGAATGCAATGAAGTCACACGGGATGAGCCTGGTTCCCTGATGAATGAGTTGATAGAAAGAGTGTTGCCCGTTGGTTCCCGGCTCACCCCAATAAATAGGACCGGTCTGATAGCCCGTGTCTGCCCCGCTTAGCGTGACGTGTTTGCCATTGCTTTCCATCGTCAACTGCTGGAGGTATGCAGGGAATCGCTTCAAGTACTGCTCATAAGGCAATACCGCAACCGTTTCTGCACCCAAGAAATTGCTATTCCACACACCGAGGAGACCCATCAGCACGGGCAGGTTGCGCTCGAATGGAGCCGTGCGAAAGTGCTCATCCATCTGGTGAAACCCTTCCAACATCGACCGGAAGTTAACCGGACCGATGGCGAGCATAGTTGAGAGGCCGATCGCCGAATCCATGGAGTAGCGGCCGCCTACCCAATCCCAGAACCCGAACATATTGGCTGTCTCGATGCCGAACTTTGTTACTGCCGCCGCATTGGTCGAGACGGCTACAAAATGCTTGGCGACCGACTTTTCATCACCGCCCAGACCTTTCAGCAACCAGGCGCGAGCGGTCTGAGCGTTAGTCATCGTCTCCAGTGTTGTGAAGGTTTTCGAGGAGACGATGAAGAGGGTTTCCGATGGATCGAGATCACGGACCGCTTCCGCGAAGTCGGTGCCATCGATGTTGGAAACGAAGCGAAATGTCATCGCGCGCTCGCTGTAGTGTTTGAGCGCTTCATAGGCCATGACTGGCCCGAGGTCGGAGCCACCGATCCCGATGTTGACAATGTTACGAATGCTCTTGCCGGTATGGCCCTTCCAGGCCCCGCTTCGCACACGGTTGGAGAATTCGCCCATTTTTTCGAGGACGTCGTGAACATCCGGAACGACGTCATGGCCGTCAACAATGATCGACGTGCCCCGCGGCGCACGCAATGCGACGTGGAGCACTGCTCGATTTTCGGTCCGGTTAATCTTTTCACCGCGGAACATAGCCTCGATCCGCGGCCGCAGGCCAGATTCGTTAGCGAGTTGGAGGAGGAGGTTGATCGTCTGGTCATTGACGCGATTTTTTGAGTAATCGAGGTATATGCCCGCCCCTTCGGCCGTCATGCGCTTGCCACGCTCCGGATCAGCAGCGAATAGCTTGCGGAGATGCAATTCGCGGGCCTTTTGAGAATGAGCTTCCAGGTCCTTCCATGCAGGGCGCTCGGTGAGCGGGCTCGTGAGTGGATCTACGACTGTTTCCATATACGTGCTCCTTGCGCTTAACTGGCTTTCTTTAATGCGGCGCTCTTGGAAGCGATCACTCTCAGGAGCTCGTTCCAAGACTTGACGAACGAATTAGCTCCTTCATCCTGAAGCTGGGCCGCCAGGCTGTCGACATCAATGCCGGCCTTGGCGAACTGCGTTAGCACCCCTTCGCAATTACCACCGTCCGCACGCAGGATCGTGCCGAGTTCGCCATGGTCCGCCAGGGCCTTCAATGTGCCCTCGGGCATGGTGTTCACGGTAAAAGGTGCTGCCAGGGCTTTGATGTACAGAATATCGGACGCTTTGGGGTCCTTGGTTCCCGTGCTAGCCCATAACAAGCGTTGCGGGCGGGCTCCGAAGTTGTAGACCCGCTGCCAGCGCTCCGAGCTCAGTAGATCGCGGTACGCTTTGTACGTGCGGTTCGCAATCGCAATGCCAAGCTGGTCGCGGAGGCTGTCGGACGTCTTGTCCATAACCGCTGCGTCCCAACGGCTGATGAACATCGATGCGACGGAACCGATATTGGGATTGAGTCCGGCCTCGATGCGCCGCTCGATGCCGCGCAGGAACGCCTGGGCGGCTGCGAGATAGTGCTCGCGCGAAAACAGCAAAGTCACATTGATGGGAATTCCGGCAAAGATCGATTCCTCGATGGCAGGCAAACCTTCCTTAGTGCCGGGGATCTTAATAAACAGGTTAGGCCGCGCCGCACGTGCAAACAAATCCTTCGCCGCCGCAAACGTGCTTGCTGTGTCGTGGGCCAGCAGCGGCGATACTTCCAATGACACCCAGCCATCGACGCCGTTTGTGCGGTCGTAAATCGGTCGAAACAGGTCAGCGGCTCGGGTGATGTCCTCGAGCGCGAGTTCGAAGAACAGCGCCTCACCTGACCTGCCATTCAACGGCTTCTGGCGGATTGGGGCGTCGTAAGCTGTGCTGTTCTTGATGGCATGGTCGAAGATCGTCGGATTCGACGTGAGCCCGGTTACGGACAACTCATCGATGTAGCGCTTGAGTGTACCGCCGTTTAGCAGGTCTCGTGTGATGTTGTCGAGCCAAAGACTCTGGCCCAGATCGTGAAGTCGTTGTGTCGCTTGCATCGTGTCACCTCATTTCATTGGCAAAAGGCTTATTTAGACTTTGATGGGCAAGGGCGGCATTTGGCTTCATATTGCAGTTTTTAGAGCATTTTCTGTGAGCGTGTGACCAAAATCACTCGACCGCTTTGAGACATTGGTCAGGTCATGAAGCCACTCGAAAACTGATGACGATAGCATAGTCTCTGTGCAACGCCATAGCCAGTTGCCCCCAGGACGGCCTGGCACATTCATGCGAGCCTCGGCCCCCAAGTTCAGCACGTCTTGTAAGGGAGCGATTGCCAGCGCAGCAGGAGAAGACCACGCCAGCCCCATCATTGCCGCTGCAGCTTCGCTAGTCTCTCCGGGCGATCGTCCAAGGTAATTCCAGATCCTTTGCCTCTGGTCATCCGATAACCCTTCGAACCAGCCTCGAGTCGTATTATTGTCATGGGTCCCGGTGTAAGCGATTGTGTTCTGCACGAAGTTGTGCGGCAAATGGGGGTTTCCTGAATCGCCGTCAAATGCAAACTGCAGGACTCGCATGCCAGGCATCTGATAGCGGTCGCGGAGCGTTGTCACATCCGGGGTAATCAGGCCGAGGTCTTCCGCGATAAACGGCAGGGACCCTAATTCCCGCTTCATCGCTTCAAAGAAATCGGCACCCGGGCCAGCGGTCCAATTTCCGGTCTGTGCGGTCGGCGCGCCTGCGGGTATGTGCCAAGCCGCTGCGAACGCGCGGAAATGATCGAGCCTAATTATGTCCACGTGCGCCAATAATGCGCGCAGCCGATCGATGCACCAACGATAACCGGTCCGGCCGAGTACGTCCCAGTTGTAAACCGGATTGCCCCAGAGCTGTCCTTGCGCGCTGAAATAGTCGGGAGGCACTCCGGCGACAAAACGAGGCCGGTGCTGTTCGTCCAACAGGAATAGCTCTGGGTTGGCCCACACATCGCTGGAATCGGGGGAAACGAAAAACGGCAGGTCGCCGATTAACCGCAAACCCTTGGCTCGGGCGTATTGCCTGAGGCGTTCACCTTGACGGAACAACAGAAACTGGGCAAAGCGGGCGTGGTGAATCTCAGCCGCCAGGTCTCGTCGGGCTCGGGACATCGCTCCCGGCGCTCGCTCGACCAACTCCGCTGGCCAGTCGAGGTAATAGGCTCCGTTGTGTTTAGCTTTCAGGGCTCTGAAAAGTGCATAATCATCGAGCCAATGCGCCTGAAGGTCGCAGAACTGTTCATAAGCGGGCCGCAGGTCGGCGCGCAAACCAGGGGAGAAATTGTGCCACGCCGTTTTGAGCAGCTGCTCTTTGAATGCGAGGACGGCCTGATAATCAACGGAATCGGCAGCGAATGAGTGCCCTTCACAATCACTCGCCCGCAGAAGTCCATCCTCGATCAGCCAGTCCGGGCTGATCAGTAGCCAGTTGCCGGCGAACGATGAGAGCGCTTGATAGGGCGAGTTAGCGTATCCGGTGGGCCCGAGCGGCAGCGATTGCCACCAGCTTTGGCCTGCATCGCAAAGGCGGTCGATCCATGCGCAGGCACCAGGACCCACATCGCCAATGCCGTATCGCGAAGGCAGAGACGTGACGTGCAGCAGCACGCCGGATGCACGGTATCCCGGCGAAAACGGGAGAACGCCGCTTGGGCTCATCTTCGCCCTTCTGAAAGATTCATCGCGTTATCAACGGTTACCTGGGCCTCGCTCAAGATTGTGATCAAGTGCGTTTCGCCTTGGAAGCTCTCTGTGTAGATCTTGTGGACGTTTTGCTGGATCCATTGTTTAAAGATGCCATATTCGAATCGCAGATCGTAGCCTGTGGGCCGGGAGTTGCATCGTGGGCATTGACGTAGGAAGCATGCTCGGCCGAGCCCGCCATTGCCAAGCGCGGCGCCGGGCTCCCGCTCAAGCAGCTCGGCCCAGTCGAGACTCATCTGCCTGACGGCTTCATTGTGGTTTTCTCCACAGTAAGAATGAATATCGAGGATATCTCAGGCCGGATCTTGTGACGTGCGGACATAATGAGTATCGTTCCAGAGCCGGATTACCGGCTGGGAAAGATCGTGTTCGGATCTCACGGCGCTGAGGCTTGCTGTGCTCCGAAGGAAGGACATGCCATGCACCGATGGTTCGCGTCCGATCCAGCGCGCCGCTAACGCGCGAATGAAGTATCCGATCGAGAACAGCAGCACGTTCCCTCCCGCCGCTCGCACACGGCTCAGCGCATTATCAGTCCGAGCGTTTACCTGGACGGGCGACTCGCCGCCCGGGCAGCCGTCGCGAAACAGTTGCCAGTCCGGCTTCGGCCACACTCTCAAAGCCTCCCAAGGCACACGTCCGGCGGCTTCGCTGCAGAGGACTGCCAAACATTTTGGCGAAAACCAGCCCTCTCAGCCGGTCCCTTAATCTGCGGGCGTTGTGTTCTCCCCGCGGAGTTACCGGGAGATCGGCAAGCCTGTATGCCGACCCGTAAGCGTCCGCGCCGTTTCGCCGTGCCTTGCGATGTAAGTGACAGGAAGTTGATCGTCCATACCGGTACTCTTGATGCGCCTTTTCTTACTGTGTAGCGGATTCGGGACGGACATACGCAGTGCGCATTCTCGTGCGTGATCTGAATCGCGCAGCGTGCATTGATAAAAAACGTTTCATCCGACAAGAGCCGCGCAGGTAATCTTTTGTTGGGCGGTTGGTGTGCTGTTACCATCTTTTTGGGGGGGGGGCGACCGTCAGGTGGGTATCCTGCTTCGACTCCAGGCCGATCAAAGAAAGAACTTCGATGATGTGCGCAATGCCTACATTACCTCGACCATCCGGGCAGCGCGTGCCGCTTCGGTCGGTGGCGGAACTCGAGCCGGCATGCCAGATCGCATGCTTCTCCCCTGTTTCCCTGGGCGCTGTCCCAAGGACCTCGCCCAGGTGGTGGAACGATGCTCGGATGCCAGCGCGATTACTGTGCAAACGCAATCACGCCAAATAAGCCGTTGGCATAGTTGCTCGGCCCGGCAGTAAAGAACAGTTGGTTATGGGCGCCGTTGGGCCCGCCGTCCTGGCCGAACTGGAGCGCCCAAACGTCATCGATCTCGATTGGTTCTCCAGTCGCGTCTCGAAGGGGTCCAAGGAAGGTTCCCGTGCTCGGATCGAATGCGTTAATCCGGCCCCGGGGAATGTTGTTGCTGACCAGAATCGCGTTGCTCATTGGACCGAAATCACCAGGCGCCTACGCCAGACCCCAGGGCGAATGGAGAGGGCCCTGGACCGCAAAGTGTTGCTTCAACTCACCATCGGCAGCGAATCTGTCTACGAAGCCACCCTGCGCTTTGTTGAGGGCGGTGTAAGTTACCCAAATGTCGCCATTGATATTTTGAATCCCGTAGGGCGCAAATTCTCGCGGGATCTTCGGGTCCACAAAGGCATTGGGTGAAGGCTGGACGAGGTTGAACCCGCTGTCGAACACGTCAATTCGCCGGTTCGGACCGTCGTCGGCGGCGTATAAAAGATTCTGCGTTCCGTTGATACCAATCGCGAGTCCCGTGTAAACAGCGCCGGCACCCGATCTAGGGGCCGCGATGGTCACATGAGCGCCAGGCCCGGCTCCGCCAACTTGGGGATTCCAGCCACTGATTGTGCCGTCAAAAGTCGCGAAGATGAAGACGGCTTTACCGGATATCCCGCCCTCAGAGACCACAAAGGCGTTCGGATCGGCCGCTGTGTTTCCCACGATTCCTGTAGGCTGCCCAGGAACGGCAGCGCCCGCTGCCGACGGAATCGCAACTGTAAGTGGGATCTTCTGGCCGGTACCTGTGTAAAGCGTTGACTTACCAGTGCCGTTGTCGCTCACCCAGTAGGGACTGGACGGTAGTGAGACCAGGCCCCATCCGTTGACCAGGTTTGGGTCAGCGGGGTTCTGTCCAACACCAGTGTCGGACACAAGATCCGTCCGAACGTATTGAGCTAAGGTCACACATGGAAGTAGCAAAACCACGAAAGCAAGGATTGCGGATTGCGTCACAAACTTCATCGTCAGTTTCATTCTCTGAAGATTCCTCTCATTTGTGTATTTCGTCTGATTATTTCTGGGGTCACAGAGACGACATCCCCGTGACCCGCCTACAACGTTAGAACGGCAATCTACGGTTTACTTTTCGATTAGTCGTTGCCTTCGTGTTGCACAGCATCAGCTTCCGCTGCTACCTCCATGACCAGTTGGAAGAATGCCTTGCTCTGATTCAGGAAAAGATTGTCAGCTGTGAAGGCTTGGATAGTGGCTACGGCGCCTCCATTCTGCGTCAGCGTCGGCCGGATGATGGAAACCGAGGGGAAATCCGGGCTGAGGAATTCACACGGCTCGGGCAAGATCAGGTTGGTCTGGAACATCTGACTACCGGCAGCTTGGTCTTGGGCGGAAAGCTGTGCGTTATGTTGGTTGGCCGGATTATTGAAATCCGGAAAAGTTAGGTCAGTTTCAGGGTCGGTCAACCCATTCGGACCTGCCAAAGGTTGGGCTGTCGCATTGGCCCCCTTATCATGCCAAAGCGAAAAGTGATCGATCTCGACTCCGCCAATGCTCAGGAGGATTCGCAGGACCTCGCGACTGGTCGCCTTGAGGGCCAGTATCGGATAGAGACTCGACCCGCCTTGTTCAATAAATGCAAAGTGAAATCCCGCCGTGTTGGCAATCGCTTGCGTGCGGAGCGCCTTGGGGTCCGTGATCGGCGGCTGGAAAAGGGTTGTCGACGTTCCGGGCGGAGTGTCGGTATCGTTGAGGGGGATGGCCGGCTGATTCGTAATATTCAGTAGTTGCGGGAAAGTGGCGCCCAAATCCGGGTTTTGGGTGCTGCGGTAGCGAAAATACCAGCTGGTATCCACGTTGAGACTTAGGAGGTTGGTGATCCGTCCGACCCCCGCGGCCCCGGTTGCCTTGCTGCCTTGCAAATTGGCAAACGGCGTCAAATCCACTGGGACCTCGCCTTTTGACTTCAGGTAGGCCGTTAGGAACGCCGCGTGGCTGATTTCGTCGTCGGTGTTGTCGGAGATATATTGCGGCATGTCGCCATCAAGGTTTTGAAGCGCGGCGATGTATGCCGGGTTCCCCGGATTCGGTTGGTCGTTCTTGTCTACCGCGCCTCCGAGCTCGTTGTATTGTTGCCAGAGATCGGCTTCTATGAGTTCGATGGTCAACGCAAGCTGCAGGAGCTTAGCATCGTTTTTGGACAGTTTATTGTCGTTCTTCGCGAACAGGGTGGTGGCTGGCAGCGCCGCACCGGCCACGCCGGCGGTGCCTAGGCCCTGCAGAAATTTACGCCGCCTGATGAGGCGGCTCCAACTAGAGCCAAGCTCTTCCTTTGCCGGCTCAGCAACTCCCGTATTCGATCGCACGGTAAGATTACGGCTTTGTCTCTTCAAGTGATCTCCTTTTCGTTATGTGGCTCTTGTCGCTCAGACATGTAACAGGGCATTAGCCTTGTACAGATCTAATGATCCAAAGACTCCCAAAAAGAGGTGTAAACTTCCGTAGGCTTGTGTAAATTCAGCGTTCCCCCACGCGACTCAAGCGAGGGTCCCGGATGATAAGTCATCGGAGCATCAACGCCGCGAAGAGACCGATTTTAGAGATAACCCAAATGTAAATTGTTTTCTCGCAACGTTTAGTCTGGTCGAGAGGGCCAGCGTTGCATGCAGTTGCTCGCGCGCCAGTATCCAACAACCTGGGGTGCAAGTTCGGAGTGCTGGCGGTCGCCGGCGTGCCGCGGGCTGCCGGAGTCCAGTTCACTGAGATCCACAGCTATATTGTGGGTTTTTGCATCTCTGGCGAATTTCGGTCAACGGCGCGCACAGACCTCGCCTTACTTGCCGCCGGGTACGTAAACCTTCGAAGGTCCCACCAACGTAACGTGCGGAACTTCGGTCTTGAGTTTTACCCGCCTGTAGCCTGTGTTCCCTTGAGCCAAGAACGTTAGAACGTGCTGGCCGCGAAAATGCTGGTTCAGCTCGTTCAAATAGGGAGTGAAGGACACCGGGTTGGAAGTCCCCAGCCAAAAAAATTCACCTCCCGTTTCTTCGGCAAGTTGCGAAAGGTAGTTTTGTCCCCAATTGATCTGCCAGAGGCTGTGGCCGAAATGTCCGGTACTGCTGAAATAGATGGAATTTACAACCACGCCCGCCCGCTGGGCCGCATCGATGGCGCGGTCGAGGTATGGGTTAGAGGGACCGGGTCCGTGGTCAGGATCGATGCCGCTTGTGATCATCAGCACTTCTCGAACTTGATCGGCGCTCGGCCATTTCTGAATGAGGTCGATGAGAGCCAGGTACGGGCTGGCCGAGATCCCGGGCTGGCCGAGAGGAAGCCGGATCGCTTTGGCTGCCAGAGCGCGGTCTTCAGTAGGCTTCTGTTCCGCCTGCACCGTTCCGTTGCGCAAGTATCCGATGCCGACTTGCGTGGTGGACGGTTGCTCAAGCACGAATCTGCGGAGATCCTCCAATTGAATACCGAGCGCCGTATCCGTGCCATCGTCAATGAGCATCCAAAGTTGCAGGCCGATTCGATCGTTCTGCACTGGCGTCCAGTCGGTGACCCGCATTCGCTGGTTATCCACATAAACCAGGACGTCATCTCGAGTGAGGTTGGGCGGCGCAGCGTCCTTCTGCCCTTCCACGGACACAACGATCCGTATCGGCACACCCGAGCCGGTCATCTGATCCAGCGCGCGCGCCGGGCGGGCAACAACGCAGACAACCAGTAAAGCGAACACGTTTCGTATAGTGAGCATATTGACACCCCCCACAACTTAGACGCCGGGGCGCTTCGCGGCGATTCCGAAAGTAGGAGTGTCCCCTCGCTGAGACTAGAGGGACATGCCGGCATCATTTGCATGCACGCCGGCAATTTGGTCCGGCCGCTGTGATCCGCATGAACTCGGACAAACCAGATGCCTTTCACTAAGGTCTGAGATCTGTCAACGGGGCCGACATGCTGTTCTGCCAGTTGGTCACGCCGCAACACCAGGTGCGCTCCAGAATCCCTAAGGAAGTCCAATTGTTGATTTCCGCGCCAGCGGAAGCCGACGTGCTCCTGCACGCACATCGTTAGAACGCGAAAAGGGAAAAGACACTCTTATAGTGACCGGGTCAGGATCTCAAGAGCGCTGGACAGCTAGAGAGCGGTACATTTTAGGTCTTGTGGCTGTGCTGCTTGCCAGTTCGCGAGTGCTCATATGGGCACAGGCTACCTCGGGCAGTATTATCGGAACCGTTACCGACAGTAGCGGAGCCGTGGTTCCGGCTGCAAAGGTGACTATTGTCAATGTCGACCAAGGTGTTACGACCACGACTCAAACCAATGGGTCGGGGAACTTCACGCAAACTCAACTGCTTCCCGGCCACTACACTGTGAGCATTCAAAAAACCGGTTTCAAGGTCTTTGTCCAGCATAATGTGATGGTGCCCGTCGGCGTCAGTGCGCGCTTTGATGCGCAACTGCAGTTGGGAGGGCAAACAGAGGAAGTGACGGTTACGGAAGCGCCCCCGGGACTGCAAACGGATAATGCCCAGGTGAGCTCAACCCTCGTGGGCGACCAGATCACTCAGCTACCCATAGTGAATCGCAACTTCACGAATCTCAGTTTGCTGGCGCCCGGAGCCACCCTCAACACGTTCCAGCATGCGGCGAGCGAGAACCCCCAGCAGTCAACGCTGGTGAACACGAACGGCCAGGAATTTGCCGGAACGAGCTACTTGCTCGACGGCATGAATAACAACGACACCGTGCTCGGCATCACCATGGTGAATCCGCCGATGGATTCGGTTTCCGACACGACTATCTTGACCAGTAACTACGACGCCGAGTTCACACAGGCCGGCGGTGCAGTGGTGCTGGTGCAAACCAAGTCTGGCGGCAACCAATTGCACGGTTCTGCGTTCGAGTACTTGCAGAACAATATCTTTCAGTCTCGAGATCCGCTGACTCAGGGGCTGCATGATCCCGGCACGCCAGAGCCACCGCATCGTGGTGTCCCCGAACTCCGCTACAATCAATTCGGCGGATCTCTCGGCGGGCGGATCATAAAAGACAAGCTCTTTTTCTTTGCCGATTATCAGGGGACATTGAGGCGCATTGGCGGGTCAGAGACACTGCGCGTTCCCACCGCCGCCGAACGCACTGGTGATCTCAGCGCTCTCGGCGTTCCTATTTACGACCCCAGCACAGGTAATCCGGACGGTAGCGGCCGTTTGTTGTTCAGCGGGGCTGTCATTCCGCAGAACCGTCTCTCAGCGCCCGCAGTGAAGGTAGCCAATCTTCTGCCGCTACCAAATCTATCACCAGCAAATTCGGCGGCGCCCAATTATTCCGTTAGCCAGTGTGGAAGGATACGACACCCAGCAGTTCGACACTCGAGGCGATCATTATGTAACAGACAAATTCCGCTATTTCGCCAAGTACAGTTACTTGAGCGCAGATATCACGGCACCCGGACCGTTTGGTCTGTATGGAGGTCCCGCCTTTTCAAGCTGGGGCTTCACGGGAAAATCGAACGCCCTCAACCAGGACGGAGCCCTTTCGGCCAACTACGATTTCGGGCCTAAGCTGTTAACCGAAGCGCGGTTCGGTCTGTCGCGCTATGACGTCACAGTCAACCCGCTCGATATTGGTCAGCAGCTGGCGACTAGTGTCGGCATCCCTGGGCTGAATATCCCAGGCAGGCCCGACACGTTTGGGCTACCCGACCTCAACATAAACGGCAACGCCGGACTCTCGCTTGGTTACACTTGCAACTGCCCGTTGCATCAGCGCGAAACGCTGATGGACTTTGTGAATAACTGGACCAAGATCTCCGGAAACCACACGATCAAAAGGGGGCGCCGACATCGAGCTGGCTTGGAACATCCGTTTGCCAAGCGACAACCATCGCGCCGGAGTTTATAATTTCAATCCGAGCGTCACCTCCCTCGGACCCACCGCGACGGGCGGGTTAGGTTTAGCTTCTTTTCTGCTCGGGGCGCCCAGCGAGTTTCTCCGCTTCGCCCAAACTTCCACCAACCAGGAGGACCGGCAGAATCGTATGTTCTATTTTATCGAAGACAAGTGGCGCATCACTCCCAAGCTCACGCTGAGTTATGGTCTCCGATGGGATACCTGGTTCCCGGATTACTCGCTCAACAGCGGCCAAGGGGGACTGTACGAAGTAACGACCAATACGGTGCTGATACCTGGCGTCGGTGGCATCTCCAAGTCCGGTAATTCCCAAACGCAGTGGGTGGATTTTGCTCCACGTATTGGGGTTGCCTACAGCTTCACTGAAAAGACCGTAGTACGCGCAGGCTACGGACGCAGCTATTTCCAGGGCACGTTCGGCTGGACATTTAATGACATCGCGGCTGATGTATACCCATCTGTTGTCAAACAGGACATACCCACTACTTCTCCGTACCATCCGATATTCCCTCTGACGACAGCGCCGCCGCCCGCAGTATTCCCAACGATTCCGTCAAATGGCCTCTTGCCGCTTCCCAATGGCATTAACCCAGCGTACATTCCAGCTAACCAAAAAGATCCCGTCTGTGGATCAATGGAATGTCACGATCGAGCGGCAGTTCCCCTCCAGCGTTAATCTCTCGGTGGCATACGTGGGCAACCTGGGCCGCCACCTGAACGGTGGCTTCAACCTGAATTCTGCAGTCCCCGGATCGGGAGCCGATATTAATCTACGGCGGCCCCTGTTTGGTAAGTTCGGTCTCGTTGACTCGATTTTTGACAAATGCGATTGCACCAGTAGCAACTACAATGCGTTGCAGATCCGAGGTGAAAAGCGGTTCGGTGCTACCTATTCGATTTTAGCCTCCTTCACCTATTCGAGGACAATGGATTTCGGCGAGTTTGGCACTCCGACTGACCAGTACAACACACGCCTGGATTACGGCCCTGCAGATTTTAATCGTCTCTTCGTCTTCACTCTGGCGCACACGTACACACTGCCGTTCGGTCCGGGAAGGAAGTTTTCTCCAATACCAGCGGCGTCGTTCGCAAGGTGGTGGAGGACTGGCAATTTTCAGGTATCACGACTTGGGAGAGTGGCCTGTCATTTTCCCCTACATTGAGCAACAATGCACCGCTCAATTCAGACCAACGCCTTCGCCCCGACCAAGTCGGCAATGCCTTTGCTGATACACCGCATGACCGAAATCAGTGGTTCAACCCGCAAGCCTACGCGGTTCCAGGGCTGTATCTCTTCGGAACGGCTGCGCGCAATTCCCTTCGCGGTCCGCAACTGTTCTCGGCTGACTGGGGTCTGTCAAAAAGCTTTACCCTGACGGAGCGCTTCAAACTACAGTTCCGGTGGGACGTGTTCAACTCCTAGAACAATACCAATCTTGCGCTCCCGAACTCGAATGTAGACACTGGCAATGCCGGCCAGACCACCAGTATCACTTCTCCTATGCGTAATATGCAGTTGTCACTCAGGCTAACTTGGTAAGGAAGGAAAGGGCGCGGCTGCCGCGCCCTTTTTTAATCATGGTTTGCGGTTCTAAGCAAACAAAAAGTTGGCGCGGACGGATACGAACGGCCCCTGTTGCGCAATGACGAACCATGAACTCAGAAAACGATAGGAATCATGCCATGACCACATCGAACGATATAGAGACGACACTTGCAAGCGCCTTACAGGTCCGTTACCAGGACGCACATCTCGAAATAGATGTTGTCGACGAAGTCGTGCTCCTCGATTCCCGCCGGCTGCCGCTCACACGCAAGGAATACGAGTTACTCTTGCTGTTGGTGGAGAACGCCGGAGAGGTTGTTCCGCGAGAGGACATCCTGATGCGCGTCTGGGGGTTACGGTAGTGGGATTCGGACCCGCACGTTAGATGTACATATTCGCAGGCTGCGAAAACAACTGGGCTCGTACAGCGCGCAATACATAGAAACCATCTTCGGTATCGGCTACCGGTTTCAGCCGTTTCGCGCAAGCCGGCGCCTCCAGCCTGGGGCGCAAGTTTCTGCACTCGCCCGCAGCGCCTGAGGCAAGCCGGGCAGGCGGTATTCGGTTTGGTTCACGCGGCGCACAGAGCTAGTGACATCAATTTTATGATAAGCAACGGGAGCATATTGGAATAATTCGCGAAAAGGTGCGTCGCCGATTTTGGCCCAAACGCTGCCATTGATCGTTACACTGCGGATGTGCGCGCTCGGCGTTTTATATGTCTCAACAGCCCTTAGCAGTAACTTTTGACATCTCGCGATTCGGCCGTTTGCGTGTGCCTTGAAGTCGGTGCTAGACTTTTGCCTTGGACATAATTCCAGTCGGTTGCGTTTCCGAGAGAATGAGCTTCTCGTCAGACTCAGAACCGTTCCTGTAGGACGCCGCATTTTATAAGCGCAACCAGCGAGAATTTTCTGCCGCAAAGCGCGTCCCTTGAATGATCGAACGAGTGGCCGCGGAATCGCCGTTTTGAAACGCTTTGTCCCAGTAATTGAAGTCCAGGCGTACCTCTCGAACAAGTGTGTTTGCATTCTTCTTGCCTTCGCTGCTCTCGGCGTGTTCGTATTTGTCGGCTGTGACACCGGTCCACCTCAGCGCCAGAGTCCCTTCTATTGGGGTACCAATGCGGTCCTCTATGACGCCCAGGACGTCGATCTCATCGGATCCCTGGGAAATCCAGGCAAAGTAGGCGCTCGGGTTACGTTTTACTGGAGTGACGTGGAACCCACTCCAGGCAATTGGCAGTTTACCGTGTACGATGCTTTAGTGAAACGCGCAGCCAGCGGCCAAATCCCGGTTCTCGGGATTTTGGCTTACGCCATGAAACGAGTCGCAGGCGCTGCAGCGAGCATGCAAGGCGCTCCGTGGGCGTTGTCTTTTTGCCCGCCCGACGACGTCGAGGATTTCGCTACGTTCGCTGCAAAGGTGGTTGCCCGGTACCCTGCAGTGCTTTACTGGGAAATTTGGAACGAGCCCAATACTGCAAATTTCTGGCGACCTTCGCCTGACCCCGTCCGCTACGTCGAACTGCTCAAGCGTTCCTACGCCGCCATCAAGGCTGCAAACCCAATGGCTGTCGTCGTGTTGGGCGGCCTATCTCCAGGTACTGGAAGCGGTCAGGTGAACACAATGAACGCGGCGCCCTTTCTTGAGGCTGTCTACCAGAATGGCGGAAAAAACTACTTCGATGCGGTAGGATTTCACCCCTATAATGGCGGTGTTTCGCCGGATTTGTATCTGGCGGACTATGTCAATAGCGTTCATAACGTCATGAGGCAGTACGAAGACGGAAATAAAGAGATCTGGGTTACTGAAATCGGTTGGTTCGTGGGCGCCCAGGCGGATGCGCTCTCCGAAGCGGAGCAGGCGGATTACTTGAGTCGTGCATTCACTATTCTCCACAATCTGGAATTTGTAGAGCGCGTCTACTGGTACAACCTGAGGGACTACAGCAACCAAGCCCCGGTGAACCAACCGCCGCCTTCGGTGTGCGGGCCGATAGCGGGAACTCCTGTGGATTACGGGCTGTTTCGAGTCGACGCTTCATCGCGGCCCGCCGCTGACGCTTTTAAAAAATCCCTCCAGTAGAACACATCCCAAGGTCATCCTGCACAAGGATTGGATCTTGGAACCGGTCATCCCACCCTCCTTGCCTGTGACCTGTTCCCCCAAAACTCTGCCAGCGATAATTGAGAAGCTCGCGTAGGTGTGAACCAGCTCAAGGTCCGGATAGTGAGGCACTCCCAACGGAAACGGGCAGCAACGGATAGGCCGTACCTACGGAGCAACCGCACCAGTCCTCGACCCTACCGAGACGGATGATGATCTGGAGTCGCCTCAAATATTTGTGGCCGGCATGGCGACGCCGGGAAGAGCGCCAGAGGCGCTAGGGATCGCTCGTCGCGATTGCGGGCAGCAAGGAACTCGGCAACCCGCATTGTCGCGGTCGGGGTGCTCTCGCTCGCGCGCGCCATCGGCTCGAACAGCGCGATCTTCAGCCTGGCGCAATTTCGTATTGCATCCAGTATGAAGGTAATTTCGTTCTTGCCGAAACTCGAAGTCGCGTTTAGGGTCTTGACGTTCCGTCCAATAGGCAGCGGGCAGCACCAATACGCGCCTCGAGATATTCATGGCGAACGAACTATAGCCTCGCACCAACCCGAAAGATCACGCCTCAACAAACCTGCCAACTTGCGCACGTCGTCCCTATAGAACTCCGTTAAGAAAGCGCGAGCGGCCGAATCCAGCACTACATTCGGCATGCCGGCTTCGAGATACCGCCTAGACATGTCCGGGCTAAATTTCGCATCCACCTCCAGGAAACGAAAAACATCCTCCAGCATCCGCGCCGGCTCCGCCTTGTACTCCTCGTACCAATAAACGCGCACCCGTCCTTCCGGAAACGTTGCCAGGAACCGCTTCACTTGCTCGTAGTAAAGCCCGAGATCCAGAAACGGATGCATCACGTCGATTTTGCCGCCGCGTTGCTCAAGAGCCATTTCCATTGCCTCTCGGAAGGTGCAGCGCAACTCGCCGCTTTTCACGTTCTGGAGGTACATTGAGAACGCCATCTCCGCCGGACTGCGCAAGACCAGGATGATCCGCGCATCCGGGATACTGCGCCGAACGTTCGCGGCCGCCGACTCCGACCACAGGTAGCAGACGCTGGCTTCTCCGATCGCTTTCCGCCCCTCTGCCCGTTGAAACAATTTCAAATAGTCACGCCACTCTGTCACGATACCGCCAAACCGCTTCTCCCGCATGGGCCCGTCAAGATATGCCCGAAGCGCACGCGCATCTTGCTCCGCCTGGGACCACACGCGTTCGCTGAATCGTTCCAGCCGGATCTCGGAAGCAAAATAGTTCGGCTCCTTTATAGGGCTCATGTAGATCTCGGGATGCTGGCCTAAATAGTGATACAGGGAAGTTGTACCCGACTTGGGCGCGCCAGCGATGAAGAAATTCGGAAGAACAGACGCGGGCATCAGACGCGTTCCTTCAATTCAAGCTGCATATCGAGTTCGTTTGACGTTAACGCGCACCCGCAATCTAGGATACCGCTGGCATACTTGGTTGTCGCCGGGTCGCGCCCGAGCCGCATGGTTTGTATTCATCGTTCCGTTATCCGTGCGTAACTGTCAGCGCCGGTCGTAAAATCCCCATAGTGCCGGACGAAAAATCCCCCACCCCTGACAAGGGCTAAGGCCGGGACCGACTCTGAAGTGGAGGAGGTGCCGGGATGTGTTACGGGGGAGAGACGTGCAAGACATCGAGGAGCTGAAACGACAGGGACTGAGCATCCGGGCGATCAGTCAGCTGACTGGATACGACCGGAAGACGATTCGCAAGTATCTGATCCGGTCGGAAAGCACACCAGTTTATGGACCGCGACCGGCAGCAGCCAGCAAGCTGGATGCGTTCAAGCCGTATGTGGATGAGCGATTGAAGGCTGGTGTGTGGAATGCGCAGGTGCTGCTGCGGGAGTTGCGGGCCCGCGGGTATCTGGGGGGCTACACGATTCTGAAAGACTGGCTGCAACCGCAGCGCGAATCGGCAGGCACTGTAGCGGTACGAAGGTTTGAAACACCGCCAGGCAAGCAGGCGCAAGTGGACTGGGGGCACCTGGGTACCATCGAGATAGATGGCCGACAGCGGGCGCTGAATGGTTTCGCCTTCACCCTGGGCTATAGCCGGACGATGATGGCCGAAGCGGCGTTGGACCAGAAGTTGGGCACGTTGCTAAAGATGCATGAGGAAGCCTTCCGACAGTTGGGTGGCGTGCCGGAGGAGATTCTCTATGACCGCATGAAAACGGTGTGGCTGGAGATCGACGAGCGAGGCGAGGTGGTCTGGCATCCGGTGTTTCTGGACTTCGCTCGCTACTGGGGCTTCCAGCCTCGGCTGTGCCGGCCGTATCGGGCACAGACCAAGGGCAAGGTGGAATCGGGAGTGAAGTATGTGCGGCGGAACTTCCTATGTGGATTACAAGGCCGCGAACCGGGCTGTCTCAGTGACCTGAATGCGCAGTTGCGTGCTTGGGTGTGGGCAGTAGCCAACCAGCGGGTGCACGGCACGACGCATGAGCAAGTAGCCGTGCGGTGGAATGTGGATCAGTTTAGCCTGCAGCCGATGGATGGGCGCCCACCTTATCCGTATATAGATGATGAGCTGCGCAAGGTGGCACGAGATGCGTATGTGTCCTGGCAAGGCAGCCGGTATTCCGTGCCGTGGGAATATGCCGGCCGATCGGTGTGGGTGCGCGAGTGTGGCCGTGAAGTCGAAGTGCATTACGGCCGGGAGCGGATCGCGATCCACAGCCAGGCTCCGCGCAAGCACGTCGTGGTGACGCAAGCCGATCATCATCGGGGGATTCCAAAAAAGTAATGATACCTGCAGCGCCTCCCATTGGATTTACGTCTCGCAAGTGATCCAGCACGTCGGGCGCCGATTGTGTGTTTCTAATCAGATAAGCCGCAATCCGAATAGAGCTTGCGAGCCGCATTGTGAATAAATTACCGTTACGCCGGGCCTAAGCATGCCGTGCGTTCTCAGTGCGTTTAGGATAATTTGGCCATACGGGGTCTGTGTGACCGGCCAGTCAAAACGGGCGATACCCCATTACCCTTGAGCTTCAATACAAACTGCTGAACAAGGGCGGAGTGGAGTACTTGGGAACTGGCCGGACGCTCTCAAGAAGAAGCGCAGGCTTCGCGGGGTGTTGCGCCGACGCCCCGATCTTTGCCACCTGGCACTTTGACGAGTCCTCTCAATAGAGGAGCCGTCTCAGATGTTTTTGCCCTCGCCTCGTACTTTTGGTTTTTTTTAGGCACACGCGTGGAGTTCTGATGAAGGCGCGAATTCGACTGCACGGGATTCTCAACAGCAGGTAAGGTTCGTTGAGAATGCCAACTGGAGTAAAAATCCATTTCGAGATCGACTTCGCGAAATGCTTCTATAAATTAATGATTTCATTGGGGTGGGTGGAGGGATTCGAACCCTCGGCCACTGGAACCACAATCCAGCGCTCTACCAGCTGAGCTACACCCACCGTTGAGGGACGTTCTCAGTCTAGCAACACGGTGGTGAGCCGATCAATTCCGAGTGGGAGGCCTCATCTCAATGGCCGGCCAGAACTCTTCGGACCGTCTCTATCAGGGGCGGTGCGCTGAGTGGCCGGGCGATCCGGGTTACACCGGAAGGAAGCCGCTCATCGCCGGGCTGCGAGACCAGAATGCGAACATCCGGCCGGATCGTCTTTAACTGCTGCACTACACTTCCAGTGGAACTACGGAGTTCGGCCCGGTCCAGGAGCACGAGCGAAACGCGAGGCGCCGTCTTGCGGAAAAGAGCCAGCGCCTCTGGACCGTCATCCGTCAGGGCAACGGTATAGCCGCTTCGTTCGAGCGTGGTTTTGGCAATAAGTCGCTGCCCATCATCCTTCTCGGCAATTAGTATGAACGGTCCGCGGTCGAGTCTCGGGTTCGCCTCAACGGCCGCCGCGGGAAGTCCAAGGACATGGCGTATCGTGGACGTCATCCATACGGATGTGGCGAAGTTGTTGTCCAAATCCACGAAACCGGCCGAAACCAGTAAAAGCACTACGAACAGGACCGCGATAGTTAAGTTGGCCGCGTCTCGAAGCGATTTTTTGGGACGATCATAGCCGTAGGTGAGGCTCCTGTGACTGAGTTGCTGGCCATTTGCGCCAACCACCTTCAGTTCGGCGCCTTCAATCCTTGAAGTCGCGTCATGTCTCATACCCATGCACGGCTTCTCGCAGCCGTCTCAGCCAAATTTCCTCGATATGAAGACGTTAGCTCGGATGATTCACTTTGAACAATCGGGAAATCACCGGACACTTATAGCCCGGCCTTCTTCCACAGCTCATCCACGCGTTGCTTGACCTCTTCGGACATTCGGATCACGCCCGGCCACGGCCGCGTAAAGCCTTCGCCCGGCCATTTGCGCGTGGCGTCGATCCCCATCTTGGATCCGAAATTCGCCAGTCGGCTCGAATGATCCAGCGAATCCACCGGGCCAAGGGTGAACTGAATATCGCGCTCCGGATCGATATTGTTCAGCGCTTTCCACGCCACCTCGCGCACGTTCTGCACGTCCACATCTTCATCCACTACCACGATGCATTTGGTGAACATGGCTTGCCCCAGTCCCCAGATTGCGGACATCACTTTGCGGGCGTGGCCTGGATATGACTTTCGCATCGAGACCAGCATTAGATTGTGGAAGATGCCTTCCGCGGGCATGCAAATATCACGGATCTCCGGCAATTGCAGGCGCATCAGGGGCAGAAAAATCCGCTCCACCGCCTTGCCCATGTAGTAATCCTCCATCGGTGGGGGGCCAACGATGGTCGTCGCATACACCGGCTCTCTCCGCTGCGTAATGCAGGTCACATGGAAAACCGGATACTCGTCGGCGAGCGAATAAAATCCCGTGTGATCGCCGAACGGCCCTTCGGTGCGCATTTCGCCCAATTGCACATAACCTTCGAGCACGATTTCCGCCTGGGCCGGCACTTCCAGATCACACGTCTGGCACTTCACCATCTCCACCGGGCTCGAGCGAATGAACCCGGCGATTAGCATCTCGTCCAGATCGGGGGGCAGCGGAAGGATCGCCGAATACATCGTGGCCGGGTCGGCGCCGATGGCTACCGCCACCTCCATACGATCCTTGCCCGATTGCGCTAGCATGCGCCGGTAATGCTCCGCGCCCTGCTTATGTGTTTGCCAGTGCATGCCGGCGGTACGGCCGTCATACACTTGCAGGCGATAACATCCGCAATTCCTTTTGCCCGTTTCCGGATTTCGCGAAAAAACCATCGGGAGCGTGATGAAGCGCCCTGCGTCCTCGGGCCAGCATTGCAGAACGGGATAATCCAGCAGCGAAAAACCGTCGTGCTTGATGATCTCCTGGCAAGGGCCTTTGTCGACAATTTTGGGAAAGAACGAGCCCATCTCCGCAAGCTTGGGCAGCATTTTGAGCTTGCCCATCAGACCTTCCGGCATGCGCATTTCGAGATATTCGGAAATGCGTCGCGCGATTTCTTCCACCGACGCCACTTCGAGCGCCAGTTCCATACGGCGCATGCTCGCATACCCGTTGATGAACACCGGAATCTTGTAACCCTTGGGACGTTCGAACAACAATGCCGGACCGCCCGACTTCACTGCGCGGTCGGCAAACTCGGCAATCTCGAGCACTGGATCCACTTCCACCTGGATCCTTTTCAACTCCCCTTCTTTCTCCAGTCTTCGAATGAAGGCGCGCAGATCGCTGTAGGCCATGGGTAAGCCTTATTATGATGGCACTTCGGGAAAGCGATCGCGCCCGCGCTGCGTTCAATAGCCGAGGTTTAACGTGCAAACCACCGGCTCTGGCTCTTGGTGGAACAAGAACCCGAGGCTTTCCTGGCGCTTCCGTTTTCGATAGGCCGCCAAACCGCACCACGCCAACAACAAGCCACTGAGGCAAATCGCAGTTGCCAGGCGGCTATGGAGGATCTCGCATTCCAGGTACGCCATCAAGTGCGTATAGAGCATGAAGGCGATCCAGTAGCTGGTCAGAACAGCGACAACAGGTACTCTGCCGGGGACGTGGGAGCACGTAAACGGCAGTTTTTCCAGGCGCCACAACAGCGCCTCCACCAGGAAGAGCGATAGCAACGAGCAGTACGCCGCATGAACCAGCGCCGTCTCGCCGCCGAAAAGAAAGGGATAAACCAGAAGCACTGCGATTGCAACGGGCGTCACAACCAGCAGCAACATGCATTTGCGAACTCCCGCTAGATACTCCACCTTTTCGCGGCGCTCGGTCAACTGAAAAACCCAGTTGGAGGATAACTCGGACGGGATATTGAAGATGAAACGCATGCCTGACAGCAGGAAGAATGAAATCACCAGCGGCAGCGAGAGCATAGCCACCTGTTGTGCGGGCTTCCACGCCTGTCCGCGTTCGAGGCCGAGGCCCACTGACTCCTCCAGAACCAGCGCCAGACCCGTTCCCACGTATGCCGCCAGGATCAGCCGGTGTTTGGAACTTCGGAACATCGTCTGCATAGAAAACTGAAAGGTCGCGCGCTGCAGGGGACTTCCCAGAAATCGGCGGACCGCTGCCATGCGCACCACTCGCCACGGGTCCGCCGTTCTCCGCGAAGCATCCACGGCCCCTTCGAGTGTTGCGCGCGTATAACGGCCATAAGCCACTACGTAAGCTACCGTCAAACTCACTCCGGCAATGGCCAGGCCGTTGAGTCCCGTCCGGGCCAGGCTCCGAAATATGGGGTCTGCGGTGCCTTGCATCACTTCGCATATGCCCACGAACCACATCGGCGGAAAATACCAGATCAATGCCGCACCTTCGGCCTTCCAGCGAGGCATCTCATCCACTATCGCCGGAAAGAAGAACAGAACGGCGAGCATGCCGAGCACCGAGATCACTTGGAGGGCGGTCGATGTTCGCCGAAACCATTTCGGCTTGCAAATGTTGATCAGGATGCCTTGCAGCGCAACGAACGATAGAAAGGTAAATGCACTCGCGCCGATCGTTCCGGCGGCATGCGCCACTCCGTATCGCAGCAGATTGAGCAGGCCCGCCGTGCGTCCTTGCGCCTCGAGCGGCGGAAGCAACAGGATAGATCCGGCGTTGACATCCACGGAAAAGATAGTCAGGAACACGGCTAGCGCGGCGAATTTGGCGGCGAAAATGGTCCGGGGCCGCACCGGAAGCGGCATCAAAATGGTTTGGTCCCGAGGATCGAGCATCAGCGCATCCCACTCGATCACGGACAGCACGCCCATCACCAGCATCGAGAAAAAGACAAAGATCACCTTGATTTCCCAGCTCCGCGCCACGTCCGGGTCCATCAGCATGGGCAACAGCAACAGCGGGACGAATAAACCCGGGGTGGCAAGCAAACCCAGGGCCTGGCTGAGCGCGGCATGGAAATCCGCTTGCGGTGAAAGCAGATCATTCTCGAAGAACCGGGCAAAGAAATTGCGCGTCATGCGGACAGCCTGCTCCTTCTCTGAATGCCGGCTTGCGCGCATCACGACTCCATCACCAGTTCGAGCATTTCCTGAGCCACGCTCTCGATATTGTCCGAAGCCACCAAATCGGAAAATACGGCCTCAAGCGATGGCTGGTTTCGCAAGTGCCGCAGTTCCTCGATAGAACCACGCGCCACAACGCGTCCGCGATGCAGAATCACAACTTCCGAACAAACGTTTTCCACCAGGCTGAGTTCGTGCGAACTGCACAAAATGATCTTGCCTTCATGAGCCAGGCGGGTTACCAGCTCGCGGAAAACGAGACCGGCGGTGATGTCAAGCCCCGAGATGGGCTCATCTAAAATGAGGACCTCGGGGTTGTGAAGCAGCGCCGCGGAGATCAGGATCTTCTGCTTCATCCCCTTCGAATAGGAAGAGATCGGTGCATACCTGTAGTCATTGAGCGAAAAGAGCCGGAGCATGCCATCGATTTTGCGCTCCAGTACGTCCGCAGGAAGGCACCGAAGCTCGCCCACCAGCTGCAAGTACTCCGCGCCGGTGAGATACGAATACAAATGCGGTTCTTCGGGCACGTAACCCAGAAGAGATTTGTATGCGATTAAGTCCTCCCGGATATCCTGCCCCTTGTACAACACCGTCCCGGCGGTCGGTTCCAGCAGGCCAGTGATCATCTTGATGGTGGTGCTCTTGCCGGAGCCGTTTGGGCCAAGGTACCCGCACACCTCGTGCGGCCGCACGGTGAAGCTAACGTCATTTACGGCTGTAAGGCGGCCGTAGGACTTTGTGGCATTCCGGATTTCGAGCAAAGTAGGCCTCGCTTTCCTGTGACCGGACTTTGGTAGCCACCGCTCCCTTTCGTCGCGGCTCAGCTTCGGACATGCTTTGCTGAGGAAGCGGTACAAATATTCGGGAGCCGCGACGGACCACCCATTTGTTAGACACCGCGGCTGACCATTTCGGTCAATCCACAAGGTCCCATGCGCGAAGCAACGGCGTTCGATTATGATGGGCCTGCCAACTCATGCAAAATCGAATCGCATTCGTCACCGGCGCCAGCCGTGGTATCGGGCGTGCCTGCTCGCTCGAGCTTTCTTCGGCTGGCGCGCGCGTCGTGCTCGCTGCCAGGCGCGTCGATCAGCTCGGACAGGTTGCGGCCGAGATTCGCTCCTCCGGCCGCGATGCCTTTGTCGTGGAAATGGACTTGAGCGTTCCGGATTCGGTTCGCTCAGCCATTTCCAAAGCCTCCAAGGAATTCGGCCGAATTGACATCCTCGTCAACAATGCAGCCATCACCCGAGACGGCCTGGCCGTGCGCATGAAGCAGGAGGACTGGGAAGCCGTGCTTGCCACCAACCTGACCGGCGCTTTCCTCGCAACCCAGCAGGTGCTGCTGAACATGATGCGCGAGCGCTGGGGCCGCATCATTAATATCACGTCGGTGGTGGGTGAAGCCGGCAACCCCGGCCAGGCCAACTATGTGGCGTCCAAGGCCGGTTTGATCGGCCTGACGAAATCGCTGGCGCAGGAAATGGCCTCGCGGAACATCACAGTCAACGCCGTTGCCCCCGGTTTCATCGATACGGACATGACCCAGGCCTTGTCCCAGCAACTGAAGGACAAAATCCTCGCCGCCATTCCGCTCAAACGCCTTGGCACACCCGGAGACGTCGCCGCAGCGGTCAGGTTTCTCGCCAGCGAAGAGGCCGCCTACATCACGGGTCACGTACTGAACGTCAATGGCGGGATGTATATGTAGCGATTAGCTAAACGTTGCGGAGAGATCGCGTCAGTTTAGCGTGGGTATAGCAAGTCTTCGCAGAAGGGTGAAATCTTCCAGCATTTTGGCCGTGCCCATAACCACAGAAGTTAAGGGGCTCTCAGCCAATGAAACGGGCAGGTTTGTGTCGGTGTGAATTCGTATATCGAGGTTTTTTAATAATGAACCGCCGCCAGTCAGTGCAATTCCCCTGTCACTTATATCGGCGCTCAGTTCCGGCGGTATCCGTTCCAGTGCCACGCGAATTGCCTGAACAATGGACGATACACATCCGGATAGCGCTTGCCGGATCTCCTCATCACGAACGGAAACCGTTTTCGGGATGCCTTTTAGGACATCTCGTCCTTTAACTTCCATGCTGGCGGGCCGGTCCAACGGGTAGGCCGAGCCCAATTCCGCCTTGATTGTTTCCGCGGTGCGCTCTCCGATCACCAAGTTATGCTCATGTCTGAGGTGCTCGATGATCTTCTCATCCATCAGGTTGCCGGCTACCCGCACGGACCGTGAGTAGACGATCCCGGCGAGCGAGATGACCGCGATATCCGTAGTGCCGCCGCCGATATCGACCACCATGCTACCTGTAGCCTCGGTTACCGGAAGCCCTGCGCCGATCGCTGCGACCATAGCTTGGTCCACCAGGTGAACTTCACTGGCTTTGGCACGATAGGCCGCATCCAGCACCGCCCGCCTTTCTACGTCCGTGGTCTCGCTGGGTATACCCATAATGATGCGTGGGTGCACCAGCCGTTTCCGTTTGTGTGCCTTCTGAATGAAATAATGCAACATGTGCTCGGCCGCATCGAAATCAGCAATCACACCGTCCTGCATGGGCTGGATAGCCACCATGTACCCCGGAGTTCGGCCGAGCATGTCTTTCGCGTCTTTTCCGACGCTCTCGACCTCACCGGTCTTCTTGTTTAGAGCAACGATGGAAGGCTCATCGACCACAATACCTTTGCCAGTTGCGTACACCAAGGTGTTCGCAGTACCCAGGTCGATAGCCAGATCGGACGAAAACATGCTTAACAGTGAGCCGCGCGTCATTGGGAGACTTGTATGAAGGTATCCGGCCTGGTTTAGAATGGCAACGTTGGAAATCGTTAACAACTCTGCGTTAACGTCGGTAGGTGAAACTTCTGGCACAATTTGAGTGAATTCTCTCCGGCCGGAAGCGCGCGAGTGATGCCACGCGGAACACTGCGCTCGGGAGTGGCATCATAGGTGAATGACTCGTTTGCCCATCGGAGGAGCGGTTGCGTTACTCATTTTGCTGGCAGGAGGGCCCGTTGGCGCGCAGAACCATAAGACGTGGAGCGACTACGGAGGCGCCCCCGACGCCGCGCAGTATTCCGCACTTTCGCAAATCAATCGCTCGAATGTGAGCCACTTCGAGGTTGCGTGGACCTACTCGACCGGGGACGACAGCAGATACTTCTTTAATCCGGTTGTGGCCGACGGGGTCATGTACGTTCTGGCCAAGAACAATTCGTTCGTGGCACTGGATGCGGCGACGGGTAGAGTGATTTGGACGCATGCGGCCGAGCCCGGCACGACCATCATCACGGACCGGGGGATCAATTACTGGGAAAGTAAAGACCGGTCGGAACGGCGGTTGTTATTCGCCAGCAACCATTTCTTGTGCGCGATCGACGCCAGGACCGGTGCCTCGATTCCGTCGTTTGGCGAAGGCGGCCGTGTCGATCTAAAGGAAGGGCTGGATCGCGACCCCAAGGCGATCAAGCTGGTGCAGTCCACCACACCGGGGCGCGTATTTGAGGATCTGCTGATTCTTGGTTCCGCAACCAATCAGGGTTATGGTTCGGCTCCCGGAGACATTCGAGCGTTCAACGTGCGTACCGGCAAACTGGTTTGGACCTTCCATACGATCCCACGTCCCGGTGAGTTTGGATACGACACCTGGCCGAAGGACGCGTGGAAGCGCGTCGGCGGAGCCAACGTGTGGGGCGAACTTTCAGTGGATGAGAAGCGCGGCATCGTTTATGCACCCACGGCGAGCGCAAAATACAACTTCTACGGCGCGGACCGTAATGGCGCAAATCTATTCGCCGATTGTCTGCTGGCGCTCGATGCCCGAACCGGCAAGCGACTTTGGCACTTCCAGATGGTTCATCACGATATCTGGGATTATGACGATGGAACAGCTCCGAAGCTCCTTACCGTGCGGCACGACGGCAAGTTGGTGGACGTAGTAGCCCAGGTGACCAAGCAGGGGTTCGTCTGGGTGTTCGATCGCGTGACCGGCGAGCCGCTTTGGCCGATCGAGGAACGGCCCGTTCCCCGTTCCGATATGCCGGGAGAAGAGACCTGGCCGACGCAGCCGTTTCCTGTAAAGCCGCCGCCGTTTGCGCGGCAGAAATTTACAGTCGACGATCTGAGCCCGTTTCTGAGTCCGGAAGACCGCGCCCGCTTTCGCGATGAAATCCTAAGCGCACGGAATGAAGGGTTGTTCACACCGCCAGGACAACGCAGCACCATCGAGATGCCGGGCAACAATGGCGGCGCCAACTGGAGCGGCGCGGCGGTGGACCCGCCAAGCGGCATGTTGTTTGTCGTGTCGAAAGATCTTCCAGCGATCCTGAAGCTGGCGAAAAATGCGCCGGCCGATCAGGCGCTTCCGACGTCTGTCAGTGAGCGGTACTACAGTGGATTCGGCTTTCATGATCGCCAGTGACGGGCTTTCCCCGATCGCTCCGCCGTGGACCTCTCTGACAGCTTATGACCTGAACGAGGGCACCATCCGATGGAAGATTCCGCTGGGCGAGGTTCCCGAGCTGGCGGCCAAGGGGATCAAAAATACCGGATCGCATTTTCCGAAGGTGGGTCCGGTAGTGACCGCCGGCGGGTTGATCTTCACCGGCACCCGCGACCGCAAGGTTCGCGCATTGGACGTCACTACTGGGAAGGTCCTCTGGGAGCACGAATTGGATGCTGCACTCGAGGGCATGCCCGCGGTCTACGAGGTTGAGGGCCGCCAATACCTCGTGTTCTGTGCGGCCGCACCGGTGAAACTCAACGCAGCACCGTTAGAAAAGATTCGAGGCGCATATGTGGCATTCGCGTTGCCGAAGATTGCGGTGCGCGAGGGACTTGCACGCTAGCCGGCGGACTTGTCATTCAAACGGCAAAGATGGGCGATGACGCTGGGCGCTGTGTACATGAAAGTGCAAGAGGCTACATTGCTTTCATGGAGGAACTGCTGGCTTCATTGGAAAACATCTCGTCGGTCCCCGGCTGCCCCCTCCGGCGGGTCTCTCACGGAACTGTTCCGAACAGGGCCCCGGCGCTTGCGGTCACCGCCATAGCCAGTGCTCCCCAGAACGTGACACGCATTGCGCCCACTGCCACGCCTGCTCCGCCCGCGCTCGCTGCCAACCCGCCCAGAAGCGCGAGGAACGCCAATGAAGTCCCGGAGACAAGGGGGATAAGACTCGCCTCCGGTGCTAACGCTGTGACCAAGAGAGGCATGGCTGCTCCGACAGCGAAGCTGCCAGCCGACGCCAATGCAGCCTGAATCGGACGCGCAGCGAGTGTCTTGGAGATGCCGAGTTCATCGCGGGCATGCGCGCCTAGCGCGTCATGTGCCATCAGCTGCTCGGCGACCTGTTTCGCAAGCGCTGGCTCAAGCCCACGAGCGACGTAGATAGCCGCCAGTTCCTTGTGCTCGCCCCTGTCGTCAGCTTTAAGTTCCGTGCGCTCAACCTCGAGTTCGGCCTGTTCGGTGTCTGCCTGTGAGTGGACGGACACGTACTCACCGGCAGCCATCGACATTGCCCCAGCGACTAGGCCTGCGATCCCGGCGACCAAGACGTTGTGGTGAGTCGCATGCGCAGTTGCGACTCCGAGCACCAGGCTCGCGGTTGAAAGGATGCCATCGTTCGCACCCAATACGGACGCGCGTAGCCAGCCTATGCGTCCTATCCGGTGTCGCTCCTTGGGGCGTAAAGACATTCTTGAGGCCTCATTGATCTGGGAATTCCGCCGCACATCCCCCGCGGGGCCTCCAATGCCGGCGCCTCCCCCCGTAATTAAGGATGGTGTTCGAATGATTACGCATGGCTCCGATTCGATTGCGCTCCCGTCTGCATTGTAGCGGAACAATGTCGAAAGGTATGCCCTCGCGCGGCAGGTGCGCCGGCGTTGATACAATCGTGGTCCATCCCGACAAATGCTCAAAGCTTATAAGAATTCATCCCGCAAATATTCGCTCGCACTGTTGCTTTGCGTTCCGGCCATCACGGGCTGCCGTAAGTCTGGGCCGCCATACAGCGCAGAAGCCGCACTCAAAACGTTCAAGGTCGAGTCCGGCTTTCATGTCGAAAAGTTCCTCTCGGAGCCTGATGTCCTATCGCCCGTGGCCATGGACTTCGACGAGAATGGCCGAATCTACGTGGTCGAAGATCGAGGGTATCCGCTCAGCACGGAAACGCCGTTGGGCCGAATCAAGCTGATCGAGGACAGCAATGGAGACGGCATCCCTGACCGCGTCACCATTTTTGCCGACAAGCTCGTCATGCCGACGGGCATCATGCGTTGGAAGAAAGGCATCCTGGTAACCGATGCCCCCAACGTTTGGTACTTCGAAGACACCAAGGGCAACGGACAAGCCGACGTCCGGCAGTTGGTCCTCACCGGCTTCGCGGTGACCAACCCGCAGCACACCGTAAATAATCCGGTCTACGGGCTCGACAACTGGATCTACCTCGCGCACGAAGGGCCCGCCACGGCCATCATTTATAAGAAACAATTTGGCGACCGCGGTTCAGATATCCGGTTTCCGGACCATCCCGAATTGCACGGCTTGAAAGAGCATAACCGCACTGTGCGCTTCCGTCCCGACACGCACCAGATCGAAGCACTTTCCGGCAGCTCGCAATACGGACATACGTTCGATGACTGGGGACATTACTTCACGACGAACAATTCCGACCATGTGCGCGAACAGGTGATTGCCGCGCCTTACCTGGAGCGGAATCCGGATCTCCCGGTTTCCTCCGCCATGCAACAGATTTCGGATCACGGTGCGGCCGCGAAGGTCTACCCCATCACCCTGCATCCCCGGTTCGAATTGCTGACCGAAGTCGGACAATTCACATCGGCATGTGGAATCACGTGCTATCACGGATCTCTATTCGTCGCCGAACCGGTACACAACCTGGTGCATCAGGACCTGCTCTCGGCCGCCGGCGCTACCTACATTGCCCGCCGCGCTCATCCGGATGTGGAGTTTCTGGCTTCGACGGATGCCTGGTTCCGGCCGGTGAATTTTTTTGCCGGGCCGGACGGCGCGCTCTACGTGATGGACTTTTACCGGCTGGTGATCGAGCATCCTGAGTGGATGTCGACCGAGGCCCAGAAGTCGCCGGACCTAACAAAGGGCATCGACCGCGGCCGCATCTACCGCATCGTTCCGGACGGCGCTCCAGCGCCAAAGCCCATCAAGCTCGGCTCGGCTTCAAATTCAGAGCTGGTGAAAGAACTGGCGAATCCGGTCATCTGGTGGCGGCGCACCGCGCAGCGGCTGCTGGTGGATCGCAAAGCTGTGGATGTTGCGCCAGAGCTGATTCGCATGCTGCATGAGAGTCCGTCGGCTGTGGGCCGGCTGCATGCGCTCTGGACACTGGACGGCCTGGGTGAGTTGAAGGCGGCGGAAATCGACGCCATGTTACGGGACCCCGAACCGGGGGTGCGCGAAAACGCAATCGTCCTTGCGGAGGCGAGGCTGGCAAGCGCGCCGGAGCTTGCTCCGAAATTGATTGGGATGGCTAAGGACCAGGATGCCCGGGTCCGCTTCCAGTTGCTCTGTACGCTAGGCTCGCTGAACTCTCCGGCTGCGCGCGCGGCTCGCGACGAGCTTGTTTCCCGCGATATCGAGGACAAATGGTTTCAAATTGCCGCGCTGAGTGCCTCTTCCGGCGAAGCATCGCGCCCTTATGAGAAGGCGGTCGCCACCGGAACCAGCGAAACTCCCGGCCGTGTGAGCTTCGTGCGGCAGGCAGCGTCGGTTGTGGGCGCACGGCAGAAGCCCGCCGAAGTCCGGAGCGTGATCGACAAGGTGGCGCGTGCAACCGGAAGCAATGCCGAGTGGTGGCGAGCCGCGAGTCTCGACGGTCTGGCACTGGGCCTGAAATCGTCCGGACCGGGTGCGCTCACGTTGAGCCAGCCGGTGTTGCTGAAACTATTCGAAACCCCGCAAGCGTCCGTTCGGCGATCCACCCTACGCCTGATCGAAATGGGCGGATTGCCTTCGGGCGCTTCAACCGCCGCTGCCTTGCAGCGTGCTTCCGCAATCATTGCAGATCAACAGGCTGACGCCAACGTGCGAGCGGATGCTATCGGACTCCTGGCCATTGCCGGCGCGCAAGCGCACGAAGCCGTGTTCAAGCAGTTGATCGACCTCCAGGAGCCGGATCAGGTGCAAGCCGCGGCAGTACGCGCATTCGGCAAGTGCAAAGGCGACGACATCGGAAAGTATTTGCTTTCGAAATGGCGTGCTTTCACCCCGGCATGCCGCACCGAGGCCGCCGACGCCATGTACCTGGAACCGAGCCGGGTGCGGTTGCTTGTGGCTGCCCTGAAAAGTGGCGATGTTCAACCCTGGACATTGAATTTCAGCCAGCGGCGCCGCCTCATCATGAACACCGATCCATCGATTCGTGCTGAGGCGCGTCCAATGTTGGAACCAAGTGCGAGCGACCGCGAGAAGGTCGTAAAGCGCTACGAAGCCGCCTTCGATCGTACGGCGGATGCGGCGCGTGGCCGCGAAGTGTTCAAAGCCATCTGCGTCAAATGTCACCGCTTCGCGGGTCTTGGCGTGCAGGTCGGACCGGATCTCGCTACCGTTCAGAACCAGCCCAAGCAGGCGCTGCTCGAGGATATTCTCATGCCCAACAAGACTATCGCCCAGGGTTTCGAGGCCTACGTCGTCGAAACAACTGGCGGCACGCTCGATGGCGTATTGGGCCCGCAGACTTCGACTACCATCGCCCTGCGCCATGAGGATGGCAAAGAGGACATCATCCAGCGCAAAGACATCAAGCAGATGTACGTCACCAACCTGTCGGCCATGCCGGGCGATCTGGAAAAACGAATTGACCTCCAGCAAATGGCTGACCTGCTGGAGTTCCTGAAGACCGCGCACTGAAGTAGCCAGGCATAATCGGCTGTATGAAATCGCACTGCACAAAGACCGCGTGTGTTCCGCAGCGACCGCCTGCGTTTTAGGATGGAAGTTGCCGAAGGAGACCAGATGGGAACCGCACTAACTCCAGATCCGAAGAAGCCATTCTTGAGCGACATCCAGGAAATTCGCCGCCGCGCGCGGAAACATATTGAAAAAGGCGCGGTAACGGAAGATTACAAAGCTGACCTTGAGACGTCGCTGCGCGTCTTAAACGAGGCACTGGCTACTGAAATTGTTTGCGTTCTTCGCTATAGACGCCACCATTTCATGGCGAGTGGCATTCACGCCCAGGCAGTGGCCGATGAGTTTCTCGAACACGCCAATGAAGAGCAGAGCCACGCGGACCAAATTGCCGCTCGCATCATCCAGCTCAATGGCGAGCCCAACTTCAATCCCGAAGGTCTTCTGATGCGCAGCCATTCCGAATATGTCGAAGGGCAAACGCTTATGGAAATGATCAAGGAAGACCTGGTCGCCGAGCGCATTGCCGTAGAGTCCTATTCCGAAATCATCCGCTACTTCGGGGACAAGGATCCGACCAGCCGCCGCCTCATGGAAGAAATCCTCGCCAAAGAAGAGGAGCACGCCGAAGACATGAAAACGCTGATCGAGCACGTTGGAAAGGACACGAAGTAACCGGAGCGCAGCTCAAAACTATTCGCCGCGCGACCACGGCGGCACGATCCCGTTCATGCGCGAGTAAGCAATCGATTGTCCCAGGTGCTCGCTGGCGTGCTCGAGGATCGACATATACGCGGCCGCCGGGGTTGCATTCTCGCCGAAGAATTTGATGGGCTTCGAAAGCGCGTCTGCGCCCGAGCTTTCCAGCGCGCTGTGAACCTCTTTGAATGACGCTTCAAGATCTGCCAGCACCTTGGGTTTACTCGCGATGGTTTTCTCACGCTGTTCGTTGTCCTGTACCAACTTCATGAACGTGTCACGCTCCGGCACGCCGTGCATCACCGTCAGTAACAGGCGGTTGCCATTGGCGACGTGCACATAAACCTCGCTCACAGACCTGACATCGGCGCCGGGCCTCCACGAATACTTCTCTTCCGGCATGGCCTTCGCCAGGCTCATGGTTTTGGCTTCAGCATCGTTGAACGAAAGCAGAAAATCCCGCTGGAATCCGTTCACGGGTTTCTGAACCTGTGCCAGCGCTAAGCCGAGCAGGCCCGCAAACAGCGATAACGCTACAAATCTGGTTCGCATTCTCTGTGTGACGTCCTTAAGCTAAATTTGTCCCAACGACGGGACAGCCGGTCCCACGAGCGGACAAGCCGGAGCGAGATAGCGCTGCGAAGTTCAACAGATTGAAGCGTCTGGGCCTGGCAAACGGTTTGCTCGCAGCATCCGATTGCTTTCATCTTCCAGGAGGTGCCATGGCAAACAGCGAACGGATGCGAGAGGAAATGTCGGCTCCGCCGGCGGCGGACTATTGGACGCGCAAGAGTGAGGCCGGCTGGAGGCTTGCGGCAGTGGAGTGGATCAGAGAAATTAAGGGCGCGGAGGCAGTTGCGCCGGACCCCGCTCAAGAAATCCCTTACGGCCTGAAGATTGCCGACGACTGCGCCCACCTGGAGGTTCACCCCGCCGAACGCGAAGCACTGATGCTGATGCTGGAACTGATCGTCCAGGACCGCACGCTGTCGCAGGTCGCGGCCGAGCTGAATGGGCGAGGCTTTCGCACGCGGCGCGGCATGGAGTGGGGGCCGGCATCGGTTTTCAATATGCTGCCGCGTATGATTGAGGTTGGTCCCAACGTGTTTTCGCAGACAGAGTGGGCTACGCGCCGCGGGCGCTTGCTTCGAGTAGTGTAGCGGCTAACCGCCACTCTCGTCCGCGAGGTTCTTTTTGTGCTTGGGCTTCTTGCGCGCCGGCTTGGGGACGATCACACGCGCCGCTGGAACGATCCCAACCCGCTCCCGCGCCAGCTTGCGTATTTCCTTCTTCACATCGAACTTCTTCTTGCGGGCCATACTTATTTCCGGTGAGCCACGGCGTGGATGTACGGGGTGAACGGCTTCCCTGGCGTGGCAATCGCGAATTCGATCCCCACCTTGTTGTCGCGCTGTCTGATATAGGTGAGCAGGTAACGCGGCGCCGAAGCCTGCCCGGTGCTCGTGAAGACCACACCGTCACCTTCGGTCCGAAACTCGACGGAGTAGTGGATCACGTGTCCCTCATTGTCGAAGTACACTGCGTTCCAGCCGGAGCCTTCCGGATAAATAACCATCAGATCTTCATGGGAATAGGGAGGCCTATCTTTGGCTCC
Organism: Terriglobia bacterium; assembly: GCA_963847515.1. Lineage (GTDB taxonomy): Bacteria > Acidobacteriota > Terriglobia > Bryobacterales > Bryobacteraceae > QHXW01. Next base: position 454,817 of record CAWKAA010000003.1, read on the forward strand.
AGGATATTCGGCGTGGTTGCGGCGAACCAGGACGTGCTGGTCAAGTTGCAGCTCGAACTTGAACCCGCCCGTTCCTTGTCCGGGATCGCCTCCGCCCTCGCCAGTCCATTCGCCGATGAGAAATTGCCACCCATCCCAGTTCGGCTTGTTCTGGGCGCACAGAGAAGCGGCAGCCAGCAACAAAATCGCGGCGGATTTCACGACATCAGGGCGTGGGCCACGCGGGTGGCCAGTTGGTCGAAGGTGATGATCTCGTATAGCGATGGGTCCGACATGATGCGCGCCACCAGTTGCGCGTGCATGGCGTGCCCGGCGCGCTCCGCAATGACGTGGCCCAGCAGCGGTTTGCCGATCAGCGCCAGATCGCCGATCAAGTCGAGCGCTTTGTGCCGGCAGCATTCGTCCGGGAAGCGCAGGCCCTCTGGATTCATCACGCTTTCCCGATCGAAGCACACCGCATTTTCGAGCGATGCTCCGCGGATCAGACCCATGTTGCGCATCTGGTCCAGTTCGTAAGAAAACCCGAAGGTACGCGCCGGCGCAATCTCCGCGGCATAGCGCTCCGGCGTTACTTCCATTTCGAGCGACTGTTTGCCCACCATCGGATGATCGAATCGAATTTCGCAGGTGAGCCGGAACGCTTCGTCCGGCAGAATCGTGATGCGCTTGCCGTGATCTTCAACCGTTATCGGGCGCCGGATGCGCAGATAGCGTCGCTTTCGCCGGTACTGGCGAACCCCCGCCGCGCGGATCAGCTCGACAAACGGCATCCCGCTGCCGTCGAGAATGGGCACCTCGAGGTTGTTGATCTCGATATAGGCGTTATCGATCCCGCTGCTGTAGAAAACGCTTAGCAGATGCTCGGTGGTCGAGATCAGCACGCCCTGCCGCATCAGGCTCGTGGCATAGCTTACCCGCGCGACATGCCGCCAGCTGGCGGAGATGGGGAAATTATCCAGGTCAGTCCGCAGAAAAACGATGCCGGTTGAAACCGGGGCCGGCAGAACACGAATCGAAACCGGAACTCCGCTGTGCAGGCCGATGCCGTTGGTTTCAACAGGGCGCTGGATCGTCGTCTCAAAGCGCAAAAAGGCTCCTCAAAAGTTGCTGTAAACTTTCGTTAATAGGCAATCGCAGAGCCGTAGCTGTAACTTATTGATTCTAAGACATGTCGAAAATATGCCCGATGCAAAAAAGCCACACATTGCAGTCCCCAGTGTGGCCCCCGTACCTCTATGAGGTCTGTGGAGATATGATGAAAGTCTCGTGCCTCATCCCCGTCTGTTCTTGATTGATACGTACGGGTTTATCTTCCGCGCGTATCATGCGCGGGCCCGCTCAGCCGCCCCGCCCATGCGAACATCTACCGGACTTTCCACGGAGGCGGTTTACATCTTTACGAATATGCTCCGGAAGCTAGCTAAAACATACAAGCCGGAGTACATCGCGGCCGTCTTTGAGAGCATCGGCCCAACCCTGCGCGAACAGGAATTTGCTGAATACAAAGCCAATCGGGCTGAGGCGCCGCCGGATTTGGGTGAACAGATCGTCTACATCCGGCGGCTGCTGGAGGCCCTGCGGATTCCCATCCTCGAGTTCCGCGGATTCGAAGCGGATGACGTGATCGGCACCATTTCGCGGCGCGCGGAACAGGCGTGGTTTTGAGGTGGTGATCGTTTCGAGCGACAAAGACATGCTGCAACTGGTGACCGACCACGTTTCCATGCTCAATCCTGCTAAGGATGATACCTGGTATGACCCGGCTAAAGTCCAGGAATTCATGGGCGTGAAGCCAACTCAGGTCGCCGATCTGTTGGCGCTCAGAGGGGACTCAATCGACAATATCCCCGGTGCACCCGGCATCGGCGAGAAAGGCGCCAAGGATTTGATCGCACAATTCGGATCGGTTGAGGCGGCGCTCGACCGGGCAGCCGAAGTCGAGCGCAAGATGTACCGGGAAAGCCTGCAGAATAACCGCGAACGCATCGCGTTGAGTAAGCGTCTGGCTACCATCGAGACGGCTGTTCCGATCGAGTTTTCGCCCGGACAGGTGAAGGCGCGGGAGCCCGATTTGGTTGTGCTGAAGCAGATTTATAAGGAACTGGAGTTTCACAGCCATCTGAAGGAGTTGGGCCCGGGCGAGGATCATGCGCGCGCGGGACTACCAAGCGCTGGGTACGCCCGAAAGCGTAGATGCCTGGGTGGCGGCGATCCCTGAGGGTACGATGGTAGCGGTTGCGATTGCGAAATCGGGTGAAGGCGAGCTGGCGCTCGACACCGTTGGACTGGCCTGGAAGCAAGGGGAAGCGCGCGCCGTGCCACTCCAGCTTCTGGACCGGCTGCGGCCGTTGCTCGAAGACGGCGCGCGTCCGAAGATCGCCTGCGACGTGAAATCCGCGCTGCTGGCGTTTTCCAAGCTCGGCTTCGAGGCACGCGGTTTCATTCATGACGTGATGTTGTATGCGTTTCTGCTCGACGCCGATCCGGGCGGCTGTTCTCTGGATAATCTGGCGCACCGGCGCCTGGATCTGAAGCTCGGGGCCTCGCCCGAGCAGCACGCCGATTACGCGCTCGAACTATACCAGGACCTCAGCCGCGAGGTCGACGGCCGCAACTTGCGCAGCCTTTACGAAACCGTGGAGTTGCCGCTGGCCAGCGTGCTGGCCCGCATGGAGCTGACGGGAATCCTGATCGATTCAACCGAGCTGAAGCGGCTCTCCGGTCTGATGGAGACGGACATCGCGCGGCTGACCGCTGAAATCCACCAGATAGCGGGCAAGCCGTTCAACATCAGCTCTCCACAACAGCTCGGTCGCATGTTGTTCGAGGATTTAAAGCTGCCGTCGCCGGTGAAATACGGCAAGGGAAAAATCATTTCCACGGCGGCTGACATTCTGGACGATCTTGCCGGCGAGCATAAAATTGTGCGCAAAGTCCTCGAGTACCGCCAGCTCACCAAGCTGAAGGGCACCTACGTCGACGCGCTGCCCTTGCTGCTCGACCCGCGCACCGGCCGCCTGCACACCAGCTTCAACCAGACGGGCGCCGCAACGGGCCGTTTGTCGTCGTCGAATCCGAACCTGCAAAACATTCCGATCCGCACGGAACTGGGCCGCGAGATCCGCGCGGCCTTCATTCCACGGCCCGGCTGGAAGCTCGTGATAGCGGACTATTCGCAAATCGAACTGCGTTTGCTGGCGCACATGTCGCACGACGCAGTGCTGGTAGAGGCGTTCCGCAACGGCGAAGACATTCACACGCGCACGGCCGCCGAGGTGATGGGCGTCCCGCCGCTCATGGTCAGCGCGGAAGACCGGCGCCGCGCCAAAGCGGTGAATTTCGGCATTGTCTATGGCATCAGCCCGTTCGGCCTCTCGCAACAACTGGGAATTTCGCGCGGGGAAGCGGAGCTGTACATTCAGGCTTATTTCGAGCGCTACACCGGCGTGAAGAAATTTATCGAGAGCACAATTGCCGAGGTGCGGCGCACCGGGGTGACCAGGACGCTTCTGGGCAGGGAGCGCCCCATCCCAGAGATGAATAGCCGCAATCCTTCGTCCCGGGGATTCGCCGAGCGCACCGCGGTAAACTCGCCGCTCCAGGGCACTGCCGCCGATATCATCAAAGCCGCGATGATCCGCATCGACCGCAAGCTGCGAGAAGAAAAGTATCAGGCCGCGATGCTGCTGCAGGTTCACGACGAGCTGGTTTTCGAAGCTCCGGCCGAAGAGACGCAGAAACTGTCTGTCATGGTGAAGCGCGAAATGGAGCAAGTGTACCCGCTGGAGGTTCCTATGGTGGCGGATATCGGGGTGGGAGAGAATTGGAGGGACGCGAAATAACTTTATGGCCAAAGAAACTCTTGCGCTCCACATCCAGCCAGAAACGCGGAAGGCGCTCGACGCCATTGCCCAGAGCCTGCATCGGAACCGGAGCTACATAGTCAACGAAGCGCTTGCTGCGTACGTCGACACATGGCAGACAGATCATATACGTCAGGGCCTGCATGAAGCAGAGGCTCGCAAGTTCGTTGGGACGAAGGACGCGAAAAAAGTTCTCGCCCGCCTACGGCGCACATGATGGCCTGACTCGTTTTGACTCAAAGGTTGCTACCGGCCTTTTCACCGCCTCCGGTTTAGCGTATACTCCCCACATCGCGCCTCGTGGCTCGCGAAAAGGAGAGTGCCATGACGTTTGTGACCAGCCCTCTCACACGCACGCAGTTGCTGGATGAAATCCATCAGATTGTTGGGTGGCTTCAATCCAACGGAATCGACGATCTTGTGATCGAGTACGGCTCGGGCTGCAAGCTGGAGCCGGAGCTGCTTTGGCGGGACATCGAGGTCCGCCGCGCGGATTTGCTCCCCTTCATCCAGACCAGCATCGACAACGGGATCTATGCACCGGGCGAGGCCGACCTTGTGTTACAGGATCGTGACCGGACGTTTGAATGCCTGTTCTGTCACGAATCCGACATTCACCTGGCGACCGACGACGAGGGCATCCTGACACAAGCAGCCCAACGCTGGCTGGACAAAGGCTACGGAGGTTTCAAGCTGGCAGCCAGCGAGAACTGGGAGCCGTTCTAGCGGCCGCACCTCGAAACAGCAGCGGACCGGTGTTGTATCATATCTGCCGATGACCAGCATCCTGCCCGGCGCAGGGTGATTCCCGCAGGTTATGCCCGTATCGATCGATCAAATCGTCGTTCAACTCACGGCCCACATGTCAGACGAGCAGAAGCTCGCCTATATCATGCGATTTGCCAAGGAGCGCCGTAATCCCAACGTCGCGCTGCTGCTGTGCCTTTTCCTGGGTTGGGCGGGCGCGCACCATTACTACATGGGTCGAGTGGGAAAAGGCATCTTGTACACTCTCTTCGCATGGACGCTGGTGCCATTGGTCCTCTCCCTCTTTGCATGCCGCAAAATTCGAGTTGATGTTCAGCGGCAGAATTTTGTGAGAGCGGCGGAGCTCGCCGCAACCTATTGCCCGGGCCTTCGGGTGGACTTCGCCGCCGGGGGCATTACGCTGGAGCCGCTTTTCCCAATCGCCAGGTCGTTGTTTGCCGTCGTGCTGGGATATATCGTAATGCTAGTGGCGCAGCTTGTCGGAGACACCGCGCTGACTGCAGTGGCGCCTGCAATCGTGCCTCAGCCGGAGGAACCGCCAGAACCCGCTTACTTCGCTTTTCGGCTGGGCACGGGCTTCTTCTTCATCGCCATGGGTGGTTACACCGGCGCGCTTCTTGCGGGACGCTCCGAAATGAAGCATGCGCTCAGCGTGGGTGCGCTATCGATTGCTGCCGGCATTCTCGAGGCGTTCTACTTCGCGGGCGAGCAACCGCTGTGGTACTCGATTGGGCTCATGTTTCTGTCGATACCGGCGGCGCTGGTGGGCGGGTACTTCCGGGTACGGCAGCTTGAATCTCCAAATGCCCAGACAGCCGAAGTAGAGTAAGGCCCTGTCCCACCATTGATTCTCTTTGGACACGCTGTTCAACGAATTAGCGTTCTTACGTTTCCACCCGCCTCGCCGTTCCGTTCCACTTCACCCGCCGTCCGCTGCGTAGTGCATCGAGCGCCATGACCAGCACGACGCTGGTTTGCTGTCCCATCTCGACCGTGGCGTTCGGGTCCTTTCGCGACTGCACGCATTCCATAAAATTGCGGATATGTGCGCGCGTGGCGCTCTCGAAGCTGCCGGGCCGGTGCTTTTCGATGGTCGGGAATATCTCGGCGGCTTCGCTCTGCTGGTAGAGGGCGTAGCCTTCGCGCCCCATGTCAAGCCGTGCTTTAGATCCGTGGAATTGCTTCATCTGGTCGTTCGCGGGCGCGTAGCGCATGGCTTTGTAGCCAACGGTGAAGACCGCGAGATAGTTTTCCGGATACTCGATGGCCATGGAAGTGGTCTCGGGTATTTCCGCTCCCGCCAGGTTCACTCGTCCGGCGGTGCAAGTGACCGCAAGCGGATAGGTCGAATTCATGAACCAGTGGATGGTATCGATCACGTGCGCGCCCTGACCGATCAGCATGCCGCCGGAATAATCCCAGAAGTAATACCAACTGAAGAAACGCACAGGATCCAGCGGATGGTGCGCCGCGGGTCCGAGCCATTGCTGCCAGTCCAGCTTGCCGGCAAGCGGCGCCTGGCTTAGTGTCTTCTGATTATTCACCCACCACGCGTTCACCAGCCGCACCTCACCCAGGCGGTCCATCAGCTCCTTGCCCTCTTGAAACAGGTCGAAGCTGCGCCGTTGCATGCCCACCTGCACCACACGTTTGGTCCGGCGCACCGCCTCGATCACACGAAAGCCGTCGTCGATTTTGTGCGCCATGGGTTTCTCGACGTAGACGTCTTTGCCTGCTTCGACGGCATCGATCACCATCTGGGCGTGCCAGTGATCCGGCGTGGCGATCACCACCACATCGATGGACGGCTCTTCGAGCACGCGCTTGTAGTTGTCGTAGGCTTTGGCGCCTGCGGCTGCCGCCTTTAAGCCCTTTTGCAGATTGGGCTCATAGACATCGCAAACGGCGTTCATCTCTACGCCCAGCTCTTTGAAATTTGCGGTGAGGAATTGGCCGCGGCCTCCGCTGCCGATTATGGCGCCACGAATACGCTCGTTCGCGCCCGCGATCTGCGCCGCGGACGCAGCCGTGGAAATCAAAAACTTACGGCGATCCATGCAGAAGAGTGTATCGCGTTACTCGGAACGCAGGGTTGTCGCAGGATTCGCTCGCGCAGCGCGGCGGGCCGGAATGTATGTGGCCATCATCACTGCTGCCGCCAGAACGAGTCCCGCACTTGCGAGTGTCCCCACGTCAGCCGGCTTGACGCCAAACAGCAGGCTGTCTAAGTAACGGCCCGCGGCTAGCACGCCTGGCGCGCCGGCGAGCAGGCCCAGAAAAATCGGCTCCAAGCAGGGGTGCCACGTCGAGCGTCGAAAGAAAACTGCGCGTGACCTTGACTACGGATGCGCGCACCGGCGGCCCGGCCGGCACGGGATTGACCGTGTCCAACCCGTGCGGATATGCCGCGATGCTTTCGAAAACGTGGTTTTCCCCTCCGAATTGCGCATAATCGGCGCTATGCAGAGTTTCTAATTTGATGCTCGGAAAGTAGGTGGCGACGGAGACCAATCTCTCCGGCTCCCGATACTCCAGCGGACGAATCAGCACGGGGTCGAGAACGCTGAAAATGGCGGTGGCTCCGCCAATCCCGAGCGCCAGAGTCACGATAGCGACGATCGCAAAACCGGGATTTTGCAACAGGATGCGGGCTGCGTATCTAAGGTCAAGCACAAGATCGCGCATGAATACTTAGAAACCGCTCATGTTGAGCGAGTTCCGCGTGCTTCGACGACTATCACGCTATAATACGCTGACACTACCGTGGCCACCGATCTGATCGAAATCGATCAAGATAAGCCAAAGCCCGAAGCGATCGAACGTGCCGCCGCGGCTGTGAGGCGTGGCCGGGTCGTCGCGATCCCCAGCGATGCGCTCTATACGCTCGTCGCCGATCCGTTCAGCCTGGGCGCAGTCAATCGTGTTTTCTTCGCGAAGGGCCGCGAGATTCACCGGTCCCTTCCGCTGCTGGTGGCCGACATCGCTATGGCGGAGGAACTGGGTAAGGAGCTTTCCAACCGTTTTTTTCTTTTGGCGAGGCGCTTCTGGCCGGGACCGCTCACGCTGATTGTCCCGTCGTCGGAAAAGGTTCCGCTGAAAGTAACGGGAAACACCGGCCGGCTGGCGTTACGGCAATCGAGATCCAACGTCGCCAATCAACTGATCGGTGCGTTGAATCAGCCGCTCATTTCGACCAGCGCCAACATCTCCGGCCACCCGACCTGCCGCAGCGGGATCGATGTTTTCGGGATGATGGATGGCCGCGTGGACCTGGTTCTCGACGGTGGCGCCTGCAGCGGCGCAGGCGCTACCACCGTCGACGTGACCGAGCCGGCGTGGAAACTGATCAAGCAGGGCGTTATCGAAGAGAAAGAGATTGCCGAGTGCCTGCAAACCTTGTAGCGCCCGCGGAACTTATTTTACGATCCACAATTCGAGCGTGTTGTTGATATCGTCCACTGCGGCGAGCTGGAATTCGTCATCAGATCCTTTGAGGGCCAGCCCAAACGCTCCTCCGATTCCACCCGCATCCACTGGCATTTGCGCCACAAATTTGCCGTTTTTGGTAAATTCCACCATCTCGCTTGGATGAGTGGGATCGGTGTTGATGGCATCGCCGTTGGTAGTCAGTAAATGTCCATTTCGCCCCAGAACCAGAGCCAGCGGACCGCGAAGATGTGCATCGTCCTGATATACCAGCGTTCCCATGCCTGCGTCGTGATTGGTCTTCCGGGCGTTTGCAATGGCGAAAATTTCGTTGTCGCCGGTAGACGCCACGTAGAGTACGTCGTCCTCAGCGTCGTAGACCAGGCCCGTCGGTCCCACCACGAGAGCCGCCGGGTCGCACCGGTGCAAGTAACCCGAAGCAATCTGGGTGGCACTCTTGACCTGCACGCCGGACTGCTCGGATACGCTGACATCGAGCCGCACTACAGTTCCGCTGAGCACATCCGACACGAAGACCCGCGCATGATTGCCCTCTTCGTGAATCGTGAGATACCAAGGGCCATTGAGCGTGTTTTTATCGGCCAGGCTGGCGACCTGGTTCCCGTTACGATCGATGACGAGCAATGAACCCTGCTGGATCGTGCTGCAGCTGCCGTCGGTGGTGGGCACATTTCCCACCAGTACGAACCCACGCCGCAGGACACCGAGAGCCGTCGAGAGCCCCAGCCCGGTTGCAGGTCCCTGGAAAAAGACGGACATGCCGCCGCTGTGGTTGATTCGAACGATGGTGCTGCCGGTTCCCTGTGAATTGCCACCGTTATTGAAGTTAGAGACCAAAATGTCACCGCCGGCGAGCATGCCGCCTGGGAACCCGTGGGGCACGAAGGCCACGCCATACGGATTCACATCTCCATTTGGGGGCACAGTCGAAACGGATAGCGATGGGCTGGAGGGCAGGCTGGCGATGATGGAGTCCTCCTCAGCCAGAGCGCCATTCACCGAAAAGAGAACGGTCGCCGTGAGCAGGGTCGTGGTCAGTGTCGTCTTCATGACCCACAATTTAACCTCAGGTGCTGGCCGCAGTCTGCGGGTCGCGCCGAGAGTTGACACTTGTTAAGTAGGTTTCGGTACTATCAGTTAGGTACCGTGCGAATCAGAACGAAAATCGCACTTGCAGCTCCAGCCTGCGATTGTTGGCGTTCTCACTAAACCCACCCCCGCCGAAGCCGCCTTGCATCTGATTCGCCGAGCCAAACAATGGGGAAGTGATGGCGCCAATGATCGGTCCCGGATTATTGTGGTTCAGCAGGTTGCGCGCCGACATGGAAATCGTCAAGTTGTAGCGATGGCTCGTGGAAGGCGCTCCGAAGATCCCGCCCATTCCGCCGCCTCCTCCGCCATACGGGCTACCGGGGCCGCCACGACGTCCTCCGCCACCAGGTCCGCCTGGGCCGCCGCCGGATCCCCCAGATCCCTCGCGAGCCGGGCCGAAGCCGAACGTCTTGCTCAGCCGCAAGTTTAAGCTAACCGAGCCTGGTCCGCGTCCGAAGTTGCGCGGAAGAATGGCTTCGCCCGGTTTGGGGTTTGGATCGAGCTCGCCGTACTGGGTGTAATACACGCAACCCGTTACGCGGCTTTGTCGGCAGTCTGGCAAACTCGTATCGGTGGCAATGCCCGGACGACCGTTGAAAAGCGTATCGTCGAAGATATCGCCGCCCGAGGTGATGTTGAACGGAGGCCCGGACTGCACCACTACAAACGGGCTGAGGCGCAAGTTCCATTTGGTATTGACGGATCCGCCCAGGAACATCCGATGGTGGACGTCAGTGGACGCCGGACCATATTCGCCCGAGTAATTGTATGGATTGGCGGGATAGGTCGACAGGCCGTCCGTATTACTCATTGCGCGATTGTACGTGTAAAACCCAAACAGCGAGATATTGGCATTCAGCCGGGAATTGACATTAGTAATCAGTTGGTTCTGGTTATAAAGGCCTGAAGATTCCATCAGAAAAGTAGGGTCCGGGTTTCCGTACGGATAGACGGGGCTGCCGGGGAACGTTCCCGGCAAGGGAGCGTTAATGTCCGTGGTGCGCAGGATGTGAAGCCCGTGCGCGTTCGTGTAGGTCACCGCAACCGTGGTATGCCGCGGCAACTGGCGCTCGACGCTCACGGCGGACTGCATCAAATAGGGTGCCCGCAGCCTCGAACTGATCTCTTGGGTGGTTTGTACGGATTGGTCACCCGCCAAACTGGTAATGAGCGGAATATTCGGAAAGAAGGCGGGATTGTTTACCACGTACTGCTGCTGAACGATCCCGTTATAGCGCATTGCCGTCAGAGTGTTTGCCAGATCGAAGCGATCGTAGAACATCCCGAATCCGCCCCGCAGCACGGTTTTCGCAGCCGTCTTGCCCTTGGCTCCGGGCGCCCATGCGAATCCAACGCGGGGCGCAAGATCATGCAAGTCATGAATATTGGTTTGTGTCTCATAGCGCAGGCCGAGACTCAAGGTGAGATTGGGACGCAAGCGCCAGTCGTCGCCCGCGAATACGCCGACATCCGCCTGCCCAGCCGCCACGCCGGGAGTGCAACAGCTTATGGTGAACTGTGTCGGTACGCCGCCCGGCAAGTTGAGCTTTGCGCGCCGATACTGCTCGATGGAAGTGATGGTCGCCATTTGCCCCGGCTCTGCCTGGTTATTGGCATCCAGGACCGGCGCCAAGCCGCCCGCGAAAATGAATGTGCCTCCGAAATTCTGCGGCGAGATGTTGTCGTCAGTTTCGCCGCGGGCGCGAATTCCGAAACGCCAGGCATGCTTGCCGTGATTTACCGAGGTGTAGTTCTGAAACTCGTAGCTGTTCTGGGCGTCCAGTGTCCGCCCAATCTGGGCGCCACCGTCGCTGAAAGAGCCCGCCACCTGAATTCCTGGCGTCAGATTCGACGCCACGTTTTCGGTGCCGTTGCGGTAGTACTGGAAGCGCGTCTCATTGATCACGTTCGCGCCCAGCACCGCGGTCTCGGTGAGTTGCACGCTGTGCTGGATGGTCTGCGTGTCGTATCCGCGAGAAACCAGGTTAAACCCGCCAATGCCGGCGTCATGGATGTCCATGCGCGACCACCGGTAACGAATCGACAGAGTGTTATTTGGAGTGAGCTGATAATCGATGCGCGGGCTTACATTCTCGCGGCGCTGCGGTGACGCGAAGACCTGAGTGAAAGGGTTGGCGACATTTTGAGGATTGAGCGTTACCGCGTTAATGATCGACCCGTTGTCGACGGCGTCGCGGCGGACATCGAGAAAGAATGAGGCCTTCTTGTTGATCGGCCCGCTGACATTTCCGCCGTATTCCTTCAACAGGAAAGGCGCTTTCTGGGCGGCGTACGGATTGCGCGAGTTCCACACGTCATCCCCAAAATTGTAGTATCCGGAGCCGTGAAACTTGTCCGTGCCCGGCTTGGTGAAAATCTCAATGCGGCCATAACCCAGCTTGTCGTATTCCGGAGAAAACGGGTTCTGATTGATGCGAATCTCGCGAATGGAATCTTTCGGCGGCAGTTCGCCTCCGCTGAATCCGTCAATAAAAATGGAACCGCCATTGGGTCCGGCCGAGGGTCCAGCCAGCGCCTGCAGGTCCTGTTGCAAGTCTTCGGGATCATCCGACAGCGCCTGCAAGTCCTCGCCACTGATCACCAGCGCACTGGCGTTGTTGGCGGCTTCCGTCGTCACGCCGGGCCCGGCATTATCCTGCACAGTCACCTGCTGCACGGTGGAGGCTATCTTCAATTGAAGATTGAGCGCCTGCACGCCGCCAGTCAATGTGACCTTGGCCGGTTGGGCCATCGCAAGATCCGGCGCCGACGCCAGCACGGTGTAATTCCCGGGCATCAGACCGGCGAACGAGTACGATCCATCACTCTCTGTAGTAAGACTCTTGACCAGAGCCGAGGGCCCGCTGAGTTTGACTGTGGCGCCGGGAATGATAGCGCCGCTTTCATCAGTGACCTGGCCGCGCAGCGTGGCAGTTTGCGCAAACCCCTGGGATGTGAGCAGTAGGAGGAGAACTAAGAGTATGTAAATCAGCTTCATGGGATGATTTCCACAGGAGGGCGGTTCCGCCCATGTTGTGGCGAGTCAACTAGATGGCGAACCAACTCGGCTTCCGGTTACTTACAAATCTTACCTTTTAGAACCTTAACAGACGATGAATAGCCGAATCCGTTTAGGGCAACTCTCTTAGACGCGCGCGCAATTCGTCCCTGATGCGGCGAAAGGCGGCCAGACGATGTTCGTAGGAGCCTTCGACCGCAGCGGGATCGTCGAAACTCCAGTGAGTCTGTTTCGTGCTGGCGGGGAAGGTTGGACAACTTCTATGGGCGTTGTCGCAGACGGTGACTACGTAGTCGAAGCTCTGGCCGGAAAATTCGTCAATGCATTTAGATCGCTGGCCCGAAATGTCGATGCCCAACTCCTGCATGACGGCAATAGCCTCGGGCCGCACCTGCGTGGGTCTGGTCCCGGCGCTGAATACATCGAAGCGATCGCCGGCGTCGTGCCGCAACAGGCCTTCGGCCATCTGGCTGCGAGCTGAATTGCCCGTGCAAAGGATGAGGGCGCGTTTTTTCGGTATAGTCATTCGGCGGGTTCAGGATTGCGAATCGACACATCGCGAACAGCAACAGAAGGAGTGAGCCAGCGAAATAGAAGAGTCGCGGCCGCTGCTCCCAACAGTTGGGCAGCGATAAAACCGGGCGCGTCGGCCGGCCGGATTCCCGCGAAGGTGTTCGTCGCACTGCGGGCCAACGTCACAGCCGGGTTAGCAAACGAAGTGGATGCGGTAAACCAGTACGCGGAGGTAATATACGCGCCAACGGCAAAGGGAACCGCCGAAGGGCGAAATCTCGAACATCCGCAGATGACCGAGAGTAGGCCGAAGGTCGCCACGAACTCGCTGAAGATTTGCGCTCCGCCCGAGCGAATGTGGACTGATGCAGTGAACAGGGCCTCGCCAAACATGAGGTGCGCAGCCGCCACTCCGGCGAACGCACCGGCAAGTTGCACAGCGAAGTACATAGCCGCCTCGCGCCACGGTAGCGCTCCATGGAGAGCCTCCACCAGTGTCACGGCCGGGTTCAAGTGTGCTCCCGAGACTCGCCCGAGCGTAAGGATCAGCGCCACGAGCGCAGCGCCCGTGGCTATTGTATTCGCTAATAGGGCGATCGCGATGATGCCGCCAGACAGGCGCTCCCCCATAATTCCCGAGCCTACGACGGCTGCGAGCAACAACGCAGTGCCCAAGGCCTCGGCCACGAGCCGGCGAGCCAGAGTCATCGCACCGGCTTTACGGCGCGTACGAACGCGCTCATGAATTTGTCCGCAACCTTAGGGACCAGAGCGTCCACATCGAAGCCCTGACCGGACAGAAACTGACGCGCGTCTTCGATGTCATACACGCGCGTGGGCTCGATCTCGATGCTTTCAAATCCCGCGCCTGCGAGTTTCTCCACGTACTCCGAATCTTTCAAAGCGCCGGCAATGCAGCCCACCCACAGTTCCATACTCCGCTGCACCTCGGCCGGCACGTCGCCATGAACCACGACGTCAGAAACCGCGAACCTGCCGCCGGGCTTGAGCACGCGGAACGCTTCGCGCAGAACGCTGTCTTTGTCGACTGAGAGATTGATGACGCAATTCGAAATAATCACGTCCACCGAATCATCCGGCAGCGGGATGTTTTCAATTTCGCCTTTCAGGAACTCGACGTTCTCAATGCCTGACTTCTTTTGGTTCTCCCGCGCCAGCGCCAGCATCTCATCCGTCATATCGAGCCCAAAGGCTTTTCCGGTGGTTCCAACGCGTTTAGCCGAGAGCAGCACGTCGATGCCGCCGCCCGAGCCGAGGTCGAGCACGGTCTCGCCGGGGTTGAGCTTCGCCAGCGCCGTGGGATTGCCGCAGCCGAGCGAAGCCAGAACAGCTTCCTGAGGCAGCACGCTCGTTTCGCCGGCCGCGTAAAGATTGGACGTGATGGGATCCACTCCGCACTGGCTGGATGGGGCTGACCCGCAACAGGAACTGCCGCTGCTATGCACCCGCAATGCCGCCTGCCCGTATTTCTCTTTGACAACTTCTTTGAGGTCCATCGCATTCTCCTATTTGCAGCAACTGACGATCGCCTGGGGATCAATGGCGCCGCTCCGCCCACAGCACTCCGCGAAAAGGAACCCCAGCAATTCCTGCAGCGCGTCGCAGTTCGCTGTGTACCACAAGAATGTTCCTTCGCGCCGTACCTTGACCAGATCTTCGTTCTTGAGTTTCTCGAGATGATGGGACAGCGTGGAGTTGGGGATATCCAACTCGCTCTGAATGTCTCCCACCACCATCCCTTCGGGATGCGCATACAATAGCACCTGCATGATCCTCAGGCGCGCCTCCGTCCCCATGGCCGCGAGCCTGTCGGCATACCTCGCAATCTGCTCAGCCGTCCTTTTGTTTTTCATGGGCTCTCGATTATTTCGATAATATCGGAAATAAGAAAACATTGTCAAGAAGTTTTTGGGCCGCGAATGAACGCGAATTCACGCGAACAAGACAATGCTTCATTCCAGGCTAAATTACTTCACCCTGCGGCGCACAGTGTCACTTCACTTCTTCATCCACTCCGGCTGCAAGAGCGACCGCACTTCGGGTTTTTCCAGATCGGCCTTGACGATGGAACGGGCGGGCAGTTCCATCCGCTTCGGAGGATTTTGGCCGCTCAGCTTTTCGGCCAGTGACTTCACGGCTTCGTAGCCGATACGGAACGGGTCCTGTACCAGCATGACGTTGATGGTTCCGTCGCGGAGCGCTTCCACGTGCTCGTCGCTGAAATCGAAGGTGACGAGTTTGATTTTTCCGGAAAGGCCGCGGCTGCGAATCGCCTGTATGGCGCCGAGCGAGCTGGCCTCGCTCGAAGCAAACATCCCGGCGAGTTCCGGATGGGCCGTTAAGATGTCCTCGGCCGCCGTGCGGGATCGGGCGCGATCCGACATCCCGTATTGCTGCGCGGCGATCACCACGCCCGGCAGTTCCTTGGCAACAGTGTCTTCAAAGCCGCGCTCGCGCAGTACGGTGGAGGTTCCACCAGGCTTGTGCATCACCATCCCGATCTTGCCGTGGCCGCCAATCAAGCCGGCCAGCGTGCGCGCCGCGGTGCATCCCGCTCCATAATTATCTGTGGCGATGAAACTCGTATAGTCTTCGACATTCACGCCGGAATCAAATATGGTCACTGGGATGCCTGTGCGAATGGCGCGTTCCACAGGGGCCGCAAGCGCGCGCTCGTCGGTAGCGGAGATGGCCAGTGCATCCACGCGGCGCGTCACCATGGCATCCACAATCTGAATCTGCCGCGCGTGATCGGTCTCTTCATTCGGACCGTTCCATAGCACGTTTACGCGGAAATCGCGGGCAGCTCGGTCCACGCCGGCATGGATCGAGACAAAAAACAGATGGGATGTGGCCTTGGGAACCACGCCGATCAGCTTCCCGCGTGAGCCCCCGCAGCCGGACAGAAAAGGCGTTAGGGCGCCGAGAACGAAATGCCGCCTCGCAAGCACTTGAACATCATAGAACGGCGCGCGTTCAATACAACTGCGGTCTCCTAGCCCGCCCCCGCTGGCGGGACCAGGGAAGGGAACCGAGGGTGGCTAAAAGTGCTCCAGCCGTAAGCCAAACAGCAGCGCGGAATGATAACGGGCCGGTAAACGCATAGAAACTGAGAAATAATCCTTTAAACAGGAGCACGAAGACGGCGAGGCTCCAGAGAAAAAACAAGGCGCGCATCTTGCCGCCCATTGCGAGCAAAAGGGTCAATAGTCCAAATAACGCTAAACCCAAGAGCCAATAGGTGAGTGAGCGGCCATTCCACGGCAGGAACGCCAGATTCAAGGGAGCGCCGTTCGCCAGCGCCAGCGCCGAAATCCCTAATAGGAAAAGGGCCAGTAGGCCTCCAAACACATAGCTGTAAACGCGCAGAAGGGCCTTGATGACGCCCACTTAAGCCTCCGGAAAATAACAAACCCGCTATTCTATCAGGGAAGAGCAAGTATTGACCCTTTCCTTTTCAACAGAATACAATCAATACTGTAGGGGAAGGTTGATTCCGTCCTATGCATGACGACCGAGTGCTGAGTCCGAGAGAGCAGGAAATACTGCATTCTATCGTTCGCACGTATATCCAAACGGGCGAACCAGTTAGCTCGCGCTCGATTGCCCACCGCCGCAGCCAGACGCTCAGCCCAGCCTCTATTCGCAATGTGATGGCGGAGTTGGCGGACTCGGGATATCTTTCACAGCCGCATACCTCTGCGGGCCGGGTGCCTACCGAAAAAGCTTTTCGTTGCTATGCACGATCGATCAACACCCCGCCCCTGGGAGCGGTGCACGCCGAGCGCCTGCGCGCCGAACTGTTCGGAGAGCACACGGTAGAGCGGCGGCTGGAGCGCTCTTCGCGAATCCTGACCGAATGGACGCTGAACGTGGGGATTGCCGCGGCTATGCCGGCTACGGGGCAGATACTTGATCACATTGAACTGTTGGCGCTGGCGGATCACCGCGTGCTCATGATCGTGGTAACCAGCGACCAGACAGTTCACAATCGCGTGGTGACCCTCGATGACTCTGCTGCGCAGGACGAGCTGAATTCGATTCGCAATTACGTGAACCATCATTTCAGCGGCTGGATGCTGGGCGATGCGCGCCAGGAACTGCTGCACCGCTTTGAAGAAGAGCGTGCGGCGTATGACGCCATTCTGCGGCGCCTGACCGTGTTCTGCCAGAAAGGCCTGTTGCAAGTGGATCAGTCGCCTGAGGTGCACATGGAGGGTGCTTCCAACCTTGTGAGTATCGATCTGCACCTGACGCGCGAGCGCATGCGCGACCTTTTCCGCGCGCTCGAGGAGAAGAAGCGCCTGATCGAGCTTCTGGACCGTTTTCTGGAACAGCCGGCTGGAGAAGTAGGAGTTCATGTCGGTCTGGAAGAAGCGCACCCGGCAATGAAGGAGCTGGCGCTGATCGGAATGACGTTCGCGTTGCCTGGTGGCATGCTGGCGCGCGTTGCAGTCCTCGGTCCCATGCGCATGCACTATGAAAAGGCCATCGCGGCGGTTCTGCATATCGGCCGCGCGTTTGAAAGTCTGCCCACTTAGGCGGCCTTGGCGCATCTGTTAATCTGAGAACGTGGGGAACGAGAATCCAGAGTTGAGAACTATCCCGGAAGACGAAAGGTCGTCCGCCGAACGGGCCTCCGATCTGGCAGCGCAGGTCCATGCGCTCACGGCCGAGCGCGACCGCCTGGCTGCGGAGAAGGCCGAGCTCAACGACCTCCTACTCCGGCGCACTGCCGATTTCGACAACTTCCGCAAACGCGCCGAACGGGACCGGTACGATTTTCTACAGTTTGCGGGCATGGAATTCGTGCGCGAAATGCTTCCCATCCTCGACGATTTCGAGCGGGCGCTGAAGAGCGAATCCGCCGACCCGAGCTATACCAAAGGAATTCAGCTGATTTACACCCGGCTCTATGACGCATTAAAGAAAATGGGGCTCGAGCCGATGGAAACGGTGGGTAAGGCTTTCGATCCCAATCTGCACCAGGCGGTAGAGAGGGTCGAGACGGACCGGGCGGAAGATCAATCCATTTTGGGTGAGTTTCAGAAAGGATACAATTTCAAAAGCAAGTTGCTGCGGCCAGCCATGGTGAGGGTCGCGGTCCGTCCTTCCTGACAACTGAGCCATGCCCGTGACCAAACGAGATTATTACGAAATACTGGGTGTCAGCCGCGACGCCGACGACCCGCAGATCAAGAGCGCTTACCGAAAACTCGCGCGCGAACACCACCCGGACGTCAACCCGGGCAACCATCAATCCGAGGAGAGGTTTAAGGAAGCGGCAGAGGCGTACAGCGTTTTGAGCGATCCGCAAAAACGCGCCGCGTATGACCGGTACGGCCATCAGGGAGTGCAGGGCGCAAGCCAGGGCTTTGATCCCTCGGGTCTCGACCTGAACGACATTCTGGGTGACTTCTTCGGCTTCGGCGATTTGTTCGGGACATCGGGCAACAGGCGGCGCAACCGCGCTCAGCGCGGCGAAGATGTCCGCTACGATCTGGAAATCCGTTTTGAAGACGCCGTGTTCGGGATGGGAGCGGAGATCCAGGTACCCCGCTCGGAAGTATGCGACCACTGCTCCGGCAAAGGCGCAGAGCCCGGAAGCGGCGCGACAACGTGCCCGGCATGTCACGGCCGCGGCGAGGTGGTGTATCAGCAAAGCTTCCTTTCGGTGCGGCGCACCTGCGGACACTGCGGGGGATCGGGGAAGATCATTCGCACGCCCTGCTCGCAGTGCCGCGGTCAGGGCTACCGGCAAGTGCAGCGCAAGCTCAAGGTCAATATTCCGGCGGGCGTGGACAACGGCACGCGCATGCGCATGACGCAGGAAGGCGAGCCCGGGGCCAACGGCGGGCCGCCCGGCGATCTGTACGTGGTGCTTAAGGTCAAGGAACACGCATTCTTCGAACGCCACGAATACGACCTGCACTGCACCATCCCCATCAACGTGGCGCAGGCGGCGTTGGGAGCCGAAATCGAGGTGCCGACACTCGAGCAGACGCAGAATCTCAAGATTCCGGAAGGCGTCCACAGCGGCGCCGAGCTTCGGATTCGCCACAAAGGTGTGGCTCACCTGAACGGCCATGCTCGCGGCGATATCGTTGTGCACATCGAAGTCAAGACACCCACCAAACTCACAAAAGACCAGAGACGATTGTTCGAGCAGCTTCGCGAAACGCTGCCCGCGGACAACCAGCCCGCCGAAAAAGGCATCTTCGAAAAAGTCAAAGACTATTTCGTTTAGAGTGCCGAGCCGTCCGCGAGCAACGAGGCCGGACGTGGCGGCGGACCTGGGGCTCTGCCCCAATAGAGCTAACTTAATTGCAACCGCGCAGCAAGAGTTGACGGCATGTTTCTGAGAACTCGTATCTCGACCGCGCTGGCAAAAGTCCGACTCGGCTTTCTCGTCCAACTGGATTACCTCCGGCTTGCCGACCACTCGCACGAGCGCTCTGACCCTTTACGCCAGTTGCGATCGGACGTAGCCTGTTGGTCGACAGCGGCACGCGCGCGATTCGCATCCGGCGCGCGTGAGCACCCCGAAATCGTCTTGCGGCGCGAGGGCTCGCCAATCTGAACTTGACTCGCGTCATCTTGTCGCGGTAAGCTAAGAATTCTTGGTATGGGACGCAAAGGCGCAAAAGAACGATTCGTTGCCCGGTTCACTGGACATGTGAATTCTGCGGATGCTGTCGCTGCGCGACCTCCGCGGATACGGCATAGTCCAGTTCATTCTTGCTCGTATATAGAGTTCTCAGACTATGTGCTCTAGCCCTCAGTTCTCCCGTAAATATGCGCTTTCAATCTTGACCGGCATTGTGCTCTGCTCGACCGCCCTCAGCTCAGGGTGCTCAAAGACGCAAAATGATCCGAATAGGGCTGAAGGCAGGCAGGCAGCCGTGAAGAAACACCATGATCATCCGAATACGGCTGAAGGCACCAGTGCAGCCTTGAAAGAGATTATTGCAGTTGTGGGGAAGTCCCTCGCCGGCCTTCCCGTACCGCCTTCAGTTCCGGCAGTTTGTGAGGATGAGATGACGAAGTTGAGAGAGGTATCAAAGAGGTCGCCAGGTACCGAAGACGCCGCGACCGCCAATTCGGCTCTTCTTCGTTGTACTTCGAAAGCGACGAACGAAACAAACTGCAAAGGAAACCCCAACCCTGCGGTGTAGTCTACTTTACCCCCCCGATAAAGCCGCTCGATCCAGGTCAGCCCGCCCCCGAACTCTCAGAACCCAGAGCCGTTGACGTCTCGGTGCACGATCAGACCGCAGCAGCTTGCAAGGAAATCGCCGGAGCAGGCGACGCGGTCTCGTCCACTTCAGCTGGTGCTGACGCCGCGGACGACATACTCGCCTCAGTCCTCGGGCAATACAGTTGTGGAACTTGGTTTAAGGCGGCTGCGAAAAACGATCCAACTCTTCTGATTGTCCCGACTTTTGTTCCTACGACTCAATTGTTACGAGATCTAAGGACGTACACAAACGGCGTTGTTGATGTCACGCCTGAGGCTGTGCTTGCGAGCAAGGTCAAGCGTGTAGATCGCGGAGTGGTAGCAATCCAGGTTGGAGGCACGATTGCCCCCGTTGCAGTGTTGTGGATCGTTCCAGTTGGAGGCACGCCAGGCCAAGTGCTCGATGAGGCTCACGAGGCCGTGCAGCAGAGGGTGAACCAGGTAGGTAAGGCTGTGGGGGATGGCTGCAAGGCAGTCGGTCGTGCCAGTAGTTTGCCGCCGGCAACTGTCACCCCGATTAGTTCTTCCACTTGACTCCCGTGATCGCGGCCAGGTAAGCTAAGAATTCTTAGTATGGGACGCAAGGCGCAAAAGAACGATTCGTTGCCCGGTTCACTGGACATGTTGATTCTGCGTACACTGTCACGGCGCGACCTGCACGGATACGGCATCGTCCAGTTCATTCAGCAATCGTCCGACAACGAGCTCCTGGTCGAGGAGGGCTCGCTGTACCCCGCTCTCCAGCGGCTGGAACTAAACGGCTGGATCGACGGTGTCTGGGGCGTGACGTCGAACAATCGGCGGGGGAGGATCTACAAGATCACTGCGGCTGGCCGCAAACAGCTGGCCGTTGAAACCGGGAAGTATGCCAAACTCACGTTGGCGATCGCGCGCGTGATGGGAGCGGAGTGATGGACGTGTTACGGCGGCTGAGGTATTGGATGGAAAGCGCCAGGCGCAGCGAGGCGCTGCGTGAGGAAATGGAACTCCACCTTGCGGAAAAAGCCGCGGAAATGCAAGCAGACGGTATGACGGCGGAGCGCGCCCGGGCTGAAGCGCGCCGGCGATTTGGCAACGTCGGACTGAAGCACGAAGAGTCACGGGAGATTTGGATGACACGGTTTTGGTCGGAACTTGGCCAGGATGTCCGCTATGGCTGCCGCACCATGACCGCCAACAAGGTGTTCAGCGCTCTGGCGGTCTTGTCACTGGCGCTCGGCATCGGCGCCAATACTACGATCTACAGCTTCATGGAGTCGATTCTGTTGCGCTCGCTGCCGGTGGCCGATCCCGAGTCGCTGGTGGTCTTGAATTGGCATAGCCGGCCACCCCAGAACGCCAACAAGGAATGGGTCCACGTCATGCACGGGGTACAGGGCATGGCGTGGCCGGGCGATAAAGGCGCCATGGTCAGCGGCATGTTCCCATACGGCGCATTCGAGACGCTTCGCGAGGAGAATCCCGTCTTTTCCACTCTTTTCGGATACTTCAACGGACTAAACCGTACCCTGGCCGTCCGCGGGCAGGCCATGAGTGCCAGCGCGGAGTACGTGACCGGCGAGTATTTTCGCGGCCTGGCAGTGTCACCGGCCGCGGGACGCCTCATCGACTCCGAAGACGACCGTCCAGGCGCAGCGCCGGTCGCCGTAATCAGTTTCGCGACAAGCCAAAATCGCTTTGGAGGACCGCCCAATGCGATTGGACAGTCGATTCTCGTCGATAACATTCCCTTCACGGTGATCGGCGTCGCGCCGCCGGAATTCTTCGGGGTCGACCCTGCGGAGGCGCCGGACCTCTACCTTCCGTTGCACACAAATGTGCTCGTCGACGGCGCCGGAGCGGCTCGTATGTATCCCGATGGAAACTTCTACTGGATCGAAATGATGGGCCGCCTGCGTCCCGGCGTCAGCATGGCCCAGGCGCAGGCAGTGCTGGCTCCTCGTTTCCATCAATGGGTTGCCAGCACGGCTAAGACCGACGGTGAGCGTGTCAAATTGCCCGCGCTGATTCTGAATCCCGGCGCCGAAGGTCTTGGCAGCCTGCGCCGCCAGTATTCGAAGCCTCTGTACGTACTCCTGGCGATGGTGGGATTGATCCTGGCGGTCACGTGCGCGAACATCGCCAATCTGCTGCTGGCAAGGGCCGCCGCGCGACGCCGCGAAATGGCTGTCCGGCTCAGCCTGGGGGCGGGACGGTTCCGCGTCGTGCGGCAGTTGCTTACCGAGAGTGTGATGCTGGCATCGCTCGGCGGAGCATTCGGGGTCTTGTTTGCGATCTGGGGCATGCGATCGCTGACGTTTCTGTTCTCCCACGGGCAGGAGAACTTTACGCTGCACGCGGAATTGAACTGGAACGTGCTGGGCGTGACGGCGGCGCTCTCAGTGGTTTGCGGCCTGCTATTTGGCCTCGCTCCAGCGATTCAGTCGACGCGTCCGGACGTCATGCCCGCGCTAAAGGATGGCCGGGGGGGCGGACCGCGCCGCCGCGCGCAGCACGTTCTGGTGGTCGCCCAAATCGCGATCTCTTTTCTCATCCTGGTCGCCGCGGGCCTGTTTGTCCGGACACTCAACAAGCTGCACTCCGTCCAACTGGGATACGCTCGCGAGAACATCCTTCTGTTTTCGTTGAATGCGCGCCAGGCCGGGCATCGCGACCCGGAGATCGCCATTTTTTACGCGGACCTGCGCAAGCGCTTCGAATCGATCCCCGGCGTGAGCAGCGCGACGCTTTCGCAATCCTCGATCATCAACGCCGGCCGCGCCGGGCAGGCAATCAGGGGGCCAATGAAGATCGGCGCTGTTACCATCGAAGACGCGCGCGTTCTGGCCGCCGGACCGCGTTTCCTCACGACGATGCAGATTCCGATCCTGGCCGGGCGTGAAATTGACGACCGCGACCAACCGGGCTCGAGGCCGGTTGCAGTGATCAGCGAGGAGCTGGCGCGAACTTACTTCGGGAACGAGAATCCGGTGGGCAGGCGCATCACGCTCCCGGACGAGAAGCGCGATCTCGAAATCGTCGGCGTGTCGGCTAACCTGCGGTACGGTGGTCTGAAAAATGAAGAGGAGAGTGCAATGACCGTGTTCGTAGCGGTCAGCCAGTTTTCTCCGGACCGAATGACCTACGCGCTGCAAACTGCGGGTGATCCGCTGAGGTATGTCCGGAGTGTGCATGAGATCGTGCGGGAGGCAGATTCCCGTATACCGGTCACCAACGTGGTCACGCAGGCAGCAGAAATCGATCGGACGATCAGCCGGGAAATCACGTTCGCGAAATTGTGTACGGGTTTCGCGGTTCTCGCTCTCCTGATCGCGTGCGTGGGGCTCTACGGAACGATGTCGTACACCGTCGCGCGGCAGGTCGGCGAGATCGGAATCCGTATGGCTCTGGGCGCGCAACGCGGCGCCGTGGTTTGGATGGTTCTGCGCCGCGTTCTACTACTGGCGGCGGTGGGACTCGCGATCAGCGTGCCTGCCGCGTTGATCACGTTCCGGCTTGTCAAATCGCTTCTGTTCGAGACCCAGCCCAATGATCCGGTAACCCTGGCGCTGGCCGGTGTCGTCCTCCTAAGCGCTGCGATTCTCGCTGGCTATGTGCCGGCAAGGCGAGCGTCCCGAATTGATCCGCTGGCGGCTCTGCGGCACGAGTAAGACATTGTCCTTTGTCCCGCAACGAAGGATGAAAATGTTCCGCGCCCGCGCACATTGATCATGGTAGCTGCTCGCGATAGAGGCCGAGCCACGTTGGGATCGAGGACGCGGCCGCAACTTCTCAAATTTCCTTCGATTTCACCTACGAAAGCACGTTGCCATTGGACAGTCGGGAAAGCCTGTCCTACGATGTATCCTTATGCCCGACGCTAACTTTCATGGCCGGCGCGCAACGTCGATCGAGAATAACCAGCTGCGCGTGACGGTGCTGCATGAAGGCGGGCACATTGCCGAGATCCTGGACAAAGCCACCGGAGTGAGTCCGCTGTGGATTCCGCCGTGGCGGTCGATCGAGCCCTCCACATACGATCGCGCGAAGCACCTCGAGTACGGCAACGATTCCGAGAGTAAGCTGCTGGCCGGCATCATGGGCCACAACCTGTGCCTGGATATCTTTGGCGAGCCCTCCGAGGAAGAAGCCGCGGCGGGCATGACAGTGCATGGGGAGGGCTCCATCGTGAGGTACGAAGTGACCGCCGATTCTCGCGGGCTGACGCAACGGGCCCAATTTCCCATCGCGCAAATGCGATTCGAGCGGCAGATCCGTTTCGGCGGCGAGCGCGCCATCGAGTTCCGCGAAACGCTGGAGAATCTCTCATCCGCCGACCGGCCTATCGCTTGGACCCAGCACGCCACGCTCGGGCCGCCTTACATCGAGCGCGGCGTCACGGAATTCCGCGCTTCGGCGACTTTATCGAAAGTGCTCGAAGGCGATTACGGCCAGCCAGGCGCATACCAGAAGCCGGGCGCAGACTTCGACTGGCCGAACGTTCCCAACATTGGCGGCGGCCACACGGATCTCCGCGTCTACAACCGCGAACCGGTCTCCGCCGGTTTCACCACTCATTTGCTCGACCCGAAGCTCGAACACGCGTATTTTGTCGCCTTCTCAGCCGCGAGCCAGCTCGCCTTCGGATACGTGTGGCGGCGCTCCGAATTTCCATGGCTCGGCATTTGGGAAGAGAACTACAGCCGTCCTCTACCGCCGTGGAACAGCAGGACGCTCACGCGCGGGATGGAATTCGGTGTGTCTCCCATATCTGAATCTCGCCGGAAAATGATCGAGCGGAACCGGCTCTTCGGTGTACCGTGCTACCGCTGGATTCCGGCTAAGACAACAGTACACGCGGCCTATTGGGCCATGCTGGCGCCCGCCCTGCACGTTCCGGAGGCCCTTACATGGACGGGCAAGAACGAGATCCGCTTCGAGTTGTGATCGAGACTCGCCCTGCCGGTGAGTCGGATCTCGATGAGCTCTGGCGCATTCAATCGGTATCACTGCCTGCGGTCCAATGGAAAGTCGCGGATTACCTGCGGCACGAATGCATCGTGGCGACCATTGACGCCCGGCTGGCCGGTTTTGCCGTGGCGCGACGCACCGCGGCAGATGAACTGGAGATCCTGAACGTGGCTGTCGATCCGCCGTTTCGCCGGCGCGGGGTGGCCCGCCGCATGGTAGAGCAATTGTTGGCTAACTTTCACGGTAATGTATACCTGGAAGTCCGCACCTCGAACCTTGCCGCACGCAAACTTTATCATTCCTTGGGATTTGAGGCAGTTGGGGTACGGAACGACTACTATGACTCACCGGGAGAATCCGCTATTGTCATGAAGTTTCATTCATGTTAAGGTCACAAATGGACGGGCGTGGCAACGGTCCGTCGATTCTTTCAAAACTGAATAAAAGTGCAGATTACCCACCGGGCCCTTTTCGTTGGGAATCGACTCGGCGCGGCAACCTCACATTAGAGGAGGAATGCCTGGAATGGATCGAAACACTCAAGAGGAACTCAAAGCGCACCTGATGCAGACGGACGAAGGATTTCGACGCTTGGTAAACGAACACTCCGACTATGCCCAAAAGTTGGAGGATCTGGCGGCGAAGCCCCATCCAACCGAGCAGGAACAATTGGAGGAAGTCCGGCTGAAGAAGTTGAAACTTCATGCGAAGGATCAAATCGAGGCGATTCTGAGCCGCTATCGCGCTCAGCAAGTAGCCTGAAATCAGGTGCGCTGATTGCACTTAGTAGAGCCCGGTCTGGCTTAGCCAGGCTGGGCTTTTTTGTTTTCAAGCGGACTACAATACAAGCATGAGCACGCGAGCGCTGGTGCCCGTCGAGGAATACCTGCGAATGAGTTTCGAAGGTCCGGATCCGGAGTATCTGGATGGCGAACTCGTGGAGCGGAATTTGGGCGGCGATTCACATAGCAGCACGCAATCGAACCTGGATGGCATCCTCCATCCCTTGAAGAAGAAGTATCGGATTCACGTTCGACCTGAGATTCACATGCGTCTGGCGCCTACGCGCATTCGCGTAGCCGACCTCGCGGTCTTCCGGGAGAAACCTGCGGCTCAAATTCCGTCGTCTCCGCCGCACATTGTGGTCGAGATCGTTTCCCCGGGCGACAGGTATATTGAGATTCATGAGAAGCTCGAAGAGTACCGGCTTTGGGGCATCAAGCACATTTGGCTGATGGATCCGACGTCGCGGACTTTCTCGGTTTATGACGACGCGGGCCTTCGCGAGGTCCCGGTGCTGGAACTGCCGGAATACGAACTGACGATTCAAAAGTCTGACGTCTTCGAGTGAGCGACGAGCCCGTTCGCATCCCGATCACCGACGTGTTCGACTTGCACACCGTTCCGCCGCGCGACGTAAAACCGGTTGTGGAGGCTTACCTCGAAGAGGCGCACAAGCTGGGTTTCAAGGCCCTGCGCATCATTCATGGCCGCGGCGTGGGCGTGCAGCGGGAGATCGTCCGAGGCGTTTTGGCGAAAACGGAATTTGTCGAGTCGTTCCGGGATGCGCCCGCGGAGACAGGAGGCTGGGGCGCTACGATTGTGACGCTGCGGTGATGCGCCGCCTACACGGCGTCCGAAACGCTGGCCATGTTGAAATCGGTGACAAGGATCGCCGGCACGATGGAGGCTCCCGTCTCAGCCCCCTGGCTGCGTAAGGGATGAGTGAGTTTCTTGGTATTCTGCAAAACGCGCACGGGACTCTCATTCCAGCGGTAATTCGTCACGGGGTCGGTCACTTTGCCCTTCTCCACCAGAAACACGCCGTCGCGAGTCAACCCGGTTAACTGCAGCGTCTGCGGCTGCAGGAATCGGATGTACCAGAAACGCGTGATCAGCAGGCCTCTGTCGGTCGACTGGATGAGATCTTCCAGCGTGTAGTCCTGGCCGTCCAGCGTCAGGTTACCTGGCGCCGGTGTTGGATCCTTGCCCGCCTTGCTCGCCCAAAAGCGGTCGTAAAACAGGTTCTTTACTACACCCTTTTCGATCCAGGCAATGCGCTCGTTCGGCAGCAGTGAGGGACCCCACGGTGTGGCCGGCAGTTTCATGTCGGAGGGATCGCTGCGAAGCGTGATGTATTCCGGAAACATCTTTTCACCAAGATGCGTGCCGCCACCTTGCTTGCTGAGGAATGACTGTCCTTGTTCGGCATCGCGCGCGTCAAAATTGGAACCCAGGAACCCTACCAGATCGCTTACCCCCGCCGGTTCCAGGATCACGGTGTATTTTCCGGGATCGAGCTTTCTTCTCGTGCCTGAGCCGCGGACGCATTTCTCAACCGAAATGCGTGCCGCTGTTTCTCCATGGACGTCTTTGAGCGATACCGAAGTTTGCGAGGCCCATCCCGAGCTTGCGCCGCCCGCGCTCCGCATGGTGTTGGTCAAGCTCGAATCCGTGAAGGTGTGATATCCGAACAACCCGGCCTTGTTGCCCACGGCCACGGCGTTTGCCGAGCGCTGGATAAAGCCGGCCGCGGTCAGCTTGTTTACTTTCGCGCTATCGATCACGGCCTTGACGTGCGGGATCATTACATCGCCGCGGGCTGAGCCCGTAAAGGAATCAAAATTCTTTAGCTCCAAGTATTTCTGCGGCCCCAGCGCGGGCATGTCTTCCGGATTCGGCTGGGAGATGCGGGCCAGTTGCTCGGCTTGCTCGACGCCGCGCTTCAGAGCCGCATCCGTCTGTTCGCTGACTACGGCGTTGCCCTCGCGTTTATCGTCGGTCACGCTGCTAATGGAAGCCTGCTGCGTGATGCGGTAGCCGGAGGTGGTAATGCCGTTGTTCGCAAAGCGAATAAAGACGTCTTCGGTCCAGTTCAAATCTACCTGGCACTGCGGCAGCTTCGAGTAGCTGATCACCTTGTCGATGAGGTTCTTGGCGTCCTCGTGGCTCAGCATGATCGTCTCCTGTCAGTCCGTCACCAGCACATTCACCTGGCGGAACCGCGCCGGCGAGCAGCCATGGCTCACGGCATTGATCTGTTCGGGCTCGCCTTTGCCGTCGAAAAACGAGCCGAACTGCTGCCAGTAGCCCGGACCGGCAATGCCGTCGCAGGCGTGCCAGAAGTCCGTGGTTTTCGATTGGTAGGCCACGCGCGAGAGCATGCCCCGCTTCTTGCCTCCTTTGATCTCCCAGAACGCGTCGCCGCCGAACTGGAAGTTGTAGCGCTGCTGGTCGATGGAGAAACTGCCGTCGCCCTCGATCAGGATGCCATCCTCCACGCCGGAAATCAGATCGTCCGGCGTCACGCTCCGCGGGCCGGCCTCCAGCCAGACGTTGGGCATGCGCTGAAAGGGCACGCTGGACCAGGAATCCGCGTAGCAGCAGCCCCGCGATTCCTTTTCTCCGATCAGGTGCGCCTGGTCGCGAATGGTCTGGTAGTGCTTGAAGACGCCTTTTTCGATGATAGGGAACTTGGTGGTGAGCACGCCGTCGTCGTCGTACTTGACGGTGGCCAGACCGCCGTCGTTGGTGCGGTCGCCGAAGATGTTGATCAGCTCGCTGCCGACCTGATATTTACCCATCTTCTCGGTGGTCATGAAGCTGGTTCCCGCGAAATTGGCTTCGTAGCCCAGGGCGCGATCCAGTTCCGTGGAATGTCCGATCGACTCGTGAATGGTTAGCCACAGATGGCTGGGCAGCAGCACCAGATCCTTTTTTCCGGGCGTCGACCGGCGGCGCAGCCAGATGCTCCAGCACTTCGTCGCGGATGCGCGGAGCATTTTCGCCTACGTTGGCTTTCGCCACCGATTCCCACCCTGCGGAGGCGGGCGGAACCTTGTAGCTACGCGTGCGGGAGATGTTCTTCTCGAAGTCCACCGCGGTCGCCTGCAAAAGCGGCATTCCCTGAACGACGTACTGCTGGATCGACGAACCTTCGCTCGAAGCCAGGTATTTGTCTTCAGCGCGGAAGGCAAGAAACCCGAAAGCGGAAAATACTTTCGGATCTTTCTTGATGGTGAAGGCGGCGCTGTGAATCAGCTCCAGCTTTTCATCCACTGAAACGCTGAACGGATCTTTCTCGAAAGCGGACGTCCAACGGTCGGTATAGGCCTTGGTGGGGGCCAGCTGGACTGGAGCCGACTGCAGCGCCGAGTTCGCCTTCGCCACGACGATGGCCTCGCGCGTGATCCGAGCGACCTCGCTGGAAGTCACCAGAGGCGATGCGGCGAATCCCCATTGCCCATTCACGATGACCCGCACGCCGAAGCCGAAACTTTGCTGGTCGGTCACGAACGGCACTTCGTCGGTCTTGCTGCTTCCGCGCTGCGGCGAAAGGCGATAGCCGGAAAATTGCTGGCGATAGCGGTTGATCCGGATGTCGGCGTAGCTGGCCCCTTGTTTTCTGGCCTCCGCGAGAGCTACGCCGCCGAGCTTTTCAAGTTCCGGGTTGGGTTTGGTGGCCGTTTCGCCGGGAGCGCCGAATAATCGATTCGCCAGCAGAGTCGAGGCTCCAGCTGCGGTCGAGAGCAGGAATGAGCGCCGGGTGAAAAATCCTGGCAGACGTGTTGTTACCATACAACCCCCACGGTCAGGTAGTGTACTACGCGGGCGTTTCGCCTTCAGGCTTGGAATCCCCTTTCCTGCGGATAAAATTGTAGCTCAAGGGAAAAATCGAGGCGGGAAGAGTGCCGTCGTCTACCGTTACCGCAACGTCGTCGACGTACTCTGGGGCGTTTTCCAAAAGCTCCACTTCCACCTGGTAGTCTTTGGATTCGAATTCAACTTCGTACACTTTCACGTCCGGCAATTCGGACAGGAGTTGCGCGGCAGACATAGCCGACCATCGCGTGACCTCGGCGTCCAGAACGGGCTGCCATTCCTTCCGGCGGGACACTTTCTAGTGTGATCCTACGGTCATCCGGCTGGCCATTGCCGTCTTGATGCGCTCCACCGCCTCCATCAGGTTCTCGTAAGAATTGGCATAGCTGAAACGGATGTAGCCTTCGCCGTACTCGCCGAAGGCGGCGCCGCTGAGGCACGAAACGCCGGCTTCATAGAGCAGGTAATCGGCCAGTTCCTTGGACTTCATGCCGGTGCCGGTGATATTGGCGAACGCGTAAAATGCACCGCCAGGAAGCGCGCAGCGGAATCCGGGGATCTGGTTGAGGCCGGCACAGAAGGCATCGCGGCGGCGGCGGAATTCGGCGACCATGCGGTCGACGGCTTCCTGCGGCCCATCGAGCGCGGCAAGGCCGGCGCGCTGCGTGAAGCTGGCGCGGTGCAGGAGTTGGAATTCACCATCAGCTTGTTGACGGCATCCACCAGCCAAGCGGGCATCACGCCGTAGCCCATGCGCCAGCCCGTCATGGCGTAGGTCTTCGAGAATCCATCCAGAATGATGGTCTTTTCCAGCATGCCCGGGCAGGCTAGCGATCGACGCCGGGGCCTCGTCGCCGTAATAGATGCGGGAGTAGATTTCGTCGGAGAGCACCATCAGGTCGCGGTCGCGCAACCATATCGGCGATGGCGCGAATGTCTTCGGGCGGAATCAAGCCGCCGGTGGGATTCTGCGGCGAATTGAGCACCAGCATCTTGGTTTTCGTCGACAGGCGCTTGCGGAGCGTGTCGAGATCGAAGGAGAAACCGCGCTCTTCGACCAGCGGCATAGGCACCGGCATGCCGCCCGAGAAGCGGATCATCGATTCGTAGATGGGGAAACCGGGGTCGGGATAGATCACTTCGTCGCCCGGCTCGATCAGCGCCAGCATGGGGAAGAAGATAATCGGCTTGCCGCCCGGGACGATGGAGACGTGTTCCGGCCCCACGCTGAATCTTGCGGGTGCGCGAAACGTAACGGGCGACTGGCTCTCGCGCAGTTCCGGCAGTCCCTGGGTGGGGCCGTAATGGGTGTAGCCTTCGTCGAGCGCCTGCTTGGCGGCTTCAACGATGTGAGCGGGGGTGGGGAAGTCCGGCTCGCCGATCTCCAGATGGATCACGTGCTTGCCCTGCCGCTCCAGCTCGCGCGCGCGCACCAGCACTTCGAACGCGGACTCCACTCCGATGTCGTTCATTCGCTCGGCTAGTTTCATGCGATTCTCCGGAAGAAAGGAACGCCGTCGCGCAGTTCGACCTGCTCGACACGGTCGTCGATGGCCGCGCGCTCGCCAATCACGCGGCCCGTGACGCGCGTGCCGTCGGGAAGCGTCACGATGGCGACTTGATACGGCACGTCATTGGCGAAGGCCTCGGGCGCGAGGTGGACGACGGTTTCCGTGTAAACAGTTCCGATCATGAGCGCTCCCTCGCCTGAAGGGCTCGGTCGCCGACGCGGCGACACGGGGACGCGGCGACGCGGCGAACGGATCTCATACGTTGCCGAGAATGCTCACTACGCACGAAGCGCCCGAACCGCCCAGATTCTGCGCCAAGCCGAGCGAATGCCGTTTCAGTTGCAGGTCGCCGGCTTCGCAGCGGATCTGGGCCACGATGTCGCAGATTTGTGCGACGCCGGTGGCGCCCACGGGATGGCCCTTGGATTTCAGGCCGCCGCTGGCGTTGATGGGCTTCTCGCCTGTGCGGGCGGTGGCGCCGGAGGCTTCGTAAGGTCCGCCCCGAACCGCGTTCGACGAAACCCAGATCTTCGAGCGCGACGATCTCGGCGATGGTGAAGCAATCGTGCAGCTCAGCGAACTGGATGTCCTGGGGACCGACGCCCGCCATCTCATAGGCTTTCTGCGAAGCCCGTCGCACGGCAGGGAAGGTGGTGATGTCCTGCTTCTGGTCGAGCGCGACGAAATCGGACGCCTGCGCGACGCCTAGAATGCGCACAGGCTTGCTCGGTGAAATCGCGCGCGCGATCGAGCGGGCATCAGCAGGACCGCCGCCGCGCCGTCGCTGATCAGCGAGCAATCGTAGAGGTGCAGCGGCTCGGCGACCGGCCGCGCTGTTCAGCGCCTGCTCCATGGTGATGACCTTGCGCATGTGCGCATCCGGATTGAGCGCGCCGTTGGCGTGATTCTTCACGGCCACCGCGGCCAGGTGCTCGCGCGTCGTCCCGAATTCATACATGTGCCGGCGCGCGATCATGGCGAACAGCGACGGGAAAGTGGAGCCGGCTTTGATCTCGCCCGGAGCAATCGCCCGCGCCCGCCAGAATTTCGGTGACGCGCGCGGTGGGCTGCGAGGTCATCTTCTCGACGCCGGCCGACCAAGTACGCAATCGTACACGCCGCTGGCTACTGCGGAAAATGCGTGGAAGAAGGCCGATCCGCTCGAGGCGCAGGCGGCTTCGAAACGGGTGGCGGGAACGTCGTGGATTCCGAGGGCCGTGGAAATGTACGGCGCCAGGTGATTCTGGCCGGCGAAGGAAGGCCCGGCGAAGTTCCCAAGGTAAAAAGCCTCCACCTGCGAAGGGCTAACATGCCCATTTTTCAAGCACTTCTCGCCGGCTTCGACAGCTAACGAGCGCAGATCCGGTCGGGGAAGGCGCCGAAGGGCGTTTTGCCCGGCGGCGACGACCGCCACAGGTCTCATATAATTAGCTTAGCGCGTTCAAAGTAGTCTCCACGTTCTCGCGTCCCGAGCCGTCATCTGCAAGTAGGGACGGGATTTCGTGTTTTGCGACGTCATGAGCGAATTAGTGCCCCCGCCTCTCGAGGCAGCCGAGAGACAAAACCGGTTTGTCTCGGAAAATCTGCGGCGTATTTTCGTGCAGATTTACCGGATTGTGGGCAACATCGCCGATGCCCAGGATTTGACGCAAGAGGCGTTCATTAAGGCGCTGCAGCGGCAGGAGCAGCTCAAGGACGACCTGAAAGCCGCACACTGGCTTTCGCGCATCGCCACCAACACTGCCATCGATTTTTTGCGCCGGCACGGCCGCGCGGGGCACTGCGAAGTGGACCTGCAGACGGAAAGCCGTGAGGAGTCGCCGGAGGAATTGCTGCTGCGTTCCGAGCATCGCGAGTATCTCGAAGACGGATTGCGTTTGTTGACGGCGCGGGAGCGCGCAGCACTGATATTGCGCGACGTGGAAGGATGCTCGGCCGAGGAGGTCGCGCAGCAACTGGATTGCTCGAAGGCCACGGTACGATCGCACATTGCCAATGCGCGCATCAAACTGCGCCGATATATGGCGGGAAGGAGACGCTGATGAGGAAGCATCCGAGTGAGGCGAATCTGGCGCTGTTCGCCGGCGGTGAGTTGAACCGTTGGACCCGCTGGAGTGTAGAGCGGCACGTCGCCATCTGCGACGGATGCCGGCGGGACATCTCCGATTTTTCGGCGTTGCGCGCCGACTCTGCGGTGCTGGCGGAACTTCCGGAGGCTGCATGGGATCCCATGGCGGCTGAGATGAAGGCCAATATTCGGTTGGGTCTGGAAGCGGGCGAGTGCGTTAGCCCTCATGCCGTATCGCGGATGATTTTCAGCCCGCGCGCTCTGGCGGCTTGCGTCAGCTTGGCGGCGCTCTTGGTTGCCAGCGTGTTCCTGGAGCGGCCGGCTCCGCGTGGAACGGACATCAGGACATCCGAAGCGGTGCTCGAAACCAGCGGGTCTGGTATCCACTTTAGAGAAGGCGATCAGGGCATGGTGCTGCTGAACGCAACACGCGCACGAAGTAAATGATCTGGCGACGGGCCGCGCGATGCGGCAAAGTTACGTCGATTCTGAAACCGGCAAGGTGACCATCAACAATGTCTATTACGTGGAGTAGATTGGCGGGTCTGATTTTCGCGGGCGCCGTCGCCTTGCCGGCGCAGGATGTCCCGTTTGACCCGCACAGTTCGATCGAGATCAACCTGCCTCCGGATTCGCCGGTGTCGCTGTTGTCCACCAACGTAGGGGAATCGCGCGCCACGCCGCGCGGCGGAGCCATGGTGGTGGATCTGCACATGTCGCTCTCGCTGCGAAATTCCGGATCGCGGAATATCCGCGGTGTCACGCTGCTGGTCACCACGCAGGAGATGACGCCGGGCGGAAAAGCGTCGGTGGCGGTGCCCAGCATGAATATCGCTCCCAGCCAGACTTTCCCGATTCGGATCGACCTTCGATTGCTGCGGCCGCTGCAAGCCGGCGGCGGTCCTCTGGTGAAAGTGACTCTGGATGGTGTGTTGTTCGAAGGCTTTGATTTCTATGGGCCCAACCGGTTGAATTCCCGCCGCTCCATGACGGTTTGGGAAATGGAAGCTGAGCGCGACCGGCGGCACTTCCGATCGATTCTGAACGCGCGTGGTTCGGAAGGTTTGCGGCGGGAGATGCTAGATTCACAAGCTCGCCAGGCCGAACGGCCGCGTATCGATGTACGCGTGTCGAGAGGCGGACCAGCGATTAGCTCCGCGGCTGCGAACGAGCGGATGGAGCGATTCGCTTTCCTGCATATTCCGGACTCGCCGGTGGAAGCGTTGGACGGGTCGGCGGAGGTGGCAGGCAACGAAGCGCGCGCCGCGCAAATTCGAGTGATGAACCGCTCGCCCAAGCCGGTTCGCTACGTCGAGATCGGGTGGATCGTCAAGGACGCCGAGGGAAAAGAGTTTCTGGCTGGATCGGTGCCCGCTTCGGAGAGCGATCTGCTTTTGCCGCCCGGGCAGACTGGCCGCGCGCTGCAAGATACTGCTCTGCGCTTTTCCCGCAACGCCGGTGAACCGGTATCTATCGCCAGCATGACAGGTTTCGTCAGCCAAGTTGAATTCGCCGACGGACGCGTCTG
This sequence comes from Terriglobia bacterium, assembly GCA_963847515.1. Classification (GTDB taxonomy): domain Bacteria; phylum Acidobacteriota; class Terriglobia; order Bryobacterales; family Bryobacteraceae; genus QHXW01. The sequence continues at coordinate 489,436 of CAWKAA010000003.1, forward strand.
GGTGCCCAACCGTGCGGCGCTACAAAGCTCCGGTCTGCTACGCGTGGTTGCGCCTTCCCCCGAAGAGCAGCGACTAGTAGACCTCTATCGCACTAAGGGACTGAGCGCAGTGGTGGAAGAGTTGCGGAAGTTTTAGAACTCGATGGAAGCGGTGTGATCTTCGCCCGCATTGCCGGCCAGAACGACGAAAACAGCGCAACCGCTGCGACAACCATGTTCGCGATGATGACCGGGAGCGCGTGAATCAGAAACCCGTAACTCATCCATAGCAGGGCGGCCAGGCCCTGTACGCGGCGAAGCACCGCCGGCTGTTTGCAGAAATAGGAACTGGCGAATGTGGCCGTCGCCACCCAACCGATCCAGTCCGGCATCACAGGAGTCTCCTTAACCCGCCACCGGCGATGCGACGCCGGTCTCACGGATGGTCAGCGTGTCTGTCCGGACCTTTTCCCAATCCTGCAGCACGAATCCGTGCGCCTCGAAAAGGGCGCGAATTTTTACGGCATCCCAACCGGCAATTTCTTCCATGATCGGAACCATCACGCTCAGGGCATCCTCGCTTAAGATCGTGCGCTTCGCGATAGGTGTGATGTACTTGTTCTCAGAAACGGCAATTGTGAGTCCCTCGAGCCGATTCAGGTGCAACATGACGTGGACATCCGAGCTGCCGTCGCCGACATAGATCACACGGTCATGGCCCAACTGTAGTTTCTTGCGGAGATCCTCCAGCACCGCAACTTTGCCGTAACCGGCGGCGACGCGAAGAATGGACTGGATTTCGCCGGTCGAAGGATCGTACTTGAACTGCGTGCCGTAAATGTGATCTTTGGGAACGATGCCCTCGAGCGCCGACTGGATGACTTCTTCGGGCGCGGCGGAAATAACATAGAAAGCAAATTGATAGCCGTCGAGGCCGTGGAGTAACTGCGAGAGCAAACGAATGTTCTGCTTCAACCGGATTCGTTTGCCGGTTTCGATCAGGTGCTCTTTGCGGACGCAGCGGTAATCCGGATCATGCAATAGCAGATAAGCCAGCTCCGCGCCCTGCTGTGCGAGGTGGATGCGCGACAATCCCGCGACCCGCTCTTCGAACCCCGAGGTGCCGAGCAATTCACTTAGCACGATGCCGGAGTCATGAAAGCTCAGTGTTTGATCGAAGTCGCTTGCCAGCAGATATTGTTTTGGATTCCTGGTTCTTTCCTGCATGTTATTGATTCCTCCTGTTGTGTGTTGCCGGACAGCTTGGCTGAAAGCGCCAGCTAGATACTGCTGAAATTTATCTCTGTCCTGGAGACGGAATTACGGATGATCAGATTAAGATGGGCGACAGAGCCGCGGGTGAGACATTTCTAAAAACTATTTTACCACATGCCTGTGTTATTGCGTCCTTAAAAAGTGTTCACTTTCGTTTGAGCATCTAGAAACTTACGACTTAGTTATTATTTCTGGCCGCGCATACGTGTCGCGAGACGAAGTATCTGTTGCTGCATCTCTTCGGGTGCTTGCCTGACTCTCTCTCCGTGACCAGGCAGAACCCACTCGAAGGAATACTGAGCGAGGGCGGCTACAGACCGGGTCTGTTCTTCCCACGAGTACCAGCAGACGTCGCGGCCGGCGTTGAGGCTTTTGTACACGCGGCTCCACCAGAGATGGTCTCCGGTGAACAGGAACCGATTTTCGGCGAGCAGGCACATGTGACCGCGGGTGTGCCCGGGACCCGGTATCGCGAGAAAACCTGGGGCGAGCGGCACGGGATCGAGGTCGTCAATGATTCTTTCGGCGCCTGGTTGGGATGCCAGTTCCTTGCGGTGAATGATTCGCCGGCTCGAAAAATGTTGGGCGTACTTCTCCGCCTCGGCCACATCGTCGCGGTGCGTCAAGAAAATGTGCGCGATGCCGCCCATTTCTTCGAAGCGCCAGACCAGAGGCGGGAGGAACTTCGGTGAATCAATCAGCCAGTTGCCTTCCGGCCTCTCGACGAAGTAGCTGTTGCCGCCGAAGGATTTTGGGGAGTTGAAACCGCAGTAATAGACCCCGGCTTCGAGGGGCATGGGAAAATCCGCGCGGACTTCACGAACCCGATCGGGATGCAGCGTTCCAATAGAGCCTGTGGGGCAGGCGAGTAGTGCCTGCAGGGCCTTGCGCGCGGCTTCCGGTTTTTGAGGCTGTGCATAGACGAAAGAATAACTTCCGGCGTCGGCGAATACTTCGGGAGCTAACTGGCGGCAGGTATCGCAATCGATGCAGGTCTCATCCACGAAGAAGTCGCCCGAGACATTTTCCGTGACGCCGCGGCGGCGATTAGCCATATTTTTATGGTCGCACGGTAGTATGCTGGGAGGGGAAAAACCCAATTTGTTGCATGGATCTGAAAACTGTTTCACTTGAAATCCCCGACGGTGGAAACCTTATTGTGGGCCAGACCCATTTCATCAAGAGCGTGGAAGACCTTTACGAAGCTCTGGTGAATACCGTGCCGCAGATGAAGTTCGGCATAGCCTTCAACGAAGCCTCCGGACCCTGTTTGACGCGTGTCGACGGCAATGATGAAGCGCTCAAGTCGATGGCGGCGCGAAATGCCACCTCAGTCGGCGCGGGCCACATTTTTGTGATCGCCATGCGCGAGGGCTACCCGATCAATGTGCTCGGCCGCATCAAAGACGTGCCGGAAGTCTGCTCGATTTTCTGCGCGACGGCGAATCCGGTCACCGTCATCGTGGCGGAGAACGAGCAGGGTCGCGCTGTGCTGGGTGTCATCGACGGCTCTTCACCCAAAGGCGTCGAGACGGCGAATGATGCCGCGAAGCGGCGCGAGTTCCTCCGCAAAATCGGCTACAAGCGCTGATGATCGCGAGCGAGCAGCAACTGGAAGACCTTCTTTCGGAACCATCGCCAGCCGACGCACGCGCCATGGCGGAGATGAATGGCGACCTGATCATTCTCGGCGTGGGCGGTAAGATGGGACCGAGCCTGGCCCGGCGCGCCCGCCGTGCTTGCGAACTGGCCAAGGTCGCAAAACGAATCACCGGCGTTGCCCGTTTTTCCGAACCCGGCGTGCGCGAAAGCCTGGAAGGCGCCGGTATTGAAACCGTAAGTGTCGACCTGCTGGTGCCGCACGCTCTGGCGAGCCTGCCCGACGCGCCGAACGTTCTCTACATGGCGGCGCGAAAATTCGGTTCGACCGGTGCGGAGCAACTGACTTGGGCGATGAATGCGCTGCTGCCGGCGTTGGTTGCGGAGCGCTACCCGGCAGCGCGCATCGTGGCATTCTCTACCGGCAATGTTTATCCGCTGGTTTCAGTGGCCGCGGGGCGGCGCGACAGAAGACATGCTCCCGGTCCCCGTCGGCGAGTATGCACAATCAGCGCTTGCCCGCGAACGCATTTTCGAATTCTTCTCGCGCCGGAATCAGACGCGTATGATGATGCTGCGGCTGAACTACGCGATCGATCTGCGCTACGGCGTTCTGCTCGACATCGGCCAGAAAGTTTTTGAGCGGCGTCTGGTGGATGTCACCATGGGACACGTCAACGTCATCTGGCAAGGTGAGGCGAACTCTATTGCGCTGCGGTCATTTGGACTGTGCCAGTCACCGCCGGCGGTGTTGAACGTTACCGGGCCGGAGACCGTGGCAGTGCGCTGGATCGCGCGGAGAGTTCGGCAAGCGCTTCGGCATGGAGCCGGTCTTTCAGGGCATGGAAGCCGAGACAGCGCTACTGAGCAATGCGGCGCGCTGCCAAAAGCTTTTTGGCCGTCCTACCGTTACGGTCGAGCAGATGATTGAATGGGTGGCGGACTGGATCCGCATGGGCGGCGTGACTCTCGCCAAACCGACGCACTTCGAGACGCGGGACGGCCGCTTCTGATGGCCGAGGCGTGGCGCGACAAACTGCGGCGCGGTGTCGTAATTCCCGCGCATCCCTTGGCACTCAATGCGAACCGCAAGCTGGACGAACGCCGGCAGCGAGCGCTCACGCGATATTATCTGGCCGCAGGAGCGGGCGGCGTCGCGGTCGGCGTACACACCACCCAGTTCGAAATTCGTGATCAGACGTTCGGGCTGTACCAACCCGTGCTCACCTTGGCAATGGAAGAATTGTGCTCCACCGATGCCATCCGAGTCGCCGGAATTGTTGGCCCCACGTCACAAGCCGTTAAAGAAGCGGAATTCGCCGCCGGCTGCGGGTATCACGCAGGGCTGCTGAGCCTGGGCGCACTGCGCAACGCCAGTGTTGCAGAGCTCATTGCGCATGTCCGGGCCGTGGCCGCAGTAATCCCGCTGTTCGGCTTTTACCTGCAGCCGGCAGTCGGCGGGCGCGTTCTGCCCTACGAATTCTGGCGCCAGTTCGTTCAGATCGAAAATATTGTTGCCATCAAGACGGCTCCGTTCAATCGCTATCAGACGCTGGATGTTGTGCGTGCGGTGGCCGAATCGGGGCGTGCCGGCGATATTGCGCTCTACACAGGCAATGACGACAACATTGTCGCCGACCTCCTGACGCCGTTTCGATTCGAGAAACTCACGGTGCGCATTGCGGGTGGTTTGCTGGGGCACTGGGCTGTGTGGACGCGCCGGGCCGTGGAACTCGTCGAACGCGTTCATCAGGAGCCGGATTGGCCGGGCTGGTTGACGCTGGGCGCCGAGATCACCGATGCGAACGCGGCTTTATTCGATGTGGCCAATCAATTTGTGGGCTCGATCGCCGGTATTCACGAAGTGTTACGGCGGCAGGGGCTGCTGGCGGGACGGTGGTGTCTGAACCGTGCTGAAGATCTCTCGCCCGGGCAGATGGAAGAGATCGACCGCGTCTACAACGCATATCCTCATTTGAATGATGACGATTTCGTGCGCCGGCATCTGGAAGAGTGGATGAATTAAACGTAAGGTGATGTAAACGTAACGGCGCGTTCGCACGTCTTATACTCGATCCTGGGAGTCGTCCATGCGCCTCGTCGGACTCGCTCTGGCAATAGTGCCGCTGTTGCTTGCCGCGCAGCAGCCCGCGGAAGTTCAGCCGCAGGCCAATCCGCAGCCCACCCGGCCGGAAGATAAATGCTCCATCGAAGGCCAGGTAGTAAACGCTCAGACGGGTGATCCGCTCAAGAAAGCTCACGTCCGCCTGTCCCGCAACGACGGGCAACAAAACCACAACTACGGCGCGGTCACCGATGCCGGCGGGCACTTTGCGATTCAGGACATTGAACCTGGAAACTATACGCTTTCTGCCGAGCGAAATGGCTTTACGCAGTCGCTATACGCGGCCCGAGCGAAAAGCCGCAGCTTCACGCCGCTGTCTCTCAGTTCCGGTCAGCGGCTGCGCGATCTGAACTTCCGGCTGATCCCGCATGGAGTGATCGCCGGGCGGGTTCTTGACGAGGATGGCGAACCCGTGGAGCACGTGCAAGTGATGGCGACGCGTTACGCGCGCGGCAGAAAGCAAGCGGCCCAGGGTGCTTCCGGCCAGACCGATGATCTGGGTGAGTATCGAATTTTCGGCCTGGAGGCGGGCAAATATTATCTGAGTGCAACATACCGGCAGCGCGCGATAATGGCGGCCGAGGACCGAACGGGCGGGGCTACGGCTGACGAAGGGTACGCGCCCACTTTCTACCCCGGCACGAATGATCCAGCAGGCGCAGTGGCCATCGATGTGGTCCCAGGCGCACAGCTTCGTGGTATAGACGTCACTTTGCTCAAGACGCGGGCCTGGCGAATTCGCGGAAAGGTGATCAATGGGCTGGGAGAGCGGCTAACGCGGCCGGTTTTCCTCATGCTCTTACCGCGAGAAAAAGGGGCGATGAGTTTCTATCCCAGAGCCACGGCCCAAGTTCGAAGTGCAGATGGCACGTTTGAGTTGCGCGGCGTCACGCCCGGCGCCTACACTTTGACGGCGCAATGCTTTGACGGAGGCACAATCGAGGTCGCCCGGCAACCGGTTGACATGGGTAACGACAACGTCGACAACATCAGCTTGCTACTGGCCGCAGGCCTTGAGTTAAGGGGCATAATGCGAGTGGATGGGGCTGGAGGGACCGCATTGGGTAACTTGCAGGTTTCGCTCGCGTCCCAAGAGATGATGTTCCGCATGGGCATGCAGGACGCGAAGGTCGGTGATGACGGAACCTTCTCATTATCGAACGTTCCGGCCGACATTTATACGGTCAACGTAAACGGCATGCCCGAAACTTTCTATATCAAGTCAGTCCGGATGGGGGATGCCGACGCGCTGGAGGCGGGTCTGGATTTGACGCGCGGGAGCGCAGGAATGCTTGAAATCCTGCTGAGCCCTAACGGCGGGCAGGTGGATGGTTCCGTCGCCGATTCGAAACAGGCGGCCGAGAGCAATGCCGTGGTGGTTCTCGTGCCTGAAGGGCGGCGGCGTGAGCAGATGCCGTTCTTCAAAATGGCCAATAGTGACGCGCAAGGCCATTTCACGATCAAGGGCATCGCGCCCGGTGACTACAGGCTTTTCGCGTGGGACCAGAGCGAGGAAGTGGATTACCAGGATCCCGAGTTCTTCAAGCCGTATGAGAACCAGGGGGAAGCGGTCACCCTTCGTGAGAGCAGTCATGAAAGCGTCCAGCTCAAGCTGGTTGAACCGGATACTAAAGGGAACAAGGCCGTCAACTGACGTTGAGCCATGCGCCCAAGCTGTCTGATTTCGATCGCGCTCTTTGCGCCCGTGACCTACGCACAGCAGATATCTGCGAAGCCGGCCACTGAGAAGACTGCGGAGACGTGTACTCTCGAAGGGCGCGTCGTCGGCGCAATCAAAGGTGAGCCTGTAAGAAAAGCAACTCTCCTGCTCTCGCAGGCTGACAAACCTCAGGGACAGCGTTATTCGACGACCACGGGCCCTGGCGGCTCGTTTGCAATGCAGGATATCGAGCCGGGCAAGTACCGGCTTATCGTCATGAAGGGCGGCTATGCGCGGACGCAATACGGCTCCCGTAGTCCGGGTCATCCTGGAATCACGCTCTCCCTTGATCCCGGCCAGCAGATGCGCGACCTGATCGTTCGGCTGACGCCGCAGGCTGTAATTACCGGGAGAGTCTTGGATGAGGATGGCGAACCCGTGCCGTGGGTCTCGCTGCAATTGCTCCAGTACGGTTATTCACGCGGGAAACGCCAGCACCAGCCGGCGGGCTTTGCCATGACCAACGATCTGGGCGAATACCGGATGTTCGATCTCGCTCCGGGGCTTTGCCCATAAATCACGCATCCAGGCTTCTTTCTTGGGCAACCGGCAATTCTGCCCAGAAAGTCGGCGCGATGCCGAGTTCGTAGATTGACTGAACGAGTACGCACAGATTGTGACAGACCACTTTGCATAGCACTTCATTCATCTGGGCCACTGGCCTCTTCGACCGCACCGACCCGCCGAACTTTGCCTTAATCATGGAGAATGTGCTCTCGATGTTGGAGCGTTTATGGTAGCTCGCCAAAAACTCTGGCCGATTGAATTGGTAAAAGTGCAACATCTTACGCCACAGTTCAGGACCTTCGCCCGTCGTGTTCACTCTAAACGGAATGTAGGGGACTGCTCCGGCATTGACTACCGCCTCCAAGTTCGGCCTGCTGCTGATACCCCTTGTCGGCAGAGACTTCCGCTATTTGAAACCGGCTTCCAGTCGTCCCAACCAGTGCAGGCAGGCGTGGCATATCGTTAGCGTATCCGTCCGTCACTTCAACGCTGGTCACGATGTTGGTCTTGACGCCGACCATGAGGTGGGCCTTGATCCATTGATGCTCACTCCGCATTCGTCCCATATTTCTGGTCGTACCAGCGGTCGAATGTGGAAGTCGCGAAAACCAGAACTGTCCACCGCAAAGTCAGTCTCGACTGCTTTCAATGGACTCGCGCTTTCCTCGACCAATGCTTTCAGGATGGGAGTCAGCGCGGGATCTTCGAGGTAGTGAAACACGCTGTTGTAATGCGGCGCATTGGCGACGTAACCCTTGGCTTCACATTCACGCAGATCACTGGCGGCTCGGCGTCCCGAGACGGTGGAGTAAATCTTCATCACAGCGCTGAATACCATATCGCTGAAGGGGAAGCCGTGGCCGTCCCCGGCCCTGCGCCGGCTGAGCAACACCCTCGCAGAGACCACGCAGAAGTTCCGTGACTCGCGTTTTCTCGTGGCTCTGAGCAGCGTTGTATGCTGGCCAATTCTGAGCATAGGTAACCCGTACAGTCTCGGTTACCGTGGTCGTACCGTCGGGGCGAGTCTCCCGCTTTACGCTAAATTCAACGGCGTAAATGTGCTTACACTTTACCCGCCGCGTCTCGTGATCGGGGCACGAGCACGATGGAGCATCGCCATTCAAATCGACCGTGTAGCTCATGCCCTTGCCGGTTTGCGATGGCACTACCCAAACAGAGCCCCTGCGCCGCAATTGTACGGTTGCGGCGATTTCCAATCCTCTTTCTGCGCGTGCATCCATGGCGTTTGCTCCTCACTAGTAATATACTATAAGGTACAGCTCGGGTCAAGCATGATTTTCCTTGACTTCATATACCACAAGTATCATACTGCTGGCATGGCAATTGTAAAGCTGATGGGCTATCGATGCGAGCGGTGTGACCACGAGTGGACGCCTCGTCAAGGGGGGCAGGGAGAGCCAAAAGTCTGCCCGAAGTGCAAAAGCCCATACTGGAACACACCGCGTGGGGACGCAGGCAAAAGAATAAAGAAACGTTAGACGCAATGAAAAAGAAGCATGGGAAGGCGGAGAAGCGACCACCGGTTCAGCCTACGCTATTGCCAATCGTAGAGACCGAGGTGGAAGCGTATGGCTTCATCCGCGAGAACCTGCGGAGCCTTGGCTGGATTGTAAAGAATCCGAGCACCGCCACGGGCGGACAGGTATGGACGCAGAACCAATGCTTCAGTCATAAGGTCATCAAGCAGGCATTTGGTCTTAAGCGTCCGGAAAACATCGTGAAACTCTCAGAGACGGCTGTATGGATAATCGAAGCGAAGGCGACACGTAAGCGACTCGCGCTCGCAGTTGAAGAAGCGACCACGTTCTATGCGAAGCGGCTGAATGACATGCCGGGCTGCAAGGTCAGCGCTTTACTCGCCACTGGCGCGGCCGGAAGCGAAGAGCACGGGTATTCGATCCGTACCCGTATATGGCTAGGCGGATCTTGGCAGCCAGTCACAATCAACGGGCAGGAAGCCACAGGCCTACTTTCGCCCGCTGACGTGAAAACGCTCTTGGAGTCTGGCGGGGCTGATATCCACGAGTTCGCTCCACCACAGCGCCTCTTTCTGCAAGCAGCCGAGCGCATAAATGAAATCCTTCACGAAGGCGGAATCAACAAGAACGACCGGGCCAAGACCATCGCCGCATTATTGCTGTCTGTAGTCGATGAGCCGCCTAACCTTGACACGAAGCTGCCGGTTTTGATCGCTGAGATCAATGGCCGGAGTGAAGCGGTGCTGAAGGCGAACGGTAAGCCTGATTTTGCTCCGTTCGTTAAGATTCTGGCCCCTACCAACACGACGAACCACGTCAAGTTCCGACTCGCGCTCGTAAAGACCATTTAGGAGCTTCAAAACCTCAATATCCGGTCCGCTATGAACTCCAGCACCGATGTGTTGGGCCAGTTCTATGAGGTGTTTCTTAAGTATGGCAACGGTGCGAAAGAAATCGGGATCGTACTGACTCCACGTCACATTACGCGGTTTGCGGTGGAGGCCATTGGCGTGTCGCACGCCGACATCGTTTTGGATTTGGCGTGCGGAACGGGTGGATTCTTAGTCGCAGCGTTCGACCATGTGCGGCGCACCTGCACCGCCGCGCAGTTGGAACGGTTCAAGGAGTACAACCTCTTCGGGATTGAGCAGGAGTCATACGTCGCTATTCTGGCTATTGTTAACATGATTTTCCGTGGTGACGGGAAGCACAACATCACAGAGGGCAACTGCTTTAGTACGCATCTCGTGAAGCGGACCATTGACGGCAATCAGTCGGCCGCATTTTCGGATAGACCGGCCAAGGAAGAGACAGAGCCCGTCACGCGCGTGCTCATGAATCCACCCTTCGCGCTTCGAGCCAGTCTCGACAAGGAATATCGCTTTGTCAACCGGGCGCTCGCGCTCATGGCCGATGGTGGCCTGATCTTCAGCCTGCTCCCGATGGACGCCTTGTTCGGGGCTCATGATGAAAAGTCCTGGCGTGCCGACGAACTACTAGCAAAACATACGCTCTTGTCTGTCATCAGCTTGCCCGACGAACTGTTTTATCCGGCCGCACAGAAGCAAGTGGTCGGCATCATCATCAAGAAGGGTATGCCGCATTCGAGGACCGCAGATGTATTTTGGGCGCGCATCGCGCGGGACGGACATCTTAAACTGAAGTCGCGCCGTTTGCCTGCTGACGAAATGGTGCCGTCGCGCGTCGAGCAAGACGACATTCCGAACGTCCTACCTCTGCTGCGCAATTTTGTAGCGAACCCTGGCAGCGTGTCCACTAACGTACCCCTTCTCTGCAAGACTGCACCTATCGACTTTACCGATCCACTGTTAGAACTTCTTCCAGAGGCGTACATCGACAACCACGAGCCGACAACCGCCGAACTTCAACGGGCCATCGACAATCTCGCACGAGAGACCGCCGCATTCTTAATCCGGTTCCGAAGAGAGTCAGCCGCCACGGTGCTTGATGCCAACCCTTGAGGAATTGTTCGTTTTGCATACGGCTCGCTCTGGTGGGTTCGATGCTCACCAGCCGGGCGATGTGGCGTTCGTAACGAACGGACTGCGAGACAATGGTGTGCTCGGCTTCGTCAGTCCTGAACCGGATGATCGGGTCTTCGGGTTCGTGGGAATTGCGCTGTCGGCATTTCTGGAAGCGACAGTGCATCTGCCGCCCTTTGTCGCCAGGGGCAATGGTGGCAGCGGCTTGATCGTGCTAGAACCACGTACGTCGCTCACGCCCGCACAACTTGGCGTGATCGCCGCATATATCAATAGCACACTCAGTTGGCGTTTCTCGTGGTACCGCCAAACGAGCGTATCGCGTGTGAAGCATCTCCAAATTCACGCTCCTGTTGTCGAGTCAGCTCGCTTTCGTGTCACGCCGCTTCTGCCTCAGCAGTCAGCCATCGATGTGTCGTCGGCGATCTGTAGCGGGTTTAAACCAGTTAGGCTCGAAGCGCTCTATGACCTCGCTCCGGGCGATTTTCATAGTGTGTCTGATCTGCCGTATGGCGATATACCAATCGTGTCCTGTGGCGATGCTGACAATGGAATCACGGGGTTTGTGGACGTGCCTGCTGAATACGTCTACACGCACCGTTTGACCATCGCGTTCAACGGCATGAATACATTGGCTGCGAAGTACCATCCATACCCCTTCGCGGCAAAGGATGACGTGGCCGTGTGCACGCCATTGACCCCGCTCCGTACCTCTACGGAAGTGTTCGTTCAGGTAATGCTCGGACGGGAACGATGGCGATATTCATACTACCGCAAGTGTTTCATGGAGAAACTGAAGCGGTTCTCTATTCCATTGCCGGTCCGTAACGGACGAGTTGATGAGGAGACTATTTCTACACTCATGGGTACGACACCATATTGGGGATATCTAGAGCAACGCCTAGCTACCCCGGTCGTGTCGGCCTAGTTTTATTGGGCAGACTGCGGATTATTTGGGCAACCGCCATTTCTTAGGCAAAGCCCTCGCTCCGGGACGATATTTTCTCAGCGCGAACCCACAAGTCGAGATGGACCAATCTGCCGGCGGGCCGAGCTACGCTTCCACATATTATCCGGGAACCACGGATGCGACTGGCGCGACGCTGCTCGATGTACGCCCTGGCATGCAATTGCGCGGGATCGACATCCCTTTGGTGAAAACGCGGACCGCACGGCTTCGCGGGCGCGTGATTTTCCCGGTGAAAGGACAGCCGAACCAGCCGGCAAATGTCATGTTGGTTCCCCGAGACGAGTCGCGCGGGTTCTCGTCATTCCTTTCGCCGTATGTCGACGCCCAAGGAGGGTTCGAGTTTCGCGGCGTGGCGCCGGGTGCCTATTTTCTGACGGCGCAATGGAGCCAAGGCGAAAGAATGTTCGGCGCGCGGCAAACGATTGACGTACGAGAAAATGATGTCGAGAATATCGTTCTCGAGTTGAGTCCCGCAACCGAATTGAAAGGCCAGTTGCGTGTGGAGGGCAAGGCCCCGGAAACGCTCGCCGATTTTCAGGTCATGCTGGAGCCCGATGGCGGCAATATGGGTTGGCTCAGCGGAACGGTACACAACGATGGAAGCCTCACGGTGAACAACGTTGCAGCAGGCCAATATCAATTACGCGTGCAGGGCGCTTCAGAGGATTACTACGTCAAGTCAGCACGCGTGGGCGATAAGGACATTCTGGATTCCGGCATCGACGGAAGTCGCGGTGCTGCCGGCGCGCTGGACGTTGTGCTGAGCCGCAATGGGGGCCAGGTTGAGGGCGTGGTCTTAAACGCCGAGGAGCAGCCAGCAACTGGAGCCGCGGTCGTGCTGGTACCCGAGCGGCGAAGCCAGTGGCGGCTTTACAAGGAAAACACCACGGACCAATACGGGCGCTTTCACATCAAAGGCATCGCGCCTGGCGAATACAAGCTGTTTGCATGGGAAGACGTGGAGACCGGCGCCTACGAGGACCCCGAATTTCTGAAAGGATTCGAGGGGCTGGGCGAAAGTGTCGCCATTCGCCAGGGCGGCCACGAGAGCAAGGAGTTGAAGCTAATCCGGAAAACCGAAGTTCGGCGTGAGATTGGGGCCAAGGATTTGAGACAACAGGGAAATGGAATCAAACGCGACGGACAAACCAGTCCCGCGCGAGGTCACCGCCCTGTTGTCGGATGAGCGGTTGATCCTGCGCGAGACGCAACGCGCCGTGACCCCGTTTGGCGGTGTCGCGGTTTTCATTTCGTTTCTCGGCAAGATCGGTTTTGTGAAGGCGGTTCGGGAGCACATGCCGATTCGCTGGCGGTCGCCGAATCACATCGATCCGACTTCCACCTTCACAGCGTTCCTGATATCGGTGCTGGTGGGAGCCAGACGCTTCGCGCATGCCAGTCTGCTGCGGGGAGATCGCGCGTTACATGCGCTCATGGGCCTGGAACGGTTTCCTACCGACGACACCATCCGCAATCTGTTTCGTGCATTCGGCATGGGCCAGGTCCAGCGCCTCTACGAACCACTGGCCGAATGGCAGATGCAACGTTTGCCGCAGCGCGAGGAGGGCTACACCTTGGACTTGGATTCGACGGTGTTTGAGCGTTACGGCCAGCAGGAAGGTTCGCTCAAGGGACACAACCCACGCAAACACGGACGGCCCAGCCACCATCCACTGTTGGCCGTGCTGAACGAAGCGCACTTTCTCCTCCACGGGTGGCTCCGCAGCGGCAACTGCGGAACCAGCCGGGGCGTGGAGGAGTTTCTCAAAGAAGCTCTCGCGCTGTGGGGACAGCGCGAAAAGATCCGCTTGCTGAGAGCCGATTCGGGCTTCTTCGATGACAAGCTGCTGAGCTTTTTGGAACAGCGCCTGCTGCCCTACATTGTAGTGGCGCGTCTCACCCCATGGGTAAAACGTGCCGCCCAGCGAGTGGAGCAATGGACGATGTTGGACGACGACTACGCCGCGGGCGAGTTTCGAATCCAGTTGCACGGCTGGAGTGTGGAGCGGCGGTTCGTGGCGATTCGCGAGCAGGTGCGCGAGGGTCGCGACAGCGTGGGCCGCAAGCTAATCGACGTGCCCGGCTATACCTTCCGCGTCTTCGTCACCAGTTGTGGCGACCCTCCGCAGGAGATCTGGCGGGGCTACAATCGGCGCGCCGACATGGAAAACCGCATCGCCGAGTTGAAGCACGACCTGGGCGCCGATGGCTTCTGCCTGAAACAGTTTTTCGCCACCGAGGCCGCCTTTCGCGCCGTGTTACTACTGTTCAACTTACTGGGGGAGTTCCAGCGCGCGGCTGGTTTGCCGATCTATCGCGAGCCCGCTACCATCCGGACTCAGGTCCTCACCTGCGGGGCAATTCTTGGGCGGACCGGCCGCCGACTGGTGATTCATCTGTCGGAAAGTTGGGGCGGGCTGAAGACGAGAATTCCCTTGCTGGACAGCATCTTGAACTGGCAAATCCCAACTTCACCGAAGTTGGATCCGTCGCTCATAACCTGATCCCGAACCGGAGCCCAAACCACTTTCCAAACCCGCGGACAGGAGGTTCGATCAACGTTCAACTTCGGAATTCAGGCTAATTGTGAGCGGAGGGAAGAAAGGCGTCAATTAGCGGGCTCGTACCGCTTCCTCACGGTCGCGGCTCTGTTACGGAGCGGTGGCGGAGAACCTTGCCCGGTAGCGCGTTGGTCATCTTGCCCTCGTCGATCACCGGCACGCCGTTCACCAGCACGTACCGCATGCCTTCGGAGAGCTGATTGGGATTGTCGAAGGTCGCCACATCGTGAATGGTTCCGGGATCGAAGACCACCACATCGGCCCACATGCCCGCCTTCAGGACACCGCGATCGGCAAGCGCATGCGCTGCGCGGGCAGCGCGCTGAATTTGCGGATGGCATCTTCGAGCGTGAGCTTCTTCTCCTCGCGCACATACTTGCGCAAGAATGCGCGGGAACGTGCCATAGGCGCGCGGATGGGGATGCTCTCGGCCGAGAAGCCGTCGGGCGCGGTGCCTTGCGAATCGTTGCAGATCGAGACCCACGGCTGCTGGAGGGCCAGCGCGACATCGGGCTCCGACATGATGAAAATCGCCACCCGCGTGAAGGCCTCGTCTTCGATCAGCAGATCGAAGACCGTGTCGATGGGATCCTTGTGCCACAGCTGCGGCGATCTCGGCGATGGTCTTGCCCTGGAGCGGCAGCAGCTTGGGATTCTGCACCGCGCCCACCAGGATGACTTCCGGCCCGGTGACTTCCTGCCACTCGTTGTTCCCAGTCGCCGGAGGGCGTCTCCATCTCTTGCGGATGCGCGCGCGCATGGCCGGATCCTTCAGCCGCTCGATGAGCTTTGCGTCGCCGCCATCATGCGCCCACGGCGGAATGATCGCGGAGAAGGTATTGAATCCGGCGGGATACGCGTAGGTGTCCGCGGTGATGTCCACGCCGCGATCGGCGCGCCGCTTCGATGCGCGCGACGATTTCCGGCATGCGTCCCCAGTTCGCTTTGCCGGCGGCCTTGAGGTGCCAGATCTCGACCGGAATGCTGGCCTCACGCCCGATGCGGAAAGCCTCGTCGAGCGCGGCGTAGATGGCGTTGCCTTCGTTGCGCATGTGCGTGGCGTAGATGCCGCCGAATTTGGCGGCTTCGGCGGCCAGCGCGATCAGTTCCTCGGTCGTGGCGTAGGGCGCGGGCGCATACTGCAGCGAGGTGGAGAGACCCACCGCGCCATCCTGCATGGCGTCGCGCACCAGCGCTTTCATGCGCTCCAGTTCGGCGGCGGTGGGCGCGCGGTCGTCGTCGCCCAGCACCATGCGGCGCACCTGCGTGGCGCCGACGTAGCTCGCCAGGTTGATGCCCATGCCCTGCTTTCGCAGGCGCGCGAAATATTCGCGCAACGTGCGCCAGTCGGGCGTGATGCCGTAATGCTCCTAGGTCGACGCGGTCGGCTTTGAGCATCGCGTCGTTGACCGGCGCGATGGAGTTGCCTTCGCCGGTGATCTCGGTCGTGATGCCCTGATAGATCTTGGAGGGCAGATGCGGGTTGACCAGGATGGTCAGCTCGGACTGCCCGAGCATGTCGATGAAGCCAGGGGCCACGACCATTCCGTGCGCGTCGATGGTGCGGCGTGGCGGCTGCGCCAGTCGAGATTGCCGATCGCGGCGATACTGGCCGTCACGAATGCCGATGTCGCCGGAGTACCAGGGCGAGCCCGTGCCATCGATGATGCGGCCATTGCGGACGACAGTGTCGTAGGGAACCGCCGCAGCCAGGAGCAGAGCCAGCAGGAAGCACATGAACCTGTTTAGGATACTGCAGGGGAGTCGCGTAAAGGAAGTTGAGCGGCGCTCGCTTGCGTTCCCCTTAGCTAACGCCGGTGCTTTTTCCCCTGACGGGTGGGCCGCTCCTCTACCAGGGAGAATTGAAGCTTTCGCTCGACTGAATCCACCCGCTCGAGCAGGACGCGCACGCGATCGCCGATCGAGAACTCGCGGCGCGAGCGCTGGCCGATAATCTTGCGCACGTTTTCGTGATAGGTGTAGCGGTCATCGGGAAGGGAATCCATGGGTACAAGACCCTCGATGAAGAGGTCCGCCAGTTCGACAAACAGGCCGTATTTAGTAGTGCTGATGATCAGGCCGTCGAACACTTCGCCCACACGGTCGGCCATAAACTTCGTTTTCTTCCACTCGACTAACTCGCGCTCCGCGTCGGCCGCCCGGCGCTCGGACTGGGAGGATTCATCGGCGATTGCGCTGATTTCCGGGAGCGAGGAGTAAGCCCAACCATCGAGCGAAGCCGTCAGCAGCCGATGCACCATTAGATCGGGGTAG
Organism: Terriglobia bacterium; assembly: GCA_963847515.1. Classification (GTDB taxonomy): domain Bacteria; phylum Acidobacteriota; class Terriglobia; order Bryobacterales; family Bryobacteraceae; genus QHXW01. Next base: position 505,948 of record CAWKAA010000003.1, read on the forward strand.
CGGCGGATGGGCGAAGTGAAGTGAGTGTAATGCTCCGCCGCCAGCGCGAAGTGCCCAACGTTATCGGCCGAATACCGTGCCTGCTTGAGCGACCGTAGCATCAGGTAGCTCAGGATGCGCTCTTCCGGTTTGCCTTCAATTTTCGTGACCAGTTTCTGGTAATTTCGCGGCGAGATTTTGACACTGCCGGGCAATACGATATCGCGCTGAATTTTGCGGCCATCACGCCGCTTGTCGGCATAGGAGAACTTTTTGACTGGAATGGCGCCCACACCAAGCGAGTAACCGAAGTGCGCCGCTACCTCTTCGAACTCCATCACCCGCTTGGGATCGGGCTGTTCATGGATGCGATAAATGGACGGCAGACCGGATGCCTGCAAATGCGCGGCCACGGCCTCATTGGCCGAGAGCATGAATTCCTCAATGATGCGGTGAGCGATATTTCGCGGCGCGCGCACCACCCCGGTCATGGCGCCCCACTGGTCGAACTCAATTAGCGGTTCGGGCAGATCGAAATCGATCGATCCGCGGCGCACTCGCTTGCGGTTTAGGATTTCCGCCAGTTCCTGCATGAGCTCGAAACGGCCAACGAGCACGCCGTACCGGTCCCGCAAGCCCTTGTCGCCTTCCAGAACCAAGTGGACATCGGTATAGGTCATGCGCTCGGCGCTGCGGATCACGCCGCGCACAAACTTCTGCGCCACCAAGTCGCCTGCGTGATCGAACTCCAATAAGGCCGAGACCACCAGCCGGTCGACGTGCGGGTTGAGCGAACAGATATTGGTCGAGAGTTCGAACGGCAGCATGGGTACCGCGCGATCGGGAAAATAGACGCTGGTCCCCCGCAGGCGGGCTTCGGCATCGATGGGCGTGCCGGGGCGGACATAGTGGCTTACATCCGCGATATGAACCTGAAGAGCAAAGTGCCCGTTGGGCAGCCGGTCCACCCAAACGGCATCGTCGAAATCACGCGCGGTTTCCCCGTCGATAGTAACGATGCCCAGCGCACGGAAGTCCCGGCGATCCGCCAACTCCCACGCGGCAATGACGCCTGGAACAGCCTCGGCCTGCTCTACCACTTCCGGCGGGAAACGATGCGGCAGATGATGCTTGCGGATGACAATTTCCACGTCGATCCCGAAATCATCCGGCGAGCCCAGGATTTCCACTACACGGCCGATAGCGCGTGCGCCGTTTTTGGGATATTCAAGAAGTTCGACATTGACGATCATGCCATCGAGCTTCTCGGGGTCGGCAACGGTGAGCGGCTTGGGACCGATGCGGTCGACCTGTTCGGAGGGCGCCGGGATGGCCAGGTCCGGGGGGATCTCGATCCAATCGTTCAGGCGCTCATCGTGAGGAATGACGAACAAGCCCTTGCTCCGCACGTGGAATTCGCCGACCACGGTGGGATGCGCGCGCTTGAGAATTTTGACAATTTCGCCGTCCGCACGGCCCCCGGGCTCGATCCGTGCGATGCGGACCACTACGCGGTCCCCATGCATAGCGTTCCCGGAGGCATCTCCCGGAATATAGATATCGCCGGCAATCCCTTCGACCGGGCGATCGGCAATCAAGAAGCCATAGCCATCCCGATGCATAGAAAGCCGCCCTACCGCGAATTCGCGATTGCCGGAGGTAGCCACGAAATGGCCGGATCGGGTCTCGATCAGTGCGCCCAGGGCCGCCAGGCGCGCCAGCATGGTTTCGAGCTCCTGCCGGTTGGAGACGCGAGGGCCCAATTCCCGTACCAGCTGTTTGAGGTTGGCCTTGGCATGCGGCAAACGCGTGATGTGTTCTATGAGGGCCGCATCGGTCATATACTCATGGTACCTATGAACGATTTAGCTGCAACGGTTGCAGCAGGTCTGTCGTCAAAATAGCGCGAGGTTTCCGGCCATGAAAATACTGGCTTGCTGGCTGTTCTCAGTCACGCTTCCGGCTGCGGTCGCAGCCACCCCGGCGCGGGTGGCACGAGTGGGCGAATTGGAAGGCAACGTCGAAGTACAGCTCCACCCTGCCGACTCCTGGCGCCCGGTAACGCGTAACTTGCCACTCACCGAGTCCGCATGGGTGCGCACCGCTGCTGGCGCGCGCCTGGAGATGGAACTGGATGACGGCAGCGCATTCCGGCTTACAGGCGACGCGCTCTGCGAGATCTCCGACTACACGCGCCTTTCCACCGGCCAGCGCGTGACCGTGCTGTCACTCGATCACGGCGTGGCGTATTTTACCGGCGAGTCGGACCGTCGCGATGCGCTGATCCTGGTGCTGCCGGGAGCCCAAGCCTCGGTGCGGGTGGGTACGCGGGTGCGTCTCGAAGCGCTGGAGGCCGCGACGCAAATCGCGGTCCTCGAAGGGAAGGTGCGGTTCTCGTCACCTGGCGCCGAAATGGATCTGGCCGAAGGCGAGATGACGCGGGTGGAAAAAACCAGTCCGTCACGGTTCTTCCTTTACCGCGAAATCTCACCTATGGACACCGATGGCTGGAATGAGCAGCGGGACAAGGCGCTGGCGACCAGCAGTTCGGTCCGCCATCTGCCGGGATTACGCTACGGACTGGTGGATCTGGATTCGAACGGATCCTGGGTCATCAGTAACGACGTTGGCGCGGTTTGGAAACCGAAGGTTGCGCCGGGCTGGATTCCTTATCGCAATGGCCAGTGGATCTGGTACGACGAGTTCGGCTATACCTGGGTGCCGGCAGAAAGTTGGGGCTGGCTGCCGTTCCACTACGGGCGCTGGCTGGAGGAGAGCGGAGTCGGATGGGTCTGGGCACCCGCAAAAACGGCGATCTTCAAACCTGGTGAAGCTTACTGGCTGCGTGAGACGAGTCTGGTTGGTTGGGGACCTCTGGCCCCCGGCGAGAACTGGGATGCCCGCGCAGTCCCGAAATCGTACGCGCGTGCGAACACGACCGTAGGTAAATGGAAGGAAAATACGCGCGAGCTGCTTCCGTCCGAGGCGGCCGAAAACCTCAAGACTACCGAAGCCGTGTTCATAGTGGCGCCGCCATCCCCGGCGATGGATATCGCGCGACTAGATGCCGTTCGGCCAGCCTTGCGAGCCGGCAGTACGCGCGTGGTTCCTATCGTGCCGGGTGTTACCTACGGAGGCAGTCCGGAGCCCGAAACGGCCGCAGTGCCACCGGTAGCTCCGGCGCCCCCTAATCCCGCTGCAGCCCCAGGTCCTGATTTCGCAGGGCCTCAACCGCAGATTGAGGGTCCGGTGCCCGAGCCCGTCGAGGTTTATTATCCGGCTGCCGTTTACACCGGAATCATCGTGGTGAATCCGCCAGAAGATCAACCTCGACGGCCGCGCAATTCCGGTTCAACGTCATCGATCGCGCCTGGGCCAGGAACGTCCACTAGCGGAGGACCAGCCGAACATCCGCAACCGACTCACGTCCATCCAATAGAGCCGCCGGACCACCACCCGGAACCGGTGCATCACAACGATGAGCCGGCCAAACCGGCCGAGCCCAGCCATCCTGGTACTGAGCCAGCCAAATCCAATGGCGACGGATCGAGTTCAGACAAGAGCGGGAAGCATTAGACCAATGGGGTAGGGCCCGGCGGTATCTGCGGGTGGTCTTCACCACTCAGACGTTCGTACCGCTTCCTCGCGGTCGCGGCTCGTCAGCCCGATCTGCTGTGATCGAGAGTTCGAAAGGCGAGTCACGATCGGTTCGGACAAGAGCGATACGCCACTAGTGATCGCGGTCGGTCACCAGATCGGTAATGCCGAATAGCGCCCGCTGATACGGGGACTCTGGAAACTCTCCGATCAAGTGTCGGGCTTTGTCGGTGAACGCCTGGGCGCGCTCGCGGACACGCTCGATTCCGTGATATTTCTCGATCAAACCGAGGATTTGCCGCAGCGGCACATGCTCGTAGTTACGGTCAGCGAGCACTCGCTCCACCAGCCGCCGCTCATCGCCTGAAGCATGCTCGAGCGCATACACCAGCGGCAGCGTCACTTTGCCCTCGCGCAGATCTCCACCGACAGGCTTGCCGAGGGTGGTTTCGCGCGCCGTAAAGTCCAGGACGTCATCCACCAACTGGAAAGCCATCCCCAGGTTCCAGGCGTATTCGCCGAGCCGTTCTTCAGTTTGCGAATCAGCGCCCGCCACCAGGGCGCCCAGCTTCGCGCATACGGAGAACAGGCAAGCCGTCTTGCGGTCTACCAGTTCCATGCAATCGGCTTCGCTCACATCAATCCGGCCAATCCGCTCCAATTGCAGCAGCTCGCCTTCCACCATCATCTGCGTCAAGCCAATGAGCAGGTCGAGCGTGTGGAAGTTGCGCTCGCGCAGCGCCATTTGAAAGGCCTGCATGTACAGCCAGTCGCCCGCGAGCACGCAGGTGTGATTCCCCCACTGGACATTGGTCGACGGGCGGCCGCGGCGCGTCTGCGCGGCATCGATGACGTCGTCGTGAACCAGAGTTGCCGCGTGGATCATTTCGACCACGGCGCCCAGCCGGACGGCGCTTTCGCCGCCGTCACCGATGAGCTTTGAAGAGAGCAGCAGCAGCGATGGCCGCAGGCGCTTCCCGCCGGCCTCTTGCAGATACTGGCCGATGGCCGTGATCGCGTCCACCGACGCCACCGATTCCCGGCTGATCTCTTTTTCTACGCGCTCGAGGTCGTCCCGAACGAGGTCGAAGACCTCGCGCGCAGTCAGAGCCTGGCCCAGCTTCCCTAATCCCATGAGAATTCACCAGTTTACTCGTTTAGATGCGCGAGGAGCAAACAAAGCTGCGGATGGCCGGTCGGTGTAGCGCGCTTTGAGGCAGGAGCAGACGAAGAAGGGCCGTTGACGATTCGACCTTTCCGTAATACTAAGACGTCTGTATACTAGGAAGTCTGAGTATGCCCAAGCCCGACTCTCTGCAAGGATCGCTCGATCTGCTGGTGTTGAAGATCCTCTCGCGCCGGCCGCGCCTGCACGGCTACGCCATCATGTCGGCCATCCAGGACATGTCCGGCGAAGTGCTTCGCGCCGAGGAGGGATCGCTCTATCCGGCGCTGCACCGGATGGAGGAGGCCGGCTGGATTCGCGCCGAGTGGATCACCAAAGACACCGGGCGGCGCGCGCGTATTCTATGAACTGACGGCGGCGGGCAAGAAGCAGCTGGCCGCCGAAGAATCGCGCTGGCAGGCGGTGACTTCGGCCGTGAATCGCGTTCTAAGGATGGTCTGATATGTCGTTGTGGTCGCGCATTGCAAATGTACTTCGCGGCGATCGCTTGAGCCGCGAGATCGACGAAGAGCTCCAGTCGCACATCGCAGAAGCGATCGAGCAGGGCCGCGATCCCGCCGAGGCCCGCAGAGCGTTCGGCTCCGCGCTGCGGCAGCGCGAAGAGAGCCGCGACGTCCGAGTCGATCGCGTGGCTCGATTCGCTGCGCGCCGACGCCGTCTTCGGCTGGCGGCAGCTCAACGAAGAGCAAGGTGACTTCCGCCGCGGCGATCCTGTCGCTGGCTCTGGCGATCGGCGCCTGCACATCGGCATTCCGGCTCATCGACGCCCTGCTGCTGCGGCCTTTGCCGGTGGCGGAGCCGGAGCGGCTGTACGCGCTCTCTCGTCAAGGAATCGGTTCCGATGGCACAGCCTCAAACGTTCGACGGTTGGGCCTATCCGGACGTTCCGCCAGATGCGCGCCGCGGTGAAGGATCAGGCCGAGTTGATCGCGGTCTCCTATGCCGAGCGGATGGACCTGACCTACCGGTCGGATCAGGAGATGGAGAAGGCGTACGTGCAATACGTCTCCGGCTGGATGTTCAGCTCGTTCGGACTTCGGCCCGCTTTGGGGCGGCTGCTCACCGAAAACGACGATCTCAAGCCGGGCGCGCATCCGTACGCCGTGCTCTCTTACGACTATTGGACGCGCCGCTTCGGGCAGGATCCGCAGAGTGATCGGGCGCACGTTTCGCATGGGCAACGACCTTTACGAGATCGTCGGCGTCGCCGCCGGAGCCCTTCACCGGCACCGAGACCGGCACGGTGACCGACATCTTCGTGCCCACGATGATGCATCCCGGCGTTGAGCGCTCACGACTCGACCTGGCACCGGACGTTGGCGCGGCTGAAGCCGGGTGTCGCCGTCGAACCTGTTCGCGCGAAGCTGAACGCGACCTCGCGGGCATTCGAAGCAGGAGAGGGCGAAGGGCTTCACCGGCATGACCAAGCAGAGTATCGATAACTTCCTCAACCAGACGCGTATTGCTGGAGCCCGCGGCCGCTGGCGTCTCCGACCTGCAGAACGACTACCGCCGCTCGCTCGCGGCTCTGGGCGTGCTGGTGGCGCTGGTGCTGCTGATTGCGTGCGCCAACGTCGCCAACCTGATGACGGCTCAGGCGGCGGCGCGGGCGCGCGAGATGGCGCTGCGCGTCTCGATCGGCGCGGGACGATGGCGTCTGGTGCAACTGGTGCTGGTGGAAAGCGCATGGCTCGCGTTCCTCGCGGCCGCGATGCGGCGCGTTGTTCGCCTGGTGGTCCGCGCCGTTCGTCGTCAGCAGGATCAATCCGCCGGACAATCCGGCGCGCCTGTTTCTTCCGGCGGACTGGCGCGTGCTGGGATTCGGCCTGGCGCTGACCTCTGGCGTGACGTTGCTGTTCGGTCTGGCGCCGGCGCTGCGCGCCTCGGCGGTCAAGCCGGCGAGCGCGCTCAAAGGCGGCGAAGACCCGCACTCGCGGCGCCGCTTGATGCATGCGCTGATCGCCGTGCAGGTCGCTTTCTGTTTTCTGGTGCTTTTCGTCGCCGGCCTGTTTGTCGCCACGTTCGACCGGTTGTCGAATCAGCCCACCGGCTTTTCCGCCGAACGGCTTCTCACTCTCGAACGGTCGCGGCACGCCCTCAGTCGCCGGTCTTTTGGGACCAGGTGGCCGAACATCTGCGCGCGGTGCCGGGCGTCGAGACGGTCGCGCTGGCCGGATGGCCGCTGCTGAGCGGGACAGCTCTGGAACGGCTTCATTTCGGTCAACGGCGCGCCCGCCAGGCCGAGGTTCTGGCCTACTTTCTGAATGTCTCGCCCGGCTGGATGGACGCCATGAAGATTCCCTTCATCGACGGCAGAGACTTCCGCGCGAGCGACACGTATCCCGGCGTCGCGATCGTCAACGAAGCGTTCGCGAAGCAATTCTTCAACGGTGAGAATCCGGTCGGAAAGTCGTTCGAGAGTACGATGAAGGCAAGCGGATTCGCTTTCAGATCGTGGGCTTGGTCCGCGACGCTCGCTACCGCGACATGCGCGAGCCTATCTTGCCGGTGGCCTATGTTCCGTTTCATCGAGTTCGACGCCAAGGGCGCATTGCAACCGATACGCCGATGCGACATTCATCGTGCGCACGTCCAGCCCGAACCCGCTCGCGCTGGCGTCCACCCTGCGCCGGGAAGTGCCGCGCGCGCGGCCGGAATTCCGCGTCAGCAACATCCGCACGCAGGCGGAGATCTATCCAGGCGCAGACCGTCCGCGAGCGGCTGCTGGCGATGCTGGCGCTGTTCTTCGCGGTGGTCGCGCTGTTGCTCGCGGGCATCGGCCTGTATGGCGTGCTCGACTACTCGGTGCTGCAACGGCGGCGCGAAATCGGCATTCGCATGGCGATCGGCGCGCAGGCCGGCGACATCGCGCGGCGCGTGACCGCGGACGTCTTCGCCATGGTGCTCGTCGGGAGCGCGTCGCGGGCCTCGCGCTCGGCATGGCATCGGTGCGATACATCGAGTCGCTGCTCTACCAGGTGAAGGCCACCGACCTGGCGATGCTGGCGCTTCCGTCGCTGACCATTCTCGCGGCGGCGTTGCTGGCCGCGCTGCCGGCGGTGATCCGCGCAGTGCGAATCGACCCGGCCACCATGCTGCGTGCGGAATAGAGGATGGCCTGATATGTCATTCTGGTCACGCATTGCAAATGTATTTCGCGGCGATGGTTTAAGCCGCGAGATCGACGAAGAGCTCCAGTCGCACATCGAGGAAGCCATCGAGCAGGGCCGCGATCCCGCCGAAGCCCGCAGAGCGTTCGGCTCCGCGCTGCGGCAGCGCGAAGAGAGCCGCGACATCCGGGTCATCGCGTGGCTCGATTCGCTCCGCGCCGACGCCGTCTTCGGCTGGCGGCAGCTCAAGAAGAACAAGGTGACTTCCGCCGCGGCGATCCTGTCGCTGGCTCTGGCGATCGGCGCCTGCACATCGGCATTCCGCCTCATCGACGCCTTGCTGCTGCGCCCTTTGCCGGTGGCCGATCCCGAGCGGCTGTACGCTATGTTTTGCCAGGGAATGGGTCCCGACGGCAACGTTCAGAAGCACGCGATAGCTGCGAATATCCGCAGTTCCGCCAGATGCGCGCCGCAGTGAAGGATCAAGCCGAATTGATCGCGGTCTCCTAGGCCGAGCGCACCGATCTGACCTACGGGTCGGACCAGGAGATCGAGAAAGCCTACCGGCAATACGTCTCCGGCTGGATGTTCGACTCGTTCGGATTGCGGCCCGCCCTGGGACGTCTGTTCACCGAAAACGACGACTTGACCCCGCGCGCGCATCCCTACGCCGTGCTCTCCTACGACTATTGGACGCGCCGCTTCGGGCGGGATCCAAAAGTGATCGGCCGCACGTTCCACATGGGTGGCGATCTGCTTCCAGATCGTCGGCGTCGCCCCGGAGCCTTTCACCGGAACCGAGACCGGCACGATCACCGACATCTTCATCCCCACGATGATGCACGCCGGTGTCACCCATGACGACTGGAGCTGGATCCGCACGTTCGTGCGCGCTGAAGCCGGGTGTCGCTCGCGCGAGCCCGTTCGCGACAGGCTGCAGGCGCGTATTCAACGCCGTCCAACATGAAAGAGCGAAGGGTTCACCGGCATGGCCCAAGCGGCGCCTCGACAACTTTCTCAAGCAGACCTCTTGCTGGAGCCTGCGGCCGCAGGCGTCTCCGGAATGCAGAAAGAATACCTCCGCTCCCTCATGGCGCTCGGCCGTATTGGTGGCGCTGGTGCTGCTGATTGCGTGCGCAAACGTCGCCAATCTGATGACGGCCCAAGCCGCGGCGCGGGCGCGCGAGATGGCGCTGCGAGTCTCGATCGGCGCGGGCCGATGGCGCCTGGTGCAACTGGTGCTGGTGGAGAGCGCCTGGCTCGCGTTCCTTGCGGCGGCGGTCGGCGCGTTGTTCGCGTGGTGGTCCGCGCCGTTCGTCGTCGCCAGGATCAATCCCGCCGGATAATCCGGCGCGGCTGGTTCTTCCCGCGGACTGGCGGGTGTTTGGATTCGGTCTGGCGCTGACGTTTGCCGTGACGTTCCTGTTCGGTCTGGCTCCAGCGCTGCGAGCCTCGGCCGTCAAGCCGGCAAGCGCGCTCAAGGGCGGAGACGACCCGCACTCGCGGCGCCGGCTGATGCATGCTCTGATCGCCGCGCAGGTCGCCTTCTGTTTTCTGGTGCTTTTCGTCGGCGGGCCTGTTCGTCGCTACCTTCGACCGGCTGTCGCATCAGCCCTCGGCTTTTCCGCCGATCGCCTGCTCGCTCTCGATACGGTGGCGCAACCGGCGCAGCCTACCGTGTTCTGGGACCAGGCGGCGGAACATCTGCGCATGCTGCCGGGCGTGGAGAACGTCGCGCTGGCCGGATGGCCGCTGTTGAGCGGCAACGGCTCGAACGGCTTCGTTGCCGTCAACGGGGCTCCGGTCACGAACTCCTGGCCTATTTTCTGCCTGTCTCGCCAGGCTGGCTGGAAACGATGAAGATTCCCCTCATTGATGGCAGAGACCTGCGTCCTGGCGACACCTATCCCGGCGCGGCGATCGTCAACGAGGCTTTCGCCAAGGAATATTTCCAGGGTGAGAATCCGGTGGGAAAATCGTTCGAAAGAACCCAGGGTCCGCGCCGGTTCGAGATCGTGGGCCTGGTCCGTGATGCCCGTTATCGCAACATGCGGGAACCGATCACGCCGACCGCTTATGTTCCAATTCGGTTTCCGGAGGACGATCGGGCGAACCGGATCACGTTCCTGGTGCGCACACTCGGCCCCAACCCGCTCGCGCTGGCGTCGATGCTGCGTCGAGAAGTTCCGAGCGCACGATCCGAATTCCGCGTCAGTAACATCCGCACACAATTGGAGATCAACCAGTCGCAAACCATCCGCGAGCGCTTGCTCGCGATGCTCGCCTTGTTCTTCGCCGCGGTCGCGCTGTTGCTTGCAGGCATCGGTCTGTATGGCGTGCTCGACTACTCCGTGCTGCAACGGCGGCGCGAAATCGGCATCCGCATGGCCATTGGCGCACCGGCCGGCGACATCGCACGGCGGGTGACCTCGGATGTCTTCGGTATGGTGTTCGCTGGCGCTCTTGCCGGCCTCGCGCTCGGCATGGCATCAGTGCGTTACATCGAGTCGCTCCTCTACCAGGTAAAGGCAACTGACCTGACCATGCTTGCGCTTCCGGCGTTCACAATCTTGGCCGCAGCCTTGCTCGCTGCACTGCCCGCGGTGGTCCGAGCGGTGCGCATCGACCCGGCCACAACGCTGCGTTCGGAGTAGGCGGCCCGGTCGCTTAGGCGCAGTTTTTATTGCATCCAATCAGGATGCTCTGCGCCGTCCCGTCAAAATGCGCCGTTGTTAATTAACGAAGCACAGACTCAAAATTCCGGATCAAATGAAAACGCGCGGCTCTTGAGAGGCGCAAATACCGATTCCGAAAACAATCGTCAAAGTTGATATATTGCCCATGTTGATCGTTTTCCTCCAAACGGCGAGGCCGGCTCGTGGGCGCAGCTTCAGCTCGATATTCCGCCACTTGGGAGCGTTGGGGCTTTTCTTTCTCGCGATCCTGGATAGCTCTCCGCTGCCAACCTTTGGCGGCCCTGACATCCTGATTGTGATTCTCGCCGCCAGTCACCGCAACCCATGGTACGAGTATGCAGCCGTCGCAACAGCCGGCTCGGTGATCGGCGCTTATCTCACCTTCCGAATCGCGCGCAAAGCCGGATCGGCTTATCTGAACAGTAAGTTTGGAGAAGGTAAAGTTTCCACGCTTCTGAGAGTATTTAAGAAATGGGGCACCGGGACTCTAGTCGCCTCTACCGCCGTTCCTTTCCCATTCCCGACCAGCATGTTTTTCGCGGCGGCAGGCGCTTCCAACTACCGTACGGGCAAGTATCTGGCGATTGTCACCATTTGCCGCGCTGCTCGATATGCAACCATCGCCATCGCTGCGGATCTTTATGGGCGTCACTTCATCCTCGTTCTTCGGCATCCGACGCAATACTGGGGCTGGTTGTCGCTGTTCGCTGCGTTGATTGTCGGTTTGATTGCTGCCGGGATTCTGATCAACAGGCGGCTAGCGCACTATACCGGCTGGTGAATTAACCGACTCATGATAATGACGGATGGTGAACAGAGAAAACATCGCAACTGCGCCTTGGCGGTGTCTAGCTCATCCGTTTTAGGGCCGCCAGCCAATTGGGTGCTCCAATCTTGCGCCAATCCGGAAAGCCTACCGGCGGGCCCCGCCTTTCATCCCATCCATTCCGGGTGTTGCGCCGTCCCGTCGAAGTGCGATGTAGTCTTGAATGGCTCGAATTTGCCGGTCATGGCCGCCTGTCTGGTCTTATCAAGCAGCGTGGCCATTTCGGCTTCGCTCATGGGCTTGAAGGTGCGGGCAGCTTCGAACGCCTGGTCCAGCCGCTCCATCGATTCGCAGCCGTTGATCACCACCGAAGTGGGCAATGAGAGCGCGTAGTGCAGGCACTCGATGGGAGTGACCGCGCCGCTCTTCAAAACATTGCCGTCCCCCATGGATTTCATGCCCAGCACTGCGATGCCTTCCTTCACCAGCCGCGGCACCACCTGGTGCGTAAAGCTGCGGAAGTGGGCATCCATCACGTTGAGCGGCATCTGGCAGGCGTCGAAATGAAACTTGTTTTGCGCGGCCACGTCCAGCATGCGCAAATGCACCAGCGGATCTTTGTGCCCAGTGAAGCCAATGTACCGGATCTTACCCGCCTTCTTGGCTTCCGACAGAGCCTCAAGCGCGCCTTCCGGCGCGAAGAAGCGGTCGGGATCCTCCAGGCGGATGTTCTCGTGAAATTGCATGAGATCGATATGGTCAGTTTGGAGTCGCTGGAGCGACTCGTCGATCTGCTTCGCCGTCGCTTCCTTGGTGCGGCCATCAAATTTCGTCATGAGAAAGGCCTTCTGCCGATACCCGTCGCGCAGGGCCTGTCCCATGCGAATCTCGCTGACACCATCGTGGTAATCCCAGCAGTTATCCAGAAAATTCATGCCGCGATCGAGCGCGCTGCGGATAATTTTGATTCCTTCGTTCTCGTCCTTGGGCCGTCCAATGTGATGGCCGCCCAAGCCGATAGCCGAAACTTTTTCGCCGGTCCTGCCCAGTTTGCGATAGATCATACCGGAATCCGCGGCGCGCAAAATTCCCGCCCCCGCCGCCAGGCCGGCAAGGAATTTGCGCCGCTCCAGGTCATTCGGTTTCATCTTGCTGTGTTCTCCTTCCTGATTTGGATCCCCCAAGACTGGCTAGCATTTTCATAGCCAGAGCGTGTGCCATCACAACATTTGGATCGCGCTGCAAGGCCTCGAGATATTGTTTGCGGAAATTGCTCGTCGCTTCCGCGGGCGACAGAAGCTGACGCGCCTGCGCCAGCAATCGGTCGTCGTCGGCGAGTGTGGCTGGCTCCTTGGCGTCGAGGATTTCGTCGATCTGCACCACTAGTTCGGAAAGCTCGTGGAGCCATGCAAAGAACGGGTCGTGCAATACCAGGTTGAGCAACTGCCCTTTCGAGGTGATGCGCGCAATGTCGTGATCGTACCGCGCCGACTCCGAATCGAGCAGACTCTTGTGGAGATGCAACAGACCGTTCCGAAGATCGGTCAACCGCTGTCTCGTGCCGTCCGACAGTGATTCAGGCGAAGCCATGCCCCTATCAACAGCGTATCCTGTATCGAGGGTTTCCGGGTTGCTGGTGTCTGCGTTTCACCGCTTTACCCAGCCGTCCTCGGGAATAACTCGAAGAAGAGCCAATCACGCTTAAACACTGCCGCGGCCGTGGATTCATCGAACAATTCGGACCAGTGCTCCTGCCGGGGTTGCCCGTGCGCTCGTTTCAGAACGGTCCCATTTGGTGTATGTGCGATGCATACTATCTCGCGCGCCGCGGCACAGCGAGATACAATTCAGACTGTATAAACACTACGGTAAAAAATCGCCGGCGCCCGCGTCGAGGCATATCAAGGTGTCCCTCCTGATCTCTACCAACGCGACGCCCGTGAGCAACTTCAAGGCCGACAATAAACGCTCGGTCAGCATTTTTGGCAGCCTGACTAGGTGTCGAGGGCAGGCTCACGAGACAGGAGCCATCCGGACGGGATGGTGCTCGAAGTGATGGCCGATGTCTGCAATGCGGGCGGGGGACTTGGATGCCTACCCCGCGTCTCAAGGGATGAGGGTTTCTCCGCGACTTTTGCGTGGACGCTATCCGCCTTCGGAGCGAGGCGATGAAAACGGTGGATATCATTCTGCCTGTCTACAACGAAGAGGAGGGCATTGCCAGATTTCATGCTACTCTGCTCGAAACGATCGGTGCGCTCTCTTCCAGGTACCAGTTCAGGATCCTCTACATCCTCGATCGCTCGCATGACCGCTCATTTACGATTCTGAAAGACATGGCTCGAAGCTGCCCACAAATGACAGTCCTTCATCTGTCACGCCGGTTCGGCCATCAGATGTCCCTGGTTGCCGGACTCGACCGCAGTAAGGGCGACGCGGTCATCATGATGGACTGTGATCTCCAGCACCCGCCGGCGGTTATTCCACGCCTGCTCGAAAAGTTTGAGGACGGATACGATGTGGTGCACACCATCCGCAAATACGATCAGCAGATAGGTCTCCTGAAGAGGTGGACTTCCGGCATCTTCTATCGCTTTCAGAATGCGTTGTCGCCGGTAGATATCCAGGAAGGAGCTGCAGATTTTCGACTGATTTCCAGTAGAGTCGCGCTGCTATTTCAAACTTCAATGCGCGAGCAAAACCAGTTCCTGCGCGGATTGTTTCAGTGGGTCGGGTTCCGCAGTACGAGTGTTACTTTTATCAGCCCGCCGCGCGCTGCTGGCAAGACCAAGTATGACTTCTTTCGCCTGATTACGTTTTCCATCTCCGGGATCACATCCTTCTCGAAGGTTCCACTTCGTTTTGCGACGCTGGCTGGATTCGGGATTTCGATGCTAAGCCTGCTCTACGCACTATGGCTCCTGGTGGAGTACTTCCTCGCTGGACACTATCCTGCTGGTTACGCGTCTTTGATCCTGGTGGTCCTATTTATCGGAGGTCTGCAACTGGTCGTATTGGGAATTCTTGGCGAATATCTGGGCAGCGTGTTTGATGAGGTGAAAAACCGGCCGCTCTATATAATTGACGAAATCGTCGAGGGCGGCCACGTGTGACCGCTGCCAGCCCGTGCGTGGTTTGCGGCGGTGTGTACCATGAGTCGAACCTACCCGGCCTGCTTGCATGCAGATCGTGCCACTTCGTAACGGCGAATGTCAGACTTTCGCGGCACGAGCTCGCCGAACTCTACAGTTCTAAATACTTCGCTGGAGAGGAGTACAAGGATTACCTGGCGGAGCGCGAGCTAATAGAAAAGCACTTTCGCATTCGCCTCAAAACTCTGCTGCGCCATGTTCGTAATCCATCTTCGAAGCGGTTGTTCGAGATTGGTTCAGCTTTCGGTTTTTTTTTGTCTGTGGCAAAGGACCACTTTGCGTCGGCGACCGGCATAGATATATCGCACGGCGCAGTCGAATACGCGAGTAACACACTGGGTTTGCCTGTTCACTTCGGGGATTTTCTCGAATACCGGTTACCTGAGAAGGTGGATGTCATATGTCTCTGGGACACTATAGAACACTTACAGGACCCGCATTTGTACCTCGAAAAAGCAGCGGCGAACTTGAACCCTGGCGGCGTGATAGCGATCACCACCGGAGACATTGGGAGCTGGGTTGCGCGATTCCGTGGCGGGCGCTGGCGTCAAATCCATCCGCCAACGCATCTACATTACT
Organism: Terriglobia bacterium; assembly: GCA_963847515.1. Taxonomy (GTDB): domain Bacteria; phylum Acidobacteriota; class Terriglobia; order Bryobacterales; family Bryobacteraceae; genus QHXW01. Next base: position 521,013 of record CAWKAA010000003.1, read on the forward strand.
TTTCAAAGGCTACTTTGAGTCGCCTGCTCCGAAAGTACGGATTCATGGTGCGTTACTCGAAATATGAAGGCATGTATCGCAGCCTCGACACTATGGCGCACATCATTCTCAACGTCAAGCACAGGCAGCCCAAGCTCTATTCTGCGTTGAAGAAGACTGGTCTACTGCGGTGGGATCTGTATCTGAATCTTTATGACATCATGTTTGTGATCGCTGAGGTCGAATAATACTATCCGCGCCTGCTGCCAGATGCGGAGTGCTGAAGTCGCTCTTCTTCCCTCGGGTACCATCTATCACGGCGGCCAGCTATATTCGGGTCTCAACTCTTCGAACCGCGACTCCTGATAATTCCTGAACGGCGCGTTCCACTGGTCAAGATTCCGGCCGATCGACTGGGGCAGCCACTGGTTACAGCATTCCGGGCTCAGACCGATTCAACGGCGCAAGGTTGCGCCGACCTTGCCATGCCAGCAGATTTGGCGCCGGCCGACGTGCTATTCTGCGACCCCGGGTCGGGTGGGCTAGTATGATGACTGATCTACTCCGGAACGGCGCCACCTTTCTCAATCGCGACCTGTGCCGGTCGGAGAGGCGCTGCGCGGCTGTGACCCTGGCATATGATTTTGAATGGCAAACGAGTTCTGGTGACGGGAGGGGATGGTTTCATCGGCTCCCACCTGGTGGAGCGGCTGGCCGAAGAACACGCTCATGTTGTCGCTCTCGCACAGTACAATTCCTTCAACAACTGGGGTTGGCTGGAAGAACTTCCCTGTCTCGATCAGGTTGAGGTAGTCACGGGGGACATCCGCGATCCCCACTTCTGCTTGACGCTCTGCAAGGATGTCGACGTCATCTTCCATCTCGCTGCGCTGATTCCGATTCCATATTCCTACAGGGCGCCGGACAGTTATGTGGATACCAATGTAAGGGGGACCTTAAACATCTGCCAGGCAGCCCGGGCGAACCAGGTGGAGAAACTGGTCCACACCTCGACCAGCGAGGTGTACGGCACAGCCCAGTATGTCCCAATTGACGAGAAGCACCGGTTGAACGCGCAGTCCCCATACAGCGCAAGCAAGATCGGGGCCGATGCCATTGCCTTGAGCTTTCATCACGCATTTCAGCTACCGGTGGTGGTGGCGCGTCCGTTTAACACATACGGTCCCCGACAGTCGGCGCGCGCGGTGATTCCGAACATCATCAGCCAACTTGCAGCCGGCCGCGAAGAAGTGAAGTTGGGCAATCTAGCCGCCACACGGGATTTCACTTTCGTCAGGGACACTTGCGCCGGCATGGCTGCGATCGCCCGGTTAGATGGCGTCGAGGGCGAGGTTTTTCATATTGGCTCTGGGCACGAGATTGCAATCAGCGACCTGTTTTCCCGGATCGCCGGCATGATGAATAGCCGGGCAAGAGCGGTAGCGGACCCACCCCGCATTCGTCCCACCGGCAGCGAAGTCGAACGGTTGTTGTGCGACGGCACGAAGCTCAGCCAGGCCGCCGGCTTCACGCCCGTGACGCCGCTGGATGTCGGGCTCGCGCTGACTATCGAGTGGTTTCACGACAAACGCAACCTGCGACATTACAAAGAGGGCCTCTACAATGTCTAAGCGCGCTGTGGTGCTGGCCGGAGGTAAGGGAACTCGCCTGCGACCTTATACTGTGGCCCTGCCCAAGCCGCTCGTGCCGCTGGGAGATTATCCCATTCTCGAAATCATCGTCCGCCAGCTTGCGCATTACGGGTTCGACCACATTACCCTGGCCCTCAATCATCAGGCAGCCATCATCAAAGCGTTTTTTGACACCGGGGCAAAATGGGGTGTAAGAATCGACTATTCATTCGAGACCGAACCGCTAAGCACCATGGCTCCTCTGCGCTTGATTCCCGACCTGCCGGAACACTTTCTGCTGATGAACGGCGATGTACTGACAGATCTGGACCTGAGCGCGCTCTATGAACGGCACGTTGCGGAAAACCGGCTGTTCACAATTGCCGCAACACATCGAATGCAGATCATCGATTTCGGCGTTTTGGAGACGCAGAACACGAACCTGCTGACGGGATTCAAAGAAAAGCCCACCAATCGCTACATGGTCTGTATGGGAATCAACGTCGCCAGCAGGGCCGTGGTTGCGAAAATTCCACCCCAGCGCAAGTACGGCCTGGATGATCTACTGCTGGAGTTGCTCCGTTCGAGCGAGCGCGTCCATGTGGAACCCTATGCCGGACGTTGGCTGGACATCGGCAGGCCGGACGACTACGCGCAGGCCTGTGAGCAATTCGAGGAAAACAAACACCTGTTCCTAAAATGACGGAGACGATCCTCGTCACGGGCGCGGAGGGCTTCATCGGACGGCACCTAGTGCCGGCGCTTGAAGAGCATGGCCATTATGTGGAGCGGCACGCGCACAAGGATGGCGATATCGTGCACGCCGCGTTCTCCTATGGCAATGTCACGCACGTCTTCCACCTTGCGGGAAAAACGTTTGTGCCCGAGAGCTGGACCAATCCGTTCTCCTTTTATGAAACCAACGTCCTCGGCACCGTTAACGTCCTCGAGTTTTGCCGCCGCCAACAAGCTTCTTTGACGCTCGTGAGTTCTTATGTCTACGGCGCCCCCCAACAACTGCCGGTGAGTGAGGAGCACCCGTCGAGAGCATTCAATCCGTATGCTCACTCCAAGATCCTGGCCGAAGAGGTGGGGCGTTACTATGCAGGACAGTTCGGCATCCAGGTCACGATTGTCCGGCCGTTCAATGTGTACGGACCGGGCCAGGGCGAACGCTTCCTGATTCCAAGTCTCATTCGACAAGCACTGTCGCCTCACTGCGACACTATCTCGATCCAGGACCCGCGTCCCAAACGCGATTATCTGTACGTGACGGATTTCATCGAGCTGTTACTAAAATTGCTGGAACATCGCTCTTCGGATACATACAACGCGGGATCGGGACAGTCCGTTAGCATCCAGGAGCTTGTGGATTTGATAAACTCGTTTCTACCACTAAGAAAGTCGATCTCATCCACTGGGGTGGCCAGACAGGAAGAGGTCCTGGACGTGACTGCGGACGCAAGGAAGGCGTGGGCGCAGTTACACTGGAAGGCGGCGACCTCACTCGAGGCCGGTCTGAGACAGACGATCGACGCCATGGCCGCCGCGCCAGGGGATGGGACGACACGACGGGGCTTCCCAGCGCTTACGTGATGTCTGTGAGTCGCGAATGCTCGCACGCGATCAGAGTGTGCATTCCTGGTAGGTTTCGGTGGGAACTGTCCAGACTTTGATTTTCCTTCGATGGAACACTGTCAAAGGATCCTGATGAGCAAAAGAATTGAACGTCCCCCCGATCCCGAAAATCTGGCGCAATCGGTAGGGTTATTTTGACTGTTGCAATCAAACTAACCTTCCCGTTCTTCCAATAGCGTCATTATCGGTTCTGACTGCTGTGGATCGGACTAGCACGATAATCGATCAATCCGAGCTCAATTCCCACCGGAAACACCTTTGGGTGAGATTGACAGCAGGATACTGAGGAACCTACGAGCGTCTAGCCCAGTGCGCGTCCGTGCGGCAATGCCGTGACTGTTAAACTTGCCCGGCACTATTTGTATACACCCAATTGGGCGTGAATTGACTGATTAGCCCCGTTAATATTGGGCGAATTATCTTCCATTTGCATGCTGATATACGTATAATCTCTATCAATCATTCAACGCCGCATCGTACTTGGAAGAAGGCGCAGATGCACGAATCTGCACAGCAGTTGAAGCTGTACCGTCTGCTAGTGGAAAACAGTCTGGGCCTGATGTGCATCCACGATCTTGACGGTGTTCTGCTTGTGATTAACCCCGCTGTAGCGCAATCGCTCGGCTATCGCGAGGAGGATGGCCTTGGCAGAAATCTTAGAGATTTTCTCTCCCCCTCTGTTCGACCTATGTTCGATGAGTACTTGCAGCGCATCCGGACAAATCCCGTGGACAGTGGTCTCATGCGTTTGCAGGCCAAAGACGGATCGGATCGCGTGTGGCTCTATCGCAACGTGCGCTATGAGGAGCCTGGATCGCCGGCTCGCGTATTAGGCCACGCGCTGGACATCACCGACCGGATTCTTGCGGAGAATGCGCTCAGGCAAAGCCAAAACGCCTTGGCAAAGGCTCGGGACGAACTCGTACGGCGCGTGGCCGAGCGTACGGCCGAACTTCAGCAGGCTAATGAGCGGCTGGAGGCTGAAGTCAATCAGCGCAAGCTGCTGGAGGATGAGCTGATGCGAGCCGACAAGCTAGAAGCACTGGCGGTGCTGGCCGGCGGGATCGCGCATGATTTTAACAACTTCCTGATGATTGTTCAGGGAAATCTTGAACTAGCGAAGATCCAGACGAAGCCTGGGGACCCACTACACGAGATCCTTCAGCAAAGCGACACAGCCTGCAAGCGAGCTGTCTCGCTGGCTTCTCAGTTACTCACTTTCGGAAAGGGAGGAGCACCGATCGTTCGAACCACTTCGGTCGCACAACTGCTCGCGGCCTCCGTGGACCTCGCGCGAGCGGGATCACAAGTTAGGTTTGACCTCGCAGTCCCCGACGATCTGTGGCCTGCTGAGATTGATGCCGGACAGATTAGCCAGGTCTTCCACAATCTGCTGCTTAATGCCCGGCAGGCAGTGCCGGAAGGCGGCATAGTTGAAGTGCGTGCGGAAAACGTGGTCATCAAAGACAGCGTGCTGTCCATCAATTCTGGCAAGTACGTTAGGATCTCGGTTCGAGACTATGGCCACGGGATCCCGGCAGAAATTCTTCCGCGGATTTTCGATCCGTACTTCAGCACAAAGGAGGCCGGGAGAGGGCTTGGTCTTGCCACTGCTTATTCCATAGTCACCAAACACCAGGGTCATATTCGTGCCGACTCGACCGTCGGCCGAGGGACCACATTTTACATCCATCTGCCCGCGTCGGAAATGTCTCCGGTGACACAACCGGCAGCTGTGGTTCGGACGGGCGCAGGCCGCATTCTCGTGATGGATGATGAACAGGCGATCCGCAGGCTTCTGGAGCTGATGATGAGCCAGTTGGGATACGAAGTGGAGTGCGCCAGCGACGGGGCCGAAGCGGTTGAACTGTTCATGCGGGCTACGGTCTCGGGGCGCGGTTTCGCCGGCGTGCTGCTTGATCTCACGGTTCCTGGCCGCATGGGTGGCAAAGACGCCGCCGAACAGCTACGCAAAATCGATCCGTCGGTGAAGTTAATTGTCTCCAGCGGTTATGCAGACGCACCCATCTTGTCCGAATTTCAGAAATATGGGTTTGAGGACGTGATCCGCAAACCGTACACACTCACCGAGCTGAGCGAAGTGTTAACGCGCGTTATCGGACCGAGGCTGAAAGAGGTCATAACAACACCAGGTTCTTCGGAAACGGGAGATGAGCGTTACCGTCTTAAAGCTCCGCTGCCCGCCGTGTGGGACAAGGCTGGAGGTGAGAGGATCTCCGTAATACTTCCAGCCGGTGCCGTGTTGAAGGGTTCTTCGCAACGCTCCACAACCCTTCTCGGGATGATCGGCGTGTATTGGAAAGGGCGGCACTACTCGGTGTACCCGAAGGACTTGTTCCGGAAGGCTGAGCGGGTCTCAACGGCCTGACCGGGAGTATGGCTCGGCAGGGACTAGAGATCCTAGCGGTCTCCCTCAACGATTTATGTTGAATAGAAACTTTGCCGTCCCACGCACCCGGGAGCACCTTGAACGGGTCGTCTCGCTCGCGGAGAAGGGAATTGTGGCGGGGGTCTGAATTCAAGAGGAACCCAACCCGACTTGGCGATAGCGCCCGGACGGCGCGGGGTATACTGAACCATGCTGAGGAGTCCAAAAATGGAAATCTCAGCTCACGCACAATGCTGTCGAGGCCGTTTCCGCGCGAGCCCCGTTACCAGACAAGAAATGCAGGAAACCGCCTCACTCCGCAGCGTACGGCTAGCAAGAATCCTGGCCGCGGCCGCGCTCTTTACCAGTGGCCTTCTGGAGGCTGACGAGCACGTTCTGGACCGGGCGGAGCAGGTCCGGAATCTGTCGGCTGCCGACGCCGCCCAGAGTCATCATGTGCGGCTGCGAGGGATTGTTACCTATTACGATCCCGACGCTCCCGATCTTTTCATACAGGATGACCGCCGGCATCTACGTCTTTTGCGAAGGACGCTTGCCTATCGAGCGCGGGCAGCAGATCGAGCTGAGCGGCATCACTGACGCAGGCGACTTTGCGCCCGTGGTGGTTCATCCGAAGACTCGCATGCTCGGTCTCGGAAAACTTCCCAACGCGCCCAGGGTCTCGTTTGACCAGCTTCTCACCGGCCGGCTGGACGCGCAATGGATTGAAAGCGAGGGTATTGTCCAGTCCGTGGTGTTCCTGGAAAAGGGCCTAAACCTATACGTATCCAACGGCGGCGATCGCATCCGGCTGGTCGTCCCCGGACTCAAGCAAGGTGATTTGCAGCATCTCGTCGAAGCGCGGGTTCGCTTTCGCGGAGTGGCCGGAGCAACCTACAACGGCAGGCGCCAGTTGACCGGGATTCTGGTATTCGTTCAGAACTTTGCCGACCTGACGTTCGAGGAGTCACCGCGCAACAACGCTTCACAATATCCTATTCGGCGGCCCGCAGAATTGTTGCGGTTTTCCACCACGGGAGAATACGGGCGACGTGTGAGAGTTCGTGGCGTGGTGGCTCTGCAGCAGCCTGGGCACGCTCTGTTTCTTCGCGACGGGGATCAAGGTCTGATGGTTTTGACACGCCAAGCCGAACCCCTTCAGGTTGGCGAGCAAGTGGAAGCGCTGGGCTTTCCGGCGCTGGGAAACTTCTCACCGGTGTTGCAGGATGCCGTTTTCCGTCGTATCGGCCTCGGCGCACCAGCGGCCCCGCTTCGCGTGACTGTGGCTGACGTGCTCCGGGAAGGAGATTATGACACCAACCTGATCGAAATTGATGGCAATCTCTTGAGCCGGACATGGGATGAGCTGGGTGAGTGGCTGGCTGTCAGATCCGGAAACAGGGTGATCAATGCGCGGCTCGATCGGCCAGATGCCTCGTCGTTCGCGACGCTGCGCGAGGGCAGCATCCTGCGGCTGACGGGCATCTGTCTGGTGGAAGCGGGCGGGCAGGGCTATCAAGCCCAATCCTTCCGTCTGCTTCTGCGGTCCCCAGCCGACGTAGTCGTACTTCAGCGGCCCGGTTGGTGGACTTTGTCGCGCGCGTTGTGGCTTATTGGTTTGCTCGCCATCGTCGTTTTCGTCGCGTCCGGATGGGTGACGATGCTGCGCCGTCGCGTGCAAGCGCAAACCTCGAAACTAAGCGCACGCAATCTCGAACTTCGTGAGGCGCTAGAGATAGCCGAGCGCGCCACAAAACAAGCGCAGGAAGCCGACAAATTAAAGAGTGAGTTCCTCGCGAACATGAGCCATGAAATCCGTACGCCCATGAACGCCATCATCGGCATGACGGCCTTGGCTGAGGACACCACGTCCCGTGAGGAGCTGCACGAGTATCTCGGAGATGTGATGAACGCTGCTAAGTCGCTGCTAGCACTGCTGAACGACATCCTGGACTTCTCCAAGATCGAAGGGGGGCGAATTGACCTTGACGTTCATCCGTTCTCACTGCGGAAGTGCCTGGCACATGCGGTCAGAGTGTTTGCGGTTAGCGCCGAAGAAAAGGGCCTGCAACTTACCACGGAGGTTGCCGACCAGGTGCCCGACCTGGTGATCGGCGATCCAGTGCGACTTCGACAAGTATTGCTCAATCTGCTCAATAACGCGGTCAAGTTTACTGCCGCTGGCTCAATCGAGCTGCTTGCGGTCCAAGACGTTGGCCCTGAGGGAGCTGTGACGATTCATTTTTCCGTGCGTGATACCGGCCCCGGAATTCCGCGCGACAAATTCGACACCATTTTTGAAGCCTTCAGGCAGGCTGATGGGTCGGTCGCCCGCAGATACGGTGGCACGGGCCTGGGGCTGGCCATCTGCTCACGCCTGGTTCGCCTCATGGGAGGACGCATATGGCTGGAAAGCGAGCTCGGCGCTGGCAGCACGTTCCATTTCACAATAATGGTTCGGGCAGCCGCTCAAGGATTCGACAGCTTCGAAGCGCCTTCCGATTTCGGACCATTCCCGGCGGAAGCCTAAATTTCGCTGTCTCATCACTGTCTGCTACCGAAGTGTTATTCATTCGTGGCGCAATACCACAGTCGGGCTGACGCGACTTTCAGTGCCGAAGTCGAAGTGAATGTAGAAAAGTTGGACCCGGCCAACATGTCGTTCAGTTTAGTTGGCGTTTCTGTGAGCTAGCCGTTTTCGACGCGCGCCTTTATATCCGAGTACGCCGCGTCGATCAGCCTGCTTAGCGCTGCGGCGTTTGTGGCCGTTCCCGGTCTCAGCTTCACATGGCGCATGAACTTGCCGGTGCCCTGCAACAAGTGGGCCGGATCCGGCAGCGCTACGCCGTGAAAGAACCCCACGTTTACGTGCGAATTGAATACATTGACGTAGCCGAAGGGCGCATCTCCCAAACATGCAACCGGGCAGCCGTCATGCAAAAGCTCCCGGACTTCGTCCCCGCATTTTCGCATCACCTCAAACCACTCAAGCGCGATGGCTCCCAATTCACCGGCGTGTTCTTTCATCCAGGCATCGATGGCAGGATCCCGCTCGACCGCGCCATTGAATCGCAGCAATTCCGTTCTCATCGTCGCTCCACTTTTTTCGAGATCTATGGTTACGTAACACCTTACACGAGAAGACCACTGGCTTGTCGTGCCCGGAGGAACGATAAAGGATATTTCCTCAGTAACGCTAGATCTTATCGGAAGTGCGCCGACGAGCACAGCTGAGGCGCAACCGAACGTTCAGGCCGGCGCACTTTCGATAAGACCGTTTCAAGTAAGCCGCTGGCGTTTGCAGCGGGCGCGGCAGCTATGGGTATTTAATGCCGTTCTGGTACTCAGGTACGGGTTGGAGGGTGCCTTTCTGGAGATTCGAATCGACCTGCACGGGGCCGATGGCTGGTCCGCAGACCGATGATGGCCGGGCTCAAGGGACGAGTGGTGCGTGATTCAGCCGGAAGCGTGTCGCAAGTTCCTGGAACGCGCTTTTGGCCTGCTCCCTCAGAGTCGGAACTCGAACGCCATGATCGTTTCCGGTTCAAAGGGATTGTGCTTTTCGTGCGCGCCCGGCACGCGCCAGGAAGTCCGCCATGTTCGTGTCGTTGGCAGCGTGGCGCGCCCACCCCTCCGCGGTCGCGTTCCAGCGATAATCGTGAATCGTCATATCGATGCCGCGGTCAATGAGAAACTGCGCTGCTTCGTAGTTCGCGTGGACGGCGCACTCATGCAAGATGCTTGCCGGCTCGTGCGTGCTCCAGTCCGTATTGATGTTGGCTCCGTGCTGCAGCAGAAAATCCGCAATCTCAAACTGGCGATTCATGCACGCCCATGCCAACGCGACGTCCAGGACGTGCTGTGCGTTCGGGGGCATCCAATGAAGATTCCGGAGCCAGGAAGGATGGTTGGTCGGGTGATGCTGACTGAGGCTCCCCAGCCTCGGACGGCCCGCCTCATCAAACCAACGCCTGACTCGCGCGACGTCCCCTACGCCGGCCGCGTGAGGGAGATCGTCGGGCAGCGGCCAAATCTGAGTCAATAGAGGGATGAGATGCGCGTTCCCATACTCCAGCGCGAATTCCAGCGCGGACGAAGGTGGGCGCTTGACCCTTAGCGCGGGACTGAGCTCTATCAGTCGAGCGATGAAAGGTCCCCGATCCTTGTACGCCGCATTCTCAATTAACCCCACCTGAAGCTCGACATTGGATTCGCCGAGCAGATCGGGTTCCCGCTGTAGCCACCGGTTGAACTCTTCTAGGTCATTTCCCTGCATCGCCGCTTGCAGTTCGTTCATAACGACCGTCCGCCAGGGGCTTCCGTAGACTGGATGTTCGGCCAAGTAGTCGATGAACCCGCTTCGTCCACGCCATTTCTCCACTCGCTCGCCGAGAGCGGGGTCGAGCTCGACGCAACGGTTGAGAAGGAGAGCGGCGACCGCCTTATGCTGAAAACCGCAGGCACAAAGGAATGCGTGCGTGACGGTGGCGACATCGCCACCGGGGCGTGTTGACTCAAGACAACCCCGTACGCTGTCGATGTCACCCAGCGCCGCGAGAACATCCAGCGTGCGCGGCAGAACACCCTTGCGCAAAAGAAGCTGCAACACTCCCTTGGCGCGGGCGCTAATTGCGCGTTCCCATATCGCCGGCCCTACTGTAGAAGCCGCATCCAGGAGAAACTCGGCGCAGTCGATGCGCGTGAACATCTTTTCCCGGTAAGGATCGCCGCTGTCACCAAACGAGCCGGTGGCAAACCCAAGTAATGATTCTCCCGAATCGTCGCGCCACGATAGGAGCGCAGGATACTCCTGGACGAGTTGCCTTAATCGTTCGACCTTGTTGTCATGGATGGCGCGCTCCGCCTCCGCGGCGGCCCACTCCAAGCCCTTGCCTTCCAGGCGGAGGACTGCGGCGCGAAGATCCTGCCAGCCGGCGAAACCGTATTCTCGGGCGAGCACCAACTGCGCGTCGCGTAACGATAGAGGAAGGGCCGGAGCCGGCAATTGCGCATGCACACGGGCGAGTGCATCCGCGTCGGCGTCGGCGAACTGGCGCGCCAGTCTCTTTGCTTGCTTCCGGATGGATTCAAAAGACGAGTGAAGGGGTAAGAACTCCGACGGGGTCACAAGACCTCCTTTCATATTTGCCGGTGTCCCGCTGATACCAGGCTGAAAGAAGGTAACGGACGCCTCAAAACGAAAACAGGTGGGATGCTTCCCTTGCCGCGGGTAGGAGACGCCCTGTTAGCGCACTGCCTCAACTGTATCCGGTCTCCGTCGAGATTGTCAATTTCGTTCCTAGTTGAGCCACGAGCCGGGTTCCGGGAAGTTATGGGCAACTCCGGACAGATGGGCGATCTGGAATCCATCTACTTTGATGTAGTGGAAGTGGCTCGATCGCGTTTTGTTCGGCATCGCAGCTGCCATGGGCGTTTTCCCGCAATGATCCCATCGGGCCGGTGAGCGGGGTTGAGGTTCTATCAAACTACATTCGACGGCGATGCCTACTTCAGGCCAGAATGGTCTTTTCGCGTGAGGCCGGATCATTGAAGATCGCTAGTTTTAACATCAACAACATCAACAAGCGTCTGCATAATCTTACGGCGTGGCTTGCAAGGGCGCAGCCCGACGTCGTTTGCCTCCAGGAGATCAAGGTAGAGCAGCCAGCATTTCCGGCAAGTGCCCTGCGTGACCTCGGCTATCGTGGAGTCTGGCTAGGCGAACGTTCCTGGAACGGCGTAGCGATCCTGGCGCGGGAGTGCGATCCGGTGCTGACGCGATCCAGCTTGCCTGGGAATCCTAAGGATCGCCAGGCACGCTATATCGAGGCGGCGGTAAATGGTGTGCTGATCACTTCCATCTACCTGCCGAACGGAAATCCTCAACCCGGTCCGAAGTTCGATTACAAATTGGCCTGGTTCGAACGTTTAATCGAGCACGGCGCGGAACTCATGAAGGCTGGCGTGCCTGTCGTCTTGGCCGGCGATTACAACGTCGTACCCACTGTGCAGGACATCTATCCAACGAGATCGCTCGATAACAACGCATTGATTCAATCTCAGAGTCGACAATCCTATGCTCGGCTGCTAGCTCAAGGCTGGACGGACGCTCTGCGAAAACTGCAACCGGAGGGGCCGCTCTGGACGTTCTGGGATTACGAGCGTAACCGGTGGCCTTTAGACAAGGGGATGCGGCTCGATCATTTCCTTCTCTCTCCAACAGCGTGCGATCGACTCGTGCACGGGGGTGTAGACCGATGGGTTCGCGGTGAGGAAAACGCCAGCGACCACGCTCCCGCTTGGATAGTGCTCGATGGTTGACTGCAGTGCGATGTTGGACTCGACTCCGTGAGAAAATTGGCACTTCCTCAACAGGCTGGAGTCAGCCGGGTGAAGGCACTCATTTTTTAGCGGTTGCAGTTCCTTCTAGGCAATCCCTTCGCCGCGGCAGCCGCGCGTTGTGGTCTTCCTCGGTCCTAAGCTGCGATGTGATCCTTATGTGCTGCCAAACGGGGAGTTGCGTGTACATGTCAGGAACAGGCGTTGTACGTCTGCATGGATCACCTCCGCATGGCCCGTCATTGAGACCTACGCGTTGCGGCAGAGTCTGCTGATCGAACGCTGATCGAACAAGGATTTAGTCCGGAGGAAGCGATCCAGCGTGTCAGTCGCGCCCGCCGCGCCGTCACTCCTGAAACGGCAGAGCAACGCGCGTGGATCGATTCCTTTGCTGCTACCCTACGCCAGAGCCATTAATGCCTGGCGCCTTCCCCATCCGCAAATGTTAAAATAAACCTGTGCCTAGTGGCCTCAAGCGTTTCATTCTGTGGGACTACGCCCGGGCGTCGTGGCAGTACGACGTCATGGTCGGAATCATCCTTGCGTTCATATTCCTTACCCCGCGCACCTGGTTTCGCGATCAGCCGCGTACGCCTCACGCGAGCCAGGTGGCTATGCTGGGCCACGGCAACGATGTTTTCTGGATCGAGCCCGAGTTGCTGATGGGAGTGCCGGAGGATCAACAGTTGTCAAAACTGGCGGGCATTCTCAAGACCCGCACTGGGAAAACACGGGTTGTCAGCCGTGTCGAACCGATCCTTGATTCTGAAGGAGAAGTCAAGGGTTATATGGCTTTTGCCAAGCCCTGAATAGTTCCCCCGTAACCCAGTCATATTTACATGACGTCTCTCTAGAAGGATTTCATGCGTCTCCGAGCGGCCCTTGTGCTCGCATTCACAGCAGTTCTGGTAGCTCGTCCCGCAGGGACGGATTCGCTCGAAAGTGTTCTGGAGCACATGGATCGTACGGCGCCATCCTTTAAGACTTTTTCGGCGGATTTGCGCTCTGTGGCGCACACCGCCGTGATTGATGAGGACGAGGTCAGTACCGGCACGATTCTAGTAAGGCGCACCAACCGCGGGATGGATATGCTGATGACCTTAACCACCCCGGATCCCAAGTCTATCGCCATCCACGGTCAAAAAGCCGAGATTTACCTTCCCAAGATGAAAACTATTGATGAGTACGATATCAGCCGTTATCGCGCACTGTTCGACCAGTTTATGCTGATCGGCTTCGGAACGTCTGGCAAGGAACTTGCTCAAGCTTACAACATGAAGGTGCTGGGTACTGATGAGGTCGCCGGGCTGAAGACAACGCAGCTCGAACTGGTGCCAAAATCACCGGAAGTCTTGAAGAACGTGAAAAAGTTGGAACTTTGGTTTCCCGAATCTGCCGATTACCCAGTGCAGCAGAAATTTTACCTGGCGGCCGGCGATTACAAACTGGCCACTTACACTAACGTAAGAAAGAATCCGCCGCTTTCAGATTCTGATCTAAAACTGAAGGCCCCAAAAGACACAAAGCGGGAATTCCCGCAAAAATAACTATTTCCTAATGCCCAAAGCAAAAACTACTTCACGGCTGCAATTTCTGGACTGGGTTCGCGGACTTGGCGCCGTCATCATGCTGCAGGGCCACACTTATCATGCGTTTCTCCGGCAGGATCTGCGGGCTTCCAACACTTTTATTCTTTCTGACTTCCTGGGCGGCCTGCCGTCTGCGGTGTTCCTCTTTCTCACCGGTGTGACCCTGGCGTTTCTGATGGACAGCCGGGAGCGGCAGGGCGCGGGGCCTTCCGTGCGCGTCATGGCCTCGTTGCGACGCGCCGGCTACATCCTGGCGCTTGGATTCCTGGTGCGCATCCAGCTCTGGCTGTTTGCCTTCCCTGGCAGCCAATGGACCGATATGCTGCGCGTAGATGTCCTGAACTGTATGGGCGCTGCCCTCGGTGTGATGGCGCTCATGGCGGTGTTTCGTACGGCGGAGCGCGTTCGCTTGTGCGCCATTCTCGGCGTCGCGATCGCTGCCGCTTCGCCGCTCGCGTCGCAGATCGATTGGTCCGGCGTGCATCCGCTTGTCAGGAGCTACATCGTTCCGGATTACGCCTCCTTCGGATTTTTTCCATGGGGGGCGTTCGTCGCCTTTGGAGTGAGCCTGGGCAGTTTGATTCGCATCCTCAGTCACGAGCAACTGGAGCGCGCCATGCAATGGACCGCGCTCACCGGATGCGTGCTCATTGTCGGCTCGCAGCAGTTGTCACAGCTGCCGTCCCTTTACCCGAAATCCGAATTCTGGCTCAACAGCCCGTTCATGATCCTGATCAAGCTGGGCGTGATTCTGCTCATCGTTGCGTTTGCGTTTTTGTGGAACAAGCACACCGCCGAAAAGTGGAGTTGGGTGCGCCAGTTGGGCACCACATCGCTCTTGGTTTATTGGGTGCACATCGAGCTGATCTACGGCCGCTGGCTGGGTGCCTGGCATTCCAGTCTGGGGATCGGCCAATGCACTTTTGGAGCTGTGGTGGTTATCGCGTTGATGGTGCTCTTGTCGGCGGCGCGAACACATTACCCCCAGTGGAGGCGTTTCCTCGTTTCAGCCCGCCTTCATCCCGAGCCCGCGCGCGTGTCCGGAGATTGACACGGCTCGCCCCTTTTACTTTTTCTGCGAAGTTCTGACGATGATGTGAAGCGCACGGTTGCTGTCCTCTTCGTGCGCGTAGCGTACCGTGACCCTGGCTTTTACCCGCAGCTTGCCTTCGACGCGCGTTTCCTCAGTAATCAGAAACGTGCGCGTGTCGGAATTCTTTCCTAACACTGATTTGAGAACCGTGATTTTGTCGGCAGCAAGCTCGGTGACGACGCCAGAAAAGAATTCGCTGTGAGGCTGTTCTTTGTGACCGTCGTCCTGGGCCCTTAGTCGAATCGAGGAAATCGGCGACAGCAGCAGAAGCGTGCCGATCAGGACAGAACGCACTCTTCCAGCTTATTCCAGGCCAAATGAAACAGCCGCAACGCGAGTATTAAAGTTCATTCATCCCCGAGGGTACCGGGACGTCATCCGGGGTTTGAGCGGGCACGGACACCGGCAGGAACACGATAAAACGGCTGCCCTGGCCCGGGGTGCTCTCCACGCGTACGTTTCCCCCATGCGCCTTGGCAATCCAGGCCACGAAGCTCAATCCTAGTCCAAGGCCGCGTTCCGGGCCCGACGTATCCCGTCCCGGCACCCGATAAAAGCGGTCGAAAATATGCGGCAGATGTCGGTTGCAATGCCGCAGCCGGTATCCTGAACCACCAGGTCCACGCCGTCCGCATCCTGGCGAAGACGTGACCCGCACTTCGCCGCCCGCGGGGGTGAACTTCATGGCGTTCGAGAGCAGATTGGAAATCATGCGCTCGATTTGGATCCGGTCGACCTCGGCTGGAACACTCGTCCGGCAGATCCGCCGTCAGCCGGACACGCGCTTCCTCGTAGGGGATTTGAAATTGGTCCACCACGTCCGCAACCAGCTCGGAAAGATTCACGCGTATCTTCTGTAAAGCCAGCTGCCCGGATTCGGCTTGCGAAAGCAGCAACAGCGCGCGCACGATCTGCGACAGCCGCTCGACGTCCTGCAGGGAGTTGAGCATGGCCTCGCGATATTGCTCCGCATTCGTGGCCGTGAAGATGGCCACTTCGAGCTGCCCGCGAATGGCAGTGATCGGCGTGCGCAACTCGTGCGAAACGTCGGTCGAGAACTGGCGGATCTGGTTGAAGGAGTTCTCCAGGCGATCGATCATGCGGTTGAAGGTTTCGATCAGATAATCGAGTTCATCGTCCGCGCCGCGAGAGGGAATGCGCAGGCTGAGGTTCGAACCGGAGATCCGCTGCGCGGCTTGCGCCACCTCCAGCACCGGCGTTAGCGCTCGCCCGGCGAAGAACCAGCCGAGCAGGCAGCCAATGAGGATGACCAGCGGGATGACCGTCACGTAGGTCCAGGTGAACTGTTCCAGGATGTGGCGATTGTCCGCAAGACTGCGGCCCACCGCCACGAAGTACGGCATCCGGTTGTTTTCGTCGTAAATCGCGCCCGACCGGATCAGGTAAGGGACGCCCCTGGCGCTCCTGCGCACCTCCCACTGAGGTAGTGGCGACCGAAGCACGGCGGCAATGTGAGCCGGTGTATCCCGGCCGATGGATTCGTACGCGCCGGAAACCTGGAGGTTTCCTTGTGCGTCGGCCAAGACCTTTCCGTGCCCGTCGGCCACCACATACACGTGCCGCAGCCTCTCAATGATGAAACTCTCATCCGGGTCGTCGCGGTCGTAATACCAGATCGGGCGGCCGTTTTCAATTCTTAGATAGCCCTTAACGGCGGCCCATTCCTGCTCCAGTCCATCGCGAATCTGCGCGTCCAGGCTGGCGGCCAGCTTCTGACGGTAGAGCGTGCCCACGCCAATCAGCATCACACTGAAGAACAGCGCGTAGCCGACCGTCAGGCGAAAGCGGAGAGAGCGGGTGATGCGCTGGAACTTTCCTAGGCGGCGCGCCAAATTACACCTGCCGTTCGGCCGCCGGCTCGGGCGGTGCGAGCTACCGGCTTATCGGGAACTTCGATCATGTAACCGATACCGCGCACGGTTTGAATCAGCTTCTGCGGAAACGGTCGTCGATCTTGCTGCGCAGGTGGCGGATATAAACGTCCACGATGTTGGTCAGCCCGTCGTAATCCATGTCCCAGACGTGCTCCACAATCATGGTGCGGCTGAGCGGGCGGCCTTTATTGCGCATCATGTATTCGAGGATGCCGAATTCCTTGGGCGCCAGATCGATGGTCTCGGCGGCGCGCGTCACTTTGCGGCGCACGCAATCGACCGTGAGATCCGCCACCTGCAGCTTCTCGGGAGCGGGTTGGCCGCGGCGCAGCAGTGCGCGCACGCGCGCCAGCAGCTCCACGAACGCGAATGGTTTGACCAGATAATCGTCAGCGCCCTGCTCGAGTCCCTTTACGCGATCGTCCACCTGCCCGCGCGCGCTCAGAATCAGTACCGGCGGACCCACCTTCCGGCTGCGGATCCGCTCGAGAACCTTCAGCCCGTCCATATCTGGCAGCATCAGATCGAGGATTACCAGATCGTAGTCGGTCGAATGAATGAATTCGACGGCGGTGGCGCCGTCGGGCGCCGCGTCCACCGCATACCCCGCGCCTTGTAGACCGCGCGTCAGGAAATCGGCGATCCGCTTTTCGTCTTCTACCACTAGGACACGCATCTGCTTTATTTTACGCTCTGCAGCCGCCCGCAGTTTCGGCGGTCAACTATGAATCGCGTGGTAAACTGTTTTCGGCCGGAATAAATAGCCAGCCAACCGAAGCCGGTAGACCGGCAGTGGCTTCTTTAAAAACCCCCTGATTCCGAGTGCGGACATCGCCGCAAACGAGCGGCCGGCGTCCCCCGTGTGCCCCGATAACGAAAGGACCGTCCCAGAAGATGCACAGCCCACACCCAAATGTACACGCGCAGTGGAAACCCTGGTCTGAGGCGCAAGCCCTCCATGTGGCCGTGGCGTACAGCAACCCGGTGCGTTGGACCACAAGACGCATGCTAATGAACGACTTCCGCGACCACATGCAATTGAGCGCCAACGTGGTCTTGCATGTTGGCGAGCTGGCGTATGGCGCCCGCCCCTTCGAGGTGACCGGCGATGACCCCAACGATGTGCAGCTCAGAACCTCGCATGAACTGTGGCACAAGGAGAATATCCTGAACCTGGTGGTACAGCGCTTTCCGCCCGGCTGGCAGTATGGTGCGATCATCGACGGCGACTTCCATATGACCCGCCGGGACTGGGCGCTCGAGGCCATTCACCAGCTCCAGCATTATGATTTTGTACAACTTTTTTCCAGCTACTCCGACCTCTCCGCCCAGCACCGTCCGTTCCGCATCATGCCGAGTTTTGCCTGCAACTATGTGAGGGGAATGGCGAATCCGGATTACCGGGCAGCTCTTCGTGCTGCGGCAGCCTCGTCGTACGGCTATTACGGAGCACAGCCGGGAAAACCCGGCGCGTTGCCGATCGGAGCAACCGGCGGCGCCTGGGCGTTCCGCCGTTCCGCCTTCGACGCCGTGGGCGGCTTGCTGGATACGTGCATCCTGGGTTCGGCCGACTGGCACATGGCCTTCGGACTGGTGCAAGCCGTCGACGGCGCCGCGGAACTCAAGTGGTGCAGTAAAGCCTATCTGGAGTCTGTCCTGCGCTGGCAGGCGCGCGCGGCCGTTCTGAAGCGGAACATCGGCTACGTAGAAAACCATGCGATTCACTATTTCCATGGCTCTAAGACATCCAGAGCCTATGGAAGTCGTTGGCGGGTGCTGCGCGATAACGACTATGACCCTCGTACGGACATCTCGCGCGACTGGCAGGGAGTCTTTCAATTGACCGGCAATAAACCGCGGCTTCGCGACCAGATCCGCGCCTACTTCCGCGACCGCCACGAAGATTCGCCGGAACTATCAGCGCAGGAGAAGCACCTGGTTTGATCACTTCCTCTCTTCGTGGCAGTAGGTGCAACTGAGGCTGGCTTTATTTGCACGATGGCAGTTCATGCAGCCGGTCATTGAGATATCGCCCTCGCGAGCCAGCCGATCGCGCTCGGCCACCGGCCCGTGACAGGTCTCACAAAGCGCGCCGGCGTCCAGATGCGCTTTGTGGCTGAACTCGACGAAGCTCGGAATCTGATACACCCGTACCCAGGGCACCAGCCGTCTCTCGCGCACCAGCGCCGCCAGTTTCTGAATGTCCGGGCTGTTCTCTTTGATCGTCCGGTGGCAGGTCATACAACCCGCGCCCTCCGGGATTCCCATGATTTCGCCGGGGTCGGGCATCGTATGGCAATTGGCGGCACTTCAGACCGAGCGCGAGATGCTGTTTATGGCTGTAAGGAATCGGCTGCACGGGGCTCCGGTGCGGCAAGCCGCAGGAGGGCGAGCAGGATCAGAACGCGGCTCATATGCTCTCGTCGCGCATCTGTTCGGCCATATATTCGGATGGCGCGCATGGCGAGCGCCAGGATGGTCAAGGTCGGGTTCTGCGAGCCGCCGAAGATGAACGAGCTGCCATCCATGACGAACAGATTCTTCACGTCGTGACACTGATTGTATTTATTGAGCACCGAAGTCTTCGGATCGGCGCCCATGCGGCAGGTTCCCAGCTCATGGATGCTCTCACCCGGCGGGACCATCTCCCAGTGCTTGGCCATCACCTCGAATCCCGCGCCATGGCACAACTCCTCCGCCATCTGCATCGCATCCTTCGCCATCGCGAATTCGTTATCGGTGTACTTCTGCTGGATGTGCAGCGCGGGAATGCCCCAGGCATCCTTCACGTCCTTATTGATGCGGACATGGTGCTCGTAACGTGGCAGCACCGTCGCCCATGCGCGGTCATGCCGAAGCCGGCGCCGTTCACTTCGGCGAGCTGCTTTTGCAACGCCTCGCCGTATAGCGGGAAAAGCCGCGGACTCGGCGTGCCGCCGGTGCCGAAATCGAAGGCATAACCCGCGGATGAAATTCTTCTCGCGCTTGTCCAGATTTCGAAAGCGCGGCACGTATCCGCCGCCGCCCATCAGTCCGCGAGGCGCCGGCCGCCACGGGCCTCCGGGACAATGCATCTCACCATGTCCTTGACATAGAACTGATCGAAAAGATAATGGCCCAGAACGCCACTCGAGTTCGCCAGATCCGAATTCAGCAGCAGGCGCGTGCTTTCCAGGCACGACGCGCCCACCACCACTACGCGCGCTTTCGCATGAAACTCGCGGCCCGTGCGACGGTCGACAAAGTTCGCGCCATTGGCGAGACCCGTCCTGCGATCGGCTGTAATCTCGCGAACCACGGCGTTGGGCACATGGTGCAGATTGCCGAGTCGCAGAGCGCGCCGGGCAACAGCAGATTCACGGAACTGGCCAGAGCTGCCTGTGGCTTCGCGCTGATTTCGTCGTCGGGACATGCCATCGCTTCGCCGACGCGATGAAACGCTCGCACGCTCTCGCTGTCGTGGTGAATTGTCTTCCATGAAACACGCCGTCGGGAATCTGCGGAAAGCCTTCGCTGCGGCCGGAGACGCGAAACAGCGGCTCCACGCGGTCGTAATAAGGCGCGAGATCCTTGTAGCTCGATGGGCCAGTTCTCGCCGAAGCCGTCGTGATCTTTGCACTTGAATTCGTAATCGCTCATGCCGCCAGGAGGCCCGGCCCCACATCAGCGTTTTGCCGCCGATCAGCCGGATGCGCACCCAATAATAAGGATCGTTCGGATCGTAGGTGTAGGGATTCTGCTTCTCGTCCGCCCACACGTTGGCATCGAACTCGTTGGCCTGGGTGACGTGCGGGAACCGTCCCGGCCGGCCGAAGCCGCGATAGGGCAGTTCGTAGACTGCTTTGAGGTCCGGTCGCGCTCGAAATCGATCACGGGACCGGCGTCGAGCATCAGGCACTTGATGCCTTTCTGCGCAAGGGTATGCGCCGCCATCCCGCCGGACGCGCCGGAGCCGATGATCAGAACATCATAATCGTGTTTCATCTCTATTCGATGGGATACCAGTACGTGCCCAGGCCACCCGCACGGCGGCTGCGTTTTGCGCGCGCCTCGGACCACTCTCGCGAGTTCATGGCCGCTTCCATCACGTGTTCCTTGGCGTCCTGAAGAAATCGAGCGAACGGGGAGTCAGGTCCGTGATAGGTCCAGGGTTGGCGGAGCGGCGCGAGCAGAACGTCGATCTCGACAGGTCCAAGTTCGGCGAACGATTTGCCATGGCGCGTGCGAGCCTGGCTATTCAATTGATCCAGGCCGTCGCGATACAACGCCTGCCGGTGCTCCGGCGATTCCGAAATCAGAAAGTCCAGGAATTCGGCTACTCCAGTTTCTTTTGCGCCAGGCGTGTCGCCGGCCGCGGGCATCAGGATTTGCGACAACCGATCGAGCGCGGCGAACTGATCGGCGGAAAAGAAGCTCGGCACGCTCTGCGCAGCGGAGTCAGCCGCCGCGGTTTCGAGCTTTGGCGTCTCATTTACTGGGCTGGCTGGGGGCTGCTGCGCGAATGCAGGCAAAGGCAGCGCACTCACCGCGGAGACGCCGGCGAGAGATTTTAATACCTGTCGACGTTTCATTTCCTGTTAGCATAGCCTGAATCGACTATGCATCATACCGAGCATCACTTCACCGCAACCGAAGTGGTTCGCGACATCGTAATCGGCATGTCGGACGGGCTGACGGTGCCGTTTGCGCTGGCTGCCGGACTTTCGGGGACAGTCCAATCCACCAGCATCGTGGTGATCGCGGGTCTGGCGGAAATCGCCGCCGGCTCCATCGCGATGGGCCTTGGCGGATACTTGGCAGCCAAGACCGATCTGGAACACTATCGCGCGGAAGAAAAGCGGGAATACTGGAGACGCAGGAGAAGCCTGAGGAGAAACGCATGAAGTGGCCGAAATGTTCCACGGCTATGGTCTGACCGCCGAGCAGGCCGCGCCAGTGGTGGAAGCGATCAAATCGGACACGAAGCGGTGGGTGGATTTCATGATGCGGTTCGAACTGGGGCTCGAAGAGCCCAATCCGGACCGCGCGCGGAAGAGCGCGTCGCTGATCGCTGCTTCGTACATCGTTGGCGGCCTGATCCCGTTGTTTCCGTACATGGTGTGGCACCAGGTACGGACGGCGCTATGGATCTCGACGGCATCACGCCTATCGCGCTTTTTGTTTTCGGTTTCATCAAAGGGCGGTTCACCGGTGTATCGGCCGTGCGCTCAGGCGTTCAAACCGCGTTAATTGGGGGGCTGGCGGCAGCCGCGGCGTTTGCCATTGCGCGCGCAATCTCTTAAGAAGTCTCTTACAACATGGAGCAGCCATGATCCAGATTCAAAATAAGGGCGACCGCAACCTTTACGAACATGCGCTGGGATTTGCCCGGCGGCAATTGCGCGCTCTGATCGACCGCGATCCTGATTTCTACCCCATGTACACGGCGCAAGGACGCTGGCGGCATTCGGGTGAGGCCTGGACGAACTGGTGCGAGGGCTTCCTGCCCGGTATGTTGTGGATCATCGCCGCGCGCGAGCCGGACGACGCCGCCGGCCGCTGGTGGCGCGACCAGGCCATTCGATATTCCCGGCCGCTCGAAATGCGCCAGTTCGATCGTGAAGTTCACGACCTGGGCTTCCTGTTCATGTCCACCTATTACCGCTGGCGGCACCTGGCGGGCGATCCCAGCCTGCAGAGCGTCCTGATCGAAGCGGGACGCACCATGGCCATGCGCTTTCGTCCCAAAGGAGAATACTTGCACTCGTTCGTCGCCGAGAATTCGCTGTTCATCGACATCATGATGAACGTGGGCATCGTTTTCTACGCCGCTCTCGAAACTCGCGACGCGAAACTGATGAACATTGCGTTGCGCCATTGCCTAACCACGCGCCGGGTGCTGGTGCGCGGCGACGGTTCAACAGCGCATGAAGGCCTGTTCGATGACAATACCGGCGCATTTCTCGGACAGTCCACGCAAC
The DNA here is from genome assembly GCA_963847515.1 of Terriglobia bacterium. Classification (GTDB taxonomy): domain Bacteria; phylum Acidobacteriota; class Terriglobia; order Bryobacterales; family Bryobacteraceae; genus QHXW01. Next base: position 543,526 of record CAWKAA010000003.1, read on the forward strand.
AAGGCTGGCGCGCCGATTCCTGCTGGTCCCGCGGGCTCGCCTGGGCGCTCTACGGCTTCGGAACAGCTTACCGCTGCACGCGAGATCCGCGCCTGCTGGAGACGGCCGAGGCATGCACGCGTTACTTCATCGAGCACACACCTACGGACGGCGTGCCGCCGTGGGATTACGATGGGCCGGCGGAAAGCCGAATGCTACTCGACACCTCGGCCGCAGCTACCGCCGCCGCCGGCATGCTGCAACTGGCTCCGCTGGTTCCAGACCAGATGCGCGGGCATTACTACGATGCCGTGGCGCGCCGTATCCTGAGTACGCTTTGCCGAAGCTACTTGTCCGAGGAAGATCCGCATTGGGAAGGGATACTGAAGGGCGGCGTCTATCATGTCGGCAAAAACATCGGAGTGAACGAGTCGGTAATGTGGGGCGAGTACTTCTTCTTGGAAGCCCTGGATCTCGCACTGCGCGAGAGCGGGCCCGAAGACTAGGAGCTGGCCAATCAGAGAGAGTGCGTCCATTCGCCGCGCGTGATTGACCGGCGAGCCACTGAGATCGCGCGCATCCCTTCGGCGGCTCGAACGGCAAGCTGGGAGAAGACTCCATGTCTTGGCCGGTATGGATCGTAGCCGTAAGCCACACCGACTTGGAGCGTATTGATTGCAAGCACTGAACATTGAATAACGCGAACCATATTGGCCATACTGGTTGAAGATACTTTCGGTGGCGTAAGAACCGCCGTGAACACCGTATTGATTGAGACCCGTAGTTCTTATTTTGTCCGGTTCTGCGGGTGCATTTTCCCGGAAAAAAATTCTTCCAGATGCGGATCATCGAATACGACGACGGTCCCGTCGCATTTCAGCGCGAAGTAATGGGCTCCCGGATTAACGAGGTATGCCTTGCCGCAAACCAGGGCGGGCGGCGCCAGCTTGTTGATCCAGTCTTTAGGCGGCACCCCGTAGGTGACCATGCCGCTTATATTGCCGGCGGTTATCGGATTTTCCGGCTCTGCGTCCCACACGAGCTCGTTGTCGTGCATGTTGTCCCAGCGATAAACGGAAATCGAGCTGGGGGATACGCCGCCGGGCTGCGGGCATACGTCTCCGTTCGACAGGCAAAGCTCGACGGTGTCGCCCTTTTTGCTTGCCGCCAGATGCCAGGAGAAACTCTGGCAGCTCGCCAAAGAGAGGGCCAGGCAGCACGTCAGCAATAAAAAACTGGTGACAAAAACCTGGTGACAACAAACCTGGTGACAGACGGAACGTTTCGGAGATTCTCCCGCCGACTCCATCACTACCTCACTCCAGACAACAAACCTGGGACAACAAACCTGGTGACAGACGGAACGTTTCCGAGATTCTCCCGCCGACTCCACCACTACCTCACTCCATGCCTCGTCTCGCGCGCGTCATCGCCGCAGGTGTACCGCATCACATCACCCAGCGCGGCAACGCCCGCCGCGACGTCTTCGACACCGACGGCGACCGCCTCGTCTACCTCACGATCCTCGGCCGGTACTCCATCCTATATCCCTGTTCGTTGGTAAGCTACTGCCTCATGTCCAATCACGTGCACCTCATCGCAGTGCCGCACCTCACCGACTCGCTACCCGCGCTCCTGCGCCACACCCACGGCCGTTACGCCGCCTATCTCAATGCCGGCCAGGGCCAATCTGGCCACCTATGGCCGGGCCGTTATTACTCCTGTCCGCTCGACCACGCGCACCTGTGGATGGCCCTCCGCTACGTCGAGCGCAACCCCGTGCGTGCAGGAATGGCGGCGCTGCCCGAGGACCATCCGTGGTCCAGCGCTGAGGCGCACCGCGGCGGCGCCGACCGCCATCGCTTGCTCGATCTGGATTTCTGGCGCTCCGAATGGACCGCGGCATCGTGGAAGGATTTTCTCATCGACCATGCAGACACGCACCGCAGGCGAGCGAAAAATCTTGGCGATTAGAGGCCCTGAAAGCAAGTCGCGAGGGCGGCAAATACATTTCTGATACCTGGGAAAATGGGCACCATAACTCTCGGTCGATTTTTTCACATCTTCCTGTCACCAGGTTTCCCGGTTTCCCAGGTTTCGCCGGTCACCAGGTTTCGCCGGCTCTCTCTCACGGTCTCGGGTTGGTCTCGTCCGTCCCTACTACTCCAGTCCTGCTACTCCACAACGGAATTCCCGGCACGATATCCCATCTCGCTCCAATGCCGATTTGTTTCATTAATTAGTTTTTGATTTTCTGTCATCAGATGGATGTCAGATTCGTGGCACAACAGGAAGTTTAAGGTGCGCGCTTTATCCTCAATGATGAGATCCGAGTTGCCGGGCGAAAAGATTCCTTGTGCTACGCTGTCTCGCACGAAAGCAGGGAGATCCTCAACCTTAACTTCGATCGGAGACCATAATTGGTTGATTTCCAGTCGCGTACCCCAACCATAATAAACGATAGCATCTTCGATTCCGTTTGAGCGCAAAAGCTTCGCAATCTCAGGCACTTCGTCCAGGACCTGACTACTAGTGATAGGACCGCTTCCGATCTTCATTTGGCTTACTAGTTTTTCCTTTTTGTGATCGTACCGTCTGACCAACAATTATGACTCCAATGCGAATCGTCTCTATTTCAACTGCGGCAGTTTCAGGTTCGGGCCGAAACAGAATATTGCGACAGAAAGAATCACTAGCAGATGTCTGGGGTGCTGCTGTGGACCATCGAAGTTGGCTCTTGGGCCGCCGACAACGCAAACCGAAAAGTGGCGCCACAACCAGAGCCTTCCGATTCAACCCAGATGCGTCCTCCATGGCGAGCTAAGATCGTGCGGCATAAAGCCAATCCCAAACCCGTGCCTGGCGTCTCGCTGCCATGCAGCCGTTTCAAGGGTTCAAAAATAACACCCTGCTGGTCTCGAGGGATTCCCTCGCCGTTATCCTTCACGGCGAACTGCCACTCAGCCCCGGCACGCGCCCCTGAAATCTCGACCACGGGGGCTTCCTCAGGACGATGGTACTGGATTGCGTTGGCTACAAGATTCTGGAGCAGTTGCTCTAACAGAACGGGGTCGGCCTCCACCGCAGGCAGTGCCTTCGAAACAATCTGCGCACCGGTTTTCGTGATCAACGGGGCCAGCGTCACACGAATAGACTCAACGATCTGGTCGACCGGCACTCGCTGGCGGTTCAATTGTCCCTGACCGGCCTGCGCATACTGCAGCAGCGATTCAATCAGGCGCTCCATACCGGCCGCGGTCTGCTCAATCAGGGTCAACAACTGGGACGAATCCTCCTGCAAACTCTGATCGCGCCGCGCCAGGAGTTGCGTCAACGCACGCACATTACCGACCGGCGCCTTCAAATCATGCGAAACGGCGTAGGAGAACTCCGAGAGTTCACGATTAGATCTCTCCAGCTCATGCAGCAGGACCTCGCGTTCCTGCTGGATGCGCTTGAGTTCGGTGATGTCCTGAAAAATACTGACGGCTCCTGTAACGGCGCCTGCGGAGTCGCGTAATGGCGCGAGGTTCGTCAATACATGGATGCGCGAAAGGTCAGGACGCTCAAGCACAAACTCACGATTGACAATCGGGACGCCGGTTGCCAGCACCTCTTTTATAGGGGCCTCTTCAGCCTGCAGAAGCGTCCCATCCAGGCGATACAATCGTCGCAATTCCAGAAATGACCAGGGCGGGCCGTCCAAGTCAGGCGTACGGCCCCAGATTTCGGTCGCCCTGCGGTTGTAGTACGTAAGGATGCCTTCTTTATCACACGCGTAGATTGCGGCTGGCATGACCGAAACCAGTTCGCGCAGGTTTTCCTCACTTTCGTGTAGGCTGTGCCTCACGTACTGATGATTCACGCTGAGCTCTTGATAGGCCTGCGTCATCCCCTCATGCTGCTTTCGTAGCTTTCGTAGAGATGACAGCTCCGCCGCCACCTGGCGGCTCAAACTGTCTGTCTGCGCCTCAGGGTCCTTCAGAATGCAGTGGGCAAGCGTTTCATGCGCAGCCAGAAGTTGATGCACTTCATCTTCGAAGGCCAGTTCGGGATGAAGTTTCGTCCAGTAATGCGCTGTTCGCACGAACGTCAGCAAGAGATTCAGTTGCTCCAGGTTGAGCGGTCCGAGCGCGCGCCGCAAGACCTCGTGCGCCGGCAACGCATCGGGAGTCTGGAGAAACACGTGCGTGGCGCAGGCGAACAAGGCTTGTTCTCCCAGGCTGTCGGGTCCAGGAAAGAAGGAGAGGGGACTGTCAAACTCGGAGCAGACCGCGAAAAGCGGCAGCAGTTCGTCCCCGCGCGGAAGGGGGCGGCGCAGCAAAGGCAGGATGGATTCCACCGTTTGCGCCAGGCAAGCGGAATCGCCGGCTGGATGGCCCAACCCGACCAGGAAACCGACGTGCCGGGCGATGCAGTAACGCACCTCGCAAAATCGGGACAGATAAACAAAAAGCCGCTCCTTGAACAGCGACGGCAGCGGGTTGTCCAAGTATGCGAATTGAGCAAATCCCCAGAAGTTTGCGGCAATCTTCGGATCACCGGAGGCAAGGCGGAAGAAATTCGGCAATACGCCGAAGCGCTTCGCGATCTCGTTTTCAAGCGGTGTGTTCATCAGCCACCTCCATAAGATCGGAACGTTCTTTTCGAACGCCGATGCCTCAGGGCGCTGCGGAACCGCGAACAAACTCGACGAGTTTACCTGGAAGACTTCGGATATGATGGCGGTGCACTGTATTCATGCCGATCCCCAACCGGATTCGAAAATCTTGCCGGACTGTCGTACCTGGAAAATCCACTGTACCGCAAAACGTGAAGATAATTCGACACTGTGGCCGCACCGCACCCGGCTTGCACTCGTAACGTGCTCAGGCGCACGCGCGTTTCTTAGGAACTGTGCTTGCTATAAGGGCCCGGATAAATTTCGTGATGTTTCGAGGCCAAGGAGACGGCAGTGAAACTTACCATCGCAGCGGCAACATGCATTCTCCTGGCAGATGGCGCCTGCGCGCAGATCTTCGATGAGCTGACGGCGTTGTATCGGTATGACCGGGCCGCGCCGCTGGACGTGAAGGAAACGGAGATGAGCAGCCGCGCTGGCTATAAACTGTATTCGATCAGTTACGCCCTTCCGAAGATCGGACGCATATCGGGGTTTCTGGTGTCGCCGGATGGGGCGGGCCGCAAGCCGGCTATTGTCTGGATGCACTCCGGCGGCCCAATTCAGTATCTCGGTAATGCCGTTCTGATGGCGAGGGCCGGGGCCGTCTCTCTTCTTGTGGGGCAGGCGGAAGGCACGCCCGGAGGAACGCCGGAACAAGCCAGGGATCAGCTCATTACCGACATCATCGGCCTGCGCCGCGCAGCCGACTTCCTGGAAACGCGCGACGACGTCGATGCGTCCCGGCTGGCCCTGGTAGGCCACAGCTATGGCGCGATGATGGGCGCAGTTGCCACCAGCATTGACAGCCGGTTCCATGCCGCGGTTTTTGAATCCGGCCTGCTCGGCATGAGCATCCACATTGGCACGAGCCCCGGTTCGTGGGCGGAGGGTGTGCGCAAGGAACTCGGCGACGGGCTCCCGCACTTCCTGGAGGTGATTTCCGTGGTCGACGCCAAGAACTATATCGGTCACGCGCCCGCCATCCCCAAGCTGTTTCAATCCGCCTGGTACGATACCGGAGTGCCGCACAAAGATGCGCAAGATTTTTTCCAGGCCGCCAGCGAGCCGAAGGAATTGAAATGGTATGACACGGGCCACGACATCGATGACCTCGCCGCCGTGGCCGATCGTGCGCAATTCTTGGCTCGGTCACTCCGTCTGAAAAATATCGAGCATCTGCTCCGGGAGAAAATGAATTTGCAGTAAACGATCCAACCCGGTTGACGTGGTCCAGAGCCGGTGCTAGATTTAGCCAAAAAGAAAAGGAGTTCCAATCATGAACGTCGGAAGCCTGGGAGGGCATTGGCATTTGGAAGGATCGATAAAACCTGCTGAGACAGGACTTCCCGTTTTGCGCCTCAGGAACATTCCCCAGGGGAGCGGCGAGCTTGTTCTCGTTCGCAAGATCGACGTGCTCTCCCCTCACCTATCCGTCGCCAACACAACTCAGTTCTTGATCCCCAAGTTGACCGTTACAACGCCCTCGGGCGAGCAGATCAATTTCCAAAAGGTGCGAATCAAGAGCAAGACGGATACGCATGAGTTGGAACGAATCTCGTTCACATTCCAAAAGATTGACATCACTGACAAAGTAGGAAAAAAATCTACTTTCGACGACTGGCAAGTGCCGGGCTAATAAGCCGAAGTACCCTCGCTACCCGTTGGATCCCGAATCCATGTATAACCAGGCTGCTCTTTGCACCCCCCACCTGATAAATGAAAAAGAGCCTTGTATTCTCGGCTTCTGAGCGTTAAATATGGTTTACGTGTCGTGCTGACACTGCGCGGCCACGAATAATTTCCCGTCATCCTGTGCTACTGTAAAATCCAATACCCTCCAGGAGGACCAATCATGCTTTGGACGCGACGTCATTGCCTCGAAACCATGGGTGGCACACTAGCGGCAGCAGCGGCAGCGCTTGGCGGCCCGGCCGCGGCATCCCGCGCGCTCGCGGCTCAGGTTTCATCCAAGGCCGATGCTAGTAAACTCGCCATGCCGGGCCTCTTCCGCGGTCGTGTGGTCGCGGTTGAGCATCCGGGATCGCATCCTGGAAGGCCGGTATCAAGCCGAGCCCGTGCAGCTAATGATGCGTAAAGGAATGACGGATCTTACCGGCGCCGCCGGATGGGTGGACGCCTGGCGCCTTTTTGTCGAGCCGGGCGACGTGGTTGGCATTAAGGTAAATCCTGTCGGACAACCGCACGTGATTTCTGCAGCCGAAGTCGTTCGCGAGATCATCTCGGGCCTGAACGCGGCGGGCATCAAGAACAAAGACATCGTCGTCTACGATCGCTATCGGGCGCAGTTCTTCAAAGCGGGCTTTGATAAGTGGTTGCCGGAGGGCGTCCGAACATCCAGCGCCGCCGAGGACTACGAGGAAGTACAGCAGGCCATCGAGGGCTACGATCCGGACCATTACATGGATATGGCGCTCACCCTGCCCGGCTATGACATCAACAATCTTACGGCGCGCCGTTCCTACGCCGCACACTTCATCACAAAGGAAGTGAACAAGCTAATCAACCTCCCGGTGCTCAAGGACCATCAATCGGCGGGCGTGACGCTGTCACTTAAAAACCTTTCGCACGGCCTGGTGAACAACGTGTGCCGCAGCCATTCTTCGAACACACTCAACGCCTGCGGTAGTTTCATTCCGGCCGTGGTTTCCATGCCGGTAATCCGAAATAAAGCCGTCCTGCATGTCCTCGACGGCGTCAAGGGTCTTTATCACGGTGGGCCGGGGTCACGACCCCAGTTTGTGTGGGAGCACAAAACCCTTTACTTCGCGACGGACCCTGTGGCGCTCGATCACATCTGCTGGAAAGCCATTGACCAGAAGCGCGTCGCTATGGGACTGAAGCCCGTGGCGGAAGATCGGCCCGACAAATACAGCACATTCTTGGACCGGCAGCCGGAGCACATTGAGATTGCCGGAGCCATGGGGCTTGGCGAGTGGAACGAATCCAAGATCGACCTCAGGAGAAACAGGCTCTGACGCATTACGACGACCTTGGTCTTCCCGCCAGCGCGTCCGACGAGGAGATTCGGGAAGCCTATCTAAACCTGGTGCGCCTGTTGCACGCCGACTCGCAGCGCGATCCCACGCTGAAGCGCTTCGCCGAAAACCAGATGACGCGTGTGAGCCGCGCGCATGCTGTGCTATCCGATCCCGAACGGCGCCGCCGCTATGACCGGACGCTTACCAGTAACGGCATCGAGAAAATCCCCGAGCTCGTGGATTCGAAACGCAGCGCTGGCCGGTGGCGCGCACGCGCGCTCATTACCATCGGATGGCTGATCTGCGCCTTTGCCGGAGTCGTGGGAATCGGCTGGTATTTCAGCCAGCCGGCCGACTCGGTTCAGCCTGCCCAGGCGAGCGCCCCGCCGATGGCGCCGGCCAACACTCGCGTTGCGCCTGTTTCAAATCCCGCTGCGCCTGCAGCCGACCCGAGCGATGCAAGTCCCGATCTCGAAGCTCTGCGCTCCGAGCTTGCCGCGGCCAAAATCGCTCGCGACCGCGCTCTGGATCAGACCGTGCTCCAGGCGAAAGAACTTGATTTCCTGACCAATCGCGTGCTCAACGTCCCCCATGGTCCGTTCTTCGGACCGGGCCGTTTCTCGGGCATTTGGGTCCTCCCCCCGTCCAGGACTGCGCCCTCCGCTTCCGCGTTCACTCCCCAGTCCGTGGATCTCATCATGTCCGAGCACCAGGGCGCTCTCGAAGGACGCTACCGCGCGCGCTATCCCAGCATGGGAGTGCCCGATCCGCCTATGGTCCGCTTCTACTTCCAAGGCAAGTGCCGGGACGACCTGGCCAATGCTGCCTGGACAGGCGATGGCGGGTCGACGGGCGAAATCCAGTTGAAGCTGACGTCGGATAACACCCTACAATTGGTGTGGTCGGTGACCGAACCCGGAAGCCAGACCGGCCCGGCGACCGGCACCCTGGCGTTGGTGCGCAAGCAGTAGCCGTCGCGGTCGGCGATTAGGTCTTCAGTAACTTCGCCGCCGCCTGGTCCAGAAACCAGGTAACATTTCTTCCGTCCCGCATTCCGAGCTGCGCCGGATACTTCTTCGGATCGAAGGTCTCCTCAAAAACCGCGCGAACGCCTGGCGCCTTATCCTCGCCCGTTACCAGCACCACCGTATTATGCGCGGCCAGCAACACCCCGGGCAAAAGCGTGATGCGCCACTGCGCCATCTTCTCCACATACACCGCTGCAGCGATCTTCTGACGGTCGGCGATGAGTGGCTCCGTCGGGAACAGGCTGGCCGTGTGGGCATCCGGGCCCATCCCCCGCTGAATAACGTCGAATTTCGGCAGCTCTTGCGCTCTGATCTTAAAGAACGTGCGGATTTCATCCATGTACGCTTCCATTGCGGCTGGCGGATTCAGCTCCCCACGAATCCGGTGCACCTGTGCGCGCGGAATACCCGCGGGTCCGATCAGAGAATCCAGGGCCAGCTTGAAATTGCTGCGCTCATCCGTTGGCGGAACCGCGCGCTCGTCCACCCAAAACAAATGGACTCCGTCCCATCTGAATTTCGCTTCCACCATGCGCTCGAACAGGAGCTTAGGCGTGGAACCGCCTGAAAGCGCCAGGGTCGCATAATCACGCGTGGCCAGCGTTTCCCTGAGAATGGCCAGAATAAACTGCGCGCAGGCCTCAGCGGCAGCTTCCTGGTCTTCGCAAATCTGGCGGCTCACTGCCATGGCTACTCGGCGTGCGCCAACCGCACAGCTCGCGTCAATGACCTCTCAAAGACCGGGTCGCGGCTCGGGATCGAGAGCTCCTGCCGCAGCAAAGTATAGTCGTTGTCCGGCGCAAAGATCGTGCGGTTCGCCAGCGCGTTCACGCGCACCTCCGCACACTGCCGCCCAGGTTCGCCGCTGACCGCGATGCTCACCTGCAGTCCGTCACTTTCAGCTGCGTTCATTTCCAATCGCACGAGCTGCCCTTCCACGGCTTTCTCGGCCGGATCCCACTTCACTGAGGCCTTTGCGCCGGCGCCTTCCAAACAATCCAGCAGCCACGCCCCCAGATAATACGCGCTCGTCGGCGGCGCGCTTCCGCCAAACCCGATACGCACTTGTTGAACTTCGGACAGCCGCGCGAGATAACTGCGGTTTTCAAAGATCTGCGCCACCATCTGGCGCCACCGCGTCAGCCGGGTCCATGCCAGATCGGCGATAATCCGTCCCGAACGGGTCCGCCCGTCAAGCCGCCCCAGAGTCTCCGCCGCACCGCCCATGACGGCGGAATCCAGCACCACCTTGCCCGCAATACTGGCCAGTTGGGCGAAACCCTCGAGGCCGAACACTCGAGCTCCACGGCACCAGAGGACCACCGGCAAGTCTGCCACTGCCAGTGGTAAAATCACCGCCGGAAGGTCTGGCAGGCTGGCATCGGACGCAGTAATTTCGATCTGCTCACAACAGATTTGCCGGCGCTGCCCGAACGGCATCCAGCACTGGGAGAATACGCGTGAAGATAGAGCGCGCTCCGCCGAGGGCCGAAAGCGAATCACAATCGCCCGGCTGGGGTGCTCCGGCATGAGCGCCGCCATCACCGACCAGACGTCGCTCGTATCCTCGGACTCTTCTAACAGCGTCACCAGCGTCATGGCGCAGGCGCGCAGCACACCCGAGCCTTGATCCGGCGCCGATTCTTTGCCGAGCGTAACCCAGAGTTCGGCTAGCTCGTGCAGAATAGTTTGCGGCTGAATAGTCGTGCTCAAGGCCTCCTCCAGTTGTGGCCGCGCCGCGCCAGCATGTCGTCGGATGCCTTGGGGCCCCAGGTTCCCGCGGCGTAGTTCGGAAAATCGAACTTGTGTTCGTGCCACACGTTCAGAATCGGCTCCACCACGGCCCAGCTCGCCTCCACCATGTCCTGGCGCGTATAGAGCGTCGCGTCGCCGATGATGGCGTCCAGCAGCAGCGTTTCGTATGCCGAGGGCGAGCGCTCGCCAAAACTCGACCCGTAGTTGAAATCCATCGAAACCGGCCGCAGCTTCATGCCCGCGCCGGGCCGCTTGGAAAGAAACTGCAGCGAGATGCCCTCCTCCGGCTGAATGCGCAGGATCAGCAGATTGGGCGTTGTCTCGTCTCCGTCGCTCGCCGAAAATCGCGAGCGGCGCGGCATTGAACTGGATGGCGATTTCGGTGACGCGCTTGGGCAGCCGCTTGCCCGTGCGGAGATAGAACGGCACGCCGGCCCAGCGCCAGTTGTCCACGAAGAAACGTCGACCGCAGCGTAGGTGTCGGTCTGCGACTCCGGATCCACGCCCGGCTCCTGGCGGAAGCCCGGCACATCCTCGCCGCCGATGCGCGCCGGCCCGTATTGGCCCGGAACCGAGTTTTCGAGGACCTCGTCGGGCTTCATAATCGCGAATCGACCGCAGCAGCTTGGCCCGCTCGTCGCGCACCGCGTCCGGCTGAAACGTGGCGCTCGGCTCCATGGCGATGGTCGCCATCACCTGCAGCAGGTGATTCTGGATCATGTCCGCGCAGCGCGCCGGCTTCCTGGTAATACGCGCCGCGGCCCTCCACGCCGATCGATTCGCCGCCGGTGATCTGCACGTGGTTCACATAGCGCCGGTTCCACAGCGGCTCGAAAATGCCGTTGCCGAATCGGAAAGCCAGGATATTCTGCACCGTCTCTTTGCCCAGGTAATGATCGATGCGGTAAACGTCCGATTCGCGGAAGACCTGGTGCAAGTTCGTCGCTCAGCTCCCGCGCGCTGGCCAGATCGTGTCCGAAGGGTTTTTCGATGACGATGCGCCGCCAGCCCTCGCCCTTAGCCAGTCCGGCAGCGCCAATGCCCTTGGCGGCTGCGCCCATACTGGCTGGGCTGCGTGGAAAGATAGAACAGCACGTTGCCGCCGGTGTGCCGCGTCCGCTTCGATTTCCTTCAGCGCGCGCGGCCAGCTTGGAAAATGCCTGGGGATCGCCGATGTCGCCGGCCATGTAAAAAAGGCCCTGCGCGAAGGCCCGTCCAGACATCTTCGTCGAACGGAGAATCTTCCAGGAATTGCTCCACGGAACTGGACATCTTCTCGCGGAACTGGTCGTCGGTCATCGGCGTGCGCGAGATGCCCAGCACCGCGAAACCCGGCGAGAGGCGCCGTTCGTACGCCAGCCGGTACAGCGCAGGCAGCAGCTTGCGCTTGGTCAGGTCCCCGTTGGCCCCGAAGATCACGACCACGCATTCGGGAACGCGGCGCTCGAAGCGGAGTGGATCTTGAAATGGGTTCTCCAGAGACATGTACTTCAAAGTATCACGGCGCTTACCTGTTCGACGCCGCACCTGTCGGCGTCCTCGGCGATGATGTGGCGTTTCGCCTTCCCGGTTACCTACGAATCCGCGGTCTGCCTTGCGCGGCCCTGTTCGAACCGAGTAAGATGGACTTTCCTTCCGGTTTTCAATCGGGACAAAAAGACCAGGCCAGCTTGAAGTTTCTCAAGGGGGAGAATCGTTGTAGCTGAACTCTATGCACAGGCAGGGCAACAAGAAAGTTCTTGCGGTTGTCAGCGATTTGTTCTTTTCGGTGAAGATCAACGACGCTGCCAAGCGCGCCGGTTTGTCAGTGGAGTTCATCAAGGACGAGCACGAAGTCCTGGTCAAAGCCAAAGCACATCCCACCCTGATCATCTTCGATCTGAATTTCGAGAGTGTGAATCCGCTCGAAATCATCGCCAAGCTAAAAAGCAATGCCGAACTGAAAGACATCAGCGTGATTGGCTACCTTTCGCACGTCCAGGGCGAACTGAAGCAGAAGGCCCATGAGACCGGCTGCGACATGGTTCTGGCCCGCTCCGCCTTCTCCCAAAACCTCCAGCAGATCTTGAAACGCCATTCCAGCGTGATGTAAGTGAAGAGTTGTGCTCTCTGCGTCTCCGCGTCTTAGCGGTGAGATGGTCTTTGCTTCACCGGAACCTCGCCAGTTCTTCCACCTTCTTCCACGCCGCACCCGAATCAATCGATTTTTGTGCCATTTCCATCCCTTGGCCAAAATCTGAAGCCTTGCCCGCCGCCACCAACGCCGCCGACGCATTCACCAGCACAATATCGCGCTGTGGCCCAGCCGCGCCCTTGAAAATCGCGCGCGCAATCGCCGCGTTGGTTTCCGCACCAGCGCCCTTAAGCGCTGCAGGCGGCGCTCGCTTAACGCCGAAATCCTCCGGAGAAAGCGTGCTGCGTTTTACGCGCCCGCCGCGGATCTCGAATGCGGCAGTCGTGCCGGTCGTCGTAATCTCATCCAAACCATCGGAGCCGTGAACTACAAACCCGCGCTCCAGACCGAGCTCGGCCAGCGCTCCCGCCATCAGTTCCGCCGCATGCTCCGACGGCGCACCAACCAGTTGTGCAGTGGCGCCCGCGGGATTCGTCAATGGTCCCAGAAGATTGAACACCGTCCGCATCTTCAGCTCCACCCGTACGGGATGCGCGTGCTTCATCGCCGTGTGAACCGAAGGCGCAAACAGAAAGCCAATGCCAATCTCGCGAATGGCCCGCGCTACCGACTCGGGGGGCAGCGATACCGCGATGCCTAGGCTCTCCAGCAGATCGGCGCTTCCACACTGGCTTGACGCTGACCGGTTGCCATGCTTGGCCACGCGCACGCCCGCTCCCGCGGCCACAAATGCGGCAATCGTCGAGATGTTGAACGTAGACTGGCCATCACCGCCTGTGCCGCACGTATCCAGAAGTGTCTCGCCGCCGTTCAATCCCACATCCACTCGAACCGCGCGGCTTCGCATGGTACGCGCAAATCCCACCAGCTCATCCACAGTTTCTCCCTTCATGCGCAGCGCCGTCAGAAAGGCCGCAATCTGCGCCGGGGAAACGTCGCCCGCAAGAATAGCTTCCATAGCTTCGGAGGCCTCCGCCGTCCCGAGGCTGCGGTGCTCGGCAACTGCATGAAGATACTGCAAAAACGGCATGTTATAGTGGGAAATTAGTCTGGCTTTCCCGCCATACTAGCACAAGCGCACTCCATGAAAATTCATGAGTATCAGGCCAAGGCAATCCTGGCCAACTACAAGGTTCCTGTGCCCCGCGGTAAAGTTGCGTTCTCGGTGGAAGAGGCGGCCGCCGCCGCGCAACAGATCGGCGGAAGCATTGTGGTGAAGGCGCAAATTCATGCCGGTGGGCGCGGCAAAGGCGGAGGCGTCAAGGTTGCGCGCGACGCTGCCGAAGCCACTGCCATCGCCGGAAACATTCTGGGTACGACGCTAGTCACGCACCAGACCGGCCCGGAAGGGCGCGTGGTCAAGCGGCTGCTGATTGAAGAGACGCTTCCCATCGAGCGCGAGCTGTATCTTGGAATCGTTCTCGATCGCACGCAGGCCCGCCCCGTGTTCATGGCGTCGGCGGCCGGGGGCATGGAGATTGAAGAGGTCGCGGCGAAGTCTCCCGACCTTATTCTGAAGGAGGCTTTTGATCCCGACGTCCGCCTCGCTTCCTACCAGGCGCGCAAGCTGGCGTTCGGCATAGGTATTCCCCCCGCCAGCATAAATGGCGCCGTTGCGGCCATGACGGCGCTGGCACGCGCCTACGTGGCCATCGACGCGTCGCTCGCCGAAATCAATCCCTTCATCCTCACTAAGGACGGCAAAGTCTACGCGCTGGACGCCAAGATCAACCTGGACGATAACGCGCTCTACCGTCACAAAGACCTCATCGAGCTGCGCGACTTGAACGAAGAAGACCCGCTCGAAATCGAGGCCTCCAAGTTCGGTTTAAACTACATCAAGTTGGATGGCACCGTGGGCTGCATGGTGAATGGCGCAGGCCTCGCCATGGCCACCATGGACATCATTCAATACGCGGGCGGCAGACCCGCTAATTTTCTCGACGTGGGCGGCGGCGCCAGCGCCGAGCAGGTGAAAAATGCCTTCCGCATTCTGCTCTCCGACCACAACGTGAAAGCGGTCTTGATCAATATCTTCGGCGGCATCCTGCGCTGTGACACGCTGGCTAACGGCGTGGTGGCCGCGGCCCGCGATCTCAACATCAAGGTACCCATTGTCGTGCGCATGGAAGGCACCAATGTAGAGCTGGGGCGCAAGATCCTGACAGAATCCGGATTCAATTTCACCGTTGCGGAAGATATGCGCGATGCCGCTGAAAAAGTCGTGAGGCTGGCGGCATGAGCATCCTGGTCGACCACAACACGCGTCTGCTCGTCCAAGGCTTTACCGGAAAAGAGGGCACCTTCCACGCGCAGCAGGCCATCGCGTACGGCACCGAAGTAGTGGGCGGCGTCACCCCTGGCAAAGGCGGGACCACGCATCTCGACCTGCCCGTTTTCAACACCGTCGCGGACGCAGTTAAGGCCACCGACGCGAATGCGTCCGTGATTTTCGTTCCTCCGCCCTTCGCCGCCGACGCCATCATGGAGGCCGCCGACGCCGGCCTGCCCTTAGTGGTCTGCATCACAGAAGGCATACCCGCGCTCGACATGGTGCGGGCCTGGGATTTTCTGCGCGCCAAACAGACGCGCCTCATCGGTCCGAATTGTCCCGGCATCATCTCGCCCGGCAAATGCAAGATCGGCATCATGCCCGCCCAGATCCACAAGGAAGGCCATGTCGGTGTGGTCTCGCGCTCCGGAACCCTGACCTACGAGGCCGTAGGCCAATTGACCCACCTGTGCATCGGACAATCCACCTGCATCGGTATCGGCGGCGATCCCGTGATCGGTACCAACTTCGTCGACGCCATCCGTTTATTCAACGAAGATCCCGAAACTCACGCCATCATCATGATCGGCGAGATAGGTGGCAATGCCGAGGAGACCGCAGCGGCCTACGTCCGCGAGCATGTGAAGAAGCCGGTGGTTGGATTCATTGCCGGGCAGACCGCTCCGCCTGGGCGCCGCATGGGCCACGCCGGCGCGATTATTTCCGGGGGCTCGGGCGCCGCGCCGGACAAAATTAAAGCCCTACAGGGAGCCGGCATCACGGTCTGCTCGTCGCCCGCTGAAATGGGAGAAAAAATCAAAAGCCGCCTATGAAGCAGCGAACGTTTTCCATCATCAAACCCGACGCCGTAGCCGAGGGCCACGCCGGGGAAATCCTCTCCATGCTCGAAAAAGCCGGCTTCAAAATTCTGGCGCTTCGCATGACGCGGCTCACCCAGCCCGAGGCCGAGGGTTTCTACGCCGTCCACCGCGAGCGCCCATTCTTTCCCAGTCTGGTCCTCTTCATGACCGAGGGCCCTATCATCGTGATGGCGCTCGAGCGCGAAGACGCCGTCGCCAAACTGCGCGAACTGATGGGCGCTACCAATCCCGCCAATGCTGCCGAAGGCTGCGTACGCAAACGCTTCGCCAAAAGCATCGAGCGCAACTGCATCCACGGCTCCGACGCCCCCGAAACCGCTGAAGTCGAACTTCACTACTTTTTCAGCACCCTGGATTTGGAGGGCTAACACCCCAAGTAAGATGTCCCGGTGATTTCGAAAACCGGCTCGAACGAAGGCGAGGCATGGCTCGACCCTACGATGGCTGGATGTAGGGGCCGGACATGTCCGGCCTAACACCCGGACATCTTACTAGCCTGAATTCCGAAATTGAATATTGATCGACCTCCTGGGCATGGGTTCCGACGCGTGGCGTGACGGTTGTCGGGCTCAGGTTGTAAGGGCCAGATCCAACTTCGGGGAAATTGGGATTTGCCAGGTCAAGATGCTGTCCAGTAAAGGGATTCTCGTTTTCAGACCGCCCCAACTTTCGGACAGGTGGAGCACCAGACGGCGGCCGGCTCGGCCGAGGATCGCGCCGCAGGTGAGGACCTGAGTCCGGATGGTCGCTGGCTCTCGATAGATCGGCATACCAGCCGCACGTTGGAACTCGGCCAACAGGTTGAAGAGCAGCAACACGGCTCGAAACGCGGCCTCTGTAGCAAAGAACTGTTTCAGGCAGAAGCCATCGGCGCCCAGGTCGTGCTTCAACTCGGCAATGCGATTCTCCATGTCGGCGCGTCGGTTGTAGTCTCGCCAGATCCCCTCCGGAGGGTCGGAGCAACTGGTGACAAAGACGCGGAAGGTGTAGCCCGGCACATCGATCAGCTTGCGGCCTATGCTATCGCGGCCCTCGCGCACCTGCTCGCGAATCACCACGAATCGACGCTCCACGCTCCAGCCGAGCAGTTTCAGCCGAAACTCGCCCACGGCATAGTCGTCGTCCAGGGTCGTCCATTGCTCCACTCGCTGGGCGGCACGTTTCACCCAGGGAGTCAGCTTGGCCACTACAATGTAAGGCAGCAGGCGCTGTTCCAAAAAGCTCAGCAGCTTGTCGTCGAAGAAGCCTGAATCGGCCCGTAGCAAGCGGATCTTTTCGCGCTGTCCCCACAGCGCGAGAGCTTCTTTGAGAAACTCCTCCACGCCACGGCTGGTGCCGCAGTTGCCGCTGCGGAGCCAGCCGTGCAGGAGGAAGTGCGCCTCACTCAACACCGCCAGCAAGGGGTGATGACTGGGCCGTCCATGTTTGCGCGGGTTGTGGCCTTTGAGAGAACCTTCCTGCTTGCCGTAACGCTCGAAAACCGTCGAATCCAAGTCCAATGTGTAGCCGCCTTCGCGCTGTGGCAAACGCTGCATCAGCCACTCGGCCATGGGTTCGTAGAAGCGCTGGACTTCGCCCATGCCGAAGGCGCGAAACAAATTGCGGATGGTATCGTCAGTGGGAAAACGATCCATGCCCAGCAGCGCGTGCAACGCGCGATCCCCCCGCAGCCAGCTGGCGTGCGCGAACCGCCTGGCGCCCACCAGAACCGACAGGAGGAACGCTGTGAAGGTGGAACTGGGATCGATATGATTCGGCGACTTCCAGCGGATCGGCATGTGCTGCCGAAGCGCCTCCACGAAGCCGACCTTCCCGAGAAATGAAATGAAAACCGCGATCCCACCAAACGGGGTCACGGCGCGTTGCGTCTCGCGCAGAATCAGCCGCTCATCCGACATCAGGGCGGCGATCTCGCGCGGGACTGGTTTGTCCGTCGCGCTTGATTCCATCCCCTTGTTGTCTCAGATCGTTGGCTCCAAGATCATCCTGAACTTCGTTTTTCCGGACTAGTGGGGCGGACCCCCTGGTCCGCGGCCGACGCCCTCATCGGCCTTCGCGCCGGCGGATCCATCAGCCTTCGTGGCACACCGAATCGCAGCGGAGGTATCTGTATCTGCTCGCCACCGCCATGCAAGGTCAGCGAAAACAACTCGGCACGCCCTCTGTCGAAATGCCAAACCGTCTCAACCTGATAGCGGCCTTTTGCAAACTCAGCATCCCCGTAAACCACAACTCGAAGCGGGACGCCGTTTGTGCGCCGCAACTGAACATGGAAACTCCTCCACCATCCCAGTCTCTTGCGCATCCGCTCGCATACATCCAGCCAGTCTGCTTCAGAAACTCGAAACACCTCGTCAGCATCGTCGAAAATCTGCCGGCACGCCCCCCGGTTGAAGGCTTCACGCAGACCAGCCGCCCCAGAAAGCGCCAACTTTTCCCTGGGATTGGTCCCGTAGTCCCTACGATTGCATCCAGCCAGCATCAGGCACACGATACCGATCACAACCGCCGTGGAAGCGCTTCTCACATAGCCTCAGCCCTTTAGACACCGCGCGGGCCCTCCTCACAGTTCAATCTTCCATATACTGGCAGTGGTGAGCGCAAAAACGGCCTTAAGCACCATTGCCTGCAACCATTTACGAAAAAATGAGAAACGAAGCCAATTTCCCCGGGCCAACGCACAATGCCATAATCGAAACGTAACTTGCCGGATGGGTGGCCGCCCCGCTTGCGGGGAGGAAAGTCCGGTCTCCACAGGGCAGCGTGCCGGCTAACGGCCGGGAGGGTCCGGTCAAACCGTTCTCTACGGAAAGTGCCACAGAAAATATACCGCCCCGGTGGTTGGCAGGCCGAAAGGCCTGCCTCACCATTAGGGTAAGGGTGAAAAGGTGCGGTAAGAGCGCACCGCGGCCGGAGCAATTCGGCTGGCAGGGCAAACCCCACGCGGAGCAAGACCAAATAGGGGAGGAGGAGCGGCCCGCTCCGTTTAACTCTCGGGTAGGTCGCTAGAGCCGGTCAGTAATGGCCGGCCCAGAGGAATGGCTGCCGCCCGCAAGGGTACAGAAACCGGCTTATAGTCCGGCAAGTTACTTTTTCCCTTACCAAGCATCCAACGAACATGAAAGTTGCATTCATTGGCGCCGGGAACATGGGCGCACCAATGGCTCTGAACTTGATCCGCGCCGGGCATGAGCTCTGGGTCTACAACCGGACGCGCGAAAAATTGGCCCCGCTGGCGGAAGCCGGTGCGCGGGTCGCAGCCTCGCCCGCCGATGCGGTTCGCGGAGCTGAGGTCGCCATTACGATGCTGGCCAACGATCGTGCCGTCCGCGAAGCCATGCTGGGATCCCAAACGCCCGCCATCGACGCTCTTTCGCGCAGCGCGGTTCATATGTGTACCAGCACCATCAGCGTCGCGCTTTCGAAAGAACTGGCGGAGATTCATGCAACCCACAGCCAGGGTTATGTCGCTTCGCCCGTGCTTGGCCGGCCCGACTCGGCCGCCGGGAAGAAACTCTGGGTCATGGCCGCAGGGCCGCCGGATTACGTCAACCGGTGCCGGCCGCTGATGGATGCAATCGGCCGCGCAGTTACCGTAGTCGGCGAGGAAGCATGGCGCGCTAATCTCACAAAAATTGCCATGAACTTCCTGCTGGCCTCCATGC
Source organism: Terriglobia bacterium (assembly GCA_963847515.1). Taxonomy (GTDB): domain Bacteria; phylum Acidobacteriota; class Terriglobia; order Bryobacterales; family Bryobacteraceae; genus QHXW01. The sequence continues at coordinate 562,902 of CAWKAA010000003.1, forward strand.
TGGAAGCGATAGGCGAGTCTTTCGCGCTGGTGCGCAAATCGGACGTCGACCTGCACCAGTTTCTCGAAATTCTGAATGGGCTCTTTAACTCGCCGGTCTATGCGAACTACGGCGGCATCATCGCCGATCGCCGCTTCGAGCCCGCAGGTTTTCGGTTGGCGCTGGGTCTGAAAGATGTAGGTCTCGCGCTCGAGGCTGCGCAGGAATCCGCCGTACCCATGCCCCTGGCCAGCCTGCTACGGGACAGCTATCTGAATGCCATCGCGCACGGACGCGCAGATGCGGATTGGTCCGCAGTCGCCGAAGTGGCAGCGAAAAACGCCGGCCTTAACGAATGAAAATCATCCCGTAGTTCGAAGGCACCGTGACTGTCTGCACGGCGCCGTCGGATAGAGCATTGATCGTCTGGTTGCCATCCAGCATCTCCTGCCACGTGCCAGCTTTTGGAAATGGAACGCTGATCGTGCCGGCGCTATCGGCGAAATTGAGCAGCACCATGGCGTATTCTTCCGCCGCCGCGCCTGCCGCCGGTGCGTGCCGGTGATACGCGATGATCTGAGTGCCCTGTAGCGACTGCAGATAATAGAAATAGGATTCGCGGCTGCGCAACGCCCTCGACGTGCGTCGCAACTGGCCGAGCCGCCGGTAAACGCGGACGAGCGCCAATCCATAGGCGTCGTAAAAGTATTCCCAATGCGTGTCGCGGCGCAGGTGTACGCGCGCGAGGCCGGTGGCCGGCAGAGGGTAGTTGTCGGCGAATTCCTGACCTTGCCAAAGCATCGGAATCCCCTGCGCCGTGAGAAGCGCGATAGCGAATGGCTGCAGCTTGTAGAACCGGCTGCGGTCACCTTCGGCGAGGGGCCCGGGATCGCTTACTGTTCCCACAAACACGATCAACTGGCTGTGATCGTGCGTCTCCACGTACTGGAATGGCGCAACCGGCATCTCGACCGCGTTCCCTGCGGCATCGACGACGGTCTTCGTCGCCGGATATCCGCAAAAGTACGGATCCAGCAGGTGCGCAAAGTTCGCATCCACGTAGTGCCACTGCGCCATGTCTTCGGACTTGTTCAGCAGGTCGTCCTGCCAGGCGCAGTTGGTAAATGTCTGGCTCAAGACATCGCGTGCTTTGCCCAGCGCCTCAGCGCATTGAATGACGCGGCTGTACCCTCCGCTCGGCCGCTGAAACCGGCCGATGCCGAGTGAGTACTTGTAGGTCTGCTCCACCAACTCCGCATAACCCACATCGCGCGGCGGCACGTACAGATCGGTGACCTCGTCGAGTCGGAAGCCGTCGACGTGGTATTCGTCGAGCCACATCTGATTGGCCGTAAGGAAATATTCCTGCGTGAACGTCTGTGTGAAATCGGTTGCCGGTCCGAAACCCCACTGGTTCCAGCCGCGAATCATAGGGCTCTGCGGCTTCGGCGCGCCTGCGGTGTTGGCGACGTCGTTGTAGACCATGTAGTAAGCAAACATCTGGTCCACATGCTCGTAAACAACATCCAGAATCACCGCAATCCCTCGGACATGCGCCGCATCCACCAATCGTTTCAGGCCGTCCGGTCCGCCAAATCGCGCGCTCGGTGCGAAGTAGTGCAGCGGTCCGTAGCCCCAGTCGAAATCCAACTTCGCGCTGGTCACCGGCATCAGTTCCAGGCAGTTGACTCCCAGACTCTCGAAGTAAGTCAGGCGGTCGATCGCGCCGTCGAACGTGTCATTGAACTCCTCAACTTGCAGTTCGTAGACCACGAGGTCGTCGAGTTCCGGCGTCTTGTAGCTTGCATCCGTCCAGACGAAAGGAACTGGACTGCGAGTGAGCGTGACCGCCGAGAGCCGTCCGATGTCCGTCTCGCTGGCGAATGGATCGGTAAACCACAGGGTGATCAGTTGCCGCGCGCCCCCCGCCGGCGTCCACCAAAGCTGGAAACGGTACAGGTACGTGCCCTCTTGCCCGAATTGAGTGCCCGGCACGGGAAACACGGCCACGTCTTGGGACCAGAGATCCAGCGGATGTCCGCTATTCCACGTGAGGCTGAAATTTTGCGGCGGTATGTTCGGGTCAAACCGGTCAGCAGTATGAATCAGCCGGACCACCACATCAAAGCCGTCTGCTGCGCGGATCCCGGGCAGGTAGACTCCGAAACGCAGGTGAAACTGGCCGGCTGCGTCGACGGACGCAACCGCGCCAACCTCGGCGAGATTGATCATGGAGATTGCTCAGAGAATACAACGGGAGGTCCGGAAACGGAATCCACCCTTTCAGGGGATGAGTGCAGGCTCCGCCTGCCGCGGCATCTCGTCGACCCGCCTCAATTGGGGAAAAAGCCGCGCCCAGATCGCGACGATCGCGATGGTTCCCACGCCGCCCAAAATGACAGCCGGAACGGTTCCGAACCATTGCGCCGTGATGCCCGATTCAAACTGACCCACCTCGTTCGATGCGCCGATAAATACCATGTTCACGGCGCTGACACGGCCGCGCATTTCGTCGGGAGTGCCGAGCTGGATCATCGTATGCCGGATAATCACGCTCACGGTGTCGCACGCGCCCACCAGCATCAAAGCGGCCACCGAAAGCGCTACGTTGCGCGAGAGGCCAAACACAATAGTGAAAACGCCGAAACCGACAACACACCAGAGCATCGTCGCTCCCACGCGCCGCCGCAGGGGCCAATGCGCAAGAGCGATGGACATGATGATGGCGCCTGCACCTGGCGCGGCGCGTAAGATGCCGAGTCCGGAAGGCCCGACGCTCAAGATCTCACGCGCGTAGACGGGCAGCAGCGCCACCGCGCCGCCCAGCAAGACCGCAAACAGATCCAGCGAGACGGCGCCTAAAATCATCTTGTTCTGCCAGATGAACTTCAACCCGTTCAAAACTTCACCGAGCGATTCTACAGCACGCGCTCGCCCGGCGGCTCGCACCCGGCTCAGGGAAATCAGAAGCAAGGCCGTGAGATAGGAAATCGCAGCGCCGCTGTAAACCACGATCGGACTGGCCGTCCAGCCATAGAGGAAGCCGCCGAGCATCGGGCCGGTAATCGTTGCCGCCTGAGAGATCGAAGCGCTCCACGCGACAGCGTTCGGAAAGTGCTCCCCAGGGACTATCAGCGGCAGGAAGGCCTGGCCCGCAGGACCGTTGAACGCACGGATGACTCCATTGAACAGTAGCGCGAGATAGATCGGATACACCGAAGTGAGTCCGCGCAAGGTGAAGGCCAGCAGGAGAAATGAGCAAAGCGAGAACGCGGCGTAGCAAGTCTGCAGAATGCGCTGTCGCGGCAAGCGGTCGGCGGTGTGCCCGGCCACCAGGAACAGAAGGACTCCCGGCAGGAACTGTGCCAGCCCTAAGAGACCCAGGTCGAGCGGCCGGTGCGTGATCGCATACACCTGCCAGCCGACGGCCACAGACTGCATCTCGGACGCCGTGGTCACCAGGAACCGAGCAGTCATGTAGTAGCGGAAGTTGGGGTATTCAAACGCGATGCGCGCTGACTCCTGCATGGGCTCGTTTCAGTCTCTCATGGCTCACGGTATACTTTTTCCAATCATGCGTCTTCGACTTTCAACGCTGGCCCTGCTCCCGATAATTGCGCTTGCGCAAAGCACTCCGTCCGGAACCGGACTTGACTCAAAGCGTTTGCAAACCATCCGCCCGCGGCTGCAGGCTTTAGTCGACAGCCAGGCAATGCCGGGCGCCGTAGCGCTGGTGGCGCGTCATGGAAAAATTGCTCTGCTGGAAGCCGTCGGCTGGCGCGACGTCGAGAACAAGAAGCCGATGCAAACCGACTCCATCTTTCAGATCATGTCGATGACGAAAAACTTCACCGGCGTCGCCGTCATGATGCTGGTGGAGGAAGGCAAGATCGAGCTGCGCCGGCCCATCGAGGATTACCTGCCCGAGTTCCGCGGCATCCAAATCGGGGAACACCGGGTTGGCCCCGAGAACGTGCATCCGCCGGAGCATCCGCCGACGGTATGGCAACTGATGGACCACACCTCGGGCCTGGGCGGCGATCCCCAAGGCGAAATGGCCGATAATCCCCGGACCATGCGCGTACCGCTAGCGGAAGCGGTTCGCTTCTACGGGCACACGCATCTGCAGTTCGAGCCGGGTTCGCGATGGAGCTACAGCAACATGGGTATCGCCACGCTGGGGCGTTTGATCGAGGTGATTTCGGGCGAGGACTACGTACACTTTCTGCGTACGCACATCCTCGATCCGCTGGGTATGAAAGACTCCTTCATTTTTCCTCCGGACGAAAAGAAAGACCGCATCGCGCTGATCTACAAACACGCGGAGGGCAAACTGATCCGCGCCGGCGATGAGACACTGGCCGGTGATGCGTCAAAATACCGCCAGGGCGCCAAATACCCCGCGCCGGAGTTCGGCCTCTACTCGACGGCGCCGGACCTGGTCAGGTTCTACCAGATGCTGCTCAACGGCGGCGAATACGAGGGCCGGCGCTATCTTTCGCGGCAGGCCATTGCCACCATGACTCGCGTCTTCACGCCGAACGTCAAACCCTCAGGCTGGCTGGGCGGTACGGGCTACGGGCTGACATTCGAAATCGTGAGCGAGCCTGAAGGAACTCTGCTGCTGCACTCGCCCGGCACCTTCGGACACGGCGGCGCATTTGGCACCGAGGGCTGGATCGACCCGAAGAACGATCTGATCCGTATCATGCTGGTACAGGTGTCAGACGAAACCGGAGAATCGCCGCGTTCCGTCGTGATGCAGATCGGCGAGGCTGCGGTCGAGTAGGTGGCATGCACGCTACGGCGGAAACGGTGTCCCCGTGCTCGACCAGACGGCGCTGAGCAAAACGCAATACACTAACCTCATGCCCTCTGTCTATAATCGCCGCCATCTTCTTCAGGGAGCCGCTGCAGCCGCCGCGCTGATCAGGCCCGCGCAGTCCGCGCCTGAAACCAGGATGCGCCTCGGCATCGTCACCGGCATCTCTTCTGACCCCGAGCCTACCATCAAGCGCGTTCACGATCTTGGATTCCCCACTTGTCAACTGGGATTCCGTTCGCTGGATGACGCGGTCGCCTCCAAGCTCCGGGATGCGTTGTCGAAATACAACGTAGAGGTGACTTCCGCGATCGCCGGAGGTCCTGGGCCTGAGATTTACGATTTTTACAAAGGACCGTTGACCATCGGGGTGGCGCCGCGCCAATATCGCGAGGCGCGCATTGCGCGCATCAAACAGGTGTCGGATTTCGCCAAAAAGGCCGGCATTCCGGGGGTGCAAACGCATTGCGGATTCATTCCCGAGAACCCCAACGAACCGCTCTACACGGAGACCGTGAATGCCATCCGTACGGTGGCGCAATACTGTAAAGACAATGGCCAGACCTTCCGCTGTGAGACGGGCCAGGAAACGCCCATCACTCTGATTCGAGCGATCAACGACGTCGGCCTGGACAACGTGGGCATCAATTTCGACGTAGGAAACCTGATCCTCTATGGAAAAGGAAATCCGGTGGATGCGGTTGAGTTATTCGGGTCCCATATCCTGGGCATTCATGCCAAGGACGGACTCTTCCCGACGAATCCAAAACAGCTGGGCCGCGAGGTTCCGATCGGTGAGGGCAAGGTGAACTTCCCGGTGCTGATCGGACTGCTGAAGAAGGTCGGCTATCAAAATCCTCTGACGATCGAGCGCGAGATCGAAGGAGCGAAGCAGACCCAGGACATTCTCGCGTCGAAAGCTTACCTTGAAAAATTGATTGCCTGAAGGAGGCAAAGTAATGAGCGACGAAACAATCGGCCGGCGCGGGTTTCTGGGAGCTGCGGCTGCATTCACGATTCTGAAGCCGCAGATAGTGCGCGGCATGCAGGCAAATTCGGCGGTGCGCGTGGGGCTGCTCGGCTGCGGCGGGCGCGGCGGCAACCATGTCGAGACGATTCTGAAGAACACGGACGCACGCGTGATTGCCCTTGCCGACATGTTTCAGGACCGGCTCGACACCGCGAAGACGTTTGTCGACAAGCTGTCCGCCGCCAAGGGACACGCCGGCATTGAAAAGACGTTTCTCGGACCAAAAGCCTATCAGCAAATTGCCGAGTCGAAGGATGTGGACGCGGTGGTGATTGCCACACCTCCCTACTACCACGTGGAACACCTGGCGACGATAGTGGCAGCGGGCAAGCACGTCTATTGCGAGAAGCCGGTGGCCGTCGACGTCCCGGGCGCCAAGCGCGTGCTCGAAATCGGCCAGCGTGCAGAAGGAAAACTGAGCCTGGATGTGGGCTTCCAGATCCGCATGGCGACGCCGTTCATCGAACTGGCGAAGCGGGTGCATGCCGGCGCGCTGGGCGAGATCGTAACCGGCGCGGCCCATTACTACTGCAACGCCCTGGAACTTAATTTCTCAAACTTGCCGCCGGCGATGCTCAGGTTGCGGAACTGGGTGCAGGACCGAGTGCTATCCGGCGATATCATCGTCGAGCAGAACATCCACGCTATCGACATCTGCAACTGGATGTTGCAAGGCCACCCGGTGAAAGCCGTCGGCCGTGGCGGTAGGCAGGGCCGCAATCGTCCCGGCGACACCTGCTATTCGCACTTCGATGTCGTGTTCGAATACCCCAAGGATGTACACGTGAGCTTCAGCTCTACGCAGTTCGGCAAAGGGCAGTTCGATGTGAACGAGCTGTTCTACGGGACACGCGGTTCGTCGCAATCGCCGTATGCAGGGCCGTTGGGCGTCTGGGGCGAGGAGCAGTGGATTTGGGGCGGCGGCGAAAAGAAGGCCGAGCAGAGCGGCCAGTTCTCAGCCAGCGGATCGTTCTCCGACAATCTCGCCGACGCCGATTCTGAAAAGCAGAAAGCATTCATCCACAGCATCACCAGCCGGCAGTTCCACAACCAGGCCGCCGCGGGAGTGGAGTCCGCGATGACCGCCATGCTGGGGCGCCAGGCCGCCTACACGGGCCGGGAGCTTACGTGGGACGAGCTACAACGCTCCAACGAGCACTGGGACGCGGGAATCGATCTGAACAACCTCGCGTGACCTAAGGCTTCGCCGGATCGGCCGGCTGCGGATTTTTCAGCGAATCCAGTTCGTGAAGAAGCTTCGCCCACGCTTTCGCATCGCGCTTGGTGTCCAAGGGCACATTCAAGTCCGCATAGAACGCCAGGATGTTGGCCCGCAATTCATCAGAGACGACTTTTCCGTGCACCCTTTCCACCAGCTTGGCGTAGGCATGATCCGTCAGTGGATAAGCGCCTGGCTTGATCGCTTCCCCGGTATCGAAGTTCTCGTTTGGAAGGCGCAACGAGCCTTCTTTGTGCAGGGCGAGAAAGCAGCGATAACGGTCGAGGGTGTCGTTAAAACTGTGCATGAACATATTCTGTACGGCCGGAGTGGGAGGCGTAAAGGCCAGCGCTTTGAAGGGACCGATCTTGGGCACGAGCCGCAGGATGAACGCCCAGAAGCGAGCACCGAAGCCGGGCTCACGGCTACGCTCTGCCCACCGCTTGTGATAACTCGAATGCGAGACGTTGTAGATGAACGTTCTTCGCGTGGCGCTCGGTTCAGTCCTTTGGATCTCGTCCTTTTTGAGTTGCCAGGCAATCTTGGACATGCTCGGGAGTAGAGAGTAGACCGTGTGCCGGTAAGTGCCGAGCGCGAGGTCTTCATCGAAGAACACACTCTTCATTTCGAGAGAGTAGGTCTTGGCGAATGCTCTCTCGAGCAGCGGCTTCGCTACTTCGAAGCCGACAAAATCGTGATAGGCCTCCGGAGCGTAATGCCCCTCGGCCACTTCCTCAACGTCGAAGGAGAACTCCACCTTCAAATGCGCCACGGGATCTTGTGCGTATGTAACTGACCGCCCGAATTTCTTTCCCAGCTTGGGAACCATGATGGCCACCGCGCGGTTGGTGCCTATCGGATGGCCGGCGTTATCGGCGGCATAGTGAGCGAGCGAACCGAGCGCGAAGGCGTACTCATCGAGCGAAGTTGCCTCGGCAAGCAGCGCTTCCACGAAATCGCCGCTGCGCACGTAATGGGTGAGGTCGCTGAAAAAATGGCTGCCGAACGGATAGTAACCCATGTCCTGGATGATCGCCCCGCCATAGGCGTAGGCGTGCGCTGTTCGCAATTCCTCGTGAGTGGCGCCCGGAAAACGTCTCAACAACAGTGGCCGGATGCTGTCCCCCCATGCGGCATCGATAATGGCTTCATGCGTGAGGACAGAGTACCCGGCAGCGCCCGGAAGGAGCCACATGCTCAGAACGAGGACCGGAATCGAGCGGCGAAGCATGCGCACTATCCGTGCCCGTCACCCGAGAGCTGGCGTACGATGTCCCCGACAAATGCCCGCGCGTCTCCGAAAAGCATGAGCGTCTTATCGAGGTAATAAAGCTCGTTATCAATTCCCGCGAAGCCCGGGCTCATACCTCGCTTGATCACCATCACGGTCCTGGCTTTGTCGACATCCAGAATCGGCATTCCGTAGATGGGGCTGCTGGTATCGTTGCGGGCGGCAGGATTGGTCACATCATTGGCGCCGATGATCAGGACGACATCGGTCTGCGGGAATTCGGGGTTGATGGCGTCCATATCCAGCAGCTTGTCGTAGGGAATGTCGGCTTCGGCCAGCAGTACGTTCATGTGCCCCGGCATCCGGCCCGCCACCGGATGAATGCCGAACGTGACGTTCACGCCGCGCTTGGTAAGCGCGTCAAACAATTCCCGGACCTTGTGCTGGGCCTGCGCCACCGCCATACCGTAGCCCGGAACAATCACCACCGAATTGGACGCAGCCAGGATCCCAGCAGCTTCTTCGGCGGTAGCCGACCGCACGGTGCGGGCTTCTTGAGCCGCCGCTGCGGAGGTCTGCACCTGGCCGAACGCTCCGAACAGCACGTTCGTAAACGAACGGTTCATGGCCTTCGACATGATCACCGACAGGATGAAACCGGAAGATCCATCGAGCGCGCCGGCAATGATGAGCAGCTTACTGTCGAGAACAAACCCCATGGCCGCTGCTGAGAGACCGGCATAAGAATTGAGCAACGAGATCACTGTGGGCATGTCGGCGCCGCCGATGGGAACAATCATGAGAACCCCGAACAAGAGCGGGATCGCGACAATCAAGGGGAACAGGCGTGTGGAATCCGGATGGACCACGAGATAAGCCGCGAGGGCCACTGCAATCCCCAGAAGGGAAATGTTGACGATATTCTGGCCTTTGTAAGTGATGGGCCGCTGCGGCAGGATCTCCTGCAGCTTGCCGGCGGCCATCAAGCTTCCGGTAAATGTCAGGCTGCCGAGGATAACCTCGGCCGCCAGCACCGCCATCATGAATCGCGGAATATTGGGCGTGCGCAGGTAGAATTCCGCGGTTCCCACCAGCCCGACACAGAGGGCGCCGAAAGCATGGCTCAGCGCGGTCCGTTGAGGCACCGCGGTCATCTGCACACGGCCCAGCGGAATGCCGATAATGGTGCCGAGAACCAAGCCGATCGCGATCCAGGTATAGTCGACGATGCCGCGGTAGAGCAGCGTGCCGGCGATGGCCAGGAGCATGCCGAGTTCTCCCGCCCATACTCCGTGCCGCGCCGAAGCGGGCGAACTCAGCCACTTGAGGGAGAGGATGAACAGAGCCGCAGCGATCAGGTAAACAATCTGGATCGCTTGCTCGGTGACAAGCGGCGTTGTCATGGCTTCTTGGGTTTGGTGCTCTTGAACATCTTCAGCATGCGATCGGTAATGATGAATCCGCCGATCAGATTGCTGGTGGCCGCCACGATGGCGATGGTCCCGAGCACGGTGGCGAGTTCGCTCTTGCGCTCCCCCACGAGGATGATGGCGCCCACAACAGCGATGGCATCGAGCGCGTTGGTCAACGACATTAGCGGAGTGTGAAGAAGCGGCGATACGCGGCGGATCACCTCGAATCCGATGAATGCCGCTAGCATGAACACGTATAGGCTTGTGGTGATATCCGACATTTTTCTCCTTAGCCGCGAATGCACGCGAATAGACGCAAATGTTTCCGGCTCATTTCGCCGCCACCCTGGATGGAAGTGAATAGAATTCGCGGACTCGCCCGTTGACAATTTCGCCCGCTTGCGTCACAAGCGTCTCGCGGGCGATCTCGTCCCGCAGGTCAGGTTCCTTTCTGCCATTGGCAAACAGGTGCATCAGAAATGCCGAGATGTTGCGGGCGTACATCTGGCTGGCGTGATAGGGAACGGCGGTGGCGAGGTTGATCTGGCCGATCACGGTGACGCCGTGTTCCACTACGGTCTTGTTGGGGGTGGTCGCTTCACAGTTTCCACCGCGCTCGGCGGCCAGATCGACGATCACCGAGCCTGGGGCCATCTTCCGGACCATCTCGCGCGTAACAAGGAGGGGAGGCTTCTTGCCGGGGACCACGGCCGCGGTGATGACCACGTCGCTCTCCGCCACGACATTTCCAAGCAGTTCCTTTTGGCGCTGATAGAAGGCTTCATCCTGCTGTTTGGCGTATCCCCGGGAGTCCTGCGCATCCTGGGCCACGATGGGGAGTTCGATGAATCGTCCGCCGACGCTTTGCACTTGTTCCTTGGCGGCGGGCCGAAGATCATAGGCGGAGGCTACGGCGCCGAGTCTTCGCGCCGTAGCAATAGCCTGGAGGCCGGCCACGCCCGCGCCGATAACGAGCACACGCGCCGGCGTGACGGTGCCTGCCGCGGTGGTCATCATGGGAAAGAGCCGTGGCAGAGTGTCGGCGGCCAGCAGCGCCGCTTTATAGCCGCAAATGGTCGCCATCGACGAAAGTGCGTCCATGCTTTGCGCGCGCGTGGTGCGTGGCATCAGCTCGACCGAAAAGGCCGAGACTCCCGTGGCGGCCACTTCTTCGAGCGTATTGAGAGAGCCAAGCGGACGAAGAAATCCCGCAAGGACCTGGCCGCGCCGGAGGCGCGGAAGATCGGCAACGCCCGCCCTATCATCGGAGCCATAGCAGAGAACCTGGGCCACAATGTCAGCGGACTTAAAAATTTCATCACGTTCTGCAAGGATCTTCGCGCCCTTGGCTACGTAATCGGGATCCAGATAACCCGCGCCCGATCCGGCGCCGGCCTGGATCACCACTTCGAAACCCGCCTTTGCCAGAGCGGGAATCGCCGACGGCACTAACGCAACGCGACGTTCGCCGGGAAAGAGCTCGGTGGGAACCCCGATGATCATGAGGTCTTCTCCCTTCCTCCCAATTTCATCCGTTTGATTTCCTTTCGCGAGGGCACATCGATCACCACCAGATCACCTCCATCGAGATCAGAAATGAATACATCCTCCGGCGCGAGGTCATACGCTTGTTATTCTCTCTCGACACGCCGTGCGCCCGCTATACTGCGAATGTAAGTACGGAAGAGTACGAGGTCATGAAGCTATTCTCCGACCGGCTGGTTGACGCGATACAAAAGGCGGGAAACCCGTGTGTCGTAGGCCTCGATCCGCGCATCGATCTCATGCCGATGTTCGTCAAATCAGGCCGAGGCGCACCGACGGCAGACGCCATCCGATCTGTCATTTCAGATTTTCATGAGTTGGTGCTCGATACCGTTGCCGGCCTGGTGCCTGCGGTGAAGCCGCAGGTGGCGTTTTTCGAGCAATATGGGACCGCCGGAATGCTGGCATTCGACGATACGATACGGGCCGCAAGACAGAGAGGGTTGCTCGTGATCGCCGATGCGAAGCGCAACGACATTTCCTCTACCGCGGAAGCGTATGCGTCAGCATTTCTGGGTGAGACCGACGTTTTCGGCCAGCCGTGGAAGGCCTTTGACCCCGACTGCATGACCGTCACGCCTTATCTGGGATGCGACAGCTTGCTGCCTTTCGTGGAAGCGTGCGCAAAACACAAGAAAGGGCTGTTCGTGGTTTTGAAGACTTCAAATCCAGGATCGAAGGACTTCCAGGATCTCGAATTGCGGGCGACGGGGCGCCCGCTCTATGAAAAAGTCGCCGAAACGATTCGAGAATTCGGTGAGCCGTTGATGGGAGAATCTGGCTACAGCTCGATTGGCGCCGTGATCGGCGCAACATTCCCTGAAGATGCGAGGCGGCTGCGCGCGCTGCTGCCGCGAGCCTATATTCTGGTCACGGGATACGGAAGCCAGGGCGCTTGCGGGCGCGATGCCGCGGTCTGCTTCAACTCTGACGCGCTGGGGGCGATTGTGAGTTCGTCGCGCGGCATCACTTACTCGTACTCGCGCGTTGACTTGACGCAGCGGGCCTTCGTAGATTGTGTCCGCGAGAATACGCTGAGAATGATCGATGACGTAACGGGTGATTTACTTCGAGTCCCCGCTCTGTAGCACTACCTTCGCTCCGGAGCGTGCGGACTCGCGCGCGGCGACAAGAATTTCCGTAACGATTATGTTGTTTTCGAGCGAGGAAAGGCCGGAAGGCCGCAGCTTGCCGCGGACCACTGCGCGGAGATAGGAGACGGAATCGCGCTCGTCTGATGGAAGGGCGTCAGGAGTGCGTGATTGCTCCTCCTGGCCGGGCAGGCGAACGCGCAGCACGTCGCCTCCAACGGCGACCGCGTATCCCTTCTGGCCGTATACTTCGAAATCTTTCCGATTGAAAGGCCAGTTCCACGACGCCTGAATAATCCCCTGGGCCTTGGGGTACTCAACAAGTATCGTGGTTTCATCGTCCACGTGCGCGTAGATGTGCGGCTTGATCTGCTGAGTCATCGCGGTAACCGCGAGAGGACGCTGATTGTTCATCATCCAGGTCATGAGATTCGCGCCGTAGCAGCCGAAATCGAAAAGAGCGCCGGCGCCGTTCTTCACCGGGTCAGTGAGCCATCCCAGGAATTCCGGGCCTACGCCGATTTCCTTGGGACCCTGATGGCCGTCCATCGCCACCATTTTGCGAATGTCGCCGGCCGCGCGGCTTTGCTTGATGAGATTCCACATGGCGCCGTGGCTGCGGTACCAGGTGGTTTCGTAGTTGACGATGACGTGAATTCCGGCCTGCTGCGCCGCACGCTGGATGGCATGGGCATGCTCCATATTTACCGCCAGCGGTTTCTCCATCATCACGTCGATGTGCCGGGCGGCGCACGCTTCGACGACCATGGGATGATCGAAGGTGCTGGTGAACGAAGCCACCGCCTCGGCCTTGGTCTGATCTAACATCGCTCCTAGATCAGAGAAGAAGAGAGAGCTGGCGAGGCCGAAGCGTTTCGCGTATTCTTGCTGCAAGGCGCGATCAGGATCAAAAATACCGGCCAGCTGTACGTCGCTTCGATTTTTAATGGCACGCAGAAATCCATCGACGTGGCCGTGAACCAGGCCCGCGATGTCGAGACGGAGCGGCTTGTCGTCGCCGGCCATCAGCTGGACCAGAATGAAGAAGAGCGCGAGCATCCGGGCATACACTGAAGACGGCATCAGGCCCACTCCAGAATCACTTTGCCGGAGCAGCCGGAGCGCACCGTGGCAAAAGCCTGCTCGAAATCCTTGTATCCATAGCGGTGCGTGATGACGGGGCGGATATCGACGCCGGATTCGAGCATCACCGCCATTTTGTACCAGGTCTCATACATCTCGCGGCCGTAAATTCCTTTGATGGTCAGCATATTGAACACTACCAGATTCCAGTCGATTGCCATCTCCTTGGTTGGAATGCCCAGCATCGCGATTTTAGCGCCGTGGCTCATATTGGCGAGCATCTCACGAAATGCCGTTGCATGTCCCGACATTTCCAAGCCGACGTCGAATCCCTCTTGCATCCCAAGTTCCTTCTGAACCTGCGGCAGCGGCGTTTCCGAAGTGTTGACAGCGCGCGTGACTCCCATCTTGCGCGCCAGTTCCAACCGGTACGGATTCACATCCGTGACCACCACGTACCGCGCTCCCGAGTGCCGCACGACTGCGGCGGCCATGATGCCGATCGGCCCGGCGCCGGTAATCAGCACATCCTCGGCCAGGACTGGAAATGAGAGCGCGGTGTGGACGGCATTGCCGAACGGGTCGTAGATGGCCGCGATGTCGAGATCGATGTTGTCCTTGTGATGCCAGATGTTGGTCATGGGTAACGCGATGTAGTCGGCGAATGCGCCGGGGCGGTTTACGCCGACCCCCATGGTATGCGCGCACAAATGGCGCCGGCCTGCCAGGCAGTTACGGCATCGCCCGCACACGACGTGCCCTTCGCCAGTTACAATATCGCCGCGATGAAAATCGCTTACGTTCGTGCCGGTGTCGACGATTTCGCCGACGAACTCATGGCCGATGACCATAGGCACAGGAATGGTGCGCTGCGCCCATTCATCCCAGTTGTAGATATGCAGGTCGGTCCCGCAAATGCCCGCCCGCCGCACTCGGATGAGGACGTCATTAATGCCGATGGTGGGCTCGGGAACATCCTCGAGCCAGAGCCCCGGCTGTTTCTTGCTTTTGACCAGCGCTTTCATGGATTCCATCCTATTGTAATGTCGTGTCGGGATGGGGACAGGAAGGCGTGAAAAAGTCAATCGTAAAACCGCTCATTCAAAAGAGTGGTGTTCAGGATGGGGCAGGCCGCTGTTGATATAATTCAGTTCACAGAGGAGGAAAAGATGAAGGCGATTCTTGTGATGGCATTGATGGCGCTGGCGGCGCCGGCATTTGCGGCGGACGCGACTGGTACGTGGAAGGGGAGGCTCGAGACCCAGGAAGGTACGCACGACCTCACCTTCAACCTGAAAGCGGATGGCGATACGCTCACTGGCACTGTGGGCGGCCTTCGCGAAAACAAGGACGTTACCGTCGACGAAGGAAAAGTGCAAGGCTCGACGATTACGTTCTCGGTGATGTCCGAGTGGGAAGGCAACCCGATCAAGCTGGTCTATAAGGGCGAAGTCGGCGCCGACGAAATCAAGCTGACGATGGGTACTGACGATGGCAGTTGGAGCCAGGACCTGACGGTAAAACGGGTATCGTGACGCCGTGGCGGCTATCTGGCCAGCCAGCCGCCATCGACGACGAGAATCGATCCATTTACATAATCGGAAGCGCGGGACGCCAGGAATACGGCGGCGCCTTTGAAATCGTCCGGCACGCCCCAGCGGCCCGCGGGTATGCGCGCGAGGATGGCTGGATTGCGCACGGGATCCGCGCGTAAAGCAGTGGTATTGTCCGTGGCAATGTAGCCGGGCGCGATAGCGTTCACCTGGACTCCCTTCCCTGCCCATTCGTTGGCGAGAGCCTTGGTAAGCTGGCCGATGGCGCCTTTGGCCGCAGCATATCCAGGCACCGTGATGCCACCCTGGAAGCTGAGGAGCGAGGCTGTAAAGATAATTTTACCCGAGCCGCGCTCCACCATTCGTTTGCCGATCTCGCGGCTCAGGATAAACTGCGCGTTCAGGTCGGTCTCGATGACTTCGTCCCAGTACTCATCGGAATGTTCAACAGCGGGATTGCGCCGAATGGTCCCCGCGTTATTCACCAGAATGTCGATGACGGGAAAATCGGCGGTGGCCTGGCGTACAAATTTGTAGACGGCCTGGCGCTTGCTGAAATCCGCAGCGTACGCCTTGAATTCACGCCCGAGCGCGAGCACCGCTTGTTCTATGTCGCTTCCAGTGCTTTCGAGTGACCGGCTTACGCCGATGATGGCGGCTCCAGCTTCCGCCAGCGCCAGGGCCATGGCTTGGCCGATGCCTCGCCGGCATCCGGTAACGAGCGCTATTTTTCCATCGAGTTTGAACTGATCGAGGACAGTCAAGAGCCTCTCCTAAGAACACTCAACCAGCACTTTCATAACATTGCCGCCGCGCTCCATCTCCCGGAAGCCGAATTCCAACTGCTCCAGGGGAATAACGTTAGTGACGATGCGATCGAGAGGCAGAGTACCGGATGCGGCCAGCTGAATGGCCGCCTCGAAATCCACGGCTTCATAAACACGCGCGCCGGCGAGCTTCAACTCTCGCCAGAAGAAGCGAAACAGATCCACCGCCGGTGGATCAGGGAAGAGCGCGACCACAACGATGCGGCCGCGGGTCCTGGGAAGCTTGGTCATCATCTCCGCACCGGCAGCGGCGCCGGAAACTTCGAACACCACGTCGGCGCCGGCGCCGCCGGTCTTTTCGGTAACGAACTGCACCAGATCGGTAGCGCGCGGGTTAACGGTCTCCAATCCCAGCTCGTGCGCCAGCGCCAGACGGAATGGATTGACTTCCGAAAGCACGACTCTTGCTCCTTGCGTTCGCGCGACCAGCGCGATCAGAGTGCCGATGGGCCCGCCGCCCTGCACGACGACGTATTCACCTGCCCGCACTTCTCCCATCCGCACATCATGGCAAGCCACGGCGAGAGGCTCGATCAGCGCGCCTTGTGCGAACGACAGATTTGCCGGCAGCCGGTGCAGAGTGTGGACAGGCACGGTCCACAAACCTTGCAATGCACCAGGGGCATCGATCCCGATGAATTTCAGGTTTTGGCAGATATGGCTGTGGCCAGCGCGGCATGCGGGGCAATGGCCGCAGGGATCAAGCGGCCGCACCGTGACGCGATCGCCAGTGGCAAATCCGTCCACGCCGTCGCCCAGCACGCCAATCGTGCCCGACATCTCGTGACCCATTACTTGGGGGAAGTGAACGCGGCGGTCCATCTTGCCATGGAAGATATGCAGATCGGTCCCGCAGATGCCACAGTGAGAAACGCGAATCTGCACCTGTCCTCTTGCCGGTGGGGCCGGAACGCAGTCGCCAATGCGGATTTTTTCGTTTCCTTCGTAATAGGCAGCTTTCATGAGAGTCCTCTTCACCCAATCCTCGATTTTCGTATAGATTGCGCGATGATGTAGGGGCGGTAATTGACAGGAGAACGGCTTGCCTCAATTTTTGCGTGCGCGGATCCGGTGGGTGCTCATTTTCTGGATGTTCGTGGTAAGCGCCATCGCTTACCTGGACCGCGTCAATATCTCTATTGCCGGCCCGACGATCATGCAGGAATTTCATCTCAGCGATATCGAGCTGGGTTGGATCTTCAGCGCCTTTGTCCTGGGCTATGCATTTTTTCAGGCGCCCGGTGGCTGGATTGCCGATCGTATTGGGCCTCGCAATGTGCTTACGATCGGGGTAGTGTGGTGGGGCGTCTTCACTACACTGATCACATTTCTGCCTCCGGGGATGAGCGGCCTGATCTTCGCACTAATTGCGATTCGTTTCCTTCTGGGGATTGGCGAGGCCGTGGTGTATCCGGCTTCGAATTGCGTCGTGGCCGCGTGGATGCCTTCAACCGAGCGTGGAATTGCCAACGGGTTTATTTTTACGGGCGTCGGATTTGGATCGGGCATCACGCCACCGCTCATCACCTACATCATGATGAACTATGGCTGGCGCTGGTCCTTTTGGGTAAGCGCAGCGCTAGGTCTGATGGCGGGAGGAATTTGGTACATTCTGGCGCGCGACACACCCGCAGAGCACCCCTGGATTACCGAAGCGGAAAAAGCTCACATTGAAGCAGGACTGCTGCGGGTGGAGCGGGCGGGCGGCGGAAAACTTCCGTGGAGTTCTATCCTCGGCAACCGGCACATCCTGGCGGTTACGTTTAGCTACTTCACCTACGGTTATGCTGCGTACATTTTCTTCACCTGGTTCTTCACCTATCTGAGGAAGGTTCGCGGCCTGAATCTACGCGACAGTTCGTTCTATACGATGCTGCCGTTCCTGGCGATGGCGACTGGTTCGCTGCTTGGGGGTTGGATCAGCGACCGGCTTACCAAGAGCTACGGGAAACGCGTAGGACGCTGCGGCCTGGCGGTATTCGGCATCGGGCTGTGCGCGATTTTCATTGCGCTTGCGACGCAGGTCGCTAGCGCCAAACTGGCCAGCGTGGTTCTGGCGGGGGGAGCGGGAGCGCTGTATCTTTCGCAGAGCTCGTTCTGGTCGGTTAGCGCCGATATCGGCGGGAAATCCGCGGGCGCGGTCTCCGGCATTATGAATATGGGCGGGCAGCTTGGCGGCGCGCTGACCGCCAGTCTGACGCCGGCCATAGCCAATCATTTCGGATGGACGACATCTTTTCTGGTCACGGCCGGTTTCTGCGCATTCGGTTCGCTGGCGTGGCTGGTGGTTGAACCGGAAGGGAAGAGTTTGCCTCAGGTGGTTGCAGTTGATTAGGGGCAGGCGCGTTGATACCCGTTGATACAACCGCTCCCTTGCGGTCACGTAACCGGACTGACAGTTTAGAGAGCAGGTTCCGTTCTCAGGCGGAGAGTTTCGAGAAGACCGGGCCACTTGCGCAGGAACAGTTCCACCAGGTTGAGCAAAAGGGCGAGCGCCAGCAGACCGGGCCACAGTTCCATGGACGAGGGCACGGACCGGCCGCCGGCATTGAAAACGTCCTTGACGGCCGGTTGGAATCGTCCGACCGTGGATTTCGCAATCTGCCGCAACAGTAGGTTCGTTAGACGAATAGTCCATCAGCTCGTCTTCCTGACGATAAAAACCGATTTCGGGGAATGCGCGCGATTCCACCAGCGGGCGCACGCGGAACAGGCCCTGATTGCGGCCGATAGGCACGACGCCGCGATAACTCCCCGCCGCCACCTTGCTGACCTTGACCGGACGCGCGGAATCCGTTCGGACCGAGCACATAAATGTCGGGGATGCCGGCGGGCTCTTCCACCTTCCGCCTGAGACGATAATCGATGACCAACTCATCGCTGCGAACTGTCGATATTCGGCTTCGGCTTCGCTCGATTGCGCGTGCGGCAGCAGGTCGCGTGAGACATTGGCCCATAACCGGTCGAACCCGCTCCACGCCAGCCAACTCGCCGCCCAGCGGCTCTTGGCGTCGGAAGTGAAAACCGCCGCGCGCCCAAGCCCGTATTGCCAGCGCACCAGCAGCGGGTCGCGGTCGTCTACGTTCAAAATCGTGTCGGCCGTGGGTTTGGCGATATAGCGGACATAGCCGCGCAAAGGCGGAGCGGACTCGATGCCCACGCCATCCAGCACCTCGGCCGGCTTTGCCACCGCCACCTGCATCGGTTTTTCCACCGCCGTCGATCCCGTGTGCTCCATGCACGTCTTTGAGCAGGATCTGCTCCAGACCCGACGGATCGTTCAAGAAATACGACTTGCCTTTGGCGAGAAGTCGCGATCTTCTCCAGATAGGCGCGATTGACGTCCTGCCCCAGCCCGACGGTCGAAATGGTGATCCGGTTATTGGCCGCCTCGCGCGAGAGCGACAGGCTGTCGCCTTCTTCGGAGATGCCGTCGGTCAGCAGAACGATGTGCTTGTACACCGCGTTCTGATACAGGATCTTCCGGTACGCCTCGGTAAGCGCCGGCGCGATCTGGGTGCCACCGTCCGGCGTGATGCCCGAGATCGAGCCGCTTGATCAGCGAGCGGTCTTCGGCGCGCCGCACCGGCACCGCCCACTGAAACGAATTGTCGAAAATCAGCACGCCTACCTGATCGATGGGCCGCAAGATTCTCGATCACGCCGATGGACGCCAGGCGCGCCAGCTCCATCTTCTTGCCTTCCATCGAAGACGATTTGTCGATGATGAGGATGACGCAGGTGCCTTCGGGCGTTCGCGGCGGCGCCAGCTTGGCGGGAAGTGCGCGGTCCAGCGGATCGTCGGGCCGCTTGTTCTCCACGTACACATTGCGTTCGCCCGCGATCCACAGCAATCCGCCGCCTTCCTGGACGAATTTTTCCAGAGCCTCCTTACGGGGTTGCGGTACTGATTCCAAGTCCCAGTTGTTGAAGATCACCAGCTGATAATCGTCGAATCGGTCTGGGACATCGGCTGCCAAGCTGCACATCGAACTGACTGGATTCGAGCGTCTTCTGGAGATGCGCTTCGGTTCCGGCGGGATCTTGGGAGATGAACAGGACGCGGGGCTGCCGGATGGTGACAGCTTGATCGAAGCGCGCCTGGCCCAGGCCCGTGCCGCTGATCTTTCCAGCCAGGTCCACGGCGCCGGTAGTGGTCACGCTGGCGCGCACGCGTAAATGATTCACGCCCGGTTCGAGTGTGACATCGCTCAAGCCCAGCGTCTTGCCCTCCGCCGCTACTTCCACGCGAGCCTGGGCCCGGCGCGGTGCGCTCACCGTGACGTCAATGGGAAAGCGTTCTCCGCTGAAAACCAGGGAGGGCAGGCTTACGGACTCGACACGAAGATCCGGCTTGGGACTGCCCGCCAGCGCGAACGTGTCGATGGGAATGCCAAGCTGCTGCGCCTGCCATGCGGCGCGCGCTGCGCTGCCGAGATTCTCGTTGCCGTCAGAGATCAGCACAAGGCGGCGCACCGTACCGCCCGGCAACGTACCGATGGCCTCGCGGATGGCGGCTTCCAGATCGGTCCCGTGGCCCGGCGTCTCCCGGCGTGTACTGCAGATTCCAGGATTTTCCGCGCTCCTGCGGTGTGGGCTTGCGCGTGGACCGCGCAAAAGGAATCACTTTAGTCCAGTGCCGCCCGCGCGAGCGCTCGATCTGCGTCGCAATATCGGAGGCGCGCTGCAGATCCTGCTCGGTCACGCTCCGGGAAGTATCCGCCAGAATCGCGACCGCGACTTTGGTGTCGAAAAAAGTGAGCCGCGGTTGAGCGAGCGCGAGTATGATGGCCACAAACGCGGCCGTCTTCAGCATCAGAGCGCTGCGCCGCATGGTTGCGCGCCATTCTCGAAAGGCCCAGGCAAGCGGGAACGAGCATCAGAACGAGGACCCAGGCGCGATCGAAGCTCATTTACGAAGCCTTCCTGATACTGATGCCGCGGAGACTCGCCGGACGCCCTGCAAGACGACGCATGCGCCCCTCGGCGCGGCCGAACAGGAGCCACTCAGCGAGCAGGCCCAGCCCGCCGAGCAAGGCCAACACTTGCCATAGATCTCGGGAAATGCCGCCGGTTTCGCGGAATAACGGCAACCCGTGTTTTGTGCCCGCAGGAGCCTGCCATTTGGAATCCCACAGCTCCGGCAGAGTGAGAGAGTATACCGTTTCACGATCGCCGGCCAGCACGCGCACGGTTCCCGGCGTTCCGGAAAAAAATCGCAGCGTGCGGCCGCGTGTAGTGAAGGGTACAGGGGTGCCGTCCTGCTGCAGCACCCGAGTGTCTTCAGGCAAGGACATCGGCATCCAGTTGCATGGTTACCGTGCCGGCGCTGCCGGCCGCCACCGCCGCGCGAAGAAAAAGTTCCGGCGCCATCCAGCGCAGAATGTTGCCGAAAAGCAGGGGTGTTGCCAGCTCGTAGCGCAGATCGGAGATAGCCGGGTGGAAGCCGAAGACCACAGTCTTATGCTTGCCGGCGCGCGCCACGATAACCGCGCCCGCTTGCACCTGGCCGATCTTGACATCGTCCGGGCGCGCTTTCGAAAACATAGGTTTTTGCCAGTCGGAGATCTTTGGTGCGCAGGCCCGCGCAGAGAGGATTGTCCGAGCACCAGCGTTCAAAAGGGACGGCCTCAAGTTGGGCGCGAATGGGAATGGGCGAGGCGTCGGGCGGCGGCTCAATCCAAATAGCGTTCACCCGTTGGGCGGCTGCGGCGGCCTGAAACGATCGAGGATCACGAGCCCATGTTGCGGCATTCGGGCGGTATTCTTCCGCTCGGCCGGAAGGTCGCGTGCACGCGCGGGATCGGCGGTAACGATCGGGCGCAGCAGATCGGGCTCGTTAGAGTAGACCGTCAGGCTGAGGCTTGGCAACGGGGGTAGTTCGAGGACTGCATGATCGTCATCGGGAAACCCGTCATGAGGCAGCAGATTGGCTTCCAGCAACCCGGCGGCGCGGGTGCGGTAGGCAAAGGCGATCTCGCGCTCGGAACCCGGCAGCACCGTGAACCTGCGGGCGCCCGCGGGAGCGCCGCCGAAGCGGAGCGCCAGCGTAAGCGTCTTCGGCGCAGAACCATAGTTGCGCACCGAAGCATAGATGTCCCATACTTCGGGATCGGCGGCGGATCTTCGCACGCCGATCTTGCGCAGGCCGCAGTTCTCCGTCGAATCCGCAGTGTCCAACACGCGCAGATTCTTCGGAGGAGTCGCAGAGATCAAGTTCGATTCAGCAGCGGTCCGGCCGGGACCGACGTAAACGATCTCGCCAGCGCGACCGGAGTCGAGTGTTTGCTCTTGTTGGGCGAATGTAAAAGCCTGATCGAGATTCAGCGCTGTTGCGCCCGGCGTGGAACGGGCGATGGCCTGCTCCAGCTTCGCGCGGTCGGATTCAAAGGCCGTGGCGGGTGTCGTGAGAGCGTCGGCCCGCACCAGCATCACGCGGTCGGATGCCGGCATGGCTTTCACGTACGGCCAGAGCCTTCTCGCGTGCCTCGTCCATCAGCGTCGTGGTTGCCGTTGAGCCGCGGCCACCATCCAGGCGGAGGTATCAAGGATCAGCACGTGATCGCGCGGCGTGGCGAGCGGTGTGCCCAGCCGCAATTGCGCGATCGCCAGCAGCAACAGCAGCATGCTGACAAGTTGCAGAATGAGCGAAAGCGGCTGCTGAATTTTCTTGCGCCTGTGCACAACGGCGGGCTGCTCCGCCGCCACCCAGAACCGCAGGGTGGCAACCACCTGCTTGCGCCGCGAGCGCCCCAGCAGGTAGAGCAGCACCATGGTGGCGGAGATTGTCCCGAACACGCGCCAGGAACTGCACGAGCGAAAGATTGAGGAAATACATTCAGGCAATCACCCGCGAGCGCACCAGGGAGCCGAAGATAATGTCTTCGATCGTCATGCCGGTGGAGATGCCCACGTACCGGCCCCCGTTGCGGAGCGGCGAGTCTGCTGCAGACCGCCTGCATATGCGTCGAAGGCGCGGGTGTACGAGGCGCGCGCGGTGTCGTCGAATTGCAGCTGCAGCCGCGCTTCGGTCTCGGCGTCCACCAGATCCAGATCTCCCAGCCCACGGCGGCGTGCGGTCTTCGTCGGCCCAGACCTGAGCCAGCAGCAGCTCGTGGCCGAAATCGGCCAGATACTGCAGCGGCCTTTCGCAACCCGTTGTCGTCCAGGAAATCGGAAATGATGATCAGCAGGCCGCGCTGCGGGTGCGTGGAGATGAACTGCCGCACCACCTCCAGATAATCCGTCCGGCCGTGGGCCTTCAGCCTGCTGAGGTATTCCATCACCGGGCTGAACCGATGGCGGCCGCCGCCGCACTGAATGTCCCTCGCCCAGGCGCGGACTGAAGGGCTGGATCGCGATGGTATCCAGCCGCACCAGGCCCACGTAGCAGAGCGCCGCCGCCAGCTTGCGCGCGTAATCGAATTTGAAGGCGCTCTCCGGAATTCATGGAATCGCTGGTATCCAGCAGCATGCGCACCGGCACGCGCGGCTCCACCTGGAACATTTTCAGGAACAGCTTTTCCAGCCGCAGATAAGCGCGCCAGTTGACCGCGCGCAGATCGTCGCCGTGGTGGAAATGGCGATGGTCGAGAAACTCCTGGCCGCCGCCCGGCGAAGCGCGAGCTGTTGTGGCCGCCCACCAGGCCGGCGAACGATTTCTGCCAGTGGATGGTCAGGCGCTCCAGTTTTTCCAGAAACTGGCGGTCAAGCAGCGGGCCGGATGCCATAGCAAGCCTACGCCGCGGAAGCCTGCGCGGTTACGCCTCCGGATGATGGCGGTCAGAATGGTATCCGGCGTCTGCCCGTCGGCGTGGCGCATCGAAGTTGAGAATGATGCGGTGGCGCAGCACGGCCGGCGCGACCGCCTCGATGTCCTCCGATGCTAAGGTGGTAGCGGCCGCGCATCAGCGCCCGCACCCGCCCGCATTCCACCAGCGCCTGCGCGCCGCGCGGCGAACTGCCGTAGCGGATGTATTTCTTGCGCCAGCTCGTGCGCTTCGTTCTGCTCGGGCTGCGTGGCCATCACCAGTTGGATGGCGAACTCCTGCACGTGCGGCGCCACCAGCACCTCGCGGCAAACCGAGCGCACTTCCAGAATGGCGTCACGATCCAGCACCGGCTGCACGCGCTCTTCCTGGTTCTGAATGGTGCGCTCCACGATCCGGTTCAACTCTTCGCGCGATGGGGTAGCGCCACCAGAATCTTCATCAGGAACCGGTCGAGCTGCGCTTCGGGCAGCGGATAGGTGCCTTCCATCTCGATGGGGTTTTGCGTGGCCATCACCAGGAACGGAGCTTCCAGCTCGTGGGTGGTGGTGCCGCTGGTGACGGTCCGCTCCTGCATGGCTTCGAGCAGCGCGGACTGCGTTTTGGGCGTGGCGCGATTGATTTCGTCGGCCAGCACCAGGTTGGCGAAGATCGGACCCGGCTGGAAGCGCAGCGATTTCGAGCCGCGATCGTTGGTCTCGATGATCATGCTGCCCACGATGTCGGCCGGCATGAGGTCGGGCGTGAATTGGATGCGCGAATACTTCAGCTGCAGGGCGCGCGCCAGGGTGCGCAGCAGCGTGGTTTTGCCCAGTCCGGGCACGCCTTCCAGCAGCACATGTCCGGCGGCGATGCAGGCAGATCAGCACGCCTTCGACCACGTCTTGCTGCCCGACAATGACTTTGGCGATTTCATAACGGACTTCGTTGAGCCGGGAGACCGCCTGCTCCAGCCGTGCATCTGATGCCACGACTTTATTGTAGTTCATCGAGCCAAGGTCTTCGGTCTGTGTTCATGTGTAAAATCGACGTATGGCGCTGGAACGCGGGACGTTCATGTCGTCAATTGCGGCGCTGGGAAGTGTGATTGCGGGCATGAGCTGCTGCCTGCCGGTGGGTACATTCCTGGTTGCGGCGGGCGCCGCGGGCGCCGGACGCATTCTGGCGCCCCTCCGCCCTTGGCTTTTCGGTGTTTCGATTGGAGCGCTCATTTTAGGTTTCGTGCAGGCGTACGGCCGCTCGCACTGCTCGTTGAGGCGAAACCCGGCAACGGTTCTGCTGCTGTGGGTTTCCGCGGCGATGGTTCTGGCAATGTTGCTGTTCCCGCAAGTGGTGGCGGGATTCTTAGCGGACAAAGTTCTGGCAGGCACAGGGAAATGAAACTAAGATTTTGGCTTTTGATCGCAGCGGTCTTAGGGCTGGTAGCGGCGGTGTACTACGCCAATGCCGCGAGACAGACGCCCGCCGGCCAGCCACCGCTAGCCCGCTTCGATCAGGCCGGCTTCGACCAGCAGTTTCGCGCCGCGGCCGGTGAGACGCGCCTGCTCGTGTTGCTCTCGCCAACGTGAGTGACCTGCTTGCGGGGGGCCTCCGCCATTCAGTCTGTTCTTGAACAGGTTCACGATTCCGATCTGCGGGCTTTCATCGTCTGGGAGCCCGTGCTGCCGACGGACTGGGCGGCTCCTTCGACATCGACACTCGCACGGGTGCGCGATCCACGCGCCATCCAGTTCTGGGATAGAGGAAGGCTGCTTTCCAAGGCGTTGGGCGGTCCGGAGCGCTTTCCGCGAAGCGACCCAGTGAACAGGATCCAATTCAACATGCACGACGTGATTTGGGATTTCGTGGCGATCTATCCGCCGGGTACAGACCGGCCCTCGTTCACGGGCGCGCCCGTCGTGTCATTTTCAGACGATGTTCACCGCGAGCTGGAGCGCGTCGCGGGGCTGATCACGCTTCCGAAGCGGTGAGGGTTCAGGATTCGAGGCCCAAAAAAGCTCTCATGCGATCCAACTCCGCCTCGAGTTCACGCTGGAAGGCGCGCTCGCGCGGCGGATGCGAGTTGATATAGCCGAACTCCGACCGAAGCTCACCGTTCTTCACGGAGAGGTTGCCCCAGCCGATCACCCGGTCGCGCCAAAGTAGCGGCATCGCGTAATAGCCGAGCTTGCGTTTGGCCGCCGGCGTGTAGGCTTCGAAACGGTACACCCAGCCCCATAGCAGCTCCAGGCGGTCGCGGTCCCACACTACCGGGTCGAAAGGAGTCAGCAAGCGCACAGTGTCCTGAGGCGGCTGTCGCGCCACCTCCTCTTCCGACGGCCAATACCAGTCGACGCCATCGACGCGTGCATGCGAGAGCCGCTCCTTCGCCCGCTCGAAGGCGCCCTTCAGCTCGCCTTGCCACTGCGGAACGGCAAAGCGCAGACGACGCACCAGGTCCGACAGGCAGGCGCCGGGCAGCGGGGCGTAGATTCGGACCGCGACATCGACCAACGCGTCGAGCCGTATACGGCGAGCGGCTTCATCAGCCGGCTCGACGCCGTGCTGGTGTGCGGTGTAGATGCGAATGCCGCTGTCGCGCCGCACCACGCGCAGCATACCGCGGTAATGCATGGCGTCCAGCAGATGGGTGGTGGCATTCGACGAGCCGCCCCAGTAGTTCTTCACCGTTCCGTGCGCGAAATGGTCATCTACTTCACGCGGGTGCACTTCCCCGCGTTCGCGTATGAACTCGAGCAGGAGCTGTGCCCGCTTCCTGCGCGCAGAGGGCCAGGGCCCACGGCCTTCGGCAGGGACACGAGCATCGGAGCGCGGATGCATCAGCGCCTGTAGAGAGCGGGTCACGAAGCCGTAGGTGACGAAGAAATCCTCCTCGACGCCGAGCTTTGCATAGCGGCGTTCGAGGTCGCCGGCACGGTAGTTCTTCACGCGATGCCGCAGCATCAGGTCCTGAGCGCGGGCGGGTGCGCGGATCGGATCGGCCTGCACAAAGCCCAGCTTATGGAGCGCGCGTTTCAGCGTAGTGGGCGGGAAAAGACTGCGGGCGACGGCAAAGCGCCGCAGATGGTCGAGAGTGAGGTTCATGGACGAAGTGGGGCCAGGCTTTCAGCCTCTTGGCGCCTTTCAGGCGCCGCGGTGCCCGCTGACTGGCAAGGTCCCAAACGCCGCGCAGAAGCACGGCGGCAGCCCAGAAGGGCTAGCCCCACTTCTTTCACGAACCACTGGAACAGGGCACTAGGTTTTATACACGCTCCAGAAGACGTCGCGGAATCTCGCCATTTCGCTGTCGGTGCCGATCGTGACGCGCAAGAAATTGTTCATGGGCGGGAAGGGCCGGCCCACGGCTACACCCTTGGGCGGCATGGCTGAAATGAACTCGCGCGCGTCGCGGCCCACATCGACCATGACGAAATTTGCCTGCGGATCGATGAACGGCAGGCCTCGTTCGCGCATCCACGCGCACAGATCACGGCGGATGCGGATGTAGTTCGCGCGACGCTCGGGGATCAGAGTTTTCGATTCCGCGAGCGCCGCGAGCACCGCGCGCACAGTCACAATGGAAATCACGTTATTGCGAAAAGGCGCCATCTGCGCGATCAGTTCGGGCGAGGCGCAGGCGAATCCGGCGCGCAGTCCCGCCATCCCGTAGATCTTCGAGAAAGTGCGCGTCACTACCACGTTCTTGCCCTGACGCACGTATCCCAAAGCGCTTTCGAAATCGGGCGTGTCGGCGAAATGCGCGTAGGCCTCATCGACCAGCAGGGTGGTTTTCGGCGGCAGGTTGTCGACCATCCATGCAAGATCTTTTTTTGGCGTTATGGAAGACGTAGGGTTATTGGGATTGCAGAGGTAGATCAAACCTCCGCCGGCCTTCGCCGCGTGGGCCACGAGCTGCTTCACGTCGGGGGCATACGGCGGCTCGAGCATCACCTGAAGCACGTCCCGGGCGAGCCCTTTGCGCGTCAGATCGACGGGACCCTCGTAGGTGGGCGTGACAGTTATGAGCGGACGTGTGGGCGAAGTGAAGGCGTCAACGGCGGCGTGCAGTACCTCGCTCGACCCTGAGCCGACCAGGATCTGGTCCACTGTGAGATCCTCGGTGCGCGCCAGAGTGTCATAAAACTCGCGAAATTCCTGATAGTGGTATCGCCCGCCTTCGGCCAGGGCCTTGGACATGGCTTCGATGGAGGAACGAGGAGGACCCTCGGGATTTTCATTCGCGTTAAGCCAGACCATATCGGCCGGCAGCTTTCCTTGGATAGCAGCGCGCTGGGCATACGCCGCCTCCGGCAGCATTCTGCCGGCCAATGCCGCCAAACCCACTCCTGCGAAACCCCGACGTGACAGCATGTTTCACCTCATTGCGGCCATCATAACATCCGATATCATTGCGCCGTCGGAACGTCGGCCCAATGCTGGTGGGGTGATTCCAGAAACCGTCACCAGGCTCTAATTGTGAGCCGAAGGGGAGCCGTGAAAAAATTCATATTCGCGCTGATTCTTGCCGGACAAATCTTGCACGCGGATTCGCAGAATATTCGAGTGGTGAATGGGGCGTCGTTTATGGAGGCCAGCACCCTGTCGCCGGGCGCGATGATTTCCATCATTGCCGTGTACAGCCCCGGCCTGGCAACCGGCACGATTTCGGCGCCAAGCATCTTAAACCCGCCATACGCTCTGGGCGGCGTGAGGGTAAGCGCGGCCAACAAAGCCCTACCGCTATTTCTTGTCAGCCCGCTGCAGATCAACACCCGGCTGGATCCTGCTATCCCAGCCGGTCCCGTGACGTTGACCATCAAGTCTCCGACCGGAACTTTCACGAAAAATATTGTTGTCTCAAAATATTCCTCGCCGGGAATGTTTTCTCTGTTCGGCACAGGAACCAGAGATGGCTCGATTAGCAACACGGTGACGAAACACTTCGGTCCGTTTACGACGACGACTAATGGCCAACCCACAACTCTGGCGCTGTACGCCAGCGGACTGGACGTAACGACTAAACCAATGGTGACCATTGGCGGCATTAGCGTTCCGGTGGAACTGTATGACGCGTGGCCTTGTTGCCCTTACTTGCAACAGATGAACGTGCAGTTGACCCCCAATCTGGCCGGAGCGGGCCGTGTAGAAGTTGCGGTGACTTCCAACAGCACCACGAGCAATATCACCGAAGTGGTGGTCCTGCCCAATCCAGGCCAGGGAGCGTTTCCGCCCAGTGGGGAGAACCAAGCGCGCTATCGTGAAATTTCGAGCGTCGCGTGGATTCCAAACACCGGTTTGGCACTGGTTGCGGACGAAAATGACGATGTGGTGCGTGTAGTCGATATCAAAGCCCGCAAGGTGGTGCGCACTATTGCGCTTCCGGAAGGATCGCAGCCGGTTTCGATTGCGGCCTCCGGCGTAGCCGTAGTGGCGGAACGAGCGCGCGGCAAAATAGCCATCATCGATCTGCTGGCCTACAGCGTAACCGCGGAAGTGGCGGTAGGCGCCGGCCCGGTGAGCGTCGCACTCGCGGGGAATCTTGCACTGGTGGTGAATCAGGATGACGATATCAACAGCGTGTCGGCGGTGGATCTCAAGTCGCACCAGGTCACGAAGATCGCATTGGGGCGCGGCGGCAGGGGAATCGCGGTCGACAGCGCCAACAAAGCTTACGTGACTAATGAGAATGAAGCAACCATCAGTGTGATCGATCTGGCGCACCCGACGGCCGCGCCTGCGACGATCGCACTGCCGCCGAATTCGCGGCCCGCCTCGATTCAGTGGGCCTTTCCGTCAGGCCCGCTCGTGGTGGCCGAGCCGAGCTCCGGCCAAATCCTGTTGGTGCCTACAGATGGCCACCCGTATAAGGCGATCAAGGCGAACCCGGATGGGAAGGGCGCGAGCGACGTGGCCATCGTCGGCCAGACGCTTTATTTCGCAGATCAGGCAGGCGGCTCGCTTACCATTTACCAAACGCCTTCCGGTTACTACTCCAACACCCCTCCCACGATAAAGAGTATTCCCGTGGATCTTGGCCTGCGCGCTTTTGCCTTAGATACTGAGGACAAGCTGCTCCTCGGCTTGTGTGAGGGCAGTGGAAGACTGGCTTTGATCGACCTGAACAGTAATCAGGTTATCGCTTGGGTGAATGCAGTGCGCGGCGAATTGGAAAGCACTGCGCGAAACGATCACAGCGACCGGCTGACAGCTTCCAACGCGCCAACAATGCGCAATTTCAGCCCGGCCGTTGCAAACAAAAATTCGACCGTCGCGATCACCGTCAACGGTACCAACCTGACCGGCGCAACGGGCATTTCTTTCATCGATCCCACCAGCGTAATCGCGCACGGTCCCTGGGAGGACGGGGAGTACGGGCAAGGCATACCTGATCCCAACTTCCAGGTAAGCAACGTACAAGTGAACGCGGCCGGCAGTCAGTTGACGGTGGCGGTCACGATCGGCGCCGGGGTCAACACGAGCAAGCGCTACGTGCTGCGGGTCGGAACCCCCAATGGCGATACAGGTATTACGGCCGAGTCCGCCAACGTGTTCCAGGTCAATTGATTTCCGGTTTCGCGAAAACCCGCAGGTCTTCCCGCACACACCGCGGGCAGCCCTGCGCTACAGCTTACGGCAAGTACGGGAGGCTTGTGGGTTGGGGCGATGCCCGGTTTTGGCGGGGACGCCCGGGGTTTTCTTAAGGCGCCCGAAGGCTACAGCTTGCGGCCGATGATGGCGTAGTCCAGGCCACCGAAGAAGGCGTTGCGGAATTCTTCCGGCAAACCGGCCAAAGACGGAAACGACTCTATGGCGGGAGCCAGATCGTGGCGTTCCACATTGGCGATGCCGCATTCCTGCATATAAAAGGCGAGCAGCGCGTAGGGTACCGGCCTCGTATGCGTTGGGTCCAGGTAGAAGTGTGTGGCGAAAATGGCGAGGCACGCCGGGTTAGGCGTTTCAATGGCGATTACACCGTCCCGGACCAGCTTTCGCGCGGCCAGACGGATCATTTCCGGAACGCGGTCTGGCGAAAGATGCTCCACCACTTGCGCGCTGAAAATTCCGTCGAGCGAAGCGTCTTCCAGGCTCTCAAGGTGCACAAACAGATCGGCTACCTCCGCCCGAAGGCCCTTGGTTTTGCACAGGTCAATAGATTCCGCGCTCAGGTCGATGCCTCGCGCAGGAATACCGGCTTCACGCATTAGTTCCAGAAATTCCCCGCGGCCGCAGCCGATATCCAAGACGTCAGTGCAATGAGCGAAATGGGACAGGTAGAACTTCTGGCTGGACTTTACGTTTTCTTCCGGCCCGCGAAAACGTTCGGGAAAGTAACCGAAGTCAACAGTCGGCTGGACAGCCGGCGCCTGCACGGTTCCGGCACGGTAGACGTAAGCCAGGCGCTGACGGAGTACGCTGAGCTCGGCGTGAATGAGCTTTTCAAATTCGGCCCGCACCAGCTTCAGGTCAGCCCACAGCCGTTTCTGAACATCCAAGGTATTGCGGTCGAGCGCGCCAAGATAATCCGAGTGCTGCGCCTTCACCATGTCACGGAAGTTATTTTCCATCAGGGTCACGCGATACTGAAACGTGCCCTGCAGGTCGGCCGCGCTGCGCAGAAACTGCATCTCATTGTGCGCGAGCTTGAATTCCCATTCCGATCGCCAGGCGGACCAATGGGCCCGGATGTCTCTCAGTTCCTCGACTTCACGCTGCAACTCGGCCGAGACGGCCAGCCCGCGGTTGATTTCGTTCAGTGCGTCCAGCGTGGCTTCGACGCAGCCCATCACTTCACGATTGAAAACTACTTGATCGCGAACGAACCAGTTCAGCACGCGAGCGATGGCGTGCTTCACCGCTTGGATCAGCGCATTGAGAGGCCCGCCCCGCCTCGGATTGACACTGCCGATCGAAGCGACTTTGGATTCGGCCGCATCGCGCGCATGCACCAGGGGCATCAAGTCGGCTCCGGCGAATGGTATGTTCCCGTCTGAAGGACTGGGGTACCGAGCGCGCACGCGTTCTCGAATCTCGCGAACCAGTTCGGCGAGTTCTTCGGTTTTCAGCGCATCGTTATTTTGTTCGGCTGCCACGTTTTGTTGTCCACGTCGCCGTGACTTTGGAGTGGAGGCCGCCACGCGGGGTGAACTCGCCGGTTACAGTCGCAGAAACAGGCCGGGCGGCAGCCACTACATCGCGCAGAAAGCGGTTAACCACATTTTCGTAGAAGATACCCAGATTGCGGAACGCCAGGGCGTACATCTTCAGCGACTTCAACTCCAGGCATAGCTTGTCGGGAGTGTAGCGCAGCGTCAGGCGGCCGAAATCCGGCAGACCGGTTTTGGGGCACACGGAGGTGAACTCGGGGATCACGATTTCAATTTCATAGTCAGGAAACTGATTCGGCCAGGTTTCGATGTCCGGCAGATGGGCCTTGATCCCGGCTTGCGCGTGTTCGTCTGTGTAAGTTCGCTTCATTTCTTCACAAGCGTGCGCGAAAGCAAGTCGAGGAACAAGCCCACATCGGTCACTACACCGACAGCCTGGCCCGTGCCGCGGTCACTCACTTTGGTGGCAACCGCCGGGTTGATGTCCACGCAAACAATTTTGACCCAGCTCGGCAGCATATTTCCGGTTGCGATGGAGTGCAGCATCGACCCCAGGCACAGTACCAGACCCGCGCCTTTCAACTGCTCGGCGTAGGCGTCCTGGGCGGCGTTCATGTCTGTAAGGGTGTCGGGGAGGGGACCATCGTCGCGCAAGCTACCTGCCAGCACGAAAGGCACGTGGTTCTTCACGCACTCGTAGAGGATTCCCGACCGGAGCCGGCCGCTTTCCACCGCGTGCTCGATGCCGCCGCAGTGATAGATGGCATTGATGGCGCGCATGTGGTTGCGGTGGCCATGCTCTTCCTGGCGGCCGTCGGCAAGGCGCACGCCAAGCGAAGTGCCGAACAGCGCCGCCTCCACGTCGTGAACGCCCAGGGCATTCCCGCTGAGCAGCCCATGCACGAAGCCACTACGGATCAGCTGGGAAAGTCCGGGCACCCCGCCTGTGTGCACCACGACGGGTCCGGCAACGGCCAACACTTTCTGACCCTGTTCGATCGACTGCTCGATAAGATTCGCCGTCTGCCGGACAGCAGTCTCCACCTGGCGCTCCGACGAGATTCCGTTGCTCATGAACGCGAAAGCCATGCGGTCGCGCTCTTTCGATTCAGGCACCACCCGGATGCCGCGCATGCCCACGACCACCTGGTCGCCCGCTTGTAGATCGCGCATTCTGCGGCACACGGCGCGGCCGGCGGCAATGACCACGAGCGCATCCATACGCTGGTTTTCCACCTCGATCCATTGCTGGAGATGGCGAACGAGTGTGCGGTGATTGGTCGTCGAGTAGAAGTCCTCAGGGGCGCAACGGTCTCTCTCCACCGCGCGCAATTGGGCATCGCCCGAATCAACGGGCGAGCAGCCCAGACCCAGCAACTGCTGTAGCAGCCTGTCCATGGTGGCGCGCTCCTGGGACTCGACCTTCAGCCGCAGATACGAGGGCTCGCTGTTGGTTCGCCCTACGCGAAATTCTTCCACTTCGAAACGGCCACCGAACTCAACTACCTGATCGAAAATCTGCTCCATGATGTGGGAATCGATCAGGTGGCCCTGGGCCTCAACCACTTCTTGAAATTGCATGAATTTTAATTCTAGCGTTCCGCCAAGCCCGACGCCTCTGGCACAATGACAGACATGCCCGAACTGGCCCGTTCCATTGCAGACGTTCCGCACTCCCGCATTCGCGAACTGGCGGAAGTGGCCATGCCGATGGACGGAGTGTTGCGGCTGTATTTCGGGGAATCGAACCTGCCGACGCCCGACTACATCAAGCAGGCTGCCATACGCGCACTGGCCGATGGCTACACGTTTTATACCGAGAATGCAGGCCTGCCTTCGCTGCGACGCGCCATTGCCGGGCACTATCAGAAATGGCACGGCGTGGAGCTGGACCCGGAAAGCGAGATCGTAATCACGGTTTCTGGCGTGCAGGCGTTGAACGTCAGCCTCCGCGCGATGCTGGATCCCGGCGACGAGGCACTTGTGCTAACCCCAGCGTGGCCCAACGGATCGTCCATTATTGCCATGGCCAATGCCGTGGCCCGGCAGATTCCGCATTCGCTGCGCGGCGGCCGCTACCACATCGATTTCGACGCGCTAGACGCAGCGGCCGGCCCTCGCACGCGGCTGCTGCTATACACCTCGCCATCCAATCCGCTGGGCTGGGTCGCGACCGAAGAAGAACAGCAGCAGTTGCTAGATTTCTGCCGTGCGCACGGGCTCTGGTTGGTGGCGGACGAAGTTTACGATCGGCTGTATTACAAGGGGGAATCGCTTGGTGTGCCGGTGCCGTCGATTTTGAAGAAAGCCACCCGCGATGACGCTGTTGCCGTGATTCATTCGTTCTCGAAGAGCTACTGCATGACCGGATGGCGGGTGGGCTGGCTGGTGGCGCGCCGTGACCTGGGGCTCAAAGCCACGCAACTGAATGAGTTCATCATTTCGCACGCTCCCAGTTTTGCGCAGAAGGCTGCTGAAACGGCGCTCGAATGCGGGGAAGGTGAGCTGGTGGGGATGCTGCACCGGTTGAAACAGAATCGCGACTTCTGCCTGGCAGCGCTCCACGCGATGCCCGGCGTGACGGTTCCCGAACCGGACGGCGCCTTTTACCTGTTTCCCAGGATCGATGGTCTGAGTGATTCGTTCGATTTCTGCCGGCGGCTTCTGATGGAGACCAAGGTCGGGCTGGCGCCGGGAGTCGCATTTGGCGCGGGCGGCGAGGGATCGGTAAGGATCTGCTACGCCGCCGACCACTCTGTCCTGGAGCCGGCGATGGAGCGGCTCTGCAAGTTTCTACGCGCGGGTTAAATCCAATCCGTCCTGCCGTTTCGTACTCCCCACAGATATGCGCGCTCTCATTTGGTTAACGGGCGTGGCGTGTGTTGGGCTGGCGGCTCACGCTGAGGATTCCGCATCGGATCTCACGAGGTTACGAACGACGGATGGCCGCATAGCCGCATTCGAGAAGCTGGCGAGTTCCAAACCGGATGACCTGCACTACAAGAACCTGCTGGCCGGGGCTTACATCCAGAAGATGCGCGAGACTACCGATTTTGGTTACATCGATCGCGCCTCGCGCATCGTCACCCAGGTTCTCTCGGCAGAGCCGGACAACTATGAGGCCGGAAGGCTGCGCAGCGAGATTGGGCTCGAGCGGCACCAGTTTTCAGAGGTGGCGGAACTCTCGCGCCAGATGATCGCCGCCTCGCCGGACGATGCCTGGAACTGGGGAACGCTGGGCGATGCGCTGATGGAGTTGGGCCGGTACGACGACGCGGCTGATGCCTACCAAAAGATGGTCACGCTGCGGCCCAATCAATCGAGTTACAACCGTGCGTCGTATTACCGCTGGGTGACGGGTGACGCCACTGGCGCCATCGCCATCATGCAGCAGGCGATTGCATCCGGCAGCCCGGCGGCGGAGAACACGGCCTGGTGTCTGGTAGACCTGGGGAATCTCTATTTCAAGACCGGCCGCCTTGGGGAAGCCGAACAGGCGTACCGTTCGGCGATGAAAACCTTCGTTGGCTATTATCCGGCCTACGCAGGCCTGGGGCGCGTCCAGTCGGCACAGGGCAAACTGAGGGAGGCCATTGAGAGCTACCAGCGCGCCCAATCCGCTGTACCGATGCCGGAGTATGCGGAAGCTCTCTCGAATCTTTACGAACGTACCAGCAGGAAAGCTGAAGCGCGCCGTCAACTCGATCTCATCGAGGTCGTGGACAAAATGGCGCGCGCAAACAATGAAAAGACCAACCGCAATCTGGCGCTCGTGTTCGCGGATCAGGACCGGAACCTGGCCCGGGCTCTGGAGTTGGCGCAAGCTGAGACCGGAGTTCGCGGCGATGTGTACACCTACGACGCACTGGCCTGGGCTTTGTATAAGAATGGGCGCCCGGAAGAAGCGCAGCGCGCTGTCGCAAAAGCGCTGCAGTTCGGAACTCAGGAACCTGCATTTTACTATCACGCAGGGCTCATTGCGGCGGCGCTGGACAAGAAAGCCGAAGCGGCGAAGTATCTGGAACGCGCTTTGGCCTTGAATCCGCATTTCGACGTTCGCCAGACGGAGATTGCCGAAAACACGCTGCGGAGCTTGCAGAGCCGCTAACTCGATGGTTACCCTCGCCGCGACGTTTCTGTAGTAACATGCGCGTTACGTGACGGGAGGTGTCATTCATGATCAAGGGATTTCGCGAGTTCTTACTGAAGAATTCAGTGCTGGCTCTGGCCATCGGTTTCATCATGGGCGCGGCCACCGGAAAAGTAGTGTCGTCACTGGTTGCCGACATCATCATGCCGCTGATCAGCCGC
The DNA here is from genome assembly GCA_963847515.1 of Terriglobia bacterium. Taxonomy (GTDB): domain Bacteria; phylum Acidobacteriota; class Terriglobia; order Bryobacterales; family Bryobacteraceae; genus QHXW01. Next base: position 598,858 of record CAWKAA010000003.1, read on the forward strand.
GTACTGCCGGGCGGAGAATGGCGGGCCTGGAAGTACGTGCTGACCACGAGTGTCGGGCCCGACGGGAAAGAAGTGGTCAACGCGATCAGTTACGGCAACTTCATGGGCAATATAGTGGACTTTATCGTGATCGCGTTAGTAGTTTACATGATCACGAAAGCACTGATCAAAGAAGCTCCGCCCGCGCCCTCGAAAAAGTGCCCCCGATGCCTGGAGTCTATCGCGCCCGCAGCCACGAAATGCAAGTTTTGCACGGCGGACATCGCCGCGTGAACCGGCGTACTATTCCGTCGGCGAAGTGATCTGTATGTCGGCCACCAGATTCTGCCAATCGGGCAGCTCGTAAACGCGCAGCTTGGTATTGAGTGCGCCCGTCATCTCTTTGGATTCGTATGCGCCCAATGACGGCACCTTGAAGGAAAAGGTTCCCACCGTTTCCTCGTCGGATTTCGCGGTGCGCGCCCAGAGATTCACGTTAGCGGCCAAGTCTGCAATTTCCGCCCCCGAATGGTTCACCACCACGAATCGGACTGCGGGCTTCTTCTTGGCGTCTTCGGTGAGCCGCATGCCCACCACTTCGACGTATTTTTGCAGAGTATTGGCCTTGGCTTTAGACGCAGAGGAGGCCGCTGGCGCGCTCTCTGAAGCTGCAGGCGTGCTGGTGGATGCCTCGCTCGAACCGCTGAAATAGCGGATCCCAAAATACGCACCCGCCCCGACGGCGAGGAATAGAACCGCGAACCCGATACTCAACAGCCACGGCGGCACTGTGACGCCGCGCGGTTGTTGCGGCGGCGGCATCCATGGTGGAGGTGACGCTTGCATCGGCGGTTGAGGCGCCTGCTGAACCGGAGGCGTTGCCGGCGCCGCATAGACGGGCTGGCTGAAGGCCTGCTGCGGTTGAACGGGAGGCGGTGGCGCAGCCTGTTGCGGGGGCGCGGCCTGGCCTGCTTGCTGTGGCGCGCAATTAGGGCATTCGTTATAAGCAGGGGGGACCTCACGGCCACATTGCGGGCAAATCCAAGTAAACATGTCTATCTCTAATCTACCGCTAACTTCGTCCGCTGCGCTGGCGCCTGAGAATGGGTAGTGGGGTCATAGAGCTATGACCCCACTACCTGAGAATGACGCCGGGTGAGGATGTCCGGAGCCGCGCGAGCTGGGGCTAGCGGTTGGTGAACAAATACTTTCCGCCGCGTTCTAGCACCAGGTGAAGTGCCGGCTTGCCGACCAGCTTTTCGAGACGGGGAACCGCCGACCCATTAGCCGCTAAATAATAGCGTTGGGGCTCGACCCACAATCGGGCGAACTGACGGTCATCCAGAAAAACATCCGGAGCGCCTGGAGCGTACGAACCGTATTCAACGTTGGTGACGCGGCCGTTCAAGAGCAATGCCTTTCGATTGGCGTAAAACATTACCGAAGAAAATGCATAATATTGATCGTCTACAATGAGCCGGCCTTCTGCGGCGCGGTTGAACGCATCGGCCAGAGGCCGCGAGCCCAGGTAAAGATCGAAGGTCACCAGCGCCAGCCGGGCTGCATGAAAGAACAGAACCATCATAATGACCAGAGCGGCAACTGCTCTCCGGCCTTGTAGCTTCCAACTGCCTGCGGCGCCGATTAGAAAGGCGGCGCCCGCAACGGCCAGCGGAAGGCGCAGGTACGCAAAAGCGGCAACGGTAAGATCGCCCATGTGGCCAAGCGATAGCGTGTAGTCCTTGTAGATGTCAATGCTCTCATTGAGCGCCGTCGAGATGTCGCCTGGCGTGGGTAGGGCGCGCACCAGCCACAGAATGATCGCGACGGCCGTGCACGCAAGCGTCGCAATAACGGCTGCCGCGCGCGTACCGTAGCGTAGCAGCCGGCTGCCGGAATCGAGAGCGGTAGCGATCAGCAGCGCCAGCGCCGGATAGCACGGCATGGAGTAATATTCCTGTGTCGTGGAGAACGTAAAGAACAGCAGAACGACTCCAATCCACATGAGCGCCAGGCGGCGCGTCCGGCCTGTGCGGTCTTGGCGGGCAAAATCGAGTTTCCAGACGGCCGGCAAGTATACGCTCCACGGGAAAAGCCAGACCAGGTGCAACAGCCAGAAATAGAGCCGGGGAACCGTATTGTAATCGCGGGGATATCGCAATCCCAGGTAGCGCAGGAGGTGCTCATTGATGAAGTAGAACCAGAAGAAGCCATGGTAGGAGCCACGCTCGCTGTGCAGGGTCAAATCGAAGTACGGCGGATTGCGCAGGGTCGCCAGCACGTGCCAGGGGGCGGCGATTGCCAGGAGCAGCACACCACCGGCAAGGGGATGCAGCCGATTCCAGGCCTTGCGATCAAGAAGCCGGCGCTCGAAAAGAAGAAACAGCAGGCCCACGGCAACTGGGAACACGATGGCGATGAGACCCTTAATCAACAGTCCGGTTCCGAGCGCAGCCCATATCAGGATGGCCCAGCGGCGCGGGTATGGTTCGGCTTCATCCAACGCGCGAAGGAATGACCAAATGGCCAGAGTGATGGCAAGCGTCAGCATCACATCCGAAATCAAGACGCGAGTGAACAAGAACAGGCCTACGCAGGTCGCCAGACACATCCCAGCATACATTCCGGCCCGCGCGCCGAAGGCCCAGGCGCCGAGTTGAGCCGTTAACCAGCAGAGCAGCATAGCGGAGAGCGCAATGGGAATGCGCGCAGCCCAGTCGTGTACACCGAACATGGCGTAGGAGATGGCGATCAGCCAGTATTTCAGAGGCGGCTTTTCGAGGTACGCGATGCCATCGATGCGTGGCGTGACCCAGTCACCTGAATCCAGCATGGTACGGGCGATCTGCGCCTGCGTACCGTCGACATCATCCATCAAAGATGGAGGGCTGAGGATACAGCCAAGGAAGATTAAACAGGCAACCAGCAGGACGATCCACTGGTTTTGAATGAGAGCCGCGCTGCGGGGATGATGATGTGCGCTGTCCACTCCGACCGCAGGCGGTGACTCCATCCTCGACAATCCGACGTTAGCACGTCTCCTGATATCATTGCGAGATCGTTGAAGCTCTGGGGCGGATTTAAGAATCTTCGGATTCTCTGATCCTTTCGGGGCATCTAACAGATGCCGGTGTTTCAGGGGCAAGGAGGTCAATGAGCGGCAGAACCAGGCATTGGGGTATCACCATCTTGCGGGTGATGGTGGGAATCGTATTTCTGGCACACGGCGGCCAGAAAGTGTTCGTTTATGGACTCAGCGGGGTGTCGGGAGCCTTTGGGCAGATGGGCATTCCCATGCCAGCGGTGATGGGTCCGTTTATAGCGCTGCTGGAACTGGTGGGTGGAGCGATACTGATTGTTGGGTTGGTCACGCAATGGGTTGCGATTCTCTTTGCAATCGAAATGGCCGTGGCAGTATTGAAAGTGCACCTCTCCGGCGGCTTTTTCCTGCCGCGCGGATTCGAATTTGCATTGATGATGTTTGCCGCCAGCAGCGCCATTGCACTGGAGGGACCGGGCGCGGCTTCGCTGGACGGGATAATTAGTAAGAAAGGTGCGGTCGCCGGGGCCTCAACGAATTCTTAGGTGATGAATCACTTCCTGACATTTCTTCTGCGGCACGGCTATTCGGTGGTGTTCGCATTCGTGCTTGCCGAGCAGATTGGGCTGCCAGTGCCGTCAACCCCGATTCTGCTAGCCATGGGAGCACTGGCCGGATTGGGGCGGCTGTCGTTTGTTACCGCACTGGCGTTGGGTGTGGCGGCCTCGCTTCTGGCAGACACTCTTTGGTACTGGCTGGGAGTAAAGCGGGGCTATTCCGTGCTCAACCTTTTGTGCAAGATCGCGCTCGAACCCGACTCTTGCGTTCGCAAAACCGAAAACGTGTTTTCGCGCTACGGCGCCGGTTCGTTGCTTTTCGCGAAGTTCGTACCGGGATTGAGCACTGCCGCGCCTCCGCTCGCCGGGCTGTTCCGGATGCCACTCTGGCGCTTCTGGCTGGCGGACGGCGCCGGGGCGGTTCTCTGGGTTGGCGGCTTCAGCGCTCTCGGATTTGTGTTTCGGGAGCAACTGGAGGACGTCGCGCAATGGGCCCTGGGCCTGGGCAGATGGCTGGGGATCTTGCTGGTGGGGCTGCTGGCTCTTTACATCCTCTGGCATATCTGGCAGCGGCAAAGATTTCTCCGCAACCTTCGCATCGCGCGCATCACGCCGGAAGAGCTGTTGCGAAAAATCGAGGCGCGCGAAGACGTCATGATTGTCGATCTGCGCAGCCGTCTGGATGTCGAGACCGAAAAGCGCAAGCTGCCGGGTGCGCTGCGGATGGCGCCCGATGAGCTGGAGCAGAGGCACGAAGAGATTCCGCGCGACCGCGACATTATTCTTTACTGCACTTGACCAAATGAAGCCTCGAGCGCCCGTGCGGCGCTCCGTTTGAACCGCCGCGGGATTAAGCGCGTGCGCCCGCTGGCTGGCGGGTACACCGCTTGGCGCAGGCGCGGCTTCCCGCTCGAAAGCCTGGAAGAAACTACGCCTGCCGGCGGTGGTAGAGTGTAGCGATGATGAACCGACGCCAGGCCATGAAGGCCGCCGGCGCGATCCTTCCTCTGACACTCCTGGGGCAAACAGCCGCGCAAGATCCATTAAAGCGTACAAGCCTCATGGCACAAGATCTGCCGCCCATGGACGGACAGAATCTGATGGTGACGGTGCAGCAGTTGGAATACGTGCCGGGCGGATCGAGCGATGCGCACCGGCATAACGGCTGCACGTTTGTTTACGTTCTGGAAGGTGCGCTGGTCGCAAAACTGGATGACGGCCCCGAAAAGACCTACACAGCCGGACAGATGTTCTACGAACAGCCGATGCACCTTCACGCCGTGTCGCGCAATGCCAGTCAGACCGAGCCGGTGAAGTTTTTGGTGTTTCGCACAATCGAAAAGGGCAAGCCAGCCACGGTTCCAGCGAAGTGACGGAGCCGGCGCCCGCGGTCCGTCCCTCGCGCGTCCGCCACCTGGTGCTTGGGCTTACGGTCGCGGCGTATTTCATTACCTACATGGACCGGGTGAACATTTCCTCGGCGGTCCCGGTCATCCAGAAAGAGCTTGGATATTCGATGGTCACGGTGGGCTGGATTCTCAGCTCGTTTCGCTGGGGCTATGCGTTGTTTCAGATTCCCGGCGGCTGGCTGGGCGACCGCATCGGCCCGCGGCGTGCCCTGGCGCTGATTGTGACGTGGTGGTCGATCTTCACTTCCGCCACAGCGCTTGCCTGGAGCGCCACCTCGATGGCGGGGTTCCGGTTTCTTTTCGGCGTGGGTGAAGCGGGAGCGTTTCCCATTGCCACCCGCTCACTCTCGCGCTGGATTCTGCCTAGCGAACGCGGCTTTGCGCAAGGCATTACGCACGCGGGCTCGCGGGTGGGAGCTGCACTTACTCCCTCGCTCGTCGTGTTCTTGATGGCTTCTTACGGATGGCGCATGCCGTTCTTTGCATTTGGTGGGATCGGTCTGCTTTGGGCGGCGATTTGGTACTGGTTTTATCGCGACACGCCGGCAGAGCACGCCGCGGTCAACAGGGCGGAACGTGATTTGCTTCTTTCATCGATCGGCGGCGGGCGGTCGTCGCACGTACGAAAAGTACCGTGGGGACGAATTCTCCAAAGCTCGACGCTGTGGACTCTGTCGCTGATGTACTTCTGCTACGCGTATTGCATTTCGGTTTATCTGGATTGGTTCCCAAAGTATCTTCACGACCATCGCGGGTTCGATCTGAAACAGATGGGCTTCTATGCGAGCCTGCCATTGTTGGCTGGGACGGGGGGCGACCTGGCAGGTGGTTGGCTTTCCGATTTCTGGGCCAGCCGTTCCGGAGACCTCAAAACAGCTCGCCGCAGCGTGGCGGTGGCAGGATTTCTTCTGGCAGCTGGGGCAATTCTGCCAGCGACATTCACCGCCAGTCCGACGATATCGGTCTGGTACACCTGCCTGGCGGTTTTCGGCCTGGAGACCACGGTCGGGGTCTCATGGGCCATTCCGCTCGATATTGGGGGCGATTACGCCGGCTCGGTTTCGTCTGTTATGAACACGTGCGGTAACATAGGAGGCGCAGTTTCGGCGACGATTCTGGGGTATCTTGTGCAGGCTTATGGCTGGAACGTCCCGTTTGTAGTGGCGTCGGCGCTGTGCTTGACGGCAGCTGTGCTATTCAGCGGCATCGACGCTACGCGCAAGATCTTCGTGGAGGAGAGGGCTGCGAATTAAGCGATGAGAATCAACCCAGATAAGTGCGTCGCCTGCGGGAATTGCACCTACGTCTGTCCCATGGGAGCGATCTATATCGACCCTGCGATCAAGCGCGCCACCGTTGACCGAAACGAGTGCGTGGAATGCTACGCCTGCTTCAATGGGCTGAGCCAGGAACATCTGAATCCTACACTGGTGCGCACGCTGCGCAAGCTGTTCCAGATGGTCCGGCTGCGTTTCGATCCGGAGCCGGATGTCTGCCCGACGGCCGCCTTCGATCCGGAAGATCTGCAGTGGCCGCGCGTGGTCCGGCGCGCGTTTTCCGATCCGCGCGTGCCGCACGAATCTACCGGGGTGCAAGGCCGGGGTACCGAGGAAGTGAAGACCAACGACGTCACTGGACGCGTGCGGGAGGGCGAAGCCGGATTCACGATTGAGTTCGGCCGGCCCGGCGTGGGTGTATGGTTCCATGAAATCCAGAAAATGACCTGGGCGCTGGCAAAGGCAGGGGTAGCGTTCGAGAAGAAGAACCCGATCACCTCACTCATGACCGATGTTGCGACGGGTACGCTGCGGGAAGACATCCTGGGCGAGAAAATCCTGTCGGCGATTGTCGAAATCAAAGTGCCGGTGGAACGCACTGAGGAGATCATTCGCCTGGTGCGCGAAGTCGAAAACAGGTGGATACCGTGGTCGCGCTCGGCGTGGGCGCCCGCTGCGACGCAAGCGGCGAAGAGAATGTCGTCGGCGCCGATCCTGGAGCGCTTGGGATACAAGCTGGAACGGGCCAAGACCAATGCCGGGCTGGGGAGGATTACTAACGCTGTCGAAGAAAACCAGTCCGAGCCGGCGCAGGTAACTCGATGACCAACACCTTGCATCGTTTCGGCGACGCTGCCAGCTTTTACGACGATTACGTGATCTTTGCCATCCCCAGCCGCGGGAAAAACGACGATAGGCAGTATTCCCAAGCTAAAGAAGTTCCTGGAAATGGCGCTGCCGTTTAAGCCGGTCAATCTGGGCGACGCGATCCATGGCGGCGCATTGCGGCCGTCGCGTAACATGCATCCGACGGCGCACTGGAAACGGGACATGGACGCCTGATTTTCGGACGGTGATCGAGGGCATCGACACCCCCACAACAGTAGCCGCAGTGTTCGATAATCATGTGGCCGCCGAGGATTTTCTCAAAACCGTGCGGCAGGCGGACCTCGGCCTGTGCATCAACATTTCCACGTCTATCGACGGGGCCGAGCAGTGCTGCCACGCGGCGGGGGTTCCGCGCCATAGCGTGGGCTATTCGCTGGGGTTCGAAGGCAAGACTGAGAAGCTCCCCAACAGCCAGGTGCTGATGCTGACCACCATGTGCGGCCATGGGATGATCTCCACCAGCCTGGCGAAAAAGATGATCGATTGGGTGAAAGAAGGCCGCCGCACCCCGGAGCAGGCAGTCACCTACATGGCGCGCTTCTGTTCCTGCGGCGTGTACAATCCTTCCCGCGCCAAACGAATCCTCGAGGACGCGAGGACGAAGATCAAGTAGGTGCCAGGTTTCAGGTGGCAGGTTTTAGCTTGCTAACACCTGGAACCTAGCACCTGGAACCTGCTTTTAAGCCTCCGCGCCCCTGATCGCCGGAGCGTCCAGCACCTCGCGCAGTTTCTTCGCCAGTTCATCCGGGGCGAAAGGTTTCTGTAAGAGAAAAACGTTGGATTCGAGCACGCCGTGGTGAGCCAGCATATCGTCAGTGTAACCGGAGATGTAGAGCACCTTGAGGGAGGACTGCACGGCTTTGAGGCGCTGAGCGAGCTCCCGGCCGCTCATCTGAGGCATGATGACGTCCGTGATCAGCAAGTCGATGGATCCCTGATGCTGCTCGAACAGACGAAGGGCTTCCGCCCCCCCGCTGGCCTGCAGAATTTGGTACCCGAGGCGAAGCAGCATCTCGCACACGAGCTGGCGCACGCCCAACTCGTCCTCTACAAGGAGAATGGTTTCGGTACCGGCGCGTACGGCAGGCTCGACGGATAATGGCGAATTGAGCACAGGCTCGCTGATTCTAGGCAGATAAATAGTGAACGTTGCGCCGCGGCCCGGGTTGCTCTCCACCACCACTTCTCCTCCGCTCTGCTTCACGATGCCGTAAACCGTGGAGAGTCCCAGTCCGGTTCCTTTTCCGGTCTCCTTCGACGTGTAAAAAGGCTCGAACAGATGGACCATAATTTCGGCATCCATTCCTTTTCCGGTGTCGGCGACTGTGAGCCTCACGTAGGAGCCTGGCCGCACATCCGCATGCAGCCTGGAAGAGCGCGCCACTTCCACATTGCTGGTGCGGATGGAAAGCTTGCCTCCCTCGGGCATGGCGTCGCGCGCATTTACCGCCAGATTGATAATGACCTGCTCCAGTTGCCCGGCATCGGCTCTCACGCTTCCCAAGCCCGGGCTAAGGACGGTCTCGAGCTCGATGTGCTCTCCGATCACGCGCCGCAACATTCGGTCCATGTTAGCCACGTGAGCATTCAGGTCTAATACTTTCGGCTGAATCACCTGGCGGCGGCTGAACGCCAGCAATTGATTGGTGAGGCTGGTGGCCCGGCTGGCGGCCTTGAGGACTTCTTCGATGCAACCGTGTAGCGGATCTTCGCCGGGCAGGTCTCGCAGAATCATGTGGCCGTAGCCTGAGATGACCGTCAGCAGGTTGTTGAAGTCGTGTGCCACGCCGCCGGCAAGCCGTCCGACGGCCTCCATCTTTTGCGACTGCCGGAGCTGGTCCTCGAGCTGCCTGCGCTCGGTGATATCGATGCCGACCCCGCCAATAAACTGCACTTCATCGTTTTCATCCAGGATGGGAAAACGATAGATCAGCCAGTGATGCACGCCGTGCTTGTGCGGGATAGGCTCCACGCTCTCCGCCAGCTTCTTCGAACGGCTTACTTCGAGGTCGTTCTCCACGAACCGGTTCGCGTACTCTTTCGGCCATACTTCGTGGTCGGTCTTCCCCAAAAAGTCGCCCGGATCGGTATGGAACAAGCCCTGGGCCGCTTCATTGTAGAAAACATACTGTCCCTGGCGGTTTTTCATGAAGGCTACTCCTGGAAGATGCCTCATGAAGGCCGCGAACCGTTGCTGGCTTTCACGCAACGCTTCTTTGGATTGTTTACGCTCGCTGATGTCAACCATGGTCCCGACGATCGTGGGACCGCCATCCAGCTCCGTGGATTCTACAAGGTTCAAGTTGGCCAGGATCCATACGGGGCTGCCATCTTTTCGCCGGAAACAGATCTCCTGCTGGGTGAGGGCTTTCTGTTCACGCAAACGGGCCAGTATCTCATCGCGATCCGACGGATGGTAATAAAATTGGGGTGATTTGAGAGAGTAGGCTTCGGCACTCGAGCTGAATCCCAGCATCCTGGCAAAAGCCTCATTGCATTCGAGGATGCCGCCATCAAACGTAGTGTGCATGATGCCGGCGAGGTTCTCCTCGAACAATAGGCGGTAGCGGGCTTCCGAGGCCCGGAGCGCTCGCTCGGAATGCTTGCGCTCGGTGATGTCACGATAAGTGCAGATGACGCTCGAGGGTTTATCTGCCGCCCCGGACAGAGGCCGCGCCGCGACAGAGATCCACCTTCCTTCTGGTGCATGCGGATGCTTTACAAACAGGTCCAGCCAATCGACCGTTTCACCTCGCAACGCCCGCGACACGGGCATCCGGTCGTCGGGCAGGGGAGTGACGCCATCCGCAAGACAGACGCCCAGAGCACGCGACCAATCGACGACTGAAACATGCTGCGGCGAGATGCCTGCGATGCGCTCGACCGCCGCGTTACGCAACGTGAATCTGCCGTTCCGATCCACCACCGTGACGCCGTCTTGCATACCGTCCAGGACGGCTTGCATCAGTTTCGGCTGGAGCACGGGTGGCGTCGGATCCGATTTGCCACTGCTATGTGAACCGGGCGTGTCCGGTTGGCTCATGTTTTGCTCACTCACCCTAAGTAAGCTCGTTCCTCAGCCGCCGCTGGCCAAGCATGTGATCTCTGGGGAATCTGATCGTAACAGTGCCTGTCTGAATTTTCAAGGCCGCGCACGGATTTGCCGAATCCAAATTCTATCTGAAGATTGGACTGTTTCGTACCTTTCACGGGCCTTGTGTTATCTTGCAAGTCGAGATGTCTTATCGACGCGGTCTTCTAGCGCCCGGAGCGCTGTTTCCCCTGGCATTGGTTTGCGCTTGGGCGCAATCCGAGACTGTCGTCGTGCGTCCGCGCGAGATTCACGGTGTTCTCGTGAATCCCGGCATGGGCATTACGACATTCCAGCGGTTCAATGGCGATGCCATCAATGCGGGCCGGAAGTGGTCGGAGCAAGGGCCTACCGCCAAACTGCCTGCCGGCGGATGCGAAGCCGGACTTTCCGGACACGGCGATTGCGTACTTCCGCTGGTTCTGGTCGCAGATCGAGCCGGAGCCTGGTAAGTACCGCTGGGAGGCGATCGATCTCGCGTTGGATGAGGCGCGCGAGCATCATCAGACACTGGCATTCCGGTTGATGCCGTACGACCAACAGCACCCGCTCCCTGAGTGGTACCAGAATTCCGGAGCGCGGCGCGCCAACAAGCCCGGGGACAAAGATGGCGCCATCTGGTCGCCCGATTCGAGTGATCCGATTTATGTGAAATATTGGGGGCAAATAGTGGCTCGGTTGGGCGAGCGCTATGATGGCAATCCCTATCTGGATACGGTGGATGTCTCGACATTCGGCTATTGGGGTGAGGGCTGGGGACCTTACCCACCGGACTGGTCCACCCAGAAGCGGACTCATCGATCAATACTTCACGGCGTTCCGCCGCACGCCGCTGCTAATGAACTTTGACGAATTGCAGGCGCTCGATTATGGCGTCGCATCACGGCGCCGGGCTGGCGGCTGGATTGTTGGGGCGACATGGGCCGCCCGGGCCGCAGCTTTGCGCATATGCTCGATCTGTATCCGCAGCAGGTGGTCAAGGCGCACGTCGAAGACATCTGGCAGCGCAGCCCGATATCGCTCGAAACCTGCGGCGTCCCGCTCGACTGGAAAGCAGAATGGGTTTGACTTGAGCTACATCTTTGACCAGGCGCTGCGCTGGCACGCGACCTCGATCAATATCAAGTCAACTGCAATTCCCGCCGAATGGAAAGCTCCTTTCGACGAATTCCAGAAAAAGATAGGATACCGTTTCGTGCTGCGGAAGCTCGAATATCCGCGTAGTGTCCACCCCGGCCAAATGGCGGCGTTCCGCATGTGGTGGCTTAACGCGGGCGTTGCGCCGGTCTATCGCGATTACATAATGGCGCTCGAATTCCATTCGTCTGACGCAGAACAGAACCATTCGTACCGGTGCCGAAATCCGCAAGTGGCTGCCCGGCGATGCGGTATTCGAGGACTACGCTCTACGTGCCGAACGATCTGCCAGCCGGGCATCTTATCGCTTGCGCCTGGCTTTGCTCGACGCGCGCAGTCTTCACACCGGCCATACGCCTAGCCATCGAGGGCCGGCAGGAACGGATGGCTGGTATGACCTGGGGGCTATCGCGGTTGAATGAAAGCCTTCGTCAACGCAAAACTCATCACCGATAGCGGCGTCATCTCCGATGGAATGGTGATCGTTCATGGGGACCGTATCGACTACGCTGGACCCCGCAGGGAAGTTCCGGCAGGCGCGGAAATCATTGATGCGGCGGCCAGTATCTGGCGCCTGGATTCGTGGATATTCACGTCCACGGCGGAGCGGGTAGCGATTTCATGGATGCGGCGGACGCGGATATCGAAGCCGTGTTCCGCTATCATGCCGCGCACGGCACCACCAGCTTGTGCCCTACGACGGCGACGGCGCCGCTCGATGAAATTCTGACATCGCTCGAGGCCATTGCGAGGTATCGCAACGGCCTACAAGCATTCGGCCGGGCGCTCGGCGCGCACATCGAAGGACCGTATCTCGCCATGACTAAGCGTGGATGCCATCTGCCGCAGTTCGTTCACAATCCTGAAGAGCGGGAGTGGAGAAAGATTCTGGAGCGCGGGCCCGATTGCTTCCATGACTCTGGCTCCCGAACTCCCCGGAGCGCGGGCGTTGGTGGAGGAATTGCACCGGCGCGGCGCAAACGCCAACGCGGGGCACAGCGAAGCGTTGTATCAGGAAATGGAAGAGGCGGCGGATTGGGGTATGCGACATGTGACGCATCTTTACTGCGCGATGACCGATGCCATGAACAACCGCTGGCGCGGCACGCCGAACCCGCGCAGCGGAGGCATCGTGGAAGCAGTCTATCTCGATGAACGGCTATCCTCCGAGCTGATTACGGATGGAAAGCATCTCTCTCCGCGAAATGTTGAGACTCGCGTTTCGCAACAAAGGGTACGAGAAGCTCGCCATTGTGACCGACGCCATGCGCGGCGCCGGGATGCCGGATGGCGAGTACACATTTGGCCCGCGGCACGGGATGCGGGCCACAGTGAAGAATGGCGAGGCGCGCGTTCCCGACGGCACGGCGCTCGCGTCCTCAGTTTTTCCGATGAATGAAATGATCCGCGTGTTTCGCGACCTTGCCGGATGCCCGTTATGGCAGGCCGTGCGCATGGCCTCGCTCACGCCCGCTCAGATCGTACATAAGGACGATCGGATTGGCAGCCTGGCACCCGGCAAGTTTGCCGATCTGCTAATCATTGACGAGCAGGTACGTGTGCAGGCCACTTACATCGGCGGACGCCTGGTCGAGTGCACATAGCTCGCATCTTGCACCTTGTGCGCCGTTTCAGCGCCGTAAGCCGGCAACGCGGGATCAGTCAACAGACCAATCTGCTTCAGAACCGAAGCCTGGTCCCAATAGATGTGTTCGTGAGCCAGCTTTCCATCCCGGAATCTTACGATAACCACCAGCGGCACCTCCACATGCCTGTTCGTGGGCGCCACGCCGGGCAGCATCCACGGCATCTCTAGAGTGTGCGTGAACGAAAAAATGATTTCGTCGACAAGCTGATCTTCGCCTACCGTGCGCGAGACCGGCGTGAGCTTGGTATCCGGCGGCATCTTGGGGATGAAGTCGGTCGAGTAGAAGCGATAGAGCTCCGGTTTCCCCCGGCCGCCGGTCATCACCGGAACGTGGTTGACATAAGCGTCGTCGACCATGGTGTCGAGTGTGCGAGCGGTGTCGCGCGTCGAGAACTCATGCGCCGTGTGCTCTTCCCAGAGCTGGGCGAGGTTGGGTGAAGGCATAAAGGTCGCTTATCGTTCCGGCCAGGCTTTCAAAAGCTTGCGCAGCAGAATCAATTGGCCAAGGTGATAGGCATTGTGATCTGCCACCAGCAAGGCCTCCCTCAGCACGGTTTGCCCATCCCCGTGAGTAATGCGCGCCAACAAGTCGGTGCGAGGGTTCTTGACCAGCGAGACCATTGCGCGGAGGTCGGCCTGGAACACGTTGACACTCTGGGCCCAAGCCCGCGCTGTGGGCGGTGTCTTTGTGCGCGGCCAGTACCCAGCCGGCCATTTCGGCGAAGCGTGAGCCGGATTCCGGCTGAATTCAAGGATGTCCCGCTGTGCAATGCGCATGTGTTCGAGCAACTCCCAGGCGCTATAGGGGGCGCGGGAATGTCTGGCGCCGCGAAGTGAGGCGGGAAGCCCCGCCACAGCAGCTTCGAAACTGGCGTGCGCGCCGCCCCCGGTTAACAGATCTACCAGATGCTGCCGGAGTGTACGGTCTCGAACCATTGCGAGCGGAGTGTATCACAACAGTCGGGTGTTTTCCCGATTGTTGGTTTGCGGATGCTCAAGAGAAACTGCAATTAGGACTCACAGTGGAGTGGAACAAGCAACAACGGTTTCTTCTCACCCGGACAAGCGTGATGCGCAACGCGCCCGAGGAGTCCGGAGTGTATGGTCTCTACAGCTCGGAAAAATGGGTGTACATCGGCCATAGGTCCAATATCCGAAAAGCCCTGCTCGATTACTTGAGCGGCCAGATGCCCTACGTCCTGCAATGGCAGCCGAAGTATTTCGTTTTCGAGTGCCTTCCGTATAAAGAGCGGATTGCGAAGCATAAGGGGCTGGTCGCGCATCATCAGCCAATCTGCAATCGTAAGACACAGACCACCGCGCCTTGCTCGTAGCGCTGCGTAAGGATTTTTCCCGATTTTTCTTTCTGACGCCGGCTGTTACCTTCATCTCATCTGCCACTGTTCTCTTTGGCCCGGCGACACGCAGCCGGGCCAGTTTTTTCAGCGCAGGATGGCTGCCTGTGCGGGCGAGGTCGATATACTGAAGTATCAATGACCCGTCGAAACTATCTGGCTCTTCTGGCGGCTTCCGCTGTACGCCTGCGCGGGCAGGGCATTTCCTCGCGTGGCGTGAAACCCCTGCCGCGCGGGAAGCCTTCCGGACTGCCATTTAACGCGCACTTCGTGGACGTCGCAGAAAGCGCCGGGCTGAAACAGCCGGTGATCTACGGCGGCGTGGACCGCAAGCAGTACATCATCGAGACCGTAGGCTGCGGCGCCGCTTTCATCGATTACGATAATGATGGCTGGCTGGATATTTTTCTTCTGAGCGGCACGCGGTTGGAAGGCCCCCCGGACGGCTGTACCAACCGGCTGTACAAGAACAATCGCGACGGCACGTTTACCGACGTCACCGAGAAGGCGGGGCTGGTCCGCACGGGTTGGGTCGTCGGCGGTGTGCGTGGGCGACTATAATAACGACGGCTTCGACGATCTTTTCGTCACCTACTGGGGACAAAACGTCCTCTATCGGAACAACGGCGACGGCACGTTTACGGACGTGACCGAGAAGGCCGGCCTGACGCACAAAGGCAAGCGCTGGGGATCGGGCTGCACGTTCGTGGATTACGACCGCGACGGCCATCTGGACCTGTTTGTATCGCAACTACCTGGAGTTCGATTTCCAATCCATCCCCAAGCCCGGCCAGAACAGCAACTGCAACTGGAAAGGCGTGCCGGTGAACTGCGGCCCGCGCGGGCTGCCGCCTGGTATCCCGGTCGCTTTACCACAACAATGGCGACGGCACGTTCACCGACGTGAGTGAAAGTTCGGGCATCGGCAAGGCCAAGGGCAGCTACGCAATGACCGCGGTGGCCGCGGATTTCGATAATGACGGCTGGCCGGATATCTACGTGGCCTGCGATTCCACGCCCAGTTTCCTGTTCCGCAACAACCACGATGGCACATTCACCGACATCGGCCTGGAATCGGGCGTGGCGCTCAATGAAGATGGCATGGAGCAGGCCGGCATGGGCGTCGGTATCGGCGATTACAACCTGGACGGCAATCTCGATATTTTCAAGACACACTTCGCCGACGACACCAATATCCTTTATCGCAACGAAGGCAAGGGGAACTTCGAAGATGTAACCATTCGCGCGGGCTTGGGTGTGGAGACGCGCTACATCGGATGGGGCGCCGGCATCGTGGACCTGGATAACGACGGACTGCCGGATCTTTTCCTGGTCACCGGCAATGTCTATCCGGAGGTGGAGGCCAAGCTCCCGAGCTATCCGCTGCGAACGCCGCGCATTGTTTTTCGAGCACTGGCCGGTGGCAAATTCGAGGAGCTGATCGACCAGGCTGGCCCGGGCGTGGCGACTCCGCATGCCAGCCGCGGCTGCGCGTTCGGCGACTTCGACAACGACGGCGATATCGACATACTGGTCGTGAATCTGAACGAGCCGCCATCCCTTTTGCGCAACGACATGACGGGCAGCAACCACTGGCTGAAGGTGAAATTGCTGGGCGTGAAATCGAACCGCAGCGCCATTGGCGCGCGCGTCACCGCGCATTACGGCGGAAAGTCGCAGGCGCAGGAAGTGCTCAGCCAATCGAGCTTTTATTCCGCCAGCGATCTTCGACTGCACTTTGGCTTAGGAGCCGCTGCCCAAGCCGATCTGGAGATTCGGTGGCCCAATGGAGCGAAGGAGACGGTATCGAAGGTTCCCGCCGATCACCTCATCGTGATCAAGGAAGGTTCAGGCATCGTCAAGACGGAAGCCTTCCGGAAGACGGCGGCCACCACGCAGTCCGCAGCCCGTCTCAGGCCGCAGGATTTACGCGCTGACGGATCTCCACGATCCGGGAAGTGATGATCGGCTGTTCGTATTTCGGATGACGAAACTCCAGGTGCATGCCGCGGCCCACGAAGGAGGGCTTGAGCATCGAGCCACCCCAGTTGGAACCTTCAATTTTCACCAGGACCGGCTCCGGACAGAACTCCGGGTGCCCCGAAATGAGCGCTTCACCTTGGCCGTAATGCACGATCGTGTAGGAACGGTTCTGCGTTTCAACTTCAAGAGTACTTTGTTGAGGCAGGTCCCACAGGTAAACGCCCCCCTCGATCTCGGATTGCACGATGTTATGGTTTACACGTTCGCTCAGGTTGGGGTGAGGGAACGATGGCCGCGTCCGGCTGTCCAAGTGCAAAGGCCTCTCGATTAAAGTATAAGCCGCAATTCTCGAGTTTGTCGCCCCTTGGATGATAATTTACGTCTCATAGATCCAGGGTCTTGCGGTGATTAGTGCAATAATTTCCACATCGCTATGCGCGCTATGGCGGCGGCCTGGCTTTCGCACGCACTTGTCGTTTACATCATCCTGGTATGGCCTTGGCTGGTCCGGCGCCGCTATCTAACGCTGCGGCGGAGGTTACAAGAGCACGATCGGAACGCGCGAATGCGGGCCTACCGGCGTATTCTGCTGCATCAATGCGCCATGGTGCTGCTGGTTGTGGCCATCCTAGTCCTGGGTTCAATTCCAGCGTCGAGAGTCGGGCTCGCGAGACCCTCGGGCGAGCCCTTGCAAACAACCGTTCTGTTATCGCTTCTGGGCGGAGTGATCGCATCCGGGCTGATTTTTCGATGGAAAGGCGATCATATGGTCGAGCGTCTATTCAAGATGGCCGGTGCGATCCTCCCCGTCACGGCCCAAGAGCGCTGGACATTTGCGGCGATCTCGGCGGGCGCGGGTTTTTCGGAAGAATTACTATTTCGCGGATTCCTTATGGATTATCTGAACCAAAACTTCACGCGCCTGGACACCTGGGCGCTGGTCCTGATCTCCAGCCTGGTTTTCGGATTTGCCCACTTGTATCAAGGATGGCGCGGCACGGTGTTAACGGGAGTCTTGGGTTGTGTCTTCGCGCTGCTCTACACACAAACCGGCAGCCTGCTCGCCCCCGCTGCCATACATACGGCGGTGGATTTGCGTTTGCTGATCGTCGTTACGCCGGAGCGGATGCGCGCTTTCGGTTTGGCGCAGAACGCGCCCCGTTCACTCAAGTAACGAATTAACGAGACGCCCGCCGGTCTTCCCTCAAGGTTGTTAAGTACTCGACGACATCCACGAGCTGCTGGTCCGTCATGTAATTCATCAAATCCTCAGGCATCATCGAAAGATGGCTGCGGCGGCGCGATTTGATTTCCGAAGGATTGAGGCGCACTTCCGTAGTGGCGTCGGTCTTCACCAGAACTCGCTGGGGCGTGTCTTCGGCAAGGATGCCGATCACGTCACCCTGGGTTGTCGTCTCGATCACCCACATGTAGTAATCGGGCGCGATGCCTGCACTCGGGTTCAGGATCGCGTCGTATAAACCATCCTTGCCCAGCTTGGAGCCAATACTCGAGAGATCGGGCCCGACTCTCTTCTTCCCGCCGACACTGTGGCAGCCGCTGCACTTGGGTCCGCCCTCCGCCGTGAAGACTTTGCGGCCGTGTTCCGCGTCACCGGAGCGCCAGACCAGGTCCTGAATGGGTGGAAGCTTTTTCTTATTGCTGCTGACCAGCGCCGGCAGCAGCTTTTCCGCGCGCTTGTGAATCTCAGGATCGCGACTCGCGTTTACCAGTGCCGTCGCCACGTTCTTGAGCTCGGCAGGCAACTGTTCCTGTTGCTGAAGATCGAGCAAAAGGTTGAGACCCGGTTTGGAACGCGCAAGCACGCGAACGGCTGCGCTGCGTACCTCGTTCGGTTCCTGGGTAAGGATCAAATGCTTGAATTTCACATTCATCCCAGGCGGGGATAGATCGCCAATGGCGCTGATCGCCGCCACACGAACCGGCACAGGGCCCTTGCGCGAGATACCCTCCAACGTCTCCAGGTAATTTCGGTCGCGCGTGCGGCCGAGCGCTTGAATGGCGGTGATGCGCTGTTCCTCAGGCAGACCAGGGGTATTCAGCACAGCGTGAATCTGCGGCGCGTACGCGGGATCGCCGAGGTCATCGACCAGTTCCAGGGCTTTGGCCTGCAACGGCGGCGACGCCAGAGCGTCGCGCACCGCGTTTTGTACTGCCGGATTCTGCCGCAGATCGATCCACTCACTGAAAAGCTGATGGCTCAAATGGGCGAAAGCGTTCGCAGCTAATTCCGGCGCATTCTTCGGCTCGCTCAGAAACTGCGCCACAGCCCGGCCCGCTTCGCCAGTTCCCATGGCGGCGAGCGCATTCAGAGCTTCACTTCGCTGCTGAAGGCTCAACGATCCGTCGTTGATGCTGGCGACGAGATAGCCGAGGGCGTCGGACGGCCTCAGCTCCCAGATCAGTTGTCCGAGGCGGGAGTCCCATCCCTGAGGGAATGCCTCGCGCAATTTCGCATACAGATCATTTTCTTCGCCACGAGCCCCGATTCCCAGCGCCTCCACATACCAGCGGTCCTGGCCGTCGTACTGCTTGGCAAGCTGCGCGAGCGACTCGACCGCGTCCGCGGATTTTGCGTTCTGCAGAAGAATCGCGATCTCGCGGCGCACCTGCGGTGACGGATCCTTCAGCAGAGGTTTCGTCGCCGCAACCAGATCTGCGCCATAAAGCCGCAGAACGCGCATCGCGAGAATTCTGAAATTCGCATCACTCGAACGCAGCGCTTCCTGAACCGGGCCGGCGCCTTCCGCACCCAGCCCGCCGAGTAGCCAGAGAGCACGGGCCTTGAGGATAGGATCATCCTGACGCCACATGGCGAGCAGAGCCGCCAGCGCAGCCTGACCCTGGTCTTTGAGCTTGGTCCAGGCAAGATAGCGAACCGATTGCGCGGGCGAGCGCAAAGCGGATGACAGCCCTTCCGTGGTTTCGAGGGCTACCTTAGGAATTGCCGGCTTGAATCCTGGCGGGGCGAGCCGGTAGATCCGGCCGCGGGCGATGTCCTTCATCTCGTGCCCGCCCACCACCGGGTCATACCAGTCCGCGAAGAACACCGAGCCGTCCGGCGCTACCGCCACATCAGTCGGCCGGAACCAGCCGTCGGGTGAGGTCACGGTCTCTTCAGTCTTCTCTGTGTATCCGGCGCCTGAGTTCTCGACGTAGTACGTGTTGACGATGCGCTTACCAGCCTCGGCATGCAACAACTGGCCCCAGTATCTTTGCGGGAGCAACTTGCCTTCATACACGACGATGCCGCAGGGCGCGCCGGCGCCAAGCCTGGCGATGTTCGGCACGACGCCAGGAAGCTCGTCGTGGAAATGCGTTCCTTTGTCTTCCTGCCATCGCCGGCCGCCCGGACCCCAGTAGCCGTAATTGCCGCCCTCCATGACGTAGTTCAAGCGCGTCCATGCGTTTCCGTCATCGTCGTTGTCGCTTTGCCAGATGTTGCCGAACGAATCGAGCGCCAGCTCGTAGGGATTGCGAAAATCGTGAGCGAGCACCGTGAGATGGGTCCCATCGGGATTCACGCGCAGCGCGCAGCCGGCATAATACGGACCGGAGCGTGCGCTTACCAGATGATTGCCGGATTTGTCGGTGATATCAAAACCCGGATCGCCGTTGTTCAGATAATAGCGGCCATCCGGGCCGAAGACTACCGCGTGCACGCCGTGATCGTGGTCCACGCCGCGCCAGCCGGTGAGCAGAACCTCCTTTTTGATAATCCGATCCTGATCGTCTTTGGTGTACACAATAACATCGGGTGACTGCGAGATGATCACTTTGTTACCAAGCACCGCAATGCCAAGCGGCGAGCGCAGCGCCGGATTCTGGTCAAAGACCGTCACCTTGTCCGCCTTGCCACCGCCGTGAGTGTCTTCCAGAATGAGGATGCGATCGCCATTCGGGCGAAAATCCTTGAGGTGTTTTAACTGTCGCCGGTAGTTGACTCCTTCGAGCACCCAGATGCGGCCACGCTCGTCAATGTCGAAGTTGGTGGGGTTTTCGAGCATGGGCTCTGCCGCCCAGAGTTTCACTTCAAGACCCTCGGCGGCCTTGAAATGGTGTACCGCCTGCTGAGGCGTCTCCTGTGCCATCAAAATCGCGAGAGAGGCGATACAGACGAACGCCAAGCTGGAAAGATTCTTCATCTAGAGCCGTTCCGCGGTGGTCTCAACATGATAGCTGAAGACCCAGCCATTCCTATGATGCTCGGCTGCCTGTTTGATCCGCTCGCCCCGAGTGTAGAATCAAGGTTCACGGAAGGAGATCGGTAGCATGAGCTTTGAAAGCAGCCGGCGCGGCTTCCTGCTGGGGGCTGGGGCGCTGGGACTGGCGCCGTTGCGCGGCGAGAAAACGAATAGCAGTGACGAGATCAGGCTGGCAGTTGCCAGTTATTCTCTGCGCGGCTTCCAGCGCGATCTCGCCATCAAGATGATCAAGGACCTCAACGTCCGCTATGCGAGCATCAAGGAATTTCATCTTCCGTATAACGATTCACCCAAGCAACTCGCCGACGGCCGGAAACAATTCCAGGATGCCGGCATCGATGTAGTGTCTGGGGGCGTCATCTATCTCACCAAGGACGATGACGCCGACATTCGCCGCTACTTCGACTACGCGAAGGCCTGCCAGATGCCTCTGATCATCATTGGGCCCACAGCCGAAACTATGCCGCGCGTCGAACGCTTCGTCAAGGAGTACAACATCAGAGTCGCGATCCACAATCACGGCCCCGAGGACAAACACTTCCCAACCCCGCAGAGCGCGCTCCATGTCGTGAAGGATCTGGACCCGCGTTGCGGCATCTGTATTGACGCCGGGCATGCCGCGCGCGCCGGCGCCGACCTGGTGGAATCCATCCGCGAAGCCGGCCCACGCTTGTTCGACATGCACATCAAGGATCTGCACTCCCTGAATAAGGACGCTGCCTGCCCCGTTGGCGAAGGCGTCCTCCCCATCGTGGGTATGTTCAAAGAGCTGAAGAAAATGAATTACGCCGGTACGGTTTCGCTCGAATACGAGGTGGACGAAGATAATCCTTTCACCGGCATGAAAGCTTCCTTCGCCTACATGCGCGGCGCTCTGGCAGGACTGCGGGGATAACGGCGTGGCGACAATACCGGAAGGCTCCAAGCGCGAGGAGAAGCTGATCGTAACTGAAGACATCGCCATTAACTTCTTAGGATCGGAGGGCGCGCGCGTCCTTTCCACTCCCAACATGATCCTGGGACTGGAACGTACGTCGCGAAACCTTGTGCTTCCTCTGCTCGACCCCGGCTACGATACCTTGGGGACGCACGTAAATGTCTACCACCTGGCCGCCACGCCCGTCGGCATGACGGTGAGGTTCCACTCTGCAGTGACCTCCGTTGACGACCGGCGCGTGAACTTCAAGGTCGAGGCGTTCGACGAAAAGGAAAAGATAGCCGAAGGCACGCACCAGCGATTTATCGTGAATGTTGCGCGGTTTACTGAAAGAGTCCGGGAGAAGGCGCGCTAGCAAAGCTCTTTTTGAAAGCTTCCGTACTCTCCGCTTCAATAACCAGTGACGCTGAACGCATATTTGTTGAAGAGCGCTGTGGTAGCGGCCCTGGGTGGCCTTCTGTTTGGGTTCGATACGGCGGTCATTGCGGGGACCACCCGAGCTTTGACGGGCGTGTATCGCCTGACGCCGGGGACGCTGGGACTAACCGTGGCCAGCGCTCTATGGGGCACCATCATTGGTGCGATGTGCGCGGGAATCCCAGGCGATCGTTACGGCCGCCGCGACAGCCTGCGCGGCATGGCTGTCTTGTACTTTGTATCGGCCGTGGGTTGCGCCCTGGCGTGGGACTGGTACTCGCTCGTTTTTTTTCGTTTCGTCGAAGGGCTGGCCATTGGCGGCTCCTCCGTGCTGGGTCCCATGTACATCGCCGAAATCGCGCCGCCAACCTGGCGCGGCCGGCTGGTGGGCTTTTTCCAATTCAACGTGGTACTCGGCATTTTGCTTGCCTACTTCTCAAACTTCGTGGTCGGGCTCCTGCAACTCGGCGATCTGGAGTGGCGGTGGAAGCTAGGCGTCTCGGCTTTTCCGGCAGCGCTGTTCCTGGCGATGCTTTTCGCCATTCCACGAAGCCCGCGCTGGTTGGCTAAAACAGGCCGGGTGGACGAGGCCAGGGAAGTGCTCCGGCTGACTGGCGATGAAAACTACGAGCGGCAACTCGCCGAGATTGTCGCCTCCATCGACTTGGAACATGGCCATGGAAAGGAACCGCTGTTCCGATGGAAGTACCGCCTCCCGATCTTTCTGGCTGTTTCCATCGGGATGTTCAATCAACTCTCGGGCATCAATGCGATTCTGTATTACCTCAACGACATCTTCGAACGCGCCGGCTTCAGCAAAGTCTCGGGTGATCTGCAAGCAGTAGCCGTCGGAGGCACGAATCTGCTGTTCACGATGATTGCGATGTCGGTAATCGACCGAATCGGCCGCAAAACGCTGCTGCTTGTGGGTTCGGTGGGTACGGCCCTATGCCTGGCCGGCGTCGCTGTGATTTTATCCACAGGCAGGCGTGAAGACCTGCTGGTGTGGCTGCTGATCGGCTACATCGCCTCATTCGGGTTTTCGCAGGGGGCGGTGATCTGGGTGTTCATCAGCGAAGTATTTCCCAACCGGGTAAGGGCCAAAGGTCAAAGCCTGGGCAGTTTCGCGCATTGGTTCATGAATGCGCTCATCTCCGGAATATTTCCGCTCATGGCGGCCAAATCGGGCGGATCTCCCTTCGTCTTTTTCGCCCTGATGATGGTGCTTCAGTTTTTCGTGGTTCTGTTCCTGTACCCCGAAACCAAGGGCGTGTCTTTGGAGGCGATGCAAAAGAAAATGGGAATAAGGTGAAAAACAGGTGTTAGGTGCCAGGTGTTAGGTGTTAGGAAATGCATGCGGCCGCCGCCGCAAAACTAACACCTAAAACCTAAAACCTAGCCCCTGCTCTTAAAACTAAGTGCCGCCGAGTTCATGCAATATCGCAAATGCGTGGGCGGCGGCCCGTCTTCGAAGACGTGGCCTAAGTGCGCATCGCACTTTCTGCACCGTACCTCGACGCGCCGCATGCCGTAGCTGGTGTCAGTTTCATTCTCAATATTCTCTTCCGCGATTGGCGCCCAGAAACTCGGCCACCCGGTGCCGGATTCGAACTTGGTTTCGGAGCTGAACAGCGCGTTTCCACAACAGATGCAGCGGTAGATACCGTCCTCGTGCAGGTTGTAATATTCGCCCGAAAAGGCGAACTCGGTGTTGGCGAGCCGCGCGACGCCATATTGCGGAGGCGTTAACTGCTTCTTCCATTCGGCATCCGTCTTCACGACCTTTTCGACCGTTACGGTTTCTTTCCTGACACCTGAATCGTCGAATTCAACCAAAGTTACAGACACGGGTTTTTTCCTCTTTGCTCGATCCACACTGCTGCCGCATGCCGCTGTACCGAGACAGCCCAATGCTGCGAGAATTGCTCTTCTGTGCACCCCAGGCATGTTTAGATCGCCTGCAACTTGAAGATGCGCGCCGCGTTGTTGTGATATACCTTTCGTAGCATCGTGTCGGGCAGCGCGATGCCATAAATCTTCCAGCGGCCTTGCGGCGGCACCGCGGAAGGCGCGTAATCGAAGTACTCGTCTTCGGTTTCGAGAAACCTGAAATAGCAGCGATACATGTCCGGCAACAAATCCTGCTGGGGGAATTCTTTGCCGGCATCGTACGTGGCATCGGTGCCGAATAGGATGCGATCCTGAAAGCGGTCGAAGAATTTTCGCGCGGTGCGCGGCTGTCGCCCCAGCTCGCCTAACCGGGCGGCGAATTCCACGTTTACGTTCGCGTACCGGTCCAGCCACTCGCTCACCTGCGCAAGGTCTTCCGCATCGTTTCCAACGTGGAGGTAGATAAACCGGGTCTTCGGATGCCGTGCCGCCACGCGATTGCGCGCTTCGTGCAGTTCGCTGCGCTTCGGAAAATCGCGGCCGTAGAACGACCATTCGGGATGGTGCTGCAGTTCTTCGTAGCGCTCGTTGAACCGGTCAATCGGAGTGAAGAACGCGCCCGGATCGCCCGTGTGTATCAATACCGGCAAGTCGAGCGCACCCGCGGCCTCCCACATCGGATCAAAGCGCGGGTCATCGATCTTCACCAGCTTTCCGTTCTCGCGTAAGCCGAGCCCGAGGAACTTCAAGACCTTCAATCCGACGGCGCCTTGCTGTTTACATTTTCCGAGTTCGTCGGCCTGCCATTGCGCGTAGCCCTTTTCACCCGCGCGCGACCACATCGGCTCCGCCGCCGTGAGAAACTTGCCGCCGAACGGCGCCATGGCCTGGCGAAGGGCCGGGAGTGTCTCCGAATTTCCGCCGGTCAGATTGACGAGGGTCTGGAGATTGCATTCGTCCATGTACTTCGCAACCTGCGTCAGCTCTGCCGTGCCCGCTGGCGAATCGGGAGCCGCTTTGCGTCCTAGACCGAACAGGTGCGTGTGGACGTCGATGACCGGGAACTTCGCGCGGGCAACCGGGTGCTCAGCCACGTGCAGCATGCTTCGGGGCTGAAACTCCGGCAGCGTGATCGCGCCGCCCGCGGACACCTGAAAAAAATTTCGCCGCGTCATCCGACTAGAGTGTGAGAAGCCAGCAGGCCGCGTACGTATCGCAGGCTCGGTTCCACAAGCTCCCAGGATCCTGCCCAGAAACACATATCGATACACCACCACTCGATCTTGGGCACATCCAGAAGCTTCGGCGCGAGGGTTTCGAAATCGACAAAGCCTTCGCCAAACGGCCGGTGCGTGCTGGTCTCGTCGCCATGCAGCGTGCCGTCGGAATCGATCAGGTGAATGGCGCCGATGCGGCCCTTCGAGCTTGTCGAGGAATTCGGAAACGCCGCCCGGCAGGGTCTCCTTCGTTCCGTGTTGCCGCGCGCCCACCACCGCGCACATGTAGGCGTGGGAGGTGTCGAACATAAACGAAGAAATTCGGATGCCCCACCGTTGCGTGCATGGCCAATAACTTCGATGGCTTGTTGAACGCGAACCCCGGCTCGAATTCCCAGACCATCCGGATGCCAGCCTTCTGCGCCATGCTCGGCGGCGTCGCGCCACACGTCTGCCAGCTGGTCGAAAGCGGCCTGATAATCGCTGTCTTCGATCGATCCGGGCGCCGCGACCGAATCCACGCGAATGTTCGGGCTGCCGATATCCACGCACATTTCCACATTGCGCTGGAACAGATCGAGATACTTCTGTTTATTGTCCGCTACCACCGGATTCACGCCCGTGAAATCCGCCGCATACCCGGAGACCCCGAGCTTGTGGTCGTCGCAGAAATCGGACCAGCCGCTTCCGCGACTCCCTGGTCGGGTACTTTTCAAGCGTGACATGCGGAGGAAAGCCGCAGATCTCGATGCCGTCATAACCGGCCTCAGAGAGCCGCCTCACCGTTTTCTCAAACGGGATCGGATTGTCCGCGAACGGACCGAAAGAAAAAGCCCAACTGCCTAATGAAACTTTCACCTTGCCTCACTCTTGCTCATCTTCTTCACATTCACCCACCGGTCTGAACTGGCGATGCTTCCATGACGGCATCCAGCACCAGCTGGCACTTCAGTCCATCGTCGAAATTCGGCTGCATGGGCTTATTCTGCGCGATGGCGGTCATTAGATCGGCCGCCTGGTTGCCAAACGTATGCTCGTAACCAATCGCGCAACCCGGAACCCACCAGTGCTTCATATACGGGTGGACCTCCTCCCAAACAGAGATCTGCCGCCAGCCTTGCACGTGCTTGGGATCGCGCGAATCGAAGTACCAGAGCCGGGACATATCTTCCAGATCGAAATACAAGCTTCCCTACTCGCCGTTGATCTCGAAAGTGTTTCCGTTTTTGCGGCCGTTGGCAAAGCGCGTGGCTTCGAAATGCCCGATGGCGCCATTTCTGTACTTGGCAACAAAGATGGACGCGTCCTCGATTTCGACTTTTGCTCTTGCCGCCCTCGGGCCGTTCGCGCTCATCGACGAAAATTCGGCTGGTGCCAGCGACCGATTCGATATCGCCTGCCAGATAATTGGAAAGATCGACAATGTGCGAGTGCAAATCGCCGGTTACACCGGAGCCCGCGACATCTTTATCCATGCGCCAGAGCAGCGGAACCGAAGGGTCCATGGTCCAATCCTGCAGGTAAAGCGCTCGGAAATGATAGACCTTGCCGATGCGCCCTTCATCGATCAATTGCCGCGCAAACGCGATGGCCGGTACCCGGCGGTAGTTGAACCAGACGGTATTGATTTTTCCGCTCTTGCGAGCGGCCGCGGCCATGTGCTCCGCTTCTTTTCCGTTCATCGCCAGCGGTTTTTCGCACGCCACGATTTTGCCGGCCTCGAATGCGGCGAGGGCGATATCGTGATGCGTGTTGTTAGGCGAGCAGATGTCGACGATCTGGATCTCCGGGTCGTCGATAATGCGCCGCCAGTCGTCCACCGCCTGCTCCCACCCCCAGCGCTCGGCCATCTTTTCGACTTTGGGTTTGTCGCGGCCGCAAATCGTTTTGAGGCGCGGCCTCAACGCTAAGATCGAAGAATTGATTGATCTGCCGGTACGCGTTCGAATGGGCTTTCCCCATGAACTTGTAGCCGACCATTCCGATTGCAATGTTCTGGCTCATAGTGATTCTAGGAATCCTGTGGTGCGCCTTTCTGAATACAACATTCAGGACGGAGATGCAACCGCCAGCGACGCTGGTATGGCCGGAAATGGAATCTGATCAGGAAGTATCAACGAAATTTCGGCAACAACCTAGTTGACTCACATGATTGAAAGCGGTATACTTCAGACATGGGCGAGATTAAGTCCAAGATTCCAGAAGGTTTGCAGGACGCAATCGAGCACTTTTCGGACCCTCAGATATGCTTCGACCTTGCGAAAGAGGCGAAGTGGGGCGCAAAAGGCCCAGTATGCCCGCGCTGCGAGTCGAAACGCCTGTCTTTCCTCACAACACGGCTGATGTGGACGTGCCTCGACTGCCGAAAGCAGTTCTCGGTGAAGGTTGGGACGATATTTGAGGACAGCCCGATCCCACTGAAGAAATGGTTTTGTGCTACATGGCTGGTGGCCAACTGCAAGAACGGAATCAGTTCCTATGAAATCGCGCGGGCGCTCAAAGTCACTCAGCAAACCGCATGGTTCATGGATCACAGAATCCGCTACGCGATGCACAACGGCACAATCAATAAGATGACCGGCGAAGTTGAGGCCGATGAAACCCACATCGGCGGTAAGGCCCGCTTCATGCACAAGGATCGCCGGGACAAGATGCGCGGTCGGAGCAACTTCGGAAAGGCCGTTGTCTTCGGACGGCTGGAACGTGAGACCGGACGTGTCCGCGCTACCGTGGTGCCGGATCGCAGTAAAGAGAGTCTTCAGGGTGAAGTTCGCAAGCACGTCCGTAAGCGGGCGCACGTGATGACCGATGAACACCTGGCCTATGACGGCCTTAGCGACGACTACACACACAACGTCATCAATCACGCTGAGTCTTACGTGGAAGGCAATGTTCAAACGAACCGGATGGAAAACTTCTGGAGTCTTCTGAAGAGAGCCGTAAAGGGAACCTATGTAAGCGTTGAGCCGTTCCATTTGTTCAGATACCTTGATGAGCAGTCCTTTCGCTATAACGAGCGGAAGTCAACAGACGCAGAACGTTTTGCAAAGGTGCTGGGATCGGTATCCGGCAAGCGCCTGACCTATGCGCGGGTGAAGGGGTGACACAGATGTCAGACCAACACCCCAAAGACAAGGCAGAGGACGGCGTAAAGAAGGGCATCACGAAGACGGCGGAGTACCGCCGCTTCCACAAGCTGCTTAAGCAGATCATCAAAGCGCCGCCATTGAGAAAGCGAAAATCTTCAGCACTATAAACACCAGAAGCTTGCCGGATAGAACGTCATTTACTAGGTAGCAATCCCCGCTGCTCTAATATTGCGTGCACCTTCGCGAAGCGATCATCATCGCCGTTAGCTACAACAAACATTCCTCGGAACAAGCGCCGGAAGAAATACTCGTTAAACTCTTTCATCATAGGATCATTGGGGATCAGATTATCTGGTTGTCGCAACGTAGTTGCGTAGAATAAACTCCGGTCAGTAAAGCTTTTACCGCATTCCTTCCGTACCTGCCACAGTGCATTCACCCAACCGTTTAAACTGTTGGCACTTCCAGCCGGGAGATCATTCCTGAAACTGCCCGGAAAATACTCGGCTAGAATCCATACAGTCCATGCTCTATCGGCTTCTGCGTTATTTCCAATCACCGAACTGTTATTGATAGCCTTGTCAAACCAGTATTGCGCATATGCGCCCAGCACATAATATGGCTCGTCAATCACTTCCTGCCCAATCGATATACCGCCATCCAGTGGGTCACCGCCCAGCGCCATGGCAGTTGTCCGCCCTGGGCGTACTCCAAGTGGAGGAACATCGGCCGACAGGGTGAAGCCTAGATCGGTGAGATAGCCATAAAACGACTCCAAACTATTTCTGATACGGTCTGTTCGTGCCTTTGTGAATAACGGAGAGTCTTTGAAGATAACCCTAACACGATAGACTTGAGGCTCCGGTAGTTTTGTATGGCCAGCAGGCGATGATACTGCTGGAACTGGAAAGCTCGGATGTTGGGCTGTTACTGGTGTCGGCTGAGGGATTGCCCCTGTCTGTTTAGGTGTAACCTGCGCCCCAACGAATAACGCTACCCGCTTTGCGAAAGATACCTCTGAATCCTTAATTCGTTGCTGAAATACGGAGCCTAGGATATATAGAACGCCGACCAGAAAAAGTGCCGTGCTGCTATAGACCACGGACTGATATAGGCGTGATTTGCCTTTCAGTATCCGCGTGCGGTGGATCGCCGCTATAGGGAACAGCGCGAGCAGGCAAAAGAACGCCGGGGAAACAAATGTTCCCATCAAGCCACCAATGATCGACAGAGTGAGAACTGATAGGTTGTGCTCTGCGACCTTGAGAACAGCGTGCAGCCAAGAAGGCGAAGGTGGCGGCGGAACCGAGCACAGCCACGTACATGCCCCATACACGGTTCTCCTGATCCTCCACGCGACGATTCGCAAGCGCCGGAGGGGTCTGCGTTTGGATCGTGCCATTGCTCACAGTATACCGCCCATGTGAGTGAAGTAGGTTGTCGCCGAAATTTCTTTGCCAGGCAATAGGCAGCAGCCTTCTAGACGTCTGATCTAAGTGACTTCTTTCTGAAAGTGTCAAGTTTTTCAGACGGCCTGTGGCAGTGGAAAAGCGTGGTAGATGAGTTCGTCGAGTTGGGCGTCGACGCGGTTGAGTGCCCTCCGCAGCGGAAATGGGAGTACCGCGTCGTTGGCGGTGAACATAGCCACGGCGGGCCGGAAAACCCGGGCATCCAGGCGGGAGAACAGCCGAGCGACTTTCCAGCCGTAAGGGGTAACAAAGTAACGGTTGGTGCTCGGCGGGCGGTAGATCAGGCCTTTGAGTCGAAGCCGCCGCAGATCGTAGGTCATCTGGTTGGACGTGTATTCCGTTACCTTGACCCCCAGCAGGTCGGCGACGTGTTGGCGCAGATCGTGGTTGCGAAAGCCGTCGATCAGATGGTGGAACAGAGTGAGGGCCAGAAACAGAGCCATCACTCGCGGTTGTCCGAACTTCAGTCCCGGTGATTTTTTGCCGTCCTCGGTGACGGTGGGTTGCACCACGCGTTGGATGCTGTCGCCGCTCAGGCCGCTGTTGTGGCTGACGCGTTCGACTTCAAGCAATCGCCGGTTAATTTGTCGGCCGAGCTTCTGCAGGTAGGGCAGGTTGGCCAGTCCTTTGTTGATACCGAAATCCTTGGGGTTGCGGAACGTCCCTTCGGTCCGGCAGCCGCGCCCTTCTTTGAAGTATTGCTTCAGATCGAAGTTTTTGTAGTTGATGTGCAGGCTGGGATGCACGCCGTCCTGAATCACCCGCGTGCGGAATTGCCCCGGCGTCTTCTTCGTCACCGCCCGGTCAAAGATCAATTGCACCCGATCCGGGCGGCCCAGATCCAGATTGTCGCGGATGATTTCTTCGAAGAACTCCCGCCCCCGCAACGGCCGGTCGAAGATCTGCGTCAGGCTGACTTCCATCTGCCAGATCGATAGATCCCAGTCGTAGCCCGCGCCCCGGTCTTCAGGCCGCAGCGGCAGCGGAATGCGGCGCAGCCATTTGCGGAACACCCGGTCGATGTCCTCCGGCCCCAGAGCATCGCAGATCTCCTGCAGCTTCGCCGGCTCGCGCAGGACAGGAACCCATTGTCCAGTGCTTCATAGGCGATGCCGCGCTTCTCGAGCTGCCGCTTGGCCCATTCGTGCCCGTTCAGGCAAAGCTTGACACTCCATGGCGCGTAACTGCAGACCTTGAGGAACAGCGGGCCGAACTCTTCGTCGTCGATGTAGAAGTAATAGTGATTGACGTAGACCGTCTTGTCGCGGTCGAACTGGAACTGTCCGTTGACCTTCTTGCCGTTGAAGGCCTGCGCTTTCTCCTGCGCCACCCCGATGAAAACGATGCCATCTTGCCGTTGCGGCGGCGCCGGAAACTGTTGGCGATGTCGTCTTTTCTCTCTTTGTGCCGGAACTGATAAACCGGAATCCTTTCCCGTTCTGCAAAAGCCTTCACCGCTTCGCGAAACTTCTCTGAGATCTGCCCCAGCACCACCGGCGACGGCACTGGCTTGCCCAACTGCTCCCGCATGAAGCCGACCAGCCCCGGGCCGGTTGCCAGTCTGCCGATGTAGCCGTTCAGATACAGACGGTCGAGACATTCCACTTCCAGAGTGACATGTCCGTCGAGCAGTTCCGGGATGGTCGCCATCCCACGAATTCTATGCCAATGCCGGGATTTCCGCTGGTCGGTTTGAGGTCGAAGACCTCGCTAGAATGCTACAGTCAGTCGGATTCCCGGTGGATCGCAATTCACAACAGTCACAGTGCCACCGAACAATGAAAGGATGCGGCATGCCAGGGCGGGGCGTAACCCAAGATCCTCCCCAGGTGGAGTCCCTTCGCTGATCGAGAAGATATCGAAGAATTTCGGTATTGCAGGGCTTGGGATTGTCCTCCCGTGGCTCTCGATGATGACCCTGGGTGAATCGGGAACAACCTCGCGCGGTAGCCGGACAGTTCCGCCATCTTGAGAGAATTTTACGGCGGTCTCAAGTAGTGCGTGCAACGCTCTGACTAGCAAGTCCTCCTCTCCACAAACAAGACCCAGGTCCGCATTCGGGCGGTCCAATTTGACGCGGCGGAATGCAGCGAACTCAGTCGTCCTCTCGATCGCGCGAGCCAGAGCCGCGCTCAACGAGACCGGAGCTGCCTTAAACCGGCCCCCACTGACGTCGATCTCAGTCAGGAGCAATGCGTCATCTAACAACGAGAGTATCCGCTGTCGAGATTGCTTAAAAATAGAACGAAGTTCGTTGTTCTCCGCCGAAGCGGACAATTCTCCCAGCGCGAGCTCGCCCACACCGAGCACCCCGCTGAGCGGGGTGCGAAACTCATGTGAGATGACCTTCAAGAAATCGTCCTTCGCCCGGTCGAGCATAGCCAGACGCGTGTGCGCATTGGCTAGTTCACGCGTGCTTGATACTACGGCTTCCTCCAGCTGTTCATTCTGCAGCGTTAGTGCCTGTTGGAGATCGTGCAGTTTAAGGTGAATTTCGACGCGCGCGTACACTTCTTCGAACTGGAAAGGCTTGGATATGTAATCCACTCCGCCGGATCGAAAACCCTTCGTCTTATCTTCAGTTGCGTCCAAGGCGCTGAGAAAAATCACGGGGATTGGGGAAAGTCTGGCGTCCGATTTCAGCTGCTCACAAACCTCATAGCCAGTAAGCTCGGGCATGCGGACATCGAGCAGAATCAGATCCGGGGGATTCCGGCTCGCCATCTCCAGTGCCAGCCGGCCCCGTGGTACGGACCAAACTTCATAGCCTCTATGTCGAAGCATCTCTTCCAGGACCTGCAGATTGGCGGGATTATCATCCACGATCATGATCTTTTGCGCAGCCATGGGATCATGTCCGCTGCTATGCCGAGTCGAGCACTCTTTGCACTCTCTCCAGAACCGTGTCCGTCGAAAGCGGCTTTGGCAAACTGGCGTCGGCGCCCATTCGCTCCGCCATCCGCTCCGCCATCCGCAGCACCGCGTCTAGATAGACGCCGTGGAAGGGCCCGGACATCGCGATGCCGCTGCTGCACGATATCGATCCAGGACCGGAATGTCCCGAGATCGTGAGAATGATTGTCGAGATTCCCAAGAATTCAGGGAATAAGTATGAGTATGATCGCGCTCTGGGCGTGTTCCGGCTCGACCGTACTTTGTATTCGCCTATGCACTATCCCGGTGACTACGGGTTCATTCCCGGCACGATGGCCGAGGATGGCGATCCCATGGACGTTCTCGCCATGGTCGATCAACCGAGCTTCTCCGGCTGTCTCATCGAGGTGCGGCCGGTGGCGGTGCTCAACATGGTGGATAACGAGGTGAACGATCAGAAGATCATCGCGGTGCCGACGCGCAATCCCCGTTACGATCAAATCCACACACTCGACCAGATTTTCGCGCACGTCCGCCGTGAGATTGAGCATTTTTTCACCATCTACAAAGAACTGGAAGGGCGCACTACCCGGATGGAAGGATGGGGAGATCCCCGCGACGCGCGGCGCGTGATTCAGGACAGCCGCAAAAAATATCTGGAGCTGAAGGGGGAGCCGGTCCCGGTCCGTTAGTTTATTTACCGTCCACCGAGAACGCCAGCAGCACATTACCCGGAATGCCGCCCATGGCTCCGTAACCCGAGTCGGCGTAGAGCATGCCACCGGCGATCACCGCGCCGGGGCCGTCGAACGATCCACCACGCGCTTCCACTCCGTTCACCGTTTTAAATTCGTGGACTGCGTCGAAATCCCAGATGATCTTTCCGTCCCCGACTGAGTAAGCCCGCAGGTGTCCGTCGCTGGACCCTGAGAACACCACGCCGGGTATCACCGTGACTGCGGCCGATTGCGCCGGACTGCACGGGCGCCGCTCGCCACATCCGGGGGACGGCGTGTGCCAGGCGACTTCTCCCTTGGTTAGGCCCACCGCGAACAATCCGCCGCCGGCTTGCGGGTCCAGCACCAATCCGGCTGGCGTCATCTGACGCCTGATGTCCGACACGGCAACATAGGCCTTCTCCTCATCTGCCGCCGGCCCCCATTGAATGCCGCCCAGCGTACCGCCCTTGCCGACGCGCCTCTGCCACAGCAACTCACCCTCATGGTCCGGGTTGAGAGCGTAGACAATGCTTGATTTCTGGCCTGCCACCAGCATGCGGTGTCCATCAGCCATGGCAACAAGGACGGGCGAAGATCCGAAATCAAAATCCACATTGTCGGCGTCGGGGCAATTGGTCTTGTCGGCCGCTGGGCATGCAAGATTGAAGGCGTCGCCCGCGGTCATCTGGCGAACCCAGCGAATTTTGCCGGAATCCATATCGAGCGCTAGGACGGCGTCGGTGGTTGCGGCTGGTGGATCGGAATAGCCGTTGCCGGTACCCACGTATATCGTCCGCAGCTTGTGGTCGATGGTGGGAGCGCTCCAGACGGCCCCGCCTGATGGCGCCCAGAGCTGTGTGCCGGCTTTGTTTTTCCTAGTGGGGTGCGGCGGATCGGAAATCGTGTAGGTTTTCCAGATGGTCTTGCCCGTCGCCACATCAAGCGCCACCACGCTGCCGCGGAAACGGCAGCACGCATACGAAGGGTCTGTGGCGCTCAGTTCTTCGGACGATGCAACGGGAACGAAGAGGCGGTTGCCGTCGAGCGCCGGAGCTCCGGTAATGCGTGCTTCCGAGTGCTCCTCGACGCGGACTTTCCAGATGATGCGGCCGCTGGCGGCGTCGGCGGCATAGACGTTCGCGTGCAAGTCGCCAAAATAAATCGCCTGGCGCGAGCCCGACGCCCCGATACTGATGGCCGTACGGACCGGCGCTTCGGCCTCCAAGACCCAGTAGACGCAGCCGGTCGAGGCGCTCAGTGAATAGACACGGCCTCCTGCGCTGCCGGCAAAGATCCGGCCGCCCGCGATGGCCGGCTGTGCATTGGCCCAAATGTCGCCCGGAAATCCAAACGCCCATTTCAGTTTCAACCGCGGGACATCGCCGGCATCCAAACCAGCCGCGGCAGTTGATTGAAACCGCTGATTCGTGAGACCCGCTCCCCACCCGTTCCAATGCGGACCGGACAAGGGATCGGCCGGGAATGCGGAAGCGGAGTCCTTGCAAAACGCCTCAGGCGGAAGTGCGGAGGCGGGCTCGGTTCCGAAAGCCTTCGCGGAGAGGTATTCAGCCAGGCCGCGGCGTTCGGATGCGGTGCGGCGCGATCCGATAATCATCATGGTGCCGCTTTCAAGCGTCAAAAGGATTCGCTCCGGCGAGAGTCTCTTCAGCGCTTCCCGGCCAGGGGCCCGGCCGGAATCGTGGCACGCGGCGCAATTTTTCTGATAGACAGCCGCGGCCTCCTGGGCGTCGCGAGCATGTACAGCTGCAGTGAGAATGGCGCAAATCAGCGCCGCGCGTGTGAACATGAGCACCGTTATTTTGCCGCGCCGAGTGGTTGCCTGAGGCCGGCGCCTGAGGTTCGCTTCATCCTTTCTGGAGTGGACGTGCTCAAAACGAGAGTGTACCGCAGGCCTTGCGTTACAAATCAGAATTGGCCCTGCGCCGTTCTGCGCTCCGCACCCGCGCCTCATCCATTCCGAAGTAGTGGGCTACCTCGTGCCAGACGGTGTCTTCTACTAGTTTTTCCAGATGCGCCAGGTCACGGGCCATGCGTTCGTGCGGCCCTTGAAAGATGACGATCTGGTCGGGCATGACGAAGCTATCGGACACACTGCGCTGGGTCAACGGCCGGCCGCGGTATAACCCGAGCAGAGTGTGTCCCGGAGGCACGCGGCCCGCCCGAAGCTGTTCCGGGGAAGGTTCCGCCTCCACGACGAACGCCAGGTTGGCCAGCCTTCTCCGGAACCGCCGCGGGATCTTGCCGCAAGCGCGTTCTACCACCAGATCGAATTCGTGAGCCTTCATCGCCTCTCTTGTTATTCTACGGATTACCTCCTATGGCCATCGTGATCGCCATTGACGGCCCGGCAGCCGCGGGCAAGAGCACTATCGCCCGGCGTCTGGCCGCGCGCTTGGGTTTCATTTACATCGATAGCGGCGCCATGTACCGGGCGGTGGCTCTGTGGGCCCTGCGTGAGAAGCTGGATCCCACGGACCGGCACCGCATGGAGCAACTCGCGCTGGCCGCCGGTATCACGCTCAAGGATGACGGCGCCCGCGTTCTGCTCAATGGCGAAGATGTCACCGAAGCCATTCGCGCACCGGAGGTTTCGCGGGCGGCCTCGCTGGTGGCTACGATTGCGGGCGTGCGCCGCGCTCTGGTTGAGAAACAAAGGGAGATCGGGTCACAAAACAACGTAGTGATGGAAGGCCGCGATATCGCTTCGGTGGTGTTTCCCAACGCCGATGTCAAGATTTTTCTGGATGCCAAGCCCGAAGAGCGCGTGCGGCGCCGGGCGGCTGAGGTGAACGGTTCGAGTGAAGTCATTTCGCGCCAGTTGCACGAGCGCGACGAGCGAGACCGCACGCGCGCCGAAGCGCCGTTGACGCAGGCAGCCGGACGCCGTGTATGTCGATTCCACCGGGCTCTCGATCGACGAGGTGGAAGAAGCTATTCTGTGGCTGGTCCGTGCCCGCATCACAAATGGAAAGGAGTTTCGTTGAAGAATCTTCTGGTGATGAAGTTTGGCGGCACCAGCGTCGGCAGCGCCGCGCGCATGCAGGTCGCTGCTCAGCTCTCGGCCGAACAGCGCAAAAAGCGGCCGGTTGTGATTGTAGTCTCTGCCATGTCGGGCATTACGGACTTGCTGATCGAGACCACCAAGCACGCGGAAGCGGGCGATCGCGCCGGCCTGGAAGCCAACGTGCGAAAGCTGGAGGAACGCCACAACCAGGTGTGCCAGGAGCTGCTGCCTCGCGCTGCACAGAAGGTCGTGCTGGCCAAAATTCGCGAGCTGCTGGGAGAGTTTCGGCGGATCGTCCAGGGCATGCTGATGCTCAATGACCGCCCTCCGCGCTCGGTGGATGAAGCGATAGCTATCGGGGAAAGGCTTTCGGCGCTGATCATCTCTGCCTGCCTCAACGCTCAGGGCACCAAAGCGGAGGCGGTGAATGCCGCCGAACTGATCGTCACCGACGCGGTTTTCGGCAGTGCGTCGCCGCTGATGGAACAAACGGCCGCGAAAGCGCGCTAGCGCCTGGTGCCACTGATTCGCCGCGGAGTGTTGCCGGTGGTTACGGGCTTTAATGGTGCGACGGCCGACGGCCGGCCTACCACGCTTGGCCGCGGAGGCTCGGATTTTTCAGCGTCGATTTTGTCCGCCGCGCTCGGCGCGCGTGAATTGTGGATCTGGACCGACGTAGACGGGATCATGACGGCTGATCCGCGCCTGGTACCCAATGCGGCGGTGCTGGAACAGGTGACCTACCGGGAAGCCGCCGAGCTCGCATACAACGGCGCCAAGGTCCTGCACCCTAGAACTCTGGCACCGCTCGTGGAGAGTCAGATCCCGGTTTGGAGCAAAAATAGCTTCGCCCCCGAGAAGCCCGGGACTAAGATTGTGCCGCGTATTTCAGTTTCCAATGGGGCGCGCGCTGTGACGTCGATGGCCAGCGTCGCTCTGATTTCGCTCGAGCCGGCCCATGCTACGTTGCCCGGCGCGCATGTCATGGCGCGGGCGCTCGACGCCATGGCGCGCGCCAACGTCGAGGTACTTTCGCTTTCAAGCTCCAGCTACCGCCAGAGCTTCTGTTTCCTGGTGCGCAGTGAGGAACTGGAGAAGACCCTCGAGGCTCTCGAATCGGCTCTCGCGCTCGAGCTGGCGCACGGCTACTTGCGGCCCATCGACGTAAATAACGAGGTCGGTCTGCTGGCCGTGGTGGGTGAGGGCATGCAAGGTACCCCAGGCCTTGCGGGCCGCATTTTTACCGCGATTTCGCGCGAGCGGGTCAATATTATCGCCATCGCGCAGGGGTCGAGCGAACTCACTATTGCGGTTGTGGTACGGCGGGACGGGCTCGAGTCCGCGGTGCGCGCCGTGCACGCGGAGTGTGAGATGGGCGGCCCAGTGAAGGCAAAAGGCAAAGGTTGATATACTAGTAGTTTCCACGCAGAAGGTCCACGCGTTTAATTTTTGCCTTTTGCCTTTTGAATTTTGCCTTTTGCCTTGCCTCTTACCCGGGCTGGGCGCCGGAGACCTCAATTTATGTTTGACTTATTTCGCAGCCGAGATAAGGCTGTTCGATTATTTTTGAGCGCGTTGCTTCTGATCGTGGCGCTGTCCATGGTCACCTATCTGATCCCCAGTTACGGAAGCGGGGATCGCGGACCGGACGGCGTCGTGGCCAAGATCGGGAAAGATACGGTCACCATGCACGAAGCTCAGCTCGCCATTCAAACCCAATTGCGCGGCCGCACCATTCCGCCGGAACTGATATCGCTCTACGTTCCGCGAATCATCGATGAGATGATCACGCAGCGCAGTATGGTGTATGAAGCGACGCGCCTGGGACTCAAGGTGAGCGACGAGGAAACATCCAACGCCATTCGCATGGCCATGCCTCAGTTGTTTCCGGATGGAAAATTTGCCGGCCGTGAGGCCTATGAGGCTTTCCTCGCCCAGCAGAATCTCTCCATCCCGGAATTCGAAAGCGAGATGCAGCGGCAGGTGCTGATCAACCGGCTGCGGATTGTGGCCGTGGAGGGTACTGTGGTCACCCCAGCCGAGATCGAACGGGAATATCACCGCCGCCAGGACAAAGTCAAGATCGAATACGTGAAGATCTCGCCCGACAAGTTGAAATCGGAAGTACAGGTCACTGCCGAGGAAATCAAGGCTTTTCACGATAAAAACCCCAGCGCTTTTGCCGTTCCTGAGAAACGCAGCTTAGCGATCTCGTGATGCTGGACCAGGCCAAGCTCGAGCAGTCGATTAACCCTTCTGACGCGGATCTGCACCGCATGTATGAGGCTGACAAAGACCAGTTCCGCACCCCGGAGCGCGTCAAGGTCCGTCACATCCTCCTGAAGACTACGGGCAAGTCCCCGGCGGAAGATACCAAAATCAAGGCCAAAGCCGAAGACCTGCTGAAGCAGATCAAGGCCGGCGGCGACTTCGCGGAACTGGCTCGCAAAAATTCTGACGACCCGGGTTCCGCGGCCAAGGGCGGGGAACTCGGATGGATCGTTCGCGGGCAGACAGTGGGGCCGTTCGAAAAAGCCGCGTTCTCCTTGAAGCCTAACGACATTAGCGACGTTGTCAAAACGGAATACGGCTATCACATCCTTCAGGTGCTCGATCATGAACAGGCGCATCAGAAAACATTTGAAGAAGTAAAGTCCCAGCTTACCGAGGAATTGCGCAAACAGCGCGCCAGCCAGGTGATGCAGGACCTCCCGGACCGTTTGGAAGCTGCCCTGAAGAAAGACCCGCCTGCCAAAGTGGCCAGCGCGATGAATCTCGCTCCGCCGGTCATGGTGGAAAACGTCTCAGCCGGGGATCCGATTCCGGAGGTCGGCGTGAACAAAGATTTCGAGCAGAGCATCGCCGGATTACAAAAAGGCGGGGTGTCGCAGCCGGTGGCTCTGCCGCCAAACCGAGTCGTGCTGGCTGTGGTCACGCAGGTCACTCCTTCGCATCCACCCACGCTGGAGGAATCGCAGGCGCGCATCCGCCAGACGTTGGAAGGCCAGAAACTACAGCAACTGGTGAAGCAACGCGCCAATGACCTGGTGGCCAAGGCGCAGGCCATGAATGGCGATCTCGAAAAAGCCGCGAAATCCCTGGGCCTCGAAGTGAAGTCACCCGAAGCCTTTAGCCGCCAGGGCGCCGTGGAAGGATTAGGGCAGGCGGCTTATGTCGGCCAGGCTTTTGATAAACCCGATGGAGCCATCTTCGGGCCCGTGCCGGTGCCTGATGGACAGGTAATCGCTAAAGTGATCTCGCGATTGCCCGCGGATATGTCCCAATTCGAGGCGCAGCGGGCAGGTTTGCGCGACGAACTGAAGCAAAAGAAAGCTCGCGAGCGCGCTGAGCTTTTCGAGGCTGGCCTGCGCGAACAACTGATCAAAGAGGGTAAGGTAAAAGTTTACCAGGATGTGGTGAACCGGCTGGTTGCGACCTATCGCGGGTAAGCCGGCCCGCATGCTTCATACGCTCCTGGATTTCCTTCGGACGCTCACTGACCCCGAGCGCCTGATCCAACTACTGTCCGGATTCATGGCCGGATGGTTGGGTTACGCGCTGCTCTTTGCCATCGTCTTCTCGGAAACCGGGCTGCTCGTCGGTTTCTTCCTACCCGGTGACTCTCTCCTGTTCACGGTCGGCGTCGTGGCCGGGGCCGGCGGTCTAAATATTTGGATCGTGAATGCGGTGCTGATGTCCGCCGCGATGATTGGAGACAGCACCGGTTACCTGCTCGGCCGCAGCACGGGCCCGCGAATCTTCAGTCGTCCCGATTCCCGCCTCTTCAAACGGGAATACGTGACCCGCACGCAGCGCTTCTATGAGAAGTATGGCGGCAAGACCATCATCTACGCCCGGTTCGTCCCCATCATCCGCACCTTCGCCGCTTTCGTCGCAGGCGTGGCCCAAATGCCGTACTTGCGCTTCCTTCCCTTCAGCGTATGCGGCGCCGCGGGCTGGGTGGCTTTCATGACCTTGCTCGGCTATAAGCTTGGTAAGGTAGCGTTCATCCGGCAGCATTTCGAGAAAGTGGTTTTCCTAATTATCGTGATCTCCCTACTGCCTGCGATTACCGAGGTCATTAAAGCGAGGCGTCGAGAGTCTACGCGTGGGTGAGGCGACCCCCCTGTCGCCGATTTTTCTCACAGGGTTTTCGGCCTTAGAGTTCTTAACTAAGGAGGCGTGAGTTTGTATCGCTTGATTCGGAGCCTGGTTCGCCCGTATCGGGGAAGCTTGGCCATCATCTTGGCCGCGATGCTGTTGCAGACTGCCGCGAGCGTCGCAGGCCCCTGGCCTCTGAAGATCGTTTTAGACAATGTTGTGGGCAGCCACAAGCTTCCTCATTGGCTGCACCAATTGCTGCAGCCGCTGTTGAGCGGGACCGCTAAGATGCAAATTGCCGCTGCGGCAGGTCTGACCGTAGTGCTGATCGCGATAGTGGGGGCGGTCGCCTCGTATATTGCGAACTATTACACCACCAGCGTCGGCCAGTGGATCGCCAACGATTTGCGGATG
Organism: Terriglobia bacterium; assembly: GCA_963847515.1. Lineage (GTDB taxonomy): Bacteria > Acidobacteriota > Terriglobia > Bryobacterales > Bryobacteraceae > QHXW01. The sequence goes on from CAWKAA010000003.1 coordinate 639,600, forward strand.
CGCACGTACCAGCACCTGCAACGGCTTTCGTTTAGTTTCTATGACACGCACAAAACGGCTGTACTGCTGAGCACCATCACGGCGGACGTGGAGACCATTCAGGGATTCGCATCCTCGGCCACGCTCGGAATTCTTGTGGACCTTTTCACTATCCTTGCCATGCTGGTTTGCATGTTCTGGCTAAATTGGGATTTCACGCTGATTGCTGTCGCAGTGGCGCCGTTCATGCTGTTGCTGGTGTCGCGGTTCAAGAAGGCGGTTAAAAAAGCGACGCACGAGGTCAGGAAACAGCAGAGCGAGGTTGTCGCCGTAGTGCAACAAGGACTGCAATCGGTGCGAGTGGTGCAAGCATACGGCCGGCAGGACTTCGAGCAGCAAGAGCTGAGCGCAGTGAGCAAGGCGACGGTAGAGGCTGCGCTCAAAGCACGGAGGATCAAGGCCCTGTTGTCTCCGATCGTGACCGTGACGGTAGCGGTCTGCACCGCCGTTGTGCTTTGGCGTGGCTCGTCGCTCATTCTACAAGGAGCCATGACGGCGGGCGCGCTCACCGTTTTCCTTTCTTACCTGAGCATGTTTTTCAAACCTGTCCAGGACCTCGCGAAAATGACTAATACGATCGCTCAAGCCGCCGTCAGTGTGGAGCGGGTGCGGGAGCTGCTGGAAGCGGATGCCGAAATGCCGCAGCGCCCGGACGCGCGCGACCCTGGCGCGCTGAATGGCGATATTGTCTTTGAACATGTCGCCTTCAGCTATACAGCAGATCAGCCGGTGCTGAAAGACGTTCATTTCCAGATCAAGCCAGGTGAAATGGTAGGAGTTGTGGGTCCCACCGGCAGCGGAAAATCGACGATGGTCAGCTTGATCCCGCGTTTCTATGATCCCAGTGCGGGGCGAGTTCTTGTGGACGGCGTGGATGTTCGCGATTTCAAGCTCCAGGAGCTTCGCAATCAGATCGGTTACGTGCTCCAGGAAACCGTGCTCTTTCGCGGAACGGTGGCGGAGAATATTGCCTACGGCCGCGGTATGGCCACACGGGAGGAAATCGTGGAAGCGGCCAAGCTTGCCAATGCCGACGAGTTCATCGTCAAAATGCCGCAAGGGTACGACTCGTTCGTGGGCGACCGCGGAGAGACGCTTTCCGGCGGACAACGGCAGCGTATCGGCATTGCCCGGGCCTTGATCCGCAATAATCCCATTCTCATCCTCGACGAGCCCACGGCTGCGCTCGACACCGAATCCGAAAAGAAGGTGATCGAAGGGTTGGAACGGTTGATGAAAGGACGGACCGTGATTACCATTGCGCACCGGTTGAGCACCATCCGCGATGCCAATAAGATCATTGTGTTGAGAGAGGGCGTTGTCGCGGAACAAGGCAGTCACGAAGAACTGTTGGCTGTAGGAGGACTGTACGCGGAGTTGTATCATGTACAGTTCCGGCACCAAGAGGAGAATTCGACGACTAGCGCGGGCGGCAAGTGAGCAGGCAGTGGTTTCGCAACTGTGATTGGCCTGAAGTTTCCGTGGAGGAAGTATGTCGCACGCGTTGATTGTTCTGCCGGATGACACCGCCCAACCCATCCTTGACGCCATCGACGGGGCGAAAAAATCACTCCGCGTGAAGATGTTTCTTTTTTCTGACCCGGCTCTTCTGGCGGCGGTGACGAACGCCAAAAGGCGGGGCGTCAAGGTGCAGGTTATGCTGAATCCTACGCGGCGGAGCGGCCAGGCCGAGAACAAAGCAACCATCAGAAAACTGAAGGCGGCGAAAATTGAAGTCCTCGACAGCAACCCCGAGTTCGATGTGACGCACGAGAAGTCCATGGTCGTTGACGGCGATACTGCCTTCGTCAAATCACTGAACTGGGTGACCAGAAACCTGACGGAAACCCGCGACTACGCGGTTGTCACCACGCACAGTGCGGAAGTGGATGAGATCATCGAATGCTTCGAGGCCGACTGGAACCGCAAGCCATTCCCGGGGAGCGAACACCCTCGCCTGATCTGGTGCACCACCAATGGCCGCGATCGAATCGCGCAGTTTATCGACGAAGCCAAGCACAACCTCTTCGTTCAGAACGAGCGTTATCAGGACTCGGTGATTATCGAGCGGCTAGTGCGCGCCAAGGTGCGCGGCGTGAAAGTCCATGTGCTGGCAAAGCCCGTGCACACGCTCAAGTTGGACAAGCTCATCGAGGGAGTCGGCGGCCTGCGTATCATGGATGACGTTGGAATCAAGATTCGTTTGCTCAAACACCTGAAACTCCATGGAAAGATGCTGCTCGCCGACGATTCGCGCGCAGTCGTCGGCTCCATCAATCTGACGCCCGGCAGCTTCGATAGCCGTCGCGAACTGGCCATCGAAGTTCACGCTGCGGATGTCGTGGAGCGCTTGAGTAAAATCGCCCGTCACGACTGGAAGCATTCGCATCCAATGGATCTGTCAGATGAGGGGCTGCGGGATGAATTCGAAAAACACCAGCTTGAGGTAGCCAGTGAAAAGCTAGCCCTCAGCAAGAAGAAGGACAAGAACAAAAAGCGGAAGCATCTAAAATAATTACCAGACCGCATCGCGTGACAATCTCTGGGCAGCAATCAGGATATCCTGTAAGCAGTCCCATGGGTGTTGAGCTACTGCAAGGCAGTCGCGAGGATATCCAGCGCATTGCGGCCAAGCATGGTGCATACAACGTACGCGTGTTCGGGTCGTTCGCGCGCGGCGAGGCCGGCCCCCAAAGCGATTTGGACTTGCTTATCTCCGTCGGGCCGAAAACAACGCCCTGGTTTCCGGGAGGCCTGGTGGCCGATTTGGAACAACTGCTAGGCCGGCGCGTAGACGTCCTGACCGATCGAGCGCTGAGTCCGCTCATTCGCGACCGCGTACTGAACGGAGCCATCCCGCTATGAAGGATGATCGGTGCTAAACAAACCCGCCTCAAACACCGCCATCCGCTCACCCTGCTCGTCAACCACATACCGAATCGCCGCCGACACATTCTCCGGCTCCCACAACCACCGGGTGCTCCCATGCCGCGCCCACCGCTTACGAACGGGTCCGTCCAGCCCCGTCCTGTTCAGGTGGCGGCTCGCATAGGATTTGAGGTTATTCATAATGCTCTCCGGACGAGCTTCGCTTTCGACGACGAGATGAACATGATTCGTGCGCACATGTGCGGCCAGCAGACTCCAGTTCTGTTGTGAGCAGCCGTCCACGATTGAAGCCAGCAGCGCCTGTCTGCGCTGCGCGTCCAGGCGATAAGGCGGTTGATTCATCAGCCGCCGCTCTGCCAACACGCGATTGGGACTCGGTTCCACCAGCGGGCTGCCCGGCTGGTTATGTTTTCGATCAACGGAGCCTTCCGCATCACCGTGTAAGTGGCAACCGTAGCAAGCGAATGTGATCAGGTAGGTCAAATTTCAACCGCTCCTTCCAGTCGCGGCTCAGTTTGCTAGTGTCAGACAGGTTCGAAAATCGCAGGTAATCTTTTTACTCCGGACGCCAAACTGAGCCGCGACCAAAGGAAGCGGATGCCGTCAACCCTGAAAGAGACGTCACATGCCAAAGACGAATGTCTCGGAGCCGGCATAGATATTGGCGATAATGAACGGATGCAGCAGTTACGCCGCCTGACAGAAATCATCGAGCGCGAGGGAGACGGCCACGTGGCCCGCTGCCCGGAACTCGACATCGCCAGCCAGGGCGACTCCCTGGAGAGAGCCCGCGTCAATCTCATCGAGGCACTGACCTTGTTCTTCGAAACCGCAGACCCTTCCGAGGTTGGGCAACGACTTCACTCGGACGTGTAACTCAGGTTGAGGTACCGGTTGGGTAAGCTATGAACTTTGGGGCTCCTTGGCGTCAGTTAAATCCTCGATCTCCCCTTGAAGAAGGCTGAGTTTAACCTCCAACTCCCTAACTCGTTTGCGTGCTTCGGCGAGTTCTTCCTCTTTGATGTTTTGAGCCGCCATCTGCTTGACTGCGTTGACGATCAGCTCCGCTGGACGCGTCGGCAGGCCTCCGGTGGTGAGCTGCTTGCGGAACATCGCAGGGGATATGTCATGTTTTCGAGCCTCGGATTGAATCAGTTCTTCCAAATTCTTTTGAAGTGCCACACGCTTTGACCAGGGGATGGTATAAGCTTGGCTCCCTTTAATAACACGCAATGCTAAGCGTTCGATGTCAGGGAGTCGTGCGGACTCCCCAAAATCAAAGAGCGCTCGTCGCAGAGAACCGGCGCCGAGAACGCATCCCGGTGTCAGCGAGAGAAGGTACGTAATCGCTCCGAGAGAGACCACAGCCTCTGGACTACCCATCTCCCGACGAAACTTGCGATCGGCTTTACGAAGCCGCGTTGATGACGACAGTAATACCGTTGGATTGTTTGTACTCAACTGACTTTGGATTGCGCGGGCTGAAGCGATTGAAGCTAAGAGCTGACCGTCTCGACCCGCTCTGCCGATGTCGCCCGAAAATTCTGCTTCGCTGTTGGCGTCAGCGCCGAGCTGCCGCAAGTAGTTCGAGATCCGGTCAGCCAGTTTAGCGTCGTGGTTGTCCGGTAGAATTTCTGGCACTATTTCGTCTTGAAGGATCGCCAGAATATTGGTGTAATCCCGGGGTGATCGCCCGACGAACTGGCGGTAGTAGTCAGACCATCGCTTCGGATTTGTTTCTATAGTGTGGAAAGCGCGAACAAAGGCGTTATCTACGTACCTCAGGAGATCGTTGCCACGCAATCTTCCCAAAAGATACTTCGTCTCAGTAAAGCTTCTATCGCTGATGTAAGCGTGATATGCCAACTCCTCCAGGATCGGCTTAGCAAGAAGCACCTTGCCGCCAAGCAAACGCCATTGCCGGATGATCTCTTTCACACTGTCGTGGCTCGGCTCTCCCTCGCACAGGAGTGTCAAAGCAATATCAGAATCGAGGACCAACTGAAACCTTCGAACGGCCCCCTGAATGGCATCTGCAGAGGTGGTTTCAACTCCAAGGGCGCAGAGAGCGACGAATCTCTCGCATACACGAGACAACCATTCGAATGCCGGACCAGTTCGCTCAGTGAAGATGTCAATGACGGCCTGTTGAATCTCATCGCCCAAGTCCGGAAACGAGACGAGCGATTTGATCCTCGCTGCACCTTCGTGCAGGAGCTTCTCAAGGTTTGTGCTGCCCGCAGTTGCCGTACTGGCGTCGTCGAATAGGTCATTGATAGCAGAAATTATCTCGATGCCGTTGGAATAGAATAGTTCGCTCAAGAAGTCGAGCAGGGTCGACCAGATTTGTTCAAACTGTGTGTCATCGAGCTTAACGCCCGTGAGCTCCTCAAGCTCCTGACGTATGACGTTCCGACCACAAAGAAGATCGTACGCAGCTTCCGCCGACACTGTCTGAAACGTAGTCTGTCCAGCCGGTGTGAGCTGCCATTTTTCTCCGTCAGCGTGTACGAATCCCTCTGCCGAGAGTTCCGTCAAGATTGCATGAACGTAGGCCGAGTTTGGGGACTTGGGTAGCCGCAGGTCCGCGCCTAGCTTCACGGCCAGAGCACCAGGAGTGACTGACTCGGCCGTACGGGCCAACAGATCTAAAACCATGCGGTGGGAAAGAACATGCCGGAGCGCGTTTGCTTCCTCGGAGCCCAAGGCGACCAGCGCCAGACGCAAGCCGCGTTTATCGGCTTGCATGTCGAGCCGCTCAGGAGCTATGAGACTGGACGCTACGTTTTCGTAATCCGCCTTGTAGAATGCGCGGAACGCTCCTTCGTATTTCTCTGACAGATATCCAAGTTGGTCTGCGCCGAGCACTGACACGCTGCAGCTCGCGGAAAGCCGCTTTCGGATCGTGGCCGTTAGGGCGTCGGCATGGCGTTCCGTGAGCTTTTGCGAACAGCAGTATAACAGCCGGTCCGGCTTTGATGTCTTGGACACCATGTCCAAGTCCTTTCGAACCTTGTCGTCAATCTCTTGGTTGAGTGTCGCGCACAGGAGGTGACTGTGCGTGCCCTTGGTCGTCTGCAGGGCACGGCCATCGCGTCCTTGATCGTAGTTGACCGAAGTCGGGACAAAAGCCACACCTTCGGTCAACTCGCAAACAGCTAAGCAAAACTTCTCGAAACGTATCGGATTGGTTTCACACCGAATGATTAGCGTCGAGATTCCAGAGATCAGCACGGCGACTTCCGACTAGCTACACCCGCTAGTCCCCCCGCAATTCCCGCACTTATAGCAGCTTCCATTCCGCGTCATGATCGACCCGCATTCGGCGCACAGCGGCGCATCCGACGCCTGCGCGGGGAAGGGAAGGGCTTGCTGCGGGTCGGGCTCGGTAGGCCGGAGCATGGGAGTTTCGCCGGCTTCGACAACCGGCGCCTCTTCGGCGCCGAGGAAGCGCAGCGCGAGCCAGCGGAAGATGTAATCCGGGAATCGACTTGGCGTAGGGGATCTGCGGGTTGCCGGTCCAGCCGCTGGGCTCGAAGCGCACGTGGGCGAATTTGTCCACCAGGAACTTCAGCGGCACGCCATATTGCAGGCAATAGCTGATGGCCGTGGCGAAGCTGTCCATCAGGCCGGAAATCGTCGAGCCTTCCTTCGCCATGGTGATGAAGATTTCGCCGGGCGTTCCGTCGTGATACAGGCCCACCGTGATGTAGCCTTCGTGGCCGCCGATGGAGAACTTGTGCGTGACCGAGTTGCGCTCGTCTTCCAGCTTGCGCCGCACCGGGCGGAACACCACTTTCTCCACGACTTTCTCCACCGCCGACTGGTGCGGGCACCACGGCTTTCTTCTCGCCCTTGCCCGATCCCGAACTCAGCGGCTGCACGCGCTTCGAATTGTCGCGGTAAATCGCCACCGCCTTCAGCCCCAGCTTCCAGCTCTCGGTGTAGGCCATCCATGATTTCTTCCACGGTGGCTTCTTCGGGCATGTTGATGGTCTTCGAAATGGCGCCGGAAATGAACGGCTGCACCGCCGCCATCATGCGCACGTGGCCCATGTAGTGGATGGAGCGCGCGCCGTTCTGCGGGCGGAAACTGCAATCGAATACCGGCAGATGCTCGGGCTTCAGATCCGGGCGCGCCTTCGATGGTGCCGGTGCGAATCGATGTGGCGTGACGATCTGCTCCACCTGCTCCGGCGTGTAGCCCAGCTTGATGAGCGCCTGCGGCACGGTGTTGTTGACGATCTTGATGACGCCGCCGCCCACCAGCTTCTTGTATTTCACGAGCGCCAGATCCGGCTCGATGCCGGTGGTGTCGCAGTCCATCATGAAGCCGATGGTGCCGGTGGGCGCGATCACCGTGACCTGCCCGTTGCGGTAGCCGGCGGTCCGGCCCAATTCGTAGGCCTCGTCCCAGCACGTGTTGCGCGCCTTCGATATAGAGTCGAGCGAGATGTTGTGGCGGTTGATGCGGCTCACCGAGTCGCGATGCATGCGGATCACTTCCAGGAACGGCTGCTCGTTCTCGGCGTAGCCGGCGAACGGGCCGATGGCGTTCGGCAATGCGCGCGCTGGTGAGATACGCCTGGCCGCACATGATCGCGGTGATGGCGCCGGCGTAGTCGCGGCCCTGGTCGCTGTCGTAGGGAATGCCGAACGACATCAGCAGCGCGCCCAGGTTGGCGAAGCCCAGCCCCAGCGGCCGGTAGTTGTGCGAATTCTCGCCGATCTTCTCGGTCGGGTAGCTGGCGTTATCGACGATGATCTCCTGCGCCATGATCATGGTGTCGCACGGCGTGGCGGAACGCTTCCACGTCGAACTGGCCGCCGGGCGCGACGAACTTCATCAGGTTCAGCGACGAGAGGTTGCAGGCCGAATCGTCCAGGAACATGTATTCCGAGCACGGATTCGACGCATTGATGCGCGCCGTGTTCTTGCACGGATGCCAGCGGTTGACGGTGGTATCGAACTGCATGCCGGGGTCGCCGCACTGGTGCGTGGCTTCGGCGATCTGGCGCATGAGGTCGCGCGCTTTGTAGCGCTTCACCGGCTGGCCGGAGACGACGGATTTGGTCCACCAATCGCCATCATTCGCGACCGCCTGCATGAAATCGTCGGTGGCGCGCACGGAATTGTTGGCGTTCTGGAAGAAGATGGAGCTGTAGGCGTCGCCATCGAGCGAGGAATCGTAGCCCGCTTCCACCAGCGTGTGGGCCTTCTTCTCTTCCTTGGCCTTGCACCAGATGAAGCCTCTCGATGTCGGGATGGTCGGCGTTGAGGATCACCATCTTGGCCGCGCGGCGCGTCTTGCCGCCGGACTTGATGACGCCGGCGAAGGCGTCGAAGCCCTTCATAAAGGAAAGCGGGCCGGACGCGCGGCCGCCGCCCGAGAGAATGGCGTCCTCTTCGCGCAGCGTCGAAAGGTTGGAGCCGGTGCCCGACCCCCACTTGAAAAGCATGCCTTCGGTCTTGGCCAGATCGAGAATGGATTCGAGCGAATCCTTCACCGAAACGATGAAGCAGGCCGAGCACTGCGGCCGCGTCTGCGCCCGATCCAGCTTGGTGACGCGTTTCGGTGGCCTCATCCCAAATCCAGCCGTAGCCGCGCGCTTCCTTCACGCCGACGTTGAACCACACCGGCGAGTTGAAGCAGGCCTTCTGGTTGAGCATCAGGTGCGCCAGTTCGTGCGGAAATTTTCGCGCGTCCTCGGCGGTGCAGGAAGTAGCCGTCCTTCTTGCCCCAATCGGCGATGGTGTCGACCACGCGCTGCACCAGCTGCGCCACGCTGGTCTCGCGCTCCGGCGTGCCCAGCTTGCCGTGGAAGTATTTGCTGGCGACGATGTTGGTGGCGGTCTGCGACCAGTCCGCCGGCACCTCGACATCGCGCTGCTCGAAGATGACCGCGCCTTTATCGTTGCCGATGGAGGCGGTGCGGGTCTCCCATGCGACCTCGTCGTAGGGGGTCTTTCCCGGCTCCAGGCGGGCCGTGAAATAGCGCGGGAACTGGACGCCAGTACGCGTCCGCTTCTGATCCTGAGTCTTCAATAATTCCATTTTGGCACTATTCAACAATCCAACTGCTGGCTGGCCCATTAGCTCTCCTTGCCGGGGGTGGTGTCCACGTCTTCGGCTTTTTCACCGAATGTCAACATCACGCATCATGCCCCCAACATATAGGGGTTGTCAACAGTTTTTTACTATATAGTGCGTACTGATTGAAACTTTATTATAATCGATCGTGTGATTCGGAACCAGACCGAGATTCGCAGGCATGCCCGAGAACTCCTGCTGGAGATGTGGCGGAAGCGCGCCCGAATCTGTCCAGTGCCACATCGGGAACTCGGGGACTTGATACCGATTCGGACGGATATTATCGTCCGCGCTCTTTTGGGAATAGTTCTAGTAGAGCCCGAGGAGATTCCCTCGGACAACAAGGGTATGGAAATCGCGGGCTATATGGATCGCGCGACGGGACAAATCGTAGTAGCGCGGAAGTATCGGCCCGAGTGGCGGCGCTTCACCATGGCCCACGAAATTGCTCACTGGAGGATACACCCTGATCTATGCTACCACCGGGATCGACCTGTGACCGGCGCTGAGCGAGCGAACCTGTCCAGACCAGCCGAAGAACAAGAAGCGGACATCTTCGCATCTGAACTTGTCATGCCGAGCAGGCCGTTGGTTTCGTATTTCGAACGGGCCTTCGGAGCTGTGATTAACGGCAAGGCGATGGATGCGGGTACCGCTCTCCTGCTCGCGACAACAGGACGCAAGCTCAACGAAATTGATCTATCCGCAGATTTGCGTCGTCGTTCGCTGGCGGCGGCACAGGCCTCATCCTTTGGCCCCAATCGCCTTTTCGTTTCTCTGTCACGGAGGTTCGGCGTCTCTCCGACAGCCATGGCGATCAGATTGGAAGAGCTCGAACTGGTGATTTGAGTGCAATCAGAATCAGTAACAACGAGGGAGGAACTGTGGGGGCGCATCGTTTACGACAGCGTGTGCGACGAATTTGAGGCGCACGTGCGGGAAGGGTTTACAGACACCGGTGTCTCCCGACCAATCTCCGCCGGCTGCGTGGTTACTGGGAGGTGCAATTTAAGGTGCGGGTTTTGTTACGGGAATTTTGAATCCCTGCCGACCAACGAGGTTAGCGCCGATGAGTGGAGAATCATATTCGGCCATTTGCGCTCATGGGGATTGATGAGGGTCGACCTGTCTGGCGGCGAGCCCACAATGCGCCAGGACCTTGCCCAGATTGCTCAGGCCGCCATTGAGATGGGATTGAATGTCGTGGTGAGCACTAATGGCCTCATACTGAATCCAACGCGTCTCAGCACGTTTCCAAGGGTGCGCTGGCATGTCAGCATGGATTCGGGTATCCCGGAGGTGCATGAGAGAAGCCGCCTACTTCCTGTTCTCAAACCGGCAGGCAGCGCTTTTGAAAAGACGACACAATTCATTCTGAACTGTCGCGACCAAGGCTCTCGCGTTCGTGTACTGACCTGCATTGGCGTGCATAACAGAGATGCTCCTTTCGCGTTGGGCGAACATCTTGCCTTGCTAGGCGTGCCTGAGTGGAATATCTCCATGGTACTTCGTGCGGGGCGCGCCCAGTGCGGCTACGAAGACCGCTGGCAAACTTGTAATGAAGGCATATTGGAGCAGTTACAAGATCTAGAAAGCGCGTTTCCGTTCATTCGTATCCGTTATTCAGATCGCACCGAACAAAACAGCTACTTCCTCCTGGTGTTACCTGACGGGTCTCTCGCCACACAACGTACGGACGGTATGGACAAGGTGGTTTTGGGCAGTTCCCTCGGGATGACATTGCAGGAGTTGCAGCATCACCCCCAGTTCGATATCGCGGAGCACGGTCGGAAGTGGATTGCTGCTCGGCTGGATTGGCAACCGTTTCACCCCAGTGTGGATCCAGCGCTGTGGGATGCCCGCACACCTCTGTCGTTCTAAATCTTCTGCTGCTTCCACTTCCCCCGGCGGAACACGAGCATCGAAACTACCGCGAGCGTGGATTCGGAAATCGCGATTGCTGTGAACACGCCTTTGGGGCCCCACCCGGCCACGCGAGAGAGGCTGTAGGCTATGGGAATCTGCCAGAGCCAGTAGCAGAAAAGGTTGATCAGAGTGGGCGTGACGGTATCGCCCGCGCCATTGAAGGCTTGCACCATTACCATGCCATAGGCGTAGAACACATAACCGTAGCTGACGAACCGCAGGCAATTCGTGGCGTAGCCCAGAACCTCTGGGTCAGAGGTAATGAGGCCGACTAGGGGTTCGGCGAACAGGATAAACACTAGGCCGATCGAGCCCAGGAAGAGCATATTGTAGAAGCCGGTGAGCCAAACCGAGCGTTCCGCCCGGTCGGGTTTTTTCGCACCGAGATTTTGGCCCACCAGAGTCGCCGCGGCGTTCGCCATTCCCCACGACGGCAGAATCGTGAAGATGATAATGCGAATGGCAATGGTGTAGCCGGCGAGCGCGGCACTGCCAAATATAGCGATGATGCGCACCAAGCCCAGCCAGCTCGCCGTGGCGATGAGGAACTGCATCATGCCGCTCGCGCTCACGCGCAGCAGGCGCAGCAGCACTTCGACGTTCAACTTGAATTGCTCGCGGCGAAAGACGATACGCCCGCGGCCGCTCAGAAGCACGTAGAGCTGCAGCAGCGCGCCAATGCCGCGGCCAGTGGTGGTCGCAACCGCAGCGCCGGTAACACCGAGCTTCGGAAATGGCCCCCAGCCATTGATCAGGCAGGGATCGAGCACGATGTTGATGGCGTTGGCGATCCACAGACCGCGCATGGCCAGCGGCGCGTCGCCTGCGCCGCGGAGAGTGCCGTTCACCAGGAACAGCAGAAAGACGCCCGAGATGCCGCCAAACGTGATGGCCGTAAAGGTCGAGCCCGTCCGAACGATCGTCGGGGAAGCACCCATGAGCCCGAGCAGCCTCGGCGCGTTCCACACGCCCATAACCCCGACCACGGCCGCGATAGCAACTCCAATACCGACCGAATGCAGCGCCGCAACCGCCGCGCCGTCCGGATTCTTTTCGCCAATGCGCCGCGCAACCATAGCGATGGTCGCCATGCTGAGCCCCATCGCGACGCCGTACACGATGGTCAGCATGCCTTCGGTCAGGCCTACGGTAGCTACGGCGTCTGATCCCAGCCGCGCCACGAAGAACACGTCGACGATCGCGAACAGCGACTCCATCGACATTTCGAGCACCATCGGTACAGCGAGCAGCAAAACGGCGCGGCCAATGCTGCCCTCGGTGAAATCCTGGCGGGAGCCGAAGATGGCCTCGCGAATGTCACGCAAAAAACTCTTAGGGGCGGGCTGGGGTGAGGAAGACATTTGGCCAGGCGGGAGGGTATTTACTCTAGCATAGCGGGCTGATGCCCTACGGCCAAAAACTCTCAGAAATCCAGCGCGCGCGAAGCCAGGTTTATTTCTAACGACGCGCGGGGCGGTAGCAGATCGTCCATTACTTTCAGAACGGCTTCCGGGCGCGCACGCACGCGAATGTTCCCGGTCAGATTTTCCCACCGGATGGTCCCCGCGGCATCCACGAGAAACTCGGCGGGCCGCGCGATATCGCCGCCGTTCTCGCCTGCATGGGGATGAAGTACTCCATACCGGCGAATCACCTCGGCTTTCGGATCGGAGAGAAACGGGAACGTGTAACCCTGGCTGGCGCAGAGAGTGCGGGACTCCTGGTTGGAGTCGATACTGATAGCCGCGATCTCGACGCCGCGCGCGCGAAATTCGCTCAAGTGTTGTTCGAAACTCCGTAACTCGGAGTTGCACAAGGGTCACCAGTAGCCGCGGTAGAAGATGAGCAGCACGGCCCGGTCCTTTTTCAGCAGATCAGAGAGCGCCACCGGTCTGCCCGCGGTATCGGGGAGCGTAAAATCTGGCGCATGTGTGCCGGTCCGCGGAGCGCCGCTGGCCGAAGGGATGTCAGCGGTCAAGACGAAGGTGCCGTAGTAAAACAGTCCGAAGATCGCCACGCTGAGCAGGCCGAGTATCGTGCCGCTCACCTTGCCGCGGTAGCGCTCGGGTTGGCGGAATGCCCTCCGGAGCCCGGCAGCCAGGAGCAGTGCCCCGGCAGCGAACAGCACCAGGTTTACCCACGGGAAATCACGCGTCGCGGGAAACCGGATCAACAATAAAAAACTGAATGCGGCGAGTAAAATCACCGCAAAGCCAGCCCATATAAGACCGTTCCAACTTCGTTTCATGGCAGCATGCAGAGGTCTAATTCTAACTCGCCATTATTGTCAGCGTATGGCGGATCGCTTGCCGAAACCAGCCGTTTGGCCAGTTTGCTGTGACGGTTGTGCATCCTTGAGTTGTTGCATCAGGCCCAAGGCGTCCCAATTCCCCCAGGTTTCTACAATCTTTTCGCCGGAAACGCGGTGGATGGTGATGCCCGTGAGCTTCAGATCGTGCCGGCCCCGTACTGTCCAGCGGACCACGACGCGATCTGCCTCCGCGATCAGATCTTCAATGGTGAAGTGTGTGTCGAGAGCGCCGGTATATAGTTTCATCCGGTTGACGTAGGCCTCGGAACCAGAACCGAGTTGCGGTCCGGATGGATCATGAAACACGTGTTCCGGTCCCACAATCTCTTCGACCACGGCGAAGTCGCGTTTATTCCATCCTTCTTCCATGAGCCTTTGTGCGAGAATTTTGTTCTCCGGTGGTGACATTCCCCCTCCTACAGCCTCGGGGCTTGATCGTACCGCTGTCGAATGCCGGAAACAAGCGCACCTACAGAGAGGCGATGGCGCCGAGGAAGTGAACGGCCAGAGCGGCTGTCAGCCGCCATGTTGCCAAGCGCGACATTCTTTGCTCACAGAACATCGCCGTATCGCCTTGGGGACGTGACACAGAAACGGGCAGCTCCGGCTCCAGTGCGGCTGGCCGGAGGCGGCTTTGCAACTGGGCGGAGGCGTAGCTGAGAGCTGACCGCTGCCATCCAATCTGGGGAGCGATTATAAATCCCGACTTCCAGCCCTCGCCGGGCGTGAAGGGCCGCTCGATGGCCAGCACCGGCTGAAAACGCGCGGCTGAGATGGCAAGCCACGGGATGAGCGGGTGCGCAAAGGCAACGAGGCTGATGGAAGCAACATACGTCGAAAGCTCGAGCACGCCCTGTCCCCAACCAGGCAGGCGCGAGCTGAGCGAGGCCTGCAGCGGTCCGGCGAAACTGGCAGGTCCTACGGGGCCAGAAATGGCCCACGCTCGAGACTTGCGCTCGGTCAAGCGGACAAACACGTCGGCGTCGCCTGTTGTTAAATGCGGCTGGATGACGAGCGCATGGTCGTCGATGGGGTCGAATTGATGCGTCTGGTTAAGCCGCACGATGCTTTTTCTAAGGAGCCCGCGGTCCAGCGGCTCGCCTTCATCGAGCAAAAAATTCCGGCGAACAGCGGTGTCTTTGTAGCGATGATTGCCGGTGAACTCAATTCTTCCGGCACGGTAAGCCGGCCCCGGTTGGATGGTCGCATTTAAGTTTGCCGTGGATGAGTCAGAAAGGCGTTCAACATTCAGGCTGGCTGCAAACTCGAGGATGCCGGCGTGCTCGGCATCCCTGCGTGCAGTAAGCAGGCATGAACAGAGCGCGCGCATTGGACGATCTTTCGCATGCGCGGTCTGAAAATTCCCCTCTGCAACACGCCAGTGGCGCACCTGGTAGAGCGGGCCGGCCTCCACATCGATACTTACGTACGCGCTTTTGCCGCGAATCACGGTGTCTTCAAGGCGCACGTTGGCATCAAAGTAGCCCTTCGAAAGATACATCGATTGAAGACGCCGGATGTCCGATTCCACGGCTTCCGCGTTGTAAGCCGGGAACAACGTCCAGCCATGCCACAGACCGGGCACGCTGGGCAGCACGCGCCGGATTCGCAGGGCGCGTAGCGCGCTCTGTAGCTGGTGCGCGTCTATTCCGGGCTTGCCCTGAAAGTCCACTTCCTTTATGTCGACTGGGTCGCCCTGATGAACGGTCAGGAGCAGATCGGCTTTGTGCCCCGCCAGCGGTATCAACTTCTCGTCAACGCGAGCGTGAAGGTACCCCTCTGCGTTGAGCCGGGCGCGCGCCTCCAGCGCAATTTCGTGCGCCCGCAAACGGTTGACAGGAGTTCCCTCGGCGAGCTTCGGGTGCAGGCCGTGTGTTGACGGCTCAATGCGGATCTCGTGCAGTTGCCACTGCGGCGCTTCAGTCACCCGGAAGATGACATTGATGCTGCCGCCAGACTCCACCGATTCCACGCGGATGTCTTCGAAGCGGCCAGTGCTCCACAGCGTGCGAACGTCTTTCTGAATTACGTAGGCGTCGTATGGCTGGCCCGCCTGTGCTTTCAAATTCACTGAGAGCTTGGTTCCTGCAAGGGACACCGAACTGATGATGAAAGTCGTCTCGCCGGCGGCGGCACAAAAGGTAACAGGCAGAAACAACAGTAAAATGCCGGGAACTCCACGGCGCGTTATCCAGTACAGCGCATTTGCGGCTAAAGAAAAATGCCACATCCTGTCGGTAGTGGGGTCTTAGCGCTAAGACCCCACTACCATCCTGTCCGTAGACGTGGCAGGTGTCGTTCCAAAGTCGCGCGGCCTATCACCCGTTCACGGTTTTCTCGGCGCCTCCGCGCCTCGGCGGTGAGCTGGTCTTTGGTTTGGCCAACGACGTCAGAGCCGCTGGAGCCGGATGGGCCCATCGCCGGTGTGCACCGTGAGCATCTGGCCGCCGCCGTTCAGCTTGCCGCGAACGTCAGATCCGCCGAATGAGCCCGACATGGTCACGGGAAAGTCGACGGTGATCTTTCCGTCGCCGGTATGGGCGTCTAGATCAGCGGCAAAATTCTCCGGCAGCCGCAGCGTGACGTGGCCGTCACCGGTGCTGACGCGCCAACTACCCGACATCTTTGATCCTGCGCGAGCGTCGGCCTCAACGCTGCCGTCTTGTGTTTGGAGATCGAGGCGGTCCCAGCGGCCGCTCACCCGAATATGTCCATCTCCGGTCTTGCCTTCGAAAACACCATCTATGGAGTCCGCCTCGATGCTGCCGTCCCCTGAGGACAAGTGAATTTCGCCCTTTAGGTCCTGTGCCGAGATTTTCCCGTCGCCGCTGTGAATTTGCGCGAGCAATTCGCGGGGCACCACTAGTTCCAATTCGACAGAGCGACGGCCGAAACTCACATTCAGCCGGGGGGTCCGCACGTCAATCTCCACACGGTTCCCATTCTGGTGTTCGGTGATGCGGACTTCAGAGTCTCCGATTTTCCATCCCTGCGTGGTCACCCGGGCGGCAATCTCGCTCCGATCCGAGGAACGAATCGATACGGAACCGTCGCTGACCTCAATCCGCAGCTCCGGTTTCCCGGAGACTGGAAACGTCTTATGCCATTCGTCGGCAAAAGTGACCGAGGCTGCCATAGCCGTCAGGGTGAGGCACCAGATCCCGCTTAGTTTCCGCATGGAGTGCTCCTGTTGGTCAGGATACGAAAGTCGGGGCCGGAATGTTCAGTCGCGAAAGATACTTAGCGTCTGTACCGCGGGCTCAGGCAGTTCCTCGAATTCGAGTTTGCCGATTTCCAAGTCCTCTAAACGGCTCTTCCGCACCTTCAGCCATATCGCCAGCAGAATGACGAATAGCCCGAGCGCGGAGCGTGGACCCTCCAGCGCCCAGTTCACGACCAGGCTGAGAATCCAAACGTAGATTCCGACTGCGATGCCGTAAATCAGCAGCGTTTCGACAAGCGGCCGGCGGCCTGGTAGATAGGAAGACGTAAAGGGAACCTTCTCGAACCGGATTAGGAGCGATTCCATCAGGATCAGAGAGGGCAACAGGCACAGAATGGCCGCAGCAAATCCCGCGCCGGGACCTAGCAGAAACATTTCCAATGGCAGCGTGACCAGCGCCACCGGGGCGACAGCGAAACAAAAAAGGAATTCTTCGGCCGCCGTAAGAAACTCGAGCCGGTTACCGGGCTCGTTCACGCGAAACACCCAGTTGGCCCGGATCTCAACCGGCAAGCGAAACAGATAGCGAAAGCCAGCCAGCACAAAAAGCGACAGCGCGAGTGGAGCAGAGATCGCAGCCTCGCGCACCGCCGTCGAGCGCGCGAGAAATCCACGAAAATCGGGGCTCAGAGCCAGGCTGATGAAGCTCTCGAAAATTACGGCAAGCGCCACGGCGGAGAAGCCAGTGAGCACTAGGCGGTGATGGGGGCTGCGCGCCAGGGTCTTGGTAATGAAGGCGAATACAGCCAGCTTGCGGGGGTTCGGGATTATCCGGTCAGTCAGTCCGGCGGACCAACTCCGGGTCGCGGTTTTGGGAGCGACAGCGGCAGACTCTAGCAGGCGCACACGGTGGCGCCGGTAGCTCCACAAGTACATCAGAATTGCGAATACCGTCGCGCCGGCAACAGCGGCCAGACTGAACCGGGCCAGCCGGAGCACGAACGGCTCCGAATTACCGAGTATGGTCTGGTGCAGGCCCAGAAACCAGATAGGAGGAACCCACACCGCCCAGTCCGGACGCAGTTTCATCGAATCCTGCAGGCCCTGAATCGCAAACACCATGGGCAAGCCGCACAGCAAGATAGTGAGCAGCACACCTTGCGCGGCGAGCGAGACACGGGCAATCTGCCGGGTAGGCAGCAGGTTCAGCAGGATTCCCTGGACTGCCACGAGCGAGAAGAACACGAAGAGCGCTGCCAGTGAACATGAAACGAAGAGCGCCGGCACTTGCAAGATGGAATGCGTCGAATAGCGGCCCGCCGAAACCGTGGGCATGAGCGCGCTCGGCGGAAAAGTGGTGGCGATGATCACGACGCCCGCAAAAGTGACCAGTGCCGTGAACTTCGCGATGAAAATTTCCCGCAGGCGGACCGGGAGCGATGCCAGTGCCAGGTAATCGCGGAGACCTGGGAATAGTGAGGGCCACTGCAGCGTGGTGAACAGTCCGATCACAAACATGCCAAATGTGATGAGGAACAAAGCATCGGCAATGGTTGCCAGATGATGCGGCTCCGGGGTTGGCAGACCGTCGAGCGCCATGTACTTATGCCAATACGCCTGCACGAAGATCAGGCTGGAGGACAGCAGAATGGCGATCGTGCCGATGGCCACCACGCGAAATTGACCGGGCGTGGATACCAGTTCGCTGTCGAAGAACCGTAGAAAAAAGTGGCGGCACAATTCGAACCGGGCGGAGTGGGTTTCCTCCAGCCATTCATTCAGACGGTGCGCAGCCTCTCGCATATCGCTTCAAATCAGGCGTGCATGGCTGCCAGAATTCCACTCACTACGCGGCCCGGATCCTCCTGATCGGTGAGCTGCGCGAAGATTCCTTCGAGTGAGGGCTGTTGCATCAGACCGCGAAGGCGCTCGACGCCGTCATACGCCACCACCTTTCCCTTGCGGAGAATGACCACTGACGAACACACTTTTTCCACGACCTCGAGCACGTGCGAACTATAGAGGATCATTTTGCCTTCGGCAGCCAGCGCTGCCAGCAAGCTGCGCAGCATGAGCGCGGTGTTGACGTCGAGTCCGGAGAACGGCTCGTCAAAAATGAGCAATGACGGATCATGCAGCAGCGCCGCCGAAATCAGGATCTTCTGCCGCATCCCTTTGGAATAGGATGAGAGCGGCGAATAGCGGTCTTCCCAGAGCGAGAACAGGTGCAGCATCTCATCCATGCGCGGTTCGAGCGTCCGGCGGGGAAGCCCGCGAAGCCTGCCGACCAGTTGCAGATACTCACGGCCGGCCAAATGCGGGTAGAGATGCGGTTCTTCGGGCACATAGCCCATGGCGCGCTGAAAGCCGATCCAGTCCTCGCGAACATCGCGGCCTTGAAACAGAATCAGCCCTGCGGTGGGCTCAATGAGCCCCGTAAGAACCTTGACTGTTGTGCTTTTCCCGGCCCCATTGGGGCCGAGATAGCCGAGAATCTCTCCCGGTCGAATGGTGAAGCTGACGCCGTCAACCGCCGGAATCCGATTGTATCGCTTGACCAAATCACGAACTTCAAGCATTCCTCATCTTAGACGCTCGGAATCCGATATATTGTTCCCGGAACGTTTCTTAGTGTTTTCAGTAGTTTAAATGGATTCCAACTCTTCTTCGAGCATCTGCTTTTGCGAGAGATCGGCGTAATACCCGCCCGCTGCTACCAGCTCATCGTGCGTGCCTTGCTCCACGATGCGGCCCTTTTCGAGCACGACGATCGAGTGTGCGCCTGCCGCACCGTGGAGACGCGGTGCGAGATCAGGATAACGGTGCGGCCGCGCATCACAGCGGCAAGCGCAGTCAGTATCCGCTCTTCGGTCAGTGTGTCGACGCTCGAAAGCGCGTCATCGAGAATCAGGATGCGCGGATCGCGAAGTAGGGCACGGGCAATCGCAGTCCGCTGTTTCTGACCGCCCGAAAGAGTGATGCCGCGTTCCCCGACCATGGTCTGATAGCCATTGGAAAAGCTTTCGATATCCCCCGCAAGGCCCGCGAGCTCCGCGGCTCGCCGAATTTCGTCTTCGGTAGCGTGAATCGACTCCGAATGCGATGTTCTCGGCAATGGTGGCGCTGAACAGGAAGGTCTCCTGCGGGACGAAGCCGATGTGACGCCGCAGCTCCGCCGGATCCAGATCGCGCAGATCGACGCCGTCCAGGTAGACCGCCCCGGCGGTTGGATCCATCAGGCGCGGAATCAAGCTGACCAGCGTGCTCTTGCCGCTTCCGGTATGGCCTACTACCGCCAGGGTGGTCGCCGCTGGGATGAGCAGGTCCACGGCGTCAAGCGCCCGCCCGCTCGGATAAATTCAACGAAACTCCGCGGAACTCGATTTCGCCCGCGAACGTCGTGAAATGAGCACTGGCGATCGGGGCGCGGCGATGGTCGGCCGTTCGCGCATGATCTGATTGATGCGGCTCATGGAGGCGCTGCCGCGCTGCATCAGGTTGACCACCCAGCCGAGCGCGATCATGGGCCAAACCAGCATGCCCATGTAGGTGTTGAACATCACGAAGCCGCCGAGCGAGATGCGGCCCTGCAGCACCTGATATCCGCCGGCCCACAGCACCACCAGAAAGGTGAAGCCGATGAGGGTCTTCAAGCAGCGGTTGAAACAATCCCGTAGACACGCACCAGCTTGAGGTTCTGCGCGATGTATTCCTTGTTAAGTTCTTCGAAACGACGCAGTTCGGCGGCCTCCTGCACGAACGCGCGGATCATGCGCACGCCGGAAAGGTTCTCCTGCACCCGGCTGCTGATATCGGAGAACATCGCCTGGATGGCTCGAAACGCTCGTGAATGGCGCGGCCGAATAAGCATCACGGCCACGCTCACCACGGGCGCCGGCAGCACAGCCAAAAACATAAGCCGCCAGTCAGTGGCGGCCATAACGGCAATGGCAAGCACGAAACGTCAGGCTGGTTTCGGTCCAATACATGACGCCCGGTCCCAGCATCATGCGCACCGCGTTCAGATCGTTGGTGGCGCGCGCCATGATGTCGCCCGGTGCGTTGCCGTGCGTAGAAATCCGGAGACAGCGAGACCAGATGAGCGAACAGGTCGTTGCGCAGGTCGTACTCGACATCGCGCGAGATGCCGATCAGGATCACGCGCATCCAGAATTGGAAGAGACCTTTAAATAGCGCGATGCCAGCCAGGAGCAGGGCAAGCCGGAGAATCATCGTGAATGGCCTTCCGGCAGTTAGAGTGTCGATCGCGCTGCGGATCACCAGCGGAGCTGCTACATGGGCCAGGTCTTTAAGGACCAGCGAGCCCATCCCCAGTGCTAGTCCGCGGCGGTAGCGCCGCATGTACGGCCAAAGAGTCCTGAATGATTCCAGCATCCGCTACATACCTAGCGCGGTCGCGAAGGTCTTGCTCCATTCTAAGAGAAAAGTCTTTCGCCCTTCACGGTTGTGCCACCAGCCGTCTGGCGAAAAAAATTCGTCGCCGGCTGCAATCATGTGGATATCGATGCCCGGCCACTGCGGATGCAGAGTGCGAAAGGCGCGTCTGGTGTGATAGTCCGAAGTCACCACGAGCACGGTGTGCGCCTGTAATTCTTGCAATACAGGAAAAATCGCTCGCCCTTCTTCCTCGGTGGAGTGGGAGCTGTGTGGAACGGGTACGAACCATGAAGCCGGGTATCCGTGTCTGACCACGAATTGGATCGCCAGATCGGATTCATGCAGACCGTAAATGCCCGCAGGCCCGCTGACCAGGACCTTGGAGGCGTAACCTTGCTTGACGAGTTCCGCGCCGCGCAGAATCCGATTCCCGTACAGATCGCCCGCCAGCACCACAATGACGTCGGCGTGCGAGGGTGTGTCCGCGTGCACGAGGAAAGCGCCCATCCAGCCCATCCAGAGGGTATAAGTCAGCAGGAGAACAAGGATCAAAACCGCAAACACGGACAGGCTGATTAAAGAAAGATGCCGCCGAACCACGAACTACTTCTCGTCCGTGGAGTTTTTCTGGTCGAAGTGGCCAACCGTCTTCAGGCGCTGGTATAGTTTTTCGACTTCCGCCTCGTCTTCAGGCCGCAGCAGCCTGTAGCGCGGGGCCGGCAGCTGGCGGCGTTCCGGGCCGGGGTTTAGGGCATCGCCCCAGTATTGCCGGTAAGGCACACCGTCAATCAAAGCATCCCGCGAAAGTCTACGGAGGTTTCGCAGCAGGTTGTTGCAGCAATCGAGATCGCCCGGATAGATCAACAGCACCCGTGAGTCGTCGAATAGCGTCATGCGCACGATGAGCGGCGAGATCCAGCCTGTTCGGTCGAGGCGGCGCACGTCCATCCACAGAACATGGCGATTGCCAATGGCGAGATATTCTTCATGGACCTCGATGGCGGGACGAACGGCCATGATCAGCAGAAGAGTAGCGGTAACAAAGAACAGGACGCCGGGGATGAAGGCGGGGGCCCATTGCAACTGCAGCCCAAGCCATGCCGAAAAAGCCGCAAGCGCCAGGGCCGCAACACCGAAGTGCAAGTAATGGCGAGCGGGAAGGTAACGAGTCATGAAAGGCCCAGACACCTCTAGCCTACTCCGGCCCGCTTCGCGCGTCAATGCACTCTGAGAAAACGTAACGCACGCCCAATATAATACACTCCACTCCACAAGGTTACAGCCGCTGTGGGCCAAATCAATGCCTGGGCGATCGTGTGGAGCTGGGGCGAAATTCCGGCATTTTGCAGCATCCACGCAATGGCGCACACAATCTGGACCAGTGTGCTGATCTTTCCCCAAACGCTCGGCTGGAACTGCCGGAAATCTGTGAACCCCATCACGATTGCCGATGAAGCCAGGAGAAAAACATCGCGGCCGAGAACTACTATTACCAGCCACCATGGCACGCTACCCGCCATAGCCAGGGCAAGATAGACGCCACTCAGCAGGAACTTGTCAGCAATGGGATCGAGAAAAGCTCCCGCGGATGTCGTCTGGCTGAAGCGGCGCGCGAGTATGCCGTCCAGACCGTCGGTAAGGGCGGCGCAGGCGAACAGGACCAGCGCCACCCTGTGCCGGCCATCGAGGATCGCACGAAAAATAAACGGCGCCAGCAGGAGACGGGCGAGGGTCAGCAGGTTCGGCAGGCTGGCGAGTTGGCTCATTTATTGGACGGGACTAATTACGGGAGGCGCCTGCAAACCAAGACCGGGCCGGATTCCAAGCGTTTGCTCGGAGTATAGCGGCCTTCGTCGCCCGTCCAACGGTACGGCTCGAATGGCGTAAGACATCCCGTCTCCCGTCACGTGGAAACGATA
The DNA here is from genome assembly GCA_963847515.1 of Terriglobia bacterium. Lineage (GTDB taxonomy): Bacteria > Acidobacteriota > Terriglobia > Bryobacterales > Bryobacteraceae > QHXW01. Next base: position 662,337 of record CAWKAA010000003.1, read on the forward strand.
GCGACTGGAAACACCTGCAGCTAGATCGCCTGGAATCAGCGGCCTAAGCTCGTCGAGGGATTCCGCATAACGGCCGTGTTTTGCCCGGAAGTTTGACTGGGCGATTTGAAGCTGGCGAATGCTCTGGATGGCCCGAAGTTCGGCGTCGCGGGCACGGGACCGAAAGATCTGCGGAAGAATGATGGCGGCGACGATCCCTATAACTATCAGGAAAATGAACGCCATCGCTCCTGCGATTGCGACAATCACGCTTCGCGGAACACCCGCCGGCGCAGGACTGCTTTGGATAACTGCAGCACCGCAATTCGGACAGAAGCGAACGCCCGCTTCGACCGCGTTGCCGCATGATGAGCAGAACATGTCTAGTGCTGATGCCCGCCATGCGCATGACGGTGTTCGCGGGCGTGGGGCTGATGTGGCGCATGAGCATCCATGAGGTTCCGCCGTCCCGGCGCCGCAAGGTGCCGTTCCAGCCATGCGGCTACTTCCGGCAAACCGCTCCCATTTTTTAGATTTGTGAACAGAAACGGCCGAGTTCCACGCATTTTGCGCGCATCACGCTCCATCACTTCGAGCGAAGCGCCGACATAGGGAGCGAGATCGATCTTGTTGATAACCAGCAGATCGGAACGCGTAATTCCGGGTCCGCCCTTGCGCGGTATTTTGTCTCCGCCCGCCACGTCAATCACGTAAATCGAAACGTCGACCAGTTCCGGGCTGAACATCGCGGCAAGGTTGTCGCCGCCGCTCTCGACGAAGATGAGTTCGAGACCAGGCAGTTTTGATTCCAGTTCGGCGATCGCCTCCAGGTTCATGGACGCGTCTTCGCGGATCGCTGCGTGCGGGCAGCCGCCGGTTTCCACGCCTCGGATCCGCTCCTCGGGCAGGGTACCCTGGCGGATCAGGAACTCGGCATCCTCCTTCGTGTAAATGTCATTGGTCACGACGCCGAGGCTGTAAATTGCCGCAAGCTCTCGGCTCAGGCAATCGACCAGAGCGGTTTTTCCACTACCCACGGGACCGGCAACACCTACGCGAAAGGCTCGCATCGAACAGACCCCTCTCACACGTTAGAACAAGAAGTACCGCTGCGCCAGCGGCAGCACGCTCGCCGGCTCGCAGGTGAGTAGTTCTCCGTCAGCCCGAACTTCGTACGTCTCGGGGTCGACCTCGAGTTTTGGTGTCGCGGAGTTGTGAATCATGTCCCGCTTGCCGATGCGGCGGCAGTTTCCAACGGCCACAGCCTGCTTCGCGAGCCCGATCTTGCCTGGCACACCCGCTTCGAGAGCTGCTTTCGAAACAAAAGCCAGGCCGGTGGAGCCGATGGCGCGGCCGAACGAACCAAACATCGGACGATAGAACACTGGCTGTGGAGTAGGGATGGACGCGTTAGCGTCGCCCATGACGCTCCACGCGATGAACCCGCCCTTCACGACCATCTCCGGTTTCACTCCGAAAAATGCCGGACGCCAAAGCACCAGGTCGGCAAGTTTGCCGGGCTCAATGGATCCCACGTGCGATGCGACGCCATGCGTGATCGCCGGATTGATGGTGTACTTCGCCACGTAGCGCTTCACGCGCGCGTTGTCGTTTCGGCTTGAGTCGCCGGCCAACGGGCCGCGCTGCACTTTCATCTTATGAGCGGTTTGCCAGGTGCGAGTCACCACCTCACCGATGCGGCCCATGGCTTGCGAATCGCTCGACATCATGCTGAACACGCCCAGGTCGTGCAGGATGTCCTCGGCCGCAATCGTCTCCGGGCGGATCCGGCTTTCGGCAAAAGCCACGTCTTCGGGAACTTGCGGATTCAGATGATGGCAAACCATCAGCATGTCGAAATGCTCGTCAATCGTATTAACGGTGAAAGGCCGCGTGGGATTCGTGGACGACGGCAGGACGTTGGGCTGCGCAGCAATCCGGATGATGTCCGGAGCGTGGCCGCCTCCCGCTCCTTCTGTATGATACGTGTGGATGGTGCGGTCGCCGATGGCGCGGATCGTGTCCTCGACAAAGCCCGCCTCGTTGATCGTATCGGTATGAATGGCGACCTGCACGTCGTACTGGTCCGCCACCTTGAGGCAGGCGTCGATGGCCGCGGGCGTCGTGCCCCAGTCTTCGTGGAGCTTCAGTCCGCATGCGCCGCCCTCGATCTGCTCGACCAGGGGCAGAGGCGTTGCCGTATTCCCCTTTCCCAGAAATCCGAAGTTCATCGGCCACGCTTCGGCGGCTCCGAGCATGCGCTGAATGTTCCAGGAACCCGGCGAACAGGTAGTAGCGTTAGTGCCAGTCGCGGGCCCCGTGCCACCGCCAATCATGGTGGTGACGCCGTTCGAAATGGCTTCGAAAATCTGCTGCGGAGAAATGAAGTGGATGTGAGTGTCCAAAGCACCGGCGGTGACGATCAGATTCTCGCCCGCGATCACCTCCGTCGACGAGCCGATCACTAAGTCAGGATCGACGCCGGCCATCGTATCCGGATTCCCGGCCTTTCCGACTTTGACGATGCGGCCGTCGCGAATCCCGATGTCGCCCTTCACAATTCCCCAATGATCGATGATCAGCGCGTTCGTAATAACCAGGTCCAGTGCGCCGTGGAGGCCTTCCCGAGTGGCGGTGCTGCTCTGGCCCATGCCATCGCGGATCACTTTGCCGCCGCCAAAAGTGACTTCGTCGCCGTATGTGGCATGGTCGTGCTCCACTTCGATAATGAGCTCAGTATCGGCGAGGCGGATGCGATCCCCTTTGGTTGGGCCGTAGAGATCGGTATACGTGCGACGGGGGATTTCGAGGCTCATCTATGCTCCAAGGCTCCTTGTACGCGCCCGTTATGGCCGTAGACCACACGGTTGCCCGCGAGTTCCACGAGTGTGACTTCTTTCTCTTCACCGGGCTCGAATCGTGATGCTGTGCCGGCCGCGATGTTGAGGCGCATTCCATAGGCGGCCGCGCGATCGAATTGCAGCGCGCTGTTCACTTCGAAGAAATGAAAATGGCTGCCGACCTGGATGGGACGGTCCCCTGTGTTCCTGACCAAAACGGTTGCAGTCTTGCGGCCCGCATTGGCCATGATGACGTCGTTAACTAAGAAATATTCCCCGGGTTTCATAATTGTTTTTCATTGAACGGGATCGTGCACGGTGACTAGCTTGGTCCCATCCGGAAAGGTAGCTTCCACTTGCACTTCGTGCAACATTTCGGCAATACCATCCATCAGGTCATCGCGCCGCAGAATCCTGGCGCCCAGCACCATGATTTCAGCCACGCTCTTGCCGTCGCGCGCCGCTTCCAGAATTTCAGACGAGATGATCGCGACGGCCTCCGGATAGTTTAGCTTCAGGCCGCGCGCCTGGCGTTTGCGCGCCAGCTCAGCGGCCAAAAAAATCATGAGCTTTTCCTGCTCTCGAGGAGTGAGATGCAACCGTTCCTCCCTGGAAACTCAATAAACCTTGCGAGGGATTACGGCGTCCTGGCCGTAGAGCGCCTGCTTCGCGACGCGCCAGAAAGAAATCAGACCGCTGGGGATGTCGCGACCGTTCTGACTCAGCGCCCGGACGACAAGGCCATGCGCCGGAAGTCTGCCGAGGCCCCATATTATCACAGCAGAACTGAGCGTCCCGGCCAGTTCGCGGAACTGTTTTTCGAGGGCTCGCCACGTGTTTTCGCCAGTCCCGACGCGACAGACATAGAACGACGAAAAATAGCGGTACGGCCCCAAACGCGCGGAAGACTCTAGCGGCCGTTCCCGTGGGTCGAGATGGCTGCGTTCGAGCGCGATGGGAATTCCCTCAGCACGCAAGTCGAACCTGAACCACAGCGCATCGTAAGAGAACATCTCGCCGTGCGCCTCGCGTCCCGGCGCTACAGTCTCCCACCAGAACAGCCCGGCGCTATCCTCCAGGTTGATGACCGTGTCCTGGTGGAATCGGGAATCGGCGAAGGGTATCAAAGGGTCAGGCAGATACTCGAGCAGCGCGCCTGCTCGGACGCTAGCGCGAGCCGTAAACTGGGCGGCGGCGGTTCCGGCACGGCTGCGATACAAGCGAGTGGCTCCCGTCGATGTCACCTGTGCCTGCGCTTTTGAACCGATTTCCATGTCCAGTGAGAGGCGGTCGCCGGTGAGGATGCCACCCGAAAGATTGTGGATGTGGGCCAGCGCAGCGCCACTTTCCGTCTGAAAGGCTCGCACAACCTTCAGCGGCTGTCGCTGTTCAGCGACGTGCAACAAGGTGCGCGCATTTGTAGCGTCATATTCAAACTGAAGCGACAGGCGTCCATCCGGGTGTGGCATGCCCTTAACTGATGAACAACCGCGTGCCCAGGTCCACGTGGCGCATTGAGGCGATCTCGAGCAGCGGAGTGAACGCGCAGACCGTTTCCACATCCGTTCCGCAACTGGCCTGCGCAGCGGCGAGAACCGTAGGCTTGATCTCCCACAGCAGGCGCGCCGTGTGATGCTGTCCAAGCGGCATCAACCGCTGGCAGGCGGAGACCAGGGCGTTCACCGTCTGTTGCAGGTAGCACGCCGCGGCCAGGTCTTCCGGAATTCCCAGCGCGTGGCTGGCATAGCCGAACGCCGTGGCATAGTGCGCCTCGCCGCCAGGATCCTGGCAGCCCTCGAGCGCCAGAAAAAGTTGCAGGAACCGCCGTCCCAGGGTGAGACTCGCGGCACGGCTTTCCTGCGCCGGTTTGCGGGCGCTGAGTTGTTGGTTGAGCGCAGTCCACCCCACGCCCGCCTGGCGATGCCCGGCGCGGCAGAAAGCAGCTTCCAAGACTCCCGTTTCCTGCAAGTAGTCGCGTAAGAAAGAGGGAAGGGAATCGGCAGCCAACACTCCGTCCGCTGTCAGCATTTCGAGCCCAAACGAATGCGCCGCGCTGCCGACCGGCAGGGCGCTGTCCGCCAGTTGCATCAGCTTCAGCAGCTGCAACGGCTCAGTAGGTTCGTTTATTGGGTTGTTGGTCAAAGAGATGAAATAACTCGACCGCTTCGTCGCGTAGAAAGTCACTCACAATCTCAACCGGGCTGGCGCTCAGTTCCTTCAGTCGCATGTTCGGAATCTGTAGCTCGTGAAACCCCCTGTGGAGCGCATCTTGAATGTTCGCGCCGTAAACAATTTTCGAAATTCGCGCCCAGTGGCATGCCGAAAAACACATGGGGCAAGGTTCGCAAGTTGAATAAATCACGCAACCGGAAAGGTCGACCGTGGAAAGTTTGCGGCAGGCCTCACGAATCGCATGAATTTCCGCGTGCGCCGTGATGTCGGTAGTCTGCCACACAACGTTGTGGGCGGAGCTCAATAACCCGCCTGCACGTGCGATGCAAGCGCCGAACGGCGTTTGTCCCAGGGCGATGCCTTCTCTGGCCTTCGCGATGGCCACACGCATGAAATCCGCATCTGTCAAATGTCGAATGTATCACGTTGCGGCGCTCAGAATTCGCCCGCGGCCACGTTCAGAATTGGATATTTCGGCCAATCTTTGTAATCGAAGTGCCACCACTCGGACTCGTAAACGGTGAAGCCCTCGTCCTCCATCGCGCGGCGCAGCAGCGCACGGTGCCATCGCGCCCGCGAGGTGCCGGCCGGATAATCGGGATATGCTCGCGTCGACATCTCGTCGTACTGGCTCACCATCTCGACGGGTTTTCCGGTTTTCAGATCGTACAAAGTCAGATCCACCGCGCAGCCCCGATTGTGCCGCGAGCCCTGGTGCGGGTCAGCCACGAAGATGTGTTTGTCGGGTGGCGTTCCGTCCCAGAACATTTTCGTTACGAACCACGGCCGGTAGGCATCGTGGATCAGAAGGCCAAAGCCTTTGGGCTTTAATTTGGTATGCGCGCGCAGCAGGGCCTCTGCAGCAGGCCTTTCGAGGAAAGCACGCGCCTGCGAATAGAACGGGCTGCGCATGAAATTGTTTGTCGTGGCATAGCGGATGTCGAGCTTGACGGTGGGGTCAACCAAGGCCAGCTCGACAAGATCGGGTTTGCGGAAATCGCCTGTTTCGCGCGGAGGAGTGGCGGCCATGGCGTCGCGCCGCAGCTCGGCGACGGGTCTAAGCGGCTGAATGTGAAAGCTCTCTGCCCCTTCGCCGGAAATTTCGCGGCGCTCGAACACCACTCCGCCCCCCAGTACGGCCGCGGTTGCCCGGCCGTTTTGGGCGCGGCGGAATTCCAGAGTCTCGCCATCATACAGGCCCCAGTTGGGAAAGTGAAAAACGTCAGGCGACATTTCCGTCAAGGGATAGTAGTCGTGCCACTCGATCAGCGCCGTGAGCTTCCCGTCTCTTTCGAGAATATAGAGGGTGTTGTGGTCCCAGCCATATTCGCCGATTAGGCCGCGGAGGTCTTCTGGGACCGCAGGTGGCTCGGATAGCGAAATCCTCGGCAGATGGTCCGCTCCGGCGAGCACGCCATCGCCTTCTGGTACGATCCTGGTCCCATAGCCGAGTTTGTCATTGGTGATCAAGCCGTTTCCGGCCTTTCGCAGCTCGATGCGCTCACCGCCGCGCAGCGGCAAATCGTAGAGCCGGCCGTTCGCTCGATAAGATCGACGGCTGTAGCGCCTTCTCCGTAACGGCCATCCAGCTTCCGCGCGATCCCTGCATCGACCGGCGTGGTCAGCGGAATTTCAGGGAGCGGTTTTCCGGCCCGCACGGCCAGCATCAGCCGCAGCGCCTCGTGCGCGATGCGATTCACCACGGCATTGGAGCTATCTTGTGGTAACCGCGACTACGCCCAGTTTGTCATCGGGCAGCGCGGCGAGCTCGGTTGCGAATCCATAAATCGCGCCACCGTGGCCGACCATGCGGCGGCCCTCGAATTCCTAACGCGAAACCCAATGCCGAATCCGAATTTCGCCAGGCCGAACATTGCGGCCGCAACATTTCTTCGATCGTCTCAGGTTTCAGCACCTGGCCATGTGGGCCACTGCCCCGCGCGAACAGAAGGCTCAGGAAACGCCCAAGATCCAGACGTTGGTGTAGAGGCAGCCGGCCGGCCCGATGCCAAGCTGGAACGCGGGCGCCGGAAACGTGCGGCCTTCATAGGTCCACATGTAAGCCTTGGCGAGGTTGGCAGCAGTCTGCGGCTCTGGCTCGAACGCGCTATCGGTGAGCCCCATCGGCTGGAGCACGGCTTGCTTCAAATATCCGCGAACGGCTCGTCTTGCGGCGCTCGAGAACATAGCCCGCGACGGTGATGCCGGCATTCGAATACTTGGTGTGCGTGCCGGGCGCATAGACCAGCGCGGTCGAATTCAGGCTCTTCGACGGTTGCGCCGAGCGACGGCTCGGACGGATCAAAGTAATGGCCAACGGGCGGCTCGCGCACCAGACCCGAGCGGTGCGACATCAGCTCGCGCAGGGTGATCGGCTTGCCGAAAGGATTTTTCGGATGGAAATCCGGCAGATAGCGGTTGATGGGCGCATCCAGATCCAGCTCGCCACGCTCGACGAGCTGCATGATGCCGATGTCGGTGAACAGCTTCGAAACCGATCCCGCACGATAGATGGTATCTGCCGTGGCAGGAATTTTCCGGTCGGGATCGGCAAATCCGAATCCTTGCGCCCAAACGATCTGTTGATCATCCACCAGCGCGATGGAAATGGCCGGAAGCTGTTTTTCGGCCATCTCGCGCTGGATGAACGGCTCGAGCGCGCGCGCCACGGCGGCAAAATCCTGCGCGGGACGATATCGGAGGAACCGGCCCAGAGAAGGGAGGCCGAAAACAGAACGACAGCAAACCGGTGCATCGGGCTATCTAACGCTTTATTATTTCTTCAGAATCACGTCGACGCGAGCGGGTTGGACGTCGAGCCGGTCGATGCGGTGGCTCAGTTCGAAAGGCTCGTCGACTTTGGCATCGGGATAATAGGGCAGCAGATAGTTGTGGATCAGATAGTCCAGCATGCGGCCCTCGATGACGACTCCGGAAATCTCCACGCGTTGCACGTCGACGGTGGCGCGGCCCCTGAGCGGATGTCGATGCGGGCGGTCACCGTCACCGGGTGCTCGCCTTGCAGCAACTGGCGCATCAGCCAGCCCGGCGGTTTTCCATGCGCGTTTTGGAGCTTGATGAAGTCAATGATTGCCGAACCTGTGGCCATTCCGGCGCCCAGCTCCAGCTTCGGTTCGCGCACACCCTGCGGGACAACTTTCGGAAGCTCCTGTTCCACGTACGCATTGAGCTCACGCTCGCTGAGCGTAACTTTCGAGCCGGGCTTCATCCGATCGTTCTCGATGAGATCAAGTTTGTGCTGGCACGAAGTATAATCCGAGCGGGAGCTATAAACAAGAGAGGGGCAAACAAGCAGCGCCAGCGGCCAACAGCGGCTCATGACTTATTATACGAACGAGCGGCGCTGCCGGATTTCCAAGTAGACCGCCGTTGTATATTGATGGGACGAGGGGGCGTGTGCATTTCCCATGGGTGTGACCGGCAGATGAGTTCGATCATCCCGCGATCAGACAATCGGGCCGCCGAGACGTTGGCCGCGGATCTCGCGGCTATCTGCTCCAGTTGGACGAAATCGATGCCGATACGGGCAAGCTGCTGCGGGGTTTGACAGAAGACCAGTTCCACTGGTCCCCCATGGCGGCGCGCTGGTCGATCGCCCAGTGCGTCGTGCACCTGGATATTATTGGGGCCCGATATCTTCCCTCTCTGGATGAAACCATCGAACGCGCCAAAGCAGAAAATCTGTTGAGCCGCGGCCCTTTCCGCTACGGTTTCCTGGAGCGATGGATCGTCCACGCTACCGAGCCGCCGCCTAGGATCCGGCTGAGGACGCCGTCTTCCACCAGGCCGCCCGATGACCGGCTGCTGGCTGACGTCACCGAAAATTTCCGTCTGCTACAGGATGAGTTGAGGAAACGGATCCGAGCTGCGAATGGTCTCGACCTTGCCAGAGCTAAGGTGACCTCGCCATTTGTGAAAGCGCTGAAAATGGGCCTCGGTCCTTGTTTTGCTTTTCTGCTGGCGCACGAGCGCCGTCATTTGTGGCAGGCTCGGCAGGTGCGCAACCACGAGGCTTTCCCACCCGCCTAACATCGAAAGCCGCAAGACGCCTTACTCCATAGGCGCGTAATATCCGCGGCGCCAGGAGGCGCGAACCGTGCGGTGATTGACCTGCACCCGCACCCGGCGGAACCGCCCGTCATTTTGTGCGTTCGTCGAGTAGTAGCCCAACAGATACTGGCTGCGAAGGTCTCTACTCAGTTTGTCGATGGCTGCCGGCAGTTCGTCCAGTTTGCGGACGTGGATCATCCGGCCTCCGGTTTCCTCGGAGATTTTTTCGAGAAAACGAGCGCCCTGTAACATCCCGATCTGCAAGCCGATGGAATACACGCGGACATCCGCTTCCCGCAACAGACCCCTGATTTCCGGCGCCGAATAGCGGCTGTTGTTATCTCCCCCGTCGGAGAGAATGAACAGCGCCCTGCGAGAATTTCTGGCGGCTTTCATTTTGTGAATGCCCAGGTAGATCGCATCATGCAGCGCCGTCCAGCCGCCTGCCCGGATGGAATGTAACCAGCTCGAAATCTCGTGCGTATCATCCGTGAAACCCGTAATCAAAACCGGCTTATCGCTGAAGCGCACCAGCAGGAACTCATCACCCGGCAGCGTCGTTTCGAAAAACTGATCCACCGCCGCCACCGACGTTTCCATCTTGTCGCGCATACTCCCGCTGGCATCGAAGATCAATCCTACTGAGGCCGGGGCGTCCTCGCCGGAGAGATAAATAATCTTCTGCTCTACGTCATCTTCAAACAGCCGGAAATCTTCTTTGCGCAGTCCTTCAATAGGACGGTCAATCGGATCGGTTACCGTTACAGGGATTTGCACCACTTTCACATCAAGACGGATGGGGCTGGAATCCCGAGGCATCGATCTCGGGGCCGTCGGCACGCGAGGAGTGATAGAGACTCTAGCCTCGCGGTCGTCTTCATCGGCAAGTCCGAGTCCGGCTACGCAACTCAGCAATACGATTCCCAGCAGATTGGTTTTCCATGAAAACCGGTGTGAGGCTAGCGACATATGATCCCCGAGTCCCCCTTCGCAGCTGCCGATGCTGAGGAGGTATTATACGGCGGCCGAACAGCCGTGCGCCAGGGTCGCGCGGTCCAACATTCGGAGGACAGTCAGGGGAAGGATGCAAGAAAGCAGCGCCAGGGACCAGAGCGGCGCTCCCGGAGCGATCATCATGGCCCAGCCGGTGCGCAAGGCGACCAGCCAGAACAAGGTAATCGCCGTGCCAGCGGCCAAGGCAATCCACTTCTCTTTAACCGCAGTGTGCGTGCAGGCGGCCTGAATCGCCGCTACCAGCGCTGGGGCGACCATCAAGTCCGCCAGGTAGTGTTCCCCGAGGCCGAGTGTCGCCAGCGCGGTCAGCACCAGGTACACTGCCGCAATGAAGCGAATCCACCAGGCGCGCCGCAGGGTGTTCCAGAACAGCAGCAGCATCCACGCCACGTGCAGAGACGGCATGGCATTGCGGGGCACTGCTAGCATGGGCGCCGGTTCGGTTGAGAGTCCCACGACGCTCGGAACTTCATACGGAAACTGTTTCGGAAAAAGATATACCGGTCCCGCCGCGGGACACACCTGGTACAACAGAAATCCTAGGATTCCGAGTGACACCGCCATCGATAGCAGATCGGCGGCTGCGCGCACATGATTCTGACGGTCTCTCCAGCGCAGCCACATGCATGCCGCCATGCCCAGAGGCAGGCTGTTGTAAGCGTAAGCGCAGGCTAAGAACAAAGACGCATGTGCGCGAAAGAGTTTGCCGATCACCCAGCTCGGCGGTCCGCCAAACTTGAGGTCGAATGCATACAGGAGCCGGTCATAAGTCAGAGGCGTCAATCGAATGGCTGCGCCCACGGCGACAATCGAGCAGATGCACAAGAGCGGGATCATGCCGGCTTCACGCAAAACCTCAAAATGCGCTCGCTTGCCGGCCGCCGGCGCAAAGATCCATTTGCAGGAAAGCAACAGGAGACTTCCCATGCCCAGAAAGCCACCTACGGTACCGATCGTCCGGCCCCAGTAATCTCCTACCTTGCCATGAAGCAGAAAGTAGACCCCGGCGAAGGCTGCGCCGGATGCCACGATCAGGATCATCTCGCGCCGCGACGGACGTGTTGCCAGGTGAATTCCGAAAGCGCCCATCACTCCAAAGGCGACATAAGCGGCTTCACCGATACGGAAGGCCGCTCCGAGGAAGACCAGGATCGCAGCCACGCACAGTGCCTGGATCGACAGAAGCAACTTTTCCGTGCTAGGTCTCCCGACATTCCGGCCCAGCGCGAAATGGGGACTGACTTCTGCGTCCCCAACGCAGCCCGCCGCAATTTTACACAACATCCTCACCGTGGACGCAGCGGTCTGTCCCCGTTTCGCCCCCATACAAGATCAGCGTACACGACCAGGCTGTGAACGGATGCTATCGATGGTCTACTTTCGGCGTGATTCTTCAAGTGTCCGGCGCAAAATGGGTAACGAAGCTTTGTCCTTGTCTCCGGCGGTTTCCTCTTTGACCGCAATTAGCGTCTCTAGGTCCAGAACTCGGATGGTTATGCCGTCGCCTACCACGATCTCGACCGTGTGTGGCAGGAGGTCCGGATAGGTATGTGCGTTCCCGACGCTGCCCAGGAGGTCCAGCGGACCGAAACGGGTCGCCATGAGATTGTGCCCTCCCGCGGCCAAGTGTGAGAGCCGAGGCCTCAGCCGCCGCTCCGGCTGCACGCGATAATATCCCTCCAGGTCTGCGATCGCGGCTAACAGCTGGGCCAGGTTTTGGGCGTCGATAGCATAAAGCACATCGACATCAAAAGTCATGATGGGGGCTCCCTGCACCGCTGCGGCTACGCCACCAACCAGGATGAAATCAACGCCGTGTTTGCTCAGGGTTCGCAGGAGTTCGAGAAAGTCGGCTTTCAGAGTTCCAGGCACGGATGTTCAGGACGGAATTGACATATTGTTGAAGGACCTCCAAGCGCTCCGCCGGCGTCAGCGAGAGCATCCAACGGATCAGCGTCAAATCCACGCCGTCTTCGGAATAAGCGGTGTTAGCCGCATCCATTCAGCGGATAGGATATCAAGGAAGAACAAGCCGGATCAGGGCAGCTTCGTCTCGCCCATGAGAAACTGATCCACGCCTCGCGCCGCCTTGCGGCCTTCTGCAATCGCCCATACCACGAGCGATTGCCCGCGGCGCATGTCGCCTGCGGCAAATACGCCCGGCACCGACGACATGTAGTTCTCATCGGTCGAGACGTTGCCGCGCTGGTCGAGAGCCACTCCGAGCTGTTCGATCATGCCGTTGCGAACCGGGCCGAGAAATCCCATCGCCAAGAGCACCAGGTCGGCGTCCATGGTGAACTCGGTGCCGGGCACCGGCTCGAACTTGGGCGGCGGCCCGACGCGCACACCGTGCAACTGCTTCACGTTGCCGTTTTCGTCGCCTTTAAATTTCGACGTGGCGACGCTCCACTCGCGAATGCCGCCCTCTTCGTGCGCGCCTTCGACCCGGAGTTGCATGGGCCACAACGGCCAGGGCGTGAGCGGCGAGCGTTCCTTGGGCGGCATGGGCAGCAGCTCGAACTGATGCACCGAAACCGGCTTCTGGCGATGCGTGGTCCCTAGGCAATCCGCTCCGGTATCGCCGCCGCCGATGATGACAACTCGCTTGCCCGTGGCGAGGATCTGATTCGCCACCGTATCGCCCTCGCAAACTTTATTCTGCTGCGGCAGGAACTCCATTGCGAAGTGGATGCCTCTCAATTCGCGGCCTGGCACCTTCAAATCGCGGGAATGCTCGGCGCCGCCGGAAAGCAGAATGGCGTCGAACTCCTTGCGTAAGTCTTCGACCGGCACATTGTGGCCAACGTGAGAATTCGGTTTGAATTCGACTCCCTCGCCGGACATTTGCTCGAGACGGCGGTCGATGAGATGCTTTTCCATCTTGAAATTCGGGATGCCGTAGCGCAGCAGCCCCCCGATGCGGTCGCTCTTCTCGAACACGGTCACCCAGTGCCCGGCGCGTGCCAGTTGCTGAGCGGCCGCTAGTCCTGCTGGACCGGAGCCCACTACGGCCACGCGCTTGCCCGTGCGCGCGGCAGGCGGCTCGGGCCGGATCCAGCCCTGGCCGAATGCGTAATCGATGATGGTCTTCTCAATCTGCTTGATGGTCACCGGCGGCGCATTGATGCCGAGTACGCAGGCGGCCTCGCAAGGAGCCGGGCAGATGCGGCCGGTAAACTCCGGAAAATTGTTGGTCGAATGCAGGACTCGGATGGCTTCGCGCCAGCGGCCTCGGTAAACCAGATCGTTCCAGTCAGGAATGATATTGTTCAGCGGACAGCCGGTGTGGCAGAACGGCACGCCGCAATCCATGCAGCGTGCCCCCTGTTTGCGAAGTTTCTCTTCCGGAAAATCAAGATAAATTTCGAACCAGTCGTTAACGCGCTCGCCGACCGGACGCCGCGTCGGCATCTCCCGCGTGAATTCCATGAAACCGGTGTCTTTACCCATAGAAAATGCGGAGTCAGAAGTCAGGAGTCAGAATTCAGAATGCAGTCCGCTCGAACTCCTGGCTCCTCTCTTCAGAATGCAACCGCACCCGTACTCTTCGTCCCAACGTCCGCCATTCTGACTCCTGACTCCTGACTCCTGACTTCTCTCCTCACCCCCAGCACTCGCTTGAACTCGTGCGGAAACACCTTGACGAACTTCGGAACCATCGCGCTCCAGTTGTCGAGAATCCATTCGGCACGCGGGCTTCCCGTGTATTCGAAATGTTTGGCGATCAAGCTGCGCAACAGCTCGATGTCGGCCGTGTCCATCACCGGTTCGAGATCCACACCGGCGCCGTTACAGCGCTTCTCTCCGAAATCACCGCGTTCATCCAGCACATAGGCGATACCGCCGCTCATGCCCGCGGCGAAATTGCGGCCGGCTCGACCGAGCACCACCACCAGGCCCTTCGTCATGTACTCGCAGCCGTGGTCGCCCACGCCTTCCACCACCGCCGTCGCCCCTGAATTGCGCACGGCAAACCGCTCTCCTGCCATGCCATTGAAATAAGCCTCGCCGCTGGTGGCGCCATAGAGCGCGACATTTCCGATTAGGATGTTCTCCTCCGGCAGAAACGTGGACGATCGCGGCGGATAAATGATGAGCTTGCCGCCAGAGAGGCCTTTGCCGGTGTAATCGTTGGAGTCCCCTTCGAGCATTAGGGTGACTCCCTTGGCGAGAAACGCGCCGAAACTCTGACCCGCCGAGCCGTTGAATTGGAAACGGATCGTGTCATCGGGCAATCCTACCGAGCCGTACCGCCGCGCAATTTCGCCGCTCAGCATCGCACCCACTGTGCGGTGGACGTTGCGGATGGGCAGCCTGATTTCGATGGGTGTCTGGTTTTCCAGCGCTTCGCGCGCGTGATCGATCAGTTTGTAATCGAGCGCCTGGTCAAGGCCGTGATCCTGGTCTTGGATTCTGCGGCGCGCTACCCGCCCCGGCATAGGCGGGTTGTACAGGATGGCGGAAAAGTCGAGCCCTCGCGCCTTCCAGTGATCCACGGCCCCGCGCACATCCAGCATGTCCACCCGGCCAGTCATCTCCTTTACCGCGCGGAAGCCCAACTGCGCCATGATCTGCCGCAACTGCTCGGCGATGAAGAAGAAGAAATTGATTACGTGCTCCGGCTGCCCCTGAAATTTCTTGCGCAGCTCGGGATCCTGCGTCGCGATGCCCACCGGACAGGTGTTGAGGTGGCACTTGCGCATCATGATGCAGCCCAGCGCCACCAGCGGCGCCGTCGAAAAGCCGAATTCCTCGGCGCCCAATAGCGCTGCGATGGCCACGTCGCGCCCGGTTTGCAGCTTGCCGTCAGTCTGCACCGTAATGCGGCCGCGTAGATCGTTCATTACCAGCACTTGCTGCGTTTCCGCCAGCCCCAGTTCCCACGGGATCCCGGAATGCTGTAGCGATGTGAGCGGCGACGCGCCCGTGCCTCCGTCGTGGCCGCTGATTAACACTACATCCGCGTGGGCTTTGGCCACTCCGGCCGCCACCGTGCCCACGCCGACTTCGGCTACCAGCTTGACCGCAATACGCGCTTTCGGATTCACGTTTTTCAGATCGTAGATCAACTGCGCCAGGTCTTCGATGGAATAGATGTCATGATGCGGCGGCGGCGAGATGAGCCCCACGCCGGGAATCGAATGGCGCACGCGCGCGATGACTTCGTCCACCTTGTGGCCCGGAAGCTGGCCGCCTTCCCCGGGCTTCGCGCCTTGCGCCATCTTGATCTGCAGTTCATCCGCATTCACCAGGTAGTTGGTGGTAACGCCGAATCGCGCCGACGCCACCTGCTTGATGGCGCTGCGCCGCCAGTCGCCGTTCGTATCGCGCTGGAACCGCGCTTCGTCCTCGCCGCCTTCGCCCGTGTTGGATTTCCCGCCAATACGGTTCATGGCGATGGCCAGCGTCTCATGCGTCTCTTTACTGATCGACCCGAAGGACATCGCGCCCGAGGCAAAGCGCTTTACGATCTCCCGCGCCGGTTCCACTTCGTCGAGCGGCACCGGATGGCCCTTCTTGAACTCCATCAACCCGCGCAGCGTGCAGAGCTGTGCATTTTGCTTGTCGATCAGCTCCGCATATTGCTGGAACGTCTCGAAGCTCGATTGCTGCACGGCATGTTGCAATTTTGAAACGGTCAGCGGATTGTACAGGTGATACTCACCGCGGATCCGATACTGATAGTTGCCGCCCACTCCCAATTCGGTGTCGGATTCGGTGACCGGGCGAACCGCATGCTCGTGCTTGCGGCGCGCCTCCTCCGCCAGCACGTCCAGGCCAACTCCTTCGATGCGAGATGCCGTCCCTGTGAAATATTTATCCACCAGCGACTTGTTCAGCCCAATCGCTTCAAACACCTGCGCGCCGCGATAGCTCTGCAGGGTCGAGATTCCCATCTTCGAGGCGACCTTGAGCAGGCCCTTGTTGATCGACTTCAGATAGTTCTTGAGCGCCTTATCGAACGTGACGCTATCAGGCAGCAGTCCGCTGTTGGCCATGTTCTCGAGCGTCTCGATGGCTAGGTACGGGTTCACGGCGCTGGCACCGTACCCGATCAGCAGGCAGAAATGCATCACCTCACGCGGCTCGCCCGATTCGATAATCAAAGCAACCTGAGTTCGCGTCTTCTCGCGGACCAGGTGATTGTGGACGGCGGTCAGCCCGAGCAAGCTCGGAATCGGAGCGTAATCCTCATCCACTCCGCGGTCTGAGAGGATGATCAGGGTATACCCGCTCTTGATGGCGAGCGAAGCCCGGCGGCACAATCCGTCCAGCGCACGCTCCAGTTCTTTGGCCCCGCCGTCGGCACGGTAAAGCGCGTTAAGCGTCGTGCACAGCAGATCGCCCTGCGAGACGCGCCGCAGCCGTTCCAGGTCGCGGTTGGTCAAGAGCGGATGCGGCATGCGCAGCGTATGGCAGTGCTTTGGCGTCTCGTCCAGGATGTTGCGCTCGGTCCCGATATAGCTGATGAGCGACATTACCATTTCTTCGCGAATGGAATCGATGGGAGGATTGGTCACCTGCGCGAAAAGCTGCTTGAAATAGTTGAACAACGGCTGCGGTTTATCGGACAGGCAAGCCAGCGGCGTATCGATTCCCATCGAGCCGACCGGTTCCTCGCCCTTCGCCGCCATGGGAGCCATCAGGATGCGCAGGTCCTCGTCGGTATAACCGAAGGCGCGTTGGCGCATCAGCAGGGTTTCGGGATCATAGCCATAGACGCGCGGCGGCTCCGGCAGATTGTCCATGTGGATCTGGTTTTCCTGAAGCCACTGCGTGTAGGGCTTCCGTGAATACAGCCGGCGCTTCAGTTCCTTATCCGGAACGATCTCGCCCGTCACCGTATCCACCAGAAACATTTTGCCGGGTTGCAGCCGGCCCTTCATGCGCACGTCCTCGGGCTTGATGGGCAACACGCCGGTTTCTGATGCCATCACCACCAGATCGTCGTGAGTTACCAGGTACCGTGCGGGACGTAGGCCGTTCCGGTCGAGCGTTGCGCCGATCACGCGTCCGTCGGTAAAGGCAATCGCCGCCGGTCCGTCCCACGGTTCCATCAGCGAGGCATGATATTCGTAGAATGCCTTTTTCTCCGGCTGCATGTGCTCGTTCGAAGCCCAGGCTTCCGGAATGAGCATGGCCATGGCATGCGGGATGTCACGGCCCGCCAGATAGAGCAACTCCAGCACGTTATCGAAGCTCGCCGAATCGCTGCCGCCGGGCGCCACGATGGGGAATAGCTTCTGGATGTCGTCGCCGAAAAGCGGTGACGCCAAGATCGACTGTCGCGCGTACATCCAGTTCACGTTGCCTTTGAGCGTATTGATCTCACCGTTGTGCGCGATGTAGCGGTACGGGTGCGCCAACTGCCAGCTCGGGAATGTGTTGGTGGAGAAGCGCTGGTGTACCAGGCAGAGCGCGCTCATCACGTCCGGATCGGAAAGCTCTTCGTAGAACTTGGCAATCTGCGGCGCCAGCAGCAGGCCCTTGTAAACAATGGTCCGGCAGGAAAGCGATGGAACGTAGAAAAAATCTTTGTCCGGAACGTCGGAGCCGGCAATCTCGTTCTCGGCGCGCTTACGTACAACGTAAAGCTTCCGTTCGAGCTGATCCTCGGTCATGTCCGGTCCCCGCCGGATGAAGATCTGCTCGATGTAGGGCTGCGAATTGCGCGCCACCCGGCCAATGGCCGATCCGTCGATGGGCGTGTCCCGCCATCCCAGCACCGTCAGCCCTTCTTCCACCGCGATGCGCTCCAGAATTCCCTCGCACTGCAGCCGTTCCGGTTTTTCTACCGGCAGAAAAACTAATCCCACGCCGTAATGCCCCGGCTCCGGCAGCGTAAAACCGAGCTTGGCGCATTCGCGCGCGAAGAACTTGTGCGGGATTTGAATCAGCACGCCCGCACCATCGCCGGTTTCCGGATCGCATCCGCAAGCTCCGCGGTGCGTGAGGTTGACCAGCACCTGGATGCCTTTGACAATGATGTCGTGCGACTTCTGACCCTTGATGTTCGCGACGAATCCGATGCCGCACGCGTCGCGCTCATTGGCTGGATCGTAAAGCCCTTGAGGTGCAGGTAGACCTCTGCTGGCGGCGGGATCAATCATGGGTTACATCTCCAACGGGGGAGTTGAATAAATATACCAACTAATGAATTATAAGGCAACAAAAATATGTAAGCTTATTGACATTAGAAAATCTTATGTTAATCTGTCTACGTGCTATTCGACAACCTCAAGCTTTTCCGCGATATAGCGCAGAACAAGAGTATCAGCCGCGGCGCAGCCATGAATGACATTAGCCAGTCTGCTGCCAGCCAGTATATCCAGGAAACGGAGAGACGGCTGGGTGTCACGCTCCTCGATCGCACCACGCGGCCTCTAGCGCTCACGCCTGCGGGCAAGTTGTTCTGTGATCTTTGCCGCGATGCGCTGCGGCGCGAAGAGCAGTTTCAGGTGCAACTGGAAAACCTCAAAGGGTTAGTGGAAGGCGCAGTACGCGTAGCTTCAATTTATTCAGTTGGCCTTTCCGAGATGTCCCGCCTGCAGGAGGAGTTTGCCGCACGCTTCCCAAATGCTCAACTCCACGTGGATTATCTGCGGCCCGATAAAGTCTATGAATCCTTGCTGACCGACCAAGCGGACCTTGGTCTGGTGAGCTATCCCGTGGGGACGAAAGATCTGGCGGTGATTGCTTGGCGCGAGGAAGAAATGGCCGTGGCCGCGCCGCCTTCCCATCCACTCGCCCGGAAGGCCGTGCTGATCCCAGCCGATCTTGCTGGCCAGGACTTCATCGGCTTCGATGAGGACCTCTCGATCCGTCGCGAACTCGACCGCTTCCTCCGCGACCACGGAATTGAAATCCGGATGACCATGCAGTTCGATAACATTCAGATGATCAAGGAGGCCGTGGCGCTTGGGTCCGGCATCAGCATTCTGCCGGCAAGAACCATGCAGGCTGAGATTGCGCAAGGGCGGCTGGTTTCCATTCCGCTGCACGCACCCGAACTGGTGCGGCCCGTGGGCATCGTCCACCGCAAGCGCAAGCGTTTCAGCAACGCGGTGCAGTCATTCCTGGAGTTGCTGCTCGAGCAGCCTGCTCCAGTGGCTGAGTAACAGACCCCTTTAACGGCCCGCGCCCGCCGCCTCGCCCTTCTGTCCCTCTTCTTTCTTCTTCGTTTCGGGCTTCGGCAGCTCTTTGCGCGGCAGCATCTCGGGGCGCACCGCTGCTTCGTATACCACGCTTGCCATGATCGCTGCCGCCTGCATCAAATCGGGCTGTTGCAAGTGATCGTAGACGTCCATGTTGGAATGATGGGTACGCGTCGAATATTCGAGCGGATCCTGAATAAACTGAAAGCCCGGCAGGCCGACCGCGTCGAACGAAAGATGATCCGTGCCGCCGGTGGTGCGGATGGTCACCGTGGACGCGCCCAGATCCTTGAACGGAGCGAGCCATGCTTCGAATACCGGCCGCATCATGTCGTTTTGCTGCAGGTAAACGCCGCGGATCTTGCCGCTGCCGTTGTCGAGGTTGAAATAGCCGGAGAGCCGCGCGTGCTCGGGTTTCAGCGCCATGGTTTCGCGATCGGCGAAGTGCTCCTTTACATAAGCCTTGGAGCCTAGCAGGCCTTCCTCTTCGCCGGTCCAGAGCGCGATGCGGATAGTGCGCGGCATATCCAGTTTCAGCGTTTTCAGGATGCGGACGACCTCCATCGTGACAGCGGAGCCGGCGGCGTTATCCGTCGCGCCCGTGCCTCCGGTCCAGGAATCCAGGTGCGCCCCCAGCATAACCACTTCGTCTTTCTTGCCGGATCCCGGAATCTCGGCCGTCACATTGAAAGAATCCTTGTCCTCGGCGTCCACGCGGTTTTCGATGTCGAACTGCAAGGTGACAGGAATCTTTTTCTCAATCAGCCTCGCAATGCGATCGTAGTGTTCGAGCGTTAAGGCTACGGCGGGCGGAGGCATCGGGTCTTTCGCTTCCTGGTTTCCAGCAGCCGTCGCAAACACTGTGCCGCCGTCGGTTCCCGATCCGGGTATCAAGGTCAACACCGCGCCCTCATCCACCAGGAACTGATTGACTCGGTTGCGCCATTTTCGCGCGGCCTCTCGATCGAACTTTCCGGGAACGAACCCAGGGTAGGGCGGAGGACCTTGCCGGTCCCGCGGAATGGGGGAGAAGAAAGGGGACGTTGGCGATGGATCTGGTGCCAGCGCCTCGGCGGCGAGTTCGCTGTCTGTCAACCGCTGGGCCAGCGCGGTGGTGATGAGCACCGAAGGCCGCGGAGTTTCCAGCAGCACGATCTTGCCCTTGAGCTTCCCCTTAAACTTCTCGAAGTCGGCTTCTGTCCGGATCGGCGCCAGCACCGGCTCGCCCGTGATGGGTCCGTTGGTTCCCGGCGACCATGGCCGCGCAAAACCGATCAGCGGCGAATACTGCGGCTCCTTCATTTGCGCCGCGAAGCGGACACAATACCAGCCCCGGCCGAACGGTCCCCACTTTTCCATCTTCGCGTTCGAGAGTCCCCATTCGTTGAAACGGCGAATGGACCATTCAGCCGCCGCCTGGAGGCCCGGCGACCCGGTAAGGCGCGGGCCATAGACATCGGTCAAGTAAAAGGCGTTCTCCATCACCTTGGAGTTCTGGAACGCCTCGTTTTTTATTCGGTTGATGGTGTAGAGGTCGACCTTCTCCTGAGCGAAGAGCCCCGAGGCCAGGAAGACAGTGGAAATGAAGGTGCGCATAGATGATATCCGAAGTTAACAGGATTAGTTTACAAGGCACCGAGCCCCGCCGCCATCCCGCCACACCACGGGCGCCCTCAATTCAGAACGTTTTGAAGTTTTGGGGGCCGCTTACCCGGCGGCCCCATTCGAAAGGGAGTAGAACCAATGCTGACAAGACTAATTTCGCTCGAAATGAATTCTGTGGCAAGAGATCTTTCGCATCAGCCCGTTACTTGGACAGCATCTTTTGATCCGCAGCGGTAGCCTTGGCAGTCTCGCCCAGGTGTAACTGGCTGCCCAACCGCTCGATAGCGATGCGCACCAGTTGGCTGCGCGTGCGGGCGCCCAGTTTCGTGAACAGTCGCTGGATCGTGCTTTTCACCGCGCTTTCCGAACTTTCCAGGTGGCTGGCGATTTCTTTATTGCTCTGCCCCTCGAAGATTCCCCGCAGCACCATCTGCTCCAGATTGGTTAACACTACCGTAGCATCGGCTTGTCCGTCTGGTAGATTACTACCCAATGATTCATTCTCGGTGATGATCGCAGTTAACCTCGGCTCTCCTGAGAACACGTAGCTCGAAAAGCACACATTCGCGCTGAAAGCTTCGCCGTTCGGCCGGCGAGCGCTGCATTCCATTGTGGTGCGAAACACCGGGGCGCTATCGTTGAAGGGCACGCGCGCCAGTGCCTCCAGGTAATTTCCGATATTTTGCCCCACCAGTCCTTCTTTCTCAGTGCCGAGCAGCCGGCACGCGGCATCATTGGCCTGTATGATGGCGCCGCGGTTGTTCAGTGTCAGGATCGCCGCCGAACTGGTTTCGATCAGTACCCGCAATTGCTCCTCGGAATCCCTTAAGAGGCGGTCACGCGCCTCGATTTCGAGCAGCTGCTGCTTGACCTTTTGAAAATTTGCGAGAACGCCGCGCACCAGCCACCCGGCCGCCGTAAATGATCCCCAGGCCAGGATGAGCCGCGAGAAGAACAACAGATCGAAAGGACCGGCGCCCTGACGCAGGAGCGCGCAAACCGCCGCAACCACCGCAATTTGCCATTGGTTCAGGCAGCTGGCAACTAGAAATATAGGGAAGAAGTAGAGAAAGCCGAACGAAATGTCCTTTTCGACTTTCCAGTCCAGAATAGCGATGAGCGCGATCATAGCTCCGGCAGCGATGAGGATCTTGTAGCGCCGGTATGCCAGGACCGATTCCGTTATCATCTCTGTCCCATGTTAAACCCTCTGCCGTCTGTGGCACCATGGAAACCATGTTCCGCAATTTCTGCCTCATCGCCTGGCTGTGCGTCTCCGCCCTGGCACAGACGCATCCCGTCACGGGAAGGCATATAGCGCCGGTGATGGGAGCGGGAGGCGCGGACTGGCTAGTCCGGCCCGAGCGTGAGACTGAAGAGGCGCCGGACGCCGCCCTCGATGCCATTGGGATTGCCCGCGGCGCGACCGTGGCCGACGTAGGAGCTGGAGCCGGTTACTTTACCTGGCGCCTGGCGGAGCGTGTGGGGCCCGCGGGAAAAGTTTACGCTAACGATATTCAGCCGGAAATGCTCGAGCTTCTGCGCAAAAACATCGCCGCACGGCATCTCGCCAATGTTCAGACCGTGCTGGGTACTGAAGACGACCCTAAACTGCCCGCCAGCCAGATCGACCTGATAATGCTCGTGGACGTCTACCACGAGTTCTCGCAGCCGCAGAAAATGTTGCGCAAGATGCGCGAGTCCTTGAAGCCCGATGGCCGCCTGGTGCTGCTGGAATACCGCAAGGAGGATCCGAACATTCCAATCCGGCCGGAGCACAAAATGAGCGTGGAGGAGGTGCGAGCGGAAGTGCAACCCGAAGGGTTTCGCTTCGAAAAGAACCTGGACACCCTCCCGCGCCAGCACATCCTGATCTTCCGCAAGAGCGTGCAGTGAAGGGCGACCGCCTTCCTTCCGAACTGTCAACCTTTTCCGATCGCGCCACTGGAGCGCGCGTCCATCAGCTGACGGCGCACGGGTCGATCAACCACCCGACTTACTTTCTGCAAAGCTCGTTCACGCCCGGAAGCCACGCACTGATCTTCACGTCTTACCGTACGGGCAACGCGCAGTTATTCGAAATTTCGCCGTACCCCGAGGGCGAAATTCGCCAGCTGACCGATGGTCCCGCCATCCATCCGTTCTCGCCTGCCATCCACCCGGACGGACAGTTTGTCTTTTTTGTGCGCGGCGGCGCCATCTGGCGGATCGATCGAGCAACACTTGCCGAGCATTGCATAGTCGATTTCCAGGGTGCTCAACTCGGCGAGTGTTCCCTGAACCGAACGGGCGATTGGATCACGGCCGCCATCAAGCAGGGATCCCAACCAGGCCTCGTGGCCGGACGTGCCGCTGGATCGGGGTGGAAGCTGATTCCGTTTCCCCGGACGGTCATCCATCCGCAGTTCCATCCGCTCGAGCCGGAATGGATCGAATTCTCGGGCGATCCAGCCCCGCGCATGCACCGCGTGCGCCGCGACGGCTCCGGTCTCGAGTGCCTCTATCAGCACGGCAACGACGAGTTCGTCGTTCACGAAACGTTTCTGGGCTCGACTGGCAAGCTGGTTTTCACCGTCTGGCCACGCGCGCTGCGCACCATGGATTGGACCACGCGGGAAATCCGCACCATCGCCGAATTCAATGCCTGGCACATCACACCCAACCGCGCCGGCACGCAGGTGCTGTGCGATACCAATCATCCCGATCTCGGCCTGCACCTGATCGACGTGGCGTCTGGCGCGCCGCACCGCATCTGTCTTTCAGAAGCCAGCAGCCAGGGAACACAATGGCGCAAATCCTGCTATGCGCTGGCCGAGGATTTTGCCGCCGCCTCGAGCGACGCCAAAGAGCGCGCCCTGAGCTGGATGGAAATGCCCGCGGATTCCGTCTACGGCCCGCAATGGACCCATCCGCACCCGTCATTCTCTCCCGACGAAACGCTCGTAGCCTTCGCCAGCGACCGCACCGGAAATCCGCAAGTGTACGTGGTGGAGCTAAGCCGCTAAGTACCGCTTCCTCCCGGTCGCGGCTCGCAAAGCCCGTCCGATAATGAGCCGTGACCGGCAGGGAGCGGTTGTTCAGGGTAGCGAAATTACCCCGAAACGCCACTAGTTTTTCATTCTCGCCGGTCCCGGCAGTTCCTTGCGCGGCAGCATTTCCGGCCGGTTCGCAGCCTGATACACCACTGACGCGATCACCGCCGACGCCTGCATCAGATCAGCCGGTACCGCGTGATCGTAGACGTCCATGTTGGAATGGTGCGTGATCCGGCCGTACTCCACTTCATCCTGAATAAACTGGAATCCCGGCAACCCCACCTGATCGAAGGATTGGTGGTCCGTGCCCCCGGTGTTGCGAATCGTAATGGTCGTCACGCCGAGATCACGGAACGGCGCTAGCCACGCTTCAAAGACGGGCCGCATCGCATCGTTGCCCTGCAGATACACGCCGCGGATTTTGCCGGTGCCGTTGTCGTAATTGAAATAGCCGGAAAACTTGGCGTGCGCGGGCTTGAGCTGCATGGTGGCAGGATCGCCGAGATTCTCTTTGACGTATGCTCGCGATCCGTAGATGCCTTGTTCCTCACCGCTCCACAAGACCGAGTCGGACGGTCCGGTCGAGTTTGAGATTGAGTGTCTTCAGAATGCGCATCACCTCGATCATGACCGCGCTGCCGGCTCCGTTGTCAGTCGCCCCAGTCCCGCCAATCCACGAATCGAAATGCGCACCGACCATGACCACTTCGTCCGGCTTGCTGGCGCCAGGAATGTTGGCAATGATGTTCAGACCTTCGCCAGTAGCGCCTTCGCCGCTCGATCGCACCTCCAGCTCGAGTTTCACCGGGACTTTTCTGTCGAGCAATCGAGCGATGCGGTTGTAATGCTCAACGGTGAGGGCAATGCGCGGCTCGGCCATGGGCTGGTCCTGTTTGTACGTGCCCGCGGCTTCGCCAAAAACCGTGCCGGCATCGGCGTTATAGCTGGGAACGATCGCCGCTACCGCCCCTTCCTGCTCCAGAAAGCGGTTCACTTTGTCGGTGATGGCGTCAGTCATATTCCCAGATCTTCGCCTCCAGATCGAGCGGTAACAGAGCGAACAGGGCGTGCCGTTCCGCGGGTTTTTCCGGCAAAATCATTTTTTCCAGATCGAACTGCGGCATGGTTTGCGGTGTGGGCGCCTCCGCCTCTTTCGCTAAGTCTGCATCGGAATAGCGCTGGCCGGGGGCCGTCATTACCGGAGTTACGTCCTTGGGCTTTTCGAGCAGCACGATTTTGCCTCGCAGTTTGCCCTTTTGTTCCTGAAAATACTTTTGCAGCTCTTCTGCCGTCTTCTTGGCGTCCAGCTCGTCGGTGATCTTGAGGGGAGCAAGCACCGGCTCCGCCACCAGCGGTCCATTGGTATTCGCCGACCACGCCAGCGGAAAGCCGATGAGCGGCGCATATTCCGGCTCCTGGAGTGAAATGCTGAACTTGGTGAGCCGCCAGCTTCGGCCGAATTTACCCCACGGATGCGTGGCGGCATCCTCAATCCCGTATTCTTTGAGCCGCTTGACGGTCCAGTTCGCGGCTGCAGTGAAGCCCGGCGAACCGGTCAGCCGCGGTCCGTACACATCGGTCAACCAGAACAGGTGGTCCATCACCTTGGAGTTTTGGAAGGCTTCCTTCTTGATGCGCTGGATGGCCGCCAGGTCGGTTTTTTCTTCCGCGCAGAGAACCACTGTGAATAGAAAGAGTGCCAATAGTTTTTTCATAGGTCGTGTTCAGATCGGCAGCGACGCATTGAGCGTCAGCTGTTTATGCGCCTTGTGATCTTCAATAATGATCTTGTCGTTTTCGAGGCGAACGTCGTCGACTTTGCTGAGTCCTTCCGGCGTGTGCGCATAGAAAATCAAGAAGCGCGACCCGATTTTCGTGCGCGCCGGCAACCAGCGAAACACCGGAGAGCCGAACAACGAATTCAACTGCACCACCTCGCGCCGCGGCACGTCGAATGGTTGTGTTGAAAATTCCAGGCCGCGCGCCAGCTTCTTGTTCGGTGGATAGTATTCCCAATTCTGCGTCCAAGCATATTCTTGCGGCTTGAAAAGATAGCCGAGCAGCAGCCGCTTGCCGGGATGCAGCGCCGTGATGAACACCACTTTACGCGCCGGATCCATCAAACATGTGGTGTGGTCGCCTGAATTCGGTTCAGACGGCGCAGCGCGCAGGTCGATCTTGCGCGTATGCAGGCCGGGCGCTTCCGGCCAAGTAAATTCCTTGTCGGACGGCAGGCGATGCGGCAGTCCTTCTTTCTCCGGCTGATACGGCCGCGTTTTCGCGCGCTTTGCCGACATGTCCACCACCGTGACTCCGGGCTCGAGGAAGGGCGAGCCGATGGTGGCGTGCTCGGCCCAGAACACCGGTCGGTCGAACGCCAACAGGCTTTCGAGTTCGCTTTCCACATGAATCACGTCCTCACCGTCCGCCATGCGGATGGTGCGCGTGAACAACTCCTGTGTGAGCGGCAGTTTCGTAGAAAGCGTCAACGTGGTGGTGTGGCCTTGTTTGCCGTAATACTTCACCTCAAAAGGAGTCTGGTGCGCTTCGCCGTGGCCCGGCAGGCCGGCGGCTTCCTCTTCCGCCGATACCGGACCAAACCCGTCCACGCAGACAAAGTGGCCGGTCGCCGAGTCAAAAGTGTTTTTTTCGCCCACCTCGCGTGCCATGCGAATTGGATTCCAAAGCGGGCTGATTTTCTCCGCATCGTCCGTTAACACCACGCTGGCGAGCGTACATCCACGCTCCAGTACGGTCAGCTCGAGCGCGCCGTTGGTGAGCGCAAATCCCGGTTGGCCCTCGAACTCTTTTTTTTGAGGCTGCTGGGCGGCTGCGGTCAAGACCAGCAGCATACCAATAAGAAAACGCATGATGGTAAGCCTATCATCGCGGAACGACAAAGGTAACTTTGCTTCTGATCCGTTCGTGGGCATCTTGGCGCATCTTGGCCCGCCTCGGCGCCTCTGCGGTGGGTGTTGGGTTTGCGTAGAATAGCAGCATCTATGGCGTTACTCGAACGGGTGCAGGCGGACATGGTCGCCGCCATGAAGGCCAAAGACGAAGCGCGGCTCAACGCGATTCGCATGATCAAAGCCGCACTGCAGAAGCAGCAGGTGGACTCCATGAAGCCGCTTGACGACGCGGCCGAGCAACAGGTCCTCAAGCAGCTCGTCAAACAGCGTACCGATGCTGCCGAAATGTTCCGCAAGGGCGGGCGCCCGGAACAGGCCGAAAAAGAGGAGGCCGAGCGCGTGCTGATCCAAGGCTACATGCCGGCGGAGGCGACCGAAGAGGAGATATCGAGCGCCATCGATGCCGCGATTTCCGAGACCGGCATCACCTCGCTCAAACAAATGGGCGCAGTCATGAAAGCCGCGCAAGCCAAACTGGCGGGCAAGCGCGCGGATGGCAAGGCACTGAGTGAGAAAGTGAGGTCCCGGCTCCAATGACGCCTCCTCAAACCGCCGAGAAGAAGTTTCGATCCTACGTTCCGGCCGACTCAAAGATGCCGGAGTTTACCTTCCGCGCCGTGCTGCTAGGTCTGGTGATGACCGCCATCCTGGGCGCAGCCAACGCCTATTTGGGACTGAAGGCGGGCATGACTATCGCCGCGACCTACCCTGCAGCCGTCATCGGCATGGCGGTGCTGCGCTTGATGAAGGGATCGCTTCTCGAAGAGAACATCGCGCGAACCATCGGCTCGATCGGCGAATCCGTGGCGGCGGGCGCCATTTTCACCATTCCGGCGTTCGTCCTGGCAGGCCTTTGGCCCGGCCTCACCGCTCAGCGTTACTGGCAGTGCGTCGCCCTGATGGTGATCGGCGGCACGCTCGGAATTCTCTTCGTGACGCTCCTGCGCCGCGTGATGGTCGAAGACCCCGAGCTTCCTTTTCCAGAATCCGTCGCGGCCTCTGAAATTCACAAGGCGGGACAACAGGGGAGCAAGGCCGCTAAAATCCTCTTCGCGAACATGGGATTCGGCGCGCTGGTCAATCTGCTTGCCCAGATCAATGTTTTCCAGTATCAGAACACATTCAGCAATATCAACATCGGCGCTCTTGGAAAAAAACTCCTGTTGCGGACATCCACGAATCCCAACGTGGCCACCACCATCACGGGAGGCGCCACGACGTTCTCCCTGCCCGATATCAGCCCCGCCTACTTCGGCGTCGGCTACATCATCGGACCCCGTCTGGCTGCTCTGAATTTTGCCGGCGGTGTGCTTGCCTGGGGACTGCTGGTTCCGCTTCTCACCTTCACCATCGGGCCGTACGTTCAGGCCAGCCTGCCGCCGGGACAGACCGCCTCCTGGCCTCTTCTTGCACAGTCCATTTATTTCTCCATTGTCCGGCCCATTGCCGTGGGTGGAATGTTAGTCGGCGCCTCTTACACGCTGTTCCGCATGCGAAAACAGCTCGCGGCTGGGATGGCCCGTGCCGTCTCCGATCTCAAGAAGTCCGCTGCTGCGCACCAGGCCACCGACCGCACCGAACGCGACTTGAGTGCCAAGATCATTTTCGCCGGTGTGGGAATCGTCTTCATCGCGATGATCGTGCTGTACTACTTCTTCATTGGCGGTGCCGGAAGTCTCACCACTTCCAAAGTCATCGCCGGTGCACTGGTCGCCGCAGGCGTGATGACGATTCTCGGATTCTTTTTCGCCGCCGTTTCAGGCAATCTCGTAGGCATGATCGGGTCGTCAAATAACCCGGTCTCCGGACTCACACTTTGCACCCTGGTTGTCGCCGCGCTTCTGATGGTCGCCCTCGGCGTTTCCGGGACTGGAGGCGTAGCCGCCGTGCTTGGCATTGCAGCCGTCGTCTGCGTCTCATCCGCCGTTGCGGGCGAGATGCTGCAGGATCTCAAGGTCGGCCACATCCTCGGGGGAACTCCAGCCAGAATGCAGATTGGCGACATGCTGGGAATACTAGTCGCCGGACTTGTGCTGTTCCTGCCCCTCTCAATTCTGGACGACGCTTATCACTTCGGTAGCGCCGCGCTGCCGGCGCCCCAGGCGGGCCTGATGGCCATGCTGGCGCAAGGCATCGTCGGCGGGAACATGGCCTGGCCGCTGGTGGTTGTCGGAATTCTGATGGGCTTTGCGCTCATCATGGTCGAAGTAAAGAGCCCCATGCTGTTTTCCGTGGGCATGTATCTGCCGGTCGGTACCACCTTCGCCATCTTTATTGGTGGCGTCATCCGCTGGGCCACCGACAGGCTGCGCGATCGCCGCGGACTCAACGATGCGCAAAAAGCTCGCGTCGACAACGCCGGCGTGCTCACAGCTTCCGGCCTGATCGCTGGTGAAGCCCTCTGCGGGCTCGTAATTGCCGGCGTCTGGCGAGGAAATACCCCGGCCGTATTCACCGCGCCGCACTGGATCGGAGCCGTGATTGCCGCTGTTGTCCTCATCGCCGTCATGATCAAAGTACCGCTGGCCAACGCGGGCCGGCCCGAAGATCCCGCGCCGCCGCAAGCCATGATGTAACTACCTTCCCAAATACACGAACCGCACGATAAACAACAGCGTCAGCACGTACACCAGCCAGTTCACCTCCCGGTATTGGCCGCGCAGCATCTTCAACACGGTGTATGCCGTGAATCCGAACGCCAGTCCGTTGGCGATGCTGAAGGTCAGCGGAATCGCCATCATGGTTAGGAATGCGGGGATGGCTATTACGGAATCCGTCCAGGGGATCTCGGTGATCGTAGTCATCATCATGCTGCCTACGATGATGAGCGCCGGAGCAGTTGCCGCCGCGGGAATTGCTCCCACCAGGGGCGCGAGCCAGAGCGCGGCCAGGAACAGCAGTCCGGTCACGATCGCCGTTACACCCGTGCGCCCTCCCGCCGCCACACCCGCCGAGCTTTCGATGTAGCTAACCACGGTCGACGTCCCCGCCAAGGAGCCCGCGATGGTTGCTGTGGCGTCCGCAAACAAAATCCGATTGATGCGCGGAATCTGGTGCGCGCGATCGAACAGTCCGGCCTTCTGGCCCACCGCTACCAGCGTGCCGACGTTATCGAACAAATCCACAAACAGGAACGCGAACACGATTTCCACCAGGCCAAGCCGCATCGCCCCGCGAATATCCAGCTGCATGGCGGTCGCGCTGATGTCGGACAAACCGTAGCTCTGCGGCTGCCAGTGCACCAAACCGAAAAGCACGCCCGTAATGGTGGTTCCCAGCACGCCGATGAGGATCGCCGCCCGCACTCCCCACGCCAGCAGGGCTGCCATGAATAAAAGTCCGAAGATGGCGAGCGCCGTTTGGGGATCGCGCAGATTGCCCATGGCCACCATCGTCGCAGCGCTTGGAACGATGATGCCTGAACTGCGAAATCCGATCAGTGCAATGAATAGTCCCACGCCCGCCGCAACCGCCGCATACAGCTCGTGCGGAATCGCCGAAACAATCAGACGCCGCACACCCACGAGCGTCAGAACCAGAAAGCTTACGCCCGGAGATGAACACGGCGCCGAGCGCCGTTTGCCACGTGACGCCCATGGCCTTCACCACGGAGTACGTGAAATACGCGTTAAGCCCCATGCCGGGCGCGAGCGCCAGCGGATAGCGCGCCACCGCGCCCATTAGAATGCTTCCGAACGCCGCGGAAAGACAGGTCGCCGCCGTCACCGCCGCCAGCGGCATGCCGGCTTCGTGCAAGATGGACGGGTTCACGAACACGATATACGCCATGGTCATGAACGTGGTCACGCCCGCCAGAATTTCGGTTTTCCAGTTTGTTCCGAGCGGCTGGAATTCGAAGTAGCGCTCCAGGCGCGCCCGCGTGCCCGTCATTGAAGCAGAGATTCTACCTCGGCTGCCAACGCGAGAAGCGGCCCGTCGGTTCCGGATTCTGACACGAACTGGAGCCCGAGCGGCAATCCCAGCACAGGCATGGGAATGGTGATGGCCGGAACTCCCAGAGCCGTCCACGGAGAATTCATCGCCGGGTCGCCTGTGGATTGGAGGCCCTCCGGCGCCGCGCCGGGAGCCGCCGGCGTAATCAGCACAGGATAATGCCGGAAGACGCTGCTCATCAGGCGCTTGATTTCCACTACCGTGATCAGTGCGGCGTGGTACTCGTCCGCGGAGATGCGCAACCCTTCTTCCACCAGACTGGCCAGCTTCAGGCCGATCCGCTCGCCGTGCTCACGCCAGCGCGCTTCGTGAGTGCGCGCGCCTTCGTAGGCGAAGATTGCGTGTACGGCGGGCGCCAGCTCCGCAAATCGCTCGGGCATCTCGACGATGCCGATGCCATAATTCTGCGCCAGCCGTTCCACCGTCCGCCGGAATGCCGCCTCCATCGCCGGTTCGACACACGGCATAAGCGACGGAATCGACAGATTGCGCGGGGCTGCACCTTTGGCGTGCCCCGTGAGCGTCCAGAGAAGTTGCATGTCGTCGGCGGTCTGGGTAAACAGGCCCGCGGTGTCGAGTGACGGTGCAAACGGCAGCGCACCGTCGAGCGACAGCAAACCCGCGGTGGGTTTGAATCCCACCACGCCGCAGAACGATGCCGGGCGCAAAACGGAGCCTAGTGTCTGCGTCCCTAACGCGAATGCCGCCATCCCTGCTGCAACAGCCGCCGCCGAGCCGCTCGAGCTGCCACCGGGCGTGTGCTCGAGGTTGTGAGGATTGCGAGTGGGCGCGGCATCGAAGTAAGCGAAAGCCGTTGTGTGCGTTTTTCCGATGAGCACAGCTCCCTGCTGGCGAAGCTGCGTTACCAGCGCGGCATCCTTCGATCCCTTCCGGCCGGCGTATACCGGCGATCCGTATTCGGTCGCGAGTTCTCGCGTTTCATAAATATCCTTGACGCCAAACGGAATTCCGGACAGCGGACCCCTGTCCAGCGCCGCTTGCGGCGCCACTTGCACCCACGCGTGCACCTGCGCGTCGCGCGCGGCGATGCGCTCCATACAAAGTTCGAGCAGCTCATCCGGCGTGCGGATGCGGCCATCCAGCCAGTCCGCAAACTGCCGCAACAGGCCCGCCTTGGCAAGCCCAGGCCTGTCAGCATAAACCGTACCTTCATCACCAACCCACATATATCCCTCTATAATGTAGATCCGTTTATGAAAACGTACTATTGGTTTTTTCTTCTGGCGGCCCCGATCTGCGCTCAGGTAACCATTGAGAAGGGTGACGGCCGTATCCAGGTAACTATCGATGGCAAACCCTACACCACGCTTTTCTGCGGCCCGGATACGTCGAAGCCCTATTTACATCCTTTGCGCTCGGCATCAGGTAAGATAGTGACGCGCCGTTATCCAATGGAAAGTGTGCCCGGTGAGACTCACGACCACCCGCACCACCGCGGCCTTTGGTTCAGCCATGGCAGCGTCAACGGCTACGATTTCTGGAGCAATGAGCCTTCGCAGCACGGCGGGAAAAACGCCCGCATCGTGCTGAAGGGCGCCGGCCGCGTCACCAGCGGAAAACGATCCGGCACGATGGACGTGAATTTCGACTGGGTGGATCCCCAGGGGAAAACTCTGCTGACAGAAGCGCGCACCATGACTTTCTACGCCGAGCCTGCGAGGCGCGTGATTGACTTCGACATCACTCTTACTCCGATGACTAAAGTCACTTTCGGCGATACCAAAGAAGGCACCTTCGCCATCCGCTTGGCGCCATCGCTCGAGGAACCTACGCATGAGTCGCTGGCAGTCCCCAAGCGCACGGGTCTGATGGTGGATTCCGAAGGCGGGCGCGGCGAACCGCAAGTCTGGGGGCATCGCGCAAGCTGGGTGGATTATTTTGGTGAGGTGGAGGGCGAGAAGGTGGGCCTCGCCATCCTCGATCATCCTTCCAATCCGCGCCACCCGACGTACTGGCACTCGCGCAGCTACGGGTTATTCGCGGCAAATATTTTTGGCCTGCACGATTTCCTGAATGACAAGAGCGCCAACGGCAGCATGACCGTAAACCCCGGCCAGCCTTTACGCTTCCGTTATCGCGTGATCATCCATTCGGGCGATTCCCAAACCGCCCATATTGCGGAGGAATTTCAAAAGTACAAATAAGCCGGTGTACTAGCAGCAACGCGCTATCGGGCCGCTCTCTTTTTGTGAGCCGCCGGTGTTCCCTCTTTCAGCAGCGGCTCGATGGCTTCTCGAATATTCTTTTCCTGAGTGGCTTCGGCGAAGAATGTACTCTCGTCGCCGGCATGTTGCGCGCGGATGGTTCCTTTTCGGTCGATGAACACAACTTGGGGCATCATGAGCCGGTACATGATCGGGTGCTGCAGATATTCGATCGCCTGGTTGTGCTCGTTGAAGCCCACGGGGTATCCAGGTTGAAATTGCTTGATGAAGTCCGGCACCTTAACGGAGGCCATCGGGTCAATGGCCGAAGCCACCACCTGCAGCCCTTGCGGGCCATATTCCTTCTGTAGCCTGGAAAGGATCTGCGCGGTGAACTGGCAGTGTGAGCAGTAGGTCAGAATGAACGCCAGCACCACCACTTTGCCCTGATACTGGCTCAGGTGAATCTGGCTGCCATCATTCATGTTGATGGCGAAGTCCGGCGAAGGCCGCGGAATGTCGGCGGCCATCATGGAGCTCGCTAGGCACAAGAGAATAGCGCAGGTTTTTCGGAAGGACATTAGCCTCAGTTTACCGCAGGGTCGCGAAGGCCTTCGAGGCTGCGCACCACGTTGCCCTCCAGCCGGACCACGAAATATCCGTCGTCACCCAGGCCGGCAAAAATCGCGCCGCTGCTGGCTTTCACTTCAATCTTGTGCCATTTCTTGGAGAGCGAATCCTGATACGCCTCAAAGTACTGCCGCGCCCAATCTGCATCCTCCCACTCGACGGCGTACTCGAGCACCACACGGTGCTGGGATTTGTTCTCGTCGAGCGCATACACGCCGCCTCTCCAATGCGGCGCTATCCTCCCGGCTGCCTGTTCGTCGCGGAACTGCTCGATCAGGATCGAATGGTCCAGCTCACCCATGGTTCCCGAAGCCAGGCGTTTGTATCCGTGGCGCGAAAACTCGGGCAGTGCCGGCCGGGTGGGCATCACGTGCGCGAAATATTTCTCGGGATGCAGAACCTGCTGCGTGGAGACCGGCGGCTGCCGAAAAACTTCGACAAATGCGGCGTCATCCATTTTGCGCACCACGGCATTTTGGAATAGCATGCCCTGCGTATAGGGGAAGACCAGGGTTCGCCGCAAGTAGAGTGGCGTGGATTCAAAAACCGGATACTGGCCGCCGCCTGATTCCATGGCTTTGCTGATCGTTTCCACCGCGGCCTCCGAGTCCTTCAGCGAGTGGCCCGCCCTTCGCTCCACCGCTTCCGACATCAGCCATGTGGCCTGGCCCTCCATGACGGCCATGCGGGCCATCGAAAGATCGTCGTCATCGCGACCCCCGCGGATGAAGCGTTCCAGGTGAAAATGCTGGTCCGCCAGGGCGTGCGCCAGTTCATGCACCAGAGCGGCCTCGCGCATATCCGAAGGGGCCCAGTCGGTGATGTACAGCTTCTTCTTGTGGTAATCGTAAAACGCGGCTGCCTGCTCCGTCAGCAGATCGACGGTGTTTTTCGCCAGGTCGAAATCCTGAGGCACAAAACCGAACTTTTTCAGCGAAAGCTCTTCAATCCGCAGTTCTTCGGGCGTGCTGGCCTCTCCCACCCGGTCTTTCAGATAGCGGTTTACCTGATCTTTGCTGATCAAATCGTACGGGACCTTACGATGGAGTTTGAGCCCGCTGATCTGGGCCAGTTCACGGAGATCGCTGCCCACCTCATCGAAGATGGCGCGGTCGCCGTTCTGCCCCCAGGATACCCCGCCGCAGGAGGTGTAGAAGAAGAGAACGACGAACCACTCGAGGCCAGGAAAGCGCCTGTTGCTTCTGGTTGCGGGATTAAAGGAGGACTGCGCCGGCCGCTTCAGTGTCAACTTTCAGCATAACGACGCCGAGACGGAACATCAATTTTAGGGACGCGAGGGGGATGGGATGGTTCTCGCGGGCCTACCCCGCTCGAGCACGCGCATGACCGCGCCTAAAACAGCTCTTTGCATTACAAACGCCGTCGCGCAACTACCGACGAACGCCGCACCCACTACCAACGCTTCCATCTTCGCTTCCTCACTTCTTTCTGATGCACGTTTGGTGCCATCAGATTCTGAGTTTCGCAGCCATGATCGATCTCGCTGCACCCCTATTATGGCGGCCAGCGCTTCTCTTGCACAGTTCCCTTTGGATGACATTTGGTATCTGTACGATAAAAACCAGGCCGGTGGTGGTTTAGGTGCACCGTGCGTGCTGGTTTTGCGTTTTGCGCCCCCAAATCCCAATTGTTCCCGTCCGGTCGAAACTTCCGACCGATTTGGTGCAAGATTTACACAAGCCGACTGCCCCTGATAACCCAAGATAACCGCAGCCCGCGTTGCGTTGGGATATACTGTCTCGGGAATTCCAGACTATGTTCTGCACACGTTGTGGCACCGTCAACCAAGATGCTGCGCGATTCTGTAAAGGTTGCGGTTCGTCCATAGATCAGGCCGGAGCAAGTCCAGGCGCCGCAGTGGCCGCCGCGCCGGCATACGCGGCGCCGGCGCCGGTATACGCCCAGCCGGTGACTCAATTTCGCTATGCCGGTTTCTGGCGAAGGTTTGTGGCGATGATCATTGATGGGATCGTCTTCTCCCCGCTCTTCCTCATCTTTTTCGCCGGCTCGGGCCTGGTCGGCGTCATAACAGGCGCCGCCGGCGGCCGCGACATGGAAGGAGTGGGCGGCGCCCTGTTCGGACTCGGAATCTTTGCCGGAATTCTCGTATTGGTGGCTGGCAACTGGCTGTACCACACCATGATGGAGAGTTCCCGCCATCAAGCTACCCTTGGCAAGATGGCGCTCGGCATCAAGGTGACAGATTTGAACGGCAACCGCATTTCCTTCGCCCGCGCCAACGGACGTTTTTTTGGAAAGCTGCTCTCCGGCGCGATCATGAACATCGGCTACCTCATGGCCGCCTTCACGGTACAGAAGCAGGCCCTGCACGACATTCTGGCTGGGTGCCTGGTCGTTCTGAAATAACTATCGAACAATGGACAGCCTGTGACGGCTGTCCTACGATGAAACTGCATGAACGGGCCGCTCGCCATCGAGGTGGAGAACCTCCGCAAGGTGTACGGAAGCAAGGCCGCCGTCGACGGGCTCAGCCTCACAGTTCCATGCGGTAGTTTTTTCGGATTTCTAGGTCCCAACGGAGCAGGGAAGTCCACCACCATTCGAATGCTCACCGGGCTGATCCCGCCGACCTCTGGATCGATCAAGCTGCTCGGCATGCCGCTCGCCGGGCAGGAACTCGAGATCAAAAGACACATCGGCCTTGTGCCGGATGAGTCGTTGTTATTTGACCGTCTCACGGGCGGCGAATTTCTTGAATTTGTCGGCCGGATGTACGCCCTCGCCAGGCCAGTCGCGCGCGAGCGCGCCGGTGAATTGCTGCAGTTGTTCCAACTGGCGGAGCAGCCCCGCAAACTGATCGCTGAATATTCCAAAGGCATGCGGAAACGCATCGCCATGGCGGCTTCACTCATTCATCGTCCCCAGCTCTTCCTTATGGACGAGCCGTTTGAGGGTGTCGACGCCGTGGGCGCGAGGCTCATGAAAGACATTCTGGTCGACCAGGTACGGCAGGGCGCCACGATTTTCCTGACGTCGCACGTCCTCGAAGTGGTCGAGCGCCTGTGCGATCGTGTGGCCATCATTCATGAAGGCCGCATCGTGCGCGAAGGCCCCATGCAGGATTTGCGCTCCGGTTCGGAGACGCTGGAGGACGTATTCGTGCGCGTGGTGGGCGCCGAGCGAGAGTTCCAGAGACTGGACTGGCTGTGATTCGAGCGATTCTGCGTGCGCAGTGGCTGAGCATGCGCAGTTTTCGCCTGAGCTCACGCCGGCGTTCCGCTATTTTTTCCATCCTCACCGCGGTCCTTTGGTATGGCTTTTGGAGCTTTCTGGCCTACATGGCGGAGGAGTTTACGGCCGCTCCCGAGTCCGCCAGCGCCATGCCGGTGGCCCTTCCGGCAGGCCTCCTGCTTATTTTTCTTTACTGGCAGTTGGCTCCTCTCATTTCCGCCAGTCTTGGGGCTTCACTCGATCTCAAGAAGCTTCTCATCTATCCGGTTCCGCACCGCAAATTGTTTGTCATCGAAGTGCTGCTGCGCCTCACAACGTGTGCTGAAATGCTGCTGATTCTGGCCGGCTCCGTTGCCGGCTTGCTGCGGAATCCCACGCTCGGCGGAGCAGCACGCGCTCCCCGCCTGATTGCGTCCTACCTGCTGTTTGTGGCGTTCAACCTTCTGCTGGCCGCGGGCGTGCGGAATCTGCTGGAGCGTTTGCTGTCCCATAAGCGGTTGCGCGAGATTCTGATGCTCGTGCTGGTCACTGGCGCAGCCCTGCCGCGTCTTTTGATTGCCACCCGCGGCTCCGCCGGCACCGCCCACCATTTGTTGGCTCTCACCTCGGGCGAATTCTGGCCGTGGAGCGCCACTGCGCATATCGCCCTGGGG
Source organism: Terriglobia bacterium (assembly GCA_963847515.1). GTDB lineage: Bacteria > Acidobacteriota > Terriglobia > Bryobacterales > Bryobacteraceae > QHXW01. The sequence goes on from CAWKAA010000003.1 coordinate 699,738, forward strand.
CAAGAGACTTTTTTTTCGGGACTGGTTCTCATCTGGTGGATGATAGCGGCGTTCGCCTTTGGCCGGCTGCAGTTCGAACGCAGCCTGCGTTATGACGCGCAATCCACGGCTAGACCGGGCAAGAAGGACCGGGCGCCCTCGCGGCTGGACACCCTTTACCGCCTGCCGTCGCTGTTTTTGCCCGACCCCGTGGCCGCCGTCGTCGAAAAGGAGCTGCGTATGCTCAGCCGCACTCCCCGCTTTCGCATGGTATTCATCATGGGTTTTTCGTTCGGGCTCATCGTCTGGCTTCCCATTACTTTCGGCGGCAGCGGCGGCAACTCCGTTGTGGCTGATCACTATCTCACCATCGTCAGCCTCTATGCGCTCACGCTCCTGGGCCAAGTCTCGTACTTGAACACATTCGGATTCGATCGGTCCGCGGTGCAGGTTTATTTTTCGGTTCCGGTTTCCATCGCTCAGTTTTTCGCAGGCAAAAACATCGCCGCAGTTCTATTCATTGCGGTGGAAATGCTTGCCGTCACGCTGGCGTCTTTTGTGCTACGCATTCGCATGGTGCCCGGAGCCGTCCCGGAAGCGTTCGTGGTCACCGGGATCGTCGCCGTCTACCTGCTGGCCATCGGTAATCTGAGTTCCGTCCACTTTCCACGCGCCATGAACCCCGAGCGTGTCTCCCAAGGCGGATCCGCGAGCCGTTTGCAGGCGCTCATTTTTCTCTTTTATCCCATTGCTCTGCTGCCTGTTTTCCTGGCGTTCTGGGCGCGCCAGGTTTTCGGGAGTGAACTGATTTTCTCGGTCATCCTGGTTTTCGCCGCGATCCTCGGCGTGGTGGTCTATTGGATTGCCATGGAATCCGCCGTGCGGGCGGTAGTCGAGCGCCGGGAAAAAATCCTGATGGAACTCTCCGGCAGCGAAGGCCCCGTAGCCACCGACTGAAGACGAACTACTCTACCACCAGCTCACCCTTCATCTTCTTGTGGCCCATGCCGCAGAAGTGCGAGCACTCGAAAGGGAACGTTCCCACACGATCCGCAGTAAATTCAACCGTGGTCGCTTCGCCTTTTTTCAGCATCTGGTCGATCTGAAAAGCATCAAGCTTGAAGCCGTGATCGTGGTCCGCCGCCGTGATCACCAACTTCACGTGGTCGCCCTTCTTCACGTGGACGGCGCTGGGTGAAAACTCAAATTTCTTAGCCGTTACTTTGATTTCGTTGGATTCGCTCTGAGCCAGCGCGCCGAGCGCCACCGCGCTAAGCAACGCTATTGTGGCACAGAAAGTTCTTGATCGATTCATCGGTTCCTCAATCTGGATCATACGTCTCAGCCCCGCACCCGGTCTACGTTTTGCGAGACTTTTACAGGTTTGAACGAGATGCACAGATCGCGCAGGGTGCGAAAGTACCGCTCCAGAATTTGGACTAGGCGTTGACGTGTTGCGGGACTGCGGCGTCGGCATATACCTGCTCGACGGCGGCGACCCCCGAGCCGAATTTAACGGGATGACCGTGGGCGTGAAGAATGATTTCGAGCCCGGCGATGACTCCAAACAGGTCGGCGAAATCGAAATAGCCCAGGTGCGCGATGCGGAAAATCTGGCCTTTCATCGAGCCCTGGCCATTGGCGATGACGGATCCGAAACGGTTGCGGAACTCTTTGACGATGATGCTGGAATCGAGCCCGTGCGGAGCCTTCACTGCGGTGACCGACGCTCCGGGCGATTTCGCGGCGAACAACTCGAGGCCCAGTTCCTTGGCCGCGGCGCGAGTGGCACGGGCCAGCATCTGGGCATTTTCAATCAAGTTCGTCATGCCTAGCTGCTTGACGTATGCCAGCGCGGCACCGAGCGCGAGAACGATCGCCGTGGACGGTGTCCAGCTCGATTCGCCGTTGTCGCCGCTCTTCTTTTCTTTCTTGAAATCGAAATAATAGTGCGGCAGCGTTGCGGTTTCAGATAGCTTCCAGGCCTTCGGGCTGATGGACAAAAACGCCACACCCGGCGGCACCATGAAGGCTTTCTGCGATCCGCCGATGACGATGTCGAGACCCCAGCCATCGATATCCAGCGGCATTGTCCCGAGGCCGGTGATGGCGTCGACGACGAAAACGGCCGGCGTTTTGGCAATGGCGCGGGCCATGCCGCCGACGTCGTGGGCGGCGCCCGTGGATGTTTCCGACGCCTGCACAAAAACGCCTTTCGTATCGGGAGCGGCTGCCAGGGCAGCTTCCACCCGCTCAGTGCTCACCACGTCGCCATATTCGGCCTGGAGGACATTAACGTCCAGGCCGTACGTTTTGGTGATCTCCGCCCAGCGCTCGCCGAATTTTCCGGCCGAGCAGACGATGACTTTATCGCCCCGGGAGAAAAGATTCGAAACCGATCCTTCCATAGCGCCGGTGCCGGAAGCGGCAAACACTAAGACGTCATTCGACGTGCCCATGACCTCTTTGAGGTCGGCCAATACCGCTTTATAGATGTTGCGGAAATCCTCGGTGCGATGGTGAATATCCGACGCCATCATGGCCCGCAGGGCGGGTGGATAGAGAGGGGTAGGGCCGGGAGTGAGTAAACGCTGCTTCTTTATATGCATGATTGAGGTTGATTTTTCAGGATAGCAGATCAGCCAGAAAACACGACCAACGGCCAGGTTGCGCGAACGAAATTGGCTTCGTTTTGCAAAATGATGTTTTATGTCCTATGGTATTGGAAACAAAAGGAATTGCCTATCCATATATAGCATGCGTTCATTGCTCCGGCGGGAGTTTCGCGGCTTTTAGCTTTCGGGTGAACTGGAACTCGCGCTGGGCCTCCGTGCGCCTCCCGGCCTTCATGTAGGCGCGTGCCAGCTCGTAATGGAGGTACGACTGGTCAGGTTTCAGTTTGACGGCAGCTTCCAGGTGCTGGACGGCAGGGTCGACGGATCCTTGTTCGAGTAGCGCTTTGCCTAGGCTGTAGTGGGCTTCCGCGTAGTCCGGCTTCTCCTTAATGACCTGATCGAGCAGCTTTAGCGCCGGCTCTCGCTTCTGCCGTTTGAGCCACACGAAGGCCAGGTGGTACTGGGCCTGCGGATCTTCCGGGTGATTCGCCAGCTCAGCTTGAAACTCCTTCTCTGCCGCCTCCATATCCCGGTGGCCTAACGCCAGGATGCCTAAGCTGAAGTGTGCCGCCGCAATTTTTGGATCGAGTTCCAGGGCTCGCCGGAACTCCTGTGCCGCTTTGTCCACCTGGTTCTGGCTGGCATAGACATCACCCCAGAAGACATGCATGGCGGCTGTATCGGGCTCTACCCGGACAAACTCCTCAAACACTCGATGGGCTTCGGCGGGCTGATGCGTACGGGCCAGGGAGGTTCCGAGCGCGAGCAGCACCTGCGGCGAATCCGGGTGGGAGGCGCGTGCGCGCGTTAAAGGCGCTAACGCCGCCTGGTAGTCAGCGGCCTGGAAGAGCGCCATGCCGAGATTCAGGTCAACTTCAGGGAAGGTGGGGTCGATGTTCCTGACAGTCTCAAACTCCTGGGCGGCGTCGGCAAATCTCTTGTCGCGAAAAGCGAATAGACCGCGCTCGTTATGCTCCTCGGCGGTCTCGCCCGCCCCGGCGCACACGAGCGAGAGCGCAACGAAGACGAAGGCCGCAAAGAAGACGCGGAAGCGCCTGGTAACCCGCAAAAAACTAAAATACCAGCTTCAACGCTAGCTGGATCTCGCGCGGCGCCCGCACACTGGTCACGCTGCCGAAGGGAGCAGGCGACGTCGCCCCTGCGACATCTTGCGTGGGCACGAAGGTCGTGTTGAGGCCTGCGAACTGCGTGTGATTGAGGAAGTTGAAGAACTCGGCGCGAAATTGCAGCTTGGGACTTTCGCCACTCCCACGGGCGAACCGCGGCAGAGCGAAGTCCTTGAACAGAGAGAAGTCCCAGTTGTTGATTCCGGGACCACGCACGACATTCCGAGCAGAATTCCCGAAGGTTCCCGGAGCCTGCAAGACGAACGCATTGATATTGAAGTATTCCTGTATCGTCTGCTTGCTCCTGTCGAGGTTGGGAGCGGCAACTAAATCTGGCCGTTCGCAGATGGTGCCTCCGTCATTGAGTCCAACCACGTCATGATCGATACAAACGTTTTGCGGAAGACCGGAGCGTGCCGTGTAAATGCCCACCAGCTCCCATCCGCCCAGCGCTTCTTTAGCGAACGGGTTGGAGCTTCTCTTGAAGAAAGGCAGCTCGTAGATATAGTTCAGGGTCAATGTCTGGGGTTGGTCCTGTGTGCCCAGGGCCTTCTCTGCAACGAGGTTGTAAGCGTCCTGCACCGGTCTTGCCCGCCCTTCCGTATCCTGGTTGAGAGTGCTGGAGATCAGGCGGCTCCATGTGTAAGCCACCTGAAACTCAAAGCCCGAGGTGAATCGCCGGTTGGCGAGCACCTGCAAAGAATTGTAGCGAGTGGTGGCGTCACGGCCATTCACAAAGATATCGCTGTATCCGAGATACGGCCGATAGAGATCGGGATTGAGCGTGCCCTGGTAAGCTCCCAGCAGAGCTGAAGAAGCTACTTGATTGATGTCGCGGTTGCGGCCCTGATGAATCTGATGGCTGCCGACGTAATTGACTTCCAGCACCGCGTTTTGCGCCAGTTGATATTGAGTGCCGGCGCTGTACTGATAACTAAGCGGATTGTAGTAAATAGGATCTAGCGTTTGGAGCAGCGTCGGCGGCTGGGGCGTCGCGGGGTTGAACGGCGCCAGTTGCGAGAATGTGACGTTGTTCAAGGTCGCGGTGCGGTCATTCGGCGGAAGCTCACCCAGGGCGCTGGTTTGTGAGATGGCGTCCCGCCCGTGAAACATGCCCGCGCCTGCGCGAAAAACAAACTTGCGCAATGGCGCCCAGGCAATTCCGCCGCGTGGCTCCCAATCATTGAGATGGTTGGCCACGAGCGCGCGGCTCGGCAGATTGGGTGACTGCGGGGTCACGATCCCGTTCAGCGTGTTGCATTTGGTGGGATCCAGCAGGTCACCTGGCAGAAAAGCCGATGCCGGGCATTGCGAGGGATCATACCGGTTGGGGTAAAAGTTGGCAATATTGTTGTGGGACGAGAACACCTGGCCGAGATACTGCCAGCGCAGGCCGAAATCGAGAGTCAGGGTGCTGGTGGCCTTCCAGGTGTCCTGAATATAGAGCGCCCCATCGTGCCAGGTGTCATAGACCGGGTTCAGCGTCTTCTCCTCCTGGTAGTTCTGCAGATTGCCCAGCAAGAGGTCTTGGAAGCTGTTGAACGTGAGCGTACCGGCGTTAAAGTCGCCGCCGCCGTTTGCCGGTTCGCGTTTGCGGCTGCGTCCGAAAAAGCCTCCGAACTTCACGTTGTGCGTCCCGAAGGTGTAGGCGACGTCATCTTTCCACGAGAGCAGCGACTCGCGGTTCGTAAAGGGCGCTTGGTGGAACACGGAACCAAAGCCATCTACGCCGTTGAGCGAGGGGAAGGAGCCGCTCGTTTCCGGGAACAGCTCTGAGTAGGTGAACCCGGCGCGCGAAGCGAGCGCCGGATCGGATGATTTGCCGGTCTGAAAGTGGATGAAATTGTTCGTAAACCCGAACTGAAAGTCGTTTACCATCCGGGGCGTGATCAAATAGGTAAACTTGGCCACAGCATTTTTCGCCGTAAAATTCCAGTCGCTGTTGACTGAGGGAAAGTTGTCATCACCCCAAAGCTGGCTGTTGATGCCCCCCAAACCCTGGTCTTCGCTCATGAAACGAACCATCAGCGTGGCTTTCTCGCTGAAGTTGTGGTCCCAGCGGTATAGCTGCACGTTGTCGATGGTTCCCGTATTCTCGCTGGCAATGAAATTGAATCCGGCGGTGGCATAACTAGCATTGGGCAGCGGATAACGGTTCATGATGGCGGTGGCGTTGGGATCGATCTGCGACGGAGCGACGTTGGCTTCTCCCGACAGGGGCAGTTCCTGAGGGTCGGCCGGTTGCACGGTGCAGGGAGCCGGCGTCACTAAGCAGCCCGGATCGAGAATTCCGTTGCGTTGGCGCACGGTGGGGACGTTATCGGTAGCCACGTTTCCGCGGACCTCCCGACGGCCTTCATAGGAGGCGAAGAAGAAATCCTTGGATTTGTCTTTGTTGTACAGGCCGGGGATCCAGAAAGGCCCTCCGAACGTGTATCCGAAATTGTTCTGGCGCAACTCGCTCTTGGGTGTACCCGAAGAATTCAGGAAGAAGTCAGTCGCGTCGAGCTTATCGTTGCGAAAGAATTCGTATACACTACCGTGGAAGTCCTTGGTGCCGGACTTGGTTACGACGTTGATCACGCCACCGGTCACCTGCCCGAACTCCGCGCTGAAGTTATTCCTGAGGACCTTGAATTCTTCCAGGGCATCCAGCGGCGGCGTGACCACGTTGCCGGCATTGGAGCCGATGTCCATATTGTTTTGCCCGTCGATCAACCACAGATTGGAGTTGCTTTGGTTGCCATTGACCGAGACGCTGGTGTCGCTGGAGAGGCCCGTACCACCGCCGATGCGCCCACTATCGGACACGACGCCGGGCACCAATTCCACGAGTTGGCTGAACACGCGTCCGTTCAGCGGAAGGGCTTGCGTCTGTGCGGCGCCGATGAGGTTTGAGACCTCGGCGGTTTCGGTCTGCAGTTGCACCGCCGCCGCGGACACTTCTACAGCCTCGCTGACCGCGCCGATCTCCATCTTGATGGCGAAGTTCAGCCGGTCGTTGACGTCCAGCCGGATGTTGCTCGCTTCATAACGCTTGAAACCGGTGCTCTCGATCGAGAGCTTGTAGTTCCCCACCGGCAGATTGTTCAGGAAAAAGACGCCCGCCGAGGTTGTCTGCGTCGTGCGTGCAGCCCCCGTGCCGGTGTTGGTAGCGGTGACGTTGGCGCTCGGAATGAGAGATCCGGAGGGATCGGTCACTGTTCCTGAAATGTTGCCGGTGATTTCCTGCCCGAGCAGAGCCGTCACGAAAAGCATCAACAACAAGCTTAGGCTGAGATGTCTCATCTTTGCGTTTTTTCTCCATTGGTCTGAAATGTTCGGCCATCGGCATATTCGAGTTGGTGTCTCGAAGCAAGTCCGATGCCACGGTTTGGTGGTGGTTCGATGCTGAAACAAAATGGCTTGCACTTGTGCGGCCGCGATAGTAGGCATCTACTATTCCAGAATCCAGAAATGATATCCCATTTCGCGGACGGCACGGGATACAAATGTTACCGAACCATAAGCTTACCTACTTGATTCAGCGGGGCGCGTAAGGTAGCGGGTGGCTTACAGTTCGCGTTTCAGGAAAGAACAGATGTGGTAGCCGTCCAAAAACTTGAATGGCGATTCGCCCATGGTGTAGTGGCCGCAGGGCAGTTCGGCAACCGCGTGGTCGAGAGCGAGTTCGCGGAAACCAGCCACCACTTGTCTCGAGAACTCCGGCAGGAAGGTCGTGTCGTAGGCTCCGTAAATCAGCAGGGACTTCTTTCGCTTCCGGGCGAACTTGTGGATGTAGTGCGCCGGGGTGACAGCGGCCCACACTTCGCGCAGGCGATCAAGCCCCATGACGGGCTCTACGCCTTGACGGATGTGTTGCGTCGAGAGGCCAGTCCAGACGACATCCGCGAACAGCGTTGAGCAGTGATTGAATACGTTGACGGCCAGGCGGTCGTCGTGCGCGCTGGCCAGGAAGGCGTAACAGGAGCCGAGACTGGTGCCTACGATGCCCAGCCTCTCATAGCCCTGCTGCTGGAGCCAATCGAGGCAGGAACGCACATCGATGACGGCTTGCCGGGTGGCGTCGATCGTGCGCCCGACGTTGGAGGAAACGGCGTAATCGGCGCGCAAGGTCTCGGGCGGCATGCGGTAATCGTGATACGGAAGGCTCAATCGCAGAACTGAAATGCCCAGAAAGCTAATGCCGCGGCAGAGCGCTACATGCTGGCCGGCAGACGCGTTCCAATGGGGCATCACGATAATGGCTTTTTTTCCGGGTTTGGGCTCGAAGACCGTGCTTTTACCGGGGAACCACTGGGCGTGGACGGTGTTGTTCCCGGGGTAGGGAGTGTGGACGGCGGACGTGAACCGCAGCATGTTTCCCGTGAGCCTGAAATCCGAAGGCGATCGGTAAGCGAAAAATTCTTCGCTGTGCTCGATGATGGCTCGGTTGAGGACCCGCATCCAGGTTTCGTCGTCATGACCGTTGCGATGATGGAAGCCGCTGGTTGGCCAGTTGTGGGTCCAGTCGAGCCCCCATTCAAAGGGCCGGACGACGCGGTCGGTAGCGCGCGAGCACAGGCGCGCCTCCCAATCGTGCATCCAGCGGCGGTAGACTTCGGGCATCTCTTAGCAATGTAGCAAGTTTGGAGCAGGGAACGAGCGAGCCAGAGCAGCCAACTCTCCTTCACGAGGCCCGTGGTGATAAAATCTGACCAATCGGAGCTAATACGAGATGAATCGACGACATTTTCTAATGAGTTCGGCAGCGGCTGGCGCGGCTGTGTTGAAGGCCGCTCCCAGCATCAATGACACGGTCCGGGTGGCGTGCGTTGGGATTCGCGGGCAGGGAAGGGCGCACATCCATATGTATTCCCAGATGCCCACAGTCGAAATTGCGGCGCTTTGCGATGTGGACGAGAGCGTTCTGAACCAGCGGACGCAGGAAATGGTCAGTGCCGGCAAGAAGAAGCCCACGGGGTATACCGATGTGCGCAAGCTGCTCGAAGACAAATCCATCGACGCGATCTCGATCGCGACGCCCAACCACTGGCACTCGCTGATGGCTATCTGGGCCTGCCAGGCGGGCAAGGACGTCTACGTCGAGAAGCCCTGCTCGCACAACATTTTCGAGGGCCGGCAACTGGTGCGGGCGGCGCAGCAAGTACAACCGCATCGTGCAGCACGGCACCCAGAGCCGCTCGGCGGTGGCGGTGCGCGAGGCGGTCCAGAAGATGCGCGACGGCCTGATCGGCGACGTCTACATGGCGCGCGGCCTGTGCTTCAAGTGGCGCGACACCATCGGCCACACGCCGGAGGGCCCGTGCCCGCCGGCGTGGACTACGATCTGTGGACCGGCCCGGCGCCGCTGCACGCCGTTCACCCGCAACCGCTTCCACTACAACTGGCACTGGTTCTGGGACTACGGCAACGGCGACCTCGGCAACCAGGGCATCCACGAGATGGAATCGCGCGCTGGGGCCTGGGCGTGAAGTATCCGACCAAGGTCAGCGCCATCGGCGGCCACTTCATGTTCGACGACGACCAGGAGACGCCCAACACCCTGAACGCGACCTTCGAATTCGACGAGGACGGCAAGAAGAAGATGCTGGTGTTCGAAGTGCGCCACTGGATGACCAATCACGAAGCCGGCATCGGCGAAGGTGGAAGAAGAAGGACTCCAACACCGTGGGCAACATTTTCTACGGCTCGAAAGGGTACATGGCGATTGATGGCTACGGCCAGTACAAGACCTGGCTGGGCAAGGAGCAGGAGCCGGGGCCGGCTCGAACCGAAGGCGGCAACAACTGGGCGAACTTCATCGAGGCGGTGCGCAGCCGCAAGCAATCGGACCTGAACGCGCCGATCGAAGAAGGGGACATGTCGACGGTCCTAGTGCACCTGGCCAACATCTCGTACCGGCTGGGCCGCACCCTGGAGTTCGATGCGCAGAACCTGAGTTGCAAGGGCGACCCGGAAGCGACCCGGATGTTCACGCGCCAGTATCGCGCGCCATTTGTCGTGCCCGAGAGGGTATAGCAGGCCGCGAGAAGGCCTCTCTTACCCTATGGGCGGCGATCCGCTGGCATATCTCACCGCGCAACTGGAGGCGTGGCGGAAAGCCGGCACGTATCAACGCTTGCGCGTGCTGGAATCGGCGAGCGCGGCGGAATCCAGGTTCGACGGGCATGAGGTGATCAACCTCGCGTCGAATAACTACCTAGGCCTGACCACTCATCCGAAATTAGTGGAAGCGGCGCTCGAAGCCACGCGCAAATTCGGCGTCGGGTCAGGCGCGGTGCGCACCATCTCCGGCACCATGAGTCTGCATTTGGAACTCGAACAGCGCATTGCGCGGTTCAAGCACGCCGAAGCCTGCGTGGTGTTCCAATCGGGATTTGCGGCGAATGCTGGAACGGTTTCGGCGATCCTTGGTCCGGACGATCATATTATTTCGGACGAGCTAAACCACGCCAGTATCATCGACGGCTGCCGTTTATCTAAAGCAAAGATTCATGTATTCCCTCACAAGGATGCGGGCGCCGCTGAACGAATCCTTCAGGAATTGGTTTCGGTTTCTGGGCATAAGCTATTGATTAGCGACGGTGTCTTCTCCATGGATGGCGACATCGGCGCGCTTCCGGGACTGGTGAAGGCAGCCGAGAGCTTTGGCGCCATCATGATGGTGGACGACGCGCACGCTTCCGGAGTTCTCGGCCGCAAAGGACGCGGCACGGTGGACCACTTCGATTTGCATGGGCGCGTGCAGATTCAGGTGGGGACGCTTTCGAAAGCTATCGGGGTGCTGGGCGGATATGTATGCGGGAGCCGCGACCTGATTGAATTTCTGTATCATCGGGCGCGGCCGTTTCTGTTTTCCACATCGCATCCCCCGGCTGTCGCCGCGGCCTGCCTGGCGGCGTTCGATGTGCTGGAGCAGGAGCCGGAGCGGATACAGAATCTTTGGAAAAATACGGAGTACTTCAAGCAAGGCCTCACCAGCGCTGGATTCAACACCGGTGCGAGCGAGACGCCCATTACGCCGGTGATCGTGGGAGAGGCCAAGACCGCGCATCAGCTCTCTGCCGCGTTGTTCGAAGAAGGAGTGCTGGCCACAGGCATCGGCTTCCCTACTGTTCCTGAGGGGAAAGCTCGGGTTCGCACGATTGTGACTGCAACGCACACGCTCCAACAGCTCGACCGCGCTCTCGACATCTTTACGAGCGTCGGCAGGCGCATGGGCATTGTGCGGGCTTAAAGAAGAAAAAAGCGCCGGTATCTCTGCCGGCGCTGGGGAGGTGCTGACTCAGAAGAATTTTGGGCTAACGATCGATTCCCGGCATGTTCCTGATCCCACGAATCGAAGGATAGGTCGGCGCCACGGATGCAGATTGTGGCGCCGGTGGTGTGGTGGGATTGAAGGCGGGGCGGCTGTGGATTGTGCCGCATCTTTGGGTAATTTGGGCGTAGATTAGCCCAGCTGAGGAATCGGTGTCGTGACTGCCGGAATCGCCGGCAGGTTTCGCAAACTGGTCCAACAGAATAATGGCATTCGCGGCGGAAACGGGTGCAGCCATTTCCGGCGCCAGCAGGAGGATCATCGTGACCGCGGTCAGCGCGATTCCGGCACGCAACAGACCTTTGCCGACGGGTCGTGCCTGCTTCATAGAAGATTGAAACTGCACAGAGTTACGAGCATTTTTCAATAAAATTACCCTGTAAATGTAGCATTATTGTGTGGAAAAGCAATAGCAAAAAAGGGTAGTAGAGTTCGCCCTACTTGCGTTAATATCCGCCTGATGCGAAAAGGTGAATAAGTATTCGGGCCCATCACGCCAAGGAGATATTTGCAGTTGAGTTGCAAAAGAAACGGTCGACAATTGAATAGAATTTAATACGGACTCCGCTCGAGCTTCAGCTCAGATGATCCGGCGGCACAGCCAGGATGAATTCGACCCGAACCGGACGGCCGTCACGAACGGCTGGCCGGAACTCCCAATAACCGAGATAGTCGAGCAAGGCGCTGGTGGTCGGAGAAGCGGGCGACTCGCCGGGCAGGATCCTCAGGTCGCGAAACCGGCCTGTTTCATCCAGGAATCCGTGGACTAATAAATAATCCGAACCATGCTGCCAATCTTCCGGTGGGCGCACGGTGACCATGGGGTAGGGGGCGCCGATGGGTGCAGGTTTTCCCAATTGCACCAGACCGCCGGTCTGTATCGGGCCGGATCCATCGGGAACGCAGAACTGGAGAACCCATTCTTTGGTTGCGCCCACCTGCAGGTAGACCGTGTAAATCGGCCTTCCGGATAAGACCGTTGCGGCGTCGGGGAACGTTTCCGAGGTGGAGGTTTGTACGACCACTATGTCGAAAACACCGTTATTCGGATGAATGATTCTGAGGGGGGTGCCGTTCAGCCCGGGCGGGTTCAGAATTCCGAAGAGTTTGCCATTGCCCGTGCCATCCGGGCTTCCTGCGCCATTGCCATTTGACTTCCCGGATAAGCCGGAGCCGCCTGAACCGTCACCGGAACTCGGGTAACCGGAAAACGGGTAGGCGCCGGGCAATCGCGCCACCTGACTGCCGGCCGGAATGAACAAGGCCTTGAGGGCATCTGTTAGCGGAGCGGGGTCGGCGGAAAGAGCGATCACGTGAACGGGTTCGCCGGTGAAAGGATCAATGGAGGTCGGACCCATAGCATCCTTTCCCGGATCGACCATTCGTACGGGCATGGTAGTTGCCGGGGGCAGCGGCAGGGCCGCATATGCAGGCACGGGCGCCGACGCCATCTTAAGGTCGGACGTCTTTAGTTCGAGATTTGGCGCGTCCAGTAAAGGGGTCGAAGCCAGCTTCGGAGTCTCGACGCGAAGCTTACGATTGCCGGGCACGACAGGCCGGTCGGGCGGTTTGGAGGCTTCCGCGTCCCAGAATGCAAGCTGCGGCAGCTTCTTGTCGATGTGGGCGGGGATCACCGGCGGCATTTCGGCCTGCAGGACGGTTTGGGTAGCCGTCTTTTTTACCGGAATATCCGGCAATTCAAATTTCCTGGGCTGCACTTTTGGCGGCTCGGGAAGGGGCGTGATCACTGAAAACAGACTCGGTTCCGGGCGGGTTTCGTGAATCGCAGGCGGTGCTAGCAATTTTGCCTGGGCGCCCTCTTCAGCATATTTACGGAGGTCTTTGCGCCGAATCGCAACCTGGGGAGCTGGTTTCTGGATTTCCGCGGTGACCGGGGCCTCCGGGAGAGGGGCTGCAAGATCCAGGTGGCTAGGCAGCCGGATGACCAGTGCGTGCTTGGTGGCTTCCTGCGGCCGGAAATCATCGTCGGCAGTGCCAAACAGATCTGACGATAGGAAAAGGAGAGTGATGCAAACTGAGTGGGCCGCTATAGACCAAAAGAACGAGTTCCAGCGGCGCCGGGGCCGCACCTCCAGCGCGGTGAAAATCGGAAGCGTGTCCGTATTCGAGCGGGCAGTTCCCGACCCGAAAAGCCAGGAAATAACCGCAAGGATAAGTAATGCCGGCATGACTTCTCACTCTCCCGTGCGAAGCCGTGAACCGGAGCTAGCTCGCGTTCCTCAGCCGGGTGGGTGGAGGCACGGACATGCGCAGAGAAGATTTCTCGAGAAAGAGCGCGCGCAGGTCCTGCATCGGCAAGGATTCCGGAATTGACGAGCGCTCCGACGGCATAGTTGGAGATTTCTCCAGCGTGCCGTGCCCTGTGGTCAGGTTCTTGAGACCGTACAGAGCGAGCTCGAAACGGTCTTTCACGCCGACCTTCTGGAAAAGCCGCGACAAATAAACCTTCACGGTCCCTTCCGAGATCAGCAACATAGAGGCAATTTCTTTGTTCTTGAGTCCCTGGCTGAGCAGGCTGACCAACTGGCCTTCGCGTTTGGTAAGGGCGATCCGCTTGGCCGAAAGGAAGCTGTCCGTCAGCGCCTTTTCAAACCAGAATTCGCCTTCATTTACGCGCTGCAGGCATTTAATCAGCAGGTCGGAGGGAAGCGTCTTGCGCAGAATTCCCCGGACCCCGAGCGCCATCGCTTGCAGGGCAAGTTCGGTTGAAATGGAATGCACCCAGAGCACGATTTTTGCATTAACCGAAGCTTTTTTAAGCTCGCTTAAAATGCTGAAGGTGACATCCGAGGTTAAGTCGATCAATAGGATGTCGGGCTCACCGGCATCCAGGATCTCTTTTAGTTTTCCAGTAGTCGAGCAGACGCCCGTTAACTGAAAGCCATCGACGCTGGCCAAAACAGATTCTAAACCCTTGGCCAAAATGGGTTCATCGCTGAAGAGAAGCGTGCGTGTCATTTCGTACGCCAGAATATCATCGCTGTTATCCACAAAGCTAGCACTTTTTTGCAATTTTTTATAATTTGTCGATAAATACAAAAAAATAGGCGATAAATGCAGTCGTCCCGGCCCGGAGCTCCTCCGTCAGTCGGCCGGAATACCGCCTCAAGATAACTTTCGTGCATAGAACGATACCCACTATTTTCGGTATTGCTAGCGGGCTCTCTAAGTATTTAAATTGCTGGAGTATCTGAATTTTATTGCATGAATAGGCGAGAAAGCCCACGTATGGATGTCCAGCTCAAATGCCATGTGGCCCCGATGAAGAAGTGGCCGCAGGGTTTAACGGGCGTTACGGAGAATATCAGCCGGAACGGCGTGCTTGTTTCGTGCGCCGACGGCTATGCGGGCGAACCGCCGCAGGTGGGTGAAGTTGTCACCGTAGAGATCGAGTTACCGGAAAATCCGGTTTTCGGACGAAAGTGCATCCACTGCCAGGCGACGGTGGTGCGGGTATCTCGCGAAGAGGGTCAGCCTTTTCATGTTGCGTTTAGCGTAAATCAAATGAAATTCGCAGAATATGCGAATCCACTGACGCAGTTTCAGGAAATAGAAGCTGGAGTAGCAAATCATTAGGTTTAACCGATGGCCTAGGCCGATTAAAATGGACGCACTCAAGCCACATTTCGCCGCTCGCCTGCTGCCATCGCTGACTGATGCGGCGTTTCTGATGCCCATCGCGTTTCTGTTCCTCCGTATGGGCGGCGCGACCGGCATGCTGGGGGACGGGGACACCGGCTGGCACGTGCGCACCGGCGAATGGATTTTGGCCAATGGCCGGGTACCTCACGAGGACATATTCTCTTACACGCGCGCCGGGCAACCATGGTTTGCGTGGGAGTGGCTCTGGGATGTTGTGTTCGGGTGGTTGCATCAACGCGCGGGCATGGAGGCGGTAATCCTCGCGAGTGTCGCGGTGGTGTGCCTCACCTCGGTTCTGCTGTTCCGGCTCATCTGCCGCAAATGCGGCAATCCGCTGCTGGCCATCGCTCTCATGGTTCTGGTTACAGGCGGCACGGCGATTCACTGGCTGGCCAGGCCGCACCTGTTCACCATGCTGTTCACAGTGATTTTCTATTCCATCCTTGAACGCGTGAAAGACGGAAACGTCCGCCTGCTATGGTGTCTTCCCGCGTTGACTTTGCTCTGGACGAACCTGCACGGCGGATTTTTCCTGGGAATCGCCATGTTGGGCGCGTACGCAGCGGGTGAAATGGCCGACGCCCTGTTTACGTCCGATTCCAGCCGCCGGCAGCCGGCCCTCCGCAGGAGCGTGCCCTATCTGATAACTGCCGCGGCCTGCTTTGCAGTGACGTTTATCAATCCGTACTTTTATCATCTGCACCAGCACATCATCGCGTTCCTGGGCGACGGCTATCAATACCGAAACATCGTTGAATTCCAGTCGTTCGATTTTCACAATCCGGTGGCCTCGTACTTCGAGCCGATGCTGATTCTGGGGCTGGGCGCCGCGGCGTGGAACCTGTACCGCCGCCAATTTACCTACAGTATTCTGCTGGCGGGCTGGGCGCATCTGGCGCTAGTGGTGGTTCGGAACCTGCCCATCTTCATGATCGTGGCCGCGCCCCTGGTTGCCGAGATGCTGCAGAGCCTGCTGGCCGAGCTGCCAGTGAAAGACCTGGCGGCCTGGATCCGCCGGAGCGCGGTGAAATTCCAGGAATTCGCCGAGGATTTTGGTGCGACAGATTCTATGGCACGGGTACATTTGACCAGCGTGGCCGGTCTGGGACTGCTGGCGGCACTATTCTACGCGCCGAATGCGCCTGCCAAGTGCCGAGCCGAGTACGATGCCAAGCGCTATCCCGCCAAAGCGGTGGACGTGTTGCGCCAGGCCGGCTCCCCGAAAGTTATTTTCACCGATGACGAGTGGGGCGGCTATCTGATTTACCGCCTTTATCCGTCCAACAGAGTTTTTATCGACGGCAGGAGTGATTTCTACGGCTCCACCTTCAACGAGAAGTATCGGAGCGTGATGAACGTCCGATACGACTGGGAGAAGAGCCTGGGGCAATACCATGTCAATACCATTCTCCTGTCGCCGAAGGCCTCCCTTGCCGGCACCCTCAAGGAATCCCGGCACTGGCGCCCCGTCTATGACGACGGAGTCGCGATTGTGTTCCGGGCAACCGAGCGACCGCGATAGCGGCGCCGCACAAGTTTCCGTTGTCTCCAACGACGGAAAAGATCGTGATCGCGAGATCACGAAATCCCAAACGAGTGATCTGACGATCACAAAATCACACCCAAGGAGTGAACCATCATGAAAACGTTGCTGTACAACTTTGTTAAGGACGAACAAGGCCAGGATTTGATCGAGTATACGCTGCTTCTGGCTTTCGTGTGCCTCGCGTCTGCCGCGCTGTTCATCAGCGCCGGCGGCAGCGTGGCGCGGCATTTGGAGCGCCACCAACTCGCGTTTGGCTGCTGCTAACACGTCCGCCAGCTAGTTTCTTGGACGGAGGGACATGAACCACATGTCCCTCCGCATACAGGATTTCGGCAAGAAGACTGTACCGTGTTCGGAGAGCGTCCGCCAGCCTGTCACGAGCCGGACGACAAGAAAGTCCACTTTTAGGGGTAAGGAGAAGATCCTCAAGATGAAAGGAGAAAGATCCATGCTGAAAGCGATTCTTAAAAGACGAGCAGGGTCAGGACCTGATCGAGTACACCTTATTGGTGGCGTTTGTATGTCTTGCCACCTCCGCGCTATTTGTCAGCTCCGGTGGCAGTCTTTCAGGGATCTGGATCTCGGCGAATAGCCGGCTCGGCGCCGCGAATACATCTGCGAGTTAACGTTACATAACCGCAACCGCGAGGTCACACCAGTTCGGCGTCCCATCGGTCTTGGAACGGGAGATCCAAGATCCGTCATTTGCCGTCGAGCTGCAAGCGCCGGTCGAAGCCGGCTGATTAGAGTTGCATCATTGAAAGGTGAAAAATGAACCAGCGTTTGTTTTCAGTACTTATCTTTGCATTCGTCGTCTCCGCGGGAGCGAGTCTGTTGCTGTACCGGCTGATAGCCTCGCGGGTAACGGCCAATGCCAAGCAACCGACGACTCAGGTCATTGTCGCCGCCCGCACGATGGAGCTCGGAACTCTGATCCGGGATTCCGATCTCAAGATGGGTGACTGGCCCGGCACGCTGCCGAAAGGCTCTGTGCTGCGCAAAGAAGATGTGGTTGGCCGCGGCGTGATGGCGCAATTTATGAGGGGAGCCGGTCCTCGAGAACCGTCTAGCCCCCAAGGGCGCGGGCGCCGGTCTGGCAGCAACCATTCCCGCCGGGATGCGCGCCGTGGCGGTGCGCGTCAACGAAGTGGTGGGCGTGGCCGGATTTGTCGTGCCGGGAATGCGCGTCGATATTCTAATTTCGGGAACTCCTCCGGGCGCGGCTGTGTCAATAGGTACCGTATCCAGGACGCTCCTGCAGAACATCGAGGTTCTGTCGGCAGGACAAAATTTTCAGAAAGACGCCGAGGGGAAGCCGGTTCAAGTGCAAGTGGTAAACCTGCTGGTCACGCCGGAACAGGCGGAAATCCTGAGCCTGGCGAGCAACGAGACCAGGATACAGCTGATATTCCGCAATCCCCTCGATACTGCAGACCTCCAAGACACCTGGAATCGCGCTGGCCAGCCTTTACGGTGGTGCGATCAAGCCGCCTGAGGCGCCCGCTGCAAAGCCACGTCCAGTCATGGCTCACGTGAAGCTTCCAGCAGCGGTGGTCGAGCCGCCCAAGCCCGCTCCCCCCGTCATGGTGGAAGTCATTAATGGCGCCAAGCGCGTCGAATCGAAATTCGCCGCCGGTTCGGAGGCCAACCAACAATGATCTCGTCAAGATTAGTTCGAACCGTGGCGGGTTACGCGCTGGGCGCTTGCTTTACCCCGCTGGCAAGGCGCCGGTCTCCGCGGCTGAAGCGGCGTTACCCGCCGCAGTTACCGCGGTGCAGAGCACGGCCGCGGCGCAAGAAGGGCACTCGCAGGCTGCGCGCGATCTGTTTGTCACGGTGGGAAAGTCTTTAGTCGTCGATAGCCCGGTGAACATTCAGCGCGTTTCGGTGGCGCAACGGCGAGCTGGCCGAAGCGCTGGCCGTCAATCCCCGCGAAGTTCTGGTGAATGGAAAGGCGGTGGGAGAGACCAGTATCATCATCTGGCAGCAGGGCGGCAATCGCTTGTTCTTCGATCTCACCGTCCGTCCCAGCAGGTCCAAAGTCAGCGCCATTCAGCAGCAGCTCGATCGCGAGTTGAGCGGCCAGGATATCAAAGTCTCGTTTGAGAACGATACGCCGTTCTTGCACGGCACAGCCAAGGATGTAACCAGCGCCGAGCGTGCGGTAGCCATCGCCAACAGCCTGGGGAAGACGGTGAATCTGTTGCACGTGATGGTTCCGCCTACCGAGGCGCAGATTCTGCTCAAAGTTCGTTTTGCCGATGTCGACCGTTCCTACACACAGGATTTGGGTATAAACATCCTCAGCACCGGGGCCACCAACACTATTGGACGCCTGACCACCGGGCAGTTCAGCCCGCCCGGACTGACCTCGACCCCGGGACAGCCCACGCAGGTCACGTACAGCGATCTGCTCAACATTTTTCTGTTCCGGCCTGACCTCAATCTGGGGGCGACCATCAAGGCGCTGGAATCCAAGAGCGTTCTGCAGATACTGGCCGAGCCCAATGTTCTCGCCATTAATGGAAAAACCGCCAGCTTTCTGGCGGGCGGTGAATTTCCGTATCCCACGCTGCAGGGCGGCGGCGGCGGCTTGGGCGCCGTGACCATTCAGTTCCGAGAGTTCGGCGTGCGCATCAACTTCACGCCGGTGATTACACCGCGCGGAACCATCCGCCTGCAAGTAGCGCCGGAAGTGAGCTCGCTGGATTTTGCCAACGGCCTAGTGTTCCAGGGTTTCAACATTCCAGCGCTCGCGACGCGGCGCGTAACGACCGAGATCGAGTTGGAAAGCGGACAGAGCTTCGCCATCGGCGGCCTGCTGGATAATCGCACCACTGAAGCGTTGAGCAAGGTTCCCGGCCTGGGGAACATTCCGCTGCTGGGTAAGCTGTTTCAGTCGCGCGCTATCCAGAAGCAAAATTCGGAGCTGCTGGTCCTGGTGACCCCGGAGTTGGTGCGGCCCGTACCTAAGGGACAGGCACGGCCCGAAGTCAAGTTTCCGGCGCCTTTCATGAAGGGTACGCGGACGGACCTTCCGGCCACTCCCGGAATGGATATAACCGGTCCGGTACCGACGAAACCGACCCACGAGTCGGTTCCGGTAGAGGACCTGATTCAGAGCCAGAAGGCACTACCTGGAGCGCAGCAACAGACTGCGCCGCAGATTCAATTTGTGCCGATGTTAACGCAGCCGGGACAAGCGCCACAACCGATGACGCAGCCCACGACACCCGCCGCGCCGCCCGCCCCAGCCCCAACGGCGGCGCCGCCTACCGGAGGAGGAACTGGAGCGAGCCAGTAGATGTTGCTCGCTGTTGAGGTTGTGAAGTGTATCCGCTGACGATTGGCTTAGTCATAGAAACGAAGGAACTGTGGGACGAAGTCCACGCCACATTGCAGGAGCTACCGGTACGTCTTCTGGTAGAACAGCACGAGCTGGGCGACCTGCCGGAGTTTTTGGAGAAAATCGAGCGGCTTCGGCCGGAGGTCATGATCCTCGAGGTCATGAAGCTTCGCGAGCCGATGGAGCACGTAGTCGGCCGGATCAAGGCGGGCTCCGGGGACCCCATGGTAATCGCGCTCCACAATACTGCGGAGCCGGAGCTGATCCTGAGCGCTCTGCGGGCTGGGGCACACGAGTTCCTGCACCCCCCCTGAAGAACAACCTGCAGCAGGCGCTCGAGCGCAAATCCCTCGATCGCAACAAGACTAAGGAACGGCTGCGCCAAAAAGGCAAAGTGATCGGGTTCCTTTCGGCCAAAGGGGGTTGCGGCGCAACCACCATCGCATGCCACACGGCAGCCGAACTGGGGCGGCAGGGCAAGCACGTCCTGCTCGCCGATCTCGACCTGGATGTGGGGATGATTCGCTTCCTGATGAAAACCAAATCCCCGTACTCGGTGCTGGACGCCATGAATAATCTGCACCGGCTGGATCAGAGCTATTGGAATGCATTAATCTCCAACGGACTGCCGGGGTTGGAAGTCATCGCCGCGCCGCCTGCGCTTCCTTCCAAGCAGCAGCCCAACCAGGACCAGGTGCAGAACATGCTCACGTTCGTGAGGGGCCAATATGATTTCTCGATTGTGGACCTAGGCCGCAGCCTCAACCTGACGGCGATGAATGCGCTGGATGAAATTGACGAGACTTACCTGGTGACCACTTTGGATGTTCCGGCGCTGCACCAGTCCAAGCAGATCATTCAAACACTCTCTAACGTCGGATATGGGCGCGAACGGCTGCGCCTGGTGCTTAACCGGATGCCACAGCGGCTGGACGTGACTCCGGATGAGCTGGAAAAAATGATGTCGCTGCCGGTGTTTGCCACACTGCCCAACGATTATCCGTCGCTTTACGAATCCTATTCCGAAGGCTCGCTGCTGCCAGCCAACAGCAGGCTGGGTAAGGAGCTGAATCGCATGGCTATTAAAGTGGCGGGAATTCAGCCTGATGAAAAGGGTGGCAAAAAGAAGTTTTCACTTTTTGGTTAAGAGATCAAACCAATGCTAACAGACACAGTACAACGAGCAGGCGGTCGGGAGGCAGGCTGGGTAAATCGGCTCTTCAGCAATGAAGGCTACACTCCCGAGCACCAGGAACTAAAGTTTGCGCTGCACCGCAAGCTGCTGGACCGCATCAATCTGGAAGCTCTTTCGGCCATGGCCGGAGAACGGGCGCGTGCCGAGATCCGGGCCGCCGTCGCACGGCTGGTTGAAGAGGAGAAGACGCCCCTCAGCCTAATGGAGAAGGACCGCGTCATCGAAGAGGTGCTGGACGAAGTGTTCGGCCTGGGACCCCTCGAGCCCCTGTTGCGCGATCCGACGATCTCGGACATTTTGGTCACTACGCCACGGCTGGTGTACGTAGAACGCGCCGGAAAACTTCACCGTACCCCGGTGGAGTTCAAGGACGATGCGCACTTGCTGCGCATCATCGAAAAAGTGGTTTCGCGCGTAGGCCGCCGCGTGGACGAGTCGTCGCCGCTAGTGGACGCCCGGCTGCCCGATGGATCGCGCGTCAATGCCGCCATTCCGCCTGTGGCGGTGGACGGACCCCTGCTCTCCATCCGCCGTTTTGGCAGAGATGCCTTGCAGGGCGAAGACCTGGTTAAGAAACTGGCCCTCACCGAAGGCATGCTGCAGCTGCTGCAATGCTGCGTCAAGGCGCGCCTGAACATCGTCATCTCGGGTGGAACGGGCGCCGGTAAGACCACCCTGCTTAACGTGATGTCTTCCTACATTCCAGAGGACGAACGCATTGTGACCATCGAAGACGCCGCCGAATTGCGTTTGCGGCAGACACATGTGGCGCGCATGGAGACGCGGCCCGCCAACGTGGAAGGCCACGGCGCCATCCGCATCCGCGAACTAGTGGTCAATGCTCTCCGTATGCGGCCTGACCGGATCATCGTCGGTGAGTGCCGTTCGGAAGAAGCTCTGGACATGTTACAGGCCATGAACACCGGTCACGATGGATCTCTGACGACGGTACACGCGAACAATCCGCGTGACGCCATCGGACGCCTTGAGGTCATGGTGGGCATGGCGAATTCCAATATGGGCCTGCGCTCCATGCGCCAGCAGATCAGTTCGGCGATCGATTTATTCGTACAGGTGGCGCGCTTCAGCGACGGTACTCGCCGCATCACGCATATCACGGAGTGCGTCGGCATGGAGGGCGATTTGATCACCATGCAGGATATCTTCGTATTCGAAAAGACAGGGTTGACCGAGAATGGCAGAGTCACCGGGCGCTTCCGCGCTACGGGTATCCGGCCTAAGTTCTACGAACGCCTGCGTTCGTCGGGCATGCAGTTGCCGGCGTCGATCTTCCAAACCGTGGTCGAGATTTCGTAAAGAGGCACGCAACAATGCTAGGACCATTTATTATCAGCTTTCTCGTCCTGTTCGTCGTGATCATGGTGGCGGCGACGATCGGGACGAAATATTTCGACAACAAGCGCAAGAAGCAAGTCAGCTCCATGCTGAAGACCGCGGGTGAAAAGGAGCCTGAGGTTTCTATCAGCAATCTTCTGATGGAGCCGTCTGAGGACAACCGATCCTGGATGGAGCGCTTCATCGAAGGGCTGGATTTCGCTCAAAAACTGCAAGTTCAAGCGCAGCAGGCCGGTCTCGACTGGTCTCCCATGAAATTGTTGGTCCTGACAGTGTTCTGTTCGTTAATCGGCGGTGTGGCCGGCGTGCGATTTCCTATCCTGGGATTTGGCATCACGCTCGCTGGTTTTCGGCGCGATGACGGCCTTGTTGCCCTACTTTTTCGTCAGGCGCACTCGTACCAAGCGGCTCAACAAGCTGGAAGAGCAGTTTCCTGAGGCGCTGGAGTTCCTGGCGCGCTCCATGCGCGCGGGCCACGCATTCACCATCAGCTTGGAGATGCTCGGTGAGGAGTTGCCCGAGCCTCTGGGCCAGGAATTCCGAACGCTGTTCAATGAGCAGAACCTGGGAGCGGCCCTGGAAGTGGCGCTCGCCAATCTCGTGCAACCGAGTTCCCCTGCTCGACGTACGGTTCTTCTCTTCCTCCGTGCTGCTTCAGAAGCAGACGGGCGGCAACCTGGCAGAAATTCTCACGCGGCTGGCGGACGTGATTCGCGAACGCTTCCGCTTGAAAGGCCAGGTAAAAGCGGCTAGCGCCCACGGGCGGCTCACCGCCACCATTCTGATGCTGATGCCGATTGGCACGATGTTCGCGCTGCTGGTGGTTTCACCCGGATATCTGCAGGGCATGGCAAAAGACTCGGACGGTAAATGGCTGATCGCCTTCGCTATCGTCGGCCAGGTCGTCGGCAATTACTTCATCCGGCGCATCATCAAGATCAAGGTCTAGGCACATATGGCAATTGCGATTTCCATCGTTCTGTTTTCAATGCTGATGGCGGCGATCTCTGTCTACGGATATCGCCGGTACGCGCGCCCGGCGCGAGTCCTCGAGCGCCTCGGCGCTCCGGTGCTGGAGGCGGAAGGCGCCTTGGGTGCGACGATGGCCGCGGCAGGTCGGAAATCGGCTGGATCGTGCGCGTGATCCAACAGGTGGGAGAGAAGGTCCCGATTTCGCCCGAAGACGCCGGCGCAACGCGCCGCGATTTGATGATGGCTGGATACAAATCGGAGAACGCTGTCAAAGTGTTCAACGGTATCCGGGTGGCCTTGGGCATTGTGCTGTTTGCGTTTGCGCTTGCGATGCGTTCCTCGATTCCCAACCCCGTGCTGCGCATTGTGGCCCTGGGTTTTGCCGGGTTCATGGGTTACTACTTTCCGGGCTTTATGCTCGACAAAAAGATCGCCAAGCGCCAAGATACTCTGCGCCTTTCTTTGCCGGACGCTCTCGACATGATGGTGGTGTCGGTCGAGGCCGGCCTGGGCCTCGATCAGGCGATCCAGCACGTAGGCCGCGAACTGCAAATGACTCACAAAGAGCTCAGCGAAGAACTGAGCCTGGTGAATCTGGAGATGCGCGCCGGCAAACGCCGTTCCGAGGCATTGCGTAACCTGGCCGAGCGTACCGGCGAACCGGAACTTCAGAAACTTGTGGCGATTCTGGTGCAGACCGACCGGTTCGGGACCAGCATCGGGCGATTCGCTGCGCGCGCATTCCGACTTCTTGCGCGTCCGACGCAGACAGGAAGCCGAGGAGCGTGCCGGCAAAGTCGGCGTGAAGCTGGTATTCCCAATTTTCTTTTTCATCTTGCCGGCCATGCTCGTAGTGGCGGCCGGCCCCGGTCTGTTGCAGGTATTTAAGTATCTCTTCCCGTTGATGAAGCAATTCCAAGGATAGAAAGGAGAACCGCCGATCATGAATGACATGGTTATGCAAACCGTACTTTGGCTCACCGCAGGGTTCTTACTGGTGATGCTAATGATGCGCCGGC
This sequence comes from Terriglobia bacterium, assembly GCA_963847515.1. Lineage (GTDB taxonomy): Bacteria > Acidobacteriota > Terriglobia > Bryobacterales > Bryobacteraceae > QHXW01. Next base: position 723,877 of record CAWKAA010000003.1, read on the forward strand.
GCAAACGCAAAGTCCAGCGGTAGGGGGGCTGAGCATGCGCGGCAAGGATCCGATTTCGGAGGCCGGCCGCCCGGACCATCTCGGAGGGATGGTTCGGGTCTACAACCGAGCGGTCTGAATTCAGGACCGCAATGTGGGTGGGCGTCGATGAGGCACGCTTCCTGAGGGGGGATGCCAGATCGACGCCGTTGGCCGGACTTTCCGAGCTCGGGGTTGTGGTGTCTTATATCTCCCGAGCTTTTTTCACCATCCAACCAAATGTTTGATATCGCCTCCATTATAAACCTGCAGAACCACGACGGCGGCTGGCCGTATCGCAGGGCCGCCGGATCGTGGACCGAGCCCACGGTCTTAGCCCTGCTGGCGCAATCCGTCGAGAAAGGCGATCCACGGAGCATTGAGCGGGGTTTCACTTGGCTTCGCGCGTCGCAACGCCAGGATGGCGGATGGCCTCCACGGCCGTCGGTTGCCCAGAGCACGTGGGTCACATCCCTGGTGGCTTTGCTGCCCCCCGACAGCTTGGGGCATTCGCATCAAGCTGCTGCGATCGACTGGCTGATGGGTCAGACCGGCGAGGAGACATCGCTGGTTTACAGGCTTCGCAGGGAATTGATTGGAGACGGCTCAGGGGCTGAGCCTCGCAAGGGCTGGCCGTTTTTTCCCGGTGCGGCGGCGTGGGTCGCGCCGACCGCCATCAGCATTCTGGCGCTCGAAAAATCGCGGCGGTTGCGGGTCTCGAGTGGAGTACAAGAGCGCATCCAGGTGGGCCGTCAATTTCTGCTCGATCGCATGTGCAAAGACGGAGGATGGAATTACGGACGGAGCAGTGTGCTGGGCGTCGAGGCGGATTCCTACCCGGAAACGACCGGCCAGGCTCTGCTGGCGCTGAACGGCCTGGCGTTAAGCGGGACGCCATCTCCCAAGATTGGCAGAGCGCTGGCGGCGGCTGAGGAACAAGCCCGGCGATGCCAGTCGGCGGAAGGGCTGAGCTGGCTGCAGTTGGGATTGCAAGCCCACGGCGTTGCTGCCAAGGGTCCGGGGCGCGAGCTGCCCTGCCGGCAGATCATGGACTCGGCGCTTTGCATTCTGGCGCGGGCAGCCCTGCGCGGCAGAAACATTTTCTTGGAGTAGACGGTGAACGAAGGAATCACAGGTCGAATGACGCGTCGTCAAGCCTTGATGGCGTCCGCCGGCTGCCTGGCGCTCACGCGCTGTTCGCTTGTGGGGAGCCGCCTGCCGGAGCCGCGCGTTTCTATAGTCCGTGCGGCGTACAACCAGTCCTTGTATGAGACCGTTCGGCGGCTTCTGGTGGACCACCGCGTCGACGTAAAGGGAAAGCGAGTGGTCGTCAAGCCCAATCTGGTGGAATTTGATCCCGGCACCACCATCAACACGCATCCCATGCTGGTGCACGCCTCGCTGGAAGCCTTTCGCGCCCTCGGAGCCGCGGACGTCCGGATTGCCGAGGGTCCGGGCCATCGTCGCGTCACCATGGACCTGGCCGACGCTGCGGGCTACTTCGAAACCATTCCCCGCTTCGAAGAGCTTTTCACCGACCTGAATCTTGACGATGTCTCTCAAGTCTTGTTGAAGGATCCATTTTCCCGGCTCAGTTCCGTGTATTTCCCGAATACCGCTCTGGGCGCTGACCTCCTGGTTTCTCTTCCCAAGATGAAAACGCATCACTGGGTGGGCGCCACGCTGAGCATGAAAAACTTCTTCGGCCTGGTCCCGGGAGGCGTGTACGGGTGGCCCAAGAACGTATTGCACTGGGCGGGCATTGACGAATGCATCGCCGACTTTCATACGGCCTTCCCGCGCCACTTCGCGATCGTGGATGGCGTTGTCGGGATGGAAGGCAACGGGCCCATCCAGGGCAATCCCAAGCCGGTCGGCGTGCTGGTTGCCGGCACGGACATGACGGCGGTAGACGCGACTTGCTGCCGCATCATGCGTATCAATCCTGCCGGGATTCGCTATCTGCGGCTGGCTGCCGGGCCCAATCGCCTGCGCGAAGAAGACATCCGGCAAATAGGCGAGCACATCAAGAGCGTTGAGACGCCGTTCAACCTGATCCCGGAATTCCAGAACTTACGGGTATGAACGCCAGCGCCGTTGAGGAAGCGGCCCGCTCAACTGGGCGCGCGGCAGCGCTGCACGCAGGAGCAAGCGTCCTCCAGCGAACGCCGGTTCGCGCAGGTCTTATCACCGCTCTCGTGCTGGCGCCTTGTTTCTGGCAAGCACACATTCAAGCCGTCGATCTCTCCAGCCACCTGTATAATGCATGGCTTTCCATTTTGATCGGCGAGGGGAAAGCCCCAGGCCTCGCGATCGTATCGCAGCACACCAACGTCCTATTCGATCTCCTGCTGGCAGGTTTGATGCGCACACTGGGGCCATGGCTTGCCGAGCACATCGCGGTTTCAATCGCCGTACTGGTATTTTTTTGGGGCGCCTTTGCAATGGTTTGTGCGGTTTCCGGCCGCCGTCCGTGGTATACGCTCGCTTTCATAGCCGTGCTGGCTTACGGCTGGACGTATCACATGGGCTTCATGAACTTCTATCTGAGCCTCGGGCTCTGCTGCTGGGCGTTCGCTCTGCTGTGGAAGCAGCGATGGAAGCCCGCACTCTGCGCTCTGGCGCTGGTGGCACTGGCGATGGTGGCGCACGCCCTTCCCGTGGCATGGCTCGCAGGAGCGATGTCATATACCTGGCTGGCCCGCCGGATGCCGGATCGTGCGCGGCCTATCCTGATGTTTGCCGCCGTCGCATTGTTGGTGGTGGCGCGGCAGTTCCTGATGTCCCATTTCCCCACGCGCTGGGAGCCCGGCCAGATGATCAGCATGACTGGCGCGGGCGAGCTGTGGATTTTTCAATCCAACTACTATCCGCTCGAGTTCATGCTGCTGGTGATCTGGCTTTCGCTGTTTAGACGCCTCCTAAAAAGCGGGGAGCAGGTACTGTTCGAGATCCCACTCCAGTTGTTCGTGATCGTCGCCGCCGCGGTACTTCTCCTGCCTGGCGCGATTCTCCTCCCCGGGTACAATCACGCCCTTCGGTATATCAGTGAACGCATGTCGCTTGTGGTGGGAGTGGCTGGTTGTGCGGTGCTAGGCTCAGTCTCGCCGGGAAAGCGCGAGAGGGCGGCCATTGCCGTTCTCACGGGTTTGTTCTTCTCGTTTCTCTACGTGGACGGGCGTGCGATGAATAGTGTCGAAAGGTTGCTGGAGCAACGCGTGGCGCAAATTCCGCCCGGAGCACGCGTGATCAGCGCCCTCTGCGACCAGCGCAAAGACGTCAATCTGCTGGGGCATATACTGGATCGCGTCTGTATCCGCCATTGCTTTAGCTATGCGAGCTACGAGCCATCGAGCGCCGCATTCCGCGTACGTGTGACCGGCGAGAATTCGATCGTTGTAACCGAGGACAGCGATTCCAATGCGTTGCAGGAGGGCCGCTATGTGGTGAAGCCCAGCGACCTCCCGCTCTACCAGATTTACTTCAACGGCCGCCACTTGGACACGCGCCTACTCAAGGCGGGAGAAGTGACGGGGGCTACGTGCTTGGAATCCACGTCTGGTCTGAGCAACCTTCTCCTCGAGCACGCGAATGAACCCCATTGAGCGAGGGCTCGCGACGCTGTGCCGCTTCATCATTCTCGTCGGGCTAAGCCTTCCGCTGTATCTGGGGATCGCCCACGGATTGCTGGGCCTGGACCAAAACCCCGTACTCCGATCGGCCTTGGCAGGCGCATTCTTGATTCATGTGTGGACCCGCCCGCGTGCCGCGCAGTGGATGGCATCAGTGGCGATGGGGCTCGTTGCCAGCGCGGCCTATGCCTACCTGCATCATGGTTTCGGGAATTATCCAGGCGCCGCGCCCGCTGCATGCGCCTCGTTTGCGGGGCTGGCGAGTCTTCTGATATTGGCTGCGCAGTCCCTGTTGGGCAAGCCAGCCGAGCGGCCCGAGTACCGCAAAACACTATGGACCGCGGCGGCTTTTCCGTATTTTTCGTTTGTCATGGCGCTCGCTTTAAATTTGACGAGCGCTCAACATCCCCGGGTTTATGATCTGTGGCTTTATGCGTTCGATGAAACCCTGAAGATCCGGCCCAGTTTCCTCATCGGGCATCTGACCGCTAATGCAGCACTGCTCGAAGACGCCGCTCGCATGGCCTACGAAAGCTTACCCCTGGTAATTTGCTGGCTGGCGGCCATTGAGCGCCGGTCGCCCGAGAAATTTTCCGCCAGAGTGATTCCCTTATTCGTGACTGCCGGTCTGGCCGGGGTTCTTCTATATCAATTCCTTCCCGCCGTCGGGCCAGCCTATGTTTTCGGCAACAAGTTTCCCGACAGTCTGCCCGCATTGAGCGGCGTCCAGACGATTCTGCTGCCCCGCGTCGCCCGTAACGCCATGCCTTCGGTGCATTTTGCCTGCGCGCTGTTGGTGCGGTGGAACACCGCGGCATTTGGCCGTGTGTGGCGTGCGCTCGCCGTCGCGTACGTCGCTATGATTTTTCTGGCTACCATGGGCTTCGGCGAGCATTACCTGGTGGATCTTGTCGTGGCTGTCCCGTTCGCGCTGGCCGTACAGGCGGGTTGTTTGAAAGCGGCGTGGGGCTCCGCCGGGCATAGGCGGGCTTTTTGGGGAAGTGCGGTCCTTACCGCCGGGTGGATAGGCGCGTTGCGGTCCGGTCTTTTTCAGGGCTCGTTCGTGCTCTCGTGGTGCGCTGTCATCGGCACCATGGTTCTCACGCTGTGGTGGAAGCGAGGACTCGACCTGTGCTTACGCGGCGAGGATATTGCAGAGATTCCAGATCACCAGCCCGGCGTACCAGTAGTTGATCCAGCGGACCAGGTAGGAGCGGTGCAGGCCCACGCAAATGCCCGCTAGCCCAACCGCCACAAACTTTGAAGCTGCGACCGCAAAACTCGGGCCGAAGTGCAACAGAGAGCGAATAAACGGGCTGGCTTCCGAAATGCCGAGCTTCAACCCGACCAGAGTGGTCAGAAGATCCAAGACCTGCAGGTAGAGGAAGACCTGAACGTAAACGGTCGTTTCGCCTTCGGATATATTTTGCATATTTGGCTCGAGAACGCTTGCAGTTATTTTCCCCAAATCGATTTCGCAACCAGGAAAGCGATAGAACCCAGCGCAATCACGGCGCCGTGCGGCATACGCAGTCCCTTGGCGCTCCTTACGTCCAGCTCTTCACTACTTTTATAAGGCGCGCGGAAATGAAGGACCTCGCTCATGATCCAGCCCACATTCCAGAAAGTTTTCCGGATGCGGCCCGCAAACAGCAGCACGATGAGGGCGGTCAACCCCCCAAGAAGCGCCGTCACCACAAACAGCACGATCCAGTTTTGCCACCCAACAATTGACCCTACCGCCGCCATCAGTTTCGCGTCTCCCGCTCCCATGGCTCGCAGGGCGTACAGTGGAAAATAGATCAACAGCGCCAAGCCCATCCCCAGCGCCGCTCGCTTCAATCCTTCTAAGTCAAACAGAAAAGTGTTCAAACTGATACCTAGCACGAGACCAGCCAGTACCAGCCAGTTGGGAATTCGCCGATACCGGAGATCGTAAATACCTGCAGTCACAACAATCAGCACAAGCAGTACCTGCAGTACCGCCGGGAGGGGGGTCAGCATTTCGTGAATTCATCAATATACACCAGTCAGTTATATAAGGTTGTGCGGCCGGCTCTTCGGTCCGTGGCGGGGCCGGCATCGGCTCGATGATAATGGGCCAGTGGAACAAGCCCGTGACTGGATCAAGCAGGCATCAAAGGTGGTCGTATTGACCGGCGCCGGCATCTCCGCCGAGAGCGGTGTGCCGACTTTTCGCGGGGATCAAGGCCTTTGGAAGCAATACAAGCCGGAGGATCTCGCGACTCCGGAGGCATTCCTTCGCGACCCGCGCCTGGTGTGGGAGTGGTACGACTGGCGACGGCAAGCCATCGCCAAAGCTAACCCCAACCCTGGCCATAGGGCGCTGGTGGAACTGGAATGCCAGAAGCGCTATTTCACATTAGTCACGCAGAACGTGGACGGCTTGCACGACCGCGCCGGCAGCGGCCGCATTCTGAAACTGCACGGCGATATCTGGCGCTTGCGCTGTCTGGAGTGCCGCGCGGACTGGCCCGACCGGAGGACCCCGCTCCCCAAGCTGCCGCCGCATTGCCGTTGCGGAGGAATGGCGAGACCGGGCGTGGTCTGGTTCGGGGAACCGTTGCCGGATGGCATGTGGCTCGAAGCGGAACACGCCGCAAGCGCAGCGGAACTGCTGCTGGTGATTGGGACATCCGCCGTGGTCTATCCGGCGGCGGGCTTGGTAAGCATCGCACGCATGGCTAAGGCCAAGATCGTCGAAATCAATGTTGAAGAGACTCCCATTTCAGGTGAAGTGGATTGCTCGCTTCGCGGCAAGGCCGGTGAGATCTTGCCGAAACTGGTTCGTTAGGCCGCCGTGAGAAATCGCCGCCCACAGGCGAAAGCGCCTGCGCCACACCCGGCTCAGATCCTTTCGGAGCTGTTCGCTGAACTCTGTGATTGGCCGAGAGCGGCGCACGTCCGACCTTCCGGACCTTACGGGGACGAGCGCCCGGGCTTCGGAGCCGATTAATGGTGACATTGTCCCGAGTGTGAGACCCCCTTGTAATTCACAATCAAGTCGCGAACGGATGACCAGCGGCAAATCTGGCCTTCCAGAGAGGGCCTCTCTGGCGCTGCCCTACGCCTATTGACTCTCGATGTGAGTCTCCGCAAACTAACGACGTGGGAGTGTGGGGCACAGCGATCTTCTCTGACGATCTTGCTGCGGATCTGCGAGCCGATTATCGAATGATGATCGGTGACGGCCTCAGCGGACCAGAAGCGACCGATCGCTTGCTCAAGGAGTGGATGCCGTCATCGGAAAAGGACCCCGACATGGCCGCGATATTCTGGCTGGCGCTGGCCGTCACTCAATGGAAGTGCGGACGCCTGGAGGACCGTGTCATGAAAGAGGCAACCCGGGTTATTGAGGACGGGTCGGCTCTGCATCCATGGCGGGGAAGTCCAGAGGAAAGCAAACGTGCGGCAGTTTTGGAGGCTACTAAGAAACAACTTGAGTCCCTGCAGCCTTTGCCTCGTAAGATCGCAAAGGTCTTTCGTTCTACGTGCAACTGGGAACCCGGCGAACTAATTGCTTATCGTCTGCTATCTGGTTCGTTCATCGTCTTTCAGGTCATTGATCATCACAGTGATGCCGGAGGAGTTGCACCGAATTGCGAGATCTTCGACTGGCAGGGTTCGGAACTTCCTCCACCAAGCATGTTCGAAGGCTTTCCAATGCGAGCGCAGATCCCTTTGGTATTTAAGAAATCCTCACTGCCAACCAGACCGCCCGGGCCGCCTCACTACCGCCTGATGATTGGCCAGGCGAGCAAGCGAGAGTTTCCTAAAGAGCGCGTGATTCGGATGAAGGGCAAAGTCACTATTCAACACCCTCCGAAATCGCGGGACGTCCCCAACCAACATTGGTGTCTCTTTGGCGATGGCTCGATCGAGACTTAGAACGGCACTACGGATTGCGTTAAAAGTGATCCGCCCGGGAACACCATTGTCGCTGGACGCCGCGCGGCGTCTGGTGGGGGGCTACGTCGAGCATCACAACAGTGTTCGCCTGAACAGCGCGGTTGGTACATCACGCCGAAGGACATGCTCTGCACACGTGAGTTCTTGCCGAAACAGTTGGTGTAGGGCCTCTACAAAAGCATTTCGACTTTAAGCGCTCGCAAATCTTCGAGCAGAATGTCCGGCTGGAGCGCGGCCAGTTCCTCTCGTGTGGAAATACCCGTGTGGACGGCAATGGCACGCGCTCCGTTCGCCCGCGCGGCAATAATGTCGCTGGGCGCATCTCCGATGAGAGAGATGTGCGCGTGCCCGTCGATCCAGGCTCGACGGCGCGCGTGTTGGATAGCCATGCGTGCAAGGCTCGATCGGTTAGCGCCCATCTCGGCGAATATGCCGAACCGGAAATAATGCCGCAGTTGCGCCCGCTCCATCTTTTTCCAGCCAATGCGCGTCAGGTTTCCAGTGACCAGGCCCACGGGGATCCTGCGACGTTGGAGCGAATAGAGCAGGCGCCGGACGCCCGGACAAGTCTTCGTCTGCAGATTGGGGCAGCGGCGCACATAGAGGTTCTGCGCGCGCCGCATAATCGCGGGCAAGTGGCGGCCGATCGCGGCCCGGGAAGCACCCGCATCCTGCATCATACGCGTCAGAATATCGGGATCGAGCATCCCGTGTACCGGAATGTGGTCGGTCGTGGTTACGAGCCCCGTCACCGCCCGAACGGCATCTACCAGCGCTTCGCGATGATGCGGGCCGGCGCGCCGGATTAGCGTGCCATCGATATCGAACAGGACCAGGGCGGAAATTTTTCTACGATCCACGGCGCCAGCTCTTACAATAACAATTGTGACCGATCCGAAATTTCGCGTGGGCTTAATCCAGATGGCCTGCTCCAAGGACCCGTCCGAAAATCTGGCTAAAGCCGAGTGGCGCATTCGCGAAGCGGCGGGGCAGGGCGCGCAGATCATCTGCCTTCAGGAATTGTTCCGCTCCCAGTATTTCTGCCGCGAAGAAGACGCGCGCCTGTTCGATCTGGCCGAGACGATCCCGGGCTCCACTACCGGCGCGCTGAGCATCCTGGCTCGCGACCTGAAAGTAGTGATTATCGGACCGGTGTTTGAACGCCGCGCGGCGGGTGTCTATCACAACACCGCGGCTGTCATCGATGCGGATGGCGCATTGCTCGGGCTCTATCGCAAGATGCACATCCCGGACGATCCGCTGTTTTTCGAGAAGTTCTATTTCACGCCGGGGGATCTCGGCTTCCGCAATTTCGACACGCGCTACGGGCGGATTGCGGCGCTGGTCTGCTGGGATCAGTGGTACCCGGAGGCTGCGCGCCTGGCAGCGCTGGGCGGAGCGGACGTGCTGTTCTATCCCACGGCGATCGGCTGGCATCCTTCTGAGAAAGGGCAATACGGCGCCGCACAGCACGATGCCTGGCGCACCATCCAGCGTTCGCACGCCATCGCTAACGGAATTTATGTTGCGGCCGTGAATCGCGTAGGCTTCGAGGGCCCGGCGGATCGGGGTCTCGAATTCTGGGGCGCATCCTTCGTCGCCGATCCATTCGGCTGCATGCTTGCCGAAGCTTCGCACGATCGCGAGGAGACGCTGGTCGTGGAATGCGACCGCCGGCGCATCGAGGAAGTCCGCCGCAACTGGCCGTTTCTGCGCGACCGTCGTATTGATGCATATCAGGGGCTGCTGCAGCGTTTGAAGGATTGATTTTTGGGAGAATATACGGGTGCGGATTCTTCTGGCCATCGTGTTTTTGTCGGCCCCGGCCACCCGGCTCTCGGCTTGCTCGTGCGTCGGTCCCGGAACACCGTGTTCCGCGGCCGGAAGCTCTGCGGCGGTCTTCACTGGACGAGTGCTCGACATTACCGATGTGCCGGCGCACCCTCTTCCGGCTGGAAATAACGGGCGGGCGTTGGCCGGGAGACGTCTGGGTGACTTCCCGGCACAGCGAGGGCGGGACTTCGCCCCCTTGTCGCGGTCTTTGCCTGTCGTCCGACTTCAACTGGGAGAAGTTCTAAGCGGAGTGGACCGCAGTCAAAAAGAGATCGAGATCGTGACCGGTTCGGGCGGCGGCGACTGCGGATATGAATTCGAGACCGGTGTGGACTACGTCGTCTATGCGTACAAAAACGCGGAAGGACGCCTTGAGACCAACATCTGCTCCCGCACGCGTACTTTGGCCCACGCGGCCGAGGATATGGAATATTTCCGTGTCATGTCTAATGCTCCCGAAACCGGGGAGATCCGCGTTCGTACAGGTCGGCTGGACACTCCGGGCAAAGCTGGAGCGACGATCATCGCCAAAGGCGCCGGATCGCGTTACTCGGCGTTGACTAATGATGCCGGCGACGCCGTCTTCACCGGCTTGTCTCCAGGGGAATACACGATACACGCAGAATCCGACGGCGATCTTCCAGACGATCCGAAGGTCGAGTTACACGCCAAAGGTTGCCTGGACCTGACACTGTTCCGAACTCTCCGGATCACGGGCCGCGTAACGACAAGGAGCGGAATGCCGGCCTCGCGAGTGGAGGTGCAACTTCGCTCGACACAGGATATTCCGGGCAATGGAGTGATGACCGATTCGGAGGGGCATTATGAGCTGCGGATTGACAGGGCGGGGCAGTATTACCTAGGTGTCAGCCTGAATCACACACCGACGCAAGACACCCCGTACCCTCGCTGGTTCTACCCTGGAACTGAAGACCCGGCGTCGGCTACCAAGATTGATTTTTCGGGGAGACCAGAGGTCCGGACCTACGATTTGACTCTGCCCGACCGCCAACTGCAGCGCGCCATCGAGGGCATCGTGTTGAGAACCGATGGTCAGCCGATGCCAAGGGCTGTTGTGACGGTCTTCGATTCCTCGAAAACTGTTGTGGGGCAGGCGATTGCCGACCAAAACGGCCGGTTCGCGCTGAACGTGTTCGCCGGGACGTCCTATCGGCTGGTCGCAGTAGGGCTGGGAAATACGCCAGCGGACACAGTTTCCGCCGTGCCACTGGACATTCATCCGGATAGTAATCCGCTAAGCGTAGGGTTGACTCTGTCACAGCCAGGAAATGCGTTTTTCGAAGTTTCGAACGCCCGTTAGAGAGTCTGCTCTTTTCTCTTGCACCGGGCGCTGTGCGGACTATAGAATTACCCCATGCTAAAACACCGACTTTGTGCCGCTTTTGTTGGTTCATTGCTCCTGATTGGGGGAGTTGCTTTAGCCCAACGGCCAGTAAGAAACGTGTCAGGCGCCCGGCATCCGAATCTTGCAGCCGCACAGCGGCTCAGCCGGCAAGCCTGGCAGAGAGTAGTTGACGCTCAGAAGGCCAACGAGTGGGACATGCAAGGCCACGCGCAAAAAGCGAAAGACCTGCTGGACCAGGCCAATAATGAGTTGAAGGCTGCTGCCCAAGCGGCAAACAGGAACGCCAAATAGCAGGCCCCGCTCTAAAAGACCCAGCTGATACCACCCAGCGGCACAAAATCGTGCAGCCAGCCGTCGATTTTCGCTCCTTGTGCGGTGACGAACCGTTCTTCCGGGAACGGTGAGATGGAATCCCGGAAATCCACCCGGACCAGTATGGTTCGCATACTCAATTCCTGTTCGCCGGGAAAAAAACGGATGCCGCCGCCCGCTGCCGCATACGGCCGGATTCGAGAATCCCTACGGGAAGATCACGCGAGCGCACATCCCTTGACTATCTACAACAGTCAGTGTATTGTAGATCATCTGAAATATGGGCAAACCAAGCGACCTCGTCCAGGGAACCCTGGACCTCCTAATTCTCAAGACCATTTCACTCGAGCCCAAGCACGGCTGGGCAATCGCAAAACGCATCCAGCAAATCTCTGCAGAAGTGCTACAAGTTCAGCAAGGCTCCCTTTATCCAGGGCTGCACCGGTTGGAGCAGCAGGGCTGGATCAAGGCGCATTGGGGCGAGACGGAGGGCGGACGCAAGGCTAAGTTCTATTCGTTGACGCGAGCCGGGCGCACACAGTTGGAAAGGGAATTGGCTCAGTGGGACCGGCTCTCGACGGCCATCAATCTGGTGGTGCAGACGAACGAGGCGTGACAGCATGCGCTGGGCGGATAAATTGCGGCTGCAATGGCGCTCGCTGCGCCGCCGGCCACAAGTCGACGCGGAGCTGAAAGAAGAGCTGCGCTTCCACCTGGAACAGCAGGTGGCCGAGAACCTTGCGGCAGGCTTGAGCCCTGAAGAAGCCCGCTACGCCGCGCTCCGGTCGATTGGCGGTCTCTCTCAGGTTCAGGAGGAGTGCCGGGATATGCGACGCGTGAATCTCATCCAAAACGTTTTGCAGGATCTGCGTTACGCCGCGAGAATGCTCCGAACGAGCTCCGGATTTACCACCGTGGCCGTGCTCTCGCTGGCGCTCGGCATTGGAGCCAATACCGCGGTCTTCAGCGTAATCCATGCCGTGCTGCTGCGCTCGCTACCATATCCGGACCCGGGACGGCTGGTCCGCGTGTCCCGCCAGTACGCGCACGAGGGCGCCGTCATCGGCTACCTCAGCGTTCCGCAAATGGAGTTCTGGAAGGAGAACAGCCGGGCCTTCGAAGCTTTGGCAGGCTGCCGCGGCGGAGGAGCGCGAAATCTGATCTCAGGCGCCGGGCGCGAGTGGATCAGCACGATGGTGGTTACGGCCGATTTCTTCCGCGCGCTGGGCGTGAGTCCGGTGATCGGGCGCGAGTTCCGAGCTGAAGAAACGCGCCTCGGGGGACCACAGGCCATCGTGCTCAGTGACGGCCTCTGGCGGCGGCAGTTCGGCGCGGACCCCGCTGTGTTGGGGCGCGCTGTGAAGCTGGATGGTGAAGGCTACACCGTGGTTGGTGTGCTGCCCAGCGGGTTCTGGTTTCCTGAAAAGCGCGATGCCTTCTTGCCGTTGCGGCCGAATGGCGGCGTGGGTGATACCGGGATGAACACGCAAGTCATCGCGCGCATCAAGCCCGAACTGAACCTGCGGCAAGCGCAAGCTGAGATGGGCGCCGTGTTCGAAAGCTACCGCCGCCGGTATCCGGACCAGGTGAGGGGCGGTGAGCGCGGCGTGGCGCTGGTTCCTTATCAGGACTCGCTCGTGGGCGACGTGCGTTTGAATTTGCTGTTTCTTTTCGGCGCGGTCGGTGTGCTGCTGCTGATCGCCTGCTCGAACCTGGCCAGCCTGCTGCTGGCGCGTCTCGCGGCCCGCCAGAAGGAGATCGCTCTGCGGCTGGCGCTCGGTTGCAGCCGCGGCCGTTTGCTCGGACAGTTCCTGGTGGAGAATCTCCTGGTCAGCTTGATGGGGGGCCTCGCCGGGCTGCTGGCCGCATTCTGGCTCCTGCAAGCGTTCGTCGCCGTTATGCCGTTCGTGTTGCCTGCTTCGGCGCCTATCAGGCTGGATCTTCCGGTGCTGATCTTCACGCTCGGGATCGCCGTCGGTACCGGTCTGGCGTTTAGCCTCCTGCCAGTTCTAAGCTCGGTGCGCTTGGATATTCAAGCCGCGCTCAAAGCAGTTGGCCGGTCTACGACCGCCGGGCCGGCTCGCCAGCGGGCGCGCAGCATATTGGTGACAGGTGAAGTGGCGTTGTCGGCGGTGTTGCTGATGGTTGCCGGGCTCCTGATGCAGAGCCTCTACCGCATGCATCAGGAGCGGCTCGGTTTTGCGCCGCAGGGCGTGATCATGTTCGACACTCCGTTCGCTGCCGACGGACACCGGGGCGACACCGAGCTCGCAAGCTTTGTGCGCACCCTGTCGGAGCGGATTCAGTTGGTGCCGGGCGTGCAGTCTGTGGCGGCGATCAATGTTTTACCGCTGGATGGACAAAACAACATTCCCGTTCAACGCGCGGGCCATCCGGAGCAGAGCATCGGCGGCATGGAGTACCGGATGATCACGCCATCGTACTTTGAGACGATGGGCATTCCGTTACGCCGCGGCCGGCTTTTTACGGCTGATGATGCAGCCTCCGCTCCATCGGTCGCCCTCGTGAACGAAACTCTGGCCCGCCGCTGGTGGCCGCAGGCCAACCCCATCGGTGACCGCCTCGTCGCCGGCCGGTTCGAAGAGCGGGAGTTTCCCGACATCATCGAGCCGCCCAGGGAGATTGTGGGCGTGGTCGCCGACACCAAAGGCCCAGAACTGAAAGCGCCCGCGCGTCCCACCGTCTACATACCCGTTGCGCAGGCCCGTAGTTCCGACGGCCTCTCGTGGGTGGTGCGCGCCGGTCCTGCGGCTGGCCTCGCCCAGCAAATACGCCGTGCAGTTGCCGGTATCGATTCAACCCAGCGCGTGATTCGCATGCAACCGATGACCGAGATCATCGCATCCACCACGGCCGATTCCCGCTTCGATGCCTGCCTGCTCGGGATCTTCGCCGGCGTGGCGCTCGCGCTCAGCGCGATCGGAATTTATGGAATGGTTTCGTTTTCGGTCGCTCAGCGCCGCCAGGAGATCGGTACGCGCATGGCGCTCGGCGCAAGCCGTGGCGATATCCTCCGAATGGTCGTCCGGCAAGGCGTCACGCTACTGACGATCGGCTTGGTTCTGGGGATTGCCGGCGCTCTTGCGGTGACGCGTTCTCTCGCCAGTCTGCTTTATGGCGTGCGCCCCAGCGATCCGGTCAGCATCCTGGCGGTCTCTTTGGTTTTGCTCGGCGTAGGTCTTGTAGCCACCTATCTACCCGCGCGACGCGCTTCGCGGGTCGACCCAATGGTGGCGTTGAGGTACGAGTGATGCGCTGGTTGGACAAGCTGCTGCTGCGGCTGCGATCGTTATTGCGTCGTCAGCGCATCGACAAAGAACTCGACGACGAGCTGCGCTTTCATCTGGAGCAACAGATTCAAGAGAATCTGGCCGCGGGGATGACGCCTCAAGACGCCCGCTACGCAGCGCGCCGCATCATCGGCGGCCTCACACAATTCAAAGAGCAATGCCGCGACACGCGCCGAGTCAACTGGATTGGAGATCTCGGGACCGACGTCCGGTACGCGCTGCGGATTCTGCGAGAAAGTCCCGCCTTCACAACGGCTGCGGTAGTCTCCTTAGCGCTGGGAATCGGAATCAATACAGCTGTGTTCAGCCTGATCAACGCGGTGCTTTTGAGAACGCTGCCAGTGAAGAATCCCGAGCAGCTAGTTGTGTTCAATCATGGCAACGACTTCTCCTATCCCATGTACCAGGATCTGCGCGACGGGAACACGGTACTCTCGGGCCTTCTTTGCCGGTTCACCATTCCTGCCAGCATGAGTGGCGACGGCCAGACCGATCGGATTTCGGCGGAGCTGGTGTCTGGAAATTACTTCCAGGTGTTGGGGGTCCAGGCGCTGATCGGCCGTACGCTCATGCCTGACGACGCGCGCGTGCCGGGCGCCCAGCCAGTCGTCGTGCTCAGCAACGCGTTCTGGAGGCGACGGTTCGGATCCGATCCAGGCGTCGTCGGAAAGAAGATCCGTCTCGATGGGCATCCGATGACCGTCGTCGGCATCACGCCGGCCGGATTCCAAGGCACCGAAGTAGGCGTTTCGCCGGACGTTCGTGTGCCAATAACGATGGTCCGGGCGATGCTGCCCGATTTGCCAGCCCACATTGACATGAGCAGCCGCGGTTGGGGATGGCTCGACCTGGTGGGCCGGTTGAAGGAAGGGGCCAGCAGAGTAAAGGCGGAGTCGGCTTTGAACGCGTCTTATATGCATGCCCGTGAAGACGAAGTGCGTAATGTGTTCAAAGATCTACCGGCTTCCGACAAAGCCAGGGTGCTGTCCGAAAGATTGCGGCTCGAGCCGGGCAGCAGGGGCGTCTCCGCGCTTCGGGAGATGTTCTCCCGTCAGCTTTGGGTCCTGATGGCGGCGGTCAGCATCGTTCTGCTGATTGCCTGCATGAATGTCGCGAGCCTCTTGCTGGCGAGGGCTATGGCCCGCCAGAGGGAAATCGCGGTTCGGCTCGCGCTGGGAGCGAGCCGTGTCCGTGTCGTGCGCCAACTGATTACCGAGAGTGTGATCCTCGTGCTCATCTCCACGGCTGCGAGCGTCGTCATTGCTCGCTGGGGAAGCCGCATGCTGGCAAGCTTTCTGCCGGAAGGAAGGCTGCCGGTTGCTTTGAATGTTGACCTGGATTTCCGGGTACTGGCATTCGCGGTGATTGTTTCTTTGGCAGCGGGAGTTCTTTTTGGTCTGGCACCGGCATTGCAGCTCACGCGGTCCGCGGTCGCTCCAGCTCTCAAAGCTCAAGTGAGCTTGAGCGGCCTTCGAGGCTCGCTGACTCTCCGCAAGG
Source organism: Terriglobia bacterium (assembly GCA_963847515.1). Taxonomy (GTDB): domain Bacteria; phylum Acidobacteriota; class Terriglobia; order Bryobacterales; family Bryobacteraceae; genus QHXW01. The sequence goes on from CAWKAA010000003.1 coordinate 739,776, forward strand.
TCCTGAGTATTGCTCAAATCGCACTGTCCCTGATGCTGCTGGAGGGTGCGGGCTTGTTTGTGGGGACGCTTCGAAACTTGAAGGCCGTCGATATCGGATACGACCGGGAGAACGTTCTGCTGCTGGAACTTGTTCCCTTGCTGAACGGCTACAGCAATGACCAGAGTACCCGCTTTTTCGAGCAGGTAATTGAGCGGTTAAATCAACTACCAGGGGTGCGGTCCGCAAGCATCGGATCCATGGGCCTTCTGGGACCCGGGCTCAGGATCGAGGGCGTTCGCGCGGAAGGTGAGAATACACCCCGCGCCGAGGGGGGTGGCTGGATCAATAGCGTGAGCCCAAAATACTTTGAGACCCTCAAAGTCCCACTTTTGCTGGGTCGGAGCTTCACCGGGCACGATGCGAAATCGGCTCCGAAAGTAGCCATCGTCAATCAGACACTAGCGCGGCGGTTTTTTAGTGACAGCAAAGCCGTGGGCCGGCACTTGCGGATTGGGGACGTCAACAATGTTGAGATCGTCGGCGTTGTCCGTGACGGCAAGTACAAGGATGTGCGCGAGGAACCACGCAACGTAATTGCCGTGCGCGGGGAACCACCCAACGTAGTTTATGTGCCGTTTGAGCAAAGTGTGGTTGAGCAGATGACTCTGCTGGTCCGCACACTTGGTGATCCGGCAAAGGTAACGGCGGCCATCCGGCGCGAGGTGCAAACCGCAGACGCGAATGTGCCCATCTATAACGTCAGGACACTCGAAGCTCAATTGGATGAATCGCTCTCCCAGGAACGCCTGGTCGCAACACTGTCGAGCTGGTTTGGCGTGTTTGCATTGCTGCTCGCTTCGATCGGTCTATATGGAGTGCTCGCATACAGCGTCACACGCAGGACCAATGAAATTGGCCTCCGCATGGCCCTGGGCGCAGAGCGCGGCGGCGTAATTTGGATGGTGTTACGCGAAGCGCTGCTGCTGGTCGGGACGGGCATTGCGATTGGCGTGCCCCTTGCGCTTGCGCTGGCGCGGTCAGTGTCGAGCCTGCTCTACGGACTGACGCCCACCGATTCGTTGACAATTTCGGCGGCCGTTGTTCTCCTGTTCGTAGTCGCCGCCGTAGCGAGCTATCTCCCGGCGCTACGCGCTTCGCGCGTGGACCCCATGGTCGCTTTGAGGTACGAGTGATGCGTTGGGCGAATAAGCTGGTGTTGCGGCTGAGGTCGCTCTTGCGTCGTGAGCGCATCGACCACGAACTGGACGACGAGATTCAGTTCCATCTTGAGCATCAGATCGAGGAGAATATGGCGGCCGGGATGAGCACTGACGAGCGCGCTATGCGGCGCGTCGTAAAATCGGCGGACTGGCGCAGATCCGAGAGGAGTGCCGCGATGTGCGCCGAGTAACCTTCGTCGAGAACATGTTGCAGGATCTTCGTTATGCGGTTCGGACGCTACGAAAACACCCAGGCTTCGCTCTAGTCGCTATCCTAACGGTCGCTCTCGGAATCGGTGCCACCACTTCCCTATTCAGCATCGTCAATGCCGTGCTCCTTCGGGCACTCCCGTACTCCAACGCGGACCAACTCATGGTGCTGTGGACTGATGATCGCACGAGGCAGATTCACGAAGAGTATACTTCCTATCCTACGTATGAAGACTGGCGACGCCAGGACCACCTGTTTGCGGATCTCGCCTTCTGCTTCGTCGCCTATCCGGTGACGCTCACCGGCACCGACGTGCCGGAGCGGATCGATGCCGATGTGGCTTCGGCGAACTTGTTTTCTGTTCTTCGGGTGCCGGCCCTAATTGGCCGCACGTTCTCGCTCTCAGAGGAGCAGCGCGGGGAGCATGTCGTTGTACTTTTGCTACGGATTATGGCAGCGCCGGTTTGGCGGGACGGCAAACGTCCTCGGACAGGTGATAGAGATCGACAATAAGCCCGCCATTGTGATTGGTGTCATGCCGCCCTCATTTCAATTCCCCTCCAGAGACACTCAACTGTGGCAGCCGTTAGGTGTGGCCTCTAGCTGGGCGGACGTGAAAGGAGAACGGCAACGCCCGTTAGGGCTTATTCTGGGTCGGCTCAAACCCCGAGCAACGTACACCCAGGCCCAAGCGGAGATGAACTTGATCGGCAATCACCTCAGCCAGCAGTATCCCGAACTGGCCCGCAACCCCGACTTCACCGGTTTCCACGTCAATGTCGTACCATTGCGCGAACAGATTGCGGGCAGGCAGGTCCGCCAGGCGCTCTGGGTACTGTTAGGGGCGGTAGTCTTTGTGCTGCTCATCGCGTGCGCGAATGTCGCCAACTTACTGCTCGCGCGCAGTTCGACACGTCAGCGAGAGATGGCGCTAAGGACGACCCTAGGTGCGAGCCGGGGTCGGCTGCTGCGACAACTCCTCACCGAAAGCACCGTCATTGCGGCTCTCGGCGGTGTGCTGGGCCTCCTTACGGCCGCTGTCTCGTTACGTGCCTTTATTGTGCTGGCGCCGACCAATCTGCCACGCCCCGAGATGATCGGGCTCGATATCAGCGTGCTCGTCTTTGCGGTGGCTGTGTCGGTGCTGAGTGGGGTCTTCTTCGGTCTCGCTCCGGCTTGGCAGTTGTCCCGCCACGCACCACATGAAGCCCTGAAGGAGAGCGGGCGGAGTCAGACCGCTACTGCAAGCACGCGCCGCCTGCGGAACCTTCTTGTAGCCACCGAGGTGGCGTGCGCTGCGCTGTTGTTGTGCGGGGCGGGCCTGATGATCCGCAGTTTGGTGCGCCTACAGGAAGTTCCATTGGGTTTCGTACCACAAGGCGTGCTGGTGTTCCGCGTGGTGCTGCGCCCTACCGAGAATGAATCCCAGCAAGCCGAGTTTTGCAGGCGGGCGCTTGAACGTCTGGAGGCTCTGCCTGGTGTCCAGCGAGTGGGCGCGACCAGCACCGTGTTCCAGAACGGCAACGCCGATACCACGATCCTGGTAGAAGGCCGGGCGAGCACAGCGAGTGCAGGCGAGCAGGTCATGGATGATGCGGTCAGCCCTGACTACTTTGCCGCACTCGGCGTGCCTCTACGTCGCGGCCGTTTTTTCTCCCACTACGACGGCCGCGCTGCATCGCATGTGGCCATTATTAACGAGACCTTCGCGCGTCGTTTTTGGCCAAATGCTGATGCAGTGGGAAAGCGTTTTCAGTTCGGCGACGGGCGTTTTGCCGACCCTTGGGTAACGGTCGTCGGTGTGACCGGCGACATGCGTCGCAATGGGCTGGAACGAGAACCACTGCCACAAGTCTTCTTGCCCTTCGAGCAACTGCCGAGTCGGGGGACGGACTTCCTCGTGAGAACGAATGCGGATCCCTTAGCGCTTGCTCCAACTGTACAACGGGAGATCGCAGCCCTAGACCGGAGCGTGCCCGTCTACCGGATCTCAACGCTGGAGCAACGGCTAACTGAGGCAACTTCCCCGCGGCGGTTCCAGACTCTGCTACTGGGGCTGTTTGCGGCGGCGGCGCTGCTCCTTGCTGCCATAGGCATCTATGGACTCGTGCACTATGCAGTGGCGCAACGCATACCTGAAATCGGGATCCGGCTGGCCCTCGGGGCATCACGAATGGAGGTGCTTATTTTGGTACTTCGGGAGGGTTTGAGCTTGGCCGCGCTTGGGCTTTTGGTTGGCATGCTGAGTGCGGTCGGATTAACCCGCACCCTGAGCAGCCTTCTTTACGGAGTAACGGCGACTGATCCCGTGACATTTGTCGTTGCGCCGCTGCTCCTCGCTGGTGTCGCGCTTCTCGCATGTGCTCGGCCTGCATGGCAAGCCATTAACGTGGATCCGATCGTCGCTTTGCATTATGAGTAGGCTGATTCAAGACTGCGCCCGACGCCGCTCCCGCCGACGGGAGCCCATGGCGCCAGCACAAATCGAAATTAGGGTGGCGTTTACCCGCGGGCTTGCTGATACGCCGGGCGGTACGGCGAGGGCGGCCCGTTTTTGCGCGCGTCCAGAACTTCACGTACCTTGAGCATCAGTTCGGCCGGCGAAAACGGTTTCTGGATCAAGACCGTGTCTGGGGCCAGAGTGCCGTGGTAAGCCAGCACGTCATCGGCGTAGCCGGAAATGTAAATGATCTGAATGTGCGGCGCTACCGAAGTCAGTCGCTTTGCGAGTTCGCGGCCATTGAGCAGGGGCATCACGACGTCCGTCACCAGAAGATCGATAGAACGCGCTTCATGTTCCCATTTACGGAGCGCATCGGTGCCGTCGGCGGCTTCGAGCACGCGATAACCCGCGCTGGTCAGCGATTCCCGCAGCATTTTCCGAACCTCAGCTTCGTCTTCCACCAGCAGAATTGTCTCGCAACCGCGATGGAAACCCTTTGCGGCCGGCTCCGTTTTGGCGGCTGACGCCGGTTCGGAAAGCTGCGGCAGGTAAATAAGAAATTCCGCCCCGCGGCCGGACTCGCTGTGCACCACGATGCCGCCCCCATTCTGGCGTATGCTTCCATACACGCTCGACAGGCCCAGTCCAGTGCCTTTGCCGCGTTCTTTAGTGGTAAAGAAAGGCTCGAAGAGGTGGCTTCTGGTTTCCTCATCCATACCTTCTCCGGTGTCGGAGACGGCAATCTCCACGTAGCACCCCGGTAGGATCTCATTTCCTTCGCAGGTCAAGGAATTTTCCAGCGTCACGTTTCTTGTCGAGATTGTCAGTGCGCCGCCCTGGGGCATTGCATCACGCGCGTTGGCCACCAGGTTGATAAGCACCTGTTCCATCTGGTTTGGATCAGCCTTTACGTGATCCAGCTCGTCGCCTAGCAGCGTGTAGAGCACGATGTTTTCGCCGATCACGCGGCGAAGCATCTTTTCCAGGTTGGTGATCAGGTGATTCAGATCCACCGGCTTGGGCTGGATGACCTGCCGCCGGCTAAAAGCGAGCAGTTGAGTCGTCAAAGCGGCGGCCTGATTGCCGGCTTTGAGAATCTGTTCGGCGTGTGAACGGAGGCGGTCCTGCGAGGTCAGGGCGCCGATCATCATGTGCCCGTAGCCGTTGATGATGGTGAGCAGGTTATTGAAATCGTGCGCCACACCGCCCGCCAACCGGCCTACGGCTTCCATTTTTTGGGAGTGGCGAAGTTGCTCTTCCAGTTTCTTGCGCTCGCTAATGTCCGCGATCGCCAGGATGATGCTGGTAATCGAGCCGGCGTTATCCTGCAGCGGCGCAGTCCAGATGGCAACGTCGATAGTACTTCCGTCTTTTCGCTGGCGCCTTCTTTCGAGTCCGGCGATCAGCCCGCCCTGGATCGTCTGCTGGATCTTTTCGTGGAATTCGGCTGCCTGGCTACTGTTCACGAACGGCGGGATACGGCCGAGCACGTCTTGCTCCGTCCAGCCGAACATACTCTCCGCCGCCGAGTTCCAGCTCCTGACAGTTCCATCAGGGTCGACCGCCACGATGGCAAACGGGGCGGCTTGAATTACCGTTTCCAGGTGCTCATTGGCGTGACGTAGATCTTGCTGCTGCACGGCCATTTGCTGCTTGGCACCTTCTACTGCCCTGGCCCGGCGGTGCGCTACCACCGCCAGGGCTCCGCTGGAATAAATCAACAGGCCGATCACCAGGCTCAACGCGAAGAGCATGTGGCGCGATCCCGACCATTCATCGGGTGTAGGCCAAACGCTTACCACCAGGGGCAAACCATAGAAGTTGACGCTCGCTTCAGAAACGTATCGGGATGCTCCCGGGACTGCCGAGGCGTGCCACATATAAAGCTGCTCGTCCGCGTATGAGAGCAAGGCCGTGTACCCCTTGGGAACTTCCGGAGCAATCACCGAGCGCAGCCATTGTCCTGTCACTAGCGTCGCAATCACACAACCTTCGAATTTTCCGTGATGCGAAATGGGGATCAGAGCCAGCAGTTCTTTGCTCCCGGGGCTAGAACCCGGACTGGGAACCACCATTGTCTTACCTGCTTTGCGCGCGCCATCTATTTCCTGCCGCAGCGTGATGCCTTGCAGGTGCTTGGAAGGTATTCCCCACTGCGTCGTATAGGATGAGTCGACCCAATGGATGGATTCCAATGCCGGAAAGCGTTGATGGAGCTGGTCAGCTTCCGATTGCCATTCGGGCTGCCATGCATCCGCGTCCGCTCCCCAGCGGGCTGCCAGGGCTTCCAGTGGCGCAACATACATATTGATGCTGGACGTGATCTTACTCTGAATGCTGTGCGCGGCCAGTTCCGCCGTTGCGGCCAGCTGCGCGCTTTCGCGAGAAAGCATGACGCGGCAAAGCATCAACGTTGCACACCATCCGCAGACGGCCAAAGTCAGCGGCAGCAGGGTCCAACATCCGCGAGACAGAGACGCGCGCACCCTGTTCGTCGTGGACAGCGTTACTGGATAGTTATAGTACTTGTCTCCCACGTCGTCATTATAAGGATAGGTAGCGTTCTAGTTAATACTGCAACTGGTTATCAAGTACTAAGGCGTGCGTTAACTTTGGATAGCTAGCATCGTGTGAACTTAGGTTAAATAGATTTCCCGCGAGATCGAAGCAAGCTTTCGCAACGCAGCCGTTGCGCATTTCAAATTTCAGACTCTCATCTAGATCAGCAGTCCGCGCGCGGAGCTTGTTTTTTTCTGTGCGCGGCGTCAGAATCGAATCGAACCATGGCTTTCGAGGCCCATCAACGCGTGCGGGTGAATCTGGCCGGTTTGATGATTCAAGGAGTGACCTTCCATGCGGCGGTCACAGACGCGCTGGCGACCATCGTGCGAAAAACCACAGATGAGCCGCCCGCATATCTGGTGGATCTGCTCTTCTCATTCAAGGGCTTGAAGGAGATTGAAGTGCCAGAAGCGCGAATTCGGCCCGCTTAACAGGCCATCGAAAAAAATCTCTTGCCACGGATTGTGGCTGCGTTATAATCAGTTCCCGGAACCTGAACATTCTGAATTTGTACCTCCCCTACAAATCTCTAGGAGGCGACCGCTGTGCCGCAATCTCAACGTGAAGACGTATTGGCGGATTTTGCTCATCGATTACGGCAGCCTCTCAGTGTGCTGGAAGCGCTGACTTCCTACCTGGATCTGATCACAGCGGCGCAGGACGTGCGAGTGCGGGAGCAGCTAAGCCGCATGCATTCCGAAATCGGCCAGGCCGATGAGATCCTCCGTGACGGGCTGCTTAACCTCCGCTCGTATTTCCTCGGTCAAGAGCGTTCCGGTCTTTCCGAAGCGGCACTCCCGGAAGCCGTCGAAGAGTTGGCGCGCCCCCTGACGAAGGCCGCCATGGCTTCGGTAACGTACTGAGGCGGCTGGACACAGAACCGCCGCTTGGAATCCCACAACCGTGGCGCTACTTGTGTCCATGGGTTCCTCACAACGTCGCTGTTGATAAATACCACCGCATCCGCGCGGTCCAGGTACGTGAGGCTGCTCTGCTTGAAGTCGCGGGCTCCAAAATCCAGCACGGCTAAGTAGAGATCCGGCCGGAAGAATTGCAGGATGCTGTTCGATTCGACGATGGCATGAGTACTCGATGTGAAGATTCGACGCAGCGCAGGCAACGCATGTCCCAATTGACCCGCTGCGGTGCGCACCCAATAGGCGCGCTGCGCACCGGCAGCAAGAAACCGGCTGCTATCCGTTCCGGCGGTTCGATCCTGTTCCTCGCTGACCGCGTAAGAATGTTGGGGATCCTGCGGTGCACATTCGCACAATTCGCCTTCGGTCGAACATACGCCATGTCCGTACTGTGTAATCTTCACGGCGGTCCACTGCAGTTCCGGCAGCGCTGCAATCAGGCCTGCCACTACTGAAGTCTTACCGATGTTGCGCGTATGGCCGCCGACCACCACCAGCATCAAGTCTTCTCTTTCTCCAGCTCCCCCAGACGCCGCCTTAGATCCGTCAATTGACTTCGCATGTCCGGCAATCGCGCCAGGTTAGCGAGTTGCTCCAGGTGTTGCTTGAGCGGTCGCGCCGGCGTCCCCCACATCACCTGTCCGGCATGCACAATCTTGGATGTCAAAATGCCGCAGCCCGAGCCCAGCACCGCGCGGGACTCGATGCGGGCCTTGTCGCCGATTCCCACTTGCCCGCCGATGATCGCGTAATCGTCCACCACCACTCCGCCCGAGAAGCCGGTCTGCGCCGCTACCACTACGTGGCGGCCGATGCGGCAATTGTGGCCCACGTGGACCATGTTATCGAGCTTGGTGCCCTCGCCGATGCATGTAGCGCCTAGTGCTGCGCGGTCCACGCAGGAGTTTGCGCCAATTTCGACAAAGTCTCCGATCTCCACCCGTCCGATTTGAGGAAACTTCTGGTAGCCTTCGCCCTCCAGGACAAAGCCGAATCCATCGGCGCCAATCACGCAGCCGGCGTGCAGGATGACGTTGCTGCCGATATCCACGTCGTCGTAGATCGTGACATGCGCATGCAGCACGCTATCGTGGCCGACCACCACGCGCCGGCCGATGGCGCAACCCGGCCCGACGCGGCAGTTGGATTCGATCCGCGAACCGTCTCCAATGCTGGCGTGCGGGCCGATCGCGACATTCTCGCCAATTTCCGCCTGCGGGCTCACCACTGCGGAAGGATCGATTCCCGCCCGATGAGGCTCCGGCGGGACAAGCCGGTTTACCGCTCGAGCGAAAGCGGTCCGCGGGGCGCTGGCGCGAATCACCGTGCGGCCCGTGGGAAATTCAGCCGGAACGATTAGGCAACCGGCCGCCGACGCCTCCGCCCGCGCCACCGCCTTCATGCTGGATACGAAGGAAAGATCCTCACGGCCGGCGCTCTCGAGCGACTTGACTCCGGTCAACTCTTTCTCGCCATTGCCTTCAAAAGTCGCGCCGAGCCATTCGGCCAATTCCCTGACACGCATGTAAACACTGTATCGCGCCGCCAGACCGTGCGATAACGCGGTATAAAGGGTTAGATCTCTCATGAGCCGGAAGAACCTCAAAAAGCAAACGCTCACCGCGCCTCTGGCAGTGCCCAGCCCGCGAAGCAAGCCGAGAAATGACGCTTTCTCGCGGGGCATCGCCGAGTGGACGTTCAATTTCATCATCCTGATCTTCGCCACGGGCACGATCGCGCAACCCTTCGTGATTCCAACCTCCTCCATGGAGGACAACCTACTGGTTGGCGATCACCTCATTGTCGACCGGATGGCCTACGCTCCTGCCGGAAGCTTCAGCCAGCATCTGTTGCCCTATGAGCCGGTGAAGCGCGGCGACATCATCGTATTCCGATATCCGCTGAATATTAAAGAAGACTACGTCAAGCGGGTCATCGGAGTGGCGGGTGACCGCATCCGTCTGGTGAACAAGCAGGTTTACTTGAATGGCCAAATGTTAAACGAGCCTTACAAGGTTCACAAATCCACCTACATCAATCCCTATCGCGATAATTTCCCCGCCACACCGGATTTGAATTTGCCACCATCGACTATGGATATGCTCGAACACCATGTGGTGAATGGTGAGGTGGTAGTTCCACCCGGCAATTATTTCGCCATGGGCGACAATCGCGACAATTCGGCCGACAGCCGCTACTGGGGATTTGTGCCGCGTGAAAATATTAAAGGCAAGCCGCTTCTGGTCTACTGGTCGTACGACGCCGCCACCGAAGACCTGGTGGATTTCACCTTCGGACACTTCGTGGATCTGGTCCAGCACTTCTTCACCAAGACGCGCTGGCGCCGCACGTTCATGCTCATCCACGGATATCCGCTCTGACGCGCGGAGCCATGCTTCGCATGGCGGACACGGCGACGCGGAGAGGGGGCGACACGGCGAAGGAATCCCGCGCTGTCTGCTCAAAATCGCCGCGTCGGCGATGCGAAGCATCGCGCCGGGGCGCAGCCCCGGCTAGTATGACGCGCGGAGCCGTGCTTCGCATGGCGGACACGGCGACGCGGAGAGGGGGCGACACGGCGAAGGAATCCCGCGCTGTCTGCTCAAAATCGCCGCGTCTCCGCGTCGCCCCCTCGCCGTGTCGGCGATGCGAAGCATCGCGCCGGGGCGCAGCCCCGGCTAGTATCATGGACGAGCAATGCCTGTCGACTCTACCGTGTATGTTGCGCCTACTGCCCGCGTGCATGCGGACGCGGCCATCGGTTCCGGGACGCGCATCGGCGATTTCTGCGTGATCGAATCCGACGTCTGCATCGGCCGCGACTGCGTTCTCGAGCCTTATGTCTACGTGAAGCGCTGGACCACGCTCGGAGAGCGAAATACCGTTTCGTCCGGGACGGTTCTGGGTACCGATCCCCTCGATAAGAATTTCACCGGAGAGCGCAGTTATCTCCGTATCGGCAATGGAAACATCATTCGGGAGCACTACACCGTCTCCCGTGGAACCGAACCGGAATCGGTAACGGAAATCGGGGACGACAACTACATCATGACTTCAGGGCACATCGCGCACAACTGCAAGATTGGCAACGAGACCATTATTTGCAGTTGTGCGCTGGTCGCCGGATACGTCGAGGTGGAGGACCAGGCATTTATTTCCGGCGGAGTGGTCATTCATCAGTTCTCAAAAATCGGACGGCTGGCCATGATCGGTGGCAACACACGCGTGAATAGCGACGTACCGCCTTTCTTTCTATACTCCGGATTCAACGTCGCAGCGAAGGGCGTCAACGTTGTGGGGCTGAAGCGCTCCGGCCTCAGCCTAAAGCAAATTGCGGCGCTGAAACTGGCTTACCGGCTGCTGTACCGCTCGGGGCTCAAGCTGGAAGATGCGTTGCACCGCATTGAAGCCGAAGTTGCCGGAGCCGAAGCCGCGCACCTGGTGAAATTCATCCGCGGGAGCAAACGCGGAATTTGCCGGGAATGAGCTTGCAAAACTGGTTGTGAAAGAGCACTATATCCCGAAGGAGGGGAGACGCATGAGAAAATTTGCGTTCCTTTTATTGGGTTTGCCGCTACTGGCGCAGGACGTGCCCTGGCAGGCGCAACTGCAGTACATCGAGGCATGTTCGTGTGATCTGTTCTGCCCGTGCTACTTTAACGACCACGCGTCGCACCAGGGCACTGGCGCACACAGCTGCACCTTCAACAACGTCGCCCGCGTGGTTGCGGGCAAACACGGGGATGTCGATCTGACAGGCGTAAAGGTCTGGTTGTCCGGTGACCTGGGATCTGACTGGAGCACCAAAGGCCAGGCAGACTGGCTGGTTGCAACATTCGAGCCGAAGGCTACCAAAGAGCAGAAAGACGGTATGATGGCCATTCTCGGCAAGATCTATCCGGTGAAATGGACCGACGTTCAGATGGACACGTCGGACATCACTTGGAAAATTGCGCCTGACGGAAAAACAGCTTATGCCAAACTCGCAAATGGCAACGGCGAGGTGAAACTGACCCGCTTCGCGGGTACCGATCCGGAGAAGGCCGCACAGATTGCCAACGTAAGATACTTCGCTGCTACCTGGAACAGCCCGTTCGCACTTTATCACTCCGACCACTACTTTAAGGGGCACGGAAAGTCGTATCAATTGCATCACGCTAACGGTTTCACCATCACGGTGGAATCCAGTTCGGACGGCAAGCGGGTAATCACAAAGAAGGCTGACTGACGGCAGGGCTTTTCCGGCAAACGATTGCGGCAAACGATTGCGTCAAGCGCTTGCGGGCCTTCGTGACTCGAAGCTCTCCTGCAGCGGCACAGCTAACGCCGTTCCCGCCTGTTCCACGGCCTGCAACATTTCTAGTAGCAGGTCCTGCTGGAGCGCGAGAAACTCGTCGTAGTCCGCCGTCGTCACGTAGGCAACGACGTCGATATCAAGCGAATAAGCGCCGACGCCGACGAAACGAACGGGCAAAGGTCCCGTTTCAACCTTCGGGTGTTTGTGCAGAATCTCGGCCAACGAAGCGAGCAGCTTCAATAATTGGTCTGACGTTGTGTCCCTGCGTAGGTTCAAAGTCGGATGAAACCAGATTTTGTCCCGTCCGGAAATGTTCTCAAGCGCCATTGAGGAGAACTGGCTATTGGGAACGCAGATAATCGTCCGTTCGGGGGTGCGGATACGTGTTGAGCGCAGTCCGATATGCATGATCGTTCCGGTACGGTCGCCAAAACGGCAAACATCTCCGACCAAAACGGGACGATCTCCGATAACAGAAATTCCGCCAAACAGGTTTTCGATCGTTTTTTGCGCCGCCAGCGCGACTGCCAGTCCGCCTACTCCAAGTCCCGCGAGAATCGTCGACGTGTTGTACCCCCAAAGGTTGAGCACGCTTAGAATGGCGAATAGAAAGATCAACAGTTTGATGACTTGCCTCCCGAGCGGCAGCACCGAGTAACTGACCGCCTGCAGCCGAGGATCGAGCCGCGAGCGCCATCGCTCTGTAACGAGGTCGATCACGACCCCTCCGGCCCAAGCAATCGCCAGAAAGAAAGCCAGGCCGAGCCCCCGTGCAACGTACAATCGGGGAAGCGTGGCCAATGGCGCGATTTCCATCGCCGCCCTTAATCCGGCTACGGCCAAACCAACGCGCAAGGGCCCGCGAAATGCCGAGACGTCGGCCGCCGGCCGAACCGCCATTACCAGGCCCCACGATAAAAATCCAGCCACGATCCACAGCACGACAGCCATGATCGTGACGGCAATCCAACGCCACACGGGTGTATCAAATATTTCGAATTCCACCAATTGCTGGGGAAGCATTTTCTCGAACGGTGATTCGGATACTAATTGATGCGCCTTAGGGATCAAGGGGATGCTGTCGGATGCTACCAGCCAGACGTGGAAGCCGGGCTGCAGTTCAACTCGTTCCAGTTGCAGTTCGAGCGTTTGTCCCCCGACCTGAAATGTGTCGAGCCGCTCCCGTGTGGCTGAAAGCCCATCCGCCTGGTCCCCCTCGGGATCACGGCTAAGCATGGTGATATCGAATGGAGTATCGTCGAGCAGGTCCTCCAATTGGCGTGCCAGTTCCTTGCCATCCTTTGCCCGGTCCGCCGGCGACATTTTTCGCAAATCCAGATAACGAAGCGCTTTTGAATAGTCACGCGCGTGACAAGCCTCCAGGAAGTTAAAGATGGACTGCTGCGGCGTGTTGCGGCCGAGCGGATCTTTCGCTTCTGGGACGGGTGCCTGCGCGCGCAGAGCAGCCGTAAGTAGCAAGACAACCAAAAATCTGGTCATTATCTACTTTTACAAAAAACTGTTCGCACTCGGCAGAACGCTGGTTTCATTTCGCCTCAACTAACGGCCAAGCGTGACTTCTTGCACGTTTTGAGGCAAAAACACTCCGGTATTGGTGGGTCGGAGTCTCACAGTGGACATAAGCTTGCTAGTTTTCGCCGTGGGGTCATATGACTTGCCGCTTCGCTCTCACATCTCTTGCATTTCAAGCGGTCGCGGGCCTTCACTCTTTGGCGCAATCACCCCCGGTACAGGTTGGAAGAACCGAGCCCGCCTCGGCGGAAACACAATCTCTTTCTGGATCACCCGATGCGGCGGCGTGGGAAATTCTCAATCAGGGCCTTGCGGAGGGTGACGCGGAACATCGCAAGAAGGCTATTACGGCCCTCGGTAGTATCGGTCCGGTGAGCAAAGCCGTGAAGATGGTGGAAAACAGCTTACAGGACAAAAATATGCTGGTCCGGCAGGCAGCGGCTGCTGCCTTGGGCGAAATGGAGGACAAGGACGCAATTCCATTTCTTCGGGCAGCTCTCGACGATAGCCCGGAGGTAAGCTTTACTGCCGCAAAAGCTCTGTGGAACCTGGGTGATACGAGTGCCCGTGAAATATTCCAGCAAGTGATCGAAGGCGAACGCAAAAGACACACCGGGCATGATGCGTGGCGCGATAAGAGAGGCGAAACGAAAGTTGCGCCCCGCCCAGCTCGCGCTGATGGGGGCGCAGGAGGCGGCTGGGACATTCGGACCGGCATCCATGGGCATCCAGGCCGTGGAGGAAGCCATGAAGGACGTTAAGAAGGATAGTGGCGCCCCGGGTCGAACCGTAGCGGCCGAAATTCTCGCAAAAGATCCTGATCCCTACGCGCTGACGTTGCTAGAGTGGGCCTTGTGCGACAGTAGCTCGGCAGTGCGCGTAGCCGTGGCCAAGGCCCTCGGGCAGCGCGGCAATCAAGACACAATTCCGAAGCTTACGCCGCTGTTCAGTGACAACCGCCAAGCGGTACGGTATATGGCCGCGGCGTCGATCATTAAGCTCCAGCTGAAGAAATCAGAGCTCACAGCCCATAAATGACGCGCAAAAGTAAATGGGTATCTACCCTCTGGCTGCCGATCTTCGTCTTTGCGGTTTCCCGCGCTAATGCCGCAACAAAAAGAGCGAAGGTGGAGATCGCGACACCAGCGATTGCCACGAACGTATCCATCACCCTGTGGAGAAATGCCGCCGATATTGCGTCCCGTAACCTTTTCTATGGGCCTGGAGGCAAGGAACACCAGCCGCACGGTGACTATACCTTTCTCAAAGAAGATCTCGACGGAACTAACCCGAAGATCGTCGTTCGGGATCAGGATGGAGTGAAATGGAAAGTCAAGCTCGGCGCAGAGACGCGCCCGGAAACGGCCGCCTCACGGTTGGTCTGGGCCGTCGGCTACTTTGCCAATGAGGATTACTTTCTTCCGGACGTACGCGTCAGCGGCTTACCAGCTCACCTTCACCGTGGCCAGGCATTCGTGGGCCGCGATGGGACCATGTATAACGTCCGGCTGAAGAGATATCTCAAAGGGGAGGAAAAGGTTGGAAATTGGAAGTGGAGCGCAGATCCCTTCACCGGTACGCGAGAGCTGAATGGATTGAGAGTGATGATGGCGCTCATCAACAACTGGGATCTGACCGATGAGAACAATGCGATTTACGAGGAGAGCCGTCATGGAGAGGCTGCTGCTGAGCGGATCTACATGGTCAGCGACCTCGGCTCCAGCTTTGGAACGGCGGGGCTCACTTGGCCCATGCAAAAGGCGAGGGGCAACCTGAACTCATATAGCCACTCCAGGTTCATTATCCATGCCACGGCCGACTACGTGGATTTTCGCGCACCCAGCTCGAGACGCGCTCTTATTCCTGTTTACTCCGCGGGAGTTTCATAATAGGCTTCGCCTTTGTTGGATTGGCAAACGCATTCCTCGAGCCGACGCTAAGTGGATGGGTCAATTGCTGACCCAGTTATCACCGGGCCAAATACGCGATGCCTTCCGCGCCGCTGGATACTAGCAATACGTAATGAGTCAGGAACCAGGAAC
>CAWKAA010000004.1:0-435454 GCA_963847515.1 Terriglobia bacterium
ATGAAGAAGTACTAGTTTGCTGTTTTTGGAATTATTACCAAAATGCGGCGCTGGAGAACGCCGATTGGTCGGTGTTTCGCGATCGAGCGGGACATCGCCGGTTTTCAGGACCACCTCGCCGATCCGGACGCCTTGATTGAGCGGTTGCTGCCTTTTGATGTCGTTTGTGTCATGCGCGAGCGGACCCCACTGCCCCGCAACATCATTGATCGCCTTCCCAATCTCAAGCTCATTGCCTCGACAGGACTTGGAAACGCGTCGATCGATCTCGCCGCCGCGGGCGATCATGGCATCGCCGTGGTGTCCACACGGGGTATAGGTCGGACCCGACGATCGAATTTACCTGGGCCCTGATCTTGGCCTCCGGCATGCCATATCGTGACGGAGAGCAACTCCGTCCGATCTTTCGGCTGGCAGCAAACAGTGGTAACGCGGATCTCCGTGGAAAGACCTTGGGCGTCCTGGGACTTGGGCGGGTAGGATCACAGGTCGCGCGGGTCGGGAGCGCTTTCGGAATGAATCTGATTGCCTGGAGCCAGAACATGACGCCCGAGGCCGCCAAAGCCGCTGGTGCAATCCTGGTCCCCAAGGACCAACTGTTCGAGCGGGCCGACGTCATCGCTTACGATCCATTTGGTGTTGACCAGTCGTTTACGCGGGCTTGCGGGGGCCGCGGAGTTGGAGAGAATGAAGCCGACGGCCCTGTTGATCAATGCGTCGCGCGGGCCGATCGTCGAAGAGCAGGCTTTGATCAGCGTGTTGAAGAACAGGCAGATCGCCGGGGGGGCGATCGATGTATTCGACATGGAGCCGCTGCCTCCGTCTGACCCCTTCCGGACACTGGACAACGTACTGGCAACGCCGCATATCGGCTACGATTGCATGGTCTTTACAAGACGTTCTACGGGGATACTGTCTCGAATATTACTAAATGGCTCGACACCCATTACAGGTTATTATGAACCGTTTGGTTTATCAACGCTCTACTATGCTGTATCATTTGATTGTTGCCGGAGCATATGGGACGACCGAAACAGTTCAATCGTGAGGGTGTGCTGGACAGGGCCATCCCGATCTTTTGGAAACACGGCTTCGCGAACACGACAGTTCAGCACTTGGAAGAGGCGACCGGCGTCAACAAGTCGGGCCTGTATTCGGAGTTCAAAGATAAGGAGGACCTCTTTCTTGCCAGTCTTGAGCGCTACGCCCAAACTCGTGGGGCGGAAATCCTGACAGCACAGCCGCTGGGTTGGGGCAACATTGAGAGGTTTCTGAGACTCGGCTTTGGCTTCGATGACGACCGGCGGGGATGCTTCGCCGTGAATTCGATGCGCGAGCTAGCGGGTCCGCCGGCCGAAGCGCAGGAAATTATTTCGAGCTGCTCAGCAGAAACTCACGCGACTGCTGATAAAAAACATCGAGGCGAAGAGCCGAAACTGGACGCGAGTATGATCGCCGATGTTGTCTGACGCGCTTCCACGGTTTCTGCATAGCGCAGAACCTCAAAAGCGGCAAAGCGTCGTCGGAGCGTAAGATCAGGAATCTGATGCAAGTGGTCCGCAATTTGTGATGCCGATAGCGTCGCGAAAGCAACTCACGGCGCCTTTGGTTTTGCCAACATCATTTGCCCAAAGTGATACGAGGCATGGTTGGTTCGGCCCAGAGCACAGCCAGTCGATTTCGCGTCGGGTTCCGTTCGAATTCTTCAGGCGACACATTGCCGTGCCTTTCTAACCACTCCCTAGAGCTGAGAGTCTTGAATCTCGAAAGGAGCTCGGTGTGAACGTCCTCCCAACTCTTGGCAATTCGGTGGAGGTTGGAAGCGGGACGGATCGGTCGGGTTGCGCGATGAAGACGGCGTCCAATTCCGGATGTAGCCGCTCTCCCAGCCGCAAGACGCTGAACATCGAATCGTTGACGGCGGTGAGGTGGCCCCAAAGATACGAGATGCGGTTTTTTCCGGGCGCGACCTCGACTAATAGTTGCTCCGCGGAACAACTCAAACATAGTGTGCCGACACACGTTATCACCTGTTCCCATGATGAAATCGCGGGCTGGATGAGCACCTCATCTGACGCCATAGAGTCTTGGCTTCCTTTCGTGCAATTTGTGGCAATAGCTGGCCGTGGCTAAGACGGACGGCCATATCCAACGGTCGCGAGTGACTGGTTCAGACTAAGGTCGTCGCCGGTTAGGGGCCCACCGCTTTGCTGGTGGTCGTAGTGGCGCTCGTACACAACGCGCGAGCCGGCCCACCTTCGGAGAGTGCACCATTTCAACACGCACGCCCGGCCGGACACCCCGATCAGACTAACTGACCAGGCCGAATGCGTCTCATCGGGCGTGTCCCCATGAATTGGACTCTCTCGAACGTCTATAGCGAGGCCCCCAATCTCAACCATCACATGGAGCGGGGCAAGGAAGTTGAATAGGAGCGCCCGAATGCGCTCACTGCCACGTATTGGGCCAGTCTCGGTGTCCGTGGTCACCTCGACTTCGTCGGCGTAGAATGCGTCGAAAATCTCTAGATATTCTTCCCAGCCCCGGCCGATATCGGCGGCGATGATGGCGGAATTCAGGACCCGCTCCCTCGCGTATAAATCTCGATCCCGATGATCACCGGGGACGAAATGAAGTTGAGTACTCATTGAGGTTTCTCCAAATTTATTGTCGATCGAAGGTGCACTCGGATCCGTTTCATCAAGTCAGAAGCGCGACTGTCGATTACACTTGCGCTCTGCCCCCATCAACGAACAGTTCAATACCCGTGACAAAACTCGAATCATCTGACGCCAAATACAGCGCTGCCTTGGCAACTTCGTCGGGTTCACCCATGCGGCCCATCGGCACGGTGGACACAATCCTCGCAATTACGTCGGCAGATTGTCGGATCGTCAGCGGCGTCTTGATCGGACCCGGGCTAACAACATTTGAGCGGATATGACGATCTTTGAGATCCGTGGTCCAGGTGCGCACGAAAGAGCGAATCGCAGCCTTGCTGGCGGCGTAAACGCCAAAGGCCGGAGTGCCTTTTACGCTCGCGACCGAGCCCGTGAGAATGATGGAGCCGCCATCATTCAGGAGCGGTAAACCCTTTTGCACCGTGAACAGTGCGCCCTTTACATTGATGTTGAACAGCTTGTCAAAATGCTCTTCGGAGACTTTACCGAAGGGAACAAATTCACCAACGCCGGCGTTGGCGAAAATAATATCGATTCGCCCCTTCACCTTGCCGACTGTCTCGTAGAGACGATCCAGGTCGGCCAGTTTTGCGACGTCCCCCTGAACGCCCGTCACGTTGCTGCCGATTGTCGTCACGGCCTCATCGAGTTCCTTCTGGCGGCGGCCCGTGATGAAGACATATGCTCCCTCTTTGACGAAGAGCTGCGCTGTAGCTAACCCTATGCCCTCGGTGCCGCCGGTGATAACTGCAACTTTGCCCTGCAACTTGCCCATATCACGTCCCCGCATGGATGCGCGAACTCTTACCTTAGCGATGAGCGCCCTCTTTCTCCCCGCGCGTTCGTCATCAAGCCAAACTTCGCTCGTAGTGAACTAGATGGTTCAAAACTGAGAAGGATTCGAAAAATCGGCGGCGAACGTTTCGGACATAGCGTTTTCCCGAAGAGGTTGAGCGACCGTTGCCCTGACGACGATCACCGTCCTAAACCCGCTGGTTTCGTGCTTAATTAATGAGCTGTTCACCAAGCTGGGTTCTGGTGTTCGCAGACTCTTACACACGTCGCCGTTTTACTCCTGCTCCCGAAACACCTGAGCGCTGAGCCCGAGTATGTCACGGGTGCGGTTCTGTTTTTGACGAGCGATGATGCTGCATTTATCACACGCGGCGGTCAGTATCGGATCGGCTAAACAGTCGAATAAGAGAGGAGCGGAAGTTGGTTCAACGCGGCGCAAACCGCGTCCTCTAACTCGGTGATGGAAACGTCGAGAAGTTCCGCACAGACTTCGGGAGAGAGGCCCACCAGAATTCGACGAACAAAGCAGTCCCGCGAAAGCGGCTGCAGCATAAACAGGGGGCGCAGTTCAGGGGGAAGCAGCTCGAGCGCGTCGGGAGCATCCGCCGATTTCGTTCGTCGCCGAATCATAGGCCTGACGGGTTCAATCAGGAGACCGCGATGCGATAGGTCTTCACAAGCGTCAATTCCGTCCATCACCGACGCTTCGGCAGTCTTCGTGTTGCCTGCGAGAAGCAAGGCCGTGCGAAAGGCCATATCAAGCGCACTTGGAATTGTGTCCATCGCCATAACCAAGAATCCTTCGGGCAGCTTTCATAATTTCCGACCGTTCGCAGGATCACCCGTGGGATGAAGCGACGGCAATTGCTCGTATGTCGCGGTTCTCGAAAACCAGCCCTCCCCGCTCCCCTTCTCCCCGTACGGCGACATCCACCATTGCCCGGGCCAAGTCGTCGGCCCGAATCACCTGGTTGGGGAAGAGCATCCGAAACGCGGGGTAGATCGCACGCAAGAGGCGGTAACTGAAATTCGGCTCCAATCGCGGCTTCACTGGGTAAATGTATGCGGGTCGGAAGAGGTAAATGTGGGGAAACCCGGCTCCGAGTAGCGCCTTCTCGGCTTCTCCTTTGTAGCGTGCGAAGGCCATACGACTTCGTCCTGTCTGGTCCGCGCCACTCCCGCTCAAGAAAGAGAACACTGCCTCGGGACTGCTTCCGTGCAGAACGCGCGCGAACTCGATGGTGTAGTCCACGGTTATTTTGCGGAGCTCTGCGTCGGGCACCGACCCCGTATAAGTGCCTAGGCAAAAAACCACTGCGTCCTGCCCCGAGAGCGGCTTCGCGAGTGCGGAGCAATCCGCGAAGTCTCGATGGAGAACTTCTTTCAGCTTGGGGTGCGAGATCCCAAGCTTCCTGCGCCCGATCACCGTCGCACTTGCTAGGGCGGGATGATTGAGCGCGTAGTGAAGGGCGTATCCACCGACCATTCCCGTCGCGCCCACAATTACAAGACGTTTCTGGCCCGCCGCCGGAACACTCATTACAGTGTGCGCTCCTCCATCCAGTCGACGTAAAGCCGGCGCTCCGCAAACAGCCAGGCGCCGTCCATTTTCACGAATGTGTCGAGGTAACGGAGCGAGGCGAGCATCAGGCGTCGCTTTCCACCGTCGCCCGTGACGTGGTGCGCCAGGCAGTAGGCTTCGCCGGTTGCTCGGTCGCCCGTCAGCGTGAAAATTGTGCTCTGTCCAACGAAGTGCGTGGTGGCGTCGTATTTGTTCAGGTCTGCGAAGACCGGAGCGAGATCCTCGCGTGAGTGCAGCTCTTGTGAGGGCGTTGGATCTTTGGCGTTCATATGCACCACGAAGTGGGTGTCTGCGGTAAAGAGAGACATCTGACCTTTCGCATCGCGACGATCGGCGCAATGTGCGTAGGCCTCGACGAGCTCCCGGATCGCGAGGCGATCCGCTGCTTCTTCGGGGGAGATGCTAACGTGTTTGCTCATGATCAGGTGTCCTTTTTAGTTTGATTCGTCTAGACACGACAAGCGGGTCATTCGAGGATGGCCCTCGGTTCAAGAAACGCCTCGATCCCGAACGTTCCGAATTCACGGCCGACGCCGGAATGCTTGAATCCGCCGAACGGCGCCTGCTGATCGTCCAGCATTCCGTTGATCGCAACGCGGCCGGCGAGGATCTGAGAGGCGACGCGGCGCGCGCGCTTTATGTCGGTCCCGCTTACGAAGGCGTGAAGGCCGAAATTCGTGTCATTGGCGATTCGGATCGCATCTTCGTCGTTTTCGTAGGCGATGACACACAGGACGGGGCCGAAAATCTCTTCCCGGGCAATCGTCATGTCGTTCGTCACATTGACAAACACCGTGGGCTTCACGAAATAACCTGCCTCCAGGCCGTGGGGATGACTCTCTCCGCCGGCGAGCACGTCCGCGCCCTCTTCGATGCCTTTGCGAATGTATGATTGAACTCGCTCGTACTCTTTCTGGTTCACCATAGGTCCGATGGCGGTCTTTGGATTGGCCGGATCGCCGACTGGAAATTCGGTAATTGCGTCCACGATTGCTCGCATAACCGCGTCGAGTCGCTTCCGCGGCACGAGGAGCCGCGTCCCGGCGGCGCACGCTTGACCGCTGTTCAGAAATGCGATGATCAAGGCCGTCGGAATCGACTTATCGAGGTCGGCGTCGTCGAGCAGGATGTTGGGCGACTTGCCGCCCAGCTCGAGTGTCACGCGCTTCATCGTGGCGGCTCCGTCGCGCATGATGGCCTGGCCAACTCCAACCGAGCCCGTAAACGAGATCTTGGCCACGTCAGGATTCCGTACGAGTTCGGCCCCCACAACATCGCCACGGCCGATTACGACATTGCAAACACCCTTCGGGAGGTTCGCCTCATGCAGACACTTGAGCCACACTTGCGTCTGCAGAGAACTCAGCTCACTAGGCTTCATGACTACCGTACAACCGGCGGCGAGTGCCGAGGCAAGCTTGGCGCAAAGGAACAGCGCGTTCGCGTTCCAGGGTGTAATCAGACCGGCGACGCCGACCGGCTCTAAGGTAACCGTCGTCCTGCCCCAGTTCCGAGTCAGCGGCAGCTCTTGCAGAGCCTTCTCGGCCGCCAGGAACGCGTTGGCACCCGCCTGCACAATGGGCGCGGCGAACTGGACCACGCCGCCATACTCTTCGACCATCGCGGCCGTCAGATCTTCGACGCGCGCCGAGACCACTTCATGCAGGCGGCGCAAGATGCTCGCGCGCTCTTCCTTCGTCGTCCGCCCGAAACTGGCGAACGCGCGCTTGGCAGCGGCGATACCGCACCGCGTGTCCTCCTCGTCGGCCAGCGTTACACGGGCGATCACTTTGCTGTTGGTCGGGTTGATGATATCCAGGATCTCGCGTCCGTAGGATTCAACGAACGCGCCATCGATGTAGTGCTTCGTGATTGTGTTCATGCGTGCCTCTCCTTGTGTGAAGATCCGGTCCATAAAAACTTCCTTTCCGGTGTTCAAGCTGCCTCTCGTTTGGGAAGTGCAGATGCCCTCAGGTGTTTGGCCAGCTTTTTCATGGCGTTGAAACCTCGCAACTGGACCGTCCCGATCGGGATCGCTTTTTCCGCGGCGATCTCGTGATACTCCCATTCCTCGACAAACCGCAAAGTCAGCGCTTCGCGCTCACGTGATTCCAGGAACGTCATCCAATGATGGAACTCGAACGCTGGCGGCCCCGGTTTCGTTCTCGCGTCAATCACGCTCTCCAAGTCAACCGTGGCCGCTTCAGGGGATTGCATCCCGTGATGCCGGTAAAGCGCGTGACGCCCAATTGTAAATAGCCAGGCGCGAAATCGCGTGCGATCGCGAAGCTGCGCCGCTTTCCGATATACCGTCAGCATCACTTCTTGGCTGAGGTCTTCACTCAAATCCAGCCCAACCGTGCGAGCGGAAGGAGGACACGAGCTGCGGCGTGAATGTTAGAAACAGTTCGGTAAACGATTCGTCATTAGGGGATTTAAGAAAGGTTTCCACCGCTGCAACTTCCCGACGAGGGCGGATCATTTGCGATTCTCGAATTGATCATCCTGAATTCAGCTCCTCAGGGGCCTGCACTTTACAAGGCTATGCGTGCCCACGCCTCTCAGGCTGATGTTATTGGCATGGCAACATCGGGTCCATTACATATTTCTGGTAGGTCATACTCGGAACCCGTCGCGCGATCCGCCGGGCAACTGAGAACCCGCACAACGCGTTGCGATCGAGCACGGTGATTCGGCAAGGAAGGTGGTCCAGGCTTCGCTCGACTAACAGGAACATGTAATAGCGTTTCATTTCGTCCACCGATAGCATGAGTTTGTTTCTGGTCGCAGAAGGAGCTCTGGTTCAACGCGAGACTCGCCGCTCAGAAGCGGATCAGCGCCCTTTGCTGGCGACAGCTGAAGGATACGATCACATGAAGAAGCACCATTGGCAAATCGCCGAGATAGGCGCGGCGTTATTGCTGGGCGCCACCGCTTTTCAACTGACGAGCTGCGGCCGAACCTCCGCGGGGGCTGCCGAACCAACGCCGCCGGAGGTGAAGTGGTCGCCGTCGAACAGAAGGACATCCCGATCTACCGCGAGTGGATCGGAACCTTGGACGGCATGGTGAACGCCGCCATCCGTTCACAAGTCACAGGCTACCTGCTCACACAAGACTATTCGGAAGGCTCATTCGTCAAAAAGGGCCAGTTGCTTTTCCAAATCGATCCACGCCCACTTCAAGCGGCGGCGGACCAGGCGCGGGGACAGCTCGCCCAGGCGAACGGCCAGTTGGCGCAAGCTCAGGCGCAATATCAGCAATCTGAAGCGCAGTTGGCGAGCGCCGAAGCGAACCAACGCAAGGCGCAGTTCGATGAAGACCGCTATACACCGCTCGCGAAGGAGCATGCGGTCACCCAGCAAGATCTTGATAACGCCGTGCAAAACAATATCTCGGCAAAAGCCCAGGTGAAGGTGGCCACGTCGCAAGTCGAAGCGGCCAAGGCTCAGATACAGGCCGCAAGCGCGGCGGTCGAAGCGGCGAAGGCCGCATTGGAAGCGGCGAACGTCAACCTCGGCTTCACCAAATTGTACTCACCCATCGATGGCATCGCTGGCAATGCGCAGATTCAGATCGGCAATCTGGTGAGCCCAGCGTCTCCGAACCCCGTAACCACCGTTTCTACTGTTGACCCGATCAAGGTCACTTTCGCGGTTAGCGAGCAGGAATATCTCAGGCTCTCGAAACAATGCAAACCGACTGACCCCATGCCGCCGTTGGAGTTGATTCTCGCCGACGGAACAGTTATCCACACGAGGGCAAGTTTGCCTTTGCGGGGCGCCAGGTGAACCAGAGCACCGGCGCCATTGAGGCCACAGGAGTGTTCCCGAATCCGGGCAACATTCTGCGCCCTGGACAGTACGGCAAAGTGCGCGTTGCAGTTGAAACGCTGCATGGTGCCCTGCTTGTTCCGCAGCAGGCCGTCTCCGAAATGCAGGGCAGCTATCAAGTCGCCACTGTGGACGGCAACGACGCTGTGAGCATTCAAACCGATCAACGTTGGCGACCAGATTGGGTCCTCCTGGGTGGTCCGCGACGGGTTGAATCCGGGTGAGCGCGTGATCGTCGACGGGATTCAAAAGGTCGGTCCTGGCATGCATGTGAAACCGAAGCCCTCACGCCAAAAGTCACAGCCCGGCGCGTGAACGACCTATCGAACACAAAGGAGACGACCGTGTCGAGCTTTTTTATCAAGCGGCCAATTGTGGCCATGGTTATCGCGATCCTAACGGTGATCGTGGGAGCGGTGTCGATTGCACGTTTACCCGTCTCCCAGTTCCCGAACATCGTTCCGCCTGAGATCCAGCTTCTGGCCACCTACGTGGGCGCAGATGCGCAAACTCTGGAACAATCGGTCGCGACACCGATCGAGCAACAAATCAATGGCGTCGACAAGATGAACTACATGTATTCGTTGAACGCCACCGGTAACTCGCAAACCACTCTGGTCGTAAATTTCGACGTCACGACCGACCCGAACAATGATCTCATCCTCACTCAATCGCGCCAAACCCAGGCCGCTTCGCAACTCCCCGCCGATGTAAATAACTACGGCGTAACGGTGCAAAAATCTGCTACCGCGCCCCTTATGCTTGTCGGCTTGTATTCCCCGAAGGGCTCCCGGAATGCCGAGTTTCTGGCCAACTACGCCTACATCAACCTGAACGATCCCATCGCGCGCTTGCCCGGCGTCGGACACGCGCAGGTCTTCGGTGCAGCCCAGTACGCAATGAGGCTCTGGGTCAAGCCGGACCATCTTGCGGAGCTAGGCATCACTGTTACGGACATCGTCAATGCGATCCAGTCGCAAAACACGGTCAATCCCGCCGGCCAGATCGGCGGCAATCCGGCGCCGAAGAACCAAAAGTTTACGTATTCTGTTCTCGCGCAAGGCCGCCTGACCTCGCCCGAGCAATTTGGAAACATCGTCGTGCGCGCGGCTCCCAATGGCGGGGTCGTTCGCGTGAAGGATGTCGCCAGGGTCGAATTAGGCGCGCAGGATTACAGCATGATCAGCCGCTTGAATGGCAAGCCCTGCGCCGTTGTCGCCGTCTATCAGCTGCCGGGCTCCAACGCAGTGGAAACGGCCGCCGCCGTCAGAACGCTGATGGCGCAGATGAAGCAGCGCCTTCCCGCAGGACGTGGAATACACGATAGCGCTGGACCAAACGAGCGCCGTTACCGAAGGCATGAAAGAAATCGTTCAGACGCTTCTCATCGCCATCGTGCTGGTCATTATTGTCGTCTACCTGTTTCTCCAGGACTGGCGCTCGACGCTCATCCCCTTGCTGGCGGTGCCGGTGTCGCTCGTTGGCACGTTCGTCTTCTTCCCGTTGTTTGGCTTCTCGATCAACACGCTTTCGATGTTCGGCCTGGTACTGGCTATCGGCCTCGTGGTGGATGACGCAATCGTAGTTGTCGAAGGCGTACAACGGCACATCGAGGAGGGCCTGAGTCCGAAGGATGCGGCGCGCAAAGCGATGGAGGAACTCTCAGGGCCGGTCATTGGCATCGCGCTCGTTCTGTCGTCGGTCTTTGTGCCGACCGCTTTTATCCCCGGCATCACGGGACGGCTCTATCAGCAATTCGCCGTAACGATCGCGATCTCCGTGCTCCTCTCGGCCTTCAACGCCCTCACCTTAAGTCCGGCGCTGGCCGCGCTCCTGCTGCGACCGAAGACGGAGAGCCGTGGATTGCTGCAGAGATTCTTTAATGGGTTCAATCGCGTTTTCGAGCGCGCAACAGACGGGTACGTGCACTGGTCAGGCGCGCTTCTTCGAAAGGGTGTGCTGTCGGTGGGGCTGCTCGCTGCCGCAGTGGGCGGCGGGTGTTTTCTTCGCTGGCCGGGTGCCGTCCAGTTTCCTGCCGGACGAAGACCAGGGCTATCTCTACGTCAACATGCAGCTTCCAAATTCCGCCTCGATTGAGCGCACGGCCGAGGCGGCGGAGCAGGTTGAAAAAATCCTCGCCGGCACGCCGGGCGTCGAGTACACCACGAGCGTGATCGGCTTCAGCCTGCTGAGCTTCGTCCGCACCAGCTACAACGGTTTCTTCTTTGTCACCTTGAAGCCTTGGGATGAGCGGACCACCAGGGCGGAACAGTTTCAGGAAATCAAGGCACGTTTGAACCAGCAATTGAGCAAGCTTCCGGACGGAGTCGTTTTCAGTTTCTCGCCACCCGCGATTCCCGGCGTCGGCACGTCCGGCGGATTCCAGTTCGTACTCGAAGACCGCGCCGGACGCGACGTTCAGTTTCTGGCGGACAACCTGAGCAAGTTCCTGGCGGCGGCCCAAAAGCGGCCGGAAATCGGCTTGATCTCCACGACATTCCTGCCGCACGTGCCACAAAGGTTTGTCGATGTCGATCGCGACAAGGCGCTGAAGCAGGGCGTGGCGGTGAGCGACGTCTACCGGACCATCCAGGCTTACATGGGCGGGCTGTTCATCAACTACTTCAACGATTTCGGCCGTCAATGGCAAGTCTATGTCGAGGCCGAGGCCGATTACAGGTCGAACGCCGACAATCTCGGCCAGTTCTTCGTCCGCAACAGCCAGGGCGACATGGTTCCGCTGTCGGCGCTGGCGAACTTCACCCCGCGCGAAGGCCCCGAATTCACCATGCGCTACAACGAATACCGCTCGGCGCAGATCAACGGCAGCGCGGCCCCTGGCTATAGCTCGGATCAGGCAACGGCCGCATTGGAAGAAGTCTTCAAACAGACCATGCCCCATGAAATGGGCTTCGACTATATGGGAATGTCTTATCAGGAGCAGAAGGCCAGGGAAGGAATGCCGGCCTGGGTCATCTTCGCGTTCTCGCTGGTTTTCGTTTTCCTGATTCTGGCGGCACTTTATGAGAGCTGGACGTTGCCGTTCAGCGTGCTGTTGAGCACGCCGGTGGCGATATTCGGCGCCTTCGCCGTGCTGTGGTTGCGCCGCGTTCTGCTTTCGGCCTTCGAGCCGCGCTTACATGGTCCAGATCGAAAGCGATGTCTACTCGCAAATCGGCCTGGTGATGCTGATCGGCCTTGCAGCCAAGAACGCGATTCTGATCGTGGAGTTCGCAAAGGACGAATACGAAAAAGGCAAGCCGCTGATGGACGCTGCGCTCGAAGGAGCGAAACTCCGCCTGCGTCCGATCTTGATGACCTCGTTCGCCTTCATTTTGGGATGCGTGCCGCTGTGGATCGCATCCGGCGCCGGCTCCGTGGCGCGCCAGGTGATGGGCACGACCGTGATCGGCGGGATGATGGCCGCGAGCGCTATCGGCATTTTCTTCGTGCCGGCGATTTACTACCTCGTCGAAAAGCTCTCGTCCGCGAGAGGCGGGGTGGGGAGTGCTGCGCCGATGCTTCCATCGGCGCAGCCAGGGGATTGAACATGAAGCTTCAAGCGATCGCAATCTTGATTGCAATGGGCCTTCTGTCAAGTTGTACCGTTGGCCCGAATTACCATCGCCCGGCTGTGCAGACGCCGCAAGCGTTCCACGCACCGGAACCTCTGCCCGACTCTCAAGCAGCTTCCTTCGCCGATCTCAAATGGTGGGAGGTTTTTCGAGACGAAGAGCTGCAAAGTCTCATCAGGAAGGCGCTCGAACAGAACTACGATCTGCGGGACGCAGTCACTCGCGTCGAAATGGCGCAGGCGAACCTCGGCATCACCCGGTCAGATCAGTTTCCACAAGTGAGTGCAAGCGGGGATGTCAACATCACGCGCCTTTCGAGAAATGGCGCGTTCCCCCTTCCTGCCTCTCTCGTTCCTTCGCAGAACAGAAATTGGGGGCAGGCGCAGCTCAGTCTGTTGTCGTTCGAGGTGGATCTGTGGGGCCGTTTGCGCCGCGCAACCGAAGCGGCGCGGGCCAGCCTCTTAAGCGCGGAAGAGAATCGCAAGGCCGTCGTCACCACGCTGGTCAGTGATGTAGCGGCCCAATATTTCACGCTCCGCGAACTCGATGCTCAATTGGAGATTTCGCGGCAGACGCTCGCCACGCGGCAAGAAGCCCTAAAACTCACGACCTCGCGCCGCAATTACGGGATCGCAACGGATCTGGATTTAAAGCAGGCGGAACAGCTCGTGGATACCGCCGACGTGACGATTTCGAACTTTGCAGCAGCAGATCGAGCAGACGGAGAACCAGATTACATTGCTGCTGGGCGAGAATCCCTCCGGAATTGAGCGCAAAGGTAGTTTCGATGAAAACGCTCTGCCGCCAGAAGTTCCAGCCGGGCTGCCCTCTGCTTTGCTGGAGCGGCGGCCCTGATATCCGTGCCGCCGAGCAAAACCTGATTGCCGCCAACGCGGACATAGGTGTCGCCAAGGCCGCTTACTTCCCGCAATTGAGCCTGAGCGGGCTTATCGGCGGCCAGAGCACTCAATTGTCCAGCCTTTTCAGCGGACCGAATAGCGCCTGGAGCTTCGTTCCACAACTCAGCCAGCCCATCTTTACAGCCGGCCGCCTCCGGTCGAACGTGAGGTTGGCGGAAGCCCAACGGGACAGCGCGGTGGTGCAATACCAGAAGGCTATTCAAACCGCGTTCACCGAAGTATCCAATGCATTGATCGCTCACCAGAGAGTGCGAGAAGCCAGAGATGAAACAGGAGGCGCTTGTTGCGGTCCTTGAGGAGCGGAAAAGGTTGGCGTACATGCGATACCAGGGCGGCGTCGACACCCAGCTCAACGCCCTTGATGCCGACCGGGATCTGCTTCAAGCCAAGCTGGACCTCCGGCAGATCAAGTTGAACGAGTTGCTCAGCGTCGTTCAACTCTACAAGGCGCTCGGGGGCGGCTGGCAGAGCTGATCATTGTTGAGCAGGTGCAGCCGTCGCGGGATCGTGGCTTTCTCCCCGAACTCCCCTACGGCGAGTACGCCTGTCGCGAAATCAACGCGGCTATGTGCGCCGCGTTGCGAGCGCCTCCGGTCCTGAGCGGCGGGCGACGCAGTCCGTATGTATCCATGGAGGCATCCCAATCGGGCAGTGGACTTATGCACGTGTGATCTGAAGGACATCATCCCGAGAAATTCGTCGTCCGCACCCCGGGCAGGTCCCGAGCTCGATTCTCATCAGCTCCAGCCCTGGTCTGCGGTCCGTTTGGCGCGCACTCCAAATGGTGGCGCGTACCGATGCTTCGGTTCTGATTCAAGGTGAAACCGGCACCGGAAAAGAGCTCGTCGCCAGAGCCGTCCACGACGAGAGCCTTCGGAAGCACGGCCCTTATGTCAAACTGAACTGCTCCGCGCTGCCCGCCGGACTGGTGGAAAGCGAATTGTTCGGCCACGAGCGCGGAGCCTTCACCGGCGCGGTGAGCCGAACCGACGGACGGTTTCAGCAGGCCCATGGGGGGACGTTATTTCTCGATGAAATTGGCGAGCTCCCGCTGGAGTTGCAGCCGAAGCTCTTGCGCGTTTTGCAGGAACAGGAATACGAGCGGCTTGGTGGCGGACGCACCATCCGCGTTGACGTCCGCGTCATCGCCGCCACCAATGCGGACCTACAGCAAATGGTTTTGGAACGCCGGTTCCGGGCGGATCTCTTCTACCGGTTCAATGTATACTCCGATCCCGATTCCGCCACTGAGGGACCGGCGCGATGACATCCCGCTTCTGACCAGGCTATTTCCTCCGGATGCTGGCGCCGCGAATGAATAAGGA
Organism: Terriglobia bacterium; assembly: GCA_963847515.1. Classification (GTDB taxonomy): domain Bacteria; phylum Acidobacteriota; class Terriglobia; order Bryobacterales; family Bryobacteraceae; genus QHXW01. Next base: position 14,711 of record CAWKAA010000004.1, read on the forward strand.
AGTGTGCTGAAATTGCGGAAGAGGCGCTCGAACGTCCTCAAGCGCCACGACTGGCCCGGTAATGTTCGGGAGTTGCAGAACTTCATCGAGCGAGCCGTCATCCGCTCATCCGGTCCGAGGCTGGAGATCCCGCCCGAGGAGTTCGAGGGCGAGCTTCATGTTCGAATGCCGCGATGACACAAACACTTGCCGAGGCGGAGCGCAGCCACATTCTCAGCGTCCTCGACCAGACCAATGGCGTCATATCCGGACGAAACGGCGCGGCCTCTGCGCCTCGGCTTGCCGCGAACGACATTGATGTACCGGATGCACAAGACTCGGAATCGTTCAGCGAAGGACCGTCCTGGGCGAACGGGGCGCGGCCCAGCCTGCAATTCAAGGCGCGCAGCGCCGGGATCGCGATGGATTTGCCATACGCGCGTCTCCCTGTTGAGGAAGAAGACGATTTACGATGGGCATTCCACTGCGGCGCAGCAAGCCTGCGGCAACCCGAACAGAAGTGGATCCGCCTACAATATGGAAGTTGTCTGGATGAGATTCGTCGTTCTATGGAACCCGAAAACGAGGCCATCACCGAACGTACCGGGCCGGCGACGTGCGCCAGGACCGTCTCTGGTTTCTTGGAAAGCATGGACCGGATCAGCCGCGCTATTGCAAGGCACGGAGGCTCTGGAGCAGATGAGCCACGTGCTCGAAACCGTTTTGTCGATTTTCGGGATGCGACCGAGCCTGGCTGGTATATCCCTGTGATCCAGAGAGCAAGACGTGCGAACGGTGGCGGACAGCATGCCGTCCGAATTTGCCGATTCTGTGCTTGTTGGTCTTGATGTGCCGATGGACGCGGAACTGCGGCCAGCGTGCATCGACTCGTTACGGCTTCGGAAGGTCCTGTGTGTTTGGGGCGGAAGCCAACGAAGTCGATATCAGCGCGATGCGGAGCACTTTGGCGTCAGTCCCAAATCTGTCTGGCTATCCATCCGAAAATCGACAAGCCGTATATGGTGGGCCTGGACCAATGTACGCACGCGCGGAACTGGACCCAGCAGGAACAGAGATTATTCGAAGCGATCGGTCAGCGAATCGCGACACTGCTCACAAACCTATTGCTGTCTCGCGACCTACAGGAAAACAAAGCCAGGCTTGAAGAAGCACAACGCGTCGCACATGTGGGGTACTGGGAGTGGGACCTTGAGACGAATGTGGTCGTCTGGTCGGACGAGACCTATCGCATCTTTGGGCTCAAACCGCAAGAACGGCCAATGGACTTCGCAACGGTCCGTGGAATGGTCCACCCTGAGGACCGAGACGGTCTGTACAGCGAAGTGGACGTGGAGCTCGATGCCGGCGTGCACCCCGTTGCTGAGTTTCGGATTGTCACTCCGAGCGGAGAAGTGCGCACGGTTCAAGCCATTACCTCAAAGCTCTGGAGCGCGCTGCCGGGCTATCCGGACAATGGGGAATCCGGAAGAGCCCGCAGGCTGTTCGGTACCGTTCAAGACATCACGGAATTGAGGCGCGCAGAGGAAGCCCGCCATACCCTGTCCCAGGATTTGCAAGAAAGCAGAGCTTGGCTCGAAGAAGCCCAACGGGTAGCCCACCTCGGCTACTGGGTATGGGATCTTGAGACGAATCGAGTGATCTGGTCGGAGGAAACCTACCGCATCTTTGGATTGGTGCCACAGGTCGGCTCGATGGACATGGCGATAGTAGGGGAAATGTTTCACCCCGACGATCGCGAGGCTGTATTTCGGACAGCGGAGGAGGCTATTCGTTCTGGGACCCGCGCTGACTGTGAGCATCGGCTCATCCGTCCTGACGGCGAAATGCGCATCGTTCACAGCTTGGGTGATTTGAAGACAAATTCAGCGGGCCGTCCCTACCAAATGTTCGGAACGACCCAGGACATCACCGACCGAAAACGTGTAGAGGAAGAACGCCAGACCTTGTCAGGCGCCTTACAGCAAAGCAACGCCAGGCTCGAAGAAGCTCAACGAGTGGCTCACATAGGGCATTACGAATTTAACCCTGTCGAGAATCAAGTCACATGGTCCGCCGAACTTTGCCGTATCTGGGGGCTACCCCCGGTGAACGGTCCCATTGACATGACGGTCGTTTTCGAGATGGTCCACCCAGAGGATCGGGAATATGCCGCTCGAGGGGTGGAGGAGAGCATTCGTAGCGGAACCCACTTGAAGGCGGAACATCGTATCGTTCGTCCCGACGGCGAAGTGCGATTTGTTCAAGTCCTTGGAACTGTGAAAAGAGATGCCTCGGGGCGCGCCTACGAACTGTTTGGTACAGGCCAGGACATCACTGATCGAAAACTCGCAGAACAAGCCCTACGGAGAAATCAGTTCTACCTAAGCGAAGGCGAGCGCCTTGCTCATATGGGGAGCTGGGCGTCGAGAGATTTAGGTATCCGTTGGTCCGACGATTTAGATATCTATTGGTCTGACGAGGTATACAAAATTTACGGCCTTGATCCGAAGAACGGGACGCCAAACCTTCAGCGGTATCTTGCCACGATCCATCCGCAGGACCGAGCATCCATGACGGAAACGATAAAGATGATGCATGAGCAGCGCTGCGGCTGCGATGTCACGAAGCGAATAGTTCGGCCAGATGGGGAGATACGGTACGTCCGCTGTGTTGGTATTCCAGTGGTTGAAGATGGAGTTTTTCAAGGATTCCACGGCACCACAATGGACGTCACAGAGCAGGAGTTACTGACACAGGCATTGCGAAGGGAACAGGCATACCTCAACGATGCCCAAAGCATGGCCCACATCGGAAGTTGGGCTTATAATCTCGTCACGCAAAAACTACTGCATTCATCGGAAGAAAACGCTCGCCTGTATGGCTTTGATCCCAGCCAGGGCACTATACCATCGGAGCACTTTTTCGACACCCAACACGCCGAAGACGCCCCGTATGTGAATGCAGCTCTTGAAAGAGCAGTCCGCGAGGGAACGGATTTTTACCTTGACGAATACCGGATTCGTCATACCGACGGCGGCATCAGATATTTGCGTGCCATAGGACATCGCAATCCGTCCGGAGAATTTGGTGAGTACGTCGGCATCACGATGGATATCACGGAACGAAAACACGCTGAAATGGAGCGAGAGAGGCTGCGCCAGTTAGAGGCTGATCTCGCACATATCAATCGCGTCAACATGATGGGAGAATCAGCCGCCGCGTTGGCGCACGAGATAAAGCAGCCCATCGCCGCCTCGATCACGAGCGCCAACGCCTGTTTATGATGGCTTGCGCATGATCCACCGGACCTCGAAAGAGCGCGCGCGGCAGCCGCCAGGATTGAGCAGGAGGGAAACCGCGCGGCCGATATCATCAACAGTTTGCGCTCCTTCTACAAAACGGGCACACCCGTTGAACGCCAATCGGTTGATGTCAAAGACACCATTCGAGAAATGACTGCTCTGCTCAGAACCGAAGCGGCTCGGCACTCCGTAACGATTCGTGCCGAGTTTGACGCAGACATGCCTCACATCCTGGCAGACCGCGTGCAACTTCAACAGGTCCTCATGAACCTGATGCTGAACGCGATCGAGGCCATGAAAGACACCGGGGGCGAATTGGCGATCAAATCCGGAATGAATCCAGAAGGTCAATTAACTGTTTCGATCAGCGACACCGGCGTGGGATTGCCGGTGGAAAGTGCGGACCGGATTTTTGATCCTTTTCATACGACGAAACCACAGGGTACGGGCATGGGGTTGACCATCACTCGCTCGATCGTGGAGTCTTACGGGGGGCGCGTCTGGGCGACCTCCAACCAGGGGGCGGGCGCGACTTTCCATTTCACGCTTCCCACCGGAGCAGAGGCGCATGCATGAAGCCCGCGGCTGTTCCCACCGTGTTCATCATAGATGATGACGCTGGCATGCGTCAGGCGGTCCAGGATCTCGTCGAGTCAGTTGGTCTGCGCGCCGAGTCGTTTTCAACGGGAGAAGAGTTTCTGAAAAAGCAACGCATCTCTGACCCGAGTTGCTTGGTTCTTGATGTACGACTGCCTCAGATGAGCGGCCTCGATTTCCAACGCCAGTTGGCCGAGATCGGTCTGCAAATCCCCATCATCTTTATTACAGCCCATGGGGATATCCCTATGTCTGTTAGAGCATTGAAGTCGGGGGCCGTAGAATTTCTGACGAAACCCTTTCGGGATCAGGATTTGCTGGACGCGATTCAGCAGGCCCTCCAGCGAGATCGCGCGGCGCGAGAACAACAGGCCGAGATCAACGCCGCGCACGAACGTTATGAGGCGTTGACCGCGAGAGAGCGGGAGGTGATGACCCTCGTGGTCTCCGGCATGCTCAACAAGCACATTGCCGCCAAAATCGGGGCCAGCGAAGCCACCGTAAAAATCCATCGCGGCCACGTGATGGAGAAGATGCAGGCCGGATCGCTCATTGAATTGGTTCGTATGGCCGACAAGCTCAAAACTCTCGCCCTGTAAATAGCGTTTGCTCCCATCTCCGTACCCGGCCCGGTTTATTCCGCTGCCCTTCACGTTTTATTCGACTGCCACCAAAGTAGTAGTTTGTGCCCTATACCGACCATCCTTCATCACTGGCCGAGGCGACATTCCAATGGCAGTGCGTGCAATGAACGGAGGAGCGGTTGACTTTTTTACCAAACCGATTGATGACGCTACGCTGCTCAAATCGGTTGCAAGGGCATTCCTGCAGAATCGCGCGAATCGCCGGGAGATGATCGAACATGAAGAGTTCGCTGCCCGATATGAGACTTTGACGCCCCGAGAGCGAGAGGTATGGCGCTGCTGGTTCGCGGTTTGCAAAACAAGCAGGCTGCATTTGAGTTGGGGATCACAGAGTACACTGTTCAAGTCCATCGCGCACACATTATGCGAAAGATGGAAGCGGACTCTTTTGCCACGCTAGTCAGACTCGCCGCCAAGTTCACACTTGAGCCGCCGCCTGATGTCGAACAGGATAACGGAGACGACCAACTCCTTCGGCCCATTAGTCCTTGAGGGACTCGATCGCACGGATTCCCGAGGGTTTGGAGCGTTGATGATTTGGTGCGGTCGAGAGGACTTGAACCTCCTAGGAGTACTTGCATCTCAAGCAAGTCGTTCACCGACTGAGTTTCCAACTAACCGCAGGCGATCGGTCCGCATAATCGTTTCTCAGCGGGATAGCGCATTGTCATATACTGTGGTTCTTCTGGGGGTCGAAACCTGTGATGAATCGCGTCTCAATGGGTACCGCGCTTTTGCTCGCAATCCTACCCTCTGCGTTTGCCGAGTCCGGGCTCCTGTTCCGAACACCCGCCATGAATCGTACCCATATCGTGTTCTCGTACGCCGGCGATCTGTGGAGCGTCCCGCGCTCGGGCGGAAACGCGGAACGTCTGACGAGTTCCCCCGGCACCGAAATCCGACCGATCTTTTCTCCCGACGGCTCCATGATCGCGTTCACTGGCGAATATGACGGCAACATCGATGTTTACATGATGCCGGCCACTGGTGGTGAACCCAAGAGGTTGACGTATCATCCCGATCCGGACGTGGCTGTCGACTGGACCCCGGATGGGAAAAAGATTCTCTTCGCGTCGCCCCGTGAGAACGAAAACGACGGCGATCGATTTTTCACGGTGCCTGTCGAAGGCGGCTTCCCCACCAAAATACCGCTTCCGATGGCGGAGGAAGGCGCGTATTCACCGGATGGATCGAAGTTGGCCTATGTGCCGGTCTTTCATTGGCAAGCAGCCTGGAAGCGCTATCGCGGCGGGCAAACCAAGCCCATCTGGATCGCCAATCTTGCGGATTCGAAAATCGAGCCAATTCCACGTGAAAATTCGAATGACTTCAATCCGATGTGGGTCGGAGACTCGATCTACTTTCTGTCGGACCGTAACAACGGCGTGGTGACGCTGTTCGAATTTCAGATCAAATCGGGCCAAGTCAGGCAATTGGTCGAGAATCAGGGCCTGGACTTGAAGTCGGCGTCCGCCGGTCCCGGCGGAATCGTCTACGAGCAGTTTGGCGGCCTGTATATCTATGACTTCGCTTCCGGCAAGGCCAGCCCGGTGAATATCAAGCTTACTGGAGATTTCGCTGAGGTCCGCCCCCATTTCCGCAAGATTGCGGGGAAGGATCTTTTGAATCCGGGCCTTTCGCCAACGGGTGCGCGGGCGGTGTTCGAGGCTCACGGAGAAATTTTGACGCTGCCTGCCGAGAAGGGCGATTTTCGCAACATCACCCGTTCTCCCGGCGTGTCGGACCGGACGCCCGCATGGTCGCCGGATGGGAAATGGATCGCCTGGTTTTGTGAGGATTCCGGCGAATACGCGTTGTGCCTGCGCGAACAGAATGGAATCGGCGAAATAAAGAAAATTGCACTCGGCGACCCGCACACATTTTTCTACTCGCCCAAGTGGTCGCCTGACAGCAAAAAGATCGCGTTTACCGATAAATGGCTGAACCTTTGGACCGTTGACGTAGATACTGGCACCAGGAGTAAAATCGACACGAACAACGCAGACGGCTCCCAGACCGACATGAACCCGGCGTGGTCGCCAGACAGCAAGTGGATCGCCTACACCAAGGTCCTACCGACTTACTATCACGTGATCCTGGGTTACTCCGTCGAGACCGGGAAATCTACACAACTTACCGACGGTATGAGTGACGCGCAGTCGCCGGCGTTTGACAAGAGCGGGAAATATCTCTACTTCATCGCGAGCACGGATCTCGGCATGGCCGCGGGCGGTGGCGGCGGCAACATGAGCGCTATCGGAAGACCCGTAACGAGCAGCGTCTACGTAATGGTCTTGCGGAAGGACCTCTCGTCCCCTCTCGCGCCGGAAAGCGACGATGAGAATAAGCCCGACGATAAGAGCAAGGTCGAAGACAAGAACAAGGCGGATGACGCCAAGGATGTCAAGAAGGATGCCAAGTCTGATGCTGAAAGGACAGCCAAAGACAAAGAAAAGCCGCCGCCGAAGGTCACTATCGATTTTGAACGCATCAACCAGCGCATTCTTGCGCTTCCGATTCCGGCGCGCAACTACGCAGCCATTTGGGCAGGCAAGGAAGGATTCCTGTTCCTGCTCGAGTTTCCGGAAGTCTGGACCAAAAATGAACCGCCCCCAGGGACGCTCCATCAGTTCGATCTGACGAAACGAAAGGTTGACAAGTTCCTGGATGGTGTTTTGGCCTTCGATATCTCCGCCTCCGGCGAAAAGATTCTATTTCAGCAGAAGGACAAATGGTTTATCAGCGGAGCGTCCGCGCCACCGAAGCCGGGCGAAGGCGAGCTGAAGCTTGATCCGGTGCAGGTGTGGGTGGAACCGCGGCTGGAATGGAAGCAGATGTATCACGAAGCCTGGAAGATCGAGCGCGAGTTTGTATACGACCCGAATTTCCACGGGCTCGATCTACAAGCCGCGGAGAAGAAATACGCGGGCTACGTCGACAAGCTCGATTCGCGCGCGGACCTGAACTACCTGTTTGAGGAAATGCTCGGAGAAATCACCCTCGGACACATGTTTGTTGGCGGGGGCGACATGCCCGATGTGAAGAAAACCAAAACCGGGTTGCTGGGCGCCGACTACGCCATCGAAAATGGCCGCTATCGTTTTGCCCGCGTCTACGACGGCGAGAATTGGAATCCGGAACTCCGAGCCCCGCTGACGCAGCCCGGCGTCAACGTTAGAGCGGGTGAATACTTGCTCGCGGTCGACGGACGTGATCTGCGCGCGTCGGATGACGTCTACGCGTTTTTCCTGGAAACGGCTGGACGCCAGGTCGTCCTCAAGGTGGGGGCCAATGCTGACGGCAGCGGTTCGCGTGAGGTGACGGTGATTCCAGTGGAAAACGAGAAGAGCCTGCGCCATTTGGCGTGGATCGAAGACAACAGGCGAAAGGTATACGCCGCGACCGGCGGTCGAGTTGCCTACTTGCACGTTCCGGACACGGCTCTGGGCGGCTATGACAGTTTCAATCGCTACTATTTCGCCCAGAGCGACAAGCTCGCCGCGATCGTGGACGAACGCTACAACCACGGAGGCTTGCTGGCCGACTACATCGTCGAGAATATGAACCGAAAAATGCTGAGCAAAGCGACGGCACGCGCCGGCTTTGACAACATCATGCCAGCGGCGACCATCTATGGCCCGAAAGTGATGATCACCAACCAGTTTGCGGGTTCAGGTGGAGACGCGTTGCCGTGGTATTTCCGAAAGCTCGGCATCGGTCCCCTGATTGGAAAGCGGACATGGGGCGGACTCGTCGGTATCGGTGGATATCCAGGGTTGATGGACGGCGGGCAGGTGATGGCGCCGCGCTGGGCAATCTATGGACTCACCAAGGAATGGGAAGTGGAAAACCACGGCATCACTCCCGATTACGACGTCGAGCTCGACCCCGCGGAGTGGCGCAAGGGTCACGATGCGCAGCTCGATCGCGCAATCCTGGTGGTTCTCGATCTGATGGGAAAGAATCCTCCGATCGAGTACCCGCGGCCGCCATACCCGAACTACCACCCGAAGAAATAGACCGTCAAAGCTGGTCACGCCGGAGATCGCGGGTTGGAGCGCCGCCGCGCAGGTGGGTGCAATGAAAACGGCGCGTGCAAAAGAGCGCGGAAGTTCGTCATGAGAAGTTGATTTTCCTACTGAATCCTACCCAACAGAATAAAAATTAGGGCACGGCAAGCGCCAGCCGCTGGAAAAAGTTCTTGACAAGCTGAACCGCCAAATGATAGAAAATCTCAATTCGCACGTTTCCGGTTTAACGCTTGTCAACTCGACCGCCCGGAGCTGCTTTAGTTTCCGGAGCAAGATTGGGAGGAGGAACGAAAATGCAGATCAGGCTAAAACGCGGAGTGGAGCTATGGATTGCTCCCAAAGGTACACCCTTTTTTTGGGACGTTATGCGACACGAGTCGAAACGTGTGGCCAAGGTGGGTCTAACCATCGCTTGCTTTATCCTCCTTGGGTGGATGACCGACCGGAACGGTTTCGCACAGGCGGTCTATGGCAGCATCGCCGGGACAGTTTACGATTCGTCAGGAGCCGGCGTTCCCAAGGCTGCCGTCACGATTACGGACCTCCAAAAGAACGTCAACTACGCCACCACCACCAATGAGTCCGGCAACTACAACCAGTCGCATCTGATCATCGGGCGATATAGGGTAAAGGTGGAATTAGCGGGATTCAAGACCGCGATCCAGGATGGCGTGGAGCTGGCGGTCGACACTGTGACCACCGTGGATGTGACGCTTCAACCTGGTGACGTCACTCAGACGATTGAAGTGAAGGAAGACGTCCCGTTGCTGAAAACCGAGCGCACCGACGTCTCCACTACCCTCAGCGAGAGATCCGTTAGTGAGCTGCCTACATTTGGCCGGAACTTCACTGAATTACTGCTGTTGACTCCAGGCGCCATCCAGTATGGCTGGAACGACACCTCGACCGAGAATCCGCAGGGCGGGATCGCGGTGAATGTTAACGGGCAGTTCTTTGTGGGCGTCGGCGCTCTGCTGGACGGTACCGACAACCGGGACATGATGTACGGGAACATGATCATCGTTCCCGACCTCGACTCGGTGGTGCAAGCCAAAGTAACCAGCTCGAATTACGACGCGGAGTTTGGATCGGCCAGCGCCGCGGTGGTGACCACTTCAACGAAATCCGGTACCAACGAATTCCACGGCACAGCTTTTCTGTACCGCCGCAACGACGTGACCCAGGCGCGCGACCCGTTTGCCCAGACGACCCCCGATCCGGTTACGGGCCTGTTATTGCCCAAGACGCTCTGGGATCAGTTTGGAGGTTCCGTAGGCGGTCCGATCAAAAAGAACAAGGTCTTCTTCTTTGCGGACTACCAGGGCACGCGGGCCAAGGATGGAGGCTCCAATATAGCGCGCGTACCAACGGCAGCGGAAAGGACCGGTGATATGAGCGCCCTGGCGGCCGCCACGGGCCAGAACATTTACAACCCCTTCGATGCCAATGGGAATGTGATCGCGCCTAGCCTACGTCAGCCGTTCCCAGGCAACATCATCCCACCGTCCCTTTTGTCTCAACCGGCCTTGAATCTGCTGAAGTACATTCCTTTACCCGACATGGCAACTTCTGATCCCACTGCGCCCAATTTCTCAGGGGGCGGGCAGGACACTTACAACGCGGATTCCGTTAATGCCCGCGTGGATTATTTCAAGAGCGACCGATTGCGGTTCTTCGAGCGTTATACCTATACGCAGTTTCTTAAGGAGGCGCCGGGCTTGTTTGGAGGGTTGGCGGGCGGTCCCCAACTGAATAACATCGGGTACACAGGGAAGGGTGACACCCGCCCCCAAAGCATGTCAGCAGGCTTTGACTACACCTTGACGCCCAGAGTCTTGACCGATTTTCGCTTTGGCTGGTATCGTCAGCGTATCTTTGTGGATCCTCTGGTGACCGGAGACTTCGCCTCACAGGCGGGCGCCCCGGGCTTGAATATCCCGAGCGATCCCACGACCAACAACATGCCCGCCTTTTTCATCAATGACCCATCGGCCGGATTTCAGTTCGGGTCCTCGCTATACAACAACTGCAACTGCCCGCTCATTGAGAAGATGCAGCAGTTCCAGTTCGTGAATAACTGGTCGCTGATCCGGGGTAATCACACGTTCAAGTTAGGCGTGGACGTTCACCGCCTGCAGAACTTGCGGGTGCCGAGCGACCAGCATCGCGCCGGTCAGCTAAACTTCAACCCCGATGTCACCAGGTTCGATCCTCCGGCCGGGTCATCTTTGCCTTCCAGCGCCGGATCGGGCCTTGCCACATTCCTCCTGGGTGACGTTTCCTCGTTCAGCCGGTACGTTTCCAACTCCTTGGACGCTGGAGAAAGGCAGACCCGCGAATTTTTCTACGCTCAGGATACTTGGCGTGTGACGAACAAGCTGACGTTGAACTACGGATTGCGGTGGGAGATCTACAATCCGCAAACCGTTACCGGCAAAGACAAGGGCGGATGGCTGGATATCAGCACTGGTGAAATGCTGGTAGCCGGAGAGAATCACGTACCGCTCAACGGTAACGTCAAGAACAACTACACCAACCTGGCTCCTCGGCTGGGAATCGCGTACCAAGTCACTGATAAAACCGTCATACGGGTCGGATATGGGCGGACTTTCGATGTCGGTACCTTTGGTTCAATTTTTGGCCATAGCGTGACTCAGAACTTGCCCGTCCTCGGAACACAGAACCTGAACCCCTCGAACAGTTGGCAGAGCGTCTTCAACCTGGCGCAGGGTCCCCCGCTGCTGAATCCCAGCACGGTTTTGGAAAACCAGCCTAAGGGTCCTGATGGTAATCCGATCTACCCCAACGGGCTTCGGGCATGGGTCTACCCGAACAAAATGCGCCTGCCGACTGTCGACGCCTGGAATGCCACGGTGCAACGTCAGCTTACCCCGACGATTTCGATCGAAGCCGGCTATGTCGGGAACAAAGGGACTCATATGATATGGGACGACGGTCCGTATTACGACCTGAACGCGCCCACGCTCGTCGGTTTCGCGCAGGGGCTTTCTACCGACCAGCGCCGGCCCTTCTTTAGTAAGTTCGGGTGGAACATCCCGCTCCAGTACTTTGGCAACGATGCGAGTAACCACTACAATTCACTTCAGACCAAAGTGGAGAAGCGCTTTGGGCGCGGTTACTCGTTCCTGGCGCACTACACGTATGCGCACGCCAAGAGTTCCACTACGAACCTATACCACGAGAGCCCGCAGGCAACCGCGATTTGGTATGGGCGGCCCGACTACCTGAGGGACCACGTGGTGGTCGGTACCAACATCTGGGAACTGCCGTTTGGGAAAGGGAAGCGCTTCCTAGGTAACGCTTCCAAAGCCGCTAACATGGTCGTCGGAGGTTGGGAAATTACGGACAACACCACCTGGATGAGCGGCGGTGGGTTTAATACCGGTTACGCTGAATGCGGGTCCGACAATGACATCGGCAATTGTCATCCGGATCGGATCGGAAGCACTTCGGTCAGCAATCAAAACGCCAGTCATTGGTACGCCATCGCCACGACTCCCCTTACCATAAACGGTGAGACCAGCGGACCGTGGAGGCGTCCGCAGGTCGGAACACTTGGAAATGATGTTCGCAATTCGTTGATTGGTCCCAAGTGGTTCCAGACCGACGCGAGTCTGATCAAGAACTTCGCGATTCGAGAGCAGGTGAGGGCCCAATTTCGGGCGGAATTCTTCAATCTCTTTAATCACGTTAACCTGGGCAATCCGAACGGCTGCGTGGATTGCGCGACTGCCGGCCAGATCTTCAACTTGGCGAACAATGCGATCATGAGGCGGCTGCAGTTTGCGGTGCGCGTGGAGTTCTAATATAGGAGTTGGCGCCGGATGTTCCCAGTCATCGGTTTCGCTGCGCGCGGACAGATAGAGTAATCCTTCTGCGCGCACGCGCTCTGGCTATTCTTCTTGGATTGACCCTACCGCTGGTTGCCCAACAGGTCAGCGAGCAGGCTCTCGCGGACATAAAACAGGCCGATACTCTTTTGAGCCACGGCAAACCCGACGACGCCGTCGCTTTGCTGAACCGGCTAGCTGAAAAGGAGCCGAAGCTGCCTGGGCTCGAAGCTAAACTCGGAAAGGCATATTTTCGGAGCCGCAAGTTCCAGCAGGCTGTTTCACATCTTCTGCTCGCGCTGCAACAGGCTCCGGATGACTGGGAGTCCACGCAGTTGCTGGCGCTCACTTACTACGCTCTAGGCAACTGCCCGCAAGCTTTACCTCTTCTTCTTAAGTTGCGCGCACACTTAACGCATGGTGAGATCGACGGCCCGTATCTGACCGGCGTCTGCTACTTGAAGAGCCAGCAATGGGAGGAGGCTCGCACCGCCTTTGCCGAAATGTTTGGGGCTGCTCCAGGCAGCGCCATGGCCCACCTGATGCTCGCCAAGATGATGGTCCGGCAACGGATGGAGGATCAGTCTGTGCCGGAGATCCAGAAGGCCCTGGAACTCGACGCGCGGCTTCCCATGGCGCATTTTCTCTTGGGCGAGATCTATCTTTATCAGACGAATCCGCAACGCGCGCTCGAAGAGTTCAAGAAGGAACTGGAAATCAATCCGACGGTGTGGCTGGTCTACTGGCGGCTGGGCGATGCCTATACGAGGCTCGAGAAATACGACGAGGCCGAGAAGGTTCTGAAGGAAGCCGTCTGGCTCAATGAGAGCTTTACGGGGTCATATCTGTTGCTGGGCGAAGTTGAGTTGAAGAAGGGCAACCTGGAACTGGGCGCGGGATTTCTGGAACGCGCTTTGAAGCTGGACCCTCAAAACGATTACGCTCACTATTCGCTGGCTCGCGCCTACCAGCAAATGGGCCGGACCGAGGAGGCCAACCGCCATTTCGAGATTATGCGTTCGCTGCGGGCCGAAAAGAAAAGCGACGAACGGCAGCTTTTCCAGGACATCACGAGATAGATCCGGTGCAGGATGCGTTGTCGTCGCGGGTGGATCGGTGGGCTGACCGCTCGTGTCGTAAGCCAGCTGTTCAGGCCGCCGACCCCACCGGCACCATGGCCGCGACCGTCGTCGGCTCCGGAATCGCATCTCCGTCTTCTCGCATGCCAGCCAAATGGAATTCGATCGCTTCAAGCATGAGCTGACTAGTCTGCTCGAGTGTGTCTCCCGCGGCAATGCAGCCAGGCAAGTCGGGAACATAGGCGCTGTACCCCGTGTCGGTTTTCTCAGAGATGACGGCGTATCTCATCTCATCCCCGGTTGTTTTAGGATACTACGCAGGGTTCCTGGCGCGAGTGAGGAAGCCACACTGCGTCGCCGCAGCCTACTTCACCGCTCCCATCGTCAACCCCCGCACCAGGTGCCGCTGTACCAGCAGCGCGAAGATCACTAGCGGAACCGCCGCCACTACTCCAGCCGCGGCCATTTCGCCATATAGCGTTTGCGTTTTTCCGATCAAAGCCGCTGTCCCGACAGGTAGGGTCGCCGCCGCCGGGGTTGAGGTCAGGATGAGAGCGAAGAAAAATTCGTTGTACGTGATGATCAGCGAAAAAATCGCGGTGGCGGCGAGGCCTGGCGCGGCCAGCGGGATCACGATATCGCGAAAGGAGCGAAGCCGGCTGGCGCCGTCCACCATGGCCGCTTCCTCCAGGTCCACGGGAATCTCCTGAAAAAAGGAGCGCATCATCCAGGCGACAAACGGCAAATTAAACGCGGTATAGACGAGAATTAGCCCGAATTTCTTGTTAATCAGTCCAATCCGCTGGAGCATCAGGAATAATGGCACGACGAGAGCGACCGGGGGAATCATGCGAGGCGCTAAAACCCAGAAGTTGAGCTTTTGTTGCAGGCGGCTGAAGCGCGCCAAAGAATAACCAGCGAGCGAGCCCATCAGAAGCGACAATAAGACGGCGCTCCCGACAATGACCAGGCTGTTGAACAGGTAAGTCCCCAGATGGCGGCGGGTGAAGAGGCTGACATAGTTGGCGAATGTGAGATTTTGCGGCCACAAGGTCGGAGGCGAAGCAAATACCTCAACTTGATTCTTCAGCGACGTGTTCACCATCCAGTAGACGGGCAGCAAAGTAATGATCAGCGCCACAACAATCAGCGCCAGGCGCGTGAAGAACCACAGCCGCCGGCGCTGGGTAACCGTAAGTCGTGGCATCAGATGCTGCTCTTGAAAGCCCGCGTCAAAGCGGCTGAGAAGAACATCACCAGTACCAAGAGGGCAATCGCCATCGCGGCCCCATAGCCGAATTGCGAGAAGCGGAAGGCTGTCTTATAGATCATCAACGTCGCAACCTCGGTGGCCGTTCCCGGCCCGCCCTGCGTCAGGACGAAAACCTGGTCGAAGACCGTGAACGCATCGAGAGCGCGAATCAGGAGAGATACAACGATCACTGGTTTCAGCATGGGGAGGGTCAGATGCAAAAAGATGTTCCAGGAACTGGCGCCGTCCACACGAGCCGCTTCGAAAGGCTCCTGTGGCAGCGACTGGATCCCCGCCAGCAGGATGAGGAACATGAACGGAGTCCACTCCCAGATATCGACCAGAATCAACGCAGGCAGGGCCAGCATGGTGCTGGACAGCACGCTGATGCTCTTTCCGGTTAGCGCTTGCACCGCAAAGCTGAAGAGCCCTACGTCGGCTCCGTAAAGCAATCGCCAGATGATCCCGACTACGACGGGCGCAATGGCCATAGGGACGATCAGGCTCGATCGGATCACTCCTTGGAAAGAGAATTCCTC
The DNA here is from genome assembly GCA_963847515.1 of Terriglobia bacterium. Taxonomy (GTDB): domain Bacteria; phylum Acidobacteriota; class Terriglobia; order Bryobacterales; family Bryobacteraceae; genus QHXW01. The sequence continues at coordinate 29,985 of CAWKAA010000004.1, forward strand.
CTTAAGCAGCAATGCCAGCCCCAGCCCGAGCACGAACTCGATCGCCGTGGCCACGACGGTAAAGATTAGCGTGGTTCCGAGTGAGCTATGGAAATTTGCGTCATGCAACAGATCTCTATAGTTCTGTAATCCGACAAAAACCGGCGATTGACCCAGAGGAAATTCCCGCAGGCTGGTCAGAACGGAATATCCGAGCGGCAGGACCGTTAGAGCCAGCGCGCAGATGACCGTGGGAGCGATGAGCAGCCGTGGTATCCATGTGCTTCTTCCGTCAGTCGGTATCATGCAACGGGATAACCCGTGCCCTTAAGGAAAGCGGTGGCTTCGGCGGCGGCAGCGTCCAGGTGCTGCTTGGCGTTGCCTTTTTCAAGCAGCGCTTTGTTCAGTTGCGTTCCGAGAATGTCCTCGACTTTGGACCAGTCGGATGTCCGCGGCGAGGGTATTCCACAAGTGAGAGCTCTCAGGGTAGCGTCCAACCACCTGCCTTTTTTTTGGGCTTCCCCGTCTCTGAGAGCACTAGTCCGAAAAGCGGCTCCCCCAGCTCGCGCAAAGCGAAGTTGAACCGAAGGGTTGCTGAACCACTTGAAAAACTCCAGCGCTCCGGTTTTGTTAGGCGCCGCCGCCGCGATTCCCGCCATGAACAAACCGAGTTTCGCCACCTGTTTTATTTTCCGGGGAGGCACATCAAAGCTGATCTTACCTACGACCCGCGACTTTGCCGGATCATCGGTCTGCGGGCACCAACCGGTCCACATGGTGGCGGCGAAGGCATTACCCTGTAATAGCGTTGCGCCTTCCTGGTCTGAATCAAACTCGGCGACCCCAGACGGCGCGTATTGCAACAGCTTTAAGTAAAATTCCAGAGCCTCCACGGCCTGTGGACTGTTGATCACGACTTTCCAATTTTCTCCAAAAATATCACCACCGAAATCGTGCAGGAGAACGAAAAACGAATTCATGATCGGGTTCCCCTTGACGCCGCGGGTGACCCATCCATACTGGCGGCGGGCCGGATCGGACTTCTGGCGCGCCATCTGCAAGACGTCGTCCCACGTGGCTGGGGAACCGCTGCTGAAAATGTCATTGCGATAAAAAAAGAGCTGGCAGTCGCTGATGAGAGGCAGGGAATACAGAGTGGACCTGACTTTGGCATCCATACTGGGCTGGCGCAGGCCGGTCTTCGGCGGCCAATAGCCCAAGTCCAATGCGGAAGGCACAAAATCCGCGTCAGGTTGAAAGCCCAGCTCATCCAGATTCTCCAGATAGCCGGCTCCCGCGAAGCGAGGGACCCACAAATCGTCCATCACGTAGATGTCGAAAGCTCCGGTTTTCGTCTGGCCATCGTTCAAGGCTTTTTGGAACCAGCCTGAAAAGTCAGCCTCGACCCATTCGGTGTGAATGCCGGTGGCTCGCTCGAACTCCGGCAGAAAGACGTCTTTCAAGAGATCCAGAGCGGGATCCGCATAGCTGCCAAATGTGATCTGGCTGCGGCGGCTTGCGTCTTTCTTGCCACTGCATCCGGAAAGAGAGAGTGCGCTGGTCGCGGTCGCAAGTCCTAGCGAATTCCGCAGAAACTTTCTGCGAATCATCTTGGGTGCGGGCATAAGTCAGTAAGGCGGCGGAGCGCCTGGGACAATTGAGGGCGGCCCGAACAACGCGGTGTTTTTGAGCAGTCCGACGGCACGGCAGATGGCTTCCTCGGCATCCATCAGAGGATCCTCGTGCTCGATCGACAGAACGCCATCATAGCCGACCGAACGCAGCGCAGAAACGAATTCACTCCAGAATTGGACTCCATGCCCGTAGCCCAGCGTGCGGTAGGCCCATACGAGATCGCGCACGGGCTTGCCTGGCTGCAAATCGAGCGCGCCTTGCACAGCGAGGTTATACGGCTCAACGCGCGCATCTTTGGCGTGGACGTACCCAATAGAATCACCTAAAGTACGGATGACCGCGAGCGGATCCATCCCCTGGAAAAAGAAATGGCTGGGGTCGAGATTAGCGGCGATCATCGGTCCAACATCAGCCCGTAGCCTTTGGAACGACGAAACGTTGTACACGCACATGCCGGGATGCAATTCGAAACAGAGCTGTCGGACGCCTTCAGCTTTGGCCACCTCGGCGATCTGGCTCCAATAAGGGATGATGCGCTCACGCCATTGCCAGTCCAGCAGTTCGAGGAAATCCTCGGGCCAGGAAGCGACCACCCAGTTAGGGTACCGGCCGCCTTCGGGTGTTCCTGGGCAGCCGCTCATGCACACCACTCGTTCCACGCCGAGCAGTCCGGCCAGTTGCAGCGTCTTGCGCGTTACGCCGGCTGCCTGCTGGGCCACGTCATTGTTCGGATGAATCGGATTGCCGCTGCAATTGAGCGCTGCAAGCTGGAGATGATGGGAATCAATCGCCTGAAGGAATTCATGGCGGGCTTCTGAACTGCTAAGCAACAAGTTCAGATCGCAATGCGGCGCGGGCGAGAAATTGCCAGTCCCGATCTCGACAGCCTGAACACCCAGGCTTGCAGCCTTGGCCAAAGCTTCGCAAAAAGGGAGATGCATCAGGCCGTCAGTGAAAAGTCCGATCTTCATCGCGCCGCCTCGCCTCCCAAGCCTTCCGGACGCGCGGCCGCAATGATCTTTTGCAGAAACGCGATGTCGTCCTTCCCTTCAGTGGCATGTGTGAGCGGCTCTCGATCGGCGTGGATGCACTCATGGAAATGCAGCAGTTCCTCCTTAAAGGCCTCGGCGTAGGATACCTGGACACGCTTGCGGTAATCGGTTCCGTTTTCCATTCCCTGGACTTCAACCGGCGTTGGGAAATGCCGCAGAAACGGGGAAGGGAACTGGATGCGCACTCTCGATTCTTCTCCCAGGAAAGCCAGCTCCTCAAAATAATCGCGTAAATCCGTGAGATACGACCAGGTGAAAACGGCTCGCGGCCCGCCGTTGTAGGCGAGCACGGTTGTGATGGTCGGATACGTCACGTCGTCGGGCCAGAGGGTCGTGAATACGGATTCATCCGGACAGCCGAGGATACCGCGCAGAGCGTTGACGTCGTGGATCATACTACCGAGGAAGACATCGAGATATAGGAACCGCAGCCGCTTTGAGACGGGCCCGATGGCTTCCATCGCCAGTTGGTCGGCGTAACACTGCAGAAATTCCAGCGTGGATTGGGGAACATCGTTAAACCGTTTGATACGGTGGTGAGAGAAATACATCGGCTCCGAGGGATGGAGCACATTGATCTGCACATGTCGGAGTCCTCGCATGGAGCGCACTAACTCCCGGCCGTAAAGGTATCCCGGATCGAAGCGTTTCATGTAGGCCACCATGAGGTGACGGCCGCAACGCTTGGATGCGGCGATCATGGCGTGGGCCTCCCGCTGTGTGAAGCACATTGGTTTTTCTACGATGACGTGTTTACCGCCTTCCATGGCGGCAATGGCCGGGGCCGCGTGCGAGCCGGGCGTCAGCACAATCACGGCATCCAGGTCTTCATCGATCAATTGACGGTAGTCCTGAAAACACCGGGACACGTTATAGTAGCGGCCCAGAGATTCAGTCAGACCGGGCGATAAGTCGCAGATGGCCTTCAACTCGAAATGTTCATCCAGCTGCCTGAGATTTGGCAGCCACATGATCTGTGCGACGGTTCCACATCCAATTACGCCAACGCGTAAACGTGCCATTCCTGCCGCTCCTTAAGATTTCTCTCGGGTAACTCAAAGTCCGAGCTGGCTCAGAAATTCCCGGCTCTGCCGGGCATTGTCAAGCGGTGTCCGCCCGTTCCCGAGAGGCATCAAGACATCCTGCTCTGCAACCAGCCAGCCCTCATATCCAATCGACAACAGATCGGAAACCACGCCTGCAATTTCGGCGCAACCGCGGCCTAGAGGAGTAAAAACCCCGGACCTAACGGCCGCGTAAAAATCCAAAGCGTGTCGCGCTACCCGCTCCCGCACAACCGGATCCACGTCTTTCAAGTGGACATACCGGATGCGCCTTCCGTATTGTCGGACGGCCTCGCGGGGGTCGCCAAAGCCGTAGGCATAGTGGCCCGTATCGAGGCAGATGCCGACGAGGTCGGGATCGGTAAGAGCGCACAGGCGCGCCTGATCGTCCGGAGTTGCCAGGTGACTGCCGGCTTCCAGATGAAAGACGAGTTGTAGTCCCAACTGCTGGACTTGCCTGGCCACATCTTCCATGGCGCGTGCGGTTCGTTTCCAGGCGGCATCATCCGGATAGGGTTCACCCGGGAGTGCCACCCCGTCCGCCACCACAACGAAGGGACAATCCAACGCCGCCAGCAGGCGGGCCACGTGCATCAGACTTTCAACGTCAGCTGGTAAGCGGTCCGGCTGGAACCAGCGCAACGGAACGAATGCCGAAGTAAGAGTCAACCGATGCGCATCCAGCGTGGCGCGCAGTTGCTGGGGCTCGGCAGGCAGGTAGCCTCCCGGGCCGAGTTCAGTGCCGTTATAGCCCGCTGCGGCAATTTCCTCGAGGACGCGTCCAGCCGGCGGCCAGACACTAGTATCTGTTTCCTCCATCACGCCCCAACTAACCGGCGCTGAAGCGACATGGATCCTCGCATTGTTTGTTATCTTGCTCAATAGACCTCCCGAACGATCCGCGACACGTGTCGATATACCAACAAAAAATTTTAAACCGGCGGACCGGTCGACTCTCTGACGATCAGATCAACCGGCAACTTCATGGTTCCTGGAAACACCGTCTCACCGGATTTCAGCAAATTCAGTAGCATCTCAATAGCTGCTCGTCCCATCTGGCGCTTTCGGCCAGCGATGGTCGTTAGCGGCGGCTGCACATAGGAAGCCGCGGCAATGTCGTCAAATCCTATCACAGAAACGTCGCCGGGGACCTTGAGTCCCGCCTTCATAAACGCTTTCATCGCGCCGATGGCGATCAAATCGTTGTGTGCGACCACCGCGGTGGGCCGGTCCCGTAATTCGAGAAAGCGGCGCGCCGCCATCTCTCCGGCTGCATAGCCATAGTCGCTCTCTACCACGCAGTCCCTTTCCACGGGAATCCCTGCCTCGGCGAGTGCCGCGCCATAACCCTCCACGCGGGCGACGCTGGAGGTCGAATCGCCGGCGAGCACAATGCAACCGATTCTGCGATGACCCATTCCAAGCAGATGCTGAGCCGCCAGGTACCCCCCCAAGTGCTCGTCAGACACGATGCAAGCGTATCCCGGCACGACACGTTCCAGGATTACCAACTGAATTCCGGCGCGCTCGAGAAAATAGATCGGCTCCAAATCCGAAGTCACGGGCAGAAAAATCACACCGTCAACTTGCTTAGAACGCAACACATGAGAATAACGAAGCTCCCGTTCAGGAAGGTGACTGGAGTGCGCCAGGATCACCGTATAGCCGTGCTGGAAACTGACCTCTTCAATCGCCTGCGTCATTTCCCCATAGTACGGATTCGTAATGTCAGGAATCACCAGACCGATCGTCTGAGTCCGGTGTGTGCGCAGGCTCCGCGCTACATCACTCGGGTGATAGCCTAGCTTGGCAATGGCCTTGAGGACTCGCTCCCGGGCCTCCACCGAAACCGGTCGCGGGCCATTGTTAATGACATACGAAACCGTGGATGGTACAACCCGGGCAAGCCTCGCGACATCGTTTCGGGTCACCCGCGTTTTGGCCGGCGCCACGCCTCCTGCCCGCCCGCCAGGCGGCGCGCTCATTTTTTGGGACACTTTGCGGGAGCATACTGGGAACTCGGATCGCTTGTCAAGCGCGAGCTCGGCTAGCAAATTCTTTCAGCTGCCTTGACCGGCCGCCTCCATTCAGGGTATTCTGCCCAAGCTCATGCGAGTTGGTTACGAGAATGTTATCAAGAGGTACGGTCCTGTTCTGGGAGTCGACCGGCTTCATCTTGAGATACGCGCGGGCGAATTCGTCGTCTTGTTGGGTCCGTCGGGCTGCGGCAAGACCACCACACTCAGAATGCTGGCCGGCCTTGAAAACGTCACCAGCGGGAATATCTACATCGGAGAGAGCTGCGTCAATGAAGTTCCTCCCCGCGATCGTGATATCGCCATGGTCTTCCAGAGCTATGCACTCTATCCTCACATGACGGTTGCAGAGAACATTGCCTACCCGTTGCGAGTGCGCCGCGTTCCGCATCACGAAATTCCAGGCAGAGTCCAGAAAGCGGCTGAACTGCTGGGCATTGGTGAACTGCTGGAGCGCAAACCCAAGGAACTCTCGGGCGGGCAGCGGCAAAGGGTCGCCCTGGCGCGCGCCATTGTTCGCCACCCGCGCGTGTTCCTCATGGACGAGCCGCTTTCCAATTTGGACGCCAAACTTCGCGTCTACATGCGCGGAGAATTGAAGCGCCTGCAATACGAATTGGGGACCACCACCCTTTACGTCACGCACGATCAGGCAGAGGCCATGACTCTGGCTCATCGTGTAGCCGTCATGGACCGCGGCAAGCTGCAGCAGTTCGATACGCCGCTCAATATCTATGAGCGCCCCGCGAATCAATTCGTAGCCGGTTTCCTGGGAAGCCCCAGCATGAACTTCATGGATGGCTCGCTCGATCGCTCCGAGCGGAGATTTGTTTCCGATGACGCCGCGATAGCCTTTCGAAGCCACTCCGTACCTCTGCCGGATGGGCCCACCCGGGTAGTTCTCGGTGTTCGTCCGGAGGACGTAAAACTCTCGGTCAGTGAGTTGGAAGGCAGCATCCCGGCCACCGTTTATGTAACCGAGGCCCTGGGCAATGAAACTTTCGTTTTTCTGCAGTACGCAAAGGGCAGGATTGTGGCTCGAGCCGGCCCCGCCATGCGGCTGGATATCGAGAGCAAAGTGTGGATCTCATTTGACGAGACCAAGCTTCACTTCTTCGATCCATCGTCCGGGAACCGCCTGCCATGAAGCGTGGCGGACTTCGACAGAGGTACTTGTGAACCCGCTGAGAGTTGCGTAAGCTGATTTCTTGCCAGATGGGCGTCTTGCAAGGTTTACCCAATCTATTTCGATTCGCAGCAATTGTCACCGGAGGGATGGAACACTATGCCGACGTACACGCAAACGGACAGGCCGCTCGCAATCACAACGCCGCTGGGCAAAGACGTCCTGCTCCTGACCGCCGTGCGAGGTCACGAAGCCATCTCGCAGCTGTTCAGTTTGCAGGTCGATCTTCTGGCTGAAGCCCAAAGGGAAATCCGCTTCGATCGCATCCTGGGCCAGAACGCGACCGTTGAGATACAGCTTCCCAGCCAGGAGAAGCGCTACTTCAACGGAATTATCAAACGGTTCAGTCAGGATGCGCGCGACGACACCTTTCTACATTTCCACGCCGAACTGGTTCCCAAATTTTGGCTGTGGACGAAAAAAGTCCGCAGCCGCATCTTTCAGCACCTTACCGTGCCTGACATTCTCCGTAAGGTGCTTTTAGGATTGGACGTCACGTACGAGTTCTCGGGTATTTATTATGAGCGCGACTATTGCGTTCAGTATCGTGAATCCGACTTCGATTTCGCCAGCCGGCTCATGGAGGAGGAAGGGATTTATTACTTCTTCAAGCACGCCGATGGCACTCATCAACTGGTCGTGACGGACACGGCGAATCCCGTTGTTCCCGGACAGGCCAATATCATTTACGAAGAGGTTTCCCACGGCGTTGTACCGGACATGCGCATCACGTCCTGGGAAAAAACCCAGGAATTGCGTTCGGGCGAATACACCCTGTGGGACCATTCCTTCGAGCTCCCCGGCAAGCATCTCGAAGCCAGCCAAAAAATTATCGATAGCGTTACCGCAGGCAAAGTCACCCACAAGCTCAATGTCGGCGGTAACGATCAACTGGAGATCTACGACTTCCCCGGCGGTTACGCGCAGCGGTTCGATGGTATCGATCGCGCCGGAGCCCCGCGGCCGCAAGATCTAAAACGCATTTATGAGGATCGCGACCGGACCGTGAAGATTCGCATGGAGCAGGAAGCCGTCGCCAGCCTGGAGATCCGGGGAGCCAGCGATTGCGCGCATTTTGCGGCCGGGCACAAGTTCACGCTGCAGCGCCATTTCGATGCCAACGGACCGTACGTGCTGACCGGAATCGAACACGAAGCGCACCTGAGCGGTTATCGCAGCGGCGAGCCGCCGGAGTTTAGCTACGAAAACCACTTCACCTGCATCCCGGGTACCTTGCGATACCGGCCTCAGCGCGTCACTGAGAAGCCGGTGATCGCCGGGGTCCAGACTGCGACTGTTGTAGGTCCGGAAGGCGAGGAGATCTTCTGCGACAAGTATGGACGCGTGAAGGTGCAGTTCCATTGGGACCGCGAGGGCAAGAAAGACGCCAATAGTTCCTGCTGGGTGCGTGTGGCCCAGGTATGGGCAGGTAAGGGCTGGGGCGGATTCTTCTGGCCCCGCATCGGCCACGAGGTGGTGGTGACTTTCGAGGAGGGCGATCCCGACCAGCCGCTGATTACCGGCAGCGTTTACAACGCCGAGAACATGCCTCCGTTTTCGCTGCCCAAGCTCCGTGCCTTTGGCGGCATCAAATCATGCAGCATCCAGGGCGATTCCGGCAAAAATTACAACGGAATCATGTTCGTAGACAGTGCCGGTCACGAGCATATGGTCATTCACTCCGAGCGGCACATGGTCATCTACGCGGAATATGACAAGACCTTCCGCTCCGGGCGCCATCAGGCGGAACGTGTGCCTGGTGCGCGCACGGTGACCGTCGGTGGCCTGCCCACCGGCGGGGGCAGCGGCGGCGGACCTAACAAGGATCTCTGGCAAACACCCGAACCGCTGTCAATTGAGGGCATCAATTCTGTCATCGTTTACGGCGGCAACTTCCAAATGGCCTTTCCGCTCAACATGCAAGTGGCCTACGGCACGAATTTGCAAATATGCGTGAACCCCGCCACTTTTGGCTTGTCGTTTCCCGACGCAGCCACTTCAGGCCTATCGGCGACTGCCGCTCAGTTTTTGGGAAGCGGGCTCGGTGGGAACATGCAGCTAACCCTTGGCTCTAGCGCAACAGTGGTTATGGGGCAGAGTATCGGCGTCAACATTGGGCCCCAACCATTGAACTTTGGAGCGCAAAAAGCCGCCTTCAGTAATAAAGCCTGCCTGCTCATCGGGGATATCATGAGTCTTTCGATTTGGATATTTCTTTGTGCCTACACCATTCCGGAAGACGATTATCGCTCTATACTGCTGATGGTTTTCCAGATTTTCATGCAGGTGCTCTTGCTTAGGCTGATGAACGTTGAGAATCTTTATAATGCTGCGGACTCCGACCAGACCGCTCTCTACAACGCTTTACACGGGACTGCCGGCCATACCGACTCGGTTTCTGAGTTTGTGGGCTTGTCTAGCAGCCTCGCCCTTGCCCTGGTCCTTCCGATCCTGGTGGACGCCGCCGGCGAGGCCCAACTGGACTCGTCGAGTTGAAGTTCCTAAGGAGATTACTTATGAATCTAAAGAAGACAGACTGTGGAGCAGGATCCGGGGGTGGCGAGGAAACGACCGATCATGTCCACTCTTTCGACGGGACTTATTCACTCAGCGCCAACCAAGTGGAGCTACTGAGCCGTCCTCCCTTGCCGCCGGCTCCTCCGGGTCCCAGCGTGATTACTATCCTGGCCGACGGCTTTGGGACCGACGGCAAGGTGAACGTGAATGGAAGCCAGGGGGTCCGGATCACGGCAGGGCCGCCATCCTTGCCACCCACCGCCTCCGGCTCCACTAACGGCGTGGAAGTTATTGCCGGGGAGATACAGAACGTCACCATCCAGCGCGGCTTGTTACCCGGCGTCGACCAAAAGATTGAAATGACGCCCAGCGGTATCACTGTGGATGGTGGGGCAATGCCTATCACTATCAAAAGTCTCACCCAGATTACTTTGTCGGTGGCGGGGGGAATGAATACCATCACGTTGACACCCACGGGCATTACAATCCAAGGACTCATGATTCAGATCCAAGGGGCCCTCGTGCAAATTAACTAGTCAGCTTATGGGGAGATCGATTCGGCCGTGAGTAACGCACCGCTAGTTAAGATCGAGGCACCGACGGCAGCCGAAATCTGTGCGCGCTTTCTGCTAACCATGGAGGTCCGCACACTCCTGCGGGACGGAATGCGGCCGGGACCATTTGTCGAAGCCTTGATGGCCAACAAGCAGTACATCGCGGGAATCGACTTTCTTGCCCATGCGCTTCCGCCGCGCGAGGCCGTGTGGTGGGGCTGCCTGTGCTTCCAGCATGCCTGCGGCGCGGCAATGTCTGCGCCGGACAGAAGTGCTGCCACGGCCGCGGTCCAATGGGTGTTACAAGCGGGCGACAGCGCTCGAAGTGCGGCGAAAATCCATGGGGAAGCGGCGGGTCCTGTGTCGGTGGCGGGCGCGTTGGCGATAGCGGCATATCAGACCGGCCCCGGGTTCGCATCATCCGGGGGTCCACCGATACCTACGCCGCCATTTGGCACGGCGAAGTCGGTGGCCAACGCCGTGAAGCTCGCTTGCACGAAGAGCGAACCGGCCAGGGTGATCGAAACTCAAAAATTGTTCGTGGAACTGGGGATTAGAGTGGCCGAGGGCCGTTTTATGTAGGCGGCACTCTTGCCGGAGACGCTATATGAGAATCAGGAGGATTTAGCCTTGGGGATGCCGGCTGCTCGCGTGACAGACATGCATGTGTGTCCGATGGTAACCGTCCTCGTGCCGCACGTCGGAGGACCGATTCTTCCACCGGGTTGCCCCACGGTGCTGATCGGCGGACTGCCGGCCGCGCGCGTCACCGATATGGCTACATGCGTTGGGCCGCCCGACATCATTGTCCTGGGCTCATTTACTGTTCTGATCGGCGGCATGCCCGCGGCGCGCCTGGGTGACATGACGGCCCATGGCGGCGTCATCGTCCTGGGCTTACCAACGGTTCTGATCGGGCCATGAGTGCCAGACGTGAGTCCCTTAACATGAAGCAACCGCTCCCTTTGGTCGGGGCGCAGTTTCGGACCGGCTTTGCTGAGCAGCGACCTGAGGCTGGCGATGAGGAATTGGAGATATGAGCGCACCAGAAACTTCCATCCCATTCGAGAAGCAATCCGATCCGCAGAGTAGCCGCACGTGCGGCGCGGCATGTCTGAGCATGGTCTACCGTTCTCTTGGCAAGGAAGTGCAGCAAGGCGAAATTTGGCCGGCGATTGCCAAACAAAACCGGTTCGGCAGTGTGGCTTCGACAACGCATCTGATGGTTCGCGACGCCTTAAATCGCGGTTTTGCCGCCATGGCCATCCAAGCCCGGCATCCACTGCAGGTGCTGTGGTTGTGCCGGCAAACGGGTATTCGCGCAATCTTGAACCATCGCCTGCAGCGCGATTCGCCGGCGGGTCATTATACGGTGCTGGTCGATCTCGATGACAAGAGCGTTATATTGCACGACCCGTTCCTGGGCCCAGCGCGCCGCATTTCGCACGCCGAGTTGCTGGAGCTTTGGCTGCCCCACTTCCCCAGCGCGGAAATCGCGGGAAACGTATTGATTGGCATCGCTGCGCAGCCGTCTGCCGTGCCCGCCTGCCAGTTTTGCCATACTTCAATCCCGCCGAGCGTGGATTGCCCGCAGTGCAAGAAGCCCGTCGGCCTGCAGCCAGGCTCCCTGCTAGGTTGTGTGACCGATGGCTGTATAGCCAGGATGTGGAATTACATCTGCTGCCCATCCTGCGACTACGTATGGACCTTTGACCGGCAAACGGCTTCCGCCGGAACCACCAACGCTAATGCGCCGTCTCCAGCTGAAGCCTCCTCCGAGGATCCCATGAAGCTGGGCGCGTTGTTCGCCGAACTGGACAAATTCTGCAATCACGTTCTCAGTTTGCCCGCGGCCGTCAATCATCCGGATATCAAGCGTCATATGGAGGCCATCGCGGCTCGCAGAGAAGAGTTGAAGCTCGCCCAGGTGGAAGCCCTTGCTCATCTGAAGACGCATAAGGAACAGATGGCAAACCTGGTTCAATCGACAAAAGAGAAGCAGGAAGCGCACCGCAAGAAGATGGAAGAAATCAACACACCCTTACCGCAACTGGACGGCGATGCTCTCGGGCGGGCCCTGCTGAAGAACCTCGGATTTACGAGCTGAAGTCGACTCTCATGCCCACTGCATCCGTACTGGCATCCGCCAAGATCATGGTCTTTGTGTACACGAGCGATCCGGCCCGCAGGAAGGCTTTCTATCGCGACACGCTCGACCTGCGCATACTCAGCGTCACGCAATTGTAGACGGCGTGTCTTCAGGTTCGTACGATTCTGCCACTTTGAGGTGGTATCCGTTCAGTTCCCGAACGACGTATTGCCGGACGCCCCAGGGACGTGCCGTTAGCTGTTCCACGATGTCGGCGTTTTTGGCACGGTGCTGATCGTACACCTGATCGATATGGTTCACCCAGAGAAAAATATCTGGAGCCAAGTGCCGTTCTTTGATTGCGGCCGCGGTGTCGGGATCGTGAGTGATGTAAATGGTCGCACAGCCTGCTTTTACGCCCGCGTAAACCGGAGGATCGCCCCAGGTCCATTGCTGCGTGAATCCCAGCGTTTGTTCGAAATAGCGAACTGTGCTGGAAACATCCGCTGTGGCGATCACGGGCACGGCGGCGCTGTAGTTCTGGAGAGACTCGCCGTGCATCATTTAATCCCCACCACCATCGAATCCGGGCCCACTAAATGCTCCACGCGCGTCTCGCGGAAACCAACTTCCCTCATCCAGTGCATGCAATCCTCTCCGGTATAGTCGAACCCTCCCGCCGTCTCGATGAGCATGTTTAGGCTCATCAGCAGGCCGAAGGCATTCTTGGACCGGTCATCGTCGATGATGCTTTCGTAGACAATCAAAGCGCCTCCCTCCGGAAGAGCTTCGTGTGCCTTGCGAATCAGGAATCTCTTTTCGTCGAGATTCCAGTCGTGCAAGATATGTCCCATCGTCAGCACGTCTGCTTCCGGCAGGGGGTCCCGAAAGAAATTCCCCTCACGGAATTCCACTCTCGAAGATAGACCGTTTTGCGCCACGTAGTCTTCGAAAATCGGGGCCACCTCGGGCAGATCGAACCCAATTCCTGAAATGTGCGGGTTAGCCAGGGCCACCTGCACAATGGTGCCGCCTTGCGCGGTGCCGATATCCGCGGCCGTCTTGTATTTCTTCCAGGGAAATTGAGCCGCTATGGCACGGCTAGCGCCGAGGCTGATCCCGGTCATCGCGCTCAAAAACTCTTTCAGCCGGGCGGGCTCGGCATACAGGATGGCAAACGGATTGGGGCCGCCGCCCTTGGCTTCATTCTGCTGCTCTCCGGTTCGCAGCGCTGCCGTCAAATGGTTCCAGAAGCCAAACAGGCGGTGATTGGCCATTTCAAGAATCCCGCCGATATAGGTAGGCTTGCGCTTGTCGAGGAAGTGATCCGTCGAAGGCGTGTTGTAGTACTTGCCTTCCCGGCGCTCCAAAAAGCCCAGCGCCACAAGCGCATCCAGAAAGTCCTGCGCCGCACGCGGATGCAAGCCCAGCCGCCCTTGCAGAGCGTGCAAATTTTCGGGGTGCTTGGCCAGCTCCGTGAAAACTTCCATTTCGACGGCGCTCAGCAGCGTCTTCGACGCCCAGAAACCCAAGCCGACTTGCATGATGTGGTCCATCCGCGGTTCGCTCATCGCAAACAGCTTATCGCAAGACTGCTCGCCAGCGCCGGAGAAGGATATCTAACATGACCTGCACGATGTTGCGGGCTTGGCCCTGCTTTCGGTCCGCCTCGCAACATTTGCCGGGACCGGGCGCCGCCACAGCGGCTAGCATAACTCGCTATGAGATTCCTGCGAACTCTGTTTCTTTTGACGATCGCGGTGCGCCTCTCGGCCGCGGGTATGAGCGCCGAAGATCGCCAGCACTTGATGGTGCATTTGCAAATGACCGAGCAATGGCTCACTGACGAGGTGAGCGGCCTGTCGCCGTCACAGCTCAATTTTCGATCGGCGCCGGACCGGTGGAGCGTGCGGGAATGCGTCGCGCACCTGGCCGTCGCCGAGCCGGATTATTGGCGCGATTTTATGAAAGCGGTCAAATCGGCTCCGAGCGCCACAAAATCTTCCTTAACCGATGCTGATATTCTCTGGTACGGCATCGATCGCGTGGTGCATACCAAGACAGGCGGCGGGCACGAGAAGGTCGAGCGCTATCCGGAAATCACGCCAGCGCTTGCGGATTTTAAGAGGCTGCGCAGCACCATACTCGAATACGTGCGTACCACCGGCGATGATCTGCGCGGCCACTCCTTCGGTCAACAAGAGCCCATCGACTGCTGGCAGTGGATGCTGGAGATCTCCACCCACGCACAACGGCACATTTTGCAGATCCGTGAGATCAAAGCCGACGCTAACTTTCCGCGAAAGTGAGTCCGCGGCTGGTCACATTCTTAACATCCCTGCTTTTTCGATGTCTGCGTCGCAGCCTGCCGCTAACTGAATTCCGAATGCGGCGTCTACTGTCTCACAGTAGTTGATTTTGCCGCCGCTGAAGGAGGGGCCTGGCCATGTTCATGTACGAGATCCGACACGCATTCCGCCTGCTCGTGCGTGAGCCTGGCTTCACACTCGCCGCCGTGCTGACGCTTGCCCTTGGAGTCGGCGCCAACGTAGCAGTGTTTGCCGTCGTGCAGGCAGTGCTGCTGCGGCCGCTTCGCTATTTTGACGCGGATCGCCTGGTCATCGTCAATCATAGGGACCACCGAACGGGCATCACAAAAGAATTCATTGCTATGGGTGACTACGTCGACCTAGCGCACCGCCAAACGGTCTTCGAAGGATTAGGCGGATACAGTGACGCCCAGGGAACCATCTCCGGTGTTGGAGAATCATTTCACGTCCTCGGGCTCAAGGCCACCCCGGATCTGCTCGCCACTCTGCGAGTCCGTCCGATACTGGGCCGTACCCTGCAGCCGGAAGACTCGCGCCCCGGTGCTGCGCCGGTTATTCTGCTGGGCCACGATCTTTGGCAAAGCCACTTCGGCTCCGATCCGCACATTGCCGGCCGAGGTGTCACGCTGGACGGGCTAAAGGTGCAAGTCGTGGGCGTGACGCCTCCGGGATTCCGTTTTCCGCCGAATGCGCGTACTGAAATGATTGTGCCACTTGCGGTGCCGTTTGAAGCGCCTGCGGAGCGGAAATCGGCCTGGACGTTTGCCGTCGCCCGGCTTAAGGCCAAGGCGTCCTTTCAACAGGCGAACAGCGAACTGGCGGCCATCTCGCGCCGGCTGGCTCAAGAATATCCGCGCAGCAATGAAGCCTCGGGGTACTTCGCCGTGCCGCTACGAGATGCGCTGGTGGGGAATACCAAACCGGCCCTGATATTGATCCTCGGGGCCGTTGGGCTCGTGTTGATGATCGCGTGCGTCAACGTAGCTAACCTGCTGCTCGCACGGTCACTCACGCGCCGCCGGGAAATGGCGGTGCGCGTGGCGCTGGGCGCAGGACGAACACGCCTCGCCGAGCAATTGTTGGCCGAAAGCTTCGCGCTGGCATGTGTTGCAGGCGTCGCAGGCATTCTAGTGGCTGCCTGGGGATCGCCCGCTCTGGTGGCTCTTGTTCCAAAAGCCGTCAGTATGCCCGGCCTCAGTGTTGTTCGCATGGATGCCGGCGTTTTAGCTTTTACGCTGGGCATCTGTCTTGCGACGGCGCTCGGGTTCGGGCTTATTTCGGCGCTGACCGTGCGAACGGAAGCCGCGCCGGGAGCTCTGGTTGGTGCATCCCGTATCACCACGGGTCTCTCCGCACGAAGAACAGCGTCGGTGCTTGTCATAGCGGAGGTTGCGCTCGCCGTCGTCCTGCTCATCGGCGCGGGATTAATGCTGAGAAGCTTCGCTCGTCTGCTGGCCGTCAACCCTGGGTTTCATGCCGATCACGTCATGACGATGAGCATCGAGTTGCCCTCCGACCGCTACTCAAGCGTCGGCGCCCGGCGCGCGTTTTTCGACCGCGCATTCGTCGCGCTGCAGAATCTCCCCGGCGTTAAAAACTTTGGCGCCGCAGTCGTCGTCCCACTGACCGGGAACAACTGGACAATACCCTTCGAACGGCCTGAGCATGCGATACCGGCCGGCCAGCGTCCTCCCGAGGTTGGCTGGCAACTCGCCTCCGGCGGCTACTTCAAGACGCTCCAGATCCCGCTGCTCTCGGGCCGGCTATTCGACGCCAGCGATCTGCCGGATGGAAAACCGGTCGTCATGATCAGTCAGGCTATCGAGCAGAGGTATTTTCCGAACGAACGTGCCGTGGGACGCCAGATCAGGTTGGGCGATCTCAAACTGGAGATTGTAGGAGTGGTGGGAAACATCCGGCGCGCCGAGTTGCGCGACGAACCTCGCGCCGATTTGTACTTTCCGCTGGAACAAAACCCGCCCGGCCCGATCACGATGTTCATCCGCACCGAGCCGGATCCGCTGAAAGTGCTGCCATTGTTGCAGAATGCTCTGCGGTCAATGGAGCCGGGAGTCGTGGTCATTGAAGCACGCACGATGACGGACATAGCGCGCGAATCCGTTCAGATTACGCAATTCGCGCTGTGGCTGCTGGGTCTCTTTGCGGCGATTGCGCTGACGCTCGCGGCCGTCGGCATTTACGGCATCATGTCGTACGTGGTTCGCCAGAGGACGCACGAGATTGGGACGCGCGTGGCGCTGGGTGCGACCCGCAAGGACATCGTGTGGCTGATCATGCAACAAGGGGTGGGCATCGCGGCGCTCGGCACTGCGATCGGTTTGGCGGTGGGGCTCGTCGCAGCGCGTACGTTGGCGTCGATTTTGTATGGGACTTCGGTGGCCGATCCAGCGACGTTTACTGTTGCGGCCGTGGTGCTGATTGCTACCACGATGGCGGCGTGTTATCTGCCCGCGCGGCACGCTGCATTCATCGACCCGGCGAGAACTCTCGCGGAATCGTAGCCTGGCGGGTTGCTTCGGACAAATCCAATTCGCACGTCACTTTTCAATTCGCCTTCTCGACGGATGAAACAGGGACGCCTCTGCTCCGCCCCTGGGCGGCGTGATAAAATTTAGTTGTTGGGAGTACAAGCCGTGAGTTTTTCGATTTGTTTTTTTCTGGCGGGTTGAGAAACTCTGGATTTGCGTAGCGAGCTCAGCCTCCCAGCCATACTCCAACCCTTCTGATTTCAGCAGCGCCGGTGGGAGAATCTTCGCAAGGCCTTAGATGCCGCCGCAATCTCGCGAATCTGATCCCGTGCCCACAGGGGCGCCAACTGCGCATGAAGCCACGCCTCGTCCGGTGATTGCGATCAGCGCAACCTTCACCTGCGAGGCGATCGAGCCTACCCTGGCTTTTTGGCTCGGCGAATTGAAGCTCGATTACCAGGTCCGGTTCGCTCCCTACAACCAGGTCTTCCAGCAACTGCTCGATCCGGCCAGCCTCCTTAGAAGTAACCGGAGCGGCATCAACGTGGTTTTGGTGCGTTTCGAGGACTGGGCACGTTTTCGAAACGCGGTCAGCATCCCGGAACTCGAAACTGAGGTGCGAAACCTGGAATCGGCGATGCGTTCGGCGGCAAGCGCTGCCCGATCGCCCACGCTCGTGTGCTTGTGCCCCGCTTCCCGCGACTTCATGAGCGATGCGGAGCGAGCCGGGTTCGTGGCTCGTTCCGAAGAGTCTCTGCAGTCGGCATTCCGGGATGCCGCCGCCGTGCATCTGGTAAGCGCCGGCGAGATCCAGCGGCTCTATCCTATTTCCAATTACGACGATCCGCACGCCGACGAACTGGGTCATGTCCCGTATACGCCCGAATTCTTTGCGGCACTGGGAACCATGATCGCGCGCAAGGTCCATGCGCGCACCAATCACTCTAAAGTCATCGCGCTCGATTGCGACGAGACGCTCTGGGACGGCGTGTGCGGCGAGGACGGCCCGTTGGGAGTGCAGCTAGGGGTGGGGCACCGGGCGCTGCAGGCGTTCATGCTGGAGCAGCGCGAAAGTGGCATGCTGCTGGCTTTGTGCAGCAAAAATAATGCGGAAGATGTTTATGAAACGTTTCGTGCGCTCCCGGAAATGCCGCTCCAGCTCAAACATTTCGCAGCGACCCGCCTCAACTGGGAACCCAAGTCGGCCAACCTCAGATCTCTGGCGGACGAGCTGAGTCTAGGAACCGACAGTTTTATTTTGGTGGATAACAGTGCCACCGAATGCGCCGAGGTGCAGGCTGGCTGTCCCGAGGTCTTGACCATCGCGCTGCCGGCCGCTCCCGAATTCGCCAACTTTCTAAGGCATGTCTGGGCAGTCGACCGGTGGAGGCTTACCGAGGCCGACCGGCAACGCGCCGCGGCGTACGCGCAACAGACGGAACGGTCTAAAGCCCAATTGCAGTCCGCGAGTCTCTCGGAGTTTCTGGCATCGTTAAATCTGGAAATCCGCTTCACTCCGATGTTGCCGGAGCATCTGCCGCGCGTGGCGCAATTGACCGAGCGCACCAATCAGATGAATTTCACCTCGATCCGCCGCAGCGAGGTCGAGATGCAGAGCCTGTTGGATTCGGGCGGCATCGAATGCCTCACCGTCGACGTGAGCGACCGTTTTGGAAGTTACGGGCTGACGGGAGTGATCCTGTTTCGGTCGAGCCCGCAGGCGCTCACGGTCGATTCGTTTCTGTTGAGCTGCAGAGCGCTGGGGCGAGGCGTGGAGCACCGCATGCTGGCGCGGCTGGGCGAGATCGCTCAAGGGCGCGGTATCGCCGAGGTGGACATTCCTTTTGTTTCGTCGCAACGCAACCGGCCCGCCGGCGCGCTCCTCACGAGCGTTGGCTCGCAGTTTGAGGAACGCACCGGCGCAGCTTCCGTTTTTCGATTTCCGTCGGCCTACCTGGCCGAAGTGCGCTACACCACGGACGACTCTGCAGCCACAACTGGTGGAGAGCGGCGTGTGCCTCCGCCGCCTGTGGCGAGATCCAAGCCAGTGGATTATTCTCGTATCGCGCGCGAACTCCGCGAACCTGCGCAAATTCTCGACGCGGTGCGTCAAAGTTCCAAGCGCAGGCTGGCGCCCGGATCCTCCGGCGCACCGCGGACGGATTTGGAAAAACATCTTGCGGAAATGTGGGCGCAGCTCCTCGGTCTTCCGGGCGTTGGCATTCACGACAACTTTTTCGATTTAGGCGGCCATTCCCTGCTGGCGGTCCAACTGTTGTCGCTCATCCGGCAGACCTTCGGCGTCGAACTCTCGTTAAAGGTGGTCTACAGCAGCGACTTCACCGTGGCAGAGCTGGCCAAGGCGATCGAGCTGCGGGAGATCGAGGGCGCCGGGTCGGAAGAATACGCGGCCGTTCTGAAAGAACTCGAGGGCCTCACAGAGGATGAGGTTCGCCGACTGCTCGCCGAGGAACAGAACGGGTCCGGCGGGAGCCAGTGAGCCATGCGCATTCTGCTCGCGTCCAGCGCCTCTCATGTTCCGCCGCGGGGCGGTTCGACGCGCAGCAACCTGGCTTGGCTGGCGGAACTTTCAGCAAGCGGCCACGCGTGCCGGGTGGTTGGCGGAGCGCTCACTACGGACACTCCGGAAAAAGTCATACTGATCCGCCGCGAGTTGGAAGATCAGGACATCGCCGCGTTGTCGCCTGAGATTCAGGCGGTCGCCGACCCGGTTCGACGAGTTGCCGTTCTCCAGGAGCAGGTCCGAGAATTCCATCCCGACTGGGTCCTGGTTTCTTCCGAAGACATAGGCCAAAGCCTGTTGCGTGCCGCGCACGAAGCCGCTCCGGGCCGCATTGTCTATCTGGCGCATACTCCTCAGTTCTATCCTTTCGGCCCGGCGACTTGGAATCCCAACCGCGTGGGCGAAGCTCTGGTGGCCCATTCGGCGGCGGTGGTGGCCATCGGCCATCAGACCGCTCAGTACATCGAGACCCATCTGAAGCGCGAAGTCGAGGTGATCCATCCTCCCATGTATGGAGGCGCGCCTTATGCGCAATGCGGTCGCTTTGAAGACGGGTTGATCACGATGATTAATCCCTGCGCGGTAAAGGGCGTTTCCATTTTTCTTGCGCTCGTCCGGCGCTTTCCCGCGTATCGTTTTGGCGCTTTGCCCGGCTGGGGCACCACTGCGGATGACCGCCGCGATCTCGAAGCCTGCTCCAATATCGAGCTGCTTCGAAACGCCAAGAATATCGATCAAGTTCTGAAGGGTACCCGGATACTACTGGTTCCCTCGCTCTGGTTCGAAGGATTCGGGTTGATTGTCATTGAGGCGATGCTACGGGGCATTCCGGTGGTGGCGAGCGATTCCGGTGGGTTGCCAGAAGCTAAGCTGGGAACAGATTTCGTGATTCCGGTGCGACCGATTGAGCGGTATGAGGCGGTATTTGACGATCAGGGACTGCCGCGCGCGGTGCTGCCGGAGCAGGATCTGACGGCCTGGGCGGCGGCTCTGAAGGCGTTGTCTTCAAACCGCGATCTGTACCAGCGAGAATCCACCGCGGCGCGAGAAGCTGCGGCGAAATTTGCGGCCTCTATTCGTTCCTCGCGGCTTGAAGAATTTCTGGCCGCCCTGGCGCCTGGACACCCCGTCGGGCAGTCCGAGGACCCGTTAGCGGGCCTTTCGCCGGCGAAACGTTCGCTCCTGCTCCAGCGCCTGCGTGCTCGGGCGCCAAAATAGTCCGGCGCACATGCGAATTCTGCTTGCGCAAAACTCCCGGTATTACCCGGCGCATGGCGGCGGCGACAAATCCAATCGTCTGCTGCTGGAAGCGCTTGCCGCGCGCGGGCACCGGTGCCAGGTGGTCGCCCGCATCAGCAAGTTCGGCGAGCGCGAACACGATGCCTTCCTCGGCGAACTGTCCGCGCGAAATGTACCCGCACAATCGTCTGGCGGCGCCGTGGTGTTCGCCCGATCGGGCGTCGAAGTACACACCGTAACCAACCATCCGAGCTTGCGCGGTTATTTCTCGGAGAGGATCGTCACTTTCACGCCTGAGATTATCATCACGTCAACCGACGATCCGGCGCAGATGCTTTTGGAGCCGGCTCTGCGGGCCGAGAGCTCGCGGGTTGTTTATCTCGCTCGTGCCACGCTGGCGCTTCCTTTTGGTCCGGACTCCGCCTTTCCCAGTGCGGCAAAAACGGAAATGCTTCGCAGCGCTGCCGCGATCGTTGGGGTCAGCCAATACGTCGCGGACTACGTACGCCAGTGGAGCGGTATTGCGGCCGAGCACGTTCCGATTTCGTTGCTCGATCCCGGCCCTTATGAGCCGCTGGGGCGTTTCGAGAACGAATTCGTCACGCTGGTGAATCCCTGTGCTGTAAAAGGAATGTCGATTTTTCTGGCGCTGGCCGAGCGCATGCCGGACGTCCGCTTTGCCGCCGTGCCGCTGTGGGGGACGAACGCGGCGGATTGCCACGCTCTCGAACAACACCCGAACATTTCGGTGTTACCCGCGGTCGACCAAATCACGGCGCTCCTGGCTCGGACCCATGTGTTGCTGGTTCCGTCCCTATGGGCCGAAGCGCGATCGCGTATCGTTGTCGAAGCCATGCTGCACGGTGTGCCGGTCATTGCCAGCAATGTCGGCGGCATTCCCGAGGCCAAGCTGGGTGTCGATTACCTCTTGCCCGTTCGGCCGATTGCGAAATATCAGGAGCGCGTTGATGATCAGATGGTGCCAGTGGCCGAGGTTCCCGAGCAGGACATCGCGCCCTGGTACAAAGCGCTGTCGCGGCTGATTTCCGACCGCGCGCACTATCAGCAGCTATCCGAGGCATCACGCGCGGCCGCGCTCCGCTATGCCTCCAGTCTGAGTGTTGCACCTTTCGAACGGTTGCTGGAAGAGGTCGTGCAAAAGCCGCGAGCGGTGCGCGTCCCTTCTTCGCCTGAACCCCGGACGGATCCACTTTCCAAACTGTCACCGGAAAAACTGCATCTGCTGGCCTTGCGTTTGCGTGCGAAAACGCCGGGCGCGTGGTTTCCTCCGTTCAACGATTCAGCAGACGCGAAGGTGCGGCTCTTCTGCTTTCCGTACGCCGGTGGGGGCACGGGAGTTTTTCAGGCATGGGCCCGGCATCTTCCAGCTGGCGTCGCCTTGGTTCCTGCTCGATTGCCCGGGCGAGAAACGCGGCTTGACAAGCGTCCTATCGATTCGATGCAGCTCTTGATTTCTGTGCTCGTGGACGCAATCTCTCCATATCTCGATCGGCCCTTCGCGTTGCTTGGCCACAGCATGGGAGCCGCCGTCGCATTCGAGTTAGCGCGCGCGCTGCGTCAACCGGGCAGACCGGCGCCCGCCTGTCTTTTCGTTTCCGCCGCCCGCGCACCGCAGCTGCGACGCGGTCACATTCCCCCGCCGCAGCCTTCCGATGCCGAGCTTCTGGAGGAACTGCGCCGCCTCAATGGAGTTCCGCCGGAGCTGCTTGAAAATAAGGAATGGATGCGCCTGGCTCTGCCTGCGCTTCGCGCCGATACAACGCTCTACCGCAATTACGTTTACGCCGAGTCGCCGCCGCTCGATTGTCCGATCCGCGCATACGGCGGATTAGACGACGAACGGATTTCTCGCTCGCAGATCGAAGCCTGGTCCGCGCAAACCACAAAAGATTTCTCGCTCGAGATGTTCCCCGGCGGCCATTTCTTCCTGAAAACGCACCAGGAAGAATTTCTGAGAGCACTGTCGCGTGATCTCGGCCTATTTACTTTTCTCTACTGATCCCCAGCGCCCGGATGCTCTTGTGCAGATTCGTCCGCTCCATTCCCAGCGCGCGCGCCGCGCCGGAAACGTTCCAGTTGGATTCTTCCAGCGCCCGCAGAATGTGGTCGCGCTCGGCCGATTCGCGCGCTTCCTGCACGCTCGATCGCGCCGCCGTGTCGCGCGGAACGCGGATCTCCACCGGAATAGCTTCGCGCGTCAGCCGCTCGCCGGTGGTCAGAATCGCCATGCGCTCGATCGCATTGCGCAACTCGCGCGCGTTGCCCGGCCAGGCGTAGCTTTCCAGCACCGGGTATACACGTCGTCCGAGATGGTTTTCGCCTTGAAGTTGTTGCGCGCGCAGAAATCTTCCAGGAAGTACTCGGCCAGCAGCCGGATGTCGTGCGGCCGCTCGCGCAAAGCGGGCACGCGGATCGGCACCACGCTCACGCGGTAGTAGAGGTCTTCGCGGAACTTCTCCTGGGCCACCAGCGACGCCAGTTCGCGGTTGGTGGCCGAGATCACGCGCACCGATCACGCGAATCGACTGCTCGCCGCCCACGCGGTGGAATTCGCCCTCCTGCAGCACGCGCAGCAGCTTGGCCTGCGACGCCGAGTGCAGGTCGCCGATTTCATCCAGGAACAGCGTGCCGCCATCGGCCAGCTCGAACTTGCCGCGCCGCATGCCCGCGGCTCCGGTGAACGAGCCTTTCTCATGGCCGAATAACTCGCTCTCGATCAGCTCGGTGGGAATGGCCGCGCAATTCACCTTCACGAAAGGGCCTGACGCAAACGGGCTCGATCCGTGAATGTGCTCGGCCAGCAGCTCTTTGCCGGTGCCCGATTCGCCGATCAGCAGCACGCGCGCATCCGAACGCGCCGCCATGGAAGCCTGTTCCACCGCGCGCAGAAACGCCGGGCTCGACCCGATCATCTTCGGCGAAGTGCCCACCAGCTCGCGCAGGCGCTCGTTCTCCCGCCGCAGACTGGCGTGCTCCAGCGCATTTTTCAGCGCCAGCAGCACTTTGTCGCGGCTTAGCGGCTTCTCCAGGAAATCGAACGCGCCGGCGCGCGTGGCTTCCACGGCGTCGGCGATCGTGCCGTGCCCCGAGATCATGATGGCCGGCGCGCGGCTGTCGTTCTGCTGCACTGAACGCAGGAGGTCGATGCCGCTGCCGTCGGGCAGGCGCATGTCGAACAGGAACGCGTCGGCGCGCGACGCGTCCGGGTTCTTCCGGAACTCGGCGACCGACCGGCAGATGGAAACAGCGTAGCCCTCGCGCTCCAGAATCAAGCGCAGCGAGCGGCCGATATTGTCTTCGTCATCAACGATCAGAACTTTTTTCAACGCCATGGGAGCTATTGGGAAGCACGAGGCGGAACCCAGCGCCGCCCAGTTCTCCTTTCACCAGCCACCATATCGCCGCCGGAAAGCAGCGCGCTTTTGCGCGCAATGGAAAGGCCCAGGCCCATGCCGTTCTTCTTGAACGAAATGGTCGGCTGGAACAGCGTCCGGCGCGCCTGCTCGCTCAGGCCCGGGCCGGAATCGTGGACTTCCACCGCAACCTTGCCGTTCGAGACTTGGGTCGACGCCCGTACATTGCCTCCGGCGCCAGCAGCCTGTGCGGCGTTCTCCAGCAGGTTGACGAGGATACCCTTGACCAGGTCCTCATCCGCCGTAGCCCGCGGCCCATTCTCGTCCAGCCGCACTTCGTAATGAATTTCGGGATGTCCGGTTTTCAGAAACGCCACCCGGTCTTCCACCAGTGCATTCAAATCCAACTCGCTTGGCCGCATGGGAGGCTCAGCCGAGAATTGGGAGAATGCGCGGACGCGCCGCTCGAGACTTTCGACTTCTTCCACCACGATCTGCGCGGCCTGCTCGATGAAATCCCCGATCGGCGCTGCCGCTGCGCGCCACCATCTCTTCCACTGTCAGCCGAATGGGTGTGAGCGAGTTCTTTACTTCGTGCGCCATCTTGCGCGCCAGCGTTTCCCAGCTTGCGAGCTGAGTCAGGTAGATGAGGCGGTCACGATTTTGTTCGAGCTGCCCTGCGGTGTGATTGAACGCCTCAATTGCGCGGCCGATCTCGTCATCCCTTCGGCTCTTGAGCCGGACACCAAAATTTCCGGACGCCAGTTCGGAAAGCCCCGCCGTCAGTTGCTGGATAGGACCGCTGACGCGATGCGCCAGAAAGGCAAGAATGGCAAGGGACGCCACCCAGGCTGCGGAAGCCGTCAGAATCCACGCGTAGATAAATCCGCGCCGCAGGTCCCGCGATTGTTCCCCGTTCACCAGCTCCCGCGCCGTGCGGATTTGGGCGGAGACCCGGTTCATCGGGATCGCCAGCGGCCGCGAATACACCAGTGCCATGCCAGGCCGCCGGATCAGGTACTCGAGCCGGTCGCCACCGTCTCCATCGAGGACGAAACGTTCGGCATCGCCGCTCGACCAGAAGCTTTGCAACGGCTCGGGCCAACGGTCCCGATCGGATTCCGCAAAGCGTTGAGGCGTGCTGCGGTTGGTCGTTGCAGCAAACTTCAATTCCTGGCAGGCTTGCTGATAGAACTCACGCCCAGTTTTCTGCAAGGAGCGGGAGAGCGCATCCAATTCACGCGTGGAAGAATAGCTAAGGCTGCGGTCCAGAAGGGAAGAGGTGATCCACAGGGTGGCTACCCAGGGCACAACCGTGGCAGCGAGGAAAATGACGATGAGCTTGTTTCGAAGCCGATTCACCCGCTTCGCGCACTCCGGCTTTCTTTCTTCAGGTCCGAAAGCCGCATCGGACCCGCCACCTGTTCCGATCGCATCTGTTGCGCGCGCGCTGGATTGCTAAAAATCTCGATCAGTCGTGTAAGGTTGATCCCCGCGCCATCCAGCACGCCCGCCTGATCTCTGGCATCTTCCGCGCGCAGTTCCAATCTTACCCAGAACGGTTTGTCCGGCGCGAGGCCTCCGATTCCGACCGCCAGATGGTCCAGGCACCACGCTTCGGCAGCAGTCGAAGAGAGATGCGAAACTCTAGCCCGGTCGGCGCCGTTCTCCATCACCGAGAACTTTTCTTCCCACAGGTCGTAGCTCACCACAAACCGGTCTACCGCGCGCTTGATGGCCGGCGCGTTCACTTCGGTTGAGATAGACAGTTGGGTGAGAAACACTACCGTGGCTCCGTCTTTCAACTTTTCCAGCGGCATGCCGGTGAGAAACCTGAACTGCGGTGCGGCAACTCGCAAATCATCGCCATCCAGACGCACGCGGAGGGCTGAGGCCGAAAGGCCTAGAGTAAACGGCGCGCCGAAGCTCGCCATCAGCCACCATCGTCTGGTGACTTGCTGCATCAGTAGTTCATGCCAACCATAAGAATCGGCGACGCTCGGCCCTCTTTAATCGGAAAGGCCATCGCCACCATGAAGGATCCCTTGCGGATCCCTACTCCTACTGAGTGTCGCACTACCGCATCCGCCCCGGGGTCCCAGATGGCGCCGGTATCGTAGAAAACATCTACCACGGAATACCGGTAATCGACGGAATTGTGCACTACGCGGCTGCCGCCCAAAGGATCGAGGTCATACTTATTCCAACCGCGCAACAATGTGCTGTTTCCAAGTGTGAACCGCTCGAACAGCGGCGCTTGCCCGATGATCAAGCCCGCCAGCGCTTCGTCCGAAACCGTGTGTTTGCCGCGGGTGATGGAATAGCGCGCCTGCCAGCGGTGCCGGGTATAGGCGAAGTCGCTATTTAAAGCCTTGGTGGCCGCGCGCAAGCTGTAGCTTGCCTCCAATTCCTGCTGATCGGCGCCCCAGCCCTCGATGCGCCGTTCATAACGCAGAGTTGTAATGGCGGCGTTCGCCGACTGGATACGCGCAGCCGGAAACTGAGTATCGAACCTTTGGAAATCAGCGCCAAACGAAAGCGTTAGCGGTTTCGCTAGAAGAATGGTCGCCTCCGGCGAGAAGTCTTGCCTTGTCCGGTAGATACCCGGCACCGAGGCATCTTTACCGAGGGCGCTGAGCGTCGAGGAGTTCCACTGCTCGTGGTAGCTTGCGAAATTGAAGCGCAAGCGCACGCGGTCGGAGCCAACTCTGCGATTCTCGTAACGGGCGCGGATTCCGGCGTAGCGCTCGGCCAGGTCATCACCGTCGCTGACCAGCCCGGCAGTGATGCGATTGTCGCCCAAGATCGCCGTGCCTTCAACCGCCCCGCTGAAGCCTTGCGTGGAGTGGTACACAATCGTGGGTACCGACAGATCCCACTCGTTTTTCCGCCCGGCGACATCGAGGACGACCTTTACGTGATCCGGAACGTTGCCGCGCAGCACCTTCTGAGTGACGTCGCGGGCGTGCAGTTCGCCACGGATTCTGCGTGCCAGGTCATTCAGAGCGGCAGGGTTCAGCTTTTCACCAATGAGCCGTTCAATATCCTGCCGGAGGCTGTGACTGATGCGCGTTTCAATTTCGCGCGATAGTTCGATGCTCTCTACGGTGTATTTGGAATTGACGTTGAATTCGGCGGGCTCGAAAAGAGGTTGCTGATTGCCACCCCACAGGCTAATGCCGGAGACCAGGAGACTAATCAGCGAATATTTCATGGCGTGCGGGAATGCAACAGCCGTGCCAGAGACGGATCGCCTTTGCCGTCAAAGACTTAAGGGAGATGGGCCTGTGCCTGATGTTCACAGGTGTGGCCGCCCAGGCTAGCTAAAGTGCCTTCGCGAGTTCGGTGGCGAAAGCGCTCCGCGCAACCTGGTCCTTGTCCTTAGTAGTCTTTTTCGGGCGGCGGTGCCGCTGCTGATCCTGAGCGGGCGGAGCGACGACAGTTCCGGTCACCGTAATCTTGCCCTTGGCGGGCTGCGCCGGGTTGGCGCGAAGCAGCTTGCCTTCGAGCGGCGCGCGGTCAAAACGCCGGATGATAGACTGCATCTCTTCCGCCGTGGGGGCTTCCACGAACGCGAAGCCTTTGGACTCCTGCGTCTCGTGATTGCGGATCACCTTGATGGCATCCGCTACCAGGTCCTCTGCGGTCAGCCATCCCTTGATGTCATCAGCAGTTACCCATGTAGGGAGATTTCCTAGAAAAACAGTAAAGCTCATTCAGTAAGTTTTATACTCCTTCGGTTGGAATTGGCTTTCAAAGGGGAAGGGTTCCGATCTACTACCAGAACTAATAATATCAGGCAAAAGCACACGTTGGCAATGTTTTCGGATTCTGGTACTGGGATTCTGGTACCGGAGTGCCCGGGAAAGGAGCGGTGTCGTACCGAGCTGTGATGGCTGTGCGAGGCGCTCACTGACGTTTCACCCTCCCGGCTGTGACTGCAAGCAAGAATTCCGGGCGCTTGGCATTGTACAACAAAAGCTGCATTGCACCGCGCGTTGGTGCAACGACTCTTCGTATCCCGCACGACACGGGTGTCCCGACTGATACTCCTGCTCGGCATCGAATACTGAAAAAAAGCCGCATTCGCGCGATTCCGGCGTGGTAGCCGCTTGCACCGGAGCGCAGTTGGGATAGTGAGGTACTTCGGATATTGCGGGCCGGAAAGAAAACAAATCTTCTGATCGGCGGCCTTGGTAGCGTCCTCGCGGTGGAAGCCTACATAGCGGTTGTTCTGTGGCAGGCGTCGCGCGCCACTACGGAGTCTGCCCGGGAGCTTCAGGCGGCCTCGGAGGTTCGATTCACGTCCGCGAGGCTTGATCGTCCGCCGAGTGGCGGCTTTGAGGGGTTCTCGTCTCCTGCCTTGCTGATGGAGTTATGGAAGTGACCGTCCCAGCAGGGCATCCGGGAAGAGTACCCGTGCCAAAGGAGTATTGACCGCCCGCGAATCCCTATCGTAAACTCTGCCAGGAGGAGACGCTTGATGCAGAAGCTGGTCTTTCTGGTAGTTGGTGTCTGCTTGCCGGTTTTCGCCTTCGGACAGGCGGCAGGTTCGGCCCATGGCGAGCCCCCAATGCTAGGTATTCACTGGATCCGCGGCTTTGACCCATCGGCCCGCGTTCACGACGCGCATCACGGCACGAACCCTTTAATGACTTACCACGGCGGTAAGATCATGCCCACCGCCATTACCAAAAGCATTTTTTGGGGAACGAGCTGGGCAGGCTACACAGGCGATAAGATCACGGGTCTCGATACCTGGTTTTTGGGTTTCGGTGGCTCCAACTATGCCAAGACCTCCGATGAATACACGGGATCTAATGGCCAAGTCGGCTCTACAACGAGCTATGAGGGCCACGCTATCGACGCTACGCCATCCACCGGTGGCGGCCGCACATCGACCATTCTCGCCGAAGTGTGCAAAGTGATCACCCCGGACCCGAGCGGAAACGGTTATTATCCGGTCTACACCGATACTCCGCGCGGGCACGCCAGCTACTGCGCCTATCACAGCTACGGCACCTGCAACGGCACACCGGTGCAGTTCGCCTTCTTCTTCGACCTCGACGGAGATGCGGGATGCGACCCGCAGGATACCTCGGGCCTTCACTCGCAAGGATTGGCAGCACTGGCGAACGTCAGCGGGCACGAACTATCGGAAGCCCGCACAGACCCCGCCAGTCCCGGCGCCTGGTATGACTCTTCCGGCGAGGAGAATGGTGACAAGTGCGCCTGGACATTTAATGTCCCGCTGGTGACGTTCAGCAATCGGACCGAGTGGAGAATCCAGGGTGAGTGGTCGAATGCCGCCTACACAGCCGGCACCGGCTATCCCAACAGCTCTGGCCAAAAGGGTTGTCTGGACGGGCACTAAAACGAATCGCGACAAAATCGGGAGTAGCGCTCCGGGTTGGTAGCCGATCAGTGATCGCCTTGCGGCGCAGATTTGACCATTTCCAACATCGTCACTGGGAACCTCTCGTGTGGGAACTCCCGACAGATTCGCCAACCCAGCCGGAGATAGAACTGGATGGCCGGGGTGTTCGATTTGAGAACGCGAAGACGGAATGTTCGACGGCCGCGGCCAAGTATTTCGGCTTCGCCGTGTGTCAGCAGTCTCTGGCCAACGCCGCATCGCCGGCTTTCGCGAAGCACCCATAGATCACTGATCCACTCTTCATGGGTCAGCACCATTCCGACGATCTTGGTGTCGACGACGGCAATCCAAGAGAGGTGCCAGTTCTCTTCGTCAACCGGAAGCGGTGGTGGACCCCAAAGGCCACCATAAATCTCATCCACGACGGTCTGCACCACAGCCCGAACCGAATCGTGCTCATGGGGCCGTGGCCGTCGAATAAGCGCCTCGATGATCATCCGTCAATCAGCTGATTACGCCTTTGCGCACGGCATACAGGATCAACTCGGCTACGCTGTGCAGGTTAGTTTTTGAAAAATGTTGCTGCGGTGGGTCTCCACCGTGTAGAGGCTGAGGTTCAGAATATTGCGCGACTTCCTTGTTGTTTTTGCCTTCCGCCAGCAACTGCACAATCTCCCGCTCGCGCGTGGTCAGCAGCTCGTAGCTGTCTTCCACTTTCTGCTCGCGCATCTGCCGCATGTAGTCCTCCACCAGCATCTTGCTGATGGCGGGGCTGAAAAACGCCTTCCCCTCCGTCACTGCCCTCACCGCCTCGATCAGGTCGTTTTCGGCGGAATCTTTCAGCAGGTAGGCCCGCGCGCCCGCCTTCAAGGCGCGCAGCACATAGCCTTCGTCGGAATGCATGCTGAGAAAGACGATGGCTGTCTGCGGCAGCTTTGCCGCGATCTGCCGGGCGGCCTCGATGCCGTTCAAAAGGGGCATCGCGATGTCCATGACGATGACATCGGGCGTGTGTTGTTCCGCCAGGGTGACGGCTTCTCGCCCGGTGGCCGCCTCGGCGACTACTTGAAATCCGGGCTGACTCTCCAGCAGCAGACGCAGGCCCTTCCGCATCACGGTGTGATCGTCGGCTAGGAGCATGCGGATGACGTTCATGTGGTCGTTGCCGCCGGTCTGCCGCGGCGCCCGACAGCGGAAGAATGATGCACACGAATGGCCCCTGCCCGGCCGCGGATTCCACCGAGAAGCGCCCCCCAGGTGGCTGACGCGCTCTTGAATGCCGAGCAGGCCCATGCCCCGCTCCCGCTGCACGTCGAATCCCTTTCCATCGTCTTGGATGGACAGCAGAGCCGGTCTATGCTCCTGGCGCACGGTAACCTTCACAGTTGCGCGCCGGCGTGCTGCACGCAATTGTGCAGGGCCTCTTGCACAACGCGGTAGACGCAGGTCTTGTGCTCTTCGGGCAGATCCTCGGAAACCCCTTCCGCCTCCACGCTGACCCACACCGCCCTCTCTTGGACACTTCACGCGCCTGCCACTGCAGCGCCGGCACCAGCCCCAGATCGTCCAGCATGGAAGGCCGCAGCAGCAGCGCCATGTTACGCACCACCCCGATCGAGTCTTCCACGAGCTTTTTGATTTCGTCAGTCTTGACCGCCAGCCCATCCAGGTCTCGGCGCGGATGGGCATCGACAGGTTCGCCAATCTCCACCAACACGCCGCTGAGCGCCTGTCCGACTTCATCGTGCAGCTCGCGCGAAATCGAGCGGCGCTCGTTTTCCTGCGCCTCCACCAGGCGCGCTGAGAGATGTTTCAGCTCACGTGCGCGCGTGGCGAAATTTCTTGATAGCGGGCTGTTGTCTCCGTCTTCAAGGGCAGGATTTTGTCATGCTAAAGGCGGCCAGCAGCAGACCGAGGCCAATCGTCAACCCGATCGTAATGCCCAGACGCCGCGGAACTGTGAGAAAGTCCGGACCACTACTTTCCCGGCCGGCATTCAACTGCGATTCATTGATCCTCGCGATTTGGTCGGCGATCTGGAGCATCGGCTGTGCGCCGCGGGAAAACTTCATCCCGCAGAAAGGTGTACCCACTCTCCCGCCTTTGCGCCGCAGTCCATAGCAAGACCGGCTCCAGCACTTTCCAATACGCCGCCAGCTCTTGTGTAAGCTTGTGAAACGGACCGGATTCCTGCTTGCTCAATAGAGCCTGATACTTTTGCAGTGCGGAGTCCATCTCGCTTCGAGTTTGCAGCAGACTCAGCCGGTGGCTTTCCGCTTTTTGGCTTTCGGGTTCAAGCAGGTAGTCCCGGACATAGGTGCCGGACACGTAGAGGTCAGAGCGGATGTGTTCCAGTACCCGGGTGCGCGAGAGGAAGTCCTCGCGAATGTCATCATTGCTCTTTTGAATCTGCCGCAAGGTCTGTATGCTGTCGAATCCCGCGAAACCCATCAAAAGTAACAGGCCTCCGAATCCCACAATGAGAACCAGGCGGCTGGACACAGCGATGGCCCTGGCTGTTCTGGTGGAAGGCTGAGCGGATTCATTCATACGGATTCGCACGGGCACGGCCACGAGGCGCCGGCCATGCGAGGCCTGTTGCCATGGTAACGCGCGCGTACTAAGCCATCGAAACAGTCGAGACATGACGATTGATGGCCGCCAGCAGTTCTTCGGGCCGCGCGGAGCCAATGAGGACTGCGCCGCCTTTGGCCAGTTCCAGACGTACGCCGCGGTCGCCGCCGGCGATGTACGCTTTGCCACGCCGCGTCGTGCGGATACCATAGCCGCCGTAATCGCGAGCGGCGTCGTAGGTGACGACCTTCGCAGACTTGATCTCGTTCAGCGGAATATGCTTCTCGCGCCAGAGACCGCGCATTCTCACAGCGACTTCGCCAGGGACGACATGAGTGACCAGCCGAACAGTTACGAGGCGCAGGTAGACCAGCCATAGGAAGACCGTCCAGCCGATGACGCTGGCATTAGACATGGGCTTGGTTCCCCATGGGTGGCCCAGGATCACCTGCCAGATCAGGATCACGAGCATCGCCGCAGGTGGAATGGCGAGCAGGATGCGAACGCGCCGTTGGCGGAAAATCTGTTCTTCACGAAAAAGCGGTTGCGCGGCGCTGTTCACCGAAGGAGCCCGATCGAATACTGAAGCGCGGCATACTGGCTCTGATAGTCGTACTTAGCGCTGAGATTTTCGATTTCTGCTTGCGTAAGATTCAACTGAGCTTGTGTGAGCTCGACAATGGAAGAGAGCCCAAGGTTATAGCGCCCCTGGGCGAGGTCGAGGGCGAGACTCGCCTGGCGAAGAAACTGCGCGGTCACGTCGATCCGCTGAAAGGCAGTCAGGGCGCTGGCCCAAGCCACACGCACATCACGCGCAATGCGCTCCTGTTGATTCCGGAGGTTCTGGTCGGCTTCAAGCGCGCGGTAGCGGGCCGCCTCACGGCGCGCCGAAAACAGGTGGCCATTGAACACCGGGATCTGCACATTCACAGCAGCGCCTGCGTACTCGCTCGGAATGGGCTGGCTGGTGAGTTGGGCGATTTCCGGGATGTAGCCGGCCACTCCGATCAGGCTGACGTTCGGCCGCGCAAGGTCTTTTTCGGCCTCCGCAAACTTGTATGCCGCCTCGCGGGAATAACGGAGGCTGGCTAGTTCGGGGCGGTTCGTCACCGCTTGGGCGATCAGGTCGTCCGCCTTCGCCGGCGGGCTGGGGGGAAGTGGCTCGTCGACGAGTTGATAGTTGACCACCTGATCGGAGCCCAGCGAGCGAGAGAGTTCAGCGTAGGCTCCCTGCACGCTTTCCTGGGCGCGCAGGAGAAGAAGCTTTGCCTCCGACACATTGACATCGGCGAAGCTGACATCGAGCTGTGATCTCAGATTGTTCTTGGCGAGCGTGTTGACTTGATCGAACAGAAGCTGGCGCGCGGCAACGGTCTCCTCGGCGACTCTGACGAGCGACTGGGCGTGTAGCACGTCCACGTAGGATCGGTTCACCTGGAGCAGCACGTCGTAGCGAGTTGCCTGGAAGTTCTGTTCACTGGCCTGCGCGTTGAATCGTGAGCTGGCGACGAGGTTGGGGGTGCGGCCAAGGTCCGTGACCAGCTGCGACAGCGTAAAGCCTTGGCCGAAGCGGTTGAACAGGCGGGAGTCCGTTAGGTAACCGGCGCCAATGCGCGATCCCCGGTTGGCCACCGAGCCGGTCACGTCGGCATCGACCGTCGGATAGTAAGCGGAGCGGGTCTCGACCACTTGTTGGTTGGCGAAACCCACTTCACTTTGCGCGGCTAAAACTTGCGGATGATTCTTGATCGCCAGCGCCTCGGCGTCTTTTAGAGTGAGCTTCGGGGCAGGTGTCTGGGCGAGGGCCAATTGCCCGGCACCTGAAGCCAGCAAAGCAAAAAATATGGATCTACGCACGACGATTCCTCCTTCCATAAACGAGCACATACGCCGCCGGGACGATGAAGACGGTGAGCAGGACTGATGACGTGAGCCCGCCAATGATGGCGCGGGCCATCGGGGTATATTGTTCGCCGCCCGTGCCGAGCTTCATGGCCATCGGCATCATTCCGATGATGGTGGCGAGCGAGGTCATCAAAATCGGGCGAAGCCGTACGCGGCAAGCGGTAATGGCTGCGTCGGTGACGGACAGGCCCTGTTCTTCGAGTTTGTGAGCAAAATCCACGATCAGGATGCTATTGGAGTCTGCGATGCCAACCAGCATCAGGACGCCCATCAACGACATCACGTTCAGGGTGGTGTGTGTCAGCGGCAGAATGATGAACACGCCGATGAAGCCCATGGGAATGGCGAGCATGATGAGGAACGGATCGATGAAGGACTTGAATTGCGCGACCAGAATGAGAAACAACAAGATAAAGGAAAGACCGAAGCCAAACGCAAAGCTCTTGAACGATGCCTCCATGCCTTGCACCATGCCGCGGAGGTCCACGCGGACATTATCGGGCAGCTTCGCCTCCGCGATCACCTGGCGAATCGCCGAGGTGACTTTTGCCAGGTCCTGACCCGACGGCGTGATGTAAAGGTCCATGACTCGCTGGATCTGGTAGTGGTCGATTTCCGTCGGCGACTGCGCGTACTCGACCTTTACAACCGAGTCGAGGGTCGTTGGCTTGGTGAGATTCGGCGCGCGCAGCGGGATCTGTTTGAGGTCCACCAGGTTATGAATGGCCGGCCTGCCGTGCTCGTAGTATTGGACCGTAAGAAAGTAATCGTTGCCGGTGTTGTAATCCACCCAGTAATTCGGGGCGATCATGGTGTTTGAGTTGAGCGCCGTGATCACGTTGTCTACAATCTCCTTTTGGCTCAGACCGAGTTCCGCGGCGTGAATGCGGTCGACATTCAGGCGCAGAGCAGGGTAATTCATGTCCTGTGGAATGTAGACTTCTCCGACGCCGCGCAGCGTGCGGATGCGTCCGGCTAAATCCTGTGCTACCCGGTAAGTCCTCTGCAGATCGCGGCTGGAAACCTGAACGTCGATGGGCGCGGGCATGCCGGTGTTGAGGATCGCGTCCACCATCGATCCGCTTTGAAGGAATGAACGAACATCCGGAAACTTTGCGGCCAGGGCCTCTTGCACCCGGTCCATGTAAACGCGGCTTTCAACACTGTGGTCGTCCGTCAGTTGGGTCTGGATGGTAGCCGTGTATTCTCCAGCATTGGTGGTGTACAGCGAGGAAAAGTCGTTCACCACGCCGATGTTGGAGACGATCATTTGGAAATCTTTTGCAGCCACAATGTGGCGAATCAGGTCCTCAATCTTTGCGACGTACTGCTCGGTGACTTCGATCCGCGTACCGGTGGGAACCTTGAGATTGATGGTGAACTGGCCGGCATCGGTCTGCGGGAAGAAGGACAAGCCGAGGAAGGGATAGATCCCCAGGCTGGCGATGAAAAGACCCGTCAGAAGAGCTACGGTCAAGGCCGGACGTTTCACCGCGCGCCTCACCCACCGCTCGTAGAAATCGAGCAGGTGTCCGAACATGCGGTTAAACCAGGCGTTGAACCGGCCACCCCAGGTGAGCGGTTCCGCCTCTGTCGTTGCCTCATCGGACGCGCCGCTCTCTTTGTGCTCGTGGTGGACGCCCTTCAGGAATTTGGAGCAGAACAGCGGGATGACCGTCATGGCTACGACAAACGAAGCCATTAGCGACAGACAGAACGCCAGCGCGAGCGCTGAAAACAGGAACTTGCTGACACCGTACAGGAACGTGACGGGGAAGAAGTCGACTACATCGACGAGGGTTGCGGCGAGTACCGCGAGATTAACTTCGGCCCCGCCTTCTGCCGCCGCCACCGCAGGAGCCGACCCCATCTCCAGGTGGCGATAGATGTTTTCGAGCGAGATCACTGAGTTGTCGATCACGCGTGAGAACGCCAGTGCCAGTCCCCCCAGGATCATGGTGTTGATCGTGCTACCCATCATGTAGAGGATCACGAAGGTGGCGAGCGCCGAGAGAGGAATGGAGAGCAACACGGCGAACGTGGCCCGCATGCTGCCGAGGAAGATCAAAATCATCAGGCTGGTCAGCACCAGGCCGATGACGCCCTCGTGGAGTACGGTCTGGATGGCTTCCTTGACGAACACGGACTGGTCGAAGACAACCGAGGCTTTGAGCTGCTTGGGGATATCGAATAGTCGCCCAATCAGATTCCGGATGCCGTCAACGACCTCGAGGGTGTTGGTGTCCCCACCTTGCTTCATGATGGGGATGTAACAGGACCGCTGCCCATCCACGCGAACAATGTTGTATTGCAGTTGGCTCGCGTCTTTGGCTTCACCGATATCCGAGAGCATGACTGACCGCGAACCGACGGTCTTGATGGGTATGCTGTTCAGATCCTGAACCTGCTTCACTAGGCTGTTGGAGTAAACGTAGTAGTCGTTGGGGCCAATCTTGACGTCGCCCGCAGGCAGAATCACATTGCTGTTGTTTACCGAGTCGACCACGTCCATCGGGCTCAACTGGCGTGACAGCAGTTTGTAGGGATCGACATACACCATCACCTGCCGGTACTTGCCACCGAAAGGCGGAGGAATTTCCGCGCCCTTCACCGTAGCGATCTGGTTGCGGATGGTGAACTGGGCGAGATCGTGAAGTTGTGTTTCGTTCAGGCCCTGCCCCTTGACGGTGACCAGACAGACCGGCAGGCTGGACGCGTCGAATTTCAAAACCACCGGTGGGAGGGTTCCAGGCGGCAGGCGCTTCAGGTCGGCCAGAGCGAGGTTCGAAAGCTCGGTGACATCGGCATCGGCGCTGGTGCCCGGCTGGAAGAACACCTTGATGATGCTGACGCCGAGTAACGAACGCGACTCCATGTGATCGATGCCGCTGGCCAGCGTAAAGAAGCGCTCCAGGGGATTCGTGATGTCGGTTTCGATATCCTCGGGCGGCATGCCCGAGTAAAACGTGGCGACGACGACCTCGGGGAGATTGATGGTGGGGAACAGGTCCACCGGCATCCGCATCAGACTGGTCACGCCGATCACGGCGAGAGCCAGGCAGATCACGATGATGAAGTAGGGATTTCGAATCGAAAACCGTGGCATCCGTTTATGTCCCCCGCACTGGGTCCAGCCGGCTGCGATAAACGAGCAGATAGGCAGCTGGCACTATGAACACGGTCAGGATCACCGAGACGGTGAGGCCGCCGATGATCGTCCGGGCTAGCGGCGCATACTGCTCGCTACCGGTTCCGAGTTTGAGAGCCATGGGCACCATGCCGATAATGGTGGCCAGCGAGGTCATCAGAATCGGTCGCAGGCGAACGCGGCAAGAAGTGATGATTGCATCCGCGACCGGTTGCCCTCGCTCCTCCAGGCGGTGCGCAAACTCCACGATCAGGATGCTGTTGGAGGCCGAGATACCAACCAGCATCAGAACGCCCATCAGTGACATCACGTTGAGCGTGGTATGGGTGAGCGGCAGCACCAACAGCACACCGATGAACCCCATCGGAATGGCGAGCATGATCAGGAACGGATCCTTGAAGCTGCGGAACTGCGCCACCAGGATCAAATAGAGCAGAACTACGGAGAGCGAGAGTCCGATCGCGAAGCTCCGGAACGAAGCGCGCATGCCTTGCACCATGCCGCGGAGATCGATGCGGATGTTACCACTGAGTTTCATCCCTTTGATCAGCCCGTCGATATCGGCGGCGACCTTGCCCAGATCTTCGCCGGCGGGGGTCACGTAGACGTCCGCGACGCGCTGGATTTGGTAGTGATCGATCTCGGTGGGCGACTGCACGAAGCTGACATTCACAACATTGCCGAGAACCGTCGCCCGCCGC
Source organism: Terriglobia bacterium (assembly GCA_963847515.1). GTDB lineage: Bacteria > Acidobacteriota > Terriglobia > Bryobacterales > Bryobacteraceae > QHXW01. The sequence continues at coordinate 67,758 of CAWKAA010000004.1, forward strand.
GTCGGCGCGTCCGGATGGGCAGCATTCACTTGGCCAGCGGGCAGCTCCGCTCCTCCGCAGTTCCACGACGGCTTGGGTGGATCGGCGATACTGACCGGCTGGAGGGCTTCGGGTGAAGGAGACGACGAATCACAGCCCGCAGGCGTGCGGCGGTCCGTTCGGCGCAACGGAATCTGGTTCAGGTCCACAAAGTTGCGAATCGATGCCGGTCCGTTCTCGTAATACTGGACGGTCAGGAAATAGTCGTTGCCGGTTTTGTGGTCCACCCAGTAGTTGGGAGCGATCATGGTGTTGGAGTTGAGCGCGGTGATGACATTATCCACGACGGCCTTCTGCGTAAGCCCCAGCTCCGCCGCATGGACGCGATCGATGTTAAGGCGGACAGCGGGGTAATTCTGATCCTGGGGAATGTAAACTTCGCCGATACCGGAAAGTTTGCGGATGCGCGCGGCCAGATTCTCGGCGGCATCATAGGTACGATTTAAATCGCGGCTGGAAACCTGTACGTCAATCGGTGCCGGCATGCCCATGTTCAGGATGGCGTCCACCATAGAGCCGCTCGTGATGAACGTGCGAATGTTGGGGTATTGCGCGGCGATCTCGTGCCGGATTCGGTCCATGTATTCAAAGCTGCCCGTCTTATGCGGTTCTTTGAGCGCCACCTGGATGGTCGCGGTGTACGGCCCGGCGTTAGCGGTGTACAGGGCGGAGAAGTCCGGCACGATGCCAATGTTCGAAACAACCATCTGAAAGTCGTTCCGGTCGACGACGCGGCGAATCAGATCCTCCACCTTCATCACGTACTGTTCGGTGACTTCGATGCGTGTGCCAGTGGGGACTTTCAGATTGACCGTGAACTGTCCGGCATCCGTCTGCGGGAAGAACGCGACGCCTAGGACACGATAGACGCCCAGGCTTGCGACAAACAGGAGCGACAGAAGGCCGACCGTGAGAGCCGGGCGCTTGAGGGCGCGGCGCACCGAACGCTCATAAAAATCCAGCAGGCGGATGAACATGGCGTTGAACCACACGTTGAACTGGCCGCCCCACGACGGTCTTTCTTCGGACCCCATCGAGCCTTCCTCGGGATTCTCGTCCTGCTCGACATTCGCATGATGTACAGCTTTGAGGTATCGCGCGCAGAACAGCGGAATGACGGTCATCGCCACGAAATACGATGCAAACAGCGAGATGACCACGGCCAGGGCCAGCGCCGAAAACAGGAACTTGCTGACGCCGTAAAGAAAAGTGACGGGGAAGAAGACGACGACCGTGGTGAGCGTTGCGGCAAGGACCGCAAGGCTGACCTCGGCACCGCCCTGTTCCGCGGCGGCCTCGGGCGTGGCCCCCATTTCCAAGTGGCGGTATATGTTTTCGAGCGAGATCACGGAATTATCGATGATGCGTGAGAACGCCAGCGCCAGACCGCCGAGGATCATGGTGTTCACCGTGCTCCCCATCAGGTAGAGGATGACGAAGGTGGTCAGAGCGGAAAGCGGAATCGAAAGAAAAACCGCTACCGTCGCGCGCAAGCTGCCGAGGAAAATCAGGATCATGAGGCTGGTGAGCACAAGGCCGATCAGTCCCTCATCCAGCAGTGTTTGGATCGCTTCCTTCACAAAGGCAGACTGGTCAAACACCACCGCGGCGCGGAGCTGTTGGGGAATATCGAAGAGACGCCCGATCATGTCACGGATGCCATTCACAACCTGGATGGTGTTCGTGTCTCCGCCCTGCTTCATGATGGGTAGATAAACCGACCGCTGGCCATCGACGCGCACGATGTTGTATTGAATCTGGTTGGCGTCTTTGGCCTCGCCCACGTCACCAACGGAAACCCATCGTGCTCCAACCGTCTTGATGGGCACTCTGTTCAGCTCCTCGACTCGCTTCACCAGGCTGTTCGAGTAAACGTAGTAATCGTACGGGCCCATCTTTACGTCACCGGCCGGGAGGATCAGGTTGTTCCTGTTGATGGCGCCAACCACGTCCATCAGGCTCAACTGGCGCGACAGCAACTTGTAGGGATCCACGTAAACCATCACCTGCCGGTACTTGCCGCCGAACGGAGGTGGAATCTCGGCGCCCTTCACCACCGCAATCTGGTTGCGAATGGTGAACTGGCCGATATCGTGGAGGTCGGTCTGCGTGAGTCCTTGGCCCTTAAGGGTAACCAGGCACACTGGCAGACTGGAAGCGTCGAACTTAAGAACCACCGGCGGCAGCGTTCCCGGCGGCAGGCGTTTCAGGTCCGCCAGAGCAAGGTTGGAGAGCTCCGTGACGTCGGCGTCGGCATTGGTGCCTGGCTGGAAGAACACCTTGATGATGCTGACGCCGAGCAACGAGCGCGACTCCATATGGTCGATACCGCTGGCCAGTGTGAAGAAGCGTTCCAGGGGATTAGTGATGTCGGTTTCGATATCCTCGGGCGGCATGCCTGAATAAAACGTCGCCACCACAACTTCAGGCAGGTTGATCGTCGGAAACAAATCCACTGGCATCCGCACCAGACTGGTCACGCCGATCACCATCAGCGCCAGGCAGACCACAACGATGAAATATGGGTTCCGGATGGAGAAGCGTGACATAGGCCTTGGTACAACAGATCGCCGGGTCTACTCCTCCTTCTGACCCTGGTACTGAATCAACTCAACTTCCTGGGGATGCACGTCCTCGCCGGGTTTTAAACCGCTGCGGTCGCTGACGACGGCCAAGTCGCCTTCTTTCAAGCCAGAAACGACTTCGGCGTCGACGTCCGTCTGTATTCCGAGCATGACTTTGCGGTCCTCGATCTTGTTGGCGGAGTTGACCACATACACATGGGTCTCCTCGCCTTCGTGACTCACAGCTTGCAAAGGAACCGCGATGGTATCCGCCTTGCGTTCAATCGTGACGGTTGCTTCGGCGTAAAGACCGGGTAACAGCACATGCTCCGGATTGGACACGTCCACCTCGGTGTGCATCGTGCGCGTATCTTCTTTCACGTCGACCGAGAAACGCGTGACCTTGCCCGGGAAGGTGCGGTTGAGCGAGGTCACCAGCACCTTGACGGGATCTCCGATGCGGATGTATCGCACGTAGGACTCCGGCACTGGGATAACCAGGCGGAACAGGTCATCCTGAGAAACCCTCACCAGCGGCATGGCCTGAGTGCTGGAACTGGTGCCGGCTTGTAGCAGAGTGCCCTGATTGGCATAGCGCTGCGTAACCACTCCGGTGAACGGAGCTGTGATCTTGGCGTAATCGAACAAAACGCGATCGTGCTCTTTCTTAGCCTCAGCCGCCTGGAGTTGGCTCTGTGCGCTCTGGAGATTGGACTTCGTCCCTTCCACCTGCGCTTCGGCGGCCAGGTCCTTGCCCTGCGAATCGTCCACCTCCTGCTGTGCCACGAGACCAGGCTTCGACTTAGCGACGCTGTTCAAGCGATCGAACTGCAGGTGGAGTACTTTGTGCTGAGCTTCCACGCGGCCGAGTTCGTGCTCGGCGTGCGTCACCTGATCGGAAGCGTTCCGGATTGCGGCGTCGTCCTGCTGCAGCTGGACCTGGAGTTCCGGAATCTCGAGCACCGCCATGACTTGGCCCTTCCTCACCCGGGTTCCGTAGTCCACGAGGAGATCACGTACGTAGCCGGACTCCTTGGCGTAGACGTCGACTTCTTGAAATGGAACCAGCTCAGAGGACACAGTGAGCTGGCGCTCGAGAGTTTTCCTACCCACCTTGGTAACGCCGACGGTGATCCCTTTCGGCGCGTCGCTCTCGGCGCGGACCTTCTCGCTCTTGCTACAGCCAGTCAAACCCGCAGCCAGAACCGCAATGAGGCAGCCAGTCAGCCAAATAAACTGGAGCCTGCCATTCGATCGTCTACACAGCCAATTCATAGGGTCTGTTTACCCACGCTGCCGTCGCGCTCCAAGGGGGTTCATCCCGGGTTCGTCTTCCGGAGTTCGGCGGCCAGCTTCTTCAGCGAAAATTCGGGAGATCGGCATAACTCGATCAAGGCGCGTTCTTCGGCGATCAGACCCGCGGCAACTTTCGGGATTTCAGGGGCGATCTCCTGAGGAATCGTGTGAACGCCGTGCCGGTCTCCGTGTAGCAGATCTCCAGGGTGGATCTTGAGACCGCCGATTTCAACCGGGTCACCAAAATCCACAAGGTGCGCATACGAGTGCGAGACAGCCACACTGCCGGAGAATAGGTGAAAACCGGCCTTCTCTACGGCTGGCAAATCACGAACTGCGCCATTAGTTACACATCCCACACAGTGGACCGCCAAGCCGATCTGGGCATGGATCTCGCCGACGAATGCACCGATTCCGGGCTGATGGTCAACATCCTGCAGTACCATGACGCGCGGTTCAGGGATGGTGAGAACGTACTCCCACCAATCCATGCGATCGTAATAGCAACGGCCCGCCATGGGCGCCGACGACGAGCGAGCTCGCGCCGTGACGGCATAGCCCAGCATCGGCTGGAAGCTTGGGAACTGGCAGTGGACGCAACCGTGGATGAAGCCTTCATTCCGCAGCCGCACGTTAAACCGCTCGATGGCGTTCGACACAGTGCACGTGTCCAAGCTGCGGATTCTTTCGAAGTCGTGGGCGGACAAAGCGCTTTTCGGAGTCATGATGGGGGACAGTCAGGACGTAGGCTTGCGCAATACCTCGGCATGATGCCGGTAGGCCCACCCCCGCCAGGACCAGGCAAATTTGACCGCACGGCGTAATTCCTCAGCCTGAAAAGGCTTCGCGACGACGTCGTAGCCATGGTGCCGGATTACCTGGTGCCATAGGTAATCGTCCACGACTCGGGAAGCGAGGAGTATGCAAACAGCCTGTGGCAGGGCGGCAATTTTCGCGAGCACATCGGGCCAAACCTCGCCGGAGAGGTCGCGATCACAGATTACTAGTGGGGTTGGCTGCTGGCTCAGCGAGGCAATGGCGGCGCTGGATGATTCGACAATCGAGATTCTCCAACTGAAATTGGAGGCGATCTGCCGCAGCGTTTCAGCGTCGTCTGGATTCTGCGTAATGGCCACCAGTTGGACCGGTTCCCCCGGTGGAAGGGTCCTTCCTGCCGGCTCAGATGCCGGTTGGCGAGTGGATCTCCCTATGTGAACAAGCCTCCTCAGATCAAACATCGGATCTCCACTGAAATCAACAAACACGATCTTATGGATTATGATGCCTGGCTCCAATACCGGAGTTACGGTATATCGTGCGCAATAGGACACTAGATGGTCCGCAGGCAGCCGCTTTGAGCGTGGAACAGGTCTTCTGATCGCAGAGTCTGCCTACTCCCAAAATCTAGGCAAACTACTAAGTTGAGGGTATGGGCAGGCTGGGGGGAACTGCTCTACTGTGCTCTTTAGGCTGGCAGAATGGAGCATTGACGTGCGCCACGGCGATCTGCCATTACCGGCCGCTTAGAATCTTAACATCCGGACGTTCGGAGCTGTGGTACGCTGGACGCACGGCCAAGCGGCTGGGAGCGGCTTGCCCTGCCAGCCGCCATGTGCAGTATGACTCGAGTGTTAAATCGCTACACCTCGGCTGTTACGCACCTGTCTAACCCATACCACGTTCCATCTCGGCGAAAGGAGTTCGATATGAAACCTCCGAGGGCGCTCGTCCGGGTGCTGATACTAGTCTTCGCATTGACAACGCCGATTTGCTGGGCCAACGACAAGAAGAAAGACCCGGACGAAATCGGAAACCGTGATGTCGGCAAAGGAGTGAATTTCTATTCACTGGAGAAGGAAATTGGCCTGGGAAAGCAGATGGCGCAGGAGGTCGAACGCCAAGCCAAGATCATCGACGACCCGGTTATCGCCGAATACGTCAACCGGGTGGGTCAGAACCTGGTACGCAACTCCGACGCCAAGGTGCCTTTTACCATCAAGGTACTCGATTCCGAAGAAGTCAACGCCTTCGCGCTGCCCGGCGGATTCTTCTTCGTGAACTCCGGTCTGCTTCTGGATGCCGACAACGAAGCCGAACTGGCGGGTGTGATGGCGCATGAAATCGCCCACGTGGCGGCGCGTCACGGCACGCGACAGGCGACGCGCGGAACCCTTATCAATTACGCTTCGCTCCCGCTGATCTTCATGGGAGGCTGGACCGGGTACGCCCTCTACCAGGCGGCCGGCCTGGCGATTCCTCTGGGCTTTCTAACGTTCTCGCGCGCCTTTGAATCCGAAGCCGACATGCTGGGCTTGGAGTACATGTATAAGACCGGGTACGATCCCACAGCGTTTGTTGATTTCTTCGAGAAGATTCAAACACTCGAGAAGAGGAAGCCGGGGACGATGTCGAAGGTTTTTTCGACGCATCCCCCGACCGATACTCGCATTTCGGCGGCGCAAAAAAATATCGCCACCATCCTGAAGGCCAAGCCGGAATATGTATTGAACACTTCCGAGTTCAACGACGTGAAACAGCGGCTCGCCATGTTACACAACCGCCGCATCAATACCAAGAAGGACGATGGCAGCCGGCCGACCTTGCGCCGCTCTCCGAACGGAACGATTGACGACGGCAGCGGCGACCAGAAGGCGCCGAAGGATCAGGATGAACGGCCAACCTTGAAGCGCAGGGACAACGATCAACCCTAACAGCTAACAGCTAACGGCGCCCGCCGCCACCGTGCGAACCTCCGCCACCGCCGCTGGTGTGGGCGGAACCGCCACTACTGTAGGAGGAGCCGCCGCCACTGTGAGACACGCTGCCGCCACTACTGTGGGAACTCCCGCCGTATCCGGAACTCGATCGATAGCTGGGCATCGTGCGGCCGCCCGCGTAACTACCACCGCCGCTGTAGGACGGGCTAGACCGGTAACTCGGTGACACGCGGCTCGCGCCCCCGTAACTATTACCGCCGCTGTACGAAGGACTCGATCGATAGCTCGGCATCGGGCGGCTGCCTGCGTAACTACCACCGCCGCTATTGGACGGGCCAGACCGGTAAGTCGGTGACACACGGCTTGCGCCCCCGTTCGACGGTCTCGATTGATAACTCGTGCCGCCGCGGTAGGAAGAGCTTCCACTGGCAGGGCCGCCGAAATGCTGCCAGCTGCTGCCGGCTTGCGCATTGCCCCCGGACCGGCTCTGTGTGCCGGCTAAGCCGGTGGCGCCTGTATTTCCCCGGTACCCCGAGCTGCCTCGTGCTGTGGCATATGATTGTCTGCCAACTTGTCCCCTACCAGATCCTGCGCCCGTAGTAGTCGCCCCGCGGAAACGGCCGGCCAGCGCGGCATTGGAGTACGGAACCCCCATCCGGTGGGCCGGATTGTGCGCCCAGATCCCGCCGCGAAATCCGCCGCCGCCGTAGTAGCCATGGAATCCATAATGATTGAAGAAGAACGGGTTCAGAAAGATCGAGCAGCCGAACCAATTCGGCCCCCAACCCCAACCGCCCCAACCGAGACCGCCGAAGAAACCTCCGATGTAGATGCCCGGGCCGAAGCCGAATCCATAACCGAAGGCCGGGTAATAGAGCGGCGGATAATAGCCGTACGCGGGAGGGCCCCAGATGTACTCTGGATTGTAGCTTGGCACATAGACGACCTCGGGGTTAGCCGGCTGGATTTCAATTGCAGTCTGGCCTCCTTGCGTTTGGGCCGTGACTGTCTCCTGAGCATTTGAATTCAGTTTGCCCGCTGCCCTGGCTTGGGCTCGCATGCCCTGCACGGCATTCATCACGTCGGCTTGCTGAGCGAGAAATGCATTCCCGAGATCTGTGGTCCAACGAATATCTGAGTTCAGCCGGTTCAGTATGTCTGGGAAGACCACCAGCGCCTGAATACTGGGATCCCAATTCTGCTCGCGGGCAGCGTCTACCAGTCGGGGGCCTTGGAGGTTGCGATTTTGCTGCAGCCACTGCGCCGCTTCCACAACCTCCAGCGGGTAGGTGGCGGCCACCAGTACTTGGCTCAGTAAACGATCGGGGTAAAGCGCAATAGGTGCCACCAGATTGTCTAATTGCTCCGGCGACAGCAGTTGTGCGGGAGGCGGACCTTGCGCCGGGGGCGCAGACTGTTGGGCAGCCAGGAACCTTACGCTCAGGAGCACAAGACAAACGATGCCGAGCATCCGTTGAGAAACTAAGCTCCTAGTCGTCATTTCCCCACCTCCACTGACAAAGACGCGTGCCGTAACAATGTCCGATGCATTCGGTTTAGGCTCCGCCTCATCCGCCTCTATCTAGGCATGTTACAGACCAAAGCTCAACATATTGATTCATAAGAGGATCCCGATGTTTTCGCCTTGACTTTGGTGGTTGAAAACCACCGCTACGCCGCGATTGCGACCGAAGCGGTGAGGAGCGTCCACGCTGTTCGGAATCTTACCTAGTTCGCCGGCTGCACTTCGCGCAGCCGGCGTTCAAGAAAACGGCGCTCGCTTTCGTTACCGACCAGCGCGAGAGCGCGGCCGTAGGCCTGCGCCGCTTCCTCGAGCGATCCCATACGGCGCAATAGCTCGGCGCGCGCGGCATGCAGCAGATGGTAATTATCCAGTTCGCCGCCTGCAGCGAGCGCATCGATAAGCGCAAGGGCCGGCCCGGGGCCATCCACCATCGCAACCGCAGCAGCGCGATTCAACTGCACGACAGGCGATGGCTGCAGCCGCACCAGCAAATCGTACAGTTGGACGATTTGAGGCCAGTCGGTGTCTTCGGGCAGCGCCGCCTGACAATGCAGAGCCGCGATTGCTGCCTGCGCCGCGAACGGACCGGGGCCGCCGCGAAGCGCCTCCTCCACCAGCGGCAGCGCCTCGGCGATCTGCAGTTGATTCCAGCGCCGGCGATCCTGTTCCTCGAGAACCACCACATCGCCAGCTTCGTCTACTCGTGCCTCGCGCCGGGAATCGTGGAGCAGCATCAAGGCGAGCAGCCCAGTGGCTTCCGCGGGAGGATTCGGCGCCATCAGCATCCTGACCAGGCGTCCCAGACGGATGGCCTCTGCGCAGAGATCGGCTCTTACGAGCGGCTCGCCTCGAGTGGCCGCGTAACCCTCCGTGAAGACCAGATAAATCACCGTGAGAACGGCCTCGATACGCTCGGGCATATCGTTGGTGTCCGGGATCGTGTAAGGAATGCCGGCATCGCGGATCTTCCGCTTGGCACGTACCAGACGCTGCGCCATGGTGGCCGTGGGAACCAGAAACACGCGCGCGATCTCTTCCGTCTCCAGACCGCCGAGGGTGCGGAGGGTCAGCGCAACCTGCGCCTCTAGCGCAAGGGCCGGATGGCAACAGGTGAAGATCAGCCGGAGGCGGTCGTCGGGAATACTGTTGGTGTCGTAATCCGGCTCTTCGACGGTCCGGGCCAGACCGGAGGCAGCGTAGGCTTCGAGCTTTTCTTCGAACCGGGCGCGGCGGCGGATTCGGTCAATCGCCTTATGCCGGGCCGTCTCGATGATCCAGGCGCGAGGGTATTCCGGTACCCCGGAGGCAGGCCATTGGTCGACGGCAGCCGCAAAGGCCTCCTGCGCCGCCTCTTCAGCGAGGTCAAAATCGCCCACCAGCCGGATGAGGGTGGCGACGATACGGCCCCAGTCGGAGCGATAGACCGTGTCAACTGCGGCGTGGGCATCGAGGAGGCTGGCATCCATAAGACACAAACGATGATAGAAAATGTTTGCTGGCGTTGTCGATCTGGGCAAACGCCACTCGATCTACCATTGGAGGCGGACATTCAAATGAAATACATGCTGCTGATTTACCTAGACGAGAAGGCCATGGATGAAGCCGAACGGGAGCATTGTTACGTGGAGTCGACGCAACTGGCGCATGACCTGAAATCGAACGGCCAGTTCCTGGCCACCGCCCCGCTGCAGCCTGTTTCGACAGCTACGTGTGTCCGGGTGCGTGACGGCAAGCGCCTCGTCACGGATGGTCCCTTTGCCGAAGCGCGCGAACAACTGGGAGGCTACTTTATGGTTGACGCCAAGGACCTGGACGTGGCCATCAGCATTGCCGCAAGGATTCCGGGTGCACGCGTGGGTGCCGTGGAAATCCGTCCGGTGATTGAGATTCACGGATTGCCGCACAGTTAGTACGCTGCCAACGGCATTATCCGGAAAAACGAAGTTCAGGATGATCTTGGAGCCAACGATCTGAGACAACAAGGGGATGGAATCAAGCGCGACGGACAAACCAGTCCCGCGCGAGATCGCCGCCCTGATGTCGGATGAGCGGCTGATTCTGCGCGAGACGCAACGCGCCGTGACCCCGTTTGGTGGGATCGCGGTTTTCATTTCATTTCTCGGGAAGGTCGGCTTCGTGGAGGCGCTTCGGCAGCACATGCCGATCCGCTGGAAGTCGCCGAATCATATCGATCCCAGTTCCACCTTCACAGCGTTCCTCCTGTCGGTTCTGGTGGGCGCCAGGCGGTTCGCGCACGCCAGCTGGCTGCGGGGGGATCGCGCGTTGCACGCGCTGCTGGGCATGGATCGTTTTCCCACTGACGATACCATCCGCAATTTGTTTCGCGCCTTCGGCATGGGCGAAGTCCAGCGCTTCTACGAACCCATGGCCGAGTGGCTGATGCAGCGTTTGCCACAGCGCGAAGGCGGCTACACATTGGACTTGGATTCGACGGTTTTCGAGCGTTACGGCAAGCAGGAAGGTTCTCTCAAAGGCCACAACCCGCGCAAACATGGACGGCCCAGTCATCACCCCTTGCTGGCGGTGTTGAGTGAGGCGCACTTCCTCCTGCACGGCTGGCTCCGCAGCGGCAACTGCGGCACCAGCCGTGGCGTGGAGGAGTTTCTCAAAGAAGCTCTCGCGCTGTGGGGACAGCGCGAAAAGATCCGCTTGCTACGGGCCGATTCAGGCTTCTTCGACGACAAGCTGCTGAGCTTTTTGGAACAGCGCCTGCTGCCTTACATTGTAGTGGCCAAGCTGACTCCCTGGGTGAAACGTGCCGCCCAGCGAGTGGAGCAATGGACGACCCTGGACGACGACTATGCCGTGGGCGAGTTTCGGCTGAAACTGCTCGGCTGGAGCGTGGAGCGTCGATTCGTGGTGATTCGCGAGCAGGTGCGCGAGGGCCGCGATAGCATAGGCCGCAAGCTGATCGATGTGCCGGGCTACACCTTCCGCGTCTTTGTCACCAGTTGCTCCGACCCTCCGGAGGGGATCTGGCGAGACTACAACCGACGCGCCGACATGGAGAATCGCATTGCCGAGTTGAAGCACGACCTGGGCGCCGATGGCTTCTGCCTGAAACAGTTCTTTGCTACAGAGGCCGCGTTTCGAGCCGTGTTGCTGCTCTTCAACCTGTTGGCCGAGTTCCAACGTGCGGCTGGTATGCCGATCTATCGAGAGCCAGCGACCATCCGGACTCAGGTCCTCACCTGCGGCGCGATCCTCGGCCGAGCCGGCCGCCGTCTGGTGCTCCACCTGTCCGAAAGTTGGGGCGGTCTGAAAACGAGAATCCCTTTACTGGACAGCATCTTGACCTGGCAAATCCCAATTTCCCCGAAGTTGGATCTGGCCCTTACAACCTGAGCCCGACAACCGTCACGCCACGCGTCGGAACCCATGCCCAGGAGGTCGATCAATATTCAATTTCGGAATTCAGGATTATAGTAGGTACGATTTGATACAGTCCTTTGTGGTTCGGTCGCGGTCTGAACTCGGACGTGCGGAGCAGGTAAAATCCAAATGAAATACATGCTTTTGAGTTATTCGGACGAGAGGGCCTGGTTGAGCCTAAGCGAGACCGAGCAGCAGCAAATCATGGGGGAGAGCATGCCTCACGTGGAACATCTGCTAGCGAGTAAGAAATTCTTAGGAGGAGCGCCGCTACGTCCGACATCGACGGCGGCGACCGTCCGCCTGCGCGATGGCAAGCCGCTGGTGACTGATGGCCCGTTTGCAGAGAGACGCGGGAGCAGCTCGGGGGCTACGCCTTGATCGAGGCCAAGGATATGGAGGAAGCAATCCGAATGGCCGGCGGCTTCTTAGGGCCGCGCAGCCCAGCGATCATCGAAATCCGGGCGGTGATGGAGTTAAAAGGGGTCCCTACGCATTAGCAGCGCAAGAAAAAAGAATCGTGAACCTGTCTATTTCGCGGCACGCTGTTCGACATAAAGGTAGGAGCCAAGCAGATGAGACTGTCTGAGACCGTCGCTACATTTTTGCACGAAATGAAATTTGCCATGCGCTCGCTCAGGCGCACCAAGGGTCTGACGATCACCGTGGTGCTTACACTGGCGTTGGGAATCGGCGCCAACGCCGCGATCTTCACGCTGGTGCGCGGCATATTGCTGCGGCCGCTGGTCAACCGCGATGAGAACCGGCTGATCTACATCCGGCAGAGCGCGCGCGGGATTGACGCCGAGAATCTTCCGTTCTCGGTGCCGGAAATCCAGGATTTGCGCGCGGGCGTGAAAACTCTGAGCGCATTTGGTGACTTCTCCACCATCGGCTTCACCATGGTTGGCCTCGGCGAGCCGCGTGAGGTTCGAGCGGGCGTCGTCGGCGGATCGTATTTCGAGGTTATGGGGTTGCACCCGGTGATGGGGCGGCTGCTGGACGCTCGGGACGACGGTCCCAACGCCGCCGGCGCTGTGGTGCTGACCTATCGTTTTTGGTCGACGGAGCTGAAGCGCGATCCCGCGGTACTGGGAAAAACGCTCAGGCTTGGCACGCGCTCGGCCACCGTTGTGGGCGTGCTGGAACCGTCGATACCGTACCCGGCGGAAACCGAGATTATTGCCAACATAGTGACAAGCCCGCATCATCTGTCGGCGACGATGGTGACCGGACGGGTTCATCGGATGACGCAACTTTTCGCGCGGCTTGCGCCGGGCGTGGATCTTCAGTCGGCGACCGCCGAGCTGCGCGCGGTGTACGGAGCGATGGTTAAAGAGCATCCCGAAGCGTACTCGGCGAAAGCAGATTTCCGCATCGAAGCTGTGCTGCTGCGGGATCAGATCACGTCGCGTGCAAGAACCGTGCTTTTGGTCCTGCTGGCGGCGTCGGCGCTCGTGTTTGTCATCGCGTGCTCGAACGTGGCCAACCTGATTCTGGCGCGGACAGTACGGCGCGAAGGGGAGCTGGCGATCCGCGCGGCGCTGGGCGCAGGCACGGGTATGCTACGCCGGACGCTACTGGCCGAAAGCCTTCTGCTCTGCGGCGCCGGCGCATTGCTCGGCGTGCTCAGCGCGCGGCCGATGGTGGCTATTCTGGCCCGATACGCCTCCCGCTTTTCGGTCCGCGCACTCGATCTGACGGTGGACTCCAGCATGCTCTGGGTGGGGGCGGCGTTGGCGGTTGTCGCGGCGGCGCTTCTGGCATTTGTCCCGCGCCTGCCGTCGGCTGACTCGTCGCATGGATTCGGCCTGTCGAAAAGCAGCGTGCGTATTACCGGAAGCACGAACCGCCGGCTGCGTGTCTTCGCCGTGACGCAAATTGCCGGATGCTTTGTGCTGCTAGCCGGAGCCGGCATGCTTCTCAAGACACTGCTGGCACTCCAAGCGGCGCAGACCGGTATCGATACGCGCCACGTGCTCGCATTAAACGTACCCGTGATCTCGTACGAAAGGACGCCGGATCAAATCGCAGGCTTCTACAAGGAAGCGATACGGCGCATCACGGAGCTGCCTGGTGTGGATCGCGTCGCGATGGGCACCGTGGTTCCATGGCGCGACGCGGGCAGCTTCGGGCCTGGGTTCGAGTTCTCGGCCGACGGCCACGTCCGCGCCCCCGGTGAAGAATATCCGCGTGCGCAACTGCGGACGATCTCGCCCGGCTTTTTCGCGGCCCTCGGTGTCCCGATTATTGCCGGACGTGATTTCAACGACGCTGACCGGCGAGATGGCGAGCCGGTCGTTATCGTGAGCCAAAGCCTGGCGCAGCGAATGTTCCCGAACCAGGAAGCGGTTAACCGGCACATGGTGTGGACGGATCCGCTCATGAAGTTCATCGACATCAGCACGGCGCCTAGTCGCATTGTCGGTGTTACGGCTGATGTGGACGACGAGCATGTGGCGCCGGGTCCGGCGCTGACCGTGTATCATCCGTTCGAGCAGCAGCAAATCTGGGGAGGCCGGCTGTTCGTTCACACGCACACGAATCCCTACGCGCTGGTTTCTCCGATCACGCGCATCGTCCGCGGGATGGCCCCTGAGCAGCCGGTGGAGCGCGCGGCGACCCTCGAAGACGTGCGCGCAGAAGTGCTCACGCCGGACCGGCTGAACACGCTGGTGTTCGGCGGCTTCGCGGCCGTGGCGCTGGCGATTGCGGTGGTCGGCGTCGGCGGCGTGTTGGCGTTCTCGGTCAGCGGGCGGACGCGCGAGTTCGGCATCCGGCTGGCAATGGGGGCACTTCCGCGCCATCTCCTGACGGATGTCATAGCCCAAGGCGCCGTGATGGCAACAGCGGGCGTCGTTGCCGGCGTGCTGTGCGGGTTCGCGCTGGCGCAACTTGCCGGTAGCTACTTGGAGGCCGTGCGGATGCCGGGCGCAGTGGTAGCGGCTGGCTCGGCAATGGTGCTGCTCGCGGCCGCGGTCGTCGCGTCGGTACTGCCGGCGGCCCGCGCAGCTCGCGTGGACGTCATTTCGGCGTTGCGAGCAGAGTAATACCATCGTGCCTCTGGCGCGCCTACGCCGGGACGCGGCGCTAAATTGGTGCGGCTGACGCGTTGGCCTTATTTCTGCTTCTCCAGCGTCACCTTCCGAAAGACGGTCTTGTCCGAAAGCGTCAGTGTTCCGTCAATGCGGTTGCCCGTCACCTTGAGCAGCCAGACCTGTTGGGGCATCCGCCACTCCAATGTGCGCTGGGCGCGATTGTACTGCCATTGCCCCGTTCCCATCGTGATCGCCTTCCCCTCGACAATCTTGTCCGCCTGGATGATGACGAGATCCGGTCGGTCGGGGACATTCTTGATGTAATACACAACGGTCTCGTTGCGGCATGAGGTGCCGGTCATGCAGACGGACTCCCCGCGCCAGATACCTGCAATACTGGGTGCTTCGGCCCACACCAAGCGTGCGCTGAACAGTCCTGTACCAGCGAGCGCCGCCACCAAAACCCCCAACCGGCGAGCTGAACGGAGTTGCATCATTGTGGAATGGACGAACTGTTTAAGCAAATGTTACGTTCAATGCCGAATGGATGAAAGTTGGAAACGTGTTCCAATCTGGGGAGCCAAATTTCGGGTGTTCAAACTGTTAAAAAGGGATTATTGATGCGAACACCGGCCACGATTGCACCATGCTGAAAGTCTTCACTATAGAGTAGGTCGGAGCCCGCCAAACGCGCGGCGTGAACGATCATCGCATTGCATGGCTGGCGCAGAGGCGTCGTCGGCGTAGATGAAAATGTTGGTATCGAAAAATGCCAGGCGGTTCACGACCGCTCGTGAAGTTCTTCTCTATTAAACTTCCACCCACGGGAATCGCCGTGAGCAAGCTTTGAGAGGCGCTCAAACTCAGCGGCATCTTCGTTTGGATCTGATTTACCCGCTATTTGCTCGATATACTCCCGAACGAGCTGATTGACACTCGTTCCAAGAACCTCGGCTCGGCGGCGTGCCCGACGAATGACTTCGTCGTCAATGGAAAGAGTAACATTCATGTACACATATTACGTGCGCACGGAAGCCGTGTCCAGCGGGAAGCGGGCCAACCCAGCTCGAATTCGCCTATGCCGGAGCCTGCGCGGCTTCGGCGTGGTATTCCTGATCCGCCTCGTCATTCCTGTTTAATATCCGAAGAGCCGCGGCCGTCACGTGCTCTGCCGTGATGCCGAGATGAAGGAAGACGTCCTCACCTGGCGCGGAAGCGCCGAAGCGCGTGACGCCGATGACCACCCCTTCATCACCAGCCCAGCGATGCCAGCCGACCGGAGACCCGGCCTCGATCGTGACGCGCTTCTTGATTTTTTTGGGCAGTACGCTTTCACGGTAAGACTCGTCCTGGAGGTCGAACAAATCCCAGCTCGGCATGCTGACCACGCGCGCCTTCACTCCGTGGCTCTTCAACTTCTCCTGCGCCTTCACGCAGAGCTGAACTTCGGAGCCGGTGCCAATCAGGATGACATCCGGCGAACCATCGCCCGGTTCCGAGAGGATGTAAGCGCCTTTCGCTACGCCAGGGTTCTTCGCAGCGCTGCGATCGAGGTGGGCAACATTCTGCCGCGTGAGCACCAGTGCCGTCGGCCCATTACGCTGGATGGCAAGCGCCCAAGCTTCGGTGGTCTCATTTGGATCGGCGGGGCGGATCAATGATAGGCCGGGAACCCCACGCAAGGCGGCAAGGTGCTCGACCGGCTGGTGGGTCGGGCCATCCTCTCCCAGTCCGATGCTGTCGTGGGTGAACACATAGATCGCTCTCAAATCGCTTAGCGCCCCCAGACGGATCGCGGGCTTCATGTAATCCGAAAACGTGAAAAACGTCGCGCTGAACGGCAGCACTCCGCCGTGCGCGGCCATTCCATTTACGGCGGCTCCCATGGCGTGCTCGCGAACGCCGAAGGCGATATTCCGGCCGGCGTAGCTCCATTCACCCCCAACCGCGCCTAGCGTTCCCGGCCCAGCTAATTCCGGGGGTTGGAAATCTCCCAAACCTTTCAATGCGGTGTCGTGTCGACGGATTCAGGTCCGCCGAGCCGCCGATAATGTTGGGGATGCGCTTGGCCAGCGCATTGAGAACCTCGCCGCCCGCCGCGCGGGTGGCCATGGGTTTATCCGTGGGCTTCCATTTGGGAAGATCCGCGGACCAGTTTTCGGGAAGAGCGCCACTGACGACCCGCTCGAACTCCGCGGCTTCGGCTGGAAACGCTTTCTTGTACGCGGCGAACTTTTTGACCCACTCGTCCTCCACCTGCGCGCCCGGGGAATCGCCTGGCGAAAATAGTCCACGGCGTCCTGGGGCAGGTAGAACTTGTCCATGGTGGGCCAGCCCAGCGCCTTCTTGGTGGCTTGCAGTTCATCTTCTCCCAGCGGATCTCCGTGGGCCGAAAAGTTGTCCTGCTTGTGAGGACTGCCATACCCGATGTGTGTGCGGACCAGGATCAAGCGAGGGACGCTCGATCTCGGCCTGGGCTTCGCGGATTGCGTCCGCGACCTCGTCCGTATCGTTTCCGTCCGCAACGCTGTGCGTGTGCCAGCCGTGCCGCCTCAAAACGCTTGGCCACGTCTTCGGTGAAATCCAGATCCGTGGCTCCCGCGAGCGAAATGTGATTCTGATCGTAGAGATAAATGAGCTTGCCCAATTGCAGATGTCCGGCCAGCGATGCAGCTTCCTGCGTGACGCCTTCCATCAGATCGCCATCGCCGCAGATCGCATAGGTGTAGTGATCGACGATCTTGTGCCCGGGCCGGTTATAACGCGCCGCGAGCCACGCCTCCGCAATCGCCATGCCCACTCCGTTGGCGAAGCCCTGCCCCAGCGGCCCGGTGGTGACTTCCACACCCGGAGTTTGGCCGCGCTCCGGGTGACCGGGCGTCTTGCTGCCCCATTTCCGGAAGCGCTTGAGCTCGTCGAGCGGCAGATCGTAGCCGGTCAGATGCAGCAGGCTGTACAGCAGCATCGAACCATGGCCCGCCGAGAGGACAAACCGATCGCGGTCAAACCACTGCGGGTTCCTCGGATTGTGCTTCAGAAACCGGGTCCACAGCGTGTAGGCCATGGCCGCAGCGCCCATGGGCATCCCGGGATGCCCGGAGTTGGCATTTTGCACCGCATCCGCGGAAAGAATGCGAATGGTGTTGATACACAGGTTTTCGAGTTCTTTATTCGGCGTCAAACCTGCCTCCTAGCGGCCGTCAAGCTCCATCACTTCTCCAGTGACGGGCCTGCTGAGTATTTTTGGAGTATACATGGCGTCGCAGAGCAATGTCTCGAAGCGGGTTCCATTCCCGGCGGCGACGTAATCCCCAACACTTGGATGCGAATGCGCGTCCAGAGGCTTCGTGCTTGACGCGATTGTTCTGCTGACCGAAGTCGATCGGCTGACAGAAAAGTTCGTGGTGCTGGTCGCGGGAAATGGTTCTACCGAGCAATTAGCTACTGCTCAGAACGGAACTTGTCTTGCCAGCGACCACCGGAGGACGTGCGAGTGAAATTGATGCAGCAGGTTTTGGGCGAGGTTTGAGTGTATGCTAATCAGGTTGACTGACGAATTAGATAGATTGAAACAAGCGGCTGCGGAGTCGGCGGCCGCACAAATCACGAATGGAATGATCGTCGGCCTGGGATCCGGATCTACGGCCGCTTTTGCCGTGCAGGCACTGGGGCGGCGCATCCGGGAAGGACTGCGCATCACCGGCATTCCAACCTCCGAGCGCACCGCCGCCCAAGCGAGAGCTTTGGAGATTCCGCTTTCCACGCTGGATGAACACTCTAAGATAGACGTCACGATTGACGGCGCTGATGAAGTCGAGACCGGCACCTTGAATCTGATCAAAGGGCACGGCGGGGCGTTGTTGCGAGAAAAGATTGTGGCCGAGGCGAGCGAGCGGCTGGTTATTGTGGTGGACCACACGAAAATCGTCGATCACCTTGGCACGCGCGAATCTGTTCCGGTAGAGGTCATCCCGTTCGGTTGGCAAGGCGCGGCACACAGGCTCAAAGATCTAGGGGCAAATCCGACTCTGCGGACGGGGCCCGGCGGCGAACCATTCAAAAGCGATGGCGGTCATTATATTCTCGACTGTGGATTCGGTCCGATCGTCTCGACGGAAACGCTAGCTGACGAACTGGACCACATCGTGGGGGTTGTGGAGCACGGCCTGTTCATCGGGCTGACCGCGGAGGTCCGCGTCGCCGATGGGGGTGGTGTTAGCGTCCTGGCGCCCTAAAACTCATTGCTCTATCTTTGCCAGAGGATCTGATTGGCCTCAAGCGGGACGGACGCACTTGCGTGATTGGGCACAATCCGCGGTGTAAAATCATCTGCGTTGCGACCCAGGTCAGCGCAAGCAGAATAGAGAATGCCGCCGTCAGGGAGTTTTGCCCCCTGGTCCATGGGCTTACGGACTGCTTGAGCGCCATTTTGACCACTAGCAAAGAGTTCTACGCGAACGTCGTTAGGAGCCAGGCGGCCAAGATACACCGGCACTTCGAAGCGAAGGCAGCCGTCCCTTTCCTCGGTCCTGGGCGCACCAAACCGCACGTCCCGCCAGAGTTCCGCCAGCCGGGTTTGCCACGCAAGCAACTCTGTGCCCAGCTTGCCTTTTTCGGCTACGCGATCGGTGTATGCGGTGGCCGCGGGCAAGTAATGCTGCTCCGTGTATTCACGGACGGTGCGATTCGCGGAAAACACGGGCGTCAGCCGGGCCATACTCTCGCGTATGCGCGCCACCCATTTCGTGGGCACGTCCGGGGCGTCACGATCATAGAACTGCGGGACGATCTCACGTTCCAGCAAGGAGTAGAGCGCTTCGGCTTCGACCGCATCCCACGCTGGGTCGTCGCCGTGCTCGTTGCCATCGCCGATGGCCCAACCCACGTCTGGCGAAAACGCTTCTGCCCACCAGCCGTCGAGCTCGGAGAGGTTCAATCCGCCGTTCACCAGCACTTTCATGCCGCTGGTGCCGCTGGCCTCCCACGGCCTTCGCGGCGTATTCACCCAAACATCCACACCGCCGACCATGCGCTCGGTCAGGAGCATGTCATAGTCGCTCAGGAAGATCACGCGCGCAGGCGTGCCAGCCTGGTGAATGAACTCGCTCCACTGCCGGATCATCGCCTGGCCGGCTCCGTCCTGCGGGTGTGCTTTTCCGGCGAGGACAAGCTGAACGGGACGTTGGGGATTGGAAAGAATGCGCATCAGCCGTTCCGGCTCGTGCAGCAGAAGGTTCGGCCGCTTGTACGTTGCAAAGCGCCTGGCAAACCCGAGGGTCAAGGTGTTGAAATCGAACACCTGCCCTGCGGCGGCGATCTCGCTGGCTGATCCACCCTGAACGGCAACCTGGCGCGCATAGCGTTCGCGGACATACTCGATGAGAGAGGTCCTCGCTTCCGTGCGCATGCGCCAGATCTCCGTATTCTGGATGCGCTGGAGAGGAGTTTTTATTTCCTCCATATCGCGGGTGCGCCAGCATCCTTTGCCGAATACATCGGTCCAAAGCCGGTCGGCCTCTGCCGAGTCCCAAGTAGGGACATGCACGCCATTAGTCACATGGTTTATGGGTACTTCTTCAGTCGGCCAGCGCGGGAAGAGTGATTGGAAGAGTCTCCGGCTGACCACTCCGTGCAACCGGCTGACGCCGTTTACAGCAGCGCTTCCTCGGATCGCGAGATAAGCCATATTGAACGGCTCATTGCTGTCGCCCGGATCTCGCCGGCCTAACGCCATCAGCTCATTAAACGGGATATGCAGCCTGGTCTCGGTATACATGCGGAAGTGAGCACGCATCAAGTCCTCTGAAAAACGATCGAAGCCAGCCTCGACCGGAGTGTGGGTAGTAAAAAGGTTGCCGGCGCGCGTGACGGTAAGCGCGACGTGGAACGGATGGCCTGTCTCCTCCATGTAGCTTACAGCCCGCTCGAGCACTGCGAACGCCGCGTGTCCCTCATTGAGATGGCATACCTCCGGTTGAATTCCCAGGGTCTCGAGGAGGCGCCAACCACCGATCCCGAGCACCTGCTCCTGTCTCAGGCGCAGTCGCGAGTCGCCTCCGTACAGCTCGCTGGTAACCCCACGATATCCAGGGAGATTCGCCGGGTCGTTTGTATCCAGAAGGTAGAGTTTGGTCTGGCCAACCTGCACTTCCCAAGTGCGGATCCAGAGTTTGAAACCGGGCAGCGAGAGTGGCAGCCGGATCCAATCCCCATTCGCATCGCGCAGGGGCTTAATGGGTAGCTGTCCGGGGTCGTTATATGGGAACAAAGCGTGCTGGACGCCGTTCCGGTCGATCTGCTGGCGAAAATAACCTTGTTGATAGAGCAAACCAATACCGATGACCGGCACGCCAAGATCGTTCGCGGCCTTAAGTTGATCGCCGGCGACGTTACCGAGCCCTCCTGAGTAAATTGGCAGAGCTTCACTCAGCATATACTCCATGCTGAAATACGCGACGGTCTTCAAAGGCGATTTCGGATGCGTTTTTTGAAACCAACGCGGCGAGTCCCTTTGCGTACGCGTGGCCTGTGTCAGTTCCTCGACCATTCCGCGAAAGGCGGTGTCCGATGTGACCCTTTCGAGGCGCTGGCGCGATACCGTTTGCAGAACAACCCAGGGGTTATGTGTCAGATCCCACAGCTCCGGATCCAACTCCCGCCAGAGTTTGTCGGACGAGTGATTCCAAGACCACTCCAAATCCAAAGCCAGTTGTGCCAGAGGATCGTCGTCCAACGCCTCCGAAGGCCGATTCGTATATCTCAGGTTGCTCATTGTGGGTCAGCTCGAAACAACGGATTTGTGAATACTTTCAATTGGATGCCAATTGCCGACGGCCAGAGTCAGAATATCTTCGATTTTCTCACTGGCCCCCTCGGAAAAGGAAGTGTGGTTTGCTATTGGGGATGTTGACGAAGTTTTTCCAGCTCTTGTTTGGCCCAGGAGTTCTGTGGATCCGCTTCGAGTATCTTGGTGAAATCTGCGTCTGCTTTTCGTGATTCACCGTTTGCCAGGTGAGCCATGGCGAGATCGCTGTAAGCCCAATTAGAGAGCGGGCTGTTCATTTCAAGATTGAGTTCCATGATGGCCGCCGCTTCCTTTGGCTTCCCGCCGTGCACGAGTGTTTCGCTTAACAGGTTGAGCGAGGTTTCGCTGAAATCGTATTGGCCGTTTCCGTATGACTCCTTCCGCAGTTTGCGATACAAGGCGGCTGCGGAGGACACATCACTCTTCTCCATCTCCTCGATCAGCACCGACTGAATGGTTCGGGGCCGGGAAAGGCCATGGTGGCAGGTGACGCATTCCACCCGAACAGCACCTTTGGGAATGTAGTCGTGGTTGATGGCCGCGACCATACGTAGCATGTTACGAGCTGTACTCTTGGTCTGGACCTCGTCAGAAGCGAAGTTCATCTTACCGGCATGGCAATATTCGCAGCGGACGCCCAGGCTGAAGCAGAAGCCGCGCATGGTCGAGATCAGTTCCTTCGACGAAATGTCCTTGGGGAACACCTGGAGGTTGGCGAACTTGTCGGGTACCTGGGCCCGTGCGCCGGCGGCCAAAAGGAGGAAACTTAAAACGCAACGCATGAAAAACACAATAGGCGACCGCACTGGCAATGGAGAAGCACGAAGTGACGACCGGTCCCTTACGGGGGATGAAGGGTCTACAAACTTCGGCCGAGGACGCGTTCAAGATTCTCGCGATAACTACGGCTCAACGTGAGCCGGCTGCCGTCGCGAAGGGTAACTTGGTGATCGCCGTGGAAGAGCGGCTGCAGGTCTTTGATGCGTTCGAGATTGACGACGGCGCCGCGGTGTATGCGCACGAATTTACCAGGGTCGAGCTTGCCTTCAATGGCGCTCATAGTCTCGCGCAACATGTGTGACTCGCGCGCGACGTGCAAGCGCACGTAGTTTCCGGCGGCCTCGATCCAGTCGACTTCATCGGTCTTCAGGAATGAGATACGGCCCGCCGACTTGATCACCAGCCGTTCCAGGAAAGCGTTCTTGGTCACATGCTGCAGGAGAGACAATAATCGTGCCTGCAAGTCGGTCTCAGCCGGCGCCGAAGCTGCCAAAGGAATCTGCTTCCTGGCCCGGTCCAAAGCCCGCAGGAACCGCTCCCGATCGAAAGGCTTCAGGAGATAATCCACCGCGCTGACGTCGAACGCCTTGAGGGCATACTGATCGTACGCGGTGACGAAGACGGTGACGGGCATATGTTCGGCGCCGATGAGGCGAAGGACGCCGAAACCGTCGACTTCAGGCATCTGGACGTCGAGGAATAACAGATCGGGGCGCAGTTCAATGATGCCGTTTGCTGCCGAGCGGCCGTCGCCGAATTCGCCCACCACCGTGATGTCGTTGACGCCCGCCAACAACATCCGGACGCGGTCGCGCGCGAGCGGCTCATCGTCCACCATTACCGCGCGTATTTTCGAGCTCATGGTTGGGCTCCCGCGGCCGGTGTAAACGGGATGTTGAGTGTGACCACGGTCCCGCCGGCGGGCGCCGGGGTCAGGACCAAACGGTCACCAGCTCCGTAAAGCTGCTCCAATCGTGCCCGCGTATTTCGCAAGCCAAGCCCTTCACAAATAGTGGTCTGCATGCAACCCTGTCCATTGTCTTGGACGAGCATGGTCAGCTCCCCGTCCCTTCGCGACGCAATAATCTCGATGCGGCCGCCCTCCGAACGCGGGGCGATGCCGTGGCGGATGGCATTTTCCACTAGTGGTTGCAGAACGAAGCTCGGAACACGGGCGTCGCGAACGTCGTCGGCTATCTCTATGCGCACTGTCAGGCGGTCGCCGAAGCGCGTCTGCTCGATCTCGAGGTACCGCTCGACGAAATCCAGTTCCCGCTGCAGCGAAACTTCCTGTTCGCTTCCGGTCTCGAGTGTCAAGCGCAAGAGATCGCTGAGCAGCGCGATGGTGTGGTCAGCGGCATCCGGGTCTTTCTGAACCAGAGCCGAGATGGCATGAAGGGTATTGAAAAGGAAATGGGGCTGAAGCTGGATCTTCAGCACTTGCAGTTGCGCTTGCGCCAGACGCGTCTCAAGCTGGGAGGCTCGCAGCTCGCGTTCCTCTAGCTTGCGGTAGTAGGCGAGGCCCTGGGTAGCCCCGACGATCGCCCAATAGACCAGGAGATTGGAGTGAAATCCGTTGAGAAACATGTTCTGGAATCGCACGGCGAAGGGCACCGGTTTGGCCGCGGCATACCAGGGGAGCCAGGAGTTGACGAGGACACGGAGCGCAATATCTGCCAGCGCGAAGAGCGAGCCGATCACAACGTGCGCCGCAAGGTTCCGGGAAAGCACGCGGCGATTGAGCGGGAAACGATTGGCTACCGCGAGAATGCCCGGCAGAAGCAGGAACCAGGTCCAGGTCTGGATTAACGCCAGGACGACGACCGGAACGATGGGGATGGCTCGCGATTCGTAACTTTTGTAAATCAAATAAGATTGGCTGGCGAGAAAAAGACCGCACAAGGTTGCGCCCACGAAGAACAATACCCACCGGCGCCAGCCTCGCTCAGACATCGTGTCAGGCAAAGGTGACATACAAGGGGCCTGGTTAGCAAGCATTCGTTCGATTGCGGATGAAGGCCCGGTGCGGCGGGACGATTCAGCCCTGTGAACGGCCAGTTCGTCACTGAAGAGTTGCGCTTCTGCGCCACAAGCCGGGAGGCCGACACTACTCCCAATAGGTAGAATGTGTGTGAGTTTTGAACGCGCTTAGTCTGGGCGCCTATGAAACCTTCCGTAGCCGCGGCGTTGGTCCTGCTGGTTCTTGGTGGGTTGGCCGCCCCACAGAGTTCGCGCACCGATGTGAAGTTGCGCTCGGTCACGCGCCTGGTGCAAATCACGGTCATTGCCCAGGACAATCAAGGTCATCCCATCATTGATTTAACGCGGGATGACTTTGTGCTTTTCGACAGCGGAAAGCCGCGGGATATCAAGGTGTTCACGATGGACCGCAGCGACCGCGAGAAGCCGGCGGCGGTTGCGGCACAGGCTGATCCGTCGGAGCATATTTTCACCAACACCGAACTGGAACGGTCTGGACCGAACGGGGTGACTGTGATCCTGCTTGATTCTCTAAACACTCAGTGGACAGATCAAGCTCGCGCCACGCGAAGTGCAATTCGTTTCCTGTCGCAGATTCATCCGGATGACCACGTCGCTATTTACTCAATTGGTCTAACGGGCCTCCGCGTGTTGCACGACTTCACCACTGACGCTTCGGATCTGGTGGCACAACTCGCGTCATGGAAAGGCGAGATCCCGCGCGCAAAGTCCCCCGATCTCGGCGATCAACTAGCGAGCGTGCTCAGCGGAAGAGACCGAGGGAGCAGGCTCAATCAAAGACGTGCGCCCGCCGGCGATAGCCGGAGCTTGGGCCAAACCATTCCAACTCTGCGAGTGATGGAAATACTGGCCAGTCGGCTAACGGGAATTCCGGGGCGAAAAAATGTGATTTGGATTTCGAACGGGTTCCCGGCAGCGGCAATTTCCGCCGACAAGCCGGTCTTAGTGAGTTCTCTGGATCCGAGAAACACCTCCAATACCGTGACCGACACTATGGGCGAGTCGGCGAATTTCGCCCAACAGCTGAACCACGCCATGCACCTTTTGGACAGCGCCAACGTGTCCATTTATCCGATTGAAGCACGGGGCCTGCAGACATACAGGCCCGGAATTACGGGGCGGCCGCAAGTGCCGCTTGAGTCGTGGGTGGCCACGACCCCGGCCGTTATCGCCGATCAAGCCACCCAGCAAGCCATGCAAGAGATCGCGCAGCGGACCGGTGGGCGGGCGTTCATCTTAGCCAACGACATCTCCGGCGCAATTCGCACCGCGATCGACGATTCGCGCGTAACCTATACGCTTGGTTTCTATCCTGAATCCGCGCGGCTTGATGGCAAGTTTCATCCGATTACGATTAAACTCGCCGAGCGGCGCGGGATTACGCTCCGATATCGCAAGGGCTACATCGACACTCCCGATGCGCCGGGCGACCCCAAGCAGCGGAGGAATGATCTCGAGCATGCTGCGTTGAGCCCCCTCGATGCCAACGCGATCCCCCTGACGGCACGCCTGTCGCCCTCCAAGGCCGGCGGGTACAACCTCAATTTGAATATCAGCCTCTCCGGTCTGAGTTTGCTGCAGGACGGCGAGATATGGACCGGCGAGGTCGAAGTGTTCCTGGTCGAGAGGGATCAGCGTGGCCAGGAATTTGGCCGGGTCAACGATACCATTGCGATGCGTTTGAAGCAGGCGACATACGATCAGATGCTGAAAACGGGAGCGCCATACCAGCATGCGATCATGGTTAGCCCTAAGGCCGATGTGCTTCGCGTGGTGGTTCGTGATGCCGGGTCGGGCGATTTGGGATCGCTGACGATTCCAACGGCGGCATTGGTCAGGTAGTCGCGCTGTGCCCCTCGTACGGTAATCTGTAGCTTGGCCATGAAACTCGGGGAAATCGCGCGCGCGTTGGGCTGCGAGCTGGCAGGTGACGGGGAAGCCGAGATCACGGGCGTGGCTGGGATGGAGCACGCGGCGGCGGGCGAACTGACCTTTCTCGCCAATCCCAAATATGCGCACAAAGTGAAGGACACAAGGGCCAGTGCGATTCTGACCGAGAAAGCGCTGGGCGGTGTGGCCTGCCTGGTTTCGAGCAATCCCTATCTGGATTTCGCGCGCGCGCTCGAATTGTTCTATCAGCCACCGAAGCCCAAGCCTGGGATTCATGCGCTAGCCTCGGTAGCGGCGTCGGCGCGGATTGGGGAAGGCGCGTCGATCGGACCCTTTTCCGTGGTCGGCGAGCACGTTAAGATAGGGCGCGACGCGGTGCTACATCCGCACGTGGTGATCTACGAGAGTGCGGAGATCGGAGACGATTTCCTGGCGCATTCGCACGCTGTAGTGCGCGAATTCTGCCGCGTTGGGAATCGCGTGACGCTCCAGAACGGCGTGGTGATTGGCGGCGACGGATTCGGATTCGCGAAACGCGCCGACGGAACGCATTACAAGATCGTGCAGTCGGGCGCGACGGTGATCGAGGATGATGTGGAAGTGCAGAGCCTCAGCTCGGTGGATCGCGCGACGGTGGGAGAGACGCGGGTGAGGCGAGGCGCGAAGATCGATAGCCTGGTGCAGATTGGGCATGCGTGTGTGGTGGGAGAGGACAACATCATTTGCGCGCAAACGGGACTGGCGGGCAGCTCCGTGCTTGAGCGGAATGTGCTGCTAGCGGGGCAGGTAGGAATCTCGGGACACCTGACGATCCATGACAACGCTGTGGTGTATGCGCAAAGCGGCGTAGGCGGCGACGTGGCGGAGGGGGCGCGCATTTCCGGCTCCCCGGCCTTTGCGGCCAATGAGTGGCTGCGGGCCATTACAGCATTTCCCAAACTGCCGGAGCTTGTGAAGGTCGTGCGCGAGCTAAGGAAAAGAATCGAGCAACTGGAAAAGAAATGAGCGAAATCAGCGAGAACGGCCGGCGGCCGGTAGCCTACAAGAACGACGAATTCCTGAATAGCCCGGATGCGCGGATTCTCAGAATTCTCTCCGAGTATCTGGAGCCCCTGGGCCATTTCAGGCACGAACACATTCGCGACACCATCGTGTTTTTCGGGTCGGCGCGGCTGCATGAAGACGGCCCGCTGGGTAAGTTTTACAACGACGCGCGGACGCTGGCACGCCTGGTGACCGAATGGTCCAACCAGTTCGCGAATCATACGTACCGTTTCGTCGTGTGCACAGGGGGAGGGCCGGGCATCATGGAGGCCGCCAACCGGGGCGCACGCGACGCCAGCGGCAAGACCATCGGGCTGAACATCGGGTTGCCGTTCGAGCAACTACCGAATCCCTACATCAGTCCCGAATTGAGCTTCGAGTTCCACTACTTTTTCATGCGCAAGTTCTGGTTTGCATATCTAGCCAAAGCGCTGGTGGTTTTTCCAGGCGGATTCGGGACCATGGACGAGCTGATGGAAATTCTGACGCTGGCGCAGACTAAGAAGCTCGCCAAGAAAATCCTGATTGTGCTTTACGGCTCGCAATTCTGGAAAGAGATTATCAATTTCGACGCGCTGGTAAAGCACGGCATGATCGCGGCCGAAGATCTGAACCTGTTCCAGTACGCAGACGATCCGGAGAGCGCGTTCAAGATCCTGAGGGACGGGCTCATTCAATACCACATCACGCCGGAGACCGCGGAGACGCCGGCCATCGCGAAGTCGCGAGATCCACAGGATCCCGGCGGGAAGCCGTAGCGGCGTCGCCTCGAACCGTCCAATCTAAAGGCTTATCCTGTTCTTGCCGATAGAAGATCGAGGTGTTTCAGTTAATCGCAGCTAATCCGAGGATCGATCTGGGACGGGCGTCCGGAGTGCATTTCCTGAGGCCATTCCCGCTGGCGGGCCGCCGGTTGCTGGAGTTGATCGACAGCGGGGCCAAGCACTTGCGCGAGCTTTCGCGGCTACTTAGGAGCGACGCGGCGTTTTCCAGCCAGGTGTTGCGGTTAGCGAACTCCGCGTTGCTCGGCTCGACACACGAGGTGACCAGCATCCAGCAGATGCTGTCGGCTCTGGGCGTGGATCGATTGCGCGCACTGGTGGTAACGGTGGCCATGAGAAATTACATGGGCCTTGGCGTAACAGAGTCGTTCGGCCTGTGCTGGCGTCATAATCTCGGTACTGCGCTGTGGTGCGATTTGCTGGCCGACTGCGGGAACGTGGAGAAAGCCAGCGGATATACGGGCGGGCTGCTGCACGACATCGGGCGCACAGCATTGCTCATGCTGTTTCCCACGGAGTACCCCCGGCTTGCACAAAACTCCTTGAATCTGGCCGGGGAAAAATTGGAGGTGGAGCGACGGCTCTGTGACGTGGATCATTGTCAGATCGGCGATTACCTCGCCGAGTCTTGGAATTTCCCCGCGGAGCTAACCGATGTGATTGCGCATCACCACGAAGCCGCTGGCCCCGGCACACCGAAGCTTCGACTGCTGGTTCAGGCCGCCTGTACCGCAGCCAATATGAGCGGCTTCCACGCCGCCGGGACGAATTGGGCATGGGAGTCCCGCCGCATGACAGACTTCTTGCCTCCTGCAAACGCGCGGCTGCTGCCGCCGGCCGGGGTGATGCGGGAAAGAGTTGCCGCGGCGTTCAACACCATCGAGCGAGGGTTGGGCTAGGCGGGACGGAGAGCCGTCTGCGAGCACAGATCGTCAGGTTGCGTTCCTGAAGCTGGTTGATTTGCCTGCGTTGATATAATCCCGAAATGGAGTGGCAGCGAAGGCAGATCCTGGCAGGCGCCGTAGCGGTGCTGGGCAGCATCGCCCGGGCCGCTCCGGAGGTGAAGACGCCGATGTACGGGCTGATCGCAAAGATGGTGGCCACAACCGGAAAACGCGATGACCTAATTACACTGCTGCTGCAGGGGACCGCCGCAATGCCCGGCTGCTTGAGTTACGTGATTGCCAGGGATTCAGTGGATGACGATGGCATCCGGGTCACCGAGGTGTGGATCGATAAAGCCAGCCACGACGCTTTGCTCTCCCTGCCGGCTGTTCAGAAGACTATTGCGGCGGCGCGCCCGATGATCGCTGCCTTCAATAATCCAGTCGTCACGACACCTGTTGGCGGGCAGGGTTTGCCTGTCGCAAAGCACGCGATTTAATTTCCTCGGCGCCCAGCCGCAATTCTGCATCGTGCGCATTCCCAATGCTATCGCGTACCAGGTAGCGCATGGCCACGCTTGCCTTTGGCGGGGACTTGCGGCTTTTTACCGATACCTGAAGGACACCCGCAGGTCTTCCGCAAACCCCGCGGCAGCCCTGCGCTACGCTTAGAGCGTCGCATCGCGTTCGTTGATGCGAAGTCCGTCAAGGCGATCCAAGTGTCGCAAGATTTAAGCGCGTACCTACTCTGGCAGCACGAACAGGTACGAGACAAGCTTCTGCATCTCCTGCGGTGTAAACCTGTAGGGCGGCATGATGCTGCCGGGCGAGAGCGCTTGCGGATCGCGGAAGTGCTGCTCCACCCATGCTTCAGTCCGGCGGCGCTTCAAGCCATTCAGCGGCGGCCCCAGCTTTACGCCCACTCCATTAATCATGTGACAGGAACCGCACTGGCTCTTCTGATAAATCAACGCGCCTTCCACGGCAAACTCGGGAGCCGATTGCAGCGCAACCGCATTTTGCGGATTCAGTTTCAACAGAAACGCGGCCAGCGTGTTGAGTTGCGCGTCGCTCAACTGAATGGAGGGCATGGCGCTGCCGGGCACCATGGCGGACGGGCGCTTGAAATGCTGGATCATCCACGCTCCGGTTTTATGAATCGCGGAACCGGCGAGATCCGGGCCGATTTTGGGTTTGCCGTCCCCAACAGTGTGGCAACTGGTGCAGTTCTCCTGCCGGAAATAACCGATCCCTGACATTTCCATCGGCGAAAGTTCCAGCCAGCCGGTGGGCTGCGAGAAGTCGATCTGCGCCGCGACTGCGGGCTTGGGCGTGGTCACTACAGCCGTGACCGTCAAGCCGGTCCAGCCGATCGCCGCCAGGCAAACTACAGCCGTGGCAAACGACCGCTGGGTCACTTTGCGCATTTTACCGCGGTCGATAAATGGCACGAGCACCAGCACGAGAATCGAGAGTGTAGGCAGCACCACGCTGCCAACCATCTCGAGCGGCCCGCTGAAAAGCTTGAGGGTCTGGAAGAGAAACAGGAAGTACCATTCAGGCCGCGGGATGTACGTCGTGTCCGTGGGATCGGCAAGTTGCTCGAGAGGCACCCGTACCACCACGGCCATGACGAACAGGGTGGCAAAAGTGATGAAGATCGCGACTGTATCGCGAAACACCTGCTCGGGGAAGAATTTCTTCGGCGGAAGCGCGTCGTCGCTGGGCGCGGGCGCCACTCCGTGCTTACGCACCAGGTAGACATGAAGCACGATCAGCAGGGCTGTGGCCGGCGGTAGCAGCAGCACGTGGAGCCCGTAGAAACGCGCAAATGTTACGACCCCGACATCGCCCTGGCTGCCCAATAACCGCAACAAGTACGGTCCCACCAACGGAGCCTGGGCAGCGACCTGTGTGGTGACTACCGTTCCCCAATAGGCGCGATTGTCCCAAGGCAGCAAGTACCCGGTGAGGCCATATGCCAACGTCAGCAGCAGCAGGAAAACCCCGGCGATCCAGGTGGCCTCACGCGGCTTTTTGTACGCGCCGTAGAGAAACACCTGGGTCATGTGGAGTACGACAACCACGATCATCATGCTCGCGCCCCAGTGATGCAGGCCGCGCATCAGTCGACCGCCGGTGACTTCGGCCATGATGTAGCGGAGGCTGTTGTAGGCATCGCCGGGAGTGGGGGCATAGTTAAAGGCCAGGAGCGCACCGGTGAAGGCCTGCAACAGAAACAGAAAAAGCGCCACGCTGCCGAATACCTGATGCCAGCCGCTGGATGCCGGAATCTGCTCATACAGGAAATTGCGCACCGCTGTCTCGATCCCGGTGCGATGATCGAGCCAGATCTGCGCGCGTTCCTTCCACTTCATGACTTCTGGTCCTGCGATTCGTGCAAAGCGCCCAGCAGTAGCTTGCCGTTCTCGGTTTTCGTGTCGTAACGGTCGAGCGGCCGCGGCGCGGGGCCGGAGATCACTTTGCCATCCACGGAAAATATCGAGGAATGGCAAGGGCAAAGAAATTCCGAGGACCGCTCTTCCCAGTGGTAAGCGCACCCCAGGTGCGTGCATTGCGGCCCGAATGCCACAATCTGCTGGTCCGAGAGCTTGACGACCCACGCAGTTTGTTTCTCGCTGGAAATTTTCCAGCCGTCGACCCGGTTCCTGCGGAATACCAGCTCAACGGGAGTCTTGGGTTGCAGTGTGGCGATATCGCCTGCTTCGACCCAGCCGGATTCGGCCCGCGTTTTGGGAGGAAGAAAAAGATACAGCAATGCGGGCGCTGCCAAAGCCGCGCTGATGGCTCCCCAAAGTCCGTAAATGAAAGTGAGATAAAAGCGGCGGCGCGTGGTTGACGGGGAACTCTCCCATTCTGGGGCCGGCTCCATTCCTCCAGTTTAGAAAGGGCGGTCCGTCAGACTTGCAAATTCTTTGGTTACGCCCTTCGAAACGCCAGCACCGCGTTCAACCCACCGAATGCAAAGGAGTTGGACAAGGCGTACTCAAAATCCGCCCGGCGCGAGACATTGGGTACCACGTCCAAATCACACTCCGGATCAGGCTGATTGAAGTTTGCAGTGGGGGGAAGGAAGCCGTCGCGCAGCGCTAGAATGGCGGCCACAGCTTCGAGCGCGCCCGCCGCTCCCAGAGCATGCCCGTGCATGGATTTAGTTGAACTGACGGCGAGCTTGCCGGCATGCGCACCAAAAACCGTGCGGATCGCAGCCGTCTCGGTGGGATCATTAGCCTGTGTTCCGGTGCCGTGCGCGTTGATGTACGACACGGCCTCGGGCATGATGTGCGCGTCACAAAGCGAGGCGCGCATGGCGCGAGCGGCTCCGTCGGCCGACGGTTGCGTGATGTGGGATGCGTCGGAAGACATGCCGAACCCGACAATCTCTGCGTGAACGTGCGCGCCGCGGGCGCGCGCGGCCTCGAAGGACTCTAGTACCAGGATACCGGCGCCTTCGCCCAGCACCATCCCGCTGCGATCCTTGGAAAACGGCCGGCAGGTGTCCGGCGAAACGACCCGCAGGGCCTCCCACGCCTTTAGTATCCCGAAGCTGAACGGGGCCTCGCTGCCGCCGGTGATGGCTAAGGGCGCCATGCCGCTCCGCACCATCCAGAACGCCTGCCCGATAGCGTGCGACGCCGAAGAACACGCGGTGGAAATGGTGTAGCTGGGTCCGGTGATGCCGAACTCCATCGAGATATGGCTGGCGCCGGCGTTGGCCATGGTTTTGGGGATGGTGAGCGGATGCACGCGGTTCATCCCCAGCTTGTATACATTAACGAAGCCGGCATCCTCGGTGGATTGTCCACCCACACACGATCCGGTAATGATCGCCGCGTTCTCGCGCAGTTGCGGCGTCCATTCGATTCCCGCATCTTGGGTGGCTTCGCGTGCGCCGATCACCGCAAATTGTGCAAACCGGTCGATGAAATCGGCGCGCTTGTCGTCAAAATAAGGGCGGTGATCGTACGCTGGAACCTCGGCGCCATTTTGAAATCGAAGAGTGGAAACGTCCGCGGACCGGATGGGACCGATTCCGGGGCGGCCTTCGCGAAGAGCTCGGCCAAACTCCTCAGTGATACGGCCCAGCGCGCAGATCACGCCGATACCGGTAACGGCGACGCGGTGCATGTGCTACGACGTGACGGCTGCGGTGTCTGCCGCACCGCCCGCAATCAGTCTCTCCACGCCTTCCATCATCTGGCGTACGTTGCGGATCTGCTTGGCCGCTTCATCGGGTATGGTGATATTGAATTCATTCTCCAGAGCGAAAAGAATGTTGACGCCGTCCATTGAGTCAATGCCGAGCTCCTGAAAGGAGCTATCGATAGTCACATTCTCAATGGGGATGCGCTGCGTGCTTGCGATTACGTTTCGGACTCTCTGGATCAGTTCGTCGGACATAAGAGTTGGCTTACCGTTTCGAGGCGATATCCTTGAGCTTTGAGAATGGGGATCAGGCGCCGCACGGCGTCGATGGTAGGGGTCACATCCGGCCGGACGCTCAACTGCCGGCCGTCATGCAAACAAACAATGGCTCCGTTCTCAATTTGCGGCAACACGCGCCGGAAGACTCCTTCAGCGGCCAGTTTCCAATCGCGGCCGATGACAGTCCACATAACACCCAACAGCCGGAGCCGTCTCTGTGCCTGGCCGAGGCCGGGCCACCTCACGCCGAACGGGGCGCGGAAAAGCGTCGGAGAAACTTGAGTGGCGTTCTCGATGGCCCCCTGGGCGCGAGCCAGTTCATCGGTGATGAATCCCGGTCGTCGAAAATAAAACTTGGGATGCGTGTGGGTATGATTTCCGATCTCGTGGTTTTGGCCCGCAACTTCTCGCGCGATCTCCGGCAGCCGCTCGACATTGACGCCGCACTGAAAAAAGGTGGCGGAAACGCCGTGATCAGCGAGTAAGCTAAGCAAATCCGGTGTTGATTCGCTCGGTCCGTCGTCAAAGGTCAAAGCTATGGCACGCCGGGAAGCCGGACCCCGATAGACCGACGGCGCGAACAGGGTGGAAGAGCGGCCGCGCACTCCGTAGGCCATCAGCGCACCAGCCCCGCAGACGGCTAAACAGGCCGTTCCTTCAAGCACTCCCGGCATGCTCCGCATGGTAACACAAGCGGTATTTTGGGGTCGCGGGCGCTGGTAATTCCCAAAGAATCCCGCCGGATTGCGGAAGGAGCCAAGACGCGGAAACCGATCGTCCATCTTGGGGAAGCGGAGAAGATTAGTCCGGCAAATACCCTTCTCTGGCACGAACTTTATATTCTTTCGCCCCGTTGATTGAAACTCGGATCGAGCGCCACTTTTTCTCCGCGGCACTGGGCGCCTTATAGGCCAGCATGTAGGTGTGCTGCAGATCGGCGGAGATGTCCTGGAAGACAGCTTCCACTTCATGAGGCTTTCTCACTTCGTATGCCAATCCGTTCGTGAAGCCGGAAATGCTGCGCAGCTGGCGAATCAGACCGCCGCTGGTTAATGCTTCGCCCTGAGCCACGGAGTAAATAGGTATCCCGACCTTTTTTGCGCGGGTCATGGCGGCCTGGAGATTAAGCATGCTGGCATTGTCGTCGCCATCGGTGAACACGATCAGCGCCTTCTTCCCGTTGCGCGTGGAGATCTCGGCAGCCACCTGGGCGATGGCGTCAAACAGCGCCGTGGTTCCGCCGGCGCGTGTCCGCAGTACCGCCTGCTTGACGGCGTGCTTATCCCGGGTGAAGTCCTGGAGCTGCGTCACCGAAGTGTCAAAGCCATAAGCCGCCACCCAATCGTTGTCGCGCATTTCATCGATCAGGTGCACGATGGCGTTCTTCACTGCCGGCAGCGAACGCGACATGCTCCCGGTTGTGTCGAGGAGAATCGCACAGGAGACTTCCCTGGTCTCGCCCTCGAAAGCAACAATCGGCTGCGCCATTCCGTTGTCGTCCAGTGAGAAGCGGTCGCGGGTGAGCCCGTCCAGGTACCTTCCTTTTTGATCGAAGACGCTGGCGTAAACTTCCACCAGGCGGACGTCGGTTTTAAAGACGAACCCATCCTGCTGTGCCAAGACGGGCAGCACGCAGGCTAACCACCAAAAGGAAGCCATTCGCATCATGATTTATCCAGCACTGCCTTCAACATGGAATCGTTCAGACGTTCCATCGCTGCGGGAATTGCGGACCAATCTCGAAGGTCCGACATTTTCGCACTCCCCAGTATTTGCCGCGCCAGTGCCTCAGCGATGAGTCCGAGCGCCGCCGCCGGGACGCCCAAGCTGTCCGCCGAAACAGCGAGGTAGAGCTTGAATTCCGCGGTGCGCTCCGCCAGCTTGTCCGGCAGCATATATCGTGCGTACTCCTCGTATGGAGCGAGGAAGAGCATGTGCGGATGGTCGCAAGCGAACAGCTCCGGCAAGCTGGCGCCGATAACGTCCTGGCGCGATATTCGCTTGCGATCGAGCTCGCGCCGGATGCTGACGGTTACCGGGGATTGCCAGAGATCGGTCTTATTACGCGCCAGATAACGATCCGCCAGAAAGTACAGATCGCTCAGGGTGACGACGCTCCAGACAACCTTCCAGTCGCGCGCTTCAATGCCATTCAACAGCTCCGCTCTACGGGCGCACGAGATCAAACCGAGGGTAGCATCCGCGAGTCCGGCGAGAGCCTCCGGATGAACCGCCGATTCGAGAATCCACTCCCGGGCCAGCCGGACCTTCAGGCCCGCAAGGCGAAGATCCTGGTCCGACAGCCGGTTCCACGGTGTCGCGCGAAGAGAGCCGAGCTGGTGCACGAGCACGGCCTCGATATTGGTATTGCTCTTTGCGCTTGCGGCCGCCGCCCGGCCTGCAACCTTGCTAAACGTCGCAAACCCGCCCTCGAAATAGCTACCCATGCCACTACTGTCGACCTCTAGCGCAGATGCGGAGAATACCTCCTGTTTTCGTAATGGATCAAATACCTTGAACTGGTGCTTGCGGAGAAGGAACGGGTCTTCGGCCACCAATAGGTCCGACGGTCTTAAGTAATACGCATAAATGATGCCGGAGAGCGCGATGTTCACTTGCGGATTTACCTCAGCCATCAAGTCCTGGCAGAGCTTCTGGATATCTTTAGGGTTGGACTTCTTCTTTGCGGTCTGCTGGCGGATATGCGCGATCTTGTCGCGCACCTTGGTAGGCTGAAATGCCTTAAGATTCGTTTTTTCCTTCCCCTTGACGTTTTGTTTCTTGGGCAGAGGAAGGTCCTGCAAAGAGCCCGCGGCGCTCTCCAGTGTTTTGATAGCTTCGGTAATGTTCCGAAGTCCGGCTGCCAGGTGGGACGCCGCGTCCTGCAGCGCGAATAAGGGAGCGAGGGGAGTCACCTTCTGAACATCGAGCACCTGCTGGTATTCTCCGTAGCGGACCTTCACGGGATCGATCTCATGGGGGACGCCATCCAACTCGATATGCAACGGCGACGGGCGCCCGAGCAGCATTTCGCGTAAAGCATCGTCGGGCGACGCAGATGAACCGCCGGAGGTGCGGATCAGCTCACGCGTTACGTCGAGTGACGCGATTGCGTACTCGGCCGGTGAGACGGACTTCAAGAAACGTTCGCAAAGCAGGGCGAACAGCGTGGCGCTTTCCTGCTCAGTAATGTGTCCGGCTTCCTGCGACAGGCATAGCAGCTGAATAAGAGAGTGCAACTCCCCGAGCACGACGTTTTGTTCGACTTCAGGAACTGAGCGCAGCTTTTCCGCCAGCGCGAACAATTGCTGAAAATGTGGCTGTTCGAGCCCAGTTAGAACCGCGAAATACGGGTACAGGGCATGCGCCTGGGTGTATGTTTGAGCCAGCAGTAACGCTGAGGCCTCGTCCAGGGGCTTCGACCGGTGCGCGTCGATGCGCGCAACCGCCAGGAAATTATCCAGCTCCGACGCCTTCATGACTCCAGTGCCATAACGAGTGCGAGCCAACCGGAGGAGAATTTCGTCTTCTTCGTCCGGTGCAGCCGCCTTGGCCAGTTTTTTGGCAAGCCTTCCGGATTTGGCTGAATCCGACCGGCCCTTAGCTACCATCCAGACCGCGGGGCTGCCTGGAAATTCGACATCGCCATCGGCGTCGAGCGGCACGCCGCGTAAGAACTCAATGAATGAGTTGGTACGCAGTTCGTGGGAAATGCCAGAGGAGAATTCCGGCGTCTCGCGCAACAGATCATAAAATTTGCCTGCCCGCGTGGCGTTCAGTGTGAAAAAGTGCTGATGCTGCGCGTCAAGCTGCGAGAGCGTGGCGTAGAAGGCCAGGAGCTTTCCGTCGTCCTTTTCGAATAGCGCCTGGAAGAAGTGGCCGGGATCTCGCGGATCGGCTCCCGCCAGCTTTTGCCAAACTGGCTCGGTGGCCGGCCCTCCCGGCACCGCCGCTCGATCGCTCACGATAGCGAGCGAAGATGAATACTCATAGAACAGGTCGCCGTACTTTTCGGCCAGGCGTTTGAGGCCGATGCCGGACAGAATCACGGACGTGGTCCGCTGATTCAGCCTTGTGAATCCTACATACACTTTCGCAATCCGCGGTTCGTGCAGGACAGCTTCGGCGAATCCCCCTGCAAATTGCTGCTTGGGGTAAAACGTGTTCCGCCAGGTTTCTTCGCTGATAACCAGAGGAGCCAAATCGTCGGTGATCTCCAGTGTGTAGGGATGACCCTGTTGCAGAGCCTCCTGCAGCCCGACCTCGTCGATCGCCAATGCCGATGCAGTCTCCTGGCGCTTCGCCTGCGATGCTTTTTCGCCAGCCTCGATCGTTACGCCTTTCTTGTTGGCGTGCATTTTCCAGCCCAACAAGTTGACGAACTGTTCCGTGCGCCGGCGTGAGGGCTTGTCTTGCAGAGCCAGAACGATTTTTACTTTGTGACCCTCGCGCTCGCCGAGGGCTTCGAGCGCGGTAACGAGGCGGAAGTGCTCTCGAATGGGCTCGAGATAGGCTTCGATTTCCTTATGGTCGACGCGATTCGCATGGGTATGTACCACTCGGCAGTAATCCTCAAAGAAGCGCTCGGGAGACGCGTTTGCCTTGCCTCGTGCCATGAATGCCAGCGCTTCCAAGCCCCCCGGTACCCAGATTCCATTCTTCGTGGAGCGATCGCGTGCGCCCATCCAGATGGCATCAGCGTGCTTGCCATCCGGGCTTAACCGGGCGCTGAACCAGGCGCCGCTTTCATAGTCACCATCGCGAGCCGAAACCTCGAGTCCGCGCACGAGCACGCCTCGGTATTCGGAGGACTGCGGAGACGACGATTGCAGCAGCTTGGCAACGCGTACGTATGCGCGCGCGGCGCCGGGTCCGGATACGTCTTCCATCTGGGCCAGACGGAGCAGCAGCGGCGCATCCTCCACTGAAACTGCCGCGGTTCTCAGCACGCGTCGGGCCGCGTAGAAATCGCCGCCCATCTCAACGGCCTCTGCCTTCACAAGGTACAAGCGGCCGGACTTGGGCGCAGCCTCGACTCCCGCATCGGCGGCCGCGACAGTGCCGGAAAAATCGCCGCGATCGAGCAGCAGGCGAGCCAGGCGGTAATGGGCTTTCTCCATTGCCGGATCGGCTGCAATAGTTTTTTGCCACAAAGGCAGCGCTTCCTCAGGCTTCTGCAGATCTTCCAGGAATTCGGCGTAACTGGCGCTAGCCGATGCGTCAGGCGGAAGAAGAGCGTTCACGGCGAAGTGAATATGACGCAGAGCCTGCTCGGACTGGTGATGATCCACATAGAGCTTGACGAGAGTTGTTCTGCGGGGCATTTCATTGGGATTGAGTGCAAGCCCGTGCTCCAGCGAATCCTCCATTCGCCCCCAATCGCCGAGTTTCTGGGCCGTGTCGGCCCGAAGGAACCAGAGGCCTGCATTTTTTGCGGCCCCTTGCAGACGCACTTCGATCAGCGGGAGCGCCGCGGCGTAATTCTCTCGCGCGATTTGAATACGCGCCAGATCCTCGGCCACGCGGGCATCAGCCGGATGCAACTCGCGTGACCGCGACAAAACCTTCTCGGCGCCGTCGAGGTCTCCTGTTAGGAAGCGTTCGTGGCCAATTTCTGCCAGCAAAGCCGCATTGAGGGGATCGCTTTGTGCTAGTGTGCTCAGCAACTCGGCGGCCGTCTTGTGTTCCTCATAGCGCTTATAGAAATCCGCGGCGAGCCGTAATGTTTCCTGGTCTGCGGGGTTAATCGCCAGAGCTGCTTGCACGCTGGCGCGGAACTGATTCGACAGTTCCTGAGTTGGAGGCTGGCGGAAAAGCCCGGCGGCAGTGTGCGCGGTCTTACGCAACTCGGCGTACTGATCGAGATCGGCCGGCAGCCTACCGGGGGCGACGGCCAGAGACGGAATCTCCTCGATGACGTTACCTGCCGGGTCCAATCGGGCTGCTTGGTAAACCACAAATCCACGATCCGGAACCGGCTCACGGCAAACGACCTCCAGAGCCGTCCCTTCTCCTACTACCTTTTCAGGCAGTTCCTCGAGAACCGCTTTTCACCACAAAGCCGCCAGTCATCCGCGCCATCGAATCCCATGGCTCCGGTTCTTCTCCCCGGACCGGCCAGTAGCTCACCCGCAGCCGCTGAGCGCGAAATTTCGATCCCAGATACGCCACGACGTAATCGCGCAGATCGGCGTCGACCGGCGGTAACTTGCCGATGAAGAGGACGCTGGCCCAGCCCGATCCGAATTGCGCGGCGCTGTCCGCTAGAAACTCGTAGAACTGAGTGGCGGAATAGGTGTCCGTGGCGGCGGACGCGGGTTTCAATAACTTGCTCAAACCTGTTCGAAATTGCGGCAGGCTGCGAAACGGCCCGGCGGTTTTCCACTCACGCCCCGATAGCGCGGCAAGTGCGATCGGGTGATCCACATGCAGGGCCCGGTATAAGCCGGTGAGTTCCGTGAACACGCGATCCATGTCGTGCCCGTCAATGCTGTCGAGCAGGATTGCAGCCGTCAGCCGCGGCGCCGGTGTCACTGGATTCGCCTCGCATTCTGCCCGTCCCGCGAACGTCCGTATGGAGATTGGGCCTGGATTGATTTGCTGGACAAACAGCGGTTGGCCGAACGCGCAGGCAAGCGCGAAAAACGCGGCAGGCACGATCATCGACGAAACGTTGAGGTACCCGTTTCCTTCCGGGCGAACAAACATACGCCGGCACCCCTATTGAGATCCGGCTATTATGTCACAACTATCATGGCATTCAGAAAATAACAGTCTGCTGGAGGGTGCGGGAGGTGGCGTGCGAGAAGTTAGCGAGAAGTTAGCGTTGAAATTCTGAGCCGGCACGCATACAATAGAACGCTCGAAGAGAGGTTTGTTCATGTCCTACAACGCGCGCTACTTGCGGTTCGCCCTGCCGGTGATTTTTGCTTTCTCGCAGCTTGCTCTGGCGGAGGACCAGCCCAAGCATTACACACGGGCGGAAATGGAAGATTTCGTGCTCCACGCGAACATCCTCCAGAAAAAGGGTTTGGGGCAAGGTGTCACTAATTCGGAGCGTGCCAAGCTCTCCGACGGCAAAATCGAACATGATGCTCACATTCAGTGTGTCGACGAGGCGAAAGCAGAATACAAGACGGCGCACGGCACGGAGCTGAATTTCAAGGACACCTACAAGTACAACATCGCCGGATACCGGCTGGACCAGGTACTCGAACTGAACATGGTACCGGTCTCGGTGGAGCGCAAGGTCGCGGGAAAAACCTGCGCTGTGACGTGGTGGGTGGACGACAAGATGTTCGATGAAGTGGACCGTGTGAAGCAGGGCCTGAAGCCTCCCGACCTGGATGCGTGGAACAAGCAGATGTATATCGTGCGAGTTTTCGATCAATTGATTGACAACACGGATCGCAATTTAGGCAACCTGGTGATCGACAAGCAATGGCGCGTCTGGATGATCGACCACACGCGGGCCTTTCGCACGACGACGAAGATTCGGAGCGAAGCCAATCTGGTGATGTGCGAAAGGAGGCTGCTGGCCAATTTACGCAAGCTCGACGAAGACACGCTAAATGAAAAATTGCGGCCTTTCCTCACCAAGACCGAGATCAAATCGATGCTGGTACGGCGCGATAAGGTCGTGAAGTTCTTCGATGACGCCGTGGCCAACAAGGGACAGGGCGCGGTGCTTTACGATCTGCCGCAGCGGGAGTAGGGGCGACTTTCGTTTTGCTCGGTTTCGGAGCGTGCTTGCTAAGCCGCGACCGAGGAAGCGGCAGTACTGCACTAGATAGGCAGCAGGACATCCACCGTAGTGCCTTTGCCGGGCTCACTGGTAATCTGAATCTCGCCTCCGTGCTCGAAAACGATCTGCCGCGCGCTGAACAGGCTCCAGTTTCCAGTCGAAACGCGGCCGGCGGTAACGCGAAAGCCGGGGTCGAAAATGGTTTCCAGCTCGAGACCTTCCATGCCGCGGCCGTTATCCTCAAATCGGATGCGGGCCATGGAATCCACTTTTTGGGTGGAGACCATAATGCGGCCCTCACCGTTGACTGCGTTGATGGCGTTGCTCAACAGGCTCGAAAACACCGTGGTGAGCTGCTGGGGGCGGCAGTGGAGCGGGGGCAGGGCATGAAAGTCGAACTCGAGTTTCACCTTCTCCTGGAGCGTTGTCTTCAGAAGAACGGCCACGTCTCCCAGTAATTCGTTTAAGTCAGCTGCTTGCCGCTCCGTGTGGTCCAGATCGATGAAACGCTGCAAACGGGCGATCACTTTCTTCAGCCGTTCCATGCCGTCGTTCACCGAGCGGCGCAGCTCTGCTTGCATGGTGACCAGGCGCGGTTGCTGCTCCGGCGGCGCTGTGGCCTGTTTGGCGGCAAGCACGATCATGGTGTCGATGGAGCTTTTTAGGCAGCCGAGCGGAGTATTGAGCTCGTGCGTCAGGGCCGCCGCCAGCCTTCCGACGGAGATAGCATTTTCGGAAAGCAGGGCGCGCACGGGCGCCGCTGAAAGTTCCTGAGCCATACGAACGCTTTCCTGCTGCGCGCGGTAATTGGCGCCGCGTTGCGCATACAGCACGGCGGCCAGGCCGGTGCTCAGTGGAATGAGCATGAGCAGAAACACGAAATGGGAAGGATCCCACGTGTTCCAATCGAGCACGTTGGTCAAGGCTCCGCCGATGAAAGCTCCCAAGTAAGCCATCCAGATAGACAGGCCCAGCAGGAACGTATCCAGCGGTCGAAGGGGGCACACGGTAAGAGCCACCAGCATGATTGTGGTGATGTGCACGGAGATGTACTCGTCGGAGGAATGCGGCATGAGCGCGAGCGACGAACCTATGACCGCAGCGGACGAGAGCCAGCCCGAGATGCAGAGCCATAACGCGGGACGCCTCCTGCCCACGCGGGTTTGAGCGGCGCCGAGAGTGGCCAGCGCCACGAGAATGACCAGCACCGCTTGCCACGCACGGGCGGCGATGGGCGCTTCCCGCGTGGCTGCATGACCCGGCACCAGGGCGTCGGTGACCATGCGCGCAAGAAACACAAAGACCGCCAGAGCCAGTTCGGTCCAGCCCATAGCCCGGAGCGCCACCTGGCTGAGCTGCCGCACTTCGGACAGAAACCGGACGTCCGGGCTTTCCGGCGGCAGCAAAAGATCGCGCAATCGGCGCAAATACATAGCATTACTGTAGCGCGCTCCTGCATTGCGGTCGAGAACCTGTGTGTTAAGCTACCTAGCGCGACTTATGCGCCTTCGAGCGTTCTGGAAAGGATTTTTCGATGTTAGGCCGGGCGAATATATGCGCACGGGCTTCATGGGACTCTACCTCATGCTCGTACTGTTCGCTTACTATATTCTGAAGCCCGTTTCGCGCGCCTTGTTTCTGAACCAGTTCGACATTGACAAGCTGCCTTACCTTTACATTCTGATCGCGCTGGGCGGCGGGGTGTTGGCATTTCTGTACACTAAGCTCGCGGTGAAAACCTCGTTGAAAGTCGCTGTAGGATGGTCGACCGCGCTCACCTCCGCATGTCTGGTGGGAATTTGGTGGCTGATCGGTCTAGGGCAGGATTGGGTGCTGTACCTGTTCAACGTGTTCGTCAGCCTGTTCAGCGTGGTGTTGGTTTCGCAGGGCTGGCTGGTGGCCGCAAACGTTTTCGATTCCCGGCAGGCCAGGCGCCTTTACGGGCTCCTGGGGATGGGCGCCGTCATTGGCGCGGCGTTCGGGGGCTCCTTCACCGCACAAACCGTCAAAATCATCGGGCCGCGCAACCTGCTGCTGGCGAGTGCCTGTCTGGTGCTTCTGGCCTATTGCGCTTTCTGGGTGGTGACCGTACAGAAGGGCGTCTCGCTGGCAAGCGCGAGGGCGGCTGACACCGATGAAGCTGAACTGCGGTTCCGGGACATCTTTTCGGCGCTGGCAGGCAACCGGCACCTGCAGGTAATCATCGGCATCATCACGCTGACGTTTATCGTGGACGTCACCATTGAATATCAGTTCAACGCCATGGCCAAGCTGGCCTACCACAACAAGACACAACTCACGGCGTTTCTTGGCAACTTCTACGGCCTGTATTTGAACCTGGTGACCTTCGTGCTGCAGTTCTTTCTTACGGCGGCGGTGGTCCGCTGGGTCGGCGTCGGGGGGACGCTCCAGATCATGCCGATAACCATCAGCGTGACTGCGCTGGCCACGTTCTTCCTGCCGGGCGTGTGGTCGAGCGCGGGGCTGCGGTTAACCGAAGCAGCCACGCGGTATACGTTAAACCGCACAGGGATGGAATTACTGTATGTTCCCCTGCCCACAGATTTGAAGAACCGGACCAAGGCGTTCGTCGACATTTTCGTGGACCGCATGGGCCGCGGGCTGGGCGGTATGATCCTGGTGCTATGCACGGTGGTAATGGCATTCTCTCCAAGGCAGATCGCACTGGTGACTGTTGGATTTTCTCTCGCGTGGATCGCTCTCTCCGCTAAGGCCAGCCGCGAGTATGTCGCCACGGTTCGACGGCGGCTGTCGTCGAGACGCCTGGATATGGAGAGCGCTCGCGTGAGCGTAGGAGATCCGGAAACACTTCGGTTGCTCGAGCAAACCGCGCTGTGCGAGCACCCGCGCCAGGCAGCTTATGCATTGGGTCTTTTGAGGGAAGCCCAGGGTTACGACCTGCATCCGCTCTTGGCCCAGCTGGCCGCAAGCCCCGCGGCTGAAGTGCGTGCCAAGGTCTACGAACTGGCCCGCCAGCAGGGCGATCCGCAGCTCCGGGAACGGGCCGTTGAGGAGGTTCGCGGTCTGCAGTCCGCCGACGCCGGACCCGCGAAGCGCGCGGCTGTTCGTTATGCCCTGGCCCTTTCGCCTGAGAGACAGCAGCTGTTGCGCGAATTCCTCGAAATGCCGGATCCGATGATCTGGGATGGGTGCATGGACGCGGTGGCGATGCAGCCTGAACTGGCAGCGGATGTGATCACGCGCGAGTGGATTGCGGCCGCCGCATTAGATCCAAATGCGGAGAGGCGCGTGTTGGCAGCCCGCGCCGTGGGCGCCAGGGGCGACGAAGGAACCGAAGCGTTACATAAACTGCTGGATGACCGCGAACCGCAGGTTTCCGCTACGGCTTGCCGCGCCGCAGGCTCACTGCGGAATCGAGATT
The DNA here is from genome assembly GCA_963847515.1 of Terriglobia bacterium. Lineage (GTDB taxonomy): Bacteria > Acidobacteriota > Terriglobia > Bryobacterales > Bryobacteraceae > QHXW01. The sequence goes on from CAWKAA010000004.1 coordinate 112,109, forward strand.
ACGTGTACGCGGTGGTGCGGCGGCTGGGCGATGTAAGAGTCCGCGGAGCAGCTATCGAAGCGCTGGCCGCTTACGGCCCCATGATCACTGGCACGCTGGCTGACATCCTAGAGGATCCATCGGGATCGCCTGGCGTGCGCCGGCAGATTCCGCGAGCCCTGCGGCTCATTGTGCACCAACGCAGCGTCGACGTATTGATCCCGGCGCTGCGGCAGCCGGACCTGGTTGTCCGTACAGCCGTTTTGAGAGCGCTCAACCGGCTGCGGGAGTCGGCTCCGGACCTCAATTATTCCGGCCAGTTCGTTACCGAACAGATTCTTCAAGAGGCGCGTCATTATTTCGAGCTGCATGCCGCTTTGCGGCCGTTCCGGGACCAGAGGCAGTCTCAGGCCGCCGGCCTCCTGGTGCGCACCATCGAAGAACGGCTTCATCAGACGCTGGAACGGCTCTTCCGCTTGCTCGGCTTGTGTTATCCTCCGCGCGAGATCTACTCGGCGTATCTGGCTGTGAGCCGGCGGCAGCACGAGCAATTCTCCGCGGCGCTGGAGTTCCTGGACAGCGTTTTGGTGCGCGACCTCAAGCGCGTCCTGCTGCCGATGCTGGATGAACCGGATCATTTGATGGAAACCGGCCTCCAATTGTTTGGCATTGAATCGAAAACGGCGGAAGCGGCGGTGCGCGAGTTGATTCGCTGCGGTGATCTGTGGCTGGTGGCCTGCGCGGTGGCGGCGGCTGGAGAATTGAGGATGCGCGGGCTGGCGGGGGAGATCCGGCAGGCCGCGGAGAACATCGGGGCGGAGGTGGCTGAGGTCGCAAAGTCCACCGCAGCGCTTCTGGCGGCTTGAGGACGAACAAAGATGGCTGGGCTTAACATCGTAGAGAAGGTGATTGCACTCGAGGGCGTGGAGCTGCTGAAGACTCTGACGCCGGAGCAACTCTCGCGGATTGCCTCCATTGCGCGCGAGGTCAAGCACCCGCCAAACAAGGTAATTCTCGATCCTGCGATCCCCATGGACGCGCTGCTGGTAGTAGTAGACGGCTCAGTGGAACTGAGCCGCGACGGCGAGGTGTTGCACACAGCGAAACAGAATGACGTGCTGGGAGCGTGGGCCTTGTTCGACAACGATCCCATGCCGGTTACGGCCAAAACCGTGGAGGATACGCGCCTGCTCCGAATCGGCCGCGACGATTTTTACGACCTGCTTTCGGATAACGTCGAGATCACTGCTGCGATTTTCTCGACACTGGTCAAGCGATTCCGCAAGTTAGTGGGCCAATGACGGCTCGGGCGGCAGTGGTGACGAGCGTGTGCCTGTGAGCCAGCATCCGGACCCGGCGGAGGTCGAGCAACTACGGGCGCAAGCCGAGAGTTTGGCGGCGCAGTTGGCCGAAGAGCACAAGATGGCTTCCATTGGCCGTCTGCTGGCAAGCATCGTGCATGAGGTCAACAGCCCCATCGGCTCCATCCTTTCGAATAACCAGGTGGTCTTCCGCTCGCTGGAACTGATGAAGTCCTCCCTAGCCAGTGGCGACGCGGCCTCGCTGGCCAAGGCAAACAAGCTGGTAGAGACCTGCTTGTCCTTGACGGCGATCGACAAGATCGCCTGTGAGCGAATCTCGGACGTAGTTCGCGGACTGAAGACGTTCGTGCGACCGGACAGCTCCGAACTAAGCAAGGTGAATCTGAACGAGCAGCTTCAGGACACCTTGAAGCTGACGCAAGGCGAGTTCCGCCAGCGCATTACGGTGGAGACGGATTTTGGGGAGATTCCGCTGGTCGAGTGTTATGCCAACATGCTCAATCAGGTGTTTTTGAATATCCTTGTGAATGCAGGACAGGCGATCGAAGGCGAAGGCAAGATCACGGTGCGGACTCGCCAGGAAGGCGGTTCCGTTCATATTTCCATTGGGGACACCGGGCACGGCATCAAGCCGGAAGATCGGCCCAAGGTTCTCGCCGGCGGCTTCACGACTAAACCAGTAGGCGTCGGCACCGGACTGGGCCTGGCGCTTTCAAAGAAGATCGTGGAAGAAATTCATGGGGGCTCGCTCTCTTTCGAGAGCGAGTTGGGCGTTGGGACCACGTTCCACATTGTGGTTCCCGTGGAACAGGCAAAGAAAGCAGCGGGTTAGAGTTCTGGAGGCTGCACTTGGGGACGATTGAGAAGGCATCTGTACTGATTGTCGATGACGAAGAGATGGTGATCACGAGCGTGAGAGCCTATCTGGAACTCGAGACCAATTTCGAGGTTCACGGCTTCACCGAACCTGAACAGGCCGTGAAGCACCTGGAAAACAATCTGGTAGACATCGCCGTGTCAGACTATCTGATGCCGAGGATGAGCGGCATTCAGTTCCTCACGCGCGCCAAACAAATCCAGCCGGAGGCCAGCCGCGTTCTGCTGACCGGACACGCCGACAAGCAAAGCGCCATCCAGGCGATCAATGACGTGGGGCTGTATCAGTACGTCGAAAAACCGTGGGAAAACGCGCAGCTGCTCATGATCATCCAGAACGGAATCGAGCGGGCGCAACTGCTGCGGGAGTTGCGGGAGAAGGTGTCCGAGCTGTCCACCGCGCATTCCAGCCTGAAAGACGTGCAGAAGAGGCTGCTTCGCGCGTTTCTGTAAAGGCGCCGGGGGCGGCCCCCATAAACGCTGACTTAATTTGCAGCGCAAAGGGCCCTTTGTTCACCATCGAGGTATGTCCAAGTGCAACATTGTGGATTCTAAATACGTAGACTACTCTGGTTGCCGAAGGCTGTTTGCAGGCATAGTAGCACTATTCATACCTCTCCCAGGCCGTTAGCCTTCCGGTTCTTGTAAATCACAGCGCCCACGCGTATGCAGTTTTGGCTCAAATCAGTGATCTGCGGGACGCTGGCCGTCAGTGGCTCGACTGGATATTCAGGGTCCATCCCGGCAGCGTGAGCCACTCAATGAACTTCGCCCAATTGAGAACTAAACCAGGGTGGATCATCGCGTCAAGCGGTCTGTTGATCGCTGCCGCTGCACTGGGCTGGTTCGAAATGCGGGCTCCGAAATTGGATAGACGAATTTACCGCATCGGCTTCGACGACCAACCGCCCCAACATTTTATAGGAAAAGACGGAAAACCCACCGGCCTGGCAGTGGACCTAATCGGTGAAGCCGCGAGACGCAGCGGTGTCCGGCTCCAGTGGCAACTGGAGCCTGAAAGCGCCGAAGCTGCTCTGAAGTCTAAGAAGGTGGACTTGTGGCCTATGATGACCATCACGCCTGAGCGACGGGGAGTCGTCTATATCACTGATCCTTACCGCGAGAATGTGGTGTGCTTGATTGTCCGCCGCGAAAGTCCTTTTAAGCGTTTGGAAGACCTCCGGAATTCCGCCATCTCGTATGACGGAACGCCCATCGACCTCAGGCTGCTTCATTCCCGGCTCCCAGACGCACGATTCTCCGTAATAGACCCTCCGAAAGAGAGGCTGCAAGCCGTCTGCCAGCAGCGTGTCGATGCCGCCCACTTTGATGAATACACCGCAATCACAACTTTGCTTGACGGTGTGGCGTGCGGAGAACAAGGGTTGCGCTTTATCGAAATTCCCGAAATCAGCGGTCGTCTGGGAGTTGGCTCTACCTTTGACGCCCGGCCGGCCGCCGACGCGATCCGAAAGGAAATCGGAAACATGGCGGCGGACGGGACCCTTGCCGAGATTGCCGCACGTTGGCGTTCTTTCTCTGGCCGGAATCTCGAATTGGCGGATGAACTGATTCATGCCCAAGTTACAGAGCGTTGGCTGATTGCGGGTATCGCCGTGGTGATCCTTCTGCTATTGCTCACGTTGTGGCAAGGGGGTCGAATCCGGCGGGCGCAGGTGGCGGTAGCGGGCAAGAACAAACAGCTGGAGGTTGCCCTCGCCGGCGCCAGGGAGGCCACAGAGCTAAAAAGTCAATTCCTGGCCAACATGAGCCATGAAATTCGAACACCCATGAACGGAATCATGGGAATGACCGACCTGGTTCTGGACACGGAACTCAACTCGGAACAGCGCGAACATCTTGAGCTGGTGAAGACATCGGCAGATTCGTTGTTGACTGTCATCAACGACATTCTGGACTTCTCTAAAATCGAAGCGGGTAAGTTGGATCTTGATACCACTGAATTCAGACTTCGTGACAATCTGGAAGAAACACTCAAATTGCTGGCGCTGCGAGCCCACGAGAAAGGGCTGGAGCTGATCTGCGATTTTGGTTCTGAAATGCCCGAAGCTGTGGTCGGTGATCCCTTGCGCCTTCGACAGATTGTCGTGAATCTGGTGGGCAACGCGCTCAAGTTCACGAAGCAGGGTCACGTGATGTTGCGAGCGTCGAAAGAATCCCAAAGCGATCACCGCGTTGTCTTGCACTTCGAAGTCATTGACACCGGGATTGGCATCCAGCCGGAGAAGCAGCAGTTTATCTTCGAGGCTTTCTCGCAAGCGGATGGCTCAACTACCCGGAAGTTCGGTGGCACCGGCCTGGGCCTGTCCATCAGTTCTCGACTGGTCAAAATGATGAATGGCCGCATTTGGGTTGAGAGCGAAGTGGGGCGGGGCAGCACGTTTCACTTTACTGCAGAAGTAGGCACGGTCGAGAGTCCGGCATTGGCACCCGCATCTGATTCCGTAAGCTTGTTGGGAGTACGCGTGCTGATCGTGGATGATAATGACTTGAACCGATGTATTTTGAAGAGGTTGCTGAGCGGATGGGGCATGCTCTCAACCGAAGCCGATGGCGGCCAGGCTGCTTTAATTGCTTTGCAAGAAGCCAAGGAGGCCGGCAAGCCCTTCTCCATCCTCCTAACCGACGCCAACATGCCGGAGATGGATGGTTTCAAGCTTGCGGAACAAGTTAAGCAGGACCCGAACCTTGCAGGTGCGACCGTGCTGATGCTTACTTCTGGCGGGCAATATGGCGACAGCGCACGATGCCGGGAACTCGCGGTCGCGGCATACCTAACCAAGCCCGTTGGACGTTCGGAGCTGCGAGCTGCGATAACGCGCGGGCTCGGTGCTCGGGAATTTAGCAATGCTCATAGAGGCGAGTGCGTTGTGCGTCGAACGTCAGAGGGTGACGGAATTGTCGGTCCGCTGCAGATCTTGGTGGTGGAAGACAACCCAATGAACCAGAGACTTGCCGTTCTTCTGCTTGGGCAGGCCGGCCACAGGGTCACCGTTGTTGGAAACGGTCGAACGGCCCTGGACGCGTTGGACAAACAAGGATTCGATCTGGTGTTGATGGATGTACAGATGCCGGACATGGATGGTTTTGAAGCGACCAACGTCATCCGGGAACGGGAAGTCAAAGAGGGCGGGCATATACCGGTGGTGGCGATGACCGCATATGCGATGAAGGACGACCGGGAGCGCTGTTTGAAGGCTGGTATGGACGATTACATGTCAAAACCAATTCGATCGGCCGAGCTGTTTGAGGTCATCGATCGTGTCTGCCGTCGTTCCATTCTCATTCCGCGGCCTTCAGTCTCTCGATCTTGACTGGCCCCATCCGCGTCTGCAATTACCCGCAGATCTCGGCGGCAGTCGCCAGCTTACCACCGCGTTCGGTGAACTCTCGCAACGTTTCAGCAGAGGCGCCGGCGCTCAGAGTTTCAATGGCATCGGTGACCAGTTGTACGGGCTTACCGGTTTCGACGAGCGCCAGCCCGGCGAAGCGCACACAATACTCCGTCACCACGCCGTACACCACGTAACTCTCTGCCGCCAGTTGACGAAGCAGGCGAGGAAAGTTGGGGCTGGTGGTGATGTCCAGTTGGTTCTTTTCGAAGAGAATCTGCCGCGCGCCTGCGATGGGATACTCGCCGGGCACAACGCCGATCGAAACACGGTTATCGAGCAACAGTTCCGGAGGTTTGAGCTGCCCTACGGTGCCGATCACGCAATGTGCGGGCCACTGGGTGAATTCCGGGTCGTTCTCCTGGTGTGCGCAGGTACTCGAGATCAGAATGCCATGGGCCCCCGCGTAGTGATTCAAGCGTTGAAGCGTGGGAATCAACCGCTCGGCGCCCGGCACATGCAGGCTACCGGCTGAAAAAAGAAAATCGATTTGTGTGTCGATGTCGAAGAAAGCCCTGTTCATCCCAAATTCCGGCGGGTCCGCTCGATGAGCGCGGTCAAATCCTTACTGTATTCGACGGGGTGCTGATGCGCGACGTCGAGACTGCGCAATTCGGTAGGCAACTTGGCGATGCAGGCGAGCGCCCGCGCACGGGCCGCGCCGGCATCCGGCAGGCTTTCCACAAGATTGCCTCCAAGAACCACGGGCCGTAGCAGCGCTTCGGCCCCAGCGCAGCACTCAGCGGAGCGCGCCAGCACATCGCGGTTGGGAAGGCGGAAGACCTGTTTGGCGCCGGGCAGCGTCTGTTTGTCTTGGCTCAGTTTGGCAGTGAACCTCTTGATGCCGCAGATGTCGACTTCTACCAGCTTGTAAACCGTGCCCATGGAGGGCGCGTCGCCGGAGGTGGCCAGTTCGGTGCCGACGCCGAAGGCGTCGACTGGGGCGCCGGCGGCCACGATGTCGCGTATCTTGGACTCGTCCAGATCGCCACTGGCCATGATCTTGGTATCCGGCAGTCCCGCATCGTCCAGGATGGTGCGAACCTTGCGCGCGAGCGTGACGATGTCGCCGCTGTCGAGCCGCACGCCCCATAGCGGCGGGCCGAGCTCCGCCGTGCGCCGCGCGCCTTGCAGTCGTGTCATAAGTGTCGATCAGTTGCACGGTCTGCGGGCCAAGCAGTTTTTGCAACTGCCGGAAAGATTCCATCTCGCTCGGAAACGAGAGCACCCAGGAGTGCGCAGCCGTGCCAAAAACCGGAATCCCGTAGCGCAGCCCGGTCAATGCGTTGCTGGTAGCGACGCAGCCACCGATGTACGCGGCGCGCGCTCCGAGCACACCGGCTTCCGGCGTGTGGGCGCGGCGTGTACCGAAATCCAACACATCACGCCCGCCGCCGCTTCCACCATGCGCGCGGCTTTGCTGGCGATGAGCGACTGAAAAGTGATCGCCGAGAGCAGAGCCGTTTCGGGGATCTGCGCCTGGATCAACGGCGCGCGTACGATCAACATGGGTTCGCCGGCGAACAGCGGCGTGCCTTCGGGCACGGCGAACAGGTCGCCGGTAAAACGAAAATCGCGCAGATAATCGAAAAATCCGCTGGAAACTCTTGCGAACTGTTGAAGCCCGCGCAGATAATCGATTTCCTCCGGAGTGAAAGCGCAGGTTTAAGAAGATACTCGACGCATTGCGCCAGGCCGGCGGCGATCACAAAATTGCGTCCGGGTGGGAAGTCGGCGGATGGAAAGCTCGAAGGTGGCCTTTTGCGTGGCCTTGCCGGCTTCGAAATAGCCGGCAGCCATGGTCAGTTCGTAAAGATCGGTAAGGAGTCCGGTCACGTTAGTGGCGCAGGATCCCGCGCGATTCTGTGCCACTTACTTTTTACCATTTTTCGGAGGCTGGAACTCCTTGACATCGGCGGCGGCTTTCTGCAGGTCTTCGACGGCCTTGGCATCTAGCTCGTAAACCGCAGGCTCGCCTTCGCGCTTCGGGCCTGATAACTGGCGCCCTGCTTCCAGATGGAGACTTTCTCGACACGTTTGCCGTCGTTAGAAGTCACGGTGGCTTCGAAAATAGCCGGCCCATTGCCAGAATCCAGGAATTTTTTCGAAGTCAGATCCCGCAACTTGTCCACGACTGACTGGATGCTTGGGGCGTCCATCTGTTTCCCGCCGGACATCCATTTTTCGCCGCTTTTCTGATAGGTGGCTTGGACGGCTCCGTTGCGGATATCCAACTTGTTCGGATCGTTCCAGCCGAAATCGAATAACTTCTTATTGCGGAAATCGTCCGAGCCCTTTATCGAGGCCATCGCCCACATCGCTTGCTACTTTATAAATGCCTTCAACGACGCAGCTTCTGGCGTAGTAATTCTTGTCTTTGTCCTTGCGAACTTCGATCTGCTGGGTGCCGTTGCGTCGGTAACGGCGGCGACAGCTACACGCGTGCCGGTGGAAAATCCGGCGACGGCTTTCTTGGCGTCCTCTTCCGTGCCGGTGGTGTCCATCTTGGCGTCCTTGAGCTTGCGGACCAGTCGTCCACCTGCAAGGCCGTCGGCGCGCAAGCGGCCTGGGCTTCAGGATCTGCCATTCATTTTGATTGTTCTTGCCGAATTCGACGCTGGACCCTTTGGCGGTAAGATCGACGCGCGTCAGCTTATCGGAATTGAAAGTCAGCAGGCGTTTGTCGCGAAGATCCTTCGATGTCTTGTCCAGGCTGGTCTTGACGTAACTCGCTATCGTGAATACGCGCGGGTCGTTATCTACCTTGGCGTATGCGCCTGAGCCCGTGGGCGTGTCATCGCCGACCAGCAGGGTTTGCACCTTGCCGTCCTTGCGCGTAATCTTCACTTGTTCGTTGGGAGTCGTGAGACCGTAAGATGGCAAGATCCGACGGCCTTGTCGTCAATCACCCGATCGGATGCCAGCGAGGAAAGCGAAGTTACCAGCGAGGTGACCGAATCCTGGTCGGCGCGCCAGCGGCTTGGGCTGAACGATCTGCCATTTGCCGTCTGCCCGGCTCAGGTCGGTGGTATCGCCGGCTTTCTTGATCAGCTGGATCTGTTTGAACTGATCGTCGGGAATGCTGAGGATCTTCGGTGCGGCGTCAGCGGCGCGGCTTGCCGGCATCGGCTTTTTCCTTTTTCTCGGACCACCAGGCAGCGCCCCCGAGAGCCGCCAGTACCACGACTGCGGCAAGCAGGCCTCGGAATTTCATTCGCTCATCTCCTGCGCCACCAGACCGCGAAGCCGGAGACCACAACGATCAAGGGCAGGAAAATCATGCTGGAGTAGAATAGCGTGTTCATTTGGCGGCTGGCTGATGTTCAGACGGCGATCCTCGGGATCCTTGGGGCGAATGGAGATCAGATCTTCGTCGGAGCTGAGCCAGTTCATCATGTTCAGGAACAGGTCGCGGTTGCCATTGAAGCGCAGAATGTTATTGATGGCCCAGTTGGAGCTGCCCACCACGACGAAGCGGCCTTCTTTACTCTTGTCGCCGGAACTGTTGTAAGTGCCGGCAGCGGCCAGAGTCAGCGGCCCTTTCTTGTCTTTCTTCGGATCGATGCGAATCTCTGCGGAGTTGATCTTGGTAGTGGCGTAAGCTGTTATCGCTCGTAGAGAACAGCTTCTCGGCCGTCCCTTTGCCGGACGATTTTACTTCCAGGGTGCGCGACAAGCGGGAACGCCGTGGCCACCTCTTTCAGATCGCGCACGATCGGTTGCGATTCGTAACTGGTTACCAGCGGAACTTCAGGGCCCAGGCTGAAAAATCTGCCCGACGCCGCTCGTGTCCAGTGCCAGATCCTTGTTCAGCGTGACACCCCACGTCTGAATAACGCCCGCCAGCGCCGCATTGGCGGCGGTAATCTTCGCGGCCGAGCTTGAGCGGCGGATCGAGCAGGAAAAGAACCCGCCCACCATTCTCTACGTAAGTTTTGATGGCGTCGACGGCTGGCTGCGTGTAATCGTACTTCGGGCCGGCGACGACAAGAACCGTGCAATCCGACGGGATCTGCGGTTTGGCGGCATTCGCGGCGAGCGGCGCTGATGGCTGGCCCAGCTTTACCGGCTCTGGGGTTGTCGCAGCGCCGGACTGGCAGACAGGGAAATAGTGCGCGTCTTGTAGTTATTCTTTTCGAGCGATTCCTTGGCCGATGAGTATCCTGTACGGCCCGCTGTCGTCAAGACTGTGCTCGCCACTACCGCTGACAAAGCAGACATTCCGCTCGCCGCTCTTGAGTGAACGAATCAGTGCGCCGGTGATGTCTTCCTCGGTCAGGCTCTTGGCTTCTTCTCTACGGAGGCCGCTGTCGATGAAAATCGTGCCGTAGGTGCGTACGCGCCTTCGCCAGCTGCGGCTTCTTATCGGGGTCAACAAAATCGACGTGCAGCTTGGTCGACAGATTGCCGTAACGATCCAGCAGGTCTCGTGCGCGTCCAAACTCGGTCGACTTGTCGAAGTACGTAATGGTGACGTCGCGGTTCAGGCCTTTGACAACTTTTGCAGTCTGTTCTGACAGGCTGAATCGCTTGTTCGAAGTTGAGTCGAAGGACTTATTATGCCGGTTGGCCAGCCAGTTGGTCGCGGCTAAGACAGCGACAATGATCACCAGATAAGTCAGCAAGTAGGCGCCGTAGCGCGTCTGTCGCGCCTTAAGCCATTCTGTATTCATTTATGACCTCCACCGCAGAGACTCCACCGAACGCACGGTGAGGAAAAGGCCGAAGAAAATCATCGATAAATAGAAAATCACGTCTTTGGTATCGATCACGCCCTTAGAAAAGGGCTCGAAGTGCGTGACCACCGAAAGATACGAAACCACCTTGGCCCATGCGGACTGATCGTAAGCGCTCACCCAGTCGAGTACCCACAGCATCAGGCACACGGCGAACGTCGCGCCGCCGGCAATGATTTGATTGCGCGTCAAGGTGGAGATGAAAATACCGACAGCCAGCAGACACCCGCCTTGCAGCAGCAGCCCGAGAAAACCCACCAGCACGGGCTTCCAGTCCGGCCGACCGAACGCGAAGAGGATCGCGATGTTGATGCCGGAAATCCCCAGAATCGACGCGTACAGCACCAGCGCCGCAAGCCATTTACCGAGGACGATTTCGAGATCGCGAACCGGCGACGTCATCAGCAGTTCGATGGTACCGGACCGCTTCTCCTCGGCATACAGCCGCATGGTGATCATAGGGATGAGAAAGAGTCCGATGACGCTGGCATTGGTCAGCAGCGGCCGGATTACTTGCTCGTTCACATCCATGGGCATGCCGCGGCCCATCATCTGCATTTGCATACCCTGCAGCACGAAGAGCCGGGTGAAGGTATAGAAGAAGAATCCGAAAATGACCGCGAAAGATGGTCAGCAGCAAATAGGCGATTGGGGAGGCGAAATAACTCTTCATCTCCTTCGTGAAAATAACGATCATGTTTCTCATCGCTATACTTTCGCCTCCTGTTTGGCTTCCTCTTTTCGGTTACTGCCTTTTCGGAAGCGGTCAGCTGCAGGAAGATATCTTCGAGACTGAAGCCCACAGCCCGCAGTTCGTTCAGGTCCAGGCCCGCATTGACCACCGCGCGCGCCAGTTCGGCGCGAATCGTGCGGCCCTGCAAGCTTTCGACTTCAAAAGTGCAGCGATTGTCCTTGGTGTCTTTGAGAACCACGCGGCTGACGCCGGCCACCTGCTCGAGACGCTGCCGCACATCGCCATGGTTCAAAGCGCCATTGGTGCACTGAACTTCGAGTGCCACCTGCTCGGACCCTCGCAGCCGGTTGGTCAGGTTAGTGACCGTATCCTGGGCCACCAGCTTCCCCTGGTTGATGATGATGACGCGCTCGCAGGAGTGCTCCACCTCGGAAAGAATGTGGGTGCTGAGAATGATGGTGTGATCGCCGGCCAGGCTCCGGATCAGTTCTCGCGTTTCTATAATCTGCTTGGGATCGAGCCCGGAAGTCGGCTCATCCAGCACCAGGACATCCGGATTGTGCAGGATGGCCTGGGCCAGGCCCACGCGCTGCCGGTAACCCTTCGAAAGCTTGCCAATCAGCTTCATTCTCACATCGGTGATGGCACAGCGGTCGCAGACCTCCTTGACTCGCTTTGGAACGTCGGCCGACGCCAGTCCCTTTAACTTGCCCACGAAGGTGAGGTATTCGCCGACCTCCATGTCAGGGTAAAGGGGCGGGGTTTCGGGAAGATATCCGATGCGTTTCTTCACTTCGAGGGGCTGCTCGAGGACGTCGAAACCGGCAACTTGAGCGGTGCCGGCCGTGGGTGGCAGGAAGCAGGTCAGGACGCGCATCGTAGTGGTCTTCCCGGCGCCGTTAGGACCAAGAAAACCAACGATTTGCCCCTTCTCCACCTCAAATGAAATGTCATTGACGGCAAGCGTGCGCGCGTATCGCTTCGTCAGACCTTCGACTTTAATCATAGAGAGTCACTTGCCGAAAACAGCGAACCTGCCAAAAGGGCATCAGGAGATGCCGGCATAAGGCACCGGTCGCAAAACGAAAAATATATTGAAATTTCATGATAGGAACCACCGGCGAGGGTTGTCAAATCCGGCCGGCGGCTGGAGTTGTTGAGATTTTCACGTTTCCAGACCCACTAGCCCATGTTGTATATCCTCCACTGTGTAATATCGCAGGCAGACGTGTGGGTGGCGGAATGTCTGGTTCCGCTGGCGCTCTGGGTGCTTCTCAACGGCCTGGACGACCTGGTGCTCGTCATCGCATGCGCCCGCTCCTGGCTGGCTGCCGAGTTTTCCGGGCGAGCGCAATTTCGCCGTCCCTCGGAATCCGAGCTCGATTCCACGCCGCAGAAGCGCATCGCCGTTTTCGTGCCGCTGTGGAAGGAGCACCGCGTCATCCAGAAGATGGTAGAGCACAACATCAAAGCCAACCATTACCGCAACTGGGATATCTTCATTGGCGCCTATCCGAACGATGCGCCCACGCTTGCGGCCATCCGCGAGGCCACCAAGCAGGTCAAGAATGTTCACATGGCCGTATGTCCGCACGACGGCCCCACTTCGAAAGCCGACAACCTCAATTGGATCTATCAGCGCCTGCTGCTCATGGAAGAAAAGGAGGGGATCCATTTCGACATCATCATGACTCATGATGCCGAAGACATCATCCATCCGGATTCTTTGCGCTGGATCAATTATTTCGCTGAAAAATACGACATGGTGCAGATTCCCGTGCTGGCGCTGCCCACGCCGGCGCTCGAGCTGACGCATGGCGTCTACTGCGACGAGTTCGCCGAATTCCAAATGAAGGATCTACGCGCTCGTCAGGCGCTAGGCGGCTTCATCCCATCTTGCGGTGTCGGGACCGGGTTCAAGAGCGAGGCACTCGAACGGCTGGCAGCCGCGCATTCCAACCGCATTTTCGAGCCCGTTTGCCTCACCGAAGACTACGAGAACGGATTCCGTATGCACCGGCTGGGTTGCTCGCAGTTCTTCGTGCCGGTGTATCGAGGCGATCCTAGCTTCATGGCCACGCGCGAATACTTTCCGCGAAAGTTCCGGGCGGCGGTGCGCCAGCGGACGCGCTGGATCACCGGGATCGCGCTGCAATCCTGGCAGCGGCATGGCTGGCGCGACACCGCCGCACAGCTCTACTGGTTCTGGCGCGACCGCAAGGGATTGGTTGGCAATCTGGCGGCGCCGCTCTCCAACGTTCTGTTTGTCTATGGGGCAGCTACGTGGCTGTGGAGCCAGCACTCGGGTGGTCCCTGGGGTTTGGCGCACGTTGCGCAGAACCCGATTCCTGCGTTACTGGTTCTTCGGCACACTAGGTCTGCAATTGTTCCATATGGGGATCCGCACGTTCTGCAGCGCCCGGATCTACGGATGGCGGTTTGCAACTGCCGTGCCCCTTCGCGCCATCTGGGGAAACTGGATCAACTGTTTCGCTACCGTGATGGCGTACTACCGCTACTTTTCAGCGGTTTGGCGCGGCCGCCCGCTAGTGTGGTTGAAAACTGAGCATGCCTATCCCAGCCGTGCCGCGCTGATCGAGAACAAACAGAAGCTGGGCGAGGTGCTCGTCTGGTGCCAGTATCTGGCTCCTGAAGATCTGGAGGTAGCGCTCGCCGTGAAGCCTGCCGGTGTCCGGCTGGGAGATTACCTCGTGGAACAGGGCAAGATCACAGTCGCCGATCTTTACGAAGCCTTGAGCCTGCAGCAGAACCTGCCGTACGGAAAGCCCCGTCCGGAAGCCGTTTCCCGCCCCGTCACCCGCTCACTGCCCGCTGAAGTAGCCAAACGTTGGAGAGTGCTTCCGTACAAGGTCGCCGCCGGCTACCTGTTTGTTGCGGGGTCGGAGCTTGCCGTCGGACGCGATGCACGACGATCTGCGGAAATTCTCTTCGCTCGAGATCCGGTTTCATCTGGTGACGCCGACGGAATTCGAGGAACTGGCGCAGGAATATTTGCCGCAGTAAAGCTTATCCAAGACAGTAATGTATACCTTCTAACATGAAGGTATTGAAGTCGGCTCATGTAGATATCAAGGTGGCGGACGAAGTGTTCATTGCCACCGCCCTTCTGCATCGGGAGAATCCTCAACATTCGGATTTCACCATCAGTGAGATCGTCGAGCGGGCGGCCAAGGAAAACCTGTTCGGGGAATTGCGGCCGGGCGTACGCGTGCACGCCTCCCTGCATTGTGTCGCGAATCGAGCTCCAAACCCGGGACGTTACCGGATGCTTTATGCGACGGGGGACCGAAATCGCAGACTTCTTGCGCGCCGGAGACGCGTATCATCCTGACAGAACCGGAAAGATATGGCCGGAGCCCGACGCTGTTCCTCCGAAGTATGCCGAGCTGATTAGCTGGGCTAAGCAACAGTACGGGAAAGCAAGCCCGCACCAAACCCGCTGGCTGGATGGAGTTTTTCAGATGCGCGGGCTCGGACGCGAATTGTGGCGCGGCGAGGATCCCGATGAGTACGTGCGTAAGCTCCGGGAGAACTGGGGTTGAGCCGAATCTTTTTCGACACGAACCTGTTTATCTATTTACTGGAGGACAGCGGAGAGACCGGGGCGCGGGTCGAATGACCTTGTGCAGCGAATTTCCGAACAGGCGCGACGACCTGCTGACCTCGACGCTCAGCCTTGCGGAGGTTTTGGTCAAGCCGGTGTCGGCGGGAGATGTCGCATGGGCGGACCGCTACGAGAAATTGCTGAGTACTCCGGGCGTTTCGGTCCTGGCCTTCGACCGATCCTGTGCCCGAATCTTCGCTCAGATCCGCCAGGACAAGACGGTCGTCGCCGCCCGATGCCATCCAACTCTCTTGTGCCGCTAGCGCTAAATGCGACCTCTTCATTACCAATGACGAGCGGCTGAGCCGGAAAGACGGTGCCCGGAATTCAGTTCATCACCTCGCTAGAGCGGGCGTTCATCTGATCCCGTGACTTAACCCCCGCGCTCGCGACGTGCGGTACACTCGTTCCGATCAGCATGAAAAACCTGGCGCGAATTTTGCTTCTGCTGCGGTGTGCTTCTTGTCGCGGAGCCCGCCGCGGACTCCCCGGTATTGCAGGGTTTCTCCGCCCGACTCCGCTACTAGCGAGCGGGCCTGGGAGTCGAAATTCAAAGCGGTTCCCAATACGGAGCGCTCCGTGAGTATATGCAACGGCTCTCCGCACGCCCGCACCACGTCGGCTCGCCGTATGACAAGGAGAACGCCGAGTGGATTCTCGCGAAGTTCAAGGAGTGGGGGCTGAACGCGCAGATCGAAAACTTCGATGTGTTGTTCCCGACGCCCCGCGAGCGCGCAGTGGAGCTTCTGGAGCCGGTGCGATTCACCGCCAGGCTGGAAGAGCCGCCAGTGACGGGCGATCCCACTTCGAACCAGCAGAAGCGAGCAGCTTCCCAGCTATAACGCATACTCCATCGACGGTGATGTCACGGCCCCGCTGGTCTACGTGAATTACGGAGTTCCGGCCGATTACGAGGAGCTCGATCAGCTGGGCGTCGCAGTGAAAGGCGCGATCGTAATCGCGCGCTACGGAGGATCGTGGCGGGGCATCAAGCCGAAAGTGGCGGCCGAGCACGGCGCGGTAGGCTGCATCATTTATTCCGATCCGCACGAGGACGGCTATTTCCAGGGCGAGGTATTTCCGCAGGGCGCGTGGCGGCCGCGCGATGGCGTGCAGCGCGGCAGCGTCATGGACATGCCGATTTATCCCGGCGACCCTCTGACGCCCGGCGTGGGAGCGACCGAAGGCGCAAAACGGTTGCCCATCAGCGAGGCGAAAACCATCACCAAGATTCCCGTGCTGCCGATTTCCTACGCCGATGCGCAACCTTTGCTCGCGGCGTTGAAAGGCCCGGTCGCGCCGGCAAACTGGCGGGGAGCGCTGCCCATCACTTATCACGTCGGGCCCGGTCCCGCGAAGGTTCATCTGAAAGTCAAATCGAACTGGGACACGAAGCGGCTCTATGATGTGATCGCCCGCATACCCGGGAAGGAGGAGTCTGATGTCTGGGTCGTTCGCGGCAATCATCACGACGCATGGGTCAACGGCGCCGAAGATCCGGTGTCGGCGGCCGTTGCCGAGATGGAGGAAGCGCGCGGTCTGGCGGAGCTGATGAAGCAGGGCTGGCAGCCGAAGCGCACCATCATCTACTGCTTGTGGGACGGGGAAGAAGAAGGCCTGCTCGGTTCGACGGAGTGGGCCGAAGCACACGCCGGCGAGTTGCGCCAGCATGCGGCCGTTTATATCAACATCGACGGTAACGGCCGCGGGTTTCTGCAGATGGGCGGCTCGCACTCGCTCGAGAAGTTCATGAACGGCGTCGCCAAGGACAGCCAGGATCCCGAGAAGGATTACCCGGTTTGGAAACGGCTTCGGCTGTAGCAGATTGCGACGCGCGCGCGGCGAGAGCGGGACAAGATTCGCAAACCGTGCCGACCTGCGAATGGGAGCGCTCGGTTCGGGCTCGGATTACACGGCTTTTCTCGATCACCTCGGGATCGCATCGCTCAATCTGGGCTACGGCGGCGAGGATGGCGGCGGCATCTACCATTCCATTTATGACGATTTCTACTGGTACACGCATTTCGCCGATACCGATTTCCGTTACGGTCGCGCGCTGTCGCAGACCGTCGGCATGGCAGTGATGCGGCTGGCGGATGCGGACCTGCTGCCCTACGATTTCGCCGACTTCACCGACACGATTCAGAAGTATGTGGAAGAACTGGAAAAGCTTTGGAAAACGAAGAGCGACGAGATCAAGGAGCGCAACAAGGAGATCGAGGAGGGCGTGTATGTGGCGATCGCCGATCCGAAGAAGATACTCGTGCCGCCGAAAGCTGAAGAGATTCCGCCGTTCCTGAACTTCGCGCCGTTACGCAATGGCCTGGAGAAGTTGAAGGTCAGTCCGCACGCTACGACAAGGCAGTGCAGAACCTGGCGCTGGGCCAGAAGCCGCTGGATGCGCTGAATCAGAAGTTGGCAAGGGTGGAGCGCGCGCTGACGCTGCCGGATGGTCTTCCGGGCCGCCCGTGGTTTACGCACCAGATCTATGCCCCGGGAATGTACACAGGCTATGGCGTGAAGACCATTCCTGGCGTGCGAGAGGCGATCGAGCAGAAGAACTGGAAGCAAGCGGACGAACAGATTGTCCGGGCGGGGAAGGTGCTGGAGAATGAAGCGGGGGCTATCGAAGAGATCGCGGGGGAGATGGAAAGGTAAAAACAGGTGCCAGGTGTTAGGTGCCAGATGTCAGTAAACATCGCGCGGGTTACTCCAAGAGTGCCCGCACCGAAAGTTGAAATCCTGGAAGGAGGTTGCGGGCTTCTAGAGTGTCATCGATGCCAAGGGTGCGGATGGTTTTGTCCGGCGTGTGAATCTCGATCTGGCGGGAACGAGGATAGACCACCCACACGACCGAGGTTCCTGCACTCAAGTACTGCTGGATCTTCTCGCGAAGGTCGGAGGCATCGTCGCCTGGTGAGACGATCTCCACAGCCAGGTCCGGCCCACCCTCGAAATACTCATCAGGGTTCTGAATCCGGGCTTGGCGGACGAAGGAAAGGTCCGGACCGCGGACGGTATGCGGCGTGAGGCGATAGCCGGATTCGGTGAATACACCACCCAGGTTGCGAGCCATGACAAATTCGTGAAGCGCCGAACAGAGTCTGACCTGGCCGTCTCCGTGTCTCGGCTTCGGCGGCGGCATAACGATGAGCTCCCCTTCATTCAGCTCGTGCTTCATGCCATCGTCGGGCAGGGCGGCGAATTCCTCAACAGACAAGACGGTCTTGGGTGTCATCGCGCGAGTCTTTTCCTATTTTAGTACCAGGTACTAGGTTTCAGGTTCCAGGTTCCAGCAAACATCTACGTTGGTGGCGCGAAGAAACTGGTGGGGTCAAACGATGCTACCCTCCACTTCTTCTTTGCCCGCTGCAGGCGGCATTTTACGGTTTCGCGGCGGCGCAACAGAGCGCCCGTTTCTTCTCGTGAGCGAATCTGCAGGAGCCAGTCGACCTGCACCGCGCGAGTTTGATCGTCGCCCTTGTCTTCAATCACATCGATAGCTGCGACGACTTCGTTTTGTTCCACCAGCGCCACGATGTCTCGCTGCAACTTCTCGTAGTCGGGCATGGAATGGTCGACATGATCCAGAAAAGCGAGGCCGTTTCCTTCGCTGAGCGCCGAGGCCAAAGCCGTGAACAGATCCAGAACCTCCTGCTCTGTTGCGGCCAGCAGGGGGGCCGCGAGTGCCGCAAGGAAGGCACGCCGGTCGATGTCACGTGCGGTAGCTGGCATTGATCCGAATGTAGCCTTCGGTGAGATCGCACGTCCAGAATCGCGCACTGCCCTTTCCCCTACCGCGAATCTGGAACCGGATGGAGCACTCGGCCTGATCGAGCTTGCTCTTGAGATCACTGTCGGAGAAGCGCGCGGCCACCCCGCTCCGGCATACGGTTACGCCCTGCAGAGCGATATCGACTTTCGCCGGATCGAAGATCACACCCGCGTTTCCGGCCGCCGAGAGAATCCGGCCCCAGTTGGGATCGCTTCCAGCGATTGCTGTCTTGACGAGTGGCGAATTCGCTATGGCGCGAGCAATGTGCGCTGCGGCGTCAGGATTAGCCGCGCCCGATACATCGATGGTCACCAGCTTTTTTGCGCCCTCGCCGTCGCGCGCGATTTGCCGCGCCAGTGTTTCCATGACAATGGCCACGCCTTCTTCGAACGCCGCGAACTCTTTGGGGTCGGGCCGCACGCCGGAGCAGCCGTTGGCCATCAAAACCAGAGTGTCGTTTGTTGACGTATCGCCATCTACCGAGATCCGGTTATAGCTGCGCTCGTTGACGCGCGCCAGAATCCCGCGGAGCTTCGCCACCGGGATATTGGCATCAGTCAGGACGAATCCGAGCGTGGTGGCCATGCGCGGCTGAATCATTCCGGAGCCCTTGGTCATCCCGGCGATGCGCACCGTTCCGCGGCGGAGTTTCATTTCACCGAAAGCTTCTTTCGGTACCAGGTCCGTGGTCATGATGGCGTGCGCCACGTCGCTGAAGCGGTCTTCGGCGAGCCCCGCCAATAGCTGCGGCAGCGCTTTCTCGATCAGGCCAAAATCCAGTTCGACGCCGATGACGCCGGTCGAGGCCGCGAGAACCTGCGTGGGCGGCAGCTTGAGCTGCCTGGCCACTGCGCGGCAGGAAGCCAGCGCCACGCGGTCGCCGGTGCGCGTGGCGCAGTTGGCATTGCCTGCATTCACCAGGATGGCGCCCACTTGGCCGCGCGACGCCCGCAGGTGCTGGCGGCAGAGCTTCACAGGAGCCGCTTGTACTCGGTTCTGGGTGAAGACGGCGGCAGCGGCCGCCGGGACTCCGGACACAATGAGCGCCAGATCGTCACGCGCCTCGCGGCGAATCCCCGCATACGTGGCGGAGTAGCGGTAGCCAAGCGGCAGATTCAATTCGTCTCTTCTCCCAAGATTTCGTTTTCGCGCAGTCGCTGGCCGTTGGCAAACGCGTCGGCATCCATGCGCTTGCGCCCTTCCATTTGCACCTCGACCAATTGCAGCACACTGCCGGACCCGCACGCCACGCGGAATCCAGCGCCTTTGAGCAGTTGCCCGGGCGCGAGCGTGGTCCTCTCGCCGGCAAGGCGCGCCTGCCAGATATGCAACAGCTGTCCGCGAAATTGCGTGTAGGCTCCGGGCCACGGCAGCAATCCGCGGACCCGATTGTGAACTGTTGAGGCCGCGGCGGCCCAGGCAATGGCGCCGGTTTCTTTTTTCAGGATCGGTGCGAAGGTTGCCTGTGCGTCGTCTTGTGGGCGCGGGGTGATGGCGCCGCGCGCCAAGCCATCGAGCGTTTCCATCAGAACGCCGGCGCCCATGACCGCCAGGCGCTCGCTGAGCTCGATGGCCGTCTCGTCAGGCCCAATCAGAGTCTCGCGCGCCAGTAAGATATCGCCGGTATCGAGCCCCGCATTGATCTGCATGGTGGTGACACCGGTGCGGGTCTCGCCGTTAGCGATGGCCCACTGGACGGGGGCTGCTCCGCGATACTTCGGCAGCAAAGACGCATGCACATTGACGATCCCGCGCGGTGCGATATCAATCACGGATTGCGGAATGATTTGCCCGTAACCCACCACCACCATGATCTCCGGGGAAAGTGCTACGAGGTGCGCCTGCGCTTCAGGGCGCCGAATCCGCTCCGGCTGGTAAACCGGGATGCCCAGGTTCTGCGCCGTCTGCTTGACCGGTGAGGCCGACAACTCTTGGCCGCGGCCTTTCGGGCGGTCCGGCTGTGTCACGACCGAAACGATGTCGTGCTTTGCGGCGAGTGACTCCAAGGTGGGTACGGCGAAAGCGGGCGTGCCCAGGAAGACGAGGCGCATTAGAAAAGGCAAAAGGCAAAGGGCAAAAGGCAAAAGGCAAAAGTAGATTTGGACTGGGCGCCTTCGGCGCCGGCATATTCCAATTTGTGAAGAACGACAGCAGGCAACCTTTTGCCTTTTGCCTTTTGCCCTTTGCCTTTTGCCTTCCCTCTCACGGCCACTCCCCTGCCTTTATCAGCTTTTTCACTTTCCGCTTGATGAGGTCCCGCTTCAGTGCGCTGATGTGCTTGATGTAAAGCTTGCCGTGCAAGTGATCGATCTCGTGCTGGAACGCGCGCGCCAGCAGATCTTCGCCGCTCATTTCGAACCACTCGCCTTTAGCGTTCTGCGCCCGAACGGTGACCCGTTTGCCGCGTGTGACCTGCTCGCGGAAACCCGGAATGCTAAGGCAGCCTTCTTCGCCCTTTTGTTTGCCTTCTACCTTCAGGATTTTCGGGTTGATCAGCACCAGCTTCTCTTCGGGTTTCTCGCCTACCGAGGTATCGATCACGGCGATCTTGCGCGAGATACCGATCTGCGGCGCCGCCAGGCCCACGCCCTTAGCCGCATACATCGATTCGAACATGTCCTCAACGAGTTGATGCAGCTCCGGCGTGTCGAATTCGGCGACAGTGTCGGCTTCGCGTTCGAGTACCGGGTCGAACAATCTCACGATGGGATAAACCATAGTTCAGAAATTCTTGACTTGCTCCAGATATCCGTCGAAAGTTGCGCCGCGTCTCGTTAAGTGAGTCGCCGCCGAATTTCTCGAGGAACGCCTGCGCCAGCACTAGCGCCACCATGGCCTCGCCGATGACCGCGGCTGCCGGCACCACGCAGACGTCTGACCGCTCGTACGCCGCCAGCGTGGGCTCCCGCGTGACCAAGTCGACCGATTCCAGGGGGCGGCGCAGCGTCGAAATGGGCTTAAGCAGCCCGCGCACCAGCACATCCTGTCCGTTGGTCATCCCGCCTTCCAGACCGCCGGCGCGATTGGCGCCGCGGGTGAACCGGTGAGCCTCGCGATCATAGCCAATCGTATCCTGCACTTTCGAGCCGAAGCTCGCTGCGCCTTCTTCAGCAAATCCGATCTCCACGCCCTTGACGGCCTGCATGGAAACGATCGCCTGCGCCAATCGCCCATCCAGCCGCGTGTCCCACGTAATGTGCGATCCGAGGCCCGGCGGCACGTTGTGGGCGACGATTTCGAAGACGCCGCCCACCGTATCGCCCGTGCGGTAGGCTTCGTCGACCACGGCTTTCATGCGCTGCTCCGATTCGGCATCCACGCAGCCCAGCAGTACTCTCAGGTTTCTGGTGCAGCCCGACAATCTCATCCCACGTCGCCTGGCGTTCCAAGCTGCTCTCGGCCTACAGCGATCACATGGCCGCGAACCTCGATGCCAAACTCGCCAAGCAGTGCTTTGGCCAGCGCGCCGACCGCCACGCGCGCCGTGGTTTCCCGAGCGCTGGCCCGCTCCAAAATATAACGCGCATCGTGAAAATTGTATTTAATGGCGCCGGCCAGGTCGGCATGACCGGGCCGCGGGCGCGTGAGCGGTTTTTTCTTATCTTCGGCGCCCTCGGAATCTTCCACCGGCAGCGCTTCGGTCCAGTTCTGCCAGTCCTTGTTGCGAATAATGATCGCCACCGGTGAGCCGATGGTCTTCGAGTGGCGCACCCCAGCGACGATTTCGGCGCAATCGGTTTCGATCTTCATTCGCCCGCCGCGGCCGTAGCCTTGCTGCCGGCGCCAAAGCTCGTGGTTGACCGCCTCAATCGAAACGGGTATGCCGGCGGGCAATCCCGTCAGCGTCGCGACAAGGCATTCGCCGTGGGACTCACCAGCGGTCTCGAATCGAAGCATGCAGAGAAACCATGCTAGCAGGTGGATGGCGAAATCGCCCACCGGCAGCCGTGAACCTTTTTCGAAAAATTTTCGTACGATAATACTGAAGCCATAAAGGAGGCATCTGCCATGGTCAAGTTTCTGCTGTGGTGCATCCTGCTGGTGCTTTGCTGGCCGCTTGCACTTCTAGCGCTGATCGCCTTCCCGTTCGTCTGGCTCCTGTTGCTGCCATTCAGGCTGGTGGGAATTGCAGTGGGCGGTGCGCTAGCGCTGGTCAGCGCGATCATCTTTCTCCCATTCCGGGTGCTGCGGGCCATCTAAGCCTGTAGTAGCATCACGATATCGTGATACGTAAGACTTTCTTCGTCTCCTTTCCTCTCTGCCTGCTGCTGGCCGAGACCTCCATCTCTCCCTCGTCGAATCTTCACACCGAAGGCGTGCCCCCAATCCCGACCGTTTTGATGGAGGAACTGGACCACTACAACGACATCCGCGGCGCAAGCCTGCTCGACTGGCATCCGGCGAAAAGCGAGGTGCTGATTTCAACGCGTTTTGCGGACGTGCCGCAGATCCACCGCGTCGCAATGCCGGGAGGCGCGCGCACGCAACTGACGTTTTTTCCCGACCGTACGGGTTCAGCCCAATATCGTCCAGGGGCTGGCGAATCTTTCGCCTTTTCGAAAGATACGGGAGGTGGTGAGTTCTATCAACTCTTCCGTTTCGACACGCGATCGAGTGCAATCACACTGCTTACCGACGGCCACTCCCGCAACACGGCGCCCGTCTGGTCACGGGACGGGAGTTTGCTGGCGTATTCCTCTACTTTGCGCAATGGCCGCGACACGGACATCTATGTCATGAATCCGGACGATCCGCGGAGCGCGCGCAAGGTGCTCGAAGTGGAAGGAGGAGGATGGTTTGCTGGGGCGTGGTCGCCGGATAGCCAGAAGATCGTGGTGGAAGACCGCCGCTCGGTTCACGACAGTTCGCTTTACCTAGTGGAGGTCGCGACTGGCGCCAAGCAACAGCTGACGCGTGAAGAAGGCTCCTATGGCAACGTCCAGTTCGCGAGGAACGGCAAGGGTCTTTACCTCACGACCGATCGCGGGAGCCAATTGAGCGCGTGGCGTTTCTCGATGTGACGACAAAGGAATTGACATTCCTCCGGCCCGGTCAAAAGTGGGACGCCGGGGAGCTGAGTCTTTCTGAAGACGGGAAGCGCCTGGCATACGTGCTCAACGAAGACGGATTTTCCAGGCTGGTGGTGACGGACACTGAGACCAAACAAGATATGACGCTTCCGGCCACGCCGCGCGGCGTCATCTCCGGGTTGCGATGGCATCACAATGGCCGTAATCTCGGATTCAGCCTGAGCGCCGCGCGCCAGCCGTCGGATGTTTACTCGATTGACGTCGAGAAAGGCACGCTCGATCGCTGGACCGAGAGCGAAACCGGCGGGCTGAATGCTCAGACCTTTAGCGAACCGGAGCTTATCCACTGGAAATCGTTCGACGGCCGGATGATTTCCGGATTTCTCTACCTTCCATCGAAACGATTTTCGGGCCCGCGCCCTGTGATCGTCAACATTCACGGTGGCCCGGAGGGCCAATCTCTTCCGAGTTTCATCAGCCGCAACAATTACCACATCAGCGAGCTCGGCGTGGCTATGATTTATCCCAACGTGCGCGGCTCGTCGGGATACGGTAAGACATTTCTCGCGCTGGACAACGGGCTCAAGCGCGAGGATTCCGTGAAGGACATTGAGGCATTGTTGGACTGGATCGCGGGCGATCCGCGCATGGATGCCAAGCGCATTCTGGTTACCGGCGGCAGTTACGGCGGCTACATGACGCTTGCCTCGGCGTTCCACTTCAACGACCGGCTGTGCTGCACCGTCGACGTGGTCGGCATTTCGAATTTCGTGAGCTTCTTCGAGCGGACCTCGCCCTACCGTCGCGACTTGCGCCGCGTGGAATATGGCGACGAGCGCGACCCGAAGATCCGCGAGTTCTTCGAAAAGATCGCGCCGTTGAATCACGCCAGCGAAATCAGCAAACCCATGTTCATCGTGGCTGGCCGCAATGATCCGCGCGTGCCAGCGCACGAAGGCGAGCAGATGGCCGGGGCCATCCGCAAGAACGGCGCACCCGTCTGGTACCTCATCGCCGACGACGAAGGCCACGGCTTCGCAAAAAAGAAAAACCAGGACTACCAGTTCGCGGCCACTGTGATGTTTGTGAAAGAGTTTCTATTGAAGTAGAGGCCGGGCATGCCCGGCCTGGCTATCTAATCTGCTCCAAGAGCTTCTTCAACGGGTCATCTTTGTCGCTTTCGTCAGGTATGGTTGTTTCAACGACTGATTCGTTCATGGTGCGCATCAGCTCTTCAATCTCGTCTGGGCGCATTGGCATGCCCATAAGAGCGCCAAGGCCGAGAGCCAGACAAACCACTAGTTTGCAAAGTCGAGTTCTCACAGATCTTCTCCGATCGGTGGCACTGCGTATTTGGGCTGGTAGATTGCTTATGCGACCGGAGGTGCTCGGGAAGGAAGAACCGGGAGGCGGGAAACCTGCAGCGGGCGGCTATCTTCCGCTGCGCGGCTGATCGAGAGGGTGACGATCACCGCGACGAATATCCACAGCGGGACCAGGATGCCGAAAGGAAGACTGGATGCCGCCGGCGTCAACGCGGCAATCAATAAGACCGCGAGACAGAAAAGAGCGATCGACCGGCGTGCGTGGAAGAAAGCCTGCATCTAGTCATTATCGTAGCCTGTTTACTTACCGGCATCCAACTGCATCATCCAGATATCGGAGCGAATGTCGTCGAGGTTAGTGACGATCTTGTCTTTCGCCACGTTCACCTCCATGTGGTTCGATTCGGAAATGCCGGCGTAAATGCGCTGGGAACCGTGAAAGTGCTGAATGGCGAACGGAGCGCCTTGCGGCCGCTTGGTTTTCGGATCGAGCCGCAGGGCCCACATGCAGGTGAAGCCGTCGCGGTTCGAGGTGAAGTACATAGTGTTGCCGTCGGGAGAGAACTGCTCTTTGTCGTCGTGGTATTCGCCGCCGGTGAGTTGGATCCACCGGTCCGGTCCGGCGGGAACGAAGTTCTGCACCGGTGTTATATAGATGCGGTAGTGTTCCTGATCGGCGCCGGTCTGCATCAGGAACGACATCCACTTGTCATCCCAGGAATAGAAGGGGTTCCACAGTGGGTGCTGGGGGTCGCTCAACACATCTGTCACTTTGCCCGTCGCTAACTCCACTAGAGAAATCTTATCGAGACCACCACCGCTAAAATTCTCGGTCAGCACCCGGGTGCCATCAGATGAGAAGCCTCCTGGCCCCCCGCAACCTTGGCAGACGCGGTGCGGCGCTTCCCCGGTCGTTGAAATCAAGTAGAGGTCAAACCTACCCGAGTCAGCGTTGCCGTAGTAGACGACCAAGGAGCCATCCGGAGAGATGCGGGGAGCACTCCCGCGGTTTATCTGAAAGTCCTGAATCAATTGCGTTTCTCGTCCCGTCGCCAGATCCTTTACCACGAGCCGGTTGTCGGAAAAGAAAGCTACTTTCTTTCCGTCATGGGAAGCCGAGGGAGCGTCATTGCGGACTCCCTCCACCTGAGTCACGCTCTTCCGCTCGCCGGTTACGCGCGCGCGATCGGTTTCCACCGGAATGCTCCAGAGGTTCGTACTGCCCGTTGAGCTATCGAAAACCATGCGCCTGCTCTCGGAAATGCTGGGAGAGGTGGCGAAGCCCGTGGCGAAGGTGAGCTGCTCCGGGTCGGACGTCACTTTTCCGTCGCTTGTGATCGCCACCAGAAACAGGTTGTAAGTGTCACCGGCTGATCGGCCAAATATGACCCGTTGGTAACGGGAACTCCTGTCGGGCATGGTCCAGGCTAGGGGCAGGGGAGCCTGAGTTTCACTGGCTAACAGTGGCGGTGGAGCAATTTCTTCAACCTTTCCCCCCGAGATCGAAATCATCCACCACCGCCTGAGATCCTGGCCCTGCCGCCCCTTTCGGGATGCCAGCGCGAGAAGCTTGCTCCCATCCGGGGAGACCACGGGAGGGGCGCCCAAGCGCATCTCGGGGTGGATCGCGACGGCAGTTCCACCGAGACGAGGGATCGTGAAAAGGTGGACCGAGCCCTCGACCACGCGTGCAAACACGATCGTCGACCCGTCCGGGGTATAAAGCGGGCCGAGACCGTCGCTAGAAATCAGCCGGGAATCTCCGCCCAGCGCCGGGACCTCATGAATGCCACCATTCGATTGGTACGCGATTTGTGTTCCATCCGGAGAAAAGACCGGGGAAGACGCCCCTTGCTTTTCATGCGTGATCTGAATGGCTTTGCCGCCGCCGATCTGCTGGACCCAGATGTCCGGGTTCGGCCCGCCCGCCGACGACAAGTAGGCGACCATTTTCCCGTCCCGAGAGATAGCCGGGCTAAACGAGACGCCGTTCGAGGTCAGTCGCGTGAGCGCGCGTGTTGCAGTTTTCGCCGGCCTTGAATGCCACCAGAACCAGCCGCCGGCCCCAGCCAGAAGAACCAGGGCGCCGCTCAAGCCCAATGCAAGCCAGTTCCAGCTGCGCGTTTTCGCGGTTGGCTGCGCGGGCGTCAGCTTCCCAGAATCCGACTCTTCCTTCAACTCTTCCAGCGCAACCTTCAAATCCGCCATGTGCTGGAAGCGTCGATCCGGATCTTTGCGCAGGCAACGCCCCACAATGCGCTCGAGTTCCCGGGGAATGCGGGAATCGAGTTCCGCGAGCGGCTTCGGCTCCAGTTGGAGAATCGATGCCAGCGTGGACATGCGGTTGTGGCCGGGGAACGCGCGGCGGCCGGTGAGCATTTCGTAGAGCACTGCCCCGAACGAGAAGATATCGGAACGTGCGTCCACCGTCTTCCCTTGCGTCTGCTCGGGCGACATGTAGGCCGCGGTTCCGACGACCGTACCTTCTTCGGTCTGGGCTTTGATGGTTTGCGTCGCGCCGTCCGTGTTCTCTTCCGGGGCCGTGAGCTTGGCGAGACCGAAATCGAGCACTTTGACGATCCCGTTGGCGCCGACCATGATGTTGCCCGGCTTAATGTCTCGATGGATGATACCTGCCGCGTTGGCTGCCGCCAGTGCGCTGGCAATGGGGATGGCATACTTCAAAACGTCCGCAACCGGCAGGCCACCGCTGGGGATCAACTGCTGGAGCGTCTTGCCGGCTACGAACTCCATCACCATGAAGTCGGTTCCGTCGGCCTGGTCGATCTCGTGGATGGTGATGATGTTGGGGTGGTTCAGTGAGGAAGCGGATTTGGCCTCCTGAATGAAGCGCTGCTTGCGCGATTCGTCCTTCAGTTGCTCGGGGCGGAGGGCCTTGATACAGACGAAACGGTCGAGGCGAAGATCCCGGGCCTTGTAGACCACACCCATCCCGCCCTCGCCGAGCTTTGCGATGATTTCGTAATGCGATAATGTCTGCCCGACCACGGTTCCCGGAATCTAATGTATCGCAGACGAGCGTGCTGAGAGCGGTCCGCGCCTATGTGATGCCGAACGCCGCCCGGTACTTCTCGGGCATACGAACCGGTTTCATTTCGCGATTGCAAAAAATATGGCGAGTCGAACCGGTAGCGAGTTTGCGGCCACCGTCCGCGAGGCGCATTTCATACCCGAACTCAACTACACGCGAGTTGGCTTCGGCGATCCGTGTCTCGAGAATCACCTCTTCATCGAACCGCGCCGGGTGCAGATAACGGCACTGTGCCTCGATTACCGCGAGCATCACGCCGTCCTCGATTTCCATGTCGCGGTAGCGGAATCCCAGAGCTTTGCACAACTCGACGCGTGCCACTTCCATCCAAACCAGATAATTCGCGTAGTAGACTACACCCATCTGGTCGGTTTCGGCGTAGCGGACTCGTACTCGTGTTTGATGGGATTGCATCGATATTCAGCTCCAGTAACGGGAAACCCACCCGTAAATAATGGCTGCAACCGCGCCGATTGCCGGAAATACGGCCAACCCGATGAGGAGCCGCGGTCCCCAAGTAAGCTTTCCCGGCAGGAACGAAATCGTGGCTTGCGCGGCTAGGATCAGGACAAACGCTACGACGAAGCCCTGGCCGTCATAAATGCACCACGGGCAGTGCTTCACCGCAGGCATGTGGATATTGCAAGCCGCTGCGGAGCCAGACCACCAAGCCTTGCACCCGCAGGCGAAGATCCAAGCGCAAAAATTGATGGAAAAGGCCGCGGTGGGAATCACCGCGGTCGCAAAAATCAATCCCCGGCGAGAAAGGCTTATGGGTGAAGGCATCGGCGCGATTATAAACCGCCGCAACCGGTTCGCGCCCGAAAGCGTCTGATAGACTTAGCTACTGGAAATGCGCGTGAAAGTACTGTTTTTCGGCATGTTGAAGGATATTGTCGGCTCATCCGAAGAGCAGCTCATTGTGTCCGAGGGTGCTCAACTGGAGACCATTTTTGACCATTACGCCGGCCGTTTTCCGCGGCTCCGTGAAATGGCATCGAGCATCGTGCTGGCCCGCAATCACGAGTTTTCACCGGTCTCAACCGGTGTTTGCGAAGGCGATGAAGTGGCCTTTCTTCCCCCGGTGAGCGGAGGATCCACGGCCGCACAACACCAATACACCCACGAAATTCGTGATGCCGCCGGCCATCTCTTCGCCTTGACGCGCCAGCCTGTTGACACGCGAACCATCATCACGCGCCTGGCGCAGGGAGAAGACGGGGCGGTGATCACGTTCGAAGGCGTGGTCCGCAACAATACCAAGGGCCGCAGCACTCTCTACCTGGATTACGAGTGTTACGAGCCCATGGCCGTAAAAACGCTTGCCGAAATCGGCCGCGCCCTCGCCGGCGAGTACGCCATCAGCCGCATCGCCTTGGTCCACCGTTTGGGCCGCATGGAGATCGGCGAAACCAGCGTAGCCGTGATCGTTACAGCGGCGCACCGCAAGGCTGCATTCGATGCGGCTTTTGAAGGCATTAACCGGCTGAAGCGGTTGGTCCCCATTTGGAAGAAAGAATACTTTGTGGACGGAGAAGTCTGGGTGGAAGGGGAGTGGGACCGCAATGCGCCGCTGGCTTCTCAACCTTAGTCTCGGCTTCACGGCCGTATTCGCCGCGCATGCTCAGCCGGCGGACATCCGCGTGGATGTCAATCTGGTGCGGGTCGTCACCACGGTAAAAAACGCCGCGGGTGACCCAGTGGGGTCGCTCTCCAAAACCGACTTTACCGTTTTCGATAACAACGTGCCGCAGCAGATCGCGGTTTTCGAGCGCCACACCGAGCAGCCGCTCTCAGTGGCGCTGCTAATCGACACTAGCGGCTCCACGGCCAAGGACCTCAAGTACGAAGTCGATTCGATCAGCCGGTTTCTGCACGCCCTGTTTGCGGAAGGGAACCCGAAAGATACGGTCGCGCTGTTCAGCTTCAATTACCAGGTAGTAAAGCACAATCATTTCACGCGCAACGCGGGACCCATCGAGCGGTCTTTACATAGCCTGCACGGCGAAGCCGGCACTTCGCTCTACGATGCCATCTATCTGGCTGCTGGGCAATTGGAAAACCGCGAGGGCCGGCGCATCATGGTGATCGTCACCGATGGCGGCGACACCACTAGCAACGTCGACTTCCATGCCGCCCTCGAAGCGGCGCAGCTCGCCGACGGCGTGATCTATCCCATTCTGGTGGTGCCCATCGCCAACGACGCCGGGCGTAACGTCGGCGGCGAGCACGCCCTGACCACTCTAGCACTGGGTACTGGCGGCCATGTCTTCGCCCCAACTCTCGGCGCCGAGCTCGATGCAGCCTTCACCCATTTGATTGAGGACCTGCGCACGCAATACGTGCTGGCATTCTATCCCAGGGATGTTCCGCTGACCAAGAACCGGTTCCATCGTCTCGAAGTTCGGGTGGCGAACCCACAATTGCGCGTGCTGGCGCGCAATGGCTATTATGGTGAGGCGGAAAACAGTTCTGGGAGTCAGAGAGGCAGAACGTCCGTAGCCCCCAAGGCATTGAAGCAGCAGGAGCCCTAGTGCCATCCAAGCCCGGCGGAAAATCAGGTACGCGCGCGCCCGAACACACCTTCGAGGAATCGAAGTACCTCAAGCGACTCATCGAGCAGCAGGTTCCGGTACGTGTGCGCCTGAGCAATAACGAGGAAGTGACCGGTATCGTCGAATACTACGATGCCTCATTCATTCGCATCACCCGGAACGGTGAGCCGAATCTTTTCATTTTCAAACACGACATCAAATACTTGGTCGAGGCGGGTTCTTAGCCCTACATGCCGTCGTATCTCGAAACTGCAGTCGAGATCGCGCGCGAAGCCGGCGGTCTAATAGCCACTTTGTTCGAGCGTCGCGTACCATTTGAACTGAAAGGCGAATACGACCTGGTTACTGAAGCCGACCGCGCCTCCGAGCGGCTGATCGTCGAGCGGCTGCGGACCCATTTTCCATCGCACGCCATCGTGGCCGAGGAGGGCGGGGGACACGAGAGCTCGTCCGGCTACCGGTGGTATGTGGATCCGCTCGATGGCACCACGAACTTTGCGCACAGCTTTCCCGTGTTCAATGTAACGATGGCGCTCGAATCCGCGGGCGAACTGATCGCCGGAGTAATCTTCGATCCCATCAAGAATGAACTGTTTACCGCCGAGCGTGGAGCGGGCTCGTATTTGAACAACCGCCGGATTCGGGTTTCGCAAACCAGAAAACTCCAAGACGCGCTGGTGGCCACTGGTTTTCCCAGCGTCAAGCGGCACCTGAACATCAACATTCATTTCTACCACCAGCTCGGCATGCAGACACACGGAGTCCGCCGGTGCGGCTCGGCAGCCATCGACCTGGCATACGTAGCCTGCGGGCGGCTGGAGGCATTTTGGGAATTCGGCTTGAATCCGTGGGACATGGCGGCTGGTCTGCTCTTGATCGAGGAGGCGGGCGGCAAATATTCCGGCATGCACGGCGAACCGCACCAACTGCGCGGACCCGATGTGGTGGCCGATAACGGGCTGATTCACGATGAAATAGTGGGCCTGTTTGAAGAAATTTTCTCGGGCCAATATCGTGTTCCAATGCCCGCAATAGCGGGCTGAACCGCGCATATAATGGCGGCGGGACGTCAGGGAAATTCAAGCTATTCCTTTACTTTCAGCGCCTTAAGATGGTAGCCTAGGTGTTCTCATTTCCATGCGAACAGTTGATCTGATTCATCGGAAGCGTGACGGCGAGGAACTGGATGCACAAGAGATTTCTCACCTGATCGACGCATACACCCGCGGAGAAATCCCGGATTACCAGATGTCGGCTTTTCTTATGGCCGTGTTCTTCGCCGGGATGACGGACCGCGAGGTAAGCACTCTGACCGAGTGTATGATTCGCTCCGGCGAGACCGTCGATCTGTCGGCGATTCCGGGCGTCAAAGTCGACAAACACTCAACCGGCGGCGTTGGCGACAAAACCAGTCTGGTGGTGGCGCCGCTGGCGGCGGCCGCGGGCGTGATCGTCCCCATGATATCGGGCCGCGCACTGGGACACACCGGTGGAACGCTCGACAAGCTGGAATCCATCCCCGGATTTCGTACGGATCTGACGGTGGAACAATTTCACGCGCAATTGAGCGAGATCGGCCTGTGTTTTATCGGGCAATCCGATCGTATTGCTCCGGCGGACGGCAAACTCTATGCGCTGCGCGATGTTACGGCCACGGTCGAATCGATTCCGCTGATTGCTTCTTCGATCATGTCCAAGAAGATGGCGGAAGGCCTGGACGCGCTGGTGCTCGATGTCAAGGTGGGTTCGGGCGCTTTTATCAAGAAGCAAGTAGACGCGCGGCGACTGGCGCAGATGATGGTGGGTATTGGGAGGCGCATGGACAAGCGCGTCCAGGCGCTGATCACTGATATGAATCAGCCGCTGGGCTACGCGGTGGGCAATGCGCTCGAAGTCATGGAGGTGTCGCAGACGCTCATGAACCAAGGGCCGCCGGATTTGACCCGGCTGTGTCTCGAACTGGCGTCGCGGATGATTTTCCTGGCCAAGATTACCCCGACGCTGGAAGATGCCCGGCAGTTGGCAGAAAACAAACTTGTGGACGGATCGGGCTACCGCAAATTCAAGCAGGTAATCCAGGCGCAGGGCGGTAACGCACTGGCGCTGGACAAGTTCGAACTCCTGCCCAACGCGACCGGAATGCGCGAGATCACTTCTCCCCGTGCCGGATACGTCAGCGCCATCGACGCGGAGGATATCGGCCAGGCGTCTACCTTGATGGGCGCAGGCCGCGAGCGCAAAGATGACCGGATCGATCCCGCGGTGGGCGTGATCCTCGAAGTCAAGATGGGAGAGAAAGTAGATGCCGGCTCGGTCTTGTGCCGCCTCTACTACACCAGCGAAGAACACGTGGAGGAGGCGTCGGAGATGGTGGAAGATGCTTTCCGTGTCTCCCAGCAAAAGGCTTTGGAGCGGGAGTTGATCCTCGAGGTTGTGGGGTGACCATCCCGACGCGGCGAAGGCCAGGTTTTAGTCGCCGTGTCGCCGTGTCGCCGCGTCCCCGCGTCGGGGTCTAAATGGGCCGCTATACCGGGGTGCTCGGCATCCTGGCCATCCTCGCCTCGGCGTGGCTGTTTTCCACGCACCGCGGCGCCATCAAGCTTCGCGTCATCGTCTGGGGCCTGGGACTTCAGATCACCTTCGCCGTTCTGGTGCTTAAAACCGATTTTGGAAAGATCTTTCAAGCGCTCGGCGTCGGTGTCAACGCCATGCTCAACTATGCAGAGGCGGGCAGCCAGTTCGTTTTCGGGCCGCTAGGCGTCAAATCTGGCCCGTTCGGCGTTGTGTTTGCGTTTCAGGTGTTGCCCATCGTCATCTTTATCGCTTCCTTTTTTTCTGTCCTTTACTACCTTGGGATCATGCAATGGATTGTGCGAGCCATGGCGGTGGTGATGCTGAAGGTGATGGGCGCAAGCGGCGCGGAGTCGCTCAATGTCGCAGCCAGCATCTTCATGGGACAGACGGAAGCGCCTCTGACTATTAAGCCATTCATTGCGGGCATGACAGAATCCGAACTGTTTACCATCATGGTAAGTGGTATGGCGCACGTGTCGGGAGCAGTGATGGCGGCTTATGTCAAGATTGCTGGGGTCGAGATCCAGCATTTGCTGACCGCGGTCATCATGACCGCGCCCGCCACAATCATGCTGGCCAAGATGTTCGTGCCGGAGGTGGATAAACCGGCCACCGCTGGCCGCGTGGAAGTGCGGGTGGAAAAAGATGCGGTCAACGTTATTGACGCTGCCGCGAGAGGCGCGGGTGACGGTTTGCACCTGGCGCTGAACATCGGCGCCATGCTGATCGCGTTTCTGGCATTGATCGCCATGATTAACGGCATGCTGGGCGGATTACGAACTCTGCCAGGCTTGTTCTGGCTGCCGGTTTCGCTACAACAAGTTTTTGCCTGGCTGTTTGCTCCGGTTGCGTGGCTGATGGGGGTGGCTTGGAACGATTGCGCCACTATCGGGAACTTGCTGGGGACGCGCCTGGTGCTGAATGAATTCGTGGCGTTTCTGGAATTGGCCCCCCTGAAGGCGCATCTCGAGCCGCGGTCGTTCACTATTGCAACCTATGCGCTGTGCGGTTTCGCGAACTTTAGCTCGATTGCCATTCAGATCGGCGGGATCGGCGCCATCGCGCCCAGCCGTAAATCGGATCTGGCTCGCTTGGGACTAAAGGCGGTGGCGGTGGGGTCGATGGCCAACTTCATGTCGGCCTGCTTTGCTGGGATGCTGGTGTGAGACAGAGGGGTTGGGGGCTGGGGGTTGGGGGCTGGCGCGCGTGATTGGCGAAGCGACTACCTGGATCGCTGCGCGCACGAAATTGCGGCCGCGGGTGGCGGTTGTGCTGGGTAGCGGGCTCGGCGGTTTTGCCGACGAGTTGATCGGGCACGAGGAGTTTCCCTACGCATCCATTCCGAATTGGCCGGCATCCACCGCCG
Source organism: Terriglobia bacterium (assembly GCA_963847515.1). Lineage (GTDB taxonomy): Bacteria > Acidobacteriota > Terriglobia > Bryobacterales > Bryobacteraceae > QHXW01. The sequence goes on from CAWKAA010000004.1 coordinate 146,431, forward strand.
TAGGTCACGCGGGAAAACTGGTTCTGGGCTTACTGGGTACGCTCGAAGTGGCGGTAATGTCCGGACGCGCGCACTTGTACGAGGGTTACACTCCGGCGCAGGCGGCCTTCGGAGTTCGCGTATTGGGCGCGCTGGGCGTTCGTGCAATTGTGTTCACGAACGCGGCGGGCGGCATCAACCTTGCCTTCGAGCGGGGTGCCCTCGTGCTGATTTCCGATCATATTAATTTGCAAGGGTCCAACCCTCTGACCGGACCGAACGATGACGCGCTGGGTCCGCGCTTTCCCGATATGTCGGAAGCTTATGCACTGGCCTATCGGGAAACGGCCAAACAGGTGGGCCGCGAGTTGGGCATCCGGCTGAGCGAAGGGGTGTACGCCGCCGTTCTCGGACCGAGCTATGAAACGCCCGCCGAGATCCGTTACTTGCGCGCGATCGGGGCCGACATGGTCGGTATGTCCACGGTACCCGAGGTGATTGCGGCCAACCACATGGGCATTCGCTGCTTGGGGATTTCCTGTGTGACGAACATGGCGGCTGGCATTCTGCCCCGCAAGATTAACCACGAAGAAGTACTTGAGGCCGGCGCAGCGGTGCGCGGCACGCTAGTGAAATTTCTGAAGGCTCTGCTTCCGAGACTGGAGATCTAGGTGGATCCGTTGGTCGACGCCGCAGTTCGTGCCCGTGAACATGCTCATGCGCCATTTTCGAAATTTAAAGTTGGCGCCGCGCTTGCAGCCGATGGCGGCCACATTTATACCGGCTGCAATGTGGAGAACGCGACCTACGGCCTGACGATATGCGCCGAGCGCGTGGCGGTGTTCAAGGCCATCTCGGAAGGGGCGCGCACGTTCCGTTGCATCGCGGTGGTCGCGGACACGCCCGTTCTCACACCACCCTGCGGCGCCTGCCGGCAGATTCTGTGGGAATTCTGCGGCGACATCGAGGTGATTTTGACCAACCTGCAAGGCAAAACCGAATCATCGAGGTTGAAAGATCTATTGCCGAGGCCTTTCGATGCGTCTTTTCTTTAGTTTTTTTCTGTTCGCGGCCTGGGTCTGGGCCGAGCCAGTCGACTGGGTCTGGAGCGCCCGCTACGTCATCACCATGGACGCCGGGCGGCGCGTCATCGAGAACGGCGCCATCGCGATTCGCGGCGAACGCATTGTGGCTGTCGGTCCGCAATCAGAAATCGACCACAATTTTCAGCCCAGGCAGCGCATGGACCGGCCCGATGCGCTGATCTCACCGGGGTTGATCAACACCCACACTCATGCGGCCATGGTCCTGCTCCGCGGCATCGCGGACGATCTGCGATTGCAGGATTGGCTCGAGAAATACATCTTTCCCGCTGAAGCGCGCAATGTCACGCCCGACTTTGTTCGCTGGGGCACCCGCCTCGCCTGCCTCGAGATGCTTCTGAGCGGTACCACGACCTTCACCGACATGTACTATTTCGAGGATCTGGTCGCGGAGACAGCGAAAGAGTGCGGCATGCGCGGCGTTCTGGGTGAGACCATCATTGGATTTCCGTCGCCGGACGCGAAGACGCCTGCGGACGCGCTGCGGTTCACCGAGAAGTTTCTGGAGCGGTTCCATGGCGATCCGTTGATCACCGCGGCTGTTGCGCCGCACGCGATTTACACGAATTCGGACGAGACGTTGCAGCAGTGCCGCGCGCTGGCCAACCGTTTTTCAGCGCCTTTGTTGATTCATCTTTCCGAGACCCGGCGCGAGAACGAGGAGGCCATGGCAAAACGAGCGAAGACGCCAACAGCGGCGCTCGATGCGCTGGGGATTTTCAACGGCCGCACGCTCGTGGCGCATGCGGTCTGGACAGACGACGCGGATCTTCGAATTTTGCGCGAGCGCGGCGTCGGCATCGCTCATTGCCCGTCCAGCAATATGAAGCTCGCGAGTGGCGCCGCGCCGGTCACAAAAATGCTGGCCCTCGGTCTGTTGGTCGGGCTCGGCCCGGATGGCGCGGCCGGCAGCAACAACGATCTCAACATGTTCGAAGAAATGGATCTGGCATCCAAACTGCAAAAAGTCATCACCGGCGACCCACAGGTGCTCCCGGCGCGCCAGGCCGTCGAAATGGCCACAATCGGTGGGGCGCGCGCCCTGGGTCTCGAGAAAGAAATTGGGTCGCTGGAGCAGGGGAAGCGCGCCGACCTGATTACCGTGCGGCTTGACCGGCCCAACGCCATACCGCTCTACGACGTTTACTCGCACATGGTGTACACGCTCAAAGGGTCGGATACGCGCGACGTGATGGTAAACGGGCGCCTGGTGGTTCGGGATGCGCAGCCGCTCACTGTCGATGCCGGGCAGGTGATCGCAAAGGCGGAGGTGCTCGCACAGAAAGTGCGCGAGAGCCTGAAGCCAGCCGTCGCAACACCGTGAGGTGTTCCTCCGCGGCCGTCTTATGACCGCGTCAAAAAGATCGGCAGCCCGATCTTGTTTTCGTAACTGGGCCGGTAGCGCTCGGTATTGTACATGGTTTGGATGTCTACCTTGCGCGGCCCCAGCTTGGGATCGGGAATCGGCCCGGCTGCATAACAGCCGCCGCAGATCGCCATCATGAGGCCGTGCTGCCCGCGCTCGATGCAGCCCATCGCCATGCCCGCGTACGTCGAGGCGACCATCTTGTCCACGAAATCCGGATTGCCGCTGCGCAGGTCGTAGGTGAGATCGCTGACGATGGTTTCCTCACTGGTGCGCTTCTTGATCTCATCGCTCAGATCCTCGCCCACGTTGGCTTTTTTCTTGTGACCGTAAGCATCCGCCTCGCCGGTCTCGCGCAGTTGATAGCCCTCCCACTCGGCGCCTTCCGAAAGAATCACCAGCGCGTAATTGCTGGGATTGTGCTTCTTGTCCTTGAGCAGCAGATCGATCAGTTTCTGAAGATCGAACCTGTATTCGGGAATACAGCAGCGCGTGGAGGTGACATACGCTGTGTAGAGCGCGGTATAACCTGCGTCACGGCCGAAGATACGAAAAATGCCGATACGCTCGTGCGAGCCCACGGTGGTACGCTGCCGGCCAATGGCTTCGGTCGCGCGCGTAATCGCCGTCGAGAAGCCGATGCAGTATTCCGTGTTGCGCACGTCGTTGTCCATCGTTTTTGGAATGGCAATCACCTTGAAGCCAGCATGGTCGAGTTTGGCAGCATAGCTCAGTGTGTCGTCTCCACCGATGGCGATCAAGTATTCGAATTGCAGCTTTTCCAGATTCTTGAGTACTTGCGACGTCAGGTCGTATACCGTGGTGGTTTTTCCGTCTTTTGTCACCTGGGACGATGGAAAGGCCGCGCCACCCAGAAATTCCGGCACTTTTTTCATCTTGGCCGGATTGGTGCGCGTCGTGTGCAGAAACGTACCGCCCGTGCGGTCGATGGTGCGCGTATTGGCTCGATCGAGCGGCAAAACATAGCGCGCGCGGCTCGCGGGATCATCCAGGTTGACATGCGTCAGCCCTTCCCACCCTCGCCGGATACCGATCACCTCACAGCCGATTTCACTGCCTCTATAGACCACGCTCTTGATCACCGAGTTCAGCCCGGGAACATCACCTCCGCCGGTGAGGATCCCCACACGCTTTACAGACATCCAGACTCCTCTCTGAGTTGGGTAATTCTTTATTATAGATTCGTAGGCACGCGCTTGATCCGGAGTGGCTACTGCGGCGCGACCGGCTCCGCTGCCGCATCCAGGTATGTGAGATATGCTGCCAACAGTGTGTACGAGTTCTGATACTCCGCCAATCTGATCACCGAGAAAGTGTCTCGCATGCTGTGAAGAATGGGGAGCGTTTCCTGAGTGACAGAGTGAAAGTCAATCGAGGGGATCTTCCTTTCCCTGAACGAACCCGCATCCGAAAGACCAACCTGATCAACGTTCACAGCGCCCAGGGGCAGATTGAGGAAACGCGCAACTTTGAATGCGGCCGCCACCAGATTTTTGTCCGCGCGGCTTAACCATACTTTCGTGTCCGACATCCCCAGCGAATCGAGATTGACCATAGCCCGGATCGCTTGGCGCTGCTCCTTGCTGAGCCGGTCGACATAAAACTTTGACCCGACCAATCCGTCCTCTTCCGAGGCAAAACCGATAAAGACGAATGTCAAACGGTGGGGTTTCGCCTGCAACCCTTGAAAAAAGCTCGGCAGCAGAGAAACGCCGCTCCAGTTATCGACGACTCCGTGGCCAATGCCGACCTTGTCGTAGTGGGCTCCGACGACTATCGTGGCTTGATCGGTTCCCTTAAGAGTGCAGATGACGTTAGCTGTGTGCCAGCCTTTGACCGGCTGTTCGATGAGTTGTTCCCCTTTGCAGCCCGCCTCTTCGAACAAGGTTTCAAGGATCTTTTCGCGCTCCGGGTTTTTGTCCACGGCCCTTCGCAGTCGACTCTCGATGACGGCCGGATCGACCAGTTGGTAATCAATCTTCTGGGCGACTGCTGAATGTGTTCCAACCAGCAGTACGGCGATACCCGCGTGGACCTGCCACTGATGAGTTGGAGAGTGTCTCAATTGGGCTTGGAACTACTCGAAGTGGACTTCAGCATCTGCTCCAGCGCGCCCGCAATGCGCGGCGCCGCATCCGGGCCCACTGAATTCACTTCGCCGTACCAGGCCTTCGGAGCATCCTTAAGCCATGGCGCAACTTCGTCCCATTCGGCCTTGGGGATGATGTAGCCGATCTCGTCGTCCGCCAACCCCACCAGCATTTTGAATTCGGCCGACATCATCTTCTTAATTGGCGGCTCGATAGGAGCATCGGGGAAGTCGGCGCCGCTGTATCGCTCCACACCTCCCACGCTCAGCTCTGGATACAACTCGCCCGGAACCAGCGCGATTTCGAGCACCGCCTTCCCGCGCGCCCAAAGCCTCACCACGCCAACCGGCGTCTCGGTGCCACCGTCGGCCGTCATTTTCTTTCGGCCTTTGTATAGGTCCGCCTGCGCCGCCAGCTGAAAGCCCTTGTTGGTGATGGGAATGGTGATGCGGTTTTCCAGGAACTCAATGCGATCGGCGGGAACGGCTTGCGCGCTGAGAGATGCGCCCACCGCCGCTTCGGCCACGCTCCGTCCGATGAGTTCAGCTTTCAGGAAGCTAATCTCTGGAGCGGGCCTCTTCGTGGCTGGATCGGGTACCTTGGCGCCCAAAGGGGACTGCATCCCGCCAACTGCGCCGTTCAGGAATACCGCTACACCGTCCATGCGCCTCTCCAGTTCGGTGCAGAGGTAGTGCGGGTAGTCGGCCGTAATCAGGGTATTTTTCGATCCCAGAGTCTCGGGGTGATTGGCCCAGTTCACGAGTGTGGCGATCGGGCTCCCTTTGGCGGTGGTGGCGCGCAGCACGATCACGCCGGCATCATGCACTTCGGGCGGACGGTCGTCGTCAATCAAGGTGTCGAGCTCGGAAGGATGCGCCTGTGCCAGCGTCACAATGGCGGGCGTCAGGTGGCGGATCGCGTCCACGGCCGCACGCGCCGTACGCTCAATCACGAAGGTGTTGTAGGCTTCGTTAATTCCCGAGGTTCCTTGTGCCGGGCCCCAGAGGCCCATGGTGTCCTCAGCTTCATGGTCGTGCGTCGCTGCCACTACCACGTGTGGATCGCTGGCCTTCGATTTCTTATTGGCCGCGAGTTCCTTCTTTACCGTTTCACGGATCTTCTCGACATCATCGGAAAACAGCCCGATGGAATCGACGCCGCACAAAACCACGGTCTGGCCGCCGGCGCTGAGCGCGAGGCAACGCGCATACAGGTTGTCGTGAACGCCGGTAGCTATGCGGTTGTTGTCGAAGCCGGCCATATAAACCGGGCCGTGCTTCTTGAGGTCCGGCGTAATCTCTGTCTTGGCCGCGCCCGCACGGATCTGCGGTCCGAGAAGCTGCGCAGACAGCGTGCCGGCGAACGCAACCAGCAGGATCCATCGCACCGGCGCGGCCCTTCGGCGCGCCACTCTCAAACCCACCACGCCGCCGCCGGCTGTTCCTTCACAACAAGTTGGCCCAGGAACTGAGTGGCTTTCGTGAGACCTTCATTGGGTGAAAGGATGCTGTCTTCGTGTTCGATGGAGAGCACGTAATCGTAGCTGAACATCCGCAGCGTGGAGATGAATTCACTCCACCATTCCGCGCCGTGCCCATATCCCACCGTGCGGAAGATCCATGCCCGGTTGCGCTCATCGGTGTACCTCTTGGTGTCCAGCACTCCGGTCATCGGCAAGTTGCGCTGATAGATCTGCGTGTCTTTGGCGTGGACGTGAAAAATGGCGTTGCCTAAGACACGAATCGCCGCGATGGGGTCAATGCCTTGCCAGAACATGTGGCTGGGGTCGTAGTTCACGCCGACAGCTTTGCCCGCGGCGGAGCGCAGCCGCAGCATGGTCTCGGGACTATAGGCTACGAATCCCGGATGCATTTCAATCGCGATCTTCACGCCGTGGTCTTCGGCGAACCTAGCACGTTTGGTCCAGTAGGGGATTACCTTTTTCTCCCACTGCCATTCGAGCACGTCGAGATACTCCGGTGGCCACGGACACGTGACCCAGTTGGGATACTTGGCTTTGTCGCTATCGCCGGGACAGCCCGCGAAGTCGATCACCACCGGAACCGCCAGCTTTTCCGCCAGCCGGATGGTCTTCTGGTTGACCTCCTGATTTTTCTTGGCGATTTCACGGTTGGGATGCAGCGGATTCCCGTGGCAGCTCAGAGCGCTGATGCTGAAGCCATTGTCGGCGAGCTTTTGCTTGAATTCGTTGAGCTCCATTTTGTTCTCGAGCATCGAAAGCTTGCAGTGCGGATCGCCGGGATAATTCCCGGTGCCCAGCTCAACCGTGCTGATATTCAGGCTCTTGAGCTTCTTCAAAACGTCGTCCAGCGAAAGCTGCGCCAATAAGGCGGTGAATACGCCGACTCTCACGTGATTTCTCCTTTTGCGGTTTTGAGATGGATGTAAGGGATCAGAATATCATGCGGCGTCCGCTGGTAATAAAATGGGCGGCATGCAACCACATTCTGCCACCGGCCGCCGCGGATTTCTGCGCTCGGCGCAAGTTTTTGGGCGGATCGTACTCTCGATGCTGCCGTCCAGAAGTGGGACAAGGAACGGTCCCACAACCGGACCTGGAGCTGACACATATATGCTACGATGCATATATGAAGCGCACGACCATTTTCCTGCCGGATGAGTTGCACGAGCGGCTTCGCCAGGATGCTTTCCGGGCTCGCCTCAGCATGGCCGAGGTGATTCGCCTGCGCCTGGAACCGCGTTCTTCCGCGAGCAAGAAACGCAGAGCCGTTGCCGACCCGCTCCTTAAAGCTGCTGGCGTCTGCCGCGGTCCCCAACTCAGCGAGCGAATCGATGAAGAGCTCTACGGGATCTGAGCAGATCTTCGTGGATACCTGGGGATGGCTGGTCCTGGCCAATGACCGTGACCCCTCCTTTGCTCCAGTTGCCGACCTTCGCCGGCAATCTGCCGAAAGCGGCGAACTGTGGGTGACCACCGATTACGTGCTGGACGAGACGATCACGCGCCTCTTCGCCGGCACACCCTTTGCCAGGGCACAATCTTTTTGCGATGCGATTTTTCAGTCCCAAAGGCTCGGTGTGCTGGTCTTGGAACCGATTACCGCAGAGCGGTTCCAACGCGCCTATAAATTGAGACTTCGCTATCGGGATAAACCGCGCATTTCGTTTACAGACCTCACCAGTTTTACCGTGATGCGGGAGTTGGGCATCCGCCGCGTGCTGACCGCGGATACCCATTTCCCACAGGCGGGGCTTGGTTTTCAGTGCTTTCCGTAATCCGCTATCGTACCGCTTTCCTCGCCGTGGTCGTCACCGCCGGTGGGTCCTCCGGTTCATCTGTCCCTTCTGCCGGATTTGGAGCCGGGTTTGCCGCAGGCGCCGACTTCAGCACATCATTGGCGAAGAAAAACTTTCCGTCGCTCGGCACCATCATCACCTGCACTTTGTCGGAAAGCCGCTCGGCGATGATCTTCTGAATCAATAGCGGGCTTAGCTTCAATGCAGCCGCTTCCGTCTTCATGCGTTCAGAATCGGCGGCCGATGTGACCCGGATACGATTGGCTTCGGCATCCGCCATCAACCTGCGCTTTTCTAACTCCGCGCGGCTGTCAATCACTTTGGCCTGCGCCAGCGCCTCGGCATTTTTCACCGTGGATTCCTTACGCGCTTCGGCCTCCAGCCTCGTCTGCTCGATTTGCTTCTGCTTGAGTGGCAAAGTGTGCTGCATGGCGTCGGCCTGCGCCTTAGCGCTCAGCACCACAACTTGGGCCTCCCCTTCGGCTTGCTTCACCCGCCGCACTTTATCGGCATCCGCCTCTAACTCGGCAGTACGGACCATCTTCTGTTTGATGTCGACTTCGACGGTCATGCGATCGCTTTCCTGCTCTTTCAGCAGCAGGCCTTCGAGGCCTTTGGCATACTCCGGCGGAAGCTGGATATCGCGCAGAATGACCTCTTTCACCAGCAAACCGTCGGCGGCGAGTTTCTGAGTGATAGCTTCGGCGGCCATTTTGCGGACTTCTTCCCGCCGTGCTGCGAAGACGTCACGCACCAGGTAATTGGGAACAATCTGGCGGAACACGCCGGCCACCACCGGCGGCACAATCTCCTCCTCGATCGGCTGCGGCAGGTTGGAATGGATGTAGTCGAGGCGGCGCGGGTCCAACCGGTAGCGGACCGCGATCGCGAGGCCCAACGGCAGACCCTCCTTGGTTTGAACTTTCAGCGTCTCGATCTTGCTCTTCGGATCTTCGCCCAGCGAAGTGTTGAAAACCTTTTCGCGGATGTCATAAATCACGACGGTTTGCAGCAAAGGCAGGATCCCATGCACTCCGGGGTATAGCGCCCCAGGAAGCGTCCCGGAAACTTGACTCACCACAACGCCAGCGCTTCCGGCGGGCACCACGACGAAGCTCAGTCCCAGCAGAAGCGGCGGGATGGACAGCAGCGCCAGGCGGCCGGCGCGGCGCCAGCGGATTCCCATGGGCGTGCGAGGCCCGTCGTCATCGGCCCGCCACGAATCCCGCGTCCGGTACACATCATAGATCAGAATCGCAAAAGCGCCGCCAAGTAGGCCGGCGCCAGAAAACAGCAGCAGGTACTTCAACAGCAACATACGCGTTTTCTCCCCTGAATGAGCATTGAGCCCGTTCAGGGTTCTATACGCACGGTGATGCCCACGTTGCAGGTGATTGACTGTTGGGTAGAAAAGAAAACAGGCGTTGTGTCCCGGCACACACGGCGTGGCCGAACCAACTCAGCTCTTGCGCAGTTCGCGTTTCAAGTCCTCGATCGCTTCCGCTCGCCGGTCGCCCTCGAGGTCTTTTTCCAGCCTGCGCAGCGCAACGCCGATGACGTCGCGGTGATGCAGCTTGTGGCCAAAGTGGCCCTCACTTAACTTGAGCCATAGCTCGTGCAGACGACCGAGGTCCTCCGGCCACAGCCTCGGCGGGTGGGGGCCGAGGTTGACGTAAACGGAGGGACGCCCTGGGCTGATCACTTCCAGAGAAAACGCATGCCTCGGCTCCGGGAGCCGCTCCCAGGCCTGGCCAATCCGCCGTGCCAGTTCTTCCGAATCCATTTGCGCAGAGACCCCGGTCACCAGCCGGGAGGCCTGCAGCTTTTGCGCGGTTTGCACCATGGCGTCGAAGAAGTCGATACCCGGCACTACCAGAAGGTCCACCGTTTTACCCTGCTTTTCTGCCATGCTTACGACGCGGGAAAACAGCTCCTGCTCATAATCCGAAAAAAGCTGGTTCGGGGCCAGCTCATATTCACCAGCCCCCGAGGATACCGGCCGCACCGTCATCACCACGATGTCATGCCGCCGCATGTTGGTTTTTTGCAGGATTGCATCGAGATGGGCCATGCGGTTGTAGTCGCGGACAGCCACCAGTACGCATCCGGGTCGTGCGTGAACGGTGTTGACCGCAATTTCGGGCCGTAGATCGAGGTTGAATTCCTCAAGCCCCGCCTTCTTTTCTTTGAGCCTCCTGGCATTGATGCGCTCCGAGACTGTGAACAGGATGAAGAACACTACTGTGAAACTGATTCCCCAGATGGTCGCGATTCGTTTAGTGAACAGGTTGGCGATCGCCACCAGACCTAGCATGAGGGTGGTGAGCGCCAGCCCCACGGGCCATTCGCGTCCCGCGAAATGCAAGTTCAGCGGCACTTTGTATTCCTGGTCATGCCGGTGATAGCGCAAAACGAACACGCCCGCGGCTTTCAGGAAGAAGCTCCATACCACGCCGAAGGCGTACGCTTCGCCGAGGGTATACACGTTACCCCGGCTGGCGAGGATCGTGGCAATTTGCAGAATGGCGATCAGGTTAATAATGCGGTAGGTAGTACCGAAATGGGGGTGCGGCTTGCGGAACCAGTCCAGCAGAACACCGTCTTCGGCCACGCGGTTCATCACTCCGTTGGCGCCGATCATGGATGTGTTGACTGCACCCGACAGGATAAGGAAACCAACCGTGACCACAAAAACATGGAAAACCAGGCGTAGCATGTAGGGGCCGGCCAGGTGCATGGCCAGGCCCCCCAGCAGGTTGTCGACGTATCGACTGCGCATGGCATCCGGAATGATCATGCCGGCAAAGACCGTCGTAACGCCGGTACATACCACTGCGTACCAGCAGACCAGGTTGCCCGTGCGCTTCAGGTTCTGTAGTTTCGGGTAGGCGATCTCACGGTAAACCTGGGCCAGAGTTTCGAATCCGCTCATCGATAGCAGCGAGTGGCCGAACGCGATGATCATGGCGATGGCCGGAATAGAAGGCCAAATGGTGCCCTTGAGCCAGCCGAGGCCGTCTTTGCTGAACTGAAGATTCCTCGGCAATGGCGCCGGCGGGAAGTGGCCACCGTTCATGAGCAGCGTAATAGGACACCAGATCAGGAACGCCACCACCATCACTGTGGTGATCTGCATGATCCGCAGCGCTTTGGAACTGGACTCGTGGATTCCCTTAATGTTGCTCCACCAGAAGTAGATAGTCACCGCGATGCTGAACCACACGGCGAAACCGTTGGGCGATACGTGAAAACCGCCATGCACCAGTCCGCTCACTTCGTTCATCAGGCGGCCAAGATACTGGCCTGCAGTGACCACGCTGATGGGTCCGGTCAGGATGTAATCGAAAATCAGCGATGAGACCGAGAGTCGCGCCACGAAGGGGCCCATGGAGTCGCGTACCACGACATACACGCCCCCGCGCACGAACATGCTGCTCGATTCCATGTAGACCGAGCGCACCGCAAAGCTGAATAGCATCACGCCCAGGATGAACCAAGGGGCGCTCTTGCCGATGGCTTGCTCGGCAATTCCACCAGCGTAAAAGGCCGAAGACGCCAGATCACTCAGGACGATGGCCGCCGCACGCCAGAAAGAGATGAAGGAGAGGGCGACCGTAGTGGCAACTACGATCCTGGCGCCGGATTGCCGGTTCGCGGCCGTAGAGGGAATGTCGGCCATTTCCGAGTACTATTCTACGGCGTAGCGCCTGGGAGGTCGGCAGCCCCATTCGATGAGGGAACTTCTTGAGGGGCCGGCTTCCGGTGGCTCACCTCACGCACTACATCCGTAAGCACTTCCGGAGCCTGCGGCGAACGCAACTGCTCCTCCATCCGGCGCAGGGCCACGCCGATGATGTCGCGGTGGTGCAGTTTTGTGCATGGTTCTTTTTCGCTCAACTCCAGCCACAGTTGGTGGACCAGGTCCACGTCTTCCGGCCAGAGCTGCGGCGGGTGAGGGCCAAGATTGAAAAACACGGACTTTCCATCTTCGGTCACAATCTCCAGCGATACTGAAGGGCGGGGAGCGGGTAGGCGCTCCCACGCCTTTCCCACGATTCGGCCCTGCTCGGCAGGATCCATCTTCAGCGACAGTCCCGTAACGATGCGCGCAGACTGCAGGCGTTGGGCAGTTTGCATCATGGCGTCGTAGGGATCCTGGCCCAGCACCACCAGCAACTCCGCGTGCTTGCCAGCCTTTTCGGCGAGGAACACCACTTTGGTAAAGACGTCCGTCTCGTCCGCCGCAAAGAGCTGTTCCGGATCCAGGCCGTGCTCCCCCGATCCCGCTTGCGTGACACTCCGCACCGACAACATTACGATATCGATTTTTTGTGTATCGGTCTTCTCCAGAACCTTCTTTACGTGAAGGAGACGGTACGGATTGCGGACGGCAACGAGCACGTTTCCCGGACGAACATGGACAGACTCCGCGGAGAGATCCGTGCGGCTGTCGACCCGGAATTTCTCCTGCCCCGTTTCATGGGCCGACACTCTCTTGCGGTTATAACGTTCAGAGACCTCGAAGATGGTGAAGAACGCGATGGTGAAGGTCATGCCCGAAATGGTGGCGGCTTTTTTGGTCACTACATTGATACTCGCCAGAGTAAACAAGGCCACTGTAATCAGCCCCAGGCCCACCGGGATTTCACGGCCCGCAATGCGAAAATTGAACGGCACCTTCCATTCCCGCGCTCCCGGCTGTTTGTACCGCAACACCAGCACTGAGAGCGCCTTCATGGCGAAGCTCCAAACCACGCCGAATGCATACGCTTCGCCCAACAGGTAAACATCGCCGCGGCTGATCACAATGGTCACCAGTTGCAGGATCACGATCAGGTTAATTAAACGGGAAGTCGTGCCGAATTTTGGATGGGGATGCCGGAACCAACCGGTGAGGACGCCATCTTCAGCCACGCGGTTCAACACGCCATTCGAGCCGAGAATGGCGGTATTGACGGCGCCGGAAAGGATCAGTGTCCCCACCAGCACGACGAAACCGTGAAACAGGAACCGGACGGAGATCGGTCCCACCAGGTACATGGACAGCCCGCCGATCAGGTTGTCCAGATATTTGGGGCGGGCGGCGTCAGGGATGATCATCACCGCGAAGAACGAGACCAGCGATGTGAACAGCAGGCTGTAAACGAAAATCACGAACCCGGCTTTTTCCAAATTCTTCAGCTTGGGGTGCGCGATCTCGCGGTTTACCTGTGCCAGGCTCTCTTCGCCGCTCATGGCCAGTAGCGAATGTCCCAGGCCGATCAGAACCGCGATGAACGTGATGCTCGGGGCAATGGTGCCCGCCAGCCATCCCAGGCTTGTGGAATTGAAGTGCATATTTGAGGCATTGGGGAACGGTACCGGGGCGTATCCTTGCTTGAAGATGGTCAGAAGGCACCATACGATCAGCATGATCACCATCACAGTAGTTACCTGCATGATCCGTAGTGCTTTCTGGCTGGATTCATGCACTCCAATGACATTTTTCCGCCAGAAATAAACTGTCACTATGACTGCGAACGCCGCCGAGAAAGTTCCCGGCGGCAGACGGAAGCCGTAATGCAGATATTCCGCGGCTTCATTGATCAAGCCCGCCAGATATTGCCCCGCGGTGACGGCGCTGATGGGCCCGGTCAGCACGTAATCGAACATCAGCGCAGAAACCGAAAACTTGGCCAGCATGGGGCCCATGGCCTCGTGGACGACCTTGTAAACGCCGCCCCGGACAAACATGCTGCAGCTCTCGATGTAGATGGCCCGCACCGCGTAAGAGAACAGCATGATGGCCAGGATGAACCAGGGCGCGGATTTGCCCACCGCGGTCTCGGCAATGCCCCCGGCGTAATAGGCCGATGACGCCAGGTCGCTCAGGACAATGGCTGCGGCTCTCCAGAATGAAATGAAGGACAGCATGACGGTGGTTGCGACCACGACTTTGGTCGCATTCGACCGTCCAGGAATGCTCACGCTAAAGGGTCTCCTTTTTCCATTCTGAGGGCCAGGATGGCTTTCAAATTTGCCTGCGAGGTTAACGATGGGTCAGGGCTTGAAAGTACCCCGTTCAAAACGCAGTGGACTAGTCCCAAATACGCGGTTCCCCCGTCTCGTAGCTGAGTTCGGCGATTTCATCCTAGCATGGATGAGAGCCTTCAGAATGGATCGGCTTGCCCTTCGGCTATCGAGGTTATTTCAAGCGAACGGGCTGCGCTTCAGCGCATACTGCAGAGCTTCCTCGGGCACGTGGAACTCGCTCACAGCGGTGTTCCCCATGTAACCGAGGTCCTTGATGCCGACCGGGCTGGTGTAATACGCATCGGTCACAAGATTGCGCACCCAACTAAAGAAGCGAATGCCCGCTGCATTCTCCGGTGTTCCGTTTTTTTCAAAAGCGATCACGTCAAGCACAGCGGCTTGTTCGTCTGGCTTGGCATCGACGAAATCGACGGCGTGTTGCTGCTGCATGTGGTGGTCCAGCCACCCAAACCCGCCAGTGAATATCTGGGCGAGTTCCGGACTGTTGTTGGCCATATAGTCGATCCACTCCGCGGCGTGGGCTTCGAGCGCGCCAGGTGAATGATCATCAGCCGGAATAATGAGATCGGACAGCCTCTGCAAGGTTTTGAACTCGTGCGCGGTAAAACACTTGGGCTGGTACTCGCCCTTTGGACCCGAGTCCTTTTCCTGTGCTACCACCTCGTGCACATGCTGGGCAACCTGAGCGCTCACCAGGCTCGCTCCCGGCGCGGCCAGCGCCGCCGATATCCCGATATTGCGCAGCAGCTCGCGCCGCGACACCTGATTCTCAGACATTGCCATTCCTCATTTCCTCTGCCAGATGTTCTGCCGTGCGCCAGGCCAGAGCCACAATACTCAGCGTAACGTTCTTGTCTGGATTGCCCAGGAACGGCGCGGCGTCGGCTACAAAGAGATTCTTCACTTCGTGCGCCTGGGCCCAGCGGTTGAGGGGCCCCCGTTTTGGGTCGTCATGCATGCGCACCGTGCCCGCCTCATGAATGATCTCGCCGCCGATGGAAACGGCATCCGCGCCGCGCTCCGGAAACTTTCTCGCATTGACCTTTCCGCCCATGGTCTCGATGATTGCGGTGAAGGTATCGTGCATGTGGCGTACCTGCTTGATCTCGTGCTCGGTCCACCGGAAATGGAAACGCAGCACCGGGATACCCCACTGATCCACGGTCGTTCGGATCGATCTCGCAATATGAATTGGCGTTGGGAATCATCTCCCCGCGGCCGGAGAAGCCTACCCACGCGCCATACTGCTCGCGGACCTTGGATTTCAGCGCGCTGCCGTATCCTTCGCTGCCGTGGGCAAATCCGATCTCGGGCATACCGAAACCGCCGCCCACCTCGATGTGGTATCCGCGCGGGAAATCTTTCTTCTTGTCGTCCAGCAGCCACCAGGGAATGTAAACGTGCATGCCGCCGATACCATCGCAATTGTGGCGGGGCAGGTTGGCCATGCGCCGGAATGAAACCGGAGAGATCGTAACCCGTGGTATCGGTCAGATTGCGGCCCACCATGCCGGAGTTATTGGCCAGCCCGTTGGGGAATCGCGTCGATTTCGAATTCAGCAGCAGGCGCGCCGATTCGCAGGCGCTGGCGGCTACTACCGCGGCCCGGCAGCGAATCTTCTTTTCCGTGCGCGTGGCTTTATCCACATAAGAAACCGCCGTCACCTGGCCGGCATCGTCAGTGATCAGTTCGCGAGCCATCGCCCCGGTAATGATGTCTGAGTTTGCCGGTCTTCATCGCCGGAAAGATCATGGCCTGGCTGGACGTGAACGCCGAGGCCGTATGACAACCGCGCCCGCATTGTCCGCAATAATGGCAGGCGGCGCGCCCGTGCACTGGCTTGGTCAGCATGGCCATGCGCGAGGGAACGCACGGCATGTTCAGCTTCTGGCAGGCCTTTTGGATCAGAGTTTCATGTACGCGCGGCGCTATGGGCGGCAGAAACTTTCCGTCCGGCGCCGTCCGCAGCCCTTCTTTCGTGCCGGTGACACCGATAAACTCTTCGGCTTTGTCGTAGTAAGGCGACATCTCCTCATACGACACCGGCCAGTCCGTGCCCAGGCCATCGAACGAATAAGGTTTGAAATCGTAATCCGAAAAGCGCAATGAAATACGCCCGTAGTGATTCGTGCGCCCCCCGATGATCCGCGACCGGAACCACCGGAACTGCGAGTCGGGCGCAACGGTATAGGGCTCGCCTGGAACGTCCCAGTAGCCGTTGGGTGCGGTGAAATATCCAAAAGGCCACGGAGACTTCCCGAAATATCCCTCTGCATGGGGCCCGGCGCCGCGATGATCGACCTGGTAAGGCCAGACATGCTCTTTGAAATCCTTTATGGGATTGAGCATGGGCCCGGCTTCCAGGAGCGTGACGTTGATCCCCAGATCCGTCAGAACCTTCACCACCGTCCCGCCTCCGGCGCCCGACCCAATCACCACTACGTCGTGCACTTCTGGACTGCGCTGGATTTGGAACATTTCATTCCGAATATAACACCGGGCGGCAGGCCCCGGCCGAACTGATACAATGAGACCAGGGGGGCGCAACGGATTCGACGGGATTGAATCGTGATGGAGAGGCGTGCCGGGTTCCGAGCTCCCGTTAAACGATCGGAAAAACACAACTGCCAATACGCAGTTTGCATACGCTGCTTAATTAATTAAGTAGCCGCTCCAGCCGCTGAGCCCGCGCGGCGGTGAGTGAGCGTCATTTTGCGGGATAGGTCGCAGGCTTCGGTCCGGAGCCGAGGACCGAGATCAATCGGACTAGGAAGCGGCTGTTCTCGCCGGCTCTGACGGTCGCAACCGAAAAACTCGAACCGGATACGCACGTAGTCTCTTCATTGCGGGCTTTCTCGGACGCGGGTTCAACTCCCGCCGCCTCCACCACCATATTTTCGACAGCCTACACACAATATCGCCATTTTGGGTGTAGTGGTGCTACACTCCCTCCTCAAGAAACGGATTGCCGCTAGCCTCGAGTTTCGTTCGGTGACTGGTGCGGTAAACACTATAGGTGGATATGAGGCGATGCACATGATCCGAAAAGGTCAGGTCCGGTGATTGGCTAAGGGAGATGTAGTCGGCGAAGTCCGTTTCATCAATCAAACGCTGGGTATCGTCGCGTAGCCGGGGCTGAAAGCCAGCGGCCGAAGCCGCCCAGGCGAAGCGTGGGCCTCGTCCCCCAGCATCGAACAACGGTTGAGAAAAGATGGCTCATCGGTTGCTTCGAGAATCAAGGCCCTGTACCTTTGAGCCACTGCAAAATTATTTCAGACGCCCGATCGCTGTGGATTGCGCCACGACCAAGTCTTGGCGAGTCGGCGAGAGTAACCACCGCTGCACCCAGCATGATGGCGTCCTTGATGATCAGCCGGCCCGCTCCCGAGAGATATGGGAATCCGTGCGTGGAAGCTCCCAATGCAGGAACCCATGCCTCAGGAGTGGTCACTAAGAATGACAGCGTTGTTAGGGACATCAGGATGAGAAGGAAGCTACCCACTGCGGAAACTTGTGGCAGGATGGGATACGCTGCGATCAGCACGCCAATCAGAACGATCACGACCCCCAACCCAGGTCACCCACGTTCAAGAATTCGACGTCTCGACCCTTCTCGATGATCTCGCCAGTGATTTCGTGACCGAGGACCATACCGGTGGGAGCCGTGGTGCGCCCTCGTACCATATGCTGGTCACTGCCGCAGATGTTGGTGCTAACCAGCTTGAGAATCACGCCATGCTCGCATTTGCGTGAGCCCAGCGCCAACTTAGGAAAGTCAATAGACTGGACTTCCACTCTTCCCCGTCCTGCGTATACAACTCCGCGATTGCTTGCCATATATGTTCACTCCAAAGAGACAAATTAACAAGCCGTTGCGCCAGCCTCCGCCACCATGTGATCCTGCTCGCCGGAGCCGCCGCTGACTCCCAGCGCGCCGACAATCTTTCCATCTCGTTTCAGCGGAATGCCGCCAGCGAAGACCATGACGCGGCCGTGATTGGAAACGTGAATTCCGAAGAATTGGCCGCAGGGTTGCGAATGCTGCGCCTGATCCTTGGTTGAGATATCGAACGCGCGGGAGGCAAATGCCTTGTTGATCGCTATGTCGATGCTGCCGATCCAGGCCCCATCCATGCGGACATGGGAAATCAGGTTGCCGCCTTCATCAACCACCGCGATGTTCATAGGCTGGCCGATTTCAATCGCTCTCTTCTCCGCGGCGCCGATAACCTTGCGTGCTTCCTGCAGTGTGGGCATCGAAATCCTCGGTGCTTTACTAGCATTGCAAGTGTCGGTCCAAACGGATCCGGTATCTTGCGCTGAGTTTGTGACCCGTGCGCACAGGATGCGTGGGTCCACGGTTCTAAATGGCGGGAGACGCTGTTGTGCTCGTTATTTCTGCTCTGGTTGCTAAGAACAAGACGATCGAAAACGAATATGTGTCGAAATGCGGACTTCGCGTCGGTAAAACCACACTGATCGAACATAGGGGCCACGGCAAAGGTAGTGTTCACCGTCGGAAGGAATCGCATTCTTTGCATCGGCGAGGTAGGTAGCGAAACGCTGTCACTGTCGTAGAATTTTGACACTCGTCTGAGCCGACTCGACATACGGACGCTCTCATGTCCGCATTTGGTCTAGTGCGCCCGCCGAGCGCTCCAGTTCTCACTTCATTTTTGCAAACCCTTCCATTCATGAACGTGGATCAATGCCACATTCTGTGGGAACAGTGGCACGCGAATTTCTTTTAGCGATTGGCTATTCGTCTTATTACTAGTCAAGCAAGCTCTTCGCGACACAACCGGACTGTGACGCAACTTTCCCAAGCCGAGTAAACTGACTTTGCGGCAGGGGGTTCTCGGCGAGATCCGATATCGCTGGTTTTTACGATTCGGTCGGTGGCATTCGCCCGTATTAAAAAAGAATTCTTTCCACGCGCTACGAGACTTTTAAGTGCGGCGTCTCCAGCCGGCGGTCGCTGGTTAACAAGAATCCATCAACGCGGCCACGGCTCCGGTCGTCAGCAGGGTGCGTTCGACCGGATAAGCCGACTGACGGGTCAGATATAACTGCTCCATCTGATACGTCAGGCCGGTCGCATGGAACCGCCGTTCATGTATACGACACTCTCGGCCGGATGCTCCAGCGCCAAAATTGTTAGGAGATAGTCTTTCAGATGCCGCGTCACAAGAAAGTTCTGTTTCACATGCTCATAGCCGTTTTGTCCCATGCGCTCACGCAGCCTTCGGTCTCTGAGTAACTGGCTGATCCGGTTGGCCGCGCCCTCCACGGAATGGACCAGGAAGCCGGTTACTCCGTCGATGACCTGCAATTTGATGCCGCCAACGGCGCTGCCGATCACCGGCTTTCGCTTCCACAAAGCTTCGCTTACCGTCAGGCCAAAGCCTTCCCGAATTGATTTCTGAAGCAGAATCGCGGAGCCACGCACAAGTGCATTGATATCAAGATCGCTGAAGGGAGGAAGAAGCAGCAAATGAATATCGGGGTCATGAGCGGCCGCCTCCTGCACCTCGTTGAGCACCTGCTCCCCTTCGGGGTCATCAGGCGCGCCTCCACCTGCAAGCACAAGCTGGCACTTGTGCCGCTTTCTGACCATCTGATAAGCGGCAATAACGCCCAACGGATCTTTTAGACGATCGAACCGTGAGATCTGTGTGATAACCGGACGATCCGCATCAATGTGATATTTCTCCAGCACGCTTTCGACAGCCATCTTATCGAGTGGTTTGTTCTTGTCGCTTAAGGGATCGATCGACGGAGCGACTCGATATTGCGGAATGGGGAGCTGCTGTGCGAAGTCGGGCATGGAGAAAATAGCCGCATCGTACTGCTCGACATAAGGGCGCAAGAAGTTCCAGACGTCTGGCTGAGGTGTGGAGACATCGATGTGACAACGCCAGATCCAGCCACGCCCCATTTCCTTCTTTCGTTCTATCAGGCCTGCCGGCTGGGGATCGTGTATGAAAATAACGTCACCGGTGAGATTGACTTCGCGAAGATTCATCTCAGTGGTGGAGCGAAAGATGCTCAACATCTCTTCCGTAATCTGCTCTGATTTGCCATGTAGGGCGTTGTGAAAAGCCTTGGTCACGTTGAAAAACGCCTGGTCTCCCTTGATCACATCCCAGCTTACGTCCAGCCCCAGTTCACGGAACAAGGGAATCATGCGTGTGAGAATCTCGGCCACACCGCCACCTACCGGAGTTGAATTGATGTGCTGGATTCTACGGCCTCTAACGCGACCCGCAAGGATTCCTAGCTCTTCAATGACACCGGGCCCAACGATTTCCTGATAATCCGGCAGCTTAGTGTCCATATCACTTCGGCCGATGCCTGCGGCCCAGCTTAATGATTTCCGCTTTCAGGTCATCCAGCGTCATCACGTAGGGGTTCAGTCTGTCAATCGCCTTTGCCAGTCTGGTCTCGCCGAGAGCTTTCAGCCATTGCGAGAAGTCATTGGTGGGGCGTTCCAGACGTAGACGGGCTTCAAAGAAATGAAAGTGAAGGCACGAATTGGTGACCCGCGCTAGCTGTTCGAAAAACTCGGGAACGTCGTGCGCCACTGCGCCGGTGGGCATGATGAAGCTCTTGGCTTCGCAGAAGTGAAACTCGTCTCCGTCCGGAGAGTCGCGGCGGGTGGCACCGTTTTTCAAATGTTCCTCAATCGAAGACATGATCACTTCGCGGAGTCCCCGAATAGAAGTGATGGCCAGCAGGTCAATGGCCGCCAGCCGTTCAGCGAGCCGTTCTTCCTGGAGAGCTTGCGAAACCCAGTTGGCGAATTCATTGTAGAACCTAGGTTTTTTAAAATGATGGACGAGATAGAGATAATGGGTGTGATAAAAAATGGAGGAGCCCGAGACTTCACGCAAATGTCTCAGCAACTCTCCTAGGTTTCTGGCCTTGCGCCCAGTGAGGCCTACCAACCGCCGCTCAGTGTAGAAGACAAAAGGCGGGAGCTGCTCGCCGG
The DNA here is from genome assembly GCA_963847515.1 of Terriglobia bacterium. Taxonomy (GTDB): domain Bacteria; phylum Acidobacteriota; class Terriglobia; order Bryobacterales; family Bryobacteraceae; genus QHXW01. The sequence continues at coordinate 167,294 of CAWKAA010000004.1, forward strand.
ATGCCTTGACAATTTTATCCGATCTTTCAAGCAGGAACATGGTCTGCCAACCAAGTCAGAAAATTATGCACGGCGAGAGGATCAGCAACGCAATACCGTGCATAAGTGGCTGTACAACTGCCCACTCTCACCGTAATTCCATCGGGCAACACGCGGAATGCATCTTCATCCGATTCGTCGTCTCCGAAATAAAAGGACAGAGGTTTGCCACCTTTGCGCTGGTTGATCCAGGCGGCGGCGCTGCCTTTATCCCAGCCGGTTCGAGGCACCACCTCTATGGCCATCTTGCTTGAAGACGTGCGAAAAGATTCCCTGGCCAAAGCTACCGCCGCCTCTACCGCGTCTTCAATCTTGCTGATGTCCCGGGCGGCCGCCAACCGGTAATGAATAGTCGTAGTTAGTCCTTTGTATTCGACTATTGCACCTTGGATGGGTTGCAGGTCGGCGGCAAGTTTCCTGGAGAGCTGCGCAAGTTCTTCCCGCCGTGTCGCTGCCGTGGGCTCCATGAACTGCAAGCCGTTACCGCAAATCTCCAGTCCGTGATTTCCGGCATAAACGATGCTCTGCAGGCCAATGCGGTCACGAAGGTCGGAGACGGACCGTCCGCTGACCATGCTCACCGTAAAGCGATCGTTGGACGAGATCCGGGCAACCTTCTCTCGAGTTTGTTCGTCCAATTTGGCCTCTGCCGGATCCTGTACGAAGGGCACCAGCGTGCCATCGTAGTCCAAGAAGAGCGAAATCTTGGCTGCCGCCTGGAGGCGTGCTTCGACGTTAGTAAGATCCCGAAGCAGACATTGACACATTGCTTTCATCCGATGTAGTAGTGAACTCAAACTTGAGCAGAGCTGAGATGATTTTCCCGGCCCAGCGGTAGATATTGTTTTCGGCGACCACTGCCCGCATTTTCCGCATACGTTTTCGGCGTTCTTCCTCCGGCATTTCGAGAGCCTGCCGGATCGCTTCCACGGACTCCTCCTCGCTGAACGGATTCACGATGATAGCGTCCGTTAGCTCGCGGGAGGCCCCAGTGAAATCGCTCAGGATAAGCACGCCGTCTTCGTCAACTCGGCTGGCGACGTATTCCTTGGCCACCAGGTTCATACCGTCGTGCAGGGAGGTGACCATGCAGAAGCGCGCCAGCCGGTTTAGCGCGGTCAAACGATCTTGTGGGTAATGCCGCTTAAGAAAAATAATCGGCCGCCACGAGCGGGTCTGCCACCGTCGATATTTCCGATTGATCTCCTTGACCAATTTATCGAGTTCTCTCTCCAGCTTCTTGTATTCAGGGATGTGGCTGCGGCTCGGCACAGCTACCTGAACGAATACAAGGCGCTCCTGGTATTGCGGGTATTTGGTCAGAAACCTGTCCAAGGCGCGCAGACGCTCGCAAATCCCCTTGGTGTAGTCGATGCGATCAATTCCAACGCCAACCAGTTCGTTGCCGAGTCTCAACGTACGGCGCCACTGCTCCATTTGCTCTTCAGTGTTTTTGGATTCAGCTGTAATGGTGTGCTTTTCAAAGTCAATGCTGATAGGAAAGGCCCGGATGGAAGTACTCTTACCGCCTCGCGTGATTTCGAATCGTTCCCGATCGATCTTGGCTTCCAGGACTCGATCAGCCGTATCAAGGAAATTCTGACAATGGAAGCGCAAGTGAAATCCAAGCAGGTCGTTGCCCAGCAGACCATCCAGCAACTCCTCTTTCCAGGGGAACCCCCGAAGGACTTCGGGATTGGGCCAGGGTATGTGCCAAAACTGAGCGACGATCAAATTCGGATTCCGGTCCTTCAACATGCGAGGCAGGAGCGCGAAGTGAAAATCCTGGATGAAAACAAATGTAGGCGCATCGCCTGCTTCTTCAAGTACGGCACGTGCAAAGATTTCGTTGACCTCTCGGTAGGCTTGCCAATCTTCGGGACGAAATGTGGGCCGGGTAAAGGCAATGTGACAAAGCGGCCAAAGGGCTTGATTGGCGAGGCCATAATAGTATTGCTCTTCCTGACGGGGCGTCAACCGTACACGCCGTAGGGTGAAGCGCGGACCATCGGGCGGTACAAAAACTCGATCCTGCTCATCCACCACTTGCCAGTCCGCGTCACCAGTTCCGTGCGCGATCCAGGTGCCGCCGCAGGCTCGCATGATCGGATCGAGTGCCACCGTGAGGCCACTGGCCGGTTGCACGCACTCTATGTGCCCGCGGACATGACGGTGCATATAGGGTTCCCGGTTCGATACAAGAATGAACTTGTAATCGCTCAGTCTTTGGTGAATCAGTTCTAAGAGGCCCTCTTTAGTCCACATGATTCCTCTTAGGAAGGACCGCGCTAGGCCATTACCATCGTGGCCTCCTGGATGTCCGATAACGGCCATAATACGGGCACGTTTCCGGCCAATCCTTTTGTTGGTTTCAAAAGAAATATTAGCTATCCGTCAAGGCAGCTGAAAAATCGTAAGCAAATGCACAGTTTGAAAAGCGTAAGAGCTATAGTCAGTCTGTGTTGGTCCTTCGCTCGGGACGCGATCTTGGGGGTATGCGATCCTCGGGTACAAGGACGTATCCCCTTACCGAGTTCGCGGCCACGGTGGTGATTACCAACTCGCGCGGCTTACCATCCCTGTGTCCATAAAAAATCACTGGCTCTCTTGCGCTCTGCTCGCGTAGCCAGATCGTGCGGCGATCGGGCATCACCCAAATCCAACCATTCACACGGAGGTGGCCCCGCTCGATTCCGGTCACTCCAAGCGAGATTCCGGGAGACACTTGCGTGCTGTGATCCTTGCTGACCTCAAATGTTACTATTCTAAGCCCCGGCTTCCGGTTTGCGCCCTTCCTGCTAAGCACTGTCCGGTCTGCCGGATTTGGCCCATCATCAGCAGGCAACTGGCGTGCCGAGGAGATTCGAATGTCCTGCTGCGCAGTTTCCTGCGGTGGTATTTCAGTAAGTTGCTGTTCCGTCTGGCTCCCGGATGTCTGGCGTGCCTTCACTATGAATCGCTCCGGTGCAGAACCAACATAATGGAACGGATAGCATGTCACGAGCGTCAGTTCGGGGTAATCGCGCGCGTTTAACACGCTGACATTTTGCGGCTTTACGATCTCCGTAGTTTCCACCCGGTAGGCATAGTTCCCCTCAAACGTCTCAAACTGAATCAGGTCGTTTTTACCAATTTCTCGAAGACCGCGAAAAAGTGTGTCTCTGTGGCCCGCGACCCCGACATTTCCTTTCTGCCCCGGCAGAGAAGTGCCGGGAATATGGCCGAGGGCCAGGCCAAGTGTTTTCTCACCGGTTCCCTCACGCACCATGGCAGATAAATGTAGCCGTGGAACGATGAGGCGACCTACTAGACCATCTTTCTCACGGAAACGGGGCGGGCCGGCTGGTGGGTTGATGTGGGGGTGAGACGTAGTTGGCGCCGGCGCTGCCGGAATTCCCAGCCAGACACGTACCTCTGCGGCGATCCCGCCTCTCTTTTCGGCCACGTACTCCGCGATGTCTGATCGTTCGCCGCGAATTTTACGGTCAAAGACCCAGCTCGCCCAATCCTGGAAGACTGCATTACTCGCGACCGACCAACTCCAAATACCCAGAGCAATTACACCGGCAAGGAGTAAAGAACGCTCAATCCACCGCCGACTCTTACTACGTGCTCTGTTTGGGGCCTTCGCCATAGCCATAGTTCGAGTACGCCCACTTAGAACGAATGAAACGGCTTACAGCCTTTCAAGCTGAGTAGCACCGTTTCATTCGTCCCTGGCTGATTTACCCTACGCTGATCGCTTCAGCCGGAGCAGACCGTAAAGACCAAGCGAGAGCAGGCCAGAAAGTCCAACGAGGGGATACGGGCTTGCGCTCTTAGGCAACGTTTCGGGCATCTGTTCTTCGTTTCGCGAAGGTGCAGGAGCTTCAGGAGGAGCATTCTGAGCTATCTCTACCGGCTCCGCCTGTTTTGGTTCCTGTTGCATAGCTTGGGGTTCGGGTTGCTGAGGAGCAGGAGATTCAGACTGGGCAGGCGCGGCCTCCGGAGGTTCCGGAGCAGGAAGAGCCGGCGCAGTCGTCGCTAACATCGCCAGACGCTTCGGGTACCGAAACTCTTGTCCGAAGTTGTCACCCGGATAAAACCAAGCGCGTAACGCCTTCGCACTTCCGGCAGGTGTCTCCCAAAAAGCGAAACGCGAGTGACCGGTCGGTTGCAGCCGATAATTTGGAATCGCCAGCACTGTGTCGATAATTCGGGTCTGGTCTCTGTCAAAGATTTGTACGATGTGCCGGTCTGAATTCGAATCGGCTAGCTTGAGCACGTACTGGCCAGGTTCTAGAAGTGTTTCTGTCACTTGGATTGGTTGATCCACCGTCAGGATTGTCTTCTTGTCCCACTGATCCGCTTGCGCGCGGAACACGCCTATGCCTGTTGAGAAGCAGGTGGCGCAAAGCGTGGTAACAACCAGTCGAAAGTTGATTAGTGAATGCGATTTCATTGGAAATAGTTCCTTTCCTCACTTATCCTAGGGACTATAGGACAGTGTCAAGAATAGTCCAATAATCACAACAGCACCCAGCCTGCCATCATCGGCAAATCATTCGGGATCAGGTTTGCGACAACATCAGAAGATGAAATACGGTACTTTTTACCGGTCGATTCGAAGTAGTTGCCTGCCGCGACCAGTTATAAATCGCACAAAACGAGCAGGACCTCGGCGGAATGTGTAAAAGTTGGCAGGCGCCTCCACGGGTGAACGATCGCATGGTTGCTTGTGTTTTCAGACAATTGTCCGCTGTGGTCAGAAAGCTGCAGCGCGATTTTTATATGATCGATTCGCTTCTTAACACGCTTCTCTTTTGCGCGCATAGTAGGACGACATTCCCGATGACGACGACCATGTCTCGCCAGCCGCATGCGTCGTCCACATTACCAATGTCGTCCACATTACCAATAGGGAAGAGAACTTACGTGATCTGTCTCGACTGCGGCAAAGAGTTCTCGTACGACTGGAAAGAGATGCGGATCGTGGCGGCTGAGCCGATCGCTGATTGGGGAATTCGGCGGGTCAGCGCGTCTTGGTTCGCATCTGCCCACGCGCTTCTAGGCAACCGTTGCATTGCTGCGAACTTTTCGCTCTTACGTAGGAATGCGTGCGGCAGTGTGAATTCTTTGCTGATAGGCCTTTGGAGCGCAGTTCAAGCCGGAGCCCGCGTTCGCGGACGACTTCTCGCATTCAGCGTTTTCTCGACACGCGTACCTACGGTGATTTGTAACTCTACTATTAAGCCGCCTAAGTCGCTAACTCAGAGCTCAAAAGCCTGACTCAGAATGTCTACGCGCAAAACGCACTTCTTGTGCAGGAATAAAGTGCTCAGACTTTTGGCTGCCATCCTTTTCGCCGGTGCTCTCCGGTCGCAGACTCCGGCTCCTGAAACAAAGGATCCGCTCGGCCGGAGCACCGCAAGATTCAATCCCCCACTTTCTGGGAGCTTGCCATGTCGGCCCGGTACGGCTTCTGATATACTCGCCCCGCGATGAATCGCCGTGACTTTCTGAAGTGCACCGTCGCCGCGGGTCCGTTGCTAGCGCTGCCTGCTTCCCGGCCATGGTTCGACAAGCCGATGCGGTGGGCCCAACTCACGTTGGCCGAAAATGATCCGGGCACCTACGACCCTGCGTTCTGGCTGGACTACTTTCGCCGCACGCACTCGGATGCCGCCTGTCTCAGTGCGGGAGGTTGCGTCGCCTATTATCCGACGAAAATTCCGCTGCACCATCGCAGCAGGTGGATGGGAGATTCCGATCCCTTTGGTGATCTTGTCGCGGGCTGCCGCAAGTTGGGCATGAATGTCATCGCCCGCACGGATCCGCACGCTACCTACCAGGACGTCTATGATGCTCATCCCGATTGGATCGCCGTCGATGCGTCCGGAAACAAGCGCCGCCACTGGGCCTCGCCGGAGCTTTGGGTCACCTGCGCCTTGGGGCCTTACAACTTCGAATTCATGACGGCGGTGACGCGTGAAATCCTGGAGCGCTATCAAGTCGACGGGATTTTTAGCAATCGCTGGGAGGGTTCCGGCATGTGCTATTGCGAGCACTGCCAGGCGAACTTCAAGCAGGCCAGTGGATTCGATCTTCCACGCACTCCGAATCCCCAGGACCCCGCGCGGCGAGCCTTTATTGTGTGGAAGCAACAGCGCCTGTTCGCACTCTGGCGTCTTTGGGACGCGACCATTCGCAGAGCGAATCCCAACGCCGCCTTCATCGCGAATGCCGGTGGTGGCGCCTTGAGTTCCCTCGATATGAAAACCATCGGCGAGCTTGCGCCGACTTTATTCGCCGATCGCCAGGCGCGCAGTGGCTTAGCGCCGCCGTGGACCAATGGCAAGAACGGCAAAGAGTATCGCGCTACGCTCGGACGCAAAGCCATCGCGGGGATCTTCAGCGTGGGGGTGGAGGACCGATACCGCTGGAAGGATTCTGTTCAGAACGCGGAAGAGATTCGTCTCTGGGTGGTGGACGGGATCGCGAACGGTTTGCGGCCCTGGTTTACCAAGTTCTCCGGCATGTTGTACGACGGCCGCTGGCTCAAGCCTGTCGAAGAACTCTATGGCTGGCATTACCGCAATGAACGTTATCTGCGAAACGAGCAACCGCTCGCGCGCGTGGCCATGGTCTATTCACAGCAGACGGCCACATTTTATGGCGGCGACCAGGCTGAGGCAAAGGTCGAAGATCACACACTCGGCTTCTACCAGTCGTTGGTGGAAGCCCGCATTCCTTTCGAAATGGTGCATGACCGTTTGCTGGATGCCGGCCACACAGATCAGTTCCGCACCCTGATTCTTCCAAACATCGCGGCGCTTTCCGACGAGCAGTGTGCGCAACTACGACAATTTGTTGTGCGCGGTGGCAGCCTGGTAGCTACTTACGAAACATCGCTGTACGACGAATGGGGGGTCCGGCGTGGCGACTTTGGCCTTGCCGATCTGTTCGGCGCTGTCGGCCACCGGCCCGGCGGAAGGCCCACTAAAGAACTCGTATCTGCATATTGAAAAGAATGAGCAAACCGGCGAATATCATCCGCTGCTGGCGGGTTTGGAAGATGCCGGCCGCATCATCAACGGTGTTCACCGCATACCAGCGCAGCCGCATGAGAGAGGCCTCTACATGCCGCTGACACTCATCCCCTCCTACCCCGATTTGCCCATGGAAAAAGTATTCCCGCGTGTGCGCAAAACGGATATCCCGGCGGTGACGGCCAGGCAGATCGGCAAGGGCCGCGTGGTTTTCTTTCCATGGGACATCGACCGAACCTTTTGGGAAGTACTCAGCGTCGATCACGGGAAGCTGTTGCGCAATGCAGTGATATGGGCAACAAACGAAGAGCCGGTGGTGAGAGTACAAGGGGCGGGTCTTCTCGAGGTCACAGTCTGGACGCAGAAGCAGTCCCTGACGGTGCACTTGGTGAACCTGTCAAACCCCATGATGATGAAAGGACCAGTTCGCGAGATTGTCCCGATCGGACCGCAGAGGGTTCGGCTACGGCTTCCGTCCGGGAAGACGCTGGCGGGTGTCAAGCTGCTGGTAGGCGGAACGCAACCTGATTTTTCAGAAACTGCGGGTGCCGTTGAGGTTCAAGTCCCGTCGATCGGCCTGCATGAAGTGGTGGCAATTGATCTGGCATGAGTCCGCGCGCCCAGTCCACCGATTCTTTCTTACCGAACGTGCCCGAAATGCAGGGAACGGTCTCAGAAGCCGCGGGATACAATGGGCGGCACGCATGAAAATTCAGTTTCGATTGACCGCGGCAATTCTGTGCAGCGCCGCGGCGATGTCGGCCAATCTGAATTGCGATCTCAGCGAATACCGGTCATCCGACGGGCTGGCTGCAACCGTGAATGGCGCGGGCCTGCAACTGGTCTGGCAAGGTGATCGAGGCCGGCAGTTGCGCGCACTCTTCACGATCCGCGATGGCCAGCCTGTCGTCGCGGAACTGGCCGTTCGAAACGCCACAGGCGCGTGGGCCGTGCTGGCTCGCGATCTCACGCCCGAATTCGAAGTCACCAGCGGCCGCCGCCGCATTTCCGAGCAGCAACTAGAGCCGCTGAGGCAACTCGGCATGGCACTAACGCCCGAGTTCCTGGAAGCGGAGAAGTGGAAAGCGTTCTGGGACGCACCACTCGAAATTCCCGGGGCTAAAGGTACGAATCCTGATCTGCCACGGAAGCCGGAAGAGATCCGCCGCGCCAAGGCGAGCTATCAGGCCCGTGGATGTCAGGTGAAGATCAACGGCGCACGGTTGGAAGTGACATTCCCGGGTCTCGAGATGGGTATCTTCTCCGGACAGTTGCGGTTCACAGTGTACAAAGGAACCAACCTGCTGCGCCAGGAAGCCATCGCCAAGACACAGGAGCCCTCGGTAGCCTACAAGTACAACGCTGGGCTGAAAGGCTTCACGACGACTTCGCGAGTGCGATGGCAGGATGTTGCACGCGCCTGGCAGCGCTATGAATTCGGTGGCACGAATAACGCGGACCCGGTGGCTCTGCGCGCGCGCAACCGGCTAGAGATCGTCGAGTCAGACGCGGGATCGGTGGCCATCTTCCCGCCACCGCACAAATTCTTCTTCGCACGCGAGATCGAATTGAATCTCGGCTACGTCTGGTATCGCAAAGACAGCGACACGTCTTTCTCGGCCGGAGTCCGGCAGGCGGAACACGAAGAAGAGTATCGTCCGCACGGCGTTTCCGACGAGGTCTGGAACCGGCGCGTCAATCAGTCGCGGCACAACCTGGGAAACTTCGCGTTGTACAACGCACCGCCCGGGACGTGGCAGCACATGCCACTCTATTATTATCTGAGTCCGGAAAACGCCGAATCCACCGAGCCCTCGGTGCTGGCCTTTACCCACGACGACCGTTACAAGCCGCTACCTGGCTACCAGGTGGCCGTGAGCCACTTCCATACTCATTTCAATGAGCAGTTGTCCGATGCCGGAACGATCGACCTGCTGCCTACCTGGCTGCCCGTCTTTCGCGCGCTCGGGATAAACATCGCGATGATGTCCGATTTTCACTCCGACGGCCACCCGTCCGATCCGGGGCCGCTCCGGCTTAAGGAGCAGAAGGTGTATTTCGAGGGCTGCCGCCGCCACTCCGACCGGTCATTCCTAATCATGCCCGGCGAGGAGCCGGACGCCTTTCTCGGAGGCCACTACACGACGATCTTCCCGCGGCCCGTCTTTTGGACTCACGTTCGACAGGCTGGGCAGCCGACGGTCGAAGAGAGCGCCGAATACGGGCGAATTTATCATGTGGGATCGGAAGCCGAGGAGTTGGATATGCTGCGCAGCGAGGAAGGATTGATGTGGCAGGCCCATCCGCGCGCGAAGGGGTCTGCGGGTTATCCCGATGCCGTTCGCGAAAAGCCGCACTTTCTGAGCGACCGTTTTCTGGGCGGGTCGTATCAATCGCTGCCGGTTGACCAATCGGAGCAGCGGCTTTGCGAGTCGCGATGCTTCGGGCTGCTCGATGAGATGAACAACTGGACGTCGGCCAAATACATGATTGCTGAGGGGGACACGTACCAGAAGTTCCCCGACGACGAGACGTATCCTCACCTTATCGTGAACTACGTAAAACTGGATCGCGTTCCGAAATTCGATGAGGACTGGAGCCCCGTTCTGCGAGCTATGCGCGCTGGGGATTTCTTCGTCACGAGCGGAGAAGTGCTGTTCGGCAAGTACGGTATCGAGGGCACGGGGGCACAGCGAGTTTTCAGCGCCCAGGTCGAATGGACGTTTCCGCTCGAATTTGTCGAACTGGTGTGGGGAGATGGCAAGACAATCGGCCGGCAGGTGATCCCCGCGGCGGAGCTGGCTCCATTCGGAAACAGGGAGTTCCGAATTCCGTTCGATGCTGGCGGGAAGAAGTGGGCTCGTTTCGCAGTCTGGGATTCGGCGGGAAACGGTGGGTTCACTCAGCCTGTGCATTTGAGGTAACGTCGGTAGCCCCAGATGTCCGCCATTATCGGAATGTATTCGAACGCAGCCTCGCAGCACAAGGAAAGCGACCGGAGCCGGCCGCTTGTCCGGCATGACGACACGCACAGGTAGATCGACGGACGCTGGCGCGTTTATTCGTTACTAATTCACCCGGCATTCATAACCTCGGCCGGAACAAGTTTACAGCGACATACAAATACGCTACGACTGTAAGGGTTTGCGTAAGTCGCGCAAGACCACAACCGTCGTGGTTGAATTTTGGGGCTGCAAAAACAGTCCGGTGCTAAGACACTCACCTACTGTTCTCGAACGCGTTTATTTCGAACCTATTGCGACACATCCAAACGAAGCACTAGCGACCTCCAGCCAGGAGAATTAACTTGCGCGGCTCATTTTCTCTGTCGCGCTCAGCGATCACGCGGACGCGCGAGCGCTCGTCCCAGGCTCTTTGCACTACGGTGAGCATGGGCCTTTCACGGCTCTCGAAGCGGTGGTGGTCGCCGCGCTCATCCTCCAGCACGAAGCCCACAAAGTCTCCAAAATGATCGTACATAATGCCCACGATTTTGCCGGTGACTTCCTTTTCTCGCCCGGGATGCTGTTTCTTGGTGCCGAGCCCTGGGACTTGGCCGGTTTCCGAAGGCGGAATCTGCGATGGATTCCCGCCGAAACCCTGGACTCGTCCAACCAGGTCGCCGATGTAGCGCTGGAGCACGGGGTACCAGCGTTTTTGAGGAGGCATGTGCTCCCAGATCCAACGCATAATGGCGAGTAGGCGCTCCTCTGGTAACAGTAGCTGCTGCTTCGTGCTAATGGTGATGGTGACCTGAAATGCCCCGGCCACACGCCGCCATCCAAACGATTTCGTGTCGAGGACGCCGCCGGCCCCAGTCGCTCTGTCCGCGATCTCAATGATCTGCGTCACGGCATCGGTCACTTGCCTGACAACCACCTTATAAATTTCGCCCTTGTGTATGCCAGGCGGCAGATCGACTGCCAGAAGTCCAGCGGCAAGCGCCGTACCCTGGGGGAGAGGAACAAAGGTCACGCCCCCGGTTCCGAAGCTTACGGTGTAAGGATCGACAAACTTGATGCCGTGAGTGGAGTACCTGGCATCGGCCAGATTCAGAATGTCGGTGGCGTTCAGCGCCGGCAAATAGAGTTGTGCCTGGCTTCCGGCAGGGGTGTTACCCCAAAAGATCATTAGCTCATCGGGATTGGTGGTGCCAAACGGGGTGGGACGGACCTGGACGGGATGCGACATTCGGCGCGAGGACGGTAATCCAGGGTTCGGCCCGTCGATCCAGGCGATGTTTCGCTGCGCCAATTTATCTGACGTGGCTGAGTTGGCGCCCGTCGGAATCGGTGTGTCGTCGAAGCGGATTTCGGCGATCAGACACTGATGGGGTGCGGCCGTAATTGCCTCTTGAATGGATTGCAACGCCGACGGTGTGGCATTCCATTGCGCCGTCCACGGTCCGTCCCAGTTTCCTGCTGGCGGGGCCGAGGGCAGAAACTTTTGCTGCGGCTGATTGATATCCAGCCAGCAACCAAAGAATGAATCCACTTCCACACCTGGATCCACCGTGATCGTGTAGGCGTTGGGAGTATCTTCCGGCTGGTCTTGCATGTTGGCAGGGCCATTGACATTGTTTCGGGCGGTCGCGAAACACGGAATGGTCACGTATTCGGGATTGCCGTTCTGATCGCTCTGGACGCCCAGAAGCGGAACGGTGACGCCGTACTGCAGGGCGTCGGACTGAAAGCGATACGTAGTGCTGGTGTCGAAGTCGCTGTTGGTAGTTTGCGCCTGGAAGAGACGGAAGAAGACGCGCACTTTCTGCGCCTGGGCGCCGGGCGTTTTACCCAGCAAGCGCACGCGAGCGACGGCGAAATTGAAAACGTAGTTGCCGCCATCATCCTGTTGCTGGAACTCCAGGGCAGAAGCGTCTTCATCCTGGCTGAGGCCAGGGTCAAAAGTATCACCGTTGGCGGTGCCGCCACCCTGCGTGAGGTTATTGATGACTGTGCCAATGAAACCGGGAGCGTCATTCGGGTTGTCGGTCATGGTGGCGCCGAAACGCGATGAGGTCTGGCCCGCGGGCACGGTCATCTTGAAAAATCGCAGGTCGAAACTGAGCCAGCTTGGTTGGGATTGATCTTTCGGGTTGACATCTAGGAAGAAGGGATCCTCGAATGTGCCCAAGTCGATCTGCGCGGTGCCAGCGGAGGCGCCGGTGAGCGTCGCGGAGAGCGTAACGAGGGTGGAAGTAAGCGGCGTTAAGTCGACAAAGCCTTGATCCCCGGTAAAGGAAATCGTGAAAGGAAACAGAAAGCCTTGCGGCAGGTTCGGCAGCGACGGGTCCTCCGGCACAACCGGGCCGGCAAACTGTGAGACCGAGAGCATGTTTTGAATCGCGGTGGCCTGGACGGGCGTCAACGTGGGATCGAGAGTGTAGGAGACTTGCGGAATTATAGGCGGAGTGCCTAAGTTACCGGATGTGAGACCCAGTTCGGTCGGGCGGAATCCTTCCACCAGAACCCAGAAGGCCGGGGTATAGGTAGAGACCACGTCGACTTCATCTTTGCCGAAGGTGCTGCGGTCCAGGATGAAGGAACAGGATTTTTGGTAGAGCCGCTTGAAAGCATTGAGCAGCTTGGTCCCATCTATACTTCCCCACCCGGTGCAGGCATCCCAACCCGCGGCTGCGGAATAGTAGGGTGAGTCCGGATTAAAATTGGGGTCGTTATTGCCGAAGGTGATGTCGTTGCAAACGGAATTCCCTAAGGCGTACAGCGTGGGGTTTAGGAAGCCGATAGGCTCGCCGAGCGCTTGCACCAGGACTGCAGTAAGGCCGGCATAGAGAGGGTCCACGCAACTGGTGCCAGTGAAACCGAAGCCTCCTCCACCGACGCGCAGGCCGTTCAGCGCGACCATGCCAGCTATATCGGGCACGCCGCGACGCACTTTGTTGTCGTTCTGAGAAACGGGCGATACTCCATTCGCGGTCTGGTAGGATGGGGCCCCGAAATAGTCGCTGACGCCACCGCCAGTGGCTCCCCAACCGTTGGCCTCATCGCTCCAAACCCATTCCTCTTTGATGCTCACGGGTGGGCCGTCATTCTTGCTGACCATCGTCCCGCCGCAGGAAGTGATCCAGGGGTCGCTGCCTGGGTATTGAACGTGGCAACTCGTGTCAATTCCGGAGTTGGCACCCTCGTCGCCAGAAGCGATGAATATCGAGATGCCAAGCGGAGCAAGCTTTGCGAACATTCCCGAGAGTGTGTCGAGTACTCCTTGGCCGGCTGAACCGGAGTCGTCACGCGCACTAATGAACCAACTGCTGGAACACACAGTGGGCGTGTTTTCGCCACCCTGCGGCGCCATCACACGACCAAGAAAGGCCCTCCAGCCATCCTCGTTGGAGGTCGAGCAGTAGACCTGAACAGTGACGCCTTGTGCAACTGCAGTGGCGGTCTCAATATCCTGAGTGATTTCGTCGTCCAAGGTGCCGGTGGGATCGTTTTTGTAAGTTGTGCCGTCTACCGTCAGGTCAACTTCGGTGATGGTGGGCTGCGTGTTGTAGCCCGCGGGCAGGCTGTTTATGTAGTCCGTGATGTCCTGGGGGTCGTAGTTGCCGCCGTTGGCGTTGCCATTGAAGATGCCTATGGTTTGGTTCGCCGCGCCGGTGTTGGGGAAGTTGTAGAGTTGAGCGAGCGTGGGCACGTCGAGAGCTGTACTCCCCGCCGGATCGCCGGTACCGTTGGTGCCGCCGAGGATGCGGTTATCCAGGCCGATTACGGCGGTGACGATGGCGGCCAATTCCGTTGGTATATGCACCGGTCCATCGAAGCCGCGGTGCATCTGGGTCGCTTCGGCACGTTTTTCGTGGTGGCTACCCGGGCGACGGGGACGCTTGGAGATGTGACGTGGCGATTCATATCGATTCAGGGTGATGCCGAATGCCGCGTTGATTTGCACAGCAGTGCCACGGGCAGTGACTACGCCAGGTCCTATCTGCTTTTCTAACACCGTCAAACCGTTGGCTTCCGCAAAGTTCGTCACGGCATCCACATCGGTCTGGCTTGCGCCGTATTTCTCTGCGAATTCAGTAGGTGAGAGGAAGGTGCGTTTACCTAGCGGCGTTTTCTGCCAGTATTCTAGATCGGGAAGCGCTGGACTGTCCGGTCGCGAACGGAGTAAGAAAGTGATAGACAACTGTTCTTCGCCGCCGAGCGGTCCGATTAACCGGGAACCCTCGCTACGGGGCCGTTCGCTTCCTTTGACAGGGTGAAGTCCTGTACGTGCAGCCATCTCGCCCTCCTGCTGTGAGGGTAGTGAGCCGGCAGCAGAGGCCGTTTCATCAAAAGTGCATTTTTGAATTCGGACAGTATCTGGATTAGTACTCAGAAGCCGGCCAGCGTCCGGCAGGTTCAACCAGGGCAGCCCAACCTCATCTCCTAGCGAGGTCTTCGACCTCAAACCGACCAGCGGAAATCTCGGCATTCGCATAGAATTCGTGGGATGGCGACCATCCCGGAACTGCTCGACGGCCATGTCACTCTCGAAGTGGAGTGTCTCGACCGTCTGTACCTGAACGGTTACATCGGCAAGCTGGCGACCGGGCCTGGCCTGGTCTTCTTTATGCGCGATCAGTTGGGGAAGCCGATTCCGTCGCCCGTTGTACTGGGGCAGATCTCGGAGAAGTTTCGCGAAGCTGTGAAGGTGCTGGCCGAACGGGAAGGCGTTCCGGTGTATCAGTTCCGGCACAAAGAGAGGAAAGACGATATTGCCAACAGCTTCCGGCACCGCCGCAACGTGCGAGACGCCATCGTTTTCATTGGGGTGGCGCAGGAGAAAGCGCAGGCCTTCAACGGCAAGAAGGTCAACGGGCGGTTCCAGTTCGACCGCGACAAGACGGTCTATGTTAATCACTACTACTTCTACATCGATGACGAAGAGTTCGGCCCGCTGTTTCTCAAGATCTGCAGTTACGCGCCGTGGAGTGTGAAGCTGTGCCTGAACGGGCACGAATGGGCCAAGCGGCAACTCGACAAGCGCCACATCACCTATGAGGCGCTGGACAACGGGTTCCTGTCGTGCTGCGAGCCGGTGAAGTTGCAGGAGATCTGCGATGCGCTGGGGCCGGAGGACATTGACCGGGTGTTTCGGAAATGGTTGCGCCGCATTCCGCTTCCGCTGCGGCCGGAAGATCGGCGTGCGGGCTACGACTGGGATCTGTCGGTCTGGCAAATGGAAGTCAGCCTGACGCAGATTTTCGACCGGCCATTGCGGGGCCGCGAGTTCTTCGAGGAAATCATCCGCGACAACCTGGATCTGGGCCGCCCAGATCGCGTGCAACTGGTCTTCGACCGGGTGGTAACGAAGAAAACCCCGGGAGAGTTTCGAACCCGGGTGATCCAGGACGGCGTGCATCCGAGCCTGCATATTAACTACAAGAACTTCGATCTAAAGCAATACTTCAAAGAAGGACGCGGTTGCCGGACCGAAGGGACTTTCCGCAACCCCCATGATTTTGGAATCAACAAGGGGCTGGGCAATCTGCCCTACCTGCAGAAGATCGGCCGGCAGATCAACCGGCGATTGCTCGAAGTCGAACGCGTCAGCCACAACAGCGGCCTGAGCGGCGACAGCATCCACCGTGTGGTGCAACCCGCCGTCACCGAGGACGGCAAAAAGTCACCGGGGCTGAAGTTCGGACAACCGCGCGTGATGGCACTGTTTCTGGCGCTCACGCTGTTCCACCATCTGATTGACGGCTTTCGTAACCACGATCTGCGCCAACACGTGGCCGACCTGCTGGGCGTGAGTGTAGCGGAGTACACATCCAACCAGATGACCTACGACCTGCGGCGGCTCCGGCTCAAAGGCCTGATCTACCGGCCACCCAGAACCAACCGCTACTTTGTCACCCCTTACGGCTGGAAGGTCGCACGGCTTTTCTCCCGTTTGGATGCCCGCGTATTCCGGCCCGCCATGGCGATGTTCACCGGCAACGATGCGGTTTTACCGTTTCCGCTGCGGAGCGCTCTCGACCGCGCCGATGCCCAACTGGACGTGCTCATTTACCAAGCTTTTCCCCTCCCCAAGGCCGTCTGAAGAACTTGACACTTTCAGAAAGAAGTCACTTACATCAGACAGCTAGAACGCGACTTCCTGAACTTTCTAGCTGTTGCTAGAGACTTTCACGGACAGGCGCCGCGTAGCTCTTACATCAAACCACACACGCATCCCCAGAGACGGTTTGGGTTGACATCTTACCCATAAATGCGCATACTCAGGTTAAATGTCTACCCAAGAAACCATAGAACGGCTGGAGTTGTTGCAGGGCACACTCGATCTGTTGATCCTACGCACCTTGATATTTGGACCGCAGCACGGACAGGGGATTGCGCATGCCATCCAGCTGACTTCGGAACAGGAACTGTTAGTGGAGCACGGCGCGCTCTATCCTGCACTCCAGCGGCTTGAGGAGCGTAAATGGATCTCTGCCAAGTGGGGGACTTCCGCAAACAACAGGAAAGCGAGGTTCTATTCGCTAACAATTGCCGGCCGCAAACAACTGATTAAGGAAACCACCAAATGGAAGCGGTTCGCGACAGCGATCGGGCGGGTTCTAGGACCCGAGACGGAGGAGAGTTAAGCGTATGTTCCGTCGCAGGCGCAAAGAGAATGATTTCAACGCCGAAATCGAGGCCCACATTCAGCTTGAGACTGACCGGTGGCGGGACCAGGGCTTGAGTGACGAGGATGCACGAGCCGCAGCGCGCAGGTCCTTCGGCAACATCAGGCAAGCGCAAGAGCGTTTTTACGAATCCCGCAGATGGCTCTGGTGGGACAACTTCTGGCAGGACGTTCGATTGGGCCTGCGGATGCTGGCCAAGAGGCCCGGCTTTGCGGGGGTCGCCGTACTCACTTTGGCGCTCGGCATTGGCGCCAATACGGCGATCTTTTCCGCTGTCTACGCCGTTTTGCTCAAGCCACTCCCATTTAAAGACCCTGACCGGCTCGTGTTCATCCGGAAAAAAAATCCGCCGCGCGGCTGGGTGCGGAACCCCATCTCCCCGGCCGAGATCCTAGCGTGGCGCAACCAGAGCGGCGTACTGGAGGACATGGCAGCCTTCACATCCAGCTCCTGTGTGCTGGGCGGCGCCGGGGACGCCGAGGAGGACCCCTGCGAGATCGCTTCAAGCAATTTGTTCCCACTGCTGGGTGCGACGGCCGCCCGGGGCCGTACCTTTTCAGCCGATGAGGACGAGCCGGAAGGGCCGCGGGTTGCCGTGCTGAGCTACAGTTTGTGGCAGAGGCGCTTCGGCGGGGAGGAGAGTGCAATCGGGCGCGGGATTACTCTCAACGGCGCCAGCTACACGATCATTGGAGTGATGCCGGCCGATTTTTCACACCTGTATGCCGCACCGTACGGTAAGGTCCCTGACCTGTGGGTTTCTGGGATCGCTCTTTCCTCAGCACACACGTGGAATGACTACTTTGGGATCGGCCGGCTTAAGCCTGGTATCAGCCTGCAGCAGGCTGAGGCGCGGATGGATCCGGTCTCGGTTCGTTTGGAACAGGTGGATCCCGAGCTCAAAGGATGGCGGGCGGAATTGATGAGCCTCCGTATGGTCGTTTCCGGAGATACACGTTCGGCTCTCATCGTTCTGATGGGCGCGGTAGTCTTTGTCCTGCTGATTGCGTCCGCCAATTTGGCGAATCTGCTACTTGCACGGGGAGCCGGTCGAGCGAGCGAGTTCGCGGTGCGGAACGCACTCGGCGCCAGCCAGGGGCGCGTTGCACGGCAGCTCTTAACGGAGAGCCTGGTGATCTCTCTTGCCGGCGGAGTTCTTGGACCCTGGCTTGCTTTTCTCGGATGTCAAGGCCTAGCGGCGCTCGCTCCGCCGTTCCTCCTGAGGGCCGCGCCCGGCTTGGCCGGCGGCGCAGGGGATTTGCGAGTCCTCGCTTTTTCTCTAGTCATCGTGCTGGCGACTACTTTCCTCTTTGGCCTGGCGCCAGCGCTTCAAGGCGCTCGGCCACGACCGGCTGAAGCGCTGAGCGAAACCGGCCGCGGCTCCCTGCAGAGTCCGCGGAGCCGGCGTTTTCGCAGCGCGCTGGTGGTGGCTGAAATCGCACTCGCCATGGTGCTCTTAGTTGGGGCCGGACTTATGGTTCGAACTCTTGTGGAGCTGAACCGGGTAAAGCTTGGTTTCAATCCGGCCAATGTTCTATGGTTGCGCGTGTCGTTCTCAGGTGAGCATTACAAAGAGTCGCAGACGCGAGTAGAGTTTTGGGAACAGGTGGTCGCGGCGGTCAAGGCGTTGCCTGGCGTAGAGGCGGTCAGCGTGTCTCGCGGCCTGCCCATCGACGATTGGTCGGGACAGTTCTTTACAACTTCCGATCAGCCGAATCCCCCGGCAGGGCAGGTGCCGGACGCGAACTACGTGATCGCTGGGCCGGATTATTTCCGCACAACCCAGATTCCCTTGCGTAGAGGGCGCAGTTTCAACGAGCACGATACGCAGTCGGGTGAAAGAGTCGTGATCGTGAATGAAAAGCTGGCCCAGTTGTACTGGCCCGGTCGAGATCCGCTGGGGAGTTTGCGGGTAGGGCCGCCCACCAGCACCGCACCCTGGCTCTCCGTGGTCGGAGTTGCCGGCAACGTCCTGAGCCAGGGACCGGATGGCGGCTTTCATGCGGAGATTTACATTCCCTATCAGCAGTTCCCCTGGTTGCTGGGCGGGCCGCAGCACCTCCTTGTGCGCACGTCTGCAAAGGTGAAGCCGGAGGGCCTGATCGGCGCGGTGGTGCAGGAAATTCACCGCGTGGACAAGAGCCAACCGGCGGCGGACATCGAGACCCTGGAGCGGAGCGCTTTTGAGCCAATGGTGCAGCAGCGTATGCTGATGGCGCTGTTGGTATCATTCGCCGGCCTGGCGCTGCTTCTTTCCGCAGTGGGGATTTACAGCGTGCTTTCGTACTCCATCGCGCAACGAACACGCGAGATCGGTTTGCGCGTGGCGCTGGGCGCGCATCAGGGCAATGTCTTGCGGCTTGTGATGGGCGACGGCGTGCGGCTGGCGGTTCTTGGAATTGCGTTGGGAATTGCCGGCGCGCTCGCGCTGACCCGAGTGATGACGGATTTGCTTTTTGGCGTCCGTGCAACAGACCCGATCACCTTTGGCGCCGTGACCATCGTGCTTGGGGCAACTTCCCTTCTTGCTTGTTACGTTCCAGCTCGGCGGGCGATGAACATTGATCCGATCGTCGCCTTGAAGTACGAGTAGACCCAGGCCCAGTCATCTAACTGGCGTTCAACAGTATTCAAGGCGCCCGACACATCGTTCTCGACGGAAGGTGGCTGGGAGATGGTACGTCTCTGCATCATTTGATTGGTAGTGGGTTGTTTGAAAAATACTTGTCTATTTCTGCGCAACAACATTCATAAAATAATGCAGCGTTGCGCAGCTAATACATTGTCCCCTCGGCACATCAGGACTGATCACGATTGTTCCTGGTCCAGGACGAACGGCTCGATATAACGCCGTGCGCCTTGAACGACGCACAAGCACGAGCACATTCCCCACTCCGGTATTCCCATCAAAATGAGAATAGCGAGGATCTGATGGAATTTGCAGAACCGCCAACTCGCCGACCCGGAGAGTCGTCCTCCCTTCCAAGGCCAATGGTATTGGCTTGTCGGCACCCCAAGCGTCATTTGAAATCAAGCATCCTAATGCGAGTAGCAGAAGACGGACTCTCATTGCCCCGATCGTATCATTTAGGCCGCCCTTTCCACCGTCCGCTCACTGGCTTCCCAAGCCGCAACGAGGTCGGCCACATCCCAAAGCCGATCCGCCACACCGGCGGCCATGGCGGGCGTTACGCGCAGTGCGGTGAATCTTGATGAAGTTGTAGGCGAAATAGCCGAGCGCAACTGCCGCGCAATGGTTCTCGATTTTCTTGCTGAACCCGTTCGTCAAGCGGGTGAAGCGGCGAACCGTCATGCGCACCGAAAGGTTGTGCCGCTCCGGAAAGTAGCCACTACCATTTGATCCGCAGGTTGTCTAGATACAGCGCTCGAGGCCCCTTGATTTCCTCGGGAAAGGTTGCCGTTCACACTTCCTCGAATTTGACTTCTTGGCGCGTCAACGCCCCTCGGGTAGCCTTGCACTACGGAGGAGTCAAAACCGGCGGAATCTTTCGTAAGCCTCGACAGGATGCACGCCATCGAGGATCGCTTGGCGAACGGCGTCTTCTGTATTTACGACTTCTTCCGCCTTGCCGATCACTTCTTCGGCCACGGAATGAGGGATCAGCACCACGCCGTCACGGTCGCCCAAAACGAAATCGCCGGGCTGGATGCGCACGTCACCGATGGTGATGGGTACGTTGTGGTCCAGCAGGCGCCATCGGCCCACAATATCCTGGGGCGTCTGGTAACGCGAGAAGACCGGGAAGCCGAGCTTGACGATGTAGTCGATATCGCGGATCCCGCCGTCGATCACGGCGCCGCGACCGCCGCGGAATTTGGCGGTTTCACAGGAAAGCTCGCCGAAATGAGCGATTCTCGTATCGTTCGGCTGGATGACCACTACATCCCCGGGCCCAATGGCGCCAAGCATCGTCAGGAAAGGCCGGAAATATTCATCCCGCGCTAGTCCCGCAGCGGGCTCGCCGTGAACCGTAAGCGCGCGGCCGGCGATGGTCTGGCCGGTTTGAATCGATTGGATGCAGGACGGAAGCACCTGGTGCGGGTAACCCAGTTCGTCCAGGATGTCGCTGATGGCCCCGGTGTAGGGAATCGCCGCGAGGCGGTCAATGAGCTGGTTTTGCTGGCTGGTCTGCATCGATAAGTTTTCCTCGGTCGGTCAATAGCCGGCCGTCCACTTCCACTGTGGCGTCTGGAAAGAAGAACCACCGCACGAAGCCGCCGCCAACTTCCCCGCCAAGTTCGCTGTTGTCCCCTAAGCTCATGCGTACCACGCCCGCGCCGTATCCGTAATACGGGAGCGTCGTGGCATTGGCTTTCGTCTTGAGCTTGGGATTGAAACCCAGGGCGAACTCGCGAAACCGATGGGCGGCCTCGCCGCCTGCATCGAGCGCTGATTTCACGGCGTCCACATTTAAATCGGCTGAAATCCCGGCAACATCTCCATGACGGATCTCGATGATCACTTTAACAGCAACGCCGTTAGAGAACCGGGCCTTCGGAATCACAATGAAGCCGTTCACGCTGGCTTCGATCGGCGCTGTGCGCAGCACTCCCGCGGGCAGTTCAATTTCCCGGTCCACGCGCACGTTTGCCGTGCACATCCGCTCGGCCGAAGCATTGCCATCCTGCCGGTTGAACGAACGGTCGCCAACGCGAAAGCT
The DNA here is from genome assembly GCA_963847515.1 of Terriglobia bacterium. GTDB lineage: Bacteria > Acidobacteriota > Terriglobia > Bryobacterales > Bryobacteraceae > QHXW01. Next base: position 188,677 of record CAWKAA010000004.1, read on the forward strand.
GATGTCCGTGCCTTCCGGCGTCCTTACTCGGATTACGCCGGAGCGCAGAAGCTGGATGGCGCGGTCCTGCGCGGCCGAGAGCGCGGCGTAATCGATGTCCAGGGCTTCGTCGTACATACGATCGAGCGCCCCTGAATGCTCGCCAGGCAGACCGTCGGGGTTCACACTGCCTTCCGCCCAGTGAAAGTGGATTTCACGGTGGGCGCCCCCACGGTCGAGCCAGTCCGCGAGTTTGGCCCGCTCCTCAGGCGTAACTACACGCTTGCTCAGGGGCAACCACAGGTAAATGTCGGCCACGTCCAAGCTCTGGACTTCAACGGCCCCCGCCTCTTTCAACCGCGCGCGCAGCGGAATGGTCAGTTCCTGAAAGTATTCCGGATCGCCGCCAAACATCACGCGTTCGCCGGGCGCCGGTTGCAACGCGGCAACGATACGCTCTGCCATACGGTCGTAATGGAGTTGGCTCACTGGCGCGAAGGCGGCTGCCATCACGAATAAAGCAAATGCCGGGCTGGACCGTTCTGGCATCAGGAGAACAACGATAGCACTGCTGGAATGAGCTTTGCTACGATCGAGTCAATGAAGTGGGCTCTGGCCATCTTTCTGTTCCTGGTGCTTAGCGTTCCATTCAGCAGAGCTAGCAACCTCAGCCGCGGCGAAGATCGTTTAGGCGTTCCCGCTCCTCCTCTCGGCCTTCAGCACTGGCTGAATTCCACGACACTCGAGATGGATGCGCTGCGCGGAAAGGTTGTCCTCATCCGCTGGTGGACGGACGGCTGCCCGTACTGCGCCGCGACTGCACCGGCGTTGATGCACCTGGATGCGAAGTACAGCGCTCGCGGACTTCGCGTCATTGGAATTTTCCATCCTAAGCCGGCTGGGGATTGGAGCGTCGAGCGAATGCGCGCCGCCACTCAGCAAAAAGGCTTCACTTTTCCCGTCGCTCTCGATGGCGGATGGACAGCGCTCCGCCGCTGGTGGCCCGATCTGGAAAAGCGCGGCTGGACCTCGGTTTCCTTTGTGATCGATAAAAAAGGGTTCATCCGTTACGTGCATCCGGGCGGTGAATTTCACGAGGGCGGCGAAGGGGATCATGCGCGCTGCGATCGCGATTACAAGGACGTGGAGCAGATTATCGCGCGTCTCTTGAAAGACTAGGCCACATGCGCATCGCACTATTGTTGTTGCTGGCTTCCGTTGGCATGATACGCGCGGAGACGGCTGCCGGTGTCCATTGGACTGCGCCCGCGTCATGGAAAGCGCAAGCGCCACGACCCATGCGCGCGGCTACCTACGTCGTGCCGGCGGCCGACGACAAAGAGGACGGCGAATGCGGTATCTATTATTTCGGCCAGGGTAAAGGCGGCAGCGTAGACGACAATATGAAGCGCTGGATCGGCCAGTTTGATCCACCTCAGCCGGAAGCGCAGCCGAGCAAGCGGACCATCAGCGGGCTCAACGTAACGACGATCGATCTGTCCGGTACGTACACAGGAGCCGGTGGGCCCATGGCCACCACGAAGACGATCAAGCCTGGATACAGACTGCTGGGCGCGATTGTGGAGGCGCCCGAAGGCCTCATCTTCATCAAGTTCACCGCACCGGCGAAAACGGCGGCCGCCAACCAAGCGAATTTTGAAATCCTGCTGAAATCGCTGGCGCAGGACAAGTGACTCTCCGGCAAACCTTCCGTGAGGGCGCCGCAGCCGCGGTGTTCGCAACGGTTCTACTGCCTCACGTTGCTTCCGCCGCCGAGCAATGGCTCAAACTGCAATCCTCCCATTTTGAGCTGTACACCACCGCCGGCGAGAAGAAAGGCCGTGAAGCCGTTCTCTATTTCGAACAGGTACGGGACTTCTTCCAACGCACTCGTGGCACGTCCAAAACCATGCCGGACACCCCCGTGCGCATCATTGCCTTTCGTTCCGACAAGGAGTTTGAACCTTACAAATTCAACACCGCTGCCAGCGCCTTTTACCTGGAAGGCTACGACCGCGATTACATCGTCATGCGCAGCATCAGCCCGGAATACTATCCCGTAGCGGTTCACGAATTCACGCACCTGCTGGTGAAGCATACAGGCATCGAGCTGCCTGTCTGGTTTAACGAAGGACTGGCGGAGCTCTATTCCACGCTCAAGCCCATGGGCAAGAAGGTGGTCGTGGGTGAGGTGATCCCGGGCCGCTTCTACTATTTGCAGCAGCAGAAGTGGCTGAGCCTCGAAGCGCTCACCAGCGCGGACCACAATTCTCCCTACTACAACGAACGCGACCGCGCCGGCATCTTTTATTCGGAAAGCTGGGCGCTGGTGCACATGCTGAACCTTTCGAGCGAATATCGCCCGCAATTCAGCAAGTTTCTGAATTTGCTTGCGTCGGGAGTAAGTGCGAGTTCGGCGTTCTGGCAGGCGTATGCGAAAACCATCGACCAGGTGCAGAAGGACTTGGAAGGCTACCTGCGAGGTACGCATTTCAATGCGGCCGTGTTCGACGTGAAGCTGGAGAAGTCGGCTGAAGAGCCGGACATCTTGCCTGCCACGCGGCTCGAATCGGGTATGGTGCTGGCCGACTTGCTGGCATTGACGGGTAAGCAGGAGCCCGCGAAAGAGGCCTACGGCCGGCTGGCCAAAGAATATTCCAACGACTGGGAGGTGGAGGCCGGACTCGCGGAACTAGCGTGGACCGGCAAAAATCCCGAAGAGGCGCGCGGCCACTTCGCACGAGCGGCAGAACTGGGGAGCACGAATGCGCGGCTTTATTTCGATTACGCGATGGTGCTTCTGCAGCTTGGTGAGGCGGAGGGAGCTGCCATCGCGCCATTGAAAAAGGCAGTGGATCTAGATCCCGATTACCAGGACGCGCAACGCTATCTGGCTTACTCGCTACTCCGGGATCACCAGTATCAGCAAGCCATGGATCACTTCGCCAAAGTGAAGCACATCAAGCCCGAGCAAGCCTCCGTTTTTTATCACGGGATCGCATACGCCGAGTTCCACCTCGAGAAATTTGAAGACGCCAGAAAAGCCGCCGAAATCGCGAAAAAGTATGCGCGGAACCTGGAAGAGACCGCAGCCGCCGAGGACATGCTGCGCATCCTGGACCAGGAAAAGCAGCGGCGAACGACGATCGCGGCCAGGGCTGAGGCGCCTGGCCCGGCTGGACAGCAGGTTCCGAAGAACCCCAATCCACCGGTTCGGCGCTCCGACCGGCCGCCGATTGCGTCGGTACTTGGTACGCTGCGCCAGATCGACTGCCTCGGAAAAGTCGTGCGGCTGAGAGTGTCGTCGGGCCAGAAGCAAGTCCTGCTCGCAATGCGGGATAAGGAGAACGTGGTCATCAAGGGTTCACAAGAAGGAACTGTCGATCTGACTTGCGGACCGCAGAAGGGCAAACTCGTTACGGTCGAGTATGATAGCCGCGAGGATGCCGCGCTCGGCACCATGGGAGATGTCCGGTCCATCGAGTTCCAGTAGCGCATCCGCTACAATGCCTAACTAAAAGGAGCAGCCATGAAAAACCCAACCTCTCGCCGCCGTTTTTTATTTTCGGTCGGCGGTGGTGCGCCGCTTATCCTCGGCGCTCAAGATAAGGCCGGGAGCCGGAAGCCGGTTCTGGGTGATGGCGCGCACACCTATGAGGTCACGCACGATTGGGGCGAGCTTCCCGCGAACATCAAGTACGGCAAAACGCATGGTGTCTGCGAGGATTCGCAGGGGCAGATTTACGTGCACCACACGGTGAATAACGCCAGTGAAAGCTCGGACAGCATGGTGGTGTTCGACGGGAACGGACGGTTCATCAAGTCCTGGGGCAGGGAGTTCAAAGGGGGCGCGCACGGGCTGCACATCCGCAACGAAGGCAGCACGGAGTTCCTCTATCTGTGCGATACCAAAAGGGCTCTAGTAGTCAAGACTACGCTCGACGGCGAGGAAGTATTCACCCTCGGTTATCCCAAGGAATCGGAACCATACAGCAAGCCCGGCGCGGACGGAAAGCCGATTAAATATAGCCCGACCAATCTCGCGATTGCCCCCAACGGCGATATCTACGTAGGCGATGGCTACGGCTCGAGCTACGTCAATCGGTACAACCAGAAGGGTGAATACATCAGCACCTTTGGTGGCCCGGGAAAAGAAGCGGGAAAACTCGACTGCCCGCACGGCATCAGCCTGGACGCGCGCGGGGCCAAGCCTATCCTTATCGTGGCTGACCGGGGCAACAACCGCATCCAGAATTTCACTCTCGAAGGCAAACACATCGAATTCGTCAGCGGAACGAATATGCCGTGCTACTTCAGTTTTTACAAGAACGGTGACGTGGTGGTGCCTGACCTGGCTGCGCGCGTGACACTATTGGACCGCAACAACCATGTGATTCTTCACCTGGGCGATGACTCCGCGGCGAACACCTGGAAGGACCTGCGCAAGGAACCGCGCGACAAGTTCATCCCCGGCAAATTCATTTGCCCGCATGGCGCGTGTTTTGATCACGCCGGCAATATCTTCGTGGTCGAGTGGGTGGAAGTGGGCCGCGTCAGCAAGCTGCGCAAAGTCTAGTTCATCAGCTTTCTTGCAGCTTGCGCGTTACTTTCCGCACCATGGCGCGAGGGCTGATGCGGACCGACTGCGCGCCGATTTTGTTCAATAGCCCGGGAATCACAATGACCTTACCCTCGAGGAAACCGCGGTACCCGATCTCCGCCACCTCGCGCGCCGTCATCATGGCGAATTTCGATTTCATCAGGCGGATGCCTTCGATTTTCGCCCTGCGCTGAAAATCAGTGGCCGTTGGTCCGGGGCACAATGCCGTGGCGGTTACGGCCGTGTCGCGCAACTCTTCGGCAATGGCCTCGGTGAGCGACAGAACGAAGGCTTTGGTCGCGTAATAGAGCGCCATCAAGGGTCCGGGCTGAAAGGCCGCGGTAGAGGCCACGTTGAGGATTCCTCCCGAGCCGCGCTGCAGCATCCCGGGCAGATACAGACGGGTCAAATGCATCAGCGCAACCATGTTCACTTGCAGCATGTCGAGATCGCCCCGAAGATCGCTTTCCGCAAAGAAGCCGCAGAATCCGAAACCGGCATTATTGACCAGGTAATCGACGTTGATATTTGCGGCGCGTGTGGCATCCAGGATTTCCGATGGCGCTACAGCGCGCGCCAGATCCGCAGGAACGACCCTTACGGAAACGCTGGGCGAGCGCAATTCGGCGGCAACCTGGCCGAGCCGCCTCTCATCACGAGCAACCAGCACCAGGCTTGCGCCGTCTCGCGCAAAACACTTTGCCAGTTCGTAGCCAATGCCCGATGAAGCTCCCGTGATCAGCGCAGTTTTGCTCATCTGAAAATGGTACAACTCATGGGATGTCTTCTGAAGCGGTGGAACACAGAACGTTCAGCGCTCGGTTGGATTGTCACTATTTGCTGCACGCGCCGCCCGACATCGAGGCTTCCACGCTGCTGATAGCCACGCTGCACGGATTTGGCTCAAATCCCGAAGTCATGCTGCGTCTCACGGAACGCCTGCTCGGTCCGAAACACGTTCTGGCAGCGCTCCAGGCGCCCAGCCAGTTTTTTCTCTCGCCGGGTTCGAGAGAGGTGGGTTACTGCTGGGCCACGCAGAAACACTCCAGCGAATCCGTCCGTCTGCACCATGACATGCTGCTGCATACACTCGACGACGTGGGCCGCCAGTACGCCATTCCGCCACAGCGTCGGCTGCTGCTGGGGTTTTCGCAACCGGTCGGTATGAACTACCGCTTCGCAGCCACACACCCGCATGCAATCCGGGGCGTCATCGGCATCTGTGGCGGCGTGCCGAAAAACTGGGAAGAGGGGCCATACCAGAAAGTCTCGGCCGCGCTGCTGCACATCGCTCGGGAAGAGGACGAATTCTATCCGCCGAACGTCACCGAGCGCTTCAGCGATCGCCTGCGCCTGCGGGCGGACGACGTGGAGTTTCAGATGCTTGAGGGCGGCCATCGCTTCCCGTCGAAGGCAGGGCCGATAGTGGAAAAGTGGATAAATCGGGTGTTCAATTTGGGCCGCGAATGAACGCCAATTCACGCGAATAATTGGCATGAATTCGGGTTCATTCGTGGGCCGCATTGCCTTCATCCTCCTACCCCCTGCGGTACACTCGAATGAATGGCAGCCAATCTCGTGCCCGCGGCCGTACCCGTTGCTCATGTGGCGCAGTTGCGCGGCGTGCGGGAATGCCTGCAATGGTTCACACGGGAAAAACAGTGGATCAATGAGATCCATCTGGAACTGTGCCGCATTCCCGCGCCGACATTTCTCGAACAGCAGCGTGCCGAGTGGATGGCGGCTCAGTTCCGCGCATTCGGCTGGAAGTCGCAGATCGATCGCGCCGGCAATGTAGTGGCCTTTCTCAGCGAGAAGTCGCGCGGCCCGTACGTCGCGGTTACGGCGCATCTCGATACCGTGCTTGCCCCGCGCGGTAAGGACGACGTCGCGGCCGGCGCGGACGGAAATTTTCATGGCCCTGGCGTTTCGGATAATGGCTCCGGATTGGCCGCGCTGCTGGCTCTTGCGCGCGCCATCAAAGTCTCACCCGAGATCGAAGACCTACAGGCGGAGCCTGTGTTGATCGGTAACGTGGGAGAAGAGGGCGAGGGTAATCTCACCGGCATGCGCTGGCTGTGCAAGTCGGACCTGGCGCGCGAGATCGCCACGTTCCTGGTTCTCGATGGCGCCGCCACCGACCACATCACCACGCGTGCTCTCGGCAGCCGGCGCTTCGAAGTCACTTTCACCGGACCGGGCGGCCACAGTTGGAGTGATTTCGGCGTTGGCAATCCGGTGCACGCGCTCGGCCGCGCGGTAGCGTACTTTTCTGAGGCTAAACTGAAGGGCGGCCCGCGGTCATCCCTGAACGTCGGCCTCATCGACGGCGGCACCAGCATCAACTCCATCCCCTCGATGGCTCGCGCGAAAGTGGATATCCGCTCCGAGAGCAATGAAAAAATGGGAGAGCTGGTCGAGCTGCTCAATACCGCCGTCGAACGCGCACAGGAACAGGAAAACCAACGCGCCACGGGCGGGAAGGTAGCCGCCAGAATCAAAGAAATCGGAGAGCGCCCAGCGGCGGAGCTTGATGAGCAGACACCCGTGCTCGCTTTTTTACGTGCCGTGGATGCTTATCTGGGAATCCGTTCGCGCCTCGATTGCTCTTCCACCGATGCCAACATCCCGCTGTCCCTTGGCATTCCCGCCGTCTCCATCGGCGCGGGCGGGCAGGGAGGGGGCGCTCACACGATGAAGGAGTGGTACAACCCCGATGGCCGCGACCTCGGTCTCAAACGAGTTTTCCTGACGCTCAGTTTGCTGTTACGCGAACCGCAAATCGGACCGCCCTCTGCATGACGCCCGAAGGGGAAGGCCTTCTCCTTGCAGGCGAATCGCGGAAGACGGTGCGCACCTGGCGCGCGGATGCCGCGCTTGCCGGCAACACAGTGATCTGGGGCTCGACCTTCGTGCTGGTCCAGTCAGCGTTGAAGGATGTCTCGCCCATCGTATTTCTGTCGATCCGTTTTAGTATTGCCACCGCCGCATTAGCCCTGCTGTTTCGCTCGAGAGCGCGGTACCGGCCCACGCGCGGCGGGCTGATTGCCGGCGGGTGCCTGTTCGCCGGTTACCTGTTTCAAACCGTCGGGCTGCAATTCACCACAGCATCCAAGTCCGCGTTTATCACCGGCCTGGCGATTCCGTTGGTACCTTTGCTCACCTCCCTCGTCTATCTGATCAGGCCGCGCATTTTCGAGTTGGCCGGTGTCCTGTGCGCTACTTCGGGTATGGCATTGATGACTCTGCAAGGCGATTCGCTGCGCATCGGACGCGGGGACCTTTTGACCTTTTTCTGCGCGGTAGCTTTTGCAGCGCACATCATCGCCGTTGGGCACTATTCCGGGCGGATCAGTTTCGAGTCTTTGTCCTTTATGCAGGTGGCGTCGGCCGCGGTCCTCGGCCTCTCGACTTTCTGGTGGATCGAAAAACCGGTTATTCACCTGACTCCGGTGGTCATGTTTGCCCTTGTAATGACCGGACTTCTGGCCACCGCGCTAGCCTTCACGGTGCAGGCATGGGCCCAGCAGCACACTACTCCCACACGCACGGCAGTCATCTATTCGCTCGAGCCCGTGGTGGCGTGGTTTACGTCCTTCTGGTTGATGGGAGAACTGCTTTCGCGGCGGGCCGCCATCGGGGCGGCACTGATATTAACCGGAATATTGCTGGTAGAGCTGAAACGTGTTCATTCCACAGAACATCTATAGGTATAGAAACCCAAACCCCGAGGTATAATGGGGTGAATTGCGGTTCTTGAGGAGTTGCATTCCCATGAGTCTGTTTGACAAGATGCGAAGTCAGAAATTACTCTCGTTCAGCCTGATTCTGTTCACGTTGTCGATGGGCATAGTCGTCGGCACGCTGGTGTCCACCGGCGTCAAGGCCGCAAAGGAACAGGCCGTTGCTCCCGGCGCCACGCCACTGGCAATTCCGAATCCTGTGCAGCTGTCGAATGCGTTCAGCACTCTGGCAAAACAGCTTGAGCCTTCGGTGGTGAATATTTCGAGCACGTATGTGCAGAAGGCCTCAGCGCAGCAGCTTCACAAGAGACGGACGCCGCCGCAGCAACAGGACCCCGAAGACGAGGACCAGCAGGATGAAAACGGGATGCAGGACTTTTTCCAGCGATTCTTCGGAAGTCCGTTCGGCGATCAGGCGCCTCAAGTGGGACCGCGCAAGAGTTACAGTCTGGGCTCCGGTGTTGTCGTTGATAGAGCCGGCTACATTCTGACCAACAATCATGTGGTGGAGAAGGCCACACGCGTCACCGTAAAGTTTAATGGCGATCCGCTTGAATACGAAGCCAAAGTGATCGGCACTGATCCAGCGACAGATGTGGCGGTGGTCAAGGTCGACAAGTCCAACTTGGTGGCGGCCAAAATTGGGAATTCGGATGGAGTGCAAGTGGGGGATTGGGCGGTGGCGATTGGTTCTCCCTTCGGGTTCCAGGCCACGGTGACGGCCGGCATCATCAGCGCGAAATCGCGTGATATCCCCGGCGAGAGCGCCATGACCTCTGGGTTCCAGCACTTCCTGCAAACCGATGCGGCCATTAACCCCGGCAACAGCGGGGGACCGCTGTTGAACATCAACGGAGAAGTGATCGGCATTAACACGATGATCGCCAGCCGCAGCGGCGGGTATCAGGGCATCGGATTTGCGCTGCCCATCAACACCGCGGTGAAGGTCTATAACCAGATCATCAAGACCGGGAAAGTGACGCGTGGATCGATCGGCGTTTCTTTCAGCCCGGATGAGGATCGGAATCGTGAACTGGTGAGGGGCTACGGCGGCACGGCGGGCATTTTCGTCCAAAAGGTTGAGCCGGGTGGGCCCGCGGAAAAGGGCGGCCTGGAAGCTGGCGATGTGATTGTCGCTCTCGATGGGAAACCGGTGGCCCGAGGCCAGGATTTGATGGATCGCGTGGCGGACGCCTCCGTGGGCGAGACTATGAAAATCACGGTCCTGCGCAACGGCAAGAGAGACGACCTCAACGTGGTCATTGGCGACCGCAACAAGGTCTTCGCGAATCAGTTCGGCGGATCTAGGAATGAGGAATCCGGACCGAACGAAGGCACGCAAGCCAAATTCGGGATTACCATCCGGGATCTGAACAATGCATTGCGCGAGAGTCTGGGATACAAAGGACCCGCGGGAGTGGTGGTGACGGAGGTTGAACCCGGTTCGTTTGCGGACGACATCGGCTTGCTGGCTAACGACATTATTACGAATATCAACCGGCAACCGGTCAATTCGAAAGATGAGCTGATCCGCTTGCAAAGCGCGCTAAAACCCGGCGACGCAGTAGCGTTCCGCGTCATGCGCGCGGGCGGCACCCGGAACCAGCAGGAGTGGACCCCGCTCTTCGTGCCGGGCACTCTACCGAGAAACGGCCAATAAGCCGATTTATTTGTGAAGGGCAGGTCTTCCGGCCTGCCCTTTCGTTTTTTCTTTTTGACGGAGATTGATTTTTGCGAATTGTAGCGCTTCTGATGATTGCGTGTGCTTTATCGCTGGCTGCGCCGGACAACTCAACTCCGGCACAGAAGAAGGCCCAGCTCACCAAGAAGAAGCCCTCTGCCACGGTTCACCGGACGGCTACGAAAGGCTCAACAAGGATTGCAACAAAAACCCCCGCAAAGACTGCTGCAAAGACCTCCGGACCACATTCGAAGACTGCGGGGAAACACGGAAAGACCAAGACCGCAGCCGCCTGGCGCTCGCGCCAATTAGCGCCGACCGCCGACCGCTACAAAGAGATTCAGTCGGCGCTCGCGAGCAAGGGATATTTGAATCAGCCGGCGAACGGCGTTTGGGATGCGGGGTCCGAAGAAGCATTGCGGCGTTTTCAGCACGACCAGAATCTGGAGCCTTCGGGAAAACTCAATTCGCTTTCTCTGATTGCCCTGGGTTTAGGCGCAAAACGAACGGCCATGGTGACGCCCGCCCCCGCTGCTCTGCCGAATGTGATTACGCCTGATGCTCCGTCGATCGACTCTCCGCCTGCTCTTCCGCAGAACGTCATCCCGCCGGGTCCGCCGCCCAATTTTCCTGCACCTGAATTGCCCGCGTCACCGCCCGGCGACGCTCGCTAAATCGCAACTCCCTTATACCTCTACAGTGGTTTGCGGCCTGATCGCCTAGCGACTCAGGTAATCGAATGGAAAGGCCCCTTCGCACCGGGCTTTGTGCGCATATTCGGCGAGGCCCGACTTGTCTGTGCGGTTGATTCGCCACCGCGAACACCGGTTGGTCAACTGCAACAGCACTCCGCTCAGTAATCCAATCGCAATCATCATTTCTGTTAGCTCCTGTGTGAGAGGTAATGTTTTTTTCTCAGCGAATTTTAATAAGCACCCGGTGTTACAGTAGCTTCCATGCGCCGGATTCCAGCACCGCTCGTTTGGGTCACAACTCAGTTCCCGGCCGGCCTTGCTGAGCCGCGACCGAAGGAAGCGGTCTAGCCAATGACCGCTACCGGACTTTTCTTAGGAGTAGATGGCGGACAATCGAGTACCAAGGCGCTCGTTGGCGACGAGACGGGCCGCGTTCTGGGCGAAGGAACCGGCGGCCCCTGCAATCACGTCGGGGCAGCGGAAGGCCGCGACAAGCTGGCGCGGGCGGTGAGAGAAAGCGTGGCTGCGGCATGCAAAGAAGCTCAGCTCAGTCTGCGCGACATGCATTTCGAAGCGGCATGCTTTGGCATGAGCGGCGGACCTGCCGATAAGGAAGCCATCCTTGCCAAAATTCTCCCGGCCAAAAAACTGATCGTGACAACCGATGCCCTCATTGCGCTCTCGGGCGCGACGGCCGGAGAGCCGGGCGTTGTCACAATAGCCGGAACCGGATCGATCGCCTTCGGCCGGAACGCCACGGGTGAGACGGCGCGCGCAGACGGTTGGGGATACCTGTTCGGCGATCAAGGCAGCGGCTTCGACATTGTGCGCCAGGCCGTGCGCGCGGCCTTGCGATTTGCTGAGGGTTGGGGTCCGGAGACCGCGCTCCACGGCGTGCTGCTTGCAGCCACCGGCGCTCCTGACGCGAATGAAGCAATGCACCGCCTGTACACGAACGAATGGCCCAGGCCGCGGGTGGCTTCTCTTTCGAAGCTGGTGGACGCGGCAGCAGCGGAAGGCGACGAGGTGGCACGCGATATTCTAGCGAATGCCGCGCAGCAGCTCGCCATGCTCGCGATTACGGTGCGGCAGCAACTGTTTCGTCCGGAGGAAACGGTGATGATCTGCCATGTGGGCGGTGTTTTTCGTAGCGGGTATCTCTTGGCGCGCTTCAGGCAACTGCTGGAGCTCGCGGATGGCTGCCGGCCGGAACCGCCGCGTTATGGTCCGCCAGCCGGCGCGCTGCTCGAGGCGTACCGCGCAGCAGGAATGCATCCCGCGTTCTCGGGTGGAATGGAGTTGGAGCGATGAGAATTGAATGTGGCCTTTCCCTTGTAAACCGCAAGAAGCCGCAAGTCCCCGCCAAAACCGGGCGTGGCCATGCGCTACGAGTTGGAAGGTATTCCAAAATTCTCCTTGTGGCTCTTATGGCGGCCGTTGTTTCAGCCGCCGAGCCGGACTGGGATCAGATCAACCGTTCGGCGGTCGATCTTCTGCAGCAGTACATCCGCATCGAATCCATCGATCCTCCCGCCAACACCTCCGAAGCTGCGAACTTCATCAAACGCATACTCGAAGAGAACGGCATTCCGGCGCAGCTCTATCCCAGCGGCCCGAACGGCCAGACCAACCTGTTGGCGCGTCTTGCCGGCCGCGACCGTTCCAAGAAGGCGCTACTCCTGATGAATCATCTCGACGTAGTGCCCGTCGACCGGAAGGCCTGGAAGATGGATCCGTTTGCCGCGGTCATTCAAAACGGCGAGATCTGGGGCCGCGGAACCATGGACATGAAGGGCATCGGCATCGAGCAGTTGATGGCCTTCGTGACGCTCAAGAAAGCCGGCATCACGCCGGCGCGCGACATCGTCATGTTATGCACGGCCGACGAAGAGACCAACGGAACGCACGGAATTCGATGGATGATCGAGAATCATTTTTCCGATATCGACGCGGAATACGTGCTGGATGAAGGCGGATTCGGCACGCGATCGATTCTTGCCGAGGGGAAGTTGGTCTTCGGCATCGCGGTGGGCGAAAAGCAGACGCTGTGGCTGCGCGTGCGCGCCAGCGGCACGGCGGCGCACGGATCGCAGCCGATTCCGGATAATGCCAACGTCACTCTGTTGAACGCGCTCCAGAAGGCCATGGCGCTCGCGCCCGCGAAACCGCATCCGGTGGTAGCTGAGATGATTCGCACCATCGGCGCTCCGCTGGCCGCCAACAAGTACACCGCCGCCATTCAGGCAAACACAGTATCGCTGACAACGCTGGCCTCGGGTGTAGGTTCGCCTGTGAAAGTGAATGTGATTCCTTCGACGGCGGAAGCCACGCTCGATTGCCGCCTCTTGCCCGGAGTAAACTCCGCCGAATTCATTTCCGAGATGAAGGTGCGCATCAACGACCCGCGCGTGTCAATTGAGGAAATCAATCCGCCCGAAGATCCCGGCGCGAGCCCGAGCCGCACGCCCCTGTTTGAAGCCATGCGCCGCGCCATCCAGAAAACGCACCCCGACGCCCTCGTGACCCCCATGCTGGTCCCGCACGGCACGGATTCCAACAAGCTGCGCGCGAAGGGGGTCATCGCCTACGGCTTCACACCCATGGTGCTCGACTTATCTACCGCCGGCTCCATGCACAGCGACACAGAACACATCCCAGTAGCCGAATTTCAGAAGGGGATCCGGATTTTTTACGATGTGATTAGCGGGGAGTTTTGAGGCGGGCGACGAGCAAGCGCGTTGGTCGTTAACGATCGGTCATGGAACCGGGATGCGATAGAGGTTTCGGTGAACCGAAGTACGCGTGAACGCATACGTCGTGGAGTCAGGACCAGGGCCAAAGACCCCAAAACTCGGACTTGACTGGATTCCAATTGGAATCAGTTTGACGCCCGCCAGTCCGGCAAGGTCTTTGGGCGAGTTGACGCCAGATGCGGGGAGGTTTGGAAGGTCCTGGCCTGGCGCCAATGGGATAAGTGCGGTCTTCCAGTCCACACCAGATTCGCTCATGCCATTGCCATGGAAACAGAAATAGAAGAGCTTGCCGTCCGGTGTCCAGCCGGCCGGACAGTCGTTGTCACAGATCATCCTCGGAACCCCGCCTCGAACTGGATAGCCCATTAAGGCACGACGCGGAACTTCGCCGCCCGGTACCGCAACCCGGACAATCACCCACTGACCGTCGGGCGAGACGCTTTTTAACGAAAGAACAGGAGTTGACAGTACTCTAAATGATCTCGAACCGACCTCGTTTATGTGGTACGTAAAGTCGGATTCACCCTCTGAGGCGGCGAAGAAGAACCCTCCGGCGGGATCGAAGCGGAAATCAGATACCGAAGGCGGTGAATTAATGCGCTGAAGCGGCGAGCGGCGGTCCAACGGAGCCAGCCAAGCGCTGCGCGTGTCATTCCCATTCGGAGAAATGACGACAACGTATTTCGAGTCGGGAGAAATATCGAACGTGTCTACCAAGATGCCCGGCAGCAGGCGCTCGCTGAGTCCAGAATCCAGGTCCATGGCCCAAAGCTCCCCGACCGTCCTTGCCGGAGAGGTCAAGCCTCTACGAACGATGAAAAGGAGTTTTTTCCCGTCTTTGGAGAATCGCGGTTCCTCCGGAGAAGCTTCTGCGAAAACTTGCTGCTCGCCGGTAGAATGATGAAGCCAGAGCGAGCTTTGGGCGGCTCCTACGGACGTGATAAGAGAGCGGCCGTCGGGCGCCATGCTAATGCCTTCTTCTTCAGTGGGGCCCGACGTGACCTGCTCGGGGTCGCCGTCAGGAAACTGCTGACGCCAGATGTGAAACCTTCCCGCTTGATTCGAGCTGAAATACATCCACCGCCCCTCTGGTGACCACGCTGCGGATGTGCATGCGGCTCCGGGCGGTCCAACTCGTCTTCCGGAAGAACTGCCGTCGAAAGGAACAAGGCGGCAGGGCAGCCAGCCATTATCCATCTCTGCGATCAGGACCCATCTATGGTCGGGTGACAAGTAGGAGCGATGAGCCATACCGACTTCCCTGGCGGGAATGTATACGTTGCGCTCGTCGCTGCGATTTTCGGTGGTTGTCACCACGGCCATATGCAGGCCGCGTTTTAATTCCGAAAACATCAAAAGACCACCGCCAATCCACGAGAGCCCAGAGGCGTTGCGCATCATCAGCTCTGGCGGGCCGCCTAGCACCGATATCCTCCACGCATCACTCCCCTGGGTGTAAATCACGCGGGAACCGTCGGCAGAAAACCGGGGATCCTCCTTGCCAAAACCATCGTGAGTGAGTCGAACAGGCGCGCCTCTCGGCAATCGTTTGAAGTATAGATCTCCGGGGCCGAGAAATTTCTGTTGACCGCGGATGAAGACGAGTGCCCGCCCATCTGGCGACAGAGATGGCGAAGTGGCTGAATCGGAAAAGTCAGTGAGTTGTACCCAGCCTGGGACTTGGGACGTTCTCCGTAGGCTCAGGCGAGGTGCAAACCAAAGCGCAACTCCCGCGAGAGCCAGGACAGCTGCAGTAACAAATCGCCAACGATCAACAGATACCCGAGATGCGCGAGCGGTGTTTCCCGACGCCGTTGGTCGCTGAAGTTTCAGCTGGGCGCCCATTTCCGCCGCGCTCTGCCATCGCCCGTGCCGGTCTTTCTCCAGCGCCTTAGTAATGATGGTTTCCAGCCCCGGCGGCAACCCAGGATTCAACTGTCGCATGGGCGTTGGCGCCCGGTGCAGCACGGCATCGTGAACCGCTAACGCCGTATCGCCCGCAAATGCTTGCTGCCCGGTTGCCATTTCGTTCAGAACCAGGCCCAGAGAAAACAAGTCAGTGCGCGCATCCAACTTCTCGCGGCGGATCTGCTCCGGTGACATGTACGCAGCGGTTCCCATGTCTGCTCCGGCCCGGGTCAGATTCAAGGCCATGGCAGCGGTGCTGGTCGCGCTTTCTTGGCTAAGCTTTTCGAACTCTACGCTCTCAACGAGCTTCGCCAGGCCGAAATCCAGAATCTTGACTTCACCACGGTTCGTGATGAAGATATTCGCCGGTTTGATGTCGCGGTGAATGATGCCCTTCTGGTGTGCGGCCTCCAGGCCAGCCGTAATCTGAATAGCAACGTCAAGCAACTCGCCACTGGCCAGCTCGACGCCGCTTGCTGCGGCCAGGATCCGCTGGCTTACGGTTTGTCCCTCCAGAAACTGCATCGCGATGAAGGGCTGGCCTTCACATTCGCCGAATTCGTAGATGCTGCAGATGTTGGGGTGGTCCAGGGCGGAAGCCGCTCGCGCTTCACGCTCGAAGCGCCCGAGCGCCCCGCTATCACCGGCCAACCCTTCGGGCAGGAACTTGAGGGCCACCGGCCGGCCCAGCTTGATATCCTCAGCCTTATAAACGAGCCCCATGCCACCACTGCCCAAGATTTCTAGCACACGATAATGGGATACTCTCTTGCCAATCAAGCTTGATCCGGAAGAGGTTCGAGGCTGGGAGCCAACTTCAGATCTCGGAGGCTGCACCGCCACGCGCTCGACCGGCACCATCAAGCGGTATCCGCGCCTGGCCACCGTCTCGATGTAGCGCGGCTTTTCGGCCGAGTCGCCCAATGCCAGACGCAACTTCTTGACGGCGGCGTGAATGCTGTTGTCAAACTCCACTACGGTGTCGTTGGGCCAAAGCTTCTTGCGGACCGCTTCCCTCGTCACCAACTCGCCGGGATGAAGCACGAGCACACTTAGAACCTGAAATGTTTGTTCCTGAAGGCGGATCTTGCGCCCGTTTTTGTGGAGTTCTCCGGCTTTGAGGTCTACCTGAAACGAGCCGAACCGTGCAATATGCGGCAATTGCGCGGATGGCATGCTGGCTTACTGACCCCGATTCGGTGGACTTCAGTCTAACAGGCCGCGACAGAGCATGCAACCCGGGATCGTCGTTTTGCCGGTAACCCGCTACTTTGCACTCTGTTAGCGGATCAGCCGCAAATCAGTTACAGGTCAGGCGCGGCCTCTTGCCTCTGCGCCCCGCATGAAGCAGACTTCACGTACGTTCCAGCTTCACACGAGAGGAAAATTTCATGTTGAGAAAACGTATCACATACTTATGGCTGGCCCTGTTGTTCTCAGGGACAGTCGCCGCCATAGCTGATGACGGAGACTCAGGAGATGGTGGAGGTTCCGGTAAAACCCGGATCGTTGGACAACCCAATACTCCCTGCCCGAATGCGCAGTACACCACGATCGCAGCTGCGGTGAGCGCTGCCAACTCGGGCGATGTAATCGCTATATGTCCGGCCCTCTACCCGGAACAGCTGATCATTACCAAGCCGCTGGCCCTTCGCGGGATCGAGGTAAACGGGATTAAGAGGGTCCTGCTCCAGCCCACCCTGACTGACCTTCTGGGCCTGCCGACCGAGGCCGTCATTACGGTGATGAATACGAACGGTGTCACTATCCAGGATCTGGCCATCGATGCCAGTCACAACACAGTTGCCGGCTGCAGTCCGGGAGTCGCCGGCATCCATTTCTTCAACGCCTCCGGCGCCGTCAAGAACAGCGCGATTTTCGGTGGGCAGCTGGCGAGCCCGCTGAGCTGCACCACTCTGCCATTTGGCAACGGCTTCGGCGTCCGGGTGGATGCAAACCAGCCGGGGTCATTTACTATCTCGGTCGAAAACAATAGCATTCACGACTACACCGCCAACGGAGTCCAGGTGAACGGGGCATGCGCAGCCTGCGCACAGCCGCCAAGAATAACGGCGGAAATCACCGGCAACACCATTTCGGGTGTTGGACCGGCGGGCGGAATCTTTCAGTTTGCCGTATTTATCCTGAACGGCGCCGTGGGCCACATTACCAATAATGTGCTCACCGAAGGCCTGTGTGGTTCCGTGGCGATTTCGAACTGCATCAACGAACGGAGTGAAGGCGTCACGCTGCGCGCCGTTGGCGACGGCACGGTAGTGGACGGCAACGTCATTACCAACGCGCAGAGCGGCATCTTTATCAATGGCGCCAATCGCCTCAGAGTTACCAACAACCAAATTCGAAACATCGATGCCATGAGCGGCATGGACCTTCAGGCGACTGCGTCAGGATTCTTTACCAATAGTGTCATTACCGGTAACAGCATCTTCAATGTCGGGCCCATCGATCAGAACGCAAGCAACAACTTTGAAGGTTGCGGGATCAACGAATACTCCGGCACGGGCACTATCTCGGGCAATGAGATTTCGCAGAACACCGTCAATGATGCGTTCTGCGGCGTGGCCCACGTCACAGCGGACAATGTCGAAGCGGGAGTCTACTTCAACACGCTCTATACCGAGTTCAATAGCGATCTGTATCCGAGTGCGTATCCAGCGGCTGTCGAGCCTTGACAGCCGTTATCACGATCTAGGTCATGGTCTTTGAAATTCGCATCAAACGACGCGCCAAGAACAATTTCGTTTCTTGGCAAAGATCGGCGTAAATGCGCCAGCCACCGCACTCCGATAAGGGCCTTGCCGGAAGCGTAGGAATTCAACCAAGAGGGCCCTCACGACTGGAGTCTCTGTGAACAAACTATTAGCTCAATCGACTGAAATGATTCCAATGGTGCGCCGCTTGACCATCCTCGCGGTAAGCCGCACTGTAGGGCTTTGCTCAGCACTGCTGGTCTTCACCGCAGTTCTCGGCGCGCAGATCCCTTTGATCAAAAGTGCGGTTGTCGATACCGTCAACAAGAAGCTCACGTTGGCGGGCAGTAATCTGGGTCTGAGCCCAGTGGTTACTTTGGGGAGCGTTCCGTTAGGAGTGCAGTCGTCGACAGCCACTCAGATCGTGGCGACATTTCCGAGCGCCTCGCCGCCTTCGAGTTTTACTCCGGGCGACTACTTTCTCACCGTCAGCTTCAGTAATCACACGATCTCGATATTTGAGGTAACACTTGGCGCGGCCGGATCGCCCGGACCAACCGGGCCGCAGGGGCCCCTGGGATTTCAGGGTCCACCGGGAGCCCAGGGGTTAACAGGGCCAGCGGGGGCCCCCGGCGCAGCGGGGCCACAAGGCGTAAAGGGTAATATTGGCGCGACAGGGTCTATTGGACCACAAGGCGGACAAGGACCCATCGGCCCAGCGGGTGCAATGGGTGCCGCCGGACCAGCGGGTTCGACCGGCGCGATAGGGCCAGCAGGTGCTGTTGGTGCCACAGGGGCGCCCGGCGCACCGGGGCCGGCAGGTATGCCCGGCGTTGCTGGGCAGAGCATTAACTGGCGCAACGGATGGTCCAATTCAACCAGCTACGCCGTGAATGACGCTGTGTCATTGAACGGGTCGTCGTACATCGCGATCGCCTCGAGCACGAGCATGTCACCTGACGCCAATCCCGCAGTCTGGAGTCTGCTGGCATCTATCGGCGGGGCAGGACCTGCGGGGGCAGCAGGATCTGACGGGGCAACAGGACCTGCGGGGCCGATAGGATTTCAGGGAATACAAGGGCCTCAGGGCTCTCCGGGTACCGGGCCACAGGGGCCAGTTGGAATTAACAATAGAGGCGCGTGGGATCCAACTGTCACTTACAACCCTAATGATGCCGTCACCGACAATGGCCAATATTGGCTTGCGCTTGATGTCAATACAAACTCCGAACCACCATCCGGACGAGACGTTGCCAAAAACAAACCGGCGAAACCGGGTTTTTAAGCTTGCTCCCTAAGGCCGCTGGTCCTCCGAGCGTTTCGCTGTCAATACCTACGGCGGAATTGGAGTGTTCGGACTGGTATTGGCCGCGATCGGACTCGCCGGGTCACGGCTATGCGGTTGCGCAAAGGCGCAAAGAGATCGGAATTCGCATGGCGCTGGGTGCGCGTAAGGGGCAGGTGCTGCTGCTGGTGCTCCGCGAAGGCGCGGCCCTGGTAACCGTCGGAACGGTTCTGGGATTTCTGGGCGCGATGGCGATGGTGAAAATACTTTCGTCGTTGACCAGCGCTTTTGTCAGCGCGTTTAACGTCGCAACCAACGATCCGCGCTCGCTCATCGGAGCGCCCTTCCTGCTGGCAAGCGTCGCGCTCCTGGCCTGTTACATACCGGCGCGAACGTCAGCGAAGATCCCACCAAGGCAACGCGAGCAGTAGATCTACGATCGTCGAACGTCCCGGCACTCCGAACTTGAACCTGTGCAACACTCGGTTCATCGCGGAATGCTCGACCGTCGAGCTACTGGGCGCGAAGCGTAGACAAAGCCATCGGTGGATTGGGTAATCCTGATGCGCATTGCCAGCTGTCGGCTCTCTCACCGATTCGGGACGGTCTCGTCCGTCCTTGCTCTTCCTCTCCTGCTTTTCTTATCGTTCACACTCTGCGAATGATCCAAACGATCACTACGATCACAATAATGGTTCCGACAAGTCCTAAACCGAGCATTTTATTTCTCCTTTTATAGCAAAGTCAGAAGACGCGGGGGTAAGAGTCGCATTCTCGGACGCAGAGGGTGGTTGCCTGTCGAAATTGAGGGGCAGCGTTCTGAGCGGTTACGATTTCTTAGCTCTGAACGTAAGTCTAGGCCGAAAGCCCTATTCTTAGCTGAGCTGTTTTGCTCACAATCAAAAAACGGAAAGGCGAAATCGCCACTTTTCACCAACGTTTATCAGTAACATCAGCACCGAAAAAATGTTCCGCCGATGTTCGCTACTTAGTAAGCTGCTGGTAAAGTTGTGTGATTTAGTGCACTACCATCTTTACATCCAGGATAAGTGTGTTAGGTTAGCTGCTAGGTTGATCGACGGGAATGCTGTCTGAACGATCAACTGAAGTGGTCTCCCACCAGCCACGCTCTTCCGGCGTTTGTAAGGTCGGCATAAGGCATCGCTGCACTTCAAACAGCCACCCTCCACGAAGTTCTAGCGACCTAAAAAGGAAAACACGAATGCGAAACATTTTTGCAAAGCTGTTCATCGGCGCGACGGTTACCGCAATTGGAGCATTTGGGGCTGACAATTCCCTCGGGAACTGGAAATTGAACTTGGAGAAATCGACGTACAACCCCGGACCACCGACGGTCAAAAGCCTCACTGCTGCGCGGCAAGCATCGGAGGAGGGAGTCAATACGGTCAGTACGGGAGAACTCGCAAACGGCGATGCAATAAACTCCAGCTACACCGCCAAGTACGATGGGAAGGACTATCCCGTGACAGGCGCACCTTGGGACACCGTTGCCGTCACACAGGTGGATGCGAACACCTTCACTAGTGCGGCCAAAAAAACCGGGGGAACCTACAGCTCCACGAGCCGAACTGTAATCTCGAAGGACGGCAATACCATGACCGTAGCTTCCAAGGGTACTAACGCAGAGGGGAAGACGTTCGACAACACCTTGGTTTACGACAAGCAGTAAGACCTTGAAGACTTAAAAGGGGCAGTCCAATGGCGCGGATGCCCCTTCCTCTACTGCCAGCAGAGCCGCGCTTAATCGATAACGAATCGCCAGAATCATCCCTCCTTTTAGGTTAGGCACCCGACAAAAACCCAAACGCACTTTGCCCCGGTGGCGCACTCATTTGGATAGTATGTCTAACGAATCGGATAGAGTTGTGAGCGATTCGATTTGGACCGTCCACTTTTCTCCTTTCAGAATCGAAAGCGCGTAACTGACGCCGCCAGACGGATTTCGCGGCAAGGCGTCCCACAATTGAATTGCAGAATGCGCAGTTGGCGAAGAAGTTGCTATGGTCCCAAATGTTTCGAGAACAGGCATGAGACAGCTCGAAACCGAGGACGCAAGAACGGCGGCACCTCGAAATTCGGAGGCCAAAGCATATGACGAGGAACAAGAGCAAATGGTCGTGGGGTAAGAGACGGTTGCTTTGGCGAAGCACAATGCCCGCTGGAACTTGTATGGCGCTTCTGATGGCGGCAACGGCCTCCGGCCAAGTGCCCCTCCAGTATCACGGCGGACCTGTCCTGTCGTCATTCACGATTTACCCGCTCTACTACGGGAGCTGGGCTGCTGCCGACATCACGGCGGAACAGGACTATCTAAATAACCTTGCGGCTTACATGTCTGGACAAAACGCGCCGGCCGGAGAGCAGCCGATGTTGAAGCAGTACGGCGTCAACCAGGTCAGCGTGGCGCCCTACGCTTCCTCCGGCGTACTGGCCGTTCCGAACAAACCGGATCCCGGCGCGACGAGCCCTGACCCATGCGTTGCCGCCACGTGCCTGTGGGCGGGTGACCTCAGATACATTATTCAGACCAATCAGGCGTTAAAGCGCCTTCCCGCTTATGGCAGCGAGACACTCATAGTCGTGTTCCCGGCGCACGGCATTGGCTTGCACGGCTGCAATGGATGCGGGTATCACAGTTCTAATTCCTCAACGGCTTTTTGGGCCGTCGTTCCGGAGGATGCCGGCGCGTATGGAGAACTAAATGCCAGGGACGGCTTCCAACTGGTCACCGCTCATGAGTTGTTCGAGGCCTCAACCGATCCCAGCGTCGCCAATTCACCAGCCTGGGATGAAGCTGTCGATCAATGCGACAACGCCTTGGCTATTACTCCGCCGTACTTTTCGATTCGTATCCCACCCGCCACCGACAACACGGCGGCCGGTCACTGCAATTCAAATGGGGGCTATACAAGTCTGAACGAGATTCAGGTTTACGGGTGGTTGTATTCGGATTACCGCAAGGAGTATGACTCGCTGTGGACGCAAGGCTGGCGATTTTATAGCCTTCAGTCCTACGTGCTGGGTGGGCAGGTGCTTTACAGCGCCGTGTGGAGGCCGCAGGGCAATCTTTCCGAGATTCAGGTTTACGGGTGGTTGTATTCCGATTACCGCAAGGAGTATGACTCCTTGTGGCCTCAGGGCTGGCGCCTCTATATTCTCCAGTCCTATGTCTTCAATGGCCAGGTTCTTTACAACGCGGTCTGGAGGCAGGGGAGCGTCGGTGAGATCCAGGACTATGGCGTTCCCTACTCTCAATACCGAAGTGACTATGACACCTACTGGCAACAAGGGTGGCGGCTCTACATTCTTCAGTCTTATGTTTTCAATGGCCAGGTCCTTTACAACGCGGTCTGGCG
This sequence comes from Terriglobia bacterium, assembly GCA_963847515.1. Lineage (GTDB taxonomy): Bacteria > Acidobacteriota > Terriglobia > Bryobacterales > Bryobacteraceae > QHXW01. The sequence goes on from CAWKAA010000004.1 coordinate 211,409, forward strand.
GCCGGGTAACAGCGGCGAGATCCAGGTTTACGGGTGGTTGTATTCGGATTTCCGCAAGGAATATGACACGCTGTGGACGCAAGGGTGGCGCTTGTACATTCTGCAGTCCTATGTCTTGAATGGCCAGGTGCTTTACAACGCCGTGTGGAGACCGCAGGGCGATCTTCCCGAGATTCAGGTCTACGGATGGCTGTACTCAGATTACCGCAAGGAGTATGACACGCTGTGGACGCAAGGCTGGCGCCTGTACATTCTCGATACCTATGTCCTAAACGGCCAAGCGCAATACAACGCAGTCTGGCGAATGGGCACGGTGGATCGGCCTTTGTAGGTCGATGTCGCATCTTGCTTGATTTGGCTTACGCCGTCCGGGCAATTCCGCCACTGTCGACAGCAATCTCGCGAGCAGGCCGCCGCCGGGGCGGCTTTGGCCCGCTGGAGCGCTGGTGCTTGTGACGGCGCTGGTCGCGTGCTGCTTTCCGGGCCGGCGCTCCACGCGCATCGGTCCGGCGATCACCCTGCGAAGGATCCGCAGACCGTGCGAATTTCTCATCCGGTGCTCGACCATACTCTTTCTTAACCCCCGGTGACAGTACAATGATTCTGAGTCGTGTCCAACGCCTGGCAACAGTGGGAAGGCCAAATCGTCAATGGAGTATTCCGCCTGGACAAATACCTGGGGGGCGGCGAAGGTAGGGGCGTGTTCCTGACGGAGGTCGCTCAGCCGGAACCTCAAAAAGCGGCGATCAAACTGGTTTCGACAGATGCGGAGAACGCGGAACTCCAGCTATCCCGCTGGAACCTGGCCGCAAAGCTGTCTCATCCTCACCTGATGCGGTTATTGGGAATGGGGCGATGCCAGTTGGCCGATATGGAGCTGATCTACGTATTGACGGAGTACGCCGAGGAGAGCCTGTTGCAGGTTATCGCAGAGCGGCCGATCACCCTCGCCGAGGCGCGCGAGATCCTGGACCCCGCTTTGGACGCCCTTGCCTACGTTCACAGCCACGGTTTCGTGCATGGCCACATGAAGCCCACAAATATCATGGCCGTCAATGATCAGCTCAGAATCTCCAGTGACGGGCTTAGCCGGGTTGGCGAAGCGTCCGGAGCTAAAAGCACGCTTACAGTCTATGATCCCCCCGAGTTTTCTAAGGGAGAGATTTTGCCGGCTGGGGACGTTTGGTCACTCGGCGTGACTATCGTGGAAGCATTGACGCAGCAGCTACCCGTTTGGGAGAGGACCGGACCAGACGAGCCGGTGGTCCCGCCGACACTCCCGGCGCCATTCCTTGATTTAGCGCGTCATTGTCTGCTGCGCGATCCTCAACGCCGCTACACAGTGGCTGACGTCTCGGTGGCATTGCGGCCTCCCTCAGTCCCGGACGAGACCGAAACGCCGCAAAAGGTATTCGCGAAGCGGCGTTACCTCGTGCCGGCGATCGCATTCGGCCTGTTGCTGGCGGCAATACTGCTAGGCCCCAGGCTGCTGCAACGCGGCCCCAGTGCTCAGCCTGCTCCTTCCGCCGTCGAACAGTCCGGGCTTCCATCAAGATCCGAACCAAATCCGGTGACTCCTGAAGTGGCGCCGCCGCCCTCCCGAACCGCAGCGAAGCCTCCGCAATCGGAACCGGGAGCGGAGACGCTGACCGGCCCTGGCGCGCCAGGCGATGTCCTTCATCAAGTCCTGCCCGATGTTCCGCGCAGTGCGAGAGCAACCATTCGAGGCAAGGTGAAGGTGACTGTGAGAGTCCGTGTGGCTCCTTCGGGCAACGTGGCAGAAGCGAAGCTCGATTCCCCGGGACCGAGCCAATATTTCGCACAGCTGGCCCTGCAAGCAGCGCGGCGTTGGAAATTCGTGCCCGCGAAAGCGGATGGGCAGGAGATCTCCGGCATGTGGTTGCTGCGATTCGAGTTTGGGAGAGCCGGCACCAAGGTCCTCCCGGTGCGAAGAGCTCCGTAGTTGTGACGTTACGCCTGTCAAAACCCGGCTTGCCCCTTGTGGTCCTGGCAGTTCGAGTGGCCGGAGGTGTCGACGCCTACGTGGCGGAAATTCAGAAATGGAGGCAGGAAAGCAATACGGTCATGCGCTCGGAGAAGAGTCCGCTCCGCCTGGTCGGACGATTCAAAGTTGAAGAAGGTGCTTCAACGCTAGGCAGCGATCCGGCTTCCACTATCGTCTTCCCTGGACGCGCTCCGAAGCAAATCGGAACCATTACGAGGCGCGGTCAAGCATTCAGTTTCGAACCCGCCACGGGAACTCAGGTCGCCATCAATGGCCAGCCGGTAACCAGGTCCACTGTGCTCGAAGTGGCGAAGAATCCGAAACCATCGGATCGCATCAGCGTTGCCGATTTCACGTTTGCTGTCCGACCGTCCGGCGAGGACTTTTACGTACTCCTTCAGGATTCCCAGAGCGTAATCTTGCGGGAGTTCAAGGGAGAAACGTGGTTTCCAGTCGACCCAGCCTACAGAATCGAAGCTCAATTCAGTCCTTACGAAAAGGAACAACAGGTTTTGGTTCCCTACACTGCAGCATCGGCCGAACCCTTTAAAGCGTCCGGTGATGTGATCTTCCAGCTGATGGGGCAGACGTTGCGATTGAAGGTGTTCGTGTCGGGCGACCATCTTTTTGTGATGTTCCGGGACGGAACTTCCGGAAAAAGAGACTTATGGCGGAGGCCGCTACATGGAAGCTGCCGCGCCCCAAAACGGCAAGACCCTTCTGGATTTCAACAAAGCATACAATCCGTATTGCGCGTTCAGTCCATACGCGAACTGCCCCATCCCTCCCCGCCAGGATCGCTTACCGGTTCCGATTGCCGCCGGTGAAACCTACCTGAATCATTAAAGACCGGTTTCTTCGGGCGAAAATGAATCATGGACCATCGGCAGGCCGGACGATATTGGGAAGGGAATGCACTCGCTTGGACTCACCTTTCGCGCCAAGGCTGGGACGTCTATCGCGACGCAGTTAATACGCCCGGTTTTCTCGACCTGCTTCCGGACGTGAACGGCAAGAAGGGCCTTGATGTCGGCTGCGGGGAAGGGCATAACACGCGCCTGTTTGCCGAACGGGGCGCTCAAATGTTTGCTGTCGATGTCGCGCCGACGTTCGTTCGCTTGGCGTCCGAAATGAAAATGAAAGAAGGGAACGCCATTCGATATGTGGTCGCGAGTGCCTTGTCGTTGCCGTTTGCGCCGGGGCAATTCGACTTTGCTACCGCTGTGATGAGTCTCATGGACCTTCCCGATCATGGGCTGGCCCTACAGGAAATCCATCGTGTCCTTCGCGACGGAGGATTCCTTCAGTTTTCGATAATGCACCTCTGCTTCTTTCCGCCTCACCGCCGGCTTCTACGCACACAACAAGGAAAGGCCTATGCAGTGGAGGTTGGCCGATATTTCGAACAAGTCGATGGAAGGATCGACCGCTGGTTGTTTTCAGCAGCTCCAGAGGAAGCCAAAGCAGGCCTGAAGCCTTTCGACGTACCCGTTTTTCACCGGACCCTGGCCGAGTGGTTCAACGGTGTGGTGCAGGCCGGATTCGTATTGGAACAAGTTGCGGAGCCGAGAGCGGATGACGATACCGCGCGCCGCGTGCCAGCAGTCGATGACACGCGCGTAGTCGCCTATTTTCTGCACGTGCGATGTCGCAAAGGATGATGAACAGAAATTATAGAAAGCCGTTGCCGGCTCACTGCCTCACTCGTCTCTCAACGCCACCATCGGCTGCAAAGCCGCGGCGCGCCGCGCGGGTCCATAACTCGCCGCCAGCGCGATGCTTGCCAGCAACGCCACCGCCGCCAGCATAGACAACGGATCGTATGGCTGCAATCCGAACAGCAGCGTTGCCGCGGCGCGTCCTGTCCACAATGCGATGACGACACCCGCGGTCAGCCCGAATGCCAGCAACAGCAGGGCTTCGCGCATCACCAGTCGGATCACCTGGCTGCGGTCGGCGCCCAGTGCGATCCGCACGCCAATCTCATTCCGCCGCCGCGCGACCATGTACGCGATTACGCCGTAAAGCCCGAGTGTGGCCAGCAGTCCCGCCAACAGCCCAAACCCTCCCGACAACGTCGCCATCAGCCGTTCGCGCAGCAGGGATTCGTCGATCTGCGCCGAGAACGACTGGAACTGGATTCCCATCGCCGGGCTGAATTTTGCGAGCGTCGTCTTAACGGCGCTGGTCAACCCGCCGGGCGAACCAACCACTCGCAGGACAAAAGTCGCTCCGGGTCCAGGATCATCATCTTGAGTGATCGGGAAGAACGCAATCGGCAGGAAGTCTTCCCGCAGCTCGTAGTACTTCGTGTTCTTCACTAGGCCGACGATCTGGAATAGGGGTTCCGGCTTGCCGGCTTCGGCCTCCTGGTGAAACGTCCGGCCCACCGGGTTGCCTCCAGTCATAAATTTTCGCGCGAACATTTCGTTGACGATCGCCACCTTGGGCGCGGAGAGCGTGTCGCGGTCATCGAACTCCCGGCCCGCCACCAGGCTCGTTCCCATCGTTCGGAAATAACCCTGGCCCACCCGATTGAAGTTCGACAGTTTTCCGCTCGCCGCCGCAGTGGTGCCATCCGGTCCAACATCGTTGTTCCAACCAGCACCGCTCACCGGCGTGAACCACACCTGGGCCGCCGAAACGACTCCCGGGATCGCCGCCAGTTGATCGTGCAACTCGCGATACACGGCCATTCTGCGCTCTTTCGGATATTGGGCCCGGGCGAAGTCGAGGTTAACGGTCAGCACACCTTCGGCTCTGAATCCTGCTTCCGTTGTCAACAAATTGCGCAGGCTTCGCACGAATAGCAGCGCGCCCACCAGCAAAACCAGCGAGAGCGCCACCTGCGTTGCCATAAGTGTTCGCCGCAAGCTGAATCGCTCACGGCCGGCGGTCATGCTGCGTCCTCCTGCGCGCATTACAGCGGCAGGCGACAGATGCGTTGCTCGCAGCGCCGGCGCCAGCCCAAACAGCAAGCACGTAAGCATCGCCAGTCCCGCCGCAAAGCCCAGCACGCGCCAATCCATACCCATTCCGACGAACAGCGGATTGTTCGCCGAGCTGATGAACACAAGCAACCCGCGGCTTAGCGCCTGTGCCAGTACGGCGCCCAGGGCTGTCCCAGCCACGGCAAGCAGCAGGCTTTCTGCCAGAAGCTGGCGCACCAATCTCCATCGCGATGCCCCAATGGCAAGCCTTACTGCAATCTCCCGCTCGCGAACGCTCGCCCGCGCTAGCAGCAGATTCGCCAGGTTTGCGCAGGCGATCAACAAGACCAGGCCCGTGGTCGCCATCAGCAGCCATAGCGGACGCTCGTACTCTTCCCGCAAGCCTGATACCCCAGTCCCGCCGTCCGTGGCGCCCACCTTGTTCGCCAAGTATTTCTTCGCCTGGTCGGGCTTGTATATCGGCGGCAATGTGGCTCGCATGATGCCGGGCGATAGCGCGTGCAAGTGCGCCGTAGCACGCTCAGCCGTCCATCCCGGCTTCAGCCGCCCGATCATCGACAGCCACCAGGCATGACGGACCGGAATGCGGCCTTTCTTGTCTTCGGCGATCAGCCGGTCGGCGCAAAGCGGAACAGCCACGTCGTAGCGGCTCCCAACCTCTACGCCGAAAAACGACGCCGGCGTCACGCCAATCACAGGAACTGCATAGCCATCCAGAGTCACCGTGCGGCCCAGCACATCGGGATTGCTGCCAAACTCGCGCTGCCAAAACGCATGACTGATCACAGCGCCGGCACTGCTGCATGTCGCACTGTCATCCTCAGCGGTAAATGTACGGCCCATCACCGCCTGCACTCCGAGATGGCGAAAGAATTCGCCGCTGACGTAGAGGCCCTCGGCATACCGCGCTTCGCCGCCGCTCGCGAGGTTGAATCTTGCCGCACTCCACGCCAGCACTCCGGAAAAAGCTTGCTGCTGGGACCGGATTTGTTCCCATTGCGCGTAAGTAAGACGTGCGCTGCGAGTCGAAAACCAGCCTGATCGCGAGGAGTTTTTCTCGAAATCGATCGACACGAGTTCCTGTGGCTTTTCCACAGGCAACATCTTCAGACGGATGGCATCCACTAACTGGAAAATCGCCGTGTTCGCACCGATCCCTAGTGCCAGCGACGCAACCGCCACCAGCGTGAAACCCGGACTTTGCCGCAGTTGCCGTATGCCATAGCGTAGATCCTGCATCGATGATTCCCACCAGGTCACACAAACCTCCCGCGTATTCGTTCCTTAGACGCTGGAACACTTTAGCCGTTAGTAAAAAAGCCGCAGGTCTCCGCAAAACCCGCCGTAGCCCTGCGCTACGAATTTGTTCCGCCCACGCCGGTTTTGCGGGGGCTGTCTGCCGCAACGCCTTAATTGGCTAGAGTAGTGGAGTGACTCGATTTACTGCACTGCTGTTGCTCTCCGCCATGCGGGTTCGCCCAGACGGATTGGCCATCCTATGGGAATGATCCGGGCGCGATGCGGTATTCCTCCTTGCGGCAGATTCATGCGGGCAACGTCGAACGGCTGAAGCTCGCGTGGACGTTCCGCACGGGAAAGCCGGGATCGGAGGCCGTGCCGATTGTCGTGGACGGAGTGATGTACGTGACGGCTCCGGATGGCGTGTATGCGCTGGTGCCGGAGACCGGCGAGTTGCTCTGGAAGTACGACGCGACGCCGGTGGCTCTGCGCGGGCTGGCGTATTGGCCGGGAGCAGGCGGCTTGCATTCGCGCGTGTTCGCTGGGAATGGAGCATTCCTGTCTGGCGCTGGACGTGACCACCGGCAAGCCCGCGCCCGGATTCGGCAATGAGGGCCGCGTGGATCTGAAGAAGGGCGTGCTGGGCGATTTGAAGGACGGCCGGTATGCGCTGCGAATCGCCGCCGGCGGTGTTTGGCGATGTGGTCATTACGGGATGCAGCAATGGCGAGGGTTCGCCCAGCGCCGGTGCGTATGGCGACATTCGCGGCTGGGATGCGAAGACTGGCAAGCTGCTGTGGACCTTTCACACCGTGCCGCGGCCGGGGGAACCGGGATCGGAGACGTGGCCTCCCGGTGGCTGGAAGAATCGATCGGGAACCAATGTGTGGGGCTTCTTCACGATCGATGTGAAGCGCGGGATTGTCTATGCGCCGCTGGGTGCGCCGACCTCCGACTTTTACGGCGCGGATCGGGTCGGCGACGGCCTGTATGGGAATTCGCTGGTGGCGCTCGATGCGCGGACCGGCGAAGAAGAAGTGGCACCAGCAACTGGTGCATCACGACATTTGGGACTATGACCTGGCCGCGCCGCCGGCGTTGTTCGATATTCACCGCGGCGGGCCGTGTCATTCCGGCTGTCGCGCAGATCACCAAGATGGGTTTGCTGTTCGTGTTTGACCGCGTGACGGGCGAGCCGGTCTACGGGATGGAAGAGCGGCCCGTGCCGCAAACGGCGGTGCCGGGAGAAGTGACCGCGAAGACCCAGCCGTTTCCTGTGAAGCCTCCGCCGTTGGCGAAAGAACACGTTTCGCATGGAGGAGATGTACGACCGGTCGCCGGAGCATGCACGCTTTTGCAAGGAATTGTTTGAAACGAATCAGATGAAGATCGGCGTCCCGTACACGCCGCTGCCGCTCGAAGGCAACGCACTGTTTTTTCCGAGCACGCTGGGCGGAGGAAATTGGGGCGGGGTATCGGTCGATCCGTCGCTCGGCCTTTTGTTCGTGAACGTGATGAACGTGGCGCAGTGGGGCCACATGGAGAAGCGCGGTTCGGAGTACGTGCGGACGTCGGCCTATGGGCCCTACGCGCGGTTCTGGGATCGCGAGACCCGGATCCCGTGCCAGAATCCGCCGTTCGGAGAGCTGATCGCGGTCGATCTGGCTTCGGGCGACATTGCCTGGCGATCGGTGCTGGGTAGGATCGAAGCGCTGGAAGCGATCGGCGTGCGCGATACCGGGTCGCTGAACCTGGGCGGGAGCATCGCGACGGCCGGCGGCCTCGTGTTTATCGGCGCGACCAATGATTCCCGATTCCGCGCGTTCGATTCGAAGACGGGAAAGCTGCTGTGGGAAACGAAGTTGGAAGCGAGCGGGCACACGAACCCGATTACTTACATGGGGCGCGACGGACGGCAATACGTGGCGCTGATGGCTGCCGGAGGCGGAGACTTTCTTGGGCGGCGGGTTGAGCAATAGCCTGGTCGCGTTTGCGCTGCCGGATGTTCCCCGGAAGCCGTTGCCGGTTTCGGTTTCGAAGGCGGTAGCCGCGGCCGCCGCGGCCAGGCGCGGGCTGCCGAAAGTCGGCGCCTTTGCGCCGGTGGCGCTGCCGGCAGGGGGTGCGAAGGCGTTAGTCGAGAAAACGTGCGGGACGGGTTGTCATTCGCTGGAGGTGGTGACCAGCCAGCGGATGAATGCGGCGGAATGGAACGCCGTTGTGCAGACCATGGTGGCGCGAGGAGCGCCGGCGTCGGACGCGGAGGTCAAGGTGATCGTAGAGTATTTGGCGAAGACGCTGCCGCGATGACGAAGTATGATGGCACTATGCTTTCGATCGAGATCGACCCCGAGCTGAACCGCCTGGCTCTCGCCGAAGCCGCAAAGCAATATCCCGAGTTCGCCGAGCAAGCCTTGCGTGTTTTGGCTCGACCGCTTTTCAAAGGATTCGCTTGGCAACTCGAGTGGAAGGGTGCGCCGCCACCCGGGCAACAAGCTTGGGAGTTTCAAAATACCGCGATCCGGACATACAAGAAGCTCGCCGGAATCACAGAGTAGAATGACAGTTTCCTGGCGTGAAAGGACTTGATATGAAGATGACGATCCTGCTGCCGACTGTTCTTCTGGCATCGACGCTGGCTGCTGCCGACGTGCCAGCCGCGGAGGTCCAGATCGCCGCCGCGGTCCTGGCCGCACCCAGCGATCTCCGCGACGGCGCAGCCGTCCTGGGCTACAACCCCCAGGGCGAGCTGGTCAAACTTCGCGAGGGCAAGAACGAACTCATCTGCCTCGCCAGCGACCCGAACAAGACTGCATTCAGCGCCGCCTGTTACCATCGGGACCTCGAACCGTACATGGCTCGCGGCCGTGAGCTGGTGGCTCAGAAAATCACCGGGCCGAAGCGCAATGAGGTGCGGTGGAAAGAAGTAGCGGACGGCAAACTCTCCATGCCGCGCGAGCCTCGCACGCTATACGTGCTCACCGGCACCGGCTTCGACGCCGCCACCGGCAAAGTAACGGACCCCTACCTCCGCTGGGTCATCTATGTGCCCTTCGCCACCCCGGAATCCACCGGACTTTCGACCAAGGCGAGCGACGGCGCCCCGTGGCTGATGTCCCCGGGAACTGCCGGAGCGCACATCATGATCAACCCCCCGAAGAAGTAGAGGCAGCGTTTAAGCCGATTTCCATGGAAAGTCTCCGCTATTATTCACTCTATTCTCCGGTATAATCTTCTGACAAGACCTGGAGGGTAAGAAAACCATGAGTAAACGTATTGCCTTTTGCGCGGACGGCACTTGGCAGACCTCCGCAAAAAACACGAATGTCTACAAGCTTTTCAAATCGCTCGCTGTGACCGCGGACCAAATGCCCTTTTATGACGACGGCGTGGGCGCCGACGGCGACCCAATCTGGAAACTGATTGGCGGCGCCTTCGGAACGGGGCTATGGCAGAAAATCAAGGAGGGCTATACAAAAATAGCGCACGTCTACGAGGCTGGAGATCCTTTATTTCTATTTGGCTTCAGTCGCGGGGCCTACACTGCACGGAGCTTGGCCGGCATGATCGGAGCCTGCGGTCTGCCCACCAAGAACTTCAGCGACGATCTGGTGGAAACCGCTTTTCAGGCCTATCGTGACAAGGACGACCGGCAATCAATACTGGAAAAGCTGAAGGATTGCAGCATGTACCCCGCCAAAATCACGATGGTTGGGGTGTGGGACACGGTTGGTTCGCTCGGAATACCGGCGGCAATCGGCGCCGTCGACCCGATTCTCTACGGTTTTTTGGACACCGGCCTTAGTCCTGCCATCCTCAATGCTTATCAGGCGCTCGCGATCGACGAGAAGCGGTTTCAATTCCCTCCGACTCTCTGGACATCAACGCCCGCGACAGGCCAGACGATGGAACAGGTATGGTTCTGTGGCGAGCATAGCGATATTGGCGGCGGAGAACCCGATGACCTGCCCGGCACCACAGCGCTCTCGGACATCACTCTGAGTTGGATGATGAGCAAAGCGACCGCTCTCGGGCTCCAAATCGACTCCACCGTACGGGCCCAATATGCAATTCCACTCGCCCCGGGGTATTCGCTGGACAAGCTTCACGAGTCATGGAACGTACTTTCTGGATTCCCTAGACTACGTTCCATCGATAAAAATTCCGTGCTCGCAAATAGTGTGCTAATTCGCTGCCAGCACGACAACTCGTATCGACCGGCGAATTTGACATTCGACAACGGCGTTCTGTCATCTCTCTATGGAACCGCAAACGTCGTGGATCTGGTTCCAACGCAGCAGGCCGTGCAGGCAGCCACTCACTAGTTTGCTTGACCGCTCGCTAACCGCGTTCACCATTTGTCGAGGTTTTCCCTTTCTCCCGACGGCCGCTGGCTCATGGCCACGGCACAGGAGAGGTCCCAGGCAATGAACAACGAAATTCAGTTTAAGCCTGCGCGCTTACCCGCAGATGCTGCTGACAATGAAACGCAAAAGCGAGGCGCTGGAGGTTGAAGAACTTCTCAGAACGATGTTGTCCAGATAATTCGCTCGGGTACCAGCATCGCTGCTGCTACTGGCCCCCTATGACGGCTTGTAATACAGCACCAGCCCCGCCCCCAGCGCCGTCATGAGGAACCCGACGTACAAGAGCGGATGGGCCGCGTTCTTGGGTGGATGCGCCGCCATCGAAACCAGCACATTCACCAGCGGTGCGCCGCCAAACACGATCGGCATCACATAAGTAGGTGAGCCGCCGGCTTTGAACGCCCAGATGATGCACACCGCGCCCACCGCCCCCAGCGCTCCGCCAATTGTGGCCCAAAGCGAGCCGCCAAAGTTGAAGCCGGCTGCCACTCCGCCCTGCGACATCGCAAGATTCGCCAGCGGCACCAGCACGCCGATCAGGAAATACGCCACCCCCACACACAACAGGGCGCGATAAGGATTTCCAAGCTGCACTTGGCCCCGGTGCAGTGCCACCCCATACACACCCCATGCCAGTACCGCCCCCAGGGCGAAGATGATCCAGATCATAGGCCGCCTCTTGCTTTGCATTGAGTCTCCATAGAATTGAAACGCTCGAACGCGAATCTATCAAGCTAACACTCACGGGGCCGCATGCGCCAATCCGTGACGGGCGCATCTCGGCATCGTGATATATTTGACCGCCGGGACAGCTCTCGCCTCCGCTCCACCATGACCATCTTGGAATTCACCGCCATCGTCGCCGTTGGCTCCTTCCTCGCCGGTTTCCTCGGCGCCATCACCGGCCTCGGCGGCGGAGTGGTGATCGTTCCGCTCCTGACCATCGCCTTGGGCGTCGACATCCGCTATGCCATCGGAGCCTCTCTGGTCTCCGTGATTGCCACTTCCTCCGGCGCGGCAGCTGCATACGTCAAGGAAGGTTTCACGAACGTCCGCATCGGCAGCTTCCTCGAAATCGCCACAAGCGCCGGCGCTATAGCAGGCGCTTACCTCGCCACCAGGTTGCCCGTCGCGGCCATCGGAATCACCTTCGGCGTCGTCTTGCTGTACTCCGCTTACCATTCACTCCGTCCGCTGCCTGAACATTCCGATGCCACTCAGCCGCCTGACCGCTGGGCCACCTTACTGAGGTTGAATGGCACTTATCCAACGGAGCAGGGAATCGTCAGTTATTCCGTGCGGGCCGTTCCACTCGGCGCCGCGCTGATGGCTCTTGCGGGCGTCTTGTCGGGCTTGCTCGGGATTGGATCGGGCGCCGTCAAAGTCCTAGCCATGGACCAGGCCATGCGCGTTCCCTTCAAAGTCTCCACCACCACCAGCAACTTTATGATTGGCGTAACCGCCGCCGCCAGCGCGGGCATCTACTTCAGTCGCGGCTACGTGGACCCCGGCTTAGCCATGCCCGTCATGCTGGGCGTGTCTGCAGGCTCCATACTAGGCGCCAGGTTCCTCGCTGGAGCCAGTACGCTCCTGCTTCGAAAGATATTCAGCGCCGTAATCTTCATCCTCGCCCTCGAGATGATCTACAACAGCTTGGCCGGGAGGTTCTAACGTGCGGCGAGATACTGGAACCGACATCGAGAAGATGGACGCCATCATCGGAAACCTGCTCCGCACCGGCGTCACGCTCGCGGCCGCGCTCGTTCTCATCGGCGGATTGATCTATCTGTTTCGTCATGGCGCGGAGCGGCCCGGCTATGCGGTGTTTCGCGGCGAGCCGGCGGACCTTCGCACCCTAACCGGCATTCTTCACGACGTCCGATCGCTGCGAGGCCGGGGTATTATCCAACTCGGCCTGTTGGTGCTGATCGCCACACCCGTCGCCCGCGTGGCGTTCCTGGCCTACGCCTTCGCACGCCAGCGCGACATGCTCTACACTGCCGTCGCTCTGATCGTTCTCGCGCTTCTCGCCTTCAGCCTGTTTGGCCAATAAGGCAGAAAAACCAAAGCCGGCCCGGCAAAAATACACGCTTGCCGCGATCGGCATTGACCCAGTCACGGATTTCGCAAGCCATCAGCCTTGAAATAATCATTTCTATTCACGTTCATTCGCGTGTATTCTCGGCTAATTTAGTTTTTTTTAACCCGCGTGGACCCGGGCGCGCGACCGGTTCGCGAAGAACAAATAAATTAGCCCCGTGATCAGCGCCAGCGGCGCAATCGTAACCACCGCTGGCGTTTCCACGAGCATCAAAACCGCTGCGACGAAGATTAACCAGCGCCGCGCAACAGCCACGCCAATGATTGCCAGCAGCGTGCTCAGCAGCACCACTCCGGGAATCAGGGCGCTCATCGTAATTGCCCGCAGCTTCGATTCCCCGACTATCTTCAGCGTTTGGTTCCGACCGACTCTCACGCTCCCTGAAAAAGTCCCGCTACCACCCGCGCTCGGCTCCCAACGCACCGATGGGTCGAAAATGTCCAAAACCGTGTGAGTGATCGACCATGCCGCTATCACCGCTGCAGGAGCCGAAACAATGATCGCCAAGATTAGAATGGACGAAACCCGTCGCATTTCAAATCAGCACCAGCTCCTTCTGCATCTCCCCCGTTACCCGCGCGTCCCGTTCCTCCACAAATACATTCACCTCTGACCGCACGCCGAACTTCTGGCAGATAAATTCCCGGCTCGATCGAAAAGCATGTCCACGGGACAATCCGTCGCTCGTCGTGCGTTTCCAGATTGTCCATATTGGCGCCGTTCCCATGAACTTCCTGGCCGATCGAGTGTCCCGTGCGATGCAAGAAGAATTGACCGTAACCCCGGCTCGCGAATGTAGCCGCGCGCCGCATCATCCACTTCGAATCCGCGCAGCGGTTCCCCCGCGGCGCACTGCCGCTTTTCACGCGCTCAATCGCCCTGTCCCGTGCATCGCGCACGATCGCCGAACACCTTCTGCATCTCTTCCGGTGGTTTCTCGCCGCAATAACCCGTCCAAGTGATGTCGTAATACACCGCGCCCGGCTGGTCCAGCTTCGCCCACATGTCCAGCAGCACCAGGTCGCCGCGCCGAATCGGCTGCGCATCGCTCCTCCGTCGGCTCGTAGTGCGGATTCGAGGCGTTGGCATTCACGGCCACATCGGGCCATGATCGGTGATCAGACCCGCCTTGCGAACTGCTCCCGGACGAAGTGCTGCACCTCCCATTCCTGAACCGATCCCCCGTTCCGCTTCGCTCGCAATCAACCGGAATGCGCTCGCGCGCACCCGGTCCACGCGCCGCCCCGCCTCCAGATGCGATTCCAGCGCCGCGGATTCCATCGCGCTTCGAAATGCTGGATCAGTTCCGCCGAGGTCACCACCTCCACGCCCATGCTCGCGCACCAGTTCCACGGTCCCGGCGTCCACCATCGCGACGTACGGCATCGCGCAGTGCGGCGAGTACTGCATCGCCACGTGCCTCGCGCCTCCCAACAGCGCGCTTCAGGCCACCCTTTGCTCGGTCCAGCTCGAATACCACAGTTTCTCGCCCGGCAGATCCAGCACGCCCGATTCGATCCGATGCACCAGTCCCCTGCGGTTCGCCCTCGCCGGAATGAAGTAATACCAGCGTCGCGTCACATGGGTCGCGGGTGAAAGCCCAGCACGCGGTACGCCAGCGGATCGCGCCGGTGATGATCGAAAAACAGCCACCCGTCCATCCCCTCGCGCCTCAGTGCTTCCTGAATCTCGCTAACGTTCACAATGCCCCCGCGCTTCTTCCCGCACCCAGGGGACAGGCTTCACTGTCCCTAACCCGAATCTCCCAACCTATCGCCCCGCCCGCCGTGGACAGTTGCGGCCTGTCCCCGCTCTTAACCCATCTCCGCCTCCGCAAAAAACGGCTTCCACCTCTCCACCGGCGGAGGCGCCGACAACAAACTCACCGCCACCAGTCCCAGCACCGAGATCACCAGCGCCGGATACACCGCATCCATGCTTCGGATCCAGCCATATTCCTGAAACCGCACCTGAATCTCAAACGCATCCCATACCACTGTGATAATCGTGCCCAGAATAATCGACGTCACCGCACCCGCCGCCGTCGCGCGCTTCCAGAAAAACACCGCCATGATCGCGGGTGTCACTGCCGCGCCATACACTGTGTACGCGTACAGCGCGGCTTTCAGAATCGATTCGAAGTACGCGCCCTGCACCAGCGCGAACACGCCCAGAACAATCACCATCGTCCGCGATACAATCAGCGTCCGGCGCTCGCTCGCGTCCGGGCTGATGAACCTCTTGTATACGTCGTGAATCAGATTGCTCGCCGGCGAAAACAGAAAATTGTTGGCCGTCGAAATCACCTTGGCGAAAATTCCGCCCAGCAGAATCGCCCCCGCCACCGGCGGCAGCCCCAGCCGTGCAGTCATGGGTATGATCTCACGCGGATTTGGCGTGTGAAATTTCGAACTGCCCACCACCGCAATCGTAATGATCACCGTCTCGAGAATCGTCGTCCCTACAATCCACCCAATCACCGCCAGCTTTGCATCGCGCTCCGATCGCGCCGAGAAGAATTTCTGGTACATGCCCTGATTGCCGATCAGAAGCAAAAACGTCGGTAGCAGAAGCCCCATCGCCTGCGTGAACGTCAGCGGCCCTAGAAACGTGAAATGATCTGGCGGAAGCGCCTGCTTCACCGCCGCCCATCCGCCCACATTCTCTAAGAGCAGCGGCACCGTAATGATCGCGATCGTGGTCACCAGCGAGCCGATAATCAAGTCGAGATACGCCACCGATCCCATCCCCGCCAGCGCCGTGAACGTAATCACGAACCCCGCGATGATGTACATGCCCGCGGTTTTCTCCAACTCCGGAAAAATCAAATGCAGCACGTCGCCGCCGGCCTTGAACTGGTAGCTCACAATCATGGTGTACGAAATCACGATGGCGATGGTCGCGAAAATTCTTGCCGCCGTGTTGTAGCGGGTCTCGAGCAGATCCGGAACCGTGAACTGCGCGAACCGCCGCGCTCGCCCCGCAATCATCGCGATCACGATCAATCCAAGCCAGCCGCCGGCCGGCTGCCACAGGGCTGCGAATCCATTGCGATACGCGTTCTCCCCGCCCGCAAATAAACTGCCCGCGCCAATCCACGAAGAGAGCAGCGTAAAAATCAGCACCGGCCATCGCAGGCTTCTGCCCGCAACCAGAAAATCCGCCTGACTGTGAACTCTTACCGAGCGCAGCACCGCCGTCGCCAGTAGTACCGCTACGATCATGCAGATCACCACAACATAGATCATGAATATTCGATCTTACAGCAAGGGGACTGGCGACACTGTCCCTAACCCGAACGCCCCAACCTACCGCCTTGCTCGTCGTGGACAGTGCGGCCTGTCCCCACTCACTTTGGACGGTTTCTCTCGAGCGTGCTGCAATGTCCTATATGAATCGGGGTGAGCTTGTCAGGCTGTTGGTCCTGAACGCGATCAGTGACGATTACGAGAACGTGGACCAGGTAATTCTCCGGTACGTCGTCGAACAGCTCGCCAAACTGAAGATCGCGATTGAGCGCCCCGAGATAGTGAACGCGCTAGGCGGGCTGATTCAAGACGGGCTGGCCAAAGCATATCTGTTGTCCGGCACCGAGCCGTATTCGACCGAACTCCACGGCATGCCGCCGCTCGACGTCGTCGAGGAGTACTTCAAAACCTACTTCTATATCACGAAGAAGGGAAGGGATCTTCTTCTCACTGACAAAACAGATTGGCCGTTTGATGATGAAGGTAATCTTCGCCGATAGCTATTTGTTTGTTACCAGAGCTGGCTGCTCTACCTGCTCAGCCTTCTCTCCATCTCCTCCTGCTCGATCCCGTCAATCTCCACTACTTTCATCCGGCTTGTCAACCCCGAAACAATTCGAACTCGCGATTTCGCCACGTCCCGCCATCCCTGCCAGAAACGCGACGCACTCTTCGTTGGCTTTCCCGTCCAGCGGCGGGGCCGCCAGTTGTAACCGGTACGCGTGCCCCATCCGTCCTGCCACGCGCGTCACTTTGGCTCGCGGCTGCACCTTCATGGTAATGCGCGCTCGCGCGCCGATGTCTTTTTCCACTCGACTTTCGCCCTCAGGTTCACCACTCCGGCCAGCCCTCGCGCATCCACCACCTCGAACGCCAGTACGTCATCCAGCCAGTCATGGCTCGACCCGTCCGCATTCTGCGTCGCTACGGTCAAGGTGTACTGCTGCGGAGCCAGCCAGCACTCAAACCGGAATTCCAGATCCAGCTCATCGCCTGCTTCAAACTCTCCGAGCGCGATCTGCTCCACACGGGTGTTGGTGCCGTAGACCTCCATTCCGATCCGGTTCCGGATCAGAATCCCTACCATCGGATCTGTCTTGGCTTCGTGAAAAACGCCACGCACCCGCACGCGCACCGGCTCTCCGCTCGCCACGGCCTTTACCCGCCCGCCATTCGCGTCGAGCAACTGCACGTCCAGAATCTCGCTGGTGCGGTCGCCGTGACGGAATCCCGCCGCAAGCCGCCCCGCCTCGCCGCGGTTCCGCAGCGGCGCGCTGCTTCTCCAGCACCAGCCCGATGTATTGATTGATCACCTGATTCGGATCGCCCTGCGCGTGAATTCGTCCCGCCACCAACAGGATGGCCCTGTCCGAAAGCTGCTTCACCAGGCCCAGATCATGTGAGACGAAAAGCACCGTGATCTTCCGCTCCCTCAATTCCTGAAACTTGCGCACGCACCGGTTGGCAAAAACCGCATCGCCCACCGCCAGCGCTTCGTCGACGACCAGAATGTCCGGCTCCACGTGAATCGCCGTAGCGAACGCCAGCCGCACGTACATGCCGGTCGAGTATTCTTTCACCGGCCGCTCAAAGAACTCCCCAATGTCTGCGAAACGCCTGCGATGGACGGCAGTGCGCGCTCGATTGTCGCGCGGCCCAGACCCATGATCTCGCCGTTGAGGAGCACGTTCTCGCGTCCTGTGAACTCCGGATTGAATCCCGCCCCCAGTTCCAATAGCGCCGCAACGCGCCCGCGCGCCACCACGCTTCCGGTTGTCGGTTGCAGGATTCCGCACACGATTTGCAGCAGCGTGCTCTTGCCGCACCCATTCGGGCCCACGATGCCCAGCGTCTCGCCTTTTTCGACGCTGAAACTGATCTCGCGCAGCGCCCAGAAATCGTGATGCAATACTTTGGAAGGAAAAGGAATCAGCTCGCGAATGCGATCGGAGGGAGTTTGATACAAGCGGTACAGCTTGGAAACGTTCTGAACCAGAACCACAGGCCTAATTCAAAACGATAACGCGTAGAGAAGCGAATTGCCAATCTAGCGGGGCGGACCGCCTCTAAAGCCTGCCCCACTGTTCAGCGCACACTGGAGGTGAATACGCCTCTGGTTTTGAAGCCTTATTGCCCTGTTCGCCCTTCCAGCGCTCCAGTCACCGAAACATTGTTCTTCTCCAGCGTCTCTCCCAGCACCTGATCCAAGGAAACGCGAGCGCGGCTGTAGAGCCAGCGCACCACTCGGCTAAGATGTTAGGATAGAAAGAGAGGGTGAGGGAATAAGCTGGGAGAGGCATTATGGAGAGCAGCACAAAGACAACAGCTAAGGTGAGAGACAGCGAAGCTAGAGATGAACTTTAAGCGCGAGTGAGCTATAAGAGCGTGGCTCATTCATATCTCAGGGCATTGATAGGAACAACGAGGATGGCTAGGGTGCAGGTAGAACACAGCAAAGAGAGATAAGCTACGCAAACAAATAGGCGATGAGATGAACAAGAGAGGGTACAGCGCTTTGACGATGAACAGGAAGATAGATAGGAAGAGAGTAAGACAGAAAGATGAGGACACTAAGATCACAACTATGACGAAAGATAGAGGCATACATGAAACAAGATCATATAGCGCAGATCAAGAGACTAGGCTATGAGCGCCATGCGTATGCCGATCTCTTGAGTACGCTGCTGAACGGAGTGAGCCATCAAGCCGTAAATGCGGATCGCAGCGAGCAACAGCGCAGAGCCTCCGAAGATAATCATGAGCAACATATTGAAATACTGGCGAGCGTGGATTTCGCAACAACTTCGTCCATAGACCGGAGAGGGGGAACAGGCAAGCCAGGTAGCCGCGCGCAGTTCGTTCTGGATAGCTGAATAGAGAGACGGCGACTCAGCGAGAACGCGAATAACGCAAGCCACTGAGGAATACGCGGTGCGAGAATCCAGCTGTTGTGCTAATGGGACAAACACCGCAGGTGATGTAAAACGATTGAGGGCATCATCGTGAACGTCGCCCACAATGCCGACGATCTGGCGAACGGGCTCTTCAAGGCGAGGTCGAGTCCTTTTGCGATCAGAATCTGGGAATTCAGTGGATCGCCATCGGGCCAAAACTGGCGGGCCATAGCTTGATTGATAATGGCCACCTGAGGAGTTCCGAGCCGGTCAGCGTCCGTGAAAAAGCGTCCGCGAAGGAGTGGGATCTTGAGCGCTGTCGAAATAACCAGCCGAGACTGCCGTAGAGTGCTATTTCCATGCGAAGGGCCATTCAGCGGCCGTCCAACTGACAATGATGGGAAGACTACTGAAGGGACCGTCAGCGGCAACAGTCCGGTGAGGCCGAGCACTCTCACTCCGGCCAAAGCGCTCAGACGACGGAAAGCGTTCTGAACGATCTGATTCACGCCTGTTACTTTGGCGAATCGTGGGTCCAGAGTCGTTCGCGTGGTTACTACGTTGTGTGCTTCGAACCTGGATTGACGGAGCGTAGAGCTATCAGGGTGCGGATGAGCAGAGCGGCTGCCCATCAGCAACACCAGCGCAAGACTGACTTCGCTGATCACAAGCAGCGAACGGGTCCTGTTCTGACGGAACCCGCTGCTCGTACGTCCTCCGCTACTTTCTTTCAAGCTGGAGTTCAGATCTGTGCGGGACGTTTGGAGCGCTGGAATGAGACCGAACACGAGCCCAGTGATCAGACCCGCGAGCATCGTGAAAGCAAAAACGCGCCAGTCTATGGCTACGTTTGAACCGTTCACTCCAATACGGGGAATATAGACGGGATTCAGAGCCAGAAGAGCGTGGATGCCTGCAATTCCGAGTCCTAATCCAAAAGCAGCGCCCGCTATGGACAGCAACACGCTTTCAGTAAGAAGCTGCCGAATGATTCTGCCGCGTGAGGCGCCTACGGCAACGCGAATGGCGATTTCGCGCCTCCTGCGCGCCGCCCTAACCAGCAAGAGGTTTGCGACATTGGCACACGCGATGAGCAGCACCAAGCTGACAGCGCTGGCGAGAATCAGAAGCGACAGGCGCACATCCTTGACGAGGACGTCCCGCATTGGTTGGACGCTGAGAATATCTCCCCGGCTAGTAGAAAGCGCGTTGGGATACTTGCGCCGGAATTCCTGAGTAGTGAGCTGAAGCTGAGCGTTCGCCATTCCAACGTGACTCCAGGCTTGAGGCGGCCCACGGCCTGAAAGTAATGCACTTGCTTCTCGCTGTTCGGATCGATTGGAAACGGTATCCACACATCGGGAGGTTCGGAGGATTCGTTTGCGCGCCGGCTGTCATGATCTCAACGACCTGATAAGGATCTCCGCTAAGTGAAATGGCATGGCCACTACTTTGGGGTCGCCACCGAAGGCCCTTTTCCAAAGTGCGTTGCTGAGGACAACGACATGACCGTTCTAGAAGAGCTGAGTTCGATCGGGTCGTTCTTCTTCAGCGGTAAATCCTCGACTTGAACGATGGGCAGTCCGAAGAGACGAAAGTAGTCCTTGGTAACGAAGATCGCACCGACCTGTTGGAGCTGCTCGACACCAGTGAAGGTCAATGAGCCATGTCGATAGGCTGACACGTCCTGAAAAACGCCGGTCTGCTCGCGCCACAAATTGAACTTTATTTCTGAGGCAATGGGAGATGAGCCGCCGCTGTTGGTGGTCATGAGCAAACCACACGATCGGGATCGGGGGCTGGTAACGGCTTCAGCAACACTGTGTTTACGACGAAAAGATAGCTGTATACGTCGCGATGCAGAGAGCTAGAGCAGGGCTACGGCAATGAGCGTGAAGCTGGGACTTTGCCGGAACAGGCGAAGCGAGTGATTGAGATCTAGGAGAAAGGATTCCATGGTCCGGAAGAACTCCTTCAATAGAGTATAGTCGCCGAAAACCACATCGGTATCGCGGAAATGGATGCTAGACGAGGATCTGAGAAGCTAAGCGTATCTGAGCTCTGGACTGAGCAACGCTATGCCCCTCAGTTACTCAACACGCAATGCTGACAGCGGATCGACGAGGGCGCGCGACGGGCAGGAAGCCAGCTAGCCACGAGCGCAATATCGCCAGTAGCGCGCAAACAACAGCTAAGGTGAGCGGGACGGTAGGCTGCACTACAAAAAGCAGCGATCCAGGTACCGGGACAAGGCGAACGCCAGGATCAAGCCGATGACAATGCCGCGCCCGCCAGCGCAACGCATTGCCGGCAACTATCGATCACGACCGCTGCGCTGCGCCGAGCGCCAACCGAATGCCGATCTCACGCGAACGATGTGTCACTGAATACGGAAGGACGCCGTAAATCCCACCGACGCGAGTAGCAGAGCGATACTGGAAAAATTGAGCAGCACGGCGATAAGCGTGGCTGCAAGGACAGGGCTGCGGAGAACGACGACATGGTACGGAAGGTGATGGGAATATCGCGGTTCAACTCTCGAATCTCGCTGCGCAACAGGGGGACCAGGTTCTCCGATCTGCTCTTGGTTCGAACCAGTAAGTTGAGTGCGGGGGAAGGTCAAGCTGCCGGTGCGGCCAGTACAGTTCGGGCTGCGCCTGAGATCTGAGACCGCTATTCTTCGCGTCCGCCACTACGCCGATGATAGTTAGATAGTCTGCTCGGCCGTCTATGACGCGCTTGCTAAGTGGATACTCGTTCGCAATATATCGGCGCACGAACGCCTCGTTAATAATACCGACTCTGATCGCGTTCTGTTTGTCGCGATTGCGAAAGAAACGGCTTTTCGCAGCGGGATAGCTATGGCTCGGAAGTATTACGGGCTGATGCTGCGCGCGATCACGTTACATGTCTGATCGCTGGACTCTGGCGTGGGATACTATCTCGAATGGCAGGTCGGCGGATTTGCTCTCGGGTGGCAGGGCGGTTGTGATCGCCACTGCTTCGGCGATAGGAATGCTCGCGACTGTTCGAGCAGTCTCTCTACGAAAGCTATCTTGTGCTGTTCGTCTGGATATCGGTTCAGCATGACTTTGGTTGTCAACATTTGTGCTGGCTGGAAATTGAGCGGTACTCTTTCCAGCTGCCAGAGGCTCTGGATTAGCAGCGTCGCCCTGCAAGCAACATCAGAGACAAAGCTAGTTCCGCGACGACAAGTCCACCTCGCTATCGGCCGCTGGATGCAGTGACAGCTGGGCTTCCGCCTCTCTTCAGCGCTTCGTTGATACTGTGGGTGATTGGCGGCCAGCGCCGGTGCCAGGCTAAATAGCAGCTCGGTTGTCAATGACACTGCGACTGTGAACGCGAGCACTTGTCTATCGAGCTCGGCTTGGTCGAGCCTCGGTATACTGTCCGGCGCTAGCCTCACCACTACTTTAAGGGCGACGTCCGCAAGCAACAGGCTGTGGTTTTCTCGCCGAGCTATCTCAGTAGTGCGCTCTCTGAAAGGAGCTGGCGCGCGAGGCGGACTCGGTTAGCTCTCAGCGCTATACGGATCGCGATTTCGCGCCTGCGCGACATCGATCGAGCGAGCAGCAGGTTGGCGACATTCACGCAGGCAATCAGCAGAACGCATGCCACCGCCTCGAGCAGCACGAGCTAGCTCATTCTGAACACGAAGCCGCGTCCGCGAGTGGCAAGACGCGGGACTGGACATCTTTGCTGTAGTACTGTGGGAAACGCCGGCGGTCGTTGTCGAGCAGGATGTTCAGTTCGGCGCGCGCTTGCGTGGTCGACACACCGCGTTTCAGGCGGCCAACACTCTTGAGGAGGCGCATGCTCTTTCTCGACAACTGCTCAGCCACGTCCAGTCGTTGAGGTACCAGCGCATCGACCTTCATTTGATTTGGAAAGAGATAGCCCGACGGCATGACCTCTATCACAGTGTAGGTTTCACCGTCCAAAGTGACGGCTCTGCCTAGCACGCCGCGATCACCGCCAAACAACGTTGCCAAAGGCCATAGTGAGTTCACCGCCCTCGGTCCTTTCGGCTGATCCTCCGACGGAGGAAACTGCGCCCGAGCACCGGCTGAACGCCTATGACAGCGAAGAAGGTTTGTGTGACGGTTCCGCACAGGTGGCGCACCGGCTCGTCTCCTCCTGTGAGATCGCACGCGCTCGTGTCGTAGGCTGTTAGTTTTCGTAGACGTGTTTCTGCTGACTCCTTCCAGGTAATCGGGGCCCCTGATCTCTAGCCCCTTCTTGGTAACGTGACTGCGACCCATGTCAGACGTTCCGGCTCTGGGTTGGCAGTGGGCGGTGCTAGACGGCATCGTCATCGCTGTACTTCGCGTTAGTCGCGCCTGTCCCGTGCGCCAACGCCAGTTTGGCAATGGTGCCCGTTCCGGGTTTTTGGCGTTGTTTTCGTGCGTTGTTGCGCTTGTCCTTCTAGTGCGCCCGTTGTTCTTTTTGTCTTGCTCTGAGCGTCCTCGTCCTTTTCCTCTCGTTCTGCTGCTGTTTCTAGTTGCGTCTGTGCGTCTGTGCTCGTTCCGCTTTCACCTTTCTTTTGCATTTATGTTCTTTTCTGTCGCCGCTGTTGTTCGTCCAACACTGCGCTCTCATTACGTCTAAAATTTCTTATTGCCCTGTTCGCCCTTCCAGCGCTCCAGTCACCGAAACATTGTTCTTCTCCAGCGTCTCTCCCAGCACCTGATCCAAGGAAACGCGAGCGCGGCTGTACGCAGCCAGCGCACCCACCTCGGCGGCGCGTGCGCCCGCCAGGCTGCGCTGCACCACCACAAGATCATTAATGGTGGAAGCCCCTAGCGAGAATTTTCGCTGCTCTTTCTCCAGCAACTGTTCGTCGAGGGCCCTCGTATCCACGGCGGCTGAATACCTCGATCGAGCCTGCCGCAGCGCGATGACCTGGTTGGAAATGTCCACCACTAGTTGATTCAGGCTTCGGCGCGTGACTAGCTCGTTCTGGCGCAATTGCAACTGTTCGATTCCATAATCCCCTTGTGCGATGCGGTTATGGAAGGTGCCCGCGAACAACACAGAGGCGCGGCGGTTCGGGAAATTATCGCGAAAGACCTGTCCCAATGCATTTCCCAGACCTCCCACGTAGTAGGGATCTGCAGTAATCCCGCCCGGTTGAGGATTGGGCGTGCCCGACAATCCAGTTGCGGAGACAGCCCCAGTAAATTGCAAAGTCGGCAAGATCCCGCTCACCGTTCCTAGCGCCGAAATTTCCGCGTTCTCCTGGTTCAATTTATCCAGCGCTACGTCCGGGCGCTTCGCCAGTGCTCGGGCAACGAGGCTCCGCAACGGCGGCAATTCCTCTTGTTCGGGAACTGCAATGTGGTCAAGAGGCACGACTTCTGCCTCGTCGACGAGCGGATCTTCCAGTCCATTGCGGCTCAAAGCATTCTTCAGCAGGCTCTCCTGTTGTTGCACTGTCGTCTGGGAAATTGCCAGCTCCTGCTTGCGTGTGGACAGCTCGGCCTGGGCCCGGTAGATATCCACCTTCGCCAGCGCGCTGAGCTCGATTTGTCTTTTGCTATCGTCGTAGAACTTCTGTGCCACAGCCAAGGAACGCTCCCTTGCCTTGACGTCCTCGTCATCGCTGACCAAGTCCCAGTAGAGATTCAGCACGTTCGCCACCAGGTTGAGCAATTGCGACCGGAACGTTTCTTGCGCCACGCCGATGTTCTTCTCGGCAACGCGGATGAACCGGCTGTTTACTCCCACGCCGAAGCCCAGCAGGAAATTCTGGCGGATGAAGACCTGAACCACAGGTGCCACAGAGGGATTGAGGATGTCGGTGGGGGTGTTCTCCTTCAGATACGACTCGTTGGCTGAGATCTGCACGAACCCCCCTGTTAGGAGACCCTCCTGGACAAACGTGTCGTATATGTGCCGAGTATCCACCAGCGCGGGCGTCTGGCTCTGGATCGTGTTGGGTTGCGGAGTGGTGGTGTGCGAAAACGCCGTTGCGTTCTGGAGAACCGGATCGAGGTTGGGAGTGATCGGCCCGATCTGCGAAACCACCGCTGCTCCCGCGCCGCTACCCCCTGTGTTATTGCCGCCACCGGTTAGGCCGGCGCTCAACTGGCTGCCCGCGATGCCTTGTCCGCTGGTCGCCTGATTGACCAACGTGTTGCCTCCGGTGACCCCGCGCAACGGACCACCGGCTTGCTGCCGTTCCAGTTGCCAATCTGCGACGATGGGCCCGTACCGGTCGACCTCCAGATCGAGGTTATTCTCAATCGCCAGCGCCAGGACATCCTGAATCGTAAGATAAAGTTTGCCGGCTCGAATCAAGCTGTGTAGCCGGTCTGAATTCTTTAACCGTACAGTCGGAATCGTCGGCGCCTTGTACGGCCGCAGAATCACAGGAGCCTTGGGCTTTTCCACGACCAGCGATTCTTGTGCGATCGCCTGGAAACACAGGAGACTCCAGGCCACGAAAACCGCGAATGATTTTTGGATTTTCATTTTCGCGCTCCTAATCACTTCTTCTCATTCAGAACCGCATCTGGTATCGACGATGTCCGGGCAACTTGCCCCGACTTCGCCTCCTCCATCGAAATGCCGTTCTGCTCCAGTGTCTGCCCCACCGCCTCGTCAAACGCAATTCGGGCGTGCGTGTAATTGGCCATCGAAAGCACCTCCGCGGTTTGGTCGTTGTTAAGATCCCGCTGGGCTTGTACCACCAGGGGGATGGTCGACGTGCCGAATTGAAACTTCTTGCGCTCGGCATCTAGCGTCTGCTGCGCCAGAACGCGGGTTGCGACGGCGGTCTCGTATCTTACGCGCGCCTGCTGCAGACCAATGACTGCGTTTTTAACGTCTACGCGAACCTGACTGATGCTTCTTTGCAGTTGAAGTTCGGCCTGCCGCAAAGTGAGCTGGTCGGCTACATAGTCCGCCTGGGCGGCTCGGTTCCGGAAAGGAATGTTCAGCGAGAAACCCACGGAGTAGTTCGGATAATTCCGACGGAAAATCTGGCCCAGAAGGTTACCGTACCCGCCCACTACGAAAGGGTCCGGAATCCCGTTGGCGCCGTTGGACAACGCGTTCGGACTTCCGGTCAAGGCATTGTTTGTAAAGTCTGCGAAAGCCTGCAGTGTCGGCAACAGCGCGCTCTTGCTGCCGGCGAGGTTGATGAGCGTGCTCTGGAGGTTGATCCGCGCTTGTTCCAGTTCCGGCCTCTTGACGAGCGCTTGCTCAACTAGTTCCGCATTCGGCTTGAGATCCTCTTTCTCCGGAACTTGAATGCGGTCGAGCGTAACAATATGCACTTCATCCAGCCAGGGGCTAGCCACCCCATTCCGGCTCAGTGCGTTCTTCAGAACCGTCTCCTGCTGCGCCACGTTAGTCTGCGCAATCAGCAGATTCTCCTTGGCGGACGAAACTTCGGCAGCCGCGCGGGTGATTTCGATGGCCGACAGCGTTCCAATCGCTACTTGCTTCTTGTTGTCTTCATGGAGCTTCTCTGCGGTCGCCAGCGCCTGCTCCTTAATTCGCAAATCTTCGTTGAAGCTCACCAGGTCCCAGTAAAGATTCAATGCGGCGGCGACAGTGGTCACCACCTGCCGTTTCACTTGTAGGTCGGTGACTTTCATATTGTTCTTGGCCACTCGGATATAGCGATTGTTCACGGCAATACCAAATCCCTGCAGCAGGTTCTGCGTGATGAAAAGATCCAGGAAGCCCTGCGTGTACGGGTTCAGGATAGGCACCGGGCTGTTTTGTACGCTCCGGGTACTGCCATACGTAAGCTGTGCGCTGGTTCCCGTCAACCACGTCTGCCCGTAGCCGAACTGGATGGTCCTGCTGTCGTTGAGAAGTGAAGGGACCAGATCCAAGACGATGTTACTGAGCGGGGTCGTGTTGTGCTGAAAACTCCCGAACGCAAACAGGAAAGGATCCAGAGGTAGCGGCGGCGGGAGGTTTCCAACGAGGATTCCCCCGCCTGAACTAATCCCCGACCCGCTCTCTGCCAGGCCAACTGCGCTCACGTTCACTCCCAGGGTGCTGACGCTCACGGGCCCCGGGTAGATTGGTGTATTCACACTCCGCAGTAGACCGCCACCCGCGGCGCGCCGCAGAACCTCACGCGCCAGCACTGGCCCGTAACGTTGGATCGCGATGTCGATATTGTTTTCGAGCACCAGCGCAATCACGTCCTGAACCGACAAATAGAGATTGCCTCCCCGAACCAGGGACTCCAGGCGCGGCGTGTTCGTCACCTTCGCCGGAGGTACGTAGCGGCGTTCCATGTGAAAGGGCTGGAGCAAAGGGCCGACCACCGGCACAGGTTTGGGTTGCTCGATCGTGATCTCCGACGCCTGGGCCAAGCTCGAAAAGACCAAAGTGATGGATACCGCCATCGAGATACTTCCTGAATGTCTCATGGTTGTTTGAATCCTATGTCTTTCAACAACAGCGCGATAAGTGCAGTTTTAGAGATTCGTCGTTGCACACTGGTAGCCATCGACGCGTTGCGTCCCGTCGGAACCGCCAATTTCTCCTTCACGTATCTGCTTAAGACCAAAGGGGCGTTTCTGGAATTTTGCCGCAAGACGCCGGGAGCCCGCAACCGAGCCCTCTTTCGACAACTTCGACTGTCCGGTTTCGCGACAGATTGTCCGCTTTTGCGATTCAACGAGGCAAGTGTGAAGCTGCCTCTTGCGCTACCATGAAAGGAAATGGACGTCGAGAAGACCATTGCATTCATCCTCGACCAGCAGGCCTAGACAGAAGTTCTCCGGCAACAAAACGAGGAACGTCGGAAACGCGCCGATGAGCGCGTGGACAAATTCGACGGGAGCCTCGTTGGCATCCGGAAGCTGATCTTGCTGGGTGCGAAGACGCTGGCAAGCTCCCAGAAGGCGGCTAAAGTTGAGCTCCGCGATCCGGGAAGACATTCGCGAGTTAACTGCGGCACAGAAGCGCACCGATCAGAAGTTCGAGCCCCTGGTCGAGCTGCTCAGCCGCCGCAGCCCCAACGGCCGTCACTAAATCTAACCGGGCGGATCTGGAATCGAGAGCCTTCGGCAGATTCTTTTAGTCAACAGGTTCGACACCTCTGAGTGTCTAGGGACAACAGCCCGTCTCGCTTCATCCAACCACGATGGGCTCCTGTTTCGCGTCGGCTGGCATTGAACGGAGAGTGTCTTCGCGCCTCTGCTCA
Organism: Terriglobia bacterium; assembly: GCA_963847515.1. GTDB lineage: Bacteria > Acidobacteriota > Terriglobia > Bryobacterales > Bryobacteraceae > QHXW01. The sequence continues at coordinate 239,407 of CAWKAA010000004.1, forward strand.
AGAATCAGTTCAATGGCCTCCCGAAGATTCGCCAAACACTTTTCCCGGGTTCGGCCTTGGCCATTCGCTCCTGGAACTTCAGCACAATACGCGATGAACCAGGGACCATCCTGCTCGACGATTGCCGTGAACTCGTTCAGCATAAGCCTTCCGTACTAAATCTCTAATATCACCGGCATGATCAGTGGCCTGCGCGAGGTCTGTTTCTGGATGTAGCGCTTCAAATCGGCCCGAATCTTTTCTTTCATGACCCCCCAGTCGGTCATCTCTTCAGGGTTCGAAGTTTCGAGCGTCCGTTGCACCACCTGGCGCGCTGCCAGCATGATTTCCGACGCTCCATCCTCGTCGCCGGTGAAGCCCCGGCTCACCAGCTCCGGAACGCTTTCGACGCGCCCCGTGTGCTTGCTGATGGCAATAATCGGCAGCACGATGCCGTCCTCGGAGAGATGACGGCGATCGCGAATCACCACGTCTTCCACCACTTCATCCACGGACCCGGAGTCGATGCACACGCGCCCTACCGGAACCCGCTCCCCTCGCCGCGCACCGTGCTCGTCGATCTCGAGAGTATCGCCCGTCGTCATCACGAACGTCTCTTCGAGACCCGAATGGCGCAGGTGCTCCGCCAGCCGCGCGTGTTTGTCCATCTGCCGGTATTCGCCGTGAATGGGCACAAAATAACGCGGCCGCACTAGATTCAGCACCAGCCGTAATTCCTCCGCGCTCGCGTGGCCTGACACATGAAGCGGCGGGTTCATGGTTCCGTACATCACGTCGGCGCCCCGCCGCGCCAGGTGGTCCACCATGCGGTAGATGAGCTTTTCGTTGCCGGGGATGATGCGTGAGCTCAGTACTACTGTATCTCCGCGTTCGGCCGAGATGTGCTTGTGATTGTCCACAGCCACACGCGAAAGCGCCGACATCGGCTCACCTTGTGTTCCCGAAATCAGCACCGTCACCTTGGAGGGCTTCGTCTCCATCACATCCTGAGGACGAATGAGAACGCCATCCGGAATCTTCAATAGACCGAGCGAGTGGGCGATCTCGGAAACCGACGTCATGCTCCGGCCCACGATGGCTACCTTCCGCCCGAACTCCTCAGAAGTGTCCAAAATTTGCTGGATGCGGTGGATCGAAGAGCTGAAACAGGAGATGATGATACGCCGTTCCGCCCGATTGAAAATATCCTCGAGACGCGGGCGCACGGCGCGCTCGGATTCGGAATACCCTATTCGGTCTGCGTTGGTCGAGTCCGACAGCAGCAGCAGCACGCCGCGCTTCCCGTAGTCCGCCAGCGTGTGCAGGTCGAACAGTTCGTTATCCGTCGGGGTGGGATCGACTTTGAAATCGCCCGTGTGGATCACGACTCCAACTGGGGTCGTGATAGCCAGCGCAACAGCGCTCACAATGGAGTGGGTTACGTGAACGAACTCTATTTTGAATGGGCCGATCTCCAGCAACTGCTTCGGCGTAATCGTGTGCAGCTCCACCTCTTCGGGAAGGTCATACTCTTCCAGCCGCCGTTCCACCAGCGCCAGCGTGAATGCTGTGCCGTATACCGGAACGTTCAGATCCGCCAAAAAGAACGGCACCGCCCCGATGTGATCTTCGTGGCCGTGGGTCAGAATGAGCGCGCGAACATGCTCGCGGTTGTCCCGGAGGTAAGTGAGATCGGGCGTCACCAGATCGACGCCGAGCAGATCGTCCTCCGGAAACATCATTCCTGAATCAATGACGATGATGTCGTCTCCATAACGGAGCGCCATCATGTGCATCCCGAACTCGCCCAAACCGCCGAGTGGGATCACGCGAAGTTTATTTGCCAAGGATTTTGCCTAAGCTTCCAGTCTACAGGCTGTAGGCTGCTTGTCCAAAAATAGAAATGCTCACCCCGAAGGGTGAGCATATTCAATCCCCCTGTTCTACCAGGGTGATGTTCGATGGGAGAATCATTTTCGACGGCATCGCAACCGCCAAAAACTTAGTGATTGGATGATAATTTCCGCTGGGCATTCAAGTCAAGCCAAAAAAAATGCGAAAAAATCTACCGCTAAGCATTAGTAGTTAAGGGACTTACACGCAAACGATATTTCCACAGTGGCTGTGGAAAAAGACTAGAGAGACTGATTTCAGCCCGGCTTTTCAGGGCTAAACCAAAGATAACCTTTGCCTTACCGATCCATCAGATGGAGCGAAATCACGGCCTCAGCGCCGCCGGCTGAACCGGAGCGGCTGCGAAATGCCCGTAGGCCGCCGTAAGAAAGGCCTGCCACCACAAAGAAAGCCAGAAGTATCCCTATGAGTTCAAAGGCGTTTATGACCAAATTACCGATGTTGTCCCGTCGCGTTGGGACGCGCTCGCTCCAGGTAATGCTGGCCTCGTACCGCACTTGTCCCAAAAGCCTTTCGGCATCGTCAAGACTCGCGGGGGCAACGATGAGCGCCACCAGCGGCCCGGTCCGCTTAGCGATAGCACCGGAAATCCTCTGGAAATCCACAAGGCGTTCACGAGCGATCTGGGGAGTCGGGTAGGAGAAGATCACCAGTTTCATTTCCCCCTTAGGTGTCAGGAAGGTGCCTAGCTGGCCTTCCGCACCGATGTGGAATGCAGCAGTCGAGGGCGGGATACCTGGGTCGAACCTCTCCAGTGCGACGGGGCCCATAATATAGCGTTCGGAGTTTGGAACTAATTTAGTTTCAGGGAGATAGCCGCTCAAAGTAGGGAGAGGGGACTGGTCCAGTTTGGGCAAGCTTTGGTAGAGGGCGCCGATCTCCGCAACGCTGGGCTTATAGCCATGAAACAAAAGAACATAGTTTCCGTGAGCCAGCATCGTCGAGTCACCGGTTTCAACCGCAAGTTTCGCCAACGCAGACGGCCGGGCGCCCGATGGCCGCTGCCAATCGAAGACGCCAAGCGCGCCCGTCGAATCCTGGAGCTGGTAGGCGGTTGCTGTAAATTTGCCCGTACCCAATTCGTATTCGGCCTGCTCGGCCCGCTGCAATCCGTACTCGTCCCAAAGCGGCCGGTCTGACACCTGCGCCGGCTGGCTAGCCGTGCGATGGAAGGCGCCGAAAGTGTCGGGCCAGACTCCGGCAACAGAGAGGGCAGGGAAAAGCAAAAACAGAAAGAATTTCATTTGGACCCGTGGCACTTCTTGTATTTCTTGCCGCTGCCGCAGGGACAGGGATCGTTGCGGCCGACTTTATCGCCCTTGATGACCTGCTTGCTTTGGCCGTTGGCACTGCCATCACCGCCCACCATTTGCAGTTCGGCCATTTCCTTTTCCTTCTTTCGCTGGATGTTTCGCGTGAAGTCCTGGATGGAGGTTTGCGCCATGGCGCGTTGCTGATCGGTGACGGCGGGTTGCTCCTCTTCCTCGCCATCTTCGTAGCCCTCCTCATCCACATCGAACGGCATTTGCGGACGGGCCGCGCCGGGTTCGTGTGAGATCTGCAGGAAGTAGAGGAAGCGAACCGTTTCGTCCTCGATGCGGTCCATCATGTCCTGGAACAGAGTGAAGGATTCCTTCTTGTATTCGACCAGAGGATCTTTCTGTCCATAGCCGCGGAGACCGATGCCCTCCTTGAGGTGATCCATCGAGAGCAGGTGGTCTTTCCACTGATCGTCGATGACCTTCAGCATGATCCAGCGCTCGCTCTGCCGCATGAGGTCAGAGCCGATCAGGTCTTCCTTCTGCTGATATTTCTGAGCGAGCTGTTCGAAAACCACTTCCTCGATGGCTTCGCGCTGCAGGCCCGCCAGGTCGCTCAGTTCGATCTTGTGGCCGAACTGGCTAAGCACATCGGTACGAAGCCCGGCCACATCGTAAGTATCGGGATGAGTTCCCGCGGGGCAGCGCAGATCGATAAAAGTTCCCAAGGCTCCGCGCACCATTTCGAGCACGCGTTCTTTCTGGTCGAGGCCTTCGAGGAGTTGGCGGCGCATGCCGTAGACGGCCTGCCGCTGCTTGTTCATGACGTCGTCGTATTCGAGGAGGTGTTTGCGAGCCTCGAAGTTCTGCACCTCCACGGCTTTTTGCGCGGCCGCGATGCGCCTAGTGATGAGCTTCGACTCGATGGGCACGTCCTCTTCCATGCCCAGGCGAAGCATGAGATTCTGCATTTTCTCACCGCCGAAAATGCGAAGCAGGTCGTCTTGCAGCGAGAGGTAGAAGCGCGAACTTCCGGGATCGCCCTGACGCCCGGCGCGGCCGCGAAGCTGATTGTCGATGCGCCGCGATTCGTGCCGCTCGGTGCCCAGGATGTGCAGGCCGCCGGCCGCGACGACCTCGTCGTGATCTTTGTCGGTCTCCTGCTTGTACTTCAAAAGAGCCGCGTCCCACTCCGTGCGCTCCGCCGTACCGACGGCGCTGATTTGAAACTGATCGGGATCCTTGCCCTGCTTGCGCAGCGCTTCTTTGGCCATGAACTCCGGATTGCCGCCCAGCAGAATATCGGTACCGCGGCCGGCCATGTTGGTCGAGACTGTCACCGCGCCTTTGCGCCCCGCCTGCGCCACGATCACCGCTTCGCGCTCATGATGTTTGGCGTTCAAAACTTCGTGCTTGACGCCCATTTTCTTGAGCAGGCCCGACAGGCGCTCCGATTTCTCTACCGAGATCGTGCCCACCAGCACCGGCTGGCCTTTTTCCTGGAGGTTTTTGATCTCCTTGGCGGCGTTGCGGAATTTTTCCTCTTCCGTGCGATAGACCACGTCCGAATGTTCTTTACGGAGCATCGGTTTGTTGGTGGGGATGACCGTCACATCGAGGTTGTAAGTTTTCTGGAACTCGGCGGCTTCCGTTTCAGCAGTGCCGGTCATGCCGCCCAGTTTTTTGTACATGCGGAAGTAGTTCTGGAAAGTGATGGTGGCGAGCGTCTGGTTTTCGCGCTCGATCTTGACGTTTTCCTTGGCCTCCACCGCCTGGTGCAGACCGTCGGACCAGCGGCGGCCAGGCATCAGGCGGCCCGTGAACTCGTCGACGATAATGACCTGTCCGTCCTTGACGACGTAATCCTTGTCCAGATGAAACAGCACGTGAGCCTTGAGCGCCTGTTGCACGTGGTGGTTGTACTCGATATTGGCCGGGTCGTAGAGGTTGGGTAGGCCAAGGAGCTTTTCCACCTTGGTAACGCCTTCTTCGGTCAAGCCTACGGCGCGATGTTTTTCATCCACCGTAAAATCGCCAGTAGTATACTTTTCGCCAGGTTCTTTGCCTTCAATCACCTCGCCGCGCACCAGCTTGGGGATGATGCGGTTGACCTTATAGTATTTGTCGGTGGATTCCTCACTTGGGCCGGAGATGATGAGCGGAGTGCGTGCCTCGTCGATCAGGATGGAGTCCACCTCGTCGACGATGCCGAAGTGGTGCCCGCGCTGCACGCACTCCTCGATTCTGAACTTCATGTTGTCGCGCAGGTAATCGAAGCCGAACTCGTTGTTGGTACCGTAGGTGATGTCGCAGTTGTAATTTTGCTTGCGCTCCTCGTCATCGAGGTCATGGACGATGACGCCGACCGACATCCCGAGAGCCTTGTAGATCCGGCCCATCCATTCCGCGTCGCGGTGGGCCAGGTAATCGTTGACCGTGACCACATGCGCGCCTTTGCCTTCGAGCGCGTTCAAGTAAACGGGCAGAGTGGCAACGAGCGTCTTTCCTTCACCAGTCCGCATCTCGGCGATCTTGCCGCGATGGAGAACCATGCCGCCGATCAATTGCACGTCGAAATGCCGCATGTTGAGGAAACGGCGGCCGGCTTCGCGCACCACGGCGAAGGCCTCAATCAAGAGGTCGTCCAGCGTGGCGCCCTGGGCGAGCCGTTCCCTGAATTCGATGGTCTTGGCAGCAAGATCGATATCCGACAGCTCACGGAGCTGCGGTTCCAGCTCATTGATGGCTGCTATGGTCGGCAGAAGCGCTTTGATTTCGCGCTCGTTCTTGGTGCCGAAAATTTTAGCCAGAATGGCGTCGATCATACAGGCGATCTCTTAAGGGAGGGAACCTTTCCCATTTTACCTTAACAGCCGCGAAGACACGCGAAGACACGCGAATGAATCAGCGCCGTATACTCGACTCAGGGAAGCCTATGGACTTCAAATCATACAAGTTACGGCTGCAGGAGAAAGAGCGAGAGCTGGTGGCCGCTATTAGCCGATTTGAAAACGAGGCGCGGGGGGCGGGCGAGTCTGAGGTCGGGGACCCGACGAATAGAGCCACACTGAAACTGTTGAATTTACTTGATGAAGGTATACCTAGCCGTCAAGAAGAAATTTGGGTGGATGTCTTCGACCTTGCAAAGTGCCGAACGCAGTCTGACATCCAGGAGTTCTTTCCGGGGATCACAAAATTTGTCCAAATGCCGATTTTGGGAATTTGGTCACTTGGGCATTTGACCGAGGTCGTACAAGGTTTTTATGCACACGAACGAATTCTGAAACTCGTCGAGGGCTAGTGACCTTGGACCGATGAAGACTTGGGCAAACAAGGACGGGCAAACCAGGCAAACCAGGGACGGAGACGTCAAAGCCCGATGATTGTTGCGCGCCAAAATGGGCTTTGAGGTCTCCGTCCCTCATTTCACCTCATTTCAACCCGATATCGATCTCCCGGATGGCGCGAAGGACGCGGGAATATCTCGCTGCCAAGCGCGCTAGCAACGTTCCCTTATAATGGATCACCATGCACCACGCCCGATTTCCATGCGCCAGAGTGGCTCAACCTCGATGACCGGTTCCAGGCGTTGGTCGCGTTTCTGCCTCCAGTTGGCGCTCATCCCGATTGTTCTTGTAGCCGCCCTCGTAATCGGTTCGCTCGTGAGTCCTCTTCGCGTTTCCCGTTTGTTAGTTCGCGGTGGGGACAAATTGCACGCCTATTGGCCGGTGCGTGCTACTTATGGTCCGTTCCGATTGATTAATCTGCTCTATTGGGCCCATGTGTTGCACCCGGTGCAGGTCGAAATCCGCCCCGGGGCGGTGTTTGAACTGGACGCGAGGGATTTGGTGGCGCGGGAAATTCTCAGTTGGAACGTTTGGGAAAAGCCGAACACCGACCTGATCCTGGGGAGTCTCCACGAAGGATCGGTGATGGTCGACATCGGAGCACACATCGGCTACTACAGCATTCTGGGATCGAAGGTGGTCGGGCCGAGCGGCAGAATTGTGGCGGTGGAACCAAACCCTGAGACCGTTCTGCGGCTGCGAAAGAACCTCGAACTTAGCCGTACTTCCAATGTGGCCGTCGAGGAAGTGGCTTGCACCGACAAGGAAACCACTTTGACGTTTTACAAAGCTAACATCCGGAATACCGGAGCCTCTTCTATCTCCGAGTCTAACGCGCGAATCGCCGATCATGGGGCGACCGCGCGATCTGTCACAGTGCGCGGGCGCACGCTGGATTCCATTGTCCAGGAGTTAGGGTTGCAACGCGTTGATTTTGTGAAGATCGACACGGAAGGCGCGGAAGTGCAGGTGCTTCGCGGGATGAAGAACACATTGGCTACATACCATCCGCGCATGCTCATCGAGGTGAGACAGCCGCTACTCCATAACATGGGAACGAGCGCCGAAGAACTGCGCGCGGTGCTGCGCGACAGTGGTTACATAGCCGGCCGCATGCCTACCGACGATGATGTCGAATGGCTGCCAGCAGCCGTACGTTGACTCTTGCGGTTGAGTTTCAAGGCCCGGCTTCAACGGTCTTATCCGGGCCACCATAAGAAATTCCATGACGCGATTGACCGCGGCTATCGGCACAGCGAGCTTTTTTTTCTGGTGCTCCGGAATCCGGGCAACTAGCCTTCCCATCACGGTTGCCGGGGCGACGCAGACGCAACTCATCATCAGGTATGAGGCGACAAGCGCAGGACCCTGTATTCTCTCTGTAGCCGACAACAACGGCTGACCTACGGTCAACGACTTTGACCCTACGAAATTCCTTAAGGCGAACAGTGACATTGACCGTGTCACCGCGAACGGTTTCCGTTGGTCTACGATCGTCGATGGCCTGAACCGCACGGTAGTCATCGGCGGACACGATGAGATCAAACAAGGCCGCGATGGTCGATGGTACAGTACGGCGCTCCAGGCGAACTCGGACCACACCATAACCGTCTCATGCAATGACGGAGCGGATAGTGGGACAATCCACGCGTCAACAGCTAACCTTCCAGTCGGATCCAATTATCCTGAACTGCCAATCCCGCAGCCTGCAAATCCAAACCCATACCCGGCGCCGACGATCGACTGGATTGACCGGGCGGCAAAATACATCGACCCGATCACTGGCGTACTGATCCAACGCTTATCTGCGCCACTGGACATGCCATTGCAGCCAGCGCCTGGACGCACGACGTTTTCTTATACTTATGACCCGAAGGCTGCATGGGTAGCGCCTGATAATGCGTTGACGAATCAGGCGTCGCAGACACTCGCCTCCACCTCCACCCCAAAGGCTCCATTATTCCTGGCGAGTCCGTCCAACTGGATCACGACCGACGCTCCCGTCACGGACCAGCAGATCGTATTGTACGCGAAAGGTGCTCACGGCACGGAGATGGCAGAGATCTGCTGGAGCGAAGATAGCGGCCTCACCTGTGCTAGCGACGCTTTTGATACGGCCGCGCTTGGCACCAGGGTGTCCGTCTGCGCGACGTGTCAATTACCCTCAGGCTTTCCTAACAGCCAGTTCGCATCGTGGGGCATCTGGAGGACAGGAACTGGGGCGTACGATCTCGGCAACCAATCCTATCGGGGAGTTAGCATTTCAGGGCACGTGATTACGGCGCCAACACGCGCTGGAACACCCTGGGGCTTCAACACGGACCGAGTATCCGGAACGGTAGTGACTTTGACGGGATGCGCTACCGGTTTCGTTGACAATCCATTGACCATCGCACATGTTGACTCTCCAACACAGATTATGGTCACCCAGACATTCACGGCCACGGGCTGCACATTTCAAGAATATGCGTCAGGGATTCGGGTGATCCTCAAGAATGCCGGGACGTTGAGTTTCAGCGCGACCTACAACTCGGTCCGTGCATTTGCGGTTGGTGGCGGCGAGAGCGGGTCGCGAGACGTTTGTAATCCTGCGCCGATAACAGACATAGTAGTCGATTGTGACGGCATGGAGCACCATCCCCAGTTGACTGGGCGTCTCTGTGCGGTTTTCGAAGGCGGCTCTAATGGCATCTACCTCGTCCAGGATAACGGGAGAATGTGCCTGCAGAGCATTGGTCATCACGAAACCATACAACATCTGTATTCAGTTGGTAATCCGTGGATTGGGCCGAAAGCCTGGATCGGGAGCGATGGTAGGGATCTATGGAGCGTTAGTAAACGGACTGCCGATCGCAACTATACTGAGTACGTTCCAGGTGCCGGAAGTTCCGTCCAAGAGGACCGTTGGCAATACGTAAACCTAACGGCCACGGGTATTCCGCTAAACACGCAGATCGCCAATGGTCCCGCGAGTGATGCAAAGTCGGCTTTGGCAACCGCTCTCTTTGGCAACCCCGACTTCGGGCACGTAGGAATATTTGGCGGACACATTCAACTCAGCTATCAACCTGGTGGCGACGCTTCGCCCTGTTTTCGTGGGATAACGGACAGCAAGTACAGGCTCATCCAAACATACACGAGTTGGACACGATATCCAATCACCTGGGGAGGATGCCATTCGAACGCGTCCTTCGGGTCTTCAGAATATACGAACCTTGTTTTTACCCCATTAATGAATTTCAACAGAAACAAACTACTTGGTGGCCCATTCGCGCTCCCCTTAACGGCTATCCGCAAACGAGGAGTATTCAAAACTTACAGTATCCCGATTTCGGCCGGCACTCCAGGCAATCCGACACGTTTCATATCGGTGAAACACGATCTCGCATTTTATTCCACAATGAGTACCGGCGGAGGTCCATACATTACTTGTTCCGGTGGAACTGGCGCGTGGTCTGCTGTGAATGTCACCTTTCACGCTGGCATCCAAGACAACAATAGTTTTACGGTGCCAGTTTCGACATCGGGCGCCTATCCGGGGGGGATTACGTGTGTAACTTCGCCGCAAGCGACTTTGGTTAACATTGGTGCGGTGAAGAGTAATCTGATCACCATAGCCTCAGATGCTTATGGTTACGGATCGTATGTCAGGGACGAGCGTAGCTTGTTCGAAGATGGTGACCCTATTGCGATCTCTTCCCATCCGATAAAGCAGTACTACGCCAAGGCTACCGGAGCGCCCACAAACAAGCAGTTTTACGTTTACGACGATCCCGCATTGACAGTTCCCTCGCACGATGTCTTCACAACCCAGGATAATGTGGGGCTTGCCGAATCTTGCCCAACTACCGGCGCTGCCGCGTTGATGCCGAATGGGAAAATATACTATGACACTGGCTCGCTCCGCGACAAGGCCCCATTGATTCGTTGCCTTACCCTGCGGGTCCGCTCCGAACCCTGCAGCGAATGGCCTGCTTCGGGGGAAGCTCAAAAATATCGGTGCCCCACGAACAACTCGTATTCTTCGCTGCAGAACATTGCTGCCGGGGACGTGATCTACGACATTACCGGAGCTGATCAACCCAACCACGAGCACTTTCTGGTGTTGACGAAGACGGTAAACAGTCCGGTTTCGATAGATCTGACAGTCATGCGGCGTTATGGCGCCGCCCCATACTCCGCAAGCTGGGGTTCCGACGCGGGAGTCCCTTATTGCTGCGGCGTTCATTCGATGGGGTGGTTTCCTGTCGCATACGTGAACATGAAATCAGCGTGGTTTCAGATCACCGATCCGACGGCGACACCGCTGCCGGAGAGCCCAATTTATGCAGGCTCGCATCATGATGTAGGACCTGGGGGCGGGCCGGGGTTGGTGACTCTCGCGGCTGGCCTGACGGGATTTAATGACATTAACGGAAAGACCATGGCGGATATGCTTGCAAGCCCGGTCGTCAGCGATCACAACAACGTGGCAACTTGGGCGGGTAATGTTAACGACACAATGGCGAACGGGCAAAAGCAATCGTACCCTGGCCATCGGCAGACACTTTCGGGAATCGAAGCAACGTGGAAGTCGGACGTAACAGCTATCAATATCGATTATGGAAACGGAGCGAACAACGTCGACGGAGTTTTTAACAGAACGGTGACTAAGATCGCTTCGTTCCACTATGTTTACCAGATTAGTAATCCCGCGCCGTCCGGAACGACGAACATCAAATTAGTACCCTATCTGCTGACCAGTGGAGTACAGCAATTCGTGGACATCAGCGGTCCAATGGACTGTCGTGCGAGCGCGGCTGGCGCAAACTGCATCAACGATTCGACCATCGGTCAGTATTGCATCGTCTATAATGCAGCTACAAACGATTGCATTGACAGTGCGACTCCAGGATACTCGAAGGGCAACGTCTATTTTTCCACGAAAATTCAACCAGCAACCGGCCCAGGTTCGTGCGCTTCCAATAACAATGTTTTGGCCGTCCCGTGTTTTTACCCTCTATGGCCCATGGCAGGCTGGTATGAGCAGATTAGACAGACCCCGACCGATCGGGATGGCACTGGCGTGCGGCGGCTAACGACGGGATGGACACTCCCCTTGTCTCATTTTACTTTCGCCAATTGGATCTCTTCTCCTGATGCGAAGTGGGGTATCTATATCCCAAATCCCATCGCAGCAAAGGGCGCCGGAGGATCTGCTGCTTTCGCGATGAAGCTCCCGCCTTGGCCGGTGTCTGATGAGACTCGCCGGTCCACATTTGTTGCGGTGATCAGAAAATTTGAAGGTGGAAGATCCCGCCGGATCCGAATCCGGTTTGGGTATGCGGAAAATGGCGATCCAATGAAGTTCTATTGCACAACTCGGCGTGAGGCCTGCTGGACATCAGTGGGCGCGACGCCTTCTAATCCATTCGTTTTCGACGGCGAAGTGCAACCGGAATTGAGATGCGATGACGGCTGTACTGTCGCCATCCCAGCCATACCCGGGCGCATTTTGTTCTATCAGGCGCTCCACAGCGACGGATCGCGTACCGTTAGTGAGCCGCTTCAAGCGGTGGCGGTTCGGTGAGCTTGATGGGCCGCAGTAAGGCCCATTCGCCAACTCTCTGGTCGACGCGATAGTTTCGTTGGATGTACGCAACGGCGGGAAAGATATAATTGGGATCTGATGTAGGCTGGTCCGGTTGCCAGACAAATTTCGGAAAAGCGCACCCAAGGGTTCCCGGGTAACCGTAGAGAGTGCCTAGGTTGGCCTCTTGCTTTGCAATCACCACGGCGGGCGGATGAGCCGTGATTCTTCTCAGGTCTTCGAATTGTATGGCTGTGGGCGGCCGGAGCTGAATGAATAGCGTGCTGTAAGTTGGTTGTTTACGGCCGGTGGCAAAGCTCATCCCGCCGCCGAACGGGAGCTCGAGGATCGTGTCGGACGGGGATGTGTGAGCGAGAATACACTCAAGGACTGGCTTCTCTGTTGCATATTCCTTTAGCCAAATGCGTCCAGCGGGAGTATCTAGTTGTGAAAATGCTGCGCTCGAGAGGAGTACTGGATATCCTCCTATGAGGCGAACGACGCAATAGGCAACCAAGATCACCGATAAGACGGCGAGAGCCTGCTTATCCACAGGTATCACTCCAGGTGTTTTCGATGGTAGATGATGCGTTAGGGCGGCATATAGAAGATATGGGCCGAGTAACAGCAAGAACGGATAACTGATTGCCGGGACTTCCAGCAGATTAAGCGCCAGCGTCGAGCCGAAGAGACTGCGTAGGCTCATGATACAGGGTACCGCAATCAGAATTAAATTCTTAATCTGGGTCTTGGGCAGCGTGAACGAATGTCTGAAGCCGTTTATTAGGATAGCGGCTCCATAGATATATGCCGCCCATAGAACCGGCCGCAGAATAGCACTCGTAGAGAGCAGTTCGGTCATATCCCGAACGAAACGCTTGGCTAGCGTGTCGCTTCCGAAAAGCAGATCAGAATATAAGCGCCAATGAAAAGCAATCATCGCTGCAGTTGCACATGCGGCGACCATCCACATCAGCCCATACTTCTGAGACAAGCGAGCGCGCAAACTGGGTATTAAGAGTGAAGCGATAGTGAACACGGTCCATGCTTCACCGAGTTCGACTATTGCGCCGGTAATCCCAAAGCCCGTCGGCCACCAGGGGCAGGACATGGTAGCTAAGCCGAAACCTTGAAAGCAGGAGAAAAACTTACCGTAACCTGAATGCCATGCCCACAAGAGATAAACAGCGACCGGGACTCCAAAACACCAGAGCCCGAAAGAAACGTATCGACGCATCCAAGCCGTCGTGGTTCGATCGCGGAAGGTGAGGCGACGATCAAATGCGGCGAGCACGACAAAGAGAACCAGAGATGCGAGCAGGGCCTCTTGCTTGCTCAGACAGGCGCACCATGCGCCGGCCGCAATCCAGGTGATGCGCGGTTGACCATCGTCGATATAGCCGATAGCCGCCCATATCATCAGGAGTAGACCGATGGCGGCTACGTGCACCGCTGGCGTGTAACTGATAAGCGAGAAGAGGCTAAAGAACGTACGAGCCGTGATCCCGACTGCGACCAGCCAAATGGCAATCAATTGACTCAGCGGAGCGGGCACGAGCTGGGCTGCAATCTTGTACACCAGCACGAGCACGACAAGTGACAACAAGTCTATGACCACTTGCGCCACCGCGAAGTGCGCACCGAACACACGCATGGCGGCCGCGAAAATGTCAGCGCTTAAGGGCCCGTACGGCCAATAGAAATCACGATACGGTAACTCACCCCGTGCGTACCGCCCATACTCGTTGAGCCACCAAGCGGGATCGAGAAAAAGGAGAGAATTGAGCTTGCACCACTTCATCCATATCCCGGCGATAGTGAATGCCCAGAGGATTACTGTTGTGGGCCAGCTTGACAACCAAAAGGTTCTTCCGAAGGTGTGTAGGCTTTCATCTTCCTTGCTCCGAAGACCCATCAAGTTCCTAATCTACGCCGGATCAACAGTGTCAGGGAATGAAGGATGGTTCGGAAGATAGGCATTTTGCTTTCGCCCCGCTTGAGGTCGTACCGGAGCACCATCGGGACTTCCCCAAAGATGACTTCCAATCCTCTGAGTTTCAACAGAATGTCTATCATGCACTGAAAGCCCGAAACTTCGACAAACCTATCGCCATATAACGTAATGGCCCGGTGTAAAACGTTGCCTCGATATGCGCGATACCCGCACGTGTAATCGCGAACGCCGCTCGTCGGGAAGACAATGCGGAAGAGCATCGAAGCTCCATAGCTTAAACAGCGCCGAAACAGGGAGACGCCAAACACGCGTGCCCCAGGGCGATATCGAGAGGCGATGACAACGTCATGCCCCTCGTGCACCATCTGGATCATGCGGATGATCAGGCCGGGAGTATGCGACTGATCCGCATCCATCGTGATCACCACATCGCTGTCAGCCGCCATTCCTGAAGCGACTAAAAGGCCATCCCGGATGGTCGGACCAAGACCCTGATTCAACTCATGTCGACAGATGGTGAGGGGAACCTGTTCTCGATACTGTTCAAGGATCCGAAGCGTGTGGTCACGACTCCCATCATCGATGACGATTACCTGGTAGTCGAGATTCTGTTCTTGGAGAACATTATCGATTGCCTCAAGAAGCGCACCAAGGTTCGCCTCTTCGTTGTACGCCGGTAAGACAATGAAAAGCTTGGTTCTTTTGACCTCGCGACGCCGACCAGGGGCTCCGCCATTCCCCTCAAACACCGTGTCGGGTTCGTTGGGCGACCGGCTGGTTCCGTGCACCGGCATAGATGATACCATCCGCTGTCCTATCGGGGACTCCCTTGCTTGCAGCCTGGGTGACTCGAACACCCGACCTTCTAGCTGTCTGATGTAAGTGACTTCTTTCTGAAAGTGTCAAGTTCTTCAGACGGCCTTGGGGAGGGGAAAAGCTTGGTAAATGAGCACGTCCAGTTGGGCATCGGCGCGGTCGAGAGCGCTCCGCAGCGGAAACGGTAAAACCGCATCGTTGCCGGTGAACATCGCCATGGCGGGCCGGAATACGCGGGCATCCAAACGGGAGAAAAGCCGTGCGACCTTCCAGCCGTAAGGGGTGACAAAGTAGCGGTTGGTTCTGGGTGGCCGGTAGATCAGGCCTTTGAGCCGGAGCCGCCGCAGGTCGTAGGTCATCTGGTTGGATGTGTACTCCGCTACACTCACGCCCAGCAGGTCGGCCACGTGTTGGCGCAAATCGTGATTGCGAAAGCCGTCAATCAGATGGTGGAACAGCGTGAGCGCCAGAAACAGTGCCATCACGCGCGGTTGTCCGAACTTCAGGCCCGGTGACTTTTTGCCGTCCTCGGTGACGGCGGGTTGCACCACGCGTTGGATGCTGTCGCCGCTCAGGCCGCTGTTGTGGCTGACGCGTTCGACTTCGAGCAATCGCCGGTTGATCTGCCGGCCGATCTTCTGCAAGTAGGGCAGATTGACCAGCCCTTTGTTGATGCCAAAATCATTGGGGTTGCGGAAAGTCCCTTCGGTCCGGCAACCGCGCCCTTCTTTGAAGTATTGCTTCAGATCGAAGTTCTTGTAGTTAATAGGCAGGCTCGGATGCACGCCGTCCTGGATCACCCGGGTTCGAAACTCTCCCGGGGTTTTCTTCGTTACCACCCGGTCGAAGACCAGTTGCACGCGATCTGGGCGGCCCAGATCCAGGTTGTCGCGGATGATTTCCTCGAAGAACTCGCGGCCCCGCAATGGCCGGTCGAAAATCTGCGTCAGGCTGACTTCCATTTGCCAGACCGACAGATCCCAGTCGTAGCCCGCACGCCGATCTTCCGGCCGCAGCGGAAGCGGAATGCGGCGCAACCATTTCCGGAACACCCGGTCAATGTCCTCCGGCCCCAGCGCGTCGCAGATCTCCTGCAACTTCACCGGCTCGGAGCAGGAAAGGAACCCGTTGTCCAGCGCCTCATAGCTGATGTGGCGCTTGTCGAGTTGCCGCTTGGCCCATTCGTGCCCGTTCAGGCACAGCTTCACACTCCACGGCGCGTAACTGCAGATCTTGAGGAACAGCGGGCCGAACTCCTCGTCATCCATGTAGAAGTAGTAGTGATTAACATAGACCGTCTTGTCGCGGTCGAACTGGAACCGCCCGTTGACCTTCTTGCCGTTGAAGGCCTGCGCTTTTTCCTGCGCCACCCCTATGAAAACGATGGCGTCTCGCACGTTGCGCCGGCGCCGGAAGCGATTGGAAATATCGTCTTTCCTCTCTTTGTGCCGGAACTGATACACCGGAACGCCTTCCTGTTCGGCCAGCACCTTCACCGCTTCGCGAAACTTCTCCGAAATCTGCCCCAGCACAACGGGCGACGGAATTGGCTTCCCCAACTGATCCTGCATGAAGAAGAACAGGCCAGGCCCGGTCGCCAGCTTGCCGATGTAACCGTTCAGGTACAGACGGTCGAGACACTCCACTTCGAGAGTGATATGGCCGTCGAGCAGTTCCGGGATGATCGCCATCCCACGAATTCTATGCGAATGCCCGGATTTCCGCTGGTCGGTTTGAGGTCGAAGACCTCGCTAGTTTGTAGGCAAAAGCAACCCGCTACCAGTCATCTTTGCAGCTTTTGGTACAGTGGCGTAAGCCAGTAATTTTGCTTCGAGTGTGCGCGGCTGAGATTGGATATATGTGGTTCATTGAGAAGATCGAAATAAGCGGCGGGTTTCTGCCCGGCTTGAGCGTCAACATTCCCCGCGGCCTAACCTGCATCATTGGGGCGCGAGGCAGTGGAAAATCAACGCTCGCCGAGGCAGTGCGGTTTGCGATCTGCGGCGCATCCGCAGCGCCCAAACATTGTGTTGACCTCATTCAGGCGAATCTTGCGGGTGGGGCGCTGGTAACGATCACAGCTCTCGCCGAAGGCTCGAATCGCTACACGATTAAGCGGGCCCTCAAGCAACAACCCGTTCTTCTGACCTCGGACGGCAGGACGATCACGAATGTCGATCTCGATCGAGGTACGTTTTTGCCGCTGGACGCTTACAGCAGCCCCGAGATTGAGGCAATAGCGGACGAGGTCCTCGGCCAAACCCGTAGAAATCTCTTGGACGAACTTCGTAGCGAGCAGATGCGCAACATCCATCTATCGCTGGCCGAAAGCGCGCGTGCGCTGGAGGCGAATGCGGACCGTATCAGGACGGCGCAACGAGCAATCCAAGACCTGACCGAGCAGACCGAAGAACTCGGCGACGTCCGCGCCCGCTTGCAAGCTCTTGCGCCGTCCGATCGCGAGTCGGCGGCTGATTTTGTCCGACTGTCGCGCCAGCAGCAACTCAATCAGCGCGAAATCACGAAACTGGATACCGCCGATCGGGATCTTAGAACGCTAGGCCAAGCTCTGGACCAAGTACGAGCAGCTGCACAGCTTGCTTTCAAAGCGCGCCTTGCGGAGGAGCAGTCCGCGAATGCGGACATCCTCCGCCGATATGAGGATCTGCTGGCAGCGTCTTTAGGCAACAGTTGAAAAACATATATCGGCAATCAGTGACCAGATTCGCGAAGCCCAGGATGTGCTGGCCCAGGCGCGCCAAAGCATCACGCCGGCCCACACGAGCCATGCCGGCGAGTTGGCGAGGTTAAATGCGCTCAATCAAGCGGCCAGCGAGCAGGCTCGCGTGCGGGCGACGCTTGAGCAGCAGGTCGCCAAGCTTCAAAGCTCTGAGGAACAGCGGCTGGAACTGAATGCCGAGTTGAAGACCTTGCTGGAGCGGCGGAAGTCTCTCAAGACCGACTCACATTCTGATGCGGGATCAGATTTCAACTATGCGCGAGGAGGTCGCGTCCGAGCTCCAGCGCGAAGCCGGCGAGCGCGTGCGCATCCGAATAATGCGCAACGCCGACCATCTGGCATACCAGCAGATGCTGGTGGAGGGCCTGAAGGGCGCGAGGGTCCGGAATCACAACGAGATCATCACGACACTCATGCAGCTCAGGCCGGAGCAGCTCGCGCAGCTCATTCAGGCCAACGACGCTCGATTCCTTCGAGGAGCTCACGGCATTTCGGAAACTGAGCGCTCGCGCAAGATACTGGATTCATTCCGCGAGAGCGTCGATCCGCTGGCTCTGGAGATAACTGCGATCGAAGATCGAATTGGCATCGAGTTAAATGTCTCAACTGCGGGACGGCCGCAATTTCAAGGACGCGTCCGATCTTTCCCGCGGCCAGAAGTGCACGGCGCTGCTGCCCATACTTCTGGCAAGAAGAGATAGCCCGCTGATTATCGATCAGCCGGAGGACAATCTGGACAACCACTTCATTTTTGAGACCGTGGTGAACGCGGTGCAGCGTCTAAAGAAACGCCGGCAAATGATCTTCATAACTCACAATGCGAACATCCCCGTATCTGGCCGAAGCGGACCTGGTGCTGGTGATGAACTCGGATGGCCGGGTTGGAGTGGTTGAGAAGTGGGGAACGGTCGATCGAATGCCGCGAACAGATCATCGACCTGCTCGAAGGCGGAAGAGAGGCGTTCGAACTTCGCTCGAAGCGCTATGCAGCCGGCTGAGAATCTCTACGAGAGGCTCCGGCATCTCGCTGTGGAGGACCCGCGTGAGGCCCGCAGGGTGTTTCTGCAACTTCTCGATTCCGGCGGTCCTGCGCTCGACGAGTTTCTTGGACGGATTGCATCTCCCGCAAATGGCCGCCTGCGGCAACTCGTCGCCAACGCGCTAAGGAGCCATCGAGACAAGGAGCGTCTCGCGCCACACCTCATTGTGTGGCAGGAAATTGAAACAGACGAGTTCGCACGTCGCGCAATCGCAGGCGCTCTCGACTGGTCTTGACGCCAGATCGGCGGCGCAGACGGCTTTGGCGCAGGAAGTCGCGCGTTTGACGACCGCCATCGGCCGGGAGATGGCGCAACGGGAGCGATTGAATCGCGAGTTGGAAATCGCGCGCGAGGTGCAGGAGCGTCTTTTCCCTCAGCGGCTTCCTTCGGTGCCGGGCTTGGACTACTGCGGGCAATGCCGGCCAGCCCGAGAGGTCGGCGGGGACTACTATGATTTCCTCGAGCTGCCCGAAGGCAAGCTCGGGATCGCGATCGGGGACGTATCCGGCAAAGGGCATCGGCGCCGCGCTGTTGATGGCAAGCCTCGAAGCTTCACTGCGCGGCCAGGCTCTAGTGGCCCACGATCTGGCGGAACTGATGAACCGAGTCAACAGCCTGGTCCTCGATGCGTCCTCTGCGAACCGCTACGCGACTCTTTTCTACGCCGCGTACGATCCTCGCAGCCGCCAGCTTGTCCTACGTCAACGCGGGTCACAACCCGCCGGTGATTCTGCGCAAATCTGATGCGGGCTGCGCAGGTCTTCCGCTTGGAGAACGGCGGTCCGGTGATCGGGCTTCTACGGCAGCGCTATCAGCAGGAATCGTTTACTCTCGAACCCGGAGACCTGATGGTGCTCTTCACGGACGGTATCTCCGAATCGATGAACGCCCGCGACGAAGAGTGGGGCGAAGAGAGATTGATCGAGTTCGCAAAAACTTGCCACGGGCTGCCTGCTTTGGAAGCGATGAGCCAGAATCATGGCCGCCGCGGAGGCTTTCGCCGCTGGCGCTTCCCAGCACGATGATATGACGTTGGTGGTGCTGCGGATTCTTGAGTGAAAACGTAAATTGAATAAACTGCTAGCTTGGCGGAAGCTGGTGGGAGTCGAACCCAAACGAATTTTAACTCACCGCCACTTTTGGTTCGCAACCTGTTCTTAGATCAGTTTCGGATCGGGGTGTGCCCCGTTGTTGGCTCAGAGCCCTTGAAACGAAACCATATGGTGCGCCCGGGGTGACTCGAACACCCGACCTTCTGGTTCGTAGCCAGACGCTCTATCCAACTGAGCTACGGGCGCAGGTTGTGAGGACCCCTTCAATTTATCGGGTTCAGCGCCTTTGCGCAAGCGTGAGCCAATGGTGAGCCCTGAGCTTTGCGTGACACTCCAGAGGGACAAAATGTCACTGCTGGGACTGCTAACGGAACCAGATATCCAGGTAGATTAGTGGCCTGCCTCGAAGGGGTTACGGTTGATGATCTCCGGATCATCGATGGCCTCTAACTTGCGTTTATAGCGGGGTATGAAACTTCTGAAAACACTATGGAGCGGTAGTGGCTCAAGGCAGCAGGATGGACCTCCCACAGCCAGGGGGGAATTGCGGATTGACGGCCGGTTGAAAACCAAAAGCCCGATGAAATTGTCCTGGCAGGATCCTGCGGGCAACAGATACTCAATTGGCGTTAGAACTCTGGATATGACCAGCCAGGGCGCACGCGTCGTGTCGCCGGAGCCGATGACTCCGGGCTTGTACGTCTTGTTGGAGGCGCCGAAGCTGAAGCTGATGGGAAGCGCAATTGTGCGTCATTGCGGGCCACGCGGCGGGAATTATCACATCGGTCTTGATTTTCGCAATTCTTTGACGAAAAGTTTTTGATTTTTCGCCTGGGTCAGGATGACGCGGGATGTACCGCTGTGTCTCACAGGGGGCCGTGGCGAGCTATCCGAATGGATAGGCCAACACACGGATGGATAGATTGACAACGTTTTCGATCGAAGAAATGATTAGCTGCAACACAATTCTGTTCAGTTTAATCTTGTGGAAAACGGATGGCATTCCGTTTGCAAGGGACATTGTCTAATTGAACTGCCAAGGTTGAAGTCGGATCAGTTGAAATGTGTTTTCGGGCGCTCAGGGCAAAGGGCGCTGCGGTGCGACGAGCAAAAGGGGCAGACACGAGAGGGAGCAACAGGAGGTTTACTATGCTGGATTCCATTCTGAACGCGTTATTCGGATGCAGCCATAATCGGATGACATTCCCGCTAACCCAGGGGAGAAACTTCAAGGTGCAAGCCGGCGCTCAGCGGCACGGCACTTATGTGGCGTGCCTCGATTGCGGGCAAGAGTTTCGCTATGATTGGGCCGAGATGCGGATTGGTGAGCCAGTGAGCTCGCGAGTGTGCGCATCGGGTGCTCAGTCGTTTTCGACGGCGAACCAGTAATCCCCGGCAGTCCGGTTTTTCCATCTCCAGAAATTATTTCAGCGCCTAAAAACAAAATGCCGGAGCTCCGTCGAGACGGATCTCCGGCTGATGCACACCCGGAAGCGAAGACGGTTTAACCCTTCTTGCCGGGGTTCTCCACCTGCAGGTTATTCGTTACCGGGCCGAAGCTTAAGCCGACCTGGCCGGCGCGTATGCCTGCGACGTTCTTTTCCATCTGGTTGTTCACCACGCCCTCGAGCGTTACATGGCCGTTGTCGACAATGATATGGATCGGTGGTATAGCTTGAATCGCGTAGCGTGAGAGCACGGGGTCGCGATAGATGGCTCGCGCGACCGCCAGCCGGAGACGGTCATCAAAGAGTGAAGTCGGCAAAACTTCGATCTCGTTCGCAACGGTGCGCACTCCCGCAACGTGCTGAGCGAGCCGGCCCAGGTCGGCCTTCTTGAAAGGCAGGCTTACCTGGCCTTGCAATTCCACCTCGCCGTCGTGAACTCGGACGGCAATGTTATCCCAGATCGTATAGCGCGAATACATGCGGATTTCATGCACGATCTTTTGCGTGATTTGGGCATCATCGGATCCGCCCGCGGGATTCGTATTCGCAGCCATCGCGACGCCGGCCGCAATCAACATCGACGCCAAAATCAGTTTAAAAGGGAATCTGTTCTTCATAGGTCCCTCATCCTCCACTTATGTCTACGGGGACCGGAGCCCGGCGGTTTCTGCCCGGAACTTATAGATTTGTAAGGTTTCGTAAAGCGCACACCAACCACAGCGGCTACGTGGTGCGAAATGGCCATTGCCCCATGAAACACCTTTGAGCGCAAGACTCAGACGGCGCGGCGTGGGATGATGAAAACTCCGAGCTCGGCTGCGCCGGGCGGTGACACCCTCATGCCCATTTCGTTCGATCACGCTGCCATCCCAGTCCGTGATTGCCAGACGTCGGCGCGATTCTTGGCGGAGATCCTGGGAGTGCGGTTTGAGCCGGATGGCCCTGAAGGCGAATTTCTCTGCGTACGCCTGGCGGAAATGCGAGCCTCCTGCTTCATCAAGCCGACCGCTTCGAGTCCTGCCATTTAGCGTTCCGCGTCGAGGAGAACGAGTTCCATGACATCGTGGCGCGGCTCCGCTCACACGCCGTAGAATTCGGCAATGATCCTGAAAAGTCCGCGAACGGCGAAACCGCCGACCCTCAAGGCGAACGTGGCCGCGTTTATTTCTCCGATGCGAACGGTCACTTCTTTGAGGTCATCACCTAAAATCCGTATTCCGTTTTGACCGCTTACCGGAGGCCGGCATGGACCCCGAAGGACGAAACGAAGACGGCACGGTATATAGCGACGATCGCATGGCAGCGGTTAGGCGTATGATGTAGCGTCGCGGAGCCTTCGAGAGGAGAAAGCCATGCAAGCGCAACTAAGGGAGACAGCCCCGGCTTCGTTTCCCTACTTCACCGAAGAGGACGAACTGATCCGCCAAACGGTCAAGCGGTTCTGCCAGGAAGAAATTGCCCCGCACGGGGCGGAGTGGGACTCGGAAGGCGAGTTCCCGCGCGACTTGTTCCGCAAGGCGGGAGGCTTGGGTCTGTTTGGCATCCGTATCGATCCCAAATGGGGAGGCAGCGGTCTGGACTGGTGGTCCGCGGCGGCGTACATCGAATCCATGCGGCATTCCGAAAGCGGTAGCGTCAACATGGCGTTCATGGTGCAGTCCGACATCGCCATTCCCGTGATCCAGGAACTCGGAACTGAAGAGCAGAAGCAGGAGTTCCTGCCTCCGGCTGTTCGCGGCGAATGGATCGGCGCCCTTGCTGTCAGCGAGCCCGGTGGAGGTTCGGATGTGGCTGCGATCAAAACGAGTGCGCACATGGATGGAGACGACCTCGTAGTTTCCGGCCAGAAGTTGTGGATTACCAATGGGTGCCGAGCAGATTTCATTGTGCTCGCGGTGCGCACCAGCCCCGAGGCCCACAAAGGCATCTCTCTGATCTTGTTCCCGACGAAAACGCCCGGTTTTTCCGTGGGAAAAAAGCTGAGCAAGATCGGAAATCTCGCATCGGATACTGCCGAGTTGTTTTTTGATGAGTGCCGCGTTCCGAAACGCTTGGTTCTCGGCGAGATGAACAAGGGCTTCTACTACATCATGCGGAACTTCCAGGGTGAACGGCTGGCGGCAGCGCTCGGTTCCCTCGCGACCATGGATTACGCAATTCGAAAAGCGCTCGATTACGGGGCCGAGCGCCAGGCCTTTGGCACTCCCATCCGGAAATATCAAGTTTGGCGCCACCGTTTCGCGGAGCACCTGACTGGTATCGAAGCCGGCCGGTGGCTGGTTTACCGCGCGCTCGACCTGGTGAATCGAGGCCAACGGGCGGTGAGGGAAGTCTCCATGGCCAAACTCTACACTTCCGAACTTTCCCAGAAGGTTATCTACGACTGTATGCAGATCTTCGGAGGGTTCGGCTATACCACCGAGTATCCGATTGGCCGCATGTGGCGCGATGCCCGGCTCAGCACGATTGGCGCGGGGACCTCCGAAATCATGAAGGAGATCATTGCAAAAGAGGAGAAGATCTGAATAAGCAGGACGGCTCCTTGAGATGAGATGATAGGAGGGCAGCGTGGGCTAGGCGAAGCTTGCCCGTTTTGAATTCCTGCTATGGAAAGCATCGGCCGCTATCAGATCGTCAAGGAACTGGGCCACGGCGCCATGGGCGTGGTGTACCAGGCCGTGGACCCGACAATTGGCCGCCAGGTGGCGATCAAGACCATCCGCCTGGATGATGTAGACGACCCGGACGAGCGCGCCAAGCTGCGAGAACGCCTGTTTCGCGAGGCGCGATCCGCGGGCATCCTCTCGCATCCCGGTATCGTCACCATTTACGACATGGAAGAGCGGGGCGACATCGCCTTCATTGCCATGGAGTTTGTGGATGGTCCCACACTCGACCAGCTTCTTTCCTCCAATCAGCCCATCACTCCCGAACGGTTGATTAACATTCTTCGCCAGACTGCCGCAGCCCTGGATTACGCGCATGCCAAAGGCATCGTCCACCGCGACATCAAACCCGCGAACATCATGATGGCTTCCGACGGCGCCGTAAAGATCACGGACTTCGGCATTGCCAAGGTGACCACCTCGCAACAGTACACCCAGACTGGCACCATCCTCGGCACGCCGAACTACATGTCGCCGGAACAGGTGCAAGGACTCGCCGTGACGGGCCGCGCGGATCAGTTCTCTCTCGCAGTAATCGCTTTTGAGATGCTGACGGGGGAGCGCCCGTTCACGGGAGAGCATCTCACTACTGTCGTATACAAGATCGTAGCCGAAGATCCGCCCCCGGTGCAACGGCTCAACCCGACGCTCAGCCCGCAGATTGATGCCGTGCTGCGCCGCGCGCTGCTGAAGAAGCCGGAAGGCCGCTACAACTTGTGCATCGAGTTTGTGAGTGGACTCGACGCCGCGTGCGCCAATACTCAGGGCTGGAAGAATCTGCCGCGCGGCGGGGGCATGAACATGCCGACGGTAGCCACCGAGGCAGTAGGCATGCCGGAATTGGCCGGATCTGGGACCACCACCGAGGAGGAGCGCGTCGGCCGCCGCCGCAGCGCGTCCAGGTGGGCGCTGCCGTTTGCCGCGGCGCTGATCGTGGCTGTCGGCTTGATCGGGCTGATCGCCCTGCAATTCGGGCCTGGCCTCGGGATCGGACACACTACACCTGAACCGCCCACGCCTGCTGCTTCGAATCCTCCACCAAATGTGACGCCCGCTTCGAACCCGCCGGCTGCCGCCGCTCCCGTGGAAGACAAGAAGCCTAGTCCCATGGATACGCCGGTCGCGGCCGCTCCCGCGAAGCCCGGGCCAGGCCCAACGCAAACCGCGCCTGCGAAGACCGGCGACGAAAAAACGCAGCTGCCGGCCGAGACCGAGGACAACGCTGAAGAGACTTCCACAGACGAGCAGGTTCCCAAAGTGAAACCTCGGCCCGCCAACGGCCCGCAGGATGTGCTGGTGACCACCGAGCCGGCAGGCGCAACCGCGGTCCTTGACAACAATGCGGCGGTTTCCTGCAAAACACCCTGCATGCTGAGTGTCCTGCCGGGGAGGCATGCCATAGCGCTCAACCAGGACGGTTATCAGCGCGAAAGCCGGGAGATCCGCATCATAGACAGCCCCCTCGAAATCCCGACCATCACTCTGCGCAAGCAATCCGGTACCCTGATGCTCAACTCGACTCCCCCCGGCGCCGCCATTTTCGTCAACGACAAGCAGTATCCTCAGGCCACTCCCACCCAGCTCAGCCTGGCGCCCGGCACCTACAACGTGAGGGTCGAGAAGAACGGCCTTCAAAAATCCAAAGCCATCGAAATTCAGAATGGCGTGACCAACTATATCAACATCCCGCTGCAATAGATCCCAGGCGTTAATCCGGCGTGATAGTCTGTATCGTCATGAACCGGCGGCAGGCGCTCCGCAGCCTCATTTCGGCATTCGGCGCCGCTGCCTTTGCGCAGGATCGCGACGATCCGCTGTATGAGCCCGTCCGCGTCATGGATTTTGCGCCGCTGGCGAAGGCCCGGCTCGATCCGCTCGCATGGGATTACCTCGATGGCGGTGCGGAAGATGAAGTTTCGCTGGCCGATAATCGCGCTGCATTTAACCGGATCATAATCCGGCCCCGCGCGCTGGTGGATGTCCACCACATCGATTTATCCGTCGAATTGTTGGGGCAGAAGCTCTCATATCCGATTCTGCTCGACCCGGCGGGCGGTAAGAACTGCTTCTATCCGGATGGAGAGAATGTCGTGGCCCGTGCCGCCGCCTGCGCGAAGGCTCTGCACATCACAAACGGCGGCATCGAGAAGCTTGTGGAATCCGGCAAGGGGCCCGTGTGGTGGCAGGTTGAAATCGGCGGATCGCTCAAAAACCGCGCCACTATCCGAGCGCTCGCCGAGCGGCTTGAGGAGCACGGTTGCTCCGGCATCTGCCTCTCGACCGACATCGCCTACGTTTCCCACCGCGATCGCAATATCCGCAATCACCTCGAACGGTCCTGGTGCGAAACCGGCCTGCCTAGGCGTGACGGGCAAGGGCGAATGCCTGCTGCGAAGAACCCCGAGCGGGCCGCTGTATATCCCGCCCGGCCCGATCCTACGCCGACGTGGGAGTCCGTGCGTGAGCTGCGTGAAACCAGCAAGCTGCCGGTCATCATCAAAGGCATTCTGACCCACGAGGATGCGGAGCGATGCGTGGAAAATGGAGCCTCCGCCATTATTGTTTCCAACCACGGTGGACGGCAACTGGATCACGTGGGCGCAACTATCGAAGCGCTGCCCGAAGTGGTAGCGGCTGTGCGCGGACGAATCCCGGTATTGGTGGATGGCGGTTTTCGCCGCGGGACCGATATCCTGAAGGCACTCGCGCTGGGCGCCCGGGCCGTCTGCATTGCGCGGCCGTATCTCTACGGGTTGGCGGCGTTCGGCCAGCCGGGCGTCGAGCGCGTCATCGAGCTGTTGCGGACTGAACTGGCGCTCGATATGGCGCTTGCGGGTGTGCCCAACCTGGCCGCCATTGACCGCAGCCTGGTAAGAATTCGAGGTGAATTATGATCGCCCGGCGGAGTTTTCTCGCGCTGCTCGCGGCTTCGCGCCTGCGAGCCGGCGACTTCCCGTCCCGCGCCGCCAAGGTGGTGAAACTGTTTCGCTCGCCCGACGACCATCCGAACGGCCTGGAAACCGCCTCCGAAGGTTTCTGGATCGGCGAGCAAGTGACCGACCGCGCGCACCTGGTCGACTGGAACGGAAAGCTGCTGCACAGCATTGAAACGGAATCGTCCAACACCAGTGGCATTGCGTTCGGAGACGGCGGGGTATGGATGGCAGCGAACGGTCCGGCAGTTGGCCGGCCGCCGAGGGCCGCGGACGCGAAGACCGGTGAAGTGGTCAAAGCTGATCCGCAAACTGGCAAAACACTGGCCCGCTACCCCATTCCCGGCGGCGGTGGCGTTCACGGTTTGGAATTCGCGGAGGGAACTCTGTGGCTCACGTCGCTGAAGATCCGGAAACTCTCACAAGTGGACCCAAAAGACTTTCACGTAATCCACCAGATCCCGGTTCACCTCGACCGCGCGCACGGGCTCGCGTGGGACCCTCCGGGCATCTGGGTCATGCATTCCACCGATCGCGTCATTCACAAGCTGGACGCCGGGGACGGCCACATTCTGGAGCAGATCACGCTTTCAAAAGATGACCCCGACCCTCACGGCATGTGCATGTACGCCGGTCATCTTTATTACACCGACGCGGGCATCGCACCCGGTGGCGGCAGCAACGGAAGCCCTTCGGCGGGCTTTGTCTGCCGAATTGATTAAGAGTCCGGATCTCAAATTCCCGCCTTCCCGTCCAAACTCCGCCACAAATACCACGCGGCCACCGTGCAATACGGATGCCAGCCGCGCGCCAACTCTTCGATCTCCTGCGGCTTGGGCAAGTCTTTGAGGCCGTATACCTTTCGGATTGCGCTGCGCACGCCGAGGTCGCCGGTGGGGAGCACGTTGTTGCGCCGCAACGCGAAGATCAGGAACATGTGCGCGGTCCAGACGCCGATTCCTTTAACTGTTGTCAGCCGCTCGATCACTTCTTCGTCCGCGAGTTGCGGCAGCGATTCGAAGGCAATCTTACCTTTTACGGTCTGGCGGGCCAGGTCTCGAATGTACTCGGTTTTCTGGCGCGAGAGGCCCAGCCGCCGCATCTTGTCCGGCCGAAGTTTGAGGATGCCGGAGGGTGTCACCTGTCCGTCCGGCAGGGCAGCGGCCAGGCGGCCGTAGATCACCCTCGCGACCTTGCCGCTAAGCTGTTGAAACACAATCGAGCGGACCAGGGTCTCGAAGGTCGGGTCGCGGAATTCGATGGAATAGGCGCCTACGCGCTCGATCAGGGCGCCCAGCAGCGGGTCGTTCGTTTTCAAGTGGCGAATGGCGGTACGCATTTGAAACAATCAGAGAAGGAGATACGTCCCTCATTGTATCGGTATGCCTAATCTTCATGTGCGCCCGGCAGTGGCGCTTCTCGCCGGAATTCTAATACTTTCGGGGGCGCGGGCCCAGCAGCAGGAGCAGAAACCCGCCGACGACACTTCGCCCACCATCCAGGTGCAAGTCAATTTGGTGAGCCTGCTGGCTTCGGTGCGCGACAAACACGGGGCGTTGATCAACAATCTCACTAAGGACGATTTCACACTCACCGAAGACGGCCAGGCGCAGACTATCAAATACTTCGCGAAAGAAACCGACCTGCCGCTGACCATCGGTCTGCTGGTGGACGTGAGCGCCAGCCAGCGCAATCTCATCGAGATTGAACGCGAAGCCGCCTATCAATTCTTCTCGCAAGTGCTCCGCAAGAAAGACATGGCGTTTCTCATCAGCTTCGGAGAGGATGCCGAGCTATTGCAGGATTTCACCAGTTCTCCCCGCCTGTTGCAAGCTGGCCTTGAGGGCCTGCGTGTCAACTCGGGCGTCCAAGGCCTACATCCAGGCCCGGTTCCCACGATCGGCCAACCGCGAGGCACCGTCCTCTACGACGCCGTTTATCTCGCCGCTTCCGACCGCATGACGCATGAGGTCGGCCGGAAAGCCCTGGTCCTGATCACAGATGGCATGGACGAGGGCAGCCGCCTCAAGATTGACGAAGCCATTCGGGCTGCACAGAAGTCCGACTGTGTCATCTACAGCATCTATTACGTCGACCAAAGCGCCTATTACGGCCGTGGATATTTTGGAGGCGTCAGCGATTCGGCCCTACGGAAGATGTCGGAAGAGACCGGCGGGCGAGTGTTTCGTGTGGAAAGAAAGCATCCTCTCCCCGACGTCTTTAAGGAACTCCAGGACGAGATGCGCAGCCAGTATTCCGTCAGCTACACCCCTACCAACGAAAAGAAGGACGGCACGTTCCGCCGCATAGACCTGCGCACGAACGACCACAACCTCAAAGTACAGGTGCGCAAGGGATATTACGCATCCGCCGACAAGTAATGGTATGACAGGGTGCCTACACCTTGTCCCAATGTGCCTTGATTCCGGATTCGAATTTTTCGCGAGCAGTGTCCCGTTGTGCCGCGTGGGTGGTCGTCCGAGCGCTGGGCGAATAGACCGTCAGCCGGTTAGGCCATGCCGCGCCGTCTTGCTTGCCGTCCTCAGCAGCGTGCTGCGCAAAAATGATTCGATAGTGCATTACACCCAAAACGTGTTTCCTACCGCCCGGCGCCGGCACTCGCGACGTCGGGTTTCACGGCATGGTTGGTTTCGAGCTCCGCAATGATCGCCTCGGGCCGCGATTCTCCAGTCATCTGTTTGGTGAAGTGACGCCGCGGGTCGCAACAGGACGTGGTCAGGTATGCGGCGGCCAGGCCGCCAAAGACCAGCGGATGCAAAACGGCTATGGGGAGAGCATACTTCTTCGACATCAGAAATGATTCCATCACGCCGCGGATCGTCCGGCTGCGCGGCAGCGTCCCAGGAATTTGAGGGATCACGAAGCTGGAGAACTGAAGATCCGGATGTCTCCGGCTGTATGTGACCAGCGATTTGGCAATCTGTTTCGGCGTGGTAATGCCGTCATCCACAAAAAGACTCCGATGCACGGCATGCGGGTAGTAAAAGTTAATGACGCTGCGGGAGAAATCTGCGCAGTTGTGAAAGAACAGGTTGAAGTGGCTCTTGTTTCTGCTGGAGTTGAATTTTTCGATGAAAAGCTGGTCCTGCTCTTCCGTGGTTTCAACCTCAAAGCTGTAGATCTTGCGATCGTATGCGGCGCCGATCAATTGAATCCACTCTCCTTCCGGCGTTTTGCCGTTCTCACCGTTCGGGACAATTGCCAAAAGGCGGCTTCGGCGATAGTCATCCCGAAGATCGGCAACCGTCCGCGCCGAGACATAAAGCGGTACCTGCTCGGCTTGCTCCACGGCGAAAAGATACGGGATCACGGGAATTGCAATCCAATCGTAGCCGCTAATGTGGTGATACCGGCTGATGACCACGCCCGGCTCACCGGCTTCGCAACGTCGCAATTGAAGGGGGGACGCGGCGCAGACTCGCGAAAGGTAAACGGCGGCATGTCCGGTCGGGTTCGTCTCGCCAAACAAGCCAAACGGCTCCTCGAGAAATAACCCGGCGTCGGCGATCGCATACCCGGCGGACCAAAAGAGCAGCGCCGGCAAGATCAGCCAATCGTTTCGCGCGGACAAGCAAGAGCCTCCTATCCAAAAGACGTTCCATGCCCGTTAATTCGTTTCAAAGGGGCCGTACGAAAACTAACGACAATTAGGTGTCGGCCCGCCGACGGGTCTCATGCGCGGGGGATGATTCCAAAGGTAACATTGACAATTTTATCCGCGTAACTCAGTATCGTTAACGAGACTGAGCGCTTCCCGCCCTATCCGCAGGTCATCTGAACTAAGTCAGGTCATCTGAGATTTCCCCTCTTAGCCGAAGGATGCCATTCGTGTGCCAAAATTCTCGCTTTTTAGGTAAAGACAAAACCAATGCTGACTGACGCACTGCAACGCAACGGAGCCAATCGGGAAGCTGGCTGGGTCAACCGCCTCTTCAACAGCGAGGGCTGCACGCCCGAGTACCAGGAGCTGAAGTTCACGCTCCACCGCAAGCTTCTGGACCGCATCAACCTGGAGGCGCTCTCCTCTATGGCGGGCGAGCGCGTGCGCGCGGAAATCCGCGCGGCCGTGGCGCGGCTGGTCGAAGAAGAGAAAACGCCGCTCAGCCTGGTGGAGAAGGACCGCGTCATCGAGGAGGTGCTGGATGAAGTGTTCGGCCTGGGCCCGCTCGAGCCGCTGCTGCAGGATCCCACCATCTCGGACATTCTGGTGACCACGCCGCGCCTGGTCTACGTCGAGCGCGGCGGCAAACTTTATCGCACGCCGGTGGAGTTCAAGGACGACGCGCACCTGCTGCGCATCATCGAAAAAATGGTTTCGCGAGTGGGCCGGCGCGTGGACGAATCCTCGCCGCTGGTGGATGCGCGCCTGCCGGATGGATCGCGCGTCAACGCGGCCATTCCGCCGGTTGCCGTGGACGGACCGCTGCTTTCCATCCGCCGTTTCGGACGCGATGCCCTGCAGGGCGAGGACCTGGTGGAGAAACTGGCGCTGACCGAGGGCATGCTGGAATTGCTGCAGGGCTGCGTCAAGGCGCGGTTAAACATTGTGATTTCCGGCGGAACCGGCGCCGGCAAAACCACTCTGCTGAACGTCCTCTCTTCCTACATTCCGGAAGACGAGCGCATCGTCACCATCGAAGACGCGGCCGAGCTGCGGCTGCAGCAGACGCACGTGGCGCGCATGGAAACCCGCCCGGCGAACGTCGAAGGCCATGGCGCCATCCGCATTCGCGAACTGGTCATCAACGCTCTCCGTATGCGCCCCGACCGCATCATCGTCGGTGAGGTGCCGTAGCGAGGAGGCGCTGGACATGTTGCAGGCCATGAACACGGGCCACGACGGCTCGCTCACCACCATCCACGCCAACACTCCCCGCGACGCCATCGGCCGCCTGGAAGTCATGGTCGGCATGGCGCAATGCCAACATGGGCGTGCGCTCCATCCGCCAGCAGATCAGCTCCGCTGTCGACCTGTTCGTGCAGGTATCGCGCTTCAGCGACGGCACCCGCCGCATCACGCACGTCACCGAATGCGTGGGCATGGAAGGCGACCTGATCACCATGCAGGACATTTTTGTATTCGAGAAAACCGGGATCACGGAAAACGGAAGGGTCACCGGCCGCTTCCGCGCCACCGGCATCCGTCCCAAGTTCTACGAGCGCCTGCGTTCGTCCGGCATGCAACTGCCCGCGGCAATCTTCCAAACCGTGGTAGAAATTTCGTAGCCGCTACTGAGCCGCGCCCGCAAGGAGGCGGTCATTTTTGTTACAGCGCCTCACCCTTGGCGGCTTGACCGCGAAGCAGGAATGTTTTCGGAAATGGCCAACGACCGCAGACCTTGAACGAGCCAAAATCCTTGTGCCAGTCACCCTCTGGCACTTCCGGCCTCGATGCGATCCAGAGACGAAGCTGACTTAGGTCGGCGATACTGATCGCGCGGTCGCGCATTCGGTCGATTAGGTGCTGACGAACGCCCAGTGGCAGGTTGTCCCAATTCTCGATCTTCGGCATCAGCCGCCGAAAACCATGCGGCCCATCTGATCGCCCAGGCGGCTGACTTCCTTCGGGTCGGTGGCGCGCCGGAAGCGCTCGGCAAGATCGAGAAATTCCTGCTGTTTGCGCTTCTCAGCCTCTACTCCGTTCTCGATGAGTTCTACCAGCATCCGGTTGGCACTGAGCCTGCGCCTCTTGGCCAGGCTGCGAACTTGTGCGGCGACGTTCGCCGGCAAGCTAACGCTCTGCCGTACTGTCTTATTGGCTGTTCTCATGACACCATTATGCACCAAAGTGGTGTGTGATCTTCTGCGCCACTCTTCGGATGCATAACGGCACCGTGCTTCGTCCACTTGGGCAGCTCCTTGCCACCGATGACCAACTCACCCGTAAGATCGAAGCGCTGGAGGAAAGAGGCGGCAATCACGACAACGATCTCCATGCAATTCTCGCTATCTTACGGAACATCATGGAGCCACCGACACCACCCGCCGCCCGTTCGGATTCGGAGGTCCTAATAAGGAGATTCCTTAGAAAAAATCGTGGGTTGATTCTGGGTGCGGGCCGCCGGCAGCGGGAGCCGATGGCGGCGGAACGTTTAGGGGCCGTACCGCGAACTTCGATGCGATCGACGGTAAAACGGGCGATTGATAGACGAATCCCGGAAAGCGATGGCAACGGTTAGAATCGTGATCAGTTCCATGGCGCGGAAGCGTATGCGATGGAAACGGGTACGAGCAAGGAGCAGGCGGACGATGTGGTTGACCGTATTGCCGTAGAACCGGGTCAGCTCACGTCTTACGAAATCGTTGGCCTCTCCGAGAGAAAGCCCGAAAGCAAATGGCGCAGAAGATCGACATTCGGCTTTTCCATCAATGTGTCCTGAAGAATGGGCCGGTTCCACTCATTGTGCTGAGGCCGAATGTCCGGAACTGTCTGGCGTCCTCGCTGAGGTAGGGCCGAAGTGGTAGCAATACGAATAGCGCAGGAGGATGACATGAAGCGGATGGGGCGTTCACATGGGATGACGACTGGCGCAAAAGCGGGGGCACAGGCGTCTCAGCGTAAAATTATCGTCTACATTGCGACGAGTGTAGATGGGTATATCGCTCGTTCCGATGGCGGCGTAGACTGGCTGAATCGACCGCTGCCGAAAGGCGGCTATGGCATGGACGCTTTTGCGCGTTCCATCGACACGGTGCTTTGGGGACGAAAGACCTACGATTTCGCAGTAAAGATGGGCGGACTCGGCACTTATGGCAGCCTCAAACACCATGTGTTTTCCCGCCAACCACCTTCGGATCCACTTCCAGAAGTCGAGTTTGTTTCGGCGCCTATTCCGGAATTCGTGGCCAAGCTGCGGGCGCGAAAGGGCAAAAACATTTGGATGATGGGCGGAGCATCGATCATTGCTTCATTCCTAGACTGCGGGGCGATCGACGAATTCTCGATCCATGTCATCCCTGTCATGATTGGCGAAGGGATTCCGCTGGTCGCTCCTCGCCATCGGAATGTCCCGCTCGAATTGATTTCCGCCCGTTCCTTCTCGGACGGTGTGGTGCACTTGAATTACAAGGTTCGACCTTAAGTGACAGAATACAGAAGAAACTGAATATGAAACCGTTCGATCGTCTCATCGGGTGTGCTGGTAAAATGCATTCCAGTTTTTGCCGAAGACAGGAGATATGGAGGAACTTTAGTGCCGTGAATGTTTTGATAAGGGTTGGTAGCCCCGCGTGGGTGTGTTCTTCCGGATCCCGGCGTTAAGGCCCTTGAAAGATTCGGCCGGACGTCAGACCGAGACATCCTACGGTCCGTTGTTATCGTCGATCGCCGAGTGATATGCAGAATCAACATCAGCGCGGACGGCGCTGTACGGGAACTCGAAACTGGCCTTGTACAGGTTCTGTCAATCAGATAATCTGAAAGCATGGCAGGGAAGACAGCCACGACTCAAGAGCGGATTGGACGCGTGGGGCAGCGCCGCCAGGTGGTCATACCGCGGGATATCCTCGAAACTCTCAAACTCCAGGAGGGGGACTTCGTGGCGTTCAGCAAGCGAGCGAACGGCGTGCTCATCAAGCCGAAGCGCGTGGTAGATCCCGACGACGTGCTCACGCCGGCTGACGCGAAAAAATTGCGCCGAAGCCTGAAACAGGCTCGTCAAGGGAAAACTCTGCCCTGGTCTCAGGTCAAGCATGACTTGGGCTTGTGAGTTCACTGAAGAAGCCAAAGAGGATTTCCGCAGCCTTCCGAAAGCCATTCAGAAGCGCGTATCGCGCGTGGTGACCCAGATGGCATCCGATCCCTTTCAGGGAGACGTAAAAGCTCTTAAAGGCGAAGAGTGGCATGGCGTCTTCCGCCGTCGAATTGGCCACTACCGCCTCCTCTTCACTGTCGAGCGTAGCCACCAGACAGTTGTTGTCCATCAGATCTCGCTTCGATCCGGCAAGACCTACCGCTGACTCGAACGAGGATTACGCTCCGTTTCTCACCAGGTTTCCTACTTCGTCTCCTTCGGCCCATTCACCCTCAACCCCGCCCCCGCAAACCACGGGTGCAGCTCGAGCGTCAGCCGTCCTGCTTTCAGCAACGGGTCGGCCTCCATCAGCGCGCGCGCTTCGTCCACTGAAGCGAGTTTGAAGATCAGCATGCCGCGCAGCTCCGTGTTATCGCTGAAAGGACCCGCCACAATCAGCTTGCCGGCCTCCGCCAGTTTTCCAAAGTTCGCCAGATGGCCTTCCTGCATGCGTTCCGCTTCGGCAGGGTCTCCTTTTCCCGCGTTCGGGCCTCGGTGAAAGAATCCCACCACGTACGTCGTCATCTCATATTGCGGTTTGGTATCGGCAGCCGTCAGCACACCCGCGAGCGCCACCAGTAGCAGTGTTCGTGACATGCAGGGCACTATAACATCTAGGGAGATTTCCCTAATGATGAAGCGTCTGGACAATTCTCTGCGAAAATTTCAGCCCCAGCCTACTCGCTCTGCCGCCGCTCCCCGTCATACGGCTTGTACCCGTTCTCCCGCATGATGCGATACGCCGCCTCCAGCGCCTCCGGCAGCACGTAAAAGAATGCCCCGACGCGCTCAGTCTGAAAAACAATGCCGCCGCGGTAGGCGTCGGCTTCCGCTCCGTAATCCACGCCTGCGGCGGTCAGGATGGATTCCAAGCGCTGAGCGTCTCTGAGTCTCTTGGCGATATAGACGAGTTCCGCACGGCCGTCGCCGAAGAAGTCTGCGTCCCGTTTCATTTGTGTTGAGAATCCGGGCTGATGGAGCCCACAAACTCATCTTAGGAGATTCGCGGTCCGCTCGCCCGATCAACAGCCTCACCATGCCCGTAGAAACATTAATCGTGACGAAGAGCTACACTGGCTTGCGCTGCGGCTGGTTCCGGGCCTCGGAACGCGCAGCGCCGGAAAGCTGATCGCGCAGTTTCGCACGCCGCAAGCCGTTTTTCGCGCCTCGCGCACGGAACTCGAAGGCGCGGGCATCAGCGGCGCGGTGGCTCAGAGCATCGCCAGCGGCTGCACATTCGAGGACGCCGTGGCGCAGCAGGAGAAAATGCTGGAGACGGAGACTGCGGCCAGTCACCATCACCGATCCGCGCTATCCGGCGCTGCTGCGCGAGATTTTCGATCCGCCGGTGCTTCTGTTCGCGCGCGGCCGACTGGAACTTGCTGCAATCCATCATGCTCGGCGTGGTCGGTACGCGGCGGCCCACTCCTTACGGCATGGCGGCGGCGGAGCGGCTGTCGGGCGATCTGGCGCGCGCCGGGCTCACCATCGTCAGCGGCATGGCGCGCGGCATCGATACCGCGGCGCATAAAGGCGGCATTGGCGGCCGGCGGCGATACGGTCGCGGTGCTGGGCTGCGGCGTGGATATGTCTATCCTTCCGAGAACCGCAAGCTGGCGGCGGAGATTGGCGTCGAAGGGGCTGATCGTTTCGGAGTTTCCCATGGGCTCCGTCGGCTTTCCCGCAAAATTTTCCCATCCGCAACCGCATCATCAGCGGGATGAGCGTCGGAGTGCTGGTGGTCGAGGGCGCGCAGTACAGCGGCTCGGCCATCACCGCCAGGCTGGCGATGGACCAGGGCAGGGAAGTTTTTGCCGTTCCCGGCAACATCACTTCGAAAATGAGTTGGGGGCCGAATCTGCTGATCAAACAGGGCGCTAAACTGGTGCAGGACTGGAACGACGTGGTGGTCGACCTCCCGTCCGAAGTGCGCCGCCAGTCTGATTGAGAGCGGCAAGAACCGTCTGCTGGCTCAAGGACTTAGCGCGCAGGTTGCAACTTCTGAGCCCGTTCAGGCATCATCTACTAGGTAACCGGCCGGTGGTTTCCCGCAGGCTTCTGGACAAGCTCAAGGCGGATGCCGGCACACATTTGGACGATGCTTGTAGAATCATTGGAGGACATCTCTCCTTCCGAGCTGATCGCCGCGCTGTTTGAATTGGAGATGATGGGTCTGGTAAAACAACTTCCAGGCAAGAACTTTGTTAAAGTGTGGTAACGACAGATCTGGATATCTGTGGTCGAAATGAAATCTTAATATGGCAAAGGCTCTCGTAATCGTGGAATCGCCCGCGAAGGCGAAGACCATCAACAAATACCTGGGCAAGCAACTACGTAGTCAAGGCTTCGCTCGGTCATATCAAGGACCTTCCCAAGAAAGATCTCGCGGTGGATGTGGAAAACGGCTTCGAGCCGCGCTACGAAGTGATCGAAGGCAAGAAGAAGCTCATTCAGGAGCTGAAACAGGCCGCCAAGAAGGTGGAGCAGGTCTACCTGGCGGCCGACCCCGATCGCGAAGGCGAAGCCATCTGCTATCACCTGCAGGAAGAGCTCGACGGCGAGCAAGGCAAGAGCAAAAAGAAGACCGGCCCGAAGATCTTCCGCGTGATGTTCAACGAGATCACCAAGCGCGCCATCAAGAAGGCCTTCGAGAAGCCGGGCCAGGTGAATATCAACCTGGTGGAAGCGCAGCAGGCGCGGCGCGTGCTCGACCGCCTGGTGGGCTACAAGATTTCGCCGCTGCTTTGGGACAAGGTCCGGCGCGGCCTTTCCGCCGGCCGCGTGCAGACCGTGGCGCTGCGGCTGATCGTGGAGCGCGAGCGCGAAATCCGCGCCTTCCAGAAGAAGGAATACTGGACCATCGACGTGAACCTCGGCGCCAAGAAGCCGCCGTGCGTTCGATGCCCGGCTGATCAAGCGGGCGGCGACGGGAACGAAGCCGAGACGCCGGAGATCGGCAACCAGCAGGCCGCCGATGCGCTGGTGATGCAGCTCGACGGCGCCGAGTACGTCGTCAAGTCGGTCGGCACGCGCGAAAAGCGGCGCAACCCGGTGGCGCCGTTCATCACCTCGACGCTGCAGCAGGAATCGGCGCGCAAGCTGCGCTTCAGCGTGAAGCGCACCATGATGCTGGCGCAGCGGCTTGTATGAAGGCATCGAGCTCGGCAAAGAAGGCTCGGTCGGCCTGATCACCTACATGCGCACGGATTCCACGCGCGTCTCGGCCGACGCCATCGACGAGGTGCGCGGGTTTTATCGGCGAGAGGTACGGCAAGGAGTACCTGCCTGAGTCGCCCAATGTCTACAAATCGAAGAAGGACGCGCAGGACGCGCACGAAGCCATCCGGCCGACATCGGTGTGCACACGCCCGGATGAGATCGAGCAGTCATCTGGCCGAAGACGAGATGAAGCTCTACCGGCTGATCTGGATGCGCTTCGTGGCTTCGCAGATGATGCCGGCGATCTTCGACCAGACCACCATCGACGTCACGGCCAAGGGCAAGACGGCGCCGAATATACTTTCCGCGCCACCGGATCGGTGCAGAAGTTCGACGGCTTCCTGCGAGTCTACGAAGAAGGCAAGGACCAGAAGGACGAAGAGGACGAGGAGCTGAAGCACAAGCTGCCGCAGGTGACCGAAGGCGAGAACGCTGAAATTCCGCGGCATCAAGCCCGAGCAGCATTTCACCGAGCCGCCGCCGCGCTACAACGAAGCCACGCTGGTGAAGAAGCTGGAAGCCGACGGCGTGGGCCGGCCGTCCACGTACGCTTCCATTCTTTCGACCATCCAGGAGCGCGAGTACGTCAACAAGGAAGGCGGCAAGTTCAAGCCCACCGAGCTGGGCATGGTGGTGACCGACCTGCTGCTCGAAAGCTTCAACGACATCTTCGAGGTGAAGTACACGGCGCGCATGGAAGAGGAGCTGGACGAGATCGAAGAGGGCAAGCTCGACTGGCGCGAGGCCATGGCGCGAGTTCTACGAGCGCTTCGACAAGGACCTGAAGCACGCCGAAGAGCACATGACCGACATCAAGCGGATGGAGAAGCCCACCGACTTGATCTGCGAGAAGTGCGGCAAGCCGCTGGTGATCAAGTGGGGCAAGCACGGCAGCTTCATCGCCTGCACCGGATACCCGGAATGCACGTACACGCGCGAAGTTCCGGTGGATCTGCGGAGCGTAGACAACGCCGATCTCACCGAGCAGGGCGACGAGGAATATTGCGAGAACTGCGGCCGCCCCATGGTGCTGAAAAAGGGCCGCTTCGGGCAGTTCTATGCCTGCACCGGCTATCCCGATTGCAAGACCACGCAAGCCCATCGGCGGCACGCAGAAGAAAGCCGACGTCGCCGCTCGACGAAAAGTGCCCGCAGTGCGGCAACAACCTGGTGCATGAAGTACGGGCGCTTCGGCGAGTTCACGGCGTGCAGCAATTATCCCACCTGCAAATACGTCAAGCAGAAAACCATCGGCGTGAAGTGCCCGGAATGCTCCGAAGGCGAAGTGGTGGAGCGGCGCTCCAAGCGCGGCAAGACGTTTTACGGCTGCAGCCGCTATCCCGAATGCAATTTCGTCGCCTGGGCCAAGCCGGTTGCCGAGAAGTGCCCCGAGTGCGGCAGCCCTTACATGGTGGAGAAGTGGCTGAAGGCCGGCGCCGTGCTTGCAGTGTCC
This sequence comes from Terriglobia bacterium, assembly GCA_963847515.1. Taxonomy (GTDB): domain Bacteria; phylum Acidobacteriota; class Terriglobia; order Bryobacterales; family Bryobacteraceae; genus QHXW01. Next base: position 278,610 of record CAWKAA010000004.1, read on the forward strand.
CAACCAGGAGTGCAAATACAAAAAAGTAGTTGAGCCCGAACTCGTGAGCCATTGATGGACCTCACGGCTCGCCGCGTCGCCGCGTCGCCGGGCCGCCATGTCTCGCACTTACGCTGGTGGATCGGCGCTCTGCTGTTCGCCTCTACCGTCATCAATTACATCGACCGCCAGACCATCAACGTTCTTGCGCCTTTCCTAAAAGCCGAATATCACTGGACCAACAGCGACTTCGCCCTGATCGTCATCTCCTTCCGCCTCTCGTACGCCGTCGTGCAATTTCTCGGCGGGCGGCTTGTCGATGTGCTCGGCACGCGCCGCGGGCTGAGTTTGGCCGTCGCCTGGTATTCCGTGATGGCCATGCTGACTTCGCTCTCGCGCGGTTTGTGGAGCTTCTGCGGCTTCCGTTTCCTGCTCGGCGCGGGCGAGGCGGCCAACTGGCCAGGAGCCACCAAAGCCGTTTCCGAATGGTTCCCCCCAAAAGAACGCGGCATTGCAGTGGCGCTTTTCGACAGCGGCTCGGCGATCGGCGGGGCCGTCGCGCCCGCCCTGGTGGTATGGCTCTATCACGTGTTCGGCACGTGGCGGCCTGCGTTTCTTATCACGGGGACGCTCGGTTTCTTGTGGCTGCTCGCCTGGCTGGCCACTTATCACAAACCGGAGGATCACCCGCGCATCACCGATTCTGAACGCGCCATGATTCTCGGGACGCGCTCTGGCGCCGGAGAAGCACCGCGCGCCCGGACGCCCGTCGCAACGCTGGTGGGATATCGTCAGACCTGGGGGTGCGTTCTGGCAAAAGCCATTCTCGACCCCTACTGGTACCTGGTCGCCGACTGGTTCGCTCTGTTTCTGGTAAGCCGCGGATTCAAGCTGGAGGACACGCTCATCGGCTTCTGGATTCCGTTCGTCTGCGCCGACCTGGGCAACTTCGTGGGCGGCGGTTTGTCCAGTTACTTCATCCATCGCGGCTGGACGGTCGGCGCCGCGCGCCGCATCATCTTCCTGATCTGCGGGCCGCTGATGCTGCTCATGATTCCCGCGGTGTATACGACGCGGCTCTGGCTGTTGATCGCGGAGTTCGGCTTCGCCACGCTCGGCTACGCCGCGTGTGCCACCATCTTCCTGACACTCCCGTCAGATCTTTTCGAGAGCGGCTCGGTCGCCACAGTCAGCGGCCTCGCCGGCATGGTGACGGGCTTCGTGACGATCGCCGCGACGTACACTATCGGCGCAGTCACCGACCGCTACTCCTTCGCCCCGATCCTGATGGGCGCCAGCGCCGCGCCCGTGCTGGCGGCCATCGCCGTCTTCACCCTGGTGCAGAACACCAAGAATTCAGGAAAGGGAGTACTGTTGAGAATTTGAGACCCGAATGGTAACGCGCATCGCGCGATCACCGGACTCGCTGGAATTCACGTAGCCCTTTCTTTCGCGATGGTACACAGCGGTCGGGAATGGGAAACCGAGGCCGAGCCCAATCGCAAAGGTTTTCCGCGGCTGCCTTAATCTTCGCTTCGACGTCTTCGCGATTACTGTAGTCGGTCAGCTCATCGACTCGCTCGCCGCTGAGACAAAGGATCCACGTTTCGATATGGCGTTTGGGGATGAGAATTGAAATTGCCTCCTTGGGTTTCGGTTTTTCCTGCCCAGCCGCCCTCAGTGCTGCCTCAAGTTCGCGTTCGCGTTGCTGCACAGTCTTCGTATCCGCATCGATTGCAACCACAAGAGCGGCACTCCTGCGTGCAGCTCGGTTCCGATAATGGGCAACCTCCGCGGAAAAGCTTTCGCGCACATACTGTTCGCCGGACCCGCGGCCCGACGGAGCCTGGTTGACCCGTATCGTTCTTGGATTGTGTCCCTTATGCTTCAAGGATCGACGGACAAGATTTGTCTGATTGAGGTCTTCGCTCAAAACAACAATCTCGGCGATCCGCTCAGCCACGCTCCCATCCTCGTGCGATTTGCTCGGAAGGGAGGAGCTTGCCTAGCGTATCGGGGCGGTAGGGCACCGCTTGCACCGGGCCCAAGCCGGTCCGCGAAAAGAGCACGCCGTGTTCCGGGGCGAGCAAGTTGAGTACTTCGGGATGATGTGACACCAAAATCACTTGACCACCTTCGTCGTCGACTCGATCATTCAGCGCTAGTAACCACGGCTGGATTTCCGATAAGGCCAGGAAATTATCCGGCTCGTCAACACACATAGTGCGCTCTGGCCCGACGGCGAAGTGAAGCAAGGCATAAAGAGCGATCAAAACTCTTTGGCCCTCTGAGAGTTCATCGAACCCAAATTCCAAGGGTCGGTTCTTACCGCGTCGGCCATTGTCGCTTGGAGACTTTGAAAGTACGCCCGCAGCTCGCGGACCGCCCGTCCCACCCTTGTCAGGTGCAGCGAATCGAACCCTTGAATGACTTCCCTAAGAGACTTTTGTAGGTCGAGAGCGGCACCCGTTTGCTCCTGGACGTTATGGCTGTACCAACCGGGAAAATTCGAAAGATCGTCCTCAAGATAGTAGTCTTCGTCCCTTCCTATGTCCGTTTCGTCTGATGTCATCTGCGAGGGATTGACGCGCAAGCAATGGAGATGGCCCAGCCAGTCTTTAAACCAAGCGAGTTTTGAGTTGCCCTTTCGCGGACCAACGACAGCCAACGCGGATCTATCAGGATCGAATGGATAGATGCTGGCTTTCTTTGCGTGAATATCATCGAATAGGTGCACCTGATCACGGTGAAACAAAATGAGAGGTTTCTCGTTGAAATCGAGCGATTCCTTCAACACACGCGTCCGTGGCTTCTCCTCCTGCGTCTCAACCCAAAGCGTATACACGTAGGTCCCGCCGTTTCCGGTTACCTCCAGTTCAAAACTTTGTTGGGGCACAGTTTGCCATCTTGTTCGTGTTTCTAATGAGAAGAGCTGGTCGGCCTTGTAGCCCGTTGAGGCAAAATCCCGCAGCTTCCCAAGGACCTCAAAGAATACCGACTTCCCGGTCCCGTTAATTCCGAGAATGAGTTGCTTCTCCTTGGGCTTAAAGGTGAAGTTTACGAAACATCGATAATTGTCGACGTAAATGCGTTTTAGCAAGCTGATTTGATTCTAACCGAACTCAATCCGACACATTGCGTGGCCGTGGTATCACCTTTGACTGTGGCGTAGAGAGACCGGCATTGGTTCGCTTACTCCGCCACCCACCTTCACCAGTGATAGCCGCCGCGGTTCCTCGCCACCGGTCCCTTTCTGCCCGATCTGCAAGACTGATGTCGACGATTCGCTGGGGCCGTTACCAACCGCTACTTCCTTCGCCGCAATTCCGCTAGGCGCCAGCGCCGCCCCGTGTCGAGCGCCATCGCCGGCGCAGTCCATGCGCGAGGTCAAGACGCATTTCGATCCCCCGCTCCAGAACGAAGCTAAAATTGGATTACCCAGTGAACATGTTTCGAATTGCCCTCGCCAACATTCGCTTCCCGGCGACTCCCGACGAGTCGGTCATGTTGGCCGAACAAGCCATCGCTCAAGCGTCCCTCGAGCGCGCCGGCCTCATTTGCTTTCCGGAATGCTTCGTGCCCGGCTACAGGGGATTGGGGAAATCGGTGCCGTCCCCCGACCCTGCATTCCTCGAACGCGCCTGGTCCGCTATTCGAGCGGCAGCCGCAAAGGCAACCCTCGCGGTTGTCCTCGGCACCGAGCGCGTCGTCGATGAGGACCTGTTCGCCACCGCCTTGGTCATCAATCCGGATGGAACGATCGCCGGTTTCCAGGACAAAGTTCAAATCGACCCCTCCGAGGAAAGTACCTATTCGCCTGGTTCTGGAAGGCAGGTTTTCCAAAACGGTCCGCTAACATTTGGTGTCGCGATCTGCCATGAGGCTTGGCGTTATCCGGAAACCGTCAGATGGGCTGCCCGGCGCGGCGCCCACATTGTGTTCCACCCTCATTTCCATATAGGCGAGCCCGGGGGTTACGTGCCCTCGAGTTTCGCCGACCCTGTGAACTCATTCCATGAGAAAGCAGTCTTGTGTCGTGCGGCAGAGAACACATGCTATTTCGCAACTGTAAACTGTGCAAGCGCCGGGTCGCCGACCACGTCGGCGGTGGTGCGGCCCGACGGGACGCTGCTCAGCTATCAGCCATACGGTAAAGAAGGGTTGCTGATTGCGGACATCGACATCGCGGAGGCCACAGGCCTGCTGGCGACGCGCTACAAATCTATCTAGAAGTTCCACGGCCCCCAAACGCTCAAAATCGGGTGACTGATCCGAGGTCGCTGATTTTGTGAGAGTTGGCACGAGGCGCGCTCACAAGGGCGGGAAGGTGTGCGATTCTGGTTGCCTGAGGGTCGATGGGCACGGTAGTATCTCACGAGATGCGTCAGGCTTTGGTTATCACAGGCTCGCTGGGTCTCTTTCTCCTTTCCTGTGGCGAGAAGCGTACGGTGCGGGCTGCCATTCCGCCTCCTCCGCAGCTAAGCGGTGTGGAAGTCGGTGTGGCGAGCTGGTACGGCCATCCGTATCACGGCCGGGTTGCGGCCTCAGGTGAGACCTATGACATGGAGCAGTTCACCGCCGCGCATCGCACGCTGCCGTTTGGCACTCTCGTGCGTGTCGTCAATGTGGAAAACAACAAGTCGGTGGACGTTCGCATCAACGATCGGGGTCCGTTCGTGGATGACCGCATCATCGACCTCTCGCTGGCCGCCGCGCGTTCCATCAATCTAGTGGGTCCGGGGACCGCAAGAGTGCGCCTAGAGGTGTTGCAGGCGCCGCCTATGTCGGCGCCGGGATATTACGCCGTACAGGTGGGCGCGTTCCAGAATCATGCCAATGCCGAGCGGCTGCGCACTGAAATGGAAGCGCGTTACGGCGCGGCGCGGCTCGCCTTGCGACCCGGAGATCCACAGCTATGGCGCGTGCTGGTCGGTCGTGCCCCCACAGTGGACGATGCCGGCGCGCTCGCCGGCCGAATTCGCGCCGAGCACGACGGCAAACAAGCTTTCGTAATCCGGGAAGATACTCCTTTCAACTGATCGCGGGGTGTTGCAGTCCCGAGCGGCGCATCGGCTTTGATTGCGACCGAGAGCGGCACCGGCAAGAAAGTGGTGGCGCGCGCTGGCTCGCGCTGGCGCATAGCCATAGCGCCGGTCGAAAGAAGGCGGATGGGCGTATACTGGCCCGAAGCCAGGTGCCAAAAAGGAAATCCCCTTTTATCACTTACTGGCCAGGAGGATTTGATACATGCCGATCAATCGTAAGTACGGTTGGGCTCCCGACCTGCCCGACCATCGTGACCACCTCTACTCGGCTCCGCTGCCGGTACTCGTAAAACTGCCGCCGAAGAAAAATCTTCGGTCCGGTTGTCCGCCGGTGTATGATCAGGGCCAACTCGGTAGTTGCACCGCCAACGCCATATCCGGAGCCATTCAATTCGACCAGAAAAAGCAAGGAGTCAAAATATTCACGCCCTCCCGTCTTTTCGTCTATTACAACGAGCGGGATATGGAGGGGACCGTCAATTCCGACGGCGGCGCGCAGATTCGCGATGGCGTGAAGTCCGTCGCGAACCTGGGAGTCTGCCCGGAAACCGAGTGGCCTTACGACATCAATAAATTTGCCAACAAGCCCACGCCGAAATGCTACACCGATGCAACGAAGTGCCAGGCGGTGGGGTACCAGCGGCTCGATTCCAGCAACTTGAACCAGTTGAAGGGTTGCATTGCTTCTGGTTATCCGTTCGTCTTCGGCTTCACTGTGTATGACGCGTTCGAAAGCCAGGAGGTAGCCAAAACAGGCGTCTTGAACATGCCGGGCCCCAAGGAGAAAGTTCAGGGAGGCCACGCCGTGCTAGCCGTGGGCTACGATGATGCGACACAGCGCTTCACTGTGCGCAATTCATGGGGAAAGGATTGGGGAATCAAAGGTTACTTCACAATCCCCTATAGTTACCTAACCACGACGAACCTCGCCGATGACTTCTGGACGATTCGCATCCTGAAAGCCGCGTAGTCAGGGCGCCACTACCACCCGCAGAATAAAGGATTGCGCGGGCTCTGCGGGTGGCTCCCAGGATCGCTGCAGGACCATCTCGATTTCACCTTCGCCGGCTTGTATGGTCCGAAATCGCCAGCGATGAATGCCCTGGCCTCCGACTGCGGTACCCGGACTGAAATCCTCCCCAGTCATCCTGCTGACCGGTGCTCCGGCCGCGGTGATTTTCCATCGGAACCCAGTCGCGGGGTTCTCCGGCAAAGATATCTCAAACGATTCCCCCTGTTGGAGCTTCGCCGGTTCGCCCGTTTTGGAAGCTGTGAATTGAAGCATATGACTACCTGATCACTTTTCATGCGCCCGGGCCATGCTGTCACTGATATCAAGTGATGTCTCAAGACTAAGACGCGGCTCCGCATGAGCGCAGCCCGCAACGGCCCTTCGTCAGAAGTTGCTTTTGTCGCGGCGGCCTCTACAAGCTTTTCGTCGACCTTGTGAAGTCGGGTTTCGGCGGCGAACAGAGTGACTCAAACCAGCGGCTGATGTATACCTGCGCATGCCCCTCCCCGCAGAAGTGCCGTGCTCCCGAGGCATTTGCGTTCGCCGCGTTCCATTTGAGAACCGTCAGCTCCGTATTGCCACACTGAATCACGAACCAGTGAATCGGATTGTTGGTGATGATGCCGCAGATTTCACATCTGAATTCCTGGAGAGCTGACATAGATTTCTTATTGTAAGCAAGCTGGGACATTGAATGTGTAAACCATAACTGCGATTCAATTCCTGCGCGCTTTGTGTTTGCCGAAAGATGCATGTAGGCACCGTGAGCAAAACCCGCGTCAGAGTAGTCCCCGCGTGTGGCCCTGCGCTACGAAAAAGCTCAGCGTGTTGTCGCCCTGTCGCACCACGCGCGTACGCACCAGCTGTCCGCAGGCTTCGGGTAGCGTCAGGCGCGCCGAATGCTGAGCGATCACCAGCTCCGGCGGGTGCTCGCCCGTGAGATCGAGCACCTTTCCATATTCACTTTCGAGGTCGTAGGGCGGATCCAGAAACACGATGCCGGCTTTGTAGCGGGGTATCAAGGACGCCGCCTCGCCCAGCGCGACCACCGCCCGGTCTTCGATCCCCAGGCTCGCCAGATTTTCGCGCAACACCTTTTCCGCGCCTTTGGACCTTTCGATGAAGATAGCGCGGGCTGCGCCGCGACTCAACGCTTCAATTCCTACGGCCCCGGTTCCCGCGTAAGCATCGAGAAAAACTGCACGCTCAACTCGCGATCCGAGAATATCGAATAGCGTTTCGCGTAGCCTGTCCGGTGTCGGCCGTGTCGAGAGACCGGGAATGGATTTCAACCGGCGCGAGCGGAATTCCCCGGCAATCACGCGCATTCATCCAACCTGTACCAGCCCGAAGCGGCGTTCCCAGTGGCCGTGTACGTATTCCATGGCGCGGTTGAGTTCCGCGGCTGAGGGTGGCCGCTCCATAAATTCCTGCGCGTGAGTGCGCGCCACTTCGAGAATTTCCTGGTCGCGCAGTATGTTCGCAACGCGCAGCGCCGGCAGCCCGGACTGCCGGGTCCCGAAGAACTCGCCCGGGCCGCGAAGTTTCAGGTCCATCTCCGCAATCTGAAATCCGTCGTTGGTATCCACCATGGTGCGAATCCGTTCGCGTGCCGCGTCGTTCACACGCTCGGTGACGAGAATGCAGTAGCTCTGCTCGGCGCCTCGGCCCACTCGCCCGCGCAGCTGATGCAATTGCGCCAGGCCGAACCGCTCCGCCTGCTCGATGAGCATGACGGTGGCATTGGGCACGTCGACTCCGACCTCAATCACCGTCGTCGAGACCAGAATCTTGATTCGGCCGCACTTGAAATCTTCCATGGCCGCTTCTTTTTCTTGAGCGGGAAGACGCCCATGCAGCAGGCCGACGGCGATATCGGGAAAGACTTCCCGTGAAAGGTGACCGTGCATCTTCTCGGCCGCCTTCATGGCCTGCGTTTCCGATTCCTCAATCACCGGATACACGACGTAAGCCTGCCGGCCTTCATCAATCTGCTTTTTCAGAAAGCTGTAAACACGCTCGACGTGGTCCGCGGTCACGTGTTTGGTCTGGATAGGCTTCCGGCCGGGTGGCAGCTCATCGATGATGGAGACATCCAGCTCGCCATAGACGGTGAGGGCGAGCGTCCGCGGAATCGGGGTCGCTGTCATCACCAGCACGTCGGGGTGCACTCCCTTATGCGCGAGTCTCAGTCTCTGCATGACGCCGAAGCGGTGCTGCTCGTCGATCACGGCCAGCCCCAGCTTGCGGAACTCGACATCCTTTTCGAGCAGCGCGTGTGTGCCGACGGCCACATGTACCAGGCCTTCCGCCAGCAGCTTCTTGAGCTTTGATTTTTCTCGGTCGCTGAAAGACCCCGTGAGCGGCGCAACGATGTAACCGAGCTTTGCGAGCAGCGGCTTAAGATACAGATAGTGCTGCGATGCCAGAATCTCCGTGGGAGCCAGCACGGCCACCTGATAGCCGTTCTCAATCGCGATGATGGCGGCCTCTGCGGCCACGATGGTCTTGCCGCTGCCCACATCGCCCTGCAGCAGGCGGTGCATGGGGCGCGGAGCCGCCATGTCGTTAGCGATTTCGCCCAGCACGCGCTTCTGGGCGCCCGTGGGCTTGAACGGCAGCATGGCCTTGATCCGCTCCCGCACGCGTTCGTTCAGCTCAAAGGCGATGCCCAGTTGCTCGCGGGCTTTCCCTCGGCGTACCAGCAAGCCGCACTCCAGCCAGAAGAACTCTTCGAAGATCAGCCGAAATTGTGCCGGCGATCGAAACGCGTTGAGCAGGCGCAAATCGGAATCCGGTGGCGGAAAGTGCATGTTGCGGACAGCCGTCCACCGGTCGACCAGCTTTAGATGCTCGCGGATGCTGGCAGGCAGGCAGTCTGGCAAGGGCGCGATTTGTTGCAGGGCCCGATGAATGATGGTGCGCAGCGCGCGCGTATTTACCTTCGCAATGGCTTCATACACTGGAACCACACGGCCCACATGCAGAGCGGCTTCAGCATCTTCGTCGTCCTCGGTGAGGAGCTCGAACTCCGGGTGGAGCATGGCGAGCTCGCCGGTGTAGCTGTCGAACTCGACTTTTCCGAAGAGCGCAAGGCGTTTGCCGGGCTCGAGCGTTTTCGCCAGATACTCGCCGTGAAACCATTTGGCGCGCAGGACGGCGCGCGAGGAGTCCGTGAACGACGCCTCGAACAGCCCGAGGTTGCGGCGGCGAAAACCCGCCAGTCGCGCGCTCTGCACCTGTGCCACCACCGTCGCCATCTCTCCAGGAGCCAGTTGCGCGATGGTCTTGGTATTGCTTCGATCTTCATAGCGAAACGGAACGTAAGCCAGCAGGTCTTCTACAGTGAGCAGCGCTTTGGTCTGGAGCATGGCGGCGCGCGCGGGGCCCACGCCTTTGACGTAGGTGAGGGGAGTTGAGAGATCCACCGGAAAATTCAGTGTACAATGCCCACAATGAAAACCAGCTTCATTCTTTTATTGCTCGGATGCATGTGCGCTCACGCCGACATTCGCCTGGGCATCATCGGCACGGACACTTCGCACGTCATTGCCTTCATCAAGATTCTGAATGATCCCACCTCGCCCGACTACGTCCCCGGCGCGCGGATAGTAGCGGCTTACAAGGGCGGAAGCCCGGACGTAGAGTCGAGCTACAAGCGCGTCGACAAGTTCGCCGAAGAGTTGCGGACAAAGTGGAAGGTCGAGTTTATATCCGATATTCCGGCGCTCTGCCGCAAAGTGGATGGCGTATTGATCGAAAGCGTAGATGGCCGCGTGCATTTGGAGCAAGTGAAGCCCGTCATAGCGGCGGGCAAGCCGGTGTTCATCGATAAGCCGCTGGCCGCGAGTTTGGAGGATGCCCGTGAAATCGCTCGCCTGGCAAAGGCGGCAGGCGTGGCGTGGTTCAGCTCTTCCGATCTCCGCTTCACGGAACTGGCCAATAGCCTCAAGTTTCCCGATATAACCGGTGCGATCACCTGGGGCCCGGGGCCGCTCGAGCCGCACCATCACCTGGATCTTTCCTGGTACGCGGTACATGAGGTGGAACTGCTATACACGCTGATGGGAAGGGGCTGCGAAGAGGTCACCCGCATTTATACTCCGGATGCGGATGTGATCGTCGGCAAGTGGAAAGACGGGCGGCTGGGGACGGTGCGGGCGCTTCGGCCTTACGGAAAATTTGGCGCGGTGGTGTTCCGGCCCGATGAAAAAGTGAATCAGAGCGATCCGAAGTCAGTGGACAGTTACCGTCCGCTGCTGGTAGAGATTGTGAAGTTTTTCGAAACCAAACAGCCGCCGTTCCCCAACGAAGACACGCTCGAAATGTTCGCCTTCATGGATGCCGCGCAACGCAGCAAAGAAGCCGGCGGCGCGCCCGTGAAATTGCGGTGACCCCCATGCCCGGACTGCTCGACGGCAAGCTCGGCATTGATACTGGGAATCGCCAATCGATGGAGCTTGGCTTATGCCATCGCACAGGCGTTTTCGCGCGAGGGCGCGAGTCTGGTGTTGACCTATCTCGACGAGCACCAAAAAGGGGCCGTGGAATCGCTCGCCAAAGATTTGACGGTCGAGCGCATTGCGCCGTGCAACGTCACTCGCGACGACGATCTGGCAGCGCTTACAGAAACGCTGCGTTCTCTGGGGCGCCCCGTCAACGCCGTGGTTCACAGCCTGGCATTCGCCAATCGCGAAGATTTAGCACAGCCGTTTGTGGAAACGGGCCGCGCCGGATTTCTCTTGGCCCAGGAAGTGAGCGCCTACTCATTGGTCGCGCTGGCCCGCGCGGCCGCGCCTGCCATGACGGCGGGCGGCTCCATCACGACACTGACCTATCTCGGCTCGACGCGCGTGGTGCCGAATTACAACGTGATGGGCGTAGCCAAAGCCGCGCTCGAAGCTTCCGTCCGCTACCTGGCGAGCGACTTGGGCCCGCAAAACATCCGCGTGAACGCCATCTCAGCGGGACCGGTGAAGACCGCCTCCGCGCGCGCGATCAAAGATTTTTCATCGGTTCTCGAGGTGGTCGCCAAACGCGCTCCACTGCGGCACAACACGGAACCCGCGGAGGTCGGCGATGCCGCGGTGTTTCTGGCCAGCGACCTCAGCCGCGGCGTCACCGGCAATGTGCTCTACGTCGATTCCGGAATGCAGATTTTGGGACTGTGACTACTCGGTCTTCTCGGCCGGAACCAGCGGCCCGGACTTTGCGGTCGCAGGCGTCACCGCCGCTTTAACGGGCTTTGCCGGCGGGGGCGTTTCCATGGCGCGCTTGATCATGTACATCACGTAGAGCGCAAAGGCGGCCGCAACCGTCAGGCACATCAGCATCAGAAACAATCCGTCCACAGTCGCGGCTTGGCCCGAGGCCAGCAGCCAGCCCGTGGCTCCCAAGGAGGCCAGGATTACGGCGCAACTGAATAAAAAACAGAACCCGCGATCGGACATATCCACCCACGATTTTATGCGGTCACGGGCGTTGCGGCAAGTTGACGGAGCACGTAAGGCAGAATGCCGCCATTCCGGTAGTATTCGGCCTCCTGCGGTGTGTCGACCCGCACCTGTGCCTCGAAGCGCTTTTCCGCGCCTGCATCATCGACAGCGCGCACTGCGGCCCGAGCGCCGCCGGACAGTGCTTTGGAGATGCCCGTCACCTCGTACGACTCCTTGCCTGTCAGCTTTAGCGTCTGAGCGCTTTGGCCTTCCAGGAATTGCAGCGGCAGCACGCCCATGCCCACCAGGTTCGTGCGATGGATGCGCTCGAAGCTCTCGGCGAGCACGGCCTTCACGCCCAGCAGCAGCACGCCCTTCGCCGCCCAGTCGCGCGACGAGCCGGAGCCGTATTCTTTCCCGGCGATGATCATCAGCGGCACGCCTTCCTTCTGGTAGTGCACGGAAGCGTCGTAGATCCACATCTGCTCGCCGTCCGGCAGATGAACGCGTCCAGCCGCCTTCGGTTCCCGGCGCGAGCTGGTTGCGCAGCCGGATATTGGCCAGCGTGCCGCGCACCATCACTTCGTGATTGCCGCGCCGCGCGCCGTAGGAATTGAAATCGCGCCGGCTTCACGCCCGAGCGAGATCAGATAACGTCCCGCGGGGCTATCGGCGGGAATCGATCCCGCGGGCGAGATGTGATCGGTGGTCACCGAATCGCCCAGCAGCGCCAGCACGCGCATGCCGTGCCAGATCTTCGATCGGTCTTCCGGGATCCACCATGTTCTCGAAGTACGGCGGCTTCTTGATGTAGGTGGAGTGCTCGTCCCAGGTGATAGGTGCCGGTGCCCGCTGGAGTGGGCAGTGATTTCCACTTGGCGTCGCCCTCAAACGCCTTCTCATATTCGTGGCGGAACATTTCCGGGCGTATCGATCGCCGGACGGTCTCATCGCATTTCCGTCGTCGTCGGCCAGATGTCGCGCAGGTAGACAGGCTTGCCGTTCTGGTCCTGCCCCAGCGGCTCGTTCTGCGATGTCGATATCCACGCGGCCGGCCAGCGCATAGGCCACCACCAGCGGCGGCGAGGCCAGATAGTTGGCCTTCACCAGCGGAGTTGATGCGGCCTTCGAAGTTGCGATTGCCGCTCAACACCGCGGCCACCACCAGGTTTTCTTTCTGCACCGCCTGCGCGACGGGCTCAGGCAGCGGGCCGCTGTTGCCGATGCACGTGGTGCAGCCATAGCCCACCAGGTGAAAATTCAGCTGCTTCGAGATAGGGCATCAGTCCGGCTTCGATGAGAGTAATCCGTAACCACCTTCGATCCCGGCGCGAGGCTCGTCTTCACCCAGGGCTTGGATTTGAGACCGCGCTCAACGGCTTTCTTCGCCAGCAGCCCGGCGGCCACCATGACCGAGGGATTCGACGTGTTCGTGCAGCTGGTGATGGCGGCGATCACGACGGCTCCGCTATCGATGTTCAGCGCTTCGTTCCGTTCATCTGGATGGCGACTTTCTTTTGCGGCGCCGAGGAAAATGCCGCTTGGAAATTCTTCTTCACGTCGGGCAGATTCACGCGGTCCTGCGGGCGCTTGGGACCGGCCATCGACGGCACGACGGTGGCGAGATCCAGCTCGATGGTCTCGGAGAACACCGGATCTGCCGTGGCGTCGGTGCGGAACAGTCCTTGTTCCTTGGCGTACGCTTCCACCAGCGCGATCAGGTCCGGCGGCCGGTTGGTGAAGCGCAGATAATTCAGCGTCTTCGGAATCGACGGGGAAGAAGCCCATGGTCGCGCCGTATTCGGGCGCCATGTTGGCGACGGTGGCGCGGTCCGCCAGGCTCAAGCGCGCTCAGGCCGCTGCCGTAGAATTCGACGAACTTGCCGACAACGCCCTTCTTGCGCAGCATCTGCGGTGACGGTCAGCACCAGATCGGTCGCGGTGCAGCCTTCCTGCAGGCGGCCATGCAGCTTGAATCCCACCACCGGGGGCAGCAGCATCGAAATCGGCTGGCCCAGCATGCAAGCCTCGGCTTCAATGCCGCCCACGCCCCAGCCGAGCACGCCCAGTCCATTGACCATCGTGGTGTGGGAATCGGTTCCGACCAGCGTGTCGGGATACGCCGACCACCCGTTTTCGGTCTGATTGCGGAACACCACCGACGCCAGGTATTCCAGATTCACCTGATGCACGATGCCGGTGTCCGGCGGCACCACGCGAAAATTCTTGAACGCCGTCTGGCCCCAGCGCAGCAGCATGTAGCGCTCGCGGTTGCGCTGGAATTCGAGCAGAGCGTTGATGGAGAACGCGTCTTTGCGTGCCGAAATTGTCCACCTGCACGGAATGGTCGATCACCAGGTCGGCGGGCAGCAGCGGATTGGCCAGCGCCGGATCGGCACCCATGGCGGCGAGCGCATCGCGCATGGCGGCCAGATCGACTACGCCGGTACGCCGGTGAAATCCTGCAGCAGCACTCGCGCCGGCATGAAGCTGATCTCTTTGGCATTCGCGCCCGCGCCCCGCGCTACATACTCCACATCCGCTGCCGACCACCTTGCGCCCGTCTTCCTGCCGCAGCAGGTTTTCGAGCAGAATCTTGGTGGAAAAGGGCAGGCGGGAGACGTTGCCGACCCCGGTTTCCTCCAGTCGCGCCAGCCGGAAGATCTGGTACTTAGTCTCACCAACGCGCAGCGACGACGCGGCGCCAAAAGAATTTTTGCTGGGCATAGTCAATTCTCATTTTGTCACAGCCAGGAAGAGGGTTATACCACCTCGATACACGCCCGGTGGCCGGGCGCACCCGCCAACGCCGCCCAGTATGGCGGAGGCGTCAACAGTGATCACCTCCGCTCGCGCTCGGCCCGGATTATCTTCGCTGGGGAAACGCGAGGATGAAATGGTTCGCGGCCGGCGAGTTTCTCTCGCAGCTCGGCCAGGGACGGATATGCGGTCGTCTTCAATGTCTTCGGCGCCACCAGCTCCCAGGCTTCCCAAATATGCGACGCCAACTCTTCATCGCCGATCGCATCCAACTCGATACCAACCCAGCCACGCACACCGACGTAAGGCGGCCGGAAGTAAGTTTCCGGCGAGTTGTTGATCAGCATCGCCTGCACACCCGGAGGCGCGGGATCCACACTGCGATATGACCGTCGTTGTGGTGGTTGTTGGCAAACATAGCGAAGACTTTCTTGCGGACGAAGAAGGTCGGTTCGCCATGCGAAAGTTTTTCGGTCATCCCTGGCATAGCCGCACAGATGCGCCGCACTCTTCGCAAATGCTTCTGGTCGTCGGACTTTCGCTTTTTGGCCATCGCTACATATACGGCGGCGTCTCAATACCCAGTACGCCGAGCGTGCGCTCCAGTTGCGCGCGGAAGAAATCTGTCATCCACAGCAGGAACACCTTTCTTCTCGCGGTTCTCCTCGTGAATGATGGGGTACTGGTGATAGAAATTGTTGAACGCCTGCGCGAGTTGAAAGGCGTACTTGGCCACGTGCGCCGGCTCGCCCGCCGCGACGGCGCGCTCGACGCGCCGCATCGGCTTTCGATGCGGCCAGCAGCACCTGCCAGAAATCCTCGGACTGCAAGTTGCCGCGCCAAGCGCTTCGGCGCGTCAGCTCGGCGCGAAAGTCCGGGCAGCGTCTCGCCGCTCTCTTCCAGCTTGCGCAGAATGTTGCGCGCGCGCACGGCGGCATACTGCACGTAGGGGCCGGTCTCGCCTTCGAAGCTCAGCGCTTCCTGAAAATCGAAGGCGATCACCGAGTTGCGCGTGAACTTCAGCAGGAAATAGCGCAGCGCGCCGATGGCGATCTGCGTCGCGACGGCGCGCTGTTCCTGCCGGCGTCGCTTCCGGCATGCCGCGAGGCCACTTCCTCCAGCGCCTTGTCGATCAGCTTGTCCATCAGGTCGTCGGCCTTCACGCCGAGGCCTTTGCGGCCGGAGACTTCGACGTAGGGCCGCTTGCGGTCTTCTTCGGAAAGCGGGATGCCGAGGTCGGCGCAGCAGCGCGGCGAGAGCGCCACCATCTCGTAGGAAAAGTGAATCGACTGGTCGGCCTGTTCGCTCGTAGCCCAGCGCCCGCAGGCCGGCCACCACCACGTCCTGCAAATACGACTGCCGCGCGTCGATCACGTTGTAGACGCGCGTGCCGTGGCCGAACTGCGGGCGTGGATTGGCCGTGGGCTGGTCGGTGGTGACCCACAGCATCGCGGCCGTCGGCATAGCGTCGTGCAGCGGGCGGTAGTAGAAATCCTTGCCGAGCAGGCCGAATTTCCAAAGCTGATAGGCGATGTCTTTGCCGACGTAAGTGACCGTGCCGTTGGAGCGCACGATCACCTTGCTGTCTTCGGCTTCGTCGGAGAAAGACGCCGCCGGCATCACCCAGCAGCCGGCGTTCTTGCCTTCGGTCTCGAAGTAGATGGCCTTGCGCTCCTTCAGCAGCTCGAACGCCGCCGCCCAGAACTGCAGGTGCAGAATCTCGCTCTCGCGCGGCAGCACGTCGTACTCGACGTCCAGCCGCAGCATGGTCGCCAGGTGCGCCTGCACGATGGCGTCGGCCACCAGGTGCGCCAGTTCGGCCAGCTCGCCCGCGCCGGCTTCGATGGCGTGCAGCGTCTCCGCGCGCCATGCGAGCGATTCGGGATGGTCCTTGTAGTAGCTGCGAGGTGCGGGCGTAGAGGTCCCAGCAGTAGTAATCGAAGCGCATCGCCGGATCGGCGAGCAGCGCGCGCACCTCGGCGGGCGTCTTGTTCTCCAGGTAGTGAAAGCCCACCACCACGTCGGCCACCTGCACGCCGGTGTTGTCGATGTAGTTCTGCACCTCCACGCGCTTGCCGCGCGCGCGCAGCATGCGGACGAAAGTATCGCCCAGCGTGGCATTGCGCAGGTGGCCGATGTGCGCCGCCTTGTTGGGATTGATGTTGGTGTGCTCGACGATGATCTTTTCGGCAGTGGCGGCGGGTTCTTCTTCAGGAGCCTCCAGCAGCCGGGCGCCATATGCTGCGCGGTCGAACCGGACGTTGATGTAGCCGTTGCCGGCGACCTCCATCGCGGCGATCCCTTGGATTCGGGCCGATCTCCGCCACCAGCTCTGCGGCGATCTTTTTCGGCGCCTGCTTCAGTTGCTTGGCAAGTTGGAAGGCCGCGGGAACCGCCAGTTCGCCGAAATCGCCTGCTTGGGCTGCTCGATGGCAATCGCCAGGTCGATGCCGTATCGCGCCTGAATGTGTTCGTGAAAGGTTTCCTGAACCCGCTTTTCCAATAAATGAAACACGAACCTTCGAGTATAACAACGGGTCGTTAATGCGAGGGTTCAGGACTGCCGGCTCTTTCTGGAATGCGGTAAGCTGCAACGGTAAGGGAGGCCGGATGAACTGCCCGAATTGTGGCTGGAGAGATCGCAGTGCCGATGCGATGGAGCTATCCCGCCGCACCTACCGCCTTGCCAGCAGCACACTCCGCATGCCCGCACTCGCAGGCGTCAGGCAGGTGATTGATGGGCACGCTCTCGCAGTTCGGGCTACAATATTTGCTGCCCGTCGCTACTGGGCATTCGCACCCCGGACGCGCGCACTTCTCGGCTTTCTTTTCGGCCATGATTGCATCCTCTGGCGCTCTGTGGTTTTTGCGGCGTGCCGCATCAGGCGCCGATGCTGACTTCCTTAGATCCCTCGGGAGCGTCTCCCAATTGGGCGTTGCGCCCAACCCCCCGTTCATTGCTCGGTTCTAGGTTCAGTTCCCGGCGAATCACAGTGGCGGCAATCTCGTCAACTGCCACATTCGTGAGATCACCATCCATGTAGGATTTCAAGGTTCCAATTTCTGTCTCTGTGGCCTTCTCGCCGAAGTCATAGCGCAAATTGAGGACCCTAACCGCGATCCTAAGCCGTTCAAATGCCGCCTCGTCCATCAACAAAAATCACGCTCCTTAGACACGCACAGAACTGTGGCGCATTTAAGCTACTCCTATTCTTACTGCAAGTCACCTAGTCAAAGAACTAGGGGGTAGGGGGCATGGCCAACGCGTTAGGTTTTATTCGAATCAAGCTTCTGGCCGTTAATTGCCCGGACCATAGTCCCAGGCCCCCCACCCCAGCTCCCTCGCAATCCTCGGCAGGCTCAACCTCTGCTGGCGCAACTCAGGCCGTTGCCGTCTGTTCTGCCGATATCCACCCTTGTATGCTCAGAGTCAGTTGTCCCCGGAATCCGGCTCATTTGAGCCTTTACCTTTGCTGCTGCCGCTAAATCCGCTGACCGCGATAAAAGGAGGTTGCGCAAGCGTCGTGCCATTGACTACAGCGGCGCGTACCAGAATCACAGGGGGGCAATACAACTCGCGGGCAGAGTGATTTTCTCATGAATGTGCGCGTCCCCAGACGTACTCAGCGGTACGGCTCCGGTTGTCGCTATCACGGTGCCGCCACTGCCTCCGCAAACCAGGCTGGCGCTAACTTGGCTTACCGGCCCCGCATTGCCCGTCGAGGGCAGGATCAACCCATCCACTACGAGATTGAAGTGCCCACCGCCGTTCAATGTGACATGCGCTTTTGACACAGCCCAAGGCGCTCCGCCGCTAGGTACGCCTCCAACCGACTGGCCTGGACTGGAGCCGACCAGCGTCGATACTACTCCGCCGTCATCCGCCACAGCCGTGGCAGTCAGAAACCCGGCCACCAGCACCGTAGGCAACATCTTCAAAACGATACGTGTGAGTTGCATCATGGTTCAACCGTCCTAAATGAGAAATTAGTCGAGAGGGACGCGGAAGTATGCGGGGTGCGGGAACCCGATGATTTTTTGACTTCTCGACGGTTGATAGCGATTATACATCCAATCTAATGCGGCAACGTCGGCTGCAAACGAAGCCGGTACTAGTAGTCATACGCTCATTTAGTGCAGCATGGCGCAGGCTGCCATAAACAACCAATTATGGTCCCTCACAAAACTGCATCAGCGGTAATTGATGGCGTGGGCTTTGGCGCCTCATTTTCAGACATATTTTCGGTCCCCTTGCCGATCACTGCTGACGCGAAAGTAGAGTGCATCGCCGGTAGATTTTGCTCAAGCCCCAGCACCCGCCCCGAGAGAGATCCGTGCGCAGAGCTTCGTTTTAGTAAACAAGCAAGGCACTCCCTTGGACTAATGGGATTTGACTCTGCTGGCGTCGCGGTCATCACTCTTCTTGACGAAAATATGCGCACAGTTTGGAGTACCAAGGCCACGATGCTACCGACTCCATAGGGGACTTTCAAAATAGACCATACTAAAAAGTCGGACCGCCCTAGCGAAAGATGGTCGATCTGATTCCATAGCTAGTGACAAACCGTTGCGTTGTTGCATCATCTAAACATGCCAGCGCCACAACCCTGCGAGGAGAAAAACCGATTGCGGGTAGCATACACTGCCGCGCTAGCAGAGCTGAGGCAGGCGACGGCGGTGCTCCAGCGGGCGCAGTATGGGCCGGGATTTCTGGACGCCCTTGAGAAAACCCAGCAAGCTCGCACCAAGCATGACAATGCTCGGCGGGCTTTGGAAAACCATCGCAGAACACACGGCTGCTAAAGCGGGTACGGCTCCTGCGTTCCATCTCAGCAAGAACTTGGCTGGGATCTTCAAGAACCTACGCTATTTTCTTCTTCCTCGCATAGGATGATTTTTGAAACGCTGAAAGCTGTGTGGTGGGTGCGGCTCTTAGCGAAACAAAGGTCACAGCCGCGATAGGCACCCCGCCCCAAGGTCGGCTGACTTGGGCTTTGTAACTGCTGTTCTGAATTCGGAACAAAACACTTGACGTTCACTTGGCTATTTGGTACAACCATGTGGAATCCTTGGGTATATAAGAATCCTGTGTTCTATTTTTAGAACAGATTTACGGGGATCTTCATACAGCAACTTGGCGACGCCAGACGAGGGAGGCCGCAAAGCTTGACCAACTTGGGGGCGAGCTTCGATTAATTTCAATTGACTAGCAGATCGATCCTGGTCGTTGACGATGTACCCGACAATCTGAAGTTGGTGCGTATTATCCTGTCCAGACAGGGTTTCGAGGTTCACACTGCAGCCACGGCTGAGGAGGCGCTCGAATTGGCTCGGGAGATTCATCCGCGCTTGATTCTAGCCGACATCCGTTTACCTGGCATGGACGGCCTTGAGATGACCCGTCGGCTGAAGGCCGATCCAGAAACCATGGACATTGTGGTAGTCGCGCTCACCGCACTGGCGATGGAGGGGGACGAGCAGAAGGCGTTGGACGCGGGTTGTGACGCTTACACTACCAAGCCCATTGATGTTAAGACCTTCCCAACTTTGATTCGCCAATATCTCAAATACTAAATCCCAGCCACTCCTGCCGGTTCACTGCGGCAGAGACCGAGAGGGCAAAGGCACGCGGGGCAGGGATAAACCGCACTTCAACTCGCCGCCGCCCAGGCGACCCATAAGACTCGTCTCCGCAGCCATGCTGTTCGCAGCCGATCTCTTTCGCTGCAGGGTTTAGGCATCGCATATCGCTTGTACCCGAGGTGGCGTTGATATTGCAGTGCGGGACGGAGGAAAGCAAGGTCAGGCGAAAGAGCAGCGAGATTGGAGGGAATTATTTCGCACAGACGGGCATAATGTCCGATGGCAGTCAGCACTTGACTAGCGCCAAAGTTCCAAGGATCGCTGCGGCAGCCATTGCACAAAAAGCCACCCACACCAGGATTTGTCTAACTACCTGAGGGGGGCATCCATCGTTCCCGTGGCGACTCATAGGCCATCTAAGTCTGAATAGGCAGGCTACAATCCTCTTGTACGCTCGACGAAGCTTGGCATCAATGCTGAAGAAAGTGAGATTGCGAAGGTAGTTCGATAGTAATCAAAAACGGGCAGCGATCTCACTATCGAATTTCATTCCGATCAGGTAAGCGAAGCCACAACGAGTACAATGGCGAACACGCGCACAACCGGCAAGAAAAAACAGGTTTGCGTCGCGGATACGTACAAATGATCCGACTGGCAAGGGCCGGAAGGAGAGCACCAGTGCACCTCCCCCGCTAATGTTCCGCAAGAGTGAACGCATATATCGAATCTGCTGATTTTCGTCTCTCCACACCACCGTGACTATGCCACGGGCAGATAAGCGCGGCTGATCTCGCATATCTGCGCTTGTCACAAACTCGCGGCCATCCGTGAGTGCATGAGGTGTGTGTGCTAATATGTCTTCCATAATTTTAGCCTTGAAGCGTCAGCGGTACCCTAGGCCATGTAGTGCATTCGGCGTGCCAGCCTGCGCAGGTGGCGAACACACCATAATGCAACTATTTAGAGATTCGCCGCATAAATACCGGGTGCCACTTTGTCACCTGCAATACGCCTGATTTGGCGAAGGGGAAACAAGAGAGGAGATCTGAATAACGAAATAGCGCTGGGCCGAGGCAAGAGGGGCGGGCAAGGCGATTGCGGTAAACGTCTTAAGTCGACGCCATCTGTGCCCGCCGCCGTTCTAGAATATCCCGTAGCCGATTGAGCTTGCCCTCCAGCGCCGCCGCTCACCCACATTCTCGACCTTCTCTACCAAGATCACTTGTGTCAGCGTAGATATCCGCCGCTCTGAGATGCAGCATCCCCGCAAGATCAACATTGGTTCAGCACATCCCCCGCTTCATGGAATCGAGCCAGGGGCGAAGGGTTCGCGGGACATGCCGTGAAGCACCGCCCGCTGCTCTACCTAGACGGCGAAATCCTCTATGCGTAGCGAGGCAGCGGCTGTTTGATCTCGGCATCCCTGAACCAATGGTCTGCAGGTTTGGGCGGGTGTGTCTGCGGTCCACCGCTTGGTCCTGGTGGCGCCATCATTCGAGACTTCGTGCAACGGCACCGCCCGCTGCTCATCTGGGATTTCCCAATCGACTTCCACGACGGCGATGAGCAATCCGCCAGTGAGACAAGGGCCTTCATGAAGCACTTTCGGTTTTTTGCAAATCACGGCGCAACAGCAGCAGCCATCGGCAAGCACCATGTTGAGAATTGCTGTGCACTTTTGATAGGTAGCCCGTCAATCGCAACGAATGGCTCTACACCATGGCTGAGCAAGCTCAAATTTCCAATCTCCCGGCCGCTATAGAAGACGGAAATAGGGAAATTGAACCGTCCCTGCTGGGTAGTCGCTTGATGCTTACGACCTCGTACAAAGAGGAAGGGCGGCTGGGGGAGTTTGGGGTGGGAGATCACCGCTGGTCTAGTATCGTTACACCCCAGACTTTATCCGTCTGTCACGCAGCAATTATTTCGCCAGGTTAAGGAAACGTAAGGAAAGAGGTAGCGACGCCTTGCGAGCAAAAGATACCAAGTAAAACGTGATCTAAACCAGCGTAATGTCTTTGCGTTTGACTTCCTACGGTGTCGGAAGCAACAGTGGACCGCCCTTTGCTTCTCGACTTGTGGACATCCCAAATTCTTTCGGGAGGTGAAGTCATGGATCGCTGCATATTGTGCGGAGTCGAAACGGAGTTGTATTTGAATGGCCAGCCAATGTGTCCAAGATGCTGTGACGCTCTGCAGGAAGAGCGAAGCGGAAGTCAAATTACGTCTGGGGGGAGTGTTCAAAAACGGAGAAGAGGGCTGGAAGGTGAAGGCGCGATCAGCGATGCGTCGGTCAGTCCATCGGGCTCAGAATCATTTTCGTGAAGCATGAGTGGCTTCCCGAGTTGTTGCCGCTTGGTGCGGCAGGACGTGACATATCGAGCCTTGCCAGCATGAGCGCGGTTGCACCTAATTCCCGCAGGCAAGCACCAAGAAGACTGACGAACGATCAGATTGGCGTGCGTGGGTGAGCAGACACCGCGCAAATAGCGCTATTGCGCTGCCGATGATCGGCACGATGGTCTTCGAGTCTGGAGGAAAAACAGCCTCACCGTGAAGGGTTTTAGATGCTCTTAAGAAAATTCGCTAGGCTCCGGCGTTCAGCCTTCTTGGCAGGCATGAACTGAACACCAATTCCATGCTGTGCACATCGCACCACTATGGCCCGCGCTAGCGTCGCTGCTGGAAAAGGATGCCCCTCCACTTGCAAGGTCATCCTCACGATTGTCCCCGGTGGCCATTGGAAGTCGGCGAAAATGAAAGCGCCATTGGTGCTAACGTCTCTCACGACATGGCTGGCAGCACCTGTCCCGTCGAAATAGTTCGCGGTGAGGTGTGCAACCCTCCGGCGCCGCGCTTGCCTTCTTTCACGCTGGCGTGCAGTCCGATCCCTTAACCTTTCCGCCACCCACCTGAGCGGTTGCCACCTGGCCGGCTGAAGAATCCAGTCCATCACCAAGGTTTGGGTCTGCATAAACTCCTCGCCGGGCGGCCCTTCTTTGGCGAAGGACTCTACCATAGCCGAGCAGCGGTGGGAAGGCCGTTCCTTGGCTCGATGGAAGGACACCCGGGCCGCAGCGGAAAACATGGGGCCAAAGCACCCGAACCGCGCCAACGGGTGACGGCAAATGCAAACCATAAGGTCAGAGTTTGGCTCCAAGATCCCAACATCCCAACCGTGTGAACTGGCGTCAAGACGGTGGAAGGCAATGGCTCCCTTCGGCGGCCGATCACCAAGCGCCGGGACATCTTCGCCGCCTATCTCCAAATAAAGCCAGAGAAGCGCAAGGACCATTAGCGATCCCTGAACCGCCATCATAGCCACACCGTCAGCAGGATTAGGCCGAACAGGATCAGGAATGGGATGGGGCCTTCGATCACGCGCTGCAATGGCAGATGAGCGACGAAGAATTCCCATGACACCAAGAGTGGCAGCTATTCTCGACACGCGGCCAAGCAAGTCTGCTGGCGGAAGTTGGGTTTTTCCTGCGGCCACGAAAAGCGGGCATGTGCGGAGCCCTCCAGCCTCAAAAAGCAGCATCTCAATGCAATCGCCGACGCCACGCGCATTCTGAAGAAGCACACGGTGAGTGAAGAGGCGAAGTTTAAAGGATTCGAATTCTCCAGGCTACGCCATACCTGTCTTACGCGGTGGGCACCGCACATGGACCCGTGGACGCTAGGCTACCTCGCTGGCCACCGCGATATGAATATCACGAAGCGCTATGTTCATCCGCAGGAGCAGACAATTCGCGGCCATCGATCGGGCACAAGCGGGAGAGAGTTAATCAGGAAGTCCGGTAAATTATTGAAGCAACGGAAGTTTCTGGCGCGCCCGGAGAGACTCGAACTCCCGACCTACTGGTTCGAAGCCAGCCGCTCTATCCAACTGAGCTACGGGCGCGCTAGGGTCATTATATGCCGGAGCGTCGGGGCCGCCTAGGCCAGGATTCTACCTACACAAAATCAGCCGGATATGTTCCCAAATCCTTTCTTAAGATCCAAAACCGTGGCGCAGGTCAGCCTCGGGCCGTACCCTGGAAGTCTGATTTCGGGCATTCTTGCGGACACGAAGGGTTTGGTTTCCGAAGTGCTCGGTTCAACGCCTAACTAGCGGAGTTCGCCATGGCGTCGGAACGTCTACGAAAGCGACTTATTTCGGTGAATGCCATCTTCGAGATGCTCACGCTTCGCCGCGTCCAATCGGGCGACCCCCAGCTGGGGGCTGGCATGGAGAGGCGGATATTGGAATCTGAGCTGACGGACCTGGAAAAGGCCATGACTGAGCAAGAGAGCCTGGAGGATGCCGCCGAACGGTCTACTCGAACAGACCTTTAGCGTCTTCTTTTCAACCGAATTCGCCTGCCGCATTCCCTCGTATACTTTGCGTGCAACCCACCGGACGTCGTAGCCTGTTGGTTCACCAACTGTGCGATCGAATCGTGAAATCGAAATCAAATTGG
Source organism: Terriglobia bacterium (assembly GCA_963847515.1). Classification (GTDB taxonomy): domain Bacteria; phylum Acidobacteriota; class Terriglobia; order Bryobacterales; family Bryobacteraceae; genus QHXW01. The sequence continues at coordinate 302,887 of CAWKAA010000004.1, forward strand.
GAGTGGCCGGCGCTCGGGAGGCACGCGCCCTGCTAAGAACCGCCGGTTTTTCCATGTGCCGTCGCAGAGTCCTCGAAGATAATTTCCTTCTTGACACTCCGGATTTAGAAGTAAGAAAGCGTGGCTCCGCGCTGCGAGTACGGGCCGCCGGAGAGCACGCAACTATCACTTACAAAGGCCCGGGTGCGGCCGGTGGCCGGCACAAGTCTCGCGAGGAATTGGAGATTGAAATTTCGGACGCCAGGACGGCCCTTGCGATTCTCGAAAACCTGGGATTCCGCCGCGCCTTCCGCTATCAGAAATTTCGCACCGAATACTCGCAGCCGGGAGCGCGTGGCGTGGTCATGCTGGATGAAACTCCCATCGGCTGCTATCTCGAGGTCGAGGGGCCGCCGCGCTGGATCGATTCTACCGCGCGAAAACTCGGCTTCAGGGATAGCGACTACATCACGGTAAGTTATGCAACTCTGTACGTTCAGTTTTGTGCGGAGCAAGGGATTAAGCCGGGTGACATGGTCTTTCCGCGCCGCGCTACTTGATCTCTAGAATCTCTTTCTCTTTGTTCTTCGCCGCCTGATCCAGCTTCTGCATGTAGAGATCGGTCATTTTCTGGATCTCATCGTGGCCGCGCCGGTCCTCGTCCTCGGTGATCTTTTTGTCTTTCAGCAGTTTTTTGACGGCTTCGTTGCCGTCCCGGCGGATGTTGCGGATGGCGACGCGGTGATCCTCTGCAATGGTGTGCAAGTGCTTCACCAACTCTTTCCGCCGCTCCTCGTTCAGAGGTGGAATGGGGATGCGCACGACCTTGCCGTCATTGGCCGGGTTGAGGCCCAGGTCGGAGGCGCGGATGGCTTTCTCGATCGAACCTATCTGCGAAACATCCCAGGGCTGCACGGTGATGAGCGTTGGCTCGGGCACATGGAGGTTGGCGACCTGGTTAATGGGCGTGGGCGTGCCGTAGTAATCCACGCGGATGTGGTCGAGCAGGCTGACCGATGCCCGGCCTGTCCGGATGCTCGCCATGGCGTGCTGCAAATCGCTGACTGCTTTCTCCATGCGGCTCCTGGCACTGAGTTCAACATCTTTCACGGATTTGAAAGCTGGCCCCGCGGGGGTGGTGTTTTCGGTTTTCATAGGCGGTGGTGGATCGCGATCGGTTCCCGCATCGACATAGGCATTATACAATCGCGATCCGAGATTAGCGGAATATCTCTGCAATCGCTTTCCCGATGTGCCTGGAGGTTTGAAACAGGGCTTCTCGCGCGGGTGGGTATCCGACAAACACCCATAGCGCTATCCCTCCAACGGCCAGCCAGATGAGCGATCTGTCCTTCATGCCTCTGCAGCCCGTTTGATTGTAGCTCTATACTGAAGATATCTGGTGAAGGCTCCACTCAGGCCAAGCCTGTCAGTCATTTTGACGGTTTTGGGATGTCTTTGTGCCCGTTCGGGGCTGGCTCTCAATCGAACGAAGAGCCTTACGCAATATACCCGCACCATCTGGACTCAGGAGCAAGGTCTTCCCCAGGACACCATCCGCGCCATCGCGCAAACTACGGACGGATACCTTTGGTTAGGCACCGACGAGGGGTTGGCGCGATTCGATGGCTACGAATTCGTCATCTTCAATAAAGACCACCGAGATCTGCCGAGCAATTCGATCACAGCGCTGTCCGCCGGCGCCGACGGCAGCTTGTGGATAGGGACGGCCGACGGGCTGACGTGCTATCGCGATAAACGCTTCACCACTTACAAGACGAAAGACGGCTTGCCGGATAACAGCATTACATCAGTAACCCAGGGACGGTCGGGCGCTGTCTGGAGCGTGGCGGGAACGTTTCTGACACGTTTCGAAGCGGGCAAGTTTACCAGTTATCAATCAGGTACGGACCTGCCGATCGCGGCAATCCGAATTGCCTACGAAGATAGCGACAACAACCTGTGGGTTTCGGGCTTTGGGGGTGTGGCGAAACTGGTGGGCGGCAAGTTCGTTTCCGTCATCGGCGCGGCATCGCTCGAGGGCGCCATTGTCAGTTGCATGCTCAAAGATCGCCAAGGTAATTTCTGGGTGGGCAGCAGCAAGGGGCTGCTGGTGCTGGAGCCGTCGGGAAGGATCCGCAGTTACGGCACACGAGACGGGCTTCCGGACCCGTTTGTGCGATCCCTCTGGGAGGACCGGGACGGCAATCTGTGGGCTGGGACCAATGGAGGGCTGAGCCGGTTGGTGAATAGCAGTTTTGTCGCCCCGGCAATCGACAGCGGTCACGATCGCGACTGGGTTCGTTCCCTCTATGAAGACCGCGAGGGAAATCTATGGGTGGGAATGAACAGCGGTCTCATCCGGCTTCGTGACGATGTGTTTACCATCTATTCACGAGGGGAGGAACTTCCCAGCGACGAGCCCACCGCGGTTTTTCAAGATCACGCGGGAAGAATATGGGTGGGCTTCCACGACAGCGGCCTTGGTTTCTTCTACAAAGGCGGGTTTCATACCTATACGACGCGCGACGGCTTAGCCAGCAACGAGGTCTTTAGCATTCGCGAAGACCAACACGGCAATTTGCTGGCGGCGACACGCGAGGGCCTGAGCCGCTTGTCAGGCGGCACGTTCACAACCGACGTGCCGGCCGACCCCCTTGGACGGCAGATCGTGTTCGATGTCCGGGAGGACGCACGGGGCGGTGTCTGGCTGGCAACAGCCGGCGCCCTCAGCGAACTGCGCAACGGACATGTGCGAAAAGTGGTGGATGGCGGGACGCTGCTGACGAGCGCCATCGTGGCACTGTGCGTCCGTCAGGACGGAAGCATCTGGGCGGGAACTTACGGGAGAGGTTTGTGGCGCGTGGCCGGCAGTGCGACCCGTCTGTACACTACCGCTGACGGGTTGTCCAACGATCAGATCCGTTATCTTCGCGAAGGTGACGGCGGTGTGTTGTGGATCGGTACTTTCGGCGGCGGGTTGAATTGCCTGCACAACGGGCAGTTCTTCCACTACACATCCAGAGATGGATTGCTCAGCGACAATATTTCGCACATCGAGGATGACGGCGAGGGCTCACTCTGGCTCAGCACGACGCGGGGCATTTGCCGCATTTCCAAGCATCAACTGCTGGACTTTTCGGCGGGAAAAATCGCAAAGCTATCGCCCGTCAACTATGGCCTGGAGGATGGGTTGCGCAGCGCGCAGTGCGCGCCGGGTTATCCGACCTCGGGCGGCGGCTGGCGGACGGCTGATGGACGCCTGTGGTTTCCGACGAGTCGTGGACTGGCCGTGCTCGATCCCAACGCGCCGAAGCGACGGCCTGCCCCGGTCGCGGTGCAGCTTGTTGAGGTCACGGCGAACGGTGACGTCGTCGACAGCGCCCGGCCCGCCGAGCTGGCGCCGGGAACCGGCCGCATCCAAATCCACTACACCGGTATTCATCTCACAGCTCCGGATCGAGTGCATTACTCCTATATGCTCGAAGGCCTGGACCGCGACTGGGTGCAGGCCGGGAATCGGCGGGTCATCAATTACAACAGCCTGCGCCACGGGAATTATCGCTTCATCGTGAAAGCGGAGATTGAGGGAGGGCCGGCGAGTGAGGCAGTGTACGCGTTCCGTCTGCTGCCGCATTTCTACGAAAGCATGTGGTTCCGGTTTCTCATAGCATTGTTGCTCACGGCGAGTGGGTGGGCGGCCTTTCGTCTGCGCTTGCACCAGATTCGCGGACGGTTTGCGCTGGTGCTCGAGGAACGCGCGCGCCTGGCTCGCGAAATTCATGACACCCTGGCGCAGGGTTTCGTGGGCATCTCCTCGCAGCTGGATGCTGTCGCCATGAGCCTGCCGGGGAACGTCAACCTCGCCAAGCAACACCTGCAACTGGCGTCGAAGATGGCGCGGCACAGCCTCACGGAGGCCCGCCGTTCGGTGATGGATCTGAGGGCATCGGCGCTCGAAGGCCACGATTTGCCGGCTGCCCTCCAGGAGGGAGCCAAGCAGTGGACCTCCGGTTCTGCAGTCGAGGTGGAGGTGGATGTTACCGGCGAGCCAAAGCACTTACCCGAAGAGATGGAGCAGAACCTGTTGCGCATCGCGCAAGAGGCGGTAGCCAACGCGCTCAAGCACGCGGCGGCCAGCAGAATCTGGATCCGCCTGAGTATGGAGGCGCGCCGGCTGTGCCTACGGGTGGAGGATGACGGCCGCGGTTTCGAGCAGCAGGATGCCTTCTCCACGGTGGGCGGGCATTTCGGCCTGCTGGGCATGCGCGAGAGAGCCGAACGCCTGGGAGGCGCGCTCAGCCTGCGCAGCCGTCCGGGAGACGGCACGCAGGTCGAAGTGACCGTACCTTTGTCATGAACGGCGCCACGCGGATTCGAATTCTAATTGCCGAAGACCATCTGATCGCTCGCGTCGGTGTCACCACCATCGTCAATATGCAGCCAGATATGACGGTGGTGGCGGAAGCGTCAAACGGGCAACAGGCGGTGGAGCTGTTTCGGAAGCATTTGCCGGACGTAACCCTGCTCGACCTGAGGATGCCCGTCATGGGCGGCGTGGAAGCCGCGATAGCGATTCGCCGCGACTCTCCCGAGGCCCGATTGATCGCTCTAACCACCTACGGTGGTGACGAGGATATCCGGCGCGCGCTCCAAGCGGGCGTGCAGGCGTATCTGACCAAGGACGTACTGCATGACGAGCTGCTGAAGGCGATTCGGGCGGTGCACGCAGGCGCCACCTTTCTCCCACCTACCGTAGCCGCGACATTGGCAGCCCAGTTTCCCGGTCCCGTTCTCAGCGCCAGGGAGATGGAAGTACTCTCGCTGATCGTGGGCGGGTTGCCTAACAAGCAGATCGCGTATCAGCTCAACATTGCCGAGCACACCGTAAAAAACCACGTGAAGAACATCTTGGCCAAGCTCGGCGTCGCGGACCGGACGCAAGCGGCCACCGCCGCCATTCAGCGGGGAATCATTCATTTGGCGTAGGCAGAGAAGCAGCTAAATAGCCCTAAAGAGCTACCATCCCATGGCCTGGAGGATCATCCAACCAGAACGGCCATGACGGATAATGTCATAAGCCGTCAATTCACGTTCGCGAAAAACCAAAGTCACCAGGTAAGTGGCCTGTCGCAGCCAGAACGTTAGTACCGCTTCCTCCGGTCGCGGCTCAGTAAAATCCGCTGCTACAGGCCAGCGAGTCGAAATCACATGTGGATAGTCAAACTAGCGTTACGGCGTCCGTATACATTCGTAGTGATGGCGGTGCTGATTGCCATCCTCGGCGGAGTGGCGATCGTTACCATGCCGGTGGATATCTTTCCGTACATCGATATTCCGGTGGTCAGCGTGGTCTGGAATTACCAGGGCATGTCGCCCGACGAGATGGAGAAGCGGATCGACACGATCTTCGAGCGCTCGATGACCACAACGGTCAACGATATCGAGCACATCGAGTCGCAGTCTTACAGCGGCGTTTCCGTCACCCGCGTCTATTTCCAGCCGGCCGTGAAGGTCGAAATGGCGATGGCGCAGGTTACCGCCATCTGCCAAACGCTGCTGCGCATCTTTCCGCCCGGGAACTACCCCGCCCAGCATTGTCAAATACGACGCCTCCAGCGTGCCCATTCTGCAGCTCGGGCCTGGAGAGCAAGACGCTCAGCGAGCAGCAGATTTTCGATCTCGGCCTGAACTTCATCCGCACTCAGCTGGCCACCGTGCAGGGCGCCGCCGTGCCGCTGCCGTTCGGCGGCAAGTTCCGCCAGGTCATGGTGGACCTCAATCCCGAGGCGCTTTACGCCAAGCAGCTTTCCCCGGCCGACGTCTCCAACGCGCTGGGGCAGCAAAGCCTGATTCTGCCGGCCGGCGACGTCAAGATCGGCGACATGGATTACCAGGTGAAGCTCAACAACAGCCCGGTGATCCTGGACCAGCTCAACGACTTGCCGATCAAGGTGGTGAACGGCGCCACGGTGTACCTGAAGGACGTCGCGCAGGTGCGCGACGGCTATGCGGTGCAGACCAGCATCGTCCGCACCAATGGCACGCGCGGCGCCCTGCTGACGGTGTCTGCGGAACGGCAAAGCCTCCACGCTGGCCATCGTGGAGAAGGTGAAGGAGGCGCTGCCCAAGATCCTGGCCGGGCTGCCGCCGGAGCTGGAAGTGCGGCAGTTGTTCGATCAGTCGCTGTTCGTGCGCGCGGCCATCGACGGCGTGGTGCGCGAAGCGGTGATCGCCGCGTTCCTCACCGGCCTGATGATCCTGATGTTCCTGGGAAGCTGGCGCAGCACCATCATCGTCTGCATCTCCATTCCGCTCTCGATTCTGACTTCGCTGGTCGATTCTCAGTCTGATGGGCCAGACCATCAACGTGATGACCCTGGGCGGGCTGGCGCTGGCCGTCGGCATCCTGGTGGACGATGCCACCGTGGAAATCGAAAACACGCACCGCAACATGGCCATGAAGAAGCCGCTGGTGCGGGCCGTGCTCGATGGAGCGCAGCAGATCGCCGTTCCGGCCTTCGTGTCCACGCTGGCGATCTGCATCGTGTTCGTGCCGGTGCTGCTGCTGACCGGCGCGGCCAAGTATCTGTTCACGCCGCTGGCCATGGCCGTGGTGTTCGCCATGCTGGCGTCTTATCTGCTGTCGCGCACCCTGATTCCCACCATGGTGCATTACATGCTGAAGCCGGAGTTGAAATTGTACGCGCTGGGCGAGCATGGCGAGGCGGCGGGCGGCAAAGGCATCATCTGGCGCGCGCATCATGCTTTCAACCGCCGCTTCGAGCTGATGCGCGCCTCTTACAGCGGCTTGCTGCATTGGGCCCTCGACCACCGCGCGCCGGTGCTGATCGTGTTCGCGCGTGTTCGTGGCGGGCTCGCTGTGCCTGGTCCCTTTGTTGGGCAGGACTTTTTCCCGACGGTCGATTCCGGCCAGATGCGGCTGCACGCCCGGGCGCCCGTCGGCACGCGCATCGAGAAGACCGAGGTGATCTTCGCCGACATCGAAAACGAAATCCGCCAGGTGATCCCGCCGGTGAGATCGACACCATCATCGACAACATCGGCATTCCCATCGGCGGCTTCAACCTGGCCTTCGGCGACAGCCCCACGATCGGAACCGGCGACGGCGACATCCTGATTTCGCTCAAGAGCGAAAAGCACGGTCCCACCGCCGAGTACACCGACCGCTTGCGCAAGCGCCTGCACGAAAGATTTCCCGGATGTGACGTTTTTCTTCGAGGCGGCCAACATCACCAACCAGATTCTGAATTTCGGCCTGCCCGCGCCCATCGACGTGCAGGTGGTGGGACGCGACGCCGCGGCCAATTACAGCCATCTGCCAGGAGCTGGAGCAACGAATCACGCCGCATTCCCGGCGCGGCCGACGTGCACATTCACCAGGTGGTGGATTACCCGGAGATCGACGTGAATGTGGATCGCGGCAAAGCCGGGCAGGTGGGGCTGACGCAGCGGGACGTGGGCAACAGCCTGCTGATCTCGCTCAGCTCCAGCGGCCAGGTATCGCCCACGCAATGGCTGGACTGGCCCACCGGCGTCAGCTACTCCGTGGCCGTGCAGACGCCGCAGTATCGCATGGATTCGGTGGAGGCGCTGATGCGCACGCCCATTACCGCGCTTGGGAACACGGTGAATAGCAACACGCCGGGTTCGCCGGCCGGTAGTGCGAACGCGTCGAATTCCTCTGTGGGATCATCGCCCAACCAGTCGTCCCAGGCGTTCGGCAACCCCGGCGCGGCACCTCCGGGACGCAACTGCTCTCCAACCTGGCTACGCATGGAGCGCGGCGTGGCGCCCGAGATTGTGAATCACTACAACGTGCAGCCGGTCTTCGACGTCTATGCCAACGTGGACCGGCGCGATCTGGGAAGCGTTGGCGCGGCCGTCGAGAAGATCATGAGCGACGTTTCGAAGAGACTGCCGCGCGGCACCACGCATGGACCTGCGCGGCCAGGTGACCACCATGCGAACGTCGTTCTTCCGGCTGGGGCTCGGGCTGATCTTCGCGGTGGTGCTGGTATATCTGCTGATGGCGGTCAACTTCCAGTCGTGGCTGGATCCGTTCATCATCCTGATGGCGCTTGCCCGGCGCGCTGGCGGGAATCGTTTGGATGCTGTTCGTCACCCAGACCACCTTCAGCGTGCCGTCTCTGATGGGCAGTATCATGTGCATCGGCGTGGCCACCGCCAACAGCATTCTGATGGTGGTGTTCGCCAACGACCAGCGTGCCGAAGGCATGGATCCGCGCTCGGCGGCGCTGGCGGCCGGCCATACGCGCATCCGGCCGGTGATCATGACCGCTCTGGCCATGATCATCGGCATGCTGCCCATGGCCTTGGGCTAGGGCGAGGGCGGCGAGCAGAACGCGCCGCTGGGCCGCGCCGTGATCGGCGGTCTGCTGCTGGCCACTATCACCACGCTTTTTGTCGTCCCGCTGGTATACAGCCTTGTTCGAGGCAAGCCGCCGGTGGATTATGACAAGAAGATCGAGGAAGAACACGGGCAGACTATTGCAGACATACTGGAACTTGCCTGACGATAATATATGAGTCTGATGGAAACTGACATCCCTAAGAAAGAACTGACCACCGAGGAGCGTTTGCGCGCCGAAGTCGAGGCTCTGCAGCGGCAGCTGGAAGAGCAGAAGCGGCTGGCGACTCAAGCCGCGCCGCACGCAGCTCAAGCTGAGCCGCCATCGCGGATGACTCTGGTGCGCTGTCGCTGGTAGGCGCGGTGGCGATACTGGCTGCCTTTTTTGCCGGTTACTTGCCGCACCACAAGCGTGAAGCGTTGCTAGCCGCCGAGGCCAAATCGGCGACGGAAGCGCTCCCGTCAGTCACGGTGGTGAGCGTGGCCGCGATCATCGGGCAAAGTCAGCCTGGTGTTGCCGGGCAGCATTCAGGCGCTCACCGAGGCGCCGGTTCTCGCGCGTGCGAGCGGCTACGTCCGCAAGCGATATGTCGACATCGGCGATCGCGTGACCGCAGGCCAGTTGCTGGCGGAAATCGAGGCGCCCGAGTTGGATGCGCAGGTGAAGCAGGCCAAATCCGCCGCGCGGCAGGCGCAATCCGCTCTGGAACAGGCGCTGGCCAATCTTCAACAGGGAAAAACCAATCAGGAACTGGCCCATGTGACGGCCGAGCGCTGGAGCAACCTGGAGAAAAAGGGTGTGGTTTCGCGACAGGAGAATGACACCTATCAGGCGCAATACAAGGCGCAGAGTTCAAATGTGGAGGCCCTTGAAAAGGCGGTGGCCGCGGCCCGGGACAGCCTGTCAGGCGCCGAGGCCAATGTAGGGCGTCTCTCTGATTTGCAAAGTTACAAACTGGTGCGCGCGCCGTTTCCTGGCGTGATCACTTTACGTAACATGGATGTCGGGACATTGGTCACCGAGAGCAACACGCTGTTGTACCGCATCGCCCAGACGAACATCCTGCGAACCTATGTCAATGTGCCTCAGGCGGACGCGGATTCGGTTCGCGTGGGCCAAGCGGCGCGAATCACATTTCCGGACGTTCCCGGTAAGCAGTTTTCGGGCACGGTAACGCGCACTTCTAACTCGCTGGATCCGGCCTCCCGTACGCTTCTGACTGAAGTTCAGGTAGCCAACGCGGCGGGATCATTGATGCCGGGGATGTACGCACAGGTTGATCTCACTACGCCACGAAAGGATCCGCCGCTGGTTATCCCGGGGGACACGCTTGTCCTACGGCCGGATGGAACACAAGTCGCCACTGTAACGGCCGGCAACGTGATTCACTTTCAGCGCATCGAGCTGGGCCGCGACTACGGCGATCGCATCGAAGTCAATTCGGGTTTGCAGGCAGGCCAGCAGATTGTTGTGAATCCCGGAGATACGGTGCGCGAAGGCGTGAAGGTGAATCCAACTCCACTCAATGAAAAGCCGGCCAAACCCGCGACACCCTCCCGGAGCTCGCGGTAGGCATGCTCCGGTCGGCGTGCTTCTCGCGGCTCAGCGCGGGCCTGGCCCTTTTTCTGTCGCTCGCTCCCATCGCGGACAGCCAGATCCCGGGATGGCCGCCCAAGGTGCAGCAGGTCCGGGCGGTTAATTTTGAGAACTCAACTCGAATTCATGATCTGATCCGTTCGGGAAACTTATATCTATCGCTTTCGGACGCCCTCGCCCTTGCTGTAGAGAACAACCTCGACATCGAGCTCCAGCGGTTCAGCATTCCGGTTGCGGACACAGACGTTGTGCGGGCAAAGGGCGGGGGACTTCTGCGCGGGGTGCCGTTCATTCTCGCGGAGAGCCCGGCGGGAGTGGGCGGGCCGCTGAGTCCGCTGGTAACCAATCCGGCAAGTGCTTCGAGTGTGACGCCTGGCACCGCTGTGGCTACCAACCCGCTCGAACTGGGAGTGCTCGGCGAGGTGCAAACCAATCTTTCGGTTCAAGGGACTCTCCCGCAATCGAACGGTACCCCGGTCACCATCTTCGATCCCGCCCTGGTTGGTCAATTGAACTGGACGCATCAAACCACGCCACAGACCAACATGGTCGTGACGGGCACCAACTCGCTGATCTCGGACATCGGGACCGCCAATGTCGGAATCGCGCAGGGCTTCAGTACCGGCACGCAGGTAAGCCTCGCATTCAACAACAATCACCAGTCGCTGAATTCCTTGCGCGACAATTACAATCCATTTACCGGTTCAAGCCTGGGTCTCACGGTGACCCAGCCGCTGTTACGCGGATTCGGATCGAGCCTCAATCGCCGGTTCATCCACATTGCCAACAACAATCAAAAAATTACAAGCCTGCTATTCGAGCAACAGCTGATTGCCACGGTTTACGGTGTCACGCGCCTTTACACGGACCTGGTAGCCCTCTATGAGGACGTGAAGAATAAAGAGGAATCTCTGGCGTCGTCGCAGAAGCTGTTTACCGATACGAAGGCGCAGGTTGAGGAGGGAACACTGGCGCGGGTGGAAATGACGCGCGCCAATGCGTCGGTCTTCTCCAGCCGGCAGGACTTGATCAACGCGCGCGGCCTGCTGGAGGAGCAGGAGGCCATCCTGAAGACTGTCCTTACCAAGACCGGCAATCAGGATCCGGAAGTGCAGGCGGCACGGATTATCCCCACCGACTCTCTTGGCGTTCCGGAGAAGGAGGAAATCCGGCCTATCCAAGACCTGCTTTCCGAAGCGATGGCGCACCGCCCGGATCTCAGCCAGGCAAACCTGCAGATTGAGAACTCAGAGATTGGCTTGAAGGGATCTCGCAACGCCGTTTTGCCGGAAGTAGATCTAGTTGGCGTGGCACAGAACAATGGCTTGGCAGGGACGCTAAATCCGCTTGTGCCGGGCGCGGATGCATCATTGTCAGGCGGCTATGGCACAGCGCTCGACCAGATCTTCACGCGCAAGTTTCCAACTTATGGCATCGGCTTGCAGGTGACGCTGCCCATCCGAAACCGGATAGCCGAATCGGATCTGGCTCGCGACGAAATACAACTCCGGCAATCCCAGATCCGGCTGCGGCAGTTGCAGAATCAAGCAAGGCTGGAAGTGGAGGACTCGCTCATCGCCATGCGCCGGGCGCGCTCCTCCTATGAAGCGGCAGTGCAGGCCAGGGTGCTGCAGGAAGAATCACTCGACGCCGAGCAGCAGAAATTCTCGGTGGGCGCCTCCACCAGCTTTTTTGTGATTCAGTATGAGAGTCTTGTCGCGCAGGCGAAATCCACTGAGGTAGCTGCCAAAAGCGCATACGTCAAGGCCCGGGCGGCTTTGCAGCGCGCTACAGGCGCCATTTTGAGCGACAACAACATCACTGTCGGATCGGCTTATCAATACCACAAGTAACGCGCGGCGCTCGGGCCTACTTCAAGACGAGGTCGCCGGCGCCGACGTGCGCATGAAGACGGTATTTTCCACCGGCATTGTCTTTGTCAAAGCTGCGAAAGAGGCCGTCCTTGGTTACACCAAATGCCGCGGCGCTCAAGTCACCGGCCCATACGGAACCATCTGCGTGTTTGTAGTCGGCTGGATTACCGACCGAGATAGTCAGATCCCCGGCGTGGATTTCGACGTCCTTGTTTCCGGTGACCCCGGACAAGGTCAGGTCCCCGGCGGGCGCCCGCACAAACAGGTTCGAGTTCTTGGGCACCTCGATGCGAATTTTTACATCATTATTGGGACCGCCCCGGACATGCAGACTACCCGAGTTCCCGTCGGCGCTGAACCGGATGGTTATGTTTCGAGCCTCCTCATCCCGTTTGAGCTCGCACGTGACTCGCACGAGAGAGGAGTCGCTGCCGGTCACCTCGATATCGGCGGACCGTATCTGCATCCGCATTTCGCCGCCGGAATGGAACTTTGCTTCGAATATTCGTTCACACGTGCCGGCTACTTCCCCGTGTATCGTCAACGAGGATGCCAGCAGGCATAAGGCAATCGCCGGGAGTGAAGTTCGCATACTGACATTACATAACGGAAAATGAGCTTCAGAAGTTCCATCTGTCAACGGGGCGGCCTGACAGCCTTCGGGCGCTGACCGTATACTAAAACTTCATGCTCCCTCCGGTTCGAAAGTTTTGGTTCTTCTTAAGTTTTGCGTCTGCGTTGCTCGCTCAGGTCCCTGCCGACCCGGGAGTGGCGCCCTTGGGCCAACTTCCCTATTCGCCGAGCCTGGATGTGACTTCCATGGATCGTTCCGCTGACCCATGCACAAACTTCTACCAGTATGCCTGCGGCGGATGGATCAAGAAAAACCCGATTCCTCCGGACCAGGCGCGCTGGGAAGTGTATGCAAAGGTGCAATACGAGAACGAGTTATTTCTCTGGGGCATTCTGGATGAGGCCGCCAAACTTGTGGCCGGCCGGAGCGCGGAGCAACAGAGAGTTGGCGATTATTTCCAAGCCTGTATGGACGAATCTGGAATCGAAAAAGCCGGTCTGTCGCCGCTCGAACCGGCTCTTGAAGCCATCGCGCACGTGAGTTCAGCCGATCAGTTGGCCGAACTTGTAGCAAGCGAACAGCTGGATGGGACTTCCACCCTCTTCGGTTTCGGATCGAATCAGGACTTCGAAGACTCCAGCCGGGTGATCGCGTTTGCCGCTGCGGGCGGTCTAGGCTTGCCGGATCGCGACTACTACGTGAAAGACGATGCCAAGATGCGGGAGATGCGGGAAAAATACGTGGCCCACATGGCCCGCATGTTCGGATTGCTGGGCGACAATGCGGAAACCGCCGCGGCGGAAGCGCAGACCGTGATGAACATGGAGACCGCTCTGGCGAGGGCCTCGCTCACACGAGTGGAAAAGCGGGACCCGTACAAGCTCTTCCACAAAATGACGCTGGCGCAGTTCAAGGCAGTGACGCCCTCGTTTAACTGGGACCATTACCTGGCCACAACGGGCGCCCCTAGCATCTCCACGACCAATGTGGAGGAGCCAGAATTCTACAAGCAATTGCAGCAGGAACTGGCTTCGCAAAATCTCTCGAATTGGAAGAGCTACCTTCGTTGGCACGTGGTGCATTCCAAGGCGCCGTATCTTTCGTCGAAGTTTGTCAACGAGAACTTCGCATTCTATGGCAAGACCTTGCGCGGAGTGGATGAGTTGCAGCCCCGTTGGAAGCGTTGCGTACAATACGTCGATCGTGACCTGGGCGAGGCGCTGGGGAAGGTGTTCGTGGAGAAAACGTTCGGTCCGGCGGTGAAAGCGAAAGCGCTGGAAATGACGAATCAGATCGAGAAGGCCATGGGAGATGAGATCAAGAGCCTGCCGTGGATGGGCAATGAGACCAAGCAGCAGGCTCTGGTGAAGCTGCATGCCGTGGTAAATAAGATCGGCTATCCGGAAAAATGGCGAGACTACAGCTCCGTCCGGATTGTCCGCGGCGATTTTCTAGGCAACGTGGATCGCGCAAGCGTTTTCGAAACGCACCGCGATCTGGCAAAGATTGGTAAACCGGTGGACCGCACGGAGTGGGGGATGACGCCGCCCACCGTGAACGCCTATTACAACGGGCAAATGAACGATATTAATTTCCCGGCGGGTGTTCTGCAACCGCCCTTATTCGATCCCAAAATGGATGACGCACCCAATTTTGGCAATACCGGAGCCACAATCGGACATGAGTTGACGCACGGCTTCGATGATGAAGGGCGGCAATTTGACGCGCAAGGAAACCTGCGCGACTGGTGGACAAAGAAAGATGCCGCGGAATTCGAGAAACGCGTGTCGTGCATCTCGGAGCAATATGCGGGTTACACGGTTGTCGATGACATCAAGATCAATTCGAAACTGACGCTAGGAGAGGATGTAGCCGATTTGGGCGGAACTCTACTGGCATATATCGCGTGGAAGAGTGCCACGCGCGGGCAGGCACTAAAAAACGCCGACGGGTTGACGCCCGATCAACGGTTCTTCGTCGGCATGGCCCAGTGGGCGTGCGGAAGCGAGCGGGATGAGAGCAAACGGGTGAATGCAGTTACCGATCCGCACTCGCCGCCTGAGTACCGCATCAATGGAGTTGTCGTGAACTTGCCGGAGTTCGCGGAAGCGTTCTCATGCAAGCTCGGGCAACCGATGGTGAAAAAAAAGGATCAAGTATGCCGGGTGTGGTAGCGCGCGGGGCCGGCAAATTGTTTATCTAAGTCACTCCTGAAAAAAATGTATCGGACAGTCCCAAGAGTACCCGATTTCCCTTCGATGGAACGCGAGATTTTGCGCTTCTGGGAAGAGAACCGAATTTTCAGCAAGCTGCGCGCACAGACGGCCAACGGCCCGCGCTGGTCGTTTCTCGACGGACCAATCACGGCGAATAACCCCATGGGCGTGCACCACGCCTGGGGGCGTTCGCTCAAGGATATGTACCAGCGCTACCACGCGATGAACGGCCAGGCGCTGCGCTATCAGAATGGCTTTGACTGCCAGGGGTTGTGGGTGGAGGTGGAGGTTGAGAAGAGCCTCGGGCTGAAGACCAAGCGAGAGATTCGCGACTACGGCATCGAGAACTTTGTGCGTGCCTGCAAAGAGCGTGTGCTTACCTTCGCCGCGCGGCAGACCGAGCAGTCGGTACGTCTGGGCTACTGGTGCGATTGGGACGACCCCAGGGTTCTGCTCGCGTTGCGCGACGCGCTTGCGGACGGCGACCGCGTGGTGACCGTGAAACTGCCGAGCGGGCTCACGGAGACGGCACGCGCGAGCGAGATTATTCGCAAGCTCGGTTCCGCCCAGTGCGGCGGCAGCTACTTTACGTTCTCCGACGAGAATAACTACACCATTTGGGGATTCCTGAAGAAGTGCCACGAGGAAGGGTTTATCTACCGCGGGCACGACGTGATGCCTTGGTGCGGGCGCTGCGGCACAGGGCTATCACAGATGGAAGTGGCCGAGGGCCGGCGCATCACCACACACACGTCGGTGTTCGTGCGCTTCCCCGTCAAAGGGCAAGAACGGACGGCTCTGCTGGTCTGGACGACGACTCCGTGGACGCTGACATCAAACGTCGCTGTTGCCGTGAATCCGGAGATGAATTATCTGAAGGTCCGCCACGGCGAGTGGACCTACTACGTGGCTGAGGCGAACTTCGGGCGCGACCGCGTGCAGGACTTGCAAGTAGAAGGCAAGCACGAGACCCACAAATTGCCTTCCATCCGGACCATTCTCAAGGGGAGCGGCCCAACCGAGGTGCTTGAGGAGATTCGAGGCCGTGAGTTGTTGGGGCTCGAATACACCGGACCCTTTGATGAGTTTCCGGCGCAGAGGGCGCCCGGAGGTCTTTTCCCTTTCGGCGAGACTGGAGGTGGAAAAACCGCGGCCGGGTCGCATCGCGTGATCGCATGGAGCGCGGTGAGCGAAGCGGAAGGAACGGGGCTAGTCCATATCGCCCCGGGTTGCGGCGCCGAAGATCAACAGCTTGGCAAGGAGAACGAGCTTCCATTCATCGCACCGCTCGATGAAAGCGCTGTGTTTCTCCCGGACTTTGGACCGTTCACCGGACGCAACGCGAACCAGGTGGCTGACGATGTTGTCGCGGCATTGAAGGCGTCAGGATTCTTAGTTGCGCGCGAGCGTTATCCTCACGTGTATCCACACTGCTGGCGCTGCAAGGAGGAACTGGTTTTCCGTCCGGTGGACGAGTGGTTTATCCGCATGGATTGGCGCGACCGCATCCAGCGAATCGTGCCAAACATCCGGTGGATTCCCCCTGAAGGCGAGGCGCGTGAGCTGGACTGGTTGCGCAACATGAGCGACTGGATGATCTCGAAGAAGCGCTTCTGGGGCCTGGCTCTGCCCATCTGGGTCTGCGACCAGTGCGAGCACTTCACGATTATTGGCAGCCGGGAGGAGCTGAAGACCAAAGCTATAGAGGGCTGGGATAAATTCGATGGCAACTCGCCGCACCGGCCCTACATCGACGCGGTGAAGATCCGTTGCGACCAGTGCGGAGGCCGTGCTTCCCGCATCGAAGATGTGGGCAATCCGTGGCTGGATGCCGGCATCGTACCTTTCAGCACGATGCGGTACTCATCCGACCGGGCCTATTGGGAGAAGTGGTTCCCGGCGGACCTGGTGCTTGAAAGTTTTCCGGGTCAGTTCCGAAACTGGTTCTATTCCATGCTCGCCATGAGCGCGATGATCGAGGGCAGGGAGCCATTCAAAGCTCTTCTGGGGCATGCACTGGTCCGCGATGCTCGCGGAGAGGAGATGCATAAGTCCAAGGGCAATTCCGTCGCATTCGATGAAGCGGCGGAGGTCCTGGGCGCCGAAGTGATGCGCTATATCTACGTTGAGCAGAAAACCACCCAGCATCTGAACTTTCCGGACTTGCACCCTACGGGCAACACAGGGCAAACCATCGACGCGGATGCGCGGCGTAAGGTCCTCACGTTCTGGAACTGCTATAGCTTCTTTGTGATGTACGCGACCGCCGACGGCTGGAAGCCTGACGGCCGGGCACTTGTGGTAACCCATGAATTGGATCGCTGGGTGCTCAGCCGCCTGCAGCGCCTGGTGGAAGCCGCGCATAACGCATTTCAGAACTACGAACACTACCGGTTGATCGAAGCGTTCCAGTTTTTCGACGAGGATTTCTCGAACTGGTATTTGCGCCGTTCACGCCGCCGTTTCTGGAAGAGCGATCCGGAGGCTTATCAGACCCTCTATACGGTTCTGACAACGGTAACCCGCGTGATGGCGCCGCCGCTGCCGTTCTTGATGGAAGAGATCTATCAGAATCTTGTGAGGTCGGTGGATGCGTCGGCGCCGGAATCGGTGCATTTGACTGCATATCCCCAGGTGGAAGCTTCACTCATCGACGAAGCGCTGGAGCAGAGCATCGCAACCATTATCCGGATCAAGAATCTCGCCTTGAACCTGCGAACTCAAAGTAAGGTCAAAATCCGGCAGCCATTGAGCATCCTGTACGTACGGCCAAAGGATGCAACCGACCGGCGCGTGCTTGAGAACGCTGACTATGCGGCGCAGATCTTGGAGGAAGCCAACCTCAAAAGGATTACTTTGATCGAAGACGAGAGCGCGCTGGTGAAAGTGCGGCTGAAACCGGATGCCAAGAAGATTGGTCCGCGAGCCGGCAAGTACCTGAAGGCGATTGCACAGGCCTTGGAGCAGGCTGATCCGCGAGAGGTCATGAAGAGCGCGCCGTATCCGGTGCAAGTCGACGGGCAAACATTCGAACTTGCAGCCGACGAAATCGTCGTCTCCTACGAAGGTCCTGAAAATCTCAAGTGCGCTTCCGAACAAGGGACATTCATGGCGCTCGAGACCACGCTCACGCCGGAACTCTTGCAGGAAGGCCTTGCCAGGGACTTCAACCGCCTGATGCAGGACCAGCGAAAAGCGCTGAACCTGGATATCTCCGACCGGATTGTGGTCACTTACACCGCGCCCCCGCGCATCGCGGAAGCCATCAGCACTCACGAGGCCTATCTGCGAAACGAATTGCTGGCGGAGCGGCTGGAGCCCAGCGCGCAGCAGAACGGCGCCGCGAAACTATCTCTGAACGGTGAAGAAATCTTTGTTACCATCACTCGCACCTGACGCGCCGCAGCTATTTTGCGCTTTCCAAATCCGCCACGGCGAACCTGACAAGCGCCTCGAGCAATGCCGTGCGTGGGTAGTGCGAGTGATTCATCATTTTCTGGAGTTCCCCATCCAAGATCTTGTCGAATGGCAGCGCCACGGCGAGGTGATCGGCGCGGGCGGCGCCTAGGAATTTCGCTCCAGGGACAATTGCATCCCATTTGGTAAGCTGCGCATCGTTTGTCGGATCAAAGACCGATAGCAATTGCTGTGCAGTGAGCAGCGCCGAGGAGGTGTTGTCCTTGCCGGAGACCGCGACGATCGAGTAAGTGGGCACGATCGGGTCGGGATAACTGGCAATAAACGCCTGTCGGACTTCACGCTTGAGGCTCTTGAAGCCGCTGGAGAGATCGCCTTCGCATTTGCCCATGTTTTGGAATTTTGCCACCCAGCCGTTGACCTGCTCAGGCAGTGTGTCGGCAATAGGCGATCCGCCGGACGCGCCGGCAACCGTAATGAAGGCCACTACCGAAGCCGCCATGCCATCTTCTTCAGCCAGGGCCACCTGCAAATCCGGCGCACCTTTGCTATAACCCAGAACAATGAATTTCCGCGGGTCGGACTTCTGGTGATCGCGGAGATACGCGGCGATCATGTGCGCATTTTCCTCGCAACTGTTGTTGGGGACACCCAACAAATCGACAGACATTCCATATTTTTCCCGCAGATACTTCTGGCCCTCATTGAAGGCTGGAGCGTTGGAGGCGCATGAGCTAAGAATGCCGGGTACGATCAGCAAGCGATATTTGGTGGGCAGTGGCGTCAGTGCGAGGTCTTCTTTGCCCGGACTCTCGAAGTAATTGCTACACGGGCCCCAATCGCCTCCATCGGGGTTGTGCTGGCGGAGTACGGAGCAAAACAGATCGGCGAATTGCTGGCTATAATCCTGCGTGTCGGGCTGAAGATAGATCACCAGGGTGCGGCCGTCGGAGTGAAAACCTCCGCCAGTCGCGGTATGCGCCTCAGTTACCGGGTTGGAAGGCGTCATGTAATCCAGCTTGGCAACCAGACCGGTCTGCTGAAGACTCTGTCCGATGTAGTCGCGCTCGCCATCCACGGCCGGATCGATCTTATGGGTGAGCTTTCCGTTGCGCTGGTCTTTCTCGAGACCGATGTCGTGGGTGCCGGCTCCGGCCCACAACGGCTGACCATCCACGCCGAACGGTGCGCGCCAGAGCCGGAAATGGTGGCGTGAGGAGATGACCTTGATGGGGTCAGCTTGAGCGTAGCCGAAATCCTGTTTGCGCCCGAACAGCATCAGGTCACTGATCGGCATGGTGACATAGGCTTCCTTAGCGAAGCTTTCTAGCGCGCCCCGCATGAAGGCATTTCTGATCGACTTGTCGGGCTGAATCCAGCCGGCGTTGTCCAAAACTCGGTGGACCCGGGCCTCCGATCCGACAATCAGAAAATTCACACGGTCTCCGACATTGCCCAGGCTGTCGGAAATGCGCGTGGGAATTTTGTCCAGAGTTTCCTGGGTCAGTTTAGGCAGCGGAGCGTTAGAGGCTGCTGCTGCGGATGCGGGCCGGGCCGTTGGCTCGATGGTGACGTGAAAACTCCCTTCAGGTTGATCGTTCGCGCCTGCATTAAGTCCGAGAAACAGCCGGCCCTCGATGGGCGCTTTGATCTGTGCCCGCGGCCCGATGAGGAACGGCCGCGCCGCATCGCTTGCGCCAATCCGCCCAATGAGCGCCCCGCGTCCGGCTTCATTCAACGGCAGGATACGCACCAGATCCAGCCAGCCGCGCGCCAGCCCATCCGGCCCGTTCTCTTTGGCGCCGGCGAAATGCACCGTACCCGTTGCGGAGATGCGCGCTGTGTCCCCGGCTTTGAGATCGATGCCGGTATCCATCCATGCCGGCGCTCCGGAAATATCCAGTTCCTGAGGTTTTTGTGCAGAGATGCTGGCGGGCATGGCCGCTATCAGGAGAACCAGGAAAAATGAGCGCATGGTTACATATTATTGCGGAAGAGAAAGAGCACGGCGCTCGATGCGCCGGCGAGGCGAACAGAGCAGCGCTTACTGCGGTTCTTGGTCCGCTTTGGCTTTGGTTTCGCGGCCGGCGAGCTTCTCCATGTCGGCTAACTGTTGCTTTATCTGGCTCGCATCCGGGGCGTCCGGCGACAGCGAGAGATACTTGCGCAACTGCTCGATCGCGCCCGCGTAATCTTTCTCTTGATACAGGATCACACCCAAGAGGTGCTCCACTTTGGGGAACTTGTGAGCGGTATCGAGCTTCTGCGCCTCGAGCGCGCTTGCATGGGCCGCGTCGTACTTGTGCAGGTTATAGTTCGCAACTCCGTTGTAGAAATAGGCTTCTGGAAAATCGTAGGGGTCCAGGTTGATCAGGCGATTCGTGGTAGCAGCCACGTCCGGCCAGTTCTTCTCTGCCAGTGAAAATCTGGCCAGATGCAAATAAGGCGTGACGAGTTTTGGATCAGCCGCTAATGCCTGGGAGAAGCACCGGCGAGCGTCGGTCATTTCCCTGGCTTCCTCGTGAATGACGGCCAGACTGCTCCACGCCTCGGCAAACTGGGGATATGCCGCCACTGCCTTGTCTAACTCTCTCTCCGCGTCGTTGGTCTTGCCCTTGCGCGCCGCTTCACGCGCTTTGTCGTAGGCTTTGCGGGCGTCCTTGGGAGCCATCAGGGTAGTGGCGCTGATGGTGGTACCTTCCACGTTCGTTCTGCGGTGCAAGATGATCGTGCCAATGTCAGGATTGTCGAACAGCCGGCGACCGCTCAAGTTCACTACGTCGGAGCGAAAGCCGGCCAAGAGGGCGCGAATTTCGCAGCCGTTTAGATTCTGTGGAGCTGAAGACCGGTTGGCCACATTCGACGAACTCTGCGATGCCGCGTTCGTGGCCCGCCGGGTGACGCCAGTCTGCGAGGTCCCGGTTGGGACCGAGTCGTCAAAGCTGGCATCCTGTGTCACACTCGAAGTCTGGCCTAACTGGAAGCTGAAATTGCCCTTGGAATCGGTGTAACCTTCGGCCCGCGCATACCCGTTACAATTACGCTCGATCACCACTGAATCGGGCGGAGGGGTGCCGTCATCCAACTGTACTTTTCCTGACAAGAAGAGACCGCGATTGGAAATATCCGGAGACACATTTGTTCCCGGAGTGGGCGCGGGAGTTGTTGTCGGCGTTGTCCGTCCCGGTGTGTTCGCCCCTGTGCCACCGCCCGCTGCGCCTCCACCGGGCTTCTGGCACTGGCCCGGTTGCAGAAAAAAGAGACGTGCCGAGTGCGAAGCCGATGGCGATACGCATTCCCAAGTTCCCTGTCATGCGATCACACTGAATCTGATTAATTATGTCACACGCGCAAGTAGAGGCATGTAAATTACTTCACCGGTCTTCCACATACCAACGATGCGCACGCTTGTGGCGCGCGCCTGGGGTGTTCGATAGAATGAAAACCACCTGAATATGAAACCGCTCCTCGCTGCCCTGACTCTTGCCTCCTTGCTGCTCATTCCAGGTTGTTCCGACTCCACACAGCCAGCCGAGAAGAAGGAGGTCCGTCCGCCCGAGCCAGTGAAGGGCCGCACCGCTTTGTACCAGATGTACAACGCCGCGCGCGGTTGGTCGGCGGACGTCCAGGTGCTTTGGCTAAAGAGCATCGATCTGCCGGAGGTAAAGCGCGAACGTGGCAAGGCAGCCGCATGGCAGGCCTATTTCGTATCCCCGGGGTCGGGCCACGCACGAAGCTATACATATTCGGTGGTTGAGTCGGCCGGTAATTTGCACCAGGGCGTATTTGCGGGACTGGAAGAGGGCAGCGCCCACGCCGGCGGCAGCACGCCGTTTCTGATTGCCGCCGTGAAGACCGATTCCGACGAGGTGTACCAGACCGCACTCAAGAAGGCAGCGGATTACGAGAAAAAGAATCCTGACAAGCCCATCTCGTTCCAGCTTGACAAGACCGACCGGTTCCCAAATCCGGCGTGGCGCGTGATCTGGGGTGAGAGCGTGGGCACCAGCAATTTTTCAATCTTCGTGGACGCTTCGACCGGAGCTTACCTGCAGACCATGCGGTGAGCCAGGTAGAACGCATGCGTTCTATCATAGAAGCTCATATGAGCAAACTCGCAGTTCTGGGCGGCGCACCGCAGCGCACGCTACCCTTTCCCCTCTGGCCGCAGCATTCTGCCAACGATTTGCCGAGATTGCAAACGGTTCTGGAAAGCCGTAACTGGGGCGGATATCCGTTCCCCAATCAGCTGGCGAGCGAATTCGCCACTGAGTTTGCTGCATACCATGGCGCTAAGTATGGCTGTTGCGTAGCCAACGGTACGATCGCTCTGGTGATTGCGCTCCAGGCCGCGGGCATCAAGTTTGGCGACGAGGTGATTGTCCCGGCCTACACATGGGACGGCACAGCCGCCGCTGTGATTTTCGCAGGCGGCGTCCCGGTTTTTGCGGATATCGATCCGGATACTTATTGCCTCGACATTGAATCGACCCGGAGGGCCATTACTTCACGCACACGAGCCGTCATTCCGGTGCACCTGGCGATGCGTTTTGCCGATATGGATGCCCTGCTCAAACTAGCGGCTGAACACAAGCTGGCGGTCATCGAAGATTGCGCCCACGTGCATGGTGGAGAATACAAGGGTCGTGGCGCGGGTTCCATGGGCGATCTCGGGTGTTTCAGCTTTCAGTCGAGCAAGATCATGACGGCAGGTGAGGGCGGGATGGTCATCAGCTCGCGGCTAGATTGCTTCGAGCTGGTGCAATCGATCGTAAATTGCGGCCGTGCGAGTGTCACCGATCAATTCAAGAAGCGCGTGCTGGGCTCGAATTATCGCATCACGGAGTTTCAAGCGGCCATTCTGTTGGGGCAGCTAGAGCAGTTGCCGTCGCTCGCCGCTCGGCGGGTGCGGAACGCGGCGCTATTAACTAAGAGGCTTTCCAGGATAGAGGGCATAAGCCCGTTGCCTGCACAGCCCAGCCTCACGCGAGAAGCCATCTATAATTATGTTTTTCGATATCGCTGCAAAGAGGTCTCGCGCGATCTTTTCGTTTCTGCTCTAGACCGGGAAGGCATTCCCTGCGACGGGAGGTTTTATGAGCCGGTTTACCGGAGCGATCTGTTCCACGTGACTCCGGAAGATTTCCCGCAACTCAGAATGGGGCGCGACAAGCCGGTGGATTACTTGAGCTGCCACTGTCCGACAGCTGAAAGGGCGGCCTACGAAGAATCCGTATGGCTGCCGCAGTTTCTGCTGCTGGGTGAGGAGGAAGACGTGGAAGACATTGCGCGCGCCGTCGCGAAGGTGGTGGCGAACCTAAAGGAACTAGCCACTAGCGATCCCCAGCTGGCGGGTGTGAAATCGCTGAGCCGGGCAGAGCGGCCGCGTATCGAAAAGGCGCGGAATTACTAGAGATGTACCTTTCACTCAATCCGACACTCGTGGCCGACCGCGTACCCTGGCCGGAATTTGCCCGGCTGGCGGCGAAGGTGGGGTTTGGCGGTGTAGATGTTTCTACCTCAGGCGCAATGAAGGAGGGATTCAAATCCAGCCGCGCTTTTCTGGGACAACTCAAGCTCGCGCCCGCGGTGGCAGGATTTCCGGTCGAATTCCGTAAAGACGACGCCACGTTCCGCCGCGACCTGGCGACGCTGGAGGAGGCCGCGCAGTTCGTGGCAGCGATCGGCTGCCCGCGTATGAATACGTATATAATGCCGTCATCAGACCGTCCGAAGGCCGAGCAGCGCAAAATCTACAAGGAGCGATTTCGTGCAGCGGCCGATGTCCTCGCGCGCTCCCATGTGCGGCTTGGGTTGGAATTTCTGGGTCCGCTTCACCTGCGCAAAATGTTTCCATACGAGTTCATCTGGCGCATGGACGAGATGCTGGAATTCGCCACGGAATGCGGATCGAACGTGGGGCTGGAACTGGACTCGTGGCATTGGTATCACGCCGGCGCAACCACAAGAGACATTGTGCATGCCGGAAAGGAAAACATCATCAATGTCCAGGTGAACGACTCGCCCAGACTGCCGCCGGAACAAATCCGCGATGACGAGCGGCTCATGCCCGGGGAAGGTGTAATCGACCTGGTCGGCTTCTTTCAGGCGCTGAAAGAGACCGGTTACGAAGAAGGCGTCAGCCCCGAGGTGTTTGGGCGCGGCTTGAAGAACCTGCCGCCGGAGGAAGGTGCACGCCTGGGCCTTGAAACCACGCGTGCTGTCATGCTCAAAGCCGGAGTGGCCTAACCCGCGGCTCTCATGCTCGAACATCTGCTCACCGAGCAAGCGAATCCGGAATCGGAAGGCATCGACGCGCTGCCCACCGAGCAGGTACTGAGTATCATCAATAACGAAGACCGGAAAGTGGCGGACGCGGTGGCGCGTGAACTGCCTTCGATCACACGCGCGGTAGACGCGATCGTGAATGCGTTCGAGAAAGGCGGACGGCTCTTCTACATAGGGGCCGGCACAAGTGGACGGCTGGGCGTGCTGGATGCGGCCGAGTGCCCGCCTACATTTAACGTTCCGCCCGAGAGAGTCCAAGGGATCATCGCGGGCGGCGAAGCGGCCGTCTCCAGGGCTACCGAAACCACCGAAGACGATCCTGCCGTCGGCGCACGCGACCTCATTGCCAGGGGATTTGTGGAGAGCGACGTGCTGGCTGGTATTGCAGCCAGCGGGCGCACGCCGTATGTGCTTGGTGCTATTGCCGAGGCCAATCGCATGGGAGCCTTCACGATCGGAATTAGTTGCACTTCTAATTCTGAGCTTTCGCGCGCTGTGAAGCTTCCGATCACGTTACTGGTTGGACCCGAAATCGTTGCAGGATCGACACGCATGAAGGCAGGGACGGCCACTAAAATGGTGCTCAACATGTTAACCACGGCGAGCTTTATTCGACTGGGATACGTTTTTGGCAACCTGATGGTCAACGTGCAACCGAAAAACTCCAAACTTGCCGATCGCGCGCGCCGCATCATCGCAATGGCCGCAGGTGTGTCGTATGAGCAGGCGGGAGAACTGCTGGGCGCGGCGGGCAACACCGTGCGAACCGCCATCGTCATGGCGCGCGCGGGCGTGGATCGCGTGGAAGCCGAGCGCCGGCTGGCAAGCGCCGGTGGACGAATTTCCAAATCTCTCCAGAAATAGGATGGTATGGATAAGTTTGTAGTCAAAGGCGGCACTCCCCTGCGGGGAGAAATCGCGACCGGCGGAGCGAAGAATTCGGCGCTGCCCACGCTGGCGGCGACTCTACTGACCGATCAGCCGGTGATTCTCCAGCGCATTCCCCGAGTGCGTGATGTCCGGACGATGCAGCGGCTGTTGGTGGATATCGGCGCCACTGCTGAGGTGGACGGTGAGTCCGTGCGGATTCAGGTGCGCGTCGTCCGGTCGCCCGAAGCGCCGTACGAACTGGTGAAGACCATGCGCGCCTCGAGCCTGGTGCTCGGTCCGCTGGTGGCGCGTGCCGGCCGTGCGCGCGTATCACTTCCCGGGGGATGCGCCATTGGCGCGCGGCCTATCAATCTGCACCTGGCCGGACTCGAGCAACTGGGCGCGCAGATCCAGCAGGCGCATGGCTACGTGGAGGCGGTCGCACCCCAAGGACTCCGCGGCGCCAGCATCCGTTTTGAGCGGATTACCGTAACGGGGACCGAGGATCTCCTGATGGCGGGCGTACTGGCGCGCGGCGAAACGGTCCTAGATAATGCGGCGCGCGAACCCGAAGTGACGGACCTGGCGGCGCTACTGGGAAAGATGGGCGCCAAGATCGAGGGCGCGGGAACATCCACGATTCGAATTGAGGGCGTCCCCCAATTGCACGGTGCCGAACACTCCATCATCCCTGACCGCATCGAAGCCGGTACGTTCCTGGTGGCCGGCGCGATCACCGGCGGGGACCTGACGATAACCGGCTGCATCCCCGAGCACAACGACGCGCTGATCACCAAGCTTCAGGCAGCGGGGGCCCAAGTGACGGAGGTAAACGCCTCGGCACTGCGAGTGCGCATCGCAAACGGATTGAAATCTGTCGACGTGACGACGGAGGAGTATCCTGGCTTCCCCACCGACCTGCAAGCGCAGTACATGGCTCTGATGACACAAGCCGAGGGCATCGCCATTATCAACGAGACCATATTCGAAAACCGTTTCATGCATGCGCAGGAGATGGCGCGTATGGGCGCAAATATCCGGCTGGAGGGACATCAGGCGATTGTGGCTGGCCGCAAGGAGCTGACCGGAGCCGGAGTGATCGCCTCAGATCTGCGGGCCAGTGCCTCGCTGGTGCTGGCGGCGCTGGTGGCGCGCGGCGAAACGGTGATCGACCGGGTCTACCATATCGACCGGGGCTATGACAAAATCGAAGGGAAACTGGCGGCCGTGGGAGCTCAGATCCGCCGCATCGAGTGACGCAGGAGCAGTCTCTATGGCACACAGTCCGGAATTCTTAAAGCTAGTGAATGACGCGAAATCGCGCGTGCGGGAAACCGATATCAACGGGTATAAAAAGATGCTGTCCAATGGCGATCGCCCTCTGCTGGTGGACACGAGGGAAGAGAGCGAATGGGCGGCGGGGCACGCGGCCGGCGCGGTGCATCTTTCTAAGGGGGTCATCGAACGGGATATCGAGGCCAAGGTGCCGGACAAGAACACCCAGATGGTGCTCTATTGCGGCGGAGGCTTTCGTTCGGCGTTGGCGGCGGACGCGTTGCAAAAGATGGGATATGGCGACGTCATCTCGCTGGACGGAGGATGGCGAGCCTGGCAACAGTCCGGAATGCCCATCGAGCGGTAGGGCTCACCACCGCAGAATCAGCTTCACGCAACACAAGATCACATACCCGAAAACCACGGCCTCGAGGGCGCGGATCAGCTTCTCGGCCGGTCCGCCCAGGAATTCGAACCGGAGCAGCAGCCCGCAGAGGAGGCCGCCCATTACCCAGTAAGTGTCCAGGGTATAGGAGTAGCCCCGCCAATAAGCCAGCAACACACCATAATAGGTGAGAGGCCAGTTACTATCCAGTCGTGTGCTAAAACGTTTGGCAGCCACCAGTGCCGTCGCCGCCATCAAGATGAGGGTGACGACATTGAATAGCGTGATCTCAAAGTACATCGGTCACAGCCGCTGCGGGTCTGGTTTTCTGAGACCGGACACGCGAGTCCTTAAAAAGACAAAAGTAATACTGCCATGGGAACGAAATCATGCCATACGTCTTGTACCCATAGGCTGAAACCCCGACCGACGCGGCGACAATATGCGGAGGAAAAGCGGCCCACTGTGCTACCACAAGAAACCGGCCGTCCGGAGACAGCGAAACAGAGCCGGGATCGGGCGCCACGGGAAAAGAACTGGCCACGGATTGTTTCGCGAGCGACATGACATCGATACGGGGGGCCCCGAAGTTCGCGACATATTCACGACATAAAGAATTCCCCGGGGGTCGTCCAGGACGATTTCGGCTGCATGACCGCCGATCGGTACGACGGAGCCAACAGAGGCGTCGTGCGCTAGAGGGGCCACTGGCACCTGGGCGGCGATCGCCGCAACCGCCGTCAGCCCTGCGATCCGAAAATCCAAAAGGTATCTCGTCATTTTGGCAACTCCACGGGGAAGCGGACGCGGCGAGGTATGGGTCGCGCCCGTGGCCCCGCGATCTCTTATCTATTCAACGCTTTTGCGGCGCCGCAATACGATCACGCCCAAAAAAACGAGCGCAACGACGGCGCATAACAGGCGAATCATCGATGTGTCCATACTGGGTTCTCCTTTCGCAGCAATTTGTAAGGCGCCCTACATATTGAGCATCATGGGGATGAGATCCCGCACGATGCGCACCAGCACTGGCCCCACCGTCACCACGAAAAGCGACGGCAAAATACAGAAAAAAATCGGAAAGACAAGCTTCACGCCCAGCTTGGCGGCTTTCTCCTCAGCCATCTGGCGGGTTTGAACCCGCATAAATTCGGAATGCCCGCGCAAGCTCTGTGCAATGCTGGTGCCGAAGCGATCCGCCTGGATCAGCACCGCCACCAGCTTCTTGACTTCTTCGACGCCGGTGCGGTCCGCCAAATTTCGCAGGGCATCGGCGCGGCGGCTTCCCGCCTTCATTTCGAGGTTCATGAGGCCGAACTCCTGGCTGATCTCCGGGTGTGCGAACTGCAGCTCTTTGGCTACCTGCACGATGGCCTGATCGAGGCCCAGCCCGCTTTCCACGCATACCACCATGAGATCCAGCGCATTCGGAAGGCCTTTGCGAATGAGCTTTTGCCGCCGTTTTGCCCGCAACCTCACATACTCGTTGGGCCCGAAGAAGCCGGCCGCCAGCGAGGCTATTACGATGAGAATCTTCTGCCCAGGATCGATGTTGGAGTTCGCGGTCAGAATGACCGCAACCGCGGGAGATACTACGGCGAGGATGGCCTTGGAGCCGTAGAGCATCTTCAGAGCGTTCGGACCCCGAAGTCCGGCGCGCATCAGCCGGCGCAACATCACCGTCGAGTCCTTGGGCGCTGAAGGCACCAGCGACCCCAGCTTGTTGACCATTTCGCGCCAGGCCAGGCTCGGATGGCCCATCGGGCTGGCGGTTTCCATCGCCGTAGCCGTCACGCGGTCGATGGCCGCCTTCGGCCGGACCCACAATTGCAGCCCGAGGGTGGCGAGAATCCCCACGATCAAGATGAATACCCCTACGGTGGCGAATAGCATGGTCAGACCTCGATGGAAACAATTTTCTGGATCACGGCATAGCCCACAAGCTGCAGGCCGATGGCGCCGCCTAGCATGAGCTGGCCGGTCGGGTCATGAAGGAAGAATAGGACGTACTCGGGATTGACGTAGAACATCAGGACGGCGACCGCCGCCGGGATGGCCGATAGCGCCGTGCCAGTCATCCGGCCATGCGCGCTAATGGCGCGAATCCGTCCCCTCAGCTTGAAGCGCTCGCGGATTAGGTAGGCGAGTTTCTCCAGTACTTCGGCCAAATTCCCCCCGGTACGCTTTTGCAGCGTTACGGCCGAGACAAAGAACTGAACATCCAGCAAGCGCACTCGCGCCGCCAGCTTTTCGAGCGCGACTTCCAGAGGCATTCCGAGGTTTTGTTCATCAAAAGTCCGGCGGAACTCCCCGCAAAGAGGCTCCTCGAATTCGCGGTGCAACATTTCGAGCGAAACCGAAAAGGCGTGACCGGCACGCATGGCCCGCGCTACAAACTCGAGGCCATCGGGAAACTGCTCTTCAAACTTTCGCAGCCTTTTTTTACTTTTGCGCCAAACGTAAAGCAAAGGAATGGCCCCGCAAAGCGGTCCAGTAAGGAACGCAACGCGATCCAACGGAGGCGGCAACAAGTACCATGCGGCCGAAAAGCCCAGCAGCACTCCCGTCAATGACAAACGCGCTAGTCGCGCCACAGGCCACCTCAGACCCGCGTGCTCCAGCAGTTCTTGAAGGCGGTGCCGCACGCGGAAGCGGCGCAGGAGTTCCAGCACCATGCGGTCCTTCTTGGCGTCTTCTCCCTGCATCAGAGCTGGGGCGGGACTCTTGTTTTTGGCGGTCTTGGCGGAAGAGCCGAGCAGGCGGCTCTTGATGGTCTCCAGGTCCGAACGGCGCAGGCGGCTATCCAGCAGGAGGTACGCGCCCAGCATAGCCAGCACCACGGCGCCGAAAACAAAAATGATGAGAGACATCGATGTCAGATCTCAAGCGACTGGTCGAAGAGCGCCGGTGAAAGCTGGAAACCGGCGGCCAGCAGCTTTTCGGAAAATTTCGGCCGGATCCCTGTGGCGCAGAAGCGGCCCATGACTTTGCCTTCTGCCGAGACCCCACGCTTCTCGAAAACGAAAATATCCTGCAGGGTCACCATATCGCCCTCCATGCCGGTGACCTCCGTGATGTTCATCACCCGGCGCGTCCCATCGCTCAGCCGGGCTGCCTGCACGAGAACGTGTACGGCGGACGCCACCTGCTGGCGGATGGACACGAGCTGCATATTCGCATTGGCCAGAGACACCATAACCTCCAGGCGTGAAATGGCATCCCGCGGGGTGTTGGCGTGCACGGTGGTCAACGAACCGTCGTGGCCGGTGTTCATGGCCTGCAACATATCCAGCGCTTCCTCGCCGCGCACCTCACCGACAACAATGCGGTCCGGCCGCATGCGAAGGCTGTTGACGAGCAATTGGCGCTGGCGTACGGCGCCCTGGCCCTCGATATTGGGCGGGCGGGTTTCCAGACGCACCACATGCGGCTGTTTCAGCTGTAATTCGGCAGCGTCCTCAATCGTGACAATGCGTTCCTTGGGAGAGATGAACGCCGACATTGCGTTGAGCAGTGTCGTTTTTCCGGCGCCGGTTCCTCCTGCGATAATAATGTTGAGCTTGGCCTTCACCGCCGCTTCGAGGATTTCCATCATCCCCGCCGTCAGGGCCTTCTTTTCGACCAGATCCTGGGGCATCAGCTTGTCGGTGCCGAACCGGCGTATGGAGAGCAAGGGTCCATCCACAGCCAGGGGAGGCACGATGGCATTGACGCGCGAGCCATCGCTCAGCCGCGCATCCACCATGGGGGTCGACTCGTCCACGCGGCGGCCCACCTGCGAAACAATCTTGTCAATAATGCGCAAGAGGTGCGAGTTGTCCCGAAAGCCGACGTTGGTCAGCTCGAGAAGCCCTTTGCGTTCCACATAGACCTGCTTGTATCCGTTCACCAGAATGTCGGAAATGGTGGGGTCTTGCAGCAACGGTTCGAGCGGCCCCAGCCCAAACACTTCGTCGAGAACCTCTTCAGAGATCTGCTGGCGCTCGAGCGAGCTGAGGAGCGTTTGTTCGCCGTCGATGAGCGAGATCACCGCCTGCCGCACCTCGCCCCGAACCCGCTGATTATCAATGGTGGCGAGAGCCTCCAGGTTGATTTTTTCCAGTAGCTTGCGGTGGAGTGTGAACTTCAACTCCTGGTATTCGGGACGCAGTGCGTTCTTGTGGCGCGCGGAGTTTCGCAGCAGGCGCTGGTCCCAGGTGAGTTCTGGTGCGGGTTTTACGTCGGGATTCGTTAGCAACATGCGTCGTTTCCTTTTTGCGTTTCAACTGCCGGGTTACATAGACCTTTCAAATGCCGCTTGGGCCATCTGCGGTTCCGCGCGTCGCGGCTGCGAGGAAAGCCCCTTCGCAAATTCATACAAGGCGCGTTCGAGCATGCAAGGGCCAATGGGCTGGCCCGCGCTCAGAGCTTTGTGCAGCGAGAGGTAATCGTTGGGGAACGCGGCATGCACGGGCGCCTTGAAGATCTTGGCCATGGCGTCCAGATTCACTTCATCCGCCCGTCCCGCGCGATTCACGATGACCTTGAAATGTTCGGGGCTTAGCCCTATCTGGGCGAGCAGCGAAACCGCTTTGCGCGTGAGGTGCAAGCTGGGCAGCTCAGGCGTTGTAACCAAGAACCCGTGCTCGGATTCCGGCAGCATCAGCAGGCTCAGGCGTTCAAAGACCGTGGGCAGATCGACGATCACCCAGTCATAGACCGGCCGTGCGCAATCCAAGATTTTGCGGAGCTTGGACGGGTCGGCATTGCTATTAGAAGGAACGCCCGGGGCCGGCAGCAGGTCTACGCCGCCCTTGTGCTGAACCAGCGTTGCCCAGGTTTGCGGATTGGCGTACAGCCGATTTGCGTCTACGGCTTCCAAAGCGTCAGCTAAAGACGGCGAGCCAGGAAGCTTGAACAGAAGGCGTATGGTGCCGCTCCACAGGGCAAAATCCACCAGCAGGATGCGCTGCCCGGTGACCTCATGCAGGGCAAACGCCGTGTGGGCTGCCAGCGTGGACGCTCCCGAGCCGGGTTTGGCACTGGCAAACGCCACCAGGCGCCCGCGCTTGACCTGCTCTCGAGGGTCGCCTGGCAGCAGGCTGCGGACACGGGCTCCGGCCTGGCGCTGCAATTCCGGTGTGAAAGGCGCACAAAGAAACTCGACAGCACCGGCCCGCAGGCATTCAAGCAGAGCTGCGGCTTCATTGGCCGTGTGCAACGCGATTACCGGAACGGGCATTCCCAAACCGCTGATGGCTTCAATGAGATGACCCGCCTGGGCCAGGTCGGTGGAAACATCTATGAGCACTACATCCGGGCGCGCTTGGCGGAGCTGCGCCTCGAGTTTGAAAACGGGCGGATAGTCCGTCCACTCGGCGGCAATGCGAAAGGTCCGGCTTTCGTGGAGCGTGCCGAGGAACTCCTGGGCCAGGGACCGGTTGGGCAGGATGGCGACCGCCGCCAGCGGCGCCTGGTTCGTCAATCCGTTGGTGGAAAGGTAACTCGCGCCCATGATCATTTCGCTACGCGGACCGGGGCCTCCACGGCAGTCTTGTCGTTCGCGCCGGCGATTGGTTTCTGGCCGGATACCGCGGCCGGCTGGGGCAGAAATGGCTTGGGCATGTACGGCAGTGGTTTTGGATCGGCGGCTGAAAGCGGATACGCGGCTTCCGGCGTCACCATCACCAGCAACTCCGTCTTGGTCTTTATTACGTCCCGGCTCTTGAACAGCGCGCCGAGAATGGGTATATGCGACAGGCCCGGCACGCTCGATAGGCTCTCGGTCACGCGGTCATCGAGCAGGCCTCCAATCACAAAGCTTTGCCCTTCACCCAACTCGACGTCGGTCTCGATCCTGCGAGTGGCGATAGCCGGGATGGTAAAGCCGTTGAAAACGACCCCGTTGGCCAAGTCGATGGTGGATACCTCGGGCTTCACATGCATCTTGATGGTCTTGTGGATGGTGATTTGCGGTAGAAACGTGAGCCGGATGCCGTACTCGCGGAACTGGATGGTAACCGAGCCGCTGGAGCCGGGTTGGAGGACCGGAATCGGGAACTCACCGCCTACCAGGAAGCTGGCCTCTTTGCCATTGGTCGTCACTAGATTGGGCTCCGCCAGGATTTGCAAAAGCCCGCGCGTTTCCAGATCACGGATCACCACTCCAAGGTTCAGGTCCGGCCGAAAAGCAAAGATATTGAGAGCGTCTGAAAGCGTGAAAGAGTTGGCGGCGCCCGCTCCCACTTGAGAAGGCGTTCCCTGGGAAAACTGGCCGGTGCTGATGCGGCCCGGCGTGTTGGCGGCTCCGGTCGACAGCAGGTTGAGGCCGAATGTATTCTCAATGTTGCGGTTGAGCTCAGCGAATTTTACGCGGAGTATGATTTGCTTGTCGGCGCCCGGTGGCACGACCTGCAAGTTGTTCACGACCGTCTTGGCCAGCGGGGCTACCAGGGCCGTGGCGCGGTCGGCTACAGCCTGGTTGCTGGCATGGCCGATCAGCGCCAATGCATCCCGGTCCGCGCGCACGTCAATGGCTTCATCGGGAAAGGTGTCCTTCAGCAAGCGCCGGACAGGCTCGAGATCTCTCTCGACCGTAACGGCGTACATGCTGCGCGTTCCCGTTTTTGACCAGATCACCAATGAGGACTCGCCGGCCGACTTGGCGTTTACCAGAATTTCCCGGATCGTGACCGCCACCGCGTCCACGACGTCCGGATTGCTAATGGATATGCGAGCCACATCCGAGTCACGGTCCAGGACCACGCTCCGGCCGACACCCAGTTTCATCGGCTCAGGCGTATCGGGGCTTTCACTGCCGCTGGCGGCCACGGCCACGCCGGCGGCCAGCGCCAAAACAAGCACGGAGCGGCCCATCGGCGTGGTCGCCGATGCTATTCGAGGCTTTCGAGTCATAAATTACTATTTCGCTCCTTCGAGAGATTTCTGGGGGCCAACCACTTCCACGGTTCGCTGGTTGCCGCGAATCACGACGACCTCGTCGCTGGCCGGCCGTTCCGGGATTTTGGAGAGAGGGGCTACTACAGCAGGCTTGGGCCTAGGCGCAGCCGCCTTCACGGGCTGCGCGGCGTCACCGGGCCGCAATCCATACAATTGCCTGGTGTCGCGGCCCGGTGTTTTTGAACTGGCTTGGTCGGAGCCGTTCCGCAGAACCAGCTGTATGCGGCCTTCATTGCCGGCGAGCGTGAGGATTTCGGCCTGTTCCGGCGTTACCAGCAGTGTCACAACCGGCGTGTTGATGGCCTGGCCGCGGGATTCGGGCTGCAGGATCTGGCCGGCCGACAGCACGATAATGTTCTGTAATGCCGTCGAGGTGATGGTGCCATTAAAGTCGGGCGGCCGGCCCGTCACCAAAACGTCCACGCGCATGCCCGGCAGCACAAAACCCGCGACTCCGACCACGTCGTTGACCCGCACCGAGACCGCGCGCATACCAGATGGAATGATCGGCGCCAGTCCCAAACCGCTGCCACGCGCCGCCAGCCGTCCCTCGAGCACCGGCTCATCCAGCAAGACGTTGCTGACCACGGGCCGATCAATGACTTCCTCCACCTTGGAGAAGCCGCCGCGCGGGAACAAGTCAAAAGGAATTTTGGTGATTTTCAGTTCCTCCCGCCTGACCGTGGTTCCGACTGGCAGCGGTTGCGCTGCCATCACCAGGTCACGGAGCTGGGTCTCCTTGGCCCTGGGGCGCGCGCCGCGCATCGATATCTGATAAAACACCGCGGACACGACCAGCGCCAGCACGATGCTCATGGCTAAAACGGTTAAGAATCGTCGATCCATATTTCACTCTTTTTTTGTTCTGTGTTACCCCAACGCAACCTCAGCCAGCCAGGCGCCCGCCACGATGGCCGGCGCATAAGGGATCGTGTCGGCTCGCAGGATTGGTTTGCCCGAGCCAGCCTGATGGCGCCGCCGCAACCAGATTCCGACGGCATAACCAACCGCGATCAGCGCTCCAACCACGGCGGCGATCCATGCCGCGCAGAGGATAACCGACGGGCCCAGCAGGCTGCCGAATCCCGCCATCAGCTTCACATCGCCGGCGCCCATGCCATTTAGCAGGTAGACGATCAGGAAAACGGTGAATCCGACGACAGCCCCAAGGCCGGCGCTGGCCGCTCCACGCCATCCCGCCTGGCTTACGCGCAAGACTAAGCCAGAGGCCAGGGCGACTCCCCACGTCCAATTCGAAATGCGCCGACGGGCGAGATCTTCAACCACCGCCGCAGTCCCCACAACGAACGAAATCGCTCCCACCGGCGTCATGGCTCTTTCTTCTCCGCAGCGCCGCGTCCGCTCTCTAAAAGCGGAGGCGCGAGGAATCCGGATGCCAGCGCAAATTCCGCCAGCCTCTTTCCTGAAGGCAGCTTCCAGAAATCCTGAGGGCGCGCCGAACCCGCGGGTTTCCGCGGCATGCGGTACCATTGCCTGCGCGCTGGTTTCGGAATCACTCGGCTGGCCCCCCTTGTATTCTTTCGGTCGAATCGGGGTTTTGGTTTAGCCCTCTGTTCTCCTGCCGTTCCAAAAAAACCGCCTGGCTGTCCATAAAACGCACCTGCCAGCGCGGATCGCGCATCATGAGCTGGCCGAGGGGCCAGTCCGATGGCAGCAGAGCCAGATCGAACCGGTATCGTTCGAGGACCCGGTCCCAACCCGGCGCGGCCGTAAGCAGGATCAGGTAGTCCCTTCCAATGGCCGGGCCATAGAAGTCGCTGCGCCCGTCCACAAATACCCGCTGGTTCGGATAAAAGTGATAGATGAGGTAGTCGCCCCATTGGTCGGAAGTGAGGATGCGTGGGGACGCGCCGTGCGCGGGGGCAATCCAGGCAGCCGTCTGGTGAACCGCAGCGACCGGGAATTTGTTGCCGGGAAAGTCACGGGGCCCTTGCCAGGGCCATCCAGCCAGGCTGACCAGTACCACTGGCACCCAAAGGCTCGATCGCGATAGGCCTCTCGAGAAATCAAGGAGACAATCACGCAGCAGGCCGCCCGGGGACTTGCGGTTGAACCCGGCGCTCCACGATGACCACAGATGGCTCGCCTGGGCGGCACAGAGCGGCGCCGAGACGATTGCATAGAGCGGCACATGACGCGCCGAGGCCAATGCCGAATGTGCCCAAAAGAGGATCAGCAGCCCCTCGGCCACGTGGCGCCGAACTAAGAATATGGGCACCACGGCCAGCCCGGCGAACAGAAGAATCTCGAACTGCAACATACTTTCGGAACGAAAGCGCGGTGATTGAAACTCGTCCACCACCTGCCGGATCCAGTCCGAGCTCAGGTAACTGGCAAGATGCTGATGCAACCGCCATCCATAAGGGTTGGCGAGTGTAGCCAGCGAGCAAGCGGCTGCGAGCAGGCCATACCGCCGCGCCGGGAAGAACCGGTCCGGCGTCCCGCGCGGGACGACCAGCGCTTCACAGGTGCATCCAGCCACCACCAGACCCAGACAGGCGATCCACGCAAGAAAACCTCCGTGCAGATTCGTCCACAAAGCGGTCATCGGAACGAGCCACCAGACGCCGGGGCTGCGCCTTCGCCGGTCGCGATCGAGGATCCACATGGCGGCGGTCAATCCCAGAAAGGTAAAAATGTGCGGGCGCGCCAGATAGTGCACGGTCGAAGCCCCGGTAGCCAGCAGCGTCGCAAGGAGCGCGGCCAGCAAGTTGGCTCCTTGCCTGACCATGTAACGGAAAAGCATTGTGGCGGACAACGAAAGCACCAGCCCACTGAACACCACCACGCCCTTCAAGCCCCAGGCGCGGTGCAGCGCCGCAAACACAACGTCGGAACCCCATTCCCAGGCAAACCATGGCTGTCCAGCCTTGCTAAACGAGAA
Source organism: Terriglobia bacterium (assembly GCA_963847515.1). Lineage (GTDB taxonomy): Bacteria > Acidobacteriota > Terriglobia > Bryobacterales > Bryobacteraceae > QHXW01. The sequence goes on from CAWKAA010000004.1 coordinate 339,598, forward strand.
CAGATCGGTTGCCGGCACTGACCTGGTGTTGAGAATGTATTCGCCGGTGCGAATGTGCCACCCGGTATCGCCGTCCGCGAGCAACACGCTCCAGCCAGATCCCAGCGCAAAAACCCAAAGCAGGATAGCTAGGAACAGGCAGTCGGAGAGCGAAGGAACGAGCAGGCGTGGCACAGTGCCAAAGGCACGAATCGCGGGCTGGACGGCTGGCACGATCATGATGGGCGATGGGAAACCGCCGAGCGCCCGCCGCTAAATCCACTATCGGAGGAAAACGATAAGGGCTTTACTTGAGGTGCGTGAAGATCGTACAGCCGATTTACGAACTTGCTGGGCCAAACTCCGCGCCAAGTGTCCGCCTCAGCAGCGTCCCCTTGCGTTGCTCGACGAGCGATTCCACACGGCTGCGGATGCGCTCGTCCTGGCGGTACATTGCCAGTGCGGCAATGGCTTCCGCGGCGATTTTCTCGATGGCGGACTCGACCAGCGAGAACAGGAATTCGAAAGCGGAATCGTCGCGCGCCACTGCCAGTCCAGTGAGCAACGCTCGCCGCTGCGTCTCGTGCGCGCCCGGCCACTTACTCTTTAGCGCAGCGATCGCCTCAGGCTGCCGCAACTGTCCCAGCGCGATCGCCGCCGTCTCCGCGATTGCGGGGCCGCTCGAATCGAGGTACCCAGCGACGAAGGCCAGAGATGTTTCGGGCGCAACCTCCAGTAACGCGATGAAGCTCTCGGCTAGGACATCGGCGCTCGCGTCTCCCGCCATCACCTTGAAGCGCAGCAGGGGCACCGTCGCCGGCTGCCCTGAATAAGACAGAGCCCGAACGGCGCCGACGCGCGCATCGTCCTCACGGTCCACCAGAAGAGTCACGAGTTCGAGGATGGCGTCGGGGTGATTCATGTGCACAAGCCCCATGGCGCTCGCGGCGCGCAGTCCGGCCGCTGTGTCCACCGGAGGGCCAAACGAGCCTTCCATCTGGATGTGCCGGATTCCCGCCAGAAAGACTGCAGCCTCCGCCGCGCCCAAAGCTTCAAGAGCACGTACAATCTCCGTTTTGGCGGCGCAGCCCTTGTCCGAGACGGCTGGATTCGTCATGAATCGGTGGAATGCGCTCACAAGCTGTGGCTCAAGGTCATGCAACTCAAATTCGGCGACGATTTTAGCAGCCTTGGCTACCACGGCATTGGATTTGTTCCTCAGGTAAACGCCGAGCTCGGCCAGGGCTTCAGGCGCGGCGGGGTTCTCGCGGATTCGGCTCAAGGCCTCGAGACAATCTTCCGTCTTCCTGGATTGGGCCATAATTGAGTTGCCACCGCAAGAAATAATACAAGACAATAGAGCTTTCATCCAAAGCCATGGCCAGAGAATTCAGCCTCACCCCCGCGCGCGTTGCTCGCGTCGAAACCCCATTCCGCCGTATCGTCACACCGATTCCGGTTCCCGAATCGGTTCCGATTCTCGAAACGCTTTATCGCTATGAGCCCGTGGCCATGCGCGGCCAGCCGCCGGTGGTGTGGGATCACGCGGAAGGTTTCCAGGTTTACGATCGCTGGGGGAACCAGTGGATCGACTGGTCATCCGGCGTGCTGATCACCAACGCCGGGCACGGCCGCGAGGAGATCGTCGACGCCATTGCCGCAGCAGGCCCCGTCGAAGCTGCTCACCAATTATTGCTTTCCGAGCGAAATTCGCGCGCGCCTGGTGGAGAAGCTGGCGTCGATCCTGCCGGAGCCGCTGAAGAAGGTTTTCCTGCTGACGACGGGCTCGGAGACTGTCGAGTGCGCCATCAAGCTGTGCCGCAGCTATGGGATGAAGGTGGGCGGGCGCTCGAAGAACGTGGTTGTTTCCTACGACAAGGCCTTTCACGGCCGGACGCTTGGCTCTCAGCAGGCCGGCGGTATTCCCGTCGCTCAAGGAATGGATCGGCAATCTCGATCCGGGCTTTGTGCAGAGTGCCGTTTCCGGACGGTTTTCGCACGACAGATACATCCTTTGAGGGTTTCAGCGCGCGCTGCGCGAGCATGGCGTCGAGCCGCAACCATGTCGCCGGCGTGATCCTGGAAACGTACCAGGGCGGCAGCGCAGCTTTCGCGCCGCCGGAATACATGCGTGCATTGCGCGAGTGGTGCACGGGGCACAAAGCGCTGCTGGTGTGCGACGAAGTGCAGGCCGGCTTCGGCCGCTACGGGCACGCTGTGGGGATTCGAGCACTATGGCATCGTGCCCGACCTGGCGTGTTTCGGCAAAGGGATTTCCAGTTCACTGCCCTTGGCTGCGGTGGCGGGACGGCCAGACGTGATGGATCTGCACCCCTCCGGCAGCATGACGTCCACACATACCGGCAATCCGGTTTGCTGCGCCGCGGCGCTGGCTTCCATCGACCTGGTGCTCAAAGAGAACCTGGCCGAGAACGCTCGCAAGATGGGCGCGATCTTGCATGAAAAACTGCGAGCCCTGAAGGCGCGCACTCCGCAAATCGGGTGCGGTGGACGGCAAGGGGCTCGTGGCAGGGCTGGCCTGCGTGATCGCCGGGAGCAAAGAGCCGGATGCGGATCTCGCCTGGGACGTCGTGCGGCGGTCGGTGGAAAAGGGCGTGCTCATGTTCAGCCCGGTGGGATTCGGCGGCGCGACGGTGAAGATCAGCCCGCCGCTGGTGATCACCGAAGCGGCGATTAACGATAGTCTCGCGGCCCTGGAACAGGCGTTTGCCGAAGCGCTGGTAGCCCAAAGCGCCGTTGCCTGACCGGTGATGGCTTACAAACCTCAAGTAACCATCGTCGGCGCGGGCATGATCGTGCACGATCAGATCCTGCCATCGCTTTATCAAATGCAGCGCATCGGGCGCATCGGCGAAATCACGGTATGCGGCACGCGCACGCGCGCGGTGGAGGCGCTGGCCAAGGATAAAGGAATCTTATGCGCCTTCCCGGGGCAATCGTTCCGCGCTATGCCGGACTCGGGCGATCCAGACAAGCTGCAGCCGGATCTGTTTCGAAGCGTGATCGAAGGCATGCCGCCCGGCAATATCGTATTCGCCGCCGTGCCGGACCAGTTGCATTCCAACATCATTCATGACCGCGCTCCGGAACAACCAGCATGTCTGCACGGTGAAGCCGCTGGTTTTGAAACACCAGCAGGCGCTGGAGATCGAGCGCGAGGCGATGTCACGCGGGCTTGACGGTTGGCATCGAATACCACAAGCGCTTCGACGACCGTTCCCTCATGGCGCGCCGCAAATATCGCGAGGGCTGGTTCGGCGAGTTCCGCCTCGGCACGGCACGGCTGTTCGAAAAGTGGTACTACCGCCATTCAAATTTCCAGAACTGGATGACCACGGAGAACTCCGATGCATTCACCTACATCGGCTGCCATTACGTCGACCTGGTGCATTCATCACCGGCCTGCTGCCCGCGTCGGTGAGCGTCTATGGAATTCGCGATCGCTATCCCAACGGCAATGAAGGTTTTCTGTGGACCGATGCGCGCGTCATCTGGAACAACGGCGCCTGCCTCAATGTGCAGAACGGCTTGGGCTTTCCCGACGCCGCGCCCGGAACCAACACGCAGGGAATGATGCTGTATTGCAGTGACGGGAAGATGGGCGCGTTGATCGAGCATCACGATCAGTTCCGCGGACTGAAGTATAGCTACCTGCGCCAGCCCGCTGACGATGGCGCGACGATTTACGCGGAACCCAGCCCGGATTATTTCCAGTATCTGGATCTGGGCGGACCGGGCCTGGTGCCGGTGGGCTATGGATACCGCTCTGTCGAGTACCTGATCGGCAATTGCATTCGCGTGGCGTCAGTCGAATCGGTCGCGGAGCGGCAGAAGTTGCTGCGCGAAATCGATGCCGCGGGGATCATGGCGACACCCGCCAACAGCAGCTATAACGAGCTGGTGATCGAAGCCGGACGCCAATCCATCCTGAATGGCGGCCGTGAGGTGCGGATTGAGTACGGTGAGAAACCGCACGTACAGAGCGCGTAGGGATAGACGATAATTGTAGGAGGTGATGCGATGAAGAAACAATTGACACGATGGATGCTGATCGGTTTCGCGGTGCTCGCAATGGCGGGTTGGAGTGCGGTGGCGCAATCAACGCAGGGGCAGACGCCAGCTCAAAAAGCTCGTGCATCCTCAGGCACCACGTACCTCGATATCAACACTGCGTCCGAGGCGGAATTGAAAGCTCTTCCAGGAATCGGCAATGCTTACGCGGGGAAGATTATTGCAGGCCGTCCGTACCAGAACAGAAATCAGCTCCTCCAGAGGAAAATTATCCCCGCCGCTACATACGATCAGATCAAGGGAAAGATCATTGCCAGGCAGAACAGTGTTCTAAAGAAGTAGACGCCCCCGCACCGCGGTTTGCGGTAGCTCAGCATCCCCAGCCGCTAGCGCTGTCGCTAGTTCCGGGTCGACCGACGTTCCGTTTTGAGAACCTCGTTCAGGTATTTCCGGATCTCCTCATGACTGCGCACAGCAGCGATTGAAGCGGCAAATAATGTGTTACAGTGCAGGATAATATGGCATCCCGAAGCGTCAACAAAGTGATTCTGGTGGGACACCTCGGCAAGGACGCTGAGACGAAGTTCACCCAAGGCGGCACGCCCGTGACGAAATTTACCATCGCCACCGGCAGGCGCTGGAAAGACCAGCAATCCGGGGAATGGAAAGAGGAGACCGACTGGCACAACGTCGTTCTCTGGCGGGCTGAGAACCTCGCCAATTACCTGCTGAAGGGAAAGCAGGTGTACATCGAAGGCCGCCTGCAAACGCGCAGCTACGAAGACAAGGACGGCAAAAAGCTTTGGTTCACTGAAGTGGTGGCCGAGGAAGTGATTCTACTCGGCGGCCGCGCAGGGGAAGCTTCAGCAGGCGCGGGAGAAGGCGCATCCGGCCCGGTTTCGATGCCACGCAGTGCGCCACGACAGGCGCCTGCGGCTGCACCTGCAGCAGAGAGTTTCAGCCAGGAGATTACGGACGACGACGTGCCGTTCTAGGGTACGGCCTCCGTTTTTGTGTCCACTTATCGCTAGTGACTCTCCTCTCGGGGTGGCGTAGGAAGCTTCTCGGGAGGAGAGATCTCTCATTCTCCCAGTTCAAGCTCATTTCTTGCGTTTCGGTGAGGCTCCTGGAACGAAGCCCGTTGTAAAGGCCTCGTTGCTCAAATCTGCATTGCCGAGGAAAACGCACAGCTCTCGGAATCGACCCTGTCGAGCTGTGGAAACCTTTGTCGATGCCAAATCGTTCCGTCTCACACGCTGTTGGGGCGCGAAAGCGCGGTATAAAACTGAGCCACTTGGTGATCGCCTTTGAGTGAGGTTCTTCGAGAATCTGTCGAGTCTCGTACTACTCGGCGGTGTAGGCTGGTGTCAAATGAAAACACAGGACGCCGTACAGGACGTGATCGGCGCCTTCAAAGGCGCCAACTTGGTTGCGCTCGGAGAGCGACACTGGGCACGAGAGGATTCCGAGTTTCGCCTGAAGTTGATTCGACATTCGGCTTTCGCCCAGACGGTGACCGATGTCGTGATCGAGTTCGCCAATCCGCTCTACCAGGAGCTCCTGAATCGTTATGTGAACGGCGGAGCGGTGCTTCCAACCGACCGGCGAAAGATCTGGCAAGACACGACACAGCCCGGCACATGGGACTCGCCCGTTTACGAGGACTTTCTGCGCGGCGTGCGTCAGGTCAATGCCGGGCTGTCGGAGGGGAGGCGTGTACGGGTCCTGGCAGGCGACCAGCCCATCGACTGGAGTCTTTCGTCACAGCCAAGTTTGAAGGACGAGCGCGACAACTCCGCTGCGTCCGTGATCGAGAGGGAAGTTCTGAACCGAGGGCGGAAGGCACTGGTACTGTTTGGTTCGGCCCACATTTACCGAAACCGCCCGGGAACAGTTGTCGACATTCTTCGACAGAATCCGAAAGCAAGGTGGTTCGTCATCGTTCCTGTTGGCGGTCCGGGCTTACCAAATGGCATTTCTGGCGAGAAGGCTTCGCCAATCAGCCCAGAATTCGTGCGGCTAGGTCACAGCCCAGTGGGGGACCTCTACGCGAATGACCTCCTAGAAAAGGACGCTAAGCGCGTCAAACTCTTGGACGGAAAGCCCGTACTCGTTGATGGCAGGCCTGTGTTTGTCCCAGTGCAGGCATTTGAGTCCAGTCTTAGGGTGCGGCAGGTGGCAGATGCATGCCTCAATTTCGGTAACGCTCCGCCGGATTTTGTTCTGCCCCCACCGGCGCTTTACGATGGCACCGAATACGGCAGAGAAGTACAGCGGCGACGCGCGATCATGTCAGGGCTTCGCTGAAAAGCTGCCGAACTTTCCTAACCGGCGCGGACGAAAATGGATAGGGTTTTGGCCTTGGCGAATTGGCCGTCAAATCGCAGTTCAATGATTCTAAATCAGAAAAGCGCAAAATGGACACGGTAAATAGTTCCCTTCTAAAACCAGGCATGCGATAGGGTAACGTCCGGAGCGGCAGAGAACATGGTATTCGGCAGGATGCGAGGGGGTAAGGTATAAGCTCCTCAATGATCAGTTAGACTACCTCTTGGAAGCGCCACGCTAGTTTCGATAGGGATGGGCAAACCGGCTACATTACTCGAAGGCCTCAGCGGGCACGCACTGTTACTCGGCGCTCAATCGATAGCGGTGGAGCACAAAGACCGCCGCGAATGGGTCTTCGCCAATGTAGGCGGCACAAGCATCCGGATCGCTAACTACGCAAGCTCGAGCGCCGATGCGAAGGAGTTGCGCGGGGACCTCTCCGCCGCGGCCCGAAAGCCCATTCGCACCGTTATCGGTGGACAGGTTTGCATTCTTAAAGTCCGCATCTTCGACAGTTTTGGCAAGGACGCCTTCGAGGTTACGATAGATCCGGCGCCGAAGCTCGATCCGTCAATTGCACCGTCATTCACTGCCAAACAGGGCCAATATCTGGCTTTCATCTACAACTACACGAAGATCCACTGCCAGGCTCCGGCTGAGTCGGATTTGGAGCGGTACTTCCGGGTTTCCCCGCCTGCGATTCACGACATGATCAAAACCCTGGAGCGCAACGGCCTCATCGAAAGAACGCATGGACAGGCGCGATCCATCCGCCTCCTGGTGCGGCCGGAGCACTTGCCGAGATTGGAGTAGATCGAGGCCGCCCTATGAATGCACCAAACCACGGTGACCAGGCGGAAGCGCAACGGCGAGGCAATCGTGCAGGGACAACTTCAAGGGTGAGATCAGCGGACTGACCGAAGAAATTGACAATGACTGCGAGCGTAGCCAGGGACTCGTGGGCGCATGGCAATCGTGGAGTCAACGCCCGATGACTGAGATGCAGATTAGTGACCAGACCGTCCGCTATGATCGCGAGGCAACCGTGGCGGCATATGCCAATCTAGGCACGCCTTCGCTGAAGAATGTGGCTGCCTCTTCTGCAAGAATTTCGCCGCCCAGCGAAATCTGGCCTATCCCCCTTCGTTCAGAATGCTGCTTGAACAACTCGGCATCGATCCGAACAAAGAGGGCGAGGTCTTCGAATACGGACCGGTTAAGGACGGATGTCACCTCTATGGGGGCTGGTTTTACTTCGTTGGCGAAATGGTCAGATGGGGTGAGCGAAACTCCAAGGCTCCTGACTCTCACCAGTTCGAGTTCTTCTTTACCTCCATCGGCCCAGTGCTGCGTTTGGCGGCGGCCCGCGGCTGACAGTTGAGTTCACAACTCACGTCAAGTGGGTGCTGCCGGATGGGCCCCAGTACAGAACAGCATCCGAGGATAAGCGGCAAATGTGACGTGAAGGTAGCGCATGTCCACGCTCAACGGCAACCTCCGCACGGGTGAAAACACTGGCCATAGCAGAGTGCTCGGCTCCCAACACGGCTGGGGCGAGCTGCATGTGTGCTGAATCGCACCAATTGTTTTGAAACATCGCCGTCAGATGCGTCACTATTCTGAGGGCCTGCGAGATGCGGCCGGCGGTGTGCGCGGGTTCAGGTGTGAGTTCGCCGGGTAAGAATTCGTTCGGAAAAAGGAGAGACGAACATGCGGAAGCAAGATGTCAAAGTGCGGCCCATGAGGGTGATTGTGCGGCCAAAATCCGCCGCGGAGCGGGGGCACCGATCACGCGCGATCATGCCAAAACCCAAAGCGTTAGCGCCAGGTCTGCCGGCAACGCCGGAGCACGATCTCATTAATAACGGCGGCAAGACGATCATCAACCTCGCGTTTACGAATTTCTACGTCGGGGGATCGGGGGCGTGGAATCAGAACGACATTCAGTCGATTGACAGCGCCCTTGCCGCTGCACTGACGGATCAGAATCTGAACAACGTCATGGTGCAGTATTATCCGGGTGGCCAGATTTCTTCCAATTTTCTGGGGTCCCAGGTTTTGGCCGGGCCTCCGCCCGCCGTGGTGTCCCAAGGCGACGTCGAGAATTTGGTAACCACAATTTTCAACTCGGGCCAACTGGATAACTTCGATCTGACCTCGACCGTGCTCAATTTCATGCTGCCCAGCGGCACCATACTAAACACCGATACCTCGCCCACCACCGCCGCCATTACCGCGAAATTGGAACGTCCGCACGCTCAGGCCCGTAAGCCGGGCGTGGCGCAGAACGAAGCGGTGCCACACGAAGAGGAGGATTCCACGCAGGGCCTCGGCGGCTATCATGGTTCGGTTCACGCCGGTTCTCCGCAAACCACGGTGTATTACGCGGTGGGCGTGTACTCCGAACAGTTACCCAACGGAACGACCAACGGCATCCCGGTATTCGATCAGTCCTGGAAAAACGTCGTCGCCACCTTTTACCACGAGCTGAACGAAGCCCGTACGGATCCCGACGTGGAGGATGCGATCCGGGCCGGGAATGATCCGAACGCCGTCAAATTTCTAGGATGGGTTTCGCAGCAGGGAGAGGAGTGCGGCGACTTCCCGGTCTTCGAGGCCAATCCTCTGACCCAGGTCTTTCAGGAAGTGGCTGTAACCGACGGCTCCCGGACGGTACCGGTACAGTTCATGTATTCCGATGCGGTACACGGGCCTGAGGGGCCGGTTGGAAAGCCTGAGGTCCTGGCTCAAGCGGCGCGGCAAGGCTAGCGACGGCTGCCGATCCGTGACGCTCATTCGCGGCTGCATTATATTGGAAGATTGAAATTCGGCATCCCACTGGTCCTCGTCGCGCTCGTTGTCAGTTTCCAGACCGTGCGTGGCGCTGAAACGAATCAACGCCACGCTCCCGCGGCTGGGTATCGTGAATGGAAGGTCTACGGCGGCGGCCCGGAGAGTATTCGCTATTCCAATCTCGACCAGATCAACCGTCGCAATGTGCAGAAGCTGCGGGTTGCCTGGACGTTCGACACCGGCGACGCCTTCGACAGCTCGGAAATGCAGTGTAATCCGATCGTGGTCAATGGCGTTTTGTATGCCACCACGCCCAAGCTGCGCGTCATCGCACTGGACGCCGTGACGGGCAAACTTCGTTGGGCCTTCGACCCAAACGACGGCGCAAAGATCGCGCATTCCGTACGCAACCGCGGCGTCACGTACTGGGAAAATGGGCACGATCAGCGAATTCTCTTTGTCTCACGTCATTACTTGTATGCGCTCGATGCGCAAACCGGTGCGCGCATCGCGCACTTCGGGGCCGCCGGTCGGGTCGATCTCCGCGAGGGACTGGGGCGCGATCCTCGCGAGGTATCGATCTCGGCGACGACTCCGGGCATCATCTATCACGACCTGTTCATCATCGGCGGCCTGATGAGCGAGGACCTGCCGTGTCCTCCGGGCGACATTCGCGCGTTTGACGTACGAACGGGAAAACTTCGCTGGAGCTTTCACACCATTCCGCATCCCGGGGAATTCGGCTACGAAACCTGGCCGAAGGAAGCGTGGAAGTATAGCGGCGCGGCGAACAACTGGTCGGGCATGAGCGTAGATGAGAAGCGGGGGCTGGTCTTCGTGCCGACCGGGTCAGCGGCCTTCGATTTCTATGGATCGAACCGGCTGGGTGACGATCTATTCGCCAACACGCTCATCGCGCTGAAGGCCTCGACCGGCGAGCGCGTCTGGCATTTTCAGGCGGTGAAGCACGATCTGTGGGATCGCGACTTTCCCGCGCCCCCGAACCTGGTAACTGTTATGAGAGAAGGCAAGCTGGTGGATGCGGTCGCCCAAATTACCAAGGCCGGTGTGGTGTTTGTTTTCGAGCGCGAAACCGGCAAGCCGCTGTTCCCCATCGAGTATCGTGACGTTCCGCGGACGGAAGTGGATGGGGAGGTCACCGCGACCAAGCAGCCGTTTCCCCTCAAGCCGCCGCCATTCGCCCGCCAGATTTTAACCGAGGAAATGCTCACGAAGCGGACGCCCGAGGCGCACCAGGCGGTGCTCGATCGGTTCCGCAAGATTCGCAGTGCGGGCCAGTTTGTTCCGCCAAGCTTTGAAGGTACGGTCGTTTTCCCGGGTTTCGATGGCGCCGGAGAGTGGGGCGGCGCGGCCTTCGATCCCGCCAGTGGTTTGTTGTATGTGAACTCCAACGAGATGCCGTGGATCTTGCGGCTGATCGAGCGGCCCAAGCTGAACGAGCACTCGAGCGGCCATGAAATTTATTTGGTGGATTGCGCCAGCTGCCACCACCCCGATCTGCGCGGAAGCCCGCCTGATTTTCCTTCTCTCGTGGACATCGGACGAAAATATTCCGATCCGGAGATTCGTTCGATCGTTCGCGAGGGCCGGGGGCGAATGCCGGCCTTCGCGGAACTCTCGCGTCAAGGCATGCAGGCGCTGGTCCACTATCTGCTTACCGGCGAAGACAGCGCCGTGCATTTGGAGGCACAGTCGAGCCCTTGGCCTTTCGGGCTGAAATATACCAGCGACGGCTACAACAAATTTCTGGATCCCGAGGGATATCCCGCGGTCGAGCCGCCATGGGGCACGCTCAACGCGATCAACCTGGATACGGGAGAGATCGATTGGAAGATCCCGTTTGGTGAATTTCCCGAGCTGGTGGCCCAGGGTATCCGCAATACCGGAAGTGAAAATTACGGCGGGCCGGTGGTAACGGCGGGCGGCTTGCTGTTCATCGGCGCCACCGACCACGACCGCAAGTTCCACGCTTTCGATAAGGCCACGGGCAAACTGCTGTGGGAGACCGCCTTGCCCGCCGGCGGCAACGCCACACCCGCAACTTACGAGGTGAACGGACATCAGTTCGTAGTGATCGCCGCCGGCGGCGGCAAATCCGGCGAGCCTTCGGGCGGCAGTTACGTAGCCTTCACGCTGCCCTAGGGCGTGCCGCCGATTCAATTTGACGGGTGGATGCTGTGCTCGATGATGGTTCGGTCTTGCCTTCGATAGACGCGGATGAACCGCTCACAATCCCTGGTTCGTTCCACGAGTTCATGGCCGGTATCGTGAGCCAGGTTTATGGCCCAGTTGGGCAACTCGCGCCGGTAGAACTCCCAAACAATATCGACGGGATCGGAGGTCCAGTAATCGGCGCCAACGCGTTTAAAATGTTTGGGCCCGAAATGAATGTCGCTCTCATACTCGGCGGCTCGGCGGTCGGCGGGAGTGGCGCCGGGATAAAGAATCATGCTGGCCAGCCGGGGATCCGTTTTGGAACGCGGTTCCACATCCAGCGAGCCCAGTGGAGTCTCCAGGTGGATTTCCTGGCCCTCGGGGGTCTCCTTGATTTTGACTCGCTTGGCGATCGCCACTATGCACACGAAGCCAATGATAAAAACCAGCGCGAATACAGCGAACGGAATCAGGAGCAGGAGCACTTGATTTTAGTAGCGCGAGAGAGATACGAGATTCCCTGCATAATGACTTCCCAGGCATTATGGACTTCGGAGCTATTCATGGGATTTCCATTCAGCAACCCGAGTCTTTGTGCCAGTAGACGTTCCATTTAAGATATCGCGTGGCGGCTTCGTGCACGGCGGCAGCCACGGTCGAGAAGTTAGCGGCCACGTGATGCTCGAAGCCGCCCGCGCAGATGTAGCGCAGCAGATCCTGCATGCGCGGAATCTGAACGACGCCGGCGCCGCCGAAGGTCTCGAGCGGATCGTTGGTAAACATTCCTTCGCCCACGTACCCGCGGATAGCGCCCTCGCGGTCGCTAGTGGAAAACCGCGCGTAACTCATTGGCCCGCCCTTTACACGGCCGACGCAGGTGCCGAAGGTATTTTCCTTTCCTACGGTCCCCGCGATAATCTCCTGAAAGTCCATGCGTACATCCTGGAAGAAATGTTTCGGCAGATTGCTGCAATGGAAGCACACTGCCTTATCGGGATCGTCGCCGTAGTTGTTATTCCAGTCAAGCAGGGCGCTGGGCGTGCCTGAAGCCAGCCGCAGCGCATGCATCCCGATGACACCGCAGATGTCGACTTCGCAGGCGCTCGACATCAGATTATTGCTCATCATGCTCATCACCGTGCAGGGCACCACGCCGAAATACTCTTCCATCGAGGTCCAGCATTGCACCGCGCTGATAGACACGTCTGTCTGCTGCATCCAGCCGTCCACCACCGCTCCGAGCTTGGCCATCTTCATCAGAGCGGAATCGGGAATGCCGCTGGTGGAAACATATCGCTTGATCTCCGCCAGTTTCTGCTGCGCGGGATCGTCGGCGTCCTTCATGCGCTCGATGCGGCCCAGGATCTCCGACAGATCGATGGGCTCGATCGAAATGCCGTTGGCCTCCAGGATTTTTTCGCTGTAGCGCACCGTATTGAACGCGGCCGGTCGGGCGCCGATCGCTCCCACGCGCAGGCGTCGCAGTCCGCGCACCACGCGGCAAACCCCCGCGAACCAATCCAGATCCCGCTTGAAGAAATCCGAATCCGGCGTTTCGGTGTGGCGCGTGGTCAGCGAGTACGGGATCCCGTATTGAGTGAGGTTATTGCAGGCCGACATCTTGCCGCAGAAGCTGTCGCGCCGGTCGCGGATGGACATTTTCGACGGCGTATCCGGCGTGGCTTGCACCAGCACCGGGACCGGTAAGTCCGCCGCGCGCAGCGTATCCGCGATGGCGCGCTCGTCGCCGAAGTTGGGTAGCGATACGATGACGCCGGCGATGGCGTCGCGATTCTCGCGGAATAGCGCCGCGCATTTTCGAGCCTCCTCGCGAGTTTCCACCGCGCCGAACTTCGATTGCGTGGCATCGAGCGCCACCACGCCGAAGCCGGCGTCGCGAATGGCCTTGGTCATCTCCTGGCGGCCGCTCGAGGCGAGATGATCGGGGAAAAAGCCGCGATTACCGATGATCAGGCCGAAGGTTAGAGGCTGCGGTATTGTGCTTGTCATGAGCTGTGTCTCCGGGGGTGTGATACGCCAGCAAGCGGGTATGATATGTGACGACGGTGGAGTTGGCAAGCGAACCGGGATGCGTACATAGGCCGTTTCAGCCCTCTGAAGAAAAAGCCGGAGGTCTTCCGCAAACAACGCGGCAGCCCTGCGCTACAGCACCACCGGCTCTTCGAGGAGCTTTCCTTTGACGAATCGGTCGAGGCCGATCGCAGTGGTATCGACGACTTCCGAGGCGCCCTTGAGAATGAGGTCGGCGGTGATGCGTCCGGTGGATGGAGAATGCATCACACCGTGTCCGCTGAACCCGTTGGCGAGGTAAAGGCCGGGGACGCCGGGAGCGGGGCCGATGATGCAGTGGTGATCGGGCGTCATTTCGTAGAGCCCGGCCCAGGCGCGGCGCGGATCGACCTCGACTTCCTCGAGGCACGGAAACCGGCTCACCCCGCGTGTCAGAATCTTTTCGACAAACGCAGGATCGAAATTCGTCTTGTATCCAGGAGTTTCGTCCGGATCGTTCCACGCCATCAGCAGTCCAAGACCCTCCGGGCGGAAATGAAACCCTGTGGCCATATCGATGGTCATCGGCGATTGGTGCGAGATTTTGTCGAACGGTTCAGTGGGCACCAGCATCCGCCTCATCGGCTCGACAGGCAGGCTGATACCGGCTAGCTTTGCGATCCCGGCTGCCCACGCGCCGGCCGCGTTCACTACGACACGGGTTGCCACGTTGCCGTTGGCCGTTCTGACGCCGGAGACGCCCGCGCTATCCACATCGATGCCCGTCACTTCGACACCGCGCCATAGCCGCGCGCCGCCGTCAGAAGCCCGCAGCATGAAGCCTTTCATCACACTATAAGGATCCACGAAACCATCGGTTGCGCAGAAGCTCCCGCCTACGATGTCGTCCGGCCGAATCTGAGGCGCCATACGGATCACCGCCCCTGCGTCCAGCACCTGCACGGCCTCGAGCCCCAGCGCGGTCTGGCGCTCGAAATTCGCACGCAGGTAATCCATGTGTATGCGGGATGTCGCGACGAAGAGGTAACCCTGGGGGCGATAACCCGAAGGATAATCCATGCGCTGGTCGAACGCGCGAAAGAATGGAATGGAATAGAGCGACATCCGGATGTTTACTTCGGTGGCGAACTGCGCGCGCACCCCGCCCATGCTCTTTCCGGTAGAGCCCTTGCCTTGCTGCGTTTCCCGCTCAATGACCAGCACATTGTGGCAGCCTGCATCGGTTAAATGCCAGGCAATGCTCGATCCTACAATGCCGCCACCGATGATAACCACGTCGGCCGTTTCGGTCATTCTGCTTGATACCGAGCCCTTTACAGACTCCGCTGGTGCCAATTTGTCACCCGCGTCGAGTGCCGAATTCGCCCGGCGTCCGGGGCGCTTGTTAACTGCGGATTACGCCACGTTATATCCACCATCATTGAATTACAAAGGCTAACAGGTCCGCAATCGGCGGGATTCCTGCCGGGCGGCTTTGGGTAACGAATTGCCTAATTCCATCCGCAGGCTAACTTGCGGATATGGCGGCTGCGAACTTGGGAACAAACGTTTGGGAATCATCGTTGGATATGGCGGAAACGCATACGGACGCCCGTTCCGTTCCTGCCACGTCTGGCCAGACTAAGGTTTTTATCAGTCTGGTGATCGTTCTGGGCTGGATCGAGCTGGCCTACGGTCTGCTGCAGTGGCGGTCGGATCCAGCTGGTTTTCTGGTGTACCTGGCCGTCGTATGTTTGCTTTCCGGTTGGAAGCTGCAGTTGCCGGGAGTCACCGCGACGCTTCCGGTCAACTTCGTTTTCGCGCTGATTGGCATCGTCTCGTTGCACCTGCCTGAAGTGTTGGCCGCCATCTGCACGGCGGTCTTGGTCCAACATCTCCGGCAATCCGCGAAGATGCCACACGTGGAGCATGTGCTTTTCGACATTGCCAGCGCGTCTCTGGCCATCACGGCGTCCTACCAGATCTTCAATTCCACGTGGTTGCGAAATTTGCCGTTGGAAGTGCCAGTGCTGTTGGCGGTCCTCGGCTGCGCCTACTTTGCGATCACGACGCTGCTGGCAGCGTCCTACGTCGCGCTAACAGAAGAGAACTCGATTCGCCAGGTCTGGCGCAAGCTTTACCTGTGGGCATTTCCATTCAGCCTGCTGGCGGCGGCAACTGCGGGCCTTTTCGAGGTGGCGAAACAACATTTGGGATTGCAGACTTCTCTACTGGTTGTTCCGGTCGCGTTTCTGATGTTTGGCACATACCGGAAGTATCTGAGCCGCATGGAGGAAGAGAAAAAACGCGCGAACGAGACGGCGGCCATCCACCTTCGGACCATTGAATCGCTGGCGCTGGCCATCGAGGCTAAGGATCACACCACGCACGACCACCTGCAGCGCGTTCAGACGTACGCGGTGGAGATTGCCAAGGAGATGAACCTTACCGACAGCGAGCTTGAGGCCGTGCGCGCTGCGTCTCTACTCCACGACATTGGGAAGCTGGCAGTGCCCGAACATATCGTGTGCAAGCCCGGGAAACTCACGCCGGAAGAGTTCGAGAAAATGAAGGTTCATCCTGTGGTGGGCGCCGAGATTCTGGCGCGCGCTCACTTTCCGTACCCTGTGGTTCCGATTGTGCGCAGCCATCACGAGAAATGGGATGGCTCGGGATATCCGGATGGCCTGCGGGGCACGGAGATCCCTTTGGGAGCTCGCATTCTCGCCGTGGTTGATTGCCTGGACGCGCTCGCCAGTGACCGCCAGTACCGGCGCGCCCTGCCGCTTGGGAAAGCCATGGAGATGGTGGCGGAACAGGCTGGGGTTTCCTTCGATCCTGAAGTAGTGTGGATTCTGCAGAGACGCTACATCGAGCTGGAGCAAAAGGCGCGCGGAATCCCAAGCGAATCCTTGAGCCTGTCCACGGACGTGAAAATCGAGCGGGGCGCGGCTCCAGCCGCGGGCTTCGAGGAGGCTGCCGATCCAGGTTTCCTTCCGGCCTCGCCCCTGGCGGGCTGGGGAGCGTTGTTTCGGGTACTGGAGACGCTGCCCGGTTTGCTGGCGCCCAGAGAGGTCTTCGCTCTTTTTACCGGCCGCTTGCAAGAGCTCATTCCATGCGATGGCGTGGCCGTTTACATGCGCTGTGACGATACGCTGGTCCCTCAACTGGCCTGCGGGGCGTATGCCGATGCGCTTTCCTCCGTGAAAATATCCGTGGGCGACGGTTTGCCGGGTTGGGTGGCGGCTAATGGCAGGCCCATCCTTAATGGCCATCCCTCCGTAAATGCGGGCGAGAAAACCGGCTTGAGATCCGCGCTGGCGGTTCCGCTAGAGGGCGAGCAGGAGATCACGGGAGTTCTTGCGTTATACCGGACCCAGGCGGACGCTTTTTCAGCGGGCGATTTGCAACATCTTATGGCGCTCGGTCCTCTCCTTGGTCATGTGGTAGAAAGCTGCAGAACGCAAAGCCAGCGCGGCCGCAACAACGTGGTTCCCATCGCATCGCAAACCGGGCCTCGCGCGCGCGGGCTCCGGCAAGAAATGGTGACGGTGTAATATTGGTTTGTCCCGCGAAGGTGGGGCGGTGGACGCGACGGTGCTTCAGACGTTAGCGCCAAACAGCTCCTGCGACTAACACATTCGCAGATACGGATTCAGATAAGGGGACGCATTTATCGTGCGTCAGACCGTCAACCCCAGCCAAGCTCCTGCTGCAAGCCGGTTGTCTCCGGCTTATCCGTCCGCTTCGTGGGGCGGCCACGGGCCAAGACCTGCAGTCTTCTCCCCGCGTGCCGTTTGAGTTGCCGGAGACATGGGCGCGATCCCAATGACCCGCCCGTCTGTGTCGCACGGCGAATTGAATCACACTCCTCATGAGAAAAGCCCGACAATAGCCCGTCTTTCCAGCCACCAGGTTTTACCTGGTTTGGTGTCCTACTGGAAGTTCGCGGCGCGGAGAGGCTATACTGTTTCAGCCAACGACGCATCTGACGACTGCGGGGGCAGACCGCTCGGTCCACGGCGCGGATGTGGAATAAAGGGGCGATCCGATGCGTCGGGACGCAGAGGTAAGTCCACGGGAGAAAGCTACGTTGAGAGTGGGAATGATCGGAACGGGCGCGATTTCAAATTTGCATGCGCCGCGCCTATCGGAAACATCGGTTACCGGATTACGGTTTGCACGGATATTTTCGAAGAAGGAGGACGCCAGTTCGCCGCTGCCAGATGGCGCGGAGTTCGTGAAGACCTACGAGGAAGTCTGCCGGCATCCGGACGTGGACTACGTGGATGTGTGCACATTTCCGGATTTCCGCCTGCAGCCGATGCGAATCTGCGCGGAAACCGGGAAGCACATGCAAGTGCAGAAGCCGATCTCCACGAGCCTGGAGACGGCGCGCGAGATGATCGAGACGGCGCGCCAGGCGGGCATCCTGCTGGGCGTGGTGAGCCAGCACCGTTTCGACGATTCCAGCCAGTTTCTGTCGAGAGCCATTGCGCAGGGACGCCTGGGCAAACTGCTGCAGTGCGACTGCTACGTGAAGTGGTATCGCTCGCCGGCGTATTATTCGCGGCCGATCAAGGGAAGCTGGAAGACCGAAGGCGGCGGCGCGCTGATCAACCAGGCCATCCATCAGCTGGATATTCTGCGCTGGCTGGCCGGGCCGGTGGAGGAGTTATTTGGCGTACTGGCAGCTTGGCGCGCTGCACAAAATCGAATCGGAGGATGTGGTGAACGCGGTGGTGCGCTACAGTTCCGGTGCCACCGGCGTGTTCCAGGCGTCCACGGCGTTCTGGCCGGGATATACGGAGCGCACCGAGTTTCACGGCACAAAAGGCACGGCCATCATCTCGGGCGACAAGCTGACCACCTGGGATGTGGAGAATGATGCGGGCGATCCCGCGCCGGTTTCGAAAGAAGTGGCTTCCGGTTCGTCCGATCCCATGGCGATTTCGCTGGAACCGTTCGAGCGGCAGTTCCGCGATTTCGGCGAGGCCATTCGCACGGGGAGGAAGCCGCTGGTGGGCGGGGAGGAAGGATATGCAGGCGCTGGAGATCGTGGACGCGGTGTATCAGTCGTGCCGGACGGGAGAAAAGGTGATGTTAGTTGGGCCGCGAATCCACGCGAATCCACGCGAATGAATGTGGGAGTGACGGGGTATCACGAATTCTTCTTGTTCGAGCTCGGGAGGTGCCACGCATACGCTTGACGAAGGGCCCGGCATGAATTTAAGAGGAGAAGGAACGACGCAAATTACGTCTGTCCCGTTTTAGCCCGTTTCAGCCATCCCGTTTTAGCCCGATAATCGAGTCTGTGCGTGTGACGCCGGCACCCTTCATCACCAAGACGATGCGCAAATTGTTTGCGCTCACGGGTCGGCGATCGCCACGAAACTCGTGCAAGCGTGGAATATGTTCGAAGGTGGCGTTGCCGATGGTCTTGCTGGTGGCGCAACGCAACCGTCTCGACGCCGCAATCCATGCGCTGGAGGATCCCGTAAAACGCCATGGTGGTCCGCCGGCGATCCTTAAAGGTTGCGCGAAAGCAGCGGCCTTCATATTGTTTCCAGTGCTGGTGTTGGCGCAGGGGGGTCCTCCCTTTCTCTCGGACGATCCCGATACTCCAGGAAACAAACACTGGGAAATTAATATGGGGTTCACCGGCGAGCGCAATCCCTTCGGAGGCTCCTATGAAACTCCGGATATGGACGTCAACTACGGGGTCGGTAATCGGATCCAACTCAAATACGAAGTGCCCTTGAGCATCGAGGAAATGCGGAGCGACGCGAGCCATGTCGCCGCCGGTTTGGGGAACTCTCTGCTCGGAGTGAAATACCGCTTTTATGAGCACCATTCAAAAACTCACGTGCGCGACGGTGAGCGCGAACTAAAGTTTAGCGCGTCGACCTACCCACAGCTTCTTTTGAACAATCCGACCCGATCAGTAGCGCGCGGCATCGTGGAACCAGCCCCTCAAATGCTTCTCCCGGCGGAAGTAAGCACCAAATATCGCTGGATCCGCATCAGCGGTGAAGTTGGCTATTGGTTCAAAGGCAAAAACCTCCCGAACTCGTGGATTCGCGGAATCGTCGCAGGTCATGAATTCAAAAAGGATACAGAACTCTATCTGGAACTTTACGATCAGCAGGACGTCCGGCGGCTTACCGGAACGCAGAACCTCCGTGAATCGACACTCGGCATCGGCGGTCGGGTCCCCATTGTCAGAGCGCAATGGCTCCGGCTGATCGGGATGGCCGGCCACGGGCTTGTCACCGCGACGCCGGCCAACGGCCAACCAAGCTGGATTGCCTACGTGGGTATCCAATTCCTCTCGGACCGCCGAAGAAGACACGGTGACGAATAAGACAGTGAGTGGGGAGATCTCTAACGAGTCCCTGAACGCGAGGATCGGTGGCGGCGGATGCGAGCTGCGACCAAACGTTGCACTTATAACAAAAGGGCGAGGCCATGAGAGAAGAACAGCCGCAACAACGACTCGGTGGAGGTTGTCAACCGGTACGACGTGGTCATCCCCCTTTGCGGCGACCGGCTGCTGGCCGAAGACCTGAAGGGCTGCTGGCAAACAATGACTCCTACAGTTCGTGTAGACTGCCTTTGAATCCTATGAATTTCCTTCACCGCCTGGCGGTTCTTGTGTTGCTGCCCACGGCCTGCCCGCTGCTCGCTCAGAAAATGCTTCGTGTCACACCTTCCACCGTGCAGTGGGGTCATTTCGATGCCGCCGCCAAGCCAGTGCTCACCGTCAAGCCCGGTGAAGTCGTCACCATCGACACCATCTGCGGAGTCCCGGAGATGCTGGAACGGCTCGGCGCAGCGACGGATGAGCCGATTCGCGAGATGAAGCAGATGTATGCCGAGATAAAGGACCGGGGGCCTGGACCGCACTTCCTCACTGGGCCGGTTGCCATCGAAGGCGCGATGCCAGGCGACGTACTGGAAGTGGAGATTCTCGAGATCCGGCTGCGTTCTCCTTACGGATGGATGATGATCTCGCCAGACGCCGGCGCGTTGCCTGAGGAATTCCCGTACTCAAGAGAGAAGCTGATTCGTTTAGACGAGCGTAACCAGATGGCTGAATTCGGCGCCGGTATTCAGATCCCGATTCATCCCTTTTTCGGTGTTTTGGGAGTGGCTCCGCCAGAAGGCCGCCTGAGCAGCGGGCCTCCGTCTTACAACGCCGGAAACCTGGACAACAAATGGCTGGTTGCCGCCACATAAGTGTACATACCCGTGCACGTGCCTGGGGCGCTGTTCGCGGTTGGGGACGGGCATGCGGCGCAGGGCGACGGCGAGGTGTGCGTGACTGCGATCGAGACGAATCTCACGGGCGTGTTTCGCTTCAAGGTGCGGAAGGATATGAAGCTACGCTGGCCGCGGGCCGAGACTTCCACACATTACATCACTATGGGACTTCATGAAAACCTGGACGAGGCGGCGCGCCGGGCCACGAGGGAAATGATTGCGTATCTGATGCAGGAGCGCGGCCTGTCCCGCGACGATGCGTACATGCTCACTAGCGCCGGAGTGGATTTGCACGTGACACAAGTCGTCGACGGAGCGAAGGGCGTGCACGCTATGTTGCCGAAGGCGATTTTCGGAACAGTGAGGTAGAGCGGGGCTGGTGTGAGATACCCGACTGGTGGGGGACGCCCAGTAGGGCTAGGGTTCCGACGGCCAGACGCATGCCGAGGAGATTTCAGGACATAAGACTGACACCTGACGCCGCGCGGAGCGGACTCGAAGCATCAGACGACATCAAGGTGAAAAGACGCCCCAAAAAAACGTGCGCACCTCGCGCTCGGTGTGTCCGGCAGGCTCCGATTCCCTGTTGGGGCCAGACGCCTTGCTGCGAGTGGCGCGGCCTTCCTGGCCGGCCAAGACCTGCATGGCATGGAGGACACACCGGCGGTAATCGAGAAGTTCATAGAGAAGTAGACATGGTTCCGGAGCCTGCGCATCGGATTTCTGGTGCGGCCTCCTCGGCTTGTTTCCGCGGGAGTTTGGTGAAGCCGGCGACAAGAGTTTCCGATTAAAGGAAAGGCTTAGAAACGAATCTTCCTCCGCGAAAAAGTCGCGGGCCGCTCGCCGGATTGACACTGAGAAACCTTCATAGCTAGCGCCCTCCGGCGTCTGCACGAATGAAGCGATGGCGGCGCTGACCACCAGGCGGTCCAAATTCCATCATGCTGCCGGCCGGATGTTCTGATTCACGCGGAAAAAGTTTTCGGGATCGTACTTCGCTTTGATCGCCGCCAACCGATCATAATTCCGCCGGTACGTCGCCCGAATCCGGTCCTCGCCTTCTTCCATCATGAAATTCAGATAAGCCCCTCCGGCCCCGAACAGATGCAAGGCATCGTAATAACTCTTGGCCCAGTCTGTGATCTTCCGGCAGTTCGCCGGATCGGGGTCCACACCCACTATCACCTCGCTCCAGACGGCATCACGATAGCTGAATGCTGTCTCGGCTTCGCCGACTCGATTCACTCTTCCATTCACCGGATACAGGTGCATGGTCGACTGCCACGTAGGCAGTAGCGACCCGTATTCGATATGCTTCGCGATCGCCGCATCGCTGAGTTCCTTGAAGAAATCGGCTTTCCAATACCATTGCAGACCCGCTGGGTAAATACCGTCGAACAGCCCTTGCAACATCGGAAACGGCATTGGCGCGAAGAATTCGAAAGCCGGCGGACGGTAGCTGCGGATCGATTCCAGAATCGTATTCGCCTGCTCCATCGAACCCTGATAGCACCACACGATCCCGCACATCTTGCGCAGGTGCAACTCCTCCGGGAAGGGCGGTCCAGGCGGTACAGTCATCATTGCGAAGAAGCCATTCATTTCTTCGGGCGCCTGCGTGATGAATTCCCGGTACCACTTCAGCACGTCCGCAGCATCTTTCAAATTCCAGAGCATTGGGCCGGCACACACGGTACCGACCGGATGCGCCTCAAACAGGAACGACGTTACAATTCCGAAGTTCCCCCCTCCGCCGCGCACCGCCCAGAACAGGTCGGTATTCTCCTCGGCGCTCGCGACCACGAAGCTGCCATCAGCCAGCACCATATCGGCCGAGAGCAGGTTGTCGATCGTCAGCCCGTACTTCCGGGTCAGGTGCCCCATCCCTCCGCCCAACGTCAGCCCGGCAACCCCAGTGCTCGAGATGATGCCCGACGGCACAGCCAGGCCAAATGCATGCGTCGCATGGTCGACGTCGCTCCACTTGCAACCTGCGCCTACCCGCACGGTGCGCGATGCGGGGTCGACCCTGACGTAGTGGATCGGCGCCAGATCGATCACCACGCCGTCGTCGCAGACGCCCAGACCGGCCGCGTTATGCCCGCCGCCGCGGATCGAAACCCGCAAACCATTGGCCTTCGCCATTTGGACCGTAGCCATCACGTCGGCGGCATCCGTGCATTTCGCGATCAGCCTTGGCCTGCGATCGATCATCCCGTTATAGACTTTCCTCGCCTCCTGGTAGTCCGCATCTGCAGGCTCAATCAGGGCGCCGCGGAACTGGCCGCGAAATTCGGTAATAGCTTGCTGCAACGACATTTCCGTTCTCCTCTGGCCAGCGCGTGGTTCATTTTCGCGCCGGATATACACAGTGTGCCGGGCGCGGCGTTCTAAGAGCGTTCTGTAGAGGCGGTTGCGGCCGTTCCGCCCGCAAGAATCGACAATTTTCGCTCGAACGCCAGTGAACCCGACCGCCGCGCTGCCTCAAGACCCCGCCGGTAGCTGGCGCGCGCCGGTTCGAGCTTGCCTTCGGCGATTAACAGATCCCCCTGCACACGATGCAACTCCGCGACCGCCCACTCCTCGCCGTTTTTACTGGCGAATGCAAAGCCGGTCGAGAGACTGGCTAGGGACTCGCCGACCAGACCGGCGCGCCCTAATGTTTCCGCCAGCAACGTGAAATAGTACGGCAGGCGGAGTTCAGCGCCCAAGCGGCGCATCCCCTCCAGCCCTTCGCGAAGCTGCGCCAGGCCGCCGGCCACATCGTCCTCCGCAGCTCCGGCCCAGCCAGTAAGGACATTCGCCATCGCGAGGTAATACGCAAAGCCATGGCGGCTGCACAGTTCCGCGGCTTCCCGCCCGCGTTCGAGCGCCGCGCGGCTCTCGCCCCGGAAGACGTGCAGCATCGCGCCATAGTCGAGCGCGATCGCCTGGCTGAAAGGGTGGCACATCCGCCTGGCCGTCGCGATCGCTTCCGCAGCGTGACCATCAGCGTGATTCCCGTTTTCGCGGTGCCATGCCAGATGGGCGAGGTAGCAGCGGCAAAAGACGCCGATGTCCGGCCCCGCGAACAGCGCCAGTACGGATTCCGCGGGACCGCTGTGCGCGCGGATGGCCGCGGTCATATGGTCAAGCGACAATTCCATTTGGCCCAGATGAAACAGGCTGCATCCCATGAGAAAGTTTCCCGCCAGCATAAGCCCCGGAGTCGGTTCCCGGTCCACGATTCTCAGAAATTCGAGACCGTACTGCCGCGCTTTTTCCAGATCCCCCCGCACCGCGTGAAAGACCCACACTCCGCTAAGAATCACGAAAATATTGCGACCGTCGAGCCGTCTGGAAAGATCCAGCGCCCGCTCGTACGTCCCGCCCACTTCCGCCGCGGAGTAGCCTTCCGTCGTCACCAGCGCCGGACCCAATGTGACCAGCAAATCCAGTTCCTGTTTCAGCCTCCGGTCCGACTCGGAAAATCCCCGGCACAGCGCCAGGGCACGCCTCAGCAGGTCCGCCGCTTCCGTATCCGCATACCGCTGCCGCGCATAAGCAGCCGCCCGCCAGTAGTGCTCGATCGCCTCTTCCGCCATACCGGCCTGTTCGAAATGCGAGGCAATCTGGCCATTCCAGTTTTCCGTGTCGGCCTCATACACTTCGGCCAACGCCCGCGCCACGCGCCGGTGCCAATAGCGTTGACGCACCAGGCTGAGTTCCGAGCAGGCTACTTCGCGCACACGGTCGTGCGTGAAATCATATTCCGATGCTCCACGGCTTTCGATAATGCGCCTCCGCCAGAGTTCGTCGAGTGCTTGGGAAACGCTGCCTTCATCCCAATCACTGGCCTTCTCTAGCAATTCGAAGGAGAAGGGCGTCCCTACAACGCTCGCAAGGCCAGCCAGTTCGTATGAAGTCGCGCTCAGCTGTGCCAGGCGCGCCGCGATTACGGCATGCACCCGCGTGCTCTGCAGTCCGGCCCGTACACTCTCCACCACAAACAGCGGATTCCCGCGAGTGGCCCGGAAAATCTCCCCGAGGTTTGCACTTTCAAGCGGTTTCGTGGATTCGAGGCGCGCCAGTTCGGCCGTCTCCTCGGCATCCAACGGGTCGAGCGGAATCTCCAGAACCATCCCCGATTGCCGCAGGCCCGCCAGAAACCTGGTGAACGGATGTTCCCGGCCCGTCTCTTCCGCCCGCACTGTGCCAAGCAAGAGGACCCCGGCCGCGACGGAAGAGGTCAACAAAGCGTTGAGCCACTCAAATGAATCGGGATCGCACCATTGCATGTCATCGAGATACATCAGTGCTGGCTTCCGCATCCTTCCGAAAGCGGCGCTAAGCGATTCGTAGAAATGGAGGCGCTGCCAGCTCTCAGCGAGCGGTCGGGGTTGTCCAGGCCGAAGAAGTTCGGATTCCGGAAACTGCTCACAGATTTCTGGTACCAGCCGCGCCAGTTCTGCCAGTTGTTGTGGCGCGAGGTTTGTCCACCCCGCGCGAACCGCATCGGAACGCAGCCACTCCGCCACAGGCGCGTACGCCATTTGCCCCTGTCCGGCGTAACAGCGGCTGCGCGCGACCGCATATCCTTGTCGAATGCACGATTGGCATAACTCGTCCGCAAGCCTTGTCTTGCCAATTCCCGGTTCACCGGAAATTACGGCCACTCGCGGGCCGTCCTCCACGGCGGATTGCCAGGCCGACGCCAACTGATGCCATTCCATAGTGCGGCCAACCAACGCCCGCACTTTCTGCAGCGGCGAGATCGGCTTCGCTGCGGGCGGCACGGATGATCCGGATGGCAGGTCGCGTGAAAGTCCGGGCTCCGCTTTCAGAATTCGTTCAAATAGCTCCAGCGTCGCCGGACCTGGTTCCACACCCATTTCACGCCGCAGGACGCGCATGCACTGGTGATAAGCGCGGAGAGCACCCGAGCGGTCGTGGTTGGCCGCATGCAGCCGGATTAGCAATTGATGGTGCGGCTCGCTCAGCGCATCCAGTGCGACAAGGCGCTCGGCCCATGGGATTGCCGCTGCGTATTCTTTCTGCTCTTCGAAGAGTATGGCGAGCCGGTGCAACACCCCAGAAATCCGCCTGCGGTAGTCTTCACGCAGTGGTGTGATCCAGTCGTCGTAGAGAGCAGGGAGAAGGTCGTCTTCATAAAGTTGTGCCGCGGCTGTGAGGGATTGTATCTCCCGGGCACGATCTTTCTCCGTTCGCGCAGAGCCTGCCTCGGCAATCGCCGCCTGGAAATCAACGGCGTCGATCGTGCAGGAAGGGTCCTGCCGCCATCGAACCGCAAAATGATCGGTCACGAGCAAGTTGCATTCGCTCGGCAATGCTCGTTTCAGATGGTGGAGAAGTTGCCGCAGATTCGTCCGCGCCTGCGATTCGCTAGAGGCAGGCCACAGCACAAAGGCCAGGCGCTCCCGCGGCTGCGGCGCGTCGCCATGAAGGATCAAATATGCAATCAAGGACTGCAGACGGTTCGTATTGACAGCCGTGAGCGGGCGTCCCGCGAAGCTGATCCGCAGGTTGCCGAACAAACTAATTCGCATGGTTGCCGTCTACGTAGTTTACGATGTCCCAATACGGAAGAGTATCGCGCGATTGATCAATCGTGCACCTTAAGAAAAGCCGGAATACCCTAGGAGAGGGCCCGTAATTCATCCGAATGCACACGTTTGCAATCCAATCTACACACGTTTGCAACAAGCGAAAAAGACCTTGACAGAACCGGGGAAGTTCGGACATAATTCCGCCCATGACAGCACGTACTTCCGCTCTGGCTTCCATTCTTTTGGCCCTTGTCTCCGTCCGCGCCTTTGCACAAAAGGATTCCGGGACGCTGCTCGGCGCCGTTCGCGACGCAACCGGCGCAGTCGTGCCACAGGCCAAGGTCAGCGCGCGCAACCTGACTACTAACGTTGAGTCCAGTACCGTCACAAATCAGGAGGGTGATTATCTTGTGACGCCCCTCCACGTAGGCGAGTACAGTTTGACGATCGAGGCTCCTGGTTTTGCCCCAAGGGTGTTCGAGCGCATCGTGCTGGACGTGGATCAACGCCTCCGGGTTGACGTGATCCTGGCCGTTGGAAGCAATGAACAGCGCGTGACGGTGGTCGACGTGCCGCCGCCTTTGAACACCGAGGATATGACCGTCGGGCAAGTCATCCAGAATCGCCAGATTCAAGACATGCCGCTGAATGGGCGTAACTTCCAGCAATTGGCGTCCTTGGTTCCTGGCGCCATCCCAAGCTACGGAGCCCGCGACTCCGGCCAGGGCGGTGTGAGCCTCAGCGGAACCAGATCGTTCGACAACTCCTTCCTGTTGGATGGCGTGAATAACACGACCAATACAGCCGAGATGCCCACGCGTGTAAATGTTGCCGTTTCACCGAATCTAGATGCGATACAAGAGTTCAAAATTCAGAGCAGCACTTACGATGCGCAATACGGCGGCACTGCGGCAGGGACCATCAATATCGTCACCAAGTCCGGCACGAATCAAGTGCATGGCACCCTCTACGATTACTGGCGGAACTCGGATTTGAACGCCAATTCGTGGGAGAACAATCGCCAGGGAATCGCGCGGGGATTCCGAAATCGCAACCAGTTCGGCGGCGTTGCCGGCGGTCCGGTCGATATTCCCGGCGTTTATGATGGCCGCAACAAAACCTTCTTCTTCGCAGATTACGAAGGCGTGCGTGACATCATGCCGCCCGGTTTGCTGCACGTGACTGTGCCCGACGACAAAATGCGAGTGGGCGACTTCTCCGAATTCCTTCCCGGTTCCACTTCCAATCCCGGCGGCCCAACGTTCGTACTCGGTGCCCCTTATGTGAACAATGTGTTACCACCAAGTCTCTTAGATCCGGTGGCGAAGGGGCTGGCTGCACTATACCCATCGGCTAACGTTCCGGGAACTTTGCAATACGTTGTGGACATTCCGAATACGTTCAATTCCGCTGTTTACGGCGCACGCCTCGATCATCGCTTCTCGCAAAATGATTCCTTTTTCGCCCGATACACCGGGAACGGGCTCACGACCAAAACGGGAACCTGGAATAATCTGATCGGCCCTGTCAATCAAAACAAGACCGATGGAAGCGTGCTGGCCTTGAGTGAAACACACCTGTTCTCCCCCACTGTGGTCAACGAGTTCCGCTTCGGGTTTTCGTCCGCCCGGCTCTATCGCCTGCCGACAGCTCCAAGCACAGACTTATATGCGCAACTGGGGCTCAATGGCGTCCCACTAATCACCGGGATGCCCACCGGTCTCCTGCGATTCAACGGCCTTCTCGGTATTCAGGCCATTGGCCAGCGCTCCGGCTATTACAACGACAGAGGCATTGTTAAGGACTACAACGACAACCTGAGCTTCATCGTTGGCAAGCACAGTTTCCATGCGGGCGCCAGCCTTCGGCCGATCCGCTGGTCGCACTACGAGTCGCAGGCTCCGCGCGGCGATTTCCAGTTCTTCGACAACAACAATGCCATCGATGCACAAGGTAATCCCGCGCCGGTCGGCTTTGCGCAGTTCCTGACTGGGATGCCGTCCCGCATCTCTTTTTCCACCGCCAACGATATCATCTACCGGCAGTGGAACAGCTCGTATTACATGCAGGACACCTATCGGATTTCAAAGAACCTGACATTGAATCTTGGTCTGCGTTACGAGTTCTTCACAGCCCCGAATGAGAGGCACAACAACCAGGCGAACTTCGACCTTGATCGAGGCGTCTTCGTATTGCCGAGCGTGCGCACCTATACGCTGCCAGCCAGTTTTGTGGGGATCACGGTGGACCCGCATGGTTCACCTGGACTCGTGCAGACGGACAAGAACAACTGGGCCCCCAGGCTGGGCTTCGCCTACTCACTCAACCAGAAAACCGTGCTGCGCGGCGGCTTTGGCGTGTATTATGGATTCCAGGAAATTGGCCCTTGGAGTTATCCCAGCCTGGGGTACAATCCACCTTTCAATGTAGTGTACAGCCCGCCCAACCAACCGCTCCATTCCACTTTTGCGCTGGATCCGTTCACCGACCCGAACGCGCAGTTTCAAATCGCCAGTTTGCCGGCGCACTTGCACACACCACGAATCGAGCAGTGGAATTTTTCCGTACAGCGAGTGGTGGCGAAGGATTTGACATTCGAGGCTAGCTATAGCGGCTCCGCAGGTCATAACCTTTACACGCTGATCTACTTTAACCAGTCATACCCAGGCACGACCTTTGCCGACCTCACTTCCCGGCTGCCTTATCCGTATTTGCAGGACACCTCGCAGCAGACGAATAATGACGGCTACTCCAGGTACAACGCGCTGCTGTTGAAACTCGAAAAAAGGTTCTCTTCGGGACTATCCTTCCTGGCCTCCTACACCTATGGCCACGCGCTGGATAATGCCTCAGACGCGAATCTCGGCAGCGCCCATGCGGGTGACACGTTCCGCGATCCCCGCCACGAAAACTGGGAATATGGAAACTCGGATTTCGATGTTCGCCAGCGCTTTGTCTACAGCGCCATCTACGATTTGCCTTTCGGCCGAGCCCGTCATTTCGCCTCCAACCTGCCCGCTTTCGCGAACGCCATAATCGGTGGTTGGCAGGTGAATGGCATCTTGTCGGCACAAACCGGCTACTGGTTCACTCCATTTGGTGTCAACGATTCGTGCTTCTGCGAAGATGGCAACGCAAACTCGCTGCGCCCGGACGTGGTAACCGGACAGAATCAGAACTCCGGCCCGAAAACTGCCGATGAGTGGTTCAATCTCGCTGCCTTCAATGTCGACGTCCCGGCGGGACGCCATGGAAATGCCGGCCGGAACAACATCCTGGGACCAGGTCTGGTCAACCTCGACATGGGTTTGCACAAGGAGTTTTCCCTGCGCGAGACCGTCCGGCTGCAGTTCCGCAGCGACTTTTTCAATACGTTAAATCACGTGAATTTCAACGCTCCCGACACGAATTACGGTGATGCCAACCTTGGCAAGATCCTGACCAGTACCGGCGGCCGCCAGCTGCAATTGGCCTTGAAGTTGATTTTTTAAAGGGTTCGTGGGGCGGACCCCCTGGTCCGCGGGCCGACGCCCTCGTCGGCCTCTGTTTCTCATGTGATGGCAAAGCCGGACCGGGTCCGGCGTCCGCGGCGGACCCCACCGCGAGTTATGTGGCGAACTTCAGGGACAGGAAACTAGACTAAATAGGTCGTGAATAAACATCCCAATACCTACGACGTCATCGTAGTCGGCTCGGGCGCGAGCGGCGGCTGGGTCGCCAAGATCCTGTGCGAGAAGGGCGCACATGTCCTGATGCTCGAGGCCGGGCCGCCGCGCATCCCGGAGCGTGACTTTACCGAGCACCTGTGGCCCTACCGCGTTCGCTTTCGGGGCTTCGGCGATACCAAGACATTTCTCGAAAAGCAGCCCGTACAGCGGCTTTGTGATGCCTGCGACGAGTACACGCATCATTTTTTCGTCGATGACACCGAGCACCCCTACACCTCCGATCCCGACAAGCCTTTTATGTGGATTCGCGGCCGCCAGGTCGGCGGAAAATCGCTGCTGTGGGGCCGCGTCAGTTACCGGTATTCGGATTTTGAATTCCAGGCGGCTTCGCATGATGGCTATGGCGAAAACTGGCCCATCACCTACCGCGACGTCGAGCCTTACTACGACATGATCGAGTCGTACATCGGCGTCAGCGGCAGCCGCGAGGGGCTACCGCAATTTCCTGACGGAAAGTTCCTTCCGCCGATGCGGCTTTCCTGCGGCGAGGTTTACGCCCGGGACATCATCGCCAAGGAGTTCGGATGGCGCCTGACACCGGACCGCAGCGCCAACCTGACCGTGCCGCTGAATGGCCGGCCCGCTTGCCATTATTGCGAGCAGTGTCACCGGGGCTGCTTTACAGCCTCGTACTTCAACAGCCCGGCGGTGACCCTTCCCGATGCTGCCCGTACGGGCCGGTTCACTCTGGTTAGCGACGCCGTCGTCAGTCATTTGGTTATGGATGACCGTGGCAAGGCGTCTGGGGTCCTGTTTGTCGACCGCAACACGCACGCCGAGCGGCAAGCCAGGAGCCGGGTCGTTGTGCTTGCGGCGAGTGCCCTCGAATCCACGCGGATCCTGATGAACTCACGTTCACGCCGCTTCCCGGAAGGTGTGGGCGCCTCCTCCGGCACCTTGGGTCACTACCTGATGGACCACTTCACTCTCGAGAGCGCGAGCGGCATTATCCCTTCACTGAAATCCTCACGCCGCCAGCCGGTTGGCCGCCCCATGGGGTTTATTATTCCCAAATACACGAACGCCGATCCGCGCTATCCCGACAAACGTTTCTTGCGCGGCTACTATCTGGCGGGGGACAGCCGGCAGCAGCTCTACGAACACGCTTTTGCCATGCGCGGCTTCGGCCGCGAGTTGCGGCAGCGAATTCGTGAGGAGATCCCTTACATGTTCACCATTTATGCTCAGGGAGAGCCTCTGCCTCGCTTCGAGAATTACGTCACACTCGACCAAGAGGTGAAAGATGCATGGGGCGTCCCGGTTTTGCGTTTCCATGCGAGCTATGGCGAAAACGAGTTTGCCATGGCCAAAGGCATGCGCGAGAAGCTCGGAGAGATCGTGGACGCGCTGAAACTGGAAAATAGGTCGCCATTGCCGGAGCGCCTTAGCATTTTCGGGAAGAATATACATGAGGCGGGTACGGCGCGCATGGGCAACGATCCGAAGAAGAGCGTGGTTAACCGTTTCAACCAGGTTCACGATGCCCCCAATGTCTTCGTGACCGACGGCGCCTGCTTCGTCACACAAGGTTGTTATGAGCCGACACTGACGATCATGGCGCTGTCAGCGCGTGCTGCCGACTACATCGCATCCGAATATCTGAGGAAACAGGGATGACCCCCGACGAGTTCACCCGCCGGGGCTGGATTCTGCGGCTCGGCGGCGCAGCGGCGCTAAGCGGAATCAGGGGCACCGGCCTCGAGGCCGCGGAACACCCTCAATTGCCGCCGGGATTGTATGAGCCATCGCTTCAACACCTCGCCCACTCCCTGAAGGCCGCGGCCGCGCCAAGCCCAGAGCCGCGTTTGCCGCGTTATTTTGGGGAGGAAGACTCTGCACTCTTGGGTTCGCTCGTCGCGAGGATACTTGGGGAGGGATCTTCGGATCCGACCGTTCTCGAAATCGCAGGTTGGATCGACATGATGGTAGGCCGCTCAGAAGAAATTCGCACTGCGGCGCGCTCGCTGTCGCCAGCGCATCGCCGCCTGGCAGTCGACTACTATGGGGAAGACACCGTGCGTGAGCTCGAATCAGAAAACCCGGAGGCAATGTGCCGGGAGGGCCTCGCGGCCCTCAAGCGAGCCGGCTTCGAGACCCTCGAAAGTACGGCACAGTTGGCGCATCTGGTGAATCTGGAGAACGCAAACGACCCGTTTATGATATGGATGAAGCGCCGCACTCTCGACGGCTTTTACACTTCCAGGCAGGGACTCCAAGAACTGGACTACAAAGGCAACGCCTTTTATGCCCAGTCACCCGGTTGTGATCACGAAAACGGGAACAGGTGACCAGAGCCGTTTCAATTAAAGATCTCGCGCGCCTCGTGGGAGTTTCTCACTCGACCGTCTCCCGCGCACTGCGCGCCAGCCCCGTGGTAAACGCAAAAACGGCGGCGCGCATTCGAAAGGTTGCAGAACAGCAGGGCTACCGCGCCAGCCTGATCGGGCGCAGCCTGGTGACACGCCGCTCGATGACCGTGGGTTGCGTGGCGACCGACATCGCCGATCCTTTTGTGGCAGGAGTAGTCGGCGGCATCGAAGAAGTTGCCAACCAACAGGGCTTTGCGGTTTTCCTGGCTAGTTCCCATGCCGATCCACGGCGGGAGTTAGATGTCGTACGCTCCTTTCACGAACGCCGCGTAGATGGTGTCATTGTTCCGGCATCACGAGTCGGTTCGCTCTACCTGACGCATCTGGCGGAGTTGCAAATTCCGATCGTTCTGATCAACGACCAGCATCCAGGCTCCTATACGTATTCCGTCGGCATCGACAACGTCAATGCAGCGCGGCGCATCACCCGCCACCTGTTGAAGCTCGGACACCAGCGAATCGCTTACATCGGCAACCGTTCCGGCAGCCAGGCCGACGCCGACCGGTTCAATGGATACCGCGTCGAGCTTCGCACCGCCAGGTTGCCATTTCGTCGTGATCTAGTCATGCATGCGGACGCAAGTCCGGAGGGTGGCAGTGCGGTCATGCAGCGTCTCCTTGCGCGCCACCGGCCCACTGCGGTCTTCTGTTACGACGATCTGACCGCTTTGGGCGCGTTGGCCGCAGCCCGTTCCGCGGGTGTGTCCGTGCCCGGTGATCTGTCGGTTGTGGGCTTTGATGACCTTTTTGTGGCCTCGTATACAACGCCGCCGCTCACCACCATTCGCCAGCCAATGAAGGATATGGGCCGGCGGGCCGCAGAGATTCTGCTGGCGCTGCTTCGGGGCGAGGTGGCAGAAAAAAAAGTAATGTTCCAGGGCGCGTTGGTGGTTCGCGAATCTACGGCTGCGCCCAGGCGCTCGCGGCGCCAGCCCTCGTGATGAATCCTATGCGCAAAGTCTTCGCGGGCATTTCTATCATGGTTTGTGCAGCCCTGGGCGCTCCACAGAGCGCCTCCATCGCAACGCGCGTCGCACCAGGCGACTATCCTCTAAACCTGCTCGAAGTGAACGGCCGATATTTATTGAGCACCAACAATGGTTACGGCGCTCAATACTTACAAGCCTATGACGCATCGCAGCGCGTAGTCACAGTAAAGCTCGATTTGCCAAGCCTATGGTTCGGGCTGGCTTACGAGGCGGATAAGCAGCTGTTGGCTGCTTCGGATGGTAAAAGCGGTGTGTATGTGGTGCCATTCTATAACGGCGCTTTCGGCAAGCCGCGATCCCTTGAGATCAGCGGCTGTAAGCTGACCGCCGGCCTGGTGGTTCGAGATCACGATACAGCAATTGTCGCCTGCAATCAAAGCCATGAAATCGTAGAATTCGACCTGCGAGACGGCTCCGTGCGCGCCCGATTGCGCGTGGGTGAATTTCCGTTCGTCCTGACGATGCTTCCCGAAAATCGCCTCGCTGTATCCAACTGGGGCCAGTCCTCGGTCACACTTGTTGAATTGTCAAATCTTACCAAAGTGGCGGAAATCCCGGTCGGCAGTCACCCCAACCAGATGCTCGTCCTGCCCGGCACGCGGCGCCTGGTAGTGAGCTGCTCCGATTCCGATTCCGTTTCGCTCATCGACCTGGAGAGTCGGCGCGAGATCCGCCGCATCGATCTGCACCCGCCCGGGAGCAACCTCACCGGAGTTCAGCCGAATGCACTGGCCTATCATCACGGCCGGCTGTTCGTGGCCCTTGCCGCCGTCAGCGGCGTCGCAGTATTCCAAGTGGAACAAGAGAAGGATCTCGATATTCGATTTGAAGGCGTGATTCCGGTCGGCTCCTTCCCAACCGCCTTGTCTTACCCCGGACAAGCCAGAACACTGTTCATTGCTAACGGGCGCAATGACGTTACCGGCCCAAACGCGCCGGTCCCCTCGGGCGCCGGGCCGTTCACGTACATCGGAAAGATTCTTGGAGGCGGTATTGAGGCCCTTACGGACGCAGACTTCAACCGGTATCATCCCCGGTTGCAGAGTCTCGCAGAGCGCATTTACGGTGGCACGAAAGAGGCCCTCCCCGTTCCAAAACATCGCCCGCCCATCAAGTACGTCTTCTACATCATCAAAGAGAACCGGACGTACGATCAGGTTCTCGGCGACATTCCTGAGGGAAACGGTAGTCCCGACTTGGTGCTATTCGGCGAAAAGGTCACGCCCAACCATCATGCTCTGGCGCGCGAGTACATATTGTTTGACAACTTTTATGTGAATGGCGACGTGAGCGCGGACGGCCATCTTTGGTCAACGGCTGGCGTCAGCACCGAGTATGTGAACAAAGTCTGGCCCATGGAGTACTCAAAAAGGGCGCCGGGAATCCTCGATGCGCCCTACGATGGCGATGCCGATCATGACCGGCCGGTTGCGGTTCCGCAGTCGGGATTTCTCTGGGACCGTTTGCTCAAGGCCGGCATTAGCTTTCGGAATTACGGCGAATGGTATTCACATGAAGATGAGGATCAGTCCAAGATCCATGTCTATCTGAAGGGCCTGAAAGACCACTCCGACATGAATTTCCGTGATGATATCGGCGACGTCACCGACCGCCAACGCGTTGACGAGTGGCAGCGTGAGTTCGGCCAGTTCGAGGCCAACGGTCAATTGCCGAGCTTCTCCCTCATTTATCTGCCCGGCGATCACACCGTGGGCACGAGGCCCGGGTATTGCACGCCTACCGCCATGGTGGCGGACAATGATCTGGCGCTCGGCCGCGTGGTTGAGAGGATTTCGAAAAGCCGTTACTGGGCCGAAAGCGCCATCTTTGTGCTGGAGGACGATGCCCAGGACGGCCCTGATCACGTGGATGCACATCGTTCGCCGATGCTCGTGATCTCCCCGTATACACGACGGCACGCCGTGTCGCACAGGCGCTACTCGACGGTTTCGGTTCTGAAAACCATGACGCAGTTGATGGGGATCGAGAGTCTGACCTACTTCGACGACCGCGCTCCCAGCTTGCTGGCCGAATTCGACGGGAAGCCGTCCTCCGAAGTTTATACCTGTCGCCACTCTCGGGTTTCGCTCGAAGAACGGAACGCACCGGATGCACCGGGCGCCAAAGACTCTGCGCAATGGGACTTTCACGGTCCCGACCGGGCGCCTTCGCTGGAACTGAATCGTGTGATCTGGCAATCCGTCAAGGGAGCGGCGTCGGAACCGCCGCCCCCAGTGTTCCGCGTCGCCAATCGGTAAAGTGCCGTCCAAAAGGCCATCCGCCGATCACCGTTTTTCGGTGTAGAGGCCCATGCGGCTCTTTACCAGGTCGACCGTGGAACTGGCGATGGGCGCAACGCGCTCGGCGCCCTGGCGGAGCACTCCAGCGACATATCCGGGCTCTGATGTGATCTCGCGATAGCGTTTCTGAAAAGGCTCGAGCTGTGAGACGACCATCTCAGCCACCTGCTTTTTCAGGTCGCCGTAGCGCATGCCGGCGAAGTGGGTGCGCACCTGAGCATCCGTCCAGCCGCTGTACGACTGAAAGATACTCAGCAGGTTCCCGACTCCTGGGCCGAGAGAAGCGAAATCGACGGCGGGGTTGGAATCGGTGGTGGCGCGCATGATGGTTTTACGGATGCGGTCTGGCGGATCGAGAAGCGCGACCGCGTGGCCCGCGCCGGCTGCGGATTTGCTCATCTTAGTGGTGGGATCATCGAGACCCATGATGCGCGCGCCCACGGTGGGCAGGCTGGTCTGAGGGACGACAAAGGTTTCACCGTAGAGCGAGTTAAAGCGTTGAGCGATGTCGCGCGTGAGTTCCAGATGCTGCGCCTGATCCTCGCCCACCGGTACGATGGCGGCCTGATACAAGAGGATGTCGGCAGCCATCAGTACCGGATATTGGAGCAGGCCATCACCGATAGTTTGCTGCGCCGCAGCCTTGGCTTTGTACTGCGTCATGCGCTCCAGCCAGCCGACGGGCGTGACGCAAGTGAGCATCCAGGCGAGTTCGGCGTGCGCTGGGACGGCAGACTGCACCATGATGCTGGAATGTTTGGGATCGATACCAGCAGCGAGGAACAGGGCGGCGGTCTCTTCGATCTTGGCGCGCAACTCCTCAGGCGGCTGGAAGATGGTGACCGCGTGGAGATCGACGATGCAGAAGATACTTTCGTAGTCGTACTGAATTTTGACCCAGTTGCCGAGCGCTCCGAGGTAATTGCCGATGTGCAGGTTGCCGGACGGTTGGACTCCGGAAAAGACGCGTGCTTTCATGATGGAATTGAGAGGAGCAGTCCTCTATCGTAAGCGATGGCACAACTGCAAACCAACCTGGAAGTCACAATTGAAAAGCTGATCTACGGCGGCGACGGCCTGGCGAGGCTGGACGGGCAGGTGGCGCTGACTCCGTTCGTGCTGCCGGGAGAGCGGGCCGTGGTGGAAGTGGTGGAGCGGAAGAGCGGTCTGTTGCGGTCGAAGCTGCTGGAGGTGCGTGACGCATCGCCCGATCGGGTGGCGCCCCCATGCCCGCATTTCACGCACTGCGGCGGCTGCCACTATCAGCACGCCGGGTATGAAGCACAGCTCGCCCTGAAGCGCGACATCCTGACTGAAACTTTGCGGCGCGTGGGCAAAA
This sequence comes from Terriglobia bacterium, assembly GCA_963847515.1. Taxonomy (GTDB): domain Bacteria; phylum Acidobacteriota; class Terriglobia; order Bryobacterales; family Bryobacteraceae; genus QHXW01. The sequence goes on from CAWKAA010000004.1 coordinate 376,449, forward strand.
TCGAGCCGCCCGCGGAGATCCGGGTGATCGCAGCGGAGCCGTTCAATTACCGAAACCGCGTGCACCTTCGCATTCGAGGGATGCAGCTTGGCTACCTGGAGGCGCATTCGAACCGCCTTTCTCCGATCGAGCAGTGTCCCATCAGCTCGCCGCGCATCAACGAGGTGATAGCGACGTTGCGCGAGATGCTGCGCGATGCCCGGTGGCCGAAGTTCGTGCAATCCATCGAGGTGTTCTCGGATGAGACGCAGGTACAGCTGAACGTGTTGGAGGCAGACCGTCCCGTGGCGTGGCGTTTTTTTGAGTGGTGCTCCGAGAAGCTGCCGGGCCTGGTTCCCGGCGCGCTGGATTATCGGGCGGCTGGTGAAGTGTACCGGGTGAGCGGCGGATCGTTTTTCCAGGTGAACCGGCACCTGATCGACAAGATGGCGGAGCTGGCTATCGAGGACGCACAAGGCGAGAATGCTCTCGATCTCTACGCGGGCGTCGGCCTCTTTTCGCTGCCGCTCGCGAAGCGGGTAGCGAAGGTTACGGCAGTGGAATCGGGCAGCGCGGCGATTCGAGATTTGCAATGCAACGCGGAGCGGGCGGGAGTGGCGATGGATGCGCGGCAGAGCAGCGTGGATGTGTTTCTCGAGAGCTTGACGAGCGCTCCCGATTTCGTGCTGGCGGACCCGCCGCGTGCCGGATTGGGGAAGACAGTAGTGGCGCACCTGGCGCGGCTCCGGCCGCCGCGATTGACGATTGTGGCTTGCGACCCTGCGACGCTGGCTCGCGATCTGTCCGGCCTCACGAACGGCGGCTACAGGATCGACGGCATGACTATGATCGATGTTTTTCCGCAGACGTTTCATATCGAAGCGATCGTGCAGTTGAAGCGGTAATCAGCGCTTCGCAGGCGCCCGAAGGCGGAGTTCATCGAACCAATTGACCACGGCTTCGAGCCGCCTGCCGCCCTCTTCGGCAGCGGGAATTTGCTCGACCAGAAAGCGTTGGCCGTCCGGGGACACGTCCCAGGTGGTGCCGGCGGCCAGCTGGAAGAGCGACTGCGGAAGGCTCGCGCGAAAGGTTGGAGCCGATTGGATTTCTACGCGCATTAACTCGGAGGCACCCTGTCCTGTCCAATAAAAAAGCTCACGCCCGTCACGAGACCAGCGGGGTGAGCGGCCGCCCTGGGTTGAAATCCGTATTTTGCCTCCGGGCGCTGGGAACGGCTGCAGGTAGACCTCGGATGCTCCGGATTCGGAGGAGACGTAAGCCACCCATCGCCCGTCGGGAGAGATCTGCGCACTGGTTTCACTGAACGGGGCATCGTGAAGCAGGTGAGGTTTGCCGGCGCCGTCCGTCCCGGGCGCAGGCAGGACCCAAAGTTGGGAGTTCTTGTTGGGGCCCGTTTGTGAATAGACCAGGAACTTGCCGTCGGGGGTCCAGGAGGTCGGGATTGCGGTCGTGTCTGTTGCCACAAGGAGTTCGGCCCTGCCGCTGCCATCGGCGGGAACCCAAGAAATCCCATGTTTGCCCGACAACATGGAGCCGAACGTCACGCGCCGGCCGTCGGGAGTCCAGATGGGAAATTGATTGGATCCTTCGAAGGTGAGACGTGTCAGGGTTTTTCGCTCGAGCTCGTAGATCCAGATGTCGCCGCCACTCCCTGCATTACTGAGAATCTGATTCGCCACGCGCCGGCCGTCGGGCGACAGCCTTCCGGTGCCCCATGCCTGCGGTTCGCTCGCCAGCTGCACGACACCTTTGCGGTCCGCCCATGCCAGCAGAGTCTTTCCGGCTTGTTGCCCCGACAGGTACACCAGGAGGCCGGAGGCGGAAAAAGTATAATCGCCAATGTCGGGCGAACCAATGGATGAAACACCCTCGATGACCGGCGCCTCTGAACCGGTCACCGCCAGACGCCCCGCATCGAAGGGCACGGCGAACAGAGTTCCTCCGCGAATGTACACCAAGTGACCGGTGGGTACATAACTTGCATCCGATCCGTTGCTGGCCAGCGCGCGATAGCTACGTTTTTCGAGATCGAGCACGGCGATCTGGGAAGAGGCTTCGGTGGCGATGGTAAACAGGAGCGCATGAGACCCAGGCAAGAATTGGGGCCACCGGTGAACGGTTTCTCCCTTCTTCGCATCGAGTGAGGTAATCGACTCGGGGGTGCCTCCCGAGGCGGGCACGCGCATCAGGCCCTTGGTTCCGCTGAACACGATGGTATCGTCGTCGCCCCAACTCAGCCCAGAATGAAGCGCTCCATCGGCGAGAGTGATCGAGCTGCCGCCCGTCACCGGCATCTTCTTGAGTTTTTGGTCAGTGAGCCCTTCCAGGTAGGCGATCCACTGCCCATCCGGGGAAAAGGCGGAGAGTGTACCGCCCTCGGCGCCAGGGATGGGACGCGCCCCAAATTGGTCCATCATCCGGAGCGAGAGGTGCGCGCCGCTTCCGGCGAGGACCGAATACACCAGGCGGGTACCATCACGGGAGAGCGTTACGAAAGCAAAGGGTTCTTTTTGTGAATAGGTCCATCGCACCACTGGATGAGGCTGGACCGGCGGGGTATGGAGCAATCCCCACGCGATGCCGGCGGCGCCGATGAGCGCGGCGGCGAGCCAGGGAAGCCACTGTAACTTGGACTGCAGTTTTTTCGGCGCTGGCGGCGGCTCGTCGGGGGTTTCCATTTCGATCCAGGCGTCGCCAATGTCGCGGAGGCGGCGCTTGGGATCGCGTTCGAGACATCGCTGCAACAGGCGGCGAACCTTGGGCGGGGTGCCGGGGGGCAGGTGGGCCCAATCGATGTCGGCGCGCAAGACAGCAGCTAGTGTGTCGGAAACCGTCTCGCCTTCAAACGTGATGCGGCCGCTGAGCATTTCGTAGAGCACCACGCCGAAGGCCCAGATGTCGGCGCGCTTATCGACGGCCTTGCCGCGAGCCTGTTCGGGGCTCATGTAGGCCGCGGTGCCGAGGATGACACCGGCGCGAGTGGATTCCAGAGTCAAGGTGGGCGAGTTGGCCGGGTTGGTGCTGGTTGGATCGCCTTCGAGCGCTCGAGCGAGACCGAAATCGAGAACCTTTACCTTGCCCTCTGGTGTGAGCTTGATGTTGGCGGGTTTCAAATCGCGATGGATGATGCCTTTTTCGTGTGCGGCCTCGAGGGCGTCGGCAATCTGATGCGCGATGGAAAGAGCTTCCGGGAGTGGGATGGGTCCAGCAGCAATGCGCTCAGCTAGCGTGGAGCCTTCTACAAGTTCCATCACCAGGGCGCGCACGCCGTTGGATTCTTCGACACCATAGATCGCCGCGATGTTGGGATGATTGAGCGAGGCGAGGAGCTGCGCTTCGCGCTGAAAACGCGCCAGCCGGTCGGAATCTGACGCGAAAGCATCCGGAAGAGTCTTGATGGCAACGTCGCGGCTCAAACGTGAGTCGCGGGCGCGGTAGACTTCGCCCATGCCGCCAGCGCCGAGAGGCGCAGTGACTTCGTAAGGACCCAGGCGAGTTCCAGCGGACAGGGGCATAGCTCAAGCGATTGTACCGCTTGGTCAGGGTGGGAGCTGCCCGACGCGGCGACACGGCGAAAGGCCCGACGCGGCGACACGGCGACACGGGACGCGGCGACACTGGGGCGCTGGCGGAAGATTCGTCTGTCGGGGGAACGGCGCGAGAGTTGATGGTGTCATCGCGGAAGACGAACGCCTCGCGGCCGTTCTCGGGCACACGGGTGTACTTCCGGTTCAGTTCGGCGGCAAGGTCGCAGAGGCGGAGGTTGAACAGGCCCGTTTCGATGTGACGCAAGCGCGCGAGGCGCCACGCGGCCATGACCATTGCTGCACGAGGAGATTTTGGGTGGGCCCGGAGGGCTGGAATTCGGCCTGGAAAGCTTCGAGCGCTTCGTCGAAGTGCTCTTGATTTTCGCCGGCGAGGACAGTGGTTTTGGCGGTGAGACCGTGGCGCAGGGCGTTAAAGCTCAGCAGTGTGATTTTGGCGTCTATTCCGCGATGGGCTTTCTGTGATAGGGTCATTATGAAGAAACTTGAAAATCCCGGACCGGAGATCAATCATGGCTACTAAGGAAGTTGCGGATAAGCTCGTCAAACTGTGCTCTCAGGGCAAGTTTCATGAGGCACTGGAATTTTATTCTCCCGATATCGTCAGCATGGAAGCTAGCGCGCCTCCCGGACAGTCGCGCGAATCGAAAGGCCTGGAGGCCGTGAAGGCTAAGGGTGAATGGTGGACGGCTAATCACGAAGTCCACTCGGTGAAGGTCGAAGGTCCGCTCGTCGCCGGTTCGCACTTCACCGTCGTTTACAAGCTGGATGTCACGTTTAAGCCACAAAGCAGGCGGTTCGCGATGGAGGAGGTGGCCGTCTACAAGGTGGCCGACGGCAAAATCGTGTACGAAGAGTTCTTCTACAGCATGTAGCAGAACCGACGAGTACGCCTAATTGTTCATCAAGGTTTCCAAATGGTTGCTGATCGCCGCCGTCTTGATTCAATTGATTCCTTACGGCCGCAACCACACGAATCCGCCGGCGACCGGTGATATGCCGCCTTGGTACTATCTACCGATGCATCCGGCCGCCAAACTCACTGCCTCCGAAAAAGCGGCGCTGAGGGATGGCGCGGAGAAGTCCCTGGGGCCGCAGACGGCTGAAGGGCACTAGTGGCCCGTCGCAGCCAGAGCGTTAGTACCGCTTCCTCCGGTCGCGGCTCAGAAAAGCCTGTCCAGAAAGCTGTCGCCGAGAAATACGGGATCAAGCAGTCTCTGAAACTGAGCCGTGACCAAAGGGAGCGGTTGCGTTCTGCTAACGAACTCACCGCGACAGGCAACCACCAGGTTTATCGTGTAGGTTCATTCGGTGGAGGCGACTCAGGGACATGTGGATTCGTAAACCCTCCCGTGAGGGCCCATAGATTCCAAATTGCGTTGGAATGCGTTTGCACTACTCATGCCGCAATGCGGTGAGGGGGTCGATTTGAGACGATCGCGCTGCCGGAGCCAAACCGGCGAGAATCAACGCAGCGATTAGGACTGCAGCCGCCGACAACATCGCGATTGGATCGGCGGGCTTCATTCCGAACACGAAGGATTTGATGGTGGCCATGGCGCTCCAGGAACAGATGAGACCAATGGCGAGCCCGGCAACGGCTAGCGCGAGCACCTCGCGTAGAACCATCCAGATAATACGCCGCCGGCCGGCTCCTAGAGCCATTCGAATGCCGATTTCGTTTGTGCGGCGCGACACCGCATAAGCCATGGTGCCGTAGAGCCCTACGCATGCGATCAGCAAGGCGAGAATCGCGAACGCCGTGCACAGATCAGCGAAGGTCCGCTCCTGGATGATGGTACTGTCGATGCGTTGCGATTGCGTCATCATACCGGTGACAGGGACACGCGGCGCGGTTTCATGGACGGTCTTGCGAACGGTCTCGGCAAGTGCGTAAGGGTTGCCCGCCGTGCGTAGTTCGAAGAACATGGCAATAGGGCGGACGCTTGACAACGTTCTGCATATAAGAAATGTAAGCGACGGGCGGAATCGCCTGTTTCAGCGAGTTGTAGCGAGCATTCCTCGCGATGCCCACGATCGTCATGTCTCCAGCTTCCGAGTTACCGAGCGCGAAGCGTCGCCCGATAGGATTCTGGTTAGGGAAATATTTCTTCGCGAAGACTTCGTTGACCACGGCGGCGATGGGCGCGCCATCCACATCGTGCGAGCCAATGGGGCGACCGAGCAGGATCGGAAGCTGCATCGTTTCGAAAAAGGTCGGACCGACAGAAATGTAGGATGTACTCGGACCGCCGCGGCCTTCCTGTTTAGGAGCACCGGGCAATGTGACATTCGTCGAACTGCTCGAGCCGGCAACCAATGGCATGTCTGTGATGGTTGCGGCGCGCACGCCGGGCAGATGACGGAATAGCTCGTCTATGCGGGTATAGAATGCTTTGAGCGCTGCGTCTTTATATCCTGCCTGACTGGCATCCAGGCTGAACGTCAGAAGATTCTCCTGGTTGAAGCCGATTTCGACGGAATGCAGGTTGGCCAGGGTACGAACAAAAATCGCGGCTCCCAGTACCAGCAGCAGCGAAAGAGCAATCTGGCCCACGACGAGGACCTGACCGAGGCCGATGCGGCGTCCGCGCCGGCGAGGGGTGCTGGCGCGAGTCTCCTTGAGCGCGGGAGTGATATCCACACGGGTGGCTTCAATGGCGGGCGCGAGCCCAAAAAGAATGCCTGTGGCGAACGCGACCGCAATCGTGAACGCGAGGATGCGCCAGTCGAGTGTTGCGCGAAGACTGAAATCTTCGCGGCCACCGGAGAGCAGCCAGATCAGGAAACGAATGCCTGCGGCGGCAAAGCCAAGGCCGAGGATACCTCCAGGCAGCGCGAGCAGCAAGCTCTCCGTGAGCAACTGCCGCATCACACGAAGACGGCTCGCGCCCAGACTGAGCCGCACGGCTATTTCGCGCCGCCTCGCGCTGGCGCGAGCGAGAAGCAGGTTCGCGATGTTGGCGCAGGCGATCGCGAGGATGAACGCCACCATGGCCATCAGCACAAAGAGCGGCTTTGAGTACTGCCGGCGCAGCGAGTCGACACCGGAGCCGCCTTCCTCGAGCCAGAGCGCCGGAAGGTCGGCCCGCTCCTTGATCGTTACTCGGCCGAGGCAAGTGCGAATTGATGGAATCGCCCGGCAAGCTCGGCTTGCGCGTGCGCCAGCGTAACGCCGGGCCGCAAGCGGCCCATCATATCGGCCCAATAGAAGTGCGCATCGATGAACATCGTGTCGTGCTCGTCGCCATAATTCCGGGCGAGCGAGGGACGGTTCACGATCGGGATGTAGAGCACCGGCGCCGAGCCTGGGGTGACTCCGAAGAATTCGGGTGCGGCGACTCCCGCGATCGTAAATGGGATGTTATTGATGCTGATGGTCTGGCCAATGGCCGCCGGATCTCCGGCGAACCGGCCGCGCCAGTAGTCATAACTGAGAACCGCCACCTGCGAAGCCCCGGCAAGGTTATCGTTATCGCCGATGAGCCGGCCCGCAGCCGGAACGATTCCGAGGCCGCTGAAGAAGTTCCCGGAGACAAATTCGACGTGCGCCGAGTTCGGCTTGCCCGTTGACGGTCAGGTTCAGCTGCCCCGCATCTTTGTACGCGAAAAGAGACGAGAAGACGTTGTTGTGATTGCGAAGAAGTTCGTAGGCGGGCCACGGGAAATCCGGGCTCGTCATACCGCCTCCCGGCTCGCCGTACTCGCTGCCGTTATGACTCTGAACTACGGCGGGATCCTGTCTGGCGCGCCAGTTCAGGATCACCAGTTCGCCAGGATTCCGGACGGGCAGGGCGCGAATCATGATCGCGTCCATGACGCTGTACATCGCGGTATTCGCGCCGATGCCCAGCGCGAGCGACAGCACCGCCATGATGGTGAACAATGGATTCTTGCACAAGATGCGCCAGCCGTAACGAACGTCTTGGCCGAGCCGCTCGAGTGATGTCAAGCCCCACATTTCGCGAATATCCTCCTTGAGCAGCAGCACGTTTCCGAAATCGCGATGGCTGGCCCGTTCGGCTTCTTCGCGCGGAATCCCTGAACGAATTCGCTCCTCCGCGTCGGCCGCCAGGTCATAAGCGATCTCATCATCGAGATCGGCATCGCGCTGTTTCGATCGCCAAAATCGCCACCACATCCCTAGTTGCCTAGCCCCCTTGTGCCGGACGCATGACGCGGGTGATCGCGCGGACCAAAAGCTTCCATTTCGACTGCTCAGCCAGTAGTTGCTTCCGTCCCGCCGCGGTCAGCGGTAATACTTTGCCCGCCGGTTTAGGTCCGAACTCTTCCATTCCGACGAGATCAGGCCCCGATCCTCCAGACGATGCAGCGCCGGATACAAAGAACCGCGCTCGATTTGCAGCAAATCGGCCGAACTCTGCCGGATAGCCTGGCCGATGCCATGTCCATGCTGCGGTCCCCACTGGAGAGTCCGCAAGATCAGCATGTCGAGAGTGCCCTGAAGCAACTCGACGCGATTTTCCCTATGTCGATTTGAGCCATGATGCCTAGAAGACATTCTAGTAGAACATTCCTTCTTGTCTACTAGATTGTCTGCTAGTGTCCTCAATCGAAAAACCAGCCATCGAAGCGGCCAGCCGATCATTCCTTGGTGTTGTCTGGGCGATGCGGCGCGCAGGCCGGGAAAAACAGGGAAGGGCACTCGGACGCGAAATGCCTATCCTTCCTTCTGTAGCTATCGTGTGAGAGCTAGAAACTCGCCCTCAGTCCGCGAAGATGTTGGTGTTCAAGAAGTCGTTGCGAAACTTCCCTTTCGGATCGTACTTTGCCGCTAGTTGGATGAAATCGGCGCAGCCTTTCATACCTCGATCGGAGCTCGGGCTGGCGACAGCGTGAATAGCTTGCCCCAGTGAGGGCGGGGCTGAAATGGGGAGAGTTCCTTTTCGATGACGGGAAGCAGTCGCCGGACTGCGGGCCAGTCCGGTTTCCAGGTGAAGTGGATCGTTACGCTTGGCTGCCGGTAGCAGGTGCTCATCCATAGGTCGTCAGCCGCGATGGTGCGGATCTCCGAGATCAGCAGGTGTGGCGTCACCTGGTCGCGCAAACGCTCGACTGCCAGAATCGCATCGACGGCATTGCGCCGAGGCACAAGTATTCCGACTGGAGTTCTTTCCCGGCGCTGGGAGTGAAGCCCATGCGGAAGTGGGGCAGCCGCTCGTACCAGGGGCCGGGCACGCCCATCTGCTCGGTGCAGTTCTCGGCGGAAAGTTCGGCAATCGGGTGAAGGTTTCTGGTTGCGAGCTTGGCGCCGAAGAACTCCGGGGGCGCCGCGAAGGCCTGCCCGTCTCCGACGCGACTCTTGATCCAAAGCTCATTGATGCGCTGCTTCTGCCAGTCGGTGAACAGACTGACGCTGTAGCCGCTCGACTGAATCTCGTCGAAGTGCTCCTTCATTTGATCGAGCGGCAGGTTCTCATACACGTACTGCCGCACTGTATAGGTGGGCTGAATATCGAGGGTGATCCGGGTGATCACGCCGAGAGCGCCGAGCCCGACCACGGCTCCGCGGAAGATTTCGCCATCGGCCTTGCGAGAGAGTTTCACCACGTTCGCCCGCCGCGGTAACGATTTCCAGGGCGGAGACAGCGGTGGCGAGGTTGCCGTTTTTCTCGCCCGAGCCGTGCGTAGCGGTGCTGCAGGCTCCGGCGACGGAGATGTGGGGGAGCGAAGCCAGGTTGTGCAGCGCAAAGCCCTTGCTATCGAGATACGGGCAGAGCTGGCCGTACGTGATGCCCGCATCGACAGTCACCGTGCGGGCCTCGCGATCGAGCGCTACCACCTCGTGCATCGGCTTCAGCGAAAGCAGGTTGTGACGGCTGTCCGCAATGGAGTTGAAGCAGTGGCGCGTGCCGAGGACTTTCACTTTGTCCTCGGACCGCAGAAGGGAGCGGACTTGGTCGACCGATGCGGCCTCGTGCAGGCGGTCCGTACTGTAGGTGAGGTTCCCGGCCCAGTTGGTCAGCTTCTGCTTATCGGCCCAGGCGGAGAGCGGCGCGATGAAGGGGCTGGCGATGGCGGCGGAGAGCAGGTTGAGGAAAGGTTCGTTTGTTCACAATCGCTCAGGGATGATATCAAAACTGCAGGACGCGGTGGAGGCTCTCCGACGCGGCGACACGGCGACGCGGGGACGCGGCGAAACTGCCGATAGGTATGTGGAGACCTTCCGACGTTGTTCGTGTGACGTATTCGGGTGGTGGCGAGAATGCTAACAAACGCCAATATTGACGTTACGCTTACTGCAATCGATCATCGGGTCTGAGGATACAAAATCTTGGAAGCGCCACCCGCCATCGTTCTCTGCTTTGTGCTTGCGATTGTCGTCGGATACTTCGCGGGCAGAGTTATGAGTATTCGAGATCGGATTCGATCCGATCGAGAGCTCTAAAGGGGCGAGATCGCCCGGTCAGGCGGCGCGCCGAATCGCGTGGTACACCACCAGGACCACGATGGCGCCAACAACAGCCACCGCGAAGCTGTAGAGATTGAGTCCGGTGACTCCACTAGCGCCGAACATGGAAAACAGCCATCCTCCGACAATAGCGCCAACGATTCCCAGAATGATGTCGAGGAATAGCCCCTCACCTGTCTTATTGACGATCTTACTGCCGACGAACCCGGCAACCAATCCTAAGACGATCCAAGCAAGAAACGACATATTGTGTTTCCTCCACTAGTCAAGCGTCTGGCATTATACATGAGCTGGACATTGAGGGCTCAAGAGCCTTCTGGCAGGGGCTTGCCGATTTCCCAATGGTGTCCGAACGGATCGACGATTCGTCCTAAGCGCCAACCATACTGGTTGCTGACGGGCCAAACCACGGTGGCTCCCGCTGCGACGGCACGCTCGAAAGAGGCATCGGGATTCTCCACGATCATGACCATCCGTACGGTGCCACCGCCGAGAGACTCGGGGCTGAAGTTTTGGTGCTCCGGAGATTCGTCGGCGACCCAGAATTCGGCTTCTCCTACCGACAGCCGGGCGACTACGGCGCCGCTCTCATCATCGATGCGGAACAGCTCGCCAGCACCGAACGCCGCCTTATAGAACTCGACCGCCTTCGACCCACCTCGAACCGAGAGCATGGGAGCGATAGAGGTCTTCGGGTTGCTGGGGCGCTCGCTCATTGGAAGACTCGTCTGTCGCTGGTTTCAGTGTCTGCTCGGGGACATTATACGAAGCACAGGGGACCACGTGAAAGCGAGGCGAACGAGCGCCGTGCTTTCTTCGCAAGGGCAGAAAGCGAACGAAAAATTCAATGGGTAAGTACCGCTCCCTTGCGGTCACGGCTCGTTAACAACATCCTTATCGAGTGCTTCGGTGCGTGCGCAGCCGTTTTAGTTCCGCAGTGGGCTAAACACCTGTCTTGGCATGGACTCCACGCGGGATCTGCTGACGTTAGATGGCGGAACGAACCGGACGGTTGCGCCGGCGAGGGGGGCGGTGTCAAAAGCAACCTGGAGGGTAGTAGCCGAGGTTCCGTTAATCTGGAGCACCTCGACGGCGGAATACAGCGTTCCGCCGTCGACGAGAACCTTAAGGACGCCTTTCGGCAAGGGTGTCGAGATTATTTGCGACAGAAGCACCCCGTATGTCCCACCTTGCGCGTTTGGGGCGCCCGGAATCGAGGGCGTCGTACCGGTCCCGACAAGATTTCCCGCGCTGTTGTAGACGTGAACGGTGTAGGTGTTGGCTGTTTGGTCTGCGTTGTAGATCGCCAGGGACAATCGGCGCGCACCGCCCGGACCGTCATCAATGCCCACCGCGGACCACTGGGTCCATAGCTGGGTGTCCCATGCGATGGGTACACTCAGCGACCACGGATAAGTGGGTTGCGCTGAATAGATCAACTGCGGCAGTACATTGGAGCAGGTGTCTGCGTCGGGACAGTAAAACACGGCGTAGACAGAGCCCGTGGCGGTGGTGGTGTAACTTGGAGCATTGCGCGTAGCACCAAGCAGGTTGATTTCCGAAGGCTGATTGGCATTGAGGGCAAAGTTCACGTTATTACTGGACGCGGCTATCGAGCCCGTTGTGTCCATCGACTGGGCGCCTCCAGTCGCGTCGAAGAAGGAATAGTTGACACCGATGGGGGCTGACGCGGGGGCGGCTACGCGAATCGCGGTGCCCCATTTCGCCGGATGATAATCTACTCCGCCCGCTGCGAGCCATAGAAATGTCCCGCTCACATAGCAGGAATAGCCGATGGTCGTTCCCGCCGAGTTCGTAATCGTGAAGGGCGACTCGTTATTCAAGGTCGAGCAATCCGGAGCCACAGTGGACCAAAAGACGGGCCCGTTGGTTGGTTGACTGTGCACGGTGGCGACGGTCAGAGCCATCACTCCAACAAGATGCAGCGATTTCACTCGCACAAAAAGTGTTCCTCCGGTTTCGGTAACGACCAGTTCGGGGCGCGACACGGCGGTGAACTCAGCAGTCCCGTGTTCAGCCTGTCTGATTTGACGTTTGCGGGAGGAAAAGCGTTACCAATGGGTGACTACACGAGCATACGTCTATCGATTCACGTGCACGACCTTCGCCGGCGGAAAGCCGTTGAACCAAGTGGACGAGGCGTTGCTGTATGCGCCGATGTCTTCGGAGTAGAGGAGGTCGTCGATTTCGAGGTGCGGTAGTTCTTCGGATTGGGCGATGGTGTCCATGCCGTCGCAGGTTTGTCCGAAGACCGTACACATTGCGGTTGCACCTTTCTTGAAGGCCTTGAGGTGATACTGGCAATGGTCGAAGACGATGCCGGAGAAGGTGTGGTAGACGCTGTCGTCGATGTAGTAACAGGTTTTGCCATCTCGGACGGCTTTGCCGATGATTCTGGCGACTGCGGTGGCGGCGGTGGCTACCAGAAAGCGGCCGGGCTCAGCCAAAATCTGAATGCCGGGACTGAACAGCCGCTGGATTTCCGCATTGATTTTTCGGGCGAGCAAGTGGAGGGGTTTCACATGCGAGTCGTAATTCACAGGGAAGCCGCCGCCGATATCGAGGATCTTGATTTCGTGGCCGCGCGACCCCGCCTCGCGGATCACGGCGGCCGCGATATTCAGCGCTTGCACGAAGTTGTCGAAGTTAGTGCACTGGCTGCCGACGTGGAAGCTCAGGCCCTCGACTACCAAGCCGATGCGGAAAGCTTCGAGGATGAGGTCGACGGCTTCTCCCGGGTCGCAGCCGAATTTGGACGACAGTTCCACTACTGAGCCGGTGTTAGGAACGCGTAAACGCAGCACCAGGCCGGCGTGCGGCGCGTACCTTTTGACCTTGTGCAGTTCATCGCGATTGTCATACGTGAGGAGCGGCTTGTAGCGATCGAGGGCTTTGAGAGTCTCCTTGGGCTTGATGGGGTTGGCGTAGATGATCTTGTCCCAGATGAAGTCCTGGCGTTTTTTGGCAGGCAGACGCTCGATGTTTTGGTGGACTAGCAGGAACTCGGGTAGCGAGGCCACGTCGAAGCTGGCGCCGGCTTTGTAGAGCGTGCGGACGATTTCGGGAGCTGGATTGGCTTTGACGGCGTAGTAGGCCTGGACTTTCGGCAGGTGCCGGTAGAAGCTGGCGTAATTCTGGCGGATGACCTCGTGGTCGATGACAACCACAGGCGTGCCATGCCGGTGGGCGACGGTCTGCAGTTGTTTGGTGGTCATCGATCAGGCAAGAACAGGATCGGAGCCGTCGAGCATTTTCACCTTGTTGTGGGTGAAATATTCTTTGGTGAGGGCGCGCATCATCTTGCCGCGCTGGTCATAGAGGCGCCGAAGTTTTCGGGGCTTGTGACGGGCGAGCGCGTAATGGGTGAGGAGCGGCATGGCGATGGTGGTGTCGGTGTAGCAAACCACGGCGTCGGGCAGACGTTCGGGATCCACTTTTCCCCAGCTTACGGCTTCGCTGGGGGTGGCGCCGCTGAGTCCGCCGGTGTCGGGGCGGGCGTCGGTCACCTGAAGGAAAAAGTCCTGGCCGAATTCTTTGATGCGCAGCACTTCCTGAATCTGCGGCTCGGTCTGGAGCATGAAGTTTTTGGGGCTGCCACCGCCCCACAGGACCACGCCGCTCCTCCCGCCGGAGCGTTTGGCTGCCAGCACGAAGGCGGTGGTTTCGTTGACATCGATCGAGGGATTGAGGCGCAGCTTGTTGCCGCGCAGTTCGACGCCCGCGACGTTCATCCCGATGGTGGAGTCGCCGGGTGAAGAAGTGTAGCAGGGCACGCCGGCGCGATAGGCAGCGGCCAGCACGGAGACGTCTTTGAGGCCGGCCTTGCGCTCCCATTCGGCGGCGTACTTGCCGAGCAGGTGATGCAGCTCGGCGGTCCCCATTTCTTTTTGAAATTCGGGCTGAACGAGCATGTTGCGCAGGATCTCGTCGGTGGCCATCAGACAGTCGCTGTAACCGAGGAGGACGTCGTAAACGCGAACGATGTCGTTGTCGCGCAGTTCGGTGTCGTCCATCTTGAAGTTGCCCGAATGCACCGGGTAGTTCAAGGCGAAGTGCATGTCGTGGTAGAGAATGGCGCCGGTTGAAACAATCCAGTCGACGAAGCCGGCCTTGATGAGTGGAACGATGGAAGAGGCGCCGAGACCGGCGGGAGTGAGAGCGCCGGAGAAACTCATGCCGATGGTGACATCGGAATCGAGCATTTTTCCGGCAAAAAGCTGGCAACTCTCGCGGAGGCGCGCGCCGTTGTAGGCAAGGAACGCGTTATCGACGACGTCCGGAAGCTTCTCCTTGCCGGTGAGATTTTTGGGCAAGATTCGTTTGCCAGAGAGGTACTTGTGCCGGTTGGGGCATTTTTTTTGTTTCATCCATTCCGGCATTTCGGACATATCTTCGCGATAGCGGCGGCCACAGGGAGTTTTAGGCATAGCGTTTGAACTTCTACTTTAAACCACACGAATCGAAATAGACAGATTCGGCAATGACAATTATGCTCGACGTATATGGCGCATTCACGCACTGAGGCGGCTGAGACCCCGGCTTCGCGCGGGTTCTCGATGCCGGCCGAATGGGAAACGCACGAAGCCACCTGGTTGGCATGGCCGCACCATTCGGCGGACTGGCCCGACAAGCTGGATACGATTCGGTGGGTTTACGGGGAGATTGTGCGAAAGATTGCGCCGGGCGAAACGGTTCGTATGCTGGTTAGCGGCAAAGCGGAGGAAGCGCAAGCGCGGCGCTATCTGAGCCGTGCGGGTGCGGATGTGCAAAGGGTCGAGTTTATCGTGCATCCGACGAACCGCGCGTGGACGCGCGACAGCGGTCCGGTGTTCGTGCGGCGCTGTTTGGACAATCGACTCGAAACGGCAATCGTGCATTTCCATTTCAACGCCTGGGCGAAATATCCGGACTGGCAGAAGGACCGGCGGGTGCCGGAGACTGCGGCGAAGCGGCTGAGAAAGCGGCTGTTCGATGCGCAAACGCCGCAAGGCCGGAAGTTCGTGCTGGAGGGGGGAGGCATCGAAGTGAACGGGCGCGGCACCTTGGTGACGACCGAGGAGTGCTATCTGGAGAGGAAGACGCAGGTGCGCAATCCAGGTCTTAGCCGTAACAATTTTGAAACATCGCTGCGGGAAAATCTGGGGGTGACGAACGTCTTCTGGCTGGGCCGGGGCGTGGCGGGTGATGATACGCATGGGCATGTCGATGACTTATGCCGGTTCGTCAACGCGAAGACGGTGGTGCTCATCAGAGAAGACAACCCGAAGGATATTAACTATCGAGCGCTCGCGGAGAACTGGGAGCGCATTCAGGATTTCCGGCTGGAGGACGGCTCGAGACCCGAGGTGGTGGCGCTGCCGATGCCGGGTCCTCTGATGTTCGACGGCGAGCGGCTGCCGGCGAGCTACGCCAACTTTTACATTTCGAATGCGGCGGTAATCGTGCCGACGTTTAATGATCTGAACGATCGTGTGGCGCTGGGGATTCTGGGTGAAGTGTTCAAAGACCGGACGGTAGTGGGGATTCATGCGGTGGATCTGGTGCTGGGGTTCGGCACGCTGCACTGTTTGAGCCAGCAGCAGCCGGCGGAGTAGAGGAGGCGTAAGATCAGGAAGTGATGGCCGTTTTGATCCTGATGCTGCTGGCGCAAGCCGGGGGGTTAAACTGGGCTGTCAAGCACGGTGACCTCGGTGCGGCACGCGCGTTCCTGGCGGCGGGTGCAGACCCGAATTACCGGGATAGCTTCCTCTCCACTCCGCTGCACCATGCCGTTCTCAATGACCGCGCGGATATGGTCGCGATTCTTTTGGATCACCATGCGGATGCCAGCCTCACCAGTTTCGGATACACTCCGCTGTACTATGCGGTCTATTACAATCGGGCCGATCTCACCGTGATTTTTCTGGACCATAAGGCCGATGTGAATGGACTTATTCTGCCAGGCGGGCCGACGCCGCTGGACCTTGCTGTCAGGCGAGGGTACGCACCATTGGCCAAGCTTCTGATCGATCGTGGCGCTGACGTGCGCGCGGCCGATTCCGACGGAATAACGCCGCTGCATATCGCGGCCATCATGGGCAAAGCCGACCTCGTCCGGTTACTTCTCGAAAAGGGTGCGGATCCGAATGCGCGCAATGCCGGCGGAGGGTTTGGGCGTTGTTACACGATCAGACGGGAATATCGCGATCGAAGAAAAATCAGTGAATCGCTTTCCTGTGGTCACCTAGTCACTTCAATTCTGCCATCATCCCGGGCAGGCTCCACTGCATTTGGAGGCTATTGGGAGCCCATTTGAACTCGGCGATCATAAACTTGCCTACGTCGTCCTGACTTTTTCCTTCGCGGATGAGGGCGGCGGCGCGGTTACGCAGCTTCTCGACATTGTTGCGATAGGCGAGCAAACCGGACTTGGTGGTGACCGGGCCGTGACCAGGGATGACGGTGTCGAAATCAAGCTGCATGGCTTCATCGAGCGTCTTGGTCCACTCGACAACGCTGCCGCCGCCAGTGTAGTCGATGAGGGGCGTGGCGCCGGCCATCATGTCGCCGGTATGGATGGTTCGCAGCGCCGGGAAGTAGATGATGGCATCGCCGTTGGTGTGTCCGCGGCCGAAATAGCGCGCGCGCACTTCCTTGCCGCCGAGAAACACGGAACACTCCTGAGTGAATACGACACGGGCCGGGGCCATGCTTGGCGGAGCATTCGGCTGCTTGTGTTCGACGATGTTGGCGCGCGCGTTGGCGGTGGAGATGATCTCAGCGGTGGGGAGAAATTTGGCATTGCCGCCGCTGTGGTCGGAATGGTGATGCGTGCTGAGCACGTACTTCACGGGCTGATCGGTCACGCTTTTCACCTTGGCGACGATGCCCTCGTGGTCCTGTTCAAACTTGTCGTCGACCAGGATGACGCCCTCGCTAGTGACGTACACGGCGACGTTGCCGCCGTCGCCTTCGATTTCGTAGAGATCGTCTTTGACCTTGTTGAGGGTCAATTGGGGAGGCTTGCTCTCGTTTTGGGTGTAAGCGATCCAGCAACCAAACAGGAGCAGGACGCCGGCGGAAGCGCGTGCGAGAAGGGTTCGGCTCATGCCCGGACAATATATCAGATGTGTGGGGAATGGCGGGTTGAGCGATAGCGGCGGTACGGTCATACTGAAGGTGTGAAGACGATAGTCTCCATACCGGACGATGTGTTCGCAAGAGCGGAACGGCTGGCACGGCGCACGAAGAAGTCGCGGAGCCAGTTGTTCAGCGATGCGCTCCGGGAATACGTAGCAAGGCACGCCGCAGAAGAAGTGACCGATGCCATGGACCGGGCTTGCGACGAACTGGGAGGTTCGACTGACAAGTTCGTTTCGTCGGCTGTCCGCCGCATTTTAGAGCGAAGCGAGTGGTGATATCGGAAGGCGGGGTTATCGTGGGCCGATAGACCCGATCCGATGGGATCTGGTCTTGGATATAGTCGGATGCTGGAAGGAATGCAATAGGATGCCTAAGAAAGCGCTGGCGAAAAAGACAGTCTTTGCGGTGGACCTGACCGAGGGCATGAAGGTAGTCCTGGCGCACCAGCGCGGCAAGGTTGAGCTGGAGCAGGTCTGGCCGAAGCCGATCGACGTGAAGCCGATTGGCAAGCGGCTCAAAATGTCGCAGGCTGAATTCTCGCGAACTTATGGCATCAGCAAGCGGGCGTTGCAGGAGTGGGAACAGGGAGGACGTCAGCCAGACTCGGCCGCTCGGGCGTATCTAACTGTCATTGCGAAAGAGCCGGCCGCGGTGCGTCGTGCGCTCGGCAGCGAATGAACCCTGCTGCCGGTAGCGACGGATAAGTGTGTAGCCCCAGACGAGAAGCACGGCCGCGGTGGCGTTGAGTACGGCGTTGACGGCGGGTAAAGGTGGACCGAAATCACGAATTGTCTCGCGCGAGGCGGCGGATGTCGACGATCAGGCGAGCGGTGGGGTCGTCGTCAGATGTGCCGTAGTAGCCGCGGATACTGCCGTGACGATCGATGAGCACGAAGCGCGTGCTGTGCTGGAGAGCGCCGTCTACGTTACCCAGCATGAAGGCGCGGCGGTCCAGGGCATCTATAGTCTTGCGATCGCCGGTGAGGAAGAACCAGCGGCCGGGCTGGGCCTGATAACGCTGGGCGTATTCGGCGAGAACGGCCGGCGTGTCGCGCTCGGGGTCGACGGAGAACGACACCAGGCGCACGTCGCGGATTTCGGTGACGGCGCTTTGCACGCGGCGCATTTGGGAACTCATGCGCGGGCAAGGGCCCGGGCAATGCGTGTAAATGAAATCGGCGACCCAGATTTTGCCGTCAAGAGATTTGCCATCGAACGGTTTGCCCGATTGCGAAGTTAATATGAAATCCGGAACGTGCCCGAACACGGGCAGAGGCGCAAGGCGGACGCATCCGGTGAGTAAGAAGCAAACGAGGATAAAGGATGCTTTCAATGCAGAATCAGAGACCCGGCCTGTCGAGGAGCATGAGGCCATAGAGCAAGGGGAGATAGATTACCGATACCAGCAGAACGCCGCGCGCACGTAGGATGCTAAGGTCGGAGGCCGCGCGGACACCGGAATACAAAAACCAACCTCCAAGCAGCAGGGCACCCAGCAGATACAATTTGCCGGACATTCCGAGCAAGCCCGGCGCGAGGCTGACGGGAATCAGCAGCGAAGCGCAAAGAACAATTTGGCGGGCAGTTGAGTGACCGTCGGGCTCGACGACGGGGAGCATGCGGATGCCGGCGCGCGCATAATCCTCGCGATACATCCAGGCGATCGCGTAAAAATGGGGGAACTGCCAGAGAAAGAGAATTGCAAAAAGCACCCAGGCTTCAGCCGTGAGCGTGCCTGAGGCGGCGGCAAAACCGATCATGGGCGGCATGGCGCCAGGGAACGCGCCGACCGTGGTGGAAAGCCACGAACGCTGCTTGAGCGGCGTGTAGAAGAACAGGTAGCTCACCAGAGTCGCGATGCCAAGCACGCCGGAGAGCAGGTTAACGAACCATGCGAGCTCCACGAATCCGGCGATGGCCAGGCCCATACCGAATGCAAGTGCACGATTGGCACTCAGGCGGCCGGAGGGAATGGGGCGGTGCGAGGTGCGGTGCATTTTGGCGTCCGCCTCGCGCTCATACCACTGATTGAGCGCCGCGGTTCCGGAAGCGACGAGTCCAGTTCCAACCACCGTGTGGAGGAGGGCCCACCAATGGATCTGCCCGAGGCTTACGCCGCGCAGACCGAAGAAATATCCGACGCCGGTGCTCATCAAAATGAGCCAGGTGATCCGCGGTTTCGTCAGGCTGATGTAATCTCTCATGCGGAACCTACGGCGACTCTGTGGGGCTGGAGTTGGGCGAGCGGACGCTGCACGTGGCGAAATATCTGGATCGCCAAGACGATGCTCGCAGCCAAAGTGAGCGCGCCGGTTGCCACGTGTGCCACAGTGAAGCCTACCATAACGGGCATGGGCTGAGGAGCGTCGGCGGTGGCGAGACGGCTCATGTAGGCGGCGATGCCGAGGAAGACTTGAAAAAAAGTAATGGAGAGCAGAGCGAGCGCGGAGCAGCGCAGCGCGTGGTGACCGGCGTGGCGCATCAAGACGCGGACGGTCAGCCAGAGCACCATGCCGGTTGCGACCAGCGCACCAATGACATGCGGCAGAATGCCGAGCGCGTGATGACGGGCGGAGGCGCCTAGGGCCAGTTGCAGGAAGACGCACGCGGCGACGGCGAGAGTGAGCCAGTGAAGAGGCGGGGCGCCAGGGTCATCGACCAACTGCGGTCCGCGAGCCCAGCTTCTAGATGTGAACAGGGCCATGGCGACAGTCGTAGAAAAGAAAAGTTGCGCGAGGCAGGCATGCCCGATGCTTACGGGCTTCGGCAACATGAAAATTACGGTCATGCCACCTAACACGCCTTGAGCGACGACGGCAGCGAGCGCAATCCAGCCGAGATTGCGAAGCCAACGGCGGCGTTCGGCGCGCATGAGCCAGGAGGCCATGCCGATAGTGAGCAGGCCAACCGTGGTCGCCACCATTCGATGCCCGTGCTCGTAGAAGATATTGCCCTCCATGGGCGGCATCAGTTTTCCGTAAGAGAGCGGCCAGTCGGGCACGGAAAGGCCCGCGTCATTGCTGGTGACGAGGCCTCCGGCGACGACTAGAAACAAGGTGCAAAAGGACCACAGTAGCGTGTAACGGTGCAGCCAGGGGCTAGTCATGGGCGGTAGCGGAAAAACGGGGACAGGCAGCGCTGTCCACGCGCCGTTGGGACCGGATTGCTTACCTTGTGTGTTGCTGGCGGCTTGGGACAGTGAAGCGTGGCCCCATTTTTCGGCATTGCTAATTGGCTAGCCATGACAGAAATCGGGCGTGGAGGAAAAACGCCCGTTTTTCGGCATTTTATTCGGCCTTGAACTCAAAATCTTGCGACTTGCTTTCCTTAGCGGCGACGGTGATCTCGACGTCCTTCGGTTTGAATTTCTCATGCCAGGCTTCGATGGTGTATTTTCCCGGAGGCAGGCCCTTGATGGTGAACGTGCCATCGTCGCCGGTGACAGCGAAGAATGGATGGTTGACGACGCCGATGTAGGAGCGCATCCATGGGTGGACGTTGCACTTCACCGGGATCATGACTTCCTCGCGCGCGAATTTCCTGAGTTTCGGGTCGCCGTTGGGCGGTTGCGATTCATTCCACTCCTGGTTGATCTTGGGCAGCGGGTGAATGTTGTGGTTGGTGGGATCACCGTTGATGATCTTGATGTCCTGACTGGACATCACGCCGATGACATGGGGACCGTACATGCAGCCTTTCTGAGCCAGCTCGACCGGAGTGCTGGGCACGGGCCACTGGCGGTCTGGCACGCCCGCTTTTATCCACACGAAGACGTTCTTCAGCGTGCCATTGACGTTGACGACAACTTCTTCGGACTTCTGCGGTGCGCCAGCATGCGCGCGGGCGCAGGCGGGGTTGGCGGACATGTCGATGGTTCTCATCGCCGGCTTGTCGCCTGTAAAACTGACCTTGCCGGTCACTGTCGCGGCATTGGCTTCATCGACGGGAGCGGAGGCGGCCGGTGCAGAGGCTTCTTCTTTGGGCGTTTCCGGAGCCTTGCTGCCACCGCAGCCGGCCACGAACAGCGCGCAAGCGGATTGCGAAACTCAACAGAACTTTCTTCATTGCAGCTATTATTTCTCCTTTTCAGGTAAAACCTTCATCTATTGTCCGGCACCCGCACCGGCGCTGGCGCGCAGGCGGTTCAATTCTTCCGGAGTGAACTGGAACATGTAGCGCACCAGCAGATCGGCGTGATCTCTCTGGTAGTATCCGTGGAAACTGGCGGGCGTGGGCCCGGCGAAGACCCAGCGGTCGCCCTCCTGCCGGAACAGGCCGGACGGCATGGCGGTGCCGGGCGCCATCATGGCCGGATCGCAGCGATCCAGCGCTTCGGTCCAGCCGGGCTTCAGGCGCTCTTTGGCGACAGTGAAATTGGGCGCCGTGGCGCGCGCATCGTGCTTCGGGTCGCCGGTCATGTGGCACTTCAAGCAAGGCGCGCCTTCGCTCGATGAACAACTGCCGCGCCATGGTGCGCTCCTGATCGGTGAGCGGTTCCAGTCTTGTGCGCGATGTACGGCTGCGCCTGCGAGGACAGGGCCTCGAAGAAGCGCACCAGCTTGCTGGATCTCGCCGTCCGAGAAGTAGAACGTGGGCATGCGGGCTTTCAGATATTGTCGCACGCCGTCGCGATTGGTGTCGTTTTCGCTGAGCGACGGGTTAGTCCAGGAAGCGCATCAGCCAAGCCGGATTCACGCGCGCGCCTTCGCCGATCAGGGTGGGCGGCTTCTGGTCTTTCCAGTCGGGATCCTGGTAGCGCGGCAAGGTCATGAACATCGTGGTCTGGCCCACATGCACCTGGTGGCAGCCCATGCAGTTGTACTTGCGGACCACCCACCAGCCATCGATGATGTCCTGCCGCTGATCGGCCGGCTCGTAGTGGTAGCGCGTCGGGCATGGTGGAATCGACCGAGCCCAGCAGGAACGTGGTCACCGCGTCGATCTCCGGCTTGGACAGATTGAAGTTCGGCATCTTCAGCCGGTCGAGCTTGTTGGCTTTCTCTTTGCCCTGGTCGTAGACCGCCGGGTTCTGCCAGCTTGTGCTCGAAGAAGCCCTTGTGCGTGTACCAGCCTTCGTGCTCGGCTTCGTGGCCCAGCAGGGCGAAATCCAGGCGCTCGAGGGGCTTCGAGCCTTCCTTGGTCAGCTCGGTTCCGATGCGCTGCTCTTCTTCGAGGCCGGAGATCTCGTGGCAGCCGGCGCAGCCGTAGTAGCGGACCAGGAACTGGCCGCTGCGCTTTCAGCTTGGGATCGTCCAGGTAATCGGCGTGCAGCGTAGGTGGCGTCGTCATGCTTGCGCGTCATCAGGTAGCTGGCGATGTCGCGCGCTTCGTCATCGGTGAGCCGCAGGCTGGGCATGGGAGTCATCTGCTGCACCTGCAACTCGATGGCCGTCGTTGGGGCACTTGGTCGTGATCCAGGTCGAAGACGAACGGCACGCCCTTCTTCTTGTAATCATCCGCCGTCAGGTCGCGCTTTTCGAACGGGCAATAGGGCAGCGTGCGCTGGCGCGGATTGTGGATCCAGCGGACGAGGTAATCGTAGTTGTCCTTTTCGCCCACGCGGCTGAGGTTCGCGGCGAACGTGCCGCCCTGCTTTTCGCCGCCCTCGCCCATCGAGTGGCAGGCCATGCAGCCGCGGGTTTCGAAGGCTTCCTTGCCCTTTGCCGGGATCGCCCTGCGCCTGCGGCGGCAGAGTCGCCTGTCACGCCGGATTGCCAGATGAACGCGGCGATGGCCTTGATCTCGTCCGTGATCCAGGCGGAACGTGGGCATCTTGGTGCCGGGCGCGCCATTTGTGCGGATCCTTGAGCCAGACCGGAATCCACTCCTTGTGCATCTTCATGCGCACTTCTTTCAGGCTCGGCCCGACCTTCTTGACTTCGCGGACCAGATCGCTTGCAGCGCATGTCGAGCTGCTCGATCTTGGCGTCGAGTCCGCGTGATGCGCACTTTCAGATCGTTGGCGTGCTGGTAGAGCCGCTGCGCCTCGGCATTATCGCGGGTCCGGTCGGCTTTCTCGGTGGTGAAGCCGATCTCGCGCGTCCACTCGGCCTTCTGCTGCTCGAGCTGGCGGATCTGCTGATTGACCGTGGTCATTTCGTCGGGCTCGCGGTCGAAGCCTTCATAGCGATGGCAGCCCATGCAGCCGCGCAGGCGGAAGATTTCGCGGCCGGCATTCAGCGTGTCGGCCATCTCGGTGACGATTTCCTTGCACGTGGCACTGCTGGCAGCCCGCTTCGAAGTTCTCGCTGATGGTGCAGCGGCCACAGCCAGAACTTGTGGTGGCCGTGCGCCTTCTCGACGCTGTCGAGGGCGACGCCGTTGCCGCCATGGCAGGGCGTGCAGCCGAACTGCTCGGGATCGTGGATCTTGAGCAGTTCCTTATTGGGATGGCTGGCGAAGACCTCTTCGCCGCCCATGGCGGCCTTGGTCAGCGTCACCGGCTCGCGCGTGCCCAGGTGGCAGGATTCGCAGCGGTCCACCAGGTCGACATCCTTGATATGGATCTGGCGGATCGTGATGTCGAAGTCATCCATCTTTTTCACCAGGCCGGCGAGGGTGTCGGCGCTGACGTCGGCGATGCGGTCGGAGAGATATTTGTCGCGCTGGGCGCGCAGATCGGTGGCGGGCTTCAGCATATCCACGCGCTGCTGCAGCAGCTGGCCTTTTCGTGCCTTCCACGTCCTGCAGAGTCGCTGTCCATCTCGGCGAACGTCATACGACTTCGTCTCGGTGGAACCATCCGGCAAGGGCAGCTTGACCGTGTGGACTTCGCTTCTTCAGCTCTTCGATTTCTTTGCGCATGGAGTCTTTGTGGCTCTCGCTGTTGGTGATTTCGATCTGATAGGTCAGCGCGCCGATGTGGCCGCGCACTTCCTGGAACGGATCGTTGAGCGCCAGGGTCGCGGGACCAGCATCCTGGTTCACTTCTCGGTCGATCTCGCCGACTTTCGGTCTGACAGCTTCTTCCGCGGCCTGCATGTCGCGATCGAGCTTTTGATATTCC
Organism: Terriglobia bacterium; assembly: GCA_963847515.1. Taxonomy (GTDB): domain Bacteria; phylum Acidobacteriota; class Terriglobia; order Bryobacterales; family Bryobacteraceae; genus QHXW01. Next base: position 400,576 of record CAWKAA010000004.1, read on the forward strand.
GGCGACGCCTTGATCTGCTTTTCGAAGCCGGCTTCACGGGGCCGGACGCTGCGAGATATTGCGTGTACACCTTGGCGAAGCGGGCCTCATAGGACTTCCACGGACGGATGCCGTAGACTTCGTCCTAAAGCCCCCATCCGAGCGAAAGCAGGAGCAGCGCCGACCAGATGAACAGCGGCTTGCTCAGCGATGAACTGACTACCGGGTCTTTATCTTGTTCTTGATCGCTCATACGTTGAACCAGGGGTAACCCAGACGTATTTAATCCGGAACAGCAGCCGCGCCATGATCTTGACCGGCAGCGACAGCATGATGATCAGAAACACCTGCATGGTGACGATATTGCAGAGGCTCATGCGCGTGAAAATCTTGCGGGCAAACGGCGTCCAGTTCATGAGCTTGTGAATGCCGATGCCGGCAACGACGGCGTACAGGCCGACAACGATGGCGCCGAAAATGATCTTCATGACACGGCCTTTGATGCCGAAGATGTCGGGCAGGTCGCGATTGACCGCGAAGATCGAGGCGGTTGTGATCCCACGTCATGCCCGGCCAGAACCACATCCAGCCAGGACCTCGGATCAGGGTGCCGATCACGATCATGGTGACCCACAGGACGATGAAGCCGAAGATGAAGGTGAGGATGGAGAATTTGCGCTGCTTGAAGGTGTAATAGCCGTTGCCCAGCGGATTGGCGTCGATATAGGGAATCACCATCAGCCCCACGATGATGAGCGAAGGCATCACTACGCCGGCGATCCAGGGATCGAAGTAGACCAGCATCTCCTGCAATCCCAGGAAGTACCAGGGCGCCTTGGAGGGATTCATGGTGAGCGTCGGGATTGGACGGTTCTTCGAGCGGCGCGTTGAGGGTGATGGACCAGACCATCAGGATGCAACGTGACGATGATGGCGGCCAGAAACTCGATGCGCAGCAGGTACGGCCAGACGTGCACTTCCTTGGCCCAGCCGGGCTTCCAGGGCTGCGTCTTGCGATGGTGCGTCTTGGCGAGCGCCGGATTGGCTTCGAGCTCCGCGATCAGCCGGTCGTTGGCGAACGCCTGCCGCATCCCGTACCAGCGTATAGAACGGCACCACGATCATGAGCAGCACGATGGGCACGTTGTCCGGCAGGCTGACGATGGTCCAGAGTTGATGGAGATCCATAAATTCCTCTGTACCGAAGAGACGCCGAAGCGCTGGTAATCATATTTTTCTCGGTTCCTTGATTTCCGACTCGAGCTGCACCGGCGACGGGCCGGAGATGCCGCCGTCTTTGCGCACGCGCCAGAAATGCACCACCATGAACGCCGAGGCGATGATCGGAATCGCCACGCAGTGCCAGATGTAGGCGCGCAGCAGCGCGTTGGAATCCACGATCGAGCCGCCCAGCAGCCCGAAGCGCACGTCGTTGAACGGCGTCATGCCCAGCTGGTGGCCGAATGGTCCGTCATGGCCCGAGCAGCGGCGTGGCGCGCGCCATGTTGGTTCCGACGGTGACCGCCCAGAAGCCGAGCTGATCGTCGGGCAGCAGGTATCCGGTGAAACTGAGCAGCAGCGTCAGCACCAGCAGGAGCACGCCCACCACCCAGTTGAATTCGCGCGGCTTCTTGTACGACCCGGTGAGAAACACGCGGAACATGTGCAGCTCGACCATGATCACCATCAGGTGCGCGCCCCAGCGGTGCATGTTGCGCAGCAGCTTGCCGAACGGCACGTCGTGCTCGAGATACAGGATGTCGCGGAAGGCCACGACCTTCGAGGGGTGATAGTAGAACATCAGCAGCGTGCCGGTGAACACCAGCGTGATGTAGACGTAGAACGTCATGCCGCCCATGCCCCAGGTGTAGTTGTAGGCCACGGCGTCGCGATTGATCTTGGCGGGATGCAGGTGCAGGAAGACGTTGGACAGCACGCCCAGCGCGCGGCTGCGCGGCGTTTCGTCGTGCTTGACGCGCAGCACGGATTTCCAGACGTCGGTCTTTTCGGGCTGCTTGAGCGCCTTGATCTCTTCGGCGGCCTGTGTGCGGACCGCCTTGGCGCCCTCGACCAGCACCGTGACGGGACTTTTCTTGACGCCGTTGTCGCCGGCACTGCCGGCTCCGTTACCGCCGCGAGTCCGTTGGTTTCCGTTTTTCAGCCATGGCTGTCACCTCAGATTTCTCAAACACGAACGATGGCGCCGGGATCGTTGAATTGCGATCGCTCGCCTTTGGGCCACCGGTAAAGGCGGCTCAGATCGACTACGATCTGCCCTTCGGGGGTCGAGTTCGACATGCGCGCGATCCATGGGCCGCGGCGCCGGTCCTTCGAAGTTGATGCCTTCGGGATCGTAGCCGCTGACCATGGCAGGGGCACTTGAACTTGTTCTCGCTCGGCTTCCAGTCGGGCGTGCAGCCCAGGTGGGTGCAGATGGCCGAGATCACGAAGATGCCTTCGGTGTTGCGCACCACCCAGATGCGGTGCGCATTTTGAAACTTGGTGTCAACGCCGAACCCGAAATCGGAAGGATATCCGATGAGGAATTTGGTCTTCGGCTCGTAGAGTGCGCGAGGAAAGAAGAAGCGCAGAAACATCAGCAAATTGACAGTCAGAAACCCGAGCACGCCGGCCATGACAAAGCGCCGTCGTCGCGCGATCACTCGTTCGGGATCGGGATCGTTGGACGTGAAGATTTTCTTCAAAGCGTCCGCCATGTTGGGTTTGGACTCCGGCGCTGTTGCGCCGGCAGGTTTTTCAGTCGGATCAGCCATTTCGTGCCCTGCGGACCGGCATCGCCGGTCTCCCTTCTGCTGGATTCATGGACACGCCGGAACTGGTGGGTTGGGAAAGGTCAAAGGGGTGAAAGCAGCAGGCTCCGTTATATAGGTTATGGAAAGCCTGTTTTAGTAATCCGTACTTCACTATGAACACATCGTTGCGAAAGCCTGATTCACTGCTTTTCCGCTTGACCGGATCAGTCCCCACCTCCCCGGCAGCCTCTTATCGTTTTGTCGTTACTTGGTCGAACTGAATATTTTACACCCGCAAGGGGGATTTGCAAGAGAGAGGGTGAAGACCTGCGCGAGGAGGCCCGCCACTACGCGGACGCGGCGGCAAGCGGCGTGCAATTTGACTACCCTGGCACCCTGTGCTAATCGTAGTGATCTTCCATCCAAAAACCGAATGGCCGACGAGCAAAAACCCGAAGGCGGGGCGGCGGAGCCAGCCAAGCCCCCGGCGGAAACGCCGAAGGCGGCGGTTCCCAAACCGGCAGCGGCACCGCCTGCGGGGGGACACGCACCCCCCAAGCCTCCGGCGCCGATGGCGTCCACTCCGTGGGACGGTGAACTTCCCAGCCAGTTGAAAGAAAACTTCGGCGACCAGATTACGGAGTGCTCCACCTATCTGGGACAGAATTTTGTTGTGGCTAAATCGGATGCGGTTCTGCCCATTCTCGAATTCCTGAAGCTGGAAGCGGATTTCGATTACCTGGTGGATATTACCGCGGTGGATTATCCCAACCGCGCCGAGCGTTTCGAGCTGTTCTATATTCTATACAGCTTCGCGCGAAACGAGCGCGTGCGGGTCAAGACTATGATCGCGGACGGCACCCAGCCGCCGACGGCAGTGAACATGCATACGCGGCGCCAACTGGCTGGAGCGCGAGGTCTTCGACATGTTCGGCATCGAGTTCGCCGGACATCCCGACATGCGCCGCATCCTGCTGCCCGAGGAATGGCAGGGCTTCCCGCTGCGAAAGGAATATGTCCATCATTCAGCAGGACGACCGCTGGGTGAGGGAGAACCTGGGCATCGAAAGCGGCCAGTAACTCATGCCGGAAACCACTTTCCTCGACTCCACCGAACTGGTGCTCAACATGGGTCCGCAGCACCCCTCCACGCACGGCGTGCTGCGCGTGATTCTCAAGCTCGACGGCGAAAAGGTGATGGGCACCGAGTGCGTCATCGGCTACCTGCACCGCGGCGTGGAGAAGATCGCCGAGAACCGCACCTACCAGCAGTTCAACGCCCTACGTGGACCGCATGGACTACGTGGCGGCGGTCTCGAACGGCCTGGGCTACTGCCTGGCGGTGGAGAAGCTGCTGAACATCGAAGCTCCGCCGCGCGCGCAGGTCGACGCGCGTGATTCTCACCGAGCTGAACCGCATCGCCAGCCACTTGCTATGGCTGGGCACGCATGCGCTCGATATCGGCGCCATCACGCCGGTGTTCTACTGCTTTCGCGAGCGCGAAGAAGTGCTCAAGATTTTCGAGAAGTACTGCGGCGCGCGCCTGACCACGCACGCCTTCCGCATCGGCGGCCTGCTATACGAGCTCTACGACGGCTTCGAAGCAGGAGGTGCAGCGCCTTCTGCGACATGTTCCTGCCGAAGGTGGACGAGTACGAGGAACTGCTCACCAATAACCGCATCTGGGTAGCGCGGCTGAAGGGTGTCGGCATTCTCAACGCCGACGAGTGCAAGGAGTACGGCGTGACCGGTCCGGTGCTGCGCGCCGCCGGCGTGAAGTGGGACCTGCGCAAAGCCCAGCCCTATTCGGGCTACGAGCAATACGATTTCGAAATCCCCACCGCGTCAGAACGGCGATACCTACGACCGGTACATTGTGCGCATGGAGGAGATGCGGCAGTCGGTGCGCATCATCCGGCAGGCGGTGGACAAGATTCCCGAGCGGGCCCATCATGGGCAAGGTGCGCAAGGTGATCAAGCCGCCCACGGGTGAGGCTTACGTTTCGATCGAAGCGCCCAAAGGCGAGCTGGGGTATTTCGTGGTGAGCGACAATTCCACGCAGCCCTATCGCGTGCGCGTGCGGCCGCCCTCGTTCGTGAATTTGCAGGCGCTGGACCGCATGGTGCGCGGCGGCCTGGTGGCGGACGTGGTGGCGATCATCGGAACATTAGATATCGTGCTGGGCGAAGTGGACCGGTAAAAATATGGGCAAGTTTTTAAGAACAATCTTTCTGGTGGATCTGTTCCAGGGACTATGGGTCACGTTTCGCAATCAGAATCCCAAGTACATTTACACCGAGCAGTATCCGGCCGAGCGGCCCCAAGGTGGCCGAGCGCTATCGCGGCGCGCCGCGGCTGAACATCAACCCGGATAACGGCGAGACGCTCTGCATCTCTTGTAACCTGTGCGCGCTGGCGTGCCCGGAGAACCTGATCGTGGTGACCAGCCGAGCGCAACGAAGCAGACGCGCCGCAAGGAGCTGACCACCTTCACTTACGATACTTCGCGCTGCATGTTCTGCGGCCTGTGCGAAGATGCCTGCCCGGTGGATGCGCTGGAGCTGACGCAGGATTTCGAACTGGCCAGTTACACCCGCGAAGGCGCGATCTGGGACCGGCAGATGCTCGAGGAAGGCCCCAAGCCCACCGCAATACAAATGCTGATGCGCGCGATGGAGGAGTGGGCTCGTGGTGATGGACGCACTCTTTTTTACGTCTTCGCCGTGCTGGTGCTGGGCGGCGGCATCTTCACCATCACGCGGCGCAACGCGGTGCACAGCGCGATCTAGCCTGATCGTTTCGCTGATCGGCGTGGCCGGCCTGTATCTGCTGCAGCAGGCGGAATTTCTGTTCGCCGTGCAGATCGTCCTGTACGTGGGCGGCATCATGGTGCTGTTCCTGTTCGTGATCATGCTGGTGAATCTGGACCAGGCAGCCAAGCAGCGGCAGTTCAACCGGCAGTGGGTGATTGCGCTTGCTGTGCGTTGCCGCGGTGGGCGCGCGAGATCGTCTATTTCATGCGCAAAGGAGCAAGCGCATTCCAGTTCCCGCCGGCACGCCGCCGCCGCAGCATCGACGGAGGGCAACACCGAGATGATCGCCGACCGTGCTCTTCTCGCGAATATCTGCTGCCGTTTGAAATTGCGTCGGTGCTGTTGCTGGTGGCGGTAGTGGGTTCGGTAGTAATGGCGAAGAAGAGGATCTGAGCATGCGACCTATTACGACCGTCGCACTATCTAGTCCTGAGCGCCGCGCTGCTGCTGATCGGTACCATCGGCGTGCTGACCCGCCGCAACATCGTGATCATTCTGATGTCCATCGAGCTGATCCTCAACGCCGTGAACATCAACCTGATCGCCTTCTCGCACGTACTGGCAGAACGTGGATGGACAGATCTTCGCGATTTTCGTGATCACCGACGCCGTGGCTGAGGCGGCGGTGGGGCTGGGCATCCTGATCGCGCTGTTCCGCAACAAAGAAACGGTGCTGGCGGATGAGATCGACTTACTGAAGTGGTAGACCGCATGAACTTTCTCGACCAGATCTGGCTGATTCCGCTGTTCCCGCTGCTGGGCGCGGCTGTGATGCTGCTGTTCGGCAAGAAGTTGGATCCGCAGCCGCCGTCGGAAGTGGCCATCGCGGCGGGCGTGGAACACACGCACGACGAGCACGATCACGGGCATTCGCATGGTGAGCACGGCGCGCATTCACACGATCACGGCCACGGACACTCGCATGACCACGATCACGGCCACGAGCATCGCCACCATCACGGCGCGCTACGAAGGGCTGGTGAGCCTGATTTGCCCGGGCATGGTGCTGCTGTCGTTTATCTTCTCTGCCGGCGCGGTGCTGCAGCTTTCGCAAACCCCGGAGCGCATCCACCAGGTGATCCAGTTCACCTGGCTGGCCGGGCTGCCGTTCCACATGGCCGATGGACGCCTGGCGACTTTCACCGCCGACTGGGGATTTCTGCTGGATCCGCTCAGCTCGGTAATGATCCTGGTGGTGACCGGCATCGGCTTCCTGATTCACGTTTACTCATCGGCTACATGGCCCACGACAACGGCTACTACCGCTTCTTCGGCTACCTGAATCTGTTCGTCTTCTTCATGCTGATGCTGGTGCTGGCGAACAACTACGCGCTGCTGTTCGTCGGCTGGGAAGGCGTGGGCCTGTGCAGCTATCTGCTGATCGGCTTCTACTTCCAAAAGAAGTCGGCGGGCGACGCCGGGAAGAAGGCGTTCATCGTCAACCGCGTGGGCGATGCGGGATTCATTCTCGGCATGCTGCTGATGTTCAGCGTGCTCGGCACGGTGAAGTTTCGTGGACGTGAACCAGATCCTGCGCGGCGGCCAGTTTCACGCCGAGACCGCCGGATTCGGCGTGTTGAGCACGATGGCACTGCTTGCTGTTCATCGGCGCCACAGGGAAATCGGCGCAGTTTCCGCTGTACGTCTGGCTGCCCGACGCCATGGAAGGTCCCACGCCGGTTTCCGCGCTGATCCACGCCGCCACCATGGTGACGGCGGGCGTTTACATGGTGGCGCGATCGAGCGCGCTGTTCCAACTGACGCCGCAGACATCTACGATTGTGGCCGCAGTCGGCGCGTTCACCGCGATTCTGGCGGCCTCGATCGCGCTGGTGCAGAACGATATCAAGCGCGTGCTGGCATATTCGACGGTCAGCCAGCTGGGCTACATGTTTCTGGCGCTCGGCGTCGGGCGCGTACTGGGTGGCGGTCTTCCATTTGTTCACGCACGCCTTTTTCAAAGCCCTGCTCTTCCTTGGTTCCGGCTCGGTGATTCACGCCATGGGCGGCGAGCAGGACATGCGCCGCATGGGCGCGCTCAAGGACAAGATTCCGATCACGCACTGGACCATGTTCGTCGGCTCGGTGGCGATCGCGGGCATTCCCGGGCTCGCGGGCTTCTTCTCGAAGGACGAGATTCTCTGGCAGGCGTACAGCTCGCCGCAGGGCTCGAACATGCTTTATGTCGTCGGGCTGATTACCGCCGGCCTGACGGCGTTCTACATGTGGCGGCTGATGAACATGACGTTCTACGGCAAGTCGCGCGTGACGCCGGAAGTGGCAGCGCACATTCACGAATCGCCGGCCTCCATGACGGTGCCGCTGTCACTGCTGGCGCTGGGCAGCGTCTTGGCGGGCTGGATCGGCACGCCGAAGCTGTGGGGGATGTCCGGCGATGGTTCCGCGGATTCGAGCACTGGCTGGAGCCGGCCTTCGCCTCAGCCGCCGATGGAGGCGGCGAACGAAGGCGCGCATGATGCCAGCACCGAGTGGATTCTGATGGGTGTTTCGGTGGCGATCGCCCTCATCGGGATCATCATCGCGCGCTACTTCTATCATCACCAGCCCGCAGATTCCGGACACGCATCGAAGCCACGTTGCACCCGCTTCACGGCCTGCTCTGAACAAATGGTACGTGGATGAGCTCTACGATTTCCTCTTCGTCAACGGGTTCGCCAAAGGCGGCGGCACGCGTGCTGGGCGCGTTCGACCGCAACGTGGTGGATGGCGGCGTGAACGGCGCCGGCTGGCTCACGCGCCTTCTCCGCGACGATTTCGATGTGGTGGGACACCTGGATCATCGATGGCGCGGTGCGCTTGACGTCGTTGCTGGTGAAGATGCTCTTCCTATCCGGTGCGCATCCTGCAGACCGGGCGGGTGCAGGCTTACGCGCTATTCATGGTGGTGGGCGCGCTGGCGTTTTTCGGATATTACATGGCGCGATAAATATATGGACCAGCACTTACTCAGCATCGTCTTGTTCACGCCGCTGGCCGGGCTTCGTGGTCCTGCTGCTGATTCCCGGCTCGCAGCAAGAACCTGATCAAGATCTGGGCCAACCTGGTTGGCTTCGCCGGGCTTCCTGATTTCGCTGCCGCTGGTCTCGCGCTTCGACAGAACGGCATGCCGGGCTTCCAGTTCGAGAGAGCGCGCCGACTGGATTCCCAGCACTGGGCGCGAAGTATCTGATCGGCATCGACGGCATCAGCCTGCTGCTGGTGATGCTCACCACGCTGATGGGCTTCATCGCGATTCTCTCCTCCTGGAACGCCATCGAGGACCGCGTCAAGGAATACTACGCCATGTTCCTGCTGCTGCAGACGGGCATGATCGGCGTATTCCTTTCGCTCGATTTCTTCCTGTTCTACGTGTTCTGGGAACTGGTGCTGGTGCCGATGTACTTCATCATCGGCGTGTGGGGCGGCCCGCGCAAGCTTTACGCGGCCATCAAGTTTTTCCTGTACACGCTGGCCGGCTCGGTGCTGATGCTGCTCGGCATCCTGACGCTGTACTTCCAGCATCACCAGCCAGTTCGGCACTCTACACCTTCGAGATCGCCGAGCTGATGAAGCTCGACCTGCCGCTGGGCCTGCAGCAGTGGGTCTTCTGGGCCTTCTTCCTCGGCTTCGCCATCAAGGTGCCGATGTTCCCGTTCCACACCTGGCTGCCGGATGCGCACGTGGAGGCGCCTACCGCGGGCTCGGTGATTCTGGCCGGCGTGCTGCTGAAGATGGGGACTTACGGATTCCTGCGCTTCTCCCTGCCGCTGCTGCCGAAAGCCTCGGTCGACCAGACCATCGTGCAGATTCTGGCCGTGCTTTCGATCATCGGCATCATCTACGGCGCGCTGGTCAGCCTGATGCAGCAGGATTGGAAGAAGCTGATCGCTTACTCCTCGGTAAGCCACCTGGGCTTCTGCACGCTGGGCATCTTCGCGCTGAATCCCAACGGCATCGCCGGCAGCGTGATCCAGCAGATCAATCACGGCATCTCGACCGGCATGCTCTTCTTGATTATCGGCGTCGATCTACGAGCGCCGGCACACGCGCGAGATCTCCGAGTACGGCGGCTTGGCGCACGTCATGCCGAAGTACGCCGATCATCTTCGCCATCGCCATGCTCAGCTCGGCGGGCCTGCCGCTGCTCAACGGGTTCGTCGGCGAGTTCACCATCCTGCAGGGCGCGTTCGAAGCCAATCGCGCCTGGGCGGCCTTCGCGGTGACGGGCGTGATCCTCGGCGCGGCCTACCTGCTGTGGCTCTATCAGCGCACCATGCTGGGCCAGGTGACCAACGGCAAGAACCTGCACCTGCCCGATCATGAGCTTCCGCGAGATGGCCGTTTTCGCTGCCGCTGATCGCCTGGGCAATCTGGATCGGCGTCTATCCCAAGCCGTATTTCGATTTGCTGCGAGAAGCCGGTGCAGCAGATCGTGGAGCGCGTGCGGCCCGGGCTACTTATCGGGCGGCCCGCAACGCGGCTCGCCGACAGCCCGACGGCCGAGCGCCGGCGGGAGGCGGCCAATGAGCCAGTTCTACACCGCCACCGATCATTTCGTCCTCGTCCGGCGATCATGCTGGCGCTGTTCGGCTGCGCAATTCTGCTGTTCGATTTCCTGATATTTCCCGATCCGCGACAGCGCAAATGGCTGCTGCTTTTCGTGGTGCTGGCCAGGGCTTCACGGGCTTCGGCTTGTGGCAAACAGCAGGCATTTCTCGCGGCCAACGGCATGACCGAGCTGATCGCGCTTTCAGGGCTCCGTCACCATGGATCGGTTCGCGCTGTTCTTCAACTGGGTCTTCTGAGCTGGCGGCGCTCATCGTGGCCATCGTGTCGTACAAGTACCTGGAGATCGAAGGCGAGCACCACGGCGAATACTACGCGCTGATGCTGTTCGCCCAGTGCGGCATGTTTTTTCTGGCCACCGGCACGGACCTGGTCACGCTGTTCATCGGCCTGGAACTGATGGCGCTCTGCTTCTACGTGATGGTGGGCTTCCTGCGCAGCGACAAGCGCTCGAATGAGGCCGCCATGAAGTATCTGCTGCTGGGCGCGTTTTCCAGCGGCTTTCTGGTGTACGGCTTCTCGGTGATGTACGGCATGGCCGGCTCCACCAAGCTGCGCTGACATCGCCGCCGCCATCAGCAGCGCGCGATCCGTGGGACCCGGTGGTCTTTCTGGCGATGGCCACCACCGCGGTGGGACTGCTGTTCAAGATTTCCGCCGTGCCGTTCCACATGTGGGCGCCGGACGCGTATGAAGGCGCGCCGACCACCATCACCGCGTATCTTTCGGTGGCTTCGAAAGCCGCTTCGTTCGCGTTTCTGCTGCGCATTTTCCTGGGGCCGCTGGCTTCGGCGCGCGCGTCGTGGGAGCCGCTGCTGGCCGTGGTCGCGGTCCTCACCATGACGGTCGGGAATCTCGCGGCCATCAGCCAGTCCAACATCAAGCGGCTGCTGGCATACAGCTCGATCTCGCACGCGGGTTACATGCTGCTGGGCCTGATTGCGGGCAACGAGACCGGCATCAAGGGCATCGCGGTCTACGTTCTGGTCTACACTTTCATGAACCTGGGCGCGTTCCTGGTGGTGGTGGCGCATGCGGCGCAAGAACATCATCGGCGAGGATCTGGACGACATGGCCGGCCTGATGCACAAGAGCCCCGGCTACGCGGTGCTGATGCTGGTTTTCCTGCTTTCGCTGGCCGGGCATTCCGCCCACCGCCGGATTCCTGGGAAAGTACTACATCTTCCTGGCGCTGATCGAGACCCATCACTATGTGCTGGCGGTGATCGCGACGCTGTACGTGGCGGTGGCGATCTACTATTACTTCCGAGTGGTGCAAGATCATGTTCGTGGGCGAGCTGACCGAGAAGGCTCCGCTGGCGACGAGCTTGGGCCTGCGGCTCGCGTTGGGGATCACCGGCGTACTGACGCTCGGCGTCGGGGTTTATCCGGAGCCGTTCCTGCGGCTGGCGCAAAATTCGCTATCGAAATGAAAAGCCTAACCGTCGAGACGCAGAGACGCAGAGAAAATCGATTTCGTCTTCGCGCCTCCGCGCCTCTGCGGTAAATATTATGAATACTGTCCTCCAGCATCCTCTGTTCATGCCTATTGCGGTCACCATCGTGATCATCGCGGTGTTCCCGCTGGTGGCCGGATACATCGACGCTGGTCGAGCGCAAAGTACTGGCCGATTTTCAGGTGCGGCTTGGTCCCATGCGCGTGGGCCCGCACGGCTTGCTGCAGCCCATCGCCGATGCGCTCAAGCTGATGCTCAAGGAAGACATCATTCCCACCGATGCCGACCAAGCCATTTTCTGGTTCGCGCCTGTGATCTCCACTTTCACCGCGCTTACTGTCGTTTGCCGTGATCCCGTTCAGCAAGTATCTTTTCGTCGCGGATGTCAACGTCGGGCATCCTGGTGATCATGGCGATGTCGGCGGTAGGAATTCTGGGAATCATCCTGGGCGGCTGGTCGTCGAACAGCCACTATCCGTTGCTCGGCGCGCTGCGCAGCGCGGCGCAACTGGTGAGCTATGAAGTCGCGCTGTCGTTCGCGTTGCTTTCCGGCGCTGATGGTGGCCGGCACGCTCAGCATGCAGGGAATTGTGCAACGCGCAGCAGACGCGCGGCATCTGGTTCGTGTTCGCGAACTACGGGTTCATGCTCGTGCCGTTCGTGGTGTACCTTATTTCCGCCACTGCGGAAACCAATCGCGCGCCGTTCGATCTTCCTGAGGCCGAGTCCGAACTCGTCGCCGGATTCCATACCGAATATAGCGGCTTTCGCTGGGCGCTTTATTTTCTCGCCGAGTATGCCAACATTTTCGTGGCGTGCAGCGTAGCGGTGACGCTGTTCTGGGGCGGCTGGCTGCGGCCCTTTCCAAATGTCCAGTGGCTGGCGCCGATCAACTTCGTACTGCCGTTCCTGCTGTTTGCGGGCTCAGGCGGCTCGACTTTCCTGCTGGTGAAAAAGCTGCGCGATCCCGTGCAGCAGAAAGTGCTGATCGCCGTGGCGCTGCTGCTCTTGGGAGCGGGCGCCTTGTTCCTGATTCCCCAGTTCAATAGCGCTGCCATCGGCGTATTCTGGTTCCTGTTCAAAGTAGCGCTGATCATTTATCTGCTTATCTGGTTCCGCGGTACCTTCCCGCGCTTCCGTTACGACCAGCTCATGAATATCGGATGGAAATACATGATCCCGATCGGCATGGGCGCGTTGATGGTGAATGCGCTGCTGGGAATGGTGTGATGGGGCGCAGACTAGCGTCCGTGGCTGATGTGGGGCGTGTGTTTCTCGCGGCAGCGATGTGCCCCACTGTCCCAGAGTTTGGAGCGACTGCGACGCCACCTAGCACCGCCCGGGGGGAACTGATTCCGGCCGAGGCGCTACTGGTGGCTATCGCGCGTGATCCTTCCGCCGCGGCGCAGCTCGTCCTCAGCACGTGGATCGCGCTCGCTTGAATCACTTGTTCAGCCGCCGCCGTAGCGCGCGACTCGGCTGCCATACCGCTAACCTGGATTCGCTTCCCCGGGTAGGTGTCCAATCCCTTCCCGCGCAATTCGACCGGGACACCCGATACTTCATAGCGCATAACAAACGATTTCCCAAGTTTCGAAACGCAGCCGGTCACCAGAGATCCGCCGCTTGAATCCAGCCGAAGGTCTACCGGGCGTCCGTGGCTTACACGTGCGACCATCCTATCCTGCGCATTCCTTACCTGTGCTTCGCCATTTAGCGCTCCGACCTGGACGGCGCCGGAATCCTGTATGCCGACGACGGCCCGAGATTCGGGCGAGGCCAGGGCGACACGCAATGTCCTGGCTTCGATTCTGAATGCTGATCCGGCGTCGAGTTGCGCGCGGCCCTTCCGCAGAAGCAGGTGATTCTGGAATACGTCCACACGCGTGGACACGTCGAGCCACACGCTTGTCCCGGAGGTAAGCCGCAGCTTGGCCGGAACCTCTTCAGTCTCGATGACGCTGCCTTCGAAGATCGTCGCGTGGTTTGAGACTCCGGCACTGTCGACCCCACAACCGCCCGTCAGCGGTCACCGTGCCAATGTAACGCGGCGCCGCGGTCATGGTGCCGGTCATCATCAAGATCGCGATGCATACTTGCTTCAACAGAGCGCTCTCCGCCATCCGACTGCAGCACATCCGCCCACAAGCTGCCAGTGGTCCGTATATGCCATGTGGGCTACTTGGCAATACCGTGCGAAGATGTCTTCTTGGATTCGACCGCCGAACCACCCGCCGTCCAATCGCCACACGTAAATGCCCCGTCGCTACGACGCCGGTTACTGAGCGGCGCGGGACTTACGGCGCTCTATCTGGCGATTGAGTTTTGGCTGCCACGGCCGCAATCCGTTCAACCCGCGGGCTGGCGGCTGCTCGGAATCTTCGTGGCCACAATCGGCGCGCTGATGTTGCAGCCGATACCCGGCGGGGCGTCCGTCCTGATCGCCATAATCCTCGCTTCTCTTTTCGGAGGCCTCACACTTCAGCACGCGCTCGGGGGCTATGGTGACCCCACGGTTTGGCTGGTGATGGCGGCGTTCTTCATTTCCGCTGCGCTCATTAAGACCGGTCTGGCGCGGCGCATCGCCCTGATCTTCATTCGCGCCGTGGGACAAACGTCGCTGGGCGTATGTTACGCGCTCTCGGCGACGGACATGGTGCTCGCGTCCATCATTCCGTCGAATGGCGCACGGTCAGGCGGAGTGGTGCTGCCCATCCTCCGCTCCGTGGCGGAATTGTATGGTTCGTCCCCGGGACCAACCGCGGCGCTCATCGGCTCGTTTCTGATGACCGGAGTCTATCAAAGCATTTGTGTAACGGCGGCCATGTTCTTCACCGGTCAAGCGAGCAATCCGCTGGCCGCGCAAATGGCGGGCGAGCTATTTCATTATCCAGTCACCTGGGCGCTCTGGTTTGCCGCCGGAATTGTGCCGGGGCTGTGCTCCATGCTGGTGGCGCCGCTGATTGTCTTTCGTATGTACCCGCCGGAAATTCGCCGGACGCCGGAAGCTGCAGCCTTCGCCCGCGGCGAGCTCGACCGCATGGGGCCCATGGGGGGCGGGGAGCGGATCGTGTCCGTGATCTTCGTCTCAGTCTGCGGGCTTTGGATTACAACTCCGTTCCATCACCTCGACATCACACTCACAGCCTTGTTGGGCTCCGCGGCACTGCTTCTGACCGGCGTTCTCACCTGGAATGATGTGGTGAGCGAGCGTGCGGCATGGGATATTTTCATCTGGTACGGAGGATTGCTACAGCTTGGCAAATCGCTGAACGACGCCGGAGTGACGCGCGAGTTCGCGAAAGTAGTGGGCGCATGGTTCGGAGGAACAGGATGGATGGTGCCGCTCGGCGTAGCGCTTCTCGTCTACTTCTACGTGCACTATGCCTTTGCCAGCATCACGGCTCACATGCTGGCTATGTTCCCGCCGTTCGCCGCCGTCCTGCTAGCCCGTGGCGCACCAGTGGGCCTGGTGATCTTCAGTTTCGCGTGCTTCGCCAATCTGGCGGCCGGGCTGACAAACTACGGCACCACGCCATCGCCCATGTTTTTCGCCCACGGATATGTCTCGTTCGAACGATGGTGGAAAGTAGGGTTTGTGGTGTCGCTCGCGAACCTGACGATCTGGTCGACAATGGGTTTCGCTTGGTGGAAGCTGATCGGAATCTGGTGATGCTACCGTAGGAAAGTGATCAAAACTGTCATTTTCGACCTAGGCAAGGTCATCATCCCGTTCGATTTCAAGCGCGGCTATCAGCGTCTGGAAAAATTATGCAAATATCCGGCCGCCGAGATTCCTCTGCGGATCGGCTCGACAGACCTGGTGAAGCGCTTCGAAACCGGGCTGCTGGAGCCCAAGGATTTCGTGACGCAATTTTCATCCATCCTGGACCTGAACATCGGTTACGACCAGTTCTGCGAGATCTGGAGTTCCGTCTTCCTGCCCGATCCGCTGATTCCAGAGAGCATGCTCGAAGGCATCAGCCGGCGCTACCGGCTGCTTCTGCTTTCCAACACCAATGCGATTCATTTCCAGATGATCGAACAAACCTATCCGTTAATGCGCCACTTTCACGACAGGATTCTTTCGTATCGCGTGCGCGCCATGAAACCATCACCCGCGATTTACCGCGAAGCCATAGCGCATGCCGGCTGCCGTCCGGACGAGTGCTTTTACACCGATGACATCCTGGACTACGTAGAGGGCGGCAAACGAGAGGGCATGGACGCCGTCCAGTTTGAATCCAGCGCGCAGATCCAGCGGGAACTCGCGGCGCGCGGAGTGCACTGGGAGTGAAGGAACCCGCGGCTGTGATGTAATGGCCGTATAACCGGTTCATGCTCGAGATCAATCGTCTTTACAAGAGTTACCCCACGCCGCGCGGGCAATTGGAAGTGCTTTCGGATGTCTCGCTCTCGCTCTCGCGCGGTGACGCGGCCTCCGTCATGGGGCCCTCGGGAAGCGGCAAGAGCACGCTGCTCTATATCCTGGGCGCACTCGAGCCCGCCCACTTCGGGCACGGTCACGCTCGATGGCCGCAATCCTTTCGCGCTGCCGGAAAAGCAACTGGCCGCGTTCCGCAACAAGCAGGTCGGCTTCGTTTTTCAGGATCACTGCCTGCTGCCGCAATGTTCAGTACTGGAGAATGTCCTGGTGCCGACGCTGGTGGCGGAGTCGCAAAACGGCGCTCGGGATCGCGCGCGGGCGCTTCTGGAGCAGGTTGGCCTGAAAGAGCGGCTGGGCCATCTGCCGGGCGAACTTTCCGGCGGCGAGCAGCAGCGCGTGGCAATTGCTCGAGCGTTGATTCGCGAACCGGTCCTTTTGCTTTGCGATGAGCCCACCGGCAATCTGGATCGCGCCTCCGCCGAAGTTGTAGCTTCTATGCTGCTGGATCTGCAGCGCAGCCGGCGGAATGTCCTCATCGTAGTCACTCACAATCCCGATCTGGCGGCGAAATTCCCCGTTCGTCTGGAAGTCGCCGGCAAAAATCTTAAGAAAGTATGAACATCACCGGAGTTTTGGAAACCAGCATTTACGTTGACGACGTTCCACGATCGGCCGAGTTCTACCGCCGGATTTTCGGTTTCGAGCAGCTCGAAGGCGACTCCCGGTTTTGTGCGCTCAGTGTTGCCGGACGCCAGGTTTTCCTCATCTTCAAGAAGGGAGGCACGCTGCAACCTATGCCACTGCCTGGCGGCGTGCTTCCGCCGCACGATGGTTCGGGACAAACGCATTTTGCATTTTCCGTGCATGCGGCAGACCTGGCGGCTTGGGAAGAGCGCCTGTCCCAAAACGCCATCGCCATTGAGAGCCGCATCTCTTGGCCACGCGGCGGACACAGCATTTACTTCCGCGATCCCGATGGTCACCTGGTGGAACTCATCACTCCCGGTTGCTGGACCATTTATTAGATGCGAATCGCCACGCTCATCCGCCGCAATCTGGCTTACTATTGGCGGACGAATGTCGCTGTGGTCCTGGGCGTCGCAACAGCCGTAGCGGTGCTGGCCGGAGCGCTGGTCGTGGGCGACTCCGTGCGCTCGAGCCTGCGCGATCTTGTGCTCAACCGGCTGGGTAAGACCGATGCTGTCATCTCCTCCGCCAGTTTCTTTTGTGAAAACCTGTCGGACGATTTGGCCCGAGGCCAGCCGTGGTCTTCCACGCCGCTCATTGCCTTTGAGGGTTTGGTCACACATGAATCGAGCGGGCGCCGGGCATCGGGCGTCCAGGTGTACGGAGTCGACGAGCGGTTCTGGCGATTTCAGGGCATTCCGGCTCCGGAGCTGCCAGCAATGAGCGCGCCGCTTTCGGACGAACTCGGCAGCCGGCCAGGCGACACGGTGCTGCTGCGCGTCCAAAAGCCTTCGGCGATTCCGATCGAATCGCTTTTTGGGCGTAAGGAAGACGTGGGCCGCACCTTGCGCTTCACGGCTCGCGAGCCGCTGGCGGCTTCTGCACTCGGCGAATTTTCGCTCCGCCCGCAGCAGGGCCCAGTTCGCGCGATTTTCGTTCCGTTGGGGAGGTTGGCGCGAGACCTCGGCCAGCCGGCCAGAGCGAATACGATTCTCGTGGCGGGTGAAAGCGCGGCTGCGCCGGTCGAAACGCGGCTGCGCGAGCGCTTCACGCTCGAAGATCTTGGCTTAACGCTGCGAACGCCCGACCCAAGGCGCGGAGTTTCGCTCGAATCGTCCGGGGGAATCTTAGGCGACACGGTTGCCGATGCGGCGATCGCCACAGCGCGAAAGCTCGGCGTGCGTACGGAACCGATCTACACATACCTGGCAAACACCATCCGCGTGGGTTCACGCGAGATCCCCTATTCACTCGTCACAGCTGATGACGAATTCTTTCGAACTGCCTATCGCTCCGGCATTCTGCTGAATGACTGGGCGGCTAAGGAGATCGGCGCGCGCGCCGGTGATAACGTTACGCTCGAATACTACGTGTGGAAAAACGATGGCCGCCTCGAGACCGAGTCCGCCCAGTTTCGGCTGGCGGCAATTCTGCCGCTTACCGGTCCGGCTGGCGATCGCGATCTTGCGCCGGATTATCCGGGCATTAGCAATACGAACAGCCTGCGTGACTGGGATCCGCCGTTCCCGATCGATCTCCGCCGCGTGCGGCCGCGCGATGACGACTATTGGAAGAAATACCGGACCACACCCAAAGCTTTCCTGCCGCTTTCCGTCGGGCAGAAATTGTGGGGCTCGCGGTTCGGGAAGCTGACATCCATTCGTGTGCATGCCGCAGGGGATGAATTTGCAGCCCAGCTTAGAACGGCGCTCGACCCGGTGGCCGCAGGCTTCACCGTGTTTCCGGTTCGCGCCCAGGCCCTGGCGGCGTCTGAGGGTTCCACCGACTTCGGCGAGTACTTCGTCTATTTCAGCTTCTTCCTGATGGCCGCTGCCCTGCTGCTGGCAGCATTGTTTTTCCGCCTGGGTATCGAGCAGCGCTTGCGCGAGATCGGCGCTTTCCGCGCCATGGGATTTTCAAACGCGGCGATCCGCAACCTTTTTCTCATGGAAGGAACTGTGCTCGCGCTGGCTGGGTGCGTCGTGGGAATTGCTGGCGCGGCCGGTTACGGCGCGCTGATGGTGTTTGGTTTACGGACTCGTTGGTCCGGAGCCGTGGGGACGAAACTGCTTTCCCTCCACGTCGCGCCGTCGGCGTTGGCCATGGGCGCCGGCGCAGGGTTCCTAACCGCGCTGCTGTGCATTTGGTGGACCCTGCGCGGGCTGCGGAAGATTACCCCGCGAGGGCTCATCACGGCGCGGCGCCTTGAAACACGAACACCCGCTTGGCTGGGCCTGGCGTCGATAGTAGCCGCTGTGGGGCTGCTTGTCTCGGCACGCTGGATCGGCGCGGCAGGAAGTTTCTTTGGCGGCGGCACGCTGTTGCTCGCCGCGGCGCTGTTTGAAGGGCGAGCCTGGCTCGGACGGCGCGGCGGTGCAACACTCCGCAGCGTTCTCGCGTTGGGCTTCCGGAACACGGCATGGCGGCCGGGCCGGAGCATTCTGTGTACCGCTCTCATCGCCGCCGCCACTTTCCTCATCATCTCCGTGGACGCGTTTCGCCGCGAAGAGCGGCCGGCGCTCGATCCAAAGTCCGGTACCGGTGGATTCGCGCTCATGGCGGAATCGCTGTTGCCCCTGATTCACGATCCTAATACCGGGCCGGGAAGGGAAGCGCTGAACCTGAATACACCCGCGCTGCGGGATGTGCGTTTGACGCGATTTCGGCTGCGGCCTGGAGATGACGCCAGTTGTCTCAATCTCTATCAGCCGCGCTCGCCGCGCATCCTTGCGCCCAGTGGCGATTTCCTTTCGCGCGGCCGTTTCGCGTTCGAGGACTCATTGGCGCAGACTTCCGAACAGAAGGAAAATCCCTGGCTGCTGCTCGAATCGCCGCTGAGCGACGGTGCTATCCCGGCGATTACCGACGCCAACTCGATGACGTATGTGCTGCACCGCAAGCTGGGTGAGGACATCATCCTCGATCCGTCGGGTGGCCGCCCAATCCATCTGCGCCTGATGGCGGCGCTCTCCGACAGTATTTTCCAGGGCGAGCTGCTGATCTCCGAGAATAATTTCCTACGGCTTTTTCCGGGCATCCCGGGTTACCGGTTCTTCCTGATTGAAGCCGCGTCTGCCAGAGCCGCGGGCGTTACAGCGGCGCTTGAGACATCGCTTTCCGATTACGGGTTTGACGTCACCTCGACCGCGGATCGCCTGGCCGCCTACCATCGCGTCGAGAACACTTACATTTCCACGTTTCAAACGCTCGGCGCTTTAGGTTTGGTGCTGGGCACCGTTGGGCTGGCGGCAGTTCTCGCCCGCAACGTTCTGGAACGCCGTCGAGAGCTGGCCTTGCTGGCAGCGGTTGGTTACCGCCGCGCCATTCTGGCGGTGATGATCGTGGCCGAGAATGCGCTGGTGCTCGCCGCTGGGCTCGCCATCGGCACCGTCTGTGCTCTAGTGGCGATTGTGCCCGCTATTGCGTCACGCGGCGGACATGTCGCCGCGGTTTCGATGGCTGTCTGGCTGGTTTTGATCCTCGTTACAGGCCTGGCAGCAGTTGCGCTCTCCAGCCTGCTCATGATGCGTCTACCGCTGCTGCCTGCGCTGCGCTCGGAATAAATCACGATGCCTAACGACTCAGGAAAGCCCGTTTCCGAGCCGTGACCAAAGGGAGCGGTTGAGTCACGCTAACGAACTCACTGCAACAGGCCGCCAGCATACGACTCCCTCGATACTAAGAAGAGGGTCATTTGGATCCTCCGCGGGGGCCAACGTGAAGTTCGGAACGCATCACGGTCAATCATCCTCTCCAAATCCTTCCCTGGTGCTCTCTAGACCCGGCTCCGAACTCCTTGACCGCATCCTCTCTGCCCGCGAAGAATCCGCCGCCACAAAACCCACAACTCCCACCCGCCCCCGCAGGCAAACGCTAGCGTTTGCCTCAAAACATACATGGGTCGAAATGTTCTATCTGTTGAAAATCAGTGCAAATAATTCCGCTGTTAGGCCAAATCAATTTGCAGGGCCTTTGTTTTGATGAAGTTCGTCTTCTTACGATCGCCGGGCCAGGCCGCGGAACTTTTCAACAGTGTAAGTCACTAATTCTATTGGGCTAATATATCTCTTGATTTTAAGGACATGCCGACCGTAACCTAATGCGCAAGAGGACGCGGGAGCAAGCCTGTTGCCAGCCGCCTTGCGATCGCATTAGTCCCTCGTAGATAAACGCTTGATGTTACGACAGTTATTGACAGAATGAAGCTAATGGCGTTAGTCTCCGATTAGCAGGCCAAACCAAAGGAACATCAATTTCTTAAGGGAAATCATGCGGCTCTCCACAGAGGAACAGATACTAGCCCAGCTTGACCAAGTTCGCCGCATCCTTGCGGTCATTGCGACCAAAGGCGTCAAGCAGCGCGAACAGATTGTCATTCTGTATCAGGCCGGACTATCGCCGAAGGACATCGCTGACCTGCTGGGGACCAGCTCGAATACAGTTCGCGTTGAACTTGTGGCGCTCCGTAAGGCCGGACGCAGTGGGAAAGGTAGTAAGCGGCCGTAGAACTTCTTGAAGGTTTCTATTATGGCGAAATCTATAGAGCAATTGGTGCTGGAAAAGTTGGATCGGCTTCTGCGCGTCCTTGCCATCAGTGTCACCAAGGGAATGAAGCAGAACGAACAAATCGCACTACTGGACCGCGCGGCCTTTCCGCCGAAGGAAATCGCTGCGCTGTTGGGTACGACGAGTAATACCGTGAGTGTGGCATTAACGAACCTGCGCAAGGCGAAAGGTGACAGTCGCTCGATGCGTCGGGAGTCGCCCCCACGTTAAGAAGCATTACATGAGGAGTGCGCGTTCTATGGCAATAAAGCAACCCAAAGACCAAGACGATGCGACCGTTGAGCTGCTCCGGGACCTTCTGATTGTCGAGCTTGTGAAGGTTGGAGTATCGCGTCAAAACATCCGCAAGATCATCCGCTGCGATCTCAACCGTGTCACCCGGACCGCGCGGTATTTGAAAAACTTACAGGACCAAGGGTCCGAGTAGGCGTTGAACTATGCCACAGATCCGGCTGAATTCTACACTGTTGGTCAAGATGGCCGAGAAGTTCGGCAAGCCTCAACAGTATCTGCGCGAGCAGATCAGTCGGAGGGCGAGCCGACAAAGCATCTCCTCCACCGCAGCCCAGCTGGTGTGGGCAAAGGAGCTCGGTATCGGCATCGCGCATGCGTTCAATAAGGCACCGATGGAGGTGCGCGAAGAGGTCCGGGGGTGTAGGGCCGCCGCCCGCCGCCGCGGTTCGGAACATTCAGGGGAAGGTGACGGCGCGGGCCACACGCAAGGCTGAACCGATCACCGCCGCAACTATAAGAACGCTACTGCATGACGACCAGCTGCATTCCCGCTGCAAGGACCTGCTCCAGGGGAAAAAGCATTTTGACCGCGTGTTCCGCGAGGCGACCACTGTCCTCGACGACCGGCTGAGGACGAAAACCGGCATCACCAACATAAACCCGGAGAACCTGGTCAGCAGGGCAATCAACTCCGATCCGGCAAAAGCCATCATTGAATTGAGCGCCGAAAGGGCCGAGCAAGAAGGACTTTACGGCATTTGCAAGGGCATCATGCTCGCGTTTCGAAACCGAGCTCACCACTCGTTGAGCGATAAATTCAACCGCGAAGACGCCCTGAAGTTCTGCGGCTTCGTAGACACCGTACTTGGCCTCATTGACCAGGCGACGATACATCTCGATCGTGTGTAGAAATCGTAAAGGAGTCCAGCCCAATGGCCAAAAAACCCGCTACAGAAAAGAATAGCCGAATCGAAAAGGAGTTGCGCCAAATACGCAATCTTCTCATTCTGTTAACACTCAAGACCGGGGCCAGTTCCGACGAGGTCCACTACGCAACCGGTATGGGAGCAGCCAACATCAGGAGCATGTTCCCGATTAAACGTGGCCGGCGAAAATCCGCCAAAAGCGCATGAGGCAACCACGTTATGACACGACACAAGGTCAACGACGATGCAGGCAAGGAATTAGCGACCCTTAAACGGATCGAGGAATTGCTGACGCTCATGGCAAAGACAATGCAGTCCGAGCGTCTTTCCGAGATCTATGACGATAAACAGCACCGACTGGTGTATGAGAAGGTCGGGCAAATGCCCGTGAAGGAACTCGCCAGGAAAACCGGCCTTTCAGCGGGCACAATCTCTGGCCTTTGGCAACGCTGGGAGCAAGCCGGGCTGCTCATTAAGGATGGCAAGCAATACCGGCGAGTGATCTAATAATGTCCATTGCGCGTTGGGCGCGCCACCTCAAATGGTCCAACAAGTATCTGACACCTCCTCAAACCGCCGCGATCAAATCGCAAACTTCGCAGAGCTATTGCGCAATGCTCCGATTAAACAAAGGGCATTTGAGGCTGTATATCGGGGTAAGAAGCGCATTAAAACCGCGAAAGAACTCGCTGCGGCAGCCTCCCTTCCCACCACAAAGCGCCTGACGGAAGTGGCAAAACCACTTGTGCATGAGAAATTGTTCGAGCAAGGTCGGGAGCGGATCGATGGTAGTAGCCAGACGGTTTATCGGAAGATCGATTTCCTTGCGACCAACAGAGCCAAGATTCTGCACCTCGCTAGAGACAAGGTCAAGCTTGCAAAGTACAATACGAAGACAAACCCTGGGCGCGAGCTTCAATACAGGGACGCATCATCCTAAAGATTCCGTTTCGGCTAAAGACGCGTTTTCTGCGGGTTGATGATGTGGCCCAGTTCTCCAAAGTTAAGGCCGTGCGTTCGATCCCGCAAAAGCTAGCGCCCGAACGGCTCGCCGAAAAAGAGGTCAAAACAGGTTTGTTGCGGCTCCTCAAGGAAACCAAAGTGCCCAAGGATTGGGGCGGCGAGAGTAACGACATCTTCACAACTAAGTTGAAGATCGCCGGCCGCACGAGGCGGGCGGCTTTCGCCCTGAAGGGACCCGCCAAAAAAGGACCTCTGGTGCCCGGCATGATGGGCAAGAACGGCGATCAGATCCAGCGGCTCTTCGCCAGTCCCGCAGAAGTGTTTTTCGTCCAGTACGAGGATGAAATCAAAGAGAGCGTTGTGGCTCTCATGGAGCAGCTCGCCACGGCAAGAGCAGCCTTAGGTGAAGAGGTTCTCTTCGGCGTCATCGACAAGGACGACACCTACAGATTGCGACTTGCGTATCCGAGAGCATTTCACCGGTAAGTGACATGCCCTCCAACGAGTAACCCCTTACGGCTTCCGCGCTCCCCCGTAAACAAAATCCCTCGCCTCCCCCGCTCTGACGTGACAACTGGCGCATTTGGCGGAGGCTGCCGGCGGCGTAATATAGGTGCCGTCCGGCCGATATTCCACGTATTCCCATTCGCCGGTTCGATTCTCGCGATACGCCTCGCCAAAACCGTGCTCTTTACGCATCACATGAAGCCCAGTGACCTTGTCTTTACGGAAATGCCCCCCGCTCAGCAGTACATTCTTCTGAGCGTCCTGCAACGTGCTCCAGGTCTCCATGACGATCACGGAACCATAGGGGTACTTGCCGCCCTTCGCGGAAGCCGCGGGCGGGTTTCCGTAAACCACGATGACGGTCTTGGCCTCCGCGGAATCCGTTGTTCGCAGTTGCCGAAAAGAGTGGTACCCTTTTGGAAAACCGACTCGATCTGCCTTGGGTGCGGGCAAATCTTGGGCAAGGCAAGTCATGAGGGCTGGCGCAAAAATCGCGGGTATCAGAACAGAGCGAAGGCGCGTGGTCATCGGTAGCCTGCAGTATACACCGCTCCCGAAATCACAGCTTCCTGCCCACAAACAGAAAGTGATCCGCTTGTCCCAATCCCTCCGGTGTCACTCCGGTCTGCTCCACCAGATCCAACCAGGCCTGCCTTTGATCGGCAGGCAACGTGTGTAAGACGGGTTGCCAGGCGCTGGTGAACGATTCCACTCCCAACAGAATGACCGGCTCGAACACGCCGGCGAACAGCTCACGGAATTCCTGCACGGTCGTCAAGTGAGCGAATCCCAAGGGCGGCGCGTGATCCGGGTCCAGATTTCCGTCTTGAAGGAACTGCCGGTGAAAGTCTCTACGCTCTACTACCGTTCCGGGCTGTTCCCGAAGGAGATCGCGAAGGTACGGCAGGCGGTTGATGCCGGCGGCGTAGACCAAGCCGCCGGTCTTCAGCGGCCTTGCGGATTCTGCAATCGCGCGCTCACGATCCGAGAGCTGGCGCAGATGATACAGCGGGCCGAGCAGCAGAACTGCCTCGAACTGGCCTGTATCCATGGTTGTCAGTTCCGTGGCCGAAAGCCGATGGACGCCCGCAATTTGAGCGCCCAGCCCGGATCGCTGCAAACGTTCGACCGCCGCATCCAGCAAGCGTGGCGCAATATCGATCAGATGAATCCGGCAGCCGCGCGCTGCCAGGTGTTCGGAGTAATGGCCGACTCCCACTCCGATTTCGGCGAATTCGGGAACCATCGGGGATCCAGCGATCGAGCATCCGCTTGGTCGTCCCGAATTCCACCGGGCATAACTCGGTCAAACGCTTGGTTTCGAATTCGAATGCTGCCTGGCTGTAATGGTTGGCGGCGAATTCCGGGTCCGTCACTCGGCTCTCGCTTAGCCCTCGAGAGCGCGCTGGAGGAGCCCGGCAAATTCTTTGCTCTTGTGGCCCACGCGTTGCTTCAAGGTGGCAAGGTCGCGCTCGAGTTCGCGCAGCCGGTCCGCCAGATGCAGGCAGCCGAGCACGGCTACGCGCGTCGAGTCGGCGTTAGGGGCCTTCTCGGAAATGGAATGCAGCAGTTCGTCCAGGCTACGCGCCAGGTCCTCCACTTCGCGAGGATCTTCGCCCGCTACCAGCGTATACTGCTGGTTCAAAATCGTCACCTTAACGGGGCGTTTGTCATCCATGAGGATGCCGGTCTAGCCGGCGCCGAGTTGGTCTAAGTGGCCAAGGAGCTTTTCGATGCGGCCGCGCACCTGCTTGCGTTCGGCGCGCAAAGCTTGGAGTTCTCCGCCAAGCTGCTCTGCCTGGGCGCGTCCCTCCGCCGCCTCGTGCAAGGCGGCATCGTTCGAACTATGCAGGGCTTTGTTCTCGCCGCGCAGATTTTCGTTCTCCTGGCGCAAGGCTTCTGTTTCCGCGCGAAGCTGAGCAACCAGCTCAACGGCCTTGAGGATGCGGTCTTCGAGCGAAGCGAGCGCATCGATTTCTTGAGGTGCGGCAGCCATTATCCTGCGGCCTCCAACGCCGCTTTCGCCCGCTCGACCAACTGCTTGAAACCGGATTCATCATTCGCGGCCACTTCAGCCAGCACCTTGCGGTCGAGCGTAATGCCGGCCTTCTTCAGGCCGTTCATGAATTTGCTGTAGGAGATTCCGGCTGCGCGGCATCCTGCGCCGATGCGCACGATCCACAGCGCGCGGAAATCGCGCTTCTTCTGGCGCCGGCCGACGTAGGCGAACTTCAGGCCGCGCTCCACGGCCTCCTGGGCCGCGCGATGCAGTTTGCTTTTGGTTAGAAAATAGCCGGATGCCCGCTCGAGCGTTTTCGCGCGGGAGGCTCTGCGTTTGGTACCTCGTTTGACTCTGGGCACGTTTCATCTCCTGATTGGATTTGTTGCGGCGGCTCGGGCACGTGCCACGCGCTCCGTCCGCGCGCTGCGCTCCTAATACGGGATCATACGCCGCAAAACCGGCTGGTCGGCTTTGTCGGCCACCACCTGCTCATGCAGCTTTTTCTTTCTCTTGCCGCGCCTTCGAGGTCAGAATATGGCGGGCAAAGGCATGGCCGCGTACAACTTTGCCCGTCCCGGTCTTCTTGAACCGCTTGGACGCACCCTTATGGGTCTTCAATTTCGGCATAAAAAATGATCCTCGGGGGAACTGCGGAAACTCAGATTATAGCATGGCCGCCTGCCGTTATACGATGGTCTGGCAATGCCGAGCCGCTACGGCTGGATGGCCGACACCGATCCGAAGGCTTTCCGCGCTCTGATCGAAATCCGCCGTAACATGACTTTCGACGAACGGTTCCGGCAGTTCCTCGAAATGGCGGAAATGGTGGTGCGAGGCTATGAAGACCGCGTGCGCCGCGAGCACCCTCAAGCTAGCGAGCGTGAAGTTTTTCTCAGGGCCGCAGCATTGCGGCTTGGAAACGAAACCGTGCGCCGAGCGTATGGCTGGAGCCCGGAAGACGGCGTCACTTCATGACCGCATCGCCCGGCGACGGCTTATTGCGCCTGTTGAAGGTATTTGACCGCTTAGAAATTCCGTACATGATCGGTGGTTCCAGCGCTAGTTCCGTCCATGGGCTCGATGCGGACAACTGGAGACGTCGATATCGTAGCCAATGTCGGCGAAAATGTTCAGGCACTGGTTGTCGAGCTTCAGGGGGAATTCTACATCGACGAGCAGCAGGTTCGTGCTGCCCTTGGGAATCGTCGCGTTCGTTTAACGTGATCCATTACCGCAGCAGCTATAAGTTCGACATCTTCCCGTTGACTGGAGATCGATACCAACAGGTGCAGTTCGGACGCCGCCGGTACGAAACATCTTCCGTATTCACGGGTGAGCCGCTCGAACTTGCGGTCTCCTCACCGGAGGATGTGATCTTGTCGAAGCTGAGGTGGTTCCGGCAGGGCGGGGAGGTATCTGAGCAGCAATGGAATGACGTATTGGGCGTGATTGCGGCTCAACGGGAACGGCTGGACTTGCCTTATCTTGGCGAGTGGGCGCAGTACTTAGGAGTGGCGGAGCTTATTGGAGCAAGCGCTGGCCGAGGGGAATCGCGACGCCGCCACTAGCCCTGCGCCTTCTTTCCACTCCTCGTACCACGCCATCTGGATGGCTTCGAGCTTGCCTTCGTTGGATTTTTTCGGGTCGTCGCCGAAGTCTTCGAGCTCCGTGATCCACTTGTGCAGGTCCGTGAACCGCACTTTAAGCGGATCCACATTCGGATGGGCTTCGTAGAGCGCAAGAGCGATATCTTCAGTGTGGTCCCAGGTGAGTCCCGGCATCAAATCTTGGTTCCCTTCAGCGCGCCGCAAACGGCCGTGTTGATCATATTCTCGGCCAGCTTCATGGTGACGTTGTTCAACTGGTCGATCTTGGCGCGGATCAGCAGATGGTCGTCGGAATGGTAAACCACCAGCAGTTCGTTAAGCGCGCGTGTGATCTCGTTCTGTTCTTCGTCGGTCAGATCTAGATAAGCATCGTTTCGCTTGGCTTTGTCGACGGCTGCCAGGATGCGGTCCGCCTCGACGCGCGCTTCGGCCACCTGGCGTGCGCGGAAATCTTCTTCGGCGCGATCGATGGATTCCTGATACATGGCCTCGACCTGCTCGTCGGTGAGCCCGTAGCTGGGCTTGACGTCCACCGACTGCTCTTTGCCGGTGCGTGCGTCGCGCGCCGTGACATTCAGAATGCCGTTGGCGTCGATCAGAAACCGCACTTCGATGCGCGCCATGCCGGCGGGCAGCGGGTCGATATCTTTCAGATCGAATCGCGCCAGGCTGCGGTTGTCCTTGGCCAGTTCGCGCTCGCCTTGCAGCACGTGGATCAGGACGTTGCGCTGGCCTTCGACGGCGGTCGTGAAGGTCTCGGTGGCGCTTGCCGGAATGGTCGAGTTGCGATGGATCAGCTTGGACACGACGCCGCCCATGGTTTCGATGCCGAGCGAAAGCGGCGTCACGTCGAGCAGTAGCTGGTTCTCCACCGTGCCCGCAGAGGATGCCCGCCTGCACCGCCGCGCCCAGCGCGACCACTTCGTCGGGATTGAGATCGGTGTGCGGCTTCGCGCGGAACAGCGTCTCCACCGCGCTGCGAACCATGGGAATGCGCGTCGAGCCGCCGACCAGCACCACTTCGTCAATCTGCTCGACCGTCACGCCCGCATCTTTGATGCAGGCGCGGCACGGTCCAAGCGTGCGGTCGACGATATCCGCGATCAGCTTTTCGAAAAGCTCGCGCGTGTCATCTCGCGCTGGTAGGTCTTGCCTTTGTAGTCGAACTCGATCCGGGTGGAAGGCACGAATGAGAGCCGCTCCTTGGCCTCGATCACGGCGCGGCGGAGCGTCTGCACGGCGTCTCCGTAGTGCGAGATATCTTTGCCCCATTCGCTGTGAATGTCTTCGAGCGCGATGTGGATCAGGCGGTTGTCGATGTCATCGCCGCCCAGGTGCGTGTCGCCGTTGGTGGCGAGGACTTCGAAGATTCCTTCGTGCAAGCTTGAGAATCGAGATGTCGAAGGTTCCGCCGCCCAGGTCGTAAACCGCGACGATGCCGTCGCGCCGCTTGTCGAGTCCGTATGCCAGCGCCGCCGCCGTCGGCTCGTTTACCAGGCGCAGTACTTCAAGACCCGCGATGCGGCCGGCGTCTTTTGTGGCCTGGCGCTGCGCGTCGTTGAAGTACGCGGGAACGGTGATCACGGCCTTGCTCACCGGTTCGCCCAGAAACGTCTCGGCGTTCTTTTTGAGCTGGCGCAGGATGAAGGCCGAAATCTCCGGCGGCGTGAAGGTGCGTTCGCCGAGTTGGATGCGGATGACTGATTCGCTGCCTTCCGCCACGCGGAACGGGAACAGCTTGAGTTCTTCCTGCACATCGCCCATGCCGCGCCCCATCAGGCGCTTGATGGAGTAGACCGTGCGGTCGGGCTCATCGATGAGCGCCGCGCGAGCCTTGGTTGCCGACGATGATGTCGCCTTCGCGCGTCAGCGTGACGACGCTGGGCACCAGCTTGTCGCCGTCCTCGCCTGGGATCACGCGTGGGGTGCTGTGCGGTATCCATGTAGGCGACCAGGCTGTTGGTGGTGCCCAGGTCGATGCCCACCACGCGCTCCTGGCTTGCCGAAATCAATCTGGATTGGTGTCATGCCGCCAGCTCCTGTCAATTCGTGGTCCACCTCATTGACTAGATTTCGAACATAGCGCCGGCGATTCAGGAGTCCGCGGATCTCGGCCAGGAGGTTGCGGTCGCGCGTTTGATCGTAGCCGGCAAATCGGCTTTCAACTCAGCGTCAATCTTCTCGCGCATTGTCAACGAACTTCGTTCCGTGCTTCTTCGAGCGCCGGCCGTGCCGAATCATCCCCGCCGCGTAGTTCTTCGAGCGCCATGTTCAGCTCGAAGACTTCTTCCAGCAATTCCGGCGGAACATTCTTCGATCCCTGCTCGCCGATATCAAACCCGTTCTCTTTGAGCAGATACTCGGCCCGCGCCAGCGGATCGCGCAGCGTGCGATATGCGTCGTTCAAGATGGCGGTCGCGTCCAACGCGTACTGCTGCTCCTCGCGGCTCTTGAGCGTGTACCGATCCGGATGATACTGACGGCTCAGCGCATAGAAGCGCTTCTCCAGATCCTTCAGATCCAGATCCAGCTTGTGTTCCAGGCCGAAGAAATCGTAATAGTTAGACGAAACCGGATTCATCGGAGATTTTCTCGACGCCTCTGCGGTGAACGTTTCTAGGCGGAGAACGACGTGCCGCAGCCGCAGCTCTTCTGCGCGTTGGGATTTTCAAACACAAAGCCCGACTGCATCAGCGACTCCTTGTAATCGAGCGTCATGCCGTGCAGGTAGAGCAGGCTCTTGGGATCGACCACAACCTTCACGCCGTCGAATTCGAAGACCTTGTCGGTCGGGCGCGGCTTGGTATCGAACTTGAACTGGTAGCTCAAACCCGAGCAGCCGCCGCCCAGAACGCCCAGACGCAGAACGCCCTCGACGCCCTGCTTCTCGAACGCCTGCCGGATTTTCTCGATGGCCTTCGGCGTGACCTGGATCTCCGGCTCCTGCTTCGGGAGTTCCGGGCCGGGCGGCTCAACTGCACGATTTGGTCTGGCTCCAGTCATCAGGCTCGGGCTTCGACCGGCTTTCGCTCTTCCTGCTTCTTCTTGTAATCGCGTGATGGCCGCCTTGATCGCGTCTTCGGCCAGCACCGAGCAGTGAATCTTGACCGGGGGCAGGCTCAGCTCGTTGACGATGTCGGTGTTCTTGATTGCCAGAGCTTCGTCGACCGTCTTGCCCTTCAGCCACTCGGTGGCCAGCGAAGAACTGGCGATGGCGCTGCCGCAGCCGAAGGTCTTGAACTTGGCGTCTGCGATGACGCCGGTTGCCTCGTCCACCTTCACCTGCAGCTTCATGACGTCGCCGCACTCCGGCGCGCCGACCATGCCTGTGCCCACGTTGGGATCGCTCTTGTCGAGCGAGCCGACGTTCCGCGGATGATTGTAATGATCGAGAACTTTATCTGAATATGCCATTGCTTCTCCCTCTCTATTTTATCGCTCGGGGCGCGTTACTCCGCGGCCCATTGAACCTTGCTCAAATCCACGCCTTCTTTGGCCATCTCGTAAAGCGGCGAAAGCTCGCGAAGTTTCCGGACCACTTCGATCACCCGTCCGGCCACGTAATCCACTTCTTCTTCCGTATTGAAGCGGCCGAGGCCAAAACGGATCGAGGTATGCGCCAGATCGTCGCCCACGCCCAGCGCCTTAAGCACATAGCTCGGCTCGAGCGTCGCCGAAGTGCAGGCCGAGCCGCTCGAAACCGCGACGTCGTTGATGCCCATCAGCAGCGATTCGCCTTCTACGTAAGCGAAGCTCATGTTCAGGTTGTGGGGCAGCCGGTGTTCCATCGAGCCATTGATGAACACTTCATCCAGCTCGGTTTCAAACTTGTTCCGCAGCTTGTCGCGCAGATGGCTCGAGCCGCTTGGATTCTTCCGGCATCTCGCGCTGGCAGATGGCGCAGGCTTCGCCCATCCCCACGATGCCCGGAACATTCAGCGTCCCGGATCGCATGCCGCGCTCGTGGCCGCCGCCATCCATCTGCGCGGTGATCTGCACGCGCGGGCTCTTGCGCCGCACATATAGCGCGCCCACACCCTTCGGGCCATAGATCTTGTGCGCGCTCATCGACATCAGGTCGATGTTGTCCTTGATCACGTTCACAGGAACCTTGCCCACCGCCTGCACGCCATCGGTGTGGAACAGAACACCCTTCTCGTGCGCGATCTTGCCGATCTCCGGCACCGGCTGGATGACGCCGATTTCGTTGTTGGCGTACATGAGCGTGATCAGGATGGTCTTGTCGGTGATGGACTCGCGCAGCATGTCGAGATCGACCAGGCCATCCGCCTTTACCGGCAGATAGGTCACGCGGTAGCCGTGCTTTTCCAGCTTCTTGCAGGTATCGAGCACCGCCTTATGTTCGGTGGCGGCCGTGATGATGTGGTTGCCCTTTTCGGCATACATCTCGGCCACGCCTTTGATGGCGAGATTATCGGATTCGGTTGCGCCACTGGTGAAAATGATTTCCTTGGACGTCGAGCCGATCAGGTCTGCGATCTGCTTGCGGGCATTGTCGACGGCCTTTTCCGCCTCCCAGCCGAAGCTGTGGTTGCGGCTGGCCGCGTTGCCGAATTTCGTCGTGAAATAGGGCAGCATGGCGTCGACCACCCGCGGGTCGGTCGGCGTCGTCGCGTGATTATCAAAATAAATTGGCGTCTTCATTAACTTCCCTCACAGAACATGTAATGGCTCGAGCGGGGTTGCATCAAATGGCGTTTTGGTCCCGGTGTCGGGGAGGCACAGGCTGCCGTCGCCCGCCATTTCGGAAATGGTGATCCGGTCGAGCAAATGGATAATGGCTTCATGCACCTTGCGCAGCGGCTCCCGCACCGTGCATTTTTCTGATTGATCGCAGCGGCCGTGTGCCGTGAAGCACGTGGTAAGAATAATCGGCCCATCGATCGCGTGGATCACTTCGAGCGCACTGATTTTTTCCGGCCGCCTAGCCAGCTTGTAGCCGCCGCTCGATCCCGGCACCGAAAACAGCAGCCCCGTCTTGGTCAGCTTCTGCAAAATCTTCGCCAACAAAGGCAAAGGGATCCCGTAAGCGTCGGCAATCCCCTTGGCGCTAGCGGCCCGGCCGTTACCTGGCATCGCAGCCAGATGCTTCACGGCGATCAAACCGTAATCGGCCTTCTTTGTCAGTTTTAACATTGGATGTACGACTGATTCAGTCCAAGATCAGTATACCAGCAAATCCCTATATGGTTCAACCAGTTAAAATACGACCATAAGTGTCGTATATACAATATTTCCGCAGTATTCTGTCCTGATTGAGGGTTGAACGGGACACTCCGGACTTCGAACGGCGAGAACCGCTTCGCGTGGCAGCGGGCGCAGGCATCCTATTTTGAGCGTATGATTTGAATCGCATGGCTTCGAGCATCCGGGCTGGAGTTCACGACGCTTACTCAGCTGCTGCGGAGAGGCCGTCTGATTCCCACCCTTTTCCCGTCGGGCGCGATTTTGCTGAAAGCGTCGGGTATTCCGCCGCGTTGATAGGCAGCTTGCCCGGTGATTGCGTAGATAGGTTCGCAGGTGTCTCGAACATTTCGCTTGTGGCGGAGTTGCCTGCGGGCGTCACGGTACTCGACCTGGGATGCGGCGCGGGACTGGATTCCCTGGTTGCGAGCCGGCGCATTGGCCCACAGGGCAGAGTCGCCGGCGTAGATTTCAGCCATGCAATGCTCCAACAAGCGCGCCGGGGGGCTCGCTCGGCTGGCGCGGAAAACGTCATTTTCTGCCGCGCGGATGCAGAGCGGCTGCCCCTTCCTGGCTCTTCCATCGACGTTGCCCTCATCAACGGCATTTTCAACCTGAATCAGGCCAGAGAATGCATCTTTCGCGAGCTTGCGCGAGCGGTGCGCCATGGCGGGACGGTGTATTCTGCGGAACTGATTCTCTTGGCTGCGCTGCCCCCGGAGCAGCAGGATGCGGCCAACTGGTTTGCCTGAATTGCCGGCGCCAAGGAGGGAGATGCCCTCCTGAATGAGTTCCGGAGCGCGGGTTTCCGCAAAGCCGAAATTCTCCGGACTCTGCGAAACGCGAGAACCGTGAACCCGCTCGTGCTGGTAGCTGAGGTGAGGGCACTGAGGTAGGGCCGCTATCGGTTTAGCTGGAGTCCGCAGAGATTCGTGAGCATAGCCGCTGCCGCGGTGTTAGCGTTTGTGGCTGTGACACGCTCCGCAGCGGTTTACGCTTTTGATGCGTCCGCTGCCGCCAGCGCTCCGACCTTGTCCACTTCGAGCACGATGTCGCCCTCCGGATCGATGTTGAACGCCGGAGTGAAGCGTGCCCCCCAGACAATCTCGTCGTAGCGGTACGAATAACGCGAATGGACGGTCTGGCTGAAGGTATCGTCGAATCCTTTGATGAGGACGAGCACCTCGGCCTGGAGTTGCGCCAGATCGTCGTGAGTCTTGCCGTAAAGAGGACTGTGCGAGTCGATGGGGTGCACGATGGTCCATGTCAGGGGGAGGAAGTAAACCGTGCGGCCTCGAGTTTGAGCGTGCTGAATTCCCTGCGGAGGTTCCCCGGTGGGCCGACTACGGTCATTAGAGTGACGATGGCATCCAATTCCATCAGTATATTTTCGCGCTGGTTGACCACGCGGAATTGAAGGCTGGTAATGTCCTGATAAGGCGTGATCAACAAATTCGAACTATACCCGATTTTGGCGGAGGGCCTGGACACACGGCCGTAAAGGAGCCCGGTGGCAAGGGCGAAACCCATGAGGCCCACCATGGCCTCGATGGCCGCGACCACATTTGCGGCTGTGCCCTTGGGAGAGATACTGCCGTATCCCACCGTAGTGAGTGTGTGCGCGCTGAAGAAGAATGAGTTGAGAAAATGAGCCCATTCCGTGGGCGAGTCGGCGCCCTGCAATTGATCGGGCCCGAGCGAGTAATATACCAGCGCAAACAACGAGTTCATCACGATATATCCCGCAAACATAAGAAAAAAGAAATTCCACCAGTTGGTATTGATCAGGAAGAGGTAGGGGTGCACGTCGCGCCACGTGGTACCTGTGCGATGCACGTTAAAACTACCATCTTTGTTGATCGCCCGCCGCAGGGTCCCGCTGAATTTCTGGGTCAGGCCCGGATCGAAGTTCGGCTGTTCCATAACACTAGATTGTTTCATTTGATAATAAGAGAAGATGCCGTCTGAGGGCGAATCGCTGCGAATCATCCGAAGGTTGCTGCCATACCTCACGGCGGGAGTAGCGGTGGCGGCGCTTTACACGATTTATGTGTTTGGGTCCCGCTGGTTGGAAAACCGGCGCTTCGAGACCGCGGCGGCTGAGGCCGAAAGGCTCAAGGCTCAGCGGGAGATTACGCAGATCTATGGGGATGGACGGCTTAAGATTCTACAGTTTTACGTCACGCCCGGTGTGATTAGCCGCGGCCAAAAGGCCCTGGTGTGCT